>OY843748.1:0-3939407 GCA_963693015.1 bacterium
GTCAACGCCAACCGGAAGACCGTGGACGGCGTCACCATGTATCCCCACATGCACGGCGATGACGGGTGGTACGATTACGCGCCCGAACCCTATGACCGGGGTGCGGTCGAGGTGTACGACTGGTCCATGAATCCTGCTGACCGGGCGCTGACCGGCGATCATCCCTGGCTGAATTACCTGGACGGGTCGAACCCGGGCTTTCCCGTGGACGCCTTAAGGCAGGACTTCGACGATCTGCGGGGCCAGGTGGAGAAGATCCGCAGCGACACTTCGACGCCGGACACGCGGCTCTCGGACAATCCCAATCCCTTCAACCCGGCGCGGATCGAGACCCTCGTGAACCTCATGACCGGCGGCCCCAGGCCGGCCTATGCCCGGCCGCTCCACTGCCGGCTCTGGTACTTCGACCCGGAACGGGGCAGGCCGGGCGTCCCGGAGGACGTGGCGGCGCTGGTCGACCGGATCGATGGGGATGGGCTCGACGTGCACTTGGTGAACGTCAACCCGGTCGAGGCGCGTACCGTGACCGTCCAGGGCGGCGCCTACGGGGAACACCGGGTAGGCGCGGTCGAACACGACGGCCGCCGGGTTTCCGTGGACGATACCGATTTCACGGTGCGCCTGGGGCCGGGCTGCGGCGCGCGGCTGACGTTGGGTCTCCAGCGCTACGTAAATCAACCGACGGCCCGGTTCCCATGGAGCAGGTAGGTCCTGCTTTCGCGTAGCCATTGTTTTGACGTGTTGTTTTGGCGCGCGGCGACTGGACGACTCAAAGACCGGCAAAGCCAGGAGGATGCAGCGTGACCGCAGACCAGGCAGTTGCGGTATTCCAGGCGCGAAACATCTCCAAGGTCTACCGCATGGGCGAGGTGGACGTTTCTGCCCTGCGGGGGGTCGACCTGGACCTGTACGCCGGTGAGCTGGCCGTCTTTCTGGGGGCTTCGGGGAGCGGCAAGTCGACGCTGCTCAACATCCTGGGCGGGCTCGACGTGCCCTCGGGCGGACAGGTCTACTATCGCGAACGGGAAATGACCGGGGCGGACGAAAGCGAAAGGACAGGTTTTCGGCGAAAATCCGTTGGCTTCGTCTTCCAGTTCTACAACCTGATCCCGAGCCTCACCGCGCTGGAGAACGTGGAGCTGGTCACCGAGATCGCGGGGCGCCCCATGCCGGCGGAAGACGCCTTGCGCCTGGTGGATCTCGAACCGCGGATGCACCATTTCCCGGCCCAGCTTTCCGGGGGAGAGCAGCAGCGGGTGGCCATCGCCCGGGCCATCGCGAAACGCCCGGAAGTGCTCCTGTGCGATGAGCCTACGGGCGCCCTGGACTTCGATACGGGCAAGCGGGTGCTGGAAGTCATCGAGAAGGTCAACAGCACGCTGGGCACCACGACCGCCGTCATTACCCACAACGCGGCGATCGCCGACATGGCCGACCGGGTCATCCGCCTGCGCAGCGGCGAGATCATCGATATCTACGCCAATCCGACGAAGAAGCGGCCGGACGAACTGAGCTGGTAGTCTGAACCGGCCAGGCGCGTCCGGATGCACGCAGGCGCGCCGGATGCGCCTAGGTGCGCCGGATCGAACCATTCTTTCCGCGGAGCCTAATTGCCATGACCATCCTGAACCGCAAGGTGTTCCGGGAGCTGGCCAAGATGCGCGGTCAGGTCATCGCCATCACCCTGGTGATGGCCTGCGGTATCATGCTTTACGTCTCCTCGCGCCATACCTATATCTCCCTGCTGAAGTCCCAGGAGTCCTACTACGCGAGTTACCGGTTCGCCGAGGTGTTCGCCAGCTTGAAAAGAGCACCGGCGTCCGCCGCGGACGAAATCGCCAGGATCTCCGGTGTTTCCAGGGTCCGCACCCGGATCGTGATGGATGTGAACCTGGACGTGCCCGGGCTGGACGAACCCGCCACCGGCCGGCTGGTTTCCATGCCCGAACCACGCAGGCCGGTGCTCAACGACGTGGCGATCCAGGAGGGCCGCTACCCGGCGGTCGGGAGGCCGGAGGAGGTCGTCATCAGCGAAGCCTTCGCGAAAGCCAACGGACTGGTTCCGGACGACTGGATCGGAGCGGTCATAAACGGCCGGCAGAAAGCGCTTCGCGTCGTCGGTATCGGCCTGTCTCCCGAATACGTCTACGAGGTACAGGGCACCGGATCCATCTTCCCGGACAACCTCCGCTTCGGCGTGATCTGGATGGCGCGGGACGCCCTGGGCGCGGCGTTCGACATGGAGGGCGGGTTCAACGATCTGTCGGTCGCCCTGTCGTCGGAGGCGCGCGAGCTGGACGTGATCGACCGGATGGATCTCGTACTCGAGCCCTATGGCAGTACGGGCGCCTACGGCAGGGACAGCCAGATTTCCCATCGGTTTCTGATGGATGAAATCATCGGCCTGAGCGTGTCCAGCAACTTCACACCGGCCGTTTTTCTCGGGATCGCGGCGCTCCTGCTGCACATCGTGTTTTCCCGCATGGTACGGGCCCAGCGAGATCAGATCGCCATCATGAAGGCTTTCGGGTATGATAACCTGTCGATCGGGTGGCATTACCTCAAATTCGCCTTCCTGGCGATATCCGGCGGCACCCTCCTCGGCATCGTGGGCGGATTCCTGATCGGCAGGCCGCTCACCGCGCTGTACCAGGACTATTACCGGTTCCCCGACCTGGTCTACGAGTTGAATTACGAAGTCATCGCCCTCGCCGCGGTAATCAGCGTTTCCGCCGCGTTCCTCGGCACGCTGCACGCGCTGCGGTCGGCCATGTCGCTGCCTCCCGCCGAAGCGATGCGGCCGGATGCTCCCGCCCGCTTCAGGCCGCTGGCGATGGAACGCCTGGGCGTGCATCAAATGCTCACCCCCGTGTGGCGGATGATCTTCCGCAACATGGAACGGAAGCCGGTCAAGACCCTGCTCTCCGCTTTCGGCATCGCCATGGCGGTGGCGATCCTGGTCATGGGGCGGTTTACCTTCGACTCGATCGAGTACCTGATCGATTACCAGTTCCGCACCGTCCAGCGCGACGATGCCGCGGTCGTCTTCGCCGGGCCGCGTCCCGCAAGGGCCCGGTTCGAACTGTCCCATCTGCCCGGGGTCGTCCGCTCCGAACCCTACCGCGCCGTACCCGTCAGGCTCCGGTCGGGGCATCGCATGAAGCAGACGGCCATCAACGGGCTCGATCCGGCCGGTGAGTTGAGACAGCTGATCGACCGCGACGGACAGCCCCTGTCCGTGCCGCCGGAAGGTATCGTACTGACCAGGACGCTGGCCGACCTGCTGGCGGTCCGGGAGGGCGATATGGTCGCCGTCGAAGTCCTGGAAGGATCGAGGATGCAGGGCCGGCTGCCGGTATCCCTGCTCGTCGATGAATTGATCGGTATATCCGCCTATATGGACAACCGTGCGCTGAACCGTTTCCTGGGCGAGGGCCGTACGATCTCCGGCGCGTATCTCTCCGTCGACCCGCTCCGGGCGGACGCGTTGTACCGGACGCTGAAAGAAACGCCGGCCGTGGCGGGCGTCGCCGTCCGCGAGGCCGTGATCAAGGGCTTTGAAGACTCCATCGCCGAAAGCACGAGTGCCACCACGTTCACGCTGACCGTATTCGCGTGCATCATCGCCTGCGGCATGGTGTACAACGGCGCCCGCATCGCCCTGGAAGAACGGAACCGCGAAATGGCGAGCCTGCGCGTGCTCGGCTTCACGGAAAGGGAGATTTCGGTGGTCCTCCTGGGCGAACAGGCCATCGTAACCCTGATGGCGATACCGATTGGATTTCTGATCGGATGGGGTTTATGTTATCTTGCGGTGGACGCTACCGCCCAGGAGCTTTACAGAATGCCCCTGGTCATCACCGGAAAGACCTACGCCTTCGCCTTCCTGGTCGTTGGCTCGGCGGCCGTGGTGTCCGCGTACGTGGTCCACAGACAATTGCGCCACCTCGATATGATCGGCGTGTTGAAGATACAGGAATAACCGTGAGGCTGAAATGAAACTACGTCGAAAACACATTGTGCTCTTTGTGATTCTCGCGGGCGTCCTAGTGCTCTTGGTCCGCGCGTTCATGCCTTCCCCGTTGTTGGTCGACACGGAGACCGCGGCTGTGGGCCCCATGCGTGTGACGATCAGCGAAGAAGGCAGAACCCGGGTCAAGCAGCGCTACCTGATCACGGCGCCGGCGTCCGGCCGGCTCGCCAGGCCACAGTGGAATGAAGGTGACCGGATCGGCAAGGGGGATGTGCTGGCGCGCATCACGCCCTCGCCCCTGGGGTCCCGGGAGTCCGCGGAGGCCCGGGCCCGGATCGAAACGGCGGAAGCCCTGGTCCGAGAGGCCGAAGCGAATGTCGCCCGTGCGCGGGTCGAGCAGGAGGAAGCGGTCCGCGGACGCGAGCGGGCCGAGAAACTCGCGGCCAGCGGCAGCATCTCGCGCGAGCGGCTCGAGCGCGCCGTGCACGCGGCAACGGTCAGCGAACGGTCCCTGGAATCCTCCCTCTTCCGTCACCGGGCCGCCGTTTCCGAGCTGGAGGTCGCCCAGGCGGCCTTGCTGGCCCTGCAGGAGGAGCGCGGTGACGCGAAGGCGATTCTCTCCGTCGCGTCACCGGTTGATGGACAGGTGCTGCGGCTTTTCGAAGAAAGCGAACGGGTGGTCGCCGCGGGTACGCCCCTGCTGGAAGTGGGCGATCCCGGCGACATGGAAGTGATGATCGACGTGCTGTCCACCGATGCCGTCCGGGTCGACGTCGGCCAGACGGTATGGATCGAGGAATGGGGCGGTCCCGATCCGCTGTCCGGCAAGGTGAGTCGTGTCGAGCCAGCGGCGTTCACGCGGGTGTCCGCCCTGGGTGTGGACGAACAGCGGGTCAACGTGATCGTGGACCTGGAAGAAACCCCGCCGGAACTGGGAGACGGATACCGGGTCACGGGACGCATCGTCGTCTGGGAAAAGCCCGATGTGCTCAGGATCCCGTCCAGCGCCCTCTTCAGGGTCGATGAAGACTGGGGCGTATTCGTGGTTGAAGACGGCTTGGCCCGGACCCGCGGGGTGACCGTCGGGCAACAGAACGGTATCGAGGCCGAGATCCTAGAAGGCATCGCGGCGGGCGATCACGTCATTCTGCATCCGAACCCACGCATCGCGGACGGCGTCGGCGTCGAGCCCAAGGTGAACTGAGCCGAACCCACGGCCAGTGGACGGGGTCGGTGTCGAATCCAGAGTGAACTGAGGGCGCGGAGGCTGAGGGCGCAGAAAATGAGGGCGCAGAGGCTGAAAACGCAGAGAGGATTCCAGCCATTGGAGCAACGCACCGGGTTCGTCACAGCCAATGATGGCGTTCGCCTCTACTACGAAGACGCCGGTTCCGGAAAGCCCGTAGTCCTGATCCATGGCGGCGGGTTGAGCCTGGGCTGGTGGAGCAAACAGGTCCCGGTCCTGAGCCGGCGCTTCCGGGTCATCGCCGCCGATACCCGGGGCAACGGCCGGTCGGACAAGACCCCGTGGGGCCATCGCACGGCCCGGTACGCCATGGACGTGCGGGAGATCATCGAATCCCTCGGCCTCCACGAAGTCACGCTCGTGGGCTGGTCCATCGGCGCCCGGACCGTACTTTCCTACATCGAACTCTTCCGGGAATACCGGCTGAAGGGC
This sequence comes from bacterium, assembly GCA_963693015.1. Taxonomy (GTDB): domain Bacteria; phylum JAAXHH01; class JAAXHH01; order JAAXHH01; family JAAXHH01; genus JAAXHH01. Next base: position 5,652 of record OY843748.1, read on the forward strand.
GTCGTACTGGTGGACGAAGTGCCCAGTATCGAGGTGCACGACCCGCCGGACGATCCGCCCGAACCCGACGTAGACTCCCCGCCGGCAAACGAGACCGAGCGCAGGCGCCGGCAACTCAGGAGTATGTTCGTCTCCGTAGACGTCTCCGACGAAGAGCTGGACAGCCTGTTGGAGGAGAGCAGGGAAAACACGCCCGCCCAGGGCGTCACGCTCGGTCCGGATTACCACGCCCAGGACTGGCGTCCTTTGCTGCCGTCCATCGACCTGCCGGTCCTGATCACCACGGGCGGCAAGAGCGGCGCCTTTCCGGGCTGCAAGTACATGCACGAACACATACCGGGCGCGCGCATGGAAGTCTTCGAACAAAGCGGCCACGTGTTGTTCTACGAAGAGCCCGACCGGTTCAACGCCGTCGTCGCCGGGTTCGTGGCCTCGATCCATTCGGATTCGATCTGATCCGGCAGGAAAATCCGCTCGACAACTGCGGATGAGCGCGCGCCGGCCATGGCCTGCCGGGCGGGTTAACTTCTCGATACCCGCCGCGTTTCGGGAATGAACCGCCATATGAGGAACCCCATGGCGAGCATGCCCGTGCCCCCGATGATCGAGCTGAATACGTACCCGACCTCGGTATAGACGACGCCCGCGGCCGCGCTGCAGATGCCCATGGCCAGCTGGCCCGTCGCGATGCTCAGGCTCATCAGCGAACCGCGCCGCTCCGCCGGCACGATCTCGGATAGCAGCGCCTGAAACGGTCCCATCCGGGCGGACACGAGCACCATGATGGTGAAGAAAAGCGGATAGGCGATCCAGAATTCCGCCATGATGGCCGTCGTCAGGGCCATGAGGACGAAGAGGCCCAGACAGGCGCCTACGACCATGACTTTCCGGCCGATCCGGTCGGACAGGCGCCCGGCCCAGGGGCCCACAATGACGCTGGCGATGCCGGAGACCACGAAGAGGGACGCCACCTCGTCGCCCGTCACCCCGAAGGCCTCCCTCATCCATACGACCAGGTAGATGACGTAGAAGGCGATCCCCATGAACATCACGCTGTAGGCGCCTATGGCCGCCGCGGTCGCAGGGGTCGTGAACATGGACGCGTACCGTTTGACGACCGTCCCGATCGAGGTCAGCCGTGCGCGGGCGACGGCGGGCTGCCGGGCCAGCGTGCAGACCAGGACGAAGGAAAGCGCCATGGGTATGGAGAAAGACATGAATGCCGTAGCGAAATCGAAGCGATCGGCCAGGATCGTTCCACCCGGTATGCCCACGATCTGCCCGAACGCGATGGCGGTCATGACCACGCCGTTGGCCCAGCCCCGCCTTTCGGAAGGGAAGTGATCGCCGATATAGGCCGGCGCCACCCCGCTCAGCACGCCGGCGGCCATCCCGGACACGGCCCTGACCATCAGTAGCGACAGGTAGTCCGTAACGAAGCTGTGGAGGAACAGGGTCCCGCACATGGCGCCCGTGCCGATCATGAGAATCCGGCGCCTGCCGACCGCATCCGACAGGGGACCGGTGATCAGCGCACAGATTCCGAGCATGATGGAGTAGACGGAGACCAGCGTGCCCAGGTACTCCGCGGGCACCTCGAACTGTTCCTGTACGATGGGCAGTATGGGCGTCATGATCATCGTCTGGCTGCTCGCGGCGAACATCATGAGCCAGAGGGCCAGAAGGATGCTGTAGTCGGCGAAATTACTTGATCGCATCGGTGGAGATCGGGTTCGCGAAAGTCTTTCCGGGCAGGGAAGGGTTGGTTGTAGCTCACGTCGGTGGGCCGGTTGCCGGCGCGACGTTACTTTGTCGCACAACACCTTCGGCAACGGATACAGGATAGGATCAATTTTTCATGAAGTCAAGGCAGGATACGGTGACCCTGAACGCGGGGAGTGGGGATCATGGACTGGTCTCCACGGGCGGATTATTGTAATATTGAGCTACGGTTGGCTTATTGTAGATTGCGCTACGGCTGTTTTGAACGCTGTCCGTTGTGTTGCAGACCGTACTTTACGTATCCTGATGAGTACCGGAAGAGGAAATGAATGCCAGATTGTTCATCGGTAAAACCGTCCATGTCCGAATAGATCGACCCCTGGGATCCAGGCATCCCGAACATGACTTCGTCTACCCGGTGAATTACGGATTTGTACCCGGCGTACCAGGACTGGATGGCGAAGAGCTGGATGCCTACGTGCTGGGCGTGGACGAACCGGTCGAGTGTTTCACGGGCCGATGTATCGCGGTGATTCAGAGATCGGATGACGCGGACGACAAACTCGTGGTCGTGCCCGGGGGCGAGAGTTTCACCGATGAGCAGATCCGCGACCTCACGGCGTTCCAGGAACAGTTCTTCGAGTCGTCCATAACACGAGACGGTTTAGAATCCCCATGAGCGAAGTCCCCGCTAAGCCACCCGTGCTCTACCATGGCAGCTACGAAGAGCTTACTCGTCTCGAACCACGACCCGCGCACGGGGTGGGACCGGACGAAGACCAGCTGACCGCGGTCTATGCCACCCACCTGAAGAAACTCGCCATCGCCTTCTCGATTCCCATATTGCCGAACGAAAACGGGGGATTCGGTTTCGGCGTAGATCTCGGCATAGAACGCCCCGAGGACTTGAATGAAGACATCGAACCCCGTATCGATCTGGAAGCCGGCGTGCTCGACCTGGAAAGGCCGGGTTACGTGTATGTCCTGCCACCTGATTCCTTTGAACAGGTCGATCCGTGGCAATGGGCATCCTGCGAACCCGTCAAGCCGGTCGACGTGATCCGCATCGACCCGAAGCAGTACGCCCACTGGATTCGCGACAAGAGACCAGGCGGGTCCTGACAACTACGCCCACTGGATTCGCGACAGTCGGGCAGGCGGGAACTGAGTCTCCATCTACGTCCAACCAACAAAAAACCCGCATGAGATCATGAAATCATGCGGGTCCACCATGCTGCATGCCGAAGGAGAGATTCGAACTCTCACGGGCAAAAGCCCACTGCGCCCTGAACACAGCGTGTCTACCAGTTCCACCACTTCGGCATCATATACCATTTGTCACAAAACAGCCTGATTAATATATTCCGGTAGGCGCTTGTTGTCAAGCAGCCCTTATCGTCAGGCAGCGCTTGTGGAGTTAGCCGAATCAATGAATTGACCATGCCGATTCGAGGCAGACATGGCCAGAGTATCAGATCGTCCCATCGCCGAAGCCAACGGGTCCGACGGAATCAAGCTCATCGTGACCAACCGGAAGGCGCGGCACGATTACCATTTCCTGGAGACCTGGGAGGCGGGTATCGTCCTGACCGGCACGGAAGTGAAATCGTTGCGGGCGGGCAAGATCAGCCTGACCGACAGCTACGCCGCGGTCGATAGCGGCGAGGTATACCTGTACAACGTACACGTCTCGCCTTACGAGCAGGGAAGCCATTTCAACCACGAACCGACCCGCCGGCGCAAGCTGCTCCTGCACCGGTCTGAAATCCGCAAGCTGATCGGGCGGGTCGTGGAAAAGGGACTCACCCTGATCCCAACGAGGTTCTATTTCAAACGGGGACGCGCCAAGGTGGAGATCGCCCTGGCCAAGGGCAAGCGGGACTATGATCGCAGAAGGACCATCATGGAACGGGACGCCCGGCGGGACATGGAACGCACGCTGAAGGGACGTCCATGACGGAGCTTTCGCTGAAGGGGCGTCCATGACAGAGCGTACGCGGGGGACGCGAAGCAGGCTGCTCTCCATCACCGGCCTGGCCTGGGGACTGTCTTGTATCTGCGCGGTACTGCTTTACGCCATCGTCAGGCTGTCCTCCGTCACCATCGATGCCTTCAACGATTTTCCATTCCACTGGTACCACTGGGTGACCCTGGCCGTCGTGGTGGTCTTCATGGCGCACTCGGAAGGGTACGAGGGCTTTCAGCGAAACTTCTCTCCCCGTGTGGTCGCCCGCGCCTGGTTCCTCTACCATAACCCGCGGCCCGTGCTGATCGCAACGGCACCGCTGTTCCTTGCCGGCTACATCCATATTCATTCCGGCCGCCAGAGAAACATCCTGCTGCTGACCATCGGGATCGTAGTCCTGATCATCCTGATCGGGTACCTGCCCCAGCCCTGGCGCGGAATCATCGACGCGGGCGTGGTGGTAGGGCTCACGTGGGGTCTGGTCTCTCTGGCGTTCTACGGCATCAGGGTCCTGGGATCGCGGCCCTTCGCCTACTCTCCCGAGATTCCCGGGGAAAGCGAGGTGAATCGATGAAACGAAACTTCAATAGGCTGCTGGTCGGCTTGATGGCCGCGTCGGCCGTGCTGATCGGGCTGACCAGCGGGTGCGGGCTGGTCGGGGACGGTAGCGGCGCCAACCGGGACAGACCGGTCACTTTCGGCGACTACTGGTACCAGGGCAAGGCGGAAATCACGAGCTACAACCTCAAGCAGGCCCGTTACGGCGAGCTCCACGACGGGGACGCCGTGCTCATCTTCGTGACGGAGGATTTCTCGGCACAGAAGCAGGTCAAGCTGGACCGGCCGGACGAAGCGGGCGATGATGCCGTCAAGGTCCTCAAGTTGAACGCGCTCCGGAAATTCAATACGGGGGTCTATCCGTACACGGTCATGACTTCGGCCTTCACACCGGTATACCGGGACCGCCATCCGAAGACGCTGAAAATAACGACGTCCGTGCAGGAATGGTGCGGTCATGCCTTCGTGCAACTGAACCTGCGGGACGATCGGTACCGTGTGCACCAGTACTCCTATTTCGAAAGCGAAGGCGATCGCGTTACGGAGCTCGAAGGCGCCATTACCGAGGATGAAATCTGGACGACCATCCGGCTGAATCCAAACGACCTGCCGACCGGCGAAGTCACCATGATCCCCGGTACGCTGTATCAGCGGCTGGACCATACGGTCTGGCGGACGGTCAGCGCCACTGCCATCCTGATGCCGGACGCGCGGGAGCCCGAAACGATGATTTACAACCTGGTGTACTACCCCGATCTGAACCGCACCCTGACCATACGGTTCAAGCGGGACTTCCCCCACGAGATCGAATCCTGGGAGGAAGTCGAATTCGCATCGGACGGCACGACGAAGGAACTCGTCACCACGGCCGTCCGCAACAAGCGGATGATGCTCGATTACTGGACGAAAAACAGCGTGGTGGACGTGGAACTGCGCAGAGATCTCGGATTGGATGATTAAGCGCTACCAAGCGCTTCCGTGTATGTTCAGCGATTCCGCGCACTACCATGCGCATCTGCGCGTTTCCGCACGGCAACACGCGAGATCAAGCCATGAATGACGACCCGAAGTGGCGCGATGACGGGGTGAAGGTCATCCCCGGCGACCGGCTCGACACCAACACCCCGCAGACGCCGGGGATGTCACGGGCCGCGGCGATCACCCACGCGCGGACCGGAGCGAGCAAGCTCTGGGCAGGCACGGTAACGATCCATCCGAACGCGAAGACCGGCGCGCACCACCACGGCGAGTTGGAAAGCGTGATCTACGTGGTGAAGGGAAGGGCGAGGATGCGCTGGGGCGAACGGCTGGAATTCGTGGCGGAGGCGGGACCGGGCGATTTCATCTACGTGCCGCCCTACGTCCCTCACCAGGAGATCAATGCCAGCACCGACGACCCCCTGGAATGCGTGCTGTGCAGGAGCGGGATGGAACCGGTCGTGGTCAACCTGGACATCGAACCGGTGGAGAAGCCGGAGAACGTGTACTGGGTCGACTCGATCCACCCGGACCCGAACGGTTGACGGGCCGGTGGCGCTACCCGTCCTCCCGGTAGACCGCTTCCCGCAAACCCCTGATATATCCGACGGCGTAGAGGCGGCAAAGGGCTGAATAACCCGGATGGTCGTTGTCCTCGCCGGCCAGGGTCGGGACGTGGTCCGGGCGGAGCACGCCCTCGAACCCGATGTCGCGGTACGCCCGCAGGCAGGCCATCATGTCGGTCGGGCCGTCGTCGTGGAAGGTCTCCACGTAGTTCTCCACGTCCCCCCGCACGTCTCTGAAATGGACGAAGAAGATCTTGCGCTGCGCGCCAAAGTGGCGTATGGCCCCGGGCTGGTCGTCGGTCATGAGCGCGAAGTTGCCCTGGCAGAAGGTGATCCCGTTCATGGGACTGGGCACCAGGTCCAGGAGCTTCTGGAAATTGTCCACCGAACGCATGATGCGTCCGATGCCCCGTAGCGGCGAGAGGGGCGGGTCATCGGGATGCATGGCCATTTCCACGCCGTACTGCTCGGCGACGGGCGTGACCCTTTCCAGAAACGCGTGCAGCGTCTCCCAGAGCTGGTTCTCGGACACCTCGCCCGCCTCGGTCAGCGGTGCGTTCTTCATCATGGCGTGGTCGTAGCCGGTGACGACCGCGCCGCCCCGGGACGGGACCGTCGACGAGGTACGCGTCCAGTTCAGGATCGCCATCCAGTTGTAGCACCACGTCTTGATGCCCACGCGGCCCATGCTCTCGACGAAGGTGCAGACGTTGTCCAGCTCCTCCTCGCGGCCCTCGACGCCCAGCTTGATGCGGTGCATCGGGGGCGTGCTTTCGATGACGGCCACGTCGAACCCGGCGTCGTTGAAGTTGTTCTTCATCCGCAGCATGGGCATGTATTCCCAGCCTTTTTCATTTCCGAAGGCCGGCGGCATGCTCGTGACCACGTGGTCGACCCCGATCTGCTTGACCTGGTCCCAGAGGGTGTTTCGTCCCGTGCTGAGGATTTCAGCGATCTTGATCATGAATATCCGTCTCCTGTTGCCTCTGCATTTTTATTTGGATGTTCGATTCGTCCCTGTCCGAGCATGCGAAGTCAGATGTCACACCTGCCCCCTGCTCCGCACCGGATGCTCGAGCGCCCGTTCGTAGAGATCCGCCCAATCCTTCGAACCGTCGTCGTGCACGATCTCGAGGTAGACGCCGTCCGCGTGGGCCGGTCCGTTGCCCTGGATGAAATAGCCGTAGGCCCTGTTCATGGGGGCGATGTGTATCCGGGTGTCGTCCGGATATGCCACGGAACAGATGATACGCGGTTCGGGCTTGTCGTACAGTTCGCCGTTGTCCTTCAGCCCCTGCACGGTCTCGTCGGGAACCTTCCATCTTTCCACCACCTCCTCGTCCACCGTCACGCCCAGGCCCGGCTCCTCGGGCACGCGGTGAAAGCCGCCCGCGACCTCGATGGGTTTCGTCAGGAGATGATGGCTGTAGAGGTTGACGCAGGTGATCGCCGGCCAGGTGGCGTGGGTCAGCACGGCGCCCAGGTGGGCGGCCCAGGTCGTGGTCAGTCCGTTGCCCACGAGCTGGAGCCAGAAGGGCATGTTGACCTCCGCGCTCAACTGGCCCTGGCGCATCACCTCGGACTTCCCGGCACAGATGACGAAGCCGTCGCAGACTTCCTCGCGGACGGCGGTCGTGTAAGGCGGCGAGCCGAAGTGCATGGCGATGGGCCGGGGGATGACCTGTCTTAACTGCCGGTTGCCCAGGATGTCGGTCTGCGGGATGGGCGACTCGAACATGGCCACGTTTTCGTGCGCCGCCAGCTTCTGCATGACGGGCATGGCCGCGGCGGCGTTCTGCATCGTGGCATTGGCGTCGAGGTCCAGCTTGAAGGAACTGGGAATGCCCGTGGCGACGGCGTCCACCTGGGCGAAGATGTCCCACCAGGGACGCTGCTTGATCTTGAAGCTGGTATATCCCAGGGAAACCGCGTCGCGGGCCTCCGCCAGCCAGTCCCCCGGCGAGGCGTCGATGGACCACCAGGAGATGGGCGACCAGTCCCGCACCTTGTTCCCGAGCAGCTTGTAGCAGGGCACGCCCAGCGCTTTTCCGACCACGTCGAAGAGGGCCATCTGCAGCCCCGCGCCCAGCGTATCGTCGTTCATCACGTCGGCCGGACTCTTCCCGATGACCCGGTTCACGGCGTCGTCGGTAACCCGCGCCCAGGTGTAGTGAATGACCGTCTCTCCCCAGCCCACCAGTCCGGTGTCCGTGGTGACCCGGCACAGTTCCAGGATCGACCAGTTGTATACCTCCCGCTCGGTTATCCGCGCCTGGCGTTCGGTGAAAGGCACGTCCACCACGATTCGATCTACATCGACAATCTTCATGAAGCGATGTCCTCCAGTGGCAGCGGGTTACGATCAGATCAAGATACAGGCGATCACAAGCAGGACCATCAGGGGTACAAGCCCCGTCCCGACACTGGCGCCGGCCGGCATGAGCAGGCTTTCGGGCGCGGTGATCTCGAGACCGAACAGCAGGGGAATCGTCCCGGCCGCTTCCGCGTTCATGCCCAGCGAGATGGACACGCCGGCGTACAGGCTGCCGAAGAGGGCCACCACCAGGAGCACGTGCGCCACATGAGGCAGCCGGCCCGATGAGAGATCGGCCGGGTCCATGACGTCGTGGTAGAGCAGGCCCCACTGCTTCACCCTGGTGTAAAGCACCGGCAGCAGCAGCGGTCCCAGTATGCCCGCGGTGACGAAATTGTTGACGGAAATCAGGGGCGCCAGCACGTGGAAGGGGACGAGCCCGAGGGTGTCCAGACCCCAGCCGACCGTCACGCCGCAGGCGATGCTGGCCAGCAGCGTGACGTAAAGGTATCGCGCGAGCATGGCGGGGGACCACGCGCCGGGCTCCTTGCTGGTCAGTATGCGCCAGAGCCGGTAGGGAACGTATCCGAGCAGGAAATTGCCGAGCATGCCGAAGTAGCTGCCCAGCCCGTACGTGCCGCCCATCAGGTCGCCGATCAGGTTGCCGAAGGCCGCGCCCCACGCGCCGGCGGGACCGAACATGAGGGAGCAGATGACCGGGAAGACGTTGGCCGGCCGGAGCTCGGTGATGCCGGGAATGATGGGCAGGAGCTTGAAGGGAATGAGGACGGCGGCATACATGGCTGCCGTCAGGGCTACCAGGACGACCATCCTGGTATACTTCCACATCGTGATGGCTTCTCGCACGCTACCCCTTCAGACGCTCTCTTCCAGGCGGTTGATCTCGTCGCGCAGACGGGCGGCGTCCTCGTATCTCTCCTCGTCTATGGCCGCCTGAAGCTTCTGCCGCGCCGTCTCGAGGGGGGTGCGTGGCTGATTCTTGAACTCCACCGCTTCCATCAACTCGTCAGCGGCCACCTGCGCCGCGGGGACCTTGCCTTCTTCTCCCGCTTCCGCTTCCAGTTCTTCGATGGACGCCGCGAGTTCGCCCTCACCGTTCTCGTCCTTGCTTTTGGGCATCCGCTTGCCCGCCACGCGCATGACTTCTTCATCCACGTAGATGGGCGCGCCGGCACGAAGGGCCAGGGCAATGGCGTCCGTGGGCCGCGAGTCGATGGTCATGGATTGTCCGTTGGTCTTCACGTGTATTTCCGCGATGTAGAACTGCTGCTCGCGCAGTTCCGAGATGAGCACGTACTGAATCTCGGCGTCGAAATGCGCGAAGACCGACTTGAGCAGATCGTGCGTCATGGGCCGCGGCGGCGCTTCTTCGCTCGCGTCGATCTGGCTTTTGATGGCGAAGGCTTCCGCAATGCCGATCAGGAGGATCAGAACCTGTTCTTCCTCTTCGTCGGCCAGCCAGAGTACCGGGGTGGCGTGGAGGGGATAGGGCGGCCCGACATCATAGACCTTGAGACGGATCATTGTATGTAATCTTTCTACCCGGCCGGGATCAGCCTGGGGTCTTTATCGCGGGTGACCACGGGTTCGATGACGGAATTACGCGGCTGAAAGGGGTCAGTCCGCCTGGAAATACGAGCGTCATCGCAGTGGATGTTCGGTATACCGGTATAATAAACCGGACGCTCGAAACAGGTCAAGACAAAATGAACGGGCGGATGTGATTTTCATCTCGAAGCCCTTGCCTCGAAGCCGTTTATGATCCGTCCCGCTGGCCGAGAAAGACGCTACGTATGCTGGTGAAGAAGGCGAGCGCCTCGTCCGTGCGGTAGTCCCGGTAAGTCCAGGGCAGCGGGGTAAAGGCGCCGCGGGAATACAGCAGCGTAACCTCGGCGTAAATCCCGTTCCCGATATAGATGCGATGGCTGTAGTTCTTGGTGGTCGCCAGGACGAGCTGGCCGCTGTTGACGTAACCCGGATCGAGGTTCACGCCCCGGCCGGGCACGCCGTCGGACCGGGCCACGCGCGCTTCGAGGTCGTTGCACGCTCGTTTTATTTCAACAAGATGCGCCGGGTCCACGAGCGGCCCGAATCCGAGGAACTGTTTGACCAGCCCAGGCCCCATTTCCGGTTCATAGTAGGACGAGAAGGAAAAGTCGAAAACCGGACTGGCCAGGTCCACCGCGCCGTACCGTTCGGCCATGAGGTCGCGTCCCCGGACCAGCATCGATTCGCTCTGTCCCATGACGGCACAGACCAGTTTTACGGGTTCGGATGATCCGGGTGTGCCCATGCCGAAGAACGCCTCCACATGTCGGGCGTTGCGTCATTGCCACGAAGGGTGCCGTGCTGTATATTGACTCGCCCGGCGGACCGGAACCGGCCGGCCGACCGACTGAAAACAGATACCGGTTCCGGGCGGGTATTGTCAACGCTAAACGGCAAATGCACAGGAGCGCAAATGAATCTCGAGCGGTTCTCACTCAAGGGTAGGGTCGCCATCGTGACCGGCGCGGGAACGGGCATCGGACAGGGGATCGCGACGGCCATGGCCGAATCGGGCGCCCGGGTCGTGCTGGCGGGCCGGACCCGGTCCAGACTCGAAGAGACGGAAGAAATAATCGGCCGTTTCGGCGGCGAAGCGTTGGTCGTGGAAGCGGACGTGTCGGATCGTGACGGCCGGGAAGCCCTGGTGGCCGCTGTCCTGGAGGCGTGGAAGCAGATCGACGTCCTGGTCAACAACGCGGGGGTAAACGTGCGCACGCCGCCGGAGGACTACCGCGAGGAGGACTGGGACCAGGTCGTGAATACCAATCTGAAAGGCACCTTCTTTCTCACCCAGCTCGTGGCCCGGCACATGATCGAGCGGAAGTACGGCAAGATCATTCACATCGCTTCGCTGGCCACGATCACCGGCATCCCCCTGATACCGGCCTACACGGCCGCCAAGGGCGGCGTCGGTTCGCTGACCTACCAGCTGGCCATCGACTGGGCCCGGTACAACATCAACGTGAACTCCATCTGCCCGGGATACATCCGGACGCCGCTGACCCGGCCCGTCGAGGAAAGCGAGCGGGGCGCCTACATCCTGAACCGCGTGCCTGCCGGCCGCTGGGGCGAACCGGAGGATATCGCCGGCACCGCCGTGTTCCTGGCGTCGCCGGCCTCGGATTTCCTCACCGGACAACTGATCGTGGTGGATGGCGGGTGGATGGCGGGCGGATAACCGGCGGGCCGGTCTGGCCGCGTTGCCGCACCGGAGGATCGATCCGTTGGCCCGACTCCCCTCAGCCGGCGGCCTCCGCCTGGCTGGCCCGGCCCGAACCCGGGCGGGGCACGGAGATGAAGCTGGTGGCCGCAAGCGTCAGGACGGCGACGATGGCCGCGCCGATGAAGACGTGCTGGTAGCCGTAGATGATCCAGACCAGGCCGCCCAGCGTAGGAATGGACATGGACACCGCATGGTCGATAGTGACGCCGAGGGAAAGCGTCGCGGTGAGATCGTCCCTTTTGACGACGATTTTGCTGGCGTAGGTCGTCCGTGCGATACTGACGTTGAACAGGACCAGGTCGAGCACGAAACTGGCATAGATCAGATCCACGGCCCACGCTCCCAGCCCCATTTCCGCGGCGAATCCGTAGCCCAGGCAAACGCCGACGAGCAGCACCGCGTCGATCATGAGCACCACGCGTTCCCCGAACCGGTCGATCAGCTTGCCCAGCTGCGGCGCGAAGAACACGCCGATAACCGATGCGATCAGATGGAGCGAGGCAATCGTGGATACCGGTTTGTCGAAGATGCTGATCAAAACCCAGGGGCCGAAGGTGATGAAGATCTGCTTCCGCGCGCCGAACAGGATGTTCAGCAGGTAGAACAGGGTGTACCTTTTCCGCATGATGAAGGTGGGACGGTTGCCCGTGTGCCCCTCGATGGGACGCATCGCCAGGTAGCAGTAGACGCCCCCGAGGGCCACCAGCGCGGCCAGGGCGAAGACGGGCAGATAGCCCAGTGAAGTGCCGCCCAGTCCCATCCACAGCAGGATACTCCCCAGGATGGCGGCGCCGGTCTGGATGCCGCTCAGGCGTCCCAGCATGGTGGCGCCCCTGCCTTCGCGGGCCAGCCGGAGGGCGATCGTCCGCGTCACGGGCATCTGCAGATGCATGCCGATGCTCCAGATGATCATGGAAGTGAGCATCGGCCCGTACAGATCGCCGTAGAAACCAAGGCCCATGAATCCCACGGCCATCAGCACCATGGAGAGGGCGGCCATTCTGAGTTCCGACCAGAAGAACAGGATGCCGGCGAAGGCGGCGACGAGAAAGCCGGGCAACTCGCGGGGAAACTCGAGTTCGCCGCGGCTCATCGCGTCCATGTGGTAGGTGTCGCTGAGGAAATTGTTGAAGCTTATTTCCCCCAGTCCCATCGAGAGACCCATGCTGACCGCGCCAAGCACGAAGAGGATGAGTTGACGGTCGGCGGATCTGATCCAGGAAAGCAAGGGGGGCTCCGGTCTAGGGCAGGTCGAACTTCTTCAGTTCGTCCCGTATTTCGGCGGCCCGTTCGAATTCTTCGTTCTCGACGGCCTCCGTCAGTTCCGCCCTCAACCGGTCTTCCTCGGAACGGGGCTTCTGCTTTTGAATCTCCTCGGCCATGTCGCGCAGTATCTTCAGTTCCTGGCTTTCCTTTACCAGGTCGTCCCGGTCATAGGAACGAAAGAAGTGCTCGATTTCTTCGATGCCCTCTTCGATATGGCGCAGGGCCTCTTCGATATCGCCCTTACCCGTGGCGATCAGGCTTCTCGCCCGGGCGCGGTGCATGATGACGAAGGGCCGGTACTGCTCCAGGGAAAGGCGGTCGTCGTCGTTTTCGGCCTGGGTCCGCACGATCTCCATGATCTGCAGATTGTGCTCGGCGTCCCGGCAGGCCTCGTGATAGGACTCCAGTTCGAACATGCAGATGCGCCGGTAGTAATACTGCAACGATTCCGATTGCAGGTTCACGCAGTCCTCGTGGGATAGATTGAGCTGGGCGTCCGGGCCTTTGTCCGCTTTCTGCTGCTCGAGTTTTTCCAGGTAGTGATCCAGGAGGGAGGGTTTGCCGTGGGGCCTCTTGCCGTCCGGGCGGTCGAACCACTCCATCTGCAGGATGCCGAGATCCACGCGCATCTGAATCCTGGTCCGGCCGTCTTCGCCCTCGATTTTACGCACGATGAGCTTGTCGGGCCCCGTGTAATCCCATTCATCGAGTAATTTGCTGATGTCCGGATTCATGTGCCTGGCTCCCGTGTGTAGAGTGTGAGGCGCCGGGGACGTGGAAAGGGACCGGATCAGAATGCGCCGGACAGCGCGCCGCCCAGCGTCAGCAACCCGATTCCCCAGCAATAGTAAGAAAACCTGGACAGATTGCCGGCAACCACGATGCGAAGGAGCAGCCTGAGCGCGATGTAGCCGCTCACGGCCGCCATGACGGTACCCGCGGCTACCGCGGACCACTGATCGGCGGGAATGCCGCCCGTTTCGCCGATCTGGACGGCAACCGCACCCAGGATCGCGGGCACCGCCAATAGGAAAGAGTAACGCGCCGCCAGCCGCCGGTCAAGTCCCAAGAGCAGGGCGATGGAAATGGTCGTGCCCGACCGGGAGACACCGGGAATCAGTGCCAGCGCCTGGCCCAGGCCGATCAATAGCGCATCGATCCAGGTCGTTCCGCCGAGGTCCCGCGTGGGCCGGCCCGCCTGGCCGCCCCGCCCCGTCCGACCAAGCCGGCCGGGGAACCGGGAGAGCCAGAGCAGGGAACCGGTGACCAGGAACGCGAGGCCGACATATGCCGGTGCGGAGAACAGGCTCTCCAACTCATCTTTCCATCCCAGGCCGAAGCCGGCAGCGGGAATCGTGCCCACGGCGAGCAGAAGCAGGAGGCGAAGCGACCCGCGGTCTCCCCCGGCTCTCCCCGATATCGCGCGCCAGGCGTCCGAGGCCAGCACCGCGATATCGGACCGGAACACGACCAGGACGGCCAGCAGCGTCCCGAGGTGTACCATGACGTCGAAGAGCAACCGGGTTTCATCCGGCCCGCCCGGCCCGCTTAGTCCGAACAGCCGCTGGTATACGACGAGATGGCCGGAACTGCTGACCGGCAGAAACTCCGTTACGCCCTGCAGGAATCCGAGGATCAACGCGTGGTGCAGTTGAATGGGTCACGCTCCGGGGCCGGCCCGGTCAGGAAGACTGACACGCGGGCCACCCCTCGTCAGGAAGGCTGGCGCCTCGGCCGTCTGGCATACCGCCGGCGCGGCCTGCGGCCCTGCGTCCGTCCGCTTCTTGTCTCCGTCCCGCCCCTGGCCGGGGTTTTCTTCGGTCTGGACGTGAGACAGGACCTGACGGACTGCCAGAACAGAATGAAGGGCAACGACGGCAGCGCCGCGTAGGCCAGGACCGGGGCGCGCATGAACCATAACCGGAGCACCACGAAAACCGCCAGGCTCGCGATCAGCGCGATCCAACCCATGGCGATGGCCGAAGCGACGCCGTGCAGGTACACGGCGAGACCCAAGAACAGCAGCGCCGTGGCCAACATCGAGTTGTACGTGGGCATGAAGAGGCTGAAGCCGCCGATCACCTGGGCCGTACTGCGCCATTTCAAGCCCTCCAGGATCAGGGGCAGTCCATCGGCGCGGGCCTGGCGCCACCTGGACCTCAGGCGGCTGAACGTGGAACGGACGGGTTTGACCGCTCTTGTGCGGTCGTATACCCATGCCTGGTCGGTATACTGAATGACGACGTCGTGGCGAAGCAACTTGGTTTGAAACGCCAGGGCATTGTCCAGCCGGGGTTTCTTTACGCCGTGTTTTTCGACCAGTCGACGGGAGATGCACAGGCCGGTCCGATGGATCCCTCCCCCGAGACGGAGATCCAGCGGCCAATTCGTCAGCCAGTCCGGATTCAGGGTGCTCAACAGGGCCTTGCGGGCCGTATGCCAGGCCCATTTCCGACCCGAAACACAGTAGCCGGACTGAATGGCCACGGCGCCCTTGGACAGTTTATCGCTCATCACGGCCAGGTAGTTGGCGGAAATCCTCGACCGGACGTCCAGTATGACGTACGCGTCATACCGGTCTTTAGCGGATAACCGTTCCAGTACGCCCAGTATCGCATCCTCCCGGTCGCGCCAGCGTTGCTTACCGGGGCCGTAGACGACGGCTCCCTTGCGGCGCGCTATGGTTGGCGTCTGATCCGTACCGTTCACCGGGGCGATGATCACGTCGAACATGCTGCGCGGATACTTGTTCCTGCGCAGATGCTCTACGGTCCTGCCGATCGATGCCTCGTCTTTCTCCACGGGCACCACCAGGGCGAAGACGTGCCGGGGAAAGATCAGCGGCGCGTTGCTTCGTCCGCGTATCCGGCCGATGAAACTCAAGGCGAAACCATAGACTGCGACACAAAGCCATCCGGCCAAGACGACAGATTCAAGCAACGTCAGGTACATCACGTCTCAACCCCCATGGATGCGTTGGTAAACCCATACGAATGTCATCGTTCATGGTATTGCTTTCGATAGTATGACCTGTAACCGCCCTCGTTCCGGATTGCCTGCCACCACGGCCGGTGGTCCACGTACCACTGCGCCGTCCTGTCCAGCATCGTGTCGAAGTCGAAGGCCGGGCGCCATCCCAGGGACCGTATGCGGCCGCAGTCCAGGGCGTACCGCAGATCGTGCCCGCTGCGGTCCGGGACGAACTCGCGCAGGCTCGCCGGCCTGTCGAGGATTTCGAGGACCCGGTCCGCCAGGCCGCGTCCGCTCACCTCGTGGTTCGTGCCCACGTTGTAGGCGGTCCCCGGTTGGCCGGAACGGAGCACCCGGTCGATGGCCGAACAGTGATCTTCCACGTACAGGTAGCTGCGTACGGCGCTTCCGTCGCCGTATACCGGCAGCGGTTCGTACTCCAGGGCATTCGTGATGAACAGGGGCAGGACCTTCTCCGGATACTGGTAGGGTCCGACCGTGTTTCCGCCCCGCGTAACCAGTACGGGCAGCCCATAGGTGGTGTGGTAGGACTGAACCAGCAGGTCCGCGGCGGCCTTGCTGGCGGCGTAGGGGCTGCGGGGCGCGAAGGGGTCGCTTTCCATCGAGAAGCCCGACGGAACGTGGCCGTACACCTCGTCCGTGGAGACCTGGAGGAACCGTTTCACCTCCAGGCGCCTCGCGGCGTCAAGCAGAACGTATACGCCGTTGTAGTTGGTTTCGATAAAGGAGGAGGGATCGAGGATGGATCGGTCGACGTGAGATTCGGCCGCGAAGTTGACGACGGCGTCCACCCCGCGCATCGCGTCGTCGACCAGGTCTTCGTCCCGGATGTCGCCCTGTATGAAACGGAGCCGCTGCGAATCCCCGCAATCATCGAGGTTGGCGAGGTTCCCGGCATAGGTCAGGGCATCGAGCACCACGACCTGAATATCGGGATATCGGTTCAATACGTATCGAACGAAGTTACTGCCGATGAACCCGGCTCCACCGGTAACCAGCATGGCATTCATTGAAGGCCTGGCTCCTCAGGATTTGATACGGCCGTCGTCCGAATAGCCGCGCTTTTCCCAGTATCCCTTGTGGTTCTTGCGGGTTACCTCGATCCGGGTCAGCCACTTGACCTGCTTGTACCCGTACATGCCGGGCAGTACGAGGCGCACGGGCGAACCGTGCTTGGACCGGAGCGGCTCGCCGTTCATCCGGAGGGCGAGCATGCTGCTGTCCTTCATCGCCACGCCGACGGGAACACTGCTTTCATACTCGTCGGCCCCGTAGAAGATGACGTCCCGGGCATTCGGCGCTACGCCCGCCTTTTCGAGCAGGTCGCGCAGCCGCACGCCGACCCACCGGGCTCTGCCCTGCGCGCCGCCGACGCAGCGCAGGATGCTCTCCTGCGTGTATTGCGGCCATTGATGCAAAGCCTCGTATCCCAGGGCAAATGGAGCCGTCACGTCGCCTTCGATCTCGAGCCGTTCCGTTTCGACGTCGATTTTGGGTGGGAATGAGACGATGGCTACGGCGAAAAACCGGCGTAGCGGCGTCAGGCCATCTTCGTCTTTTTCAACGGGAACGAACAGCGGGCCGGCCACGGACTGAAGCGTGGGAAGCACGGAACCGCCGGCAACGAGTCCGGCCGCAAGGGTTTCCAGGAAATGACGCCGGTCCATGAACGGATCCTGTCGGGGGCGCGGCGGTTCGACGCTAAAACGGATAGAACGATCTGACTGCTGAACCGGATACCGGAATCGGCGCGCATGCGATCTCCGCGCCTGCCATAAGGTTACCTACGTGTAGTGCGCGTGTCAAGGCATTTGGGGGCTTGAAGACGGGATGGAAGCGGGGTTGGAGACGCCGTTTCTCATTGGGGTTTGATAATTGAACGGCCAGGGATTAGAATACCTGGGAGGATTGACATCCAGTTCCGGAAGGGGGCTTACCCCGCGAACCCACATAGATGGAAGGATAGACATGTTGCTCGAAAACAAGACGGTCGTCATAACCGGCGCGGCGATGGGCATTGGACGGGCCGCGGCCCTGTGCTGCGCGGAGGCCGGGGGGCGCACCGTCCTCGCCGATATCGATGAAGCCGCGTTGCAAGAGACCTTTCGCGATATACACGCCGCGGGCGGCGAGGCCTCTTACCAGGTGGTGGACGTTTCGGACGCCGGCCAGGTCGAAGCGCTGATGGCCGGGGCGGCCGAAGACTTCGGCCGTATCGATGGGCTCGTCAACTGCGCGGGCATACTCGAGGGCGCCTACGTACCCGTGGACGAACTGGACGAGGCGGTATGGCAGCGCGTGATGGACGTCAACCTGAAAGGGTCCTTTCTGACGTGCAAGTACGCGGCGGCGGTGATGAAGGAACAGAAAGCGGGCGTGATCGTCCTGCTCTCGTCCGGGGCCGGCGTCCGGGGGAGCAGTTCATCGGTGGCCTATGGGACCAGCAAGGGCGCCGTGCACGGCCAGGCCGTCGTCCTGGAGAGTCAGCTGGCCCCCTTCGGCATACGCGTGCACGCGGTATGTCCGGGCGGAATCGCCACGCCCATGAAGCTGAGGAACATAGCCCAGGCGGCCGAGTCCCGGGGCGAGTCGGTGGAAGAAGCCCTGAAGCAGGCGGCCGAGTACCTGGGCGACCCCGAGGGCGTGGGCAGGATCCTCGCCTTTCTCGTTTCCGACCAGGCCGCTCATCTGCGGCAGACGGTCTTTACCCGTTAAGCATGATCCGGTGGAACGGCTTGCAAACAGCCGTTGAAACAGATCGTTTGAAAGCCGGCCTCCCGGCCTGTAGGGACTGTATGAAGCGACCGCTTACGGGTTCCGGCTCGGCGGAGGAGAAGGCGTAGCATACCTCGTGATGGTATCGCTCACCGGGATTCAATATGACCGAAGGCCACCCTTCCAGTCCTTGGTGATTGACCGCGTCGGGGAACACCTGCGTTTCGAGGCAGAAGGCGTGGTGCCTGTCGTAGACGGCGCCCCCCTTTCCCGTCAGGGCGGTGGACAGGTAGTTCCCCGTGTAGAACTGCACGCCCGGCTGATTGGTCCGTACTTCCATGGAGAGGCCGGAGTGCGATGAAGCCACACGCGCGGCCGGCCTTACCCGTCCGCCGCCATCGCGCAGGACGAAGTTGTGGTCGTATCCGACGGGATCTCCGGGTTCCCGCGGTCCGGGCGGAGCAATGGCGTCCATCTCTGCGGCGATGGTCCTGGGTTGCGTGAAGTCGAAGGGCGTCCCGGCGACCGCCCGGATCTCGCCCGTGGGAATCAGATGGGGGTCGACGGGCGTGTAGGCGTCGGCAAACAGGGCGATCTCGTGATCCAGCACCGGGCCGGACTGGTGGCCGTTGAGGTTCCAGTAGGAGTGATTGGTCAGGTTCACCGGGGTGGACCGGTCGGTCCGCGCCTCCATCGAGATCCGCAGTTCGTCGTCGCCGGTCAGAGTATAGGTAACGGTCGCCTCCACGGTACCCGGGTACCCTTCCTCCCCGTCTGCGCTCGTGTAGGCCATTACGACGTAGGTCCCCTCGCCGTGCTGGCCGAAGTCCCTTGGTTCCCAAGCCTGCTTGTCGAATCCTCCGGGACCCCCGTGGATGTGATTGGGACCGGCCTTGTCGTTGATCGCCAGTTGACAGGTCCTGCCCTCGATCGCGAACCGGCCGCCGGCGATCCGGTTGGCGCAGCGGCCGACGGTGGCGCCGAAGAAGGGATGATCGCCCAGGTATTCGTCCAGGGTATCGAAACCCAGCACGACGTCCACGAGGTCCCCGTCGGCGTCCGGGATCTCCAGGGACTGCAGTATCCCGCCATAATTCGTGACGCGCGCGACCGCGCCGGTCGCTCCGTTCAACGCGTACAGGAAAACGGGACGCGAACGGAAGGCGCCCCATACCGTCTCTTCCACGGTGCCCATATGCTCACCTCCTCGAACTGAAAATAACCGGCGGCTTTGCAAGCCCGGGTCTGTGTGCAGGTCGTCGCAATCGCGCGCGTATTCAGACACGCAGGCGATCCGGAACACCCGGCGATCGCCGATGCGAAGCGGTGTGCGTTGCCCGAAGGCGGTCAAGACGCAATATACCTCAACTCGTGTCCGTAGAACAACCTTAACCAGTCGGGCTTCGCTTCTCCGTCATTGCACGGAAACTACCCGCAACGCGACGTCCCCGCAGGTTCGAAGTGAAAAGGTGTCTCATCGTCTGCCAGCGGCGAATCAGCGGCAGCGCAGGCTGTTCGCGGGTGGCCGAATACCCGAAGCTGCATTGGGGCGACGTGGAGATCGTCCATCCCGGATAGGGCACCCATGCGAATAGAGAAGCCCGATATCCCTTGAATCGCAATCGTTTGGAGACTACCTTCGTGGCGGTCACAGGTCGCTTCTCCCTCTCTCCGCCGGAGAGGAAACGGCCTGTGACCCTGCGTGTACTCGCGTTTCTGCGTTGAAGAACCCGGATTGACCCTACAAGACTTCCCTTGAGCAATCGAACCCCCATTGCGCCCTTCGGCTTCCTGATGAAGGACCGGGTTGTGGCGCCGCCAGAGTTCAACCGCTGGCGGATCCCTCCGATCTCTATCGCCATGCACTTGTGTATCGGCTCCGTCTATTCCTGGAGTATCTTCAACCCCGCCTTGGTCAAGGAACTAGGGGTAGTGACCGCCGCATCGGACGACTGGAGCATTCGTTCCGTGGTCTGGGTTTTCTCCATCGCCATTGTGTTTCTTGGACTCACCGCGGCGGTGGCAGGGAAGTGGCTGGAAAACGTGGGACCGCGCGTCGTAGGCGTTCTGGCAGCCTCTCTCTGGGGTACCGGGTTCATCGTGGGCGGTGCGGGCATTTACGTTCACCAATTGTGGCTGCTCTATCTGGGCTACGGAGTGCTCGGAGGCTGCGGGCTGGGCCTGGGTTATGTATCGCCGGTATCGACCTTGTTACGCTGGTTTCCAGATCGGCGGGGGATGGCCACCGGGATGGCGATTATGGGCTTCGGAGGTGGGGCGATAATCGGGGCGCCTCTCAAGGAATACCTGATCAAGGCATTCTACGAGGCCCCCCAATACCTTGGCCCGCCCGGGGGCGTGGCACTGATAACGGATCAGGGGCGCCGCTTCGCCGATATCGGCGGGCGGCTTGTTGAAGTCGTTGTGGCGGGCGCCGCCGACGTTCCAGCCATGATTGTCCCGGGAATGGACGGCGTATACGTGGTCGGCACGGGCGGCACCGGGGCAGCGCAGACATTCTTCGTTCTGGGCGTCGTCTACTTCCTGGTAATGCTCGTGGCAGCATTATTGTTGCGAGTCCCCGCAGAAGGATGGCGGCCTGAAGGGTGGAGCCCGGATCAGGAGCCGGCCAGCCTCTTGGCGAACGCTCGGAAGCGCCCGTCGTCACATCGTCTGTCTGAACGCATCACGGCCCTTCTGGCCAGAATTACCCGTCGGCGTCTGCGGTTGACCAGAGAGGACGTTCACGTAAGCGAGGCCCACAAGACGCCACAGTTCTACCTGCTATGGTTGATACTCTGTCTCAACATAACCGCTGGCATCGGCGTCCTCGGAGTGGCCAAGACGATGATGACCGACATATTCGGCTCCAATCTGCCCCACATCGTGACGCCTTCCTTCGCCGCCACCTATGTGTTGATGATCAGCGTCTTCAATATGTGCGGCCGGTTCTTTTGGGCTTCAATCTCCGACTTCCTGGGGCGCAAGAACACCTACTACTGCTTTTTCGCCCTGGGCGCGCTGCTCTACCTGTCAATTCCCATCGCGGCGAACGGAGTCGGCGTCAGCCCTCTGGTGGCCTGGCTGGTCATGTTTTACGCGGTCACAATGATCGCCTTTACCATCTATGGCGGCGGGTTCGCCACCATCCCGGCATATCTGGCGGACGTATTCGGCACGCTCCACGTGGGCGCCATCCACGGGAGGTTGCTGACGGCCTGGAGCGTTGCGGGAGTGGCGGGCCCTTTCGCGATAACCTACCTGCGCGACTTGTCTGTGACGCGGTCGATAAGGGAGCTTGCTGCGAAAGTCGACCCCGCCGACTTCGAGGCCAAGTTCGGCGGTCCTTTGGGCGCTCTGGAGGAACTCATGGCCACCAGGACGGTCACTGTCGGCAAGCTGATGGAAATAGCGCCGCCGGAAACCGTGGACCCCACCACCGGCATTTACAACGTGACGATGTTTGTTATGGCAGGACTGTTGGTCTTGGCTTTTGTGGCTAACTACGCTGTCCGCCCCGTGGCGGAACGACACCACCTCAAGAATACTCATCCCGACCTGGACGCGGACCGGATGCGGTCAACCTAGAGGCCCTGGCATGGTCCCGGAGGGTGGATTGTCCGGGACCAGGGTGGTCGTGGTCGACCTGATCGATGCGGCGGGCAGCGGTCTGGCGTTCCGATCAGCAGTCGCGCGACGCTGCGATTCGAGAGTGGCGGCGCCGCGTCGTCTGTAAGGGTAAAGGCGCTTCAACACGCCTTGAGCGTCGTGGAGGCTCCGTTGACCTGAAAACAGGTTGAAACACCGGTTCCGACTTCCTCACCTTAATCAGACGCCTTGAAGACAGTGCCAATGAACCGCCAGATTGGCGAGACCCTTTCAATACCATCGCACCCGCTACTGGCCGGTCCAACCCCGGTCACATCTGACGACGTTTCCCACCTGGAAAGGAAACATCGCGGACTCGCCGTCTTCGGATGTGCCGATACATTCTCCCTGCCCGAAATCGAGTCCATGCCGGGTACCGCTGTCCTGAGCGATCCGAAGGAAGGACAGGACGTTCCGGGAGAACCCGACCGCCTCGTCCTCAGGTTTTCTTCCCGGTGCGTCCCCCACCTGAACAGCCTGGTGAATCTCATCGTGCTCCCGGCGTACAGACGGCACGTTCCCCTGTATCTGTTCACGTCCTGGGACCCTGAGGAACTGGAAACCGGTGCGGTCGGAATGCCGGTCAAGGACCGGATCGAGGAGGCGATGATCCCCCTCCTGAGGGAACAGCTCCGGTCGCTCCTCACGCACACCTGCGCCCTGTTTCCTTCTCCCGACGCGCTGGTCTCGTCGGAGAAGCCCTGGTTGACGCCCGTGGAAAGGGCGATGCACGAGGGACTTACCCGGGCCGGGCTGTCCCACAGGCTGCACGTCCAGGTGGGATCGCGCTTCGTCGACGTCCTCGTTGAGGATCCGCCGGGTAACTCCGTGGCCGTGGAGATCGACGGCAGGGAGTTTGTCCGTGAAGACCAGATCCGGCGGGACGCGGCGCTCATCGAAGCGCAAAACGTTCGGGAGGTGGTCCGGTTCAGCGGGAGTGAGGTCGTGAACGATCTCGGAGCCTGCGTTGAAAGGGTGCGTTCGGCCCTGGCCGGCGACGGGCGCGAAACCGCCCGCCGGATGCCCGAACCGAATCCCGGCCTGGCCGAGGAACAGGCCAGGTGTCTTACGCCCCGCGCCGGCGTGGTGCTTACCCTCGCGCCCGCCGGCTCGGGGAAGACGCGGGTGTTGACGCGGCGGGTCGTGGAAGCCGTCCGTGGCGGCGTCGACCCCGGCCGGATCCTCTGCGTGGTCTTCAACAAGGCGGCGAGCGAGGTGATGTCCGAGCGCATCCACGGGGACGCCGGGATTCCGGGCGTGCATATCCGCACGCTGCACAGCCTGGGGTACGAGATCTGCAGGCAGGCGCCGGACAGTCCATACGTGGACTGCGGGGTCGTCACGGAACAGTCCCTGCCAGGAGGATTGACGGAGCTGTACCGAGAGGCGCTAAAGAAGGATTTCGAGCGGGATCTCCCGGCCGTCCCCTACCCCTTTCCCGAACATCTCGTCGCTGCCTACGAAGAAGCGGTTTCCCGGTACCGGAGGACATTGGTTCCCATCGACGGAGACGGCGCATGCGAGGCGTTCGAAGGCTATGACAGGCGCCAGGCCCGCAGAATCGGTGTCGAAGTGGAACGCCGCATGGACGAAAAAGCGCTGATGACCTTCGACGAGCAGCTATTCCGCGCCGTGGAAATCCTGCTCGCCAACCCCCGGGCGCGTTCCGAGTACCAGCACCGCTTCGATTCGGTCCTGGTGGACGAGGTCCAGGATCTCACCCCCGTCCAGTTCCTGATGCTCAGGCTGCTCTCCCTGCCGCTGAACAACCTGTTTGCCGTGGGCGACGACGACCAGATGATCAATACCTTCACCGGTGCGGACCCCGAGAACATCCGCTCGTTTCAGCGTTGGTATCCGGGCGCGGTGGTCCACACCCTGGGCGAGAACTACCGGTGCAGGCCGCAGATCGTAAACCGGTCCGCGAGCGTCATTTCCCACAACGTGAACCGTTTCGAAAAGCCAATCCGTCCCGTGCAGGTTCAGGTCGGCCCGGACAGGGATACGATCCGGATCCACAGATGCCCGTCGCTGGAAGCGGAAACGCAGGTCGCGGTACGCACGATACGCCGGTGGAGAAAACTGGGATATGCCTACGCGAACGTGGCCGTGCTGGTCCGGGTCCAGTCCATCGCGGCGCCCCTGCAATCCGCGCTCGGGGAGGCGGGCCTGCCCTTCGACCCGATCGACGAAGGGGCGCTGTACCAGTCCCACGCCGGAAGGGCCGCAGGCGCCTGGCTCGACGTCATCGCTCATGGCGAACGGGCCGATCCCCTGTCGCATGCCATCAGCCTGTCCTTCCCGTCCCGGGGACTCTCCAATGAACAACTGCGCGAAGCGGCCGCGCTCGGCCACCGTTTCTTCGAACGTACGGACCGTCTGCCGGGCGACGCGGCCGCCAGCCTGGAAGCATATCGCAGATGCTTAGAAACCCTCCGCGGCGTCTACGGATCGCCGGGCGGTTCTCCTGTCGACTTCCTCGACGCGTTCATGGAGCATTCGGGTCTTGACGTCTACTACCGGATCAGGGACGAGACGAGCAGGCGGCGGATGGCCGCGTCGAATTTGGAATCCATCGGCATGATAAGGCGGATGGCCGCCAGGTATCCGGCTACGGATTCGTTCGTGGATGCGTATCTCAGGTCCCTGGCTGCCGAAGCGGACGCCGGCCTGGAAGAGCCCCTCCGCCCTGGTACGCCTCAGGCCGCTGCCAACGATGATTCCGACCGTGCAGCGGCGTCTGGCGATGGTCCCGACCATGAGGCAGTGCCCGGCGATAACCCCGACCATGAGGCAGCGGCCGGCGATGACGCACATCAGGAAGAAACGGCCGGCGATGATGGGCGGAGCGCCGACCGGATCACCGTTACTACGATTCACCGGAGCAAGGGAGACGAATTCAAGGGAGTGGTCCTCTTTCACGTGGTCGAGGATATTCTGCCCCATCGCCGCATGTCGGGCCTAGCCGAAGACATCGAAGAGGAGCGGCGCGTTTTCTACGTCGCCCTGACGCGGGCCGAGGAAAGGCTCTGCATAACGACGCAGCGCAAGCAAGCCTCCCGGTTCCTGGCCGAAATGAAGCCTCCGTCGGGCGGCAGCCGGCTGAAACGTATCCGGGACAAGTTTCGGGCGAAGGCCGTCCGCGAAGATCGTTGCCGTCTTCATTTCGATCCGCCCGCGGCGTCCACCGGCCAGGCAGTGAGACCGTTCGGGGAAAGGACGACATATGATCGCGCCAGGTTCGCCACGGGGCAGCTGTGTACCGGCACCACGCGGATCTTCGACCCGATGGACAGATCGAATCCGTTGCGGCCGACCATGCCGTGCTCTTCGGAGACTTTCGCCACGGTCATCTCGCTATCGGCTTCCAGGAATCCCGATGCCGGGTAGGCGAGGCCGAAACCCTGGTTGCCCGTCATGCCGTGTACGCCCGTATCCGAGGTCAGGGTCTTCGAACCGGCGTCCGTCACGAAGTAGCGCTCGTTGCGGCTGATGACCGTGGTCAGTACGGAGAGGGCGATATCGGTAACCCGGGCAACGCCGACCCGGACCGGCAGCAAGTCCAGGAAGACATAGTTCCCCGGCCTGATTTCCGTGATGCCGTCGAAACTTTCGGTAGCCAGGACGGCCGGCGTGGCGCCCACGGAGACTTCCGGCACCGGAAGGCCGTGTGCCAGCAGGGCGTCGCGCACCGCAGTCATGGCGCGGCGTTCGTCTTCCGCGACCCCGGCGGCATCTGACTTTGACGTCGACGCGTACACGTGGCCGGCGTGGGACAGGATGCCGCGGAAATCCAGGTCCGCGTGATCATGGATCATCCCGGCCAACTCCCCGATACGCGGATCCTCCGGCGGCAGGCCGCACCGGTGCAGTCCCACGTCGATCTTCAGGAACATTCCGATGGTCTGCCCATGGGCTGCCGCCCGCTCGCCCGCCACCCGTATGCCCTCTTGCGAGTCGGTCACCACGCGCACTTCGGTGCCTCTACCCTTCATTGCGGTCAGCAACCGGTCCCATTTCGACGGGGAGACCACCGGCCGGGCGACGGTTATGGACCTGAACCCGCCCCCGAGGAAGACCAGCGCTTCGTCCACCGTGGCCACGGTAATACCCGACGCCCCGAGTTCGACCTGTCTCCGCCCGATCTCCAGGGACTTGTGGGTCTTGGCGTGGGGGCGCAGGGCGACGCCGTGTCGATCCGCGAGTTCTTGCATGGCGCGCAGATTGGCCATCAGCCGGGCCTCGTCGAGCAAAACGGCGGGCGTTTCCACTTCGTTGAAATCCTTGTCCGTTTTCATGGTTTGATCCGTGGTTGGAAAGTGCGGAGCGCCTGGGCTGAGTGAACACCCCCGTAGCCAGGCGCCGTCAGGTACGAGAAAGTACGCCAGGCGGCACGAGAGGTACACGAGGCGCCGCGAGATACGCCAAGCGCGGCCAGGCGTTATGAGACACGTCAGGCGTTATGAGACACGTCAGGCGCCGCGAGATACGTCAGGCGCCGCGAGATACGCCAGGCGCCGCGAGACACGCCAGGCGCGGCCAGGTACGCGAGGTACAGGAGCAGTCTGAATGCTTCTTAGATTATACGCATCAAGTCAACCCTTCGACGCGGATGACCGGTACGCGCTTCCTGGTCTCCCGCCGCGCGGTTTTCCAACTTGACACGGCGTACGAGGGAACGACACATTTTCCCATGTAATTATCGACTATTGGTATACACTGCACCGCGGAGCACATGGCATGGATGGCCAAAAAGCGGCGGATCTGGCACGGCTGTACGTCGAGCGGTCGAACCGCCACGAACTGGATGACGTCTTTCCCATGTTCGATCCCGACGCCACCTACCGGTCGTCGCAGTTCGGTCTCTTCGAGGGCCTGGACCGGATCCGGGAGATGATGACCGGTTTCTTCGCCGCGTTCCCCGACGTGCACTGGGAGGTGGACGCCTACCGCGCGGATTCCGATGACACGGCCTCTTTCGAGTTCACGATGCGGGCCACAAATGCCGAAACGGGGCAGGCCGTGGCGCGCCGGGGGCTCGAAACGATCACCTTCACGGACGAGGGAAGGATCCGTCACGTCGAGGTCGAAGTCACGCAGCCGGGCTGAAAGGCCAGCCGCAGTCACGCAGTCGCCCTAACGGGTCGGCTGCACGCTCACGGTTGGGCTGAAGTGCCGATTGCAATCACCCCGTCGCACTGAAGGGCGCGCAGTTTCCCATCCATGCATCCCTTACTCCCCGAAATACTTAGCGCGGAAGAACGTATCCGGTCCCATGTGCTGCAAACGCCTCTGATGCACTCCATGCCGCTCTCGGCCAGGACGGGGGCGGACGTCCACCTGAAGATGGAAAGCGAGCAGCATACCAATTCCTTCAAGGTCCGCGGGGCCATGAACAAGGTGCTCTCCCTTACCGGCGAGGAACGGATCCGCGGCGTGGTGACCGCCTCGACGGGAAACCACGCGCAGGGCGTGGCCCGGGCCTGCATGATCGCCGGCTGTCCGGGTACCGTCTATCTGCCCCGGCAGGTAGATCCATCCAAGGCGGAAGCGATCGGCCAGTATCCCGTCGACCTCGTCTTCCACGAAGGAAACGCGCTGGAAACGGAACTGCACGCCAGGCAGCAGGCCGCCGTCCTGGACCGGGTGTGGATATCGCCCTACAACGATCCCCGGATCATCGGCGGCCAGGGTACCATCGGTATCGAACTGTCGCGCCAGTTGCCGTCCATCGACGACATCTTCGTCACCGTCGGAGGCGGGGGCCTGATCGGCGGGATCGCCGTCTACCTGAAGGCGCATATGCCCGGCACGCGGATCATCGGCTGTCAGCCCGAACGATCGGCGGCTATGTACCACTGCGTGCGCGCCGGACGAATCGTCAATACCGAGCACGGCGAAACGCTGTCCGACGGTTCCGCGGGCGACGTGGAACCGGAGTCGATCACCTTCCCGATCTGCCGCGACCTGGTCGACGATTACATCCTGGTCTCGGAGGAAGAAATCGGCGCGGCCATCCGGTTCATGGTGGAAGCGCATCACAAGATCGTCGAGGGCGCCGCCGGCGTCTCGGTGGCCGCCCTGCTGAAGCGAAAAGACGCCTTCCGTGGACGCACCGTGGCCATCGTCATCTGCGGCGCCAACATCGCCGCGTCGACGCTCGCAACCGTGCTGGCTGGCTGAAGCCAACCCGCAACCGTGCTGGCTGGCTGAATCCAACTCGCGGGCGTACTGGGGTTGACTCTAGCAAAAACGCGCTGGTTATCATGACAGTCTCTCCATAAACGGAAAGGTCCCATGTCCCGATCACGTCCGAACATCCTGTTCATCATGTCCGACGACCACGCAGCCCACGCCATAAGCGCTTACGGCAACCGGATAAACACGACGCCTCATATCGACCGCATCGCGGCCCAGGGCATGCGGTTCGACAACTGCTTCTGCACCAATTCCATCTGCACGCCCAGCCGGGCGGCCATCCTGACGGGCACGTACAACCATATAAACGGCGTTACCACCCTGGACACCCGCCTGGACGGGCGCCTGCTGAACTATCCGAAAGTACTGCAGGAACACGGTTACCAGACGGCGGTGATAGGCAAGTGGCATCTCGGCCACGGCGGTATCCACGACCCCACGGGATTCGACTATTGGGACGTGCTGCCCGGCCAGGGCCTGTACCACGATCCCGAGATGATCAGAATGGGAGAAC
This sequence comes from bacterium, assembly GCA_963693015.1. GTDB lineage: Bacteria > JAAXHH01 > JAAXHH01 > JAAXHH01 > JAAXHH01 > JAAXHH01. The sequence continues at coordinate 34,380 of OY843748.1, forward strand.
GGACGAAGCGAAGCGGGTATGCCACCGATCTCATCACGGACTATTCCCTGGACTGGCTCCGCGGCCGCGACCGGGGTCGTCCCTTCTGCCTCATGGTGCACCACAAGGCGCCACACCGGCCCTGGGAGCCCGACGACAAGCACGCGGACATGTACGAGGACGCAGACATCCCGGAGCCGGAGACCTTCAACGACGATTATTCGAACCGGGCCCGGGCCGCCGCGGCCGCCCGGATGCGGGTTGAAAGCGATCTCAACGCTGAGGACCTGAAGGTGCCCGTGCCGGAAGGCCTGTCTCCCGCGGAAGAGAAAAGCTGGAAGTACCAGCGGTATATCAAGGACTACCTGCGGTGCATCGCCTCGATCGACGACAATGTGGGCAGATTGCTGGACTACATCGATGGGGAAGGAATCGCGGAGGACACGATCGTGATCTACACGTCCGACCAGGGATTCTTCCTCGGAGATCACGGCTGGTACGACAAGCGCTTCATGTACGAAGAGTCCCTGCGCATGCCCTTCCTGATCCGCTATCCGAGGGAGGTGGCACCGGGCACCGTGAACGGCGACATGATCCTGAACGTGGACTTCCCGGCCACCTTCCTGAACTGCACCGGCGTGGACGTGCCGCCGTCCTTCCAGGGACGTTCGTTCCGGCCCCTGCTTCAGGGCGAGACCCCGACCGACTGGCAGACGTCCATGTACTACCGGTACTGGATGCACGGCGCACACCACAACGTCTGCGCCCACTACGGCGTCCGGACCCTGCGGTACAAGCTGATCTACTATTACGGCGACCCGCTCGGCCAGGAAGGCGCGGTCGGCCCTAACATGCAGCCCGAGTGGGAGCTTTTCGACCTGGAGAAGGACCCCCAGGAGTTGAACAGCGTGTATTCGGATCCTGCTTATGCGGACGTGGTTGCGGAGTTGAAGGCGGAATTGAAGCGGTTGCAGGAGCGGGTGGGGGATGAGGCGTATGGTGGCGAGACAGGCTGATTTCGTGGAGCATGCACCGTCAATGAATCTCTCGTTAAAGCCGACCACAACCTTGCGACTCCACCCGGTAACTGTCTAAAATCCCTAGAAGGTCGACTTGAGGGTTTCATTCTATTCGCGTAAACGAACAATGGCGTATCGTCTTCAGGTGGACGAACTCTGGCCCGAAAAAAGTCGCGATAGTAGATTATCATTGACAAACCACCTGTAACGTTATAGGATACAACCATGATTGATCCCATAACACCCGGTGAGATTCTACTTGAGGAGTACCTCAGGCCGATGGGCATTTCGCAGAACGCCATGGCGCGTGCAATCGGCGTTGCGCCGCGAGCAATCAATGAGATTGTGCATGGCCGCCGGTCGATAACGCCATCCATGTCGATTCGCTTTGGCGCCTTCTTTAATCAATCCGACCAGTTCTGGCATGGCATCCAGGTGGAATGCGACTTCAGAAAGCTCGCAGGGGACAGACCGCGCCTCATCGACGGGATTCAACCCGCCGCCACATTGAATCAAAATCCCTGATCCGCCCCCGAAGGCGACAAAAGCAATCTGGTTAACGCCATGTCCGAAACGCTCATGGATCTGTACGGCTATCTCAAGGATGACAAACCAGCCTCACCCAAAGCCGACGAACGAAAGGCTGCGCGAGAAGCACGCGCAGCGAGGTACAGTCACCAGGAAGCTTCTCGATAACACCAATAGCCTTACAAGCACCCCATTTGTCGATTCTGGACTTCCTTCCTGATTGACTGGCGGCCTGCGTCGCCTGAACCCACGGTGAGAGGGGCAGTTCCGTACCCGCTCAGCCGAAAATGGATCGACTCCAGACCATCAAAGCCCAGCCAGTATTTCGATGTCTGTCGATGACCTGTCGCATGATCAAGCATCCTGAACCATGCACTCATTCCGCAACAAACGATTACACGATCACGAGATACCGCTGAGCACAGTGTGGTTGCTCAACGACATCGCCGAGTCACGGGGCAAACAGGCGCTGTTCGTCCGGCAGTCGCCACAGGCCTTGAAGTCGCTCCGCGACGCGGCCGTCATTCAGAGCGCCGAATCCTCCAACCGTATCGAGGGGGTGGTGGTCGCTCCGGACCGCCTTTATCCGCTGGTGCTCGGCCGATCGAAACCCCGTGATCGCTCCGAGCAGGAGATCCAGGACTATCGCTGCGCCCTTGACGAAGTCCATGCCAACTACGCGGATCTTGCCGTCACTGCAGACACCCTGCAACGTCTGCATGCCCTTTGTCAATCTGCCAGCGGCGACGCCGGTCAATTCAAACAGGTCGATAACGATATCATGGAGTTCCCGCCGGGACAGCCCCCGGTGGTACGGTTCCGATGCGTGAGCGCCGGGGACACCCCGGCGGCCGTGGAAGAACTCTGTCAGCTTTATCGATATGCCCTCGACCAGGAAAACGTCCCGCCGCTCATCGCAGTCGCCGCCCTCGTCCTCGATTTCCTTTGCATCCACCCTTTTCGGGACGGCAACGGACGCGTCTCCCGCCTGCTCACCCTGTTGACGCTGTACCAGCACGGTTACGAAGCCGGTCGCTATATCAGCCTGGAGCGCCTCATAGAGAAATCCCGGGAGAGCTACTACGAATCGCTCAGGCTGAGTTCCGAACGTTGGCACGAGGGTGAACACGAACTCACGCCTTGGTTCAACTTCATTTTCACGATGATCCGTCGTGCTTATGTCGAGTTGGAGGAGCGCGCCAGGCAGGCCGATTCATCGCGAGGTGCCAAATCCGAGCGCGTGTTTGCGGCCATTCGCGCCCAGCCGGGCGAATTCCGTCTGAGCGACCTGGAACGTGCCTGTCCGGGCGTCGGTCGCGAATGGATCCGCACCCTCCTGGCGAAGCTGAAGAAATCCTGCGATGTGGCATGCCGTGGGCGAGGGCCGGGTGCCCGATGGCGTTTTCTCGGGGATAAATAAAGGCAATGACGCCTGAGCAGGCCGCGGGACGGCCGATATAATGAGGCTCGGTTTTCTCAGGAATAAGGGTAGTAACGCTTTAGTAAGGGTAGTAATAAGGGTATTAACGGGTAAACAGACCGGTTTGACCCGCTACACCTGCTCGCCGCGGCATGGACTCCCACCGTCCCGCTCAAACCCCTTCGGCAAAGACCACGCTGGCCTTCGTAGCCTTCTGGCGAAGCACTCTGAGTTCGCGGTATTCCGGAGAATTCAACCAGGCCCTCGCCTGGTCGCCGTCTTCGAATTCCACGACGACCATGCCTTCCGAGGTCCAATCTCCGTCCAGGACCTCCACTTCGCCGCGCACGATATACCTTCCGCCGTGCGCCTCTACGGCCGCTGCAGTCCGTTTGCTGAACTCGGAGAAGGCTGTATAGTCCGTTACGACGTATTCCTCGATGATGTATGCGGCCATGGAGGGTCTTTCCTCACCCCTCCGTCGCCAGCTTGCCCCGGGCGGGCTGGAAGTGCACCGCGGCGATGGCCTGGCGTACCTTGTCCACGTTCTCGGTGAAGAGGATGCCGAGCTGGGTCAGGGTCCGGTCCATCCGCGTATTCTTGTCGTGCACGGGGAAGATGTGCAGGTTCTGGAACCGCTCTCTCACGTCGTCCACCATCTCGCCGGCCATGACGACCAGGTCCGAATCCTTGAGCGCGGAGAGTTTTTCCTCGCTGAGCTCCTCCACCCGGATATTCATCTCGTCCAGGAAGGTGCGGAGCACGCGGCTCACGTCCACGTTTGACACGGCCAGGAGGACGCGCTTGTAGCGGTCCGGCGACAGGGATACGTTCTCGGCGCGGAGGTCGGCCAGGTACTCGGTGTGCTCCTTGAACCACCGCCGCAGGATGGAGTAGCCGTTCAGGCGCAGCAGGCCGTTGCGCAACTGACGGGCCGCCTCCCGCTTGTTGAACCTGAGGGCGTTGAAGGCGGCGCTGGCGAGCTTGTACGCGATGCGATGCGGTGCGTACATGCCCTTCATGCCTTCCATGACCGTGTTGACCAGTTCGTAGCGGGTCATGTTCGGTACGGGATGGTTGGCGTGGTGGCCGTCGTAATGGCTCCAGTCGCGGCTCAGGTACTCGCCGCCCTGCAGATCGTAGCGGATGGTGTCTTCGGAACCGGGCAGGTAGGTCAAGATCATGCACTGCGACGTCGCCAGGTCCTTCTTTTTGGCGAATTCGAACTGGTGCTGGATGGTCTCCGGATGGTCCGAGTCGGCGCCGGCAATGAACATGGCGTGGAGGTCGATGCCGTGGCCATGGATCGCGTCGATGGCCCGCTCCACGTCGTGGGCCGTCTCTTTCTTGCCGTACAGCTCCAGGGCCGTCTCGTCGATGGATTCGAAACCGACCATCACGCGGTCGCACCCGGCTTCCCGCATCTTCTTCATGAGCGCCGGCTGCTTGGAGATCTCGTGACGCATCTGGGCCGCCCAGGGAATGATCAGCTTGCGGTCGATCATGCCCTGCATGATGGCCATGGTGCGGTCGACCGGGACATTGAAGATATCGTCGGCAAAGAAGAGATAGCTGAAGTCCGGTATTTTCGTATAGGCTTCCAGCATGTCGAGTACGCGCCCGACCGAGTGCCCTCGCAGCTTGTGACCGTTCAGCTTGGTCACCGTACAGAAGCTGCAGTCCCACGGACACCCTCTCTGCGTCTGTATCGACATGATGTCCATTTTCCCCCGGGGTACGAGCGTAAAGTCGGGTATGGGCAACACGTCGAGGTCTTCCGCCTTCGGGCGCTCCGGATTGTGAACCGCCTGGCCTTCTTCCACCCAGGACAGGTTGGCGATTCCCCGGTAATCGGCGCCGGATTCCAGGCAGCGGACCAGTTCGACCAGGGCCTCCTCGCCCTCGCCGCGCACCACGAAATCACAATGCTGCAAGGCTTCGTCCGGCACGAAGGTCGGGTGCGTTCCCCCCATCACGATCGTCTTTTCGGGGTAGACGTTCCGGATGAAATCGGCGTACTGGTAGGACCCGGGCGCCGTGGACGTCAGGGAGGAGATGCAGATCAGGTCGGCTTCCCCGAACTCGTTCGTATCGATATCCTCCACCTCTTCCAGCATTACCCTGACGCCGTAGCCCAGGTCCCGCATGATCGTCGCGAGCACCAGGCAGCCGATACGCGGTATATAGGCGTCCGAATACACGTGGAGATGGGAGGATTTCGGTTCGAGAAAGAGGATGTGCTTGATACGTTTTCGCATTGCTGGCTCCTGTAGGAAACCGTCCGGAACGGCACCGTAGGCTTGGTCTACTGCATGGATGCGATGAATCGGTCGAAAAGGTAATCGGCGTCGTGCGGCCCCGGTGACGCTTCGGGGTGATATTGTACCGAAAACACCGGATACCGCCGGTGCCTGAGCCCTTCAAGCGTCTGGTCGTTCAGATTGATGTGGGTCAACTCCACCTCGGATTCGTCGAGGGTCGAAGCGTCGATGGCGAAACCGTGGTTCTGGGCGGTGATTTCCACCCGGCCCGATTCGCACTGCCGGACAGGCTGGTTGGCGCCGCGGTGACCGAACTTCAGCTTGAACCGCTCGCCGCCCAGCGCCATGCCGAGTAACTGGTGACCGATGCAGATGCCGAATATCGGCTTTTGATCGATCAGGTTCTTCAATTCATCAATGGCATATTCGACGGCCCCGGGATCCCCCGGTCCGTTGGACAACATGATGCCGTCGGGGTTCAGCCGCAAGACCTGCTCGGCCGTGTAGTCCGCCGGCAGCACGAGCACCCGGCAGCCCCGGCGCGCCAGGCTTCTCAGGATGTTGTGCTTGACTCCGTAATCCATTACGACGACCCGGTACGTCCCGGGTTCGTCGAAGCTGTCCCATATCTTCTCCGGATCGTCATCGGGAGGGGCCATGTGGATCCGGCGGTCACCCTCCCACCGGTATGGCCGGTCCGTGGTCACTTCGCGAACCAGGTCCATCCCGACCATTCTCGGCACGGCCCTCGCCTGTTCTACAAGTGCTTCGGGTTCCGACGCGCCGGATCGTATCACCCCGCGCATGACGCCGTCGACCCTGAGTCTTCGGGTCAGGGCCCGGGTATCGATGCCGGAAATGCCTACGACGCCATGATCGGCCAGGAAGCGGTCGAGACTGTCGGTCGAGCGCCAGTTGCTCGGATTCCGCTGGTATTCCCGTACCACGAACCCTTCCGCGTGCGGGTGAAGCGATTCCAGATCGCCGGGATTCACGCCGTAATTCCCGATCAACGGGTAGGTCATGGTCACGATCTGACCTTTATACGACGGGTCGGTCAATACCTCCTGGTATCCGATCATGCTGGTGTTGAAAACGACTTCTCCCACCTTTTCCCCGGTAGCGCCAAAGGATTCGCCTTCGTAGACTGTGCCGTCTTCCAGGGCCAGCCATGCCTCCATAAACGCTCCTTCAAGGGGATACCAGTGGGGGCCGTTCGGATATTATGATTACGATACCCGAACCCGCCCGATGTGTCAAGGAAAATCGCCCCCGCGTAAACCGGCCGCGCAGGCTCTGACCGACCGCCGATATCGCTTTACGCGCAGCGCTACCGAAGGTATATTGCCAAACCGCCGCGGAGGGAAGCGAATGACATTTTTGAACGCGTTGATGCTACTGGGTCTCGCAGCGGTGGCCGTGCCGCTGATCATACACCTGTATCATCGCCAGCGGGTCTCCACCGTCGATTTCAGTTCCGTCATCTTCATCAGGGATCACCATCTGCAACGGTCCCGGGCCCTGAGGCTCCGGGAATTGCTTCTTCTTCTGCTCCGTACCCTCATCATCCTGTTCCTGGTGCTGGCATTCTCCAGACCGGTGGTCGAAGGGCTGGCGGGTTCGTTGATCGGCAGCGGCCTCAAGCAGAAGGCGGCCTTCGCCATCGTGCTGGACAACTCGTACAGCATGGGGGCCGGGCGCTACGGAGACGCTCCGTTCGCCGCCGCAAGGCTCGAGGCCGGACGCATTATCGATACGATGCGGCAGGGCGACGAGGGTTTGATCATTCTGTCGGCCGCGTCTCCCGAGGCACTGCCGCCCGTTCCCACGGCCCGAATGGCAACGCTCAGGGAAGGGCTGGCGGACGTGGAAGTATCCGAAAGATCGGGGGATATTGCCGGGGCCCTGGGCCTCGCGCGGCAGAAACTGGCCGGCATCGTCTCGGCGGACAAAAGGATCTACCTTCTGTCGGATTTGCAGCGAAGCGACTGGCAGGATCTGGCGGAATCCGCTTCGGCGGCCCCGTCCCAGCCGCCGCAATCCGCCCCGCGACTATACCTGTACGCCTACGCGGCGGGGAGCGTGGACAACGTCAGTATCGACGCCGTTTCCGTAAGCGAGGGCCTGCTCATCCGCAATCAGCCGGAACGGTTCGTCGCCACCTATACCAACCGGGACAGTAGCGCGATGAACGTCAGGGAAGTCAGTCTCGTCATCAACGGCGAAAAGCGGGACAGCCGCCAGGTGACGGCCGAAGCGGGCGGCACGGGTACCGTGCAGTTCAACGTATTGATCGACACCCCGGGAAGATACAACGGATACGTGGAACTGGACGAGGATGATATCGCGGCCGACAACCGCCGGTATTTCACCCTCACCGTTCCGGAGGCCTTCGGCGTCACCGCAGTCGGGCGGACCGAGTCCAGGTACTTCATCGAGCAGGTGCTGAAACCGTCGGGCGGACTGGTCACGCCCGTGGATCTGCGAACTGCATCCGCCGACGTGTTGAACAGCGACCTGAAAGACGCGGGCGTGCTGATCGTGGATGGCGAAGTGGAGCTGACGCCCGCGCGGCTTTCCAGCCTGGCGCGTTACGTTTCCTCCGGCGGCGGGGTCCTGATCTTCCTGGGTGGCGGGCTGGATCGGTCCGATTACGGGAACCGGTTTTTCGCGGACGTCTTCGGTTGCTCGATCAGGGGCAGAAGGGGGGCGCCCGACAGGAAACAGACCTTTCTCCGCGTGGACCAGGTCGATTACGAGCATCCCGTCTTTCGCTTCGCCGGCCGTTCCGCCGACGCGTTGTCGACCGGCGCCGCCAAGTTCTACGTGTCCTTTGCCGTAGACGCCGCCCTCGGCGCCCGGGTGATCGCGCGATTCACGGACGGGACGCCGGCGATACTCGAAGGACGGTACGGCAGCGGCCGGGCCTTGTTGGTTGCGACCGACGTAAACACCGGATGGAGCGATCTGGCGCTGAAAAGCATGTTCGTACCGTTCATGCATCGAAGCGTCCGGTATCTGCATCCATCCGTGGCGGTCGCCGAAGGCGGTTACCTGGCGGGAAACCCGGTCGTGCAGCCCCTCGTTCATGCTCCGGCGAACGACGAGATTTACCTGGAATACCCGTCGGGAGGTTCGGAGACCGTACAGCCCCGGTTCGGCCGCAACGGGATTACCGTGGAAGTCCCGGACACGAAACAACCCGGTGTATATCTTCTGCGGGACGGGGCGGCCGTCGTGCAGGCCTTCGCGGTAAATCCGGACACGCGGGAATCAGACCTGGCGCGATATACCCCGGTACAGGCGGCCGGCTTCCTGGGGACCGACGCGAATGTCGTTCTCATGAACCCGGACGGCGGCTCGGACTTCCCGGGCAGCGGGACCTTCAGCGCCGCGGGCCGGTATGAAATCTGGAAATCCCTGATCGTCTTCATGATGTTGCTCCTGCTGGTGGAATACTGGCTATCGGGTTCGCGCACCGGGGACAACGTGGTCCGGACCAAAACGCCAGTTTAAAGAGCATACGCCAATATGCCCGAAATGCACGAAATATCCAGAAACGTCCGGGAACGCGCCTTGCTGATCGGCATGGTGCCGTCTAACGAGCGGATCGCCGAGATGGAGGAATCGCTCGATGAACTGGCCCTGCTGGCCGATACCGCCGGCGCGAAAATCGTGGACAGGATCATCCAGGTCCGCAGCGCCATGCACCCGGCGTACTATATCGGGACCGGCAAGGCCAGGTCCATCGCCGAGCGGTGCGAGGCGGATGAGATCGATCTGGTGATTTTCGACGACGACCTCACGCCGGCCCAGGTGAGGAACCTCGACCGTGTCATCGAGCGGCGTATCCTGGACCGCAGCGGCCTGATTCTCGATATTTTCGCTTCGCGGGCCAGGTCGAGGCAGGCCAAGCTGCAGGTCGAGCTCGCCCAGCTGCAGTACATGATGCCGCGCCTGATGCGGCAGTGGGACCACTTGTCCCGGCAGGAAGGCGGCGTGGCGGCGGGATCGTCGGGCGGCGCCATCGGCGTGCGGGGACCCGGTGAGACGCAGCTGGAGATCGACCGCCGTCTGATCCGCGGACGCATTACCCATCTGCGCAGGAACCTCAAGCAGGTGGTCGCTTCCTATAATCGTCAGCGTCAGCGCAGAAGCGCCATGTTCTGCGTCACCCTGATCGGTTACACCAACGCCGGGAAGTCCACGATCTTCAATGCCTTCACCCGGGCGGACACGCTGATCGAAGACCGGCTGTTCGCCACGCTCGATGCGACGACGCGCGCGGTAAACGTGACCCCGGGCCAACCCGTCCTGCTGTCGGATACCGTGGGTTTCATCCGGAAGCTGCCCCATCACCTGATTGCGTCATTCAAAAGCACGCTGACCGAGGTCTACGACGCGGACCTGCTCGTACACGTCGTGGACGGCAGCCATCCCAATCACGTGGAACATATCGCGACGGTGAACCAGGTGCTGGCGGAACTGGGGGTTTCCGATCTTCCCTTGCTGCTGGTCTTCAACAAGGCGGATCGGCTGGAAAGTCCGGACGCACGGGATATCCTGACGCTCTCCTATCCCGACGCCATCGCGGTATCCGCCCTGGACCCCGACGACCTGGAGCGTTTGCGGCAGCGGATTTCAAGCCGGGTCGATCGGCATCGCGTGGAGTTGGAACTGCTGATCCCCTATGAGAACGGACACGCGGTCTCCGTCGCGTACGAATCGGGGGAGGTGCTGCGCCGGGAGGACGCATCGGAGGGGGTTCGCCTTACGGTCCGCATGATGCCGTCCGTAGCCGGCCGCCTCGGCAAGACGCTGGACGCCTTCGTTTGCAGAAACCCGGAGTGAACCGCGCCGTCGGGTACTCACGCGCCATGATACCGGCAACAGGCGCTCAGGGCTTGGCGGGATCGGCATCCGGACTGCTGGCGGGTACGGGCAGCGTCGGTTGCGAGTAATCCCTGACGTCCTGTATGAAAGCATCGTTCATGAGTTGCAGGTCCTGCCGCCAATTCGGATTGTAGAGTTCTCCCCGAGCCGAGGAATGCACCAGTTCATATCGGCCAACTCCGCGCCGATCACCGAAGACGAAGAAATGGCGTCCCCCTTCCGACGTCCGTGAAGGATCGCCTTCGACGCCTTCGGTGTAGTACCAGACCTGGTGGGCTTTCATGATGTTGTCGCTGTCGTACCGTACGATTTCTTCGGGCTGACCGTACCGGATGAAAACCGACCCCCGGTCGCTTTCCGCCCCACCCAGTTGAAAGTCGGCATAGGAAAAACGCTCGTTGAAGACCATCATGGATTCGTTTTCCGGGGTCTCGGGCGTTGGATCGCGCATGCGCCAGAAGGCGATCAGGAATTCGGTCTTGCCTTCCAGGTCGAGATTGTCGTAGAGGTCGCGCTCCCGCTTGGACGCCAGGATCGCCAGCATCCTCCGGCCCCGCTTCGCCTGTTCCTCGGTCAGTACCGTTACGGGCGGGGGCGGCGGCGGGGGCTGGACAATCTCGAAAACGGCCGAACTGGACGCTTCCCCCCCGGTCTGGGCGTCCCTGACCGTCACTTCCAGGGTATAGATACCTTCGGGGAAGGTCATGTAGTCCAGTGCGATCACGTCCAGGCCGTCGGAACCTGAAATCCGCCGGTTCTTTTTGGGCGGGAGGGGGAAGGTCATTCCGTTGACGTGGCTGGTTACCGCGGGGTAAACGTCGTAGGCCGCCTCAGCTCCGGCCGAATCCGGTGCCAGGTTGTATATCTCGAAATACAGGAACATGTTACGCGGCTTGTAACTGCCGTCATCGGGCATCTCCGCCCATTTCTCGAATATCCGAAGGGGATTGGGCAGGATCAGCAGGCTGTTTTTCGTGAAACGGTTGCGCTCTTCAGCCCTTTGGATGAGCGTCGAGAACTGCAGATTGCTTACCGAAAGTTCAGGTACGTTGAAGGGCCGGGCGACAAAAGGTTTGGTGGCTTCGCCATAGCGTCCGGAGTTCAGGTCGGTCACGAGCACCTTCGCGTGGTACGTACCCGCGGCAACGCCGGCGGCGATCTGTTCCAATACCACCCTTTCCTCGCCCCTGCGGGTAACGACGACGGGCCGGTCCGTCTTGTACTCCCGTTTCTGGACGGTTTGAAATACCACATTCTCCTGGTCGTCGGTGATGGACAGATCGATCGAGAAGGTGGCGACGTAGATCCCGTCCTCTTTTTCTTCGAGGGTAAACTCGCTGGGACGGCACAGGAAATAGAACTCCAGGTAGGTCTGTTCCTCCTGCCCCCTGAAACCGCTCACGTCCACGGCGAAATCGATCTCTCCGGTACTATTGGCCGGCAACTTTAAGGGGTCGCCCCCGGCACGGGTGGAATCTGCGTCTGCCGAGGCGGCTGCCTGTTCCGGTACCTGGGCCAGGGCGGACCCGGTGCAGAGCAGGCAGACGAGGCAGATAAGACGGCAGTAGAATCGAAACACTTCGGATATCTCCCGGTTTGATGTCGACCCGGACTATGGAAAGCACGGGAACCCGGCGGCCGCGTTGCGTGCCGATCCCGGATATCGATTGACTTGCGGATATGAAATACTGATTATGGTATCCCGTGGTCACGCGCGTTGGTGCGCTGAATCGTAATCGCAATTTAAGGGTTTGTTTACAACCGGGCAACTGATTTGTCTGGCCAGCCGGGTTCGTCCGATCGGTTGGGTACAGGAGGACCCCATGTTGCGGCTTTGGTCGGATCGGGCCATGCCCTCCGCGATTCGTTCGGAGTTTGATCATGCCATGCATGTAAACGGCTCGGCGGAAGAGTCGCCCGAAGACCCGCTTCGCGACCTGCCTGGCGCGCATGCGGTCGTCGCGGGTGCGCGGAGAATATACGACGGCGACCTGATGGACAGGTATCCGGAAATGAAGGTCATCTGCCGGACGGGCATAGGTATCGACAACGTCGTCGTGCCGGATGCCACGGCAAGGGGCGTCGCGGTCTGCCACACGCCGGACGGACCGACCCTGTCCACGGCCGAAACGGCGGTCGCCCTGATACTTGCCGCGGTGAAGAACCTGAAAAGCGTTTCCAGGGCGTTCGCGGAACAGCCGGAGCGCGACTATCTGTCCGGCTACCAGGGGGTGGAGGTCTTCGGGCGGACGCTGGGACTGATCGGGCTCGGCCGCATCGGAAGCCGGGTGGCACGGTTGGCCGCAGCCCTCGGCATGCGCGTGGCCGCCTACGATCCCTATATCGGGATATCGGGGACGAAAGGGCGGTGGCGTTGGGCATTGAACGAGAGGGACTCATCGAGGCCGTGCTGGCCAGATCAGATGTCGTCTCGGTGCACGCTCCGCTGACGGAAGAAACCCGCCGCCTGATGAACGGTAAGCGCTTCGCGCAGATGAAACAGGGCGCGTTCTTCGTCAACGTGTCGCGGGGCGGGCTCGTGGACGAGCAGGCGCTTTGCGCCGCGCTCGACCGGGGACATCTCGCCGGGGCGGCCCTGGACGTCTTCGATCCCGAGCCGCCTTCCCCGGACAACCCGCTGCTGCATCGCGATGACGTAATCGCCACGCCCCATATCGCCGGCGTGACGGTCGAAAGCAGGGAACGCATGTGGAGGATGGCCGTATCGATGGCCCTTCAGGTCTGGAACGGCGAAAAGCCGGACCATATCGTCAACCCGGAAGCCCTGTCTCCGTAAGGCGTGGCGTCCTATCCGGAGGCCGGGCGTCTTACGCGGAGACGTGGGTATCAAATCCGGAGGCCGGGCGTCTTACGCGGCGGTCACCTGAATACCTGCACATCGGCCGCCCGGGGCACGTCCACGCCGTGCTTCATGCGCATGATTTCCTTCTGGCGGTCTGTGAGCAGGGCGTGCCATTCGACGGGAAACCGTTCGTGGGGGTCATACTGGAACATGAGCATGCGTTTGCGGTAGTGGGCGAATAAGGCGTGCCGGTTCGCGCTGCCGCGGTTGGCCCCGCCCGCGTGCCAGCACTGCCCGTTGAAGACGAGGACGCTCCCCGCGGGCGCGGAAGGCTGCACGTAGTACTTCACATCGACACCCTGGGGTGGATGGCCGAGTCCGCTCTTGTGGGTCCCGGGAACGACCCGCGTTCCGCCGTTTTCAGGCGAGAAGTCATCCAGCATCCATACGGTGTTCATCATGACCGGAGAGGCCATGTTGAGCATTTCGGCGGGTATGTCGCTGTGAAACCCCTGGTCGCCGTCCCCCGGGCGTACGATCCGGCTGTTCAGGCTGCCCAGGATAAGCGACGGCTCGAGGTAGTGTTCCAGGATGGGCAGGATGCGGGGGTGATCGATGACCGGGAAGAAGACGGGGTCCAGGGTCGGCAGATTGCTCACGTGCCTGCAGGAGCCTTCGCCTCCGCGCTCTTCGCCCATCTCGTCGTTCAGGCGTATCAGCACCCTGCGCATGGATTCGACCTGCCCGGTGGACAAGACGCGCTCCACGACCGTGAAGCCGTACACGTCCAGTTCGTAGACGGCGTTTTCGAATTCGGTCATCGGCTACACCAGGTATTGGCCGGGGATTCTCGTGCCTTCGTACCGGGCGTCCGCCGGGCGGTTCAGGATGGGTTCGGGCACCTCGCCGGTCCAGTAGTCCGGCACGGTCAGCGGCCGGTTGTGCCATCCCAGGACGAGGGTACGTCTGCGGTCGCTGTCGTTGCCTCGGGCAGCGTGCAGGACCCGCGCTTCTCCGATGACCAGGTCGCCGGCCTTCATGGGCAGATCGACGGCGTCCGGGTGATCGCCGAACATGTGGGGATCGTTCACGTCGGCGAAGTAGGCGGTTTTCTGGTGGGCGATCTCCACCTGGTCGTGCAGGGGAATGCGCCTGCGATGCGTGCCGGGTATGACGCGGAAACACCCGTTCTCGAAGTCGGTGTCGACGAGATAGTAGGAAAGAAAGATGGTCTGGGGCCAGGGCGCCATGCTGATGGGGTCGTTCCAGGCCATCCAGTCCTGGTGCCAGTAGAGGGGCGGACCGCCGGCCGGTTTGCTCAGGATGATGACGATCCCCGAAGGGGTGAAATCCGTCAGGCCCATGGCTTCCAGGATCTGTCGGGCGCCGGGCCAGTCGAGCAGGTCGCCCATCACCTCGTTGTCGCCGGCGGCCACGTGCAGGTCGGAACCCTGGTACTGCCATTCGGGCGGGTGTTCCACGGAATCGAGCAGCCGGTCCGATTCCTCGCGCAGCGTCCCAAGGAAATCCTCGGACAGCACGCCCTCGATATGACAGTATCCGTCGCGGATCAACTGCGCCCGTTTTCGCGCGCCTTCTTCCTTTGTCATGCTCCGGCTCCTTGCCCGCGCTTCAGGGTCAGCTACCTGGCGCCGCGGGACAATCCGTTGTCCACCAGGTAGTCGTAGCTTTTTCTGACCGCGTCGACCATGTCCGTCGCGCAGCTGTCCAGTTCGACGATATGCCATTCGGTGTGGCTGCCGCCGGCCGCGATCACCCCCGGGAGATCCACCTTGCCTTCGCCCAGGGCGGTCATGTCCGTATTCCGCTGGCAGGGGCCGTCCTTGAGGTGAAGCAGGGGGGCGCGGGCGCCGAGGCGTTTCAGCACGCCCGCCGGGTCCGGACCGCCGACCTGGACCCAGTACACGTCCACCTGGAAGAACACCTCCGGCGAAAGATGCTCGAGGAGGATATCCGTCGCGATCCGTCCCTCCACCTCCAGGTACTCCCACCAGTGATTGTGGATCCCGAAGGTCATGCCGTGGGGCGCCACGGCCTCCGCGGCTTCGTTGAAACGGTCCGCCGACCACCTGATATTGTCCAGGGTACTGTGGTCGTCCCGGCCCAGTCCGGAGACCACGCGTTTCGTGCCGATCGCGCCCGCGGTATCGACGACGTAGGACGCGTTGTCGCCCACGGGCAGGGGCAGGTGGGCGCTGGGCACCTCGAGATTCAGCGATTCGAAAAGCCTGCCGGCCGCCTCCGGCGTGGTGCCCGGAAACCCGGCGGGTTCGACGCCCGCGTAACCGATCTCCGCGGTCAGGTTCACCACGTGTTCGAAGTCCTTGTCTGCCAGTTCTCGAAGCGTGTAAAGCTGCAGGGCTACAGGCGGGGGCATATACGGTACCTCTTTTCTGTCTTTTCTCAGCCACGCCGGGCTTTCGAGTAAGACAAAATGCCTACGGTGGTCTGTCGGGTGAAATCGAGGGAAGAATATACGAATCCCGTCAACGGCGTGCAAGCGAATCGTCAGGATAAATCGTATGCGAATTCCCCGTCGCCCCCTTCCAGGGCAGCGTCTCCTTTGCGCAGCATGCGCAGGACGCTTTCCTCGTGGACCGTTTCTATGAGATCTTCCTTTTCAAACCACCTGAGATCGTGGGATTCGTCGCTGATGCTCAGCGGTTGCTCGGCGGCGGCGACCAGCAGGTATCGGAGATCGTGATGTTCGTGCGCGGGTACGCCGGCCCGGGCGGCGATGACGTGGATATCCACGTCCAGCGGAACGAACCCTTCCGGCTCCCGAAACAGTCCGAATCCCGTGAGCCCGGACTCCTCTTCGGCTTCCCGCAGGGCGACGAGGTGGGGCCGGGTACAACCGTCGGAATGGCCGCCCAGCTGCAGCCAGCGGTCGAAGATGCGGTGCCGGGTCATCAGGTACTTCGAACGATCGGGCGAAACGATCCAGGCCGAACCGGTGATATGGCCCGGCAGGCACGTTCTTTCGAAGCAGTCGGGATGTCCGGCGACCAGGGAACGTATCCGCGCTACCGTATCCCCTTCATCCGGGTAACGCGCCAGGTAATGCCCCAGGGCCTTTTGGAGACTGTTGCGATGGGACTGGCCTGCCTTTTCCCCGTTGATTGGCCTCATCGGTCCGTTTCCCAGTAGCAGGGCACGTCCAGCTCAGCGCCCAGTTCCCGCAGCGACTGGATGTGGGCGCTGTCCAGGGGGATCCCGTTGCGGCCGAAATCGGCCTCCCGCTCGGCCTCGAGTTCTCCAGGAAGCAACGAGCGGTCCAGTCCCGGGAGGGGCTCCATGGCGTGTATGTTTTCGCGCAGTTCCGCGACCGTTCGCGTGTAATCGGACGGGTCGCCGATGAAGGCGGGATCCAGGACGAATGCGGTGAGGCTGCTGGTGGCTCCCGGATAGCGGTTCTCGATGGTGGATTGCGCGTCCACGGGCCACGTCAGCATGACGGAGGCGACCTGGTAGGCCAGTCCCTTGATCAGCGGCAGCACGCTGATATCCGCGATTTTCTGCTGAACATCGGGCAGTTCCAGGTGCGTGCCCATGTCGATCAGCACGGGTGGTTCGCCCTCCGCCGCAGGGAAACCGAAACTCACCGGCGGGTTGTTCAGCGCCTGGACGACGGGTTCGGGCCGATCGAAGGGAAGGGGACTCATGGGCGTGCTGTAGTACAGGCAGATCATGCCCGCCCCGGTGGCGATGCGCGTCCAGTTTCCCACCGATCCCGTGTGACCGCAGTGCGTCGCCGTGACGAGGCAGATTCCCGCGGACCTCGCCCGGGAGACCGCGGAGCGAATGGCCCGGGCGGAGACGAGATGGCCGATACCGCCGTTCCCGTCCCACTGCACCACCGCGCCGGCTTCCCGGTAGATCCTGATATTCGGCCTGGCATTGTACTTGCCCGACTGGAAGGACCGCACATAGCCCGGAAGCTGTCGGGTTCCGTGGCTGAGGACGCCGCGCAGGTCCGTCGCGGTCAGGTAATCGGCCATTTCCTCCGCGTGGGGTTTCGACAGGCCGGCCTTTCGAAGCGCTTCTGCGGTAAAACGGTGCAGGGACTTCGCGTCGTAGCGGGGATTGGCGTAGTCGACGGGTGTGATGGCCATGGATATCCTCTAGGAACATTACGCCATTACATGGCCCTTACCATAATGAGACCTGCCCGGCAAGACAACTGCTATCCTGTCAGGGCCGCCTATCACTTTGACTTAGGACCGCCGGCCGCCTATCACTTTGACTTAGGACCGCCTATCACTTTGACATGGGCCGCTGCGCCGCATACCTTTTAATCTTCTTTATTACCACATTACCACGCGACTCATTACCACGCGACCGATACACGACCGCACCAACTGCCGGGATACGAGATCCGCCGGGATGCGAAATGACCCTAAAACCACTCCAGGATCGCGTGGCCGTCGTCACGGGAGCGACACGCGGCACCGGACGCGGCATCGCCCGCATGCTCGGGGCCGCGGGCGCCACGGTCTACTGCACCGGCCGGAGCGTGAAAGGCCATCCGGCCACGGCGGGGCGGCCCGAGACGATAGAAGAAACCGCCGAAATGGTCACGGCCGAAGGCGGCAAGGGCATTGCCGTGCGGACGGACCACACGGTGGAAGCCGAGGTGGGCCGCCTCTTCGACCGCATCCGGAGCGAGCAGAACCGGCTCGACGTCCTGGTCAACGATATCTGGGGCGGCGACGAACTCACGCAGTGGGGATCGCCGTTCTGGGAACTCGATACTCCCCAGGGGCTCAGGCTGCTCGAACGGGCCGTGCACACGCATATCATTACCAGCCGCCTGGGTGCGCCCCTGATGATCGAGCGTAATTCGGGGCTTATCGTGGAGGTTACCGATGGAGAAACGATGGGCTATCGCGGGAACCTGTTCTACGACCTGGCCAAAAACGCCACGATCCGGCTGGGATACGCGATGGCGAGTGACCTGCACAGGCACGACGTCACCGCGCTGACGGTAACTCCGGGATTCCTGCGGTCCGAGGCGATGCTGGACGGCTTCGGGGTCACGGAAGAGAACTGGCGAGACGCCATCGCGCAGGACCCATACTTCGCGGAGTCGGAGACGCCGTGTTTCCTGGGACGGGGCGTGGCGGCCCTGGCGGCCGATCCGGACGTCGCTTCGAAACGTGGCGGATTGTACTCGAGCGGAGCCCTCGCGAAAGCGTACGGATTTACGGATCTCGACGGACGCCGGCCCGACTGGGGAAGCTTCTTCCGTGCCAGGGTACGGGAAATCATCGAAAGCGAGAACACACCGGACGAGATGAGCCTGTACGTCGTCCGCGCCCGGATGCACCAGATCGAGTTGGATCCTGGTGCGGAAGAGGAGTCTATGCGGCTGCGTGCCTACCTGGATAAGCATGAGTGACTCGTGTTAAGGTAGTCGGTGATCAATGCTTTTTAAAAGGTACCGTTTAGACGCCTATGACGTGATATCGTACGTCTGGAAGATACACCCGCGGTTCATAAGGGCAGCATAGTGCCACTACAGTTCAAGGAAATGAAGCCGGAGGGTAATCTATGCAAGATAGACTGATCAGAATAGACCCAGCCCATGATAATGAAATAGAGATTTACGAACGGTTGTATCTGGGTGCAAACGTATCCGGAGGTAGTTTGAGTGAGGCAACTCTTCAGAACCTGCTGTTTCGATATCCCGAGACACTTCCAATTGCAACAATCGATCCGGCATACATGGGCGTCATTCCAGTATGCAAAGAATTGAGAACCCCATCCGGATATGTCGACGCCTTGTTCGTTAATCCCCATGGACGGCTGGTCCTTGTCGAATTCAAACTTTGGCGTAACCCGGAGGCGCGACGCGAAGTGATCGGTCAGATTCTCGATTATGCTAAAGACCTGGCTTCATGGGACTATGAAGATCTGCAACGCGAAGTATCTCTGAACACGAGAAGGACCGGAAGTGTTTTGTTCGATTTGGTCAGGAACGTAAACAATGTGTTGAACGAGAATGACTTTGTCGACAACGTGAGCCGTCACCTGAAACGAGGAGAGTTTCTTCTGCTAATCGTAGGTGATGGGATTCAAGAAGGGGTAGAGAGCATCGTCGACTTCGTACAGAGGCACAGCGGCCTGCATTTCAACCTGGCGCTGGTAGAAGCGGCTCTCTATAGGGATGCTTCTGATCAACTTTTCGTTCATCCACGTGTTCTGGCACGCACTGAGATAGTGCAGCGGTTCACCTTTGAAGGCGACTTCGCATCTGTCGTCCCTGCTGATATAATCGAGATTGATGAAGGAAGTGCTTCAAGTTCGCCCTCAGAAAAAGAAGAGCAGAACCAGCGATTCTGGCATGACGTTCTGAAGGAATTTCAGTTTTCCGATTCTACCATCAAAATTCCAACAGACATATGGCCGGAAACTCTTCAGGGTTCGACAATTCACGTGCAGGTTAGAAACTCGGGATTCAACGGATGGGCTTTGACCTTTGTCGCATTTCTATATAGAGACAAAGGGACTATGGGTTGTTATCTTTCTGTACGCAAAAACCACTCCAGGGAGGAAAGGATATTCGAAAGAATTACTGCCTCAATCGATGAACACAAGAAGATAATCGGGAATGAGTTAGATAAGTGGGAAAACGCCAAAGGCAGGCCCAGGTTCGGATTTTTGATGAATTGCGACACGTCTGTAATTGAAGATGAAGAAAGTGAAGGCTTCAGAAACGCGGTTTCCTGGATGCGGGAGCATTTTGACAGGCTGGTCAGTAATCTGCATCCTCAAATCCAGAAGATGCTTCAGGAAGGTCGATGAATCATGGGCTGCTAATGTTTAGTCGCCTAACTTCTTGTTAACCGCGCTGCGCTGATTTATACTGAACTCTACGCTCCCCAAAATCCAACTGGAAAATGGGACTGTTTCCCATCCCCGACGGAGGCCGTTCATGTCTGACAGCGATGGAACACTACAAATCGATCCCCGAATCCAGGACCCTGACGAGATCCGACGACTCTCGCGGCGCGGATTCATCGGCAGCATGGCGGCCGGCGTGGCCGGCGCGGCCGGTGTAGCCGGCGCGTCGACCCTGCTGTCCCCGGCGGCTGAGGCGGTCGCGACGCCCGAACCCGATCTCCCCGCCGTTCCGGATACCCCTTCCGGCGGCGCGGCGCCCGATGACGAGGCTTACTGGGAGAAGGTGGCGGCGCAGTTTCTGGTGCGCGACGGCGTCATATTCATGAATTCGGGTACCCGCGGCATCTCGCCCATGAGCGTGCACAAGGCGCAGACCGAGGCGGTGGAAGCGGTCAATTCCGATCCCGCCATGTGCTGGTCGACCTACTTCTTTGCCGGCATGGACAAGATACGCCGGGACATGGCCGATTTCGTAGGCGCCGACGTCGATGAGATCGCCTTTACGAACAGTACCACGGATGGCATGGGACTCGGATTCATGGGGCTGGACCTGAAGGCGGGCGACGAGATCCTGACAACCAACTACGACTACGGCTGGGTGAAGAACATGATGGCCTTTCGCGCGAAGCGGGACGGCCTCGAATTCAAGATGGTCGACATCTCCGATCCCGGTTTCCGCGTGCTTGAAGACCCCCGGAAGGTCATCGACGTCGTGGAATCCGGTATCACGTCAAAAACCCGGTTTCTCACCATTTGCCATATCAACTATACCGATGGATTCGTCATGCCGGTGAAGGAAATCTGCGAGATGGCGAGAGCGAAGGGGATCATCACGCTGATCGACGGCGCTCAGCCGCCGGGCATGATGAAGCTGGATATGCAGGATCTCGGGTGCGACATGTACGCCGGGCCCGGCCACAAATACATGATGGCGGCCCAGCACACGGGGTTTCTGTTCCTCCGAAACGACGCGGCGGACCGGGTACAACCCCTCGTATATACCGGTTCTCCGGATCCCGAGCGGGCCATAGAGGGCGCCCGGAAACTCGAACAGCGGGGTTCCACGAGCTATTCCGACCGCATTTCGATCGGCGCGGCACTGGATTTTCACAATAAACTGACCCGGGAAGCCGTCGAAGCCCGCCTGCGTTACCTTGCCCTCCAGTTGAGACGGGGACTCAGGGAGATCGACGGGGTCACCGTCTATGGATCGGATGATCCCGATCTGTCGATGGCGCTCGTCTCCTTCGCCGTCAAGGACCAGAATCCTTCGGATATCGTCGGGCGCCTGTGGTACCGCAGCCCGAATATATACATCCGAACCGTCGGGGCCGCCGGCGGTTTCAGCGGCGTCCGTGCCACGCTGCACGTCATGAATACCGCCGCGCAGGTCGAAACGCTCATCGACAGAGTCAGAGGCCTGACGAGAAGCTAGCGTTCCTGATGAACCGCGGGTTGTATCTGTAGAAGGGCAATCCATAGGATTACTATGCGTATCGTACGTTATATAGCCGCCGTGATCGCGGGCGCCGTGGTCCTGCTCGTCCTGGGGTTCTTCCTCTACGCGGTGTTGTTCATGGGGTACTTCGCGGCGAACGCCGAACCGGAAGCGGCGGAAGTCGCGAAAAACCCGCCTGAAATGCTGTTCATATATCTGAGCGAACTGATCCTGGCGGTACTGCTGTGCCTCGTAATCGGCTGCTGGGCGGGCGTATCCGGTGTGGTCGCGGGATTCAGGACCGGCGCGGTCTTCGGATTCCTGATGAGTCTGGGCATCAGTCTTATGTTCTACGGCACGGTGAACTACATGAATCTCCAGGCGACGCTGTTCGACGTTGTCCTGACGACAGTGCGCCTGGCCCTGGCGGGCGCCGTGATCGGAGTCATACTCCCACGGAATCGAGCCTTCCCCGCCGACGCGAAACCTGTCGCTCCCGCATCTTGACGTGGTACGAGTTGCTTGACGTGATGCGGATCGCCGAAGGCGTATCCACCGGAAATCCATCATGACCGTGCAGAGATTCTCCATAGCGACGATTACCGGCGGCGTCTCGGTGTTGATGCTCGGGATTATGTCGAACGGGCTGTTCGCCGACGTGTTCAGCGGATACGCGGTGGTTTCGACCGAGATCATATACCGGGACAGCCCGGCCGTTCCGTCCATCATCCTGGGCGCCCTGGCCATGGGCGCGTTGCTGACCGTCTTACTCGGTTGCTGGACGGGCCACACCGGCGCGGCGAAAGCCCTGGGCACCAGCGCGGTCTTCGGATTGCTGCTCCACCTTTTCCTGGGCATGAGCTTATTCGGCATGACCAACATGCTGAACCTCACCGGCGCCCTCATCAAGGTGGTCATCGATACGGTTCAGGTGGCGGCGTCGGGAATGGCGGTAGGCGCCGTGCTTGGCCGCGGCCGGCAGACCTAGCCGCACCATCTCCCATCTCCAGCCAGCCATCCCCCGGTTCTCTATGTATACACCGATAGCCGCCACGGCCCTCCGCACGGGCGAAACGTTGGAAATCGGCGTCGTCCTGGCGCCCGATGACGGCTATGCACCGCTCGTTCGGCCGATTCTCGCACACAAATCGGACAACGAACAATGGCACCTCGACGAGGTATTCGCCGGGCGGGTCAATCCCCTGGAAACGCGGTTCTACCTCGGCCGCGTGAACGAACGCCCGGTATGCAACGTCATGGTCAGCGAGCACGGCGGAATCGGCATCGTGAGCCATGTATATACCGTGCCGGAACACCGCCGCAAGGGTATAGCGCGGCGGGTCATGGCCGGACAGATGGCCGATTTCAATGACCGGGGCGGCCGGTACCTGACGCTGTCCACGGTCTACGATACCCATCCCTACCATCTTTACCATAGCTTCGGGTTCCGGAGCGTCGTCCAGGGATCGGGTCACATGAAGTATATCAGGAACGCTGCGTTCGAGGCGCAGCAGTTTCGGGAAGACGAGGCTCGCGTGGTCCCCGGAGACTGGAGAAGCTGGCCGTCGCTGAACGTGCTCTGCGCCCTGGACGGCCCCCCGTACGTCCGCAACGTGGGGCTGGGACACATCGGGCCGCGCATGTTCGAGGGGGCCTACCTGGGGCTGATGAAGCTTGCGCGGGAAGATACCGATCACCAGGTCCGGCTGCTGGCCACGGACCGCGGGGCGGTCACGGGGTACGCGACCCTGGTGCCGGACACCCGGTGGCGCGGGGAGATCTGCCTCCTCGACCTGTTCGTTCATCCGGCGTTCACGGCGTACTGGGGACCGTTGCTGGACTCGTTCTCCCTGCCGGCGGAACGAAAAGTCCAGTGCCACGTCGAGTCGGGCGATACGATGAAGGGCGCGGCACTGCAGGACGCGGGGTTCATCCGAGAGGCCACGCTCCGGAAGCAGTTCAAAGCGGCTGGCCGGTTAATGGACGTCGAGGTCTACGCGCGGTATGCCTAGTCCGGCTCCCCGCATGATGTACGCACGGCATGCCTGGTCCGGCTCCCGCATGATGTACGCGCGGCATGCCTGGCTCGTTTTCCCGCATGATGTACGCGCGGCATGCCTGGCCTGCTGCCTGCTGGAATCAGTCCGCGCTGCCATCGCTCAGCCTCTTCAACGTCTTTTCGTGGATCCCGCCGAAGCCCCCGTTGCTCATGAACACGATCCGGTCGCCCGGCGCCGCCTGTCCGGCCAGGTGCGAAACGATCCGTTCCACGCTTTCCATGGCGTCGGCCTCCAGACCCCGGCCGCGCAGTCCTTCCACCAGTTCGTCCGCTGAAAAACGGTTGCCGTCGGGGGCTTTTTCGGGCAGGAAGACCGGCGCGATCAACACGCGGTCCGCGTCGTCGAAGGCGGCGACATAGGCCTCCTGGAAGGTGCGGCGTATGGTCGTGGCCGAACGGGGTTCGAAGACGGCCCAGATTCGCCGGTCCGGACAGGCGCCCCGGAGCGCCTCCAGCGTCGCCTTGACGGCCGTGGGGTGATGGGCGAAGTCGTCGTAGACCGTGATCCCCTTCACTTCGCCCCGCACTTCGAGCCGTCGCTTCACACCGGGGAAGGTCTCCAGGCCCCGCGCCATATCCGGCCAGTCTACCCCGTAATGCCGCGCGGCGGCCACCACCGCCAGGGCGTTCATGACGTTGTGGGCGCCGGGTTGACGAATGGACAGGCGGGAGACGCGCCTATCCCCTTCAAAGAGGTCGAAAGAGGAGCCGCCGGGGTGGACGGAAACGTCTCGCGCGGACCACCGCGCGCCTGGCGACGCGCCCAGGGTATGGACGGCGCAGAATGCCCGGGACGCGAGTGCCCGGACGCGCTCGTCGTCCGCCGGGCCGATCAACAGTCCGTTTTCGGGTATGACGTTGACCAGCCTCCTGAAAGAAAGCACGATCTCGTCGAGGGAATCGTAGATGTCCGCGTGATCGAATTCGATATTGTTGATGATCACCGTATCGGGCAGGTAATGCAGGAACTTCGCCCGCTTGTCGAAGAAGGCGCTGTCGTACTCGTCCCCTTCCAGGATGAACAGGTCGCCCGACCCCAGGCGCGCGCCGGTCTGCCAGCCGACGGGCACCCCGCCGATGATGTAGCTGGGATCCCGGCCGGCCTCGGTGAGCACCCAGGCGAGCATCGCCGTCGTAGTCGTCTTGCCATGGGTTCCCGCCACCACGACCGGTTTACGGTCCCACAGGAAGAAGGACTTGAGCGTCTCCGGCATGGAAGCGTGCCGGATCTTCCGTTCCAGGACGGCCTCGGCCTCGGGGTTGCCGCGCGAGACCGCGTTGCCTATGACCACGAGGTCCGGCCGAGGCTCCAGGTTGGATGCGGCAAAACCCCTGAATACGGGTATCTGCTGCTCCGAAAGCACCGTGCTCATGGGAGGATAGACGTTTTCGTCGCTTCCGGTTACCCGGTGTCCGAGGGACTTGAGCATTACGGCGAGGGCGCCCATGCCCGTACCGCAGATGGCCACGAGATGGATATGAAGCGGTCGGGGCATGGTCAGGGCATCGGGGGATGGTGCTCGGTCAGTTCCCGGATCTTACGGCGTACGGCGTCGTTATTGAAGTGGTCGGGATGGGAAAGGAGCAGGGTCTCGTATTCCGCGAGCGCCTGGGGAATATCGCCGATCTTCGTTTCGAAGATTCCGGCAATTCGCCGCCGGGCGGCGACCACGCGGCGGCTGTCCGGGTGTCTTTCGATCAGGTCGCGCAGGGCCGCGACGGCCTGGTACGGCTTCCCGATGCGATCCAGGATCATACCGATATCCAGGATGACCGTATCCACGATCAGGCTTTCCGGGTGTTCCTCGACGAACTTCTTGCAGGCTTCCAGGGCTTCCCGGTCCCTGAACTGACGTCGCAGCAGCACCGAACGGATATACCCGGCAAATGAAGGGTCTCCGCCCTGTCGGCCTTCCGCGATCAGGATGGTCCACTCCAGCGCGTCGTTGGCATAGGGGCTGTCCGTATAGCGATCGGCCGTTTCGTGGAACCGCTCGAGGGCATCGTCCAATCGCCCCTGGAAGAGCGCCAGTTCACCCAGATGGAATGCCGTCCGTGCCTGGGTTTCGGCTTCCGGGAACCCGGATCCGGGTTCCCGGATGCGTTGGTACTGGGCGAGCGCGTCTTCCAGGCTGCCGAGGACGACGTAACTCTCCGCGACGCCGAACACGGCTCTATCCCTGTACTCCGACGCAGGCGCGTAGGCCAGAAGCGACCGGTACGTGTCGAGGGCCTGTCGCGCGTTCCGGAAATGGGCGAGGTAGAGACCCGCCAGACGGAACATCGCTTCTTCACGGTGCCTGGTCTCCGGATACCGCGCTATGGTCTCCCGGTACGTTTCGGCGGCCTGGTCCATACTGCCGGCCTTTTGGAAGGCCCTGGCGAGGCCGTTGGATGCTTCGGCGCGCGTGGTATCCGACGCGGACTGACGGATCAGCTCCCGATAGGTATCGATGGCGTCTTGCGTATGTCCTTCCCGCAGCGCCCATTCGGCGAACCGGACCAGGTATGTGCCGCTGGACCCGTCCAACCGGTCGGCTTCGCGGTACTCGGCCAGCGCCTCCGCGGGTTTGTCGTATCGGAGAAAGAAGCTTCCGAGGAGATTGCGGGCGTCCTTGCTGTCGCGGTGTTCCGATACCGCCTTGCGCAGCGTCCGTTCCACGAGTTCCCGGCCTCCCAGCACGGCGAGTTGATCGATCCGGTCGCTGACCACGCCTTGCTGCCGGGGATTCAGGGTCAGCCACCGAACGTATTCCCGGACGGCGCCCGGTACGTCGAACGCACTGGTATAGAAACTGGCGAGACCAAGGGCAAAGGCATCCGGTCTGCCCAGTCTCTGCCGCCCCGAAAGGTAGGTTTGAATAGCCCGGTCGTAGGCTTGCAAGTTGTAGTGCAGAAACGCGATCTCGTGTACGGCCGCTACGCTCTCCGGAAACAGATCCAGGAGGATTCGGATCTGTTCTTCCGCTTCGGCGTCCCGGTCTGTTTTGAAGAGTGCCTCGGCGAGCCTGCCGCGGAATCTGATGTCATCGGGCGATCGCCGTATATGGGTTTCGAGCAAAGGGATCGCCTTGTCGAACGCTTCCAGCCGAAAGTACATCCGAAGGACGCCATTGAGGGCGGATCCGTTGTCCGGGGCCTCCTGCAGTATGCTTTCATATATGGCGGTTGCCTGGTCATACTGCCGGAGACGTTCCAGCGTCCTGGCCTGCTCGACCCGCCGGTCCAGATCGGCGGATCGGCTGTTCTGCCCCTCCGCACCCGGTGGGACGAGAAACAGCGCCATCATAAACGCGACGAATAATCCGCTTGCGCGGGCAGCGCGTCCAAGGCGGGCAGCGCGTCCGATGCGGGCAGCGCGTCTGATCGGCGCATCGCGTCCAAGGCCGGCATCGCGTCCGATGCGGGCAGCGCGTCCGATGCGGGCAGCGCGTCTGATCGGCGCATCGCGCCGGTACGTTTCCGAGCAGAGATTCACGGCCGCCCCTGGCTCACCGCCGGTACGTTTGAAAGGGCGCGGAAATAGGCACGTATGAGTTCTTCGTATTCACGGGGATAGCCACCTTCTCCGACGCCACGCAGGATGTCCTCGCGCAGCACGCGGTCGAGCCGGATCAGATCGTCCGGCAGGTCGTCCGGCGAAGGACGGTTCGCAACGTCCTCACCCGGTGCGGCCCGCCGCCGGTCCTCGCGTTTCTGACCTCGAATGGACCGTGAGGCGTCCAATAGCCTGGACAGGATCCGTTGCTGGCGCTGCGCCACCGCGGGGTCGATCCGATACTGTTGCAGCTCACGTACCGTCTCTTCCATCTCTCTTTCGATTTCCTGTAGCCGGCCAAGTATCTGGTCCTGCTGATCCCGCTGCTCCCGCCGCAGTTGTTCGAGGCTTTTGCGCAACGCTTCCTGCCTGGCCGCCAGCCGGGATACCTGGGCCTGCGTCTCCAGGTCCATTCTGCCGTTCGACGTCTTCATCATCCGGCTCATCTCGTCGTTGATTCCGGTCTGTTGCCGCGCCATGCCGCGCAGGCGTTCGATAAGATCCATCATGCCGGAGGACGATCCGGAGTTCGCCATGTTCCGCATGGCCCGCTGCAAAGCCAGCACGGTTTCGTTCAGGGATTTCATGGCGGCCAGTTGCTCCTCCGAGGCCGTATCGCGTTCTTGTTCGGCCAGGTGGCCCTCCGCGCGTTGCATGCTGTTCAGCGCTTCCCCCAGCGCCCGGCCGATGGCAGGCGAGATGAACAGGGTCTTCTGGGCAATGGAAACGATGTCGTTGGCGGCAAGCGACGCCCCATTCAGGAGTCCTTTCTGATCCTCGGCAAGCAAAGCTATCCGGGTGTCGGCGCCGCCCGGGTCGCGTGTGCGGCCGTTGAGGGTCTCCTGGCTTACGGAGAGATCGACGAGTCGGTGCATGGCCCGGCGCATTTCCCCGGCGATTTCCCGCATCTGGCCTTCCTGGAGCTGGTCCTGGATCTCCTGCAACTGCTGATTGAGACCGGAAAGCGCCTGGGACATGTCCCGCTGGCCTTCCATCGCCTGTTGCATCCTGCCGGCTTTCAACTGTCTGGAGATCTGATCCATGTTTCGCGTCAATTCCTGCCGGTCCATTTCTCCGGCCGCCTCGCGCACGCTTTCTGCGGGCATATCCCGGACCGCTTCCATGGCGCGGGCCAGCCTTTCCAGGTCCTGCCGCAGGGCGCCCGTCTCCCCGCCCAACTGCTGTTGCTTTTTCGCAAGTTCCTCGCCCGCTTCACTGTCCGACGTGTTCTCCGTTGCATAGCGCAACTCGTCCTGACGCACAGCGAGGTCCTGGGCCTGTCGGACGGCAGCCGTCAAAAGCTGCTCTGCCCGAATGCGTTTCAGAATGGCCAGGCTGCGCTCCAGACGTCTCAAAAACTCCTCCTGCTCGAATTCGAACGCCTCCATCGACTCCTTCAGCTGCTCGTTTTCGAACGACTGCAGGGCCTGTTTCAGTTCCTGCATGGCTTTTAAGAGTTCGGGGGTGGCGATCTCCTGAAACAGCTTCCTGAGCTGATCCATTCTGTCGATGAGTTCCTGGCTCGGCGAATCGTGGTCTTCCAGTCTTTCCATGGATGCCTTCACCGCTTCGGCTGCTCTGAGGAGCTCGTCAGCCGCCTGTTCCTGGCCGGCCAGAACGGATTCGATCTCCTTTTTCTGCTCCCAGGTCAGTTCCTGCGCTTGATTCCCGTCGGCTTCTTTCCTCGCCTTCTGCTCGAGGGTCCGGTTCAGTTCTTCGATCTTCTCTTTCGCTTCTTCCTGCGCTTCCAGCATGTCCTCCATGTCCGCAACCTGCTGCTCCTGCGCATCGTCGATCTGGTCGTAGATCTCTTCTAACGAAGGGAACCGAAGCGTGTAGGTTCGGCTCACCGCCCGCTTCGGCCCCGATATCGTGTCGTTGTCGTACAGTTCCATCCGGTAGGAGACCATGTCCCCGGGGAACAGGTTCTCATTGGAAAGATCCCATACGAAAGGCTGCGACATTACCGTGGATTCCGGGTCCACGGGGATGGACCTGATCCGTTCCTCGCCGCCGGGTTCCTTTCGGTAGAGCAGGTTCATTCCGGAGAACCCGAAGTCGTCCGTGCCGGTTACCAGAAATGAAACGATCATGTTTTCCGTGAGGTCGGTATCTCGTCCCGGCGAAAGGATGCGAAGAGACGGCGCGCGGTCCGGCAGCGCAATGATCCGGTACCAGGGGGGATTCGCGTTTTCGCGACCTTCCGCGTTACGTAACGTGACGCGGTATCGCTGATCGGTCTTCACGGTGAGAGATCCCGTGGCCGTATCGTCCACGACCGTCATGGCCGCCGGTCCGTCGGCGTTCTCCAGATAGAGCGCCGCTTCGAAGAGGTTCCGGCTCGCATCCGCGGCGGCCAGGTCCACCCGGGTTCCCCTCAGTGCGACGATGTCTCCCCCTTGAGCCGTGGTCTTCGGATCCAGTCTCGTGTAGGCGGGATAATGATAGGTCAGACGCAGAGACCCGAGGAAGGGGCGATCGATGGCGTTTATGCGAAACGGACGGCTGACGGCGTCGCCGGCTTCGACTTCGTAGGTCAGGCTTTCGCTGATTTCGAGCAGGGTATGGGCGTACGACGCCGGCCCCGAGGCCGTCATGTCGAATGAGCTCCACCGCGCCCCGTCCGCGCGCGCCCCGTCCGCGGCCAGACGCAGCACGGCCCGGTCGGGTATCTCGCCGGTCGCTTCGGCCGTTATGGTGACCTGGTCGCCCGGCGTTACTTCGACGTCTCCCGGCAGGACACGCAGGAAGGTGCGTTGCGGAGGCTGGAAATGGGTGAGGGGGCTTGCCAGCCGGTTCAGGGCGCCGGAAAGCGGCGCGCCATAGGCGGTCATCGCAAAGAGGACGAGCAGCGCCGCCATGCCGAATCCCCTGGCGGAGCGGACGATGCGGTATCTCTGATCTGCCGCGTTGAAATCCACCGACCGGGTCTGTTCCGCGGCGTCCGCTATGGCCGCGTCCAGGAGCGCGGGGGAGGCTCCGGAGCCCGCCTCCCGCTGCCGGGAGAGTTGCACGGCCACGGTGACCCTGTCGTTCAAGCCCGGGTACTGTCGATCGACCCGACGCGCGAGATCCTGGTCGGTCGTATCGCTTCTGAAGCGCCCGATGAAGCGCCGGCCCAACACGGCCGCGAGGAGGACGAAGCACGTCGAGACGAGGGCCAGGCGAACCGCTGGCGCGAGATACAGGAAGGATTCGAGGACAGCCAGGGAAAGCGCGAGGATGCAAACCAGCGCGCCCGCGGTGAACACCCCTTCGACCGCGACGACCCAACGGCTGCGGATTCGAAGTACGCGAAGCCGGTCTCTCAGCGCGTGCCAGGCGGAAGGGGAAGATTTACTCGGCACGGTCAGTCCTTGGCGTTCTCCGGCCCGGCAGGCGTGATATGCGGTCCGGCGTTGCCATCATCGAAACAGGTCACTGCTGCACCAGCATCTCGTGGGAGTAAAACAGCTGCCTGGCCTGCTGGAGTTGTTCGTCTCCGGCCGCCGCCACGCGGCTGGCTTCCTCGTCCCCCCAGAGATTTCGGGCAAGAGACCGCTTCAGTTGAAGTTCGATGACGTCCCGGTCGGCGTTGAATTCTTCGTCCGCGAAAGCTATGCCCGAATCCCGGACCTGGGCCTTGAACGCTTCCAGCATGGCGTCGTCGATTTCGAACTCGTTCAGGAAGGTGTCGAAGTCGTCCTTGAGATCCTGCCGGGTCGCGCCGTAGACGTTCGCGAACTCGAAACAGGCCCGGTCGAAAGGTACCCAGCCCCGGTACTTGCCGATTACGAAGGGGTACTGGCGTTTCGGCGTCTTGAGCAGTACGTCGGGAGATATGCCGCCGTCTCCGTAGACCGTGCGCCCCGTGGCGGTGGTGAATTCCGGGCGTTCCGCTTCTGATGCGGAATCCCCGTCGTTCGCCGCTTCGCCGGGTTCGGTGAAGGATCCTTCGATGTATTCCTCGAAGGACTTGTTCCTGTAGTCTCGCTGGATCATGCGTCCGCTTGGCGTGTAGTACCGGGCCGTCGTCAGTTTGAGCGCGGACCCGTCCGTCAGGTGCGGTTCCGCGAAGAGGGTCTGCACAAGGCCCTTGCCGAAGCTGCGGGTTCCGGCAATCACGCCCCGGTCCCAGTCCTGAACGGCGCCGGCCACGATTTCGGATGCCGAGGCGGAGCGATGGTCCAGTAGAATCACCAGGGGCATGCCGCGGTGGTTCACGCCGCTCAGCGACTTGAACGTCTGGTTCGAACCCCTGTTCCTGCCCTTGGTCTTTACGATCACGTGGCCCTCGGGAATGAATTTGCTCGACACCTCCACCGCCTGGTCCAGATAGCCGCCCGAATTGCCTCTCAAATCGAGAATCAGCCGCTCCATGCCGTCCTGCCGGAGATCGTCCAGCGCGCCTTCCAGTTCGCGTGAAGTAGTTTTGGCGAACCGGATCAACTGGATATATCCCGTATGGTCCTCCAGCATGATGGCCGTCCGAACGCTGCGTATGGGGATGCGGTCGCGGGTAATCGTCACGTCGAACCGCTCCGCTACGCCGGGCCGCTCGATGGTGACGTCCACCTCGGTCCCCTTCTCTCCACGCAGCTTCTGCCTTACTTCGTCGTGCTTGATGCCGATCGCGGATTCTCCGTCGATCCTGACGATACGATCTCCGGACTGCAGTCCAACGGCCTCCGACGGCGATTCGTCGATCACGGAGATCACGTACAGGAATCCGTCCAGCACGTCGAACTCGATGCCGATGCCGTAGAACTTTCCGCTGAAGCGCTCTCCCATTTCGGCAAAACTCTCTTTGCTCAGGAAACTGGAATGGGGATCGAGTACCTCGAGCATGCCGTCGATTGCGGCGTAGATCAACTCGCCGGGCTCTACCTCCTCCACGTAGTTTTCGTTGACCAGGCTGAGCACGCCCATCAGGAGCTTGGTGCTGGTATAGATGTTGTCTGCCGCGTGTATCGTCCTGTCGGCCGCGCTTCCCAGCAGGAACGAACCGACCGCGACACAGACCAGCAGGATGACGTATTTCGGCTTCTTCAAGGTCGACATGGGGTCAGACTCCTTCATCCTGGTCTGCTGTCCGGAATCCAATCGGGTTCGCATCCGGGTTCGCGCCGGAATCGTCTTACCGGAAGTATGGCAAGGGGAGGTCCTTCATCGAAACGAAACACCTACGTAATACTAACGCGAAAACGTTCGATGTCAATGGTTTTCGGGCAATTGCGTCGCGCTGTTTTCTCAGTTCCCGCCTTGACACTTCCCTTGCTTTTCTGTATTTTTCCCGATCTCGTAAAACATCGTAAACCAGGTGCCCGGTATCGATTCCATCGGGTCTTGAAGGCGCCCTCGATTCCGTGAACACAGCCGGTTTCATAACAGTACGAACGCCCGGTTCTTTCAAAGGTTGCACCGTACACCTGGTCGAACGCCAGTTGAATCGGGGCGGATCGGCACCACCCCGCCGATACCGAATCGAATCGGCTTACCGGTTGACCTGCACGCGGCAACGTAACCCGGAGACTTCATGAACGTACTTGTCGTTGGCAAGGGGGGCAGAGAACACGCGCTGGCCTGGGCGCTCCGGCGCTCCGCCCGCGTAGAGAACCTGTACGCTGCGCCGGGCAATCCAGGTATCGCCGCCCTCGGAGCATGCGTTTCCATCGCACCGGAAGATGCGGACGGAATCGCCGGCTTCGCCCGTGAAAACGGGGTTGACCTGGTGGTGGTCGGGCCGGACGGCGCGCTGGAAGCCGGTGTGGTGGACGCCGTGGAAGGCCTGGGCATCAGGGCCTTTGGCCCGACCCGGGCGGCCGCCGAGATCGAATGGAGCAAGGTATTCTCCAAGCAGATGATGGCGGAAGAAGGCATACCCACGGCCGCTTTTGCCGTGTTTTCAGACGTCGAGGAGGCGCGCGCGTACGTGCGCGACGAGGGCGCGCCGATCGTCGTCAAGGCCGACGGTCTGGCCGCCGGCAAAGGCGCCCTGGTGTGTCGCACCGTCGAGGAAGCGATGAGCGCGCTCGACGGCGTGATGACCGAACGCGTGTTCGGCGATGCGGGCCGGAACGTGGTCGTCGAGGCCTTCATGGAGGGTGAGGAGGCCTCCGTATTCGCGCTTACCGATGGCGAAAGGGTCCTGCCGCTGGTTCCTTCTCAGGACCACAAACCCGTCCACGAAGGCGATACGGGGCCGAACACCGGGGGCATGGGCGCGTACGCGCCGGCGCCGCTCATTGATGAGCGCGCGTTGACGGACATCCGGGAACGGATCATCGAACCGGCGGTCCTGGGCATGAGGAAACGCGGCCGGCCGTTCCGGGGGGTGTTGTACTGCGGCCTCATGATGACCGCCGAGGGGCCGATGGTCGTCGAATTCAACAGCCGGTTCGGCGATCCCGAGGCCCAGGTCGTACTTCCCCTTCTGGAAGACGATTTCGCGGAACTGGCTTACGGTGTCGCCGGGGGCAGAATGCCCTCGGGGCCGCTGTCCTGGAAGCGCAAGGCCGCAACCTGCGTCGTGGTGGCCTCCGGTGGATATCCCGGAGCGTACGAGGACGGCAAGGAGATCCAGGGCCTGGATGCGCTGGACGCCATGGACGACGTCTTCGCCTTCCATGCGGGAACCGCCGTGCGAGATGGGAGACCGGTAACCCACGGCGGGCGGGTCCTGGGCGTGACGGCCCTGGCCGGCGATCTTCGGGGTTCCATCGGCCGGGCTTACGAGGCGGTGGACCGGATACGCTTTGACAACCGTTATTTCCGCGGGGACATCGGTGAAAAGGGCCTACGCAGGATCATCTAGCACCACGGAGGATCAGTCGGGTTCGGGGCCATGAGGGTGCTGACCATCGATCCGGTTCATCCGGACAGGAACATACTCCAGGCGGCGGCGGACATCATCCGGGACGGGGGCCTGGTGGCCTTTCCTACCGAGACGGTGTACGGGATCGGCGCGGACGGAACGAATCCCGCCGCTATCCGGCGGATCTACGAAGCCAAGGGCCGTCATGAATCGAAGCCGGTCCTGGTACTCGTTTCCGACCGGGAGGATCTGGACCGCCTGGTCCGGTGCATCCCCGGGCGTGTCCATGCGCTGATGGACGCCTGCTGGCCCGGACCGTTGACGCTGGTCTTTCCTGCCCTGGAGAGCGTGCCGCGGGAGCTGCTGGGCCAGGGCACTACGATCGGGGTCAGGCACAGCGGCGCGGCGATCGCCGGCGCGCTCTGCCGCGCGGTGGGAGGACCCGTTACGGCGCCCAGCGCCAACCGCTCCGGGGAGCCGGAGCCCCTCACCGCGGAAGACGTGGCCGCCCAGCTGGGCGGCCGGGTGGACTTGATTCTCGATGGCGGACCTTCGCCTTCGGATCAGCCTTCGACGGTCGTGGACGTTTCTACCGGGACGCCGCGACTCATCCGGGCGGGGTGTACGCCCTATGACCGTGTCACGGAAGTCTGGCGCCATTGAACGGGCCGGGGTATCCGGACCAGGGAGGACACACGGCGATGCGGATACTCGTCGTTAGAACGGACCGTATCGGTGACGTGCTGCTATCGACGCCCGTGCTCAGCGTGCTGAGGGAACAGCATGCCGACTGCCGCATCGCGATGCTCGTATCCCCCTACGCCGCCGACGCCGTCGAGGGACATCCGGCCCTGGACGAGGTCATCATCGATGAACAGTCCGGTCGACACCGTGGACCGACGGGTTTCTTCCGCCTGTTCGGCGACCTGCGCGGCAGGCGGTTCGACGCGGTCCTGGTCCTGCATCCCACGGCGAGGCTGGCGCTGGCCTGCCGCCTCGCCGGCATACCGGTGAGGATCGGAACGGGCTACCGGGCTTACGGGTTTCTATTCAACCGAAAGGTGTACGAACACCGCAAAGACGCCCGCAAGCACGAAGTGGAATACAATCTGGCCATGGCGCGGGCCCTGTTCGATGGCGCCGGTGAAGCCGCTCCGCAGATCCACGTGTCCGAAGCGGCTAGGCGGGCCGTGGAGGAACGCAAGCGCCGGTGGCGGGTGGTCCCTGGCGATCCGCTGGTCCTGCTGCACCCCGGCAGCGGCGGATCGGCAAGGAACTGGCCCGCGGAGTGTTTCGCCGAACTGGCGGCGCGGCTTTCCCGTGGCGGCGTCCGCGTAGTCGTTACGGGATCGGCCGATGAACGGGACCTGGTCGAGCGGGTCGCCGGTTCGCTGCCGGAGTCGGTCATACAGGTCAAGGGAGAACTCGACATCAGGGAACTGGCCGCGCTGCTCCAGACGTCCACGCTCTGCGTCACGAACAGCACCGGTCCCCTGCACGTCGCCGCGGCCGTGGGCACGCCCGCCGTGGCGCTGTTCTGTCCCATAAAACCGTGCAGTCCGACCCGCTGGGGTCCCTACGGCGGAGACCATGACGTCCTGATGCCGGAAGTGCCTCCCTGTCCCCGGTGTATCGAGACTGCCTGCCCGTACTTCGACTGCATGGAGCGCATCTCGGTCGACGCCGTGTTCGCGGCCGTTCGGGGGCGGCTTATGGCCAGACATCCCGATATAGCCTGTACCCTGGATGCCGCGGCGGACGGGATAAGGCCGTACAGGACTGAATAACCCGGGAGACTTCCTTGCCGGACCTGCAGAATCCACTGATCGTACAGAGCGACCGGACCATCCTGGTCGAAGTGGACCACCCGCGCTACGAGGATGCCCGGGACGCGCTGGCCCGTTTCGCGGAACTGGAAAAGTCCCCGGAGCACATCCACGTATACCGCCTGAGCCCCTTGTCCCTGTGGAACGCCGCGTCGGCGGGCATGGACGCGGACGGCGTGCTCGAATCGCTCGAAAGCCTGAGCAAGTACGAGATCCCCCAGAACATCCGCCGCGAAATCATCGATTTCATCGCCCGGTACGGACAGCTCCGGCTGCATAAGGAGGACGGCAGGCTCATCCTCGCGTCCGACGATGCCGCCCTGATCGCGGAAGTCTCCGGCCTGTCCTCGGTCAGGCAGTTCCTCGTCCAGCCGCTGGACGAACGAAGGGTGCAGGTGGGAGACCGGTACCGCGGCCACGTAAAGCAGGCCCTGATCAAGGTCGGCTTTCCCGTGGAAGACCTGGCGGGATACGTCGAAGGCGCCCCGCTCGAGATCGATCTGCGCACGTCTCCCGGCGACCGGAAATCCTTCACCATGCGGGACTACCAACTGGACGCCGTCGGCGCGTTCCACATGAACGGCGAACCGCAGGGAGGCAACGGGGTCGTCGTACTGCCCTGCGGCGCGGGGAAGACCATCGTGGCCCTCGGGGCCATGGCGGCCCTGAAATGCCACACCCTCGTGCTGACTGCCAACACGGTGGCGTTGCGCCAGTGGCGGGAGGAACTGCTCGACAAGACCTCGCTGTCGGAAGAGCATATCGGCGAGTATTCCGGTGAAGCGAAGCAGATCCGGCCCGTAACCCTGGCCACGTACCAGATTCTGACCTACCGGAAAAGCAAGGGGGACGAGTTCAAGCATTTCGGCCTCTTCGACCAGAAGGGCTGGGGCCTCATCATCTACGACGAGGTTCATTTGCTCCCGGCCCCCGTTTTTCGCTACACGGCCGAAATACAGGCCCGCAGGCGGCTCGGGCTGACGGCGACCCTGGTTCGTGAAGACGGCCGCGAGGACGACGTCTTCAGCCTCATCGGTCCCCGCAGATACGACATGCCGTGGAAGCTGCTCGAGCGGCAGGGCTGGATCGCGGAAGCGTACTGCCGGGAAATCCGGGTCGATCTGCCCGAAGCCCGGCGCATGTCCTACGCCGTGGCCAACCGCCGGGAGAAGTTCAGGATCGCCTCCGAAAACAGCCGGAAGACGGAGATCATCCGGGCCCTGCTGGAACAGCATCCCTCGGACCAGGTCCTGATCATCGGACTGTACGTGCGGCAGCTCAAGCAGATCGCCGCGTTGTTCGATTTCCCCCTGATCATGGGAAGCACCCCCCTGCAGGCCCGCCTGGACCTGTACGCCCGGTTCAGGAGCGGCGAACTCAAGCGTCTCGTGGTGTCCAAGGTCGCCAACTTCGCCATAGACCTGCCCGACGCCAACGTGGCGATCCAGATATCGGGCACCTTCGGGTCCCGCCAGGAGGAGGCCCAGCGCCTGGGCCGTATCCTCCGTCCCAAGGCGGACGGCTCCGCCGCCATTTTCTATTCGCTCATCACCCGGAACACCCTGGACCAGGACTATGCCGTGAACCGCCAGCTCTTCCTGACGGAACAGGGCTACCAGTATACGATCCACGACGTGAGCGAGTTGCATGCATGACGGGCTGCGGGCATGACGGACCGGTTGACATCCGTACGGCAGGATTCTATATTCTTCCGTACGCGTGCGGATCAGCGGGGCGGGTTCAACCCGTCCGTTATGGATACCGTGTCGCAAAAACGCAGTCTTTTTTGAAACCGAATCCCTCCGCGCGGCGTATAACGCGGTATGGGAGACAGGAACATGTCTGAAAACACCTCCGTAAACGCGGTGCGCGTGTCCGATATCGAGGCCGGTGTATTCGATGAACTGACCGTATCGGATGAAGTGCTGTTCTATCGTGTACAGCAGGACGATATGCGCGCTTTCGAGGTGATTGTCGGCCGGTACCGGACCAGGCTGTACAACTGCGTCTACCGCATGGTCCACAATACGGAATGCGCGGAAGACCTCGTACAGGAGACGTTTCTCAGGGTATACCGGAACCGCCGCAACTACAAGGCGATCTCCAATCTGTCCACGTGGATCTACACGATCGCGCTCAATCTGGCGCGGAGCGAGTTGCGCAAGCGCAAACGCCGCCAGTTCTTCTCCCTGAATGCTTCGCCCCACGAGAACAGTTCGAGGGCAGAGATAGATCTGCCGGACACGAACGCGGGACCCGGCGATCATCTGGAGCAGAATGAACTGGGCCGGGCCATTCAGCACGCCATCGATCAACTGCCGGAGAAGTACAAGTCCGTGATCGTCTTGCGCGATATCGAAGAACTGTCCTATGAGCAGATAGGCGAAATCCTCCGCTGTCCGACGGGAACCGTCAAGTCAAGGGTAAACCGGGGGCGGCTCAGACTGCAGGAAATGCTGAGACAGTGGCAGGTAGAGATACTTTGAGGAGGAAGGGCGTTTTGAATTGTAGCGGGTACGAGCGGCAGATGCCGGACTATCTGGATGGCCGGTTGTCCAGGGCGAAGGAAGACGCGCTTCGGTTTCACCTTAACGGATGTCCGCGATGCCGCCTCAAGATCATGGACATGGAAAGCTCCATCCGGGCCGTAAAGAGCCTTCCCGCCGTAACCCCCCGACCCGAGTTCGACTATCAGTTCCGTAGCCTGCTGACGAAAGAAATCGCCCGTGAACTGTACGCCGCTTCCTGGTGGCGACGCGTATCGGGCGCCTTTGCCGAGTTGGGCGAACTGAGCCGGCAGCGTCCCGTCCAACTGGTATTCGCGACCAGTCTGCTCCTGACCATAACCGTGATCGGCGGATTCGCGGGCCTGGTTGCTCCACCGGAACGGTCCGAGTCGTCTCCCGACGTCTCCATGACCGTATCGCTGCCGCCGCCCTTTGAACCCGAACTCGCCCCGCCGGAACCGATTTCGCCCTTCCCCCTTGAACGTGGGCTTGCGCCGCACCTGGCGATAGAGTCAGCACTGAATACAGGACAGGCATCGAGTATCCCCTCCCCGGCAGCAACCAGTCTCCCGCTTACCACATCCGGATTTACCCGCGACGGCCCCGGCGTCATGACGGTCAGGACCCTGGAACCAGGGACCCATGGTCTCCGATCCGTATCGGCAGCAGGCACGGGCATGCGACTCGATCCGTCCCTGTTCACCGGTTCCCTCGGCCATGACCTGGTTACGGGCGGCGGCATAGCCCGATCGGAATCGGAAGCGCGTCTGCGGCAGGCCGGTTCCGGCGAATTGAACGACCCGCGGCAGGCAACCGGTACGCCTGGACTGGCTGGTCTCCCCACGCCCATCAGACGCATCCGGATCTCGTTCTGAACAGCCATGCATGGTCTTAACCCCAACCGCACCGGGACCGAACGCTTCCGTCCCGTGATCTGCGCCGTGCTGCTGGTCTGGCTCTGGCACTCACACACCGTCTCCCAGGCTTTCGCCCAGTCCACCGCTTACCTGCAAAACCTCGAAAAAGAGATCGTCAACCTCGTGGAACGCGTGGAACCGACGGTTGCCAGCGTGATCGTGCAACGGAAGTTCATCAACACGGTGAACGGACAAACCGTCACGGACTGGGAACGTTCCATCGGAACCGGCGTGATCCTCCACAGGGACGGCTACGTCATCACGACGGCCGGCGTCGTGGATCATGCCCACGATATCCTGGTGACGTTCCGGGATGGACGGCACAGACCCGGTGAACTGGTCGGTGTAGACATGCTTTCCGGTATCGCCGTGATCCGCGTGGACAGCGTTTCCGTCCGTTCCGCCCGCCTCGGTGACTCCGACGGCGTCAGCCCGGGCGCCTGGGTGCTGGTGCTGAACAACGCCCATGGCTTTCCGTCCACGATGACGACGGGCATCGTCAACGGAGTCCGGGAAGATGACGTCATGATGCAGGTCAGCGCCATGGTCGGCGGGGAGTTCTCGGGCGGCGCCGTGTTTTCCACGAACGGCCGACTGCTGGGTCTCGTCGCCGATACCCGGCGGAGTCCGGCCCCGGTATCGAGCGTTGCGCGGGGCGGAGAGGGCGGCCTGATTTCGGTGATTCCAATCAACCGCGTAAAGACCTTTGCCAGGCAGCTCATCGAACACGGAGAAATCCGTCGGAGCTGGCTGGGGGTATACGTGGAAAAAACATGGGACAGCATCAATGTTGACGGCGACCGCGATATCATGCTGGAAACCGCAGAAGGCATGGAAATCTCCTACGTGTATCCCGACAGTCCCGCCATGAAGGTCGGTCTGCGCAAGGGAGACGTATTGCAGGCCGTCAACGGCGTGCCCATGAACCATCCTGTCATCCTGGCCGAGTTCGTGACCACGATCCCCGCGGGTACCCGGATCGAAATCAGGTACCTGCGCGCGGATACGGAACATACCGTGCACACGGTCCTCGCGTCTCAGCCGCCAGTGCTCGATGATCCCGCCTCCGCCCTGGACGCCCAAGATGGTACGGATGAACCCCTCTCCCGGGAAGATCCCCGTCTTATCCGTCAGATGATCATGGAACACGAAATGGAACTCGAGGCCCACCGGCTCAAGTTGAATCAGCTCAAGCGGCTCCTGGATGAGCGCGTGCGGCAGATGGTCCCGCGCGCCGTGGTCCTGCCCGGCGATGAACGGTTCTGATCATCCCGCCCGCCAAACAATGCTTGCCTGACCGAACCACCCCGATATACATTCACACCGGACCTGAACGACACACCATCTGCGACAGCATGTTGATATCCACCGTAACGGTTGGGTAGAACCGGGGAGTCCCCATGGAATACCGAAAGCTTGGCCGCACCGATACGTCGCTCAGCTTCATCGGCCTGGGCTGTGTAACCTTCGGCCGCGAGATCGATGAGGACGCCTCTGCCGCTATTCTGGACTATGCCGTCGAAAAGGGGCTGAACTGGCTCGATACGGCGGAGGCGTACGGCGGCGGCAACGCCCGGACATACCGGCGCGACGTGCTGAAGGTCGATGACGTGCGCGAGACCTCGGACGTCATGGGTTCTTCCGAGATCATCATTGGACAGTGGATGAAGGCGCGGGGCTGCAGGGACGACGTGGTGATCTGCTCCAAGGTGAGCAGCGGCAACAAGCCGGAAAACGTCGCCCGTGCGCTCCAGGTCAGTCTCGAGCGACTGCAGGTGGACAGCGTGGACATCTACGAACTTCATTCCCCCGACGAAACGGTTCCCATCGATGAAAGTCTGGCCGTGCTGGACGAGGCCGTGGCTGCCGGCAAGGTCAAAACCGTGGGCTGCAGCAACTTCAACGCCGCGCAGCTTCAGGAAGCCCTGGATGCCTCCGCCCGGCACGGCTATGCCCGGTTCGAGGTGATCCAGCCGCCCTACAACCTGGCCGACCCCGGTGCGCAGGACGAACTCTTTCCCCTGTGCCGGCGGGAGGAGGTGGGCGTCACGTCCTACAGCCCGCTTGCCGCGGGATTCCTGGCCGGCAAGTACACGCCCGACCGTAACGCCTTTCCGAAGGGTTCGCGATTCGACGTGATTCCCGGACACGCGGACATCTATTTCAATGACCGGAACTTCCGGAACGTGGAGCGGCTTCGGTCCCTCGCGGAATCCAGGGGAATGCCCATGGTACGTCTGGCCATGGCCTGGGCCATGGGGCATCCCGACGTCACGTCGGTCATCGTCGGCGCCCGGCATAACGGCCACCTCGACAACGCCTTCGAAGCCCTCGCCCTGAGGGCGGACACGGACCTGCGTGATGAATTGTCGAGTTGGCTGACGGACTGAACAGCACCCGTAGCGGTGCGGCAGAGACGATTTCGAGAGGGGGGTTCCGTGGGGCTGGATCCAGTTGAAATGACGAAGGAATTCGTGGACGTGAAGTCCGTCAGCCGGTGGAGCAACGCCGCCATATCCGACCTGGTCGAAGACCGGATGAAGGCGTGCGGGCTCGACGTGGAACGGCTGTCCTACGTGGATGAGAACGGCGAGTTGAAAGTCAGCCTCGTCGGACGCAAGGGCGAAGGTGAAGGCGGCCTGGCCTTCCTGTCCCACACGGACACGGTGCCGGGGCAGGAGCAGGACTGGGACGCCTATCACGGCGTGGTGGAGGGCGACCGGCTGCTGGGCCGGGGCAGCTGCGACATGAAGGGCCCCCTGGCCTGCACCATGATCGCCGTCGCGCAGGTGGACGCGGGCCGTCTGAAGAAGCCCCTGGTCGTGGTGGCGACGGCCGATGAAGAGGTGGGCGGCGGCGGAGCGCACCAGGTCGCCACGGAGTCCGGTGTCATGAACACCGTACGACCGGACTACGGCGTGGTGGCCGAGCCGACCAGCCTGACACCGGTGTACGCCCACAAGGGCGCGGCACACGTGGTGGTGACGGCCCACGGCCGGGCGGCCCATACCAGCACGGGCCTGGGCGAGTCCGCCAATTTCAAGATCGCCCCCTTCCTGGCCGAAATGGCCGAACTGGCGGAACGGATCAAAGTGGAT
The DNA here is from genome assembly GCA_963693015.1 of bacterium. GTDB lineage: Bacteria > JAAXHH01 > JAAXHH01 > JAAXHH01 > JAAXHH01 > JAAXHH01. The sequence goes on from OY843748.1 coordinate 76,386, forward strand.
GAACGATTCCTGAACGCGGAGTTCAACCCGCCTTCCAACGGGTTCAACATGGTGATCACGGACTACGACACGAAACAGAATGTCTCCGCGGCGCGGTCGACCTGTCACGTCTGTTTTCGCACGATGCCGGACGATCACAGCGAAGAACTGGTGAAGGAACTGGTTTCCCGGGCCGAAAGCTACGGACTCGAAGTCACGAGCACCCTGTCCCGTCCCTTCTACGCCGATCCCGGGAATCCCATCGTGCGGCTGGCATCGGAAGTTACCGGCGGCAAGCGGCCGGAAACCGTGCCCTACGGGACGGACGCCCCCCATTTCAGGGATCAGTTGGAGATGGTGGTCCTGGGCCCCGGCAGCATCGAACGCGCCCACACGGTGGGCGAATACGTGGAAATACCGCAGCTTTATGAAGCGGTGGACGTCTACGCACGCATGATTCACGAAGTTTGCTTATAGGAGCCCATATCCATGGCGGATTCCGTAGGTTACAGCGATACACCCGAAATACCCGGCGGTACCTGGCGCGTCCACGACGGCGACCGGCCCCAGCCCCGTGTCGTCACCCCGGGAGGCGCCGCCGGGAGTCCGCCTTCGGACGCGGTCGTGCTCTTCGACGGTTCGGACCTCGCCCAGTGGACCGGCCGGGACGGAGACGCCGCCTGGAAGGTGGAAAACGGCTACATGGAGGTCAACGGCACGGGAGACATCTCGACCCGGGCGCACTTCGGCGACTGCCAGTTGCACCTGGAATGGGCCACTCCGGAAGTAGTGGAGGGAGACAGCCAGGGCAGGGGAAACAGCGGCGTGTTCCTGCTGGGTCTGTACGAAATCCAGGTGCTGGACAGTTTCGGCAACCGGACCTATGCCGACGGTTCCGCCTCGGCCATTTACGGCCAGTACCCTCCCCTGGTCAACGCGAGCCGGGGACCGGGCGCGTGGCAGAGCTACGACATCGTCTTCGAAGCGCCTTCGTGGGACGGCGACAGGCTCGTCAAGGGTGCGCACTTCACGGTTATGCACAACGGCATCGTGGTGCACCACCGCCAGGAGGCCGTGGGTCCCACCGGGCACAGGAATTACACGAACTACGATACGCCCCACGCGGTGACGGGTCCCCTGCAACTGCAGGACCACGGCAATCCGGTCCGATTCCGCAACATCTGGGTGAGACGACTGACCGCCTACGACGAATCCTGACGCGTCAGGTCCGTCCTGGTTCGGCCGATTCGCCTGGCTCGCCTACCCAGACCAGGATGATGACGGATGCGGCGGCGGCCATGACGCCGCAGGCCGCTCCGACGGAAGGGTATCCGAAGGCGACGTACAGCACACCGCAGAGTGCCGTGCCTCCGGCGATGCCGATTTCCGCCACAGTGTTCTTGAGCGCGATCAGCGCGCCGCGTTCCTCGTCCGTCGCCATGGCGGTGACGAGGGCCTGCAGCGGCGCGTGGCGAAAGGCCCCGGCAATGCCGGTGAGGATGAATCCGGCGAAGACCACCGGCAACTGGCCGGTGATCCACGGGATTCCGGCCAGCAGAACCGCCATCGCCAGTCCGCTGCCCACCACGATCCCCCGCTTTCCCGCGTGGTCCGAGAGGTATCCGGCCAGGGGGCTGCCCAGCAGCGCGCCCAGGCCGCTGAAGAGGAATATCATGCCGATCCAGTCGGTCGTGAGTCCGTAGGCATCCCGCAACCAGGTCCCCACGTAGGTAATGAAGCCCACCGTGGAAGCCGAGACGAGAAAGGACGCCGCGATCACGGCCAGGGGCCCGGTGCGCGCGAGGAATCGACCGTAGCCCCTCACCATGCCGATGATGGAAATAGGGCGGACCGGGTGGATCGGGCGGGCCGGGCGCGCCGCCGGAACGCGGGACGGCAGAATGGCCAGCGCAGGCGCCCAAAGCAACAACCCGGCTCCCGCGAAAGCGCAGAACGCCCACCGCCAGGACCACGCCTCCGCGATAAAGGCCCCCGCGGGCACGCCCAGGATCATGGCCGCGAAATAACCGGACATGACCATGCCCATGGCCGCGCCCCGCCGCCTGTAGGGAAAGTGGTCACCGATACAGGCGGTTACGTTGAGTGAAAGGGTCCCGGCGGCCGCCCCGGTGAGCGCCCGGAACGCCACCAGCGACGCATAGTTCCACGCCAGTCCGCACAGCAGGGTGGCAGCGGTGAAGACGATCAGCGCGGCGATGAGCATTTGCCTGCGTCCCGTCCTGTCCGACAGGGGCCCGAGCGCGAAGGAGACGGCTGCCGCGGCGATGGCGTACACCGAGACCAGCAGCCCGGCCTGACCGGCGCCCATGCCGAAGGCCGACATGAGGTCGGGCAGGAGCGGCGAGATCATCTGGTTGTCGGCGACGGCCACGAACATGACGCCGAACAACACCGCGATCAGGCGGTTGTTTCCTTCCCGGCTCGCCTCGGTCATATGCAGTCCCGGCTGAAATGAATTACCCGAACGTGCCGCTATGCATCCACGGCGTTTCGTGGTGCCAGGCGAGCACCCGGTCCCGGAGACCGGAGGCCAGTCTCCCGTCCCGGTCGGAGTTCCGCAGGTTGTTCATCTGGCAGGGGTCAGTCCGCAGGTCGTAGAAACGCTCCCGGTCGTCCAGGACGCGGCCCGTTTTCGGATCGATACGAAGCCCGTACGCGTGGGTCGTCGTCCGCAGTCCGATCTCTCCTCTGCCCGTCTCTATGAAGACGCCCTCTTCTCCCCCGGCTTCTCCAGTCGAAATCGTTCCGGCCAGGTCATTCCCCTGCACGTGGGCGGGAACAGAACCGCCGCAAAGGGAAAGGAGCGTGGGCATGACATCGATGATCTGGGCAGCCGTGGTCGTGTTGACCCGCGGTTTCAGGCGGTTCGGTGCGTGAAAGACCAGCGGGATGCGGATGGACTCCTCGATCAGGCGGCCCTTGTTGAACAGGTGGTGGCTTCCCAGGTTGTCGCCGTGGTCGGAGAGGAAAACGACGATGGTGTTTTCCGCGTGGCGGTACGCCTTGAGAAAGTGCATGAGCCGGCCGACCATGTCGTCCACCCACGTCGTCATGCCGTAGTACAGGGCGATCAGGCGCCGCAGATCGAATCCGGTCGGAAGTGTGCGCGTGTACGGCAGGCGCTGCTCATAGAAGAGGAAGTCCCACAGGTAGACCTTGAACCAGTGCTCGTCGTAAGGAAGCTGCCCGTCCCGGAAGACATTGGGCCGCAGGGGAATATCACCGGGATCGTACATTTCCAGGTACGATTCCGGCGCGTCCATCAAGGGCATGTGGGGCGGCGAAATGCTGTAGTAGAGGAAAAATGGCTTTTCCTGGTGCTCGCGGTCTCTCAGGTAGCCCCCGACCTGGTCCGACTCGAAGCGGACGCTGAACCCGTCCACCCGGAACTCCTCACCGTCGTCTTCCACGAAGGACTGTCCGCTATGGCGGTGGTGAACCCGCGGATACAGGCTGTAGTCGAATCCCAACGACCCGGGTGCGGAATGAATGTGCCATTTCCCGATGAGCGCCGTATCGTATCCCAGGTTCCTGAACATTTCGGGCAGCGCGGGCGCGGGAAGGTGGGGACGGTCGGCCGCCGGATACTCGGGCATCGTCGTCGATCCATCCGCCTGCCGCTCCCCGTAGTTTCCCAGCATGCCCGTGCAGGTGCGGCTGTACTGGCCCGACATGAGGCAGGATCTCGCGGGCATGCAGACGGGGTTGTTGCTCACCGCCGTCTCGAAACGGACGCCTTCCGCCGCCAGGCGGTCCAGGTGGGGCGTGCGGACGACCTCGTTGCCGTAGCATCCCACTTCGAATGCGCGCAATTGGTCGCAGATGCAGAGAATGACGTTGGGCCTGGGCTGACCCACGGGATCGGCCAAGCTGACCTCCGGTGACGTGGGGACTAGAGCAGGAGCCTTGCGGCCATGACGATCAGCACCACGTTCAGGACGATCCGGATCAGCCGTTCGCCCCGTTTGACGGTGTAATGGGCGCCGATCCATCCCCCGATCGTGGTGCCCACGGCCAGGCTGGCCCCGGCAAGCCAGAGCACCTGTCCCTTGTCGGCGAAGATGGCCAGCGCCACCAGCGTATAGATGCCCACGATGAATACCTTGTAGGCGTTCACGCGGACGAGGTCGAGGCCGACGACACGGTAGAGCACCGCCATGAGGAAGAATCCGACCCCGGCCTGGATGAACCCGCCGTAGAAACCCACCGCGACCATCAGGACGTGGCCCAGCACCAGCCTCTGCGGCTTTTCAGTGACGGCCGCGTCGCGCTGTTTCCTGCTCATCAGGATCAGCAGCAAGATCATCATGCCGCCGAGTATCCTGTTGAACAGTTCGCCGCTGACCTGGGTCCCGAGGTACGCTCCCATCGCCGCCCCCGGCACGGCGCACAGCGCCAGGGTCAGCATCGTGCGTAACTCCGAGTATCCCTTTCTGAAGAAACTGGTGAAGGCGGAGGCGTTCTGGGCGACGATGGCCACGCGGTTGGTGCCGTTGGCCACGTTGCCGGGCAGGCCCATGAAGATGAGGACGGGGAGGGCCAGCAGCGACCCCCCGCCCGCCATGACGTTCAGGAATCCCGAAAGGACGCCCACGCCGGCGAGCAGGAACAACTGCCAGAGTTCGAATTCCATGAAGGATTACCCTGGCGTCGGGGCGTCTTCACGTATCAACCCATCCGATTTCAACTCCGCCCAGAGGTCTGCTGGTATGGGATGCTGGTAGTGGGATAGGTTCGATTCGACGTACTCGGGCCTGATCGCGCCGGGGATGACGGACGCGACCGCCGGGTGAAACAGCGGAAACTGCAGCGCGGCCGCGGCCAGGGGCACGCCGTGGCGCTCGCAGGCGGCCTGGATTCGCGCGGTCTTCTCCCGGATCTCCGGCGTCGCGGGCATGTATCCGTAGGTCGATGTCTCCGTCGGACCGGTGACCAGGATACCCGAAGCGAAAACGGCGCCGATCACGATGCCGATCCCGTCTTCGACGCACCGGGGCAGTTCCCGGTCGAGGGCATCCTGGTCCAGCAGCGTGTAGGGCATGGCCACGATGAAGAAGTCCAGCGGCATAAGCTCCAGGAAGCGCAACATCATCCCGGTCTTGTTCAGGCCGGCGCCCACGCCCTTGATGTCGCCCGAAGCCTTGAGCTCCGCCAGGGCGCGCCAGCCGCTGGTGAACAGCTGATGGAGATAGGCCTGGATCTGGGCCTCGTTGTGGTAAAAGGGGTCCAGGTCATGGATCAGCAGCAGGTCGACCCGGTGGATCCCGAAGCGGGTGAGACTGTCTTCGTAGGACCGCATGAGGCCGTCGTAGCTGTAGTCGTAGACGTGATCGAAGGGCAGGCCCCCGCACCAGAAACCGTAATCGAAGTTCTTGAGGTCACGGGTCGCCTTGAATACGCGGCCGACCTTGGTGGACACCACGTAGGAACCATGGCTCTTCTGCCGCAGAAACTCGCCCAGCCTCAGTTCGCTCTTGCCGTAGCCGTACCACGGCGAGGTATCGTAATAGCGGATACCGGCCCTCCAGGCCGCCCGAAGCGTGGCACGGGACCTGGCGTCCGTGACGGGCTGGAACAGGTCCCCCAGGGGCGCGGTGCCGAATCCCAGTTCGGTCACGTGCGCGTCCGTGGTTCCCAGTTGTCTCGTGGCTACAGGCATGCTGTTTTCCTTTCTGTGGGCGCCATCGTCCGGGCTTCGCTTTCCCCGTGGCGTGGAGTGGTACGATCGTGGCCGGGACCTATATATAGAGAGTAAAGGGTCGCCCGATTCGTGTCACCTTTTTTATCACGGCGATTTCGGGATGAAACGATTGACAGCCCCGCTGGATTTCGATAAGATTACCATCGACTTCATTTCAACGTCCAACACGTCGTTCAAGGGACACGGAAGTTGTTCCGACTCAGTCGTTCTGCGGTCGTCCGGCGAAGGGACCGGCGTATGCGTCCACCAGCATTGCTCCCCTTGCTCGGGGCGGTCGTCGTGCTGTCCAGCCTTTCCGTTCTCGCGTTGCAGGATGACGGGGTAACGGGAACCGAAGGAGCGGAAAGACACGTAAATTCCTTCGGCGTCACGCTGCCGCCCGATGCCGCGCCGCCGGAACTTCAGGTCCTCACCCAGTTCTCTCCCGACAACCGGTACCTCGACCGGGGCACGTCCACCTACAAGCAGGCATGGGGCGTGGGCCTGGTGGCCGAACCGCTCGCCCGCGTGGACCGGGATTTCAACCTGCTCCCGGCGGGCGCCACTTCCTGGGCATTGTCCGAAGACGGGCTGACCTGGACCTACCGGATCCGGGAGGGGATGATCTTCGCCGACGGCCACCCCCTGACGGCCCGCGACTACGAGGCCACTTTCCGCCGCTGGGCGAATCCCGAGACCGGCTTCGACTTCGAATGGTACTTCCGGGCCATCAGGAACTGGACCGAGGTGGTCGGTGGACGCCAGCCCCTCGATTCACTGGGGGTCAAGGCGCTTGATGAGTATACCGTGGCGTTCACGACGGATCGTCCCACGCCCTATCTTCCCCTCCTGCTCGCCAAGAGCTGGGTGTCTCCGACCCACCTGTTCGACAAGTACGGTCCCGAATGGGCGACACGGCCCGAAACCCATTTCGGCAGCGGACCTTACCGCCTGGTCGAATGGATCAAGGGCGACCGCATCGTGCTCGGAATCAACCACAACTACCGGGGCCCCATCAAGCCCATGCTGGAGCGCGTCGTGGCCCGGCTGTTCAACCTCGCCGTCCCGCCCCAGTTCCTCTCGGCCTACGAAGCGGGCGAGGTGGACTATGTCCCCCTGACCAACCAGGCCGAGATCAACCGGATCAAGGCGGACCCGGTCTTGCGCGGACAACTCAACGCCTACACCGATTTCGCCACGTATTACCTGATGCTGGACACCTATAATCCGCCCTTCGACGACGTACGCGTGCGCAAGGCCTTCGCCCACGCCATCGACGTCGAGGCCATCATGAAATCGGCCATGCGGGACGTGGGCATACCGGCTTCTTCCATGCTGCCGCCCGGGTTCCCGGGTTCCAACTCGGAGGAACTGGCCCCGCTGCAGCGGTTCGAACCCGGTCTCGCGCGCCGCTACCTGGCCGAGGCCGGCTACCCCGGCGGCCGCGGTTTTCCCGAGGTGAACATATGGCTGCGCGGAGAAGCCGCCAACATCCGGACGGCCGCGGAGGCGGTGCAGGCCATGCTGAATCAGCACCTGGGGCTGGACGTGGGCGTTCGCAACGTGGAGCGCAAGGTCTACCTGGACGCCATGAGCGCCCGGGAACTGACCCTCGGCATGGTCCCCTACCAGTATGACTTCATCGACGCGGGCAACCTGCTGACCATCTGGCTGTCCAACGGACGCCACGCCTGGCACAACGATCGTTTCGAGCGCCTCGTGCGGCAGGCCAACGAACTGGTGGGCGATCCCGGCCGGCGCATGGACATGTACAGGGACGCCGAGCGGATCTTGGTCGACGAGGCCGGGGGCATATTCCTGTGGTACATCCGGATCAACCAGATGTGGAAGCCCTTCATCCGGGGAGACGCCCTGGAACCCAACAAGTGGGGCTACCGGGCCTGGCGGGGCGAACTCATGTCCAACCTGCAGACCGAACTTTACATTACGAAGGACATCCTGAAGGATCCCACGAAGAGCAAACCGGAGCCTTTCCGGTTCTGGCAGTGGCTGACCGGTGAAGGATAAGTTGCCTGGCCCGGCGTAAAAGACGGCGCGCGTTGCTCAACCCGGTCCGCCCGATCCGCCCGGTCCGCCCGGTCCGCCCGGTCCGCCCGGTCCGCCCGGTCCGCCCGGCGGGATCAGTCGATCCCCAGAATCCCGCCCGCGTCCCGGTGAATCATCTCTTCCATTTCCTCTTCGTTCAACCGGGGCAGGGCCGTGCCCTCGAGCATGGCGTTCAGTCCGCGCAGGTCTCGGAGCGTGTCGTCCACCGTCGTGACCGGGTAATCGGTGCCGAAGAGGAGCTTGTTCCATACCCCGTATTCCTGGACGAGCATGAGACTGTGATAGAGCTGGAAGGGACGGTAGTGCAGTCCGGAGATATCCGAGTACACGTTGGGATGCTTGCGGATGACCGCCACGGTTTCCCCTTCGTAAGGGTGGCCGAGATGGGCCATGATGATCCTGCAGTCGGGGTGCTTGATGGCGACCGCGTCCAGGTGCCGGGGCAGGGTGCAGTCCAGCGGCGCCTGGTCCACGAAGGTCGTGCCGGTATGCAGCAATACGGGGAGTTCATTTAGGGCCGCGTAGCGCCACAGGTCGTCGAGTTCGGGGTCCTGGGGGTAGAATCCCGCGTACATGGGCAAAAGCTTGATGCCCCGCATGCCCAGACGCTCCCGGCCTTCGGCCATCTCGTCTCGCCATCCGTCCTGGGTGGGGTCCAGCGACATGAAGGGAATCGTCTGATCGGGGTACGCCGCGCAGTACGCCGCCACGTAGCTGTCGGGCGTCCACAGCCCCGACAGCCTCGCCTTTCCTCCGAAGACGACGGTCTTCACGGGCTGGCCGGCGGTCCGGGCGGAGGACAGGTAGTTTTCATATTCCGGCGTCCAGTCCAGTTCGTACCCCCGCATGCGTATGCCCTGTTGCCGGAAGGTTTCGTTGAAATGATCAGGATACCTCCAGGCGTGCGAATGAACATCGTAGATCATAGAGATTCCTCCTGGAACCAGGTCATCGATGGCCGTCGTATCTTCTCAGCGCGGGAGACCGCCAGGCTATGGCGGCAACGGCCGCGAGGCAGCCGATCCCGCCCGATATCACGGACAAAGGCGCGCCGGCGAGCCCCGCTACCAGACCGGCTTCCGCTTCGCCGAGCCGGGGTCCTCCCATGACGAAAATCATGTTCACCGAAGTCATGCGGCCGCGCAGTTCGTCCGGGGTCGACAACTGCATGATGGTATGGCGCAGCACCATGCTTATGGTGTCGAAGGTGCCGGTCAGGAACAGCGCCGCGAAGGTAAGCCAGAAGCTGGATGACAGGCCGAAGACCACGGTGGCCAGCGCGTAACAGGCCACCGCCCGGAACAACAGCCGGCCCTGGCCCGATATCACGGGGAAGGTGGACATGAGCGCGCCGGTCAGCACGGCGCCGATCGCCGGGGCCGCCGAGAGCAGGCCGTATCCCCGTTCGCCCACGCCCAGCACTTCCGTGGCGAAGATGGGCAGCAGCGACGTGGCGGAAGCGAAGAACGTGGCGGTGAAGTCCAGGATCATCGCCGAGCGGATGATGGGCGAGCGCTTTATGAAACGGAGCCCGTCGAGGGCCGCGGCGAAGCTGACCCGCGCGACGCCGCCGATGCTCCGGTGTCCCGGACGCATCATCATAATCGGAACGATCATGAATACGAAGGAAACCGTGTTGATCCAGTAGACGGCCGCTATGGAGCCTGTTGCCAGGATCAGGCCGGCTATACCCGGCCCGGTGACGGAGGCTACGTGGGACGCGGTGATGTTGATGCTCATGGCGTTGGCGAGATGGCGCCGGTCGACGAGATTCGGTACCATGGCGTTCTTGGCCGGACTGCTGAAGCAACCGATCCCCGCGCTTATGGCGGTGATTACGTACAGTGCGGTGGCCGAATCCTGGCCGGACCAGGTGATCCATGCCAGCGTCGTGCTGATCAGGGCGAGGCCGCACTGGGCGATGAGCAGTACGCGGCGCCGGTCATGGGTATCGGAGATCACTCCGGCGAGCGGGGACAGGACCACGATGGGTATGAGTCTTATAACCGCCATCGCGCCAAGGGCATAGGCGGATTCGGTCAACAGGTACATATGCCAGAGGACGGCCGTCTGCTGCATGCGGGATCCGGTCAGCGAAACGACCTGGCCGGACCACAGGAGCCGGAAGTCGCGGTAACGGAGTGCGGGGAATCGGTCTCGGACCGCTTGGAGGGGCAGAGGCATGACGCAGGTGAAGATACCACGCCCACGGGCACTGTCAAGACGCGCGTCCGGGTCGGAATGCAGGGACAATGGTCTTGACACCCTTTCAGCGTACCGGATATCATGGCGTTTGTGCAGATTCGGTGCTTTTACGCTTTGACTCCTGTGCCCGCATGAATCCGGACCCGCCCCGCAACGGGTCCGACAGCATCCAGCATTCCAGCACCTCGCACTTACCCGAACGGAGCGCATTCCATGCTATACATCGAGGAAGATCAAGTAGGCCGTTTACTCTCTATGGACGACGCCCTGCGCGCGGTCGAAGAAGCCTTCCGCAGCCTCGGAACAGGAACGGCCGTGAACATTCCCCGCTCCAGGGTTCGACTGCCGGGCCATACCCTCCACGTCATGTCCGGCGGTATCCCGGAACTGAATCTCACCGGGCTGAAAGCCTATACGACCACGCGGCACGGCGCAAAATTCGTGGTGTTGCTCTTCCAGGCGGACACGGGCGAACCGCTGGCCGCGGTCGAGGCCGACCGCCTGGGGCAGATGCGCACGGGCGCGGCGAGCGGCGTGGCGACGAAGTATATGGCCCGGGAAGACGCGGCCACCGTGGGCGTTATCGGTACGGGATGGCAGGCCCGAAGCCAGCTCGCGGCCGTCTGTGGGGTACGCGAGGTGACGTCTGTAAAGGCCTTCGGGCGGGATCGGAAGCGGAGGGAGGCGTATTGCCGCGAGATGAGCGAGGTCCTGGGCGTTCCGGTTCAGCCTGCCGATTCCGCCCGTTCTTGCGTTGAAGATGCGGATGTCGTAATCACGATCACCAGCGCGGCGCAGCCGGTGCTCGAAGGCGCGTGGCTCGCGCCGGGCGCCCACGTGAACGCCGCCGGATCGAATGCGCTCGTACGCACCGAGATCGATATGGAGACGGTCAGGCGGGCCAGGGTGGTCGCCGTCGATTCGAGGGAGCAGGCGAGAGTGGAATGCGGAGACCTGCTCGAGCCGGTAGAGAAAGGGCTACTTCACTGGGACCGCGTTCACGAACTGGCCGACGTGGTCGCCGGCCACGTGCCCGGCCGCACCGGCCCCGGTGACGTTACCCTGTTTGAATCCCAGGGCCTGGCCGTGGAGGACGTGGCCGCGGCCGCTGTCGTCTATGAAAGGGCGAAAGCCGAAGGGGTGGGCCAACAGATCGGGTGATGCCGCGGCCGGCTTATCGCTTCACCGCCGCAACCCGGTCCCAGTAGGCCCTGGCGCCGGCGCGGAGCCAGTGGTCGTACACGGTGAAGAAGAACTTGACGCCGATCTCGGCATGCGCTTCGAACGTCTCGTCTCCTACGAGCGAACCCGCGTTGCGGCCGGCCGCGACGATCCGTCCAAGCGTATCGGAAACCACCTTCTTGACGTCCGGGTGGTACATCTGTCCCGGATAGCCCATGGTCTGGGCCAGGTCGCCCGGGGCGACGAAGAACACGTCGATGTGGTCCACGGCGAGGATCTCGTCCAGGTTCTCCACGGCCCCGATCTCTTCGATGAGGACGATGACGAGGATCTCGTCGTTCACCTTCGCGATGAACTCGCTGTTGTCGGTGCCGTAGCCCCGGCGGTTGAAGTACATGCCGCGCATGCCGGCCGGCGCGAAACGGCTGGCGCGAACCACGCGTTCCGCCGCCTCGGCGCTGCTCACGTGGGGGACGACCAGGCCGCTGACGCCGCAGTCCAGCGTGCGGCCGATCAAACCGGTCTCGTTGGCGTGCACCCGCATGACCGACGCCATGTTCCACAGGTCGCACGCCCGTGATACGTCTCCGATCCGGTCGAAGGTGATGTCCCCGTGTTCGCCCTCGATCCAGAAGCCGTCGAAACCGAACTGCCCCATGAAATCGATGGAATTCGCCGTGTGGCTGTGGCCGCCGACTACGTGGGCGGTCTCACCGGCCCTCAGTTTTTCCAGCACCCTGTTTCCTCGCATCGGCTGTTTTCTCCTTTAAACCGGTCTGAAACATGCGAAAAGATAACCGCTGTCGCCGTGGTTCATTCAACGAATGATCAACCTGCACAAGTTAGATGCCGAAGCCGTATTGACAAGCCTTTTCTGGCGGGAAGAGCATGGTGCGAATCGCTTCCGGCGCGAGGGAATCACCGCTTTCTCCATACCAGGCGAAAAGGTTCGTATCGTCTTGACACCTCGCGGGGGCGCCCTTAGAATAAACGGGTTGTCTTCTATCGATCCCTGCCCTTCCGTTCACGCTTTCCAGGACTACCCATGACCACCCCATCCAGGCATCCCATTACTGCCGAAGAAGCCGCCTATTGGTCGGAGATTCGAAAACAGTTCTACCTGATGGGCGACGTAACCTACCTGCAGGGCGGCACGGTGGGGCCGTCCGCCAGGCCGGTCATCGAACGCATAATCGAATTGATGCGGGAATTCGAGGCGGATCCCCTGCACCGCAGGCACGGCGACCTGCTCGGCCCCATGGTGGAGGTGTCCAGGGAGAAGCTCGCCCGGTTCGTGGGGACCACCCCGGACCGGATCGCCCTCGTGCTGAACACGACGATGGGCATGAACATACCCGGCCAGGGCCTGATCTGGGAACGGGGAAGCGACGTGCTGCTGAGCGACCAGGAATATCCCGCCGTCCGCGCCCTGTGGACGTGGCTGGCCGAGCGGGACGGCCTGAACCTGAACTATATTCCCTTGCCCACGCCGCCGTCCTCGCCCCAGGATATCGTAGACGCCTACGCGGCGGGATTCACGGACAACACCAGCGTGGCCGTTTTCAGCCACGTGTACTTCACGACCGGACTCGTCGCGCCCATCAAGGAACTCACCCGCCTGACCCATGCGCACGGCGCCGTGGCCATGGTGGACGGCGCCCACGCCGTGGGCATGGTGCCCCTGGACCTTTCGGACGTGGGGTGCGACTTCTACGCGAGCAGTTCCCACAAGTGGCTGCTGGCGCCCAAGGGCGTGGGGTTTCTATACATGGACGCCAAATACCAGAACACCGTCCGTCCCGTGATAATCGGCCACAATATGCGTGAAACGGATGCGGCCAGCCGCTACGACGTGAACGGGACGCGGGACCTGACCCCCCATGCCTGCCTGGGAGACGCCATCGATTACCAGCTCGAGATCGGATGGGAGAGCAGGATAAGGCCCTACTGTCTCGGCCTGGCCCGGTACCTGAAGGCGCAGGCGCTCGAACGCATCCGGGGATCGCGCCTCACGATCCCCATGGACGAATCCATGTCCGGGTTCATAACCAGTTTCTCGATCGAAGGCATCGACCTTTCGAAGGTCTGCGAGTACCTGTGGAAAGACTACAAGATCGAGGTCACCGCCACCGGGGCGAACGACCTCTCCTTTTTCAGGGTCTCCACCCACTTCTACGATTCCTACGAAGACATCGACCGCTTCATCGGCGCGATCAACGAAATCATCGCCCGGTGTCCCGACGTCCACCTGGACCGGGAGAACCCATGACCCGTCCCAGGTTGCTGCTGCCCGGTCCCATCGACATCTGGGAGGAAACCCTGCAGGCGCTGAGCGAGCAGGTTCTGCCCCATTACGGCGAAGACTTCGGTCCCATCTACGAAGAAACCGTATCGATGCTCCAGGCCATCTTCCAGACCCGGAACGACATCATCATCATGACCGCTCCCGGTTCCGGGGCCCTCGATGCGGGACTGAGCAGCCTGTTCCAGCCCGGGGAGCAGGTAGCGGTGGTGACCAACGGCCCCTTTGCCAACCGGCTCGTCGAAATACTCAGGGCCTTCCGAAGCGAGGTCGTCGCCGTGGATGCCCCCTGGGGCGAGCCCGGCGATCCGGCCAGAATGCGCGACGCACTTCAACGGCACCCAGCGGCCGCCGGCCTGGTCGTGGTCGCCAACGACACCGGCACGGGCGTGCGGAATCCGCTGGAAGCATACGCCGACCTCGCCCGCGAATTCGACCTGCCCTTTTTCGTGGACGGCGTGTCGGCCCTGGGCGGATACGACATCCCCGTGGACGGGCTGGGCGTGGACGTGGCCGTGACCTCCTCCAACAAGGCCCTGGAGACCGCGCCGGGCCTGGGCATCCTGGCGGTCAGCGACCGGGCGTGGGACATCATACGCGCCAAGGACAGCGCCCACCGGGGCTGGTACTACGACCTCGCCGTCTGGAAAAGGGCGTCCGAATCGTCCGGAGAACATCCCTATCCCACGACGCAGTCGAGCAGCGTGATCGTCTCCCTGCACGCGAGCCTGAAGCGGATCATGCACCGGGAAACCCTGGAAGGCCACTGGGCGCGGTACGCCTGGGCCCAGGCCGTGGTCCGCGCCGGGCTGCGCGCGGTGGGATGCCCCCCCATCGTGGCCGACGAGTACGCGTCCTATACGGTGACCACCTTCAGGGTCCATCCGGACGTATCCGAAGCGGCGGAACTGCGGAACTACCTGCTGCGCAATCACGGTTTCCTGGCGGCGCAGGCCATGGGCGAATTCGCCAGGGACTCGCTTCGCGTGGGCCACATGGGCAAAGCCGGTTCGCGGGACTACATCGAACCGTTTCTGCTCGGCCTGGAAGACTTCTTCCGTTCGGTCATGCATCACGACCTGGCGCCGGGATGCAGCCTGGAGGGGTTGCGGCGGTCCGAAACCTGTTACTAAAGTGCCCCGGCGGGCGGCGCCGGCGACGTTTCAGTCTCTGGAAGCCGGTTACGGGTCACGATCCGGCGGAGTTGCCGGAGGCCTTCTCGGCGGCGTAAGGGACAGCACCGTGTCCGTGAGGGACTGGTCGAGAGGATAGTGGTAGGACGTCCGGTAGTACTGCAGCAGGTCCCGGGCCAGGGCGCTCAGCGGGTCGACGCTCTCGAACCGGTCCGGCAGTTGTTCCGGGTGGTAGAGGACGTTCAGCAGGGAACGCAGGGGAATGTCCGCCGGCGAGGCGGCCGGAACAAAGTTGACGTGGTACCCCGATTTACGTAGAAGCAGTCCGGAATCCACGTAGGCCGACAACATCCCGTCGAGTACGTTCTCCGGGGCTCCCGTCTGACTGGAAAGCCGGTCCAGCCTGGTCGGCCTGTTTTCCTCCACGTAATTGCGGATGATGTAGAGGAACGCGAGGACGTTGATGTAGTTTCTCAGCGCCGTCCCGTGAACCCGCTCCGACTGCCGCCACTCCATGATGCCCACGTTCTGGATGGCATAGGCCAGCACCGCACCCAGCAGCAGGATCACCCAACCCAGGTACAGCCAGATCAGGAATAGCGGCAGGGCGGCGAAACCGGCAAAGAGGATTTCGCGCGCGCTTGCCTGCGTCGTGTCGGCGATGAACTGGGCGAACACCCAGTTGAGCCACAGCCAGCCCAGGCCGGAACTCATGCCGCCAACAAGGGCCGAGCGGATCAGAACCCGCGTATTGGGCACCGACCAGATAATCAGGGAGAAGAAGAGTCCCGTCAGGAGGACGGTCAGGGGGGAGAAACCCGCGATCCGTTCGAAGTTGGCCAGGATGGCGATGCTGTCGGACGAACCCGTGAAGGTCACGACCCCGGTAAAAACCAGCGGTCCGACGAGCAGCAGCGCCAGGTAGCTGACGAGACGTTGCCTCCAGCTTCGCATGCGCCGCACGTGCCAGATGTCGTTGAAGGATTCCTCGATGTTCGCCAGGATGCCCAGGACCGCGAGCATGAGGACCACCAGCCCGACGTAACCCAGCGTGCCGGTCTGGGCGTTGGCCAGGAAGTCCATGATATTGTTGGCCACGACTTCTCCGTTGCTGCCCAGCGGACTCAACCACTCTCGCAGGGTCGGTTCGAGGTCCACGTAAAGTCCCAGGCTCTGGTACAGGGCAAATACGATGGCGAGCAGGGGGACGAGGGCCAGCAGGCTGGAAAAGGTCAGCGCCGAGGCGCGCGTCAGCAACCGGTCTTCCCAGAACTGGTGATACAGAAAGAGTATGGACTTGGCCATGCGCACCAGGAGCGCGTGCAGCCTCGACAGCCCCCGGGTATTGATTATCCAGATCTCGCTGCCGATGAACCGGCTCGCCTTGCGTATGTGGTGTACGGCGTTGGTTATGCTGCGGTGCACGACGAAAGTCCTCGTACTCGAAGGAATACCGTTCTTCCCCTTGCTGTATCGTCCATATTGACCGGCAATCTACACCATATTACCCGTTTCAGGCCAGTTTCGGCAACACGAACTGCGCCAGGCTCAGCAGGAGAAAGAAGCCGCACATGTCCGTTACCGTCGTTAGCATGGGGCCGGAGGCCAGCGCGGGATCGGCCTTGATCGCCCGGAGCACCAGGGGAATGCACCCGCCCAGGCACGCCGCGAGCAGCGTATTGGCGGCCAGGGCGGTACCGACGATGAGGCCCAGGTAGGGGTTGCCCTTCCACAACAGGGTGGCGCTGGCGAGCAGCGCGCCGAGGAGCACGCCGTTCATGAGGCCGACGGAGGCCTCCTTGACGAGGACGCGCAGGATCTCCCGGGGCCGTACGAAACCCAATGCCAGTTCCCGTATGCTCACCGCGACGGCCTGGTTGCCCGAGCATCCGCTCATGTCCGAAATGATGGGAAGGAAGACCGCCAGGGTGATCGCCGCTTCAAGGGTTTCCAGGTAGAAGGCGATGACGCTTGCGGCCAGGATGTTCAGGACGACGTTGACGCTGAGCCAGGACAGCCGCCGGGAGGCCCTTTTCACGACGGGCATGCTGCGTAGTTCCTCGCCGCCCACGATACCGCTTGCCTTGCGGAATTCGCTTTCGGTCTGTTCCGTGAGTTTTTCCTGCACGTCCGCGGCGCGTACCACGCCGACCAGTTCGCCCCCTTCATTCGTGACCGGAAGTCCCAGGTAGGTGTGGGTTTCGAAGAGGTCGCGCATCTGTTCGAGCGACGTAAGCACGTTGACGCGCACGGGATCTGCCGACATGATCTCCGTGAGTTGCTGTCCGGGCCGGGCCATCAGCACGTCACGCATCCGCAGCACGCCCGACAGCTTCGATCCGTCCGATACGTACAGGTATTGCACGTCGTAGCCGGTGTATTCTTCGTGCCTGTTCCGCAAGTCCGCTATCACGTCCTGAACGGCGTAACCGCCGGGAAAGGATACGAACTCGGTCAGCATGATCCCGCCGGCCGTTTCGTCCGGATACTGAAGCAATCGCCGGAGTTCCTCGGCCGTTTCGTCCGGCATCGCCTCGAGAATGGCTTCCGCTTCCTCGTCTTTGAGGTCTCCAAGGAGATCGGCCTGGGCGTCGCTGTACATTTCGTCCACGATCGCGGCGGCTTCGGCGGGCGGAAGATCCTCGATCAGGTCGACCGCCTGGACGTCCTCGATGCGGTGGATCAGCTCGGCCGCGTTCTGGGGCGACAGGAGGCCGAGCAACCGGGTGTGTTCCTCCTGGCTCAGGCGCGAGACGGCCAGCGCGAGTTCGGTGGCCGTAAGCGACTCGATATAAGATGGCAACACGTGCCTTGAATCAGCCCGGATGAGTACCTGGAGGTTCTGCCAGGGCTCCCGGCGGGTGGGTTCTCTGACGTCGGAATTCATGGAAGCCCCGGCCTTCAGCTATTTTCGGAATGTAAGTTCGGCAGCGTGGTCTGCCTGAACCGGGCCGCCCGAACCGCGTGCTTCCAGGTCGGCAGCGTGTCCGGACTGAACCGGCCCCCCCGAGGCGAGCGCTTCTACGTAGGCCTCGTAGGATTGCCGGATGTTCGCGACGTAATGAACCGGCTGGCCGCCGCGGCAGAATCCGTACCGGGCGCGGTTATAGTATGCGGGCTTGGCCAGGAGCAGCATGGCCTTTTCCACGTGCCCGAACCACCGGTCGGCATCCCATCCCTGTTCCCTGGCCAGGCGGCGGGCGTCGAGGAGATGGCCGTATCCGACGTTGTAGGAAGCCAGGGCGAAGTGTATGCGCGACTCCATGGGCAGCTTGGGATCGAACCGGTTCAGGAGGTGATCCATGTACTTTACGCCGGCGTGGATGCCCTGTTCCGGGTCGTGCAGTTCGGTGAATCCCATCTGCCGCCCCGTGGCCGGCATCACCTGCATGAGTCCCTGCGCCCCGACCCAGCTCACGGCATTCGGATCGAATCTGGATTCCTGGTACATCTGCGCCGTAATCAGGCGCCAGTCCTGGCCGTAATACCCGGCGAATTTCCTGACGTGATCGTCGTAAGGCGAAAGCTGTCCAGTCAGGTCAACCCGCAGAGAGTCCCTGGACTTGGCTATGGTGCGCAGGTTCTCGAAGTACTTCTTGCGCATCAGGTTGAAGAACAGCCCCCGCTTTTCCGCTGAAACGTACTCGTTCAGGGCCGATAGAAGTCCGGGATTCTCTTCGCGCACCGCCCAGCCCAGGGACGTGGGTTTGACGTGGAAGGCGGCCTTGAGGTCGCGGCCGTAAGCCTGTTCCACTTCGAGCAGGTTGGAATCGGCGAGCGTCACGTCGTAGACCCCCCGATCGATACCGTCCATGATGTCCTCGGTCTCCACGTCGTCCGGGAGCTGGACGATTTCAAGACCCTCGATGGAATCCGCCACCGCCTCGAGCGTCTCCCGAAAAGACGAACTGCGGCGAATATGAATCGGACGGCCGATCAGGCTGTTGAAATCCGTTACCGTGTCGTCGGCCGATCGGACGACGACGAGTTCGTCCACGTCATTGTACGCCGTGGTAAAGGCGGCCCGGGTTCGTCGCGCGTCGGTGATCGTCATGGCGGCCGCCACGATGTCGCCTTTCCCGTCGTTGAGATAATCCAGCATTTCGCCGTGGTTGTCCGGAATCACGATTTCCAACGTAAGGTCGTGCCGGGAGGCGAATTCCTTCATCAGTTCATACTCGAATCCTACCTGCGCCCCCTTGTGAATGAAATAGGTGAGCGCGTTGTTCCTCGTAATCATCCGCAGACGGCCTCGGCGCTTGAGGCCGTCGAGATCGTCGGTAAACACCTCCTCCCGGTCGCGGGTGATTTGCCGGGAGAGGAGGAACTCGTCGACCTCCTTCTTGAACTCCACGTCACCGGGCCGCATCAACAGGACGATCTCACGGTTTTCAGCCAGCACAAGCGGTGCGGCAAGGTCGTCGTAGGCGTTCGCGACGGCATACCAGAGGTTGGCGTCGCAGACCGTTGCCTCGAACTCGCCCCGGGCGACCCCGTCGATAATGCGCTCCGTCACCATCGTTTCCGGTACGGTGTCTATGCGCAGGTCGGGCACCTGCTGCTGCAGGTTCAGCAGGGTCTGGTAATACGCGCTGGACGCCCGAACGCTGATCGCCATGCCGGCCAGGTCCGCGACGCTGCCCGGGATGCTTTCGCCGGCAGGAACGATCAGGTATTCATCGACATAGTGATAGGGAACCGAAAAGGCCGTTTTCGCCTTCCGCTCCGGTGTATCCGTGAGATTCGCAGCGACGAGGTCTCCCTCGCCCTGGAGCAGTTTCTCCACCATTCTGGAATGGTCATCGGCCGTCACCAGCAGGAGTTCCATCCCGAGGGCTTCCGACAGATCCCGGGCGATGTCCCGGTCGAGGGCAACAGGTTCCGCGTGCCGGGGTATATGGTCGATGGCGTCCGGCCGAACGATGACGCGGACGACCCCGCGTGACTGGAGTTCTGGCAGGTCCCCGGTGTATTTTGGGGGTTCCTGCAGTCCCGGGCCATCGCAATGTATTGCGGTCAAACCGATAAATACCGCCGCGGAAATCAGGATGCCGGTGCGAGTCAACACACCCTACCTCCTTCTGCATGTACCCATACCGGGTATCGCGATCGAGCCGTCCTCAACTTGGCAGTCCACGGGCCTTCCGTTAAGATACGATCCGTTGGAATATATGCATCGGCGCCTGCCTTGCGACAAGCAAATTTGCCGGACGAACCGGCCCAGACGGGGTGGTTGTCATATTGGGCCGTTACCTCCCGGACGGCCCGCGTCCGGCCCGAGCCCGACGTGGAAAAGTCGGCGGACCAGCGGTCAGACGGCCACCCGGTCCAGCCAGGCCCGGTCGACTTCGATCCCGAACCCCGGGGCTTCGCCGGGCGTGAGGTAGCCGTCTTCGATCACGGCCGTCCCCGGCAGTTCGACCATGTCCGACAGGGGCACGCCGGGCGGAGACACCCCGCTGGACCGTTCTCCCCACCGGGCCGCGGGCATGGCGCAGACCAGGTGCTGCCCGTAGGGATCGTTCATGGCGCCGTGGGGTGCAACGGTCAGCCCGGCGGCCTCGGCGATATGGCAGATGCGGACCGCGGCGGACAGTCCGCCGCACCACTTTACGTCCGGCTGGAAGATATCCACCAGCCGGTGCTCCGCCGCATGCAGAAACGGTTCCGCCAGGTACCAGTGTTCACCGGTTGCCAGACCCTGTCCAGGCAGGCGCTGTCGAACGGCCGCGAACCCGCTCATGTCGTGGGGCATCAGGTAGTCCTCCAGCCATTTCAGGCGGTAGGGCCTCAGCGATTCGCCCAGCCGCACGGCGTATTCCACGTCCAGCGCCATCCAGCAGTCGAGCATCAGCTCGACGTCGTCGCCGATCTTCGACCGCGTCTCCGCCACCATCTCCTCGGCCCGGTTCAGCCCGTCGATACCGTCGTCGGGACCGTAAGGCATGGGAAGCTTCACCGCCCTGAACCCCAGCTCGAGGTACCATTCGACGTCGAATCCCGTGGCGTAACAGAAGATGCGCTCCTTCTGCGGGCCGCCCAGCAACTCGTACACCGGCCTGCCGAGCAGTTTCCCTTTCAGATCCCACAGGGCCAGGTCCACGGCGCTGATGGCGAATGCCGTCACGCCCTGGCTGCCGTAAGCGGCGCTCGCGCGGACCATGAGATCGTAGCACTTCTCGGTTGCCATGACAGGCTGCCCCGCCAACAGTGTCCGGAAATGATCGTTGATGATGGGCAGGACGGGGCCGCTCTGCTGAGTCAGTCCGAGACCGAAGGATCCGTCGTCCGCTTCGACGATACACGCCGCGGACAGCCAGGAGGGCCCCGCGGCCGAACGCTTGCCCCGGTACTCCGGATAGCGATCCATGGGGCCGGCCGGCTGGCGCCCTCTTCTTTGCAGCGACGATTTTACCGCTTTCCGGACCCTGGACAGGTCCACGGTGAAGGCCTGGATGTTCCGGATATTCATGTTACTGCTCCTTCTGTGCCGTCGCCCTGGTCATCCTTCACGATGCCAGCGTCCTTCACGATGCTAGTCGTCCTTCACGATGCCGTCGTCCCGGTCGTCCTTCACGATGTCCTTGACGTGGTTGTAGTGGGCGGTCTCGATCAGTTCCAGCGTCTCGGGGGACAGCACGGCCTTGATTTCGTCCGGGAAGGGCGTGGGAAGGCCGGCGTGCTGCGGCTTGTACCGCAGGACCAGGATGCGCCGTATGCGGTCCCTGGGCCGCCATTCCAGGATGCCGTGGGTCATGAGTTCCGACGTCACGATGATGTCGCCCGCCCTGGGCGTGACGTTGACCACGCCCGGCGCGAGGTCCTCCACGCCATGCATGAGTCCGTTGTTGAACAGGTTCTCGGGTCGGGGGAAATTCGCCTTATGGGACCCGGGCAGCACGATGAGTCCGCCGTCGCCCGGCAATACGTCGTCCAGGTAGGGGAAGACGATGATGTCGTCGCAATAGACGCGTCCGTGATGGGTCTCGTAGCGGGTGCTCTCCCAGCCGAATCCTTCCCTGGCGCAGTGCAGGCCCCCCACGGCCGATTCACCGGGGCGGTCCACCTGGAGGGTGCCGCTGATCAACCGGGGCTTGTCGTTGGTGAGTTCCCGGACGATGGGCCAGATCGACGGGTGCCGGGTCAACGCTTCGAGCGACTTGTCGAAGGCGAACCCGTGAAGATGCCGCTTGCCGTCAAACCCGAAGCCGGGCGGCAGCTTGTCCTCCGGGGTGTTCATGTACCGGGCCGAAGCGCGCTGGCAGGCCTCGAGTTCCTGCTTCGAGAGCGCATGCTCGATGTGCAGGTAGCCGAACACGTCGAACAGGTACCGTTGTTCCGGTGTCATCATGCCGTGCTCCTCCTCCTTGCCCGCTGCCTCGCTCCTCCTGATTGCCCGCCGCGTCCTCGATCCGGGTTTCGGGCCCGCCTAAACCTCGAATTCCGCCAGGAGGTCATCCAATCGCCGGGCAAACCGCTCCCGACCGGATTCCGGGATATCGTGAATTCGCGCCACCGCGCGGCTGACGTTCGAGCCGGAGCGGTCCGGGCGGTGGGGCGGTTCGAAAATGGCGACGTCGGCCGCGGTATAGCCCGCGTAACCCGTGACGCTCGGTGCGGCAAGCAGACCGTGCCTCAACCGGGACAGTGCCCCGTCCGCTTCGAAGATCGTGCAGGCGTCCCTCAGGCACCGGGGCAGGTGGGTGGGACTCGAGACCAGGATGATTCGCTCTACTCCCGAATCGACAAACACCCGGCCGGCATGGGCGATTTCCTCCCGGGTGTTTTGGGATGCGGTGTCCAGGCGCAGTATGGATTCGATCTTTTTCCTGTATCGACAGGTAGCGTCCGGGTCTTTCACTTCGGGCAGATGGTTTGCAAAAATCGAAAAACCGGCGAGTTCGTCGAATCGTTCGCGCATCAAACGGGCCGTTGCCTCGGATTCCATCAGGCCGTCCTTCCTGGACGCGCCCGAACCGAAAACCATCACGTCCGCCTGCTCGCACAGTGCGACGAACACCCCCATGGGTACCCGCCCCACCCGGTCTCGCGGTTCTCCCCAGGCCACGGACGCCCACCGGTCGGCGTGCAGGTTGTAGCCATGGACCAGGATACCCGTCCTGCGTCGTCCGCAATCGGGGGATGGATCGGGTGTTGCACGCTCGCTCATGCCGGACTCCATTACCCGCCGAACGGAATGCAACGCGTGGCGAAATGCTTCAACGCGCCGCTCTTGACCACGATCGCTTCCGGCCTCAACACGGCGGCATAGCTGTTCAGGAGCGCGATCAGGTCCAGCAGCGACCGGTAGCCCGATATGCCCGACATGTCGATGTAGATCTTGGTGAAGTCTTCCTTCAGATCGAGCGCCCCTCTCACGTCGAAGGCGTCCAGCGTCTCGAACCGGATATGGGGATGGCGTTCCCGGGCCCGTTCGATGACATCGGGACTGACATCCGTACCGACAACGGACGCGGCATGTTCGGCGAGGAGCTTCGTCGTCGTACCCCATTCGCAGCCGATTTCGAGGACTGAGTCGGAATCGTTGACCCAGAGGGGTATGCTGGCCCGGTACTCCTTTACGCCGCGCGTGCCCACGAACCGGGTATTGGAACGGTATTGCCTGTCGTTCGCCATATCGGTCCAATAAATACCGGACCCGAGGTATCGTCAAGCGGGACGGCGCGCCGACTGGCCTGGACGCCTGCCCGCTTTCCGGAACGTCGAGATGGCGTGCATGCCGGTCCGGCAGGCAGCGTACCCCTAGCTGCCCGTCGAACGATAGTGCCGCAGTCCCAGCCGCCATATCAACAGGGAAAGTATGAAGTAAAGCAGGCCGAACAGGGGGGCCGCGTACTGAAAGGCGAGGGACGTGCCCAGCGGATCGGCCCTGCCGAGAATCGCCAGGACAGGGAAATAGGTCACGCATCCCATGGGGATCACCATGGTGAAGAACCTGCGGAACCAGGGTCGATAGATGGCGAGCGGGTACTTCGACGCTTCAATCCCGCCGTAGGTTAACACGTTCATGAGTTCGAGGGTCTCCGTGGTCCAGAAGGAGAGTGTGCCGATGTTGATAAAGAGACCGAGAAAGAAACATGCGCCGCAGAACACGGTCGCCGCGGTCAGCGCCATAACCCACGGGGACCACGCAATGTCCAGGTACAGCGTCGACCAGGCCAGGACCGCGCCGCCCTGCAGGAAACGTCCGAACCGCTTCAGGGTGAATTCCTGCCCGATCAACTGGAGCACGGTGCTTCGGGGCCGAAGCAGCATGCGGTCGAACTCGCCCGTGCGCACCAGGTCGCCCACGTGGTCGAAGCCGCGGGACAAGGTATCGGTGAAGGCGAAGGCCACGTTGACGAGTCCGTAGAAGAAGGCGACCTCGGCCAGGGACCACTGGCTCAGGCTCTCGAAGCGTTCGAAGAGGGCGAGAATACCGACGAACTCCACGCCCGTGCCGAGCAGCTGGCCCAGCGTACCCAGTATAAAGGAAACCCGGTACTGCATCTGGCCCCGCAGGGAGATGGCCACGTAGTTGATATAGAGTGCGAAAGCGTTCATCATGGGTCAACCACCCTGCACGACCAGGCGGCGCTTCGCCCGGGAGAGCATCCACGCCCCCAGCCCCACGAGCACGACGATCCAGATCCACTGGTGCAGCAGCACGGCCCAGGCCTCAGCCACCGGGATATGGCCCATGTACAGCCTGAACGGTGCGTCGCAAATCCCGCGAAAGGGCAGCATCTCGAGAATGAACTGCGCCCACTCGGGGAAGAGCGGAAGGGGTATGACCATGCCCGCCAGCAGATAGATGATCGGACCGACCAGAAAGGCCACGCCTTCTCCTGAAATCGTCCACATCAGCGTAATGGACAGGATGACGGTAAGGGCCGTGGTGAGCAATACCGCGCCGGCGGTCGCCGCCAGCCAGATCAGCAGGGATTCGAGCGAGGCGGGCGGTTGCATGCCGAAAAAGAGCAGGGCCAGCATCGCAAGCGGAACGGAGCGCATCAGCGTGGGCGCGATCCGGAAGGCCAGCGACCGGGAAAACCAGTACGCGTAGAGGTTTACGGGGCGGACCAGTTCATAGGCCACGGTGCCCGAACGGACCATGTTGCGAATCTCCGTATCCGGATTCCAGGGCAACAGGCCGAGCAGGGCCTGGCCCAGCCATACGTAGGTCACGACTTCCTCCAGGTTCATGGGCTGAGGAGCGGTCGTGGACCGGTAGAAGGCTTCCATGGCCATGACGCGGATCGCGCCCCAGCCGATCTGCGTGACGAATCCGGCTAAGGCCGCGGCCCGGTATTGCAGGAGCATCCGGAACCTGGCGGATAGCACGGCGGAGTAGGGCAGGATAAACGACGGATTCATGCTTGCTCGAGGATCACCGGAGTTCGTGTTCGTCGTAGAGCCGGGAAATGATCTCTTCGATCGGCGGGTTTTCCACGAAGAGGTCCTTGATGGCGTGCCTGGCGGTGATGCGGCTGATCAGCGCCGCGGTTTGAACGCGGTCCGGATCGAATTGCAGGTGTACGCGGTTTCCGCTCCGCGAGACAAAGGTGACGTCCGGGTCGGCGATCGTCTGGCCTTCATCGAGGAGATCGATGATGAGACGGCGTTCCCGGGTGACGCGGGCGCGCAGATCGTCCAGCGTACTGTCGGACAGGATGCGTCCGTGGCCGATCACCATCACCCGGTCGCACAGGGCTTCGATATCGTCCATGTCGTGGGTGGTCAATACGACGGTGACGCCCCGTTCCCGGTTGAGTCTCTTGATGAAGTCGCGTACCGCGAGCTTGGAAACGGCGTCCAGTCCGATGGTTGGCTCGTCCAGGAAGAGTACCGACGGCGCGTGGAGCAGGGCCGCGGCCAGGTCGCACTGCATGCGCTGTCCGAGGCTGAGCTGACGCACCGGGACGTCGTAAAGCGGTTCCAGGTCCATGAGCGCCGCGAGTTCGTCGCGGGCCCGCTCGTAATCCCTGCTTCCGACCCGGTAGATGTCCCGAAGCAGGTCGAAGGATTCGATGACGGGCAGGTCCCACCACAGCTGGGTCCGCTGGCCGAACACCACGCCGATGTTGGCGGCGTTGGCGATCCGGTCCCGCCACGGGACGCGCCCATCGATCTCGCATCGGCCTGAATCGGGTACGAGGATGCCGGAGAGGATTTTTACCGTAGTGGATTTGCCCGCCCCGTTGGGACCGATATACCCCACCAGTTCTCCGCGGTCCAGTTCGAAGGAGACGCGGTCCAGCGCCTTTATCGTCCGGTATTCCCGGCGCAGCACCCCGTGGAACGCACCCCAGAGACCAGGGCGCCGCCGGGCGATGCGGAAGGTCTTGACGATGTTGTCGACGAGGATATGGGGCATCGGATGTCTTCCGGGAAATGGCGAGGCAAGATCGCTTCGAACCGCGGGGTGATATCCCCCGCGTGCGCAGGATGAGGTGCGCAGGTAAGCGGACTTCCGGTCTAGCCGGCTTCGGAGAACGCGGAAAGGTGTGTTGTACCGAGGCCGCCGCGGACCAGCGCCTCCCAGCACCGAACCGGGGATTCGCCGAGGACCTGAAGCAGATCCGTCCGCAGGCCGTCGAGGGCGGCCGGCACGGGCCCTGCGGATTCCAGGTGGGCTAGGCGGCAGAGGGCGTCCATCGCGTATCCCACGCAGATGACGTTTTTGTCGTTGCGCACCACCGCTTTCAGGGCATCGATACTCGTATCCAATGCATCGCCGGCCAGGTGAGCACCGTGGGAACAGAGGATGACCATGGACCAGAGGGCGTTCTCCCGCACTGCCGAGCGCACCGGTTCGAATCGCTCCAGTCCCAGGTCGACGCCGTTACCCTCGCAGACGTCGCACTCGTCGGTGGGACGCGCGAACTTGATGCTCCGCTTCTGGGCGAGGTCCATGCTCAGCCGGTTCTCTTCGCGTTCGAGGCTGCAGACCAGCGCTTCGAAGCAGCGGGGAATCAGGGATTTGCCCGTGCCCGTCCCCGCGGCGCGGCGTCCCAGGCAGCCCAGGGTACCCGCTGCGACTGCGCGTACGTAGACGGACGGATCATGGTGGAGGAGCGCGGTTACGGACGCCAACACCTTCCTGGTGAGCGGGGCGCTGTCCCCAAGGCCGTACACCCCGGCCTTTCTGACCCATTTGACGGGAGACTTCGTTGCTTCGACGAAGGTGTCCGCGGCCTGCGCACCCACGGCGATCAGCCCGTAGGTTGCCGCCCTGCGTACGCTCTCCCGGTGGCTGTACAGCGCCGTGCCGAGATGCTTGACCGCCAGTGCGTCGTCCCCGATCGAGGCGAGTCTGTAGGCCGCGCCGATACGGAGGGGTTCCGACTCGTCACCCATGGCGAGCAACTGCTCGTACAGGTCGTGCGCCTCGGCTTCGCGTCCCGCCGGGGAGAGCACCGTGGCTTCAGGCCGCGGCGGAGGCGTCCGTCCCGTCCGCATCCAGTGATTATGATAGCGCCAGACCACGGTAGTGTCGTGGTCCGCTTCCCGCAAGTCAACGCCCGTCAGAGGGTCCACGCCGAGATCGCGCCAGGAAATCTCACCGGGTTCATCGCCATCGCTTCCTTCCGGTTCCGTGGTCCGATAGATCCAGAAACGCCACATGAACCGGGGATGGCTGTCCCACAGACGCCAGTCGTCGCGCCGGTGGTTTCCGCGGTGGAACGTGTTGTGGGAATAGAGCAGCACGCTTCCCGCCCTGAGCGGCGCCGCTTCGAAGGGGTGCACGAGGGGCCAGCCCGTGTTGGCGACAGCTTCCCGCATCCGGACGTCGTGGGCCGTGCGCCGGTGGACGACGTCTTCCCGGTCGTATTCGGAATCAGGACCGCTGACCGGGACGCCCTCCAACCCGCTGATCTGATATTCGAAATCGAGGTGATCGGCCCCCGCGAAGTTATCGTGGTTTTCTTCGTGGTTGAACGTCCAGTAGTGGGAGTAGGGGATGGTGGCCGTAGGTCCCATGACCTCGGTCACGTCCTGGGGATAGTACAGCATTTCGATCTGCACGGCCTGGTGATGGCGCTGTTTGCGGCCGTTGTAGGGGCCGTTGTCGTCCTTGTGCCAGTGCTGGTCCCTGGCGCCGCTGGCGAAGGACGCATTGTGGGTGAAAGGGACGATGGCCCAGTTTCTGCCCACGATCCGGTTGCAGGCATCGACCACGCCCGGAGCGTTGATGACCTTCAGGACGTCCGGTATGCCGCCGGGCGTCACCGGTTTTCTTGCCAGGTAGGCCTGCTTTTCCCGAGTGTAGATACGATGATGGATCTCCTCGGAAATGCCGAGACGCTCAGGAGGCAGGGCGACGATGCCGCGAGTGGCGAAATCCCGGACGAGGTTGTCCGGTTCGGTGTAAGGCAGCGATGCATAGGTTTTCGTAGCCACGATCAGCGCTGTCTTTCCCGTGCGGCTTCGAACGCTCGCGCGATGCGCGGCGATGCGCGGCGTTATGGTGAAATGAAGTTACGGTACGCGCCCGAGGTACGCGCCCTTGAGGTGCGCGCCTGAGGTACGCACCCGGGTACGCGGCCGATGGTACGCACCCGGGGCGTTCCTTCAAGTCGATGGAATCTACAATCGATAGGAGGGAACGTCAAATCTGAAATTTGCGTGGGGCGCCGACGGCTCACTCGTGGTGCAACGCGTCCACGGGATCGGTACGGGCGGCGCGGATGGCTCTGTAGCACACCGTAAGCATCGTGATGGCCAGGGCCAGCGCCGCGGCGAGTACGAATATCCGGGGCGAAAGGTCCGCACGGTACGCGAAGCCGTCGAGCCAGTCGTTCATCACGAAATAAGCTACGGGCCAGGCGATCAGGACGGCGTACGCGACCAGCCTGACGTATTCTTTCGAAAGGAGCGCGACAATGCCGGAAGCGGATGCGCCCAGGACTTTCCGCAAGCCGATTTCCCGGGTGCGCTGTTCCGCCGTGAAGGAAGCGAGTCCCAGCAGCCCAAGGCACGCGATGAAAACGGCCAGTACCGAGAAGCTCCGGAAGATGCGTCCCTGCCGCGTTTCGTTCTGATACAGGCGGCCTAAGTCCTCGTCCAGAAAGGAATAGGTGAACGAATCTTCCGGATAGATCTCGCGCCAGTTGCTTTCCAGGAATCCCATCGTTCCGGCCAAGTCGTCCGGAGCAATCCGTACGGCGAGGTAATGGAGCGGGTCCGGCCCGGGCGCCAGCTGCAGCATCATCGGTTCGATGCCGCTGTGCAACGACCGCACGTGGAAGTCCCTCACGACCCCGATGACCCGGCCGTCCTTGAAGTTTCCCAGGCGGATCTTCTTGTCGAGCGGGGCGCCTTCCCAGCCGAGCCATGTAACGGCGGCCTCGTTGATCACGAACGCCTGCAGCGTGTCCGTGGGGAAGGACCTGGAAAAATCGCGTCCCGCCGTGACTTCGATGCCCATCGTGTGGATGAAGTCGTGATCGATCCACATGTTGTTGATGCGGACCGGTTCCTCTTCCGGCGCGCCGTCCGGCGTAAAGAGGATGTCGTTCACCAGGCCGCCCGGCATTTCGTTCGCCACCGTAACGCCCAATACGTTGGGATGGCCGGCGATCCTGTCCTTGTAGGCATTGTAGATCAGGCGCTGCCTGGGATCACCGAGGGGCATGACCACCAGCTGTTCCTTGTCGAAACCGAGGTGCTTGTCCTGCACGAACCGCATCTGGTCCGACACCACGCCCGTGCCGATGATGAACACCACCGATATGACGAACTGCAGCACGACCAGGATCTTCCGCAGGTTCGCATTCACACCGCCCGCCCGGGATGATCCCTTCAGCACGATGACAGGTTGGAACGCGGACAGGAACAGCGCCGGGTAGCTGCCGGCAAGCAGGCCGGCCAGCGCCACGATCCCGAACAGGCCGACGGCTATGCCCATATCGTCAAACGCAAAGATCAGGTCCTTGCCGGCCAAGGCGTTGAACGCGGGGAGAAAGGCATAGACCAGCCCCGTGGCCACGGCCAGTGAAAGCACTGCCATGATCGTGGATTCGCCCATGAACTGGCCAATCAATTGAAGGCGGAACGCCCCCAGCACCTTGCGGATGCCCACTTCCCGGGCCCGGCCGGCCGAGCGGGCCGTCGCCAGGTTCATGAAGTTGATGCAGGCGATCAGCAGGAGGAAGAACGCAACGGCCGAAAAGATGTAGACGTAGGCGATATCGCTGTTCGCGCCCAGTTCTCCATCGAGGTTCGAATGCAGATGAATGCTGGTCAACGGCTGAAGAACGGCTTCGATTCGGGCGTTGATCTGTCCCAGGACCGGCCCGTAGCGCGCTTCGATGAACTCCGCCAGTTTCGGGTCGAGGGACTCGGGCGAATAACCGTCGGCAAGCAGCAGATAGGTATACAGGTCCGGGAAGAAGTTCTGCGTATTCCTGCCGTAATCCGGCCCGCCGTAGATCGGATTGACGTTGAGTGTTTCGAAGGACCCCAGGAAGCCGAAGGTCATATGGGAATTGCGAGGCACGTCTTCCATTACGCCGGTAACGGTCAGGTCGTACGTATTGTCGATCCGGATTACCTTGCCCAGGGCTTCGTCGCCGCCAAAGTATCTGGCCGCCGTGGATTCGGTCATAACCACCGAATTGGGGGCGTTCAGGGCCGTGTTCGCGTCGCCGCGTATCAGCTTGAAATCGAACAGACCCAGCATGCCGGGGTCCGCGAAATAGAAACCCGGCTCGTTGAACCGCTTGTTGCCTTCCACGTACGTGACCTGCCAGGAGACCAGCGGCGCCTTTATGCGGGTGAACCCTTCGACTTCCGGGAAGGCGTCGGTCAGCATCCAGCCCCAGGCCGTGGGACTCCGCGCGGTGCGTGTTTCCGCCCGGTCCACGGTCTTGATCGACATGGCGAGCCGATAGATCCGGTCGTGCCGCGACGCGTACCGGTCGTAACCGAGTTCGTCCTGGACGTACAGCAGGATCAGGATGCAACACGCCATCCCCACCGCAAGCCCCAGGACGTTGATCACCGAGTATCCTTGTGGCGCAGGATGTTTCTACAGGTAATCGTGAGGTAGTTCCGGAACATGAACGCGTGGTACCCGGCGTGGGGAATGGATGGATCGGGGCGTCAATGAATGAACGGGTGCGTTTTCGATGCGCTCCCGGGGCCCTTCATGAGGGCTGATGTACAGTGGTTTCGACTCGATCGGATCGAGAAAGGTTGCGATGGAAGAAGGTTGCAGGGACAATGATAGTCTGTATCGCGGTCGTAAGATAAAGCGGGGTCGATTCGGAAATCAGACTCTTGATCCCGAATTCCAAAGCGTAAACCGATCACAAAAGGGGTAATACCATCTAGGCTATGAACTTCATGTTTTATCGCTTCCTGTCGGATAACTCGTTAGTGCGTTGAATTACCAAGCCAATCGAGAAACATCTCCAGGCCGCATTCTATATTGATTTTTGGGCTATAACCTAAGTCTTTTTTAATCTTCCTGATATCCGCACAAGTCGCCCCGATGTCTCCTTTTTGCGGAGGCAACATCTCCAGTTCAGCAGATCGGCCAAGCAGACCCTCTACAACACGAACAACCTCCAATGTTGAAATGCTCGTACCGGTGCCAACATTGTATACTTTGTGACCTTCCGAATTCTTATCGAACAAAGCCAGAGTCACTGCATTCACGATGTCGCTGACATAAACGAAGTCTCTCTTGTTCCGTCCATTATTAAATAGCGGAACGGGCTTTCCATGCAGAATGTTGTGGGCGCATTTCCAGATCATCATTTCCTTTCTGCCAAAAGGACCGTAGGTCGTAAAAAGACGCAGGCTAGTGACTGGGAATCCGTATTGATAGCTGTAACAGGTGTTCATGATTTCATTGTTCAATTTGGACACCGGGTAAGGCGCAATCGGCTTGGTAGGAGATGTTTCGCTGAATCCACCACCGATGCCGTAGACAGAACTGCTGCTTATGAAAACCATGCGTTTCAGATCATTCAGTTCCTTTGCATACTCAAGTAATCTGACATATCCGAGCACATCCTGCTCAATTTGCTCGTATGGTTGCCCAATCGACTTTCTCACATTCGGCAAGGCAGCCAGATGAACGATGTAATCAACCTCCCCGACATCTTGTAAAAACCGCATGGTTGCAAGGCAACTGTGTCGGAAATCAAAATTCTCGAATCGGTTCAGGATTACCAGTCGCTCGTTTTTGGCAACTTTGTCCATGGCTACCACGTCGTGGTCCGTTTCCAATAGTCGCCGCGATAGATGATAACCTACGAACCCGGCGGCTCCCGTGACGAAAATCCTCATGCCTTCCTCGTTGTTTGGAGTCAATACCGAACCGGTATGACAAGTGGTTCATGGGAATGATGAAAGCCGCGTTCATTGATAGACCGTTCTTGTCACCATGCCTTCACCCGGCGGGTCGAACGGTTCAGGGGCTAGGCCGAACTGAAGGCGAAACCCGGCCGCGCGCGCAGCTTCGCTTGCCGACTGCGTCCATTGCCCTTCGGGCCACGCCAGCCACGGCATATGACCCCTATCCTCGACAGACTCGGAGAGAGCCCTGAGTTCTCTTTCAAGCGCTTCCCGTTTATGCGCGTTTTCAGGCACGTGTCTGTAGCTTGCAACGATCCACCCGGCGTCCTTCAGGCGTGCTATATCGTCCCCGCCCAGCAACCAATCCGGATCGAACATGGGCTCTACACCTGCGCGGTCCAGGGCGTCGTGTTGGTCTTCGTGAGATATTGATTTTAAGACAAACTTCGTTGCGCCTTCGAGTGCAGCCACGTCCTCCGGGTCAATGTTGCGCGCCGTGCAATGACTGCGTAGCCTTTGTAACGGAAGAGGTCGCACTGGCTCCGAGAAGTGGTTTTCACCCACGAAAAGGACCGGACACAGGCAATGAAGCGTGTCGAATTCGTCAGCAATAGTCAGCACGTCCGTCCAGCCTTCGTCGAACGTAACCAGAGCGACCGTATCGGCGTCGTGTTCCAGATTCCAGTTTTCGACCCTGCGGTTCAGTTTTCGCAAACGATCGGCAAGATCGGACTTCTCGATTGACCTGCCATGTCGCAGATACGCTTGATGGGCGCCCTTTGGAGTTCCCTCGTGTATGCGGTAGAGCAAGGGCACCTCAAGGGGGTAGAAACCTCTGTTCACACGCCCCCGGTACACGCCCTCAGGCCGGAGTCGGGTGGCCCACGACACGACTTCGTCCGCCGTGTCGCAAGGCGTAATCGTAGTCTCCCCGCGACGGTGGTCCAGAGCCGCGTCGGCCAGCTTCGCGCTCCATCCGCCTGAACCCCGCATCGCCGCGACCGGCTTACCTTCCTGCCATGCGATGGCCAGTTCGCTCAGGGTGCCCGACCCGCCAGACACGGAGACTACCAGATCCGCCGAACGGATGATGATATGGTTTCTCATTGATCCCAGACCAGTACGTACGATACTCGCCGGATGCGGGTTCTGCGCCCAAGGCCGTCCCCACCCCGGCTCAATATGAACAAGGTTCGTGGATTTTGCTGACTGACCATGACCTCTCGCCACGGCTCGCATGACGCCGTCCATGCCGCCGGTCACGAGATCAAAACCCGCGTCGCTCAGAGCGCGTGACAGGTTTTCCACGGTTTGTCTGAGCTCGCTTGAGATCTTACCGGCCGAGCCGATGACTGCAATGACGTTTCTTCTCATCAACGGCCCTTCCTGTTATCACATTGTCCTTCAAGTCGCGGCTCTTTCTTGCCTTGACGGATATCGCCTTTAGCTACGATACGCGCGATCACCTCTTCGCGGTCTACCCTCTCGGCGCCTCTTCCAACTCCCGAAGGTTCATACAGATAGAGAGGTTCGGCGATATGAACCGGATTCTCGGCCATTTCCACTATCGGCAGCATGTACGCCCAGTCGTTGGCAAGATCAATGTATTCGTCGTCAAGTCTCAGGGCATCGTCGGGTATTGCGTCGAAGAGTCTTTTCTTAAATGACCGCAGGTGTTGCCAGACGTTGCCGCCTCGGCGTTTGCGAGGATGGTCGAAGCAGACCGGATAGTCAGCTGCCTTGTCGGTTCGCAACATCGATCCTATGGTTACGTCTGCTCCTCGCTCGTATTCCATGGCCAGACGTTTCAACACGCTGTCGCCAATCAACGCATCGTCCGCGTCAAG
Source organism: bacterium (assembly GCA_963693015.1). Classification (GTDB taxonomy): domain Bacteria; phylum JAAXHH01; class JAAXHH01; order JAAXHH01; family JAAXHH01; genus JAAXHH01. The sequence goes on from OY843748.1 coordinate 110,112, forward strand.
CGTCACGATGACAGACTCGGGATTCGCACATACCGACCGGATGGCCGTCACCATGTTGGCCAGCAAACCGCGGCGCCGCCGATTGCGCATGATCGTGAACCGGTCGCCGAGCGAAGAACAAGCTACCTCGAAGTGATCGGCAAACATCGGTTCAGATGCGTCGTCCATTATCACCGCGCCCCATTGCGGACCTGCCTGCCTGAGCATCGACTCGATGCAGCGGCGAAAACGACCCGCCGGGACATTGCGGCCTGAAACCATAAAGACGAACTCTTCCGTCCGGGGCGGACCCATCCAGGCCGAGGCAGCGCCTACCCAGTCTACGGTTCCATACTGAACGTGAGGAATCGCGCCGTGTTCGATTCTGTCCAGCACCGTGAACCACTCCCAAACATCGCGCTTGCGATCGTTGGGCGGATGTACGTAGAAGGTTCGCCGATCGCCACCACGATATGATCGTCCAGCCCCCATATTTATGGCTTGATCCAGAGACCTGTGCCAGTATAACGCCAGCCTGTCCCCGCTCAACTGGTTCGGCAAGGGTCGCACCTTGCGGAGACGTTCGAGATCAATCATTCCGGCCCGCACCTCCGTTCGCCATGGCCCGGTAACATTGAGGTCGGAGTAAGGTCGGTCGCAGTGCGTCGCGATGTTGAACGCTACGGTTATTGTCTCGGGATTCTGAGTCATGACCGCGAGCATCTCCTTAAGATAGTCATGCCGCCGGTCCAACCTGCCCACCATTACGTCGGCATCCACCTGGAGAACGTATCTGGTCGCGCACGCTTCGAATCCTGTCAAGGTGGAGGCAATCTGCGCGCCTTTCTCGGAGTGGGCGCGAGGGCAGGGTATTCCGAACCACTTCTGGTGCAAATCGCCGGTCTCCTGACCGTCATCTGGCCCTACAACGATACGATCGATCCAACCTGTGTTCACCAGGTGATCCGCAACCGATCTCAGCTTGGCCAAACTGCCCGGGGTATGCTGTCTCAGGAATCCTCCTGGCCGCGTATCGATCACCAGAATCCGTTCCTTGAATGCTCTCAGGTCCTCAAGCTGGGTGACCAGATGGGGCACCTGTACGTCAAGCGTATCGGCTTCCATCGCACACGCTTTAATCATCAGCGAGACCTCGCCGGGCAGCGGCTCAAGCGGTTCAAGTTCGAAAACCAGCTGGTCCGATGCAGGCTCGAATCGCCGCACGTCCACTGTTGGAACTTCCACCCGGCGGAGCACGGCCAGATTCGCGCAGGCGAATTCACGGCGCAAGGTCCTTTCCGGTCTATGTACGTCACGGCGCTCACGACACGTGACGTGGCTTCTTTTCTGCCAGACGAAAGTACTCTCGTAACGGGCATTGGGAGGCAACCGGCGGTCCTCCAGCGGAGTCGGTCCTCCGAATGTGAAGTTGGGATCGCATAACGCCACGATAACTCGACCATTGTCCCCTACAAGTGTTCGCAGATCGTTCAGAACCGATCGGAGCTCGGTTTCGTCTTCTATCGTGCAGATTACCCTGCGGCAAATGACAAGATCGAAAGGGCCTCTTGAAAGGGCATCGTTTCGGTCGTGTGTAAACCTCAAATTGCCGTTTTCTTTGCCAAGCGCCTCCCAGCGCGTCCGAAGCGATTGGTCCGGGTCGTAGCCCACGACTTGTAATTTCTTGTCCGCCAGTCGTCCGGACAACTTTCCTTTGCCACAACCGTAATCGAGTACACGGGTTGCCTCTCCGATCATGTCGAGCACAACGGCTTCTTCTGACTCTTCCCATTGTCCGGCTGTCTTGTTTACCGCCTTGAAGAATCGGTCGAAGCCGTCTAGTTCCGGGAGATTTTCGTTTGTCAGAGCCCTGCGCATGATCTGTTTCAGATACGGAAGATGTGCCCAACGGAAAGACAGCCACGCGCGCTGGCACATCGTCTTGAACTCCCGTTCGCTATATGGATGAATATCTGATCCGTAATCTATCAATCGCACCCGTCCATCCACTATGCGCAGGTTTGCAGGATCAATGTTGCGGCATACGATGTTCTGGCGCCTGCATTCTCTCAGCAGCGCGACCATGCTTGCACCGTGACCGCCCGGGTATGGTTCGCTGTCCTCGTATGGATAGACCAGTACGGCACGATGACCCGATTCATGGAAACCAAGGATCGGATAGAGGTGCCGCGTATCTTTCCAGGCTCCCACGATTCCACGAAGAAATGCGGACGCCGCGAGGTCTGCCGACGACTTCCACCAGTAGTCGAAGACTTTGAACACGTGCGTTCCGTCGGTTAGCGCCACCCCTTCCTTCCCGCATCCTAAAACGCTGAGGTTTCCCCTGGGGGAGGCTGTCCGTTCGGCTGCGGCCTTTGCATTTTCGACTCGCTCATTTTCGAGACTTCGTACCAACTCGGGATACTTCGAGAGTCGCTCCCGATGCTCCTTGATCTCATTGGGCAGTTGTTCCAGAAACGTGCGGATTCGGCGAGTGTCTAAAGTCCTGACTTCTTGTTCAATTTGGGTCAAGACGTCTGGTTTGTATGCATTGTCCAAGATGTTGCCGAATGTGCACAAATGAGCACGGGCAGATCGATACCGCTCGTCCCGCCACCATGTCGTGTCGTCACCAATAAGTTGGTGCAGTTTGCGCGACAGTCCGCGAATCCTATAGTAGGAGAGACGAAACGCCGTCAGTCGTTCTTCGACATGCTTACGAACGCGCTTGGCGAAACATCCGACCAACCCTTCCACAAGGCGAATGCTTCTATCGTCTGTAGTAAGCCTGAAGACACCGGGCATGTCTTCAAGCGCTGAGAATATGGCGTAACCCCGTATGTCGTCTACCATCTGCGCAACCGAGATTTCGTCGGTAGCAGGGGCGTGAGAACGGTCGTGGTAGAGTGCAAACGGCAGGGTGACCACCTGTCGACTGAAGAAGCGTCTTTGTAGAAAAGCCCACAGCATGTCGCCTCGACGGCTTGGTCGTCCATGCACTATGGGAGATGGGTTAGGCGCCAGTCTCAGCGCTTCGACGTCCAAAACGAAGGTATTGCCGCCACGCTGTAGTCCGTCGCTGATCGATTTGAGGGGATCGAGGCGCGCATCGATAGCGAGAGGCCGGAAGAATTGTTCGCCGACCACGATTCTCTCGATGTTTTTGGCCATGCGCTCGAACGACTCGCCGACACATTCGCCTGGTGTAACAGGCGTCAACCAGAACGGCGTTTCCAGTCGGTCGGTCTCGAATTGGGACAGGTCGTAATAGTAGTCGCGCCGACCAGACCGCAAGGCCGCGTTTTCGCGCGAGCGGTCGGGAAGTGTCGCGGTTGGTTCGAGGGATGCGAGCCATGTCAGTGAGGCAATCAGATCGACAAGTTGAACTCGCACGGTCGCCGCGAACGGCAAGGGAGGAGATCCGGAGTAGACCCCGATGGCGATATCGACAGCGCCGCCCGCCCGCAATCGGCGGAGTTCCCTGAGGAACGGCGCGAACTGCCGTCGCACTCGCCGCAACTTGCCGTCTTCCTCGATTAATAGTGGGCCGAGACGCATATCGTCATCGACAATCCATACTGCCGATCCCGGTCGTTCTTTAGCAAAGGCGTACAGATATGTTTGCAATACCGTTCGAGCAGGGGCGATGGCCAGTTTCCGGCTTCGACTTGCGCCGCCGTCCAGGACCAGACCTCGCGAAGCGTCTGCAACGTGCCTCGCACGGTCCACGAGGTGGATGCGCAAACCTGCTTCACGCTCATTTTCGACCAGAGTCCGTAACTCTTCTGTCGATGAACGATTACTACTGTTTTCCAGGATTAAGACGTCAAGACCTGACAGGCCCGTGTCATCGGCGAGATCGCGAAGGTCGGTGAGCAAACCGCCCAGCTCGCCGAGTCGCGTAGTGTCTGCGATGAGCCCAACGATCAGGTGGGGTGGGGCCTGTCGCGGCGCGTATGTCCGCGCTATCGACTGCGGAGGTACAACCTGTGCATCACCGCCGTTGACGGATTCAAACGGCGGCTCTTTCCAATTGAACAACTGTTCTGCCCGTGATCGAAACGCCTGGCGCTGGTTATCGGACATACGGGACTGGTACTTGCGGTAAAATCTATTCAGACCGTTGATTTTGGCGGGCGAACCCGGTGTGGATAGACGCTCCAGGGAACCGCTGGCAAAATGATTGACGGTCGGACTGTCCGTGGTACGATAGCGAACGTCTGGCAATTCCGCGATGCGTATGCAGAGGTCACGGTCGGTGCAGCTCGGGAGCGATTCGTCGAAAAGGCCGGCTTCGAGGAGCACACTCAACCGGCAAAACAGATTGCTACCCTGTATGCCCGGGTTACCTACCAGAAAAGACGCTATTTCAAGAGACTGTGGAGGCGTAGTCAATATGCGGCCGTCATGCTCGTCGATTCGCCAGAATGACGCTGCGACCATGTCGCCATTATTGCTCTCAGCGGTCTCAAGGCATCTGAGCAGGTGGTCCGCATCCCACTCGTCGTCGTCGTCCAGGATGGCAACATAGACGCGCTCGGGGTCGTCGCTCGTCCTGAGTATGTGATCAAGTCCCGTGTTCCACGCGCCAGACGCGCCTTTAGTGCGCCGGTTGCGAAGGAATACGACGTTTGTCTCGGTTGGTCGCCAAAGCCGTACCACGTGCTCGGTTCGATCAGCGGATTCATCATCGCACGAATCATCAACGATAATCACACTATCCGGCGTTCGGGACTGGCACCTGATAGAAGGAAGAGATCGTTGTTTAAGAAGACTAGTTCGATGGGCCGTGGCGACGAGCGCGACCACGGTGTTCTTGCGGGGGTATAGCATGGTATGCCTCCAGGATGTTGGAAGCGTTGAAATGGCTCGTCTTCCACGACATCGGGATCAACTGAGCGTCCGGCTTTATGTCGGGCCTACGGGGAGTCTCATCATCCGAGATCCCCTCGGCAGTACTCAGCCATCCCGATGGATGGAAAACTCTCAATAATCTATATGGGACTACGGGGTATTTGTCAAACTCTTAAATGGTTTGTGTCGAGGCGAACCCGACTGTTCGGCGAAGACGACTAGTCGGTGGACATTGGGAAAGTGCATCTGTATACTGTGTGGACGTTTTCAAGGGAACAAGTGAACGACGCCCGATTGGCTGGACACGGAACAAGTCTCGTGACCGCATTTCACGACTTCGGTCGTGTTACCCCTGCGATGCTTGCAATAGCATCCAGCTTCTCACGCACCTCGATATCGATCTCGTCCTCGGGCACGTACTCCGCCAGTTCGTAGAAGTTCTTCTTGGCCATGAGATTGGGAAGACCGAGTTTCTCGAAATATGTAATGAAGAGATGTGTCAGGAAATCGTCGCTCACCTTGGTATCGGAATCCCAAGGCGAACCCCCGCCGAGCCTTTCCATGGCCGTCTCGATTTCCGTGATCGAGGCCTTCATCGCTTTGACGCGCCTGTCTGCCTCCGCCGCGGCAAAGAGTGGTCCAGGCGATTCTTTCGTGCCGGATGACCGTGCGTACGCCAACAGGGCCGCCTCCGTACATAAGTAGTTTTCAAACTCCCGCTTCCTCCACGTCAAACAGTTCACCGACCCGGTATCCGGGTTGACATTGAGGCGATCGAATAGCGCTATTCCTCGAAGTTCTGGCACAGCTTCTTTCAGGGCATAGTAGTGTCGTTTTACCGCCGAGGGCTGATCTGCGACGTAATGCACGAAGGGTTGACCGAGCGCCTGCGCGGCTTCCACGTGTCCGATTCGCCGCGCGAACGCCTGGAGCATCGCCAAGTCCGTAGATCCTTCGAGATAGAGCACCCAGCCGGTCTGTTCGGCCTGAAAATACTGTTCGAATCCGTATTCCTTCAGTGATTTCAAAACCTGACTGTGGCGATCATCAATCCGGTGCGGCCGGCCGAGAAAGGCAACGACCAGGTCCCGGCCGGCAGCCTCGTTGAGCAGGACTTCAGAATGGCTTGCCGCGATGATCTGATTTCCGTTCTCCCGTGCCACGTCGTTGATCAGGTCATAAGTCTGACGTTGGCGAAGAAACTCCAGATGAGCGTCCGGTTCGTCCAGCAACAAGACTGCTCCCGGGTTGGCGTACATATAGGCGAGCAACAGCAGGGTCTGCTGTAGTCCCCGGCCCGAGGAAGAAAGATCCAGGCGGACGCCCTGTTCCCGATAGGTCATCAGTATCTCTCCGCGTTCCGCTACATAGATCGGAATATCGATCTCTGCGCCGAAGAGCTTCTGTATGTACGAGGCGGTTTTCTCCCACGAATCCGGTCTCTCTTCGTGGATCCGGTAGCACAGATTGCGGAGCACTTCGGCCGTGCGGCCTTCCCCTACCCGCACGTTGACGGCGCCTTGGTCGAGACGCGTCTCGGTCGCCGCGAGGCCGGACATTGGGGGCAGGAAGCCGATCTGGACGGATTGGGTCTCTTTCGGCACCGCCATGCGTTCAGAATCTTTTTGCGCCGTCAACCGCAATGGCCTGCAGTAGAACGACTCGTCGTTGGCATAGTCGAACTCAAGGCCGCACGTCCAGTGACGGCCCTCAGTAACGCCTTCGACGACGATGTCTATCCGTATGTTGCTCGTTTGCGGTTTCCCATGCACCCGGCGTACGTCGCGTACGTGAAGTTCGCGCCACAAGAGATTGGATTCGGGCACGGGCAGGGCGATGAGATCACGGCGGTTGATCGTAACGCCCGGGCGTTTCTCCGGCGTACGTTTGCCCCGCCGCTTCTCGTTCCAACGCTTGACGCCAACGTCCCACAGGGCGAGCGCCTGCATCGCCGAAGTCTTACCCGAGTTGTTGGGGCCGATGAATACTACGGGACTTCCCAACTCGATCTCGACGTCGTCGAATCGCTTGAAGTTTCGCAGGGTGAGTCTGGTAAGCAAGGCGCGGTCCTATCCGTACTTGACTGAGGGGCAGTCTTGGTAATTGCTGCAATCTGGATAGAAATGCCGAGGGACAGAATCGAACTGTCGACACATGGATTTTCAGTCCACTGCTCTACCGACTGAGCTACCTCGGCAACCTTGCTGCGAAAAGCCTGTCAAAAGTAGCGATGACCACGCGGATTGTCAACAGAAATAACCGGAGGATTGCCGAACTCCCGGCCTGACCGATCGCCGGGAAAATCAGGAGGTGGATTGCGGTTTTTGTAAGCGGAAATGAGGGCAGGTCCGGGCGTTCGGCTACTTTCCTTCGACCGTGCTGTCGTCGAAATGCAGCATGAATTCGATGTAGTCGAGTTCCCGGTCGATGGCCTGTCTTTTGGTGACGATGGTGTTGGTGGCCAGGTAGTGGGCGAGACCGCGGAACTGCTGGCGTACGCGGATGAGCCGGTTGCGGAGATAAGGCGCGTTGGGGTTTTCCCGGGGCATCGCCAGGATCTGGCCGTAGAGCCGTTCGATTCTACCGTCCGTGTCGACCAGGGGATTGCGGACCTCGTCGATGTAGTCCTGGTCGTGGCATTCGCCGCAGGGCGCGGTGATGGACACCATGTCGATATGCACTTCCCGGACGTCGTGGCTGTTGTGGCAGGTGACGCATCCGGGTTCGAAGTCATTGGCTTCGAAAAGGTCTCCATGGGCGCTTTCGTAGAAGCTTTCCAGCGCTTCCGGGTGACAGCGTCCGCAGTCCTCGGGGATGGCCTCGGGAAGCGGCGCGTCCATGAACCCGTTCTGCTCGCCCATGGCCACGGTGAGGATGGTACTGGTGGGATCGCCCCCGTGGCAGGTGTCGCAGAAGACGCCGCGCCAGGCGTGTATGCTGCCCTGCCACTGCGCGACCTGTTTGGCGAGCGGTTCGCCCAGGCGCTGGTGACACAGGGCGCAGTTGTCGGTCATGGGTGTTTCGAGCTTGCGCCAGCTCGTCACGGGAGAATCGGGGGTGCGTTGCCCGCGGGCCGTCGGCAGGGTCACGGCGAGCATGACGGCCAGCATGATCAGCCCGGCGGCGCTTCGGAGTAAGTAGGCCATTCGGTACGCTTTCCTGGTTGCTGTTCCCACCGCCTGGCGGGACGACGACAGATACGGTAATGTACACCGCCCAGCCCTTCCCGCTTCAACAAATAACACTGCGGCAGATTGTAACGTTCGCCGTCTCCGCGATCAAGCACAAACCCCGGATATCCCCTCGGGGCCCGGTATAGAATTCCCTTTACACGGGGCGCCGGGATTCTATCTTTACCTGAGCCTTTTGCACGTGGGAGTCAGATGGAACATACCTAACCATTACGGGGATTTTCGCATGAAACTGGTCCAATTCTACGAACCCGGCCAGGAGTCCGGCGTGGGTGTCGTCCAGGACGATCACGTCATCGACCTCACGGAGATCATGCCGGAGGTGGAGACCGTCAACGACCTCATGCACGTAGCGGGCGTGGCCCGTCTTTCGCTGGCCGAACTCGTCGACCGCGCCGTGCAGGATTACGAAGGCCAGCTGACCGGATTTACCTACGAATCGCTCGACGTCACGCCGGACGTGGGCGTCCCGCACCTGATGGTACCGGTCTTCTCGCCCGAAGTATGGGGCTTCGGGGTGACCTATAAACGGAGCGCGGAATTCCGGGACGACGACGCCCGGCAGACCATATACGACCAGGTGTACAATTCCGACCGCCCCGAATCTTTCTTCAAGGCCACCGCTTCCCGCTGTTCGGGCCCCAACGCGCCTATCTGCGTGCGCAGCGATTCGACGTTCACCGCCACGGAACCCGAACTGGCCTACGTGCTGGGCGATGAAGGCGAGATCGTGGGCTACACGCTCTGCAACGACGTTTCGGCCTGGGACATCGAGAAGGCAAATCCCCTCTACCTGAACCAGTCCAAGATCTACCAGGGCTGTTGCGCCTTCGGTCCCACGCTCGTCACCGCGGACGAGATCGACGATCCCTACGATATCGACATTCATTGCCGGATTCTGCGGGGCGACGCCGTCGTGTTCGAGGGGGAGGCCAATACGTCCCAGCTGGCGCGCAGCTTCGACGAATTGAACGAGTACCTGTACCGGGACAACCTCATTCCCGAAGGCACGGTCGTTTCCACGGGCACGGGCATCATCGTGCCGAACGACCTGGGGCTGCGGGCGGATGACCTCGTGGTGATATCCTCACCCCAGATCGGCGTGCTCTCCAATCCCGTGCAGCAACTGTAACCCGGATACCGCGATGGCCAGACGGAACATCGGGATGAACCGCCATCAGAAGGCCTGGCGGAAGCCGGGCGAGGAACGCGTCAGCAGGGAAGACATCGCGGAACTCCTGCGTCTGTCTGAAAGCGCGGACGCCGGGGATCGGATCGTGGCGGCCACCTACATGTGCCCGTGCCACGTCCGTCATCGAAACGAAGAAGTCTGGAAAGCGCTCTACCGGATGATGGAGGATGAAGACGCCCGGGTCCGGCGGCGCGCCTGGCACACGCTGGAGGACGGGGGTTGTCCCACCGATCCGGTCTTCGAACCCATTGTCCGGCGTGCGTTGGATACCGAAACGGACCGCCAGGTACTCGGATTCGCGCGGCGGTTCGCCGAACCGTTTCTGCAAGACGACGCGGTCGCCCTGAAGCGGGCGGAGCGCCCGGCAGGCAGGCAGAACGGCAAATGTGACTTCTGCGGCCGGACCCGGGTGCTCGTCCGGCAGGACTACGGCACGGAAATCCCCGCGGGAGAGAGGACGCGCGCCGCATGGATTTGCGACGTCTGTTCTTCGGAGTAATTCCCGCCCCGAGACGCTTCCGCTGAGACGCTTCCGTCGAGACGCTTGCGTCGAGACACTCAGTCTGAGAATGAGACGCACGCCTTGAGACGCTGAGCCTTGGACGCCGCGCCTGAAACACTCACTCCGGCAAGGCTAACCCTGGAAAGGCATTCCGGTTCACCAAATCATGTCAAACTACGAAATCGCCGTGATCGGCGGGGATGGCGTCGGCCCCGAAGTCATCGAGGAAGGCATAAAGGCGCTTGAAGCGCTCGGGGACCCGACGTTCCGGTTCACCCGTTTCGACTGGAGTTCCGATCGCTACAAGCGTACGGGAAGGTTCATTCCCGAGGGCGGCCTGGATGAACTGGCCGCCTTCGACGCCATCTTCTTCGGCGCGGTCGGCGACGAGGAGGTCCGGGACCACGTCACCCTGAACAACCTGATTCTCCCCATACGCCGGCGGTACGACCAGTACGCATGCGTACGGCCCGCTTTCCTGTACGAAGGGATCCGGTCTCCGCTTGCGGGGCAGGGGGCCGGCGACATCGATCTGGTGGTCATCCGGGAAAACACCGAAGGGGAATACGCCGATATCGGCGGCCGCGTGTATCACCAGACCGACCAGGAGGTCGCGGTCCAGACTGCCGTCTTCACCCGTCACGGCACCGAACGCATCATCCGCTACGCCTTCGAAGAGGCGCGGCGGCGCGACGGCCGGCGTGGCCGGCCTGGCCGGCGCAAGGTCACCTCCATCACGAAGTCGAACGCCCAGGGCCACGGCATGGTGTTCTGGGACGAGGTGTTTGAAGGCGTCAGGGAGGAATACGGCGACGTCGAGACCGAATCTCTGCTGATCGACGCGGCGGCCATGGATTTCGTGCGCAGGCCCCAGGACTTCGACGTGGTGGTGGCCTCGAACCTGTTCGGCGACATCCTTACCGATATCTCGGCGATTACCGTTGGGAGCATGGGACTGGCGCCCAGCGCGAACCTCAACCCCGAACGGGTGCATCCCTCCATGTTCGAACCGGTCCACGGGTCGGCCTTCGAACTCATCGGAAAGAGCCGGGTCAATCCCATCGCCACGATCCTGGCGGCGGCCATGATGGTCGAGTTTCTGGGTGAAGACGAGGCCGGAGCGGCCATACGAAGGGCGGTATCCGAAAACCTGGGCGAAGCGAAGGTCCGCACGCCCGACATCGGAGGCGCGTCGAGCACCGTCGAAGTGGGCGACGACGTTGTGAGGCGTCTATCGGCGCGATAGGCGTCGAGCCGGTCCCGGTTTCCCGGATTTCACACGAGGCCGAGTTTTTTCACAGCCGCCAGCACACACGCCCGTTGTTCCCCGGTCAGCGGTTCGCCCGGAGGCCGCGCCGCGCCGCAGGATATGCCCAGCCGCGCGCCGAGTACCGTCTTGATGACGGAATGGAACTCCCCGCCGCACGCCCCGACGGTTTCCCACAGCCGGCTGGCGCGGTCCTGCGCGGCTTCGGCGCCCGCCAGGTCGCCCGAACGGTAGGCTTTCCAGATTTCCACCCAGCACTCCGGCGCCATGATGGGCGGCCCGTCGACACAGCCCGTGGCCCCGATGGTCATGGCCGGCAGCATCAGTTGATGATTGCCGACCAGACAGTTAAGTCCCATGGCGGCGAAGGTACGCACGTTGGAAAGGATCGGCGAGGAGTGTTTGAGTCCGCTCAACTGCGGAACCCGATCCTGGATCCTGCGCATCAGGGCGGGCGTGATCTCCACGCCCGTCGCCTGGGGCAGGTTGTAGACAAAAAGGGGCAGGTCCGCCGCGGCGGCCACGACCCGGTAATGCTCCGCGATCGCCTCCTCCGTCCGGCCGTAGAAGAAGGGCGGCACGCAGCAGATGGCTTCCACCCCGGCGCGCGCGGCGTGCTCGGCAAGGCGGGCCGCCCGTTCGGTGGTGGGGGCGCCCACGTGCATGATGTTGTTCACGCGTCCCCGGGACTGGTCCGCCGCCGCCGACGCGATACGCATGTTCTCCTCGTCGCTGAGCAGCACGCTCTCCCCCGTACCCCCGGCAATCCAGAATCCATGGACCCCGGCCTTGATATTGAATTCCATGATCTGGCGAAACGCGTCCTCGTTGAAATCGCCGTCTCCGGTCATCGGAGTAACGATGGCGGGCAGAATACCTTCGAAAGCGGACATGCGATTCGCTCCTTCCACGAAAGGCGAGACTGGGACTGATACCGGTTGTGCAGACGGGTGGCTCCGCGGGCGTCATCTTCCAGTGAATCTACGTCGCGCGTGCGGAAACGGATAGGGTTAATTCAGCCCGATCGTTTCCACAAATTGCTTGACATCGTGTACGTTAAAGTATTGTTACTTATCGAACAATACCTGACAATACGCAAGTGAACCGGCCCGATGCGCCAGTTGCAGATCGTAATGCCGGGCGTTAAGAAAATCCCGGCCGGTCCGGCCCATACGCCCTTACCCGCAAGATCGGAATTGGCATAGCATGAGTACGCAGAACAGACTGGTACAAGAATACGACAAGTTTCTGGATTGCGTGCACTGCGGACTGTGTCTTCCGGCCTGCCCGACGTATTCCGAACTCGGCGTGGAAATGGATTCCCCGCGCGGCCGCATCCACCTCATGCGGGCCTACGCGGACGGGCGGATTGATTTGACGGATCATTTCGAGACGCACATGAGCGGGTGCCTGGACTGCCGGGCATGCGAAACGGCCTGTCCCGCTGGCGTCCACTACGGCAGCCTCGTGGAAGCCGCCCGGGCGGAGATCGTCGAGCAGCGGCCCCGTCCCTTTCTCAGTCGGTTGTTCCGCAATCTGGTGTTCGAAAAGCTGCTGCCTTCGCGATTCAGGCTTTCCGTCGTCTTTCTGCCGTTACGCTGGTACCAGGTCCTCGGCCTCCAGAAACTCGCCCGTATGCTGGGACTGACGAAAGTGCTCCCTTCCCGCCTGCGCGACATGGAGGCCATGATGCCTCCCATGCCCAGCCGCTCGATGAAGGGAGAACTGCGCCCGTTCACGCCCGCAAGCGGGACGGCGGCCTATCGCGTGGGCCTGATTACGGGATGCGTGATGAACGAAATGTTTACCCACGTCAACACCGCGACGGCCCGGGTATTGAACGAAAACGGGTGCGACGTGGTCATTCCCGAGACCCAGACCTGTTGCGGCGCGCTTCAGGTACACGGCGGTGAGCGCACCGTGGCCGAATCGCTTGCCCGCAGGAACATCGACGCTTTCGAAGAGGCGGCGGTGGACACCGTCGTCATCAACGCCGCGGGATGCGGCGCACAGTTGAAAGAGTACGGCGACCTGCTGGCCGGGGATCCCGATTACCGGGACCGCGCCCGCGCCTTCTCGGACAAGGTTAAGGACGTACACGAGTTTCTTGCCGGGATACCCGTCAAAGAGGAGATGGGAACAGTCAGTGCACGGGTCGCCTATCACGACGCCTGCCACCTCGCCCACGGCCAGCGCGTCCGCGAAGCGCCCCGCGGCCTGCTGAGCCTGATTCCCGGCCTCGAGCTCGTTGAACTGGAGGAATCGGACTGGTGCTGCGGCAGCGCCGGCATATACAACCTTACGCATCCCGATATGGCGGAGAGGTTGCTTGCCCGCAAGATGGATCACGTCCGGCAGGCCGACCCCGACGTGGTGGCGACCGGAAACCCCGGATGCATCCTGCAGATCCAGCACGGCATCCGCCGGGACGGAAGGGACATCGAAGTCGTGCACCCGGTGGAACTGCTGGACCGGGCCTACCGTCTGAAGCGCGCGGAAGACGCGGAAGAAGAGAACGGGCAACCGGTCGTATCTGACGGCGTGTAAAAAGCATCAAACGCAGCCGGGTTTCGGCCTGTCGCTGCAAGATTCCCTTCGCTGAGAACCAGTGTGTTCGGGCTGGTTTCCCGCCCCGTAACATGGGACGGCGAACCGGTTCCCGACCGGATAGATACGCATGCAAATCGACGTGAAAATCGGACGGATCGGATCGGAAACCGACACCACCGTGATCATCGGGCTGTTCAAGGAGGAAAGGCTCGAGGAGAACGACTCCATGGTCATGGAATCCGCCTTGCGCCGGTATCTGCGCGACATACTGGCCCTGGGAGATTTCAAGGGAGAAGACCAGGAAGTAGCGGTGCTGTATCCCCGCGGCCAGGCGCCGCCCAGCCGGGTTATCCTCGTGGGGCTCGGAGCACGCAGCGAATTCTCCTTTGAATCGGCCCGGAGCGCGTCGGGCATCGCCGTCAAACGGGCCCTTAAGCTCGGCGTTTCCGAATTGTCGACGGCCGTACACGGACTGGACGCGCCGGGGTTTGGGTTACGGGATTGCGCACAGGCCACCGTGGAAGGCGCGTTGCTGGGCGCTTACCGGTACGACCCCTACAAGAGCCGCGGACCTGATCGATCCAGGCTCGAATCGCTGACCGTCGTGATACTGCAGCGTGCACAGGCATACGAAGTCCGGGACGGGATCGAAGCGGGCCGGATAACCGCAACGGGCACGACCCTGGCGCGGGACCTTTCCAACGCGCCGGGTAATGCGCTGACGCCGCGCAAGCTGGCCGCCGCCGCCCGGAAGATGGCCCGGCGAAACGGTCTGAAATGCCGCGTCATGACCCGGAAGGACATTGTCAAGGAACAGATGGGCGCGCTGCTCGCCGTCAACGCGGGCAGCGAGGAGCCCCCGCGATTCATCGTACTGGAGCACGGCGAACCGTCCGATGGAAGGGATACGCTGGTGTTCATCGGGAAGGGCATCACCTTCGACAGCGGGGGGATTTCCATCAAGCCGAGCGGCGGCATGGAGGAAATGAAGCACGACATGTCGGGGGCCGCCGCGGTCATCGGCGCGATGCGGTCCATCTCCATGCTGAAACCGTCCGTCCACGTGGTGGGACTCGTTCCGGCCACCGAAAACCTCCCGGACGGCAAGGCACTGAAACCCGGCGACATCATCACGACCCGCTCGGGCAAGACGATCGAAGTGATCAATACCGACGCCGAGGGGCGCCTCGTACTCGCCGACGCCCTGGAGTACGCGGAGCGATTCAGCCCGGCCGCTGTAATCGACCTGGCCACCCTGACGGGAGCGTGCGTCGTCGCCCTCGGCCACGCGGCAACGGGGATGATGGGCAACGACGACAGGTTGCAGGCGAGGGTTCGGACGGCCGGAGAGGCCGCCGGAGAGCGGGTCTGGCCGCTTCCGCTGTGGAAGGACTATCACGACCAGATCAAGAGCCATATCGCGGACGTGAAGAATACCGGGGGCCGGTGGGCCGGCGCCCTGACCGCCGGTGCTTTCCTGGCGAAGTTCGTCGAACGTCCCTGGGTACATCTCGACATCGCGGGAACGGCCTACACGGAATCGAGCAAGCCCTACTGCCCCAAGGGGGCTACCGGCGTGGGGGTGCGACTGCTCGTCCAGCTGGTCAGCGACTGGAAGCCCTGATCCATGCGTATCGTTCAACTTTCCGATCCCCATATCGTGCCGGCGGACCGGCAACCCGTTCACGGCCAGGACACCCTGGGACGGCTGCGTGCGGCGATAAACGCCGTGAACCAGTTGCGCCCTTCGCCCGATCTCGTCGTCATGACGGGCGATCAGACCAATGACGGATCCGAAGACGCCTACCGGGCCACGAAAGAAGCCCTTTCCGGTCTTCGCTTTCCCTGTCACATGGCCCTGGGCAATCACGATTTCAGGCCGGCCTTCCACCGCATCATGCTGGGCGCGTCCGGCACGAATCCGGGCCCGTATTACTATTCCCTGGACCGGGCCGGTCACCGGATCGTCGTCCTCGACACACAGGACGAAGGGGAGGTCGCAGGAAGGCTTGACGACGACCAGTTGGACTGGCTGGAGCAGGAGTTGTCGTCCGGCCTTCCTGCCGTCATCTGCATGCATCATCCGCCGGTACCCGTCGGCGTCCCCTGGATGGATGAACTGATCCTTCAGGACAGCGACCGGTTCCTGGAAATCTGCGGGGCCCGGGCCTCGCTGAGGCTGATCCTGTGTGGTCACGTGCACCACGATTTTCGGATGGAACTGGAACATGCAACCGTCCTGACCGCGCCGAGCGTGGGCCTTCAGTTCCGCAAGGACCCCGTGATCAGGGCGGACGGCACCCGTGTGATTGCGACGGACGAACCGGCGGCGTTCCGAATCGTCGATCTCGACGGGGCGGACTGGAACACCTCGATACGCCAACTCACCTCGTAACCGAGCCCTACCGGACCAGGTAAATGCTGATCGATGATCTGAGGGAGATACAGGCGCGCCACGGCTACCTGCCCGAAGCGGAATTGAAATCGTTGTCGGAGCGCAAGGGCGTTCCCCTGTATGAAGCCCATGGCGTGGCCAGTTTCTACCCGCACTTCAGGCTCAAGCCACCTCCCGGAGCTACGCTGCGCGTCTGTACCGACCTTTCGTGCCACCTCCACGGCGCCTGCGACGTGCTGGAGACCCTGCGGGAAACGGCGCGTTATGCCGGGCTGGACGACTGGGAGGTATCCGGGGTTTCGTGCCTCGGACAGTGCGACGGCGCGCCGGCGGTCTCGATCAACGATCGCAGTTACCGATCCATGTCCGAGGAACGGCTCGGCCGATTCGTCGCCCGTCTGGCAACCGAAGGAAAGCTCGCCCGGCAACCCCTCAGGCGGCGGGCCAACCGGGGACTCATCGATCCCTATGTCCATCCCCGGGCCGCGGAATCATTGAGACAATGGGTTGAGGACGGCGATGCGGACCGGATTGTGCAGGCGGTCAAGGACAGCGGACTCTGCGGCATGGGAGGGGCCGGATTCCCGACGGGCGTGAAGTGGGACCTGGTCAGGAAAACGAAATCCGAGGTCAAGTACGCGATCTGCAACGCGGACGAGAGCGAACCCGGCACGTTCAAGGACCGCGAGATCCTGTTCCACTATCCCCATCTCGTCATCGAGGGGTTGACCCTGGGCGGTCTCGCGGTGGGAGCAAGCCGGGGATACCTGTTCCTTCGCCACGAATACGACCGGGAACGCGAAGCGCTCGAGAAGACCATCCGGGCGTTCTACGCCTCAGGATACCTGGGCGACGGCATATTGAATTCGGAACATTCGTTTCATCTGGAGATCTTCGACAGTCCGGGGGGATACATCTGCGGCGAGGAAACGGCCCTGCTGGAAGCGATGGAGGGCAAACGCGCGGAACCCCGGAACAAGCCGCCGTTCCCGGGTACGCACGGGCTGCACGGCAGACCCACGCTCATAAACAACGTCGAAACCTTCGCCTGGGTGCCCGCCATTCTGCAGCGCGGCGCCGACTGGTTTCGATCCCAGGGAATAAACGGCGCGGCCGGACGCAAGTACATCGCCCTGAGCGGTCACGTAAATCGTCCCGGTGTGTACGAAATCCCCCTCGGAACGCGGGTCTGCGATCTCATAGACAACGAGGGGGGCGGCGTTTCCGGTGGACGTAGGCTGAAAGCCTTTTCTCCGGGCGGCGCGTCATCGGGATTCCTTCCGGCATCCATGGCGGACATCCCCCTCGATTTCAAGCCGCTGGCGGACGCCGGATCCATGCTGGGGTCCGGTGCGGTCATCGTCCTGGCCGAAGGATCGGACATGGCGGATCTCGCACGGAACGCGGTGACCTTTTTCCGCAACGAGTCCTGCGGAAAGTGCGTGCCCTGCCGGACGGGCACGGAGCGCCTGGTACGCATGCTGGACGTTGTACTCGAAGGATCCGACCGGTCCGAAACGATGGAGCCCGTGGAGGACGTGGCGGAGGCGATGGAGCTTTCGTCCATATGCGGCCTCGGCCAGGCTGCAGCCCTGCCGCTGACTTCCGCACTCCGATACTTCCCGGACGAATTCAAATCACGCTGTCGGCATGGGGCGAACGGCCCTGCCGCTGGTGCCGCGGGCGGCGCTGATGAGTAGTAGATCCATATCGCTGACCCTGGACGGCAGACGCGTCACCGCGCTCGCCGGCGCCACGATATGGGAAGCGGCCCGCTCGGCCGGTATCGATATTCCCACGCTTTGCCACGATCCCGGAATGCATCCCGTGGCCGTGTGCCGCGTATGCGTGGTGGACGTGGAAAATGCCCGAACCCTGCCGGCGGCCTGCATTCGCCAGGTGGAGGAGGGCATGGTCGTGCGTACCGACACGGACCGCGTCCGACGCACCCGCCGGACCCTCGTGGAACTGCTGGAGGCCGGACAGCCCGAAGCGCCGGATCGGCGCAAGCCGGTCGAACAGGATGAGCTGGCGCGCCTGGGCAGGCAGCTTGACGCGCAACCCGGGCGGTTTGCCGGGTCAACGGCGAACGCGCCGCATCACGCGGACCTGTCCTCGCCCGTCATCGCGGTGGACCACAATGCCTGCATTCTGTGCGACCGGTGCATCCGCGCGTGCGACGACGTGCAGGTGAACGACGTCATCGGCCGGACCGGCAAGGGACATGCTGCCCGTATCGCCTTCGACAACGACCTGCCCATGGGGCAGTCCTCCTGCGTCTCCTGCGGCGAGTGCGTGGCCGCTTGCCCCACCGGCGCCCTGACGGACGTCCCGCTTGTCGAGACAGGCAGGGGGATCTCCGCGACCGTCGCCCCGCGGGCGAATCGGGAGGCCGCTACCGCCGATCTTTCAGCCGGGGAAGTTGCCGGCGGGGGCTACAGGGCCTTGTCGGACACCGATGAAATCTCCGCGCGGAAAGTAGACTCGGTATGTCCCTATTGCGGAGTGGGGTGCGGTATTTCGTACCACGTTCGGGAAAACCGGATCGTAAAGGTGACGGGACGGACGGACACCCATACCGGAGGCCGGCTGTGCGTCAAGGGCAGATATGGCTACGACTATGCGCACCATCCGCAGCGGCTCCTGAAACCGCTCATCCGAAGGGAGGACGCCTATCCCAAGCGGCCGCTGTCGGCGGATTTTACGGATTACCGGGATTTCCGGCGTTCGCTCCGGTCGCCGGAATGGAACGACCGCATCCGCGAGGTGTTCCGGGAAGCCGAATGGGACGAGGCGCTTGACCTGACGGCCCGGCGGCTGTTGGAAATAAAGCGTTCGAACGGACCGGGCGCACTGGCCGGTTTCGGTTCGGCCAAGGTCACCAACGAGGAGGCCTACCTCTTCCAGAAGCTGATCCGCGTGGTCTTCGGTACCAACAACGTCGACCACTGCACGCGCCTCTGCCACGCCTCGTCCGTGGCGGCGCTCACCGAGGCCATCGGCAGCGGGGCCGTGTCGAACGCCTTCCAGGAGGTCCTTGAAACCGACGTCATCTTCGTGATCGGTTCCAACACGGAGGACAACCACCCCGTTGCCGCCACCTACATGAAACAGGCCGTCGACAAGGGGATCAGGTTGTTCGTTCTCGACCCGCGCCGTCCCACCATCGCGGACCACGCGACCCGGTACGTGCGGTTCAAGCCCGGCACCGACATTGCGCTGCTCAACGGACTGATGCACGTGATCCTCAGGGAGGGCTTGCAGGACGTCAACTTCATCGAGAACCGCACGGAACACTTTGATGCCCTCGAGCCGTCCCTCGAGCGCTACGCGCCTGAACCGACCTCCCGGATCACGGGCGTTCCGCCCACGGTGATCGAAGAGGTGGCGCGCGAATACGGACGCGCGCGCCGCGCGATGATCTTCTGGGGCATGGGCATCAGCCAGCACGTGAACGGCACGGACAATGCGCGAGCGCTTATCTCCCTTTGCCTCATGACGGGCAACATCGGCCGCCGGGGTACGGGCCTGCACCCGCTGCGGGGTCAGAACAACGTGCAGGGCGCATCCGACGTGGGACTCATCCCCAGGTACTACCCGGGCTACCAGCCGGTGAAAGACCGGGAGGTACGCAGGCGTTTCGAATCCGCCTGGGGCAAAGACCTCGACCCGGCGGAAGGCCTTACCGTCGTCGAGATCATGCACGGCGCGCTCGACGGACGTATTGCGGGCATGTTCATGATGGGCGAGAACCCCTTCCTGTCGGACCCCAACATGAACAAGGTCAGGAAGGCACTGCAAAGCCTCTCCTTCCTGGCCGTGCAGGACGTCTTCCTGACCGAGACCGCCGAATTCGCGGACGTGATCCTGCCGGCTTCCACCGCGGCGGAGAAGCGGGGAACCTACGTCAATACGAACCGCATGGTACAGATCGGACGGCAGGCGATCGAGCCGCCCGGAGAAGCGCGGCTTGACGGGGACATACTGATCGATCTGGCCAACCGGATGATCCGGTTGGAGCAGGGGGAGGACGAACCTTGCTGGAATTACTCGGATCCGGAATCGGTCTGGGAGGAAATCGTCGGACTGACCCCGATATTCAAAGGAATCACCTACGAAGCCATGGAGCGGGAAACGGTCGTCTGGCCCCTGGAAGAACCGGTTCTCTTCACCGAAGACTTCCCCCTGGGCCGGGGCCGGTTCACCCCCGTGTCCTTCGCCCCGCCGGATGAACTGCCTGACGCGGAATACCCCTTCGTGCTGAACACCGGCCGCGTCCTCGAGCACTGGCACACGGGCACGATGACGCGCCGCGCCCGGGCCCTCGACGCCATTTCCCCGGAACCCTTCGTCGAAATGACGCCCGGAGACCTGGCCGTACTCGGCGTCGGCGACGGCGACCCGGTCGTCGTATCCTCGCGCCGGGGCGCCATTACGCTGAAGACGAAGGCTTCCGACCGCGTCGCCGACGGCAACGTCTTCATCCCCTTCCACTTCAAGGAAGCCGCGGCCAACGTGCTGACCAACGACGCCCTGGACCCCGACGGCAAGATCCCCGAGTTCAAGTACTGCGCCGTGGCCGTGAGGCCGGTGAAATCGTGTGATTAGCAGGTCCCTTTCCGCGGTCGCCAACACGGTTATTCACGGTTCCGATCCTGTGCTTCGCAGATCACGACCCCTCGGTCGCCCGGGCTGAGGAACAGGAAATGAAACTATCTCGTTCGGGTATTCGTAGTAGGAATGTGAACACGACCGAGGGCAGCCAGCGCGCATCAGGTCGCGATTTCGACGCGACCTACCGGACACATTACCGGCGAATCCTCGCGCTTTGCAGATACCTGTTGAAGTCCATGCACGAGGCCGAGGACGCGACCCAGGAAGTCTTTCTTCGCGCATACCGGAATCGTTCCACCTTGGACGGATCGAAGTCGCCCCTGAACTGGCTGCTCAAGACCGCGACCAATCACTGCGTCGACCGGTTGCGGCGCCGAAGCCGCGAGGTGCTTTTCCATGAAACCGCCGATCCCGGCCAGGTTGGTCCTTCCCGGGTATCCGAGGATACGCTAGAGATCATGGTGAGGGCGGAAAAGGGGGATCGGGTGCGATTAGCGATACAGTCGCTCCCGGACCGGTACCGCGTACCGCTCGTACTGGCGTATTATAACGAATTCACCTACGACGAAATCGGCCATGCCCTCGGTCTGAAGCGGAACACGGTGGCAACGCTGATTTTCCGTGCCAGAAGACGATTGCGAGAGGAGTTGTGCGGAATATGCTGACGATTGAAAACGAAGCGGCGCATCGTGACGCGTGTCCATCCGAAATCACCTGCTCGACCTTTGCCGATGGCGAACTGACCGGTCCGGAAGCGCTCGCGCTCAGGAATCATCTGGAAACCTGCACCCGGTGCCGGGACCTGGTGCATGCGTTCCGGAAGGAGCGAACGGCACTCGCCGAGGTAATGGGAGATACGACGGCCTTTCTCGGTGAGCGCGAGCCGGTCCCCGCCTGGACGCCTTCGCCGGATCCCGCCCGGACGCCTTCACCGGATCCCGCCTGGACGCCTTCGCCGGATCCCGCCTGGACGCCTTCGCCGGCCCAGGCCATCCGGGTGATGGGGCTGGTCATCGGATTCGCGGCGCTGTTGAGGATGGGGATTGGATGGATCGCGGGCCTGGAGTTTCCGTGGAGTATCGACTGGCTCAATCCGCTGAACGGTTCGGGACAGTTGTCCTTTCTGTTCAGCACAGGAACGTTTTTTATCCAGGAAGGAGGATCGATCATGACTTCGCTTGTAAGCGACGTCGGTCTGGCCGTTCTGTTCATCATGCTGCTGGGTTCGACTTATTTCCTTTTGCGGAAGTCGGCCGGCTTTCTTGTGGCGCTGGGCAGTTTGATCCTGGCGATCGGCTACGCCCAACCCGTGGAGGCCATCGATATCCGCACCACTGAAGTCATCTCGGTCGAGACCGGCGAGATCGTGGACGACACCCTCATCGCCTTCGGACGCGTGGTCCGGATCGACGGCGACGTGACGGGAGACCTGATCGTCTTCGCCCAGACGATCGAAATCGCGGGTTCGGTCCGCGGAGACGTGTTCTCCTTCGGGAGGACGATCGAGGTAGACGGCGGCGTCGGAGGCGGATTCGCCGGATTCGGACAGATGATCCGCATCGGGGACGCGATCGGGCAAAGCGTTTACGGGTTCGCGCAGTCCTTTCGTTCCGGGCGCGACGCCGCGATCGAGGGAGACCTGTTCGCCTTCGGCGAGGATATCAACGTGGGCGGCTCTGTCGCGCGCAACGTAACCGTTTTCGGCAACACCTTTACACTGTCCGGCGAGGTACGGCGGGACGTCACCTTCGGCGGCCGGCTGGCCGCGGTCCAGTCCTCCGCTTCGATCGGCGGGGATCTCGACGTCGGTCTGCCGGCCGGGGATAACCTCGCGCTGGATTCCTCCGCGACCGTTGGCGGCGAAACGATCGTGGACGTTCACGAACCGAATCGGGAAGAGGACGGGATGCTGTCCGCCTGGACGATCGCGCTGACGGCGCTGTGGCTGGCTGCGGCATTCCTTTCGGGCATGCTTCTGCTCTGGGCGCTGCCCGCGCTGCGGCGCGTGCCGCTGGATAACCTGGGCAGGATACTCTCGTCCGCGGGCGTCGGGTTCCTGATCCTCACCGCCATGCCGGTCCTGTCGGCCGTGCTCGCCGTGACGCTCATCGGTCTTCCCACCGGGCTGGTTATTGCCGCCGTCTGGGCGTTGGGACTGTACGTATCCAAGATCGTCGTCGCCCACTTCCTGGGCAACGCGCTGCTGCGTCCGAAGCGGCAGGACCCGCGTTCGCTGGTGCTGCCCCTGCTCCTCGGACTCGTACTGGTGCTTATCGCCGTCAGTCTTCCCTATGTGGGCTGGGTGATCAATCTGCTGCTGGTCGTACTCGGCCTGGGGGCTATGGGGCAAGCGCTCTATCGGAGCGTCAAGCATCGGGCGGCCCCGGCCTGACGCTTCGGGGGTTGAGCATGTAATCGCGGTAGGTGCCGGGTCATACTTCACATGCCCCGGATTTCACCTGGCGCGGGATCTCAGCCATCGCCATAGCCGGACCAGAAGTCCCTGCCCCATTCGCTGTCCGCGTCACCCCACGCGTCCCGCCAGTCGAGAAGACGGGTTCGAAGGACCTGAAGTCTATCCGCGCAGGAAGCTTCGCGGGACAGGTCGCGGCATTCCAGGGGATCCCGTTCCAGGTCGAAGAGTTGCGTCGTCCGGCGCCCGTCGACCACGTACTCGATCAGCTTGAACCGGTCGTCCTTCACCATGCGCTGCCACTGCCGGTACGCGGCGAAAAGCGTGTCCCTCGGCCGCTCGCGGGGGTCTTCGATAGCCGCTGCGAGGCTCGCGCCCTCCACGGAAGCGGGCGTCTCGATACCCGTCAGGTCGCACAGGGTGGGGAAGATATCGAGCAGGTACGCGTAAGCGCCTCGCCGGACGCCGCGGGGAATACCCGGACCAGCAAAAACCAGCGGCACGCGTATGCTGTGCTCGTACAGGTTCTGCTTGCCGAACAGCCCGTGCTGGCCGACCGCCAGACCGTTGTCCCCGGCGAAGACCACGATGGTGTCGTCCGCCAGGCCGCGGGCTTCCAGTGCCTTCATTACCCGTCCCATCTGTGCGTCGAGATGGGTAATCATCGCGTAGTACTCGGCGATGTGGCGTCTTACTTTCACCGGATCGCGCGGAAACTCCTCCAGCACTTCATCACGGACCTTGAGGTCGCCGTTATCGAAGGGATGGCCGCCCATGAAATTCTCAGGCAGCGGCACGTCATCGGGATCATACATGTCCAGGAACTCCCGGGGCATGGTCCTCGGGTCGTGGGGCGCCATGAAGGAGACGTACATGAAAAAGGGATCTTCGGAGTCATACCCGTTCAGCCATTCCACGGCACAGTCGGCGAAAAGCGCGCTCGAATGCCGCCCGGCGCGCACGTGGTCGCCCCTTCGGATCTTCAGTTCGTTCGACCGGAAGGCATCCGGACACTGGGGCAGCGTTCCCGCGTAACGGCCACGGGGATCGTAGTCGAATACAGGCACGTTCCAGTGGTCATCCATACCGCCGAAGAAGATCTCCGCGCCGTCTGAGAAACTGCGGGCGAAGGCCGATGCGCCGTTGTGCCACTTGCCCGTCCCCCAGGTGCGGTAGCCGTGGGACCGCAGGCATTCCCCGATCATCGTGTGTTCCGGGGGGACGTCCGCGCCGGACCCGTCGAGATGGAACAGGGTGCGTCCGGTGTGCAGCATGGCCCGGCTGGGCATGCATATCGCGGGCGAAGTGCCCCCGGGGATATGAGCGTGCGTAAACGACGCGCCTTGGGCGACCAGCCTGTCCAGGGTCGGCGTGCGAACGAGGGGATTTCCCAACGCGCCTATCGTGTCGTGGCGTTGATCATCGGTAAAGAAGAACAGGATGTTGGGCTTGCTGCGGCTCAATACACGACCCCTTCCCGTCTGTCTGGCACACCCCGTGGTCAGATTCCGACTTAAAGAGCGCGAAGGTGGCAATAAACGTGATGGGATGACCAAAGTCAAACCGGTAAGACGACCATGACGACCGAATGATAATCCCTTTACAGGTCGGCCTTCCGTTCTATATTGCGGAATCGTCAGGAAACCGGGTGTTCTACCGGTTCGTCCGATTCGAAAGATTCCGACCGCGAAAGACCAGACTCTGAAAGCGGTAAGCCGATCGCCGGGACAAGAGTATACCGTATACGCGTAGCCGATGTCGAGGTGGAAGTCCACCGGAAGCGGATAAGGCACCTGTACCTCCGTGTAGGTCCTCCCGACGGACGCCTGAGGGTGTCCGCGCCGCTCCGCCTCGATGAGGATGCGATCCTTCAGGCCGTGGCAAAGCGAATGCCCTGGATCCGGCGTCAGCAGGAAAAGCAGCGCCGCCGGGAACGGGAATCGGAGCGGTCCTGGGTATCGGGAGAGCGCCATTACGTGGAGGGGACCGGCCGCCGCCTGCGTGTCATCACCGGCGAAGGGCCGCCTCATGTCCGCCTGCTGGACGACTCGACCCTGGAAATGCGGGTTCGTCCGGGAACCGACCGCGATGAACGGGCGGCTCTGCTCGCCGCGTGGTATCGTGAACGGCTGGAGTCAAGCATTCCGCGCCTGATCGCGACGTGGGAGCCGTTTATGGGCGTGACGGTGAAGGAATGGCGCATCCGGAAGATGAAGACCCGCTGGGGAAGCTGCAACGTCCGAAAAGGCAGGATCTGGCTGAACCTGGAACTGGCCAAGAAGCCGATGCGATGTCTCGAGTATGTAATCGTCCACGAAATGGCCCACCTGATCGAACCTTCTCACAACCGCCGCTTCTGGGGAATCCTGGACAGGCACATGCCGGACTGGCGCCCGCGCAGAGAAGAACTGAACCGGTTCCCCGTAAAGGAAAGCGCGGAGTGAAATCGCCGCCCGGCGATTGTCGATTCCAGCCCGGCTTACAGCCAGAATTACCTTGTGTATCGGCCCCCTACCGCCTATTTTCTGACCGGTGCCGCGGGTCGCCCATCCTGATGGCGGGGTGTCTTTTCCGGCGCCGGCTGGAGTTCCGCATTCCGCGTTCCGCGGAGCGTTTTGCGGTCGTCGCGTTCTGAAGCGCCAGGTGAGTCGAATGAAGTTCAAGCCCTTCGATGGAAAGATGGAATACCCCCGCATGGAGGAGCGCATCCTCGCGTGGTGGGCGGACCATCGGATCTTCGACAAACTGCGGGCGCAATTGGCGGACAGTCCGTCCTGGTCCTTCATCGACGGTCCGATCACCGCAAACAACGCCATGGGCGTCCACCACGCCTGGGGCCGGACCTACAAGGACATGTACTGCCGCTACAAGGCCATGAAGGGGTTCAACCAGCGGTGGCAGAACGGGTTCGACTGCCAGGGGCTGTGGGTGGAAGTCGAGGTCGAGCGGGCGCTGGGTTTCGATTCGAAACGGGATATCGAGACCTTCGGCCTGGCGGAATTCTCGAGGGCCTGCCGCGCCCGGGTGGACGAGTACGCGGAACGGATCACAAGGCAGTCCATTCGCATGGGACACTGGATGCAGTGGCACCATGACGACGGCCATCCCGCCTCCTACTACACGCTGGACGACAACAACATCGAACATATCTGGCACTTTCTCAAGGCCTGCGACGCCAGAAAGTGGCTCTACCGCGGTTATCGTTCCATGCCGTGGTGCTGGCGCTGCGGCACCAGTCTGAGCCAGCACGAACTGGTGGACTCGTACCAGGAACAGACCGATCCGTCCTGCTTCTTCCGCTGCCGCGTCGGGGGCCGCGATGACGAATACTTCCTGGTCTGGACCACCACCCCGTGGACCCTGACCGCCAATACCGCCCTGGCGCTGCACCCCGAGGCCGAATACGCGAAGGCGCGCCTGGACGGCGAACACTACTACCTGATGAAAACGCTCGTCGAGACCGTCCTGCCCCCGCAAGCGGAAGTCGTCGAAACGGTGAAGGGCGAAGACCTGATCGGTCTGCCGTTCCACGGTCCCCTGGAGGATCTCCCCGCGCAGCGGGAGGTCGACCGCGCCACCGTGGCCTGGGACATGGTGTCTGACGAGGAAGGCACGGGGATCGTCCATATCGCGCCGGGATGCGGCGCCGAGGACTATCAGCTCGGACAGGAACTCGGCCTGGCCATCATCGTGCCCATCGATGAGAACGGCTATTTTACGGACGATATCGGGCCGCTGGCCGCCACCCATGTACGGGAATCGGCCGAAGGGGTCAGGCGGGAACTGGAGTCCAGGGGCGTGTTGTTCCGCTGGGAAGACTACACGCACCGCTATCCATTCTGCTGGCGATGCAAGACCCCCCTGGTCTTTCGCCTGGCCGACGAGTGGTTCATTTCCGCGGACGAGATCAGGGCGCCGATGAAGCAGGCCGCCGCCACGGTCCGGTGGGTGCCCGAGTACAGCGGCCTCCTGATGCAGGACTGGCTGGACAACATGGGCGACTGGTGCATATCGCGCCGCCGCTTCTGGGGGCTGCCCCTGCCCTTTTACCGTTGCGGAAAATGCGACCACGTGAACGTCATAGGCAGCACGGCCGAACTGCGGGAACGCGCCGTGAATCCCGCCCTCGTCGACGATCTGCCCGAACTCCACCGGCCCTGGATCGATGAGATCGAGATCGCCTGCGAGCGGTGCGGCGAGGCCGTCCGCAGGGTGACCGAAGTGGGCGACTGCTGGCTCGACGCCGGGATCGTTCCCTTTTCGACCTTGAATTACCTGCCGGAGCACCGCGGAACCGAGGGCACGATCCGGTCGGAGCGCGGACCCGAAGCCGAAAGGGACAAAGCCGGGGTTGCCCGAAACGGCGCGGATTCCACCTGGGAATCCTGGTTTCCCGCGGACTGGATCACGGAAATGCGGGAACAGATCAGGCTGTGGTTCTATTCCCAGCTGTTCATGTCGGTGACCCTCTACGACCGGACGCCGTTCAAGGCGGTGCTCACCTATGAAGAGATGCGGGACGAGCACGGCGATCCTTTCAGCAAGAGCGGCGACAACGCGATCGCCGTGGAGGACGCAACCGCCCGCATGGGCGCCGACGTGATGCGGTGGCAGTACGCAGGCGCTCCGCTGAATCTGGTCTTCCGGTTCGGCTACGGCCCGGCCGAAGAGGTAACCCGGAAGATGCTGAGGCTGTGGAACGTCTACGCTTTCTTCGTGACCTACGCCAACCTGCCGGACTGTCCGCCCATTTCCGCTTCCGCACCCGTTTCGGGCCGCAGCGAACTCGACCGGTGGGTGCTCTCCCGGCTCCATCAACTGGTCCGGCACTGCAACGACAGACTGGACCACTTCGATTCGGCGTCCGTGGTCCGCGAAACCGAACGGTTCATCGACGTGCTTTCCACCTGGTACGTCCGCCGGAGCAGGCGCCGGTTCTGGAAGAGCGGCGACGACGCGGACAAGCAGTCCGCCATACAGACACTCTATGAAGTGCTGGTGACGATGAGCAAGCTGATCGCGCCCATACTTCCCTTCTCCGCGGAAGAACTCTACCAGAGCCTGGTTCCTCCCGTCGATTCATCGGCGCCGGAAAGCGTCCATCTGTGCCGTTACCCGGAGGTCTCCGGAGACTTGATCGACCAGGAACTCATGGACGACATGGAAGACCTCATGCAGGTGATCGAACTGGGCCGCGCCGTGCGCAACGAAGCCCGGATGAAGGTCCGCCAGCCCGCGTTGCGGCTGCTGGTGAAACCCGCCAGCGACCGTCAGGGAGAAACCATCTCACGGCTTCGGGCGCAGATTCTGGAAGAACTGAACGTGAAAGGCCTGGACCTGGTCGATGACGAGGATGCCTTTCGCGGGTATGCCGTGAAGCCGAATTTCTCCAGGTGGGGCCCCCGGTTCGGCAAGCGGTTGAACGCGGTGCGCCAGGCGCTGGAGGCGCTGGACGGCGACGAAACCGGCGCCCGCGTCGCAGGCGGCGAGCCGTTGTCGCTCGAGGTGGACGGCGAGCAGGTCGAATTGTCGCCGGACGACCTCGTGGTCGAGCGGGTGGACGCGGACGGGCTGGCGGTGACGACGGACTTCGGCTGCACGGTAGCCATCGACACCACGGTAACCCGTGATCTCCAGCTCGAGGGACTGATGCGGGATTTCGTCCGGCATGTGCAGAATCTGCGCAAGGAAGCGGATTTCAACGTGAACGACCGGATTACGCTCTTCTATGAAGCCGATGGCGATCTGGCCGAGGCTATTGTTACCCACGCCGACTACATCAGGGCGGAAACGCTTTCGACGGTCCTCCGCGACGAGCCCGTACCGGAGGACGTGCACGCCGGCGAGCTCAAGCTCGGCGGGCACGTCGCGCGCATCGGGGTGTTGAAGTAATCCCCGGCCGCGTGATGCGGTCCGAGCCGGTCCAATCTCCGCACCCGTACCCGGCCGGCCCCGCACCTGCAAGCAGCTCACAAAAGGACCAACCGATGCGACGTACTAAAATCGTTTGCACCGTGGGTCCCGCGATCAGTTCGCCCGAGATGATCCGCCAGGTACTCGAGGCCGGCGCGGACGTCTTCCGCCTCAATTTCTCCCATGGCACGCCGGAGGACCATCGCAACTGCGTCCGCCGCATCCGGTCGGCGGCGGACGACCTCGGCAAACCCGTCGCCGTTCTCCAGGACCTGCCCGGCCCCAAAATCCGTATCGGGACATTTCAGGACGGCCCCGTACGTCTGGGCGTGGGCGAAGGATTCACCCTGACTACGGCTCCCGTGCCCGGTGACCGGAAGAGGGTATCGGTCAATTACGCCCGCCTGGCGGACGAGGTACGGGCGGATCAGCGCCTGTTACTGGCAGACGGCCTGGTCGAACTGCGCGTCGAGGCGGTGGAACCGCCCGAAATACGTTGCAAGGTGCTTCTGGGCGGCACGCTCTCCGACCATAAGGGCATCACGGTACCCCGCGGCGCGACGGGTATCGCCGCCTTTACGGAAAACGACCGGAGCCTGTTGCTGGACGGCCTCGACATGGGCGTGGACATGGCTGCCCTATCCTTCGTCCGCAACCGGGATGACGTGTCGAGTGCGCGAAAGCTGCTGGACAGCCGGGGTTCGAATCTGCCCCTGATGGCGAAGATCGAGAAACCCGAAGCCGTGGACGCGCTCGACGACATCCTCCCGGCCGTGGACGCGCTCATGGTCGCCCGGGGGGACCTGGGCGTGGAAATCCCCTTCCAGGATGTCCCGCTGGTGCAGAAGGACGTCATCGCCAGGGCCCTGCACGCCGCGCGGCCCGTCGTCACGGCCACGCAGATGTTGCGGTCCATGGTCGAGAGTCCCCGGCCCACGCGGGCCGAGGCGGCCGACGTGGCCAATGCCGTCCTGGACGGATCGGACGCCGTGATGCTTTCCGAGGAGAGCGCCACGGGCGCCTATCCGGTGGAAGCCGTGCGCACACTGGCTGCCATCACGGAACAGGCCGAAGCAAGGTTGTTCCAGGGCGCGTCGTTCGGGATCCATGAGCGATGCGGAGTACCCGGTGTTTCAGAGGCGGTCGGCCACGCCTCCTGCGTGCTGGCGCTCGAAGCAGGCGCGAAGGCCATTGTCTGCTGCACGCGCTCGGGCCACACCGCGCGGGTAGCCGCCAGGCGCCGTATCAGCGTTCCGATCATCGCGGTCAGTCCGGAGGAGACGACCGTCCGCCGGCTCGCCCTGGTCTGGGGCGTCAAACCCGTGCTATGTGATGAGTTCGATACGACGGACGGGATGATCCGCACGTCGCTCGACGCGGCCCGGGTAGCCGGCGGCCTCGGCCGGGGCGATCGCATCGTCGTCATCGGCGGATCGCCGTCGGCGGGCCCGGGCCACACGGACTTCCTGCGGGTTGCCGCGGTGCCCTGACCGAAAGCGGCATCAAGAGGCCTGGAAGATACGTTGCACTTAACGTTGAATGGAAGCGAGGCGCCATGCCCTCCGGCGGACTGACTTTCGTCGACTGGACCATCATCGTCGGATACGCCCTCGCGACCATCTCGCTGGGCTACTACTACAGCCGCAGGCAAAGCACCGTCAGCGAGTATTTCACCGGCGGCGGCCGCATGCCGCCGACCCTGATCGGCTTCTCGCTGTTCGCCACCCTGCTCAGCACCATCTCCTACCTGTCCATTCCGGGCGAGGCCATCGGCAAGGGGCCCGTCTGGATGCTCAACTACCTTACGATTCCCATCATCTTCCTGGTGGTGGGCTACGGCCTGATTCCGGTTTACATGCGGACGCGGGTGACGAGCGCCTACGAACTGCTCGAGGACCGGCTCGGCGTGGGCATCCGCCTGCTGGGCGCGGTCATGTTCATCCTGCTCCGCCTGGTCTGGATGGCCCTGCTGATCTACCTGTCCGCCAAGGCCATGGCCGTCATGCTGGGCGTGGGTGACGACTGGATCCCCGTTATCACGCTGGTTACCGGGCTCGTCGCGGTCATCTATACTTCGCTGGGCGGCCTGCGGGCGGTGGTGATCACCGATACGATGCAAACCCTGCTCATGCTCGGCGGCGCCATCCTGGTCATCGTCACGGTTACCATGCATTTCGACGGATTCGGCTGGTTTCCGGTTTCCTGGCAGCCCCATTGGGACGAACAGCCGGTCTTCAGCCTGGATCCGTCCGTGCGCCTGACCGTGATCGGAGGCATGTTGGCCTCCATGACGTGGGCCATCGCCACGGCCGGAGGGGACCAGACCGTGGTACAGCGTTTCATGGCGACGACCGATGCCCGAGCGGCCCGGCGGTCCTATCTGACCCAGCAACTGGTGGGACTCTGCATCGGGGTCACCCTGTGGATCGCCGGATTCGCACTCCTCGGCTTCTTCCAGGCCCAGCCCGATCTGCTGCCCGCCGGCGCCGACTTGGACGGACAGGCGGACCACGTGTTCCCCCACTACATCGCCTACTACCTTCCGCCAGGCGTGTCCGGTTTCGTGGTGGCCGCCATGTTCGCGGCCGCCATGTCGAGCCTGGACTCCGGGGTCAACGCCATTACGGCCGTGGTTTCGACGGATTTCATCGACCGGTTCAGGCGGACGCCGGCAACGGAGAAACAGCTGACGCGGACGGCAAAAACGCTCGCCTTCGTCATCGGAGCCATTGTCGTCGGCGCAAGTTCCCTGATGGAACTGGTGCCCGGCAACATCACGGCGGTGACCAACAAGACCTCGAACCTGCTGACGACGCCTGTCTTCGCCCTGTTCTTCTTCGCGTTATTCGTGCCTTTCGCCCGCCCTGCCGGCGTCGTCGCGGGCGCCGTGTGCGGCATCCTCACCGCTTCGCTGATCGCCTTTTCCGGTCCGCTGTTCGGCATGTTGCCCGATGGGAACGACCCGGTCAGCTTCATGTGGATCAGTCCGGTGGCCCTGGCCGTGAACCTGGCCGTCGGCACGGCGGTCAGCTGGGTCCTGGCACGGAACGGGAACGCCTCGCAGGGTGCTCCTCCGGTGTGATTCCGGACGCGTGGGTGACCGTCGACGGGTACGATGTTTCATGATTTCCGGGGAAACAAGATCGTGCAACAAGAGAAGAAACTGACCCGGTTGCAGACGGCGCGCGGGATGCGCATGTGGAACGTGAACGGCATGCTCGAGTCGGTCCATTCGGCGATTACCACGGGCGTTTACACCACCGGATACGCGTTGCATCTCGGCGCATCGAGTGCCATGATCGGCCTGATCTCCGCGTCCATTTCCATCGGCCAGTTGCTCCAGGCTTTCTCACCCCTGCTGATCGAACGCCTGCCCCGGCGCAAGACGCTGTGTCTGCTCGCCAACGGCATCAGTACATCCCTCTGGCTGCCCATCGCCTTCATCCCCTTCCTCTTCTTCGAAGGATACCAGTTGCTGGCGCTGATGGCCTGCATCGCTCTATCGAAAGCCGCCATGTCCCTGGTTTCCCCGGCGCGTCAGTCCTGGCTGACCGACCTGGTCCCCGACGAGATACGCGGCCGCTTCGTCGCCCGCCAGCGCAGTCTCACGGCGTCCGCCGGCCTGATCACGTCGGTCTGCGCGGGATTCTTCCTGAGTACGCACGTCGAGGGGGACTCGCAGGAAGGATTCAGCACCATTTTCGTCGTGGCGGTGGTCTTTTCATTCATTGGGGTCTGGGCCTGGTCCCGTATTCCCGAACCACAGAAAAGCCGGGGAGAGCAGATCCCATCGAACCAGTTGCTTCGCCTCCCCTTCCGGCACGGCCCCTTTCGCAGATTGATGTTCCTGGTTTCGGGGCGGCTCCTCATCGCCCAGATTGCCGCGCCGTTTTTTACCGTCTACATGCTGAGGACGCTTGAGGTCTCCTACGCCCAGATCGCGGTCTTCTCGGCCATGCAGACCGTCGCCACGATCATCATGAATCCCTTCTGGGGATACCTGGCCGACAAGTACGGTTACAAGCCGGTCATGTCGATTACCGCCATGGGGCTTGCCCTGTTCCCTTTGGGTTGGGGATTCGTTACCCTGGAGAACTACTGGATCATGGTCCCGCTGGTGCAGATCTGGGGCGGCAGCATGAGCGCGGGCTGGGGTACCGCCCGGTTCAACCTCATCGTCAAAACGGCGCCGGCGGTCAATCGCTCCGCGTTCCTGGGATGCTATTCCGCGGTATCGCGGGCATGCGCGGCCTGTGGCGCCTTACTGGGTGGAATAGCCGCCGGCCTCTGCGAGACCATTCCCGCCGTCTCCTTCTTCGGTTACACCATCGCGGGCCTGCAGTATCTGTTCCTTGCCAACGGCGTCCTGCGTATTTCGTACACGGGCGTGCTGGCCCGCGTGGTCTCCGATTCGCAGGTTTCTCCCCGGGACGTGATCAACCGCGTGCGCAAGGGGAATCCCATCGCCACCCTCTGGCACCTGGTGCGCATGGGGAAATCCAGCAATCCGGAGGTCCGGGCCCGGGCCGCCCGCGAACTGGGAGAAACCGGAAGCCACCTGGCCGTGGACGAACTGATCGCCTTACTGGAGGACAGCGACCGTAACGTACGCCGTGAAGCGGTACAGTCCCTGAGCAGGATCGGTGCCGAGGAGGCGGTCAATCCGCTGCTCGAATGCGTGGGCAACCCATCGTCGGACATCGCCGAAGAGGCCGTGGAAGCCCTGGGCGCGGTACCGTCGTCGCTCAGCCTCAACATCCTGGTGACCCTGTTGCACGATGAACGCCCGGGTATCCGAAGAAGCGCCGTCGTCGCCCTCGATCGGATCGGGGACAAGCGCGCGGAAACGGCGCTGGAAGCCCTGCTCGCGCACGAACGGGATCCGGCGATTATCCAGTCTGTCATCGAAGCGCTGGCCAGGATGGGCAATACCGGCATACTCTCCCGGCTCCAGGCCCTGATCCGGACCAGCGAAACCAGCCTCGAGCGGGGTATCCTGGTCATGTCGGCGGGGCATCTGCTCGGCGCGCCGGATCTCCTGTACCGGTTGCTTCAGGCAGACGAGATGGACCGGGACCGGGCGATGGTGCGGATCTTCCGGTCCGTCCGCAGGCGGCTGGGCGGCTGGTCGGATGTCGATAGAGAAACGAGGAATCAGTACACGGCTATAGTCGACCGTGCGTTGAGCGCTTTCGAGCGGCAGCAGACCGGTGAGATGCTGAAGGGGATCGTCGAGGTCGCCCAGGCTGTCATTCGCGCGACGCGCGAGGATTTGGCAGATCGCTCTGCCGGCGATGCGGCGCCTGACGGAGGATCCGCGTCGGAATCGGACGGTGGGAAGCTGGCGTACAGGGTCCTTGCGGACCTGGAATCAGAAGGCCGGAACAGAACCCTGCACGCCGAGGAAAGACTGCTGGCGGTGGTGGCCCTGCAACGGATCGCGGACCTGGCCACCGATTGAGTGATCAGGTCCGTTTCGCCTTCCAGGCCTCGTATTCGGCCAGGGTGTTTTCATCGGGCGGGTACACGCCGATGATGCTGTGCCCCTGCTGGATTTTCTCCAGAATGAAGACTTCCCGGTCTTCCTGCGCCGCGGCTTTGGCCGCCACCTCTTCGGCCAGGTGGCGCGGGATGACCACCACGCCTTCGGCATCTCCCACGATGATATCGCCGGGGAACACCGCCACGCCTCCGCAGGCGATGGGACGCTGTATGTCGCTCGGGTAGTGTATGCTCTTGCTGTTGTGGGCGTTCATGGACCGGGCGTATGCGGCCATACCGGTCTCCACGATGGCCGGCGTATCCCGGAACGCGCCGTCGCTCACGACCCCCGCGGCGCCGCGCTGCTGGATTCTCGTGGCGAGGATGTCGCCCATGACGCCGGCCCGGGTGTCACCACGGGCGTCGATCACGAGCACCTCGCCCTGCCGGATGCTCTCGATGCCGATGCGCTGCACGTCCGTCAGATTGTCCACCGGCACGTGCGTGATATCCTCCCGGCCGGGTATGTACCGCAGGGTAAACGCCGGACCCGCCACGCGCGAACCCGGAGCCAGCGGCGCGACGTCCTGCATGAACGTGTTATACAAACCGTACTCGGTAAGCACGGAAGTGAGCGTGGCCGTGCTCGGGATGAGCAGGG
This sequence comes from bacterium, assembly GCA_963693015.1. Lineage (GTDB taxonomy): Bacteria > JAAXHH01 > JAAXHH01 > JAAXHH01 > JAAXHH01 > JAAXHH01. Next base: position 145,124 of record OY843748.1, read on the forward strand.
ATTCGAGCGTTTCTCGTGATGGTGCTTCCTGTGCAGACATGGTTTGGGATTCCTTTTCGCGTATTGAACGGCGGACTGTACCGCCATTGGGTTGAACTGTTCTTGTGTATTCAGGTTGACTCTCAGCCGCCGGCCTTCCGGCTGCTACCTGGAAGCCAGGCTACTTGCGAAAACCCGCGGGATCGGCGAAAGCCGCCACGGCCTCGACGTATCCGCTCGGCGAGCCCGTGTCGAAATGATCGCCGTTTATTTCCAGGCCGAAGGCCGCGCGCTGAGACGACAGCATGGCCTGGGCCCCGGTAAGCTGCAGTTCGCCGCCTTCCGAGGCGCCGTCCCGTTCCATCCGTGCCAGGCAGTCGAAGATATCGGGCGTCATGGCGTGCAGACCGAACCAGCATAGGAAGGTGTCCGACGGCAGTCCCTCCACGCGCAACCGGTCCCGTGCCAGACCTATTTCCGGTTTTTCCACCACGGTGTCAAGCGTATAAAGCCCGGTCGAACGGGGATCGGGACGACCGGAAACCGTACCGAAGCTTCCGATGGCATCCACGGACTTTCGGATCAGGCCCGATACCGGCGCCTGCAGGTCCGCGTAGGCGTCCAGCAATTGACGCGCGCAGCTTCTTTTCTCACTGCTGATATACAGGTGGTCGCCGAGCATGACCAGAAAGGACTCACCGCCGATCCAGGTTTCCGTACGGCGCACTGCATCGCCGAGACCGTCGGGGCGATCCTGGGTTATAATGGTCAGTTTATCCGACAGACGACCCGGGAATTCGGCTGCTTCCAGGAGTTCTTCCCGATTTCCGATTGCTTTTTTTAACGGGCCCGGCAACCGCGAGAAGTAGGCGCTTATCTGAGCCTCGTCTTCCGGCGCGATTACCAGGCCGATTTCCTCGATTTCCGCGTTGAGCGCTTCCTCGACGATCAGCTGCAACACGGGGCGTATCCGTCCCCGGACGTCCACGATGGGGAACAGTGCCTTGCGTACGGCGCGGGTCGCCGGCATCATGCGGATGCCCCGCCCCGCAAGGGGTATGACCGCTTTTCTTATGCGATTCAATGCGTACGATTCCTTTTTGCCTGTCGCAGCAAGCTCAGGTTATACGGTAGACGCGGTGCCCGAATTCCAGCGCGCCGGATGAAGTCCCGCTAAAGAGCTGGGCTTCGATGCCCGTCGATTCACCATAGCGCGCAAGCAGATCATCCAGGTGGTTGAACATGCGATCGTTTCCGGCGACGGCGACCGTCCCTCCCGCTCCGCCTCCCGTAATCCTGGCGCCGTAGAACCCCGCTTCCACGCCCAGTTTCCTGATTTCGCGGACGATCCAGGACGTCTCGGCGGACCCGAGCCCGCATCGGTGCGTGTAACTCCAGTCCGAGGCGTACATCAGCCTGCCTGCCTGCTCGAGAATCCCCGAATGTCCAGTAACTCCCGCCAAGCGGATGCACTCGGTAAAATCGGTCGCCCTGCGGTGTTCGTAAACCGGGTGTTCCACGCGGCTGCGCACCTTGTACCGTACCGCCGGGTCGACGGTCGTCACGGGATCCGGCGTGGCACCGTATCGCCGCTTGAATGCCCGGCCCGCTATGCTCGACGGCAGCAGGGGCCGGTAGGAACCCACGTATTCGGTCGTGGATATATTGCACAGGTAGCCGAGGCGGGGATTCGCGGCGGTTCCATTGCCGGATCGCAAATGATCCCGTATGATCGCCAGGCCCATGAAGGCGCCGATTCTGCTATTCGTATATCTCGACCCCTTGATTTCACGGCGGATGCCGGAGTTTATTCCAATGAAATGAACCCCGTCCGGAACCGGCGTCTGTTCCTGCACGGTATGGGGCTGGCAGAGCAGGGAGAGCAGGCGGCCCCGGGTCCCCAGGGCGCAGGCGACCTGGTCCATGATGCCGCAGGCCGCGCCCACCACGTGGTTTTCCACCTTCTGGGAAAGGACGGCCAGCGTCATCCCGTCCAGGTGAATCCCATATAGGAGGCCCAGTCCGTGCATGGCTGCGATTTCCAGCGCGGCCGAGGAAGACACGCCTACCCGCAGGGGGATGTTGCTCACCAGCACCATCGTGGCGCCGTGGGGGAAGCGATCCATGTGCCCTTCCCCCCGCAGCACGCTGAAAGCCCCGGCTACGTAGGCCGCCCAGGCGGACTCCGGCGCCCTGGAGAAACGCCGTTTTATGGTGTCGTAGTCCACGGTGCCCGAACCGGGAGCCAGATCGTCGAGCGCCAGCGTGACGTCCGGCGACATCCCCAGTGCGTCCACGCCCGCGCTGTGTATGACCACCTTCCGGTCGTCCCGGGCCTGGAGGCCCATCAGGACGGCCCGGTCAAGGGTCATCTCGCAAACCAGCGAACCGCTGTAGTCCGCGACGCCGCCCATGCAGTCCAGCCGCGCGGGCGCCCTGACCACGTAAATCGGCTTATCAACGGAGAACCGCGTCCCCAGCGGTCCGTACAGGCTCTTTGGCGTGCAGGCCAGGGCGTTTTCAAAGGCTTCGACGTCGGCGGGCAGGGCGCCGCGATCCGTCAGACAGTCCAGCATAACCAGTGTTCCCGCGTTTCCTGCTCCGGATAAACGGTTTGGAATCGATCCGCCATAATATATCCGGCTGACCTGGATATTCAACGAATCTTTGGCCGGAACGGCCTTCGACGCGGCCGGAACGGCCTTCGACGCGGCCGGGACACCCTTCGACGCGGCCGGGACACCCTTCGACGGTCGTCCTTCGAACCATGATTCTATTGACAGGGTCTCTTCCGGATGTGTATTTTGATTCCGCGTTGCTCACCGTAGTTTCCAGATGGATGATGCAAGCTGAAGCCCGGAAAGCAAGCCCTCCTCACACGGCCGTTTGGGAACGGTGAATGAACCTTGCCGGCGAACTGAACCCCGATCAAGTCAAGGCCGCGTCCTACGTCGACGGCCCGTTGCTGGTGCTCGCCGGGGCCGGAAGCGGCAAGACCCGGGTGTTGACCTACCGGATCGCCTACCTCGTCGAACAACTCGGCATCGATCCCTATCACATCCTGGCCGTCACGTTCACCAACAAGGCGGCCGCGGAAATGAAGGACCGGATCGACCGGATGCTCGGCCAGGGCGACGTCCCCCAGTGGGTGGGCACCTTTCATTCCCTGTCCGCGCGGATCCTTCGCCGAGAGGCGGAGACCCTGGGCTTCCGCCGTGATTTCGTGATCTATGACGGCGATGATCAACTCGCCCTGATCCGCAGGATGATGAAGGATCTGGAGATTTCCGAAAAACGCTTCGCGCCGGAGGCCGTACGCAGCCATATCAGCGGGGCGAAGGACCAGTTGATTTCCGCCGGCGAGTACAAGACGCAGCACAGCGATTTCTTTGAACAGCAGGTGGTTTCCCGGGTCTATGAAGCGTATCAGCGCGCCCTGGAAGACTGCAACGCGCTGGATTTCGACGATCTCATCATGCGGTTGGCGGTGGGATACGCGACGCATCCGGACCTGCTGAACCGGTACCAGGAACGATTCCAGTATATCCTGGTGGACGAGTACCAGGACACCAACCGCGCGCAGTACGAGTGGATCAACCGGTTGGCGCGGAAATACCGGAACCTCTGCGTGGTGGGAGACGACGACCAGTCCATCTACGCCTGGCGCGGCGCGGACATCCGCAACATCCTCGAATTCGAAAAGGACTATCCCGAAGCCCGCGTCGTCCGCCTGGAACAGAACTACCGTTCCACCCAGTTGATCCTGAAGGCCGGAAACGCCGTCATCAGGAACAACAAGGGCCGCAAGGGCAAAGAGCTGTGGACGAACAATCCTTCCGGGGAGCAGATCGGCCTGGTCGAGACGCTGGACGACCGGGACGAAGCCCGGTGGATATCCCGCAAGCTGCAGGAGATGCGTACCGAAACCGGCCGGGTGCTGAGAGATTTCACCCTGCTTTATCGTACCAATGCGCAGTCGCGGACGCTGGAAGACGAACTGCGCCGCGCCGGCCTGCCCTACGTGATCGTCGGCGGCCTCCGGTTCTACGAGCGGAAAGAGGTCAAGGACGTCCTGGCCTACCTGAAGATCCTGGTTAACGGCAGGGACGTCGTCAGTTTCCGCCGCATGGTCAATACGCCCGCCAGGGGCCTTGGCGCCGTGAGCGTCGGCCGCGTCGAACAACTGGCCGTCGAGCGCGGAATCGACTACGTGGAAGCGTTGTACCGCGCCGGCGAGGCGGGACTATCGGGTAAAGGCGCCCGCACTGCCGTGGCTCTGGGGGAGTTCCTGCTGCGCCTCCGGTCCCGGCTGAGTGAGATATCGGGGGCGGAAGCCGCGAGGAGCCTGCTCGAGAAGACAGGCTACCTGCGGGAACTGGAGCTGGAAGCCGTGAAAAACGTGGAGGCCGAAACCCGGGTGCAGAACGTGAACGAGTTGATGGCCGCCCTGGAAGAGGCGACCGAAAAGCCGGAGGAAGGGCGGGGGACCGTCGGGCTGGACGATTTCCTGGAGGAGGTCGCCCTGGTGACCGATGTCGACCGGTGGGACGAATCCGCGGACCGCGTCACCCTCATGACCCTGCACAACGCCAAGGGGCTGGAGTTCCCCATCGTCTTCATCACGGGAATGGAAGACGGACTGTTCCCCATCTCCCGGGCCATGGAAAGCCCCGCCGACCTGGAGGAGGAGCGGCGGCTGTGCTACGTCGGGATCACGCGCGCACAGGAACGGCTGTTCCTTACCCATGCCAATCTGCGGCGGAGGTACGGCGGAACGACGACCTCCCTGAGGTCCCGTTTCGTCGACGAGATTCCCGACGAGCTGGTTTCGCGGGAGAGCACCAGCCGTTTTTATACGCGGTCGTCGTGGCAGCGGGACGAAAAAGCCGCCGATTCCCCGTTTGAAGACGATATCACGTCTCCCCGGATGGTGCAGACGCCGACGGGCAGGGTCCGGATCTCCCGGGGTCAGGACGTCAAGCACCCCGTCTGGGGAAAGGGGCGCATTGTCCAGGTCGCGGGAAGCGGGGACGACCTGAGGGCAACGATCCGATTTTCCGATACGACCAAGAAGGTGATCGTCAAGTACGCGGCGTTGGAAATGATTTGAACGGGCGTCGGTTGCGAAACGATGCCCGGGAAAGAGGTGTATCATGACGGTTACGATCGAAGATGTAGACCACGTCGCGGCGCTGGCCCATCTGAAGTTCTCGGACGACGAACGCGAACGGCTGGTGGATCAACTGAATGCCATACTGGCCTACATGGAGCAGCTCAATGCGCTCGACACGTCCGGCGTAAGCCCGACCTCCCACGTACTGAACCTGAAAAACGTCTTCCGCAGCGATGAGGCCGGTCCGTCGCTGACCCAGGAGGAAGCGCTGCGGAACGCCCCTGCGTCCGACCGCGGCCATTTCACGGTACCCAAGGTAATCTGAAGGCGTTATGGGATCCGATACTCGGAGAATCACGGGGCTCATACCGGCCCGCTACGCTTCGACGCGTTTTCCCGGCAAGGCGCTGGCCACCCTGCTGGGCAAACCGATGATACAGCATACCTGCGAACGGGCCGGGCGGGCGCGGTGCCTGACCGATCTGTTCGTCGTGACCGACGACCGGCGTATCGCGGACGCGGTCCGTGGGTTTGGCGGCGAGCCGATCATGACGTCGCCCGACCATCCGAGCGGCACGGACAGGCTGGCCGAAGCCGTACGCGAGATGGACACCGACGTGATCGTCAACATCCAGGGCGACGAGCCGCTGATCACGCCCGATGCCATCGAAACGGTGGTGCAGCCCCTGATCGATGATCCGGACATGCCCATGACGACCCTCGCGCACCGGATCACCCGGACGGAGGACCTGCTCAATCCCCACATGGGCAAGGTCGTGTTCGATAGACGGGGCCGGGCGCTGTACTTTTCCCGCTCGCCGCTGCCCTGGCCGGGCGAGCATGCGGACGAGGATTACCTGCGCGAACACCGGTACTACAATACCGTGGGGCTCTACGGCTACCGGCGGGATTTCCTGCTTACGTTCGCCGCGTTGGAACCGACTCCCCTGGAACGAATCGAACGGCTGGAGCAATTGCGGGCCCTGGAACACGGATATCGCATCACGGTAAGACAGACCGATTACGCTCCGCTCGGAGTCGACGTACCGGAAGACCTGGTGAAGGCGGAACGCAGACTGGCCGCCGGGGAAGATGCATGATGAAAGAAGTCGCCGTTGGAGACGTGGCCATAGGCGGTGGAAGGCGACTGGTCCTGATCGCCGGCCCCTGCGTGATCGAGAACGAAGCCGTGGTCATGGAAACCATGGAGCGCCTGGTCGCGGTTACGGGCCGCCTGCAGGTTCCGCTCGTCTTCAAGTCTTCATACCTGAAGGCGAACCGCTCTTCCGTCGACTATTACACCGGTCCCGGTCTGGAGGAGGGCCTCCGTATTCTCGGGAAGGTTCGCGAAATGGGCGTGCCCGTGCTTTCGGACGTACACTCGTTGCAGGAAGTGGACGCGGCCGCTGAGGTCCTCGATATGCTGCAGCTTCCCGCCCACCTGTCCATGCAAACGGAACTGACCCTGGCCCTCGCCCGTACCGGAAAGCCCGTCAACGTGAAGAAGGGACAGTTCCTGGCGCCGGAAGACATGGCCGCGGTCGTATCCAAGATCGAAAGCACCGGAAACAAAGGGATACTGTTGACCGAACGGGGTGTTTCCTTCGGTTACCACGACCTGGTCGCCGATATGCGGTCGCTGGCCATCATGCGTCGGATAGGATACCCCGTGGTTTTCGATGCCACCCACGTGGTTCGGCTGTACGGACGCCCGAGCAGCGACGCGAGCGGAGGGACGCCCGAGTTCATTGAGCCTCTTGCCCGTGCGGCCGTGGCTACCGGGTGCGACGCCGTTTTCATCGAGACCCATCCCCGGGTGTCCGAGGCCCTGTGCGACGCCGCGAGCATGTTACCCCTCGATCGTCTGGAACCGCTGCTGGAAAGACTGAAGGCGATCGACGCGGCCGTCCAGCCCCACGCGGCTTTCTAAGCGGCATTCAGGTGCATTCGTGGCTTCCCTGATCAAACGCCTGCGCAATGTTGCGGTCTATCACGCGGTGCGGACCTTCATCGCCCTGATGAACGTATTGCCGCGGCGGAGGGCGTTGTCCATCAGCGGGTGGATGGGCGGACTGGCCTATCTGTCCGCGCGTTACGCCAGACGCCGTACCCTTTCCAACCTCACGCTGGCCTACGGCGGCGAAAAATCCCGCAGGCAGATCCGGCAACTGGGCAGGTCCGTGTTCCGGGAACTGGGACGGAACGTCGTGGACGTCGCCCGGCTGCCCGGGCTCACGGCGGAGAACGTGGACGCCCTGGTCAGGACCGAGGGACTTTCCTATCTGGAATCGGCCTACGGCGAGGGGCGCGGGGTAGTCGCCGTGAGCGCCCATCTGGGCAACTTCGAGCTGATGGGCACGTTCCTGGCACTCAAAGGCTTCACCGTTACCGTGGTGGCCGCGCCGCTCTATGATCCCAGGCTTGACGCGCTCCTGCTGAAAAACCGGGTGCGCGGCGGATTGCACGTCGTCGGCCGCGACCGGGCCACGTCTGCCGTACTGCGCGCGCTGAGAAAGGGGCACGTCGTGGGGCTCCTGGTAGACCAGGACACCCGGGGAGCCGGCATCACGGTGCCGTTCTTCGGCAGACCCGCCCGAACGCCCACCGGACCCGCCGTCCTGGCCGACCGGGTGGGGGCGCCAATCGTTCCCATGGCCATTCACCGTCTGGCGGACGATACCCACCTCTTGACCGTCCGCCCGCCGATACGCCCCGCCGGGCGGGCGCCGGAAGACGTGGAAACGACGACGAGCGCGTACACGGCGGAACTGGAGCGGTTCATCAGGAAAGCGCCGGCCCAGTGGGTATGGATGCACGACCGTTGGAAGGCGTCCAGGCACGTTCAGACCATGTCCGGACAAGATGCCTGAACCTCAACTTGGTCTTGCCCGGCCGGCTCATATAAGGTATAATCAGTCATGTCCACTTTACGTATCTCGCAGATCTGTCCCCACCCGAAGCTCCGCGACGCAGCGGGGCACGTCCGCTTCTGGTTGTCGTACTTGCTCACGGCTGTCGTCCTGTGCTCGGCAGCGTGCCGATCCGTCGATCAGCGGGCCGCGGAGAACGGCACCCAGGATATCCTGCCGGACCAGGAAGCATGGAACACGACGATCTACCTGAGCCGGAACGGTCGACAGGAAGCGACGATCAAGGCCGGACACCGCCTGTATTTTTCAGAAGCGAATGTCACGGTCATGGACGGGGGCATCCACGTCGAATTCTACGAAGAAGACGGCAGCCTGGCCTCGACGCTCGAAGCCGAGCGGGGTGAAATCGACGGGCGGACCCATGACCTGCGCGTCAGGGGCGACGTAACCGTCCATAGCACGGAGCGGGGTACCCTCGAAACCGATTCCCTGACCTGGGTAAACACGGAGAATCTCATCGAAACGGAGGCCGCCGTTCGATTGACCAGTGACCGGGATATCATTACAGGCGATGGGTTCGAAGCCGATCCGGGCATGCGTCGATGGATCATCCGGCGCCACATCAAAGGCCGGCTTCTGCCGGGTGCGCCATCGAAATGACCAGGCCGCCGCGCATCGCTTCGATCGCCGTTCCGCAAGGGGACCCGCCCTTGACGCCCAGACGGAATTCAGGTATATTGTATCGTAGAAACGCGCGCATTGAGTTGCTGATTTCGATCTGCTGTCTCGCCGCGTTCTTCGTTCTGCAGGCGATAGGGCAGGAACGCCGCGAGCCCGTGCAAATCGAAGAAGCCGGGGGGCTCAGAGCCACCGGTGTCGACGAAATCTTCGACCTGTACGGTTTTGTGCGGCTGTCGCACAGAAGTACCGAGCTTACGAGTGACAGCGTACGGTATGATCGCTTGAACGGCATCGTGCATCTTGTCCGAAACGTGCGCATGATTCGCGGGGCCAGCACGCTTCACGCCGATGCCGCAATATACTATGAAAACGACGAAAGGGCCATCGCCACGGGTCGGGTGAGGCTTGACGACGAGTTGGACGGCGTGGTGCTGAAGGGCGATCGCATGTTGTTCACCCAGGATCCTCATCGCGCCGTGGCCACGGGCGGGCCGGATATGACCTGGCAGCAGGACGAAAGCAGGATCAGCATCGAGGGGCGTCGCCTCGAGTATTACTTCACCGAATCCAATACCCTGCTGAAGGCACTGGCGATGGACTCCGTTATCGTGGTGGACGAAGGAGAAGGCGTGACCATTTACTGCGAACACGCGGAATACGTCAAATCAACGCAAAGTGCGCGTTTCAGCGGCGCCCCCCGCTTGATCAATCGCCAGGGGCGCGATGAAAGCGCGATCGTGGTGACGGGAAAAGGCATAACCTACGCATTCGATAATCGAGCCGCCGAAGTGTTCGATTCAGTCAGGATAGAGAAAGGTTCGCTGGAAGGACACTGCGATACGTTGCGGTATGACAGCGAGGGCCAGAAGATCGATTTGCTCGGCAATCCGGTAATCCGGAGCGTCCACAGCGAGATCACCGGGGATAATATCGTCCTCGACCTGGTGGACGGCAACGTTTCGAGCGCCCTTGTCACTGGAGAGGCCATGGGTTCTTATTCCGTTGAAAACACGGAGGGGACGGGTCGCAGCACGATCGAAGGCCGCAGCATGGTCGTGGAATTCGAGGGCGAGTCGGTCCGGACGATAACGGCCCAGGGGAACGCGGTGAGCACCTACAACCCGTCCACGCTGGAAAGCGGGCCGACCGGCCACAACGTTGTCCGGGCGAAGGAAATCGTGATCGAACTGGATGGCGGAGAACCGGTCAAGGTGAACGCGGACGGCGGGGTGGACGGGAGCTATCTCACACCGGAAGATGAAGACGGAAGCCAATGAAAACGGAGGGTTCGTGCAGTGCCTGCGAATTGAAAACCTGGTAAAATCCTATCAGAATCACCGCGTCGTCGACGATGTGAGCTTACGCGTAGACCAGGGCGAGGTGGTCGGCCTGCTTGGACCCAACGGAGCAGGGAAGACCACCTCGTTCTATATGATCGTAGGCATGATCAAACCGGGATCCGGACGGGTGCTCATCGATGACCGGGAAACCGGGCAGAGCAGGGATATTACGCGGTGGCCCATGTACCGGAGGGCGCGCGTAGGGATTGGCTATCTGGCCCAGGAACCCTCGATCTTTCGTCGGATGACCGTCGAGCAGAACCTGATGTCCATTCTCGAGACGTTGCCCATGAACCGAAAGGCCAGGCGCCAGAAGATGGAGGCGTTGCTGGAGGATTTTGGCATAGCCCACCTGGCCAGGCACAGGGCCTATACCCTGTCGGGAGGCGAACGGCGAAGAACCGAGATCAGCCGGGTTCTGGTTACCGAACCGAAATTCATACTGCTCGACGAGCCCTTTGCCGGGATCGACCCCATTGCGGTAGAGGACATACAGGAAATCATCGGACGCCTCAAGGAAAGAAGACTGGGCATACTGGTTACGGATCACATGGTCCGGGAAACTTTGCAGATTACGGACAGATCCTATATCATGGCCGACGGCCGTATCTACATATCCGGCACGGCCGAAGACCTGGCCCATGATCCCGAAGCGCGCCGCATTTACCTCGGCGAGCGATTCCGCCTGGAATAACCGGACGACACCCCATGGAAACCCATCTTCAGCCGCGGACGCGGCAGCAGTTTTCACCCCAGTTGATGTACGCGCTCAAACTGCTGCAGTGCACCACCGTGGAACTCGAACAGGAGATCAAGGAAAAAGTCGAGGAGAACCCGTTGCTGGAACTGGAGGAAGAGACGGGCGAACCGGCGTATGAGTCTGAAGGGGAACCCCGGTCGGAAGATTCGGACCCGACACGCGAGGACGATCCCGGGGGCATGGCGCCCGACCGGGAGAAAATCGATTGGGATGCCTACATACAGGACGGAACGCACAACCAGATGGATTTCCGCGAGGAGACCGAAAAGAGGGAAGACCAGCGTATCCTGGAACGTGAGGGGAAGTCGGATGCGACGCTCACCCAGCACCTCGTTGCGCAATTGCATCTTCTCGATCTTTCCGTCCGGGACCGGGAAATCGGCGAATACCTGATCGGCAATCTGAACGACAACGGCCTCCTCGACGTTCCGTTGCTGGATCTGGCGCTGGAGTCCGGTGTACCGTTCGATGACGCGGAACGGGTATTGAAGGTCGTCCAGACACTCGAACCCAACGGCGTGGGCGCCCGAGACCTGAGAGAGTGTCTCATGTTGCAATTGGATGCGCTGAACTTGCGCGAATCGCTGGCATACAGGATGGTATCGGAACACTGGCGGGACGTCAAACTGCGACGCATCGCGGCGATTCGAAAGAAAGTCGGGGCTTCCCGGAAAGATATCGGGGATGCGCTGAATGTGATCGCGGGACTCAATCCGCACCCGGGGTTGGCCATCAGCGATTCGTCCGTAATCGCCATATATCCTGACCTGGTCGTTGAAAAGGTGGAAGGAGAGTACGTCGTATACCTCAACGACCGCAACCTGCCCAGGGTCCGTGTCAGCCATGCCTACCAGGCTATCCTGAGCCGGAGTGCCCATTCCACGGAAGAAGACCGGCGGTACGTGCGGCGGAAACTGACCGAAGCGAACCACTTCGTGAACTCCATAGAACAACGGCGGTCCACCCTGTTGAAGGTGACGAACTGTATCGTCAAAGCGCAGCGCGCCTTCCTGGACGCGGGCCTGCCCTGTCTCAAGCCCATGATTCTGCAGGAGGTCGCGGACGAGGTCGGCTTGCACGTGACGACGGTCAGCCGGGCCACCCAGGGCAAGTACGTCCAGACCCCCGGAGGGATATACGCACTGAGGTTTTTCTTTGACGGCCGGTTGAAGAAAAAGGCGTCGAATAATACGGACGAAGCCCCCGCCGGCCAGCTGGCGACCAAGACGGTCAAGGACCGAATCGCCCGGATCATCGAGGAGGAAGACGAGCACGCACCGCTGAGTGACCAGGCCATCGAGGAGATCCTGCGATCGAAGGAGGGCGTGCAGATCAAAAGGCGAACCGTGGCGAAATACCGCGAGAACCTGGGAATACCCATAGCGCGAATGCGCAGAAGGATCTGACCCGCAAGGAAACACCGTGAAGGGAGGCGACCGTGCAGAAGACCATGACAGCCCGCCACTGCGAACTGGCAGACGCTTACAAGCGGCACGCGGACAGGGAGATGGACCGGTTGAACCGTTACAGCGACCATATCCTGAGCGCGGATCTTATCGTCTCTCAGGAAAAATACCGGTATATGGTCGAACTGAACGTGCACGTCGGAGGACACGTCCTGACCAGCAAGGAGGAAGACGCGGAGGCCTATACCGCCCTCGATCAGGCGGTCAATAAGATGGAGAGCCAGTTGAAGAAGCACAACGGCAAGTTGCACGATCACCGGGTCAGGCGTCATTAAAGGGCTTTCGGACGCGTCTTGGATTCTCGGAGTCGCGATTCAGGATCAATCCAAACCAATCCTCCTTCGAAAATGACCGATGGCCACGATATCGCCTTGAAATCGCGCGCCCTGCTCATCAAGTCCCTGGTGGAGCAGGTCGATCTGAAACTGTCGCCGCTGACGGGTGAAACGGGACTGTCCAGGAAGATTACCAACGCGGAGACGAATCGTCCCGGACTCGCGTTGTCGGGTTTTCTCGAAAGGTTTTCGAACAACAGGATTCAGATCCTGGGAGAAACCGAATTAACCTATCTGAAGAGTCTGCCCGGTGAACAGCGGTGTGCGTCGCTGGTCCGGCTGTTCGACATGGGCATTCCCTGCATGGTCATTACGAAGGGCATGAACCCGCCGCCGGAAGTGACCGAAACCGCCGAACGGTTCGATACGGCCGTCCTGGGAACCACGCTGACGACGGATGCCTTCGTACACTCTCTGGTCGAGTATCTGGAGCCCTATTTCGCACCGATGACGACCGTCCACGGCGCGCTGGTCGACATCTACGGCGTGGGACTCCTCTTTACCGGACGCAGCGGAATCGGCAAAAGCGAGACGGCCCTGGATCTGGTGGAACGGGGCCACAGGCTGGTGGCTGACGACGTGGTGACCGCGTACCGGATGCGGCGTGGCATCATCATGGGGACGAGCAACACGATCACACAGCATTTCATGGAGATTCGAGGGGTCGGGATCATCGACGTCACGCGCATGTTCGGCATCCGAAGCATCCGCGTACGCAAGAGGATCGAAGTCGTGGTGAACCTGGAAGACTGGAACAACGATGGTGATTATGAACGCACGGCACTGGACGAGAAGACCACGACGTTACTCGACGCGGAACTGCCCTATGTCCGCATTCCGATCAATCCGGGCAAGAACCTGACCGTAATATCCGAGGTGGTTGCGCTTCGATACCTCCTGAAAGTCGTCGGGATAAACCCGGCGTCGACGTTGAATCAGCGCGTACTGGAAGTAATGAAGGAAGGCGAAAGGGTCCGGTACCGCAGGGAAGATTACGAATAGTCGCATATCACGAACGGCTGACCGAATCGGGACGCGCCTTGGTAAGGAAAACCGTTTCCGTTAAAAACAGAAAGGGGCTGCACATGCGGCCCGCGGAGCAATTGGTCCGCGTGGCTTCCAGGTTCGAGTCGGAAATCACGCTGGTCAAGGATGCCGTGCCGGTTAACGGAAAGAGCATCATGGGCGTGATGATGCTGGCTGCCGAATACGGCAGTTCCATCACCGTCGAGATTGAAGGTCCCGATGAAACGGACGCGCTGAAGGCCATAATCGAGATGTTCGACCAGGATCAGGAGGCGTGAAATGAGCGAAGAGCGCCGCGCACTGAAAGGCATTCCGGCGTCGCCCGGCATCGCCATCGGCCGCGCTTTGGTCTACAATCGCCGTTTCGCCGCCATACACCAGCGCCCGATTCCTGCCGATGAAGTCGAAACGGAGATCGAACGATTCAGGGGCGCGGTCCATGAGGCTTTGAATGATCTGACCCAACTACAGCGTCGTATCGCGGTCGATATCGATCAGGACATCCTGAAGATCTTCCGTACCCACCAGGCGGTGCTCGAGGACCCGGAAGTCGTGGACGTTACCATCGTCCGCATCCGTCGGGAAAGGACCAATGCCGAGTATGTTTTCGACGACGTGATGCGAGGCTGGATATCCAGTTACTCCGCCATCGAGAATCCATTCTTCCGTGAAAGGACCGCCGATTTCGAAGACGTGCATAACCGGGTATTGGCAAAACTCACCGGCAGCACCCTCCCCCGGGTCGAGGCCACTGAAGGCAAGGTGGTGCTCGTAGCCCACAGTCTGTCCCCCTCAGATACCGCGGAAATCAACCGTGATTCGGTGTGCGGCTTCATCACCGACGCCGGAGGCCAGACGTCGCATACGGCGATCGTGGCCCGCGGCCTGGCCGTGCCGGCGGTGGTCGGCGCCAACGTCGCCACGCAGGAAATCACCGATGGCATGATGATCATCATCGACGGCAACACCGGGATGGTCCATCTCGATCCGGACGCTGAAACCATCGGAAGGTACGAGGAAACCCGGTCCCAGTTGTCCGTGCTGGAGCATGAGCTGCAGGAACTTCACGATCTGCCGGCGGTGACGCGGGACGGCAGGCGCATCGAGCTATCGGCGAACATCGAGCTGCCGGCCGAACTGGAAGACGTCTTGAATCACGGCGCCGATGGCATAGGCCTGTATCGCACCGAGTTCCTCTACCTGGTGCGCAACGAGTTGCCCTCCGAAGAAGAACAGAGCCGGACCTACCTGGACATCGCCCGGCGCATGGCCCCGCACGCCGTAATCATACGCACGCTGGATCTCGGGGCGGACAAGATGCCTGCGCGGATGCCGGACGAAGCCAATCCCGCCCTCGGACAGCGGGGCATTCGGCTCTGCCTCAATCGTCCGGAAATGTTCAAGGTACAGTTGCGCGCTATCCTGAGGGCGAGCGTCGAGGGCAACGTAAGCCTCATGTTTCCGATGATTTCCGGAGTACATGAACTCCGACGGGCGAAGGAGCTTCTTGACGAGGCGCGGGATGAGTTGCTGGAGGCGGGGGTGCCCGTCGATCACTCGATGTCGATCGGAATCATGGTCGAGATTCCTTCCGCCGCACTGACAGCCCATGATCTGGCGAAGGAAGTCGACTTTTTCAGTATCGGCACGAACGATCTGATCCAGTACACGGTGGCGGCCGATCGGGGCAATTCAAGCATTGCTTCCCTGTACAATCCATGTCACCCGGCCGTACTCCGGCTGATCGCATCGATTATCGACGCCGCACACGACAACGATATCTGGGTCGGGGTTTGCGGCGCCATGGCCGCTCATCCGCTGGCGGCCTGTATACTGCTGGGTCTGGGGGTGGACGAACTCAGCATGAGCCCGATCGATATTCCGGAGATCAAGAGTCTGATCCGCTCGGCGGATTATCAGGAACTCACGACCATCACGCGCGATGCCCTGGAGCTGCCCACGTCGGAAGAGATCATGCGGTTCCTGAAACCCTACCAGCCGAGGATGGAGTTGGACGTATCCGACATGATGCGGACCTGAAGGTTGGTTCGTCGGCGCGGCGCCCACGAAGATGCTGCGGAACGGGGCGCGCCGTCGATTCACGAAGCGAGAGGTGCCTTGGGCTTCTCACAAACAGAACTCGCACAATTCAGGGCGCGGGGATACCTGGTCAAGACGGGACTGTTGGCGGCGGGTGATCTGCGTCCATTGCAATCCGCCTTGAGCGACATCGTTGGTCGTGGAGCGAAGAATCTGCACGGCGAAGGCAAGCTGGCCAGTCTCTACGAGCAAGAAGGATTCGAGACCCGGCTCGCTCGTATCTACGAAGAATCCGAAGAAGCCGGTCAGGTGATCATGGGGATGATCATGGGGCGGGGCGGAGGCGGATTCAACGGCGAGGCGATGCTGGCCCTGTTGCGGAACGGGTGCCTGGTGGACTGTGTTGCCGACCTGGTCGGGCCGGATATCGTTGGGGCTTCCGCTTATCGTATTCGTCCCAAGATTCCGGCGTACACGCGGACGGAAGTGCCCTGGCACCAGGACTCCGGGTATTTCTTGCCCCATTGCGACCGGCATCTGATCGTGACCTGCTGGATTCCCCTGGTTGATACCACGGTGGAAAACGGATGTCTGTACGTGATACCCGCCGCCCATGAAAGCGGCGTGTTCCGGCACTACACGGGCGGGCACGGAGGCTACCTGGAGATCCCGGGAGACGAATTGCCCGGAAACGAACCCGTTCCCGTGGAAATGAAACTGGGCGACGTCCTGTTCATGACCAACCTGACGCCCCACGCTTCCTTCGTGAACCGGTCCGGGATCGTTCGCTGGAGCGTCGACCTGAGGTATCAATCCATGGACGCGCCGAACAACGCCGAGGAGGACCCGGAGACGTATACACCGGAACGGGATCCGGTCACCATGGCCTGTTATCCGAGCGAGGCGGATTTCGTCATCCGGGATTCAAATCATCCTGAACGGGAGATTCGAACGCCGGACGCCTTCAGGGAACTCCGGGACCGCTACCACGAAGCGAAGCCCTTCAATCCGGGCAGAGGCTGGACCCGTCTCAAGGGCCGGGAGTGATCCGCATCGGCTACCTGCAGGAGACGATATCGCAGGTTTAAACGTATGAAGCCGGCAGGGACCTCGAAGGCGAAAATCGATTAATCGCGGGAAATGACATGAACCCCGGCATCACCCGATACATGCGGGCGCCCTACGGAGCGCCCAATGGCCTGCAGGTTACCGGCGAAGGCCTCTGGGTCGTGGATCAACTGACGGACCGCGTGGCGCTCCTGGCCCTGGAAGATCCGCACGAGTACGGCGTATCCAGGATACTCCGCGAGTTGCCGACGGAATCCTCGAATTCAAGCGGCATGTCCTTTGGCGAAGGCGGGCTCTGGCTAGCCGCGAACGGCCCCGGCGAGCGGTGGCGCTTCCCTAAGGATACCGACGCTCCGGCCGGAACGGGCGAGATACTCAAGGTAGATCCCCGGACCGGCGCTACGCTGCTCCGCCGGCCGCTGCCCGCACCGGGCGGGACCCATGGCCTGGATTACGATTTCGTGGAAAAGGGTACGATCTGGCTCAGCACGCTTCAGGAGAAAACGCTTACCCAGGTCCATATCCATGACTGGTCGGTAAAAAGGGTCATCCCGTTGCCCTACGACGCCGGGCACGGTGTCGTAAGGACCGAAGACGATGCCCTGTGGATGGTGTTCAAGGTGGACCGCGTCATTGCCAAGATGGATATCGAGACCGGCGCGGTGCGCGACGAGATCCATATCGGCCCGGACCACCCGGAACCCCACGGCCTGGCGCGTTGCGGAGACGACCTGTTGTACTGCGACGCGACGACGGGTTGGATAGCCCGGATAGACGGCGTCTTCCGATGATTCGCCCGGGTGCGGCCATGCCGGCCAGGCAACCCATATGTTCCCGCGGGAGCCCGCCTTACCCCATCGCCCCGGAATAGTAGATCTTCTCGCCCAGATCCGTCCAGCCGTTTACCGTCTTCCGGAACGCAGTGAAGGACTCGTACACTTTCCTGCTGTCTTCGTCCGTGTCTACCAATTGGGCGATGACTTCGTCCGCGTAGCCCTTGAGGGTCGTAAGCACGGCATCCGGGAACCTCCGGAGCTGCACCCCTTCTTCATTGATCATCTTCTGAAGGTATTCGTTGTTCCTGGCGTCGAACTCGGACAGCACCCAGTGGGTCGACCGGGCCGCCGCCGTTCGGATTACGGTCTGCAGGTATTCCGGCAGTGCATCGAAGGCGCTCTTGTTGACCATGAGTTCCGTCACGGTTCCCGGCTCGTGCCAGCCCGGGTAGTAGTAATACCGGGCCGCACGGTAGAAGCCCATGAGATAATCGTGGTAAGGGCCGATCCACTCGGTAGCGTCGATGACGCCGCGTTCCAGGTTGGTGTAGATCTCTCCGACGGGAGACAGAATGGCCGAACCGCCCGCGCGCTTGATCACGTCACCCCCCAGGCCGGGGATGCGCATTTTCAGTCCCTGCAGGTCGTCGGCGGTATTGATTTCCTTCCTGAACCACCCCCCCATCTGGAATCCGGTATTGCCCGCGGGCATGGGAACCAGGTTGAAGGGGGCGTAGATATCCTCCCACAACTTCAGGCCGCCTCCGCTGTAGAGCCAGGCGGTAACCTGCTGCGCGTTCATGCCGAAGGGTACCGATGAGAAGAACTGGGTGGCAGGCGCCTTGCCCGCCCAGTAATACGCGGCGCCGTGTCCCATTTCCGCCACACCCTGGCTCACTGCTTCAAATCCCTCCAGGGCCGGGATCAACTCGCCGCCCGCGTATACGGTTATCTTCATCCGGCCTTCCGACATTTCCTCCACCCATTCGGCGAGCAGTCTCGCGCTCTCCTGCAGGATAGGCAGGTTGGGCGTCCACGTGGTGACCATCTTCCATTCGTAGGTCTTATCCGTGCGGATGGCGGGGCCGCTGCTCTCCTGTCCCGAACCGCATCCAGCCACCAGCGCGGCTCCGCCGGCCAATCCCGCCGTCGATGCCGTCTTAAGAAACTCACGCCGCTTGATCTTATCCATCGTCTTCCTCCGTGGATCGGGTTAATCGGTTGTGCGGTACTGATCCGGTGTCTAAGCCGGGAAACGGGCCCGGGCGCACTTCCTGTTGCGTACTACATCGTATCGGCAAACAGACTGCTCACCGATTCTCCATTGTGGATCCGCCGAATCGTCTCGGCCAGCAACGAAGCGACGGAAAGGATCACCATGTGCGGAAGACGCTTGTCTTCGCCGATGGGTACCGTGTTGGTCGTGACGATCTCTTCGATATGGGAACAGTTTGCAAATCGTTCTATGGCCCGTCCGCTGAATACCCCGTGCGTGCAGGCGACAGACACCCTTTGCACGTCGCGTTCTTTCAAACGTTCGATCAGTTCTATGATGCTGCCGCCCGTCGCGACCTCATCGTCCATGATGATCGCGTTCTTGCCGGAAACGTCGCCCACGATCATGTCGATCACGACCTTTTCGTCGGATATGCGGCGCTTGTTGCCAGCCGCCACCGGCAACATCAATTGCCGTGCGAAATGGGCGGCGTTCTTGGCATTGCCCAAGTCAGGCGACACGACGACGGAATTGCTGAGATCCCGCTGCTGGAAGTGTTGTGCCAGGACCTCGATCGCATTCAGATGATCCACGGGGATGCTGAAAAAGCCGTGAACCTGCGGTTGATGCATTTGCAACGTAAGAATGCGATTTGCGCCGGCCGTTCCCAGCAAGTCGGCAACCAGGCGTCCTGCGATGGAAATGCGGGGCGCGTCCTTCTTGTCGGATCTCGAGTAGGAGTAATAGGGAAGGACCGCCGTAGTGCGCGCTGCTGACGCCCCGCGGGCCGCATCCAGCATCAACAGCAGTTCCACGAGGTTTTCCTGAACGGGCGGGCCAAGAGGCTGGATGATGAAAACATCGCCTTCGCGGCAGTTCGCGTTCAGCTGAACCTGGAGGCAATCATTGCTGAATCGCGTCAGTGTACTGGCCCTCAGCGGCACATTGAGATAGTGGCAAACCTCCTCCGACAACGCCGGATGGGAAGAGCCGCTGAAGACCACGATATTGTTCATGTATCCATCTCTGTACGCGCGCCCCGATAAGGCTCGAAAAAGCGTGGAGCAGTGTGGCGGGAGCCCCTGTCAATCAAGACGTCCGGGACGGCCGTGTCAAGCAGAATATGGAGTACTTCACAGCGAAGCGGCGATCACTACCAGGTGCTTTGACGCCGTCAACCGGTTGAGCGTAGGTAACAGTTGCTCGACGTATAGAATGTATGGACCAACGGGGAGCCGCCGTCCGTACTGGTCCGTTCCGTCCCAGGCAAACACGTGACGGCTCGCCACGGTGGTTTGATCGATGAGGGTTTTGAGGAAACGACCGTTGACATCGAAAACCATCGCGTGCAGCACTCCGTAAGATGCCGGCAGATCGACCGTCACGAGACAAACGTCTTCGTGGTTGTCGCCATCCGGAGAGAACGGATTGTTGCTCAAGTGTAGAGAAACGCCGTCTGGGATGTGGGTGGCGTACAGCGAGTTCTCTTGTCCCGGGGTACCGCCCATGCCGGCGACGGAGGGCCCCCAGGTCGGTGGATCGAAGCCCGGATTCACAAGTTCCGCCGAACGGCCCGGATCTGGACTCGCTTCCTCGTCGTACTCCGCATCGTGGATGACAATTCCATTGCCATCCATCAGCAA
This sequence comes from bacterium, assembly GCA_963693015.1. GTDB lineage: Bacteria > JAAXHH01 > JAAXHH01 > JAAXHH01 > JAAXHH01 > JAAXHH01. The sequence goes on from OY843748.1 coordinate 165,437, forward strand.
CAGGCGGGCGCCGGCGTTACGGAGTCCTGCCCAGCCGCCCGTGGCTTCGAGCACCCGCCCGTCGAACGCGGGATAAGCCTGCCTGAACCGGGCGATATCATCGGCGATCACGATGTAACCCCGACTTTCGAGCCATAACGCCGCGCCGGAGATGAGCCGCGTCCGTTCCACGTGTTCCAGCCGCAGGGACCACCCCGAAAGATCGACCGCGTCGCTCCCGTGGTTGTACAGTTCGATCCATTCGGACCGGTTGGCCCCCGGGTCGAACATGATTTCGTTGATGAACACTTCAACCGCCGGTGCCTGACCGGGGGGCGGCATGGAGGGCTCTTCCGGGTCTGTGGGCTCGGCCGGTTCTTCCGGTTCGGAGGGTTCGACAGGTTCCTCGGGTTCATCAGGATCATCAGGATTCGGCATGCCTGGCGGATCGGTCGCCGTACTGTTCCTGAATCCCGGGGTCGATCCGTCCGGATGCCTGGACGGAATGAGATTGGCGTCCTCCGCGGCCTCGTCGATTCGCTTTCGCTCCCAGGAAATACCGTTTCCGCCCGCCGATTTGGTCCATTCGAATGTATCGAACTCGGTGTTGTCTTTTTCTATGGAGATCCGATCCGCGCTGTTGCCCAGGCCACGATTACCCAGTGTGCTGTCGCCTGCTATGGTCAGCATCAACAGGCGCGTCGTATTGCTGTTCGTCGCGATCCGCTCGTTGTATTCCCCAGCGTAGTCGGGATCGACGACAATTGCGTAGGATCCTGGGGCCAGTTTCGTGCCCGGCGAACCAATGTCATCAGGACCTCTAAAGTCCTTGATCGTATCGTTGCGGTCATCTGAATCGCCGAGTATCCAGCCTTCGAGATCAATCGGCGCTTCCCCGGCGTTGTAGAGTTCCACGAATTCCCCTGATTTTTCATCTTCCGGATCTGCCATCACCTCGGTAATGACGATTCCGGTGGCGCTGGCCTCGCCTGTCAGGCAAAGGCATAACCCCGCCAGGACGAAAAGATTGCGCATGATTATGATCTCCGGATCTTATGTGGATGATTGATGGTATTGACCGCCTGTCGCGATCATCTGTCCCATTCAGTCGAAGGTTCGCCGCTTATCTCGTTTTTGTATTGACACTGTCGAAGACCCGTGCGTTAAATGAGATGGCGAACGTCGATTCCGGATGGCCGAAGAGAGCACGTCATGAGCGAACTGCGCAGAACGGCGCTGTATGACCGCCACGCCGCCCTGGGCGCCAGGCTGGTGCCCTTCAGCGGCTGGGAGATGCCGGTCCGGTACGAGGGTATCCTGGCCGAACATCAGGCCGTTCGTTCAGCCGCGGGTCTGTTCGACGTTTCTCACATGGGCCGGGTCGAGGTCGCCGGTCCGGACGCCGTGGCATTCGTGAATCACGTCACGGTAAACGACGTCGAACGGCTGAAACCCTATCGGTCCCAGTATACGCTGGCGTGCAGAGACGACGGCGGGGTCATCGATGATTTCCTGGTGTACCGCCTCCCGGACCGCGTGCTGATCATTCCCAACGCGGGAAACCGGGAAAAGGACCTCGACTGGTTTCGCAAGACCGCCTCGTCCTACGAGGTGGAGATCCGGGACCTGAGCGAAGAAAGCATGCTCATTGCCCTGCAGGGACCGGGCAGCGAGGCTATCCTGAATCCCCTGGCGGAGGCCGGGCTGGATGCGCTCGGATTCCAGGGATTCGTGGAAACGCGGATCAGCGGCGTCGAGGCCAGGGTGTTCCGTACCGGTTACACGGGCGAGGACGGTTTCGAAATCTGGTATCCGGCGGAACACGCGGCCGGGTTGTGGGATCTCCTCCTGGACGCCGGGGCTTCACGCGGTTTGAAGCCATGTGGACTGGGCGCGCGGGATACGTTGCGGCTCGAAGCGGGTCTCGCTTTGTACGGACACGAGATCGACGAATCGATCAATCCCATCGAAGCCGGGTTGAGCTGGACGGTGAAACTGAAGAAGCCCGGTTTCATTGGCCGGGGCGCCCTCGTCAGGATACGCCGCGAAGGCGTGAAGAGGAAGCTGGTCGGACTGAGGCTGCTGGAACGGGGTATCCCCAGGCAGGGTTACGCCGTGCTCCATGAGGTCGATCCCGTAGGAGCGATCGTCAGCGGCGCGATCTCGCCCACGCTGGGCTACGGGATCGGTACGGGATTCGTTCCGGTCGAACTGGCGGAACCGGGCACGGCACTCGCGGTCTCGATCAGGGGGAAGCCTATTGCAGCCGAAGTGGTGAAACTGCCTTTCTACGCCGGCGGCAGGAAGTAGTCCCGAATCAAGCCCGCTCTTATCCGTTTTCCCTCAGAAACGCTTCCACCTCATCGGCGTCAGGCAATCCTTCCGAAGCACCGGGCGTACCGATCTTGATGGCGGCTGTCGCATTCGCGAAGACCGCCATGTCTTCCAACGTGCCTTTCGCGAGATAGCTGTAGAGCAGGCCGCTGGCGAAGGCGTCCCCCGCGCCTACGCCGGATCCCGACGCCACGGGGAAGGCGGGCCGCTCCACCACGCGCGCGGCGGAGGCCACCACGCAGCCGCGGTCGCCCAGCGTCACGGCCGCGATCCCGACGCCCGTCTCGAGCAAATCCCGAACCGCGTCACGGGGCGCGGACCGGCCGGTGAGCAATTCGGCCTCCAGACGGTTCGGAAGGATGATGTCCGCCCGCTCTACCGCGTCGTGCGCCCGGGATTCCAGCGCGGGATTGAGCCAGTACTTACCCGGATCGAAGGCAACGGTAACGCCTGAAGCGCGCGCCGCCTCCATGGCCTCGAGCATGGCCCGGCACGTGGATTCGTCCTCGGTCAGTACGTGCCCGGTCAGAAAGAGTACGCGCGCCGAACGTACGAAATCGGCCGTCAGGCAATGGGAAGGGATGGTCCTGGAACCCGGGCATACGTAGAATGCGTACTCGCCGTCCGGGGTTTCGAACATACAGGCCAGGGAGGTCGTCCGGCCCGCCATGACGTGCAGGTGGGACAAATCGACGCCGGCCGACCGCATGCAGTCCCTGAACTGCCCGCCGGGTGCGTCGTCTCCCACTGCGCCGACGAAGGCCGCGCGACCGCCCAGCCGCGCAATGCCCAGGGCTACATTGGCGGCCGCTCCCCCGGCGCCCAGGTGAAAGGCCTCGCCGACGACTCCGGTTCCCCGCTCTCCTCCCGTGCGCCGGTCCGGATGACGCGGCACCCGCATCCAGACGTCCAGGTTGCCGTCCCCTGCCGAGAGCACGTCCAACTTACGTTCCATCATCCCTCCGGGGAACCGCATTGACGACGGCCTATCGCAGTGGCGCGCCGTCAGGAAAGGATTTCCGAACTGTGCACCGTGGGGCACCAGTGCTTCTCGATGAAGGAAACCACCAGGCGCGTGCCTTCTTCGTGACTGACGTAGGGCGGCATCGCGGGATTGTACATGGTGTCGGTAAGGTCCCGGATCAGCGCCACGGGAACGCCCCACCGGACCATCTGCTTTATGCCGAACGTCCGGTGCAGGATGCACATGTTCGTATGGACCCCCATGATCAGCATGTTGCGGATTCCATAGTGCTCGAAACAGGCATAGATCTGTTTGCCGTCGTCGGACATCAGGTCCTTTTCCTGGTCGATGACGATGTCCGGATGCTGCCGGGACCACGCGCTGAAGGTTTCCGTCTCGCCGGTATCCGCGCCTTCGTCGGATGCATCCACGGGCAGCGGAGGGTCCGGCAGGTCGCGGTCCGGCGGCGTATCCACGGCCGGCACGGATTCGGTTCTTTCCCTTGCCGGCGTATCCTTATAGAAATCCAAGGTGTCGGAAGGGGCGTGTACGACCAGGACACCGCGGTCGCGGCAAGCGGTCACTACGTCGTTCATCCGCGGGGTCAGCGCGTTCAGTCGCTCGACCGCGCCTCGGCACCAGTGCGAATCCCATATGTCGCACAGCACCAGTGCGGTCCGCGCGGGTTCCCAGGCAGCTTCCGTCACGATCGTGTTCCACACCGCAAAGCCCTTGTCGCGCGCCAGTTCCTGGCGGTGCAGTTTCAGGTGCAGTTGGCTTCTCGTCATGGCAGCGTCCCTTTCCTTATGAGGGTGTGTATATACGTATCGTGTGTGAGGTGAGCGGGCAAACGGAACCGGCCCCGTCTAGAGAAAATCCAGGTCGGCGCCCAGGTGGGCCGGCAGAACGTGTTTTGCGTAGAGTCTGCTCCAGCCGCGATCCGGCGGTGAGGGCGGGACGAATTCCACCTTGCGCCGGGCCAGTTCATCCGCCTCAACGCACAGGTCGAGCCGCCGGTTCTCCACGTCGAGTTCGATCACGTCGCCATCCCTGACGAGGGCGAGCGGACCGCCGGCAGCAGCCTCGGGACAACAGTGCAGCACGACCGTACCGTAGGCCGTGCCGCTCATCCGCGCATCGGACACCCGCACCATGTCCACGATGCCTTTTCTTGCCAGGTAGGCCGGAATGGGCAGCGAACCGGCCTCGGGCATGCCCATGGCCACGGGACCGGCATTTCGCATGACGAGCACGTGATCGGGAGTCAGCGCCAGTTTCGGGTCGTCGATCCGCGCAGCCACGTCGTCGGGGGATTCGAATACGGTGGCCGGTCCCCGGTGGCGTTGCCGCTCCGATGTGGCCGCGGCACGCTTAATCAGTGCGCCGTCGGGCGCCAGGGTGCCGCGCAGGACGACCAGGGCGCCAGGCGGAGCGATGGGGTTTTGCAGGGTGCCGATGGTGTCCTGCCAGTCGGCCGGTGGAGGCGTGTCCTTCAGGATCTCCCCCAGTGTTTTGCCATTGACGTTTAAGGCATCCGGATCCAGCCTGGATTCCAGGGCCTTCCACAACACGGGCAGGCCGCCCGCCTTGTCAAAGTCCTCCATGTATCCCGTGCCCACGGGCTTGCAGTTTACCAGCACGGGTGTTTTTCGCGCGGCTTCGTGGATGTCCTCCAGTGTAAACTCGATACCCGCCCGCCGGGCGATGGCGATGAGGTGGATCACGGCGTTGGTGGACCCGCCCAGCGCGGCGAGCACGATGGCCGCGTTGTCGAATGAAGCGCGGGTCAGAAACCTGGCCGGGTCCTCACCGCCCCTGGCCAGTTCGACGATGCGCCTGCCCGTCATCACCGCCTGCCGGAGTCGATCCGCGGACCCGGAGAGCGGGGTGGCGCCGCCAGGCAGCATCAGGCCCAGCGTCGCCGTGAGGCAGGCCATGGTGGAGGCCGTTCCCATGACCATGCATGTTCCGCCCGTGGGGCACAGAGCCTGTTCTATTTCGCCGATCTCTTCCCGGTCGATCTCGCCCGCCCGGTGCCGGAGCCAGTACCGCCGGCAATCCGTGCAGGCGCCGAGACGTTCGCCCCGCCAGTTTCCCGTACGCATGGCGCCGGTAACCAGCGAGACCGCCGGCAAGCCGGCCGAAGCGGCGGCCATCAACTGGGCCGGCACGGTCTTGTCGCAGCCCCCCAGCAGTACGACGCCGTCCATCGGCTGCGACCGGATCATTTCCTCCGTACCCATGGCCATCAGGTTGCGAAAGAGCATGGAAGTGGGCGAAAGCAGCGTTTCGGCCAGCGAGATCGTGGGGAAGACCAGGGCGAGACCGCCGGCCTGGGCGACCCCGCGCCGGACGCCTTCGACCAGCGGCGGCATATCCCGGTGACACGTGTTGTAGTCCGATGACGTGTCCGCAATGCCGATGATCGGCCGGTCGAGGTCTTCGCCGTCATAGCCCGCGGAAGCCAGGAACGCCCGCCTCAGGTAACGGCTGAATTCCGTGTCGCCGTACCGGGTCAGGTTCCTGTCGATTCCATGCGGACCGGACGGACCGGACCGCCCGGTCAGTTGAGAAGGGTCCATGGTTGCTCCAGGTGGCGCATGCGCCCGGCCGTTGCGGTTCCGCGCATGATGTCCCAATGCAGTTCCTTGCGGGACGCCGGGAGCCTGCGCCTGAGAAAGGCCCGTTCGGTTTCCGTACGGCAGGCGGAACAGGCCAGGATGTTCAACATGCGCCGGCGGTTTCCGCCGCCGAGGGCATTGTGCAGGGTCATCTGGTTGAACACGATGACGTCGCCCGGCTGGTTGTCCGGCACGACGCAGGGGACCTCCTCCATGCCGACGCCCCAGAGCGCATGGGTATCGAGATTGCCCTGCCATCCCTGCCGGTGGGAACCCGGCACGAATCTCAGGGCCCCGGTTTCCCGGGTCAGCGGATCGAGATACATCGCCCACTTGACTTGGACGACCGGGTCTCCGTGGCAGTCGGGATGCCACAGGCCGTCCCCGACGTACATCTCGCCGCCGCTGCCCAGGTAATTGTAATCCGCTCCCAGGAGGCCGCTCAACAGTCCGTCGACCTTGGTATTGTCGAGCAACGCGCACAGCCGTTCGCTGCGTTCGATGAAACACCCCAGGCTCGTACGCCTGCTGCCGTCGTGCACCACTCCGGCCGCGTCGAACACCCCTTCGAATTCATCCGAGATCCAGGGGACCTCGTCCCCCATGAGGCCGGGAAGGGCGAGGTAGCCGAAGTCGTCGAAGAACCGCTTCTGCCCGGAGCTCAACACCATATCATGCATCATGCGCCTCTTGCCGCACCGAGCCGTCATGCCTCGATCTCGAGTCGTTTCCCAAAGGATTCTTCAAACAGCTGAACGCGGTTGCGGGCTTCGGACAGTTCCACGGTAATGTCCCTGTCTTCGCGTGCCAGGACCTTCATGCGTACTCTTTTATCTCCGGTCTCCAGCCGAACGTCCGCGACGATCTGTGCCCGGCTTCGGTCCAGGTGTTCGGACAAACGCAGCAACGAGGACAGACGGTACACCATGGCCAGGTCGTCCGGCTTCAACATGGCGTGGTACCGGGAGAAGTCCGGCTTGCCACGGCGGTGATTGAGGCACAGACAGGCGATGATCACGATCTCGCGGTGATCGAATCCGGGCAGGCCGGCGTTCACGATGACGTAGGCCGAGTGTTTGTGATGGTCGTAGTAATCGATCACCGTTCCGATGTCGTGCAGCATGGCCGCGGCCCACAGGTACTCCCGCTCGTGTGCTCCGTATCCGTGCGCCTCTTTCAGCTGATCGAACATGGAGAGCGCCAGATGGGCTACGTGGGCGGTATGGGGTCCTTCGTAACCATAGAGCCGGGCCAGGTTCAGGATGGTGAACCGACGCAGTTGGCCGATACTGTCCGGCCTCGAAGCCGGCTTGAACGCTTCTTCGAAGAACAGCCCTTCGCGTAATCCCTGGCCGCTTACGGTCAGCCGCCGGGCGCCGGTCTTCCGCATTACCCCGGCCACGGTCATGGCGCCGGCGAGTATGATGTCCTCTCGTTCGCGCTGCAACCCGGGGATGCGTAGCGACCGCTCGGAAACGGGTGTAGCCGCGATGCGTTCGATCAGTTTTTCCAGGCGGCGCCGTTTCAATTCGTACCCATGCACGAGCCCGAGGGGATACTTCCGGTCCAGGCGGTCGATACGGACCAGGGCGCGGACGACGCCCCCGACGCCGGCGATCGTCTCTGTCCCCCTGGCTTCAAGCCACCCGATACGGCCCAGCGCCTGATCGATATCCGCATCGAGGCGCTTCATCTGACCGGTTGAAGCCATCGGGTCCGGAAAGTAGACCTCGGTCGTCCGGACCGTACCGAAGGGCGTGGATGCGCCTTTCGCGAACGCGCCGTCCCGGATAAGGCCGATTTCCGCGCTGCCGCCGCCCACGTCCAGGATGATCCCGTTGAACACGCCCAGGCTGTTGATCACGCCCACGGTGCTGTAGAACGCTTCCTCCTCGCCGCTGAGCAGCCGGAAGTCCAGCCCGGTACTGCGGCCGATCTCATCGAGGAAGCGTGGGCCGTTCGCAGCGTCCCGCACGGCCGCGGTCGCGACGGGCAGAATCCGTTCGATGCCCTGGACTTCGCAGAACGCCTTGAACATGCGGACCGCCTCCAGCGCGCGGGTCCGCGCCCCGGAGCGAAGCCTGTTTTCCCCGGCGATGCCTTCTCCCAGGCGGACGCGCCGGCTGACTTCGTCGGTTATCTTGAAGACCCGGTCACGGGTGTACCGGGCGACCATGAGCCGGGCGGTATTGGAACCCAGGTCGATTATGGCGACGCGGTGCTCGAGTGGCGCAAAGGAATACAAACCTACCTCAGACGACGCGGCTTTGCAGTGTCCGGCCGGCCACTCCCGCCTTGAGATTGTCCACTGTCCGGCGGGCCATCGCGTGGCGCGTGCGCGTGGTCGCGCTGCCCAGGTGGGGCGCGATCACCAGGTTGTCCAGCGTGAGCAGGGGATGATCCCTGGGCAGGGGTTCGGGTTCGGTGACGTCCAGGGCCGCCCCGGCGATCCAGTCGTTGCGCAGGGCGTCGTAGAGGGCGTCGTGATCCACCACGCCGCCCCGCGCCAGGTTGATCAGGATGGCCGTCTTCTTCATGCGTTTCAGTGCGGCTTCGTCGATCAGCCCCCGGGTCTCATCGGTGAGCGGGCAGTTCAACGTCACGAAGTCCGAGACCTCGAGCAGCGACGCCATCGAGACGTACCGCGCGCGGTAAAGGCGGTCTTCGGGATCCGGCCTGCGGTTGTGGTAGACGATCTCCATATCGAATCCGTTGGCCCTTTTGGCGACCTGCTTCCCGATGCTGCCCATGCCGATGATGCCGATGGTGCTTCCATGCACTTCGTATCCGTGAAGTATACTCGGATCGTAATGGGTGAATTCGGGGCTGCGGGCGAACCGGTCGCCGACGACGACGCGACGCGCCGCCGCCATCAGGAGGGTAAAGGTCATGTCCGCCGTGGCGCCGTCCAGCAGGTTCGGCGTATTGCCGACGGGAATTCCCCGTTTCCGGGCCGCGTCCGTGTCAATGTGGTCGACGCCGACCCCGAAGTTGCTGATGACCTTGAGGTTCGGCATGCGGTCCATCAGCGCGCCGTCCGTCGGGGGATGGCCGTAGGTCAAATAGGCGTCGATCAACCGCCACCGTTCATCTTCTGCCGCCAGATCGTCGAGCAGGTGAAATGCGTCCCCGGGCTCGAATAGATCCAGTACGGAAGGCGGCAACGGCACGTCCAGCAAGATGTGACTGCCCATGGAGGTTCCTGGTAGATTCACTGCAAAATCAGCGGGAGGTTGATTGGGTTGATTAATCGACTGGATTGGAAACGCCCGATTCGTCGATGGTGAGACGTGCGGCATCCCCGTCGAGCGTGGCCCGCACCCCCAGGGGCAACGTCGCCTTGTATGTGCCGTGTCCTATGCCCAAACCGTAAATTACTGGAATTCCGAGCGGTTGGAGCCGGTCTGCGAACACCTCTTCGATACTGAAATTGCCATAGGGGAACGCGGGGTTGTTCGGCGCGCTGCCGCATCCGGCGCATTCGCCGATTACGATTCCGGAGACGCGTTCCAGCCTGCCGGCCTGCAGCAGCTGGGTCAGCATCCGGTCCAACCGGTGGGGTTCCTCCCCAACGTCTTCGAAAAACAGGATCGCGCCGTCGTAATCGAATTCGTACGGCGTGCCCACAGCGGCGGCCAGCAGCGAAAGCGTGCCCCCGATCAGGTGTCCGCCGGCCCTTCCGCCCCGTATGGTCTGCAAGGGCGGCATGTCGTCGGGATGCGATACGGTACCAACGGGATCTGTTCCCGTAACCACCTTAATGAAGGCATCGCGGTTGTACGGATGGAAATCGGGGCTCATGTCGGACGAGACCATGGGACCCCAGAAGGTGACCAGCCCGGCTTTCCGGTATACGGCCGCGTGGAGGGCCGTGATGTCGCTGTACCCGACGAGGACCTTGGGATGGGCGCGGACGGCATCGAAATCCAGGTGCGGCAGCATGCGAACGGATCCGTATCCGCCGCGGAGACACACGATCCCGTGGATTTCCGGATCGGCGAACATGCCTTCGAGGTCGGCCAGGCGGTCGGCGTCCCGGCCGGCCAGGAATCCGTGTCGGTCCGCCAGGTGCGGTGCGGTGACCGTGCGGAATCCAAGGGCTTCGAGTGATCGGCGGCCGTTCCGCAATGCGCTCGGAAACGCGGAGTGGCTGGCGGGTGCGACGATCCCGATCGTATCGCCGGTTTTCAAAGCCGGCGGCTTCAGTATGTCCATGTTGTATGAATATAGATCGGCGGGTATCGTCGTCAACCCCTTTGCCCATTCGTCGCGGCGCAGTCGAAATCAATTGTCAAGCCTGTTTCTCGTTGTATTTTGGGGCCGGAAAGATTGAATAAACCGGCCTGAAATGTGTATACGATCCTGCATGCGCGTCCGAAGTCTTGAAGCACCAGATCAGGAGTTCCGGCTACATGACGTCCAAGCCGTTCTCACGTCGTTCTTTTTTGTCCAGTACCGCCCGGGCGACCGGTGGCGTAATCACGCTCGGCGTGCTGTCCCGTACCGGCGCACTCGACGCACAGGAAGCACCTCCTTTCGAATATACCTGGCAGAACCTGGACGCCCGCCAGGGGCTTATCGTCGACGCCCTGACCCGAATGATCATGCCCACGGACGAAAACGGACCCGGCGCGGCAGAAGCTCGCGTAATCGTATATATCGACCGGGCCCTCGGCGCCCACCGGGCCAACTACAGGGAGGCCTACGTATCCGGCCTGGCCGCTTTCGATCAGTACTGCCGGAATGCGCTCGAATCCGGTTTCCTGGATCTGGATACCCGGGGCAGGCGCAGGGCGCTCATGGGCATGGATCGCGCCAGGTCTCCGAGAACCTGGCCGCGGGATGCCCCCATGGGCGCTCGTGACTTCCTGCGCATGGTGGTCACGCACACCATGGAAGGCATGTTCTCCGATCCGGCTTACGGCGGCAATTACCGCGAGACCGGATGGAAGCTGATCCGGTTTCCGGGCCGGGCGCCTTTCGGCTACGATCCCCCTTTCAGCGAATTCGACATGACCATCCCGGAGATCGAATACCCCGAGTGGAAGCCCTACGACGGTCCCATGAAGAGCCGGGTCATCGGCGAGGAATAGCGGAGCCCCATGTCTCTACCCAATCCCCGTATCAGACGCCCGGACGTCATCGTCATCGGTACCGGTGCGGCCGGCGCGGTCATGGCGAAGGAGCTGAGCACGAAGGGACTGAAGGTGGTCGCCATGGAAATGGGCTCCTTCCGGAAGACGCGCCACTTCGACCAGGACGAGCTCATGGCGATGCATCCCGCCGACAACCTGCCTGGCTATCCCAACATCTATCGCCACGACCAGCCCAATACCTACCGGCAGTCAGCGGGTGATCAGGCCGTTGAAGATCACGGGATACACATGCAGAGCACGGTGGGCGGCAGCACGCTCCACTACACGGGCATTTCCTGGCGGCTGCACGAGAACGATTTCAGGGAGAGAAGCCTCTTCGGAGACCTGGATGGGGCCGACGTGCAGGACTGGCCCATCGACTACTGGGACCTCGAGCACTACTACGAAAAAGCCGAATACGAGATCGGCATCTCCGGCCTGGCGGGCGCGAATCCCTTCGACCCGCCGCGCCGCCGGCCTTATCCCATGCCGCCTGTGCCGCGGACCAGCTCGGGCGCACTGGCCGACATGGCCGCCCGGAAGCTCGGCTGGCACTCCTACCCCGCGCCCCTGGCCATCAATTCCCGGGAATACGGCGGGCGGGCGCCGGTCATGAACTGCGGGTTCTGCGAAAGCTACGTCTGCACCATCGGCGCGCGGTCCAGCATGCTGGTCACCATGATTCCGAAGGCGCTGCGGACGGGCAACTGCCAGATCCGGGCCGACGCCTGCGTACGGGAGATCGTGGTCGACGAGGACGGCAGGGCGGAAGGGGTCATCTACCTTGACAAAGACCTGCGCGAACACCGGCTGGAAGCCCGCGCGGTGATCGTGTGCTGCAACGGCGTCCACACGCCGCGCCTGCTGCTCATGTCGAAGTCCAATCTCTTTCCAGACGGCCTGGCCAACAGCAGCGGCAAGGTGGGCAAGCACCTGATGTTCAATTACTACCAGTCCGCGCGGGGATTCTATGAGAAGGACCTCAACGAGTACAAGGGGGTCATGGATTCCAGGATCATCCAGGATTTCTACGACCCGGACCCGGACAAGTACGGTTTCTTCGGCGGGGGCGTCCTCGAACCGCGGGGCGACGGCGAAACCATTTCCTTCGCCAACCTGAACATGCCGCGCCTTCGAAGGTGGGGCGCCCGGCGCAAGAAGTGGATCATGGACAACTACACCCGGTACATGGTGGCCCTGACGAGCATGCAGTCCATGTCCCAGGAAACAAACATGATCGACCTGGACCCGGACGTGAACGACAAGTGGGGCCTGCCGGTACCGCGCGTGACCTACAACGTGCATCCGAACGAGCATAGACTCGGGGATTTCTTCCGGGACCGCGCCCGCGAGTTGCTCGATACCGCCGGCGCACACGGTATCGTGGCTTCGCCTAATTTCGTGCCCCACGGCGACGCCCATCTCATGGGCACCTGCCGCATGGGCAACGATCCGGCGACGTCGGTGGTGAACAGGTTCAACCAGGCCCACGACGTGGACAACCTGTTCATCGTCGACGGATCGTCCTTCGTCACCAGCGGCAAGAGCAACCCGACGCTGACGATCCAGGCGCTGGCGTTCCGTTGCGCCGATTACATCATCACCCAGATGGCAAGGCTCAATATCCGGTAACGATACATGGGCATATCGTCTTTGTAGAGACTGAAAACCGAAGGCCATCGTCGTTTCAGGTTTCAGACCATTATGAAGTCGTAACAATCATTAGAAACATAAAACCGCAGCAAACCATTCATCGGAGGTTCAGAAAATGGGTTTCGGAAGTGTATTGAAGAACGGGTTTTCGCGCCGCCGCTTCATGAAAGGCGCCCTGCTGGGCGCCGGCGCCGTGGCCACGGGTTCCGCCTGGGAAATCGCGCAGGCGATGGCGACCGGCAAGAAGGCCGGTGACGTCCGCGGATACGGCGTCGAACCGGGTCGGGTCAATATCGGTTCCAACGAGAATCCCCTCGGCGCGTCCCCGAGGGCGGTGGCGGCCATCGCCGAGAATCTGCACAAGATCAACCGGTATGATTTCGGCGTGGATCTGCCCGTGCGTCTCAACAAGGCGCATGGCGTTCCGGGCGTCGAGGATTTCGAGTTCAATTTCGGCGACATGCGAGCCTTCATGCGTTTCAGGGAGTTGAATCGCGTGATGGTCACGCCCGGCTCCGGCCCCATACTGCAGGCCCTGGCCGTCATCGCCGCGGGCAACGGCGGGGAGTGCATCGAGGCGGTCCCGGGTTATGGCTCGGTCTCACGGGGTTTTCAGAGCTTTCAGATGATGGGAAGGGACGTCAGTGTCGTCCGCGTACCCACGACGGCTGATTTTGTACACGACCTCGATGCCATGAAGGCGGCCATCACCCCGAAAACATCCCTGATCGTCATCACCAATCCCAACAATCCCACCGGAACGATCGTGCCCTACGACGACCTGGTGTCCCTCGTGGACGCGGCGCCGGCGCAGGCCATCGTGCTCATCGACGAGGCCTACATCCACTTCGTCCGGGATCCGGACTACCAGGATGCCGTGAAACTCGCCCTGGAGCGGGAAAACGTGGTCGTTGCCCGCACCTTCTCCAAGATCTACGGCCTGGCCGGCATGCGCATCGGATACGCGATCGGCAGCCAGCGCATGATGGATATGCTGATGGTGCACATGGGATTCTTCGGCGGCGGGCTGAGCACGCTGGGCATGCACGCCGCGACCGCGGCCCTGGACGATCACGAATTCGTGGCCCGCACGAAAAAGGTCGTAAGCGACGGCAAGAACTACCTTTCCGCCGAGTTCGACCGCCTGGGGCTGGCGTACACGCCGAGCCACGGCAATTACATGATCGTGGACGTCAGGCGGGACAGCCGCCGGATGGGCATGGAGCTGCGCAGGCGCGGTGTGATGATACGAGGCGGTTCCGGGTACCGGACCAGGGAGGTCGATCTCCTGGGCAACCACCTCAGGGTGACCATCGGCAAGCCGGACGAACTCGAGGTCTTCGTGAACGAACTCGAGGATATACTGGGCGGGTCGAGCCAGGGTTAGCGCGCCGGTCTGTACGCCGCACAGATGAACGAAAAGTCAAAAGCCCCCGGTTTGACTGCTGCCGGGGGCTTTGCCTGTTTACCGGTAAGGTGGCAAGACACCGGCTGTATGTGATTCAACGTTCCACAATCCGAGTCCGCCGTACACCGGAGGTCGGAAGCATGCGATCAACCAACGGGACAAGCGAAAGTGCTGACAACGTCGATGGAACAGTAACGCGCACGGCCGATATCGTCCGGACCACCCTTTTCCGCCGCAAGTACTCCATCATCGCCGTGGTGGCCCTGATGCTCACGGGTTCGGGCGTCATGCTGGTCCAGCCTCTGTTCTTCAAGATGCTCTTCGACACGGCGATCCCGGAGAAGAACGCGGCGTTGATCTGGTGGTTGCTTGCGGGTATGGTGGCCACACCACTGGCAGCGATCGGGATCTCCTACTTTCAGGGACATCTGCGCGTCCGCATCGGCGCCTCCGTGGCCCTTGCCCTGCGCAAGGCGGTCTTGAATCATCTGCTGCACGTCAGGCTGGACGCGCTCGATAGGATTCCGAAGGGCGATGTGGTCTACCGCATAACGCGGGATGGCGGCAAGATCGGCGAAATGTACATCGCGCAGGAACTGCTTCCCGTGTTTTCGAGCTCCATCGTGCTGGCCGGCGCGCTGGTCATGATGTTCCTGTTAAACGTCGAACTGGCGGCTCTATTCTGCGTCGCGCTGCCGGCGACCTGGCTCGTTACGCGCTATCTGACCCGCTACTCGAAGGAAATGGACCGCCGTTCGCATAAGCAGGTCAAGCTCGCGGAGAGTTTTCTTTACGAGGTGGTCGGCGCGTTTCGGACGATTCGCATGTTCACCGGGGAGGAGCATGCCAAGACAGGATGGGCCGACCGCACGGGCAGGTACACTCGTCTGAAGATACGCGGCGCGGCCCTCCACGATATCATGCTCACCTTTCCGAACGAGGTGATCAACGGCGTGGTCCTGGGCGTGCTGCTGGGATTCGGCGCGTTCCAGGCCATGGACGACGAAATCACCGTCGGAGGTCTCGTGGCCATCATGGCCTACGCGCCGAGGGCATATGCCGCGCTGCGGTCCATACTCACGACCTATACCGGCACAAGGCTGATCGATGTTTCCGTACAGAGCCTGAACGAGCTGTTCGATCTGCCTGTGGAGACCGGATTCGGCAGGGGATTGCCGCCTCGACGGACGGACATCCGCCCGCCGGACATCGAATTCTCCGGCGTGCATTTCAGATACGACCGGGGTTACGAGGTGAAGGATCTCTCATTTACGGTCAAAGGGGGCGAATTCGTCGGCATCGTGGGGCCCAGCGGCGGTGGAAAGACCACGATCATCGACCTGCTGACCCGCATGCAGGAACCCGGGAGCGGTCGAATCACCATAGCAGGAACGGACATTCGCGACATGGCCCTGGCGTCGCTCAGGTCGCGCGTCGCGGTCGTACCTCAGGACGTATTCATCTGGAACGCGTCGTTCGCCGACAACATCGCCTACCCGGAGACGGACTACGAAATGGAGGAGGTGGAGCGGGTTGTGCGCGCCTCCGCATTGCACGAATTCATTCAGAAACAGCCGGACGGCTATGATACGGTTGCCGGAGAGGACGGAACCGCACTATCGGGTGGGGAGAAACAGCGCCTCGCCATGGCCCGGGCTTTCATGCGAAGCAGTTCGGATATCCTCATACTCGACGAGGCCACTTCCGCCCTGGACGCCCTGGCGGAAGAAAAGATCAGGACGGCGGTCGAACAGGTGCGAATCGGCCGAACCACGATCGTCATCGCCCATCGCCTCTCCACGATACGGCACGCGGACCGCATCCTGGTCATCGACGAAGGAAGGCTGGTCGAATCAGGCGCGCCCAGGGAACTCGTGGACCGCGGTGGCGTCTTCGCCAGAATGTACGAGGCTCAGTCGCTGGACTTCGAGTAGAGTTTACATGATGCAGGGGCATCCGGGGTACTTGCATTAGTAGACCGGTCACCTACAGATCCGGATTCTCCAGAAACACCGTCACACCCATGTCAACGTACTTCTGCCGGGATTCCGGCGCGTAGTTCCGGAAGCAGACCTGCGTATTCGAACCCCTGATCTGGTCGACCACGTGCCGGACGCAGTCGTCCACGTTGCGGAAAGGATGATTCGGATGCGCTTCGATGCTGTACATCAGATCGTTCGGGCCGAAGGAGAGGCAATCCACGCCCGCTTTTGCCAAGGTGCGCGCGCCGGTCACCGCGGGGATCGATTCGAGTTGAATCATCAGCACGCCGTAGTCGTTCCACCATGCGGCGTATTGCAGCCGGTCGCCGCCGACCTCCCCTACTTTCCGTCGGGCCTCACCTCCCCAACTCCGCATGCCCCGTTGCGGGTAATAGAAGAAGTCGACCGCCTCATCCACCGTTGATTCCGTCTCGACCTGGGGTACTTCGATCCCCGTCGGGCCGAGATCGAGCAGGTTGCCGACCAGGTAGCTGTGGTAGGTGTGCTTGATGCGGAACACGACGTCGGCATCCAATGTGTCGGCCCGGTCGCAGAACGCCACCAGGCGGTCCTCGCTGAAGGCGCTGTGCTGACCGTCCACCCAGAGAAAGTCGAACTTCCCGGATTCGACTACCTTTTTGAGCTGATCCACGGTATGACCCATGCCCACGTTGGCGCCGATGACCTCTTCGCCCGCGCCGATGCGTTGTTTGAGGTTGCTTTCCGCCATGGAATTGCTCCTCTTCGGGTTGGATATCGTTATGGACGTAAGAAAGGAAACAGGATCATGTCTGTCGTACCGGGCACGTTTGCCTTGTGTCCGGTGATCTCGATTATAATGCCTGATGAACTATTCCGTTATACCAATCTGGCCGTATTGGTGGAAATACGCTATTTTCGAATTGCAGTGACACCTGCCGGGTTTATCTTAAAACCACACAAACTTCACCCGGGTCTATCTTAAAGCCACACAAACTTCCCCGCGTTCAGATTGGACAGGGCCTGCAGTCTATTCCGAAGTTCCAGGACAGGAGGGATCCATGTACCTGCATGATGTCGTCAACTGGACGGAGTTCGACGACGAGACCCTCAGTTTCTATCGCGCCATCAGCGTCGATATGATTCAGCTGGACCTCCGTACCGGGGGCAGGGTCGAAGCGGAACGCCACGTGAGGGCGGGCAAGGACAGTACGGAGCTTTTCGAACAGGCCCGGGAAAAGACGGAGTCCCACGGGCTGAAGCTGCAAACCGTCTTCATGCCGGTCCTGGAGGGGATCACGCTGGCCACGAAGGACCGGGACGAGGAACTGGGCGCCTTCGTCCGGCTTATCGAAAGCCTCGGCAGGGCCGGGATACCGACGCTCGCCTGGAATTTCAAGCCCATGGGCAACTTTCGCACCACCTCCGACGTCGGTCGCGGCGGTGCGGTGTACAGTACGTTCGACTATGCCGAATTCGACCGGAACCGCCCGCAGCCACACGAGCCGCCCGTCCCGGAGTCGGTCATGTGGGACAACATGGTCGCCTTCATGAGCGCCGCGGTCCCGGCGGCCGAGCAGGCCGGGGTCAACCTGGCGCTTCACCCCGACGACCCGCCCATTCCCGAACCCCTCGGCGGCGTCGCGCAGATCTGTTCCACGGTGGAGCAGTTCCGCCGCATCTTCGACGCGGTACCCGGCGATCACCACAGGATGCTGTTCTGCCAGGGGTGCATGACCGAACTGGCGGGTCCGGAAGGGGTCTACGATATCATTGCCGAGATGGCCTCCCGGAACAAGATCGCCCTGGTCCATTTCCGGAACGTCAAAGGCCGGTTGCCCAGGTTCGCCGAGGTCTTCATCGACGAAGGCGAGGTGGATATGCGCCGGGCCATGGAAACCTATCGAGACAACGGGTACTGCGGCCCCTTCGGCATGGACCACACGCCGGGCTTTCCGCAAGCCATGGCCGGACCGGCAGGCCGCGCCTATGCCAACGGCTACATCCGGGCGATGATCCAGGCGGTCTACGGACGATAGGCAAGCGTCCCGGTGTTGCCCGCTACACGTCAACCATCTACAACAGGGAGCAAACGCCAAGCATGAAAATCACCCACTTTGAAATTCTGCGCGTTCCGCCGAGCTGGGTATGGCTGAAGATCCACACGGATACCGAACTGTTCGGCTGGGGCGAACCCTACCTGGAGAACCATCCCGAAAGCGTCATCGCCGAGGTGCGGCGCCTGGAGCCGTTGCTCGTCGGCAAAGATCCCTGCAGGGTGGAGTCGCTCTGGCATGCCATGTACGAGGGCGGGTCGGGATACGTGGGCGGACCCGTGAAGATGAGCGCGATAAGCGGGATCGACATGGCGCTCTGGGACCTGGCCGGAAAGGCCGCGGGGCTGCCGGTCCATGGCATGCTCGGCGGAGCCTGCCGTGACCGGATACGCATGTACCGCGCGGTGGGCGGCCAGCTGCCCTGGTGCGTGGAACCCGGGCAGCCCTACAACGAGGGTTATCATCCTTCGTATGACATGGACCTGGATTTCCCCGAGGTCCACGAGGAGGCGGCCCGCGTCATCATCGAAGAATGGGGTTTCCGGTGCATGAAGCTGCACGTGGGCATGGGTACCGGACTGGAACCTACCTATGAGGTGGATCGCATCGCCGAAGCCTTCGCCGCCGTGCGGAAGGGCGCCGGTCCCGAAATCGAAGTGGCCGTGGACATCCACAACCCCCACCCCGCCATGGCGAAACAGATGATTTCGGCCCTGACCCCGCACCGGCCCCTGTTCATCGAGGAACCCATGCCCGTGGAGCGGGTCGACGTGCTCGCGGACATCGCGCGCAACAGCGAAATCCCCATCGCGGCCGGGGAACGCTGGATGGGCAAGTGGATCTTCTACGATGCCCTGCGCAAGAACGCCCTCTCCGTGATGCAGCCGGACCTGTGCCACGCAGGCGGCATCACCGAGTGCCACAAGATCGCGGTGATGGGCGAGAGCGCCTACGCGAAACTCGCCCTGCACTGCCCGCTCAGCCCCCTGGCGCTGGCCGCGTCCATACAGGTTGACGCCTGCGCGTCGAACTTCCTGGTGCAGGAACACAACGAAGTGAATTGCCGGCGCGAGGATGGGCGGACCTTCATCGGCAAAGGCTATTTCGCCGAACCTTTCGTACTGGATGACGACGGTTGCGTGGCGGTGCCCCAGGGTCCGGGACTCGGTGTCGACATCGACCCGGAGGGTTTCGAGCAGATCATGGCCCGGCCGTGGCGCGAAGTGCGGGGCTAAACGCGCACCCGCGCCCACCGCGCGGTCTTGACGTCATCATCTCCCGCATAGTAGACGACGAACACCTCGTCGCCCGGGCGGTCCGGGCGGGCTGGGCGGGCTGGCAGACGCGCCATGCGGGGATGTCCGAAACGCCAGCGCTCCATGTCCCCCCACAGTTCGGACTGCGTGCGGCCGCCGCACGCGCCCGACTCCGTGCCGGCGGTGCTGTCATAGACCAGGAGGTCCCGCCCTCGGTCCCAACTCGCTCCGAAATCCTCGCTGATGGAAAGCACGATGCCCGGAGGATCCCGGCGGCGCGGATAGGCGGCCAGCAGGCGGTCGCCGCCCAGGGCAAGGGGCTGGCAGTGCTGGCCGGGAAGGCCGGTGCCGCGCGGGATCGTCCACGAACAGCCGTCCGGCGACCCGTAGGCGATATGGACGTCGATGTCGACGCCCGCGTTGAAATCGTGGGTCCAGAACGTGGCAACCAGGCGGCCATCGCCGGGATGGATGGCCAGCCGCTGGTCCCAGTAGGCCAGCGCGTTATCGGGGTGTTGCGCCACGGTAGCGAACTCCGGCCAGGTCAGGCCCCCGTCCCGGGAGAAGCGCAGTCTGGCAGCGGGCCGTCCCGGCGATGGATCCTCGTATTCCTTCCACTGTTCGTAGGGCTGCGCCATGACGCCGCCAGGCAACCGGATGATGTGGTGCGAACAGGGGGAAGCGGCAAGGTGGGGCGTCGTGTTCATGCAGCGCGGCGACCCCCACATGAAGCCGCCGTCTTCCGAATCCACGTGCATGATGCGCATGGGCAGCAGGCCCTGCGTTTCCGGATGGATGAAGGGAAAATCCGGGTCGGATCGGTCGACCCACAGGGCAGTGGCCGTCAGTCTGCCCGGCGCCAGTTCCGTGCTCGTCAAGCCCTTCACTTCGCCCGGGACCCCGTCCCACGATCCCTTCCCGTAGCCATCGTAGCGAAGGCGCCAGGTGCGGCCCGTATCGGTGGTGGCCCATATGCAGGCATGGCCGTCCACGGAATCGCGCGCCGAACCCCACCGGCCCGAAACGAGTATCGTGCCGTCGTGCAACCGATTGATGGTCGTGAAGGCGCAGTTCCTGCGGTGATCCGGAATGGCATGATCGTCGCAAATCACACCGGAATCAACGATACGCAAACGAAGCTCCCGAACCGTAACACCATCCCGGACAAGGCATTACGCGTTTTTATTCCAGTGATCAATCAGACTGGATTCGTCGTAGGACACAACCTTGCAGGCGACGTCCGCGGCACGGAACATCTCCCACTGCCTTTCTGCTGTTCCCGCGGTGTAATAGGCGGTAACCAGCCGCCCGTCTTCGAGGCGGGCGGTGGAGGGATAACCGATATCTGCCCCGGGCAGGGCGTCGTCCAGCACCAGCCTGCGGTCGTCCCAGGTCGTCCCGCCGTCCCGGCTGACCAGGCCCTCCACGCCGAAGGGAGCATGCCGGCGCCCGAAGAGCATCAGCAGCCAGCCGTTCGACAACCGCGTGAGGTCGGGCGGATGTTCCATCGCGTCCGTGACCCGTACGGCCCCGCGCCAGGTATATCCGCCGTCCTCCGAGACACAGGCGTAGAGCGCCTGTTCGGCGCGGTCCTCGGAACGGGCGACGAAGAGCCAGCGGTCGTCGGGCAGGATGGCTACGTCCGATTCGTTCAGTCCCAGCGCCACCAGGGTCGGATCTCCCCAGGAACGGCCGTTGTCCGCGGACCTGAGGATGTACGTCGGCGTCGACGCGGGGCCGACCCGGACCGTGCCCTCCCCCGGCTCGCAGATCGGCGAACCGCCGTAGATCAGCATGTGCATGACGCCGCCGGCGGTGAAGATCTTGCCGAAGGGCGAAGCCCCGTTGATCGGCGTGTAATCGATGAGATCGTCGTCGGTCCAGGAACGGCCTTTGTCCGCGGAGAAGACGACCCGGGTGTCGACCCGGCCCATTTCCGGTTTCCACGCGCCTTCGGCATCGTAGGAACCCTGCCAGTGGTAGGCCAGCACGAGCGTGCCGTCCGGCGCCACGCCCAGCGCGGGGTTGCGGTCGTCCCGTTCGCTGTCGGCCACGGTCAGCGGCGCGGACCAGGTCAGGCCCCCGTCGAGCGATCGTCCAGCCGATAGACGGCCGCCCAGCCCCATATGCGCGGCGCCGCAGCGGTACATCATGAGCAGTTCACTGCCGCCCAGGCAGGTGATGACCGGGAAATAACCCGCTCCCGTCAACGCGTCGACCGAACGGGTGCCGGGGATCAGCCTTACATCCAGTTTATCAGCCATGGGAAGATACGGTCCTTTGGGGGTGTCTGCATGCTTGAAGTGGATTGGAATCGACGGTAAAGGCCGATGGCGCGCATGTCAAGGACATAGAGCCGGAGATCTTGCACGCCACGCCGGATTCGGGACGTCCCTTCGTAATCGTAAATCGCCATGGGAAAACTCCCCTGACCATCATGGATTTAATACTTGACAGAAAAGTCAGGTTTGCTATATTCAGGTAGTCAAATGGGATGGGAAAAGGAGACGCCGGCATGAAAGTGACCCACCAGGAAGAATACGGACTCCGTTGTATTCTGCAACTGGCCCGATATCATTCCAAAGACCCGGTAACGGGCCGGCACATCGCCGAATCAGAGGGCCTTTCCCTGGACTACGTCTCGAAGCTGCTGATGATCCTCCGGCGGGCGGGCCTGGTCCGGAGCGTTCGGGGAACCAGGGGCGGCTATGCGCTGGCAAGAGAACCGCGTAGCGTTACGCTGGGCGAAGTCATGCGCGCCCTGAGCTCGGAAGACGGGGTCGTGCTCACCAGCCCGGACAGCCACATGTGCGATCATTTCTCCGGCCACCTGGAGGCATGCGCGCACCTGAACGCATGCGCCGTCCGTCCCGTCTGGACGGTCCTGGCCCGGTACCTGTCCGGCGTGCTCGATCACATATCCCTCATGGACCTGCTGCAGACGGAACACCAGGTGCTCGAGGTGGTCGAGCAGGTTTCCCGCGACACCATGCTGGATCAGGCGATGGGCAGCACGATCAGGACAGGCCGCTAGCGCGGCGGTACAGGGCCGTGGGTACGCCAGCGCTTTATCGTTCAAGGAGAGGAAATGGAAGCCATTGAGACTTTAGCCCAGCAGGAATACAAAGAGGGCTGGGTGACCGACATCGAGATGGAAAAGGCGCCGCCGGGGCTCAACGAGGATATCATCCGGTTCATATCCGCCAAGAAGAACGAGCCCGAGTTCCTGCTGGAGTGGCGTCTGAAGGCCTACCGCCACTGGCTCAAGATGAAGGAGCCCAACTGGCAGTACATGGCCTATCCGCCGGTCGATTACCAGGATATCGTCTATTACGCCGCGCCGAAGAACACGCCGCAGTACAACAGCCTCGACGAGGTGGACCCCGAGTTGCTGGAGACCTACGACAAGCTCGGCATTCCGCTGGAAGAGCAGAAGGTGCTCGCGGGCGTGGCCGTGGACGCGGTCTTCGACAGCGTGTCGGTACATACGACGTTTAAGGACAAGCTGGCCGAACTGGGCATCATCTTCTGTTCCTTCTCGGAGGCGGCCCAGGACCATCCCGAGCTGGTGGAGAAATACCTGGGCACCGTGGTGCCCTACCGGGACAATTACTTCGCCACGCTGAACTCGGCCGTCTTCAGCGACGGTTCCTTCTGCTACATACCGCCCGGCGTCCGGTGTCCCATGGAGTTGTCCACCTATTTCCGGATCAACACGGCCGGAACGGGGCAGTTCGAGCGCACGCTGATCATCGCCGACGAGGGATCCTACGTCAGCTACCTGGAAGGCTGCACGGCGCCGATGCGGGACGAAAACCAGTTGCACGCCGCGGTCGTGGAACTGGTGGCGTTGAAAGACGCCCAGATCAAGTATTCCACGGTGCAGAACTGGTATCCCGGCAACGAAGAGGGCAAGGGCGGCGTCTACAACTTCGTGACCAAGCGCGGGGCCTGCAAGGGGGACAACGCCAAGATCTCCTGGACCCAGGTCGAAACGGGTTCCGCCATCACGTGGAAATACCCCAGCGTGATCCTGCAGGGCGATCATTCGATCGGGGAGTTCTATTCCGTGGCGCTCACCCGCAACAAGCAGGTGGCCGACACAGGAACCAAGATGATCCACGTGGGGAAGGACACACGCAGTACGGTGGTTTCCAAGGGGATATCCGCCGGAAACGGCCAGAATGTCTACCGGGGCCGGATCCAGGTGCTGAAGAAAGCGGACGGCGCCAAGAACTACACCCAGTGCGACTCGATGCTCATCGGCGACCGCTGCGGCGCCCATACCTTTCCCTACATCGACGTGGGCAACTTCTCCGCGAGCGTGGAACACGAAGCTTCGACGGCCCGGATCAGCGAAGACCAGCTCTTCTACTGCAAGACCCGGGGCATATCCACGGAAGACGCCATTTCCATGATCATCAACGGCTTCTGCAAGGAAGTGTTCCAGGAACTGCCGATGGAATTCGCCGTGGAAGCGAAGAAGTTGCTCGGGATCAGCCTGGAGGGCAGCGTGGGTTGACGAGGACGGGCGGCAGGGCATCCTAGGTTGACGAGAACGGGCGGCAGGGCGCGCGTCCCGGAGATCAAAACAGGAGAAGGCAAGCGAAATGGCATTACTCGAAATCAAGGGTTTACGCGGCGGCATCAAGGACCAGGACATCATCAACGGGATCGACCTGACGGTCAACCGGGGCGAGGTCCATGCGATCATGGGTCCCAACGGATCGGGGAAGAGCACGCTGGGCAAGATCCTCGCCGGACACGAGGAGTACGCGGAGACGGGTGGCACGGTGCGCTTCAATGGGAAGGATCTCTTCGAGCTCACCCCCGAGGAGCGGGCCAACGAGGGTATTTTCCTCGCCTTTCAATACCCCGTCGAAATACCCGGCGTCAGCAACGCCTACTTCCTTCGCGCGGCGATGAACGAACGCCTTAAGTACCGCGGGGAGCCGGAAATCAGTGCCGGCGCGTTCAGGCGGTTGTTGAACAAGAAGATGGAACAGGTCGACATGGACCCCGAACTGGCCCGGCGGCCCGTGAACGAAGACTTCTCCGGCGGCGAGAAGAAACGCAACGAGATCTTCCACATGGCCGTGCTCGAGCCGACGCTGTCCATCCTGGACGAGACGGATTCCGGGCTGGATATCGACGCCATGCGCATCGTGGCCCACGGGATCAACCAGCAGCGCACCGCGGACAACGCCATGATCGTCATCACCCACTACCAGCGGTTGCTGGACTACGTGGTGCCGGACTACGTCCACGTCATGTATCAGGGGCGGATCGTGAAGTCCGGTATGAAGGGCCTGGCCCTCGAACTGGAAGAAAAGGGCTACGAATGGATCCGCGAGGAAGTGGAAGCCGCGGGTTGAATCGATACGGGGAGAACGGGAATACGAAATGGCCGAAGCACTGAAACAGGCGGCGACGCCTCGATACGCCACGTTCTACGACGCCTTCGAACGCGTCCGGTCCGGGGACGCGCCGCTCTGGCTGCACCGGATACGCTCGGACGCCCTGAAGCGCTTCAGGGAACTGGGGATGCCGGTCGCCCGCGAGCTTTCCTTTCCGCTCAAGGAAGACTGGATATACACCGATCTCCGGGGGATAGCGGACGCTTCGTACCATACCGAACCGGTGGAAGCCGGACTAGACGAGGCCGCGCTCGCGCCGTACGAATTCGGCCGGAACGATTGGCACCGGCTGGTGTTCGTGAATGGCGAATATACCCCGGCGTTGTCGCGGGTAGCGGACCTGCCTCGCGGCGTAGTGGTGAGCAGCCTCGCCGACGCCTTGTCAGAAAACCCGCAGTTGGTGCATCCGCACCTCGCTAGTTACGCCGGTTTCGAACATAACGGGTTGACGGCATTGAACACGGCCCTTTTCGAAAACGGGCTGTTCGTCTACGTGCCCCGTGGCGTGATGCTGGAAACCCCGGTGCACGTCCACTACGTCACGACCGGACACGAAACGCCGTTGGCCACCCAGCCGCGCACGCTCATTGCGGCGGGCGACGGCGCAAACCTCAAGGTGGTCGAGAGCTATTCCGGCTTGACGGACGAGCCATACCTGACCAACGCCGTGTCGGAGATCGCCGTGGGCCGGGACGGTCACGTGGACCACTACCGCATCAACCGGGAAGGCGCCGGGGCCGCCCACCTGTCCACCACCCAGCTTCACCTGGAGGGGAACGGCCGTATATCCACCTTCAACATGACCATGGGCGGCGCGTTGACCCGGAACGACACGAACGCCCGCCTCATTGGCGAGCACGCGGTGGTCCGCATGAACGGATTATTCCTGGTCACCGGTAATCAGCATGTGGATAATCATACCGCCATCGACCACGCCGTGCCGAATTGCGACAGCTACGAAGTGTACAAGGGCATACTGGACGGCCGGTCCCGCGGGGTGTTCAACGGCAAGGTGTTCGTCCACCAGGACGCCCAGGAGACGGACGCCAAGCAGTTGAACAAGAACCTGATGCTCTCGCCCGACGCGATGATACATACCAAGCCGCAGCTCGAGATCTACGCGGACCAGGTGAAGTGCACCCATGGCGCCACCGTGGGCCAGCTCGACGAAGACCAGATCTTCTACCTCCGAACCCGCGGCCTGTCCCACGACAGTGCATGCAACCTCCTCACCTACGGGTTCGCGGCCGACCTGATCCGGCGTCTCGGAATCGACGCGGTAAGGTCCTCGCTGGATACGCTTTTCGAAACCACGATCCGGGATCTTTCGATGGCCCACGGCCAGACTGGAAGATGACGGATACATTCACGCGCACAGGGGTTAACGGATGGATACGGATGCCGTAAAAGAGCAGATCGTGGACGTATTGAAGACGTGCTACGATCCCGAGATCCCGGTCAACATCTACGAAATGGGACTCATCTACGAAATCGACGTGCAGCAGGACGGTATGACGAACATCAAGATGACGCTCACTTCGCCGAACTGCCCGGCGGCCCAGTCGCTCCCCGCCGAGGTGGAGACCAAGGTGAAAGACCTGGAAGAGGTCTCGGACGCGCTGATCGAGATCGTCTGGGAGCCGCCCTGGCATATCGACATGATGACCGAAGACGCCAAGCTGGAACTCGGCATAGACTACTGAAAGCGGGCAGGTAAGGGATCATGGCGGAAACGCTTCTGGAAACGCCACGAAAGCTCGATGCCGCGGTTCGCCGCGCTGACGAACACGCCATGCGTTACCGCGGGGATTTTCCCATTCTGGACCGACAGGTGCACGGCAAACCGCTGGTCTACCTGGACAACAGCGCCACGTCGCAGAAGCCCCGGGTCGTGCTGGACGCGCTGAACGACTACTACACGCGGCTTAACGCCAACGTGCACCGGGGACTCCACACGCTCAGCGAGGAGGCGACCAACGCCTACGAAGACGCGCGGGAACGCGTCGCCCGTTTCATCACTGCGCCGACGCAGAATCTGATTTTCGTCCGCAACACCACCGAGGGGATCAACCTGGTGGCCGGCGCCTGGGGCCGGAAGAACGTCCGGGCGGGTGACGAAATCGTGCTGTCCGTCATGGAACACCACAGCAACATCGTGCCCTGGCAGATGCTTGCGCGGGAGACCGGGGCGGTACTCCGGTATCTCGACATCCGCGAAGACGGCTCGCTCGACGTGGACCAGGCCGACGAACTGATAACCGAAAAAACGCGCATGGTGTCCCTCGCGCACATGTCGAACGTGCTGGGCACGGTAAATCCTATCGAAGCCATCGTGGATCGGGCGCACCAGGTCGGCGCGCTGGTCTTCGTGGACGCCGCGCAGAGCGTGCCGCACATGCCGGTGGACGTGGCGCGGCTGGGTTGCGATTTCTTCGCCTTTTCCGGTCACAAGATGTGCGGTCCGACCGGTATCGGCGGTCTTTACGGGCGGGAGGAACTGCTGGAGGCCATGGATCCGTACATGGGCGGGGGGTCGATGATCGACGAGGTCCGCCTTGATGGGTTCACCAGTGCGGACATTCCGGAGAAATTCGAGGCGGGCACCCCAAATATCGCCCACGCCATCGTCTTCGGGGTCGTGGTGGACTACCTTTCCGCCGTCGGCATGGATCAAATACACGTCCACGAAAGGGCGCTGACGGACTACACGATCGAGCGCCTCGAGGAAATCGACGGGCTGACCGTCTACGGCCACGCGCCGGGCCGGGGCGGCGCCGTATCCTTCAACCTGGACGACATGCACCCCAGCGATCTGTCCACCGTACTGGACCGCCAAGGCGTCGCCATTCGCGCCGGACACCACTGCGCGCAACCCCTGATGCGGCGGCTCGGAACGCCCTATGGCGCCACGGCGCGGGCCAGCGTCTACTTCTACAATACCTCAGAAGAGATCGACGTCATGATCGCCGCCATTCACAAGGCGCGCCATCTCTTCGGAGCGTAGATCGTGCGGCAATCCGACGTTTCGACGCCGGCCAATCCGGTTATCGATCTCGGCGGCAACGAGAACGTGGTCCTGGCCTGTCGTCGTCCTGGCCTGTCGTCGCTCATCGAGATACCATGACCCCCTTGACCGTAGACGCGGGCATATCGCCCATCATGCGCGCCGGACGCAGTCCCCGGGCCGTTTCCCGGGGACTGAGCGCGTCGCAGGGTGTGCCGAACTTCGGCGTCGCGAACGGCAGGTGGGAGTTACCCCTGGCGAGGATATGGAGTTGATTGGCGGACGGTCCCTCGAAGTCGGCGCCGTGGTTCCACGGCACCCACGACCTCGCGTTGCAGTAGTGGCCGACGAAGGCCCTGCGGAATCGCGTACCGGTCCTGTTCCCGTGCGACCGGTGCAGGAGATGGCCGTGGATGAACAGGACGTCGCCCGGCGCCATGCGGGCGGCTACCTCGCGGCCGCCGTACTTCGCGGCGACCGGCGCCAGTCCGTTCAGGGACTCGTCCGTCGCGCTGGCGCCCTCGATGACCCCGAGATCCCCGATGGACCCGTCGGTGTGGTTCTGTCCCAGCTTGTGCTCGTCCGGATAAATCGGTTCGTGGTGCGATCCCGGAATGACCCTCACGCAGCCGTTGTCTTCATCCGCGGGGTCCACGGCCAGCCATGAGCCGATCAGCGTGTCGGGATACGTCGGAATGTAGTACGAGTCCTGATGAAACCCCTGGCCTTCGCGCCCGGGCGGCTTGAGGAACAGCATGGTCTGGAGCGCCAGCACGTCCGGGCCGACCAGGGCTTCGAGCACGTCTAGGATTCGGGGTTGAAGGAGGTACTTCTCATGCAGTTCATGCTTCCGGTGAAGCATGTGTATGCGCAGCCAGTGCTGCCCCATCTGCTCGGAAGTCAGTCCGGGCGGCGGAGGTTCGACGCCTTCGATGACGATCCTGCCGTTCATGAGTTCCCCGGTGTGGCGGCGGATCTCCTCTACCTCCGCGTCGGGCACGAGTCCCCGGACGACCAGGTAGCCGTCCCTGTGGTAGTCGATGAAGTCCTGGACTGCGATGCGATAGCGGTCTGATGACATGGTGAACTCCTTGCGTCTTCGTACAGGGCCGGGAAGGCGATTCCGATACGGTTCAGAGAAAGTAAATCACACGGCTCATTTTGAAAAGAGGTTGTAAAATTTCTACTGATTATTAAATTATTCATTTTGTCGCGGAATACTACGCCGAATTGTCATTATAATTGTTGATTTATTTGGACTTAGCCTATATTTAAGGGTTATTCGATCCGATCTCCGGGTTCTACGTATATATGAATCCAAATCACATTGGTGTCGAAGAGATTGCGTTTTTTCAGGAGAACGGCTATTTCCAGATTCCGGGTTTTTTCTCAAAAGAAGAAATAGCGGAACTGGGAGACGCGCTGGACAGGACGGTTGAGGAGAAAAGAGAACGCGTACTGGGCGGCGGGCGCGAAACGGACGACGACTACAACCGCGTCTTCAACCAGATGGTCAACCTGTGGGTGGACTACGAGGTAATCCGCAAGTATTCCTTTGACGCGCGATTGGCGGAAATCGCCCGGAAGATCTCGAGCTGCAAGCGCCTGGTCATATACCATGATCATGGCCTCATAAAGCCCGGGGGCGAGCGAAGCAAGGCGACCAACTGGCACCAGGATGCCCCGTACTGGCCCATGGAACAGGTCGGTGCGCTGTCGGCCTGGATCGCCGTCGACGACGTGACGGTGGACAACGGTTGCATGCAGTTCATTCCGGGATCGCATAAATACGGCCGGTTGGCGCCCGTGCCATTGAGCACGGAGGGGGCCAGCGTACTCAAAGACGCGGAAGGCACGGATATCGAGGTCGACGTAGAGCCCGTGGTAATGGAAATGGAAGCAGGCGGGGTCACCTATCATCACGGATGCACGTTCCATTACGCTACGCCGAACCGTACCGCCTCGCCCCGCAGAGCCCTGGCCGTCATCTACGTTCCGGAGTACGTGAACTACAACGGCCGATGGGACGCGGGAGGCGACCAGAAGATGAGACCGGGCGAGCCTTTCGGAGGACCGCTGCATCCCATTCTGGCCTCGGGATAGGATCGCCGCGGCCCGTATGACGGGATCGATACGAAAAACGTGCCGCCGACCGGGTCGGTGGCGCATATCTTCAGGATGGAACGATGGAACACATAAAGATGATTTTGCCGATCAAGGCAGTTTCTAAACCTGATAAAGGGGGATTGGTTTCATGGAGATCAGTGTAGACCGAGCAAACGAAGTACTGATTGCGAAGGTTGAAGGCCGAATTGACGGTGCCAACGCCCGGGAATTCGAAGATGCGCTCAACGGTGCCATTGCGGAAGACGACAACAAGGTGCTGCTTGACTTCGGTGCGTTGTCCTATATAAGCAGCGCTGGCCTGAGGGTCATCCTGTTGATCGCTCGATTGCTTCAGAAGCGGAACGCCGCGTTCGCGCTGTGCGCCCTGTCTGACCCGATCCGTGAAGTCTTCGAAATCAGCGGATTCGATAAGATCATTTCCATCCACGATACCCAGGCGGACGCCGTGGAGAAGATCGGCCGGTAAGCGCCTGTACGCGCCGACCGCTTCTCGACTGGCATTCACGCGACAAAGCAAAACGTGAATCGCCAAACGGACGCGGCGGCTTCCGGGGGTGAAATGACGCAGACACCGTATAAGATCCTCATAGTGGACGACGAACCGGATCTCGAACATCTGATGCGGCAGCGGATGCGCCGTGACGTGCGCGCGGGCCTGTACACGCTCTACTTCGCCCAGAACGGCGTGGAAGCCCTGGAGCGCCTGGCGGAAGTCCCGGACATGGATATGGTCCTTTCGGATATCAACATGCCCCGGATGGACGGCCTCACACTGCTGGCGCAGATTCCCAGCGTCGCTCCCGACATACGCGCCGTGGTAGTCTCGGCCTACGGCGATATGAAGAATATCCGGACGGCCATGAACCGGGGCGCCTTCGATTTCGTTACCAAGCCCATCGATTTCCAGGATCTCCGGGTTACCATCGACCGCACCCTGAAGAACCTGGAGGAATGGCGCGACGCCCTAGAATCCCGGGACAAGCTGGTCAGGCTTCAGAACGAACTGAACGTGGCCAGCAAGATGCAGCAGTCGATTCTGCCGACCGAGTTTCCCGCTTCCGAGCATTGCCGGATCGAAGCACACATGGAATCGGCCCGGGAGGTCGGAGGCGACTTCTTCGACGTCTTTCCGCTTCCCGGGGGAAAGATCGGACTGGCCATTGCCGACGTATCCGACAAGGGCGTGCCGGCCGCGCTGTTCATGATGTCGAGCCGAACCCTGTTGAAGGGATCGGCAATCGGAGCCGTGGAACCGGGCGCCGTCCTGAAAGAGGTCAACGATCTCCTTACCGAAGAGAACGAAGCGGCCATGTTCGTCACTACCTTCTACGCGGTATACACCCCCGCGACCGGCCAGTTGGACTATTCAAACGGGGGTCACAATCCACCGCTGATCGTTCATCCCGATGGCACTTCGACGCTGCTCCCCGGAACCGACGGCCTGGCCCTCGGCGTCTTCCCCGGAGTCAATTTCGGCCAGTCGGCCGCCATCCTCGCACCGAATGATCTCCTGGTACTCTATACAGACGGCGTTACCGAAGCCATGAACGCCGACGGCGAAGAATTCGGCATGGACCGCCTGCAGGCCGTATTCTCGGAATCCCCTCCTGCTACCACCGAAGAAGCGAACAAGGCGGTTTTCGCCGCCGTCCACGGATTCGCCGGCGAGACGCCGCAGTCCGACGACATTACCTGCGTTACCGTCATGCAGCGCGAGGGATGACCATGAGCAGAAGACTCTCGCTTTGCCTGCCTACGAAGCTCGACCAGCTGGAGCACATCTACGACGCGGTAGACAAACTCGGCGAGGAAGAAGACTGGGCGCCGGGCATGGTCTACCAGGTCAAGCTGGTCCTCGAGGAACTGGGCGTCAATATCGTCACCCATGGCCACAAAAACGATCCGAACCATGAATTCGAGATCGTGCTGGACTCGGATGCGGAGGCACTGACGATCGAGTTGCGGGACGACGGAAGAGCCTTCAATCCCCTGACGGATTCGCCGGAGCCCGATCTCGAATCCGGGCTGGACGATCGCCCCGTAGGCGGTCTGGGCATCTATCTCGTCCGGACCATGATGGACGAATTGAGCTACCGCCGCGAAGACGGCAAAAACGTCCTGACGATCGTCAAGCGGAAGGACGATGGATGAGACGAACGCGCGACCACTGGGCGGTTGCCATGCTACTCGCCCTGAGTGCGACGGCGTTCTCTTCCGCTTTACCGCTCGACTACAGCGGCGCGAACGCCGCCCAGGTCGAAGAGCAGGGCGTGTCGGCCGAACGCATACTCTTCGGACAGTCCGCGGCATTCAGCGGTCCGGCCCGGGAACTCGGCCGGAACATGAATCTCGGGATCGAGGCGGCCTTCCGGGAGGCGAACAGGAAGGGCGGCGTGCACGGGCGGCGCCTCGAGCTGGTCGCCCTCGACGACGCCTACGAACCGGAAGCCGCTATCGCGAATACCCGGAAGTTGATCGAGGATGAAGGGGTATTCGCGCTCATCGGCGCCGTCGGAACGCCGACCTCCCGCTCGGCCGTTCCCATCACCTCGCAGGCCGGCGTACCCTATATCGCGCCTTTTACCGGCGCGATCTTCCTGCGCGACGACCCGGAATCGGGCGTCATCAACCTGCGCGCTTCCTATTACCAGGAAACCGAGGAAATCGTAGACCGGCTATCGCGCGATCTCGGCATCACGCGCATCGGCGTGATGTATCAGAACGACTCCTTCGGCCGGGTCGGATATCAGGGTGTAAGGCGGGCGCTGGACCGCCGGAAGCTGGATCCGGTGGCGATCGGCGTGTATCCCCGGAACACCACGGCAATCAAGGCGGGCCTGCTCGACCTGCAGCGCGGCAAGCCGGATGCCGTAGTCGTCATCGGCGCGTACCAGCCGGTCGCTACCCTCATTTCCTGGGCCCGGAGGGTAGGATTCGATCCGGTATTTGCGACGATCTCCTTCGTGGGAAGCAACGCGCTGGCCCGGGAACTGGGTGCTGACGGCCAGGGCGTGCTGGTCTCCCAGGTAGTGCCCTTCCCCGCGGCCGGCAATGTCGCGGTCGCCGTACAGTATCGCCGGGCGCTCGCCGCGCACGCGCCGGGCACGGCCCCCGGATTCGTCTCATTCGAAGGATACCTGGCCGGCAAGCTGGCCATCATCGCGCTCGAGGGCTGCGGACCCGAAGTAAAGCGAACCTGTCTCGTGGAAAGCCTGAACGAGGCCGAAACCATCAATATGGGCGGTCTTCGCCTCAGGTTCGGCGCGGGGGACAACCAAGGTTCCGACGCGGTCTTTCTCACGGTGATCGGGAAGGATGGCCGTTATCATCCCATCAATACGCTCCGGGACGCGATGCCATGATCAAAAAGTGGCTGACGTGGTTATATGACAAGGGCCCTTCCCGGATTTCGGGGCAGCTGTACCTGGGCATCGGTACGGCGGTAGCGCTCACCATGATGGCAAGTATGGTGGCGTGGTTCGCCTTCAACGAGGTCGGTGAAGCCCAGCGCGAGGTGAACGAAGTAGCCGTCCCCGAAATCGCCGCGGCCTTCGGCGTCGCGCAGAAGAGCGGCACGCTGGCGGCGGCCGCCCCGCGTCTGGCAGCGGCGGTGACTCCCGAAGCCTTTGAAGCCGTGACCGCGAGCATTGCGGAAGAACGGGACAGCTTCGCGGCGCAACTGGAAGCCCTCGCCCGCTATGACATGGGCATGGAAGACGATCTCTTTCAGCGCATCAGTGAAAACGGCAATACGCTCATGTCCACCATCGGGATGATCGAGGAATCCGTGGCGCGGCGCTTCGTGCTCGAAGAACAAAGCCGGTTGCTGCGCCGCGAACTGGAACAGCTGCAATTCGAACTGGCGGGCATGCTCGTCCCGGCCCTGGACGACCAGTTGTTCTACACGGCGACGGGTTACAGGAACATCGATGAACCCGCGGCGCCTCGTTCGGAGTATCTTTCCGAGTTGGAGTTGCAGCGATACCGCCATCTCGCCGAATTACAGTCCGAGGCGACCGTCAGCACCCGGATACTTTCCAATGTCTTCAACCTCGTCGACGCCGACAGGCTGGAACCCTTGCTGGAGCGGTTCGAATCGGCCAGCGGGGGCGTCGAAAGGAGTCTGACGGGCCTGGGTGAGGTGCCTTTGCGGCAAAGACTCGAACCGGTATTCGCCCGGTTGTTCGAACTGGGCAGCGGAGACGGAAAGATCTTTCAGATTCGTGCGGAGGACCTGGAACTTCTCGCCCAGCAGCGCGCCCTGATCGAAAGCAATCGCAATATCGCGGTCGAGCTGGTCGCCGAGGTGGAAAGTCTCGTGAACTCCGCGCAGGCAAGCACCCGGGCCGCGACGGTCGCATCGACGCAGACGATCCAGGTGGGAAGGCAGCTTCTTCTCGCACTGAACGCGGTCAGTCTGGTAGGTGCGTTGCTGATCGCGTGGCTGTTTGTCGGAAAAGTCCTGCTGCGGCGTCTGGGGTTTCTTTCGGAACACATGCGGCGCATGGCGGGGGGCGACCTGACAAAGAAGGTGGAACTGGACGGCCGCGACGAAATGGCGGACATGGCCTCCGCGCTGGAAGTGTTCAGATTGCATTCGATCGAAGCGCAGCGGCTGAACCTGGTGGAAAAACTGGCGGAAGAACTGCGCGGCAAGAACGAGAAGCTCGAAGAAACGCTGGGCGAACTGGAGCGGGCGCAGGACCAGATCGTCATGCGGGAAAAACTGGCGGCCCTCGGCGAACTCACCGCGGGGGTGGCCCACGAAATCCAGAACCCGTTGAACTTCGTGAAGAACTTTGCGGAGTCTTCGGAAGAACTGCTGGAGGAACTGCAGGAAGAACTGCCTGAAGGCGGCGGAACGCTCGACGAAGGTCAGAACGATCTCATACGCGAAATCGGCGGTGACCTGACGGAAAACCTGCGCCGGATCAGGGAACATGGGGAACGGGCCAACCGGATCGTGCGGGACATGTTGCAGATGGGCCGCGGGTCGGGCGA
This sequence comes from bacterium, assembly GCA_963693015.1. Classification (GTDB taxonomy): domain Bacteria; phylum JAAXHH01; class JAAXHH01; order JAAXHH01; family JAAXHH01; genus JAAXHH01. The sequence goes on from OY843748.1 coordinate 200,354, forward strand.
CAAGCAGGCTACGAACGTGAACGCCCTGCTGGAAGAACACGCCCGCCTGGCGTTCCACAGCGCCCGGGCGTCCAACCCGGCGTTCCAACTCGAGATCAAAGAGGACCTGGACCCGGATATAGGTGAAATCGAGATCGTTTCGCAGGAAATGGCCCGGGTATTTCTGAATATGGTGAGCAACGCCTGCTACGCTACCAACGACAAGCGGGAGGACCCGGATACGGACGCCGGGTACGTACCCGGCCTGTGGCTGTCCACCCGTCGCGAGGAAGATCGGATCGTTGTCCGCATAAAGGACAACGGCAAGGGGATCCCCGATCACGTGCGGGAGAAGATCTTCAATCCCTTCTTCACCACCAAGCCTACCGACCAGGGCACCGGCCTCGGCCTGGCGCTCTCCAACGACATCGTCCGGGAGCACGGCGGTTCGATCGAGGTGGACTCCGAACCCGGCGAATACACCGAAATGGCGATTAAACTTCCGCTTCAACAAGTCGCGGCTCCCGCCGCGGAGAATCCTTCCGGCGATTCACTGCTGAACGATCAATCTGCCTGATCAGCCAGCTTCAGGACGATGCGTTCGGACGCCCGGGACGCCATGAACGGAGCGTCATCGCGTTCAGGACGACGCTGATGCTGGAGAAGGCCATCATGGCCGCGGCGAGTGCGGGCAGGAGGTATCCCATCGCTGCAAGCGGCAGTCCGATCACGTTGTAGAAGAAGGCCCAGAAGAGATTCTGCTTTATTTTCCGTATCGTTCTTCGACTCACGTCGATAGCGCCGGCCACCAAAGCCGGATCGGGTCGCATCAGGGTGATCGCCGCCGTTTCCATCGCCACGTCCGTTCCCGTACCCATTGCGATACCCACGGTGGCGCGGGCGAGGGCAGGCGCGTCATTGATCCCGTCGCCGACCATGCAGACCTTTGCTCCGCTTTCCGTCAATCGTCCGATGAGGGCCTCCTTGTCTTCCGGGGTAGCGCCGCCGTGCCATTCGTCCATACCCGTCTGGCGGCCGATTCGCTCCACTACGGCCTCCGCGTCACCCGAAACGAGCAGGGTCCTGACCCCGAACTTCCTGAGCCCTTCTACCACCTCGACGGCATCGGACCGCAACGCATCGACGAGATCGAAGCGCGCGAGGTATTCGCATCCGCCGGCGGCGCGGGCGGCCAGCCAGACCGCGGTAGCGCCGCCGGGCTGCGGCTCCGCTGGCGGCGCGGCCCCGGGGCACGTTTCCTCGAAGAGCTTCGGGTTTCCAAGCAGGTAGCGCGTACCGTCGATTTCACCTTCGACGCCCCGCGCCACCACACTCCGGAAACGATCTACTTTTGTAAGGTCCATTCGTCGTTCCGCGGCCATGCGCTGAAACGCGGTGGCAAAGGGATGTTCACTGCCCTGCTGCAGCGATGCCGCGATCCGCAGTAGATCGCGTTCGTCTCTTTCTGCCAGGGGCTTGACGGATGCGATGACAGGCCGGCCTTCGGTCAGGGTACCCGTCTTGTCGAAAACCACGTGGGTCAGGTCATTGGCCTGTTCGAGGGATTCAATGTCCTTGACCAGGATACCCGCCCGGGCCGCCGCGCCCGCTCCCGTCACGATGGCCGTTGGCGTTGCCAGCCCCAAAGCGCAGGGGCAGGCGATCACGAACACGGAAACGGCATTGATCAAAGCGGTTTCCAGATCGGCCCCCGTCAGGACCCATGCGGCACAGGTGATCAAAGCCAGCGCGACGACGACCGGTACGAACAGGGCGCTGACGCGGTCCACCAGGCGCTGGATGGCGGGTTTTGCCGCCTGGGCGTTTTCGACCAGACGAATCACCCGGCCCAGGGTCGAATCGCTTCCGACGGCCCGGGCCTCTATTTCCACGAAGCCATTGATCGTCATCGATCCGGCTATCGCGGTATCGCCCGGGCTCTTCGGCACGGGAACGCTTTCGCCGGTGATGAGCGCCTCGTCGACTTCGGCTTCGCCGCGAAGAATGACGCCGTCGACCGCCACCCGGTCGCCGGGCCGGCAGAGTACGATGTCACCCGCCTTCAAGGCATGCGCCGGTGTTTCCCGCTCCGAGCCATCGGCCGTTCGTATCCGCGCGGTGACGGGCCTCACGGCAAGCAGTTCGCGTATCGCACGGCTCGCGCCGCGCCGCGCCCGGGCCTCGATGTGCTTGCCGACCAGTACGAGGGTGATGATGACGGCCGAGGCTTCGAAGTAGAGCTGACCCGCCGCGTCGGAACCCAGGCCGACTACGAGATACCAACTGTAGGCATAGGCCGAAGTGGTGCCCAGGGCCACCAGGACGTCCATGTTCGCAACGCCGCCACGCAACGCGTGAAACGCGCCGCTGTAGTATCGCGCGCCGATACCGATCTGGAGTACGGACGCCAGGACGGCTTCCGCGTATACGGGCATGTGCCAGCCGGCCCAGCCGGCCCAGCCCGCCCAGCCGGCCCAGCCGATACCGGTCCAGCCCCGCAGCAGTCCGGCCAGCATCTGCAGCAGGAAAGGGAACGTCGCGGCAATCGCGACGACCAGGACGACACGGTCCCGGCGCGCCTGACCGGAACCCGGCTCCGGCCGGGCCTGATCATTGTGGAAGGGGGTAAGTCGGTATCCGGCCTCGGCGACGGGCGCCGTCAACGCGGCCTCGTCCAGGCCGGGCGCAACCGTCAGGGTCGCCCGCTCCAGGGCGAGGTTTACGTGGGCGGCCGTGACGCCGGCTACGTTGGCGAGCACCTTCTCGACCCGGGCGGAACACGCGCTGCAAGTCATGCCCTCTACGTGGAATACACGGGTTACGGTATCCACGTCGACGTCCCTTGCTTGCGTGGAATTCGACATGTTCAGTACTCGCGGTCCGGGAGAATGCTAATGGGAATCTGAAGTCTCCAGCCCATATATGGCGTCTGGCTCGAAACAGGACCGGGCATCGGCAAGGCCGATTTGAATAAGCAGGGGATCGCGGTCGCGTGCGTTGACGAAAGTACGCGCTTGCTTGCGGACCGCGTCTTCGACAATCTCTTCCGGATCGATCGTACGGAAATGATACGTGTCCGGGTCTTTCACCCGGTACTGGATGTCCAGCAGGTCATTCCAGTATACCTGTCCAGATAGCCGGTCGTAACCTGCGTATCCTTTATGTATCGCCGTGAATCCGCTGCCGAGGAAGAGGACCAGCAGCAATCCCCAGAGCATCATGCCCATCGGGGTTGTGATCGAAACGACGCTCCGTAGGGACCGGTCGCGGGTCAGCCGTTTCCACGCGTTCCGCAAGGGTCGGGACAGCAGTCTGACGTTGAGCACGAGGTCTTCGTATCCCCTGCGCATGGCGCCGGCGCGGTACCTCCACACGATGAGGGCGAGCAGTCCGATCGCGCCGCCCCACTGCAGGAACTGCAGGGTGGGGGATTCCGAGGGCAGCAGGTTGACGGAGATGGTGAAACCGGTGGCCAGCAGCATGAAATCAATGGCTATGCCGATCACGGCGGTAACCGCGATCACGGAGGTAACGTATACGGCCGCGAAACGCGCACCGAACTGACTCATGATGACGGCGATCGTGCTGGTGTTGGTCGCGGGGCCGGTCATCAGGAAGATGAGGGCGGCCCCCGGACTGACTCCCCGGGCAACCAGCGCGGCGGCTATCGGGGTGCTGGCGGAGGCGCAGATGTACAGGGGTACGCCGACGATGATCATGACCGGATACGAGAACCAGCGCGCATATTCGTTGGACATCAGGTCGGCGGGAATGAACAGGAACAGCACGCCGCCCAGCGCGATGCCGACGAGCAGCGCGAAGAGAATATCGTCGGCGATCTCGACGAAGCCGTAGCGCAGGACGTGCTTGACGATCTTCTTGAAATCGAGACCCGGATATGCCTCTTCCACCAAGTCCAGCTCGGTGGGTTTTTCGGGTTTCTCAGATTGCTGCCCGACGATTTTCCGGCAGGATTCCGGTCTGATCCACGATACGAACCTCCAGGTGGAAGCCACGGCGGTCAGTCCCTTGATCCACTTCGCCATGAGAACCTTCATGGCCGGGGGACTGACGTAGCAATCGTCCTTGTCCGACAGGAGCGATTCATGAAACGCATGGTCATGGCCGTGATCATGATCGTGTCCGTGATCGTGGTGGTCATGATCACGGTGATCGTGTTCGTGATCCTCCTCGTCCGGTTTGGCCTCACCGCTGTCGTCCCGGATCAGGCCGATGCAGAATATCCCCGCCACGACGGCCGTGACAAAGCTGATGACGGGACGGACCACGGCGGCAATGAATCCGAAAAAGGCGTTGGTGACGAGAATGGAGTCCGCCCCGGTTTCCGGCGCCGTGATCAGGAAGGCCATGCAGGACGAACGGGAAGCGCCCTTTCGGCGCATTTCGGCGACGACGGGAACGACCGAGCAACTGCAGAGTGGAACCGGTACCCCGATGGCGGAACTGATGCTGACCGACCGAGTGCTGTCGTCGTGGAGCCATCTGAGAATCGCTTCCCGGGAAATGAACACGTGGATCAGGCCGGAAAGCAGCAAACCCAGGATCAGCATCGGCCCCAGCAACAGGAACGACGTCCAGATGAAATCGACGTACGCGGTAAGGACGTTACCTATGGAATCTACGACCACTTGACCGTCTCCCGCCGTTCGCTTGTACGCGCGAAATATACGACCACTTGACCGTTTTCCGCCGTTTGCTTATACTCGAAAACCGCTGGCTGTTGAAATGTAACGATCAATTATGATTGGAAAGAAATCAAGCAGGTATGTGCTCGAATTGACCAAGAAGATACCGAAGGTCCGGGGAGGTGCAACAAAAAAGTCTCCGCGATCTGAAAAACGACACCCCCATCGTTCCGCTTTCCCTTTGGCGTTTCCGTAACGCAGACTTCCGCTTGATCTGTTGTGCCGCCAAATATAACATGTTATCTGCTGGAAAGCATGAGAAAGAAGTCCGCAATACATGAGTAAGGCATGGCGGATTCTCCCGGCCCGGCCCGGCCCTGCCCGTGTCATGCCTTACGTTGCCGGGACCCAGGACAAGGATCTCGCCGGTCCGCAGATCGGAGACCCTGGTTATGGATTTCGACGCGTACGAACTGGATGCAGCTTTCTACGACGAGATGTTCCTGGCCGACGGCACGCCGCGCGATCATTGCCGTACGCTATACGAATCTTTGCTCCGGCTTCCCGTTGAAGAACTCCTTCGCATGCAGGAACGGGTTACCCATTCCTTCTCCAGCGAAGGCATCACTTTTACGGTTTACGGCGACGAAGAGGCCGACGAACGCATCATGCCCGTCGACTGCCTCCCCCGGCTCGTTTCCGCCGGAGAATGGCGGCGGCTGGAAGCCGGCCTTACCCAGCGCCTGACGGCGTTGAACCGGTTTCTGGCCGACATCTACGGCCCCGCCCGCATCGTCGCGGACGGCGTCGTTCCCGTCGACCTGGTGCGGGGTTGTCCCCAGTACCGCTTGGAAATGCGGGGCGTGTCCGTGCCGCACGAGACCTACGTCGCGGTCTGCGGAACCGACCTGGTACGAACGAATGAAGGGTTCCACGTCCTGGAAGACAACCTGCGCGTACCCTCCGGCGTATCCTACATGGTCGCCAACCGGAAAGCGGTCAAGACCAATCTCAGAAGGTTGTACCGCAGTTGCCGCGTGCGGGAAGTCGAGCACTACGGCCGCCTGCTCCGTGAAACGCTGCACGAACTCGCACCCCGCGAAGAAACCGATCCTTGCGTGGTACTCCTCACGCCCGGCGTATACAATTCGGCGTTTTACGAACACATCTACCTGGCGCATGAGATCGGCGCTACGCTGGCAGAAGGCCGGGACCTGCTGGTCGACGACGAATACGTGTACATGCGTACCACGTCGGGGTTGCGGCGGGTGGACGTCATCTACCGCCGCGTCGACGACGATTTCCTGGACCCGCTCGTCTTTCGTTCGGACTCCCTCCTGGGACTTCCGGGCCTGATGGGCGCCTACCGGGCGGGGAACGTGACCGTGGTGAACGCGCCGGGCACGGGTGTCGCGGACGACAAGAGCGTTTACGCCTACGTACCGGACATGATACGCTACTACCTGGCCGAAGAACCGCTGCTGAACAACGTGAAGACCTATATCTGCCGGCGGCCGGAAGACCTGGAGTTCACGTTGGACAACCTGCAGGATCTCATCGTGAAACGGGTGGGCGAGTCCGGAGGGTACGGCATGCTGGTCGGCCCCGACTCGACGCCGGGAGAGCGGGAAGCCTATGCCCGCGAAATCCGCGGGAACCCTGCCGAGTTCATCTCGCAGCCCGTGCTCGATCTGTCGCGCGCTCCGTGCCTGATCGACGGACGAGCCGCGGCAAGACACGTCGACCTGCGCCCCTTCGTGCTCCATGGACGCGAGACTCGCATGGTCCCGGGAGCATTCTGCCGCGTGGCGCTCCGCGAGGGCAGCCTGATCGTAAATTCCAGCCAGGGCGGCGGGGGCAAGGACATCTGGGTCCTGGGGGAGTAAATGCTTTCCAGAAGCGCACAGGGTCTTTACTGGATGGCGCGGTACCTCGAGCGCGCGGCGCATTTGTGCCGGCTGATGCAGTTGCAGGTGGAAACGCTCGTGGACCGTCCGCTTCGGGAGATCCACTTCGGATGGAACCGGGTATACCGCAGCATGAACCAGTCGCCTCCCGCCGGTACGCTGGAAGCCTTCGGCAGCGATGACTACACCCTCGCCGATTCATACACCCTGGCCGACCACCTCACCTTCGAGCCCATGAACCCGGATTCCATCTGGAGCTGCTTCGCCTGCGCCCGGGAAAACGCACGGCAGGTCCGCAACTACATCAGCGGCGAGATGTGGCTTGCGCTGAACACGGCCTACCTGCGCCTGCGGGAACTCGACATCCAGGAGATATGGAAGACGACGCCGGAGCCGTTTTACGCCGGTACGGCGGAAGAAATCAACACGTTCACCGGCGTGACCGACGCGACCATGTATCGCGACGACGGCTGGCATTTCATCCAGCTGGGCAGATATATCGAACGGGTGCAGCTTTCCGCTTCGGTTTTACTTTCGCAAATCCACGCCCATGAACGGGAGGACGAGTCGTTCGACGCGGATTGGGCGAATCTGCTGCACGTGTTCCATGCCTTCGACGCGTACGTCCATACCTATAGCGTAGTGGTTCGGCCCGGCCAGGTGCTCGACCTGATCGTAACGGACGAGATGTTGCCGGGTTCGGTCCACCGGTCCCTCGACACGGTCTGCGCCGTGCTCAGCGTCATAGGCCCTGGGCCGGCGCCTCGTTCGAGTGCGGAGGCATCGGAGCTGAGCGCCTCGCTGTGCGCCATCGTCCGGGGAGGCAAGAACGGGGTAAGGGAGTGGCGCACGGCGCTTGACCGGGTCGCGGTCGACAGCAGCAGACTCCATCAGTGTATCCTGGACGCCTATTTCGACTACCCGCTGGGCGCACGTACGGCTCATTGATGCCATGGCCGATACCTTCCGATACCAGATCGAACACGTGACGAAGTACCGTTACGGCTTCCCGGTGCGCAACTGCTCGATGTCCCTGGCGCTCAGGCCTCTCGAGGATCCCGGCCAGCGCGTGAACTGGTTTCGGATCGAGACGGAACCGGCAGGCTCTCTCTTCCAGGTTGCGGACTGCTTCGGCAATACGAAGCACCAGCTGCACCTTTACCGCGAACACCCGGCGCTGGAGATCACGGCACGGTCCGTGGTCGACACGATACCGGCAGACGCATTGTCGGCGCGGTGCGCAGACGGTGCCTGGGAGACCATCCTGGGCTGGCGCGGTTCGTTCCATCACTGGGATTTTCTGGACCACAGCGGCCTGACGCGTCCTTCTTCCACCCTCGAGGAATTCGTGCGGCGAAACGGGATTGCGCCCCGGGGCGACCCGCTGGTTGCGCTGAAGCGGCTGTCCGGGATCCTCTTCGATCGCTTTGAATACGTTCCGGGAAGCACTTCGATCTCTTCCACGATAGAGCATATTCTCGACACCGGGCGCGGCGTGTGTCAGGACTACGCCCACGTCATGATCGCCATCGCGCGAACCTGGGGTATTCCCTCCCGGTACGTGTCGGGTTACTTTCACGACGTAACGGCGGAAGGGGCGGAAAAGGGGGGCATGACCACGCACGCCTGGGTGGAGTGCCTGTTGCCCGGATTCGGCTGGACCGGTTTCGATCCCACCAATTCGACCCTGGCCGACGAGCGGCACGTCCGCGTGGCGGTGGGGAGAGACTACCAGGACGTCTCCCCCACGCGGGGCGTGTTGCGCGGCGGGGGAGATATCGAACTCGACGTGGCAGTGCGCATGCGGGCTGTACCGGGAAACCAGGCGGATATTGCAAACCAGACGCAAGAGGAGCCGAACCGATGAACGACGGCATCCGGCATGACGCCGGGCAGGAGGCCGGCCCGGCCACGTTGCCGCCGGCATCATCGTTCCATGAACTTCACACGGTGGATGCGCTGAAGGCCTGTCTGCTCGACCGCCTGCCCGGATTCAGGCTCCCCGACGCCGAAACCTGGGAAGCCGAGGCCGCGCGGTTGCGAGGCAGGGTGTTGGACGAGGTGGTTTTCAAGGGCGTCCCGGAGGCCTGGAGATCGGGCGCGCCCGACGTCGAGTGGAAGGAAGTGATCGAAACCGGCAAGGGATACCGGATTCGCAAGCTGACCTACGGCGCGTTGCCCGGTCTCGTCATACCCGCCCTGCTCTATGAACCGGATGACCTGAAGGAAGCGACGCCGGGCGTACTGAACCTCAACGGGCACGTCGGCCCGCCGGGCAAGGCGGTGGACTACAAGCAGGTGCGATGCGTCAACATCGCCAGACGGGGCATGGTGGCCCTGAACCCCGAGTGGCTGTGTTTCGGTGAGTTGCAGGGTCCCGGCTACCAGCACAACAACGCTGCCTACCTGGACCTGTGCGGCGTCGCCGGCCTCGCAGTGTTCTACCTCGTCATGCGCCGCGCGCTGGACGTACTGCTGGATCGGGAGCACATCGATCCCGCGCGCGTCGCCGTCACCGGGCTGTCCGGCGGGGGCTGGCAGACGCTGCTCCTCGCCGCCCTGGACACGCGGGTACGGCTCGCCGTGCCGAACGCCGGATACATCGGCCTGGACTGCCGCGTCCGGCACCCGGCCGACCGGGGTGACCTCGAGCAGAACGCCGCGGACCTCGCCGCGACGGCCGACTATCCTCTGCTCACGGCCATGCTGGCGCCGCGTCCGGCCCTGCTGCTGTACAACCAGTACGACGACTGTTGTTTCCGGACGGAACGGGCGAAACCCTCGGTCTACGATCCCGTGCTGCCGCTTTACGCGTCGCTGGGGAGGCAGGACGCCTTTGCGTTTCACAACAACGTCGATCCGGGCACCCACAACTACGAACGGGAACACCGGGAGCGCCTGTACCGGTTCCTGAACCGGCACTTCCTGGACGGCGGGCAGGTCCACGACGAGGAGATACCCTCCGACGACGAGGTGCGGACAGAGGAGGAACTGACTGTCGGGACGCCCGCTGGCAATGCCGATTTCGTTACGCTGGCAAGATCCGTGGCGGACGGACTCCCGCTAGAGCACCCGCCGCGGGAGCCCTCTGCGCTGCGCCGCTGGCAACGGACCGGCAGGGAACGGCTGAAGGCCGTGCTGCGCTACCGGCCCTTACCGGTCGAAGACGTGACCAGGCTGTCAGCCAGGCACGGAAACGCCAGCCGGTCGATCTGCTTCCGTTACCACCTGCGGGACGGCTGGCGCCTGCCGGTGGCCGCCATCACCCCTTCGACGCGGGATACGGCGAAAACGTGGGTGATCCTGACAGATGAAGGCATGAACGGGGCCGAGGTCCTGGTAGAAGAAGCCCTCCGGGCGGGATCCGCGGCCCTGGTGGTCGAAGTGATCATGCAGGGCGCGTGCCAACTGGGCCGCGCACCCCATCAGTGGACGATGATGCTGTCCGCGACCGGCGGCAGGATGCTGGGCCTCCAGGCCGCCCAGCTCGCGGCAGTCATGGACCGCGTGGAATCGCCCGGCCTGGCACTGACCGCCTCCGGTCCCGTGTCCTCCGTGATCGCCCTGACGGCGGCGGCCCTGTCCGGCAGAGGAGTGGATGAAATCGTCCTGCACCGTGGACTGGGCAGCCTGCGCCGGCTGATCGACGAACCCGGCCGGTATGAATCCATGTCATCGCTCTTCTGTTTCGGCTTGCTGGAATCCTTCGATATCGAGGACCTCATCGCGCTGATCCATCCCGTCCGGGTCGACCTGAGATCGATCGCCGATCTATAGCGGGTCTTCGAACCGCAATGCGCGGCCGATGGCGTCGATGACGAGACGGGGCGGCAGCGTCCGCAGGCAAAGGGCGCCCCGGGTGGCCGTCGACGTGAGGGGCTCGTGCCTGCACGTCATGAAGCAACCCCGGCAAGACAGGTAGTCCGGATGAAAGACGGGGTGCAGATTCGCGTAGCCGCAGTTGCGGGGATAGGGGAAGAAGTACCCGTGATGGCTGTCCGGGCAGACACACACCGTGGGCGTGCCCAGCGCCGCCGCGACGTGACTCAGCCCCGAATCGAGGCCGACGAACAGGCGCGCTTCCCTGATCAGCCGCATCGCCCCGGGTAACGCGATTTCGATTACGCGTACGCCGGGCAAGGCCGTCCGGTCCAGGTCAGCGGCCTTCCCGGGCTCGACCAGCGCGACGAACCGTCGATCCGGAAAGGCGCCGATCGTCTCCGCCCAGAGCGACAGGGGATAGTCTTTCCTCCGATTCCCGCTGACGGGCTGCCACGCCACGTACTCCCCCGGCTCGACCCCGACCCGGCGGCAATCCGCCGTCCCCGGTCCGATATGGTCAAGGTCCGGCCGCCACGACTCCCCCTCGTCCGTCTCGATACCGCAACGTTCGAGTACGCGGCGGAGGTAATGGGCGTTGTGATTCAGTATATGGCATCCGCCGTCTTCCGGGCCTGCGCCGTCTCCGCCGTCTTCCGGGCCTGCGCCATACCGGTCCGCGTACTTCGGCACGACCTCGAAACCGGCCGGGTAGGGTCGTTCCGGCGCGAGGTCGCTCCCCAGGTAATAGCCCTCGTAGACGAACTTGCGGTCCGCGCGCAGGGCGGCCAGCAGCGCATGCAGGGTGAACAGGCCGCCGTAGAAGGTATGGACGTCCGCGATGACGCATCGGAACGACTGGTTCACGATCCCTTCGAGCGACGCGGTCGGCGCGGTACCGGAATCGGTATCCTGCTCGGACGGACCGGAAAACGCCAGGAAAACGTCGACGAAGGGTTCGACGACAGGCTTCACCTGGGGCCGTCCCAGGAACCAGACCGGACGGGGGTGAAACCACCGGCGCAGCCGTTTCAGATGCCCCGTGGCCAGCACCACGTCGCCGATCCGGCCCCAGGCCACGTACAGCACGGGCCGGGGCTCCGGGCTCGACGGGGGCGGAACCCGGGGCGTCCCTCCCCGGGTGCTGCCGCGCGACCTGCGGTTTCGATACGCATAGAAGATTCGGTAAGCGAAGTTGTTGAACGGTTTCCACATGGCATGCCGGGGCTTTAGCGCAGACCGGCTCCGCGACGCAGGATTCTCCATTGGCACGGACGCGGGTTTTATTGAATGACGCCCCTTCCCCTTCTGTATAGATGTACTTGACAGGTTTTCCTGATATTACGTAATTGGGGCCGGTCCGGCAAGTCGGCATTCGTGGACTGAAACCGCGCAAACAAGGCAAGGAGCAGGCATTGATGATCACCCGCTTTCGGAATTGGTTCGGTTCGGCTGCGTGCATGGCGGGTCTGCTGATGACCTGGGGCTGCGGTGAAAGCGGCAGCGCCGCCGACGAAGGGGCCGTCATGAAGGAGACGCGGGCCGTAAACGTGGTGACCCGGGTGGTCCGGCCTCGGGAGTTCGTCAATCATCTCAGGCTGGTAGGCGAGGTCAAGCCGGCCCGGCGCGTCGTGGTGAGTATAGAAGCAACCGGACTGGTGAAAGGCATCGAGGTCGAAAAAGGCGCGTCCGTGGAGCGGCACGCCGTGCTGGCACGGCTGGACGATGAACTGCCCAGGGCTGCCGCGGACGAGGCCGAAGCGGCCCTGAACGCCAGTGGCCTGACCCTGCGCAACCAGAAGCGGTTGCTCGAGCAGAAAGCGCTGGCGGAGTCCGTGTACCTCGATACCCGGTACCGTCACGATATGGATCGGGCACGCCATCAACAGGCGTTGACCTACCTGGGCAAGACCGTCATCCGGGCGCCGATATCCGGCGTGGTGGACAGCCGCAAGATGGAAGTGGGCGAGCTGGCTGCGCCAGGACGGGAATTCATGGAACTGGTCGACATCGATCAGGTCAAAGTCGTGGCCGGCGTCCCGGAACGCCACCTGAAACACGTCAGGAAGGGCACGGGAGCGACGCTTACCTTCCCGGCCTATCCGGATCTTACCGTGGAAGCGGACGTCACCTATATCGGAACGACGCTGAACCCGGACAGCCGAACCGTGCCCGTCGAAATCAGGCTGGACAACCCGGGGCACCGGCTCAAGCCCGAAATGGCCGTCACCATCCGCGTCGTCAAGGACTTCATACCGGAAGCCATCGTCATCCCCCAGGACGCCGTAATCGATACCGACCAGGGCCGGATCGTATTCGTGGCGGACAACAACGTCGCCCGGTCCGTACCGATTACCCTGGGGTCGATCTCGGGCGAACAGGTCCTGGTTTCGGAGGGGTTGGCGGCCGGCGACGTCCTGATCGTCGTCGGACACCGGAACCTGGTGAACGGCGAGTCCATTCAGGTCAGAAACGACGGGATGTAGCGCTGTGGCGGCGTCCTCCAAAGACATCCACCGGAGTATTCCTTCGTGAGAGTTTCTGATCTCGCCATCGGCAACAGGATCAGCATCTTCGTCATGACCGGGGCCGTCATTCTCCTCGGCTTCATGTCCTACCTGTCCCTGCCGCGCGAATCCACCCCCTCGATCACCATACCGATCGTCTACGTCGCCACGCCCTATTTCGGGGTGTCTCCCGCGGATATCGAGAACCTCGTTACGCAGCCCATCGAGAAGCACCTCGAAGAACTCGCCAACGTAAAGGAGATATCCTCCACTTCCAGCGAGGGCATCTCCAGCGTGATCATCGAATTCGAGACCGGCGTCGACATCAACAACGCGCTCCAGAAGGTCCGCGAGGAGGTCGATCTCGCGCGATCCGAGATCCCCGACGACGCGGAGGAATCGACCATCCAGGAGATCAATTTCGACGACATTCCCATCCTGGTGATCAACGTCGCGGGCACCCACAGTCTCGTGACGCTGAAGGACATCGCCGAGGACCTGGAACAGCGCATAGAACAGATACCGGGCGTGCTGGACGTAACGGTGGCCGGCGGGCTGGAACGGGAAGTCCAGGTCAACGTCGATCCGGACCGGATGGTGTACTACGGCCTGGAACTCGAAGACCTCATCGAAACGATCCGCGAGGAAAACCTGAATATGCCCGGCGGTTCGATCAAGACCGGTACGCTGAGGTACGCCGTCAGGGTCCCGGGCGAGTTCACGACGCCGGACGAGATCGGAGCGCTGGTCATCACGACCCGGAATCGCCAGCCCATCACCGTCGAGGACGTGGCCGAGGTGCGGTTCGGGTTCAGGGAGGAAACGACCCACGCCCGGTTGAACGGCCTGCCCTGCGTTTCCCTGAACGTGCAGAAGCGAAGCGGGGAGAACCTGATTCAGATCGCCGACGCCGTCAAGGAACTGCTGGACGACGAGCGGGAGCGGTTGCCGGAGACCGTGGAACTGGCGGTCCTGGCGGACCAGTCCAAGGACATCCGGTCCATGATCAGCGACCTGGAGAACAATATCATCTCGGGGCTGATCCTGGTGGTCTGCGTGCTGTTCATGTTCATGGGCGTGCGCAACGCGCTCTTCGTGGCCATCGCGATTCCACTGTCCATGCTGATCTCCTTCATCGTGCTCGAGATGCTGGGCTACACGTTGAACATGGTCGTGCTGTTCAGCCTGATCCTGGCGCTGGGGATGCTCGTGGACAACGCCATCGTCATCGTGGAGAACATCTACCGGCATCGCGAGGAAGGCGCCCCCCTGGTCCGCGCCGCCCGCGAGGGCGTGGGCGAGGTCGCCGTGCCGGTGTGTACTTCCACGCTGACCACGCTGTGCGCCTTCGCCCCCATGCTGTTCTGGCCGGGCATCATCGGCGATTTCATGAGCTACCTGCCGGCCACGCTGATCATCACGCTCTCGGCCTCCCTGTTCGTCGGTCTCATCATCAATCCCACCGTCTGTTCCGTGTTGCTCACGGTGAGCAGGAGACGGCGGGATCAGCGTTGGCTGATGGTCCTGCGGCAGCGATACAGCCGGTTCCTCGCGTGGGCTCTGGCCCATCGCGCCCCGGTCATGGCGGTCACCTGCGGCGCGCTGATCGGAATGATAGTCCTGTACGGGGCGATCGGCAAGGGGGTGGAGTTCTTCCCCGAAACCGAACCCAACCAGGCGTACATCGACGTGAACACGGCGATCGGCACCAAACTGGACGTCTCCGACGATATCGTCCGGAAGGCGGAGACGTTCATCGGGGACGTGCCCGACATGAGCCAGTACGTCGCCAGCGTCGGCGCTTCGCCGAACCCCCAGGATTTCAGCGCGGGAGGCGGGGGCACGCCGCACAAGTCGCGGATCATCGTGGACTTTTTCGAACGGCAGGACCGGGAACAGTCCTCCTTCCAAACGGTGGAGATGATCAGGCAACGGATGGAGCGTCTCATCGGCGCCGACGTGGAGATCATCACGCCTCAGCCGGGACCGCCCACCGCGGCGCCGGTGAACATCGAAATCGTGGGCGAGGATTTCGCCGTGCTCGGCCGGCTGGCCGACGAGGCCGTGCTGCTCATCGAGAACATACCGGGCCTGGTGGACCTCAAGGACGACTACGATTCCGGTAAGCCGGAACTGAAGGTGGAAATCGACCGCGAACAGGCCGCCCTCCTCGAACTGAACACCGCCAAGATCGCCCGCGCCGTGCGCACCGCCATCAATGGCACGGAAGCCTCCAAGTACCGGGTGGGAGAGGAAGAATACGACATCGTCGTGCGGTTCGCGGAACCCGAACGGTCGACGTTCGCCGACCTGGAGCGCATACACATCGTCCATGAAGACGAACTGGTCTCGCTGAGCACGCTGGCCCGGACCCGCGTGGCCGGGGGGGTCGGGTCCATCAAGCGCAAGGACCAGGAGCGCGTGCTGACCATAGAAGGCGACGTGGAGGGCCGCCTCGCCAACGACGTGCTCGTGGACGTGCAGGCAGCCCTCGCGGGGCTTGCGCTTCCGGAGGGCTACGCCCTGCGTTACGCCGGCGAAAACGTCGAACAGGAAGAAGCCACCGAATTTCTGTCCAGGGCCTTTTTCATCGCCCTGATCCTGATCACCCTCGTGCTGGTCACGCAGTTCAACTCGGTCACCATGCCCTTCATCATCATGATGTCCGTGGTACTGTCGCTCATCGGCGTCCTCTTCGGACTGATCGTGACGGCCACGCCTTTCGGCATCATCATGACCGGCATCGGGGTTATCAGCCTGGCCGGCGTGGTGGTAAACAACGCTATCGTGTTGATCGACTATATCCGAAAACTCAGGAACCGCGGACTAAGTAAACGGGACGCGATCGTACAGGGCGGGGTGACCCGTTTGCGCCCCGTTCTGCTGACCGCGGTCACGACCATCCTCGGCCTCATTCCCCTGACGACGGGCTTCAGCTTCAATTTCATGACGATGAGCCTGGAAGTAGGTGGAGAAAGCTCGCAGTGGTGGGGACCCATGGGCGTGGCGGTGATCTTTGGCCTGGCCATCGCCACGGTATTGACCCTGGTCGTGGTTCCCGTCATGTACGACCTCGTATCGGGATGGGCCGAACGCGGTGGCGGGGCGGAGGAGGAGGAAGACCGCGGCCTGGAGGCCGAAACGGCGGCGGATCAGCCCGCCGCGGTGGTTTGAACGAGACCGGATCGGGGTAATCTGGAGGGAATCATGATTCGCGGAATGCTGAACATCCTGGCGGCCGTCGCCATTACCATACCTGCCACGGTCCAGGCGTCGGCCCAGCAGGCGGGTGAAATGGTCCTTACGCTCGAACGGGCCGTCGAACTCGCACTGAGGAACAATGAATCCCTGTTGAGTACGCGGTTAGAGGAAGACCGGGCGTCGGCCCGCATCAGGGAGGCGTACTCCGAGGCCCTTCCCAAGCTGGACTTCAGCAGCACCTTCACCCGGAACTGGGCCCTGCCGGAGTTTACTTTCGGCGGCCAGAGTTTCAAGGTGGGCACCGACAACGTGATCAATTTCGGACTCGATCTGTCCCAGACCATCTACAAGGGAGGACGGATCGGAGCCGGCCTGAAGATGGCGCGGTACTTCCAGCAGATCTCGGAAACCAACACGGAACACACGCGAGAGCGCATCGTGCTCCTGGTGCACGAGGGTTACTACGACGTGCTGCTGGCCGAAGCCACCCTGGAAGTTGCCAGGGCGGCCTATGACAGGACGGTCGCCCATTACGACGGCGTCCAGAGGTTCTACGAAGCCGGGACGGTCTCCGACTATGACGTGCTCCGGACGAAGGTGGAGATGACCAACGCCCACCCTCCGGTTACGCAGGCTAAAAACCGTCTCGCCGTCGCGGAGGCGAACCTGAAGCGGCTGATCGGACTGCCCCGGCAGACGCAAATACGGTGTACCGGCAGCCTGGACGTCGACGAATCCGGCTTGCCGGGCGACGTCGAATCGGCCGTGGACCAGGCCTTGTCGAACCGTGCGGACCTGAAAGCCGCCCGGCTGCAGACGGCGATGAACGACGCGTCGATCCGGCTGGCCCGGGGGGAAAACCGTCCCGACGTATCGCTTTCCGCCGGATACCAGATGCAGGCCCAGGTGGACGACTCCCGCTTCAAGTCCCTCGCCTACGGTGATTTCTACCGAAGCTGGAACACGCTGATCAACGTATCGTTTCCGGTTTTCGACGGCAGACAGAACTCGGGACGGATCATGCAGGCCCAGGCGGACTACGAACGATCGCGGTACATCGAACGCCAGCTCCGGAAGCAGATCGAAGTCGACGTCACCGAAGCCGTGCTCAACGTGGCGGAAGCTTCGGAGCGGGTCAAGGCCGGCGCGGAGGCCGTCGATCTCGCCCGACGGGGACTGTCCATCGCGCAGGTGCAATACGAGGGCGGCGTCAGCACGCAACTCGAACTCATCGACGCGCAATTCGTCCTGAAGCGGGCCGAGACCGATCACGTTACCGCGAAATACGATCACGCCGCGGCCGCCGCGACGCTCCGGAACGTCCTGGGCAGGATGGAGGTTCCGTCGGACGACCGGTGAAGCCGCCGGGCCTGTCCTGCTACCCCGCGGTCCCGCTACCGCGCGATGCCCGGTCCCCGGTAAGGGCGCGTGAAGGGCAGGCCGAAGGGTTCCTCGAAGGGCCGGAAGGGCACCAGTTCCGCAATTTCCCGCACCTGGTCCATGACCGACTCCGGAAGCGGTCCGGCTTCCACGTAGCCGACGTTCTGCTCGACCTCGACGACCGACCTGACCCCCGACAGTACCGTCGAAACCAGCGGGTTGCCGATCACCCAGCGGATCGCCAGTTCCGGCAGCGGCATGCCCAGTTCCGCCACGAGGCCGTACAGCCGTTTGAACTGCTCGCGCCGGGGCGGGGACAGCCACGGGGCGCCGTTTTCCACCTGCTCGGTGTAGCAGGCGGCCAGGGCTCCCTGCTGCAGGGGCGATCCCACGATGATGCCCATGTTCCGCTTCACGGCTTCCGGGATTACCGCGTGGCGGGCTTCCTGCCAGAGCAGGCTGTAATTGAAGGCCGTGAGCACGACGTCGTACGCGCCGGTCGCCATGATGGCGGGCAGCGTATAGGCCGTGGTCCCTCCCAGGCCGGTGTACCGGATTACGCCCTCGGACTTCAATTCATCCAACAACGCGCACACGGGGCCGTGAAACCGTTCCCAGTCCGTGAACCAGTCGTACTGGCCCGGACGGTCCGGTTCGTGGATCATGAGTATGTCGATGGCGTCCCGCTTCAGCAGTTCGAGGCTGGTCTCCACGGACCGGCGCAACTGGTCCTTGTCCCGGGGATCGAAGGGTTCGGGGCGCCCGCCGAGCTTGGTCGAGAGGACGTACGGATGGGCCACGCCTTCCAGGGCCTGGCCCATCACTTCTTCGGAGTCCATGTAGGACGGCGCGGTATCCACGTAGTTCATGCCGAGTTCCAGGCCGCGTCGAACCGCCCGGATGCCCTCGGCCCGGTCAGAGCCATAGGTGGAAACGAACAACCCGCCGAGACCGACCTCGCTGACCCGAATGCCGGTCTTCCCGAGGATTCTGTGCCGCATGGCCGCTCCGTCTTCGCATACCCCGAACTTGACATGGATCGCATGGATTGTATATAGTCCGACCATCGATACGCCAGCACATAATTGACAGACCGGCCCGCGTTCGCCCATTTCGGTACAAGCCTCGACCGTATGGCGAACCGCCGGTTTTCTGCGGGAACATGCCCCATGCCCTACAAGCTCCGGCCCGGCCGGATGTACATGATGCCGACCCATTTCGGACCGGCGTCGGGTCCCCGGCAGGGTCCCGACGGACGCGGATTCGACGGTCAGGATAGCCCGCGGGCCACGTCGTATTCCGTGCGTTTCCTGACCCGGGCCGAACAGCTCGACGCCCTGCTTCCGATGGGATTCAGGCTGGCCGGCGAGCCGGTGGTTACCGTGACGGTCTCCTTCCTGACCGAGATAGCATGGCTGGCCGGCCGGGGATACAACACCCTCGGGGTGAGTTTCCCGGCCGAATACGAGGGCGCAGAGGACCGGGCCCGGGGACCTTTTCTCGCCGTGTTGTGGGAGAACCTGGCCGACCCGATCCTGACGGGAAGGGAACAGCTGGGTTTCTCGAAGATCTACTGCGCCATCCCGCCGCCGGTCGTCCTGCGCGGCGAGACCCGCTGTGCGGCGGACTGGCTCGGTTTCACCTTCATGGACATGCGTCTTTCGGCGATGGCGGCGGCTCCCGTTGCGGAGGACGAAGCGGCGGCAGGGGCGGAGACTCCCGTTGCGGAGGACGAAGCGGCGGCAGGGGCGGCGGACGCATCGGAGGAAGGGGCTTCGGCGGAGGGTGAAGCGGCGGTGGATGATTCCTTGCTGACGGGAACCCTCCACTACAAGTACGTGCCCCGAACCGGCGCATGGGGCTCGGCCGACGCGGAATACGCCGTTCTGACCCCGGCCGCCGCCCCGAACCGAAAGGTGACGGCGCAGTGGAACGGCAAGGGAAGCGTGCGGTTCCACCGGGCGGCGTGGCGGGACCTGCCGACGCAGCATCATATCGTCAACGCCTTCGCGGAACTGGAGCAGGTCGCCTTCCGCGGCGCGAGCATCGTGGAAACCGTCGGCGGCAAGGACCTGAGCGACCAGCGCATTTTGACGTAGACGGTCGCATGAGTGAACGATCGCACGGTTACCGGGATCGGACGCACGATTCCAGAGGTTTATATG
This sequence comes from bacterium, assembly GCA_963693015.1. Taxonomy (GTDB): domain Bacteria; phylum JAAXHH01; class JAAXHH01; order JAAXHH01; family JAAXHH01; genus JAAXHH01. The sequence continues at coordinate 219,958 of OY843748.1, forward strand.
GCACATCGAAGTGAGCCGGGAGAACACATCTTCCACCGCGCGCGCAGGGACCACTGGCCGCGGATTTCGCACGGCAGGGGATGCTACCTGTACGATACGGAAGGCACGGCCTACCTGGACGCCTGTGCGGGCGTGCACGTGGTCGGCATCGGCCACGGCGTCGAGGAAATCGCCGAGGCCATGTCCGAACAGGCCCGGAAGGTCGCCTTCGCCTACGGCCGGTTCATCAGCCAGCCGCAGATCGACCTGGCCCGGAAGATCTCCGGAATGGCCCCGGAGGGCATGGACCGGGTGTTTTTCGTGTCCGGCGGATCGGAAGCCACGGAAGCGGCCATGAAGATCGCGCGGAAGTATCACCTGGAATCCGGTAACCCCTCCAAGTACCAGGTCGTTTCCTGCTGGCAGAGCTGGCATGGCAATACGATCGGCGCCCTGTCCATGTCGGGCCGGTCGGCCTGGCGGAAGGACTATACGCCGTATCTGCTGGACTTCCCCCATATTTCGCAGCACAGCACCGACGAGCTGGAGCGCGTGATCCGGCAGGTCGGCGCGGAATACATATCCGCCTTCATCGTCGAACCCGTCCTGGGGACTTCCTCGGCCGGACTGGCACCCCCTGACGATTACTTCAGCACGGTCCGGGACATCTGCGATCACTACCGGATCCTCCTGATCGTCGACGAAGTCGTCACCGGGTACGGCAGGACCGGGGTCGACTTCGGGATCGACCACTGGGGCGTCGTCCCGGACCTGATGGCGACGGGGAAGGGACTCAGCAGCGGTTACACCCCCATCGCCGCGACCATCGCGCGGGACGAGATCTACGAGACCATCTACGAGACCGCGCCGGCCTTCGTGCACGGCCATACCTACGGCGGCAATCCCCTGTCCTGCGCCACCGCCCTGGCGGTGCAGGAATACGTCGAACGTCACGATCTCGTGCGGCGTTGCGCGGAAATGGGGGAAGTACTGCTCGAACGACTGCGGCCGTTGACGGAACTGTCCATGGTGCGAGCGGTGCGGGGCAAGGGCCTGCTATGCGGCGTCGAGTTCGCCGCGGACAAGGCGCGGGGCACGGCCTTCGATCCATCGCTTGGCGTGACGGGACGCGTGGTGCAGGCAGCCTTCGACCGGGGCGTCCTGATCATGCCGGGCGCGCCAGGCCCCCTGGACGGAGTCAACGGCGATCACGTCGCGATCAGTCCGCCCTATACCGTCACCGAAGACGAGGTGGGCCGAATAGCCAGGGTGCTCGGGGAGGCGGTGGAATCGGTCGAGGGCACGCTCTGACCCCTACTGCATGTAGTTTTTCACACCGAGGTCCAGATAGGACCGGTAGGCCCCGTCGGCGTACAACTGGCTGAAGGATCGCGTATACTGGAGTACCGTGGTCATCAGGTGCCGGTCCACCCGCGCCGGATGGGCCTTCTGCCTCAGATTCACGAAAGCGCGGATCATCACGCTCCGGCCGTCCGTCGGCAGGTACCGGACGTTTTCCGCGAATTCGTCGAGACGGCCGTCGGGATAGAGGTAGTACTCGACATTCGAAAGATAGAACGCGGATACGCGATCTCCCCTTCCCCGCACGAAATCCCCTACGGCCCTGAGGGCGTGGCCGCCCGCGAAGTCGCCCGTGACGGGTATGATGGCATTCCGCTTCTGCATGTCCCGGATGAACCGGTAATCCTCGTCCGAATTCAGGAAATTGCCAAAGTCTCCCTGAAGGTCCCGGCCCAGCAGGAACGCCCGGTAGGTAATGAAGGATATCCCGCGGTCCCCGTCCGACCGGTACTCCCATCTCAGGTCCAGGTGCCGCTCGAAAAAGGCGCGGTACAATTCGGATGCCCGCCGGATCTCTTCGTCGCTTAACGAGACTTTGAACGTACCTATCCGCGCCCGTATATCTTCCAGGTTGCGGCGGTATTGAGCCGCGTCGCCGTCCGTGCGATCGAAATACGCCACCAGTTCATCGATCGTGGGCGCCCCGGCGTTGAATCCGGCCTTTGAAACGGGTTTGCTGAAGAGGATGGAAAGGAACTCGGCGCGCGATTCCGCCAGGGCGAAAATAGCCTTGTAAAGCAGGTGTTCGATGAGGTTGTCCCGGCGAATATCGAGAATGAAGGCGTACTTCGGCCGGACCTGGGCGATGTAGGTGAAGTTCTGGTCGGGCCCTACGCCGATGTAGACACCGCCTTTGACGCCGAGGCGATTGAGGGCTTGCCTGACGTGGAGATAACCGGCCTCGTTGGAGACGACGTTGTCGCTGTCGAAAAATCCGCCAGGCTCGGAGAGGGTGTCCGCCAGGGCCGCGAAGCGTTCCCGGGAGAAGGCGACGGCGGGATCCGCCCGCTCCGGATTTCCGCATCCCGTAACCGACAGAAGCGTGGCGGCGAGAACGGCCAACCCCGTTTTCCACGTGGACATGAGCGCGAGTCCCCTGGCGTTCCGTCAGCATACCTGCGCGATACAGCGGTCCTTTCTTCTGTCGTTACTATAGCATGGATCACGGCGGATTCAAAGTGGTTTATGGGCGCGTATCCTGCTCAGATATCCATCCATTTGCCACGGTCCAGCGACCGGTACTGTATCGCTTCGCCCACGTGTTCCGCGTTGATCTCGTCCCTGCCGGACAGGTCGCAAACAGTCCGGGCGACCTTCAGGATTCGATCATGGGCCCGGGCGGAAAGGCCCAGGCGGGCGATGGCGTTTCGCAGCAGATCGTGGGCCCCGCCGTCCATCCTGCAGTAGCGGCGAAGTTCGCGGGGCGTCATGTGCGCGTTGCCGAAGGCACCGGGATGATCCGAAAACCTTGGCAACTGACGTTCCCTCGCCCGGTTGACGCGATCCCGGACGCGGCGGGAGGGTTCGCCGCTGGCACCGCCACCCAGGGCCCCGTACGGTACCGGAGGCACCTCGATGTGCAGATCGATCCGATCCAGCAGCGGCCCTGAAATCCTGGACATGTACTGCTGGATCCGGGTAGGCGGGCAGGTGCATTCGTGGCCTGGATCGCCGAGGAACCCGCATGGGCAGGGGTTCATGGCGGCGACGAGGGTAAACCGCGCGGGGTAGCTCAGGGACTGTGAAGCGCGGGACAGTGCGACCTTACCCTCTTCGAGCGGCTGGCGCAGCAACTCGAGCACGTGCTTCTTGAATTCCGGCATCTCGTCCAGGAACAGCACGCCGTTGTGGGCGAGCGAAACCTCTCCCGGTTTCGGAATCCGCCCGCCGCCGATCAGCCCCGCCTCGGTAATGGTATGATGCGGGGCTCGATAGGGCCTGGAATGGACCAGGGGCGTAAAGGACGGTATCTCGCCCGCCACGCTGTGTATCCTGGTGGTCTCCAGCGCCTCCTCCAGAGTGAAATCGGGCAGTATGGACGGCACGCAACGGGCGAGCATGGTCTTCCCCGATCCCGGCGGACCGATGAGCAGCAGATTGTGCGATCCCGCGACGGCCACTTCGATGGCCCGTTTGACGTGGTCCTGGCCTTTGACTTCGGCGAAATCGAAAGGGTACTCCACATCGGACGAGAGGAGTTGATCCGCATCGCGCCGGAACCGTTTGAAATCCTCCAGGCCCTGAAGGAAACGGACCGCGGACCCCAGAGACGGTACGCCGTACACGTCGACGTCCCTGGCCATCGCGGCCTCCTCCGCGTTCTCCCGTGGAACGATCAACCGGCGCGCGCCCAGGCGCCGCGCGGCAAGCGCGATGGACAGTGCGCCCCTGATCGGGCGGAGGGCGCCGTTCAACGACAATTCGCCCAGCAGGATCGTATCCTCGAGCGACTGGACCGGCAATTGCGCCGACGCGGCAAGAATGCCCACGGCGATGGGGAGATCGAAAGAGGTACCCGCCTTGCGCACGTCCGCGGGTGCGAGATTGATGGTGATCCGGCGGTACGGATAGGTAAAGCCGGACTGCTTGATTGCCGCCACGACGCGGTCCTTGCTCTCCCGTACGGCGCTGTCCGGCAGCCCGACCGTGGAAAAGTGCGGGAGGCCGTTCGTGATATGGGTTTCCACGACCACGCGCATGGCCTCGATACCCTGTAGGGCGCTGCTTGAAACACGCGATAGCAAGTTATCCCCCCTTCTGATGCGACTACCGTTCCCGATTGAAAGACCGGTAAATCCAGTCCCGGGATCACCGGCGTTACGCTTCCTTTACAGTCGGCGGGAAAGGGTAGAATCTCGTTTCCCGCAGCAAACGGGACTTTTGCTGATTTCTGTTGCGACGGCGGCCCGGACCACATATATTATCAGACTGGTTTTTCGGTGAGGTTGATCTTTTGTCCACGATCAAAGACAATCTGGCCCGGGTATACGACCGTATATCCAGGGCTGCCGAACGCGCCGGCCGCGAGGCCTCATCCATTCACCTCATTGCGGTATCGAAGACCAGGCCCCTGTCGATGATCGAAGAAGCCCGGCGGGCCGGTGTCACGGATTTCGGTGAAAACAGGGTGCAGGAAGCGCTTGAGAAGATCCGTCCGGACGACGGGGCGGCCTGGCACCTGATCGGTCCGCTGCAGCGGAACAAGGCAAAGTTCGCCGCGCGGGCTTTCGACATGATTCATTCCGTCGACCGCCTTGCGCTCGGCCGGGAACTGGACCGCCGGCTGCAGGCCGCGGGAAGGATCATGCCCGTGCTCATCCAGGTCAACACCTCGTCGGAAGAGACCAAGTCGGGCGTAGCGCCCGACCACGCGCAGGAACTCGCGGAACAGTTGTCCACCCTTTCGGGTTTGTCCGTCAGAGGCCTGATGACGATACCGGCCTTCACGCCCGATCCGGAGGATGCCCGGCCCGCGTTCGCGTTGCTTCGGGCGACGCGAGACCGCATTGCGTCCGCCGGCATCGAGGGCGTTGGCATGGATGTACTCTCCATGGGCATGTCCCATGACTTCGAGGTGGCCATAGAAGAAGGCGCGGACATGATACGGGTGGGAACGGCCATATTCGGCGCACGCCCGGCGTGACGCGCCCGGCATGACGCGCCACCGGTTCGAGTGGCGAACGGGACCCGACATGGGACTGATCGAGTTTATCATCAACATCTACATGCTGGCCTTCGGCCTTCGCCTGTTCATGCCCGCCGCGGGCCCCTTCAGCGAGAATCCGATCCAGCGGGGCCTCTATACGGCGACGGAACCCGTCCTGCGACCCATTCGGCAGGTCGTCATGCGCGGCGAGCCCCGTTTCGACTGGTCGCCCCTCTTCGCCATCATCGCCCTCGTGGTCGTGCGGGGATTCCTCGTGACGGCCGTCACGGGCGTGCCCATATCCACCTCCATGGCTTCCGGATTGCTGGACGTCTTCGACTTCGCCGTGCGGGTGCTCGCCATCCTGTTCCTCGGCGCCTTCTTCATCTCCATCGAGTCTCCATTCGCATTCAGCCAGTCCGGTCACATGATGCACAACGTCGCCCACTTCTTCCTGGCCCCCATCCGCCGCTTCACCGGGTACCGGATAGGCCGGGCGGACGTTTCCGCGCTGCTGGGCATTGCCCTGCTGGGCGTCCTTCATGGTGTCGTCCTCTACCAGGCCGGGGCGCTGGTCGCACAGACGGCCGATTCCGCGACGTCGATGATCCTCGGGAGCATCGTCTACCTGGTCGACTTCATATTCGACGTGCTCTTCATCGTGATACTCGTCCGCGCGGTGCTCTCGTTCTTCAACCCGGACACGGGCAACGCGCTCTTTCAATTGCTCATCCTGTACAGCGATCCCATTCTGGCGCCGATACGGAGAATACTGCCGTCCACCTACGGCATCGATTTCTCGCCATTGATCGCGATTCTGATACTCAGGTTCATCCAGGTAAGTCTCCTGCCCCTTTTGCTTCGGATCTGACCGGAGCGCGAACCGGAAAAGAGGTGATTGCATGGACATCAGTCCGGAAGAAATACGGAGTCAGCGATTCAAGTCGCGTTGGGTCAGCGGTTATGACATGGATGAAGTGGAGGCGTTTCTGAACGCCACCGCCGGCGCGTTCGAAGCACTGGTCAGCGAAAATGAATCCCTGCGCGGCAGGTTGGCGGAAATGGACGGCGAGTTAACCGATATCGGCCGAAGGCGGAAGCTGCTCGAAGACGCGCTGGTGTCCGCGCAGCGGGTCATTCACGATATGAAGGCCAATGCGATGAAAGAAGCGGAGAACGTGTTGAAGGAAGCGGAAAACCAGGCGGACCGATGGATAGCCGACGCGAATAGCCAGGTCTCGGAGATCAAGCGGGAACTCCGGGAACTCACCGCCCTGAGAAAGGACTACGAGGTCAAATTCAGGATTCTGCTGGAATCCCACCAGGAACAACTGGACGCCATGCGAAGCACAGAGCACCAGAACGGCGAGAAATCGACGCTGGAGCGCGCGCCGCAGTCCCGGCCAGGCTGACTCCGGCGTTGACCCGATGCCAACGGCGGCCCCGTGTGGAAAGATGACGTACGAACGAATCTCGATGATGGCAGACAGGTTGGGAGCCCACCTGCGGGGAAGCAGGATCGTCGGCCTGATGCTTCCGCGTGCCGCTTCGCACCTGTTTCCCTGGAAGGCGATGGATGCTCCCGCAGGCCGGACGCCCTTTGAAACGGTGTATCGGGCCGGGGCGGTGCTGCTGCCTTTCCTGGGAAGCGGCATGGACCCGGAACGCAGCGTCGACGCGGTGCGGGTTCTGCGGCTGTTGCGCGCCGAGGCCCTGGTCATGGCGGTGGGGTGTTCCGCGCTGACCGACAGACTGCAGGCCGGTTCTTTCGTGATCATTGACGATCACGTCAATTGCACCGGAGAGAATCCGCTCACGGGACCGAACGACGAGCGGCTGGGTCCGAGATATCCCGACATGAGCGCGCCTTATGACGCGCGCTGGGCTGTCAGCCTGGAACGGTCCGCCGCCTCGATGGGGTTTGACTTGCAGCGCGCGGTGTATGGGCGGATCGCCCGGTCCGGGGACGGCGATGAACTCGCCGCGTGGTCGAAGGCGGGGATCGACGTGGCCGGCGAAGGTTTGCTGGACGAAGCGATCGCGGCCGTACACTGCGGGTTGCCGGTCTCGGCCGTGGGGGTCGTTGAAAAGGGTTGGCCGGGCGAAGGAAATGCCTTATGTTCGTCGGCACCCGCGCGAAGTGCGGATTACGGAAGGTTGGCGGAACTCATCAATCAATGTCTTCTTTGTCGTGGAGGTATGGATGACGGGTGAAGATCTGAAGCGATTCGAAAAACTCCTGCTCGAGAAACGCGAAACGCTGTTGCATGAGTTGGGTTATTTCGGTGACAAGACGATTAACTCCGCGGCGCGCGACGTCGCGGGCAGTTATCCGTTTTCGGAACACCCGGCCGACCAGGGTACCGAATCGATGGAGCAGGAACAGGCCTATGACCTTGCTTCCCGCGAGGGCAGGTTCCTGTTTCATATCGACGAAGCCCTGGAACGAATCAAGAACGGCGCCTACGGTCTTTGCTACGTTTGTAATGGCGATATCGGCAAGGCACGGCTCGAGGCCGTACCCCACGCCCGGATGTGCATCGAATGCAAATCCAAGGAAGAACGAGGGCTGATCTAACATCTTCGGACAACGCGCATTGGCAAAGCCCGCCGTAGTCTGCGCCGGAATCGTGCTCCTGGACCAGATTACGAAGATCGCCGTTCAGCAGTGGATGACGCTGTACCAGTCCTATCCTCTCCTGGGGGACGTGGTCCAGCTTACGTACATCCGAAACCCCGGGGCGGCTTTCGGAATCGACATCGGCGGCCGCTGGCTTTACCTGGCCCTCTCGATCATCGCGTGCGCCGTGATGATCTATTACCTCCTCCGGCTTCCCGCTTCCGAGCGGCGGGGCCGGTACGCCATGATGACCGTACTTGGAGGCGCCTTGGGGAACCTCATCGACCGCGCGCTTTACGGCGAGGTCACGGATTTCATCGATATCGGCGCGGGAGCCTACCGATGGCCCGTTTTCAACGTCGCGGACTCCGCCGTAACCATCGGCATCATCCTGCTGTTCACCCGGCTGCCCGCCATAAACCGGATCCTGAACGATGAAGCGGCTTCCGGATGAACGGGAGGGATCCTTCGCCAGTACCGTGGTGCCCTCCGATCGAGCTCTGAGGCGCCTGGACCGGTATCTTTCGGAAACGGACCCGTCGGTAACCAGATCGAGAATCCAGCGTTGGATTCGGGACGGTGGGGTTTCGGTCAACTCGGTTGTCGTCGAAAAATGCGGCCACCGGGTGTCCGAAGGCGACGTCGTCACCGTGACCGTGCCCGATTCCCCGGCTTCCAGCGTCGAGCCGGAGTCCATCCCGCTGGACGTTGTCTATGAAGACGAAGCGCTCCTGGTTGTGAACAAGGCGGCGGGCATGGTGGTACATCCCGCGTGCGGCCACGTGAGATCGACGCTGGTAAACGCGCTTCTGCACCACTGCAAAACCCTGAAGCAGTTTGAAGATCCCGTCCGGCCGGGCATTGTGCATCGATTGGACAAGGATACGTCCGGCCTCATGATCGTGGCGAAACGCGAAGACGCCCACGCGTATCTTTCGCGGCAGCTGGCCGAACGCCGCGTCAAGCGCGGATACACGGGGCTGGTCTGGGGTCGTCCGGCGGAATCATCGGGCACGGTCGACGCACCGGTCGGGCGACATCCCCGGCACAGACAGCGGATGGCCGTGGTCGAAGCGGGGCGCGGCCGCCGGGCCGTCACCCATTTCCGGGTGCGCAACGTGATGGAGGACGGGGCGTTGCTGTCCCTGGCCCTGGAAACGGGGCGTACGCATCAGATCAGGGTCCATCTGGCGCATTTGGGCCATCCCATCATCGGAGACCCTGTCTACGGGGGAAGGGTCAAGCGGCTGGCCAGCATCGCGCCCCGCCGCCGCCCCCGGTTGAGGATGATGCTGGATCTCATGCGGCGGCAGGCACTGCACGCATCCGAACTGGAGTTCACCCATCCCTACTCGGGTCGGACCCACGCCTTCAGCGTGCCCGCCCCCGATGACATGCGACAGGCTGTCGCCTTGCTATCCGACGGCAACTGAGTACCCTGCCCCGTCCGAACGGGTGGAATCGACCTGGAAACCACCCGCCGGCACGGGCGCACAGCCCCCTGAAGATCATGCTGGAATCATCAGTCGCAGAGGCGCGCTCGGACATCCTGTGGCACCGTGTGGTCGATGGTCTGACCCGCATGACGGCCGCAACGGGAGAAGCCGATCTGTCCGCCGCCATAGCGGAGATTACCCTGGAGCTGTCCGGTGCGGGAACGTGCCGTTTCTTCATGGTGGACTGCGTCTCGAACCGGATCGTCTTCGAAACCTCCGGCGGCGGTTTTGCCCATCCCGTCACGTCCGTGGACGTAGGAGAGTTGCTCGTCTGGTTGCGCGCACAGCCCAGTACGCGCCTGATCGACGACCCGGGCGAAATGGAATGGTCCCTCAGCACCACGTCAGACCTGGATTCCCCGGCCGGCCAGACCGTGCTGTTCCATCACCAGATCGATGACCGGTTTCACTGCGTCATGCTCGCGGTCATGGCGTCGGGTCAGAGCCCATTCGATCCCGAACGGCTGGAAGTGACCATTTCCCTGGCGAGACACGCGGGCTATGCCGTCACGCGGCTTCTCCATTTCAAGCTGGCCAGACAGGAAATGCTGCATCGCACCGCGCTGTACGAAGTGGGCAAGAAGATCAGCAGTTCGCTGGACCTGAACGAGGTGTTGAATCTGATCATCGATGCGTTGCAGACCGTCGTACCCTACGACGCGGCGGCCATCGTCTTGCTGGACGATGACCAGAACGCGGTCGTCGAACGCACCGTTCGGGGGTACGCCTCCGACCGGGACACGATCAATCTCAAGATGGGCGAGGGAATCAGCGGTTCCGCCGCCGAGACGGGCAGGGCGATCATCGTGCCCGACGTCTCCCTGGACGACCGGTACGTGCAACACCGGTCGGATACAAAGTCCGAAATGGCCGTTCCCATGCTGTCCGGCGGCCAGGTCATCGGGGTCTTCAACATTGAAAACGACCGGGCAAACGCCTACGATGAGGAAGCCCAGTCCCTGCTCGAAGCCTTTGCCTCCCAGGCGAGTATCGCCATACAGAACGCCCGCCTGTTCAATGACGCCCGGCGGAGCAGGCTGCTGGACCGGGAACTGGAAGTCGCCGGGGAGATACAGCGCGCCCTGCTGCCGCGCGCCGTGCCCGACGTGCCCGGCCTGTCCCTGGCGGTGTACAGCGAACCGAGCAGGGAAGTCGGGGGCGACTTCTACGATTTCATCCCCTTTTCCGACAAGCAGCTGGGCGTGGCCGTGGGAGACGTGGTCGGCAAGGGCATACCCGCCGCGCTGACCATGGCTTCGCTGTACACTTCTTTCCACGAATACGCCAATTACTACGTATATCTTCCGAGTTACGTGATCGGCCACGTAAACGAGGTGTTGTACGAAGTCACCTCCGCCGACCGGTTCGCGACCCTGTTCTACGGGATAGCCAACATGCAGGAAATGACCTTCGTGTATTGCAATGCCGGCCATCCGCCTCCCCTGTTGTGCCGGAAGTCCGGCGAGACGGTCAATCTGTACACGGGGGGACTGATCGTGGGTTCCTTCGAGGACGCGCGTTTCGAAGACGGACGCGCGTACCTGGACGAAGGCGACGTCGTGGTCCTGTATTCGGATGGCCTCATCGAGAAATCCAACGAAGACGACGAAATATTCGGCATCGACCGGCTCGAACAGGCGATCAAGGACTGCCACGCCTGCCCGGTCGAGGAGATCAGGGATCACGTGATCGACGTGTGGCGCGCCTTCGTCGGCAGCGGACGCCAGGACGACGACACGACCATGATCGTCGTCAAGCGGGAGCAGTAGTAGCTTCTACCGATGAGCGGGAGCAGTCGCTTCTACCGATGAGCGGGCCGGGGCATGGCCCGCCATCGACCTATTCACGCATCGAGAAACGTGGAGGAAAGGCATGGGCGTTCGCATAGGTTTTATCGGAACGGGCGGTATCGCGGGTATGCACCTGGGTCTCCTGCCCGATATCGAACGGGCCGAACTCGTGGCGTTTTCAGACATCCTGATCGATCGGGCCCGGGCCGCGGCGGACCGTTGCGGCGGGCGCGCGTACGCCGACTACCGTGAAATGCTGGACAAGGAACGGCTGGACGCCGTGTACGTATGCCTCCCGCCCTTCGCACACGGCGACCCGGAATTCGCCGTGCTGGAACGAAATCTCCACCTGTTCGTCGAGAAGCCCCAGGCGCTGGACGTGGAAACCGCGCGGGACATCGCGGCGAAAGTCGAAGAAAGCGGGGTCCTGTCCTGCGTCGGGTACAACTGGCGTTACCTGGACGTAACGCAAAAGGCCCGGGAGCTGTTGTCGGGCATGCGTCCGGCCCTGGCCTACGGCTACTGGATCGGCAACACGCCCGGATCGCCCTGGTGGCGCGTGAAGTCCAAATCGGGCGGCCAGATCGTGGAGCAGACGACGCACGTGTACGACTGTGCGCGGTACCTGATGGGGGACGTGGTCAGCGTCTACGCCGCCGGTACGACGGGACGGATGCAGGATCTGCCCGACTACGACGTGGAGGACGCCAGTACCGTGTCGCTCACCTTCGAAAGCGGCGCCGTGGCCACCATACTGTCTTCCTGCGTCGCCGAACAGGGTTACGGGACGGGGCTTCAGGTCATCACCCGCGGCATGACGGTGGAGATCGTGAAGGGGGATCTGGTCGTCGTAAGGGAAGATGAAACGGTAAGATACCCGGGCCGGAACAACCCCTACCAGCTCGAGAACGAACTCTTCCTGCAGGCCATCGAAGAAGGAAATCCGTCTCTGATCAGATCGGCTTACGGCGACGTGGTAGACAGCCTGGCCGTCACCCTCGCGGCGAACGAATCCATGGAGACGGGCGAGGTCGTCCGGCTCGGGTAAACGCTTCGGGGTGAAGCCCGGACGCCCACCCGTTACCCCGGGTTACCCCAGGTAGCGCCTGAGGTTGTCGAGCCCGATGCGGACGCCGTCGACGGGGTGCTCGAGACCTTCGAACTCGATGGAAAGCACGCCGTCGTAACCGTGCCGGGAAAGGACGTGCAGGCAGGACGCCAGGGGCACCTGGCCATGGCCGACTATGGCGCCCCTGAGATAGTTGCCTCCCCGCGTCCGGAACCAGCCCTCGCCCGGGTCGGGCGCCGTGCCCGGCCTCGCATGGAAATCCTTGGCGTGGACGTGAAAGGCGTAGGGGATCAGGCGTCCCACGGCCGTGTCCGGCGGCTCGTCCACGCACAGGAAGTTGCCCACGTCGATGAGCACGCCGAAGTTCTCGTGATTCACTTCGTTGACCAGTTTTTCCACCCGTTCGCTGTCCTGGCAGAACAACCCGTGATTCTCCACCATGGTCCGGACGCCCAGGTCCGCCGCAAACTCGGTTACGGCCCGGATCGCGGGAACGAGGACCTCCAGGGCGTCTTCGAATGAACGTCCGCCGGGACGGCCCGCCGGAAAGCCCCGGGTGGCGTCGTGGCGCATGCCGGGCGCGCCGAGCAGACGGGCGATGCGCACCTCGTCCTTCACCCGTTCCACCTCGTCCTTCCAGTTGCCCCCGCTTCCGTTGATGAAGTCCGCGCCGACCGTGTAATTGGCGATGGGGAGACCGGCCTCGTCGCAGGCGGCCCGCACGTCCGGGGCGTACCGCTCGAACGGCTGATCGCCAGGCGGGTGCAGCGAGGAAAACTCGATCACGTCATATCCGATTTCCGCCGTCTTCCGGATCGCATCGAACTCCGTCATCTCGCCGCTTCGTATCAGTCTGCTGTAGCTGTAAGAACTTACCCCGATCTGCATGGCGCGCCCCTGAAATGTTGTGTTTGTATAGCCGTTTTGGGATGGCTGTGCGCCGGTCAGCCTGCCGCCGGGCCGTCCGACGGGCTTACGACGCGGAAATCACCGGATGGAGGACGGTATTTTCGTATTCGGCGAGGGCTTCCGAGACCTCCGGCGCATCGGGGAAGAAAGAAAGAATGCGCAGCAGCACGTTGTCCAGCATGATATCGGGACAGGATGCGCCGCAGGTCAGGATGATATCGACGGGCCGGGCGGCCGGCAGCCAGTCTATGGTCGCGACGATCGACCGGGTCTCCAGGTCGAAGTGTCGGATCTGCCTGTCCGACAGAATGTCTCTGCTGCTGTTGATGAAGAAGGTGCTGATCGTCTCCCCGCAAAGCTCCACGAGGTGAGAGGTGTTGGACGAGTTGTAGCCGCCGACGACGAGGGCGACGTCCGCTCCCTTTTCGATCATGGCGTAGGTGGCGTTCTGATTCTCGTTGCTCGCGTAGCACAGGGTATCCGAGGTGTCGGCGAAATGGTCGTCGATGCGCTCGGCGCCGTACCTTTCCGCAAGCGCTTCCCGGATGAGCCGCGCGATTTCGTGGGTCTCGCTGGCGAGCATAGTGGTCTGGTTGATCACGCCGACGCGGTTCAGATGAATCTCCGGATCGAACCCCTCCGAGCAATTGCTCCCGAAGACCTCGAAGAATCTTTCCCTTCCCTGCCTTCCCGTGATGATATCGGCCAGGATGAGCGTTTCTTCCCGGTCCCGGACCACGACGGTCGGAGCCTGCTGGACACTGTGGGAAAAGGTCGCCCGCGTCTCTTCGTGCCGGGGTTTCCCGTGAATGACGACCGTGAATCCCTGCTGGCCGATCTGGCCGCCCCGGGTCCAGACCTTCTCGACGAAGGGACAGGTCGTATCGTAGGTGCAGAAGTCGATCCCCCGGCGGGTCAGCATTTCCTTGATCTCCACCGTGGTGCCGAAGGCGGGAACGACGACCAGGTCGTCGGGGGTCAGTTCGTCCCACGGAATGAGCTGCTCGCCCAGGGTGGTATGAATGAACTGAATGCCCCGGGCCTGCAAATCGGTGTTGACGTGAGGATTGTGGATCATCTCGCTGAGCAGGAAGATCCGCTTGCCCGGGTTTTCCTCCAGCGTTTTGTACACGATTTCGATCGCGTTTTCCACGCCGTAGCAGAACCCGAAGTGCCTGGCGAAGATGAACCGGACGCCGCCGAAATCCAACACGGCGGGCGACAGGTCCTTCTTCCTGGGATCGACCATCCGCCGGCCCTGCTTGATCCGGGAGGTGATCTCGCTCTTGTAGAAACCAGGTATGTCGAACTTGCGCGCCATGGCTAAGCCCTTGTGGATATGGCCGTTACCGGTACGTTAATCTAACACGAAGATCCCGGCGGGGCAACTGTTTTGGCTGCGGCGGGCAGATACGGTGCGGCCCCGGCGGGCGGAAACCGTCCCGGCCGGCGGGCAGACACCGCCCTGGCCCCGGCGACTAGATGCGGTGCGCAAGGGTCTCGTCGATGTGCTTCTTCAGATATACCGTGAAGGGCGTGCCCCCGGTGCCGACGTGCCCCTTGCTTTCCTGCCGGCCCGGCTTGAGCACGTACATGGCCGCGTACTCGACGTGAAGCCGCCGGAATTCGTACAGCGCTTCTACGGCGGCATTGTAGGCTTTGCTCAACTTTGGCAGATCGTTCCCGCGGTCCAGGACAAACGCGCGGACGGAAGCCCCCCGTTCCACGGTTTCGATGAAATGGCGGTCCTGCACGGGCATGTATTCGCGCATTTCCATCAGGTAAGCCCGCATTTCATCGTAGCCGTGCTCGATGCCGAGAAAACCGTCCACGGCGTAGATGACCGCGCTCTGCGCCCCGGTTTCGCCGCGGAACTGCCGGGGCTTTCCACCATAGGCCTCCACGCCCGAATACACCATGCCGCCGGGCAGTTCGGGGTTGTTCTTCCAGCCGAACATGTACGGTCTGACCCGGTGGTAGTAGGTATTCGGATCGCACCGCTCCGTCATCCGTTCCAGGACCGCCCGCATTTCGTGCAGGGTTCCGGTCACGGCGTCCAGGGAGCACATCACCGTCTCGGCGTCTCCCCTCGACACCGCTTCCTGGCCGGGGATCAGCACGGAAAGCGCGCGGCCCGCGACGGCCTCGATATGCACGTGGATGGTGACGAACCATTCTTCGTCCATGCCGCCGAGGAAATTCAGCATCATGTGGAGATTGCCGACTTCGACGGGGTCCTGCCGGTCGAACCTGCGCCAGTTGTACATGACCTGGGACGCATAAGTCAACATGGGCGGACGGCCCAGGCGGCGGGCGACCTGGTGCCAGGCCCGGGCCAGGTTTCGCGGGATCGCCGCGGATACGGGGTGATCGGGCGCGAAGACGTACATATTGGCCAGGAAGGAAAGCAGGCTCATGGCCCGCTCATGCCCGGCGAGGGTGTCCAGCCGGTCCGCGGGGAAAGGGGGCAGGGCCTCCACGACGGGGCGGATATGCCGCGACAGCGCCAGCTTGGGCAGCACGTCGCCGGTCTGCTCCCAGTCCTCGAAGGGTCCGGACAGGCGCGGCAGCGGGTCGTCCGGAGGCAGAAACCCGTGGGTGAAGTCGCGCGCCGCGGGGAACATCAAGGGGGCGTAGAGGGGATCTGCCCTTTCCTGTGTCATGGGAGACCCTCCCGATATCCGGCCGCCTTAACGATCCGGCCCGCCTTGACGATCCGGTCGGTCCGTCAGGCCGTGACCTGGAAATCCTCGGCGTTCGGATCATACTCGTCGAAGAGGTCTTTCTTGGGGTAATCCGCGGGGATGTCCCGGTATACTTCAAAGGGGGGATCGGCCCTGAACCGGCCGGGGTCGGTCAATCCGGCCACTTCGCCGTCCCGGACGAGATGCACGTCCACTTCGTCGATCGAGGGCGGACAGAGTCCCCGTTCTATCCCCACTTGCAGGTATACCAGGTTTGCCGGCTCGAATCCCATGAGATGGGCCGCCACGAGGTCCACCGCGGCCATGGATGCGCCGGCAACGACCAGGCCGGTGGGAAAGTTGCGACCCTGGTAGAAGGCGTTCCCGTCCCTTCCGACGATGCCCTCCACCACGTTGAAGTCGGGCCGGCAGGCCAGGAACACGTCCCAGTGCATGTGGGCGATGGTCCGCTGCCAGGCTTCGTGGTCCTCGACCCGCATCCACTCGCGTCCCTGCTTACGCTTCTCGTCCCGGCCGAAGGTGGCGCGCCAGGCGTCCGAGCAGAGGTGCCGTTCCGTGACGGGAATCATGACGCCCTGCTGGTTCTTGCCGCACAACGTGACCACGCCCAGGTTGTGGGTCTTCAGCTTGGGAACGTTGACGTAGAACACGTTGTCCGCGGCAGCCCAGCGGGAGATCCCGACGTTGTGGAGCTGCACCGTGCCGCCCGGGGTGACGCGCACGTTGCCGTAGTCCGCCAGTTCGAGCAGTCGCACGCGCTTCTCCCGCGCCATCTCGGTGTAACCGCTCCGGGCCCAGCTCAGATCGCGCTGGGCCTGCGACGTCAGCCTGCTCGTCGCTTCGCCGACGTACACCTCTTCGCGCGGCACGCCCGCGTCCTCGACGAAATAGTCGATCATGCCGCCCACGAAAGCGGGATGGGTGACGATGCCGCTGTTGCGCGGCGCTCCGGCCGTGACGTTGGGCTTCATCATCACGGCGCGGCCGCCGGGGTCGACGGCCAGCGCGCACAGCATTTCACGGGCCGGCCCTGCGAAGGCCGCGTCGTTCAACGCGTCTTCCCCGGCCAGAGAGGTCTTCAGGATGTAGACGTCCGGTCTTGGCATCTTTGCGTCCTCTATGCGCTCAGGCCCAGCGGCTCATGGCCCAGGCCGCCGCGCTCAGGCCCAGCGGCTCATCGTGACCTTCTGACGGGTATAGAAGGCGAACCCTTCCTTGCCCTGGATGTGCAGGTCGCCGAAGAACGAGCCGTTCCATCCCGAGAAGGGGAAGAACGCCATGGGCGCCGGCACGCCGACGTTGATGCCCACCATCCCGGCGCTGACCCGGTTCCTGAACGTGCGGGCGGCCTTGCCGTCGCCCGTGAACAGGACCGCGGCGTTGCCGAATCCGCTCTGGTTGCAGGCTTCGATGCCCTTGTCCAGGCTTTCGGTGCGAATCACGGACAGGACCGGGCCGAAGATCTCTTCTCGGACTATTTTCATGCTTGTGGCGGCCCCGTCGAATATCGTGGGACCCAGGTAGAAACCGTCCGGCGTTTCCGGCACTTCGACGCCCCGGCCGTCGCGGTAGAGCGAGGCGCCGTCCGACAGGCCGGACGCGATGTATCCGTGGACCTTGTCGAGGTGCTGGCGGGTGACGACCGGCCCCATGTCCGCCTCCGGATCCCGGTCCGTCGGCCCCACCTTCATCGCATCCAGCGCTTCTCGCAGCGGGGGCAGCACGCGCTGCGCGGCCTCCTCCACGGCCACGGCCACGCTGCCGGCCATGCACCGCTCACCGGCGCAGCCGTATACCGAACCGATCAGGGCATCCACCGTGAAGGCGGGGTCCGCGTCGGGCAGGATGATCATGTAGTTCTTGGCGCCGCCGGCAGACTGTACGCGCTTGCCGTGGGCGGTCGCGGTCTGGTAGACGTGCCTGGCCACGGGAGACGAACCGACGAATGAGACGGCGTCGACGTCCGGGTGCGTGCACATCGCGTTCACCACGTCCACGCCGCCGTGGACCAGGTTCATCACGCCGGGCGGCAGGCCGGCTTCCTGGAGCAGTTCCACGAGCCGGATGGCCGTCAGGGGCACCTTCTCGGACGGCTTGAGCACGAAGGTGTTCCCGCAGACGATGGCGATGGGATACATCCACATGGGTACCATGGCGGGGAAGTTGAAGGGCGTGATGCCCGCGCAGACGCCCACGGGCTGGCGGATGGTATCGCAATCGATCCCGCCCGCGATCTGTTCGAGGGAATCGCCCATGAGAAGCGTGGGCGCCCCGCAGGCGAACTCCACGACTTCGATACCCCGCCGCACGGAGCCCCGCGCTTCCTCCAGGGTCTTGCCGTGCTCCCGCGTCACCAGTCGAGACAACGCTTCGAAGTTCTCTTCGAGCAAATGCACGTACCGGAACAGGATCCGCGCCCGGTTGACGACGGGGGTGTCGGACCAGCCGGGCAGGGCGGCCCGGGCGGCCCGGACGGCGGAATCGACCTCGGCTTCGCCGCACATGGGCGTCCGCGCGATGACGCTGCCGTCCGATGGGTTGAAGACCGGCTCCGTCGTCCCGTCGAGCGCCGCGGTCCAGTCGCCATTGATGAACAGGGGACAGGTATTCACTCCGTTTTCGGTCATGTTCTTCCTCAGAGAATGTGTGTCCTGTGCTGGTAGAAAACTGCGAATTCCGTCTCGATCAGCCCACGGCCTCAGGCTTGCCGCTCCCGGCCGATTTGTAGGCCGCCTCGGTCAACTGCACCACCCGCAGGCCGCAGATGGGCGGGGCCTGCACTTCCGCCTCGCCCCGGATGGCCTCGATGAAGTTGTCCGCGGGCGGCTTCCCCCGGCCCGGGGTCTGCGGCAGCCGGATGTCCTCGCCCTTTCGATGGACGAAGAGCGGCTCCGACGCGCCGAACCGCATCACGCCCTCGGTGCCGTAGAAGGTGAACTCCTCCCGCCATTCGGGCGACATGGAGGTGTAGGACAGGTTGCCGACGGCGCCGTTGGTGAACTCCACCGAAATGGCCGTGTTCACGTCGACCAGGGTACCTTCCGGGTTGATGAAGGCGTGGACCGACTTCGGTTCCAGGCCGGTGGTCCACAGCAGGATGTCGTTGATGTGGCTGCCCGTGTCCATGAAGTGCCCGCCGCCGGAAAGCTCGGGATCGGCGCGCCACGAGGCGCCGGGACTGAAGATCCCCAGGCAGTCCTGGGCGATGATGACGTGGACCAGGCGCACGTCGCCGATGACGCCGTCCCCGATCATCTCCCGGGCCCTGATGAACTTGCCCTCGCCGTGGCGCTGGTAGGCGACGGCGAGCACCTTGCCGGCCCGTTCGGAGTATTCGATGAAGTCCCGGGCGTCCCGCGTCGTCGTGGCCATGGGTTTTTCAACGAGCACGTGCAGGCCCGCTTCGAGGCTGGTCCGGACCTGGTCCGCGTGCCGGGTATGGGGCGTCGCGATGACGATGCCGTCGAGTGCTTCCGAATCGATCATCGCTTCGAGCGCCGCGTAGTGGTTCAACCCCTGCGCCGCCGGCCCCAGGGTCTTCTCCAGCCGGTTCATGGCGACCGGATCGGTATCGAAAAGGGAGACGACCCGGGCGTCTTCGCGGGCGGAAAGCAACCGGGCGTGGTGACCGCCCATGCCGCCGGCGCCTGCGATGCCAATACGAAGTGTAGACATGTAGAATGGTCCTCGGATGGATAGGGTCTTGCTGGAATCGAGCGACGGAAAACCGGCCCGGCCATTGCCGGCCGTTACCGGCGATGGTTCACTATAAAAACGGGGCGTTCAAAGATCAAGCAACAAAATGGAAAGTGCTTGACATCGGTTCAGCCGCGCTCTTAGGTTGCCCATCGTCGTGCGGCCATCGTTGGTTACCTCTCACCCCCACATGGAATGCCTCATGGAAAACACGCTGCTTGACTACGTCGGCGACGTCCAGACCCTGGTATGGGGATTGCCCATGCTGGTGCTGCTGGGCGGTACGGGCCTCTACCTCACGGTGCTGCTGAAGGGCGTGCAGTTCCGCTCCCTGTGCCACGCGCTTTACCTGGCCTTCGTGCGCCGCCGGGAGGCGGACGCCGAGGGCGATATCAGTCACTTCCAGGCCTTGATGACCGCGCTCGCGGCCACCGTGGGTACGGGAAACATCGCGGGCGTGGCCACGGCCATCGCGGCCGGGGGACCGGGCGCGCTCTTCTGGATGTGGATGACGGGCCTGGTGGGCATGGCCACCAAGTACTCGGAAGCGGTCCTGTCGGTCAAGTACCGCGAGACGGATTCGAAGGGGCTCATGAAGGGCGGCCCCATGTACTACATCTCCAACGCCCTGGGATGGAAGTGGCTCGGGGGCGCTTACGCGCTCTTCGCGGCGCTCGCGGCCTTCGGCATCGGGAACATGACGCAGTCGAACTCCATGGCCGACGTGCTCGAGAGCACTTTCGGCGTGGATCCCTGGATCACGGGCATCGTGCTGATGATCGGCACGGGCCTGGTCCTGATCGGCGGGATCAGGAGCATCGGCCGGGCGGCGAGCCTGATCGTCCCCACGATGATCGTGCTGTACATCCTCGGCGGGCTTACGGCCATCCTGGTGAACGCCTCGGCGATCCCGGGCATCTTCGAACTCGTGGTAACGCACGCCTTCACACCGGCCGCGGCCGCCGGCGGCTTCGCCGGCGCCATGGTCCGCCAGGCGGTCCAGTTCGGCGTGGCGCGCGGCATCTTCTCCAACGAATCCGGCCTGGGCAGCGCGGGCATCGCCGCCGCGGCCGCCCAGACGAAGGACCCGGTCACGCAGGCCCTGGTGTCCATGACGCAGACCTTCATCGATACCCTGGTCGTGTGCACGATCACCGGCTTTACCATCATCGGTACCGGGGTCTGGTTGTCGGGAGACACGGGCGCGCCCCTCACCGCCGCGGCCTTCGCCAGCGGGCTGCCGGGCGGATTCGGCGGATACCTGGTCGCCGTGGGCCTGGTGCTGTTCGCCTACTCGACCATCCTGGGCTGGAGCTACTACGGCGAGAAATCCGTCGTGTACCTGCTCGGGGAGAAGTCCGCGCTGCCCTACCGCACGTTGTTCTGCCTCTTCGTGGGCATCGGCGCCGTATCGGAACTGGATCTGGTCTGGGGGGTCTCCGATATCATGAACGGGCTCATGGCCTTCCCCAACCTGGTGGCTCTGCTCTTCCTGTCTCCGATCGTTGCCGCAGAGACCAGGCGGTATATTGCCGGGCTGCGCGGCGCAACGGCATCGGACGGGTCGTAATCGCCGCAGCCTGAGACTGCCGCCCTGAGATCGCCGCAGCCTGAGATCGCCGCAGCCTGAGATCGCCGCAGCCTGAGCCGGCGGGTCGTGATCGCCGCAGCCTGAGCAATCTACGGCCGGCCCACCGGTCGGAAATCGTCGAGAATGACCCGCCATGACGCGAAGACACCATAGACGGATATTCTGGGTACTCGTGGTCGTGCTGGCCGCGCTCCACGTCGATTTCTTCAACCACGGCGTTTCCCCTCCGCCGATTTTCGGCTGGCTCCCCGTAGACCTGGCCTACCACATGGTCTGGGTCATCGCCGCCGCCGCCCTCGTCCTCTACTTCACCCGATACGTCTGGCGGGACGACGATGGGTCCTGAAGCGACCATCTTCATCGTGGTGGTGGTATACTTTGCCGTGGTGCTGGGCATCGGCGCCGCCGCGTTCCGCCGGTCAAAGCCGACGGCCGAAGACTACTTCCTCGGGGGCCGCCTCGCCAAATCGCTCGTCATGTTCATGGCCCTGTTCGGCACGAACATCACGCCTTTCCTGATCATGGGCATTTCGGGCCTGGCCTACCATCACGGCTACGGGGTCTTCGGCTATACGGCGGCCATGGCGGCGCTGATCATTCCCGTGGCCTACTACGTCATCGGATACCCCGCCTGGATCGCCTCCCGGAAACTGAAGGCCGTGACGCCGGCGGAACTCCTCGCCCGCAGGCTGGACAGCCCTAACCTCGGCCGCCTGCTCTTCGTCGTGTACTTCATCTACATGCTGCCCTACCTGTCCACCGGCGTCGCGGGCGTGGGGCTGGCTGTCGACGTGTTCACCCAGCAGGCGATCTCCTTCGAAGTCGCGGCGGCCGGCATCCTGATCATCACGCTGATCTACACTACCACGGGCGGCATGCGGGCGACCATGTGGACCAACGTGTTCCAGGGCCTCGTCTTCGGTGTGTTTCTCTACGTGTCGATCTTCGTCGTCGCGGCCGATTTCGGCGGAATCCCGGCGATCATGAAAGAAGTCGCGCAGCGGTTTCCCGAGCTCACGTTCACGAAGGACACGGCGCCCTTCACGACGGGCAACTGGTTCGTGTGGGGCATGTCCATGGGCCTGGTCGTCCTCGCCTTCCCCCACCTGCTGGTGCGCGTATTCGCCGCGAAAGACGTGAAATCGCTGAAGAATTCCATCCGGTACTACCCCGTCATCATGATCGGGCTGATGCTGGTGGCCACGCTTTACGGCGTGTGGGGACGCATCGAATTCCCCGATTTCGTCGGGCGGGATTCGGACATGGTCTTCCCCATGGTGATCCGCAGCCATTTCGGTCCCATGGTCCAGGGACTCGCCCTGGCGGGCATCCTGGCGGCGGTCATGTCCACCCTGGACGCCCAGATGCTGACCCTGTCGTCCATGCTCACCCGCGACGTGTGGTACGGGCTGTCGCAGCGCAGGCAAGTAGTGCTCGGCCGGCTGTTCCTCGTCATACTCGGCGGGATCGCCTACTATATCGTGATCCTCAGGCCGGCGTCCATCTTCGCCCTGGCGCAGCTGTCCTTTTCCGGGTTCGTCACGCTGACGCCCATCTGGCTGCTCGGCCTGCACTGGAAACGCTTTACCGCGCCGGCCGCCATCACGGCCATCATCGCCGGGAACGCCGTGCTCGTCGCCATGTTCTACGAATGGCTGCCCAATCCGGGGCTCATGCCCGTCGCATGGAGTTTCATGGCCGCATCCGTCGCGGGTGTCGCGGTATCGTTCTTCACTTCCCCGCCGCCGGACGAGGTCGTCGAACCCGTGATGGGGCCCATTCGGCGGGCCATGGGGGATGGTTGAGCGCGGAGCTAACCGGAGCGAAGCTAACCGGAAACGAACATAAACCATGAATCATTTCGGCAAGGCGCCGCTGATCTTCGGCCTGCTCTTCCTCCTGGCCTTCCCTGTCATCGTGTTCCGCGGGGATGACCAGACCAGCACGCTGGAATTCTGGGTCTTCCACCAGATCCACTACGATGAGTACGCCGCGAGAATACCCGCCTTCGAAGCCGCGAATCCCGGGGTCAAAGTCGAACTGCGCCAGGTTTCCAAAAGCCACGATAAACTGCTGGCCGCGTTTCTATCAGGCATCGGCGCGCCCGACCTGGCCGAAGTGGAGATCTCCTCGGTGGGGCGCTTCTTCAAGGGGAGCAGGGAAGAAATCGGCTTCGTGGACGTGACGGACCGCATCGAGGCCGACGGGATCATGGACGAATTCGTCCGGGCCCGGATGGCGCCCTGGTCCCTCGACGGCCGGGTCTACGGCCTGCCCCACGACGTCCACCCCGTCGTCCTGCTCTACCGGCACGACGCGTACGAAGAGGCCGGCATCAACCCAGAGTCCATAAAAACCTGGGACGATTTCGTCCGCGAGACAAGGCTCCTCGCCCGCGACGACGACGGCGACGGCAGGTCGGACCGATACCCGCTCCTGCTGAGCGCCCACAAGCCCGGCCACTTCTGGCTGCTGCTCCTGCAGAACGGCGGCGGGATGTTCGACGAGCACGGCGGGGTCATCATCGACAACGAAATCGCCGTGTCCACCCTGGAGTATTATTGCCGCCTGCTCAACGAAGAGCGGCTGGCCATCCCCGAATTCTCCCAGGACCCGGCCAATTTCGCCGCCATGAAGGAAGGCGTGGTGCTGGGCATCCTGGCCCCGGACTGGTATATCGGTTCGGTACGGCGATTCGTCCCCGAACTGGCCGGAAAGTGGCGGGCCATGCCCCTGCCGGCCTGGCGAGAGGGCGAACGCCGCACCTCGACCTGGGGCGGAACGATGATCGCGATCACGGACCAGGCCGAGAACCCCGATCTCGCCTGGGAATTCGTCAAATACGCCTACATGGACGACGAGGCCCTCGCGAACCGCTACCGCAAGACCTATATCATCCCGCCGATCCGTTCGGCGTGGTCCAACCCGGTGTTCTCCGAGCCGGATCCCTACCTGGGCGGACAGGTCCTGGGCAGGAAGCTGACGGACCTGGCGCCCGACATCCCCGGTTTCTACCTGAACCCGTACTGGGCCGAGGCAAACGACCTGCTGCGGCAGGCCGTGTACGAGGCCGCCAACGGGATACGGACGCCCGCCGATGCGCTTTCGAACCTGGCGGACCAGGTCCGCGCGCTGATGCGGGAGACGACTGCGGCGAACACGGATGGACAGACGAAATCGACCGCGGCGAACACGGATGGACAGATGAAATCGACCGCGGCGAATGAAGGCGAATGACCGCGGCGAATGAAGGTGAATGACCGCGGCGAATGAAGGCGGTAAAACGGAACAGCGCGGTCGAGACAGTTAGTCCGGCTCGATCGACAAGTCCGATGCGACAGATCCCATGAGACCCCGCTACGCCCCCTACTTCTTCCTCGCCCCGTTCTTCACGCTCTTCGGGGTCTTCATGGTCTATCCCCTGTTCGATTCGATCCGGCTCAGCACGTACAGCGTCCGGGGCATGCGGAACGAGACCTTCGTGGGCCTGGCGAACATCGAGCGGCTGATCGCCGATCCCCTCTTCTGGACCGCCCTCTGGAACACGGCCTATTTCGCGGCTGGCAGCCTGCTCCTGCAACTGCCCGTGGCCCTGGTCCTCGCCCTGCTCCTCAGCAACGCCCGCCTGAAGGGCCGGAACCTGTTCCGCCTCTCCTTCTTCTCCCCCGTCCTCATCTCCGGCGTGTTCATCGCCGTGATCTTCTACCTGCTCTACGACCGGCGATACGGCCTGGTGAACAAGGTCCTCGGCTCGGAAATCCAGTGGCTCCAGGACCCGGACCTGGTCATGCCCGCCCTCGTGCTGGCCGGCGTCTGGCGGTGGGCGGGGTTCAACATGGTCTATTTCCTCGCGGGGCTCCAGAGCATCCGGCAGGAGTTGTACGAGGCGGCGGCCGTGGACGGCGCGGGACCGTGGCAGAGCTTCATTCACGTGACGATCCCCGCGCTCAAACCCGTGATCGCCTTCGTCGTGATCACCTCCATGATCGGCTCGTTCCAGCTCTTCGACCTGCCCTACGTGCTCACGGAGGGCGGCCCCGGCAACGCGAGCATGACGATGGTGATGTACCTGTACAAGCACGGGTTCGAGTTCATCAACCTCGGCTACGCGGCCACCATCGGCTGGGCCCTGGCCGTGATCATCGGCGTCATTTCCATCATCCAGGTCCGGTTCTTCGGCGTGTTCAGGGAGCAATGAGGATGAGTTTTTCCCTTTCCAGACGGCCCCCGTACGCGCGCGGCGCTGGGGACGTTCAGGGAGCAATGAGGAACATGAGGTTTTCCCTGCGAACTGTGCTGACGTACATCCTCCTGGTCTTCTTCGCCCTGCTGGTGCTCACGCCCCTGTTCTGGGTCGTGTCCGCTTCGTTCAAGCCGTCCGGCGAGATCTTCTCCTACCCGCCCACCTTCCTGCCCCAGGAACCAACGCTCGAGAACTTCACCCGGCTGTTCCAGGAAATGCCGATCGTCCAGTACGTCGTCAACAGCACGTTCCTGGCCACTTCGCACACGCTCCTCCTCCTCGCCATCGCCACCATGGGCGGTTTCGCCTTCGCCAAGTACTCGTTCAGGGGGCGCGGCATCCTGTTCGCCATCGTCCTCGCGTCCATGATGATCCCCTTTCACCTGGTGCTGGTCCCCCTCTTCACCCTGCTGTACCAGTTCGGCTGGCTCGACACCTATCAGGGCGTGATCCTGCCCTACCTGGCGTCCAGCGGATTCGGCGTGTTCCTCATGCGGCAGTTCATCCTCGGCATTCCGACGGACCTGGTCGACGCGGCGCGGATCGACGGATCGTCCGAGTTCGGCATCTACTGGCGCGTCATCCTGCCCACGGTGAAACCCGCCATGGGCGCCCTGAGCATCTTCGGGTTCCTCGGTGCCTGGAACGAGTTTCTGTGGCCCATGATCGTGCTGCGGGACGCCGACAAGTACACCCTGCCCCTCGGCCTGGCCAGCCTCGTGGGCGTCTACCGGCAGGAGTACGGCATGCTCATGGCCGGCACGCTGCTCTCCATCCTGCCCATCATGGTCCTGTTCCTTGCGATGCAGCGGGAATTCGTGCAGGGGATCACGCTCGGGGCGGTGAAGGAGTGAGGGGAGTGCGGGGGATCACGCTCGGGGCGGTGAAGGAGTAAGGGGAGCGCCCGATCATGCAGCGCACCCGGAAAAGTGCGGGAAGGTCCTAAAGAGGTTGACGCGTCAGATCACGATACCCAATTTTTCAGATCGAAAGCGAACGATACCATCGCTATGAATAAACAGCAGACACACCAGTGAAGTATCCGGAAAGGAGCTACCCCGCACATGTCGGATCAACGCGGCGAGCGTCAATACACGATGGGAAGAAGCGATGAGGAAACGGAGCGCCTGATCGAACAGTCACGCCTCTTCGAGCCGATCACGCGGCGGTTTCTGGAGTCGGCGGGCCTGTCGAAGGGCATGAAGGTGCTCGATATCGGCAGCGGGGCCGGCGACGTGGCGCTGATCGCCGCGGAACTGGTGGGGCCCGATGGGAAAGTCTTGGGCGTGGACATGAACCCCGAAATCCTCGAAGTGGCCCGGGAGCGCGCCCGTATCGCGGGATACGACCACGTGGAGTTCCTGGCCGGAGACGTGCAGACACTCGAAACCGGGGCGGGTTTCGACGCCCTGATCGGGCGGCTCGTGCTCATGTACCTGCCCGATCCGACGGCGGTCCTTCGGCAGCTGTTGGGCCGCCTGCACGCCGGAAGCATCGTCATGTTCCAGGAGATCGATTTCACCATGAGCCGGTCGTATCGGAATCCGGACACGCCGCTCATGGGCCGGCTGATCGACTGGATCATCGAAGTGTTCGAGCGCTCCGGCGCAAACGCCGACATGGGGATGGAACTGCACCGTGTGTTCACCGATGCGGGCCTGCCCGAACCCACCTTCGATGCCGGCATGCTGCTGGGCGGTTCCGAAGACTGGCCGGGGTACGCGTACGCCGCGGATACCTTCCGGAGCGTCGTCCCGCTCCTGGAACATTACGGCATCGCGACCGCGGAGGAAGTGGACGTGGATACGCTGCCCCAACGCATCCGCGCGGAAGTCGTCGCCACACGGCGTCCCATGGTCATCCCGCCGCATATCGCGGCGTGGGCGAGGGTGACGTAGATAATTAATAGCGTCGCTTTCGATTTTCCTGTAGGATCGCTTTCGTTTTTTCGATTGCCACGTAGTCATTACGCTTATCGAGGTACCATCATGTTAGAGTCATTTAACACCGTAGAGTTGATCATTCTGTCGGTGATGGCCACGGCTACACTTGTCCCCATCGCAATTGGCCTTTGGGCGTTAATACTATTTCTAAAGTGGAAGATCAATGCCTGAACGAGCATGTCGCTCAGGTATGTAATACCCGGCCATCGTGCGTGAGGAACCCATAAATGTGAAAATCAATAGCATCGCTTTCGATTTTCACGTATGTTCATATTACGCTTGACGTATTACGCCATTCGTAATACCTTAACGCATGATTCGATCCTTTGCCAACAAGCGAACGGAAAACGTATTCTTCGGTGTGCGTGACAAGTCCATGCCCCAGCAACTAGTCAACCGGGCGCGAAACAAATTGGATCGAATCAACTATGCCACGGACCTTCGTGATCTAAGGGTACCACCCGGGAACAGACTCGAACAACTCGAGGGAATAGGTGAAGAACGGTTCAGCATCCGCGTTTCAGTCGGTTGGCGGATATGTTTCACTTGGAAAAACGGCGATGCCTTCGAGGTGGAATTGAGCAACCATTACGAATGAAAAGGGATTCGCTATGAACGTACCCACAAATAGGACTGCCACACACCCCGGGGCACTCCTGCTTGAGCAGATCCATGAAATGGGTCTGACCGTCAACGGACTGGCACGGGATATAGACCTTCCTGCCACGCGACTTCATGAAATAGTACACGAAAGGCGTGGTGTGACGGCTGAGACCGCCATCGCGTTGGGTGAGTACTTCGACCAGGCTCCGGCGTTCTGGATGAACGCTCAGAAGGTCTATGAGTTATCCAGGGAACTGGTAACGAATGGAGAGGAGATTCGTTCGAGAGTCCGTCGTCGGGCCCGAGAATACACCGAGGTCCGATAAGCTGTGGACATGTGAATCGAGGGCG
The DNA here is from genome assembly GCA_963693015.1 of bacterium. Classification (GTDB taxonomy): domain Bacteria; phylum JAAXHH01; class JAAXHH01; order JAAXHH01; family JAAXHH01; genus JAAXHH01. The sequence continues at coordinate 247,961 of OY843748.1, forward strand.
GCAGTTTGGCTGTAGGGTTTCGTGCCGCCACTGGTTTTCCGTCTTAGTAGTAACTCCCCGCGCGCATTTCCTCAACGTTCAGGACAATTTAACCTGTCTTGCACTTAGTAACGTTTCCCTCCAATTACACGCCGTAACGTCTTCCTGCCAAATAGTACTGGTTCTAACTATGTTTTATCTTGCATATGGTGTCTAAACGGCCCTATATTAAAGACAGTATTTAATATGGAGCCATAGATTCGCTGTATTATCGTCTGTCTTTAATAAAATGACGAATCCCTCCTGTACTGAATGATGACAACAATACAACTCGGACCAACACACTCCGAGGAAACAATATAACCAGGACCAACACCCCCGAGGAAACAAACCCGAATATGACCAGTCAACCGAACGATCATACCCACCGTGCCGGCCTGTACAGGAGACAGCCCACGGGCTATCGGGCTTTCATACCTGCTGCTCTGCCGCCCGATCCTCCTCTGCACATTACCGGAGAACTACAGGAACTGCTCTCCAGCGCGGATCTCGCCTTAGGCAGACTGGACGGTTCGATTCATATACTGCCAGATCAGGATTTGTTCGTACTGATGTATCTCCGCAAGGAGGCGGTGCTATCGAGTCAGATCGAAGGGACGCAGAGCTCGCTACAGGACCTGCTGGCCGCCGAGGCCAGGGTTTTCGATCCTGATCTACCAAGCGACGTGGACGAGGTCGTGAACTACGTCCATGCCATGAACTACGGGCTGGAACGCCTTTCCGATCTTCCGGTTTCGGCGCGGTTGATACGCGAAATCCATGCCAGGCTGCTGAAGGGCGTCCGGGGTGCTCGTCTCACGCCAGGAGAGTTTCGTACCAGTCAGAACTGGATCGGCCCGCCCGGGTGTACGCTCAACGAGGCGATTTACGTCCCGCCGCCGCCTGATCAGATCGCCGAGGACATCTCGAAATTGGAACGGTTCATACATGACGACACCAACAAGCTGCCGCTGCTCATAAAAATCGGCCTGATACACGCACAGTTCGAGACGATCCATCCTTTTCTGGACGGCAACGGCCGCGTCGGCAGGTTGCTCATCACCTTCTTGCTCTGCGAAAGAGACGTTTTGCGGAAACCGGTGCTCTACCTGTCCTATTTCCTCAAGCGCCATCGGACCCAATACTATGCGGAACTGCAATCTGTGCGCGACGAAGGAACCTGGGAGCGGTGGCTTGCCTTCTTTCTGCGCGGCATCGTGGAGGCAAGCGCACAGGCGACGGAAACCACGCGCCGCATACTCTCCCTGCGCGAAACCGACCGTGATCTGATTAACGAGGAATTCGAGCGCGCCGCGGGCAATGGCCACCGCATATTGGATCACCTCTACGAACATCCGATTGTTTCGGTGGATATCGTACGGGCCTTACTCGGGACGACCTACGCCACGGCGAACACCATGGTCGCCCGTCTGGTCGACTGCGGGATACTTCACGAATTCACCGGGCGACGTCGCCATCGGAGATTCATATATAAGAGCTATGTGGATTTGTTCAGCGAGGACGAGGCGGGATCGGCAGTGCGATTTTGATTACGATGAATCATTTGCGAGACGGGATTTGATTCCGTGACTGAATATGCTTAAAGGGGGTCCCTGATTTGGGAGTGAATGCAGGACTGATAATATACCCCGTATTGATCGGATACATGTCGTTGTCTTTTTTCCCATCGAACATGTATCAGACTGTAAAAGTGAACGGGCCCAGGCTGATTCTCGCTTCTGCGCTCGAAGGATATTTGATCTATGCAATCGTCTACTGGACCGTAGTCCAACTTATCGAATGGGCGTTTGGATGGAATATCAACTTCGACAGTTTCGAAATGTTCGCTGTCTGCTTGTGTATATTGACCGTACTTTTATCTATGCCAGTACAAGGATGGGATTCAAGAAGGAAATAACGCTGAAAAACCAGAGAAAAGGGGCGTTGGAACTGGGAGACTACCTCCTAATGAAAATGGCGACCAGGATTTCGCAGTCGCCATTCAAAAATCAGAAATCGTCTACTTAACCACACATGACAAGACGATGTACAACGCATTTGCTTTTGCTGAAAAGAAGACTAAGTGCTAACGGCAGATTTTGCACGTCTTCGTTTCATGCTCCATTCGCTGATCTTTTCCCCCAGATACACTAGCAAATCAAGTAACATAACCAGCCTTCTTTTGTACGGTCCGACAACTACCGACCTGATGTCGATCTGATTTTATGGTACGGGTTTTCGCGATGTTGTCAATACGAATGTTGAACGGGTTTCTACACAATGATCCAGGCGTAGCGGATTCCAGACAGTTTGGATCAATCTGAAACGGGAGGGAAAGGTATCCTGGGTTTCTAACCGATACCCCTTTCTCCACGCCTTGCCAATTCCCCCCTGACGCCCTATATTATACGGTCTCGAATCCGCCCCAACGGTAACCGGAACAGGAACTTATGAGCACGGAAAAACCGTACCGCGATTTCATACGCGAAATCATCGACGCGGACATGGAAAGCGGCAAGTTCGGGGGCAAGGTGATGACCCGCTTTCCCCCGGAACCGAACGGCTATCTCCATATCGGCCACGCCAAGTCGATCTGCCTGAACTTCGGCGTGGCGGAGGAGTACGGCGGCCTGTGCAACCTCCGGTTCGACGACTCGAACCCCGAGACCGAGAACGTGGACTACGTCGAGGGGATCAAGCGGGACATCCGGTGGCTGGGATTCGACTGGGAAGACCGGCTGTACTTCGCCTCGGATTACTTCGATCAGCTGTACGCCTACGCGCTGCAACTCGTGGACCAGGGGGACGCCTACGTCGACAGCCTGACCTGGGAGGAAATGCGGGACCACCGGGGCACGCCCACGGAACCGGGCCGGAACAGTCCGTACCGCGACCGGCCGGCCGATGAGAACCGGGATCTGTTCGAGCGCATGCAGGCCGGGGCGTTCCCGGACGGCGCCCACGTGCTGCGGGCCCGGATCGACATGGCCCACCCCAACCTGACGATGCGCGATCCCGTGCTGTACCGCATCCGGCACGCCCATCATTACCGCACGGGGGACAAGTGGCGGGTGTATCCCCTGTACGACTTCACCCATTGCCTGTCGGATTCCATCGAGGGCATCACCCATTCGCTCTGCACGCTGGAATTCGAGAACAACCGGCCGCTCTACGACTGGATCCTGGACCGGCTGGCCGTCTACCATCCCCAGCAGATCGAATTCGCCCCGCTGGTGCTGGCCCACACCGTGCTGTCCAAGCGCTTCTATCGGCCCCTTATCGAAGAAGGCGTGCTGTCCGGATGGGACGATCCCCGCATGCCCACGCTCTCCGGCCTGCGCCGCCGGGGATACACGCCCGAGGCCATCCGGACCCTCTGCGACCGCGTCGGCGTGGCCAAGAACCACAACCTCATCGACATGGCCCTGTCGGATTTCATCATCCGGGAAGACCTGAACAGGCGGGCGCCCCGGGTCATGGGCGTGCTGGACCCGCTGAAGGTCGTGATCACCAATTACCCCGCCGACCGCACCGAGCAGATGGAAGCCGTGAACAACCCGGAGGACGAGGGCATGGGGACGCGGCAGGTGCCCTTCTCCCGGGAGATCTACATCGAGCGGAACGATTTCATGGAAGATCCGCCGCGGAAGTTCTTCCGGCTGGCGCCGGGTCGCGAAGTCCGCCTGCGCTACGGCTATTACATCACCTGCACGGACGTGATCAAGGATGACGAGGGCCGGGTCGTCGAACTGCGCTGCACCTACGATCCCGAATCCCGGGGCGGCACCACGCCCGACGGCAGAAGGGTCCGGGGCACCATCCACTGGGTGTCGGCCGCGCACGCCCTGAACGCCACCGTGCGGCTCTACGACCGGCTCTTCAGCGACCCGGAGCCCCGTCCGGGCGAATCAGACGATGACCGGTCGCTGCTGAATCCCGATTCGCTCAAGATCGTCACGGACTGCAAGGTCGAACCCGGCTTGGCGGAGGCCGTACCCGGCGTGAACTACCAGTTCGAGCGGCTGGGCTATTTCTGTGTCGACGAGGTCGAATCGAAATCCGCCGGGTTGGTAACTGACGAGGCTGAATCGCAGTCGAACGGCCCCGTGTTCAACCGGACCATCGCCCTGCGCGATACCTGGGCGAAGATCCAGCGCAAGTAAAGAAGATCCAGCGCAAGTAAACAGGGAGAAGATGACATGGCGCGTCTATTTGGAAACGACTACACGCGAAGGGAACTGCTCGATCTCATCGGAGACATGAGCCAGGTGGCCCACGCCCGGTACGGCGAACTGCGGGAGGGCAGCGACCGGGGGGCCGATCTCATCGAAGTGTTCAACGCCTCGGGCCTGTGCTTTTCCCTGCTGCCGGGACGGGCGCTGGACGTGGCATCGGCCCACTACAAGGGCATGTCGCTCTGCTTCCGCGGCAACACGGGCGACATGGGGCCGTCGTTCTACGAACCGCAGGGCTACGGCTGGATGCGCGGTTTCTACGGCGGCCTGGTCCTGAGTTGCGGGATGACCTTCACGGGGCATCCGGAGACCGATCCGGAAGAGGAAAACGAAGAACTGGGCCTCCACGGCCGCCTTTCCTTCCTTCCCGCCCGGCAGGTCCATACCGACGGCCAGTGGGACGGCGACGACTACATCGTCAAGGTGCGCGGGAAGGTCAGGGAGGCCGTCGTCTTCGGCACCAACCTGGAACTCACCCGGGAAATTTCGACCGTCCTGGGCGAGAAATCGCTGCACATCCACGACCGTATACACAACCAGTCGGTAGACCGGTCGCCCCTGATGTTCGTCTACCACTGCAACCCCGGTTTCCCCGTCCTCGACGAGGGCACTCGCGTCGTCATCGACAGCGAGAAGACGACCGAATGGCTCGAAGACCGGGAGGTCGGCCCCGAGACCTATGCCACGGTCTCCGCACCCCGGGACGAAGCGCACGACGACGTCTACATCCTCCATCCCCGCGCCGATGCCGCCGGACAGTGCCGCGTCGGCCTGATCAACGACCGGCTCGGCCTCGGCCTGTACTGGTCCTTCCCCAAGGCGGAAATTCCCATCGTCACCCACTGGCAGCACTTCCACCGGGGGACCTACGTCACCGGCATCGAACCGGGCAACGTCAGCATGCTCGGCCGGTCCTGGAACCGCAAGAACGGCTACCTGCAGCACATCGAACCGGACGAGGTGCGGGATTTTCACCTGGAGATCGGCGTATTGGAGGGTGCGGATGAGATTGCGGCGTTCGAGGCGAAGGTGGGGGCGTGAAGCAAAGATAAGTTGTCGAGTACGAGAAACGAATTGGAGTTTCTATGGCACTGTTACCACCGGCTTTTTTAAACTCCGTTGTTGCCCTCGGCAGTCCATCTAATGATGGGAAGATGCAATACTCAGCTACAGGCTTTGTATATGGTTCTCCCGCAGGAGTGAATAATGAAAATGGTCAAATGACGTATAGAATCTATCTTGTGACCAATAAGCATGTTTTTGAAAACACATCCGGCAATAATCAACTTCATGTGCGTTTTAACAGGGCAGTGGGAGCCGAACCGAGTATCTACTCCATCCCACTAAAAAAGACTGACGGTTCAACGGCCTGGACTTTACATCCGAGTTCTGACGTTGATGTAGCTGTCTTGGGTATTAATTATCAGACATTAAAAGACGATGGAATTGAGTACTATTCTTTCTATGGTGATACAGACGTGTTTACCCTTGAACAAGCACGGGAAAGTGAAGTTTGTGAGGGTGATGGAGTTTTCGTCTTAGGGTTTCCTTTAGGCGAGGCTGGGGACGAACGAAACTACGCAGTAGTAAGGCAAGGGATCGTCGCACGTATTCAAGATTGGTTAAAGGGAAACAGTAAGTCATTCTTGATCGATGCTTCGATCTTTCCGGGCAACAGTGGTGGTCCAGTCCTTCTTAAACCTGAACCCACTTCCATTGTTGGTACACAGAGCAACAATAGGTGTGGGCTCATAGGAATGGTGTCCGCTTACTTGCCGTACCGCGAAGTCGCCATAAGCAACCAGACCGGAAGACCGCGGATGATTTTCGAAGAGAATTCAGGCCTTGGCATTGTGGTGCCGCTCAATTTGATACAAGAAACCATAGATATCGCACTTTCGAAACTCTGACAACGTGTACCGGTTTCTGTCAACACGGTGGACCATACCTCGTGACGCTGTTGATCGGACGAGTTGTAAGGAAATGTATGTAACAAACAACTTTGCACGGAATTCCTTGAGTACTTGCGGGCGTTAGTTGCGCCAGGAGTCGGCTTCCTTAAAACTGCGGGAATATCCAAGGTAGTAAAGGAGGCGAATATGAGAGATTTCGCTGGATTGACTGCGGCTGCGCTTTCTTTGTTGGTATCTGGTCTTACAGTCGAACTTACAGCAGAATCGATCACCCGTGTGATAGCCGACGCCCTCAAGTACTTACCATCGTAACACCCAGGAGTACCGCAAATGGCGAAAGCCAACCGTCCAAGCACAAAGACCACCACCAACAGCACCACCACCGGCTACGAATCCGAACTGTGGAAGATGGCCGACGCGCTCAGGGGCAGCATGGACGCCGCCGAGTACAAGCACGTGGTGCTTGGCCTGATCTTTCTCAAGTACATTTCCGACGCCTTCGAGGAGCGCCATGCCGAGGTGCTCGCCGAGTGGGGCAAGGACGCCGCCGAGGATCGGGACGAGTACATTGCAGAGAACATCTTCTGGGTACCTCCCGAGGCACGATGGCAGTATCTCAAGAACCAGACGCGCCAGCCCACAATCGGGCGATTGATCGACGAAGCCATGATCGCCATCGAGCGGGACAACCCGGCGCTCAAGGACGTGCTGCCCAAGGACTACGCCCGTCCGGCGCTGGACAAGAACCGGTTGGGGCAGGTGGTCGACATGGTGAGCAACATCAAGGTAGGGGGCGCCGAAGCCCGCGCCACCGACGTGCTGGGCAACGTCTACGAATACTTCCTGGAGCAGTTCGCCCTGGCCGAGGGCCGCAAGGGGGGCGAGTTCTACACTCCGCGTTCGGTGGTGCGGCTACTCGTAGCGATGCTGGAGCCGTACAAGGGCCGCGTCTACGACCCCTGCTGCGGCTCCTCCGGCATGTTCGTCCAGTCGGTGGAGTTCATCAGCCACCATGCCAGCGGCAACGGAAACGACGGAAAAGCCAAGGGTGACATCTCTATCTACGGCCAGGAGTCCAATTACACGACGTGGCGCATGGCCAGGATGAACCTGGCGATCCGGGGCATCGCGGGGCAGATCGAGCACGGCGACAGCTTCCACAACGACCGGCACCGGGATCTGCGGGCCGACTACATCCTCGCCAATCCGCCCTTCAACGTCTCCGACTGGGGAGGAGACCGGCTGCGTGACGACAGGCGGTGGGCGTACGGCGTTCCTCCGGTGGGAAACGCCAACTTCGCCTGGGTGCAGCACTTCCTGTATCACCTTGCACCACAAGGCATTGCGGGTTTCGTCCTTGCCAACGGCTCCATGTCGTCGAACCAGTCCGGCGAAGGTGAGATTCGCAAGAATATCATCGAGGCCGGCCTCGTGGATTGCATCATCGCGCTGCCGGGCCAGCTCTTCCGCTCCACGCAGATACCCGCCTGCCTCTGGTTCCTGCGCCGCGGCCGCCGCAACGGAGCGCACCGGGACCGCGAGAGCGAAACGCTCTTCATCGACGCCCGCAAGCTCGGGCACATGTTCGACCGTACCCGCCGCGACCTGTCCCAGGAGGACATAGCCCGCGTCGCCGGCATCTACCACGCATGGCGCGGCGCGCAGAAGACTAATGAATACGAAGACGTTCCCGGTTTCTGCAAGAGCGCGAAGCTGGAGGAAATTCGCAAGCATGGCCACGTACTCACTCCCGGCCGGTACGTCGGCGCGGCTCCGCAGGAAGACGACAGCGAGCCTTTCGAGGAGAAGATGACCCGACTCTCGGCCGAGTGGCGAAAGCAGCAAGCCGAGGCCCAACGGCTGGATGCTGAGATCGAGGCGAACCTGGCGCGGTTGGGGTTTGAACCACGATAGGGTGCTAGGAACATTGACACCGGCAGGATTGAAATCACTGTAACTACGTCATCGGTCCACACAGCGGAAGCGAAGCGCATGAACAAATCGTCTCGCATCAGGGAAGTCAAACTGATTCCGATTGGCGACTCTAAAGGCATCCGCCTTCCCAAGACGCTCCTGGACAAGTACGGATGGAGTGACCGTCTGACGCTGGAAGAGATGGAGGACTGCGTTGTCCTACAGGGGAAGGAGACCCATAACCTGACCTGGGAGGAGACCGCCCGCGCCATGGCCGCAGAGTCGGAGGACTGGAGCGACTTCGACCTCGCTATCACCGATGGTGTGAACTAATGACCTCTTTCCCCTGAACAAATGAAGCAGGTAGGGCTAAAGGAGCAGACAGAGCCATGAAATACACTGTGGTCATTGAGAGGACCTCGAACAACTACGCAGCCTACGTGCCGGATCTGCCCGGGTGCGTGGCCAGCGTGGGCACCCGCAAAGCGGTGTTGAAGGAAATTCGTGAAGCCATCGCGTTCCACATCGAAGGAATGCGCGAAGACGGCGAACCCATACCGCAGCCTCAGACTACTGCGGCCGTGGTGGATGCTGCGGTTACGGCTGCGGGGTGAGGAGCTTTCGAGAAGTTACCGGAGGGGAAACAGTGACCGTCGACGAATTGATACAGCTACTGGAGAAATATCCACCCGGCCTGCGCGTGGTAGTGAACGGCTATGAGAACGGCTACGACGACTTGACACCTGAGCGGCTCTCCGTGGTCAGGATCGCCCTGAACATGGGGAAACACACATGGGAAGGGCAGCACGAGGACGCGAATGGTCAGGCCGGAAGCGGACCTGACTGCGCCGATGTAGTCGAAGCGCTTGTCCTGCGACGGGTGTCGAATTGAGGAGAACGACGTCAATGGCTGAGCGAGGCTACGTGGATGGACAGGACAGAGCGAATCGAGATGGAGCGACACTCACCCTTGCTTCGGGCCAATGGCGTGAATCCCAATTCGCACAACTCCTCGTTGAGCCAGTGCGCAACGGCGTATACAAGAAGAAAGAATTCCATGGCCGTGGCGTTAACATCGTGAATATGGGAGAGCTATTCGCAAATCCACGGCTTCGTGACGTGCAGATGAGACGAGCCGAATTATCGGAGTCGGAACAACATAGGTTCAGCGTCCAAACAGGTGATCTCTTATTTGCCCGTCGTTCCCTTGTTGCCGAAGGTGCTGGCAAATGTTGTGTCGTCCTTGAGATAAACGAGCCTACTGCATTCGAGTCGTCGATCATTCGCGCCAGACCCGACCCAACGAAAGCGGATTCTCTATTTCTGTATTACTATTTCAACTCTCCAATCGGCCTTCACTCACTGGATACGATTCGTAGGCAAGTGGCCGTGGCGGGAATAACTGGTACCGACCTCGCCCAACTCCCTCTAAGGGTTCCGCCCCTTCCTGAACAACACGCCATCGCCCAAGTCCTTGGCACACTGGATGACAAGATAGAACTGAACCGTCGCATGAACGAGACGCTGGAGGCGATGGCCCGGGCACTGTTCAAGTCATGGTTCGTGGACTTCGAACCGGTTCGGGCTAAGATGGAGGGCCGCTGGCGTCGCGGGGAGTCTATCGCTGGCGTCCCTGCTGAGCACTACGACCTCTTCCCTGACCGGCTAGTCCCCTCCGACCTGGGGGAGATCCCGGCGGAGTGGGAGGTGAAGCCTTTAGATTCGATTGCGTCATTCCTGAACGGCTTGGCATTGCAAAAGTATCCGCCCAAGGGTGGACTTACGCTGCCAGTGATAAAGATTGCCCAGTTGCGGGCAGGGCAATCTACGGGAGCGGACCTTGCCAGCGCGGACCTGCCTACGCAGTACATCGTTCAGGATGGGGACGTGTTGTTCTCGTGGTCCGGTAGCTTGCTACTAGATATTTGGACTGGAGGTAATGGGGCACTAAACCAACACCTATTCAAAGTGACATCAGAGAAATACCCCAAATGGCTTTACTACTATTGGGTACAGAGGCATTTGCCCGTATTTAGGGACATTGCAGCAGACAAAGCGACCACTATGGGTCATATCCAGCGACGGCACCTCCACGAGGCCCTCACCGTCGTACCTGACGCCCGTGTACTGAAAGCCATGAACCGCTTCATGCAGCCATTGATGGACCGTAGTTTAGCTTTTAAGCTTAGGTCTAAGTCCGCAGCCAATCAAAGAGATACATTGCTGCCAATGTTGGTGGCGAGGAAGATACGGGTAAAATCTTAACATGAGTAGTCTTTCAACTGCTGAAAAACTATACCTCGAAAACATCCTAGGCATGGGCGGTGGTTATGTATTGGCATTTAGTGACGCGACATTTGGGCAGTTTTTCGATGGATTCAATGTCAAAATCCACAGTGATAAGTATCAAATTTATGGTGTTTCCAATGCTAGAGTTTCCAAAGCTAAGAAGATGCGCGCTTTTTGGGATATGGAACCTGATGCCCTTGTGGGCGAAGTGTTATCTGAATTACTTGACGTCTATGAAGCCAGATGCGATTCGATTGGCCTCGAACGCGATACTACATCGCTCAGGAAAAGCCGAGATATCGTCGCTAGACTTATGGGCAGAGCACCTCAAGCGAACCCCGAAACCGATAAGGGATTCTTGGATTTACAGTTTGAGTTTCCCAATATCCAAATGCTGCCAATCGAGTCGTTGGCGGTACCGATAGTCCAAGCTCGTCTAAAGGAGGCTCAAGATTGTCTTTCTGTTGGAGCGCACCTGTCCGTCATTTTCCAGTGTGGCAGTGTCTTGGAGGGTGTTCTCTTAGGTGCAGCGCAGAAGGAACCGAAAAAGTTCAACAGATCAAGTGCCAGCCCCAAGAATGAGCGAGACGGTAAGGTTAAGGCATTCCACGAATGGTCTCTATCAGAGTTCATCAACGTGGCACATGATATAGGCCTTTTAAAACCGGATGTGCAGAAATTCAGCCATGGACTGAGAGATTTCCGAAACTACATCCATCCGTATCAGCAAATGAACTCAGGCTTTACACCTGATGAACATACCGCCAGAGTCTGTCTTCAAGTACTTAAGGCGGCCTTGGCCGACGTGGCGGGTGAACGCTGATATAGGATAAAGGACAACATAGCATAATGTTAGGACTCGTATACGCCATCGCTAGCGCAGGTCGTCAGTTATTCCCATGACCACACTCACCGAAGCCGACGTCGAACAGGCAGCCCTCGACTGGCTGTCCGATCTCGGCTGGCATGTAGCCCACGGTCCAGACATCGCCCCCGATACGCCCAACGCAGAGCGCGGAGACTACGGGCAGGTCGTACTGGAACAACGGCAGCGGGATGCCCTCGCCGCCCTCAACCCTGCACTGCCCGCATCGGCGCTGGACGACGCCTACCGAAAGCTGACTCAACCTCAAGGCTCAACCCTCGAAGCCCGCAACCGCGCCTTTCACCGGATGCTGGTCAATGGCGTGGATATCGAGTACCGGGACGCTGATGGACGGGTGCGCGGAGACCAGGTTCGCATCATCGACTTCGAAAATCCTGCCAACAACGACTGGCTGGCCGTCAACCAGTTCACGGTCACCGAGGACCAGAACAAGCGCAGACCGGACGTCGTGCTGTTCGTCAACGGCCTGCCTTTGGGCATCATCGAGTTGAAGAACCCGGCAGATGATGACGCCACCATCTGGACGGCGTGGCATCAGTTTCAGACCTACAAATCCGAGTTGCCTACGCTCTTTTCCATGAACGAGGCGCTGGTGGTCTCCGACGGGACCGAGGCCCGTATTGGCACCTTGACTGCTGGCCGGGAGTGGTTCAAACCCTGGCGCACCGTCACCGGAGAGACGCTGGCCGACCCGCACATGACCGAGCTTCAGGTGATGCTGGAAGGCGTGTTCGAGCCGGGCAGGTTTCTGGCGCTCATCCGCGACTTCATCGTGTTCGAGGACGACGGCAGCGGCGCCCTGGTCAAGAAGATGGCGGGCTATCACCAGTTCCACGCCGTGGGCGTAGCCGTGTATGAGACCCTGCGGGCGGCAAAGCTGCAACGAGCGGACGCGCGGGTCGCCGAAAAACTGGGACGATACGAAGCGGGGCGAAAGCCGGGCGGAAAGCCGGGCGACCGCCGCATCGGGGTGGTCTGGCACACCCAGGGTTCGGGCAAGAGCCTGACGATGGCCTTCTACGCCGGGGCCGTCATCCGGGAACCGGCGATGGAGAACCCGACCGTCGTCGTCCTCACCGACCGCAACGACCTGGACGACCAGCTCTTCGGTACTTTCTCCCGCTGCCAGGACCTGCTGCGCCAGCCGCCGGCCCAGGCGGAGAGCCGCGCCGACCTGCGCGGCAAGCTGTCGGTGAACGCCGGAGGCGTGGTCTTCACCACCATCCAGAAGTTCTTCCCGGAGGAGAAAGGCGACACCCATCCCACCCTGTCGGACCGGCGCAACATCGTGGTCATCGCCGACGAGGCCCACCGCAGCCAGTACGACTTCATCGACGGGTTCGCCCGGCATATGCGGGATGCGCTGCCCAACGCTTCCTTCGTCGGCTTTTCGGGGACGCCCATCGAACTTCAGGACGCCAACACGCGGGCCGTCTTCGGCGACTACATCAGCATCTACGACATCCAGCGTTCCGTCGAGGACGGGGCCACGGTGCCCATCTACTACGAGAGCCGCCTCGCTCAGCTGACCCTCGATGAACGCGAGAAACCGAACATCGACCCGGAGTTCGAGGAGGCCACCGAGGGCGAGGAGGTGGAGCGAAGGGAGCGGCTCAAGACCAAGTGGGCGCAGCTCGAGGCGGTGGTCGGCGCGCAAAACCGCGTGCAGCAGATCGCCGGGGATATCGTCGCCCACTTCGACCGGCGGCTGGAAGCCCTGGAAGGCAAGGCGATGGTCGTCTGCATGAGCCGCCGCATCTGCATTGATCTCTACCGGGCGTTGGTGCGCCTGCGCCCCGACTGGCACGACGATGAGGACGGCAGGGGCGCCATGAAGGTGGTGATGACCGGCTCGGCTTCCGATCCCGTGGATTGGCAGCCGCACATCAGGAACAAGGCCAGGCGGGAGGAGCTTGCCCAGCGGTTCCGGGACCCCGGCGACCCGCTGAAGGTCGTGCTGGTGCGGGACATGTGGCTCACGGGTTTCGACGCGCCGAGCCTGCACACGATGTACGTGGACAAGCCGATGCGCGGACACGGCCTCATGCAGGCCATCGCCCGTGTGAACCGGGTGTTCAAGGACAAGCCCGGCGGTCTGGTCGTGGACTACCTGGGGTTGGCGCAGGACCTGAAACGGGCCCTCGCGACGTACACGGAGAGTGGCGGTACGGGCCGGACCGCTTTGTACCAGGAGGAGGCGGTGGCGGTGATGCTGGAGAAGCACGACGTGTGCTGCGCCCTGTTCCACGGCTTCGACTGGTCCAGGTGGGGCACCGGCACCCCGCAGGAACGCCTGAGCCTGCTGCCGGCCGCCCAGGAGCACGTGCTGGCCCAGGAGGACGGCAAGGACCGCTGCCTGAACGCCGTGCGAGCGCTGTCACAGGCCTTCGCGCTGGCCGTGCCGCATCCGGAGACCACGCGCATCCGGGACGACGTCGGATTCTTCCAGACGGTGCGGGCGGCGCTGTCGAAGCCGACGGCCGGAGAGGCGCGCTCCCAGGAGGAGTTGGACCTTGCCGTGCGCCAGATCGTCTCCCGCGCGGTCGCGTCCGATGGCGTGATGGACATATTTGCCGCCGCGGGCCTGGACAAGCCGGACATCTCCGTGCTCTCCGACGGGTTCCTGGCCGAAGTGCGCGGGATGCCGCATCGAAACCTCGCGGTGGAGCTGTTGCAGAAGCTCCTGAAGGGCGAAGTGTCCACGCGGCGGCGGAAAAACGTGGTGCAGGCCCGATCCTTCGCCGAGATGCTGGAGCACACCCTGCGGCGCTACCAGAACCGGGCGATAGAGGCGGCGCAGGTCATCGAGGAACTGATCGAACTTGCCAAGGAAATGCGGGCGGCCAACGCCCGCGGCGAGCAGCTCGGACTGTCCGAGGACGAACTGGCCTTCTACGACGCGCTGGAGACCAACGACAGCGCGGTCCAGGTGCTCGGAGACGAGACGCTCCGGGACATCGCCCGCCAACTCGTCGAAACGGTCCGAAGCAACGTCACCATCGACTGGACGCTCCGCGAGAACGTCCGCGCAAACCTCCGCCGGCTGGTCCGCCGCATCCTCCGCAAGCACGGCTACCCGCCCGACAAGCAGGAGAAGGCGACGCAGACGGTTTTGGAACAGGCCGAGGTTCTGTCCGAGGGGTGGGTTGCGTGAAGTTCGGGGTATGGCGGGCTAACCTTGATTGTGCAAAAATCCGAGAAGAAAAGCATGAAGCGAGGGTATTTACTGGCATAAGGCCTTTTATTTCAATATATTAAGGAAATACAGGAGCAATCCGAGGACGAACCATGTCGGTAAGCACGGAAGAGATCAAAAACCAGTTGCGACTGGGGGAAGACAGCTACTGGGAGTTCAAGCAGATAGCGTTCCGTGGCGATAGACCCGTTTCTCCGAGACGGGACGACCTCGCGGACGAGATAGCGGCTTTCGCCAATACCGAGGGCGGCACGCTGCTCTGCGGCGTCACGGACGAAGGGAGCGTCCAGGGCATTTCGCACGGGCAGATGGACGCTCTGGAACGGCTCCTCGTCGAAATCTGTTCGGACTCCATCGCACCATCTCTGGCGGTCAGGATTCTGCGCCGGGAAGTCGACGGCAAAGCGCTGCTGCTGGTCGAAATACCGGCCGGCCATGCCCAGCACGACAGCCCGGGCGGCAGTTTCCACAGGATCGGGAGCTCGAAGCGGAGAATGACCAGCGACGAGCGGCTGCGTCTGGCGCAACGGCGCGGGCAGGCGCGCTTTCTCTGGTTCGACGAGCAGCCCGTGCCCGGAACCGGAATCGGGACACTCGAAGCCGCCCTGTGGGAACCGCTTCTCGGTGCCGCCGGAAGGGCCGATCCCCGCATTGGTCTCACCAAGATCGGGCTTCTGGCCGAGGGACTCAACGGCGCACGCCAGGCCACCGTGGCCGGTATCCTGCTCTGCTGTCCAAACCCCCAGGATTGGCTGCCCAACGCGTGCATCACGGCGACGCGATATCATGGGGAGGATCGCGCCTCCGGTCAAGTCGATGCCCAGGAAATCGGCGGTCCGCTGCAACGCCAGGTCCACGAAGCGGTGGCATTCGCCGTGCGCAACATGCGGGTCGGCGCGCACAAGGACCCGGCGCGCCTCGATCTCCCGCAGTACAGCGAACGGGCCATCTTCGAAGCGGTCGTGAACGCGGTGGTCCATCGCGACTACTCCATGCGGGGCAGCCGCATACGGCTCTCCCTGTTCGCCGATCGCCTGGAAGTGCAGTCTCCGGGAGCGCTTCCCAACGGCCTCACGGTGGATAACATCGCAGACCGGCAGGCGACCCGGAACGAAGTCCTCGCGTCCATGCTCGGGCGCATGCCGGTCGGTGAGATACCCGGCAGCGGCGACCGCCGCCATTTCATGGAGCGCCGGGGCGACGGCGTACCCGTGATCATGCGGGAGACGCTGGGCGCAAGCGGGAAGCCGGCCCGGTACCGCGTCATTGACGAAGCCGACGTGCTCGTGATCATGCCGTCCGCGCCGGCCGAACCGAGCCCCGCCCGCGTCGCTGTCACGGTGCGGGCCGCGGGCCGCCCACTCCCCGGCGCCCACGTGATCGTCCTCTACCCGAACACGACCTGGAGGCAAGCGGAAACGAACCAGGATGGTGAGGCGCGCGTCGACCTGCACACCGTCGATCTGCCCATGACCGTATTCGTGGCGGCGCCTGGCTACGCCGGCCACGTGGAGCGTGACTGGAAACCTGCGGATGGCGCGCTCGCAGTGGAACTCGCCGCGCTTCCCGAAGGCGGTTCGGTCGTTTTCCCGGAAGCGACCGGGCAGGTACCGGGGCTCAAGGGGAGCCTCAATCCGATTCGCGACGCCCACGACAGGACCTACCTGTACGCCTCCGACGTCGCTATCGACGAAGGACGCGAGCAACCGGTCCATTTCGTTCTTGGCAAGGACCTGCGCCTCACCGACACCGCAGAAAGGGAGATGCTGATTCGCGTCATCGACATCGTGGGCAGGTCGGCGCTCGTGGAATACCGTCCCTATCCGCGGCCTGCGCGAGCGTAGTGAATCGATTCCTCACGCTAAAGCCGCTCACTGTGGATATGTTGTAAGGTGGTTTCATCCTACGAGCACTGGTGTTCCTACCGGGACAACAGAAACGACACCGCCAATGACGATGGGGACGAGTTCGCGGAGACGACCCAATGATGGGATCTGAAACAAGTCGACCATTCCCCGACGATCAACTTGAAGACCGCATTAATCGACTTCATGAGAGTGTCAAGACTTGGGCCGAGCAGAACGACCTTTGGCACGATGTGTGCTTCAAACGAGCTGTCAAAAGCTTTGATATGAAGACCGGAGCACCTGTCGTCACAACGATAAGTGCCGATGGACCTCTAGCCGAATTAGTCGTCTATCCAGGGATGGGGTCTGTCCAAGCGACTGAGGAAGCTCAAAGGTTATCGGACGAATGCGAGCGAATCATCGAAGGACAGGGCTTCTACGGAGAGCCTTTTAACGCAGGTCGTCTCGACATCATCCCACTGGAGCATTACGACCCGGTCGTTTTCGAACAGTTCAAAGAGTACATGCGATGGAAATGGATTTGCAGCATGATCCAAGGCGACTTCGACGCACTCAGTGCCGAGCTTTATCAGTATTTTGGCAAGAACTCAGATCAACTCACCCGACTCAGTTGGCGAGATTTCGAGAAGTTGGTAGCAGAATTGTTGAAAGCACGAGGTTTCCAAACCGAGCTTGGACCGGGGTCGGCTGACGGTGGGGTCGACATTCGGCTGATTCAGCCAGACCCCATAGGCGATATTCTGACACTCGTGCAAGTGAAAAGGTACAAGATAAACAATCGAATCAATCTGCAGGCTGTTCAGGCTCTGCACGGGGCCAAGGTGGCTGAAGGCGCGCCCAATAGCATGTTCGTCACTACATCCGATTATCAGGCGACTGCGCGTAGTTTTGCGGCTAGAGAGAACGTGCGAATGAAACTATATGTTTCTGATGATGTGAGGAAATGGTGTGAAGAAGCCACGACTGGCATCATAGAAGACAGTACACGCGTTACTACTGACGCCGAGATAATCAAAGCTTTGAATGAGGCCAGAAGCAATCCAGAGAGAATCATCCATGCCGGATGTGGTTACTCAATGCGCTACAACAAATTCTGCCTCGTGTTGAAAGAATCTGCTGGCTCTGGACTGGTAATAGACTTACCGACCCAGATTATCCAGCATGATGGGTACAAACAAGCAGGGACTGAAGTGCCAGATTTATCCAGTGACCGGAAAGTGCTTTGCAAGAAAGATTCCGCGAAGCGGTTAAAGAAGCGGTCGAGAGACTCTACTTACAGGTTTACTGATGTAGATGAAGAGCTCGAGTTCTACATCACATGGAATCAAGAGCCCGCCGAATTCTATAGCGATTAACTCATGGTAGTAAGACCACAGCGATTAAAGTCACGTCTCGGCCACTGTGTATTTGAGCAGCAGTTGTATGTTGAGGACTCGTCTTAAAAAGCACAAACTGTGGTCCAAGTTATGAGGACAAGTTCACAGGTACCCCGCCCCCCAAGCTCTCCGCAATAGACCAACCCCCCCCCCCCCCCCAACATTTTCCCCACCAAAACACGATTTCCTACGAGTTTTACAAGATTCTTCCGACTAACTAAGAAATTCGCCGAAGTCAGCGCGTTGCGGTAAGACCGCCGCCTGTCCGGGAGCGGTCTCCGCCGTGCGCGTATCGCGTGTTTCGTCTGCCGTGCGCGTATCGCGTGTTTCGTCTGCCGTGCACGTATCGCGTGTTTCGTCTGCCGCGCGTATTTCGTCCTGTTGCGATTCCCGGCGCGTCGCGATTTCCGAAGCTTTGCGAATCCCGGCGCATCGCGATTCCCGGCGGTACGAGGCAGTACAAGGCGGAAAATCGAATCGCGCGAGGAAACACCTCACCAAAGGAGCAATGTGATGTCGAAAAACCGGAAGGAATCGTCATGAGCGTCGATATCGTGCGGGGTACCAGCCAGAAGCCGGTGTCGAGCGACGCCCTGGTCGAGATCATGGCCCGGCAGTCGGGCCTGTCCGGCCAGCTGTTCATCGGATACCCCATCATCAATACGTCCGCGGGGCCGCATCCCATCGACGCCCTGCTGATCTCGCCGGAAAAGGGGATCGTCGTCTTCGATCTCATCGAGGGGCGCGACGTGGAGGGTTACGGGACGCGGCAGGACGATTCGGCCAACCGGCTCGAAGCCCGGCTCAAGACCCACCGGGCGCTGATGCGCCGCCGGGACCTGATCATCCCCATCCATACCCTTTCCTTTGCCCCCGCGCTCGACGACCCGGCTTCGCGCGGAGATGCCGACTATCCGCTCGCGAACGCCGCCTCGCTCCCGCAGGCGCTGGAGGAATTCACCTGGCCGGACCCCTGCGACCCCGACGCGTGCCAAAGGGCGTTGTCGGCGATCGAGAACATCTCCACGATTCGCAAGAGCGGGGCCGGCAGGCGCGTTACGCAGGAGCATTCCCGGGGCGCGAAGCTGGCGCGGCTCGAGAACTCCATCGCGACGCTGGACCATTTGCAGAGCCGGGCCGTCATCGAAACGGTCGAAGGCGTGCAGCGCATACGCGGCCTGGCGGGGTCGGGCAAGACCATCGTGCTCGCGCTGAAGGCGGCCTATCTCCACGCGTCGCACCCCGAATGGCGCATCGCGGTCACGTTCCTTACCCGTTCGCTCAAGGAGTATTTCCGCCGCCTGATCACCCACTTCTCCATCGAACAGACCGGCGAAGCCCCCGACTGGAGGAACCTGCGCATCGTGAACGCTTGGGGCGCGCCGGGGGACCGGGAACGGGACGGTATCTACTACGAGTTCTGCCGTCTGCACGGCGCGGAATACCTCGACTTCCGGGCGGCGCAACGCCGACACCCGCTGGACGGCGAGCTGGAGGGCGTCTGCGAAAGCGCGCTCGAGCACGTGCGGGAGCGCAAGCCGGTCTACCACGCGATGCTCATCGACGAGGCGCAGGACCTGTCGGCCACGTTTCTGAGGCTCTGCCACGCGATGCTCTACCGCCCCGGAAGACTGGTGTACGCCTACGATGAGCTGCAGAGTCTTTCCGGCGGCTTCCTCCCGTCGCCGGAGGAGATCTTCGGAAGCAACGCGGACGGTTCGCCCGTGGTGCGGCTGGACGTCTCCGACCCGCGCGAGCCCCAGCGCGACATCATCCTGTCCAAGTGCTACCGCAACTCGAAGCCCGTGCTGGTCGCGGCGCACGCCCTCGGATTCGGCATATACCGCGAACCGCGCCAGATGAACGGCACCGGCCTGGTGCAAATGTTCGACCATCCGAGATTGTGGGAAGAAATCGGCTACCGGGTCCACGACGGCGCATTGCGCGACGGTTCCCCGGTAACGCTGCACCGCACCTCGGAGACGAGCCCCAGGTTCCTGGAAGATCATTCGGACCTCGAAGACCTGATCCAGTTCGTCGCCTTCGAAGACGAAGGGCAGCAGGCCGAGTGGCTGGCGCGGGCGATCGCCGGGAACCTCAAAGAGGACGAACTGCGCCACGAGGACATCATGGTCATCAACTCCAATCCCAAGATGACGCGCGAGAAGGTCGGACCGATGCGCAATCGCCTGATTCGACGGGGCATCCCCTCCCATCTCGCCGGCGTGGACACGGACCCGGATTTCTTCTTCCTGCCCGGCGATGAACTGGTGACCTTCACCGGGATTCACCGCGCGAAGGGCAACGAAGCCGCCATGGTCTATATCGTCAACGCCCAGGACTGCTACACCGCGGGCCGGGATCTGGCGAGTGTCCGCAACCGGCTCTTCACGGCGATTACGCGGAGCAAAGCCTGGGTCCGCGTGCTGGGCGTCGGTAATTCCATGGTGAAATTGACGTCGGAGTACGAAGCCCTGAAGGCGCGGAATTTCGAACTTCGGTTCACCTATCCCACCGCGGAGCAGCGGGCCTACCTGCGCGTCATCCACCGGGATATGACCACGGCGGGATCGAAGCGCCTCAGGAACAGCGATGAGAACCTGCATGACCTGCTGAAAGACCTCGAATCCGGCGCGGTCCATCTCGAAGACCTGAACGAACAGACCATCGCCCGGTTGAAGAGGATACTGGGATGATGTCGCAACATCACCGTTTGTTAAGTGCTTGATTTGTGGGGACGTCTCTCCTATTATCACGAGTGAGGCGATCGTGGATTTATGCGGTTCCGTGGATGAATTAGTCTCTGCGCCTCCGATGCAGGCGTTCCCGATTGTATCGCGTTATACAAGTTGAAGTGTTCTACTATGAATACCTCTCAGAGTCCTACAAAACATAACGGACGACAGTACAAGATGACCGTCGCCGGTCAACTCTTCAAGCATCTCGGTCTGCAAATGTATTCCGGAGCTGTCCCGGCGATCTCGGAACTCATCTCGAATGCCCATGATGCCATGGCCAGAAACGTATGGATCACGATTCCCACGGGGCATTCGCTGACGCCAGATGCCATAATTGAAGTCAGAGACGACGGCCACGGTATGAGCTTTGATGAATGTAATTCCATGTATCTTACTGTAGGTAGGGACCGTCGATCAAATCACAGTGACTGGACTAAACGCTACAACGGGCTATCACCTAGAAGAGTCCAGGGACGGAAGGGCATTGGCAAGTTGGCGGGATTCGGCATAGCAAATTTGATCGATGTTCACTCAGTTAAAGGCGAACTAATCTCACATTTCGTCCTGGATTATGATGACATAACCGAAAGTTCGAAATTCGCCGACGCAGAAGGATATGCACCTGAACCGCTTTCGGATGACGGTGAGTACACAGAAGACGCGCCAGGAACTACTATTCGACTTTCACGGCTGAAACTTACCCGGGCTATTAACGAAGAACAGTTCCGAAAAAGTGTAGCGAGAAGACTGCTTGTAATTGATGAGAACTTTACCGTTTACGTAAACGATAAACCTGTTTCGAGGCAGGAGATTCCATTTCAGTTCCGATTTCCAGCAGACCCAGGAAACTGGGAGACATCCGAACTTGAGAACGGTCAAGTGTTTCAATGGTGGGCGGGTTTTTGCAATGACCCCATACCCGTCGAAGAACAACGAGGCTTCGTGGTTTACGTACGAGGCAAACTAGCGCAAACGCCATGGTTCTTTGATCTAAGCGGCGGTGTATGGGGCCAACACGGAATGCAGTACCTCACCGGCGAGATCAAGGCAGATTTCCTTGATGACGAAGTGGACCTGATTGCAACCGACAGAGGTACTGTTCGCTGGGAGAACCCCGCGGCAGTACCATTGAAGGATTGGGGTAGGAAGAAAATCAGAGACCTGCTGGAGTCTTGGGCGGACAAAAGACGAGAATCAAAGTTCAAGAGCGAGAAGGTGTTGAGTTATTTGGACCAGGCCGAAAAGTTACCTGCGCGGGAACGTGGTATTTTCAAATCGGTCGTGGGTCGCATTTGTGCTATACCGCAGCTCGACAAAGACAAAGATGGTAAGGACATCACGGACGAATTAGTGGAGTTTGTGTACAACGCATTAACAAATAGAAACTTCCTTGACGCGATACGGCGACTAAACACCGCTTCGCCCGGTGACCTTACACACTTCAATGAAGTGCTATCAGAATGGGATATTATCGAGCTTGTAAACACTGCCCATGTTATCAAGGGCCGAGTTGAGATCATTCGGAAGTTCAAACAGATGATCAAAGATCAGGTGCCTGAGAAACCCGATATGCAAGATTACGTCCGGGATCATCCATGGCTTATTGACCCGAAGTGGACTGCCCTCGCGCATGAAATGGCACTTGATAAGCTAATCGCTGAGCAATTCAACATAGAAAGATCCAAGGAACGGGAAGGAGGGCAACGACTCGATTTCTTTTGCCTTGGCGATAAGTACATGACTGCCCACGTCGTAGAAACGAAAAGACCAGGCAAACTTGTTGGACGGAAGGAGTTTCGTCAACTGGAGGATTATGTACTTTTCTTGCGAGAAAGACTAATAAAAGAAACCGATGAAGGAAACCGGCGGACTACAGTAAAAGGATTGTTGATTGCTGATCGAATCCGCCCGGGAGACGAAGGACACGCTCTAGCACAACAGCAAGCAGGAACGTTTGATATACGTACATGGAAAAACCTTTTATCAGCTACCGAAATACTACATGAGGAATTCTTCAGAGTTATCAAGGCTCGTGTTCCCGCCGAAGATCCCAGAGTACTGGATTTATAAAAGGGCTTCTGGTGTTAGGCGGAACTAATCAACCATGGAATATGAAATGCGTGAGAGAAAACCCGTAGCAATCGACCTCTTCGCCGGATGCGGCGGGTTGACGCAAGGACTCCGCGCCGCGGGTTTTCACGTCGCTGCTGCGGTAGAAATCGATCCTGACGCCGCAAGAACGTATAGCTGGAACAACCGGAAGACACAAATGTTCGAAAGGGACCTGCTAGACGTGTCCCCGGATGAACTCAGGGACGCTGCAGGGTCTGACGAGATCTCCCTTCTGGCTGGTTGCGCGCCCTGTCAGGGGTTTTGTTCTCTGACGAACAAGTACCGGAAAGCCGACCCAAGAAACGAATTGCTTCTTGTCATGGCGAAACTCATCAGTGCGTTAAGTCCCCGTGCGGTAATGATGGAGAACGTACCCGGTATTCTGACGCGGGGAAAGCCGATCCACGACGAATTCATGAGTATTATCTCCGATCTCGGATACCTACCGGCGGACGATACCGTGCAAATGGCCGATTTCGGCGTTCCCCAGTCTCGGCGGCGTTACGTACTCCTGGCCGGGCATGGTTTCAAGGTTTCCCTGCCCGAACCTACTCACGCTCGGTCCCCGCTCAAAGACTCGGGTCTTCTACCGTGGAACACGGTGCAAGCCACGATTGGTCACATGGAATCTCCGGTGACGCTCAGGGAAACCATTCGAGGCGATGGGCCCGTGTCTTTCAACTGGCACGTGGTCCGGGACCTCCAACCCCAGGTAAAGGCGAGGCTACAGGCCGCGAAACCCGGTGAGACCTGGCTGGGGGTCGATGAGTCGGTACGCCCTCAGTGCCATCAGAAGGGGTACAGAGGCTTCACGAATACCTACGGCCGCATGACGTGGGACCAGGTTGCTCCGACTATCACGGGCGGCTGCACAACGGCTTCAAAGGGTCGTTTCGGGCACCCGGACGAATCGCGGTACACCATCTCAGTACGCGAAGCGGCGTTGCTTCAAACGTTCCCGGAGCGATATCGGTTCGTTACAGAAAAGATGGAAACCGTGTGCGATCTGATCGGGAACGCGGTCCCTCCTCTCTATGCGAAGAAGGCGGCGAAGAAAATCATATCCAGCCTCGCAGAGCATCCTGCGCCCAAAACTGGCGTATCATCATGAGCCGATGGCCCGGCAACGCCCGACGAGAACAAACGACTTTCGGCGATCTGAATCGCGGGCAGTTAATGTCTCGCGTGCGCAGCACCGGTAATCAGACGACGGAGATGCAACTGGCGCGTCTTCTGAGAAAGGCTAAACTGACCGGATGGCGAAGGCACAGGTCGCTTCCGGGACGCCCCGATTTCGTATGGCCCAGGATGAAAGTCGCCGTCTTCGTCGACGGATGTTTCTGGCACGGCCACAATTGCAGAAACCTTACTTCGAAGACTAACACAACCGCGTGGCTGGACAAGATCGCGAAGACCCAGGCCCGAGACCGGCGCGCGAATCGTCAACTCCGTCGATTAGGCTGGAAGGTCATCCGCATCTGGGAGTGCCGTTTGGCCAAGGTTCCCGGTTACTGTCTGAACCGAATACGGCGCAAACTTGAAGAGGGTGTCTCATGACCGCATGAACTGACAGCGAGCGGAAACCAAACCAGCCGTACCTTGGGGTGACACGTCGGGTGATCCCTAGACGGTCACCGCAATGTGAAGACTGATGCACAAGTATGAAATCATCGTCTACTGGAGCAACGAAGACGGCGCGTTCCTGGCCAAGGCACCGGAACTCCCGGGATGCGCGGCCCACGGCAACACACGGGAAGGGGCGTTGGCGAATATTGGTGAAGCCGTCGACCTGTGGCTTGAAACGGCACGGGAGTTCGGCGACCCGATTCCGGAATTCCGGGAAAGCACTTGACGTTGGCATATATGGATTAATCGGCGGAAGAGATCATTGGACTCGGTGAACTATACGTATTATGTGATGCATGACGTACAGGCGCTTCTCGATCAGTACTGGTTATGGCTTCGAGATAAGACGAACCTCCGAGAGGTCGGCGATTGGATCGAAATCACGACCCCTTATCTGGATCGTCATAATGACTGCCTGCAGATCTACGCCAAACGCGCGAACAGTGGTTTCGTGCTGACAGACGACGGTTACGTCCTCGACGACCTGGCGCAGTCGGGCTGCAAGATCAACACCGCCAGACGGCAGGCCCTGCTGCGGATGACGTTGAACGGGTTCGGTGTGCAGGTCGCGGGAAATGCCCTTGAAACCCGCGCTGCCGCAGACAATTTCGCCGTCCGGAAACACAATCTTCTCCAAGCGATGCTCGCGGTCAACGACCTGTTCTACCTGGCATCCTCTTCGGTCGCCAACCTGTTCTACGAAGACGTGGTCGGCTGGCTTGAACGGTGCGAAATCCGCTTCACGCCGAACGTTAAAATCGCCGGCAAGAGTGGTTACGACCACCGCTTCGACTTCGTCATACCGAAATCGAGCGTCCGGCCGGAGCGCGTGCTACGCGCGATCAACCGCCCGAGCCGCGACACGGCGCAGGCAGTGGCCTTTTCCTGGATCGACACGCGGGACGTGCGGTCGCCCGATACACAAGCTTACGCGATCCTCAATGATTCGGAACAACCGGTATCCGAAGCCGTCGTGGACGCGATGCGGAGTTACGACGTGCATCCGGTCTCATGGTCGGCCCGCGAAAAAGCCCGCGAGGAACTGGCTGCGTGATCGGTTGAACCCGGCCCGCCAGACACGGCGTGAGAAACACGATTGCGCGATCAGTGCCGCTGGAACGCAACCAGACATGAGAGGAATGCCTATGAGCAAGGATATGGATGATCTTTCACCGGAAATGCAGAGCGAAATTCGCGACCTGGCGAACATGCCGGACAGCGACATCAACACCGATGACATTCCGGAAATAACCGACTGGTCAGATGCAAGGCGCGGTTTGTTCCACCGGCCCGTCAAGCGGCAGATCACGCTACGCCTGGACGCTGACGTAGTGCACTGGTTCAAGGCGCACGCAAGGGAACGTTAGACCGAAACAGGGAGGAACATGATCAGCGACCGTTGGATAGCCGTAGGGATCAGGATGGCCATTACCATAGCTTCCGTCATGGCCGCTACACATACCAGACCGGCAGGCGCCCAGGCGACCGCAATCTCCGGTTCAGGGGGAGACCCTTCAAGCCGGAGCGAGACCGCCCACACCGCATCCGGCCTCGCCGCAGATCGGATCGGTTTCTACCTTCGGGCCGGGGTAAACCTCGAGCAACTATCGAAAACCAGGTTCGGGGACAGCAACTGCACGAGCAGGTCTCCCGCCGCCCTCTACGGCTGCGGAAAGGGGCCCGACGGCGTGTCTCGGGGATCGTCGGGCGATTTCGGAAGGACGGCCGGCGTCGAAATCGGGGTCGGTTACGTCGCGTCGCCCGAACTGCGCTTCGAAACCCTGATTCTGTACCGTCCGGGGTTTTCCTTCCAGGGCCGGGCCAATTTCTTGCAGACCACGTCGCGCCAGGATGTCTCGGCGGACCTGTCTTCCCTGTCGGCCCTGCTGGTCGCCTGGCTGGACCTGCCCGGATTCGGTCCCGTCAGGCCGGTCCTGGGCAGCGGCGGCGGCCTGAACGTCGTCAGCATCGACGAAACGCACATGATGTTCCCGAAGACGACCACCATCGTCCCGGGTGCACGGCACGTGGATCTTGCCGTAATGATGACGGCCGGTTTCACGGCCTTGATCAGGTCCGCCATGGCCCTCGACCTCCTCTGGCGCTATACGGATTCGGGCTTCGCCGAGACGGGACGGGCCACGGGGCGCGTGGTCTGGCGCGACGGCAGCCGCGACGACCTGGAACTCGATCTCGCCGAAACGCACGCGAGGCTGTCCGGTCACGGACTCCATCTGTCGTTGCGTTATGCGTTCTGAAGCGGGTGCGAGAACGCGTTCTCAAACGCGCACCAGGAAGCGTGTGAACGGCGGAATACCGGGCAACCGGGCAGCAACGCATATTCCTTACAAAAGATAACGTTACCGTGACCAAAGTCGTTTGCTGGAACATCAATAAGAACGGGAAGTGCTGGGACGAACTGCTCGCGATGGACGCGGACGTTGCCTTGCTGCAGGAGGTGGGCGAGGTGCCGACTGATCTACCAGACGAAATTCAAGTTGGCGGTGAACTCAGCGACCCCTGGAGTCCGGGCGATTATGATCGCTGGCCTGTCGTCGCGAAGCTATCCGACCGTGTGGAGGTCGAGTGGTTCAGGCGGGTCTTTCCGAAGAGCACGATAGCCGCCGACGCAATGGCCGTCAGCGGCATCGGCACGATCGCGGCCGCCCGGGTGATTCCCGCCGATAGCGATCCATTCATCGCGATTTCGATGTACGCCCGCTGGATCAGACCTCACGTTTCGACCAACTCGCCGTGGAAGGTGGGCAACGCTGACGTCTCGGCGCATCGTATCATATCGGATCTATCGCAATTCATCGGCCATCGCGACCCGAGTAAGCATCGCATTCTTGCCGCTGGGGATCTCAATACCTTCTACGGCGCCACGGATGAAAACAAGCTGCTCATCGCGGATCGGGCCCGCACGGTTTTCGATCGCATGACCGCGCTGGGGATGGAATTCATGGGGCCGCAAGCCCCCGATGGAGGAAGAGTTGCGATTCCGACGCCCCAGGGATTGCCTGATGACACGAAAAACGTCCCTACGTATTACACCGTGCAGGCCGGGTCACCGGAAAAGGCTCAGAATCAACTCGATTACGTGTTCGCATCGCGGGGTTTCCATCACGGTGTCCACGCTCGCGCCCTGAACCGCCCCGAAGAATGGGGTTCAAGCGACCATTGCCGGATATTGATCGAAGTGAAGAACGGTTGACAGGAATCCTACACCACTCCCCAACCCACCTTCCCCTTCTCCCTTAAACCTCAACCTCGAGCCCCTGTACCAGGTCTTCCCGCCGAACCATGCCCAGGTTTTTCCCATTTACCATGATCCCGATTTCGTCTTCATCCAGACTGCCGAACCTGACAAGAACCGTGCGTCGCTCGTTATACGGCAAATCAAGGTGTTGCAATGCGTTCTCTACGGCCAACTCAATTCGGCCGTCGGCCCAGCCCTCCACGGTCGCACTCACCCCGTCGATCGCAACCGCCGTCCGGGTCCGCCCATCTACCCAGACGCTACCGAAATGCCTTTCAAGGTACGCCGCGGCGCTGAGCCCGCCGCCGGGTCCCCAGTTGAAGCCTGTCCAACCGCCGCCTTCGCCTGAATGCACCCACGGATCGCCGTGCATGAGGCTTTCCGGCGACAGGCCGGTTCCCGCTTCGACCCGGACCTGCTCTGCCATGGTGACGCGGTAGTCGTTGATGCCGTTGGCGTGGTTCTCCTCCATGTCCATGGCGGCGAAGGACGCGCGGCACGCGGCCACGGCCCGTTCTAGGTATTCGATCCTGCCCGTGGCGCGGTAATAGTCCGCGTAGGTGGGCACCATGCGGGACTGCCGGCCGTCGTTCCATTCCCCGTCGCAGTTCATCACGCCGAAACCGCCGAAGAGGCAGGCCTTGCCGAACCGGTTCGGAGCCCACACCTGCTGGAACAGGGACAGCAGGCCCAGGCAGTATTCCCCCTGATGCAACGACTGCTCATCTTCCGTCAGCCGGTACAGGGCGAGGAAGTGATCCGCAGCCCACTGGACGGCAAGGGTATTGACGGGTGGAATGCCGTTGAGGGGATCGACCCAGTACAGCGGCCTCGGTGCGCAGGAGTAGAAGAGCTCGAAATCCTGGAACCTCATCCTCGGAACGATCTCCCGGCTCATGAACGCGCCGGCCTTCACGGCGGCCCGTTCCATTTCGGGATCTCCGACGATTCGGGCGGTCTTGGCCAGCACCGCGCCGCCGATGGCCGTGGGGGCGTCTTCCTTCAGTTGCGGTGCGGGGTTGAGCCGGCTGTCGAAATAGGTGGGGATGGCGCCGGACGGGAGCTGGGCGTCCACCAGGAACCGGCAAAAATCGATGATCCAGTTCAGCATGTCGGACGCGCGTTCCAGATCGGGGAATTGTTCATACCAGTAGAGCATCCACCAGGCCGTGACGCCCATGGATTGCAGGTCGTATCCATCCATGGGGTGCGCGGGCCAGGAGGTCCAGTACATGGCCCCTTCCCAGGACGCCGTATCGACATTGTATATACAGGGGAAGGCCCCGTCCCGCCTGGGCGAGGAGAGCCGCAGATCGATCATGCCTTCGCTGATGTCCGTGAGATCGCGGTCGGCCCATTTCCGTCCGTAATGCAGTATGCCGAAACCAGCCTGGAAGTCATTCTCCCAGGCGTGATAGTTGACGCCCCTTCGCCAGACATTTTCGATGCCATAACCCACCCTGTCACCGCAGGTTACGCGCTTTATCCACAGTTTCAGCTCATGTTGGTAGGTATACCGCCTTCCATACGCTTCAAAGGGCATGACCTGGGGCTGTATGTCCTTCAGGTAGCGCGTCCCGTATCGGTCCCACAGCAGTTCCGTGACTTGGGTCACGATCGCTCCTGGATCCTCGGCTGACCCGACCAGCAGATCGAAGGCGTAGGTGATTTCGGTCTCCTCGACCGACGCGGATCCATCGCGGGCCGTCAGCAAGTGACCGTCCGGTTTCCAACGGCAGATACCATAGGAGAGGCGCGGGAGGCCGTAGGTTTCGCCGCTCCCCGGGTGATGCCAGGCGCGCAGGTCGAGGGCGTGGGGGAGGTCCGGTTGCTCCTGCATGAGGTCCAGGTCGGGTACGATGGCGGCATAGACGCCGTGGGCCGAAACGATGACGCAGGGCGACCGGAAGAACCAGTCCCCGGCCACGTGTTCCCCGTTCTCGTGCAATCCCGGCAGCCACGCGAAATCCAGGGGCAGCGCGTAGCCCATGGCCCGGTTGTCGGGCATGAAGTAATAGTGGTTCATCAACCGCGCGAGGGGTATGCCGGGACGGGTGAGACGATCGCGTATCTCGACGCGGAGCCTGTTATCCGATTCGATGGAAATGCGTTCCTCGATACGGTGGCCGGCGATTATGCCGCGACGGATGAGTTCGGTCGCATTCCGGCTGACGATTTCCGTGAAGGCCCCACTCGATCCGCCCTCTGAAGGCGCGACTTCAAGGTCTTCCGAAGGGGCGACTTCCAGGTCCTCCACCGAGATACCCTCGCCCTTTTCCCAGGGACGATGCTTGTTTTCGGCCCGGTGGGACAGCACGGTCCGCCAGCCGCGATCAGGATCTCTCACGTCGAAACGAAGGATGTGGGCCCCTTCGTGCCGCATGGGCATAATCCGCAGTCGTTCGGTGCCGATCATGGGATGGCTCCCCGCAAGCAACCGGGTTTTCGCGTTGCATTGATCGCGCTGTATTGATCGCGCTGCATTGATGATACCGTTGGGCTGCGACGCGTAAGGCGCTGCGGCGTGTGTATGGTGCGCATCACTCTACTCCGAGAAAATACAGCGTGGCCGAGGCCGATTCAATCAGATTGCCGATCCTTGCGCCCGCACGCCAATTTCGTTGACGCCGGTTCGACGTGTTCCTATACTCGAATGATACCGCCGGGTTGGCAGTCAGCGGCTTCGAATGCAGGGAAATCGCGCCTGGCGCACATCTCTTCGTAGATCACCGCGTCCCATTTCGGAGCAAACCATGGCCATACCCTATGACGAATGCCTGCGGCGGTTGCGGGCGCAGGTATCCGAAGGCAAACCCATCATCGGCACGGGCGCCGGCACGGGCCTTTCCGCGAAGTGCGCGGAGGCCGGCGGCGCCGACCTCATCATCATCTACAACTCCGGGCGGTACCGCATGGCCGGGCGCGGTTCCCTCTCGGGCATGATGCCCTACGGCGACGCGAACCAGGTGGTGGTGGAAATGGGCCAGGAGGTCCTGACCATCGTGGAGGACACCCCCGTGCTGGCGGGCGTCTGCGGCACGGATCCCTTCCGCATCATGCGCGTCTTCGTAAGGCAACTGAAGGACCAGGGCTTCTCCGGCGTGCAGAACTTCCCCACGGTCGGACTCATCGACGGTCTGTTCCGCCAGAACCTGGAAGAAACGAACATGGGCTACGACCTGGAGGTCGAGATGATCGCCGAGGCCCACCAGGCCGGGCTGCTCACCTGCCCTTATGTCTTCACCGAGGCAGAGGCGGTGAAGATGGCCGAGGCGGGCGCGGACGTGCTCGTGCCCCACATGGGCCTGACCACCAGCGGCACGATCGGCGCGCAGACGGCCATGACACGGCAGGAGGCCGCAAAAAGGGTCCAGGCCATCCGGGACGCGGCCGTCGGGGTGCGGGAGGATATCCTGGTGCTGTGCCACGGAGGGCCGATCGCCGAACCCGATGACGCCGAATACGTGCTGGGCAACACGACAGGCGTCGTCGGCTTCTTCGGGGCGTCGAGCATCGAGCGGCTGCCGGCGGAACGGGCACTGACGGAACAGGTCCGGCATTTCAAGGGACTGGCCATTTAGTTTAGAAGCTCCGACTGATGGGACTGCAGCCTGTGGGCGCGTATTTCGCACGGGCTGCCGTCCCGGGAATTGAATACACTGAATAGGATCACCGCATTCAGCACAGACTCAGGAGGCAAACATGCCGGAACCGGGCCTTCGATTCGTGGAGCCGGACGACGTGGAAACCATGATGTTCGACTGGGGCAACATCAAGTGGTTCAGCGAACCCCGGGTGACCGAGACGGAACGCTTCAGTATGGGGCTGGTCGTGCTCGAGCCGGGCAAAGGACACGAGCGGCACAATCATCCCGGCGTGGAGGAGATCCTCTATTACATTTCCGGCGAGGGCGAGCAGATGGTGGAGGAAGACGGCCAGGAAATACGTCGCAAGGTCGGACCCGGCATGATGTGCCACATCCCCGCCGACATGTACCACGAAACCATCAACACGGGCTGGGAACCCATGCGCATCATCGCCATCTACTGTCCCCCCGGCCCGGAAGCCTTTCTGCGCACCCTGCCTGGCTGCCGCATCGCGCCGCCGGGCGAACTGCCGGTGCGGGATTAGCCTGATACTCCATAACGCGCTTCAGAACGCCAGCCAATCTTCACGAGTCTTTCCGTCATTTCCCTTTGGACGAATACGCAATATGGCTTACGTTCGTAGGTATATCGAAGTTTGAGTCATCTTCATCTCGTCTGATCTCGTGAAACGCTTACAAGTAAGTGACTATTGGATGCTTTGAAGAGGGTCATCGAGGAATGTCTCTCAAAGCCTGACGACCTGAAACGTCCAAAGGAGGGTCGCGTGATGATTACGGATCAAGCTAGAAACGAAGTGTGGCAAGAAATATACGATGCCACACGACTAATAAGGTATTATTCGGCACTTCTGGTTCGATACAGGAGATACTATTGGTGGACCAGAATCGCACTTCTGGCGTCGGGAACCGCAGGAGTGGCCGCTTTTTTCGAGTTGCTTCCCT
The DNA here is from genome assembly GCA_963693015.1 of bacterium. Lineage (GTDB taxonomy): Bacteria > JAAXHH01 > JAAXHH01 > JAAXHH01 > JAAXHH01 > JAAXHH01. The sequence continues at coordinate 279,940 of OY843748.1, forward strand.
CTTTCTTCAATTTGGTTTTTGGCGCTTTGATCGCATTGGTCATCGTTGTCGAGGTTGTTGTCAATCTTTCAAATCAAGTAACAGTCCTGCAAACAACCATTAGAGATTGTACCGAATTAGAAGGAGAATGGCGAGATCTGTGGCACCGAATAAACAGGGAGGATATAAGCGAAAGCGAGACGTGGGAGAAGATACGGCAGCTATCTCAAAGAGGGTTGGTTGTAACCAGCAGGGCGGCGGAAAACGTCCAGCAAGATCAGAGATTAAACGAGGAATGTGAAGAAGCGGCTTACGATGTGTTGGTAAGCCGGTATTCCTGAGGGAGAACGGTGAAATGGGGAAAAATCAGCGAATAAAATCTATAAAATCTAAAGATTCGAAAAGTTTACCACCCAGGCCAGGCAGGAAACCTCCGCCCCCTCCCCCTCCCCGGCCAAAACCTTCAAAAGCAAACAAGTAATCCCCTGTGGGGCAGAGACGGTTGAAAACGGCGTTCCAGCGGACCCGTTCCAGAAAGCCCGCCGGCCACCTATGCCCGCGTAACCGCCCCTCTTGCGGCGGACGAGACGAGCCGGGCGTACTTGGTCATGACGCCGTCGCCGAAACGGGACGCCCGCTCGGACCAGTCGGCCAGGCGTTCTGCGATGGCCTCGTCGGACAGTTCCACGTCCAGCCGCCTTGAATCCACGTCGAAGACCACGGTGTCTCCGTCGCGCAACGCGGCGATGGGACCGCGCACCGCGGCTTCGGGCGCCACGTGGCCCACCATGAATCCGTGGGTCGCGCCGGAAAAGCGGCCGTCGGTCATCAGGGCGACCGATTCACCGAGTCCCGCGCCGACGAGGGCGCCCGTGACGGCCAGCATTTCCCGCATGCCCGGACCGCCCTTCGGTCCCTCGTAGCGGATGACCACCACGTCATTGGGCCTGATCCCGCCCTTCAGCACCTCCGCCATGGCGTCTTCCTCGCAGTCGAAGACCCGCGCCGGTCCGCGGTGATGGGTCTTCTCGTGGCCGGCGACTTTGAGGACGCAGCCCTCGGGGGCCAGGTTGCCCTTGAGGATCACGTACCCGCCGGTAGGCTTGAGGGGGTCTTCGAGATCCCGGACGACCACCTGCCCCGGCGTCTCGGAGGCGTCCGCCGCTTCTTCGGCGATGGTCCGACACGAAACGGTCATCTCATCCTCGTGGAGCATGCCGCCTTCCAGCATGCGTTTGGCCACGAGCCGGTTCCCGCCCGCGGCGAAGAGGTCGTTGGCCACGAAGCGGCCGCCCGGCTTCAGGTCGGCGAGCAGCGGCGTCTTCTCGCTGATGCGGTCGAAATCCTCGATCTGCAGGTCCACGCCCGACTCCTGGGCAACGGCCAGCAGGTGCAGCACGCTGTTGGTCGATCCGCCCGTGGTGAGCACGGCGGCGATGGCGTTTTCGAAGGCCTTCCGGGTCATGATGTCCCGGGGGCGGACGTTCCTGCGCACCAGTTCCATGACCTGGCGACCGCATTCGCGGCCCACCTCCGGCTTGTCGGGATGGGTGGCGGGCACGCTCGCGCTGCCGATGGGCGAGATGCCCAGCATTTCGAAAGCGATGGCCATGGTATTGGCCGTGAACTGGCCGCCGCAGGCCCCGGCGCCCGGACAGGCGTGGTCTTCCATGTCCTTCAGCTCCAGGTCGGTCATCCGGCCCGAGGCGTGGGCGCCGACGGCCTCGAAGACGTCCTGGATCGTCACGTCGTGCTGCTGGAAGCTGCCGGGCATGATCGAACCGCCGTAGAGCATGAGGGACGGCACGTTGACGCGGCCGAGGGCCATGACCGTGCCCGGGATCGTCTTGTCGCATCCGGAGAGGGCGATCAGGCCGTCGAACATGTTCCCGATCGTGACCAGTTCGATGGAATCGGCGATCACCTCACGGCTCACCAGCGACGCCTTCATGCCCTGGCTGCCCATGGTGATCCCGTCGGAAATAGACACCGTGTTGAATTCCATGGGCGTGCCGCCGGCTTCGCGGACGCCTTCCTTCACGTATTCGGCCAGATCGCGGAGGTGGTAGGTGCAGGGGCCGATCTCGATCCAGGTGTTGGCGATCCCGATTATGGGACGGGCAAGGTCCGCGTCGGTGAACCCCGAAGCCTTGAGCATGGCCCGGGCCGGGGCCCGCGAGGGTCCGTCGGTGATGGTCCTGCTGTGTCTCTTTCCATCGTCTCTCATGTTTCGGTCTCCGTTCTCCGTGGATGGTTCTTTTTCAAAGGTCCTTCGCGCCCCGGTCGAACCGGCCGCGGGCGGGCTGAACAGGCTTGTTACTTGAGTGTGAGTATGAAGGCGGTCAACTGGGCCACCTGTTCTTCGCTCAGGTGCGTATACACCGGCATCAAACCCGTGAAGTGGTCGAACCGGGGATTCCTGAGATGCTCGGCGAACCAGACCCTGATCCGTTCATCGCCCTGTGCGTCCAAAATCCCCTCGTACCGGGGGGCGAAAAAGGCGTATGCATCCGGTCGCGCTATCCGCAGCGAGTCCAGGTGCGACCGGTACGTCGCGTCGGTCAGACGGGCGGAAAGCCGGGGGATCAGTCCGGCCAGGTCGGGGCCCCGGGAGATGCCTCCGCCGATGGCGTGGCAGGACGCACAGCCCTGCAGGCGGAACAGCCGGCTTCCGTGCTCGACCGGCGTCCTGGGTTCGCCCGATCCGTCCGTCCCGTACATGAAGACCACGGTGACCGCCATCAGGACCGCGCCGATGCCGAAGAGGGTCACCAGCACGCTGAGTCGCATCGACCTCCTTCGGGACCGCCCCTAGCCGCGTACCTCCACGCTGGCCATGCGCTCCAGGGATTTCACCAGCGCCTGCGTGCCTTCATCGCCTTCGCCGGCGGCTTCAATGGTGTTGAACAACTGGTGCGCCAGGCTCGCGCCGGGCAGTCCCAGTCCCAGTTCCGACGCGGCGCCCAGCACGAGACGCAGGTCCTTCTGCTGCAGTTTCACCATGAATCCCGGATCGAAGTCCCGCTTGATGATGCGCGGCGCCAGGTTGGACAACTGCCAGGAGCCCGCGGCCCCGCCGCTGATCGCGGCGAGCATCTTCTCCATGTCCAGACCGGCTTTGGCGGCCAGGATGAGCGCTTCCGCCATGGCCAGGTTGGCCACGCTCACCGCCACCTGGTTGCACAGCTTGGTCATCTGGCCCGCGCCGTGATCGCCGATCAGGTTGATGCTCTTGCCCATGGCTTCGAATACCGGCAGGCACCGGTCGAAGACGTCCTGCCTGCCGCCCACCATGATGGAGAGGGTCCCCGCGATGGCCCCCGTGTCGCCGCCGCTGACGGGCGCGTCGAGCATGTCTGCGCCCTTCTCCCTGAGCGCCGCGGCCATGTTCCGCGTGGCCGAGGGGGAGATCGTGCTCATGTCGATGACCACGGAACCGCGATCGATGCCCTCGATGATCCCGTTTTCGCCGAGGATGACCTTCTCCACGTCCGGCGTGTCGGTCACGATGGTGATGATCACGTCCGACTTGCCGGCCGTGTCCTTCGGGCTGTCGCTCCAGACCGCGCCTTCCGACAGGAGCTGATCGGCCCGCGATTTCGTCCGGGTGTTCACGGTGCAGGCATATCCCGCCTTCATCAGGTTGCGGCACATCGGCTCGCCCATGATGCCGAGGCCGATGAAACCGATTCGTTCCGCCATGGGTTGGTTTTCCTTATGGGTTAACGGGTTATTGGGTTAATGGATTATGTGGAATTGAGCGTCAGTGAACGTGAAAATCCCATAGCCGCACGGCCGTCCGTTGAAAGTCTCCTCACGGAACCGGGCTTGCGGGCGGGCGGGAGGCAAGGCGCGAACCCGCCGTCAACCGGCGGCCGGCGCGAAGCCGCAGAAGGCTTCGTAGTCGATTAACTCGGTTACCGTGGGGCTTTCGCCGCAGAGCGGGCAGGATGGATCCTTCTGGACGTTGAAGGTCTGGAACGTCATGTCCAGGGCGTCGTACATCAGGATCCGCCCGATGAGCGAGTCGCCCTCGTCGAGTATGAGCTTGAGGGTCTCGGTGGCCTGGATGAGCCCCACCGTCCCGGGAAGGACGCCGAGCACGCCGGCCTCGTCGCAACTGGGCACGGCGCCGGGCGGCGGCGGTTCCGGGTAGAGGCAGCGGTAACAGGGTCCCTTATCGGGATGAAACACCGTGGCGTAGCCGTCGAACTGGTAGATGCTGCCGTGTACGTTCGGCTTGCCGGCCAGCACGCAGGCGTCGTTGACCAGGTAGCGGGTGGGGAAGTTGTCGCAGCCGTCGACGACGATGTCGTAGTCCTTGATGATGTCCATGACATTGTCGGCCATGAGCTTCGTTTCATGGAGGATCACGTTGCAATCGGGGTTCAGGTCGCTGATCGTTTCCTGGGCGGACACCACCTTCGGGCGTCCGATGTCCGAGGTGCCGTGGATGATCTGCCGCTGCAGGTTGGTCACGTCCACCACGTCGAAGTCGATGAGTCCGATGGTGCCCACGCCGGCGGCCGCGAGGTAGAAGGCCGTAGGAGATCCGAGTCCCCCCGTCCCTACGAGCAGCACCTTCGATTCGAGGATCTTTACCTGGCCCTTCTCGCCGATTTCCGGCACGATGAGGTGTCGGGAATACCGCAGGCGTTCTTCCTTGCTCAGGGCGCGTTCCTGGATCGTAGGGAAACCGGCGCCACTCCAGCCCGTGTAGCCCTCCCGCATGGAGATGACGTTGGTGTATCCCATGGCCTCGAGAGACTGGGCCGCCAGCGCCGAACGGTTGCCGCCCGCGCAGTAGAGCACGATTTCCCGGTCCCGGTCGCTCTCGGCGTTCTCGATCCTGAGTTCGAGAAAGCCCCTCGGAATATGGGTCGCCCCGACGATGACGCCCTGGTCGACCTCGTCCTGCTCGCGCACGTCGATCAGGACCAGGTCGTCCTTCCGGTCCAGCTTCGCCTTGAGTTCTTCCATGGACATCTCTTTGACTTCGCCCTTGACCTGGGCGAGGAGTTCCTGAGATGACAACCGCTGACGCATGATGATCTCCTGCAGACTTTGGGAAACGATGACGGGCGCGCCGTCACGGGGCCGTCCTATCCGCCGATGGAGGACATGGTCCGCTCAGGCTGGACGAAATCCGGTTCGTTGATGTGGTGTCCGGGTTCCTTGTGCCGCACCGCCTCGATGACCGTCTCGGCGATCTCCGCGTCCGAGGCGCCGCCGCGCAACAGGGCCTTGATATCGGTTTCACCGATCGAGAACAGGCAGGTCCGCAGCTTGCCGTCCGCCGTGATGCGTATGCGGTTGCAACTGCCGCAGAAGGGTTCGCTGACCGATGCGATGAGGCCGATCTCGCCCTGGCCGTCCCGGAAGCGGAACAGGTCGGCCGGTTCCCGCTGGCCGGGGCGCTTCACGGCGTCCAGGGGCCACTGCGCCCCGATGCGTTCGATGATCTCGGCGCCGTCCAGCACCTGGTCCCGGCGCCACGAACGGTCCGCGTCCAGCGGCATGAACTCGATGAAACGCACCTGGTAGGGTCCCGTCCGCGCCATTTTCGCGAAGTCCAGCAGTTCGTCTTCGGTGTATCCCTTCATGGCGACCACGTTGATCTTGATCGGAAGCTGGAAATACCGCGTCGCTTCCTCCAGCCCGTCGAGCACCTTCTTCAGGACGTCGCGGCGGGTCATCTGCCTGAACTTCTCCTCGTCCAGCGTATCCAGGCTGACGTTGATCCGGGGCAGCCCCGCCTCGCGCAGATCGCGGGACATCTTCTTCAGCAGGAAGCCGTTGGTCGTCATGGCCACGTCCTGGACGCCGGGTACTTCCGCCAGCATGCGCACCAGTACCGGGAGGTCCTTCCGAACGGTCGGTTCTCCGCCCGTCAACCGCAGCTTGGATATGCCCAGCCCGGTGACGATCCCGACGAAGCGGGTGATTTCTTCAAAGGTAAGTATCTCTTCCCGGGGCTGAAAGATCATCCCCTCTTCGGGCATGCAGTAGATACAGCGGAAATTGCACTGATCCGTTACCGACACCCGCAGGTTGTTGATCGTTCTTCCGAAACTGTCCGTCAGCTGGTAGCTCATCCGATGTCTCGCGACCGTGAAAGCGGCGATTGTTTAATGATTGAATACACTTGATTTGAACGGTTCAATATAAGTCCGGAACGCATTTCGGCAAAGGGAAAACTGATGGATCTTTCTTGCTGGCTTTGGAAGTTGCCCAACCGGGGTTGCCTGTTTACATTTCATAACAACGAACTTCATCAAACCGCATGCATTATCCCTGGCAGACCCCGACAGCAGGTCTTTACCGGCAATGCGGTCAGGGCCGAACCCTTATGGAAATCAAGGAGGGTAGCGTGTCAAGACACCTGGTTGTTATGTTCGCTGCCGTTTTCGTGTTGTCCGAGACCGCGTCTGCTCAGCAGTTTATGGATGTAGTCCATTTGAAAAACGGCCGTATTGTAAACGGGATCATCATTGAGCAGATTCCGGACGAGACCATTAAAATCCAGTTGCAGGATGGCACCCTTCAGGTAATCAGGATGGCGGAGATCGCCAGGATCGTGAAGGAGCCGGTGAATGCGTACATGCAACAGCTCGCGGGACAACGGATCCGCGTTACGCAGCTCGACGGCCAGTGGACGGGGAGGATCGCCGGGATCTACGCAGACGGGTTTGACCTCGCAACGGCGGGAAACAACCTCTTGCGCTACAACCTGCAAGATATCGTTCGTCTTGAACGAAGCCTGGGTATGGAGCGCAACGTGGGAAAGGGATTGCTTATCGGATGCGGTGTGGGCACGGCCCTCGTCTTTGCGACTTTCGCCGATGAAGTCGACAGTGGAAGAGCATGGGTTGGCCTGGCGGTACTGGGAAATCTGGTCGGGGCGCTGCCCGGCCTTGCGGTCGGTTATATGGTGAAGTCGGAAACCTGGGAGAACATACCGATCGCCGGCTTGAGCGGGGTTTCGTTCAGTCCGACAATCGATATCAAGTATGATCGAAGCGGATATCACGGCGTTTTTGTTGGCGGGAGCCTCCGATTTTGATCCGGCTTCGATTCGATGGCCGAATCTAGCCCCGCGTCTTGCGCCAGATCAACCAGAACGGCAAGCCCGTGACGATGAAGGCGAGGTCGATGAGCGAATCGTACCATTCGAAGGCGGCGCGCAGGACCACAAGCACGACGATGCCGGCCAGGAAGAGGGCCGGTGTCCACGGATAGAGCGGTACCCGGTAGCCGCCTTCCGCGCCGACGCCCATGCGGCGCAGCCTGAACAGGGCCAGGGTATTCGCCCCGAAGAAGATGAGCACCGCGAAGACCATGCCCGCCATGATGGTCTCGAAGGTCCCCCGGAAAAGCAGAATGGCCGAACCCCACAGGGCATGGGCGATGATGGCCCGCGACGGCGTGCGGTACACGGGATGGATGTAGTCCAGCCACTTGAAGAAGAGTCCGTCCCGGGCCATGGCGTAGTAGACCCGTGTGGCGGTCATGAAGGTGCCGTTCATGCTGCCGGTCGTGGAGATCATGACGGTGAGGGCGATGAATGCCGCGCCCAGGGGCCCCAGCAGCAGGACCGCCGTATCCGAGGCCACGATGGTGCTCGTCCGGACGCCTTCCATGCCGAGCGTCTGGTGGTAGAGGAGATTCGCCAGCACGTAGATCACGACGATCGCCGAGATCCCTACGAACATGGTCAGGGGTATGGTCCGTCGTGGATCCTTCATCTCTCCCGCGGAGTAACCCACCCGTTCGAACCCCATGTAGGCGAAGACCACCATGAACGCCGCGGCGATGAGGTTTCCGACGGGCCCCAGCGTTCCGGTCGGCGCCGCGGTGGTCCCCAGCAGATCGTCTCCTCCGTAATCCAGGGTGAATCCAAGCATCACGAGGAGCATCAGGCCGGCGACCTTGAGCACCGTGGTCAGCCGCTGGTAGAATCCCGCCCGGTGCACGCCCACGTAGTTCAGGACGGCGAGCAGCAGGATGATGAACAGGGCGGCGGCGATCCGTTCGGTCCGCGTGAGTTCGACGAAATACGTGAAGTAGTTGACGGTCACGATCGCCAGGCCGGCGAGGGGGCTGGTGCGGATGATGAAGAGCTGGGACCAGCCGAACATGAACCCGGCGAAGGGGCCGAAGGCCCGGCTGATATACATGTACTCGCCGCCGGTATCGGGGAGCCGGCTGCCGAGTTCCGCGTATACCAGGCCGCCGATGAATATGAAGGCGCCGCCCGCGATCCAGAGCCAGAGTATGGTGGAGAAGGATTCGGTGAAACCCGCGATGATCTGGGGCGCCGAAAAGATCCCGGCCCCTATGGTGATGCCGACGAGTATGGTGATCCCGTCGAAGAGTCCGAGGGACTTGCGCAGCGTGGGGCGGGACGTTTGCGGGGCAGGCGCGGACATGGTCGGGTCTTCCGGTTGAGGGTAGCGGGCCGCCACCAACCTATCCAGCTGCTGCGCCCCTGTCAAGCGGCCCCGTCCCATACCGTGCTCTTTTCTGTTGACCCGGCTTTTGCACGTAACCATAATACGGAAAACACCCAAAGCCGAAAACCCATGCAGCATCGAGCGTTCGTTGTCTCGCCGCGTCTCGCCGCACGTGGACGAGACCGCCCGAGGCCGTTCACGGTCGATGCCAGTCCAGCAACCGATCGAAGGAAGTGCGCGCCATGCCCTCCCCGGTCACCCCCGTCCGGTCTCTCCTCCTCGTCCTGCTCATCGCAGCCGGTTGCGGCAGCGATGAGAGCACCACGGTCCGGACTGCCGGCGGTCCCGTGGTCAACAGCATCGGGAAACAACTGCCGCCCGACGCCGCGCCGCTGCACGAACAGATCCTGATGTACTTCATCGAAGAGCCCAAGACGCTGGACGTAAGCCTGGACAATTACGGGGTCAAAGGCTCGGATCCCTTTCTATTCGAACGGCTCACCATGTTCGACGCGGACGACGTGCTCCGGGCGGGAGCCGCCGACCGGTGGGAACCATCCGGGGATGGCCGGACCTGGACGTTCTACCTGCGGGAAGGCGCCCGGTGGAGCGACGGCCGGGCGGTGACCGCCCACGATTTCGAATACACCTTCAAGCGCTTCCTGGATCCGGACGAGGGCAACGTCTTCGCCTTCCTTTTCTACAACATAAAGAACGCGCGGGACTTCAATCACGGCAAGATAGACGACCCCGACTCGGTGGGCGTGCGGGCCATCGACGACCTGACCCTCGAGATCGAGGCGGAAGCACCCTGTCCCTACCTGCCCCACATCATGGCCTACAATTCCGCGGCGCCCGTGCCGCCGTGGCAGGTGGAGAAACACGGTCGCCGCTGGACCGAGCCGGGCAACATGGTGAGCAACTACAGTTACAAGCTGGACGAATGGATCACCGACCGCTACATCTCCTACGACCTGAACCCTTACTACAACGGGCCGTACCCGGGCTACCTCGAGCGGATCAAGCTGAAGTTCATCATCGCCGGCACCCACCCCGGCATCACGCCCTATGAAAACAACGAGGTGGACCGGCAGGGCGTCTTTGCGCAATACCTGGGCGAGATCGACGCCAGTCCCGAACTGACCCGCGAACTGTCCTCGAATCCCCATTTCCAGACCTGGTACCTCTTCTTCCGGACCGCGGCGCCTCCCTTCGACGACGTGCGGGTCCGCCGGGCCGTCAGCCACGCCATCGACCGGGAGACCATCTGCCGGGTCATCCTCCAGGGACACGGCACGCCGGCCTACACCATGCTGCCCCCCAACTTCCCCGGCTACACGGGCGATCAGTTGAAGGACGTCCAGCGCTTCGATCCGCCCGAGGCCCGGCGGCTCCTGGCGGAAGCCGGCTACCCGGAGGGAAGGGGCCTGCCTTCCATCGAATTCTGGCTGCGCCAGGCGGACCCGACCCAGATGGGTATCGCCCAGGCGATCCAGGGCATGTTGAAGGAGACCCTGGGCATGCGCGTCGAGATCAGAAACCAGGAGATTGGTCTCTACATGGACAACATGTACCAGTACACCATACCCTTCGGCCTGATCCCCTACCAGTACGACTATCCCGATCCCGACAACATGCTGTCCCAGGTGTGGCATTCCCAGCCGGTAGGCCACGGCCGCCATGACTGGAAGAACGACGCATTCGACCGGCTGCTGCAAGCCGGAGGCACGACGCTGGACCACGAACAGCGCATGCGGTATTACGCCGAGGCGGAGCGCATACTCGTCGAGGACGTGGGCGGCGCGTTCATCTATCACACCCACGTACTGGACCTGCGCAAGCCCTGGTTCAAGGGACTCGATCCCAATGCCTGGGGGCAGGATCTCTTCTGGGGCAACCGGACTACGATGATGGACCTCTACATCGGAAACAAGGTCGGGAAACGGGTGTTTTGAGCCGGGTCGTATCCCGGTGGATTCCGCCTGAAAAATCTTGACGGCCCGTCCGGGGCGACATTATAGTGCTGGGGAGCCGGGGAATCGACGCTGGGAGGTTCTCCGCGATCCACACGATGCCCGATCGTTCTCACAGTCAGTACTGAAGGCCCCTTCAACGGCGTCTTCAGCGGGTCTGCACGCGGTATTGGAGGAAAACCATGGCCAGGACCTCCCGGTCGGAAGCCGGCGTCTCCCGGGTTGGATCGAGGAATTCCGGGGATGACCGGTCGCTTGACACCTACCTCAGGGAAATAAGGTCCATACCGGTCCTGAACCTGGAAGAGGAAATGGCGCTCGCCCGCGACGCGCGCAACGGGGCGTGCGGAGCCACAGACAAGCTCGTCCAGGCCAATCTTCGGTTTGTCGTGGTGGTGGCGCGGCAATACCAGAACCAGGGATTGCCGCTTGTCGACCTGATCAACGAGGGCAATATCGGGCTGATCAAGGCCGCGCAGCGATACGATGAACACAAGGGGTTCAAGTTCATATCCTACGCGGTCTGGTGGGTGCGGCAGGCGATCATGCAGGCCCTGGCCGAACAGTCGCGGATCTTCCGCCTTCCTTTGAACCGGGCCGAGGAACTGCGGCGGATCAACAAGGCCGTGCGGAGTCTCAAGCAGGAACTGGGCCGGGAACCCACGACCCAGGAGATCGCCGGCAAGCTGTCGCTGGACCAAAAGGACGTGGCCGACGTCATGCGGACCTTCAGTCCCCACCTGTCGCTCGACGCGCCTTTTTCACCTGGCGAGGAGGGACGGCTGCTCGACGTGATCGAAGACACGACCATCGAGTCGCCGGAAGCGCCGGTCATGGAGAAATCGCTCAAAGAGGAAGTGTTCTGGGCGCTGAACACCCTCACGGACCGCGAAGCCGCCGTGATCCGATCCTATTTCGGGATCAACAGCGACAAGCGGATGACGCTCGACGAAATCGGCAAGCAGTTCGGCTTGACCCGGGAAAGGGTACGCCAGATCAAGGAACGGGCGATCCGGCGATTGCGCCATACCTCCCGCAGCGTCCGATTGCACGCTTACATGAGTTGAATTCGATCCCCCTTGTCCTCTTTCCGTTTCCTGCGGTCTTGCGCAGGTTTTTTTGTGCCGTTCAGGCATGGGTTCGACAGGCGGCGGTTCGCCCATGAGACATCTTATCGGCATCGATATCGGCACCTCGGGCATCAAGACGATTATCGTCGATGAAGGCGGCGGTCTGGCGGCCCGGGCCTTCGCGGAAATCCCGTTGCATACGCCCCGTCCCAACTGGGCCGAACAGGATCCGGAGGACTGGTGGCGCGCGGCGCTGAATACGGTCCGCGAAGCCATGGACGCGTCGGGGGTCGCGGCCGACTCGATCGCCGGGATCGGCCTGTCGGGCCAGATGCACAGTTCGGTACTCCTCGACGAGCATGACGAGGTGCTTCGGCCATCCATCCTGTGGTGCGATACGCGGACCACGGAGCAGTGCCGCCGGATCACGGAGCAGGCGGGCGAGGAAAACCTGGTGCGGTGGGTGTCCAACCCCGCCCTCGAGGGGTTCACCGCACCCAAGCTGATCTGGGTGCGCGATCATGAGCCGCAGGTGTACGACCGGATCAGGCGGGTCCTGCTGCCCAAGGATTACATCCGGTTCCGGATGACGGGCGAATTCGCCATGGAGGTCTCCGACGCCGCGGGCACCCTGTTGTTCGACGTCCGCGAACGGCGATGGTCCGGCCCCATGCTGGACGCCATCGGCCTGCCGGCGGCGTTCTTTCCGCCCACCTTCGAATCCATCGACATATGCGGCCGCGTCACGGAGGAGGTGGCCGGCAAAACGGGACTGAAGGCCGGCACGCCCGTCGTCGGCGGCGGGGCCGACAACACCTGCGGCGCCGTGGGCGCCGGTATCGTCCGTTCCGGCCGGATTCTCGCGAGCCTCGGCACTTCGGGCGTGGTCTTCGCCCACACCGACGACGTCCGCGTGGACCCGGAATTGCGGGTCCACACCTTCTGTCACAGCGTCCCCGACAAGTGGTACCTGATGGGCGTGACCCTCTTCGCGGGCGGCGCCTTCCAGTGGCTGCGCAACACGCTGGGCGAAGTGGAGGTGAGCGCGGCCCGGATGCTGGACACCGATCCGTACGAGCTGATGACGGCCCAGGCTGCCCGTGCTCCGGCGGGCAGCGAGGGGCTGGTGTTTCTCCCCTATCTCATGGGCGAGCGCACCCCCCACAAGGACGCCAACGCCCGGGGCGCCTTCATCGGCCTCACCGCACGTCACGACCGCCCCCACATGATCCGGTCCGTCATGGAGGGGGTGACTTTCGCCCTGCGGGATTCCATCGAAATCATGCGGGAACTCGGCCTGTCCGTCACGCAGGTGCGTTCCACCGGCGGCGGCGCGCGGAGCAGCCTCTGGCGGCAGATCCAGGCGGATATCTACGGCGCGGAAGTCGTCACCGTCAACGCCGAGGAAGGGCCGGCTTTCGGCGCCGCCATCCTGGCCGCGGTCGGCACCGGCGTGTACGGCACCGTCGAGGAGGCTGCGGACGACCTGGTCGCCGTCTCTTCCCGGACGGAACCGGACCGGGAGGCGTCGGCGCGGTACGAGGAGTGCTACGGGATATTCAAGGCCATGTACCCGGCCCTGAAACCGGGTTTCGACGCCCTGGGCGCCATGGTGGAAAAGCAGGTATGAGTGCGCGGATTAAGCAGGGTGGGACGGAACGGTCCGGCGCAGGTTCGTTAAGTGCAGTGGAAATTCGAAACCGAAGGAGCACGCATTGAACATACACGAATTCCAGGCGAAGGACATCTTCGCCCGGCACGGGATGGCGATACCGCCCGAACGGGTGGCCCGGACGCCGGAAGAGGCCCGGCGTATCGCGGAGGAACTGGATACGCGCGTGGTCGTCAAGGCCCAGGTGCACATCGGCGGCCGGGGCAAGGCGGGCGGCGTCAAACTGGCTTCGACGCCCGACGAAGCCTTCGAGCAGGCGGGCCGGATCCTGGGCATGGACATCAAGGGCCTGACCGTCCGTCAGGTCCTGGTGGCCGAGGCGGTGGAGATCGCCCATGAAGCCTACGTGGGCATCATCCTGGACCGCCAGACCCGGCAGCCGGTGTTCATGGTCAGCGCGGCGGGCGGCGTCGATATCGAGGAAGTCGCCCGGGAAACGCCCGAAAAAATCCATAAACTGGCCGTCGATCCCCTCCTGGGACTGCTTCCGTACCAGGCCCGGTCCCTGGCGTACAAACTCTATTCCGATCCCGCGGCGGCGAACCAGGCCGCGGGCATGCTCGCACTGCTCTACGACGCCTTTATCGAAAGCGACGCGTCCCTGGCGGAGATCAACCCGCTCGTGACTACGCCGGACGGCAAACTGTGGGCCCTGGACGGCAAGATGAACATCGACGACAACGCCCTGTTCAGGCACGGGGATATCGAGGCCATGCGCGATCCCGATTCCGAAGAGCCCACCGAGGCCGAAGCGCGGGACGCGGACTTGAGCTTCGTCAAGCTGGACGGAGACATCGGCTGCATCGTCAACGGCGCCGGACTGGCCATGGCGACGATGGACATGGTGAAGTTCTACGGCGGCACGCCCGCCAACTTCCTCGACATCGGCGGCAGCTCGAACCCGGACAAGGTCGTCACCGCCATGAACATCATCACGTCGGACGACCGGGTCAGGGCCGTGCTCTTCAATATCTTCGGCGGGATCACGCGCTGCGACGACGTGGCCAACGGCATCGTGACCGCCCTGGACCGCATCGCGAAGGGTCCGGGCGGTCCGCTCACGCTGCCCATCGTCATCCGGCTTACCGGGACGAACGAAGCAGAAGGCCGGCGCATACTCGAATCCGTGGGACTCGTCGCCGTCGACACCATGGCGGAGGCCGTCCAGAAGGCCGTTGAACTCGGGGAGGGGGGAAGATGAGCATCCTGGTAAACGAGAACACCCGCGTCGTCGTGCAGGGGATCACCGGCAGGGACGGTTCTTTTCACACGCGCCAGATGGTGGATTACGGCACGAGTATCGTCGCCGGGGTCACGCCGGGGAAGGGCGGCCAGGACCTGGACGGCATACCGGTCTACGATACCCTGGGCGAAGCGACGGCGGCAACACGGGCGAACACGTCCATCATCTACGTCCGCCCCGCCTTCGCGGCCGACGCGATCCACGAGGCGATCGACGCCGGGCTGGACCTGGTGATCTGCATCACGGAAGGCATCCCGACCCTCGACATGGCCCGGGTCTACGCCGCCCTGCGGCATTCCGGCGTGCGCCTCCTGGGACCGAACTGTCCCGGCGCCATCACGCCCGGGGTCACCAAGGTGGGCATCATGCCCGGCCATATCCACCGGCCCGGACACGTGGGCGTGGTCTCCCGCAGCGGCACGCTGACCTACGAGATCGTGCACCAGTTGACGAGCGCGGGCATCGGCCAGTCGACCTGCCTGGGCATCGGCGGCGATCCGATCATCGGGACGGGCTTCATCGACGCCCTCGAGGCCTTCGAAGCGGACCCGGACACCCGCGCGGTGGTCATGATCGGCGAAATCGGCGGCTCCGACGAGGAAGGGGCCGCGGAATTCGTCCGGGAGCACATGGAAAAGCCGGTGGTGGGCTTCATCGCGGGCCGCACGGCGCCGCCCGGCAAGCGCATGGGGCACGCCGGCGCAATCATATCCGGGGGAACGGGCGGAGCCGAGGAGAAGGTGAGGGCCTTGAACGAGGCCGGTATCCCCGTAGCCGACCGGTCGGCCGACGTGGTCGATCTGATACGCACGGCACTCGCCTGACCAGGGGATTTTCCTCTTGACACGACCGGGGTAACCTCCGTATTATTAGTGGCTTCCGGCCGGTTGAAGGGAAGCCCGGCGCATCCGGAATGCGGTGTGTAAGGCGCACGTGAAGCGTGATCGAAGTCCCGTGAACAAGCAGCCGACATGCAAATTGCGATCGATCATCTGGCCGAAGGGCTGCATCCCATCCATCTGGAAGATACTCCCGCCGCCGATTTCATTCCGGACGAGGATTGCCGTTTCGCTTCACCCGTCAAGGTGGACGGCACGCTCACGGTCTCCGAGAACTCGCTCGTGCTGCAGGCCGACATTGCGGTCGCCATGACCTTTTCCTGCGGCCGGTGCCTCGACGACGTGGAGGAACGCATCAGCGGCGAAATCGCGACCTACTACGAGAAGACCGACCGCGCCATACCGGAAGGCGAGGAGTTGACCGAATCCGACGACGTGGAAATCCTGGACTACGGCGCCAGGACGATCGACCTGAGCCGGCGCATCGCGGAGCTCGTCAACCTCAATATCCCCATGAAACCCCTGTGCAGTGAAGATTGCAAGGGCCTTTGCCCCGAATGCGGCGGGAATCTCAACGAGAGCGCCTGCGGTTGCCATACGCGGCAGGCGGATCCTCGCTGGCACACATTGAAAGCGTTGTTGAAGGAGGAATGAGATATGGCCCTGCCCAAGCGACGCCAATCCCGGGCACGGAGTCGTAAGCGACGGACGCACTGGGTACTGTCGATGCCGACGCTGGTGGACTGCGCACATTGCGGAGAGAAGAAACGCGCGCACCGCGTCTGTCCCCATTGCGGATACTACCAGGGAAGGGAAGTACAGGAAGTCGAAGCAATCTAGGTTCGGCGCCGCTATCCATGACCCAAGCCAGGATCGCCTTCTTGTTTCCGGGCCAGGCTTCCCAGTACGTGGGCATGGGCCGGGACCTGCACGACCGGTATCCGCAGATACGGTCGCTGTACCGGCAGGCCCGCGAGATTACCGGCGCCGATATCGCCGGGGTCTCCTTCGACGGCCCTGCCGAGACCCTGAAGCAAACGAATTACACGCAGCTGGCCATCCTGGTGCACAGCGCGGCGGTCGCACGCCTGTTGAAAGCGCACGGGATCTGTCCCGATTACGTCGCCGGCCACAGCCTGGGGGAGTATTCGGCGCTGGTGGCGGCGGGGTCCCTCGGTTTCGAGGAATCGTTGCGCCTGGTCCGCCTGCGCAGTGAACTGATGCACGAAGCCGGGCAAAGGCGGCCAGGTACCATGGCGGCCGTGATCGGCCTGTCGCCGGGAGAAATCGATGCGGTCTGCCGGTCCGCGAGCGCGGAAGGCGAACCCGTTCAGCCGGCCAACTTCAACTCCCCGGTGCAGACCGTAGTCGCGGGGTCCGTTCCGGCGGTGGAACGGGCCATGGACGGCGCCCGGGACGCGGGAGCCAAGAGGGTCGTGCCGCTGAAGGTCAGCGGGGCGTTCCATTCCGAACTCATGGAGTACGCCAGGCAGGGGCTGGCCGAGGCCATCGAAAAGGCCGACATCGCCCCCGCGGAGACGCCGGTGGTGGCCAACGTAACCGCCCGGGACGTGACGGAGCCCGAGGATATCCGGCGCCTCCTGATCGAACAGCTGACCCGTCCCGTCCGGTGGGCGGAGTCCATGCAGACTCTGGCCGACCATGGCGTGGACACCGTGGTCGAGACGGGACCGGGCAACGTGCTTTCCGGCCTCATGAAACGGATGCACCCCGGCGTCAGCGTCCTGAAAGCGGATAAGCTCGAGGACGTGGCTTCGGTAGTCGAAACGCTCGGTCAGCCCGCGGTGGAACGGTAGCGTAAGCACGGAGAACATCAGGTACGCACGAGGATCTTGAGATTTTGCGCGGTTTAAACGGCAAGGTTGCCATCATTACGGGCGGCGCCCAGGGGATCGGTTCCGCCGTCGCCGAACGGTTCGCCGCGGAAGGTGCCCGGGTGGTCATTACGAGCCGCGACGGGACGAAGGCCGAGGAAGCCGCCGAAGCCCTGAAGCAAAATGGGGGCGACGCCAGGGGGCTGGCCGCGGCCATCGACGACCGGGACAGCGTGAAAGACCTGGTAGACCGCGTGATTGAAGCCTACGGGGCCATCGACGTTCTGGTCAACAACGCGGCCACGGTCCGCGATACGCTCCTGATGCGCATGAAGCAGGCTGACTGGGACGAGGTCATGCAGGTTAACCTGGGTGGCGTGTTCATCTGCACCCAGGCCGTCATCCGGCAAATGATGCGGCAGCGGAGCGGCAGGATCATCAACCTGACCTCGATCGTCGGCCTCTCGGGTAACCCGGGACAGGCCAACTACGCCGCGTCCAAGGCGGGAATCATCGGCTTCACCAAGTCCGTGGCAAAAGAGGTCGGCAGCCGGGGGATCACGGTCAACGCGATCGCCCCGGGGTATATCGAAACCGCCATGACGGCGTCGCTTCCCGAGGCGGTGCGGACCGCGTTCCTCGACGCCACCCCGCTTTCCCGGGCCGGGCAGCCCGACGACGTGGCCGGCATCGCGGCCTTCCTGGCGTCCGACGACGCCGCCTTCATAACGGGCCAGGTGATGCGCGTCGACGGCGGCATGGGCATGTGAGCGGAAGCGGCGAATCTGATTTCAGCATGTAGATGAGGGAACCAACCATATCATTCAGTACAGGAGGAAAGAAGATGGAAGACCGCGTAAAGGAGATCATCGCCGAGCAGCTTGGCGTGGACGGTGACCAGGTTACCGACAATGCCTCGTTTACCGACGACCTGGGCGCCGACTCGCTCGATACGGTCGAGCTCGTCATGGCCCTCGAGGAAGAATTCGATCTCGAGATCCCCGACGAGGACGCCGAGAAGATCGTCACGGTCGGTGACGCGATCAAGTATCTTCAGGCCAATATCGACGGCTGATTCATCTCAAGGCCCGGTTCGTGAACCCATGTAGTGCCGGATTCGCGGCCGGTCGATTCAGGGAGGCATCTGCGTGGCCGAACGCGTTGTCGTCACCGGTATGGGCGTGCTGAGCCCCGTGGGCCTCACGCTCGATACCTACTGGAACGCTCTTTGCAGCGGTCAAAGCGGTGTTGGCCCCATAACCAAGTTCGACGTGAGCGCCTTTCCGGCGAAAATCGCCGCCGAATTGAAGGATTTCAACGCGGCGGATTATATCGACCGGAAGGAAGTGCGGCGCATGGACGACAACGTCCAGTACGCCGTGATTGCGGCCCAGATGGCGATCGAAGACTCCGGGCTGGATCTCGAAGCCGCGGACCGGGAACGCATCGGGGTGGTCATGGGTACGGGCGTCGGCGGGATATGGACCTTCGAAAACCAGCACGCGAACCTGGTGCACAAGGGACCGGGGCGGGTGAGTCCTTTTTTCATTCCGATGATGATCGCGGACATGGCGCCCGGTCATATCTCGATGATACACGGTCTAAAAGGCCCCAACTACACCACGGTATCGGCCTGTTCCAGCGGCGCCCACGGCATAGGCGACGCCTTCAGGATCCTGCAGCACGGAGACGCGGACGTTATGGTCACCGGCGGGACGGAAGCCAGTATCTCCCCCATGGCGGTGGCCGGGTTCAGCAACATGCGGGCCCTTTCCTTCCGAAACGATGAACCGGAACGGGCCAGCAGACCCTTTGACGCCGGAAGGGACGGATTCGTCCTGGGCGAGGGTGCGGGCATGGTCGTCCTCGAGACCCTGTCGCACGCCCGTCAGCGCAATGCGCCGATCTACGCCGAACTGGCGGGTTACGCCGCGACGGCGGACGCCTTTCACATCACCCAGCCCCATGAATCGGGCGAAGGCGCGATGCGGTCCATGAGACTGGCCCTGCAGAACGCGGGATTATCCGTGGACGGGATCGACTACATCAACGCCCACGGCACGTCCACTCCCTTCAACGACCGCATCGAAACCCTGGCCATCAAGAAGGTCTTCGGAGACCACGCGAAACGTCTCGCCATAAGCTCCACCAAGTCGCTTGTCGGCCATCTCCTCGGGGCTTCAGGAGGGCTGGAGTTCATCGCGACCGCGCTGTCCGTCGCCCGTGATTTCGTCCATCCTACCATCAACTACGAGGTACCCGATCCCGAGTGCGACCTGGACTACGTCCCCAACGCCGGCAGGGAGCGGGAAGTACGGGCGGCCTTGACCAATTCGTTCGGTTTCGGTGGGCATAACGTAACGCTCGTGGTGAAGAAATACGCGGCGTAACGTCCTCCGAAACGCCTCAGAACGTGTTCCGGGGGATCACCGTGTCGAAACGGCATCCTGTCCTGCAAAAGCTACGGCGCGCGGCGGCGGTCCTGTTTTCCGGCCTGAAACGCGGCGCATGCCGCAATGCCGCCAACCGAACGGACGTCGAACGGGAAAGCGCCCGCCAGATACAGAAGTATCTCGACTACCGTTTCAAGAACCCCGACTATCTCATTACGGCGCTTAAGCACCGCTCCTACGTGTATTCGCGGGAGCAATCGGGCGTTCACTCCAACGAACGGCTGGAGTTCCTGGGCGACGCGGTGCTGGACCTCGTGGTGGGCGAGTTCATCTTCAGCAGGTATCCCCGGCGCCGCGAGGGACAGCTGACGCAGCTCCGTTCCAAGCTGGTCAACCGGCAGGCCCTCGCGCGGCAGGCCCGGACCATGAAACTCGGCCGCTACGTGCTGCTGAGCGCCAGCGAAGCCCGTTCCGGCGGCCGGTTTCGCCATTCGATCCTGTCCGACGCCTACGAATCCATCATTGGCGCCATGTACCTGGACGGCGGACTCCAGCCGGTCAGACGATTCCTCGATCGAACCCTGCTCCAGGACCTGGGTGAAGAACGCCCCGCCGACGTCGATCACGCCCGGAACTACAAGAGCGCGCTGCTGGAATACACGCAGGGCGAAGGCATAGGCCAGCCGGAATACCGGGTCGATTCCGCGGTCGGCCCCGACCACGAGAAGATCTTTACCATCGAGGTCTACGTATCCGGGAACCCCGTCAGCAAGGGCACGGGCACCAGCAAGAAGAACGCGGAACAGGACGCCGCGCGACAGGCCGTAGAGCTACTGCAGTCCGTCCGGAACGGCGAAGGGTAATGGTCCGCGTACTCACCACGCCCGGATGCTCCGCCGCCTACAACATGGCCGTCGATGAAGTCCTGTTCGACGCGTGCGGGCGGGAGCCGGGGATGATGACCCTGCGCATCTATTCCTGGCATCCTCCGGCCGTGTCCCTCGGATACGGCCAGGAAGCGGAAGGCGAGATCGATCCCGGCCAGTGCGACCGGTACGGCATCGGACTGGTCCGGAGAATGACGGGCGGGCGGGCGGTCCTGCACGACCAGGAACTGACGTACAGCCTGGTGGCGCCGGAATCTCATCCGTCGCTGGGAAGCCGGTCCGGCGTGATGATCCGCGGCGTGAGCGAGGCGCTGACCGGGATGCTGCGGCACTTCGGCATCCCGGCCGAACTCGCGCCGGAAGGACGCTGCGGAATAGGTGGCCGGGGCGACGTATGTTTCACCGCCACGGGAAGATACGAGATTACGGTCCGCGGCAGGAAGCTGGCCGGAAATGCCCAGCGCCGTTCGGGCGGGCGAGTACTGCAGCACGGCTCCATCCTGCTGGGACCGGGCCACAGACGGCTTCCCCTGTTGATGCCCGCCCACGATCACGCGCGCCGGGACGCCATCGCCCGGCTGCTGAACGAACGGACCATCTCCGTATCCGAATTAACCCCCCGCGTGCCGTCCTTCGAGGAATGGGCCGACTGCCTGTCCCGGTCGTTTCTCGAACACCTGAACCTGGAAGGCCGGATGGACGTGCTGGACGCCGAAGAGCGGCGCGCCGCCGAGTCGCTCGTCCGCACCCGGTACGGTAACCCCGACTGGACCTATCGAAGGACGCTCCGCCATGTCCGGTGAACCCGTTGCGATAACCGGAATCGCCTGTCGGTTTCCGGGGGGGATATCCACACCCCAGTCCTTCTGGGAATTCGTCCTGAACGGCGGAGACGCGATACGCGCCGCGCCGGAAGAACGAAAAGCGCTGTGGAGTAACTGGCCGGACCGCGGGGACTATCCCGCCCGCGGCGGTTTCGTCGACGAAATCGACCGGTTCGACGCGGGGTTCTTCAACATCTCGCCGCGGGAAGCCCGAAGCGTCGATCCCCAGCAGCGCGTCCTGCTCGAACTCGCCTGGGAAGCGCTGGAAGACGCGGGGATCCCCCCGGCCCGACTGGAAGGCCAGCCCGTCGGGGTGTACGTGGGCATCTTCCTGGACGAATACTGGGACCTGCAGCGCTACGGGGCACCTTCGTCGGTCGGCATGCACACCAACACGGGCGGCACGCTGAGCATCGCGGCCAACCGGATCTCATACTTCCTGGATCTGCGGGGCCCGAGCATCGCGGTGGATACGGCCTGCTCGTCGTCTCTGACCGCCATACACCTGGCCTGCCGCGATATCCAGGCCGGAACCTGTGCCGCGGCCCTCGCGGGAGGCGCCAATCTACTGCTGACGCCGCAGACGACGCGCGGATTTCAACAGGCGCAGATGCTGTCGCCGGACGGGCGCTGCAGGGCCTTCGCCCGGGAGGCGAAGGGATACGGACGCAGCGACGGCGCGGGGCTCGTCGTGCTGAAACCCCTGGCCGCGGCGATGGAGGACGGCGACGCGATCTACGCGGTCGTTCACGGTACCGCGACAAACCAGGACGGGCGCAGCCGGGGACTGACCGTTCCCGGACCGCACGCGCAGGAAGCCGTCATCGAGGCGGCCGCCCGGGCAGGGGGCGTAAGCGCCGCTCAACTGGCCTTCGTGGAAGCCCACGGCACGGGAACGCCCACGGGCGATCCCATTGAAGCGACGGCCATCGGACGCGCCACGGGATCCACCGGCTGCCTGATCGGTTCGGTAAAGACCAATATCGGCCACACCGAGGCGGCGGCCGGGGTGGCCGGCCTCATCAAGGCGGCGCTGGCGCTCAAGCATGGCATCCTGCCCCCCTCCCTGCATTTCGATCACCCGAATCCCGAGATACCCTTTGAAGAACTCGGGTTGAGTGTGGTCGCCGAACCGGAGCACCTCCCTTTTCCATCGTATGCCGGCGTAAACTCCTTCGGGTTCGGCGGCGCCAACGCCCACGCCGTGCTGGGGTCCCCGCCGGTTGCCGGGGCCGCCGGGCATAGCGTACAGGCGCGGACGGGAAGCGATCCGGTTGCGGTCGAGGCGGGCGATACCCGAAGCGCGCTTGGCCAGCGCGCTCCCCGGCTCCTGGTCCTTTCCGCCCACAGCGCCGACGCGCTCAAGCAAAAGGCATCGGATACGGCATCCCGGCTGCGAAATCATCTCGATACGCATCCGGCCGACCTGGCAGCAGCGCTCGCCCTGCGCAGGTCCCATCTCGATCACCGCCTGGCGATGGTCTTTGAACAGACCGACGAAGCCGCCGGGGGTCTCGAGACGTTCTGTGGCGGCGGCATGCCGGATCGACTCGAAACGGGACGGATCGGCGCAAAACCTGCGCCCGTTGTCTTTGTCTTCACCGGCATGGGTCCCCAGTACTACGGCATGGGGCGCGCGCTTTACGACGCGGCGCCCCCGTTCCGCGCGGCGCTGGACGCGTTCGACCATCTGTACGTGGAGATTTCGGGCGGCTCCATTATCGAAAGGATGTGGAACGGCGCGGCCGGCGAACGAATCACCGACGTCGAAACCGCCCAGCCCGCCAACATGGCGCTGCAGTGGGCCCTGGCGGCCTGGTGGCGGTCCCTCGGCGTCGAACCGCAGTACGTCGTCGGCCACAGCGTCGGGGAAATCGCCGGCGCCTGCGTCGCGGGCGCGCTTTCCCTGGAAGAGGGCGTACGTATCATCTACCAGCGCAGCAGGCTTCAGAAAGCGTTGCAGGGCCCGGGCGAGATGCTGGCGGTGGGCGTTTCTCCGGAGGAGGCGGAAGCCTTTATCGAACTCTTCGGCGACGGCCTGTCCATCGCCGCGGTCAACAGCCCGGTTTCCGTGACCATATCCGGGGAGACGGCGCAGATCGACCGGCTGCAGGCTGCGATGGATGGACGACGGCTCTTCTGTCAGAAACTGCAGACGGAAATCGCCTATCATAGCGGCCAAATGGACGGGATCCGCGGCGAGTTCCTGGCTGCCCTGGATGGTCTGTCGCCCGCTGAAACCCGGGTGCCCCTGTTGTCCACGGTCACGGGCACCCTGGCAGAGGGCGAGGAACTTACGGCGGACCACTGGTGGCGCAACATCCGGAGTCCGGTCCTGTTCGACCGGACTTTCGAGCAGATTCCAGATGACGTGGCGCCGATTTTCCTCCAGATCGGCCCTCACCCCGTGCTTTCAACGGCCATTTACGAGAACCTGGCCCATCTGAACCGGACGGGCCATCCCCTCGCCTCGCTGAGGCGCGATCGCGAAGCATGGGACGTCCTGCTCGAATCCGTGGCGAAATGTTACGTCCATGGCCACGATATCAAGTGGGAACGCCTGATGGACCCGCCTTGCGCGCCCGTACCGCTGCCGCCATACCCCTGGCAAAAGGAACGTCACTGGCTGGATGAGGTGGCGAATCAACCGGGTGGCCGGTACCCGCACCCCCTGATCGGCGTCGGGATCGAATCTTCCGTGGACCCCGGTACCACCGTGTGGGAACGGGCGATCAGCCTGGATACTCACCCGATGCTGGCGGACCATACCGTGCTGGGCCGTTCGATCATGCCGCTCGCAGGGCAGATCGAAATGCTCTTCGAGACGCTCGACGGGGCGGATATTCCCGTCGCCTTCACCGACCTTGAACTCCCGAACCCCCTGTTGTTGCCCGAAACCGGCGCACACCTCGTCCAGATCGTACGCAGGCAGGACCGGTACACCCTGTCCTCCAGGCCGCCATCTCAGGAGACGGCTTCGCGCTGGCTGGCGAACATGCGAACCCAGCGAACCCGCGTGGATGGGACGACCGAAAACATCGACCTGGAAGCCGCCAGATCCCGTTGCGACCGGCGGATCACGCGCCGCCGGTTCTACGAACGCGCCGCCGAACTGGGGTTTCAGTACGGGCCGGCATTCCGGCAGATCGACGAACTCACGTATTCCGATCGGGAGGCGCTGGCCTCCCCGGCATCGCGGGACGATGGCCACGGACCTTACCGCCTGCGCCCCGGTGTCCTGGACGCCGGTCTGCAGGCCCTGCTGATGCTCGTACCGGATGGTGAACCACATCTTCCTGCCGGCGTGGAAAACGTTGTGCTGCAGAGACTTCCGGATACTGACGAGGCCCTGATTCCCTATGCCCGGTTGCGGGAGACCTCGAACGGCAGCGTCCTGCACGCCGATGTGTTCCTAGTAGATGAAAAGGGCATTCCCGTGGTGACCCTGGAAGGTGTGGCACTGGCCCGGGCAGGCGCGCGCCTGTCCCGCACAGGCGCGCACCTGTCCCGTCCGGGCGGCCAACGCGACATCAAAAACCCCCACGGATTATACCGGGAGGAGTGGGCGACCGTACCGCCCCCGGAGGAGCGCACGCATGCTGGTTCGACAGCCCGCTGGTTCGTGCTCTCGGACGACCGTCGGCTCGGAGTCGGCCTGGCCGATGCCCTGTCCCGCCGCGGCGGGCGGAGTGTATTCATCGACGCGTCCGGCGATCGGAAGGAAAGTCCGTCCGACGCGCTTGTCGACAAACTCGGATCGTCAGCACCCGAGTCCGGCAGTCCGGTGGGCGTCGTAGGGATCTGGACCGGTGGCGGAAACGATTCGTGCGGTCGATACAACGGCCCTGCGCTGGAATCCTTCGAACTGATCCGGGCGGTACTGGACCACCCGGACCTGTCATGCCGACTGAGGTTGATCACGGCAGGCGCACAGTCCGTGGCCGCAGGTGACCGCACCTCGCCGGAACTGGCGACGATCTGGGGCTGCGGGCGGGTCGCCACGCGGGAACATCCGGAGTTGCACTGTACGCTGATCGACCTTCCTGCCAAGACGGGCGGGAATGCCGCGATCGATCTGATACGTCTCGCCGGAATCGTGGACATGGGCACGCTTCCTGGTGAAATCGCCCTGCGGGGTGCTGACCTTCTCACCCGTCGCCTCGTCCCCCTCGACCTGGGGCGGTGCGAAGCGAAGACTGTACCCGTAACTTCTTATTTAAAAACAAGTTACAGGCTGTCGCAATCCGCACCGGGTTCAATCGAAAACCTCCGTTTTGTAACGGAGCAGAAGCCCCATCCGGCACCGGACGAGGTGGTCGTGCGCGTGCAGGCCGCCGGGTTGAACTTCCGGGACGTGCTGACCGCCCTCGGCATGCTGGAGGCCCCATCACGGCGTCCACCATCCTTTGGGTGGGAATGTGTGGGCGAAGTGACAGCGCGGGGCGGCCGGGTAGACTCGGTGGAAATCGGCGATATGGTCATGGGCATGATGCCTGCGGCCATGGCCGGTTACGTGACCGCGAAGGCCGACCTGGTCGTACGGAAGCCGGATCATCTGGGTATCGAGGAGGCCGCCACGCTGCCCGTGGCCTTCCTGACGGCATACCTGGGGCTTGTGATCCGGGGAGGGATATCCGCCGGAGACCGCGTCCTGATCCACAACGCGACCGGCGGCGTGGGCCTGGCCGCCCTTCAACTCGCCCAGAACGTGGAAGCCGAGATCTTCGCCACAGCGGGATCATCAAATAAGCGCGCCTTACTGCGTGAGATGGGCGTTTTGCACGTGATGGATTCCCGTTCGCCGGACTTTGCCGAAGAGACCATGGAGAAGACGGATGGGCAGGGGATGGATATCGTCCTCAACACGCTGTCCGGGCCGGGCATGGCGGCTTCGCTGTCCGTGCTCGCTCCCCACGGGCGTTTCATCGAGATCGGCAAAACCGACGTGCTGAACCACGGACTCATCGACCTTAACCGGTTCGACCGCAACAGGTCCTATCATCCCATTGATCTTGCCCAGTTCATTGAGGAACGGCCCGATCGCGCGGGCGAATTGCTGCGGACGGTCGTCGACATGGCCCGGGCTGGAAAGATACGTCCCCTGCCGCACCAGGCCTACCCGATGCATGAGGCACGGAATGCCTTCCGGTTCATGTCGCAGGCCAGGCACACGGGTAAACTGGTGCTCGTGGCTGACGAAGCGCCCGTTCCGGTGGATCTGGGCGATGACGATTCGGTCATCCGTCCGGGCGGGACCTGCCTCGTCACGGGCGGCGCGGGCGGGATCGGCCGTTTCCTGACGGGCTGGCTGCTCGACCGCGGCGCCGGCCTGGTGGTGGTGACGGGGCGTCGGAAGAGCGAGGACGCGGTGCCTGACGCCGATCCCACCGGTAACGTAAGGTACGTTCAGGCCGATGTGACCGACCGTGCGGCAATGGAACGGCTCATGGCGGACCTGGAAGGAGAGAACGGACCGGTCAGGGGCGTCTTCCACGCGGCCGGCGTGCTGGACGACGGCATCCTGCTCACCCAGAACGCGGACCGGTTCCGCCGGGTACTCGAGCCCAAGACGACCGGCGCTTGGATTCTGCACGAACTGACCAGGGATCTGGACCTGGATCTCTTCGTCCTCTTTTCTTCGGTGGCTTCCCTGGCCGGCACGGCGGGGCAGGCGCCTTACGCCGCCGCGAACGCCTATCTGGACGGATTGGCGGACCTCAGGCGCCAGGAGGGCCTGCCGGTGACGACAATCAACTGGGGGCCCTGGGAGGTTACGGGGATGATGGCCGACGCACGCGCCGCCGATCGGCTCAGGCGGCAGGGACTGCGATCGATCCCGCCCGATGAGGCCGGCGAGTTGCTTGACCGGATATTGCGTCGCGATATTCATCGCGTGGGCGTGATTCCAACTACGGATCCGAGGGAAGATTCACTCCTGGCCCGGTTCCTGGCTCCGGATCCCGACGGCGAAAAGCCGCGGGCGCCGCGGGCGATTTTCCCTTTATCGAAGGCCGATGCGTGCGCGCTGCCCGACGACCGTCTTCGCGTCTATATCGAGGAATTCGTGACCGATGCGATCTGCCGTATCGTGGAAGTGGATCCGGGGAGCGTGGAACCGGGGCAGACCTGGCGAAGCCTCGGTGTGGATTCCCTCATGGCCGTGGAATTGAGGAACAGGATCGAGGCGGGATTGCACGTATCGATTCCGGTGGAGACGCTGCAGTCGGAGACCGCTATCAGTCGGACAATCGATACGTTGTTCGAGGGGTTGAAAGCCATGAGCCCGCAGTGATATTGCCCTGAAATACATTATTTTACAATAACTTATATAATCCGGATTATAGTGCAACTTCATCCCCGCACCTCCCCAATCAGGCGCATGTTCTTGTCGTGACGCGCACGATCGGGGTCTTCCTGCGTGGCAACCGCTTTTAACTGTGATATGTACTCCTCTGGCAGACGATGTTCTCTCGCTCCAGCCACAACCAGTGCCCGGTACCAGGAATATGGCCTTCGAGAATGATCAATGTCGGTAGCCTGGTATGCCACAGCGGCAATCCGCCCCCCTTCGCATAGTACGTCTACCTCAATTTCTGCGTAACCCTGTCCCCGACCTTCGGCTTTGTCCAGTAGGCATTTCTGATCCATATCAATCCGGTAGATCACACCGAAAACGTGAGCTTTAGGGGAGGGTGCTGAAACAATATCGCACTTTCCTGAGCCGTCCTTCCTGCTCCATTTATGCCAACGGAGCATGTAACCGTTCAGTTTTGCGACGCATAATGGCTTAGCAGACGAGCACCGTTCACGTAGCCGCGAGCATAGCATATTTGAACCATAGGCGAAGGTGAAAAAGTGTTCTTCGTTCATTGTCGAACCCTAACGGCATTGATGCCTTTCTGGTCGAAGGGCGCGGCCGTGTTCGCCTTAGTCCGACGACACGCGTTTAAAGCCGTCATCAAGGGGTTGAAAACACAAGCCGTGTCGAACGAAAACGGCCTTCAGCCCATAAACACGGGGGTTTTTGCCGGTCCGGGAGTGCTGTGCCCCCAAAATAAACAATGGATGCGTTTTTCCCTTGCATTAAAGTGTCTCTGTCCGATTTTTAAAGTAAGGCGTATAGTTAAATTAATTGTATTGTAATGTTAGTGGGTGATTGATCATTGCATGTTCAACGTAGTATCCGAATTACTACGAACCAAAGAGCATAGGGATGCGTAAGGCAATATCAATCCTCTTGCTTTTCTCGCTGACGATGGGCTGCTATACGACCAAGTATAGGGCACAGGACAACGGGGTTGTGCTGTTGCAGAAATCCGTCAGGGTGCATGTAGTGGGCCGCGAAGCACCGATTGACGGAATAGTAACGCGAGTGACAGCCGACAGCATATATGTGAATCACCGGCAGATTGCCCGTAGTGATATTGAGCAAATCGAGATACTGGAAAGGCGGCTTTCCGTGGTGAAGACTGCGGGGGCGGTTGTGCTTGTCCCTGTGGTGATCGTGGTGGCGGTTGTCGCTATGGCCGTCATTGCATACGAGGGCGCAACAAGCCCATAAGGGGGTAGCAATGTGAAAGAACTGGGAAACAACGGTATTCATACTAGCAGCATTACCGCTTGTTTCGTCATGCTGGCGGTAATAATGGCAGTGACCGGTTGTGAAGGGAAAGTAGGGCCAGCAGGACCGGCAGGACCACAAGGACCGCCGGGTGTGGGTTCACAGGGGCCAGCAGGACCGGCAGGACCACAAGGACCGGCAGGACCCCAGGGACCGGCAGGACCCCAGGGTGAGCAAGGCGAGCAAGGGGAACGTGGGCCAACAGGCCCACAGGGGCCAGCAGGACCACGGGGGCCAACAGGCCCACAAGGACCGGCGGGGGTGCCGGGGGAACCGGGGCAGAACCCAACACCTACGCAGCCGCCAGCACCAACAACGCCGATAGTTGAAGTCAATGACCACCGCCTGAAGGCGGTGGCTTGAGCAGGTCGTCTGAAAGACGACTGCACCGGTTCATGCAGGCTACTCTTCGATGGTCACATCGGCGTCCTGGACTTCGCCACCCTGGTCGTTTATATACGCTTCGATCACTTTGTCGGTCACATTGCCCGATGAGGCTGCGAAGTAACCGCGACCCCAAAGGTGACGACCCCAGAACGCCTTGCGAAGCGGGGCAAACTCGCTCAGCAACTTGTACGAACTCTTACCCTTCACTGCCTGCATGAAACGGCTCGCACTCAAATGAGGAGGAAGGGATACCAGAAGGTGGACATGGTCTGAGGACAAGTGCCCTTTGATGATCTCCACATCGTGCCGTTGGCATACCTCCCGGATCAACTCCCGCGTGCGTTCCGCTATCGGACCACGAAGAATGCGTTTGCGGTATTTCACGATCCACACAAAGTGCACTTTCAGATCGTATACACTATGGGAGGTCTTGCGGTATTCATCCATACCGCAAACCTTACTCAAGTCTTCGCCTTAAGGCGAGGGATTTTCTCCCATTCCCCGAGAACAGACATTAACGGACCTGCGCTCCTTTGGTACTTGCCCGGATAGTGACTATTGCGTCTATGGGCGGTCCGGAGACATAACGAACAGGTCAGACAGGACACTGACCGGGGTACGGGTTACGGTAAAACTCTTTGAGGAAAACGACCAAGAGGAATTTATCCTGTCTGACTCGGTGGGGAATTTACGAGCGGGGAGCAGGGATAGTTTTTCCATGACAACGCGATTGTCAAGGGATAGGGAATGGGACGTTGTCGTTGTTGGTTATACAGTGACAGCGACGAACGCTACAACGTTAGATGTACGTTTTCCTGGGTCTGTCACGTATTTTGTGTAACTGACTTTGTCATGTTATTGGCACTCTGTCTTCGTACATGATGACGAACTGGTTGATGGCGGCCGTCCAGTTTGCGATGGGCCGTGTCCACCTGCGGGACAGATTGAGCAGGGCCAGGTAGAGCAGTTTCCTGGCGGCCTCGTCGGTGGGGAAGGCGCCCCTGGTCTTGATGATCTTGCGCAACCCTCTGTTCATGGATTCGATGGCGTTGGTCGTGTAGATGACCTTCCTGATCTCCTGGGGGAAGGCGAAGAACGGACTCAAGTGGTCCCAGTTTTTGCGCCACTGCCGGCTGATGGTGGGGTACTGCTCGTCCCAGCGCTCGGCAAAGCGGTCCAGCGCGGTCTCGGCCTGTTCGGCGGTCGTGGCCTGGTAGATCGCCCGCAGGTCTCTGGCCACCTGCTTGCGGTCCTTCCAGGAGACGTAGGTCAGGCTGTTTCTCACCAGGTGGACGATGCACAGTTGCACCTGGGCCTTGGGATACACCGTCTCTATGGCCTGCGGAAAGCCGGTAAGACCGTCGCAGCAGGCGATGAAGATGTCGTTGACTCCGCGGTTCTTCAGTTCAGTGAGTACGTTGAGCCAGAACTTCGCGCCCTCGTTCTGCTCGATCCAGAGGCCCAGCAGTTCCTTGTCGCCGTTCAGGTTGACGCCCAGGGCCAGGTAGACCGCCTTGTTCCGGATGCTGCCGCTGTCACGGATCTTGACGAACAGGGCATCCAGGAACAGGATCGGATAGACCGCGTCCAGGGGGCGCGACTGCCAGGCCGTAACTTCCTCGGTTACCGTGTCGGTGATCCGGGAGACCAGTTCAGGCGATATGGCCACCCCGTAGAGGTCTTCGACGTGGCCCTGGATATCGCGGGTGCTCATGCCCCGTGCGTACATGGAGATGATCTTGTCGTCGAAGTCCGGCCAACGCGTCTGGTACTTGCGGATCAGCCTGGGATCGAAGGTGCCCTCGCGGTCCCGGGGGATCTCTACCGGCAGGTCGCCCGTCTGGTCCTTGAGCGTCTTGGTCGTCTTGCCGTTGCGCGAGTTGCCGCGGTTCCTGCCGTCGGGGGCATGTTTCTCGTAGCCGAGATGCTCGGTCAACTCGGCTTCCAGGATCCGTTCGGCCATGCGCTTCTTCATGCGCTTGAGCAGGCCGTCTTCGCCGAAGAGGTCCTCGACATCCACACCGTCTTCCATCAGCTCATCGAGAAGACGGTCGATCTTACTGGGGGTCTTCTTGTCTCTGGCCATAGCACTTCCTCCTTTTGAGCAAGATATACGCTATCGCCAGTTACACAAAACATGTTACATACTCGTTTTCCTTGATCCTGCCGCCTGATTTCGTTAAATTGCCGTTGTCTTTTCGACACCATACAAAACGCCCCCCGGACACTCAAACCGGGGGGCGTTCCTGTATGACTTTCACAATAGAAGGGAGCGAGCCAATGAATATCTTAAGACCCGTGCCATCCAGCCGCTTGGCGGCTACGATCAGGAAATCCCCTTATCACGTAAGCCCTTAACTTCCCCTTCAATATCGCGAAACAGCTCTATATACTTGTCCCGAGTTTCATCGTCCAATCTGGTTAGATCAACATTGAATCTGTTAAATGCCGTATTGGCACGTCTAAGAAATGGTGTGCTCGGTTCTATAGCTAAATCGACAAGCGATCCAATAAACAAAAGGGATTCAATCCTTAGTCTTTCACGGGCCAGGAAGTGACCCGCCTCAGATTGGTATAACAATTTGTTGCGACTTGGTTCCACCTTCGACAAGACGCAGTAAATGACTAAACAGATACGTTTTAATGCATGCTTTACTTCTATGATATTCAACGGCTTTAATGGACTTGCAGATTCGTATGGTGTCGCGGCCTCAAGATCATGATGTGCGATACGCATATCTCGATGTTCTCTGACGTACTTCGCTTTGATTTTGGCCTTCTTTACGAGTTCATCCAACTTTCGGATCCACTTCGGATCTCTAAATCGCTCAGGTAGCTCACGGTTCTGGTCATCTTTTAAGCGTTGTTGAAGAAGCCGAATAGACAAACATTCATGGCCCCCCATTGTCGGTCTATCAGTTAATCGTGTAATGAAAAGTATCAAACTATCTTGCATGATCTGTTGGATGAGTCCGAAAAACTTACCTCCTATTGCATTTAGCATATCTACGTCTCTTTGATTACCAAACAATACCTTGTATTCCTCAAAAAGCCTCTGCGCATCGTGGTAGTCGCAATACAAACTATAAAACACCTCTCCAACATCTAAACCCAACACGGCTATGAATCGATCTCTAGCTTCTGGTCCAGAAGTCACCATAACCTCCTAAGAAATGGACTTCGACAGCGGCACGCGGTGCGGCCTGCTGGCTTTACGTACAGGTAAAACGTATCGTCGGCGCGGTAAATCCGGATTCGTTATTGTCTTGCATTGGGCGGCGTTCGATTTTCGCATGTGTACAGTATTACCATTTTCACCAATAAACACAGATGGGATCAAACCCTTATTGACCTGTTTGTTACGATATAAAAACGAGATACCCCTGACACAAAGAGAAACTTGAAAAGCATAAAAAACGCCGGATCGCTTATGGGGTAGGCGTCCGGCGGTGCACTGTGGAACAATGTGGCAAGGTATGGTTCAATGCCGAAAGAGCCACGAGCCGGACTTGAACCGGCGACCTATTCATTACGAGTGAATTGCTCTACCAACTGAGCTATCGTGGCCTGATAAATCCGGGGACAATATATGCGGAAACGTCCCTGGGTGCAACCCGTTTTTAGGCCTGAGCGGCTTCCAGCGACCGGGCGATGTGGCCCCGCGTGCCGGTGATATCGAAACAGTCCCGCTGGTTGGTCTGCATGAGCCGGAGCGCCACGTCCATCGCTTGTTTCTCGGTGAGGAGACCGTCCCGCACCTCGGCTTCCAGGGCGCGGCCGAGCCACCTGCGCGCCTGCACGGCGTAGGCATAGGCGCTGGTGGGCCAGCCGGTGTCTCCGCCGAAGGCGAACAGCTTGTTGATGGGCACGGCGTGGATGAAACGGCGGACGAAATCGCAGGAACTGAACGGGTCGATGGACCAGGCCCAGCAGAGGTCCACCCAGACATTGGGGTAGTGCTTGGCGAGGGCGATCAATTCGTGGCTGTAGGGGTAGGCGATGTGCATCAGCACGAACCGGGCGTCGAGGTACCGTGCCAGCAG
This sequence comes from bacterium, assembly GCA_963693015.1. Lineage (GTDB taxonomy): Bacteria > JAAXHH01 > JAAXHH01 > JAAXHH01 > JAAXHH01 > JAAXHH01. The sequence goes on from OY843748.1 coordinate 313,159, forward strand.
TCCGCACAGGTTCCCGCTCTTGATGCGGTCCACCGGCATCCGGCTGTGTCCCGCGTAGTAACCGGTGTGGATCTTGAACGGGAGATTGTGCTCGATGGATAATTCCACGCCCCGCGCCCAGCCCCAGTCTCCCAGGCACAGCGCGGTTTCTACGGGAACGTTTCCAGGATCGCGTAGCACGATTTCCAGTGCCCTGGCCGCTTCGTCGTCGCTGCGTTCCTCCCAGCGGAGCGTCCTGGAATAGGCGTGCTGGGCCTTGACCGCGATGGCGTAGGGTCCGTATTTCGCGAAAATCGCGGCCATGGCATCGCGCAGGCTGCCCGGGCCGTTTACGGTAATCCCCGTTTCCTCGGCGATCTGCTCCACGGGCACCTCGCCGTTGCAGAACCCCACCCACGAGAGATCGTAGAGAAAGAAATCCGGTCCGGAGACGTCCGGTTCGCAGGCCCAGACGAAATTGTCGGTCTGCACGTGGTCCAGGCCCGCGCGGTCCCGCAAGAGGGCAAGGCGCTGTCCGGACGTCCGCAACCGCTCGTTTTCGGCCTGCGCCGCCACCAGCCCGTCGGCGGTAATTTCGGCCATGCCGTACACGTCCTTCGCCAAGATACGCACGGCCTCGCCGTACCCCGTGTGCTCAACGGCCTCCCAGGCCTTTCTGACGCGCTCGAAGCGGGACGCCATATCGCCTGTTTCGGGATCCATCAGGGCATCGACGTCCTCCTGCGACGCGCCGGCGACCACGAGATCCGCCGGGACGTAATTCCCGAAGAGATCCTGCAGCACGTCCGGTCCGCTCGTGACCCAGTCTTCTTCGAACCGGAGGTGCTCGTGGGTGTCGATGAGCGGCGTCTCGTGGATGTACCGGGACAGATCGGACATGAGGACCTCCTGCGTTGCGCGCGTCGGGAATACGTGGAACGAGGGTGGAGACCGGGAATACCCCCGGGGTGAGTCGAACACCCGACCAACGGTTTAGGAAACCGCTGCTCTATCCTCTGAGCTACGGGGGCTGAAGATCGTTTCCGGTCCGTGCTCAACATATGAACGCGGCTTTCGGGTGTCAACGTCTTATTCTGTTTGATCTTGTCATCCAAAACCTGCCGCCCTATATTCAAACCGCCTTGTCGACCGACGATCGCGCAGCGGGGATTCGAAGATGAAAGGCCTGGTCAAATACGACCACGGACCGGTCAAGATGGAAGTCCGGGAGATGCCGGTTCCGGAGCCCGATTCCGGAGAGGTCCGGGTGGAGATCCGCGCCGCGGGAATCTGCGGCACCGACATCCACATCTACAAGGACGAGTACCCCTACGATCCGCCCGTGATCATGGGCCACGAGTTCTCCGGCGTCGTGGACGAGGCGTCCGGCACGGACGCGTACCGGCCGGGCGACAAGGTGACCGGGATTCCGACCACCGTCGTCTGCGGCGTGTGCAGGTACTGTTCGGCGGGCCAGCACAGCCTGTGCGACAGCCGCAAGTCCATCGGCAGCGGGGTACACGGCGTATTCACGAAGTACGTGGTGTTGCCCGGCTGGGCGTTGCGCAGGATCCCGGACCACGTGGACCTGGCCATCGGCGCGTTGAGCGAACCCCTCTGCTGCTGCGTCAAGGCCGTCTCCATACGCACGTCCGTTACCGCCGGCGACATGGCGGTAGTGACGGGACCGGGGCCCATCGGCATGTTGACGACCCAGGTGGCGAAGGCGGAAGGCGCCTACGTCATCCTGACCGGCACCTCGGCGGACGCGGAAAGACTGGAACTCGGCGCCCGGTGGGCGGACGAGACCGTCAACATCGACGAGGCCGACCTCCTGGAGATTGTCCGGGAACGAACCGAGGGCTACGGCGCCGACCTGGTATACGAATGCTCCGGTTCGGCGGCGGCCACCCGGTCGGCCATCGAACTGGTGCGGAAACAGGGCACCATCATGCAGATCGGCCTGCACGGCGGTCCGTTCGAGGTGGATTTCTTCCCGGCGGAGCTGAAGGAAATCGATATTCGGACCTCCTTTGCCGGTTCACTGGATGCCTGGGACCGGACCATGGCGCTGCTGGATCAGCGCAAGATCGAACTGGAACCGATCGTGTCGGACGTGGTTCCTCTAACGGAGTGGGAACACGCTTTCCGCCGGCTGTTGGACAAAGAAGGTATGAAGATCCTGTTCGAGCCGGTCGACTAAGGAAACGCCGCGGACGGCACGCTCGCGGACGGCCACTCGCCGGTTAGTCGGCCAGCCATCACTGTAGCCGGCTCGTAATCACTGTAGCCGGCCAGCCATCACTGTAGTCGGCTCGTAATCACTGTGGTCGGCCAGCCATCACTGTAGCCGGCTCGTAATCACTGTAGCCGGCCAGTAATCACTTTCGGGTAACGAACACCCGGGTAACGAACACCAAACGGTCAACGAACACCAAAGAAGGGGATATAAATGGATCTGGGATTGAAGGACAGAGTCGCCCTGGTTACCGGCTCGAGCCGGGGCATCGGCCGTTCGATCGCCCTGGGCTTTGCGGACGAGGGATGTCACGTCAGCCTGAGCGCCCGGGGCGAAGAGAAGCTGCTTGAGACCGAGCAGGAAGTCGCGCAGCGCGGCGTCGAAACGCTGGCGACGGCCGGGGACCTGACCACGGCAGAGGGTATTGAAAAGGTAGTGGAAGCCACGCTGGCGCGCTGGGGCCGCATCGACGTCCTGGTCAACAACGTGGGCGGCAGCGTCTGGAATCCTTTCGACGACGTATCAGACGACGAATGGCTGTACGTGTTCAACCTGAACATGTTCGCCGCCGTACGGGCGACGCGGGCCGTACTCCCGTCGATGCGTGCCCAGGGAAGCGGTTCGATCATCACGATCTCCTCGATCTTCGGCCGGGAAGCGGGCGGTCCCGCCACCTACAACGCCACGAAGGCCGCGGAGATCTCCATGGGGAAAACGCTCGCCAAGGAAGTGGCCAAGACCGGCATCCGCGTGAACACGGTGGCGCCCGGCTCGGTCATTTTCCCCGGGGGCAACTGGCAGAAACGGCTGGACGCGGATCCCGAGGGTATCGGCAAGTTCGTGGAACAGGAGCTTCCGGCCGGGCGGTTCGGCAAGCCCGAAGAGATCGCGGACGTCGTGGTTTTCGTGTCGTCGGACCGGGCAAGCTGGGTGACCGGCGCCTGTATCAACGTGGACGGATGCCAGTCCCGTTCGCTGATATAGGGGATACGCAGAGGAAACCCGGCATGAGTTCGCGCCTCGAACAGCTTGAGCTGCTCGCCAGGAAGGACCCCGGCGATCCCTTCATTCAGTACGCGATCGCGCTGGAGTACGTGAGTTCGAACCGCCTCGAAGAAGCGGCGGGGATCCTGGAACGGCTCATGGACGCGTCGCCGGACTACACGGCGGGCTATCACCAGGCCGGCCGGGTCTACGAACAGCTGGACCGCGACGAAGCAGCTCGCCGGTGCTATGAACGGGGCATCGTCGTGGCGCAGCGCCAGGGCGACGCCAAGGACCTGGAAGAAATGCGGGAGGCCCTCGCCTTTCTGGACTGACCTTTTCCAGACAGACTTCGCATAGGCGGAGCCGGCTGTCAAACGACGATTGGAATCAAGCAGATAGAGCAGAAACTACTGATACGCATGGCCCAGTCCATATTCGGATGGACCTTCGTCGTCATCGGGGTCCTGGGCATCTTTCTTCCCCTGCTGCAGGGCGTGCTGTTCATCGTGATCGGGCTGACGATCCTGTCCACGCACAGCGCTTTCGCCAGGCGCATGTTGGCCCGGCTGGAAAACAAGTACCCGGACATCTACGCCAAGGTGGAGCGGCTCAAACAGCGATTCGCCCAGAGCAAGCCGCTCCTCGTCGCGGTCGGCACGATTCTGATGGTCTTGTTGGGGGTCGGGATCTACCTGGCCGTCCTCGGGTTCAAGACGGCCTACGCGAAGATCGCTCCGATCCTGATGAATTAGTTGGATCAGCGTCAGATCAGGCGGCGGATCAGGCGGCGGCTGCGCCGGTCCAGCCGGTCGAGGTCGGGGATCTCGTATCGGTTGCCGTGTTCGTCCGTGATCAGGATACGCCCTGCCGACAACTCCATCATGCCTTCCCTGAGGTCCCGCATCGGGATCTTCACCGCGCCGCGGTCCGTCTCCACCGAGAAGACAGACGTCCCGCCCCGGCCTTCCATTTCCACGACGCGCGTTATCATCGGGCGGAAATAGCGCCATTCGATCTCATCCCGGATGATACGGGCGGTATCCTCGTCGCAGGACGCCGGGTCGGCCACGAGCCCCAGGTATTCGTCTTCCTGGTCGAAGAAGGTGACGTACCGGTTTTCGTGCGAAAGCGGAAAGGCCTGGCGGATCTTGACGTTGAAGAACAGGTCGCCCGCGATGGACAGGGTGGGCGGCTGGTCGTCCCGCCGTTCGAGGCGTATGGCGGCCGGATCGAGAAAGGCCATGGCTTACCCCTCCACGCCCACGATGCTGGAGACGTTGGTGTGCAGCTGGACCAGCCGGTAGTACTCGCCCTGGCGATCCAGCAATTCCTCGTGGGTGCCCAGTTCCACCGGCTCGCCGCTCTTGAGCACGAGCAGCCGGTCGGCGTCTCTCAGGGTGGACAGGCGGTGGGCGATGGCGAGCGTCGTGCGGCCCTCCATGAGCCGTCCCAGGGCTTCCTGGATCTTCTTCTCCGTTTCCAGGTCGAGGGCCGACGTGGGTTCGTCCAGGATCAGGATCCGCGGATCGTGCAGGATGGCCCGGGCGATGGCGACCCGCTGGCGTTCCCCGCCGGAGAGCCTTCCGCCCCGTTCCCCGACAGGCGTATCGTAGCCATCGGGCAGCTTGACGATGAACTCGTGGGCGTTCGCGTTGATTGCGGCCTCGATGATCGCTTCCCGGGACGCCTCCTGGTTGCCGAAGCGGATGTTGTCGGCCACGGAACCGGAGAACAGGAAAGGGTCCTGCTCCACGTACCCGATCTGGCTCCGCAGCTGCATCAGGTCCATCCTGCGCACGTCGATGCCGTCGATGAGTATACCGCCCCCGTCGACGTCGTAGAAACGGCACATGAGCTTGATGAGGGTGGACTTGCCCGCGCCCGAGTGCCCAACGAGCCCGATCATCTCGCCCGGTTCGACGTGCAGGTTGATCCCCTTCAGCACGGGCTGGTGCGCCACGTAGCCGAAATTGACGTCCTGCAGCTCCAGGCGTCCCTCGAAACGGGGCACGTCGACGGTCCCGCCCGGTGTATAGTCCTCGATGGGACTGTCGATGACCTCGAAGGTGCGGGTGATGGCCGTCATCATCTCGGGAATCCAGTCGGCCATGCCCGTCAGTTGCTGCACGGGATTGTAGAACATGCTCAGGTAGAGGAAGAAGGCCATCAGCATGCCGATGGTCATTTCCGCCGACTGCACCTGCAGTCCGCCGTACCACCAGACGAGCAGTCCGCCCACGGACACGATGAAGGCGAGGAGCGGGCGCACCGTGCGCGACCGGATATGGATGTTGCGTTCTGCCGTGAACACCTTCTCGTTCTCGAGCTGCATGTCCCGGCTCTGCCGTTTCTCCTGGGCGAAGATCTTCACGACCCGGATGCCGGCCAGCGCGTCGTTGACCCGTTCGAAGAAGGTCGCCCAGCTGTCCCACGACCTGCCGTAGAACCACATCAGGTACCGCTTGATATGGACCGAGGCGAAGATGATGGCCGGAATGGGAATCAAGACGAGGAGGGCCAGTTCCCAGTTGAGGTAGAACAGCACCGCGGTCATGCCGATGACGAGCAGGCCCTGTTGAACCACCTGCGGCGCGAAATCGATCCAGAAGTAGTGGATCGACTTGGCGTCCCGGGCGATGCGGGCCATGAGGCCGCCCGTCTGCTGCATGTCGTAGTACTTGAGGGGCAGAAGCTGCAGGACGTTCAGCAGTTCGGACCGCGCGTCATAGGCCAGCCGGTCGCCCAGCACGGCCAGCATTCTCCCGCTTATGATGGTCACCCCGGTATGGACGATCCGGGACACGGCCAGGAGCGCGACGATCAGCGGCAGCCACATGTACATGCTCATATCCACCAGGACCTGGTCCACGAGGATCATGGTCAGGTACGGGGGCAACAGGTCGATGGCCGAAGCGGCGATCGTGACGGCCAGCGCGACGACCAGCGTGCGCCAGTGGGGCAGGCAGAAAGCCCACAGGCGCCGGAACGTGCGCAGGTGGGCCTCGCGGCTCGACCAGTCCGGCACCTCTTCTTCGGTAACGGGCTCGGTGTGGTCCGGATTCCCGTCGGGACCGATCAGATGCAGGAGCGATTCGACGGCGTCGGACATGTCCTGCGCCACCGCGTGGGAGTAACGGAGCAGCCTGATATCCCTGCCGTCCACCGTGGCCATGAGCGCGCTCGCGCCGACCAGGGGTTCCACGGTCAGCCCGGAGACGTCTACCAGGGGCAGGGCGTGCGTCAGCGACCACCGCCCGCCGGACCGCGTGGCTGCCGCCAGGTGGCGCCGTGTCACGATCAGCATCGATTCCTCGATGCGGCCGTCCGGCGCCAGGTCGGTCCTGCAGGCGAAAATGAGGTCGGAGTTGTCCTCGCCCGTCGGCATTTCGGTCCGTATCAGGCCGTCGAGTTCAGCGGGGATCTTGTTGAGAAGGGGCATGAAGGATATACGGGTGCGTCAGGTACCGTTTGAGTTTTCTCGCGGGCGCTTTCAGAACAGGTTCGGATGCAAGGCGGCCGCCAGGGCTTCGATCGCGTCGAAAAGCCTGGGCGCGGGCCGTACCAGCCAGTTCTCGGGGATCAGGACGACGCGCTCGTTGCGCACGGCGTCCAGGTCCCGCCAACCCTGGAGCGCTTTCGCCCGTTCCAGGTATCTCTTCGTCGTCTCCACCGGGTCCTCTCCTTCGCGCAGGGTGGAAAGGAGGACCTGCGGATTCTTCGCAATGATGTGCTCCAGGTTGTACACCGCCCACGTGCGGGGCGCCAGGTCGTCGGCCACGTTCCGCCCGCCTGCGCTTCGGATCACGGCCGAGGTATACGTTTCGGGGCCGGGCGTCCAGTTTTCGTCCCGGTACGGACTGCCGACGAATACCGTGGGACGCCCGTTTTCGGGCAGATCGCCGATCCGCTCCGCAACGGCGGTCAGCCTCTTGCGGCACCCGCCGAGGAGTTCGCGCGCCGTTTCCTCCCGGCCGGCAAGCTTGCCCACCGTTTCGATCGCGTCGAGCACTTCCTCTATCGTCTGGGGTTCGAGCACGAATACCCGGACGCCCAGCGCCTTCAGACTGTGGACCAGTTCCTTGGAATTGCCCCCGGAGGCGAGCACCAGGTCCGGTTCGAGGGCGACGATCTTCTCCAGGCTCATGGCCGTGAGATCGCCGATTTTCTCTATCTCCTTCGCTTCCGCGGGATAGTCGCAGTAGTTCGTGACGCCGACGACCGAACTCCCCGCGCCGACGGCGAAAAGCAGTTCCGTGTTGCCCGGGATGAGGGAAATGATCCGTTGCGGCGCATCGCCGACGACAAACGTGGTACCGGTGACGTCCGTTACGCTCGCCTGACCGGCGCCCGCCCGGGGCGCGAGTGCGAGAAGGAGGAAAACGAGTAAGGCAGATCCTGAGCAGCTCGAAACGTACCGCACATGCGCTCCTGTCGTCACGATGGATGGCGTTTCCCGTTTCAGCGGTTTACAATATAGGCGAAACAGGCTAAAAGGGTACTTTTTTTTGTAACTCGCGACTAAATTGATTCGAAGTCTAAATCACGGAAAACAATGACCTTTCATTTGCGCCGTTTACGCCGCCGCACCTGGCCCGCACGATGGTAGGCCGCCCGCATCGGTGGATAGGGCGGTCTCGCGGAAGGGGAACATACGATGGGACGTTTTGACTACTGCCTCAATACCAGTACGATCCGTTCGCCCGGCCTTTCCGTGCCGGAATACGTGGATATCGCGGCCGACGCCGGGTATGACGGCATCGAACCCTGGGCAGAGGAAATCGACGCGTGGGTCGAAGGGGGCGGAACGCTGGAGCAATTGCGGGACCGCGCCGCCGCCCGCGGAGTCCGGATCGTGAACCTGATCGCCTTCTTCGAATGGGCGGTCCCCGAAGCCGACCGTCATGCCCGGGGTCTGGAGGAGGCGAGACGGTGCTTCGAGATGGCGCAGGTCCTTGAGTGCCCCTTCGTAGCCACGGCGCCGAAGGGGATCCACGACCGGGAAGTCGACCTGTTTTCCGTCGCCCGGCGATTCGCCGAACTGACGGACGCCGTTTCGGATTTCACTCCGAAGCCCCTGCTGGAGTTCTGGGGCGTGGCCCGCACGCTGGGCACGGTCGGAGAAGCCCTGCTCGTGGCCGCCGAAAGCGGCGTGCGGGACGCCAGGCTGCTCACCGATGTCTTTCACATGTACAAGGGAAGCGGACACCAGCGGGGAATGGACTACCTCGATCCCGGCCGCCTGGGCCTGGTCCACGTGAACGACTACCCGTCCGAGCCGCCCCGCGCGGCGATCGAAGACGAGCACCGGGTCTATCCGGGCGACGGCGTCGCGCCCTGGGACGAGATCGTCGCGAGCCTCGAACGGCAGGACTACCGGGGCATGCTGTCGCTGGAGCTGTTCAACCCCGTCTACTGGGCCGAAGGGCCGGTGGTCACGGCTCGCAAGGGCCTGGAAAAGCTGCGGGCATGCGTAGAAAGCAGGTGAACCGGAAATGACGGGTTAATCCGGCGACTCATATCACATTCAGCTGCCGCGCCCGTCCCTCTCTATCATGTCCACAGCCACCTTGCCACATTCCGATCGGCACACATCGGGTGCTCCGCCCGTGACGCGGCCCGTGTCCGCGGGCCTCACCCTCCGGGCCGTGGCCGTCGGATGCGTCTTCACCATCCTGTTGACCATCTGGTCGCTCTCCTCCGAATTCGTTACGCGCGGCTCATTCATCACGGTCACCCACCTGCCGGTCGCGGCGCTGCTGCCCTTCCTCCTGATGGTCCTCCTGGTGAATCCCTGTCTGAAATTCACCGGCTTCGGCCGTCCTTTCAACAGCCAGGAACTCATCGTGATCTTCTTCCTGGTCTTCACGGCTTCCGTCATACCCGGCTGGGCCTTCAGCAATTACGCGATATCGATCATCAGCGGTCCGTTCTACCACGCCAGTCCCGAAAACCGGTGGGCAGACCTCTTCCTCGAGTACCTGCCGTCCTGGCTGGTCATCCAGGACCGCCTGGGCGGACTGAACCAGTTCTACGAAGGCGTGTATTCGACGAGGAACATCCGCTGGCAGATCTGGTTCGTACCCATGTTCTGGTGGGTGACGTTCTACGTCGCCCTGTTCATGGTCGGCGCCTCGATAATGGTCATACTTCGGAAGCAGTGGGTCGAACACGAGCGCCTGGCCTTTCCGCTGGCCCAGGTGCCCCTGGCGCTCGTCGACGGCGCCGAGGAAAAGGCCCTCTTTCCCAGGATTGCCCGCGCCCGCCTGTTCTGGTGGGGGTTCGGGATCACGCTGTTCATCATGACCTGGAACATGTTCAGCTTCTTCGACCTCATGCCCGCCATCCCCCTCGGCGCGGGACACGCCTTCCCCCTGACCCTGTACGAGTCCTTCCATCCCATACAGGTCCGCCTGAATTTCCTGCTGATCGGGGTGGCCTACTTCACCAGGGTGGAAGTGCTGCTCAGCGTCTGGCTGTTCTACCTCATCCGCATCGTGCAGCAGGGCGTGATGACGCGGATCGGCGTGCCGGGTCCGCTGGAGATGATGCACTTCCAGCACCTGTCCGGCTTCTTCGTCTTCGTGCTGTTCGGGCTGTGGATGGCGCGGAGGCACATCCGCGACGTGATCCGGAAGGCCCTGGGGAAGGCGCCTGAAATCGATGATTCGCGGGAGTTCTTTTCCTACCGCACGGCCGTGCTATGTTTCTCCGGCGGTTCGATTTACATGGTTTTCCTCCTGTGGAGCGCCGGCATGACGCTCTGGGTCGTGGCGCTCATGATGTTCGTGCTGCTGATCCTGTACATGGGCGTGACCCGCGTGGTGGCCGAGACCGGCCTGGCGTCCCTGGACCTGCCCTACAACAGCGCCAACGAAATCACGTTCCGGTTCGTCGGTTCCGAGAACATCAATGCCAGGACCATCGCGGGGATGTGGCTTTGCCAGACGTTCACGCGTAACTGGCGGACCCTCGGCATGTGTTCCATGGCACACGCCGCAAAGGTGGGCGACGTCATGGGCGGCGTGGGCAGGGGGGTGTTCGGCGCCATCGCGCTTTCGCTGGCCATCGGTTTCATGACGGCCCTGGTGTACACGCTCTACCTGGGATACGACATGGGGGCGTCCCAGCTCAAGGCCGGCGGTTTCGAATCGGGCGCGAAGGGCTACTGGACGCAGCTGGAGACCTTTCTGACGAATCCGGAGGCCATGACGCGATCCCAACTGACCATGGTATTGAACGGCGTTTTGATCTCGGCGTTTCTGATCTGGGCCCATCACCGGCTCCACTTCTGGCCCCTCCACCCCGTTGGATTCGGGATCGTCACCACCTACGCGGCGGATATGGCTTTCCTTTCCATCCTGATCGTCTGGGCAATCAAGTCGGTCGTCCTTCGGCTCGGGGGCGTGTCGCTCTATCGCCGGGGACAGCCGCTGTTCATCGGCATGCTCGCCGGCTACGCCCTGGGGGTATTCCTCACCTTCCTGGTGGACGCGGCCTGGTTCCCGGGCGCGGGACACGTGGTGGACGGCTGGTAGCGCCGCGGAGAATAGGAACCAAACATCATGAATCTATCCATACTCGACCAGTCTCCCGTACGGGAAGGCGTCACGGCCGTGCAGGCCTTCCAGGAGACCCTGACCCTGGCCAGAGCGGCTGAACGGCTGGGCTACCGGCGGTTCTGGGTGTCCGAGCATCACAACGCCCACTGCCTGGCCGGCAGTTCGCCCGAGGTGCTGCTCGCGGCCATCGGGGCCGCCACGGAAGACATGCGCATCGGGTCCGGCGGGGTCATGCTGCCCTATTACAGTCCCTTCAAGGTCGCCGAGAGTTTCTCCGTGCTCACGAATCTATATCCGGACCGGGTCGACCTGGGCGTCGGCAGGGCGCCCGGCGGCGACATGAAGACCGCCCGGATGCTGGCGCCCGGCGCGGGTCCCCGGTTCGAGCAGTTCCCCGAGCTTGTCGCCCAGTTGGTGGAGATCCTGCAGAACAGGGATTTCGAGCCGAGAGTCACGCCCCCCATCCTGTCTCCGCCTCCCGTCTGGATGCTCGGGTCCAGTCCCGAGAGCGCGATGCTGGCGGCGCGGCAGGGACTCCCCTACAATTTCGCCCTGTTCATCAACAGCAACATCGACCCACGCATCCTGGAATTCTACCGCCACTACTTCGAGCCGTCCGCCCAGTCGCCGCAGCCTGAAACCTGTATCGCGGTCAACGTCATCTGCGCCGACACCGAGGCCGAGGCCCGGCGTCTCGCCCTGAGCCGCGACCTGCTCTTCGCGCGATTTGCTTCCGGCAAGCCCAGCAACGTCGTACCCACCGTGGAGGAGGCCGAGAAGCACCGGTTCAGCGAGGCCGAAAGGGCCTTTCTTGACGACAAGTTCCGGCTCGCGGCCGTGGGGGATCCGAAGCAGGTCCGCGATACCATCGACCGGCTCGCCCGCCAGTTCGGGACCGAAGAGGTCATGGCCGTGACCATCACCCATGATTTCGAAGCCCGGCTGCGGTCCTACGAACTATTGGCCGAGGTGTACCGATCGTGAGCTTTCGATGAGCGAGACGGGCCAGCCGGGAACGATTCCGGCCGGGCAATTTGAAATCGCGTGGATTGGAGTTGCCTGACGGTGCCCAACCCGCTAAATTCGAAGGGATGGGACCGCCTCGACCTCCCTGCACGTGAAAACCGAACAAGGAGCATCGGATATGACCATGGTCATGGAACAAACCGTGCTGAGCGACGAGCAGATCGCGTTCTACCATGAAAACGGGTTTCTCCACATCCCGGAGGTATTCACGCCGGAGGAAACAGCCGAACTGTCGGATCAGATGGACCGGCTCGTCGAGGACTGGGCATTCACGAGCCCCGGATGGAGCGGTCCCTGGCGCCTGGCCTACATGGATCCGGAGACCGAGGCCAGGTCAAAGCTGACGGCCATGCACGACCTGCACTTCTATTCCCAGGCCTGGTCCAGGGCGGTTGCCAATCCACGGCTGGTCGAGGCCCTGTCGCAGCTGCTCGGTCCGAACGTGGAGCTTCACCACACCACCCTGCACATCAAGCCGCCTCAGACCGGCCACCCTTTCCCGCTGCACCAGGACAACCCCTTCTACGGCCATCACGACGGGCGGTACATCGACGTCCTCGTCCACCTGGACGACACCCGCCATGAAAACGGGGAGATCCGCTTCCTGGCCGGCTCGCACAAATCCGGCCATCTGCAGCACATCACCGAAACGGAAGAGGGTCCCTGCGCGCCCCATCTGCCCACGGACGAGTACAAGCTGGAAGACACGGTGCCCGTTCCGGCCCGGGCCGGCGACGTGGTCATCTTCTGTATCGACACCGTGCACGGCTCCTACATCAATCAGACCCGGGCGCCCCGGCGGCTCGTGCGCATGGGTTACCGGAATCCCGACAACCGGCAGGAATACGGGCAGAGCTTCGGCCGGCCCGGTCTGATGGTGTGCGGGTACCGGGAGCGGCGGCAGGGCGACGAACTCCTCCCGGGTAAATGATGGCCGACATTCCCCTCCTGGGCTACTCCGACCGGCTGTCCGGCCGGCCCGGCGACGAAATCGCCTTCAAAGTGAGTAGCGAGACGAGTGCGCCCTATCGCGCCAGCCTCGTCCGCGTGGTCTGCGCCGACCCCAATCCGGCCGGTCCCGGCCTGCGGCTGGAGGAGGTCGACGTCCCCTTCGGCGGCGAATTCCCTTCCAGGTCCCAGCCGTTCAATCCGGGATCCCACGCCGTCATCCCCGTTGACGGCCGCTTCCGCGTTAACCGGGGCCTGTCCGTTTCCGCCACGATCTGGCCCACGACCCCCGAAAGGGGACGCCAGGGCATCGTCAGTTGCGGAAGCAGCGGACGGAAGCCGGTCCTGAGCCTCTGCCTGGACCGCGGCGCTTTGACCGCGGTTGTCCGTTCGGCGTCGAACCAGGTGATCCACACCGTCTGCCGAAGCGAGCCGATCAAGGCCAGACGATGGTACCGGGTGTGGACCAGTTACGATGCCGGAAACGGTACGGTGAGCGTGGGATTCCGCACCCTCGACGCACCGCCCGGTCCGGCCAATTTCACGGTCGCTGCCATCGGACCCGTGCCGACAGACGACCTGGCCCGGATCATTCTCGGGGGCGTGGACGGCGAGCCCGTAAGCGGCCACTTCAATGGAAAGATCGAAGCGCCTTCCCTCGTCGATATTCCGGTGGAAGAAACCGACAACCACGAATACGACATCCAGAACCATCAGGGCGCGTGGGCGCTGTGGGACTTCGCCCGGGATACGAGTTCGACCCGGGTGGTCGACGTGGGACCGCTGGCACTGCACGGCCGCCTGGTCAACATGCCGGCCCGGGCCATGACCGGTTCGACGTGGACCGGGGAGGAAATGTCCTGGAAGCACGCGCCGGACCAGTACGGCGCCATCCATTTCCATGAAGACGACATCTACGACTTCGGCTGGGAGACCGATTTCACCTTCACGATTCCGGACCACATGAAGTCGGGGCTCTACGCGGCCCGCATCCGGTGCGGCGGGCACGAGGACCTGATGCCGTTCTACGTCTGCCCGCCCCGGGGCGGGCCGAGGGCGGACCTGTGCGTGCTGGCATCCACCTTCACCTACACGATCTACGGCAACCACGCCCGCCCCAATTTCGATCCTTCCTGGCTGGATCGCATTGACGCGTGGGACGCCTATCCCTGGAATCCCGCGGTCCACCCGGAGTACGGGCTGTCCACCTATAATTTCCACACCGACGGCAGCGGCATTTGCCATGCGAACCACCGACGGCCCCTCTTCTCCATCCGCCCGGGTTACATCACCTTCGGCGCCACGGAAGGGGACTGCTCGGGACTGCGCCACCTGCAGGCGGATACCCACCTGTACACGTGGCTCGAAAAGATGGGCATCCCCTTCGACATCGTCACCGACCAGGAACTGCACGACGACGGCGTCGAGGCGATCAAGGGGTACCGCGCCGTCACCACGGGTTCTCACCCGGAATACCATACGCCCCGCACCCTCGACGCGCTGCAACAATACCGGGAGCAGGGCGGAAACTTCATGTATCTGGGCGGCAACGGGTTCTACTGGCGCATCGCCGTGCACCCGGAAGGGAACGGCACCCTCGAAATCCGGCGGAACGAGGGCGGCATCCGGGCCTGGGCGGCCGAACCGGGCGAGTACTATCAAGCCTTCGACGGCGGGTACGGCGGACTGTGGAGGCGGAACAACCGGCCACCCCAGCAACTCGCCGCCGTGGGATTCTCGGCCCAGGGCAATTTCCATGGATCGCACTACCGGATCGACCCGGAGGCCCGCGCCAACCCCGAGACGGCGTGGATATTCGAAGGCGTGGAGGGCGATACCGTGGGCGGTTACGGATTCAGCGGCAACGGGGCCGCGGGATTCGAACTCGACCGGGCCGACCATCGGCTGGGCACACCCGAAAACACCCGTATCATCGCCAGTTCCGAAAACCACCATGAGTCCTTCATTCCCGTTCCCGAAGAACTGCTTACCCACATCACGACCTGGTCCGGCGAGTCTATCGAAAGATTGGTCCGGGCCGACATGGTGTACCAGAAATCTGAATCCGGCAGCCAGCTCTTTTCCACGGGGTCCATTACCTTCTGCGGCAGCCTGCCGTACAACGGGGCCGACAACGACATTTCGCGGATCGTGGCCAACGTGCTGCGCCGATTCCTGGCCACCGAACCTTCCGATCAGCGCCGAAATCCATGAAGATCGCCGTATTCGCCGACGTGCACAGCAATCTGGACGCGCTGGAAACCGTCCTCGACCATATCGATAGCTGGTGCCCGGACCTGGTCCTGTGCGCGGGCGACATCATCAACCGGGGACCGAACCCCCGTACCTGCACGGAACGCGTGCTGGACCGGGCGAAGGCGGAAGGCTGGGCGGTCATCCGGGGCAACCACGAAAGATACGTCCTGATGAACAGCACGGGTGACCTGCCCGCCCAGGGGCCTGAATTCGAAATCATCCGGCACGCGAAATGGACGTACGATCAGCTTGACGGCCTGGTCGAACCTCTCGAGGCCTTGCCCGTCCAATGGGAGAGGACAGATGACGCGGGAAACGAAATCCGGATGGTGCACGCATCCATGCTGGGTGACCGCAAGGGCATTTTTCCGGACGATTCGGATGAGTCGCTTCGCGAGAAGATCGCGCCGGCGCCGCAGGTCCTGGTGGTGGGACATACGCATCGTCCGCTGATCCGGACCGTGGACGAGACCCTCGTCGTCAACGCAGGCGCGGTGGGCGCGCCCTTCGACCGCGATCCCCGTGCGGCCTACGCGCAATTGACGCTCGAAGACGGTGCGTGGCAGGCGGAGATCATTCGGCTGGCCTATGACCGGGAACGGGCCATCGCGGATTTTCACGATAGCGGCTACCTGGAGGAAAGCGGAGATTTCGCGCGGCTCATCCTCGCCGAATTCCGTGAGGCCCGTTCATTGATACCCGGCTGGTACCGGGCCTATGAAGACCAGGTCATGCGCGGCGAGATGACCCTGAAGGCGTCGGTGGACCTTTACCTGGAAACCTGCCGGATCGCCGGGTAACGCGGGGCCCGCGCCGCCTCCGGTCCACGACCACGATGATCGCGAAGTACGAGTTTACTCATTCCCCACACCCCCCGGACCTGCGAGGACTATGATGCCAAAGAACATCGTCGTACTCATCACGGATACCTTTCGCCACGACAACCTGGGAAACCGGGCGGAGCGGCCCGTGCGCACGCCGGAGCTGGACCGATTCGGGCAGGAGCGGGCCACCGAGATCACGCGGGCCCACATGGGCAGCTTTCCCACGATCCCGCACCGGACCGACTTCGCGACGGGCGTTACCGGATGGCCCCACTACGGATGGCAGCCCATCGACCTGAGCGGTCCCAACCACGCGGGCAGGATGCTCGGCGAGCAGGGGTACGCCACGCAGTTGATCTGCGACTGTCCCCACCTGTTCAAGGCCCGGTTTACGGACGGTTTCGATGCGGCGTATCAGAACCGGGGACAGGAAGGCGACAAGCCGCTGCTCCACCTCAACGACCCCGTCGAAACCGTCGTCCAGGACGATAAGACCCGCGTCAGCCCCAGATACCGCGGGCATACGCTCGTCAACCAGCACCGCTGGATCAACCGGTACTATCGCTACGAAGCCGACGTCTTCTCGGCCGGGACCGCGCAGACCGCCATTCGCTGGCTCGAGGAAAACGCCGAATCGGCCCCGTTCTTCCTCTGGGTGGACTTCTTCGATCCCCACGAACCCTGGGACCCGCCGGAATACCTGGTGCGGCGGTACGACCCCGACTACGCGGGACCGCCTATGCTCCATCCGAACTACGGACCGTCCTCCGCCTACACGCCGGAGGAACTCCACAACCTGTGGGCCCACTACGCGGCGGAAGCGGAGCTCGTGGACCGGCACATCGGCCAGGTCCTGCGGAAGATCGACGACCTGGACCTGTGGGACGACACCATCGTGGCCGTCATGTCGGACCACGGCATGTCCATCGGCGAACACGCCCGGACCGGGAAATCCAACATCCAGGAGGACGACGGAAGGTACTGGCCCATTTACCCCGAAATCGGCCACGTCATGCTGATGCTGGCAGGCGGCGCGGTGCCCCGCGGGGCGCAACTTCCGTTGATCACCCAGACGATCGACCTGTTCCCCAGTCTCTGCGACCTGGCCGGCGTCACGGTGGCTCCACCGAAGCCCTTCGACGGTATCTCCTTCGCCGGCGCCGTATTGGATGGCCGGGCGGCCCATCGCGATTACGCGGTCAGCGGCTGCCACGTCGCGGAACCGGGCGGCGGCCTGCCCAGGCGCGCCACGACGCCTTTCCTTGTCACGGATCAATGGGGCTACGCGCCGGTCGGCGCCGACGGCAGGCCCGAACTTTACGATCTTGCGAATGACCCCCTGGCCCGCAACAGCATCGCCGGCGACAGCAGGGACACGTTGGATGACCTGCACGCTCTATTCCTTGCCCACCTCGCGGAACATAACGCACCGGATGACGTCGTGTCCCTCTGGAGCAGAACGAGCGGCAGCGGGAATCTGGAAGGAAAGTGGGCGATCGACTACCCCCGTGAATAGGAATCCTGCGGCGAGTCGGAGCAACCGGTCCGCCTGGTCCAGCCTGGTCCGGTTTGATCCGGTTTGATCCGGTTTGATCCGGACAACCCGCTGGCCCGCGACCCATGGCAACCGAAGACGAATATCGCAGATTTGAAAGACTGGTCCATCGATTCGATCCGCACGCCAGGTTGAAGCGCCACCACAGCCTGCCCGGCGGTTATTCGGCCGACGTCACGGTCCTCGAGCTTGAAACCGGGAACGGTACGCGCAGAAAACTCATTCACCGTCTGCACGGACCGGTCGATCTGCGGCAGAACCCGAACGTGGCGTCGCACGAGTTCCGGGTCCTTCAGTTGACCCACGCGGCAGGCCTGGCCACACCCGAGCCGGTTTACCTGGACGCGACCGACCCCCTCTTCCCCACGCCGTCCCTCGTAGTGGAGTACGTGGAAGGCGTTACCGACCTGAAACCCGAAGACCCCGCGGACTACGTGAGGCAGATGGCCGGTGAGCTGGCCCGGATCCACCGGATGGACACGGCCGGCCGAGACCTGGATTTTCTGCTGAAGCTGGAGGATGACTGTGTCGAAGCGCTTGGCAGACAACGGGATCCGGCTGACGTCTCCGATGATGAGCGCGCACTCCTCGGGCAGCTCGTTCCATTCTGGCCCCTTCCTCGCAAGAACACGCCGGTCGTTCTCCATGGAGATTACTGGCCGGGGAACACGCTCTGGAAGGATGGACGTCTTACGGCAATCATCGACTGGGAGGACGCCCGCCGGGGGGATCCGCTCTTCGACGTGTCGAACGCCCGTTTCGAGATCCTGATGCTCTTCGGTCCGGAAATCATGAACGCGTTCACCCGCCGCTACGAATCCCTGAATCCCGTGGATTTCGGGTGCCTGCCCTGGTGGGACCTGTACACCGCTTTGCGCGTCGTGAACAAACTCGGTTTTCTCGCCACGGCCGAGCGGGACGAAACGCTGATCCGCAGCGATCACCGTTGGTTTGTCGATCAAGCCAGGAGCCGCATGGGATCATGCTGAACCGCGGCCCGGCACCGAAAATATCCCTTGCCTGAAGCCCCTCGCCGACGTACATTATACGCCGAAGTTTTCGGGGCGTAGCGCAGTCAGGTAGCGCACCAGCATGGGGGGCTGGTGGTCGCTGGTTCAAATCCAGTCGCCCCGATTTCGGCAAGGCAGCCCGCCCGGGTCTTGCCCGGGTTGGTCATATATCGGGGCGTAGCGCAGCCCGGTCAGCGCGCCTGCTTCGGGAGCAGGAGGTCGGGAGTTCAAATCTCCCCGCCCCGATCCGATTTCTCCAAGAGATTACAACTTTACGTATCATCCCACCTCTCTGCTTCCGAGCCTGATTGTCCTCGTGACGTTCTGGCCCGGAAGTCCGGTATATCGCTGAATCCGAGATACCCCGCTCCGGTGCGTTGTCCCGCCCAGGGAAGAGACCGTGCACCGATGCGACCCGTCCCAGGAGGACTTCACATGTCGAATCAGATCAGATCCGTGTCGGTCATTATCCTGTTTCTGAGTGCTATGCTTTTCGTGCTGTCTCCAGGCACCGCCCGGTCCCAGGTCTCCGACCAGCCGGACACGCCTTTCAAGCTCGCCACCTTCGAAACCACGGGGGCGGTCCGCATCGGCATGTCGGTCCAGGCGGACCAGGACCGCCTGATGGATCTGCACGAGGCGAACGCCTACGTCACCCGCCAGCTCGATCTGCCCATCGTATCCATTCCGAAAGAGATGCGCGCTCTGATCAAGCAATACGACGCCGTGTCCAACCGCATGTACACGATCGCGAACTACATGGGGGCGGAGAACAGGCTTTCGAACGAGGGCCTGGCCTTCGTCTTCGATCCGGACGACGTGTCCATCAAGGCTCCGATCAAATATCCGTACAACCTGCTGGCGGCCGCGGCCAATTACCGGGCCCATGCGGATGAGATGGAGGAATCGGCCATCGGCGGCGCGGGATTCGCCGCCGTGGAAGTGGACGTGGACGCCGAAGAACCGTATTTCTTCGCCAAGTCGCCCCGGTCCACCATCATCGATCCGGGCGAACCGTACTACGTGCCCAAGGACGTGAACATCGACTGGGAAGTCGAACTGGCCATCATCATCGGCCGCCCGGCCCTGGACCTGACCCTCGAAAACGCCCACGACTATGTCTTCGGCTACAGCATCATATTCGACGTCAGCCGACGGGGCGGCGCCGGACTGAAACCCATAAACCGGATGTTCCCCGGTCCGAACTGGTTCAACAGCAAGAGCAGCGACCGCGCCGCGCCCTTCGGTCCGTACATCGTGCCCAAAGAGTTCATCCGGCACGACGACCTCGAGATCAAGGCCTGGGTCAACGGCGTGATCAAGCAGGACAGCAATACCAGTTACATGATTTACGACGAAGCGCATATGCTCCGGTATCTGAGCTCGGTGCAGACCCTCTATCCGGGCGACGTGATCGCCACGGGCACGCCGGACGGCGTGGGTCGCGCCCGCAATCCGCCCGAATATCTCATGCCGGGCGACGTGGTGGAAATGGAGATCGAGGGAATCGGCAGGCTCGTCACGCCCATGGAAGCCAAACCCTGAAACTGACGTAACGCAAACCCTGAACTGAGGTAACTGATGTTGAGACTTGCCGGATTCCGCTCCCGGGTGCGACATATTCGTCCGTACCGCGGCATGAAGACGCTTATTGCCCTGTCTATGAGCGGGGCCGTGGCCATAAGTTGCGGATCTTCTCCGGATAGCGCATCCCCGCCCCGGTCCGACATCACCGACGAGTACGTCCTCCGAGCCGACGCGCTGACGGAGGATCGAACGCCACCCGAACCCGATCCCGCAAGCTACGGGATGGATCCGGAGACCGGCCGGTTCATCTATCCCGCGGCGACGCCCCATCAGCACGAACCGAAACCCTTCGAAGGCCAGCTGGATTACTGGGACACGAACGAATATGCGAAGGACATGACCGTCGAGGCCTACTACCCGATTACCGTCGAACCCTTTCACACCTGGCAGAACATCGTGGATTTCGACGGCCGCCGGTACATGTACCAGTACGTGCGGCGCGCTCTGAAAATCTATGACATCACCGATCCGCGGGACCTGAAGGTCGTGCACGAGAAGGGCAGCACGTGGACCGGGGAGGGACCGGGTGAAGAGGTCAATCCCTACGCGGAAGGAGACATGTTCGGGGCCGCGTCCATCCAGTGGAACGAGGACCTGGGCAAGTACATCATGGTCCAGGCCTTCGAAATCCGCCGCTTCGGCGTGCTCAGCGACAAGCGTACGGAACCGGACAAGGTGGATGAGATCCGCCACGCCAATCATCTCAAGGGCTTCAAGGTGTATGAAATGAACGGCCCCCTGCCGGATGAATGGGCGCTGCTGTCGGAGACGACCACCGACTACCGGCATCCCGATGCGCCGGTCGGGCGGCAACAGGGTTCCGGCGTGCGGGACATCCCGGCCTATCACGGCGGCAAGTACATGTTCGTGGCCGCCGCCCCCAGCGCGGAATACGCCCTTACCGAATACCCGAGCGACCTGTACTCGGCCGGCTACCAGGCCTGGGACATGTCCGACCCGGCCCATCCCGCATTTCTCAGCCAGTTCAGCGTGCCGGGGCAGAAGCTCGGCGATCCCGATGATGAAGCCGCCTACCGGGCCAATCCCCGCGCGGGAAACAGGACCTCCTGGTTCGGCGCGCGCATGTCGATATTCATGCCCAAATCGGTTGAAGAAGGCGGCAGATACGGCTATGCCGCCATGGGCGGCCTGGGATTCCACGTGCTGGACATCTCGGATCCGGCCGACATCAAGGCGCTGGGGCACCTGAACTTCCCCCCGAGCGTGGCGGGCACCGAGGGGGACTACATCAACGTGACGCAGGTGGAGCGGACCGGGGTGGTCTACTTCTCCGGATATCCGCTGAACGAGGACGGCTGGGAGCCCTACAAAGACATCTTCATGATCGATGTGAACGATCCGGCCAATCCCACGCTCCTGGGCACGTTGCCCCGTCCGGTCCCCCCGGAGGACGCGCCATTCACGGATTTCGTGCAGCGGCGCGGGAGCTTCGGGCCGAAACGAAGCGGCTATTACACCCAGCCCGGAAAACCGAAAGACGACATACTGCTCTATGCCTTCTACAACGCCGGCGTGCAGGTCTTCGACGTCTCCGACCTGACCGATCCGAAGATTACGGCCTATTTCGTACCGAAGTTCGATCCGTCCCGGACCCCGGAATATGCCCTGGGCAACCTGACCCACGGCATTTACGTCGAATACGACCGCAACCTGGTCTGGCTGTTCGCCAACCACGGCTTCTATTGCCTGTCGACGCCCGTGCTGGGCGAACCGAGTTTCGGACCGCCCGAAACGCCGTGGCCGGAACGATAGTTGAACCCAGATGTGCGTTCAAATCATGATTAGAGCGATTCTTACTGACCTCGACGGTGTCGTGCGCAGGTGGGATCCCGGGATTTTCATTCAGGCGGAAACCGCTGTGGGTCTTCCGCGTGATGCGCTTCCGAATACCGCGTTCGAACCTGATTTGCTGCTCCGCGCCACGACCGGCCGGATTTCCGATGAGAACTGGAGGAGAGAGGTTGAGGTACGGTTGCAGCAACAGTTTCCCACGGCTGACGCCAGGGAAGCCGTGCGGTTGTGGTCTCTTTCGCCGGGCGAGATCGATCCGGATGTGCTGGAATTGTTGCAACGATGCCGCGCGAGCTGCCGGTTGGTTCTGATTTCCAATGCCACGACCCGGCTCGAATCCGATCTCCGCCGACTGGGAATCGACCACGCCTTCGACCACATCGTTAACTCCTCATCGATCGGGCAGGTCAAGCCTCACCCCGAAATATACAACGCGGCCCTCAAACTGCTCAGTATCAGGGCGTACGAGGCTTTGTTTATCGACGACAGAGCCGAAAACGTAGCCGCCGTGGCTCGAATCGGAATGGCTGGGCATCATTTCACGACGTTCGAGTGCCTTTTAACAGAGCTGGAGAAACACGGGCTGCCAGTTTGAGTGTTTTCCAGACTGCAACGTCGTTCATGAACCGACAGCCGCGCGACTCCCGCCATAAAGGGCTTTACATCGGAAAACCGGACCAATACATTGGTGAGATACTTGCAGGAATTCTCTTTTCAATGCAAACACCCCTTAATTTGTATACAGGGTATCCCGGGCGGTCCTTACCACCGTGTTTCCGGGACTTCCCTGTCCTGCAAAATTCGTATTGGCAATTCGCAGCACCACTAAACCCGTATCATGGGAGGCAGCGTGTGATGAGTCGAATTTCCCCTATGTTTCGATGGACGCCGCCGATGATCGCGCTCGCCCTGGCGATCGCGGCGATGACATCCTGCGAACCCGCGGCACAAAGGACGCCGGGCCAGATCATCCCGGTAGAACAGCCTGATGCCGAGTGGCGTATGCTGGGCCGCGACCTGGCCTACACGCGGTATTCGCCGCTGGACCAGATCAACGCGGATAACGTCGGACGCCTCGAGGTGGCCTGGCGATGGAAGCAGGACAATTTCGGGCCTTCTCCCGAGTTCTACGCTCAGCCCGTGCCCATCTACGTGGGCGGCATGCTGTATTCCACGGCGGGAACGCGGCGGAGCGCCATGGCCATCGAACCCGAGACGGGCGAGACCATGTGGACCTACCGGCCCGTGGAAGACCAGGAACGGTGGGCTACGGCTCCTCGCCGCAATTCCGGCCGCGGCGTATCCTTCTGGACCGACGGGCAGGGAGACAACCGGGTCATCCTGATCACCCGGGGATTCTACCTGGTGGCCCTCGACGCCCATACGGGAATCCCGGTCGCAGGTTTCGGTAACAACGGCGTGGTCGACATGATGGATGGCTGGCGCAATTCGGAAAACGTCACGCCCGTGGGCAACCTCGCCAACACGTCTCCCGCGACGGTCGTGGAGGATATCATCCTCGTTCCGCCGGCCCTCGCCGCGGGATTCCGTCCCAGGTCGATGACCAACTCGCCGGGAGACGTCGTAGCCTATGACGCCCGCACCGGCGCGGTCCTCTGGAAGTTCAAGGTCATACCGGACGACAGCGAGGAAGGCTCCGAGACCTGGGAGCAGAATTCGAGGGCTTATACCGGGAACGCCGGCGTATGGACCTCCATCTCCGCCGATACCGAGTTGGGCTATGCCTATCTGCCCATCGAAGCGCCGACGAACGACTACTACGGCGGACACCGCCTGGGCGACAACCTGTACGCGAACAGCCTGGTGGCCGTGGACTACACGACCGGCGAAAAGATCTGGCACTTCCAGATCGTCCATCACGACATCTGGGACTACGACAATCCCGCGGCGCCGATCCTGGCCGACGTGACGATCGACGGCGAGGAACGGAAGATCGTCATCCAGAACACGAAGCAGGGTTACTCCTACGTCTTCGACCGGGTGACCGGCGAACCCATCTGGGATATGCCCGAAACGGATGTCCCCGCGACGGATGTGCCGAACGACCGGGCCTCGCCCACGCAGCCGATTCCCGTCAAGCCCGCTCCCTGGGAGCACCAGGGCATCACGCCGGACGACCTGGTAGACTTCACGCCCGCGGTGCGCCAGGAGGCGATCAACCTGATGGCGAACCACCGGTACGGACCGCTCTACCAGCCGCCATCGCTGGCGGAAGCGTCGGACGGGACGATCGGGACGATCCAGATCCCGGGCGCCAACGGCGGGGTCAACTGGAACATGACCTGCCTGGACCCGGTCTCCGGTGTGAATTTCATCCCCTCCAACACCAGCATATCGAAGCTGGCGTTGCGGGCGCCGGATCCCGAGGAATCGGACATGGACTACTTCTCGGCCGGGCTGCGCGCCCCGAGGGTCTTCGGCGAGATCCCGCTGGTCAAGCCGCCCTGGGGACGCATCACCGCGGTCGACATGAACTCCGGCGACCACGTGTGGATGGCGCCCAACGGCGATACGCCGCAGGCCATCAAGGATCTGCCCGAGCTCGCCGGCGTCGATCTGCCCAGGACCGGCAAGGCTACCCGGATCGGCTCCCTGGTGACGAGCACGCTGCTTTTCGCCGGTGAGGGATACGGCGGCGATCCGTACTTCCATGCCTACGACAAGGCGACGGGCGAAGTCGTGGCGTCGATCGAACTGCCCGCCTCCCAGAGCGGCATGCCCATGACCTACATGCACAACGACGTGCAGTACATCATCATGACGGTCGGCGCCAGCGGCCATCCCGCCGAGTTGGTCGCGTTGAAGCTGGGCGAGGAGCCCGAAGCCGAGGAAGGCGAATAACCGGCAAGCTGGATAGTCTGAGTCAGCAGTCATGAGCGATAAACAGAGGAGATACGAATGAGACGCTACATCTGGAACGTGGCCGCCGCCGTACTGGTCATGACCTGTCTGCAGGGCACGGCCGCCGCGCAGGACAACATGTTGACCGAAGCGGAGCAGGAAGCGGGATGGAAGCTCCTGTTCGACGGCAAGACCCTGCTGGGCTGGACCCATCGCGGCGGCAGCGCCATCTGGGCGGTGGAAGACGGCATGCTCACCGGGGAAGTGACTCGTGGCCCCGGGTACATCGGGACCTATGACGAGTTCACGAATTTCGAGCTGAGCGTGCAGTTCAACCAGGACGCCGGGCACAACAGCGGCGTCTTCGTCCGGGGACCGCGCGATACCGGGGCGCGGGTGAACCAGTACTCCTTCTACGAAATCAACATCGCGGACACCCACGGCTCGGGCTACACCACGGGCAGCATCGTGGCGCTGGCCAAGTACGAACCGCCGCCGACCACCGAAGGCCAGTGGAACACCATGGTCATCACCGCCGACGGACGCGACATCACGGTCACGCTGAACGGGGAAGAAGCGGTCAAGATCCAGGACTCTTCCCATTACAGCGGCGTG
The DNA here is from genome assembly GCA_963693015.1 of bacterium. Lineage (GTDB taxonomy): Bacteria > JAAXHH01 > JAAXHH01 > JAAXHH01 > JAAXHH01 > JAAXHH01. The sequence continues at coordinate 338,418 of OY843748.1, forward strand.
GTCGTGCTGCAGGCCTTCGGCCAGGGCAAGATCCGTTTCAAGAACGTCAAGATTCGTGCATTGGATTAATGAACAACGCGGGGCGGACCCGGCGTCCGTCCCGCCGCATCGATTCCGGTACACGATGAAATCACTCCTCCCAGTCTGCGTCGCACTCCTTCTGCTGCCGTCTCCCGCCTTCGCCTGGCAGCAAGCCATTCCGGACACCACTGAAGCTGCCGTGGATTACACGCTCCAGCCCATCGAGGTGAGGGCCACGAGGCACGTCCGCCCCGTGCTCGAAATCCCCTACGCGGTGGACGTGGTGGACCGGGACGCGATCCAGCTTGCCGAACCGGGACTATCGCTGGAGGAGAGCGTCAGAAGCCTCCCCGGCATCATCGTGCACAACCGCAACAACGTGTCCCAGGGCGACCGGATCAGCATCCGCGGCCTGGGCAGCCGGGCGTCCTTCGGGGTGCGCGGAGTGAAGGTGGTGCTGGACGGCATTCCCCTTACCATGGCGGACGGCCAGTCCCAGCTCAATAACCTGGATCTCACGTCGGCGGGACAGATCGAGGTGCTGCGCGGACCCAGTTCGTCGCTTTACGGAAACGCGGCGGGCGGCGTCATCCAGATCCGCACCGAAGGCGCCCCGGACCGGCCGCTGGAGGTCACCCCCCGCGTCATAACCGGTTCGCACGGCCTTCGGCGCATGCAGGGCAAGGCCGCCGGCAGCGCCGGCGACAACCGGTTTCTCGTCAATTTCAACACGCTCTGGTTCGACGGTTTCCGCGACCATGCCTACGCGCGTTCGACCGGCATCAACGTGGTGGGAAAAAGGGCGATCAACGAATCCTGGAATCTGACCACCGTGATCAATTTCTTCGACGCGCCCTACCAGTTCAATCCGAGTTCGCTGGACAAGACAACGGCCGAGACGGATCCAGCCAGCGCACGGGCCTTCGTCCAGCGCCAGGGCGCTTCGAAGCGGGTCAGGCAGACCCAGGGCGGCGTGTCGTTGCGGTATGAAACAGCCGGAAAGCAGGGCGAGGTTACGGTATTCGGCATGGGACGCTCGCTGTTCAATCCCATCCCGGGCCGGGTCATCGACCTGGACCGCCGGGGCGCGGGATTACGGGGCGTTTACAGCCATCAGACCGGGATCGGCACGGGCGGAATACGCGCGACGGTGGGACTGGACCTGGAGATACAGCGGGATGAACGTCTTGAGTACGGTAATGACGGCGTTCCCGACGACCTCGTCGGCACGCTGGACGACGGACGCGTATTCGACGAGTTGTCGCTGGGAGATCCCAGGCTGGACCAGGACGAAAGCGTGGACGGCCTCGGCCCCTTCGTGGAATTCGAATGGACGCCCCGGCCGGAGGTCTCCGTAACCGCCGGCGGCCGCTACGACCGGTTCAGGTTCGAGGCGACGGACCGGTTTCTTACCGACCGGACCGACGACTCCGGCACGCGGAACATGACGCAGTTCAGTCCCCAGTTGGGCGTAGTATTCCGCCCGGCGCCCCTCACGGCGTTCTACGGCAGCTTTTCCACCGCCTTCCAGACGCCGACCACGTCGGAATTGAGCAACCGGCCCACGGAGGCCGGTGGGTTCAATCCCGGTCTCGAGCCCGAACGACTGCGCGGCTTCGAAGCGGGCGTGAAGGGATTCGTGCCAGAGGCCGGGATGGCCTATGACGCGGCCGTGTTCGCCTACGGGATCAGCAACATGCTCCTGCCCTTCCAGATCGACGATCCGGAGACGGACGAAATCTACTTCAGGAATGCCGGAAAGACGCGGAACCGGGGTATTGAACTGAAGCTGACCTGGTCTCCGCTTTCCGCGCTCGACCTGGCGCTGGCCTACACGGGAATGCGCTTCGAATTCGATGATTTCGAACTCGAGCGTGAAGTCGACGGCAATACCAGGGCGTACCAGCTTTCGGGTAACGAAGTGCCCGGCGTTCCGCCCCATCACCTGTTCGCCGGTTTCACCTACACCGCCCCGGGAAGCGGCGCCTTCGTGGAAACGAACGCGCAGTGGACCGCCGGGTACTTTGCCAACGACTTCAACGGTCCCGCTCCGGGAAGCGGCAAGCCGGAATCCGAGTTCGTCAACGACGGTTACGCGCTCGTTGATTTACGCGCGGGTATCGCCTATAATGGAGATGTGTTCGGCGGCGTGCTTTTCGCGGGCGTCAACAACCTGTTCGACACGCGCTACAATGGATCCATCTTCCCGAACGCCTTCGGGGACCGCTTCTTCGAGCCGGCCGCGGGCCGGACGTGGTACGTGGGATTCGGCCTTCCCATTGGCGCGGGACCGCGATAGCATTATAGGTATGGGATCGAGATAGCACATCGGTGCGGGGTCGAGATTGCGCATCGGTACGGGATTGAGATAGCGCCCGGGCCGGTATGGGGTCGAGATTGCGCGCCCGGTGTGCCGCATATGCTCTGCCCGTCTAGTCACAGGATGTCGAGTCACAGGAGTAGTCCATGAACTCGTTTCTGCGGGTCCTTGGCCAGATTGCCTTTGTCATCGTGCTCGATGCCGTCGTGATCGGCCTGATCTACTACGAAGCGGAACGATCGAAAATCGCGCTGGCCAATGCCAGGGCCGAAGCAGCCAAGCCCGTCGCGATGTTCGACCCGCGAACCGGACTGGAGCTGAACCACCGGACCCGGCTGATCATGGGCGACGGTTACCCCGTCGTGGAACGGGAATGCGCCCAGTGCCACCCCACCCAGATCATCCGCTCGTACCGGGCAGACCGCGCGGAATGGCTCGATGCGATCCGGTGGATGCAGGCGGAAAAGGGATTGAAGAAGTTCGATAAGAAAACCGAAGACACGATACTTACCTATCTGGAAAACTACTACGGCAAGTAACCCTACCGATGGCCCACCAGGTCGTATCCGAAATCGACGCCATAGAGTACGCCTTTGATCGGGGCTGGTCGGACGGCCTTCCCGTCGTGCCGCCCACCCGCGAACGTATCGGTCGGATGCTGGCCGTAAACGGCATTGAGCCGGGCCGCTTAGTCGGTCAGGTATCTGAGCGGAACAGATCCATCTCAGCCGAGCTTGTGGCGGCGAACGCGGTCATGTCCGGATGTGCCGATTCGCTGTTCCCCGTCGTCCTGGCCGCGGTCGAGGCCGTGCTGGACCCGGCATTCAATATCGTGGGTCCATCGGCCAGCACGGGCGGGGCGGCACCCCTGGTTCTCGTACACGGCCCTGTCGTGGAGGGGCTGGGATTCAATACGGAAACGGCCGTGCTCGGCGCGGGAAACCGGTCCAACCTCACGGTGGGCCGGGCCCTGAACCTGGTCATCCGGAACGGCATCGGAAGCGTGCCCGGCGACCTGGACCGGGCGACGGTAGCCCACGCAGGACGCATCGCGTTCTGCCTTCCCGAGGCCCGGTGCGGCGACTGGCCGACCCAGGGGGATGAACTGGGTGTTCCAGCGGCCGGCAGCGCCGTAACGGTACTCGCCGCGGAAGCGCCCCATTCTGTGGCTGACCACGTGAATGACGAGCCTGTCGGCCTGGTCGAATCCTTTGCGCGGGTCGCCCGGACGACCAATTACGCCGGCGCGGCCATCGTTTTCGTCATCTGCCCGGAACACCGATCGGTCTTCAGCCGGGCCGGATGGACCCGCGAGATGATACGCGGAGCGCTGTTTGAACGCACGGCGGCCACGGGGCGGGAAATCCAGGCAACGGGCCGGCACGACGACCTGGGACCCGATGAACGTATCACGCTGACGCCGGACCGGGAAGGAATCTGGATCGTCTTCGCGGGAGGCTCGGCAGGCGGACATTCCGCCATCATTCCGCCGTGGCTGGGATCGGGCAGGGGCGTCGGATCCCGGCCGGTGACGCGCCTCATCTCCCCTTCGCCTTCAAAGCGGCCGTAAACCAGGGCGCCGATACAACTGCGCCCCACAGACTCCTGGAGCATTGATCATGCCGGTAACCCTCGTCGATCCCACGGCCTCCGCCGTCGCCGCCGCCCTTCGGCTCGCGACCAGGCCGGTTGGCCCTCAGCACACCGTAGCCGCGCTGGTGGGCAACGGCAAGCCAAATTCCGATGTGATCCTGCGCGGCGTCTTCGAGCAATTGAGCAAGCGTCTCGACCATCCCGTCGAAGCCCACGAATATACCAAGGAAAGCGCCAGCCGCGTACTGTCGGACGAGATGACCGATCTCATCGTGCGGCGGTGCAATTTCGCGCTGGTGGGCGTCGGCGACTGAGGGTCCTGCAGCGCGTGCAGCATGCACGATGCCCTCATGCTCGAACATCTTGATCTGCCGGCCGCCTTGCTGTGCACGTCCAACTTCGCACATACCGCCCGGGTGATGGCGGAGCAACTGGGAAAAGGGGATTACCCCATCATAGAAATCGATCATCCCATAGGCCGGCTCGACGACAACAGCCTCGCCGCCAGGGTCGACCAGGCCCTGGACAAGGTCGTTGAACAATTGATGTAGCAGTCTCAGATGAGTTTCGGCACCCCGGAAGCGCGGCAAACTGACCGGCATGACCATTTTAGAAGCCGTAAACGAACGCTGACATGCCCTATTCCATACTCCTGAGCGGTTGCGGCAGCGCCGGCAAGTACGTAGCCCACGTGGCGGAACAGAGCGGCCGCGCGGATGTGACCGCCCTGTTCGATCCGGCCGGGGAGAAGCTCGCCGCGGCCAGGTCGCTCTATCCTGAAGCCGCTACCGGTGACGACCTCGGATCACTGATCGCGGATACGCGGCCGGACGTCGTCGCCGTGGCCGGGCCGGACCACCTGCACGCCGACCAGACCGTCATGGCCCTGGAACTGGGCGCCCACGCCCTCGTGGAGAAACCGCTGGCCACGACGGTAGCCGACGCCCGGCGCATCATCGAGGCCGCCGACCGGACGGGCCTGACGGTGATGACGGATCATACCATCCGGTACATGTACCCCTGGCGGGAGATGTCCCAGGCGGCCAAGTCGGGTGAGATCGGGGAGGTCTTCTTCGTCCAGGGCGATTACATCCACGACATGTGGTCCATCTACCATCCGGGCGGACGGGGCCATACGCCGTGGCGGACCGACCGGGAGAACCCGCAGAACATCCTCCTCGGCGGCGGCTGCCATCCGATCGACAACATCCTGTCCACGGTCGAATCGCCTGTCGTGGAAGTCTTCGCCTACAGCAGCAAACTGAGCGTCCCCGAGTTTCCCTCGGACGACTGCTATATCGTCATGCTGAAATTCGAGAACGGGGTGCTCGGAAAGGTGTTCGTTTCCAGCGGCTGCTCGGGCCACGGCATGGGAGGCGGCATGCTGGCCGTCTACGGTACGGAAGGGACATTGTGGAATGGAAAGCTGTACCGGCGGGGCGAGGAACCCGTGACACTGCCCAATGCGTCGGACGATGCCGCCGTGGGCGGGCACGGCTGGGGCCGGTCCGTCGTCGACTTCCTGGACACGCTCGACGGAAAGATGGAAAACCCGATTCCGGCCCGGGTCGGCGCCCGCGTCGTGGCCGTATGCGAAGCTGGTCTGAAATCCATCCGCACCGGCCTGCCGCAACAGCCGGAATGGCCCTGACGCCGCGTCCCGCCAAAGCCGATACGCTGGATAAGAAACCTATCCTGCCCGCAATCCCCTGAAATAGGCCATGCTGTGCGTTGCCGCTTCCCGCAATCCGGCCTTTCGATAGACCTTCACCGAAGCGAAGTGCGGATAGCCGATGTCATCCAGGGCGCCGAGTACGTCTGCGAAGTCAATCCGGCCGGTGCCCGGCAGCCCGCCGTGGCTTTCACAGAGATGCACGTGCCTGAGCGCGGCGCCGCAGTCGTGGATGGGCTGGACGAGCGAGGTTTCTTCAATGTTCATGTGGATCGTATCGACCATGGGATGAAAGGCGCTCGATCCGATGGCGCGGATCAGGTCCCTTACTTCCCCGACGCTGTGGTTGAACCCCACCTGCAGGTGGTTTACCGGTTCGATCACGATGTCGATGCCCTTCGCTTCCGCTTCCTGCCCCACGTGTTGCAGGCAGGAAACGATCCGCTCGTTGGCAACTACAGGATCCGGTTCGTCTGAACGCAGTCCCTGAAGCAGCCCGACCACCAGGATGGCGTTGAGCCGTTCCGCGGTCTCCAGGTTCTCCTCCAGCCTGGCGACAGTCCGTTCGCGGACAGACGCGTCCGGATCGCTGAGACAAAGCCCTTCCTCGTAAGCCGCGCCCGTGAGCAGGGAAACGACCCGCAGATCATTCCCGCGGGCGGCGCGGTCGATTTCATCCAGTCGGCCGGCCAGTTCGGTGGTGAGGTTCAGCTCCACGCCGGCATATCCACTGGAGCTTATGAATCCGAAGGTGTCGTCGATACTCCCGCCCCATCGCGATGGGGGATCGATTAGCATGAAGCTGAGGCGATCCATGGATTCACGTCCTCGTGGATAATCTCACAGAGTCAAACGGCGTTAAGCGAAGAAATCGAAGCGCAGCGCTCCAGATGCTCACTGGCTCCAACAATATAGGTTGTTGCCTGTAGCACCTGATAGATGTTTCTTAATTGAGATCCTATCCATGCGCTAAAGACTGGAACTAAAGACTGGAACCACCATGGAAACCAACCTCGGCATCCTCTCCATCGTGCCGCCCGCCCTGGCCATCGTGCTGGCCTTTGCGACCCGGAACGCCGTGTATTCCCTGGCGGTGGCCTGTCTGGTGGGCGTCCTGATCTCGGGCCAGGGCCCTCTGGGGTTTTCCCAGCTGATGATCAACGCCATCGGAAACACCAGTTTTTCCTGGGTGTTCCTCCTTGAGATCTGCATCGGCATCATGATCGCCTTCTTCATCCGAACCGGCGCCATCCAGACCTTTACCCAGTGGGTGGCGTACCGGGAACTGTCGCGCAAGGGCGTACAGCTCTGGACCTGGGTGCTGGGCATGTTCGTCTTCTTCAGCGACTACTTCAGCCCGCTCTTCGTCGGGACCACGATGCGGAGCCTGGCGGACAAGGCCCGGATATCCAGGGAGAAACTGGCCTATATCGCCGACTCCACCTCGGCCCCGGTCATCGTCCTCATGCCCTTTACGGGCTGGGCGATCTACATATCGGGGCTCACCATCGGCATGGGCCCCATAGTCGATGCCGGCGATGCGTTGAACGCCTTCGTTCATTCCATTCCCTATAATATCTACGCCCTGACGGCGGTCGTCCTGGTCGGACTGTTCGCCGCCGGGCTGATCCCCGAATTCGGTCCCATGAAGAAAGCGGAGCGCAGGGCCCTGGAAGAAGGCAAGGTGCTCAGAGACGGCGCGGTCCCGCTCATCGGACGGGAACTGACCGAAACGCCCATGTTCCCGGACCTCAAACCCCGGCTGTTCCTGAACTTCATCCTGCCGGTCATCCTGATCATCGTCATCGTCCTGGGCTCCTTCATCCTGACCGGGTCCGCGAAGACGCTGGAAGCCTATCTCGCCGTCGTGATTTTCCTGGGGATTTCGATCCGCATCCAGGGCATCGGCCTGAACGACATCATGGACACGGCGATGACGGGCATCAAGGGGATCATGCCGGCCATCATGATCCTGGTTTTCGCCTATACCATCAACCAGTTGAGCAAAGACATGGGCACGGCCGATTACATGGTGTCGATTTCGAGGGATTTCCTCACCCCGTCCATGCTTCCTTTGTGCGCCTACCTGCTCGCCGCCATAATGGCCTTTTCCACGGGCACGTCCTGGGGCACTTTCGCCATCATGCTGCCCATCGCGGTGCCCGTGGCCCTGGTCTATTCGGGAGACGCACTGACCGACATCGTTTACGCGACCATTGCGGCCGTGGCCGGAGGCGGCGTCTTCGGCGATCACTGTTCGCCGCTTTCCGATACCTCCATTCTCGCCTCGACAGGTGCGGCCTCTGACCATATCGATCACGTCCGAACCCAGATTCCCTATGCGATGATCGCCGCCGTGCTGACGGGAGCCGTCTATCTCGTCATGGGGCTGACCGTGTGGGCTTGAAGGTCTGCGGCCGACCGTGTGAATCCGACCGTGTCGTGTGGACCCGACCGTGTCGTGTGGACCCGACCGTGTGAATCCGACCGTGTCGTGTGAACCCGACCGGACGGACCAGGTATTCCGGGCATGATCCGGTCTCCATAACGTTTAAATGGCAACGATTTTCCTTCAGCGTATCAGGTCCTTCCGGGCGGTCCTCATCGGGGCCGCGCTCTCGCTGTTTATCGGTTTCACGGGGGAATACTGCGCCAACCAGATCGGCTACGAACCGGCGGCCACCCACCTCCCGCCTGTTTTCCTCGTCCCGTTCCTGTTCTGCGTGCTGCTTCCTAACGTCCTCGTTGCGCGGATGCGTCCCGCTTCGGCCCTTTCTTTCTACGAAATGATCATGATTTTCGCCATGGGCTGGATCGCATCCACCGTGCCCGATCAGGCCATGACGAAATACCTGCTCGTCGTGATCACCGCGCCCTTCTATTTCGCCTCGCCGGAAAACAGCTGGGAATCCATCTTCTTTCCCTATCTGCCCGAATGGCTCGTCCTCAGCGACCGGGCGGCGGCCAGGGTGTTCTACGAGGGACTCCAATCCGGCCAGTCCATCCCCTGGGCCGCCTGGCTGTCCCCCCTGTTCTGGTGGGGTTCCTTCATTCTGATTCTGCTCTTCGTTGGCGCGTGCATCGTCGTCATGCTACGGAAGCAGTGGGTAGAACACGAACGCCTCCAGTTTCCCCTGGGCGAAGTGGGCCTGCACCTGATTTCTCTGGGCGGCGGCAGGAGGGTGGGCGACTACCGCTGGATCCAGGTCGGCGCGGCGGCCATGTCCTGCGTCATGATCTGGAACATCGTCTCGTTCTGGGGCGTATGGCCCCCGGTCCCGATCATGGCGGAACATTCGCAAACCCTGACCCTGGATCCGGCCTTTCCCGGGCTCATCTTCCGCGTAAACGTATTCGTGCTGTGCCTGCTGATCTTCGTCAACCGGGACGTGCTGCTCAGCATGTGGCTGTTTCTGGTCTTCTACGTGCTGCAGGAGGGATCGCTCAACCTGGTGGGCATCGGTTCCACGTCCGGCACCATTATTCACGGCGGACTGGCCGGGATCCAGTCCATCGCCGGACTGGTCACCTTCGTCCTCTTCGGTCTGTGGATGGCCCGGCGGCATCTCAAAGCCGTCTGGCGCCATGCCCTGGGCCGGAAAGACGAACTGGACGACGCCGAGGAGTTGTTCTCCTACCGCACGGCCGTATTCGGGTTTCTGCTCGGGCTGCTCTTCATCGTTTGCTGGCTGTACGCCGCCGGGCTTTCCCTGCCGGTCATGGCGCTGTTCATCACGCTGCTCTTCATCTTCTACCTCGCCCTGGCCCGCGTCGTCGCGGAAACAGGCGTGGTCACGCTCGACCTGCCCATCAACAGCCACCAGTTCTCGATCGCCATCGTGGGATCCGCCCGGATCGGGCACGGCGACCTCACGGCCCTGGGCATGGCCAACGGATTCGCGCGCAACTGGCGCACCTTCACCATGATCGGGACGTCCCACGTGGCCTGGCTGAAGTCCCGGTGGCGGCAACGCGCAATGGCGCGGACCGATCAGACCGCGCGGACCGCCCGGACCGCCCAGACCGCGCGGACGCGGGATACCGGCGGACCGTCCCGAAGTCCGGTGGCGAAACACCTCTTCGCCGGCGTGGCCGCCGCGTTCTGCCTGAGCGCCCTGGCATCCATCGGCTACGTCATCTACGCCGGAAACACCTACGGCGCCCAGAACCTGCGGACCGACCTGGGTACGGACCGGGGCATCCGGTTCTACGACCTGATCGTGACCTGGGTCAACAACGCCACGCAGATCAGCGATCTCGAAGTCCTGTTCTTCGGAAGCGGCGTCGTGATGATGGTCGTGCTCCTGGCCGGGCGTTTTCTCCTGCCGTGGTGGCCCCTTCATCCCATCGGCATGGTGGTCGTCATGTCCGCCCCGGTCAAAAACGCCTTCTTTACGATCTTCCTGGCCTGGCTGACCCAGACCGTCGTTTTCAGAATTGGCGGTCGGGCCCTTTACCAGAAGGTCCGCAGGATGTTTATTGGTGTACTGCTCGCCTACCTGTTCTGGCAACTGGTCGCCATGGGGGTGGACCTGGCCTGGTTCCCGGACCGGCCCCATCGCTGGGAATCCTATTGAGAAAGGGGAAACAAAGCATGCAGTTCATCATGTTCACCAAGCATCTCGAGGGTCTCACGCTGGCGGAAATCGCGGGGAAACTGAAAAGCGTGGGGGTTACCGGCGCCGATCTGTGCGTGCGCGACGGGTATCCCGTGAATCCGGGCAACATAGAACGGGCCCTGCCGGAAGCCAGGCGGGTGCTTTCCGATGAAGGACTTTCCATCCCCCTTGTGACCGCGCCGGGGGATTTCACCACGACCGCGCTGGACTACGCGGAGAGCTACTACCAGGCCTGCGGGGAAAACGGCGTGAAGCACATCAAGCTGGGGTACTGGCACTGGTCGCCGGGCTCGGATTACTGGGCGGAACTGGACCGCGCGCGGAAGGAACTGGACGGGTTTCAACGCCTGTCTGAAAAAACCGGCGTCAAGACTGTCGTGCACAACCATTCGGGGCACTCGATGGGGCTGAATTCGTCTGCCGTCATGCACGTCGTCCAGGGATTCGATCCCGAACACGTCGGGGTGTTCGCGGACGTGGGACACCTTTCCATCTGCGGGGAACCGATCGACATGGCCCTCAATATCGTCCGGGAGTACCTGGCCGTCATGTCCTTCAAGGACCTGACCCGGGTGCAGGAGGTTCGGAACGGAGAAAGGCGGTGGTCGGTGGACGTGGTCCGGCTGGGTACGGGCTTCGGGGACTGGAACACGGCGCTGTCCACGCTCAAGGCCCAGGGTTTCGACGGGCCCGTCAGCATGCACAGCGAATACGGGGGCGTACCCGTGGACACGGTCGTCGATCTCGCCCGGTCCGACCTGCGGTTCATCCGGAACCTGATGGACCAGCTATAGGCATTGCCACGCGCTCGAACGACGCGCCTGCGAAGAAGCTCCGGCTGGGTCCTGGCGATCGCAGGGCGATCGGCGAAGCGACTTTCGATCAGTACATTCAAAGCCTGGGCGCTAACGGACGAACTGCATGCTGCCGGCAAAGACTACCAGTGCCAGATCCGGTTCCAGGCTTCCATCCAGTCCCGGCCCTCGCTTACGACGGTCAGGTCATCGGGAAACGAGACCCCTGGCCTGCCCCTGTAGTGGGCCGCGTTGTCCACGGTGTCCAGTTCGATGGTAATCTTTGTGGGCATGGAAGGTACATAGGGCTTGATGTCGGGTAACTCCTGCAGTGCCGAGCGCGTGCCGTCCTCGATCATCTGCCTTGCGCGGACCGGGGGAATCTGTCGGGCCGAGTATCTCGAAAGGCCCCGCTTCACGGCCACGACCGACAGGTTATCTCCCAATAGTTCCCGGGATTCACGGCAGACGGCCTCGTCGCCGGTGACCAGCAGGACGGGACAGCCGTAGTGGCCGCACAGGGCGGCGTTGATGCCGACTTCGCCCACTTCGTCGTCATTGAATCGCAGGCTGCGCCAGCCGGTCGTCGAGATCGTATGGCACATCACGCCGTCCGGCGTGTTTGCCCGGGCGTGCATGCCGACGAAGACCGCGGCGTCGCATCCCGTCTCGAACATTTCCGTGTAACGCGACCAGGGATGTTTGGCGACCCATTCGCAGCCCGGGTCGAGCAACTCGGGCACCAGCGAGTTGAAGGTCCAGTCTCCCCCCGCGCCGTGGCAGTCCACCACCACGATTTCCTCCGCGCCGGCGGCCCGCGCGCCGCGGACGGCGGCGTTGATCTCTTCGGTATACAGCCGCCGGCCCTCCTCGTACATGGGTTTTCCACCGGTGACCTGGTCCCAGGCCACGATGCCGCTGACGCCTTCCATGTCCGTCATGATCAGGATGCGCATGATGTTTCCTCTCCGTGATATTGGATCATCCAAATAACCTGAGTTCCGCCCTGGATTTCCGCCTGGCGCGCCTGGCCGTCATTCGAACAAAGCATGCCCAGAAGCCGGGATGATACCCGCTGCCTCGGCCCGGGCGTACAGGTCGTGTATCGCCGCTTCTCCGTCTTCCCCATACTGTATTGAATACTCATTCACGTAAAGGTCGATGTGCTGCTGCATGACCGATTCATCCATTTCCTGGGCGTGGCGCCGGATATAGGGCCTTACCTCGTCGGGATGCGCGTAAGCGTATTCGATACTTGATCGTATCGACCGGTCGAGCCGGGCGTGCATCGCGCCGCCCAGGTCCCGCCGCGCGAGAATACCCCCCAGTGGAATTGGATGCCCTGTTTCTTCCTCCCACCATGCCCCAAGGTCAATCACCTGGCACAGGCCGTATTCACCAAAGGTGAACCGGCTTTCGTGGATGATCACCCCGGCGTCGACGTCGCCGCGGGCACAGGCCGGCATGATCTCGTCGAAGGGCAGGTAGACCAGTTGGTCCAAGTCAGGATCGAAGAGCCTCGTCAGCAGCGCCGCTGTGGTCAGGCGGCCGGGCAACGCGATTTTGCTGCCCTTCAACCGGTCCGGCGACATCGGTGCGCCCGAAACGACCAGCGGACCGCATCCCCTGCCCAGGGCGCCGCCGGCACGGAGCAGGACGTAGTGTTCCCGCAGGTGGCCCAGGGCGTGAAAGGAGATCTTCGTCAGGTCCAGTTCCCGCTTCAGGGCCAGAGTGTTGAGGGTTTCGATGTCTTCGAGCACTTCCCGGCACGGAGGCGCACCGGGAATCCTGCCCCGCGTCATGGCGTAGAAGATGAACGTGTCGTTCGGACACGGCGAGTACCCGAGAGAAAGGGTGGTCATGATGCTACCTGTTTACGTGCGGGGCCAAAGACGTGGAACGTACCCGAAAAAGGAGATTCCAGGCGCGTGCGGCGCATCAGCGGACCCCATGTTTTACGATCAGTTCGACCGCCTGCTGACAGCGACGGATTGCCAGGGGCAGATCCCATTGCGACAGGTCCCGGTCGACCACCCGGTTGCTGATGCCTCGGACTTCGACGAAGGGGATCCCGTTGGCTACGGCCACATGGGCGGCCGCGGCGCCTTCCATGTTCTCGCATATCCCATCGTAGCGGGCGGCCATTGTATCACCGACCGACTGGACGCCGCTGCATTGCTGCACGGTGACAAAGGGGCCAGCCTCGGTCTTGAGCGCCGTTTCCTCTTCCAGTCCGGATTCCAGGCATTGTCGGATGTTCTCTGCGCGCGCGGCGTCGAGCGGTATCCTGTTGTACAGGGGCTCCCTGAGCATCGTCCCAAGGGAGTCGGTCCGGGCGGCAAGCATGGGAAAACCCATCCCTTCCAGGTCTATCCAGCCTTCCGGCGTCAGGACCCCCGTGTCGCCGTAGCATTCCTCCGTGGCTATGGCGAGATCTCCGATTCCCAGCCCCGATTGCATGTATGCGCCGCCCACCCCGAATTGCAGGATCACGGCGGGTTCATGGCGGGTCAGCGCCATGGTCAGGGCCGAAGCGGTATTGACCTGGCCGACACCGCCCTCAATCAGGAGCACCGTATTACCGAACAAAGTACCATGGTGCCAGGGCCGGTCCCGTGGATGAACCATGGTGGATACAGCCACCTGATCGCGGATGCACACCTGTTCCGTATCCGTTGCGGTTATGAGCAGAAAGTCAAGTTTCATAGAGGTAGTATGCCGGTCCGGCTACGATTGGCCTGTACGTAAACAATCTCCTGCCGAACTACCCGCCGCAAGACGTGGCTCAGCCACGCCCCGGTACCCGGCCCTCAACGGCCAGCAGGTAAAGGGTCTGAGATACGGCCTCGGCCTGGTTGCCTTCATCGCTCCACGTCGACCCACCTGCCCGTATCGTTCGACTTGACCGCCGCGTCGATCACGAGCTGGGCCGCCAGGCCGTCCCGGAAGGTGGGCGCCTCGTCCTCATCCCGCCGGATGTTGTTGAGAAAAGTCGTGACGATGGTGTCGTCGCCGGGTGGTTCAGGCACCTCGACAGGCGTGTATTCCGCATTCGAGGCCCGTTCCATGAGGCGTCTGTCCCCTGCCATCTGCCACAAATAGGATGTCCGCTCGCAATCTACCCGTATGGCATGTTCCTGGTGCAGCCTGCTTGCACGTATCGCCCCGCGCGCCCCGTTCTCGAACCGCAACAGCAACTGGCAGACGTCATCGTTCTCCACTTGCCCCGTCTCGCGTGGAATCTCCAGTTCTCCTTCCCGGTGCATGCGGCGCAGTTCGCCAAAGTGCCCGCCCGATGTCAACAGGGGACGCTGCGTAACGTACACGGTCAGCTCCGCGTTCACCTGCGCGATCTCGCCGACCAGCCACCTGGCGGCGTCGATCATGTATACCCCGAGGTCCCCCAGGGCACCGGTACCCGCCTCGGACCGCAGGAACCGCCAGGTGAGCGGGAAGTCGGGCGGCCTAGCCCAGTCGAAGGACCAGTGGGCGTCGAAGGTGTGTATCTTTCCGGCCTTGCCTTCACGCAGGAGGCGGGACAGAAGCCTGAGGGCCGGGAACAGCCGCATGCCCGATTGCACGCCAGTCTTGACCCCGCGGCGCCGGGCCTTCGACCACATCTCCCGGGCCTGCAACCCGTTCAGCGCGAGGGGCTTCTCGCAGAAAACGGACTTCCCGGCCTCCATGGCCGCCAGGGCCAGGGGATGATGCAGGTGATGGGGCGTGGTAATGCCCACGGCATCAATGTCGGCGCGATTCAGCAACTCCTCCGCGTCCCGGCACACATGGGGAATGCCGTATCGCTCCGCGAGGGTTCGGGCACGCTCGATGCGGCGGCTGGCCACCGCGGTCAGCGTGGCTTCTTTCCGCCAAACCTCCGCGTGGGAATGGGCGATGTGCCCGGCGCCGATCATGCCGATGCGAACGGAGTCTTTCATGGTGGAAATCCGCCGATCAGAATCAGGACGACGCCGAACCCGCTTCCGAACCGGCCGCCGAACCGGCTTCCGAACCGGCCTTCACCCCCGCGCCCACCAGTCCGCCCTGCCGAAGCAACGCGTCCGTGGTCGGTTCCCTTCCGCGGAAGTCCTTGAAGACGTCCATGGGATGCCGGCTGCCGCCGAGGGCGAGGACGGTATCGCGGAACCGCCTGCCCAGGCGGCGCATCTCCCCGTCGTTCTCCAGCCCTGCTTCCTCGAAGGCGGAGAAGGCGTCCGCGCTGAGCACTTCCGACCACTTGTAGCTGTAGTATCCCGCGGCGTATCCGCCCGCGAAAATGTGGGAGAAAGAACAGAAGAACCGGTCTTCTTCCAGCGACGGCAGGATCAGCGTCTCCGCGTCGATCCGGCGCTGCACGTCCAGGATCGAATCCGTACCCTCCGGATCGAAATGTTCGTGCAGTTCCATGTCGAGCAGGCCGAAGTTCACCTGCCTGAGCGTGTTGCTGCCCTCGCGGAAGGTCCGGGCGCCGAGCAGGCGGTCGATGATTTCATCGGGAAGCGGTTCGTCCGTTTCGTAATGGCGCGCCAGTCCTTTGAGCGTACCCCGGTCGTAACACCAGTTTTCCATGAACTGGCTGGCGATCTCCACCGCGTCCCATTCCACGTTGGATATGCCGGACGCCATGCCGTAGTCGATGGTGGTCAGCATGTGCTGGAGGGCATGGCCGAACTCGTGGAACAGGGTCTCCACCTCCCGGAACGTCATTAGGGAAGGTTTGCCGCCGACGGGTTTGCCCTGGTTGCAGATCATGTAGGCCACCGGCAGCCGGGCGGCCTTTCCGGAGGAAGCCATGACCGTGCTCCGGCCCACGAGCGTATCCATCCACGCACCGCCCTGCTTTTCCGCCGGACGGCTGTAGGGATCCAGGTAGAAGGCCGCCACAGGTTCGTCCCGTTCATTGAACACGCGGAAAAACTGGACGTCCTCGTGCCATACCGGCGCCTCGCCCGTCGCTTCCTCCAGGCGCACGCCGAACAGACGTTCCGTGAGTTCGAACAATCCGTTCAGCACGCGAGGCAACGGGAAGTAGGGTCTCAGCTCTTCGTCCTTCAGGTCGTAGCGCGTCTCTCGAAGCCGTTCCGACCAGTAGGGGACGTCCCAGTGCTTCAATTCGTCGTCTTTTTCGACGCCCGCCAGTTCCTTCAGCGCCGCCATGTCCCGCTCGGCCGCACCGCGGCTCGCCGAGCTCAATTCGCTGAGCAGATCGCGGACAGATCCCGCGTCCGGCGCCATCTTGCGACTGAGGCTCAACGCCGCGAAGGTATCGAACCCGAGCAGTCTGCACTTGTCGATCCTCAGGGCGATGATCTCCCTGGCCACGTCCTTGTTGTCCCATTGGCCGTCCGACGCCCTGGAAATGAAGGCGCGGTACATCTTCTCCCGCAGGTCCCGGCGCTTGCTGTGCTGCATGAAGGGCATGAAACTCGGATAGTCCAGGGTGAGCACCCAGGGTCCGTCCTTGGCATTGGCCTGCTCGTGTCCCTCCTGCCGGGCCGTATCCGCGGCCAGTTCGAGCAGGGTTTCGGGAAGACCTTCGGTTTCCTCGGCCTTCGTGAGCGTAACCTTGAAGGCCTTCGTCGCGTCGAGGACATTGTTGGAGAACTTCGTGCTGAGCTCCGCCAGCCGCTGGCTGATCTCATTGTACCGGTCGCGGTCATCGTCATCCAGACCCACGCCGTTCAACTCGGCCTCGCGTATGGCCGACTCGATAATCCGCTTCTGGGCAGGCGCGAAACCACGCGCTTCCCCGCTGTCCCGCAAGGCGCGACAGGCCTGGTACAGGGGCTTGCTCTGGCCGAGCCGGTTGCTGAACCTGACCACTTCCGCGAGCAGGGGATCGTACACTTCCCTTAATTCGGGTGAGTTCTTCACCCCGTGCAAGTGGGATACGATGCCCCAGGTACGACTCAGGTCATCCTCGATCTTCTCGAGCGGTTCCATCAGTTCGCGCCAGGTGCGCGGCGCCGTCTCTTCGAGCCGTGCCACAGCCTCTTCGCAGCCCTCGAGCAGGGCGCGGATACCGGGTTCGATATGTCGGGTCTCGATCCGGTCGAAGGGGGGAAGATCGTCCCAGTTCAGCAGCGGATTGTTTTCCATTCTGATCGCCTTGCCTTTTTGTTGCGTACGTTTATCTTGGGGTACGATCAGCGCCGGACAGCAGGCGCGAGAACCGTAGCAAATTACGAAGTACCGCGGCTTAAATCAACCGATCATTTCCTGCCGGATCGGAACGATATACATGACTGAAAAGCGATTCAAACGGCGGCTGCAACGGTACCCCGCGGTGAGTGACCTGCGACGACTGACGCGCAAAAGACTGCCCCACATCGCCTGGGAGTACCTCGACTGCGGAACGGGCGACGAACGGGCGGTGGCGAGGAACCTGGAACGCATGGCGGAAGTCACGCTCGCCCCGGTATTCATGCGGGGCGAACTGAAACCCGATCTGACCACGACGCTGTTCGGCCGGACCTACAACGTGCCCTTCGGCATGTCCCCGGTGGGACTGACCGGGCTCATGTGGCCCCGTGCCGAGTTCATCCTGGCCGCCTCGGCCGCGAAATACCGTTTTCCTTTCTGCCTGAGCACGGTGGCCACGCAATCGCCCGAGTCGGTCGGGCCCGTCGTGGGCGACATGGGTTGGTTTCAACTCTATCCGCCCAGGCGGCCGGAAATACGGGACGATCTGCTTAAACGCGCGATGGATGCGGGGTTCCACACGCTGGTGGTGACCGCGGACGTGCCCGTGGGCAGCCGCAGGGAACGGACCAGTCGCGCCGGTCTGGAGACGCCGCCCCGGATCACGACCGGGTTCGTATACGAAGCGCTGATGCATCCCACCTGGACGATTCAGACCCTGATCGCCGGACTGCCCAGGCTCAGGGCCATTGAAAAGTACGCCGATTCGAAGCAGATGGGCGAGGTGGCGAGCTACGTGGGCCAGGAATTGGGCGGTACCCTCGACTGGCAATACATCAGCGAAGTCCGCGATCTCTGGGACGGGCCGGTGATCGTCAAGGGCATCATGCATCCCGGCGACGCGGAGAAGGGGATCGAGGTGGGCGTGGACGGCATCCAGGTCTCGAACCACGGCGCCCGCCAGTTTGACGGCACGCTCGCCGCCATCGACGCGCTGCCTCCCATCGTCCGCCAGGTAAACGGACGGGCGCGCATCCTGTTCGACAGCGGCGTGCGCACCGGCCTGGACATCATCCGGGCATTAGCGCTGGGCGCGGATTTCGTCATGCTCGGCCGCGCCTTCATGTACGGCGTGGGGGCTTTCGGGAAAACCGGCGGCGATCACGCCTTCGAGATCCTGAAGGCCGACCTCGAAGTCAACATGGCCAACCTGGGGTGTGCCTCGGTGGACGAGATCCCCGCGCCGGTTCAGCCGGAATTCCCGTAGCTTACCGGCCAGATCCCGCAAGACCGCGCTTACCTGAACCCATATTGGGAATCTGCACGCACCTTCCTGGCGCTCACCGGCCAGATGATCAACCGGCCGCTTCCGCCTGGATTCCCCGCCCTGTTTTCCGCGAATATAGCAGACTGCAGCATCCCAGGCCGGTGGAGAATGCCGTTCCGATCACCGCCAGCAACAGCATCCCGCCCAGCTCGAAGAGGAATCCCGTCACCAGGCTGGCGGAACTCGCCGCCAGCGCGATGTACATCTCGTTGACGCCCTGGACGCGTCCCCGCTCCAGGGGAGCGAGCGCGTTGGACAGCAGGGACGAGCCGGCGATGAAGCAGAAGTTCCATCCCAGGCCCAGGAGGAAGAGGGCGATCGTAAGCGGAATGAACCGGGGCGATACGGGCGCGATCACGCAGGATACGACGAGGATGAGCACGCCCCACTTTACGATGGCATGCTGACCCCACCGCATGATAAGCCGCCCCGTGATGCCGGAAACCCCGAACATGCCGATGGCGTGGGCCATGATGACCCAGGAGATCAGCCACGTGCCATGGTCGTGATGGCTCATGTGGAGGGGCGTGATCACCATGAGCAGCGTCATGACGAACTGGCCGATGACCATGGCGGCGATGCCGTACCGGACGTGCACGTTGCGAAGGATTTCCCGCACGGGACGCGTGGTCGATTCGTCGATTTCCGATTCGGTGGAAGGTTTGATCCGCCGGGCGAGGTCCAGCGGGTCGGGGCGGACGAGAAAGACCGTAAGCAGTATCGCCGCCAGACTCAGGCCCACGCCGACGACGAAAGGGCCCGACATGGGCGGATAGCCGTACTGCGCGATCCAGATCCCCGCCGGCGCCACCATCATCGCGCCGCCGATGGCGCTGATCGTACCGGCGGATACGATTCTGCCGATGATGCGCGCCCGTTCGGATTCGGGGTAGATTTCGGCGCCGATGAACCGCGCCTGCTCGCTGGAACTGCGCGCCATGCCGGCGAAGAAGGACGCGATGCAGAACCCGGCGAAGGAATGGACGGCCACGCTGAGGAAACTCGTCGCCGCGGCGATCAGGGACGACAGGTATCCGGCCGTCAGTCCGGCCCTCCGGCCCAGGCGGTCCATGATCCAGCCGAAGGGGAAGGCGCTGAGCGAGCGGGCAAGAAAGGCGATGGTCATGGGCACGCCCGTCATGCGTTCGCTGTCGGCCAGTTGCGCGGACAGGATGGGCACCACGGTAAAGGCCGCGACCTGCGTGGCGCCGAACAGCGCCTGGGTGACGAAAAGGGTGTTCGTGATCCGGCTGCGGACCGACTGAAGCTGTTCCGGTTCCATTATGCTCCCGCGGCCCGCGGCGCATGCCGTTCAGCCGCGTATAACGCTCCTCCCGCGGCCCCGTATTCGCTCCGACCGGCCGCGCAAAAATACCTCAGATGACTTCCAGCTGGTCCCGGTGCGGCAACGCGGGGAAGGGTTCACTCGGCAGGGTCTGGTACCAGAAGGCCACCGAAGCGACATCGTCCTGGAGCGCCTGGTAGGGCCCGCCTTCCGCGAACCCGAGCAACTGCCGCCAGCCCAGTGCCTGGATCGTCACCCTGAGGTCCTCTTCGAACCGCACGGGATCCGACACGTGCCACCGGTACATGCCGAACCGCTGCTGGGACTTGTACATGCCGTCGGGGCGGATGACCTGGGGCATGCCGGCGTAGGGGGTGGTGTATTCCACGTACCGGCCATCGATATCGAAGTTGTACGACCCGCAGAAATAATCTTCGACGCCCGTCCCGCAGATCGTGGGGAACTCGCCGTCCCCGTCGATGTAGAACTTGATCTCGCCCTCGCCCCACCATCCGTTGCTGTTGGACCCCCACGCCATGTAGGTGCCGACGAAATGGCCGTGTCCCTTCACGCCGTCGAGTATGGTGTATACTTCCTTGTACGGAATCGGATTCACCCGCCTGAAATTCGCGTGGAAGTAGCCGATGTCATCGGGGACCTCGGTCAGCGTGTAGTCGATCTGGTAGTACACGCGCATCTTCTCGTCGGCGATGTTCTCCAGCGTGATGCGGCAACGCTTGCGGAAGGGCATCTCCCAGTAGCAGTTGAATGCGCTGGCCGGATTCACGCACACGGCCAGCGAAGACACGTGGGCGTATTCGCTCCAGCCGCAGGCGAAGAAATCGCCCACGGGGCACTCCACGGAGGGATGCTCCTCGTCGTCCCAGAAAATGCGTAGGATGGCGAAGCGCCAGTGGCCGGTGGGCGTCAGCCAGATATGCTGTATGGCCCCCGATCCCTCGATATCGGCCATGGTCAGCGTTTCGCCGGCTTCGATGTCGAAGGAAGGGGAGATCTTCCATCCCTGCCCGAGGTGCCGCGCGTTGTGGGCGCCGGTGCCCTCCGTGGCCATGCCGCCCCGGCCCTTGCCGCCGTCCGTGTTTTCCGGCGAGATGGACCGCGTGCGGGCGCGCGACAGGCGAGGCAGGTTTCCCATGTCCATACCCAGTCCGTTGAACATATGCGCATCTCCTCCCGATATATACTCTTGTAAAAGTGATCGCGGCTTCACTATAATACGTTTCGCGTTAGCACTCGCACAGGTCTTTTTGGCTGGTTACCGGCGACTTGACGGAAGGCGGACCATGCGGCGCGACGTGCTCTACTACATCGCCGATCCCATGTGTTCCTGGTGCTGGGGTTTCAGTCCCGTGCTGGAGACGGTTTCCGGCGTACTCCCGGACGATATTCCCATACGCTACGTCATGGGCGGCCTGGCCCGGGATTCGGAAGAACCCATGCCCGAAGAAACCCGGGCTTACGTGCAGGCCCAGTGGCGGCTTGTGGCCGAACGGACGGGCGCGGAGTTCAACTGGGATTTCTGGAAGGACTGCGAGCCCAGGAGATCGACCTACCCGGCCTGCCGGGCCGTCATCGCCGCCGGAATGCAGCGGCCGGAAGGGACCGGGGAGATGTTCCAGGCCATCCAGCGTGCCTATTACCTCGAAGCGCGGAATCCGTCGGCCGCGGAAACCCTCGTGCAACTCGCCGGGGAAGTGGGCCTCGATACGCAACGTTTCTCAGGCGACCTCGTCTCGACCCACACCGATGAACTGCTCCACAAGGACTTCGAACTGCGCCGGACCCTCCACGCCGACAAGTTCCCCACCATGATCCTGGAGCACGACGACAACCAGTTGTGGCTGGCTTACGGATACGAGGACGAAGAACTGGTGGTGGACCTGCTGACTTCGGCGCTGCTCTCCTGACGGCTGTCCCCGCTGTCCGTACGGTTCCCGCGCTGGTCTTCCGGCGTAGCGCGGCACGTGCTCCAACATATGCCCATTCCAAAAAACGCTACATCCCTTCGACCCTCGGGTCGATCCACATGTACACCAAATCCACCACGATGTTGGCGCAGACCACCATGGCGGCCGAAAACAGCACGACGCCCATGATCATGGGTACGTCGAGATTGAAGACCGACTGCAGGGCCAGGACGCCCAGTCCGGGCAGGGCGAATACGTTTTCGGTGAACACCACGCCGCCCATGAGGGCGGCCATGTCGAGGCCCAGGATGGTGATGACGGGAATCACCGCGTTTCGCAGCCCGTGCTTGAACAGCACGACATGCTCGGGAACCCCCTTGGCGCGGGCCACGCGCACGTAGTCGGCATTCAGCACCTCCACCATGTTCGTGTGGACCAGCCGGGCGTAGTAACCCGTAATCACCAGCGCGAGGGTCGCCGCGGGCAGGATGATGTGGGTCCAGCCGGCCCAGCCGCCCACGGGAAACACCCCGGTCTGATAAGCCAGGTAGTACTGCAGCATGCGGGCCAGCCAGAATACGGGCAGGGATATGGCGACCAGGGATATGATCAGCACCGCCCGGTCGATGGTCCGGCCCCGGTACTTCGCCGTCAGGACGCCAAGCGGTACGCTCATCAGCATCCACAGGCAAACCGCGGTCAGGGCCAGGGAGAAAGTTACGGGGAACCGTGCCAGAATGGCGTCCAGCACCCGTTCTCCCGTCACCAGGGACGTGCCCAGGTCGCCCCGCAGCAGGTTGCCGACGTAGCGACCGTACTGCACGGCCAGCGGATCGTCGAATCCCATTTCCGAGCGGATGCGCTCGATCGTCTCGGCATCCGCGTTGGCCCCCGCGTACACCCTGACCGGATCGGCCGGAACCGCGTGGACGATCAGAAACGTAATCACCGTGGTCCCCCACAGGATCACGACGGCCCAGCCCAGCCGGCGCAGGACCCTGCTCAACATGGCGATTTCCTCTTTGGGTTTCGGTACGTATTCATGGCTCGATCCACATCAGTTCGTAGCGGATGGGCCAGACGGGATTGAGCTCCAGTCCCTTCAGCCAGGGCTGCCGGAGCAGGTACATCTGCGGGTAGTACAGAAACACCCACGGCGCGTCATCCACGATCAGCCGCTCCGCTTCCCGGTAAAGGGCCAGCCGGTGCGCCTGGTCCGTACTGGTGGAGGCTTCGTTCAGCAACGCGTTGACCCGTTCATTGTCATAAAACGCCACGTTGGTGCTGTTTACCTCGGTGATCCGGTCGCCATTCAGCAGCACGTCCAGGAAATTGCTCGGATCCGGGTAGTCTTGGTACCAGCCGAAGGTGGAGAAGGGCACCGCGCCGCGCCGGCCCGTCGCTTCGATCCGGGTAGGGCCGGTCACCGGCCGGAGTTCCACGGCGATGCCGACCGCCGCGAGGTCCTGCTGCACCGCCTGTCCGATCTTGGTATCTATGCCGCTCTGGGCTGTGATCATGAGTTCGGTGGCAAACCCTTCCGGGTACCCGGCTTCCTCGAGCAGTTCCCGCGCCTTCTCCGGGTCGTAGTCGTATCCTACGAGCGCCGAGTCGAATCCCGGCATGCCGGGCGGAAGCACGCCGCGGGCGAGAATCCCCCGGTCGCTGATCAGGCTCACGATACGTTTCTGGTCGATGGCGTGGTTGACCGCCCTGCGCACGTTCACGTCGTCGAAAGGCGGCATCTCCGTGTTCATGGAGAGGTACTGAATGGCGTTCAGCGGCTGATGGGCCACGCGTTTGCTGAGGACCTGATCTTTCATTACCCGGATGAAGTCCGCGTCCGGTATCCCCGTCGACGTAACGCTCGCGATGTCCAGTTCGCCCCGCTCGAACATCATCATATGCAGGGTCTCGTCCCCCCCGACCATCAGTTCGATGGCCTCCAGCTTCACGTCGTCCGCCCGGTAGTAGGACGGACTCTTCTCCAGCCGCAAGCGCGTTCCGCGCTGCCAGGCCGCCAGCGTGAAGGGTCCTCCACCGACAGGATACCGGCCGAACCTGTCCCCCCGCCGCTCCACCTCCTCGCGGGGAACGGCGTAGGCGAAGGGCATGGCGATACAATAGAGAAAAGGCAGGTCGGGGTGGACCAGTTCGATCTCGAGGGTCTCGCGGTCGGGTGTGCGCAGGCCCGAGACCCCTTCGGCGGAACCATCCTGGAACGCCTTCGCACCGACGATATTCCGATAGAATCCCTGCCCGGGTGACTTCGTGGCCGGATTCAGGATCCGTTCCAGGGAATAGGCAAAATCTTCGGAGG
Organism: bacterium; assembly: GCA_963693015.1. Lineage (GTDB taxonomy): Bacteria > JAAXHH01 > JAAXHH01 > JAAXHH01 > JAAXHH01 > JAAXHH01. The sequence continues at coordinate 362,438 of OY843748.1, forward strand.
TAATCGGCCGGCCATTCGAGAACCGGATGTCCTGGCGCAATTTGAAGGTAATGGTCCGGCCATCCCCGGAGATCGTCCAGGAACGCGCGTGCCAGGGCACCAGGTTCAGGTCGTCGTCGTAGTCGACCAGCCCGTGAAACAGCGTACGCACGAGGGGCCAGGTCACCACGTCGTAGGCGATGGCCGGGTCGAGCGAACGGGGATCCGAAGGCACGGCGATCCGCAGGACGTTCTCCCCGGCATGCAGCCGCGCGGAACGGGCGTCTCCGGAGCAGGAAACGGCCAGGAAAAGGACCGCCAGGCACAGGGGAACGATCATCCGCCCGCTCCTTCCTTCACGTAGGGGTCCAGCACCTCCTGCAGGCCCTGTCCCAGCAGGTTGAATCCCACCACGGCCGCGATGATGGCGACGCCGGGGGCCATGGTGAGGTGGGGCGAGACGATGAAGTAGGGTTGGCCCTCGGCGATCATGGTGCCCCAGGAGGGCGCCGGCGGCGGCACGCCGACCCCGAGGTAGCTCAGTCCGGCGTCGAGCAGGACGGTATTCGCCGTGGCCAGGGATCCGAGCACGATGATCAGGGGAAGGACGTTGGGCAGCAGATGGTGGACCATGATGCGGACGTCCGAACAGCCGATGGCCCGGGACGAAGTGACGAACTCCCGGTTCTTGAGTACAAGCACCTGGCTGCGGATGGTCCGGGCGATCCAGGTCCAGCTGACGAGCCCGATGACGAGAAACACGCTGACCAGGCCCCGCTTGAGCGTAATTTCCAGCCCGAGCCAGTCCAGGAACGGGGGATGCAGGTGGATTACCCGGCCGTCCATCAGTCCCGCGAAGGCGATGGCCAGAAGCAGGCCGGGGATCGTCATCATCACGTCGGTGCAGCGCATCAGTACCGTGTTGACCCATCCGCCGCGATATCCCGCCAGCAAGCCTACGGTCACGCCCACGACGACGGCCGTGAGCATGGCCACGATGCCCACGAAGAGGGAGATGCGCGTCCCGTGCACCAGGCGGGCCAGCACGTCCCGTCCGAGCTGGTCCGTACCGAGGAGGAACGGTTCTCCGGGTGGAATCGGCAACCCGTCGGCGTCCAGGCCTTCGGCCATTTGTTGCATGGGGTCGTGGAGATAGCCCAGTCCGGTGAGGACCGGCGCGGCCAGTGCCAGGATCACCAGGAAGAGCACCATTCCGCCGCCCGCGCAGGCCATGCGGTTCTTCAGTACGCGGCGGAGGAAGGGTAGAGACGCCTGGCCGGTCTCTTCCGAATCGACCTCGGCAACGGCTGGAGAAACTACGGTCATGGTATCGAGGTATCCTTTTGGCGTCCCTGCAAGCACGGCGCCGGTCCCGATGATCAGGTCGCCGGATACTCCAGGCAGACGCCGCTGCCCGACCGGGACGAGTCGCCGATCACACGGTCAGATCAGGAAGCCGGATACTCCAGGCAGACGCCGCTGCCCGACCGGGACGAGTCGCCGATCGCGCGGAGGAGATCCTGATAGAAACGCTGTTCATCGCCGGTCATGGAGATTACCGCGTCATCGCGCCACAGTTCGGCCAGACGCCGCCGGATCGGCCTCGAAATCATGCGGTAATCCGATTGCCCGTACATCCCGGGCTGATTGAGCAGGGGGTCGTCCGCCAGCGTGCCGCCGGTACCCAGGAAGAACAGGTCGTCCTGCAGCCCGGATCCACTCGGCGCGACCAGCAGGTGACCGGTGGAATTTCGGTCTGTTCTCAGCGTGACGGACACGTGCAACCGGGGCGCTTCTCCCGTCGCCGCTACGTAGACGCGGCGCAGGGGTGAACCCAGCAGTGCCCCGGCCTTTCGGCACATCTGGAAGACGCACCACCATCTCTGCCACTTTCCACCTGCCGGCGAAGAAACCATGCGAAGATATACCGGATCACCGAAGTCGGCGTGGCGGCTGGCCTCCAGCATCGCGGAGAACCCCGGGTCGGACCGGTGCATTTCCGTTATGGGCGGCCTGCGATCACGGGCGTTGGCGGGCAGCGGACCGGCGGGCAGCGGACCGGCGGTTCGAATCTCGACACCGCGGTCCAACAGGCGCGCCGCATCCGCGGACATGCCGCGATAGGGAGACAGGATGACGGCCTTCCGAGGACGATACGCTTCAAGCGCACGCCGCGGCGTCTCGTGGAGCGGATCAGCCCCGGATGCACCGGTCAGCGCGTTCCTGCCGCCCCGGCTGCCGCCGCGCGCACGACTGGGTACCCGCGCGAAGACCAGGCCGTCCTGGCGCGCGAGGTCTTCCTGGTACAAGTCGTAATCCGGAAGGCTGCCTATGACCAGTCCCTCGATGTCTTTCACGCCGCCTCCTCCCCTCACGCCGCCTCCTCCCCTCACGCCGCCTCCTCGCCGCGCAAGGGCACCCGGGCGGGCCGGTCCCGCACGATGGATTCGTAACCCGCGAGCAGGACTTCCATGTGGTCCTGCGCATCCTGCACCGTGAAACGGGGCCTGGCGCCGGTGTCCAGCGCGTGGACCAAGTCATCCAGGGCGGCGCGGGTAAACTCCAGCCCCGTGGAGGTCAGCAGGGTCGGCGGACCACTGTGCCACTGCATGGGATCGTCTTCGCCGACGCTGAAATCGCCGTCCACGATGCGGCTCCTCAAATGGGTGTCGATGCCGGGGCGGTTCCCGTCGATCCGTCCCGTCCCCTTCGTGCCGAACAGAAAAGCCAGGTTCGGTCCCCCCGCGCCATGGGAAGCGACGCCGTTGCGGCCGGCGGAGATGGTGGCCACCCGGCCGGACCGGTCCACGAGGGACAGCGTGCCGAAGTCGTCCGCGCCATGGGCGGCGTGTTCCGGGAAGAAGTAGGCGCCCCCCTGGCCGTATACTTCGACGATGGGATCGAAGCACTGCTGCGCCAGGGCCACGGCATAGGCGCCGACCGTCAACAACTCGCGCTTGATATCTGGAAACTTCCACCTTCCCGGCGGCAGGAAATCAGATTTGCGCTGCTCATCCGAAATAGGACGCGGGATGCCTTTGCCGAAGAGGATATCGATATGCATCGCCGTCAATTCACCCAGATATCCCGTATCAATCATCCTTTTGCTCTGGTTGACAAAATCGTTGTAAACATAACTGGGAAGGATGGTTGTGACGCCCGATCGGTCTACGGCGTCGACCACGGCGCGACACTCCGGCATGTTTGCGCCGATGTACTTGTCGATCCACAGGTGCTTGCCGGCGCCCGACGCAAGCACGGCGATTTCGGCCCGCCGCTCGATCTCGTGGCCGATGCTTACGACGTCGACGTCGGACCGCTGCACGGCCTGCTCGATACCCTCGTAACAGGGTACGCCCAGTTGCCCGGCCCGGGACCGATTCAATGGCTTGAGATAGGGGTCGACGTCCGCATCGTCCGCGACCCCCACGATGCGGATTCGGGGATGATCCACGAAGGCGGGAACGAAACTGCTCTGGTGGCTGTGTTTGCTGAAACTGACCAGCAGGACGCCGTAGGTTCGGTCGGCCATGGGATCTCCCTTTGAACCGCGATGAATGCGAACAGGCAAGATAAAACGGCCCGCTCCGGGTGACAACAAAAACAGGGCGCCGCCCGGAGAGGCCGTGGCGACTTTCGGCTTGTTAAACCCGCGAAGCGCAGTAGATTGAACCTGACTCCGTTTCATCTGCGTCTCCGACGTATCTGCAACACGTCACCAGCGAAAGAGGTACGCCATGGATGCCGTCCTGCGCGTGATATCCGATTTCATGTGGGGACCCTGGACGATCGGGGTGCTCGCCGTCCTGGGCCTCATGCTCACCTTCGCCAGCAGAGGCGTCCAGTTCCGCAAGTTCGGCACGGCCGTCGGCCTGGTCATGCGGGGCGCCCTGCGGCGGGACAAGGGCGAGCGGGACGCCGGCGACATCTCGCCCTTTCAGGCGCTGACCACCGCCATGGCGGCGACCATCGGCAACGGGAACATCGCGGGCGTGGCGACGGCCATCGCGGTCGGCGGACCGGGCGCGGCCTTCTGGATGGCGGCCATGGCGCCCCTGGGCATGGCCACGAAGTACGCGGAAACCGTGCTGGCGTTGCGATACCGGGGAAAGACCCGGGACGGCCTCATGCTCGGCGGCCCCATGTCCTATCTGAAGGAAGGCCTGAACCTGCCCACCATCGGCGCGGTATTCGCCCTCTGCGCCACGCTGGGCGGCCTGGGCGGCGGGAACATCGGCCAGGCGAATTCCATCGCCCTGGTGTTGAATACCCAGTTCAACGTGGCGCCCTGGATTACGGGCGGGCTGCTGACCCTCATCCTGGCCGTGGTCATCATCGGCGGGATCAAGCGCATCGGACTCGTGGCCGAGCGGCTCGTCCCCACCATGGTCCTCGTGTACGCCGCCAGCGTGGGTTACGTCGTCATCATGCACTTCGAAGCGCTGCCGTCCGCCCTCTGGCTGATCCTGGAGAGCGCGTTCACTCCCGTGGCGGCGGTCGGCGGGTTTGCCGGAGCCACGGTGGCCCGCACGATCCAGTACGGCATTCGCAGGGGCGTCATCTCCAGTGAAGCCGGCCTCGGGAGCGCGGGGATCGCCCACAGCGCCGCGCAGACGAGCAACCCGGTGCGCCAGGGATACATCTCCATGATCGGCGTGTTCATCGACACGATCGTCGTATGCTCCATGACCGCGGTAACCATCGTCATCGCCGGCGTGTGGCACAACGGCGAAATCAGTTCCGCCCTCGTGGCTTCGGCACTCAACACGGTAATCCCCTTCGGCGGCGTTATCGTCGCGCTCTGCGCCCTGATGTTCGGATTCACGACGATGGTCACCTGGTCCTACTACGCCGAGCAGGGCCTGCGGTTCGTGACGGATTCCCGGGGCGTGGTCTGGGGCATCCGGATCACCTGGTGCGCGGCCGCCTTCTTCGGGGCCGTTTACGAAGCGCGGGTCATCTGGGACCTGGGCGACATCATGGTCGCCTGCATGATGTTTCCGAACCTGGTGGGATTGATCGGCCTGACCCGCGAAATCCGCGTGGTCTCCGCCAGCGAAAGGGCCGCCGGGGTTGCTTGACGAGGCCGGGTTTTTCGGGTATATTAACGCCGGGTTGGACCGGTGCGAAAAAAACCGAACCATTTTACGTTCCCGGGCCTCTTAATATAGTGAACGGCGTGCACGGTCGTTTCCGCACTTGAAGCGAGATCGAATTTAACCGCAGGGCACTCGAAATGGCGCATACGGCGGACGGACTCATCATCGCAAGCGTACTGAACGGCTGTCCGGACGATTTCGAAAAGCTGGTGAAACGGTACGACCGCGAGATCAGGCGGATCGTCGGGTCCATGGTCGGCAACCGCCAGGACGCGCAGGATATCGTCCAGGATACCTGGCTTTCGGCTTTCCAGCGCCTGTCCTCCCTGCGTGACCCGGAACGGTTTCCCCAGTGGCTGCGCGTCATTGCGCGCAACCGGTGCCTTGCCCACGCGGGTGCTCGGAAGAACCAGGAAACGGACTGGTCGGAAGCCCGGCCGGAGGAACCCGCGTGGCCGGGAGACGAGCACGCGAAACGGGCAAACAGCCGCAGGCTGCATAAGGCGGTCGATACGCTTTCCCAGGCGCTCAGGCGTACCGTGGACATGTACTATTTCACCGGTTATTCCTGTGACGAGGTCAGCACGCGGATGAACGTCCCCGTGGGCACGGTGAAACGCAGGCTCTCGGAAGCGCGCGGCAAACTCCGGAGCATGTTCGGGAACTGGTCCCGGCACCCCTTCGAAGGGAGCCTGGACCTTCGCCACCTGATCGTCGCGGCGCCGATCTGTACCGGTTTCTGAAGACGACATCCAACCCACCGAACGAATCGAGGTCATCAGCCCCATATGTCCCAGCCTCCGCAGGACCGGAATCAACCTCCGCCCCGAAACGAACGTCAGCCACAGCCCGACAAGACGAAAAAGAACCGCTCGATCCTGATCTGGCTCGTCCTCTTCCTGTTCTTCCTGATGGCGGCCCAGTTCCTTCCCCGGCGCGGCGATAACGCGGTGACGGTGTCGTATACGCAGTTCCAGCAGTTTCTCGAATCCGACAACATCGAGCAGGTCACCATCACCGAGAAGATGATCACGGGCCGGTTGCGCCAGAGCGCCCTGGCCACGGTCGAGGGCACGAGCCAGAGCCTGCTTGAATTCAGGGTATACATCCCCTTCGACGACCCGGAATTGGTATCCGAACTGATGGCCAGGAACGTGATGGTGACGGCCGAGCCGGAAGCCACCAACTGGGTCGGCTATCTCATCGCCGCCCTGCCCTGGCTCCTGTTGATCGGGTTCTGGATATTCATCCTGCGCCAGATGCAGTCGGGCCAGCGGGGCATGTTCTCCTTCGGCAAGAGCCGGGCCAAGATGATCGTGGAAGACCGACCCTCGATTACCTTTGCCGACGTGGCCGGCGTCCTGGAAGCCAAGCGCGACCTGCAGGAAATCGTCGAGTTCCTGAAGAACCCGGAGAAGTTCCACGCCCTCGGCGGCAGGATACCGAAAGGCGCCCTGCTGCTCGGCCCGCCGGGCACGGGCAAGACCCTGCTGGCCAAGGCCGTGGCCGGTGAAGCCGGCGTGCCCTTCTTCAGCATGAGCGGATCCGATTTCGTCGAGATGTTCGTCGGCGTAGGCGCCTCCCGCGTGCGCGATCTCTTCGACCAGGCCCGCCAGAACGCCCCGTGCATCATCTTCATCGATGAAATCGACGCCATCGGCCGGCACCGCGGCGCCGGGCTCGGCGGCGGGCACGACGAACGGGAACAGACCCTGAACCAGTTGCTGGTGGGGCTGGACGGCTTCGAGAAGACGGATTCCATCATTGTGATCGGCGCGACCAACCGGCCGGACGTGCTCGATCCCGCGCTGCTCCGCCCCGGCCGCTTCGACCGTCACATCGTCGTCGACCGCCCCGACGTGGTCGGCCGGGAGAAGATCCTGGAGATCCACGTCAAGAGCCGCAAGATCCCCCTCGACGACTCGGTCAGGCTGGACGTACTCGCCAAGGGCGTGCCCGGCATGGTCGGCGCCGACCTCGCCAACATGGTGAACGAGGCGGCGCTGATCGCGGCGAGGTACGACCACACCACCGTGACGAACGACGACTTCGAAGAGGCGAAAGAAAAGATCATGATGGGCTCGAAGCGGCAGCTCGTGATCAGCGACAGGGAGCGGGAGATTGTGGCCTACCACGAGGCCGGCCACGCCCTCGCCTTCGAGCTCATCGAAGAAATCGACCCGCTGCACAAGGTGACGATCCTGCCGCAGGGCCGGGGCCTGGGCGTGACCATTCCCCTGCCGGAAGAGCGCTACCTCCAGTCCCGCTCGTATTGCCTGGGCACCATGGCCGCCGCGCTGGGCGGCCGGGCGGCCGAACAGATCGTCTTCGGCGAGGTCACCTCCGGCGCGCAGAACGACATCGAGCAGGTCACCCGCATCGCCCGGCACATGGTGTGCGACTGGGGCATGAGCGAGGAACTGGGCGCCACGGCCCTGGGCGAGAAGGAGCACGAGGTCTTCCTGGGCCGGGACATCGCCCACCAGGCGAATTACAGCGAAACGACCGCCCATAATATCGACCAGGAGATCCAGCGGTTCGTGAACGAAGCCGGGAAGCGCGTCGAAAAGCTGCTCAGGGACTACGAGCCGCAGCTGCGCGCCGTGTCGAAGGCGTTGCTGGAGCGCGATTCCCTCTCCCGTGACGAGGTGGCCGAACTGATCTATGGCAAGGACAAATTCGAAGCGATGAAACAGGAGAGCGAAGACCTGGCCCCTGACGCCGTGGAAGATGAAACAGGTGAAACGGAAGTGAATGCGGCAGAGCAAGGTGCTGCCGAAACACCCGCCGCGGATGAACCGGCGGTTGAAGCGGCCCCGCCGGATGGGAACGGGGTTGCATCGGTGGACGGGTCTGAAGAAGAATCGGTCTCGGCACCCGAGGTCGACGAAGCCGTGGAATCGCCGAAAGGGAGTTGAAAACGCGCGTTACAGGCCGTGTCAGATCGCGGAACCGGGGGCGGGATTTGTATCTCACGCTCCCGGTTTTTGTATTGAGTGAAAGTGAATCCGGCTGGAAACGACCCGATAGACGAAAGCCCGGCGGTGCGGTCTCCGGCCGGGCTTTCGTTTGTGAAGCGACGTTAAAGCGGCCGGACTCAGCTCGACCTGGCCAGCACGTCCTTGAGGGTCTGGATGAATACCTCGGTTTCCGCCTCCGTACCCGCGGAGACCCGGATCCAGTTCCGGAATTCCCGCTGCCGCCGGGAACTGATCCAGACGTTGCGGGCGCGCATTTCCCGGACCACCTGCATCGCCGGGCGCTTCAGATCGGCCATCACGAAGGTGCCCTGGGACGGCAGGTACGCGATCCCCATCTCGTCGAAGGCCGCGTAGCAACGCTTCTTGAAGTCCCACACGGCCTCACGTGATTTCTGCAGGTGTTCCAGGTCCCGCACCGCGGCCGCGCCGGCCACGCTGGCGAGGGCGTTTGGCGATTCCTGGTAGTACTTCCGCATTTCGTCCTGGACCTTTTGCGACGCGACGCAGTACCCCAGTCTCACGGCGGCCAGCGCATAGGCCTTGGAGAAGGTCCTGACCACGACCACGTTGTCGTACTTGACGGCCAGGGGAATGGCCGAGGGAATCGGGTCCTGCTCGGCGAAGTGCAGGTAGGCCTCGTCGACGACCACGATGGCCGACGAGGGGATCTTGTTGACGAAGGCTTCTATTTCATCCGGCTGCAGCAAAGTGCCCGTTGGATTGTTCGGATTGGTGATGACCACCAGCGACGTCTTCTCGGACGCCAGAGCGGCCATCCCGTCGAGGTCGTGGCGGTAATCGGGCGTCATCGGCGCCCGGAGGACGTTGACGTCGACGCCGAACATGTCGTTGTAATCGCCGGCCGAGCGGGAAACGGAGCCGTATCCGAACTCCGCTTCGATGACTTCCCCGCCGCTGCGGCTGAGATAGGCCAGACACAGCAGGTCCAGGATGAGACTGGATCCCGGGGTCAACATGAAGGGCCCGGGGGGCGGCCGGAAAAAGGAGCGCCGCCTGGAATTGTCCGGCTCGGGCAACTCCACCCCGTCGAAGGTCGACAGGGCCTGCATCAGATCGCTCAGGTCCGTCCCGTAGCGGTTGACGCCGAACATCCGGTTCGCCATGGCCTCGATGGCCCGCGGCGACGGTCCCAGCGGGTTTTCGTTCAGGCTCATGCGTACGAGACCCGGCTGCACGCCCACGCCCCGTATGGCTTCGATGGTGGGCCTGCCGCCCGAGATCAGTTGCGTGGCCATGGCCATCCGGTCCGACATGGACAGGGCGACGCCGGCCGTACCGGCCGCGAGCGCGCCCTTCATGAAACCCCGGCGCGTCCAGGCGTTCCGGGCCGTCTCTGACGCATGCATATCCGACTCCTTGGGTAAATGCCGTACGGTGAATTCAATCGCGTCAAATGAAAGGGTACAGTCCTATGTCCTACAAACCAGGATCCGGATATCTTCAAAATACCACCTTTGGCTCTGTACGTAACACCTTGACATCCCTTCGAACCGGGCGTTAAACTGAGCCTGTATGGACGACCTCCTCCTCGACATATCGCACCTGACCGCAACGATCCCCACAGACGACGGCCCCGTCCGGGCCGTGCGGGACATCTCGTTTCAGATCCGGCGGGGCAGAACCCTCGGCGTGGTCGGTGAAAGCGGCTGCGGCAAGAGCATGATGGGGCTTTCCCTCATGCAGCTGGTTCCCAAACCGGGTTACGTGGAAGGCAGGATCGTCTATCACGACCATGAAACGGGCACGAACGTCGAGATACACGGCCTCGAGCCGGGGGGCGATGCCATGCGGAGGATCAGGGGCCGCAAGATCTCCATGATCTTCCAGGAACCCATGACCGCCCTCAACCCGGTGTATACCGTGGGGAACCAGATCGGCGAGGCCCTCCGCCTGCATCACGGCATGGACCGGCAGGCCGCGCGCAACCGCGCGGTGGAGGCCCTTTCCGAAGTCGGCATACCGGGGCCTCGGCAGCGGGTGGACGAGTATCCCCACGAGCTCTCCGGCGGCATGCGGCAGCGCGCCATGATCGCCATGGCCCTTTCGTGCGGTCCCGAACTGCTGATCGCCGACGAGCCCACCACGGCGCTGGACGTGACGATCCAGGCCCAGATCCTCGATCTGCTGAGAGCGCTCCAGCAGAGCCATAACATGGCCATCCTGATGATCACCCACGACCTGGGCGTGATCGCCGACGTGGCCGACGAGATCATGATCATGTACGCGGGGCAGGTGGTCGAGACCGGCTCGCCGGAACGGATCTTCTACCATCCCGCCCATCCCTATACCCGGGGGCTGCTCGATTCGGCGCCCCGGATCAACCGCGAAAAGGCTTCGCGGCTGGCCACCATACCGGGTACGGTGCCTTCGCCGCTCAACCTGCCGGCGGGCTGCGCCTTCGCGCCTCGCTGCCGGTACGCCTCGGAACAGTGTGCCCTGGAACCGCCGGTGGAGGAGATCGAGACCGGGCACCACGCAAGATGCTGGCACCTGGACCGCGTTGCAGCGGATCGTTAGCCCCTGCGGGGCGGCGACCCGACCGGCGGCGCTGCCCATTGGAAAAGCAGCCGGAGCCGGTATTCGGCCGCTTCATGACGTTGTCGGGAAATCCGCCATGTCCACCATACTCGACGTCCGCAACCTGAAGAAATACTATCCGATCCGCAAGGGGCTCTGGCGCCGCAAGCGGGGCGACGTCCGGGCGGTGGACGGCGTCGATTTTCAGTGCGGCACCGGGGAAACCCTCGGCCTGGCGGGCGAGAGCGGGTGCGGAAAGACCACCCTGGGACGATGCGTGCTGAAAACGGTGCCGCCCACGGAAGGGGACATCTTCTTCGGCGCGGAGATGGTGAACCTGGGCCCGCTGGACCGCCACGAAATGAAGCCTTTCCGCCGCCGCATGCAGATGGTGTTCCAGGACCCGAACTCTTCGCTGAACCCGCGGATGACGGTGAGCGATATCGTGGGCGAACCCCTCAAGGTGAACGGGTTGGCCCGCGGATCGGAACTGAAGGACCGGGTGGCGGCCTTGCTGGCCGACGTGGGCCTGAAGGCCGCGGACATGCGCCGCTATCCCCATGCCTTCAGCGGAGGCCAGCGCCAGCGCATCGGCATCGCCCGGGCCCTGTCCCTGCAGCCGGAACTGGTCATCGCGGACGAACCGGTATCGGCGCTGGACGTGTCGGTGCAGTCCCAGATCCTGAACCTCCTGGCCTCGCTCAAGGACCGGCTGGGCCTGTCCTATATCTTCATCACCCACGACCTGAGCGTGCTGCAGCACATCAGCGACCGGGTGGCGATCATGTACCTGGGCCGGATCGTGGAAACCGGGCCCGCCGGGCAAATCTACCACAATCCGCTGCATCCCTACACGGAAGCCCTGATCTCCGCCGTGCCGGTGGCGGACCCCGCGGTACAGCGGAAACGGTCGCGGATCGCCCTTACCGGTGACGTGCCCGATCCGGCTTCGCCGCCGAAGGGATGCCATTTTCACCCGCGGTGCCGGTACGCCACGGACCTGTGCCGGGAATCCGAACCGGAACTCAAGACCTATCCCGGCGGCGTCAGGGCGGCATGCCATTACAGCGACACGCTGTCCCTCCAGGGCATTTGAGCCGGCCAGGTGGTTGCATGTTGGGGTCACAAATGAGAAACAGATAAGAAGATGAGATACAATGAGAAGATGAGAAAAGCCATGAAGGACCTATTGAAATACCTGCCGCTTGCGATTTTGCCCGGGCTGCTGGCCTGCGCCGGAGGTAGCGGCGGACCCGCAGCGGCACCGTCGGTTCCGGACACCGCGGCCCGAACGGCGCTGGAGGCGCCCCAACTGGCGGCCCGGGTGGCGGCGGGTACCCTGCCGCCCCTCAACGAACGGATCCCGGCCAACCCGCTCGTGGCCAAACACGATTATGCTGGGTACGACGGTCCCGGTGTCTACGGCGGGACCTGGCGCCAGTTCCACAACAACACCGATCTCGGCACCTGGAAGATGATCGCCGGATACGCCCCGCTGATCCGCTGGAACCGGATGACCACGGGCCTGGAGCCCGGCCTGGCGGAATCATGGGCCTTCAACGAGGACGGCACGGTGCTCACCCTCAAGCTGCGCGAGGGCGTGCGGTGGTCCGACGGCCATCCCTATACTTCGGCTTCCTTCCGCGCCTGGTACGACCTGTGTCTCGACGACCGCCACCGGTACCCGCCGCCCGTGTGGTGCCTCGTGGACGGCAAGCCCATGGTGGTCGAGACGCCGGACGACTACACCATCGTCATGAAGTTCGCCGGGCCCAACTGGCTCGTGCCCCTGTGGCTGGCCACCGGCTTCTGGTGGAGCGAAGAGTACAACGTGCCGGAACACTACATGAAGCAGTTCCACCCGGACCACAACGCCGACGTGGACGATTTCGTCCTGTACGAGAAGCACAGACTGCCCCAGCGCAACCCGGAAAAGCCCTCCCTGTGGCCGTGGACGCTCACCCGTATCGAGAAGGGCGGCTTCCGGGTGATCCTGGAACGCAACCCCTATTACTACGTCGTGGACGACGACGGGCGGCAGCTGCCCTACATCGACCGTGTGATCACGACCCTGGTCCCCGAATCCCAGATCCGGGTCCTGCGGGTGCTGGCCGGCGAGGTGGACTGCCAGTTCCGCGAACTCGACCTGCGGGACTTCTCGCTCTTCATGGAAAGCCGGGAAAAGGGCGGGTACCGCGTCAAGTTGTGGGAGAGCGCCTCGGGCGCGGACCCCGCGATCAACCTGAACTGGTCGGACAACGACCCGGTCCTCCGCGGCCTGATCCGGGACCAGCGGTTCCGCAAGGCCCTCGCCGCGGCCATCGACCGCGAGAAATGCAACGCCGTCGCCTTCAAGGGCCTCGTGGAGCCCCAAGGCGCCACCGTGAGCGAGGAAGGCTGGCATTTCCTGAGCGAAGAAGGCGCACGGATCTTCGACCTGTGGAAGGCCGCCGACGCGGATTATGATCTAGAGAAGGCGAACCGGCTGCTGGACGAAATGGGCCTTGTCGACCGCGACGCCGAGGGGTTCCGGCTCCGGCCCGACGGCCGGCGGCTGACCCTCGTGCTGGACGCGCCGGCCGCGGCGCACATCGCCCACGAGAACGACGTCGCCCTGATCGTGGCCGAGGGCTGGCGCGAACTGGGCATGGACGTCCTCGTCTACACGCCGCCCGGCGCCGAACTGAAGCTGCGGCGCGACCTCGGCGAGTTCACCGCCCATCTCCACGGCGAGGCGGAAATGGACCTGTTCACCTACCCCGACTGGGTGTTTCCGACGTCCGGCAAGTACTGGCATCCCCAGGTGGGGAAGTGGTACGAGTCGGGCGGCGAAAAGGGCGAGGCGCCCACGGGCGTCATGGTCGAACTGCTCGATATCTACGACCGGATCAAACGCGAGAAGGACCTGGAAGCCCGGCATCGCCTGGTTCAGGACGCCGTGCGGATCCACATCGAACACGGCCCCTTCCACCTGGGCACCGTGGCGCGCACGCCCAGGGCCGTCATCGTGAAGAACAACTTCCACAACGTGCCCGACAGCGGCATTCTCGGACCGTGGGCGATCGCGGGCCCGGCGACGAGTTTTCCCGAGCAGTTCTATATCGATTGAAGGGATGATCACATAAGCCGCGTAACCGGCAATCCAGGAACCGCGGCATAGCCTTTCGTTTCACCCATGATCACTTACGTCATAAAACGTTGCCTCCTCGCCATCCCGACCCTCCTGGCCATTTCGATGATCGGCTTCGTCATCATCCAGCTGCCCGAGGGCGACTTCCTGGACCGCAAGATCCAGGAACTGGAAGAGATGTACGGCGACAGCAGTTCCATCGCCCGTATCGACGAATTGCGGGAACGCTACGGCCTGGACCGGCCCATGTGGCGGCAGTACGTGAGCTGGATCTCGGGGTTCGTCGTGGGCGATTTCGGCGAGTCCTTCGAATACGAACAGGAAGTCAACCAGCTGATCTGGGACCGGCTCGCCTTTACCGTGCTCATCGCCCTGGGCGCCCTGCTGTTCACCTACGCCGTGGCGATCCCCATCGGCATCTATTCCGCCACCCACCAGTACCGCCTGTCCGACAACGTGCTGTCCTTCATCAGCTTCATCGGCATGTCCATGCCGGGATTCCTCCTGGCCCTGGCCCTCCTGGTCTTCGTGTTCGAGATCTACAGGATACCCCTGTTCGGCCTCTTCTCGAGCGAGTACGAAGGCGCGCCGTGGACGTGGGACAAGCTCGTCGACTTCCTGAAGCACCTCTGGATCCCGGTCATCGTGGTGGGCATCAACGGCACGGCCGGGCTGATGCGCATCATGCGCGGCAACCTCCTGGACGTCCTGGGGCAACCCTTCGTGCAGACGGCCCGGGCCAAGGGCCTCAAGGAATCCGTCGTCGTCATCAAGCACGCGGCGCGCATCGCCATCAATCCGCTGGTCACGATCCTGGGCATGAGCCTGCCGAACATCCTCTCCGGGGCCACGATCGTGGCCATCGTCCTGGGCCTGCCCACCGTGGGGCCGCTGCTGCTGCGGGCCCTGGTCGCCGAGGACATCTACCTGGCCGGCACCCTGCTGATGATGTTCAGCCTGCTCCTGATCATCGGCAACATCCTGGCCGACGTCGCGCTGGCCTGGGCGGACCCGAGGATACGGTATGAGTAACCCTGCGGCCTTGACAGCAAATGGAAGCGTTCGCGGACTAAGCGGAATGATTCGCATAGCGAGCGGCATCATACGGGGAACAACCCCATGACCACGGCGACGGTCGAACAGGGAGAAGCGGTCCGGGATTCAGGTTATCTCAGCTACCGCGCGCTGATCTGGCGCAGGTTCCGGAAGAACCGGATGGGGATCGCGGCGGCGCTGATCCTGTCGTCGTTCTATCTCGTGGCGATTTTCGCCGGGTTCTTCTCTCCCTACGACCATAACGAGATCCGCATCCAGGTCCGGCACCTTCCGCCCCAGGAACTGCATTTCGACTGGTCCGTAGGGTTCTACGTCTACGGACTGACTTCCGCGCAGAACCCGGTCACCCTGGAACTGGAGTACGAGACGGACCAGGCCCGACGGTATCCGGTCCGGTTTCTGTCGCGGGACGGCGGCGGAAACTTCCGGCTGGTCCATTCCGAAGGCCCCATGTACCTCCTCGGCACGGACCGCATGGGCCGCGACCTGCTCTCGCGCATGATCCACGGCGCCCGCGTTTCGCTTACCGTGGGGATCATCGGCGTCTTTCTGAGCCTGATCCTCGGATCCGTCCTCGGCACGCTCTCGGGGTACTTCGGCGGCTGGATAGACCACGCCCTGCAGCGGGTCGTCGAGATCCTGGCCTCCTTCCCGCCGATTCCGCTGTGGATGGCCCTCGGGGCGGCGCTGCCGGCCGGATGGACGAGCATAGAGACCTACCTGGGCATCACGATCATCCTGTCCATCATCAGCTGGGGCGGCCTGGCCCGCGAAGTCCGGGGCAAGGTGCTCGTCTTCCGTGAGCAGGACTACACGACGGCGGCGCGGTCGGCCGGCGCGGGGCACTGGTACATCATCTCGCGCCACCTGCTGCCCGGGTGCTACAGCCACATCATCGTAGTGGCCACGCTAGCCATCCCGGGCATGATCCTGGGCGAGACGGCCCTGAGCTTCCTGGGCCTGGGCATCCGGCCCCCCATGACCAGCTGGGGCGTACTGCTCGAGGAAGCGCAGCGCGTGACGGTGCTCCTCAACCACCCCTGGCTCCTCTTCCCCGCCGCGCCGGTGCTCGTCGTCGTCATCGCCTTCAACTTCCTCGGAGACGCGTTGCGCGACGCCGCGGATCCGTATTCGTGAATGTATCTACCAACCGAGATAGGAGCATAACATGAGTGATTCTACAAAAGTCGCCGTCGTTACCGGAGCAGGCTCGGGCATTGGCAAGGCCTGCGCCCTGGCCTTGCTGGACGACGGCTACAGCGTTGTACTGGCGGGCAGGCGAAAAGAAGCGCTGGAATCGACCGTGGCCGAGGCCGGCGATGCCGCGGATCGATTGCTCGTCGTCCCCACGGACGTGGGCGACGCATCGCAGGTCGAGCGCCTCTTCGCCGAAACCAGATCGGCGTTCGGACGGCTGGACCTGCTCTTCAATAACGCCGGGACGGGGGCGCCGGCGGTGCTCCTCGAGGAACTGACGGCCGAGCAGTGGCAGACGGTGGTGGACGTCAACCTGACGGGTTCCTTCCTCTGCACCCGGGAGGCCTTCAAGATCATGAAGGACCAGGACCCGCAGGGCGGCCGGATCATCAACAACGGGTCGGTCTCCGCCCAGGTGCCCCGGCCGAATTCGGCGCCCTACACGGCCACCAAGCACGCCGTAACCGGTCTTACGCGTTCGACTTCCCTCGATGGACGGAAATACAACATCGCCTGCGGCCAGATCGACATCGGGAACGCCGCTACCGAGATGACGCAGCGTATGAAAGAAGGCATCCTGCAGCCCAACGGCGACCTGGTGGCCGAAGCCCGAATGCACGTGAAGAACGTGTCCGACGCCGTCGTCTTCATGGCCGGTCTGCCCCTCGACGCCAACGTACAGTTCATCACGGTCATGGCCACCACCATGCCCTACATCGGGCGGGGATAACAAATGAGCGTAACCGGCAGCGGCAGACGGCAGGAACCCAACGTGAAACCCATTGCGATCACCGAAGCACAAAAGCGTCAGTACCAGGAGGAAGGCTACTTCATCCTCGAATCGGCCCTGGACGACGCGATGCTGGAATACATACGCGGCGAATGCGACCGGCTGACGGCGGAGATGGAAGCCCAGATGGCCGAGGCGGCGGAGTCCACGCGGGGCATCAACCACAAGGGCAAACGGTATTTCGTTTCCAACCGGCATCGCGAAAATCCGAGCCTGCGGCCGTATATCTTCAGCGACCTCATGGCCGCGATCTGCCGGAGCACCCTGGGCCCCACCGCCTACCTGTTCCACGAGCAGTTCGTGGTGAAGGGCCCCGAGGTCGGCATGAAGTTCGGCTGGCACCAGGACTCGGGCTACGTGGGATTCGATCACCGGCCGTACATGAGCTGCTGGGCGGCCCTGGACGACGTGAACGAGGAGAACGGTACGGTCTACGTCCTGCCCTTTTCCCGGGCGGGTACCCGTCGCCGCCAGGAGCACAGCATCCTGGATGAATCGAACGACAAGATCGGCTATTACGGCGACGACCCCGGCGTACCGGTGATCGCACCGGCCGGAAGCATCCTGGTATTCTCCAGCGTTTCCTTCCACCGCAGCAGCACGAATACCTCGGACGGCTGGCGTCGCGTGTACCTGACCCAGTATTCCGCCGAGCCGATCCTCACCGAAGACGGCACGCGGAACTGGAGCAACGCGGAACCTTTTCTCGTGGACGGCGAGCGGGTAACGGCCGACTAGACGCGACAGTATCGAACGGGTCATATTCCGCGGGACCCGAATCAGCAGCCGAGGTATTCGAATCAGTAGCCGCGGTACCCGAATCGGCAGCCGCAGTATTCGAATCAGCAGCCGCGGTACCCGAATCAACAGCCGCGGTATTCGAATCAGCAGCCGCGGTATTCGAATCAGCAGCCGCGGTATCCGAATCAGCAGCCGCGGTATTCGATTAGGAGCCAAAGTCAAAGGAGCCGAACGTGACCACCATCACCGGCGTCAAGTGCATCCGCACGCGGTCCAACGGCACGTGGGGCATCGTAAAGATCGACACCAACCAGCCCGGACTGTACGGCATCGGTTCCGCGAGCGACCACTACCACCAGCGCGCCGTCGTCGAGGCCGTCGAGTCCATGCTGGCCCCGAAGCTCATCGGGCGGGACGTCAGCCGCATCGAGGATATCTGGCAGACCTTCTACACGAGCGGGTACTGGCGCAACGGCGCCATCACCAACACGGCGCTCTCCGGGATCGACATGGCGCTGTGGGACATCAAGGGCAAAGAAGCCGGGATGCCCGTCTACCAGCTCCTGGGCGGCGCCTGCCGGAGCGCCGTGCCCTGCTACGCCCACGCGGGCGGCTGCACGCCGGAAGCCCTGCTGGAAGCCGTACAGGGCTACCTCGACGAAGGGTTCCCCGTGGTGCGCTGCCAGCTGGGCGGGTACGGCGGCGGGGGATTCATTCCGTCGGAGGACGCACCCCGCCCGGCCAATGCCTGGCCCGCCGACAAGGTCTTCGACGACGAGGCCTACATCGAGGCCATTCCGGACATGTTCGAGTACCTCCGTTCGAAGCTCGGATTCGGTCCCAAGCTGACCCACGACGTCCACGAACACCTGCGCCCGCAGTCCGCCGTGACCCTGTCCAAGCGGCTGGAACCCTACCACATCTTCTTCCTGGAGGACGTGCTGCCCCCGGAGCAGGTGCAGTGGTACCGCCTGATCAGGGAACAGTGCACGACGCCGCAGGCCATGGGGGAGCTTTTCGTCAATCCCCACGAATGGACGCCCCTCATCACCGAGCGCCTCATCGACTACGTCCGCGTGCGCGTATCCAAGGCGGGCGGCATCACGCCGTGCCGGAAGATCGCGAACCTGTGCGAAACCTTCGGCATCAATACCGCGTGGCAGGAAGGCGGCGACAACGACCCGGTCAACCAGGCCGCGGCCGTTCACCTCGACATGGCCAGCTGGAGTTTCGGGATCCAGGAAGAGAATACCTTCAGCGCGGCAGAATACGCGGCGTTCCCCGGGGCCTGCGTGCTGGAGGACGGGCACCTTTACGCCAACGACAATCCGGGTCTGGGGCTGGATATCGACGAAGATGCGGCCGCCGGGCTGCTGAACGCCGAGGATGCGGCTACGCCAAGATACGCCGCGGAGGATCGCAGGGCGGACGGGTCCATCGTACGGCCGTAGGGGCACAGTCGGCCCAAGAGGCCACCGTCATTCTACCTCGAAAGCTTCGGTCACCGCCATCCCCAGGGTCATGCCGAACCCGTTTCCCTGGAGGCCTGCCGCTACCGTACCTCAAGAGCTTCAGGAGCCAGTTGATACCACTGGACGTCCCCGGACGCGATGACATGCTCTATACCGTCGTCTCTCCGTAGACCCGTCACGACGGGATACGCGCGTTTACCGGTAAATCGGGACATGAAACCCGCGTTCCTGATGGCCCTGCGGGTATCCCTTCCGTTGGCGGTATACGAAACTTCAACCGTGATGAAACAGGTCTCGCCCTTCCCGTCCCGGGCCTCGATGATCAGATCAGCGGCGCGAAAACTGCGCAGGTCGTTTGCGGGTATGCCCTGCGCGGCCTTCGATCGGGCCAACGACCCTATCTCGGCTCTGCGCAGAACCCGGACGATTTCAAGACCCAGTTCCGCGGCTATGTCGTCCGCGAACTCTGTGGCGACAGTCCTGGCGTAAGCCTCTACCAGAACCCCCAAGCCGTTTTCCTGTCGGTCCATGCGGCGGTCGAACTTGTCCATGCGCTAATCTAAACGATCAAACCGTTGATCCGTATTCCCGGACAGGTCCGAGACGACCCGGGGCAACTCCAGTACTTCCCGGGTCAGCACCCGGGCACGCAGAGCTCCGAGCCACCAGGAGTGATCATCCAGTACACAGGTCTTCGATGGTAAGGATGGTATGCATGCTGATTCACCGACCGGGATTACGACCATGACGAAAGAGGACAGCTTTAAACACGCAAGCACAAGCAACGAACCCTGACTGATTGCTCCATCAAGGGTTTTAGTCGGCTTTCTGCCCAATTTCTCGTGAAAAAAGTTTTTCCGCTAGGGTTCGTTATCGGAGTTTATGGGCGGTTCGTCATTGCCCAGGAACCGTTCCGCGGTGTTCCTCGTGGCCGGTTTCGTCCGGAAATCGGCGATCCAAGGTTCGCGAAAGTAAACCTGCTTCTCGCGGGGTAGTCCGGCTATGACCTCGGGGGGCGTTTTCAGCCGGTGCCAGTGGGTGGCCAGGTGGGAGTAGGCGTTGAGTACGGTCACGCGGGGCTCGTCCCGGTTCCACTTGGGACCCGCGTGGCACGTGTTCTCGGTGAAGAATACGGCGCTGCCCGCCGGGCAAGCATAAGTCATCAGGAATTCGCTGCGCTTGCCCGGTTCCAGGGACATGTGGTCGGGATGCATGGGGAAATTCGCCTTGTGACTCCCCACCACGAAGTGCGTGCTCTGATCCTCCAGCCGGATATCCGTAAACTCGAAGATCACCCGCACCATGCCGGCGTAGATCTGTTCGCGCTGCACCCGGTATCCGAAGATCGGATCGATCTGCCTGGGACCGCCGCCGTGCAGCTCCCCGTGCTCTTCCCCCTTCTTGCGCCACACGCAGGAACAGTTCTCCAGCCGGAAATCGGGGCTTATGATCTCCTCGATGACGTCCACGACGGCCGGATGGTCGATCAGGACGCTCGACGGCCCGCCCGGCACGTCGCGGTGTTCCGGCGGCAGCGACTCAGGATCGTGCTTGATCAGGTAGATCTGCTCGCGGATGTCCCGGATCTCATCCGCCGTGAGAATGGCCGGCCGGACCAGAAACCCGGCCAGGTCGAATCGGAAACGTTCTTCTTCGGTCATGGACATGGGGTGGGTCCTTCGAGGTGATTGATTCCCGTTACTTTCGGCAGTTTACTCAGCTAACTCGATTTCCCGAATTTCTGCATGCTCCAACAGATCGTCAACGACACTAAGGTATTCCCGAATCGCGATTTCAGTATTGGTCAGGGCCTCCGCCTCCGTCCTTCCCTGAGACCAGCACCCTGGTAAACCGGGTATCGATACACTGTATCCTTCGTCAGACCGTTGCAGGGCGATTTTATACTTCATGCCGACTCCTTTCGTCTGTCATTTCAAGACGGTGGAAAAGAGCGAACGCTGGCTAAAGATGTGACTGCCACATTGTCGTGTGATCTAAACCTAATCCGGCTAGTGCCCTGACACACTCGTACCTGGAGATAACGGGCAGTAGGTTCATACGGCTACGACCGAGACTTCGAATGTTTCCTCGGGAACTGGTAGGCCATCGTCTTCCAATGCCTCGACGTATGCTTCGATAGCCTCCTTGATACTTTCAATCGCCGCCTGTCGGGATTCGCCCTGACTTATGCAACCCGCCAGACTGGGACAGTCTGCAATCCAGAAACCGTCCTCTCCAGGATAAAGTACCACTTGTCGCATCGAATCAGTTCCTGAAGTAGTCACACCTCCAACCCCACCTCATCCCCCGTCTCCTCCTGCCACGCACGAATTCTATCCCTCAACTCCCCAATACGTCCCCTCTGCCCATCCTGATGATAGAGATTCTCCAACTCAAAGGGATCGCTGTTCAGATCGTACAACTCTCCCTGTCCCTTCCCATACAGGTTGAGTTTCCAACCATCCGAGGTCACGATCGTCCGATGCTGATGAACCATACTCTGGTTCGGTTCGGCTTCACCCAGACCGGCCCGCGCATGCCCGTCGGCGCCACTCCACTCGACGAACACGTCGTCGCTGTCCAGGTTGTCGTGCCCTTGCAGTACGGGCACCCGGCTTCGGCCCTGCAGCCTCGCTGGCCGTTCGAGTCCGAGCAGCTCCATCAGGGTGGGCACCAGGTCGATGTGGCTGAACCGTCCGCTGATCCGCCTCGCGTTATCCAGCGCGTCATCCAGCATGGGCGCGCGAAGCAACATCGGCACCTTGATGGACTCCTCGTACATGAGCGTCTTGCCCAGGATGCCGTGATCACCCATCAGTTCTCCGTGGTCCGAGGTGAACACGACGATGGTGTCATCGGCCTTTCCACTCTCCTCCAGGGCCTTCAGGATCTTCCCCACCGAACGATCCACCAGGGTGACGTTGCCCCAGTACCGGGCCATCAGCGCCCGCCAGCCCGCCTCGGTACGCAGGTCCAACCCGTAGTTTTCGGACTGCATGTAAAAGGCCGCCATCAGGCGGACGAGAAGGGGTGCGTCAAAGGGCGGCTGCCGCATGAACGCCGGTCCTGTCGGCAGGATGTCCGGGTCGTAGTAATCGTTCAACGGACCGGTGTGCGGGGGATGGGGCTCCAGGTAGCTGACGCAGAGCGCGAAGGGATCGTCGCCCTGCTCGCGGATATACTCCGATGCCCGCTCGCCCAGGTACCATGCCTTGGTGCATTCCTCGGGCAGGGACGCGGCGTAGTGCCGCGAGAAGACCCTTTCTCCCAGAAGCTCCATATCCGGCGCGTGCCCTTTATCCGCCAGGAAGTGATGATAGTCGCTGACTTCGGTCAACCGGTCCGTTTCCGAGTAACCGCGGCGATACTGGTCTTCCGTGCCCACCCAAGTCTTGAAGCCGTGCTGGGGGAAGATCTCGTCTCCCAGGTGCCATTTGCCCATGAAAGCCGTATCGTAATCGTCGGGCAGCATCTCGGCGATGGTCGGCTTGTCGGCGGCGAGGGGCACGTTGCAGGACGGAACACCCGCCGTGTGGGGCCAGAGACCGGTGAGCATGGTGGCCCGGGCCGGGCTGCACACCGGCTGGCTCACGTAGGCGTTTTCGAAGACGAAACTGTCCTCGGCCAGTCCGTTGAGCGCCGGGGTTTCGATCTGGTGATTGCCGTAGCAGGCCAGCGTATCGGCGCGCTGCTGGTCGGTGAAAATGTAAAGCAGGTTGGGGCTTTTCACGGGCCTCCCTCAATATAGAGCAGGTTGGGGCTTTGGTCGGGGCTTTTACTTTGGTTGGGGCTTTTCATGAACGCCCGGTTGGGGCTTTTCATGTGCGCCCGTCACGGTTGGCCTGAGAGCGCGGCGTCAGGTTGAACCAGGTCTCGTGGCCGGAGAAGAACCGCTCAAGTTCATCGACCATGTAGTGGAAGAAGTGGGGATAGTCCTCTCCCGTGCGCCCGGAGAAGTGGGGCGTCAGAAAAACGTTGGGCAGGCCGATGATCTCGCTGTCTTCCGGAATGGGCTCCGGGTCGAAGACGTCCAGCCCGGCGGCGATATCACCCCGCTTGAGGCGTTCGATCAGGGCCGCGGAATCGACGATGGCCCCGCGCGAGACATTCACGAATACCGACCCCGATCGTATGAGATCCAGTTCGCGCCGCCCGATCATGCCCCGGGTCTGCGGCGTGAGCGGCGCCACGCAGATGATCGCGTCGCATTTTGAAAGTACGTTTTCCAGCGACGTCTGGATGAAGCCCAGCGCCTCGGGCAACTCCTGCGGCAGGTATGGATCGTGGACCCACAACTCGACCTCGAAGGGACGCAGCAGTTTCATCAGCCGCCGCCCCATGTGGCCTCCGCCGATCAACCCCACCCGCTTACCGGTCAGGATGCCCGCCATGGGCTGAATAAGACCTCGGTCCTGCGTATTGCGATCGATGATCCGGCGGAAGAGCGCGCCGGCGTTGCGCATGGAGATCAGCGTCAGCGCCAGGGCCCATTCCGCCACCGGATAGGTGGAGCCGTTCGTCGTATCTACGGTGCGGATGCCCCGGGCCCATAACGTGTCCAGGTCCAGCCGCGCGGCAAAACGGTCGCCTTCCAGTTCGCCGACGAAACGCAGCCGCGGCGCGGTGTCCAGGATCGTGCCGTCGATCCTCGGCGCGCCGTGGCAGACGACGAGGGCATCCACGCCGTCCATTTCGCTTGCCAGTTGCGCGGTCGTCTCGGGGTCCGTGCTGGTATCGTAAATCCCGCCGCCCTCGGAGTGGAACCACCTCCAGTCGGCGAACGCATCGAGGCGGGTCAGTTCCTCCGGCGGCAGATAGCCGTTGCGGACACGCTCACTGCAGGCGATGAGTACTTGCGGACGTGTATTCGACATGCGCTCTCCGATCTGTGCCAGTTTATACCGACTTCAATCGACGATCCCGGCCTGATCTTCGTTTCTTGCCAATCCTCAACCGAAGGCCTCGGCATACTGCCTGGTACGGGAGGTCATCAGGCCGTAGAAGCCGCGCACCTCGGGGTCGGGATGATCCCGCCAGAAGCGGGTGGGGATCAGGGTACAGTCGCTCAGCACCGGACCATCGCGATGGCCGTAGTAGATCTGGACGGTCTTGCGCTCGTGCGGGGTGATCCGGACCGTTGCGGCGTGCAGCACGGACAGGTTGAACAGTATGACGGTGCCGGCCGGTCCGTGCAGATGGACCGCGCCGCGCCGGTCGAGCTGTTCCTTCTTGTCGAGCACCGGGCCGTCGCAGGGTTCCGGAGAAATGGAAAAGCAGTGCGTGCCCTCGTGCACGTCGGTCAGGTAGAGCATCATCTGCAGATAGCCGCACCGGTAGGGCCGTTCCGTCGAATGGGGCCGGTCCCGGTGCCAGATCTCCTCCGGTTTGCCGTCACGAGGCGCCATGTGACGCAGGCAGACTTCCCCGAGACAACTGGGGCCTTCGAAGATCGTCTCGATCGGGTCGATCAGGCTGGGGTGGCGGATCAGCCCGTCGATCTCCGGCGAGGAAATCAGGGGTTCGCAGTTCAGGGTCTGGTGGCCGTGATTGGGAATGGGATGCCAGAAGCAGCCCCGTTTCGACCGGTCCTGGTCGTACAGTTCGACAAATCGACCCAATTCCTCGCCATCGAAAACCTGGCCGAGGCTGACGTAACCGTTCTGCCTGAAAAAGTCGAGATCCAGCATGCAGGAATCACCGTTAGATAATGGTGGGTTTACTTGCAGAAGAAATGACCATACATCAAAGCCACTCCGAAAAATCCTGTGTTACACGGGGAAGTAAGGGTGTAGTTTTTCAGTGTCAAGAGTATGCTGTAACGTCCGAGAGGCAACCAGCACGAAAAGGGGTGACGATGGACACGAAGAACGAAGCCTCTCGCCAGACGGATGTGTTCAGATCATATGGTTCGAGGCGCAACTTAAGTTTTCTGGTCAGAAATGGCCGCATGAAAACCGGGCCTAGCACTACCTGTTCTTTCGCCATATCACCGCGCTGATAGACATAGATCCCCACGGTGTGCTCAACAATGAGCACACCGTTTGTCCGAAGGCACCAATACGAAGTCTGGTGACGAAGATGATCCTTAGGGAGGGCTTAGGATGGAGCTACGTGAGTCGCTCTGAGTACGGCCGTCCAACACTAGTCGGAATTCTGGTGTACTCTAAAACGGTCGTGGTATAATTCTCACCACCAATACCAGATTATGTTCACGTCTCTGGTTTTAGAGGCAACATGGTAAGGCAACCAACGCGAGAATGCCCGACTGTGAGATAGGTTCATAGAGTCAGTGTTTGCGTTGATTCATACTTGCTGAGTTTCGGTAATCGCTTAGTCCTTTACGCGTATGGCCGAACTATCTTCGGTATCAACCACTTTAGGATTCTTACGTGCCTTGATTCGTGTTATCACTTCCCCGACAGCCTTACGGTCACCATTCCACCAGATTACCCAAAGCACCATACTCCAATTCCAAAAACCGTGCTTGAAGAAATCAAGACCAAGGCCACAAGGGATTCTATCGTTGTGCTTAACAAAGAAACGCCGAAAGTACAGCCGATAGATAAAAGTGCAACAGATATAGTTAACTTGGTATTTGTAGATGTTCCCTTCTCCAAAGCGTTTAACTCATCTTCTGTCACATCATACAATTCCAACGAATCAATTCTATGCCGTTGCACCGGCATTATACCATTGTCGCTCTGCGCGGAGTTTTTGTTTGTCATTACAGATTCTCTTGAAGCCATTCGTTCTTACAAATGGTATTGGCCCATGCCGATTCCTTGCCGGACCTGATCACAAACAATCTGCCACCACTTGGAACATACTGTTTGAGGCGGTTCCGTATGGTCACAGCATCATCGTTGCCGACAATAGCCTATGTACTTTCTGTTATCATAGCCCATGCTTTATAGGATTTCATAGCCATATAAAGAGGATTATAATCAGTCCCTTCGGGTAGATCGTATGAAATGATGTAACACTTTTCCATCATGCCCTCACAAAGACGATGGTGAGACTAGTTCTTTCTGACTTTCTATTCAGACAATATGACTCGGATTTTTGACCGCTGCAAAGAAAAACGGATATCGTAACAATCCCTCGAAGGCATGACGAACGATATCGTACCTCCTAGGTGGGATTCGCTGGTAAAGCTAGAGGGCATTCGTACCGGCCAATGCATCACACTCGCGGAAATCTGGCTAGACGAGCAGAATTGAAACATTGGATCATTCTCCTTGCCATACCCGGCTAACCAAATCCTGTGTTTTCTGCTCCAATCGCTTTACCAACTCCCGGTTAGCATTCACCTGTGCCTGTTCAGCTTCAATTCCTGCTACGACAATGCGTTGAGTCTCCAATGAAGGTATAGGGATCTTAAGTTGTCTTATCTGTTTCAGGTTTATTGAGGAGAACGCTGCTCCCATATTGCCAGAAATCTCTGCCTCTAAACTACTCAGTATGTAAAAGGTATACAATTTATGTAAATTGTTATCAGTCGGCCTAATTGCCGCAAGACCTCGCCCAATGCATATTCGCTGAGTTGCAAGGTTTACAGGGCCAACCGGAGCACGAACTGACATAAGTATATCATCTTTCTCAGCGAATCGTTTTGGATCGGTAGTCCACTTAATCGGCTTTTCAATGAATACATGGCCGAATTCTGCTTTGCCCTGATAAAAAGGGTAACCGAGACCAGCATTGTTGTAAGATTCTCCGGGAGGAGACTGTCCAGCTACGACTTCGACGTTGGTACCCAATTCCACCATTGGCCACTCAGGATCAATGAGGATCTTCGGTCTCCAGTTCTCTATCACCGTCCGTGCCCCGTCTATCACACGCTGATAGCTTTCTATCTCTTCTACTATCTCGCGCTGTGCTTCCAGTGGCGGTAAAGGAATTTCCAAGTTTTCAAACGCCCGCCACCCTATACGTGGAAGCTGTGCGCCTGTAAGTTGGCGCAAGACAGCATCGTTGAAGTAATCGCTTCGCAAGATGTGGGAGTAAAAGCCAGACATAACCCTTTCATCGCGAGGCCGGACAACGAATATATCTGTCGAGCAGATTCCCTTACGGTCAGAAAGCCAGACCTTGTTAAGGTTTGGCCGCAACTTTCCATATAAAATGTCGCCGAGACAAAAGACAGTCTTCAGGCTCTTTATCTTCGCAGGGTTATCGGTCGTAACACTACCTGTAAGCTTGCCGCTATTCTGTGTAATGTTTTCAAGTCCAATATAGCTCACTGTAGTACGAAGTGAAGCCGGAGAGATCGTTTCTTCTACTTTTCGAAAAACCTCTCCCAGTCTCGCAAAGGGCCAGTTGGATCGGGTGATTTTAGAAGTTCGATACCGCTCCCCACTCAGATTGTATTCTCCATCAGCAGCGATCTTTTCCTTATCGGCGACGATACCGTGTGTAAATTGACCATCTTTCTTCGCGTATTCCATTCCATGTTCTGCTACACGATCAGTCGGCACCGACCCTTTATTGCCCATCAATTCATCCGCCCGTACCCTTGCCAAGTAATGACCCAGTTCCTCCCTCACCTGAGGCAGATCATTCTTTTCGATTTCCCTTCTCTGAGCCCCCAGATCAAAACCATCATTCTCCAACTTAAAGAAGGCGATATGGTCCGTCTTCTTCGACAACGCTTTGTCCAGAATCAGGATGGAGGTCTTTACACCGGAGTACGGATTGAACACGCCCGAGGGAAGCGAGATTACCGCCACGAGGTAGTTCTCGACCAGCATACGGCGCAGTTGCTTATGGGCGTTCTGGTTCTGGAACATGATGCCTTCCGGCACAATGATGCCGGCGCGTCCGTTGGGCGTCAGATGCTCCGCCATGTAGTCTACAAACAGCACCTCGCTCCGTTTGGATTTGACCGAAAAACGGTTATGCGGACGGATGCCCCCCTTCGGAGACATGAACGGTGGATTCGCCAAGATCACGTCTGCGTAATCGTCCCATTTCTCGTCGCTAGTCAGCGTGTCGTATTCGAAGATGTGCGGCTGCGCGAAGCCGTGCAGGTACATGTTCACGAGCGACAGACGCACCATATCAGGTGAGATGTCGTAGCCGCTTATGTTGTCTGCGAGCTTCCTGTTCTCGTCGGGTGTTAACGTACGGTTGCCCTCGACATCGGAATTGGTCCGGAGGATGTGCTTGTAGGACGAAATCAGGAACCCGGAGGTGCCGCAGGCCGGGTCGAGGATGGTCTCGTCTTTCTTCGGATCGATGATATCGACGATGAAGTCGATGATATGACGAGGTGTCCGGAACTGTCCGGCGTCGCCCTGGGAGCCGAGGACCGAGAGCAGGTATTCAAAGGCGTCACCAAGCCGCTCACTGTGGTCATAGGTGAACTCGTCGATAACCTTGAGGAAAGCGCGCAAAGTTTCTGGGTCTCGGTAGGGCAGGTAGGCGTTGTTGAAGATGTCCCGGAATAGTGCGGGAACCCCTGGGTTTTCTGGCATCCGGGTGATGGCGTCGGCGTAAAGGTTCAGGACATCATAGCCGCTCAGATCCCCACGCATCAGGCTCGCCCAGCCGAAGCGGGCGAAATCGCCGGCAAAAAACCGTCGCTCGCCGCCGAACTCCTCGGCCTCAGCGTCCAGGTCGTCCATGAATTTGTAGATGAGGGCGATGGTGATCTGTTCGACCTGGCTCTTGGGGTCGGGCACCTTGCCCACCAGGATATCGCGGGCCGTGTCGATGCGCATTCTGGTTTCGATGTCGAGCATGGGCTCCCTAATTGACGAACTGATTCAACGACACGTAGTCCTTAACGTACTCGGGTATGAGTTTTCGGTATTGCTCGGGGACAGCCCGATAGTCGTCCCGTGTCAAAACCGGATTGGTTGCGAGACCTGTGAACTGCCGTTTGTCGATTATGCTGCGAACATCGTCATCACTCACATAAGCCTTGAAATACGTCTTAAGCACCGGGATGTAACCACTGGATTCCGGTGTGTGTTCCGCGACGAATTTGGCAAACTCTTCTTCCAGCAATTCGTCCTTGGATTTGAAGCGGGGGATGATGCCAAGCGCTTTTTCGACGAACTCGCGGAGGGTCACCCGGCGGTCCACGGCCACAGCCTTACGCAGCTTTTCGAGAGTGTAGTATTCCTCGGGCTTGTTCAGTACCTCCCGCCTTATGTGGTCTGTAGCCCGTTCCCAATCCCCTGATTCAACAGCGCTTACCACAACTTCATCTTCCTTCACGACATCCGCGAATTGATCGAAGAACATGCGATCGATCTTCATTCCCTCAACGCCGATCTTCTCTTCTTTGATCCCTGCGAGAATGTCCCGGCCGAGGTGTTCGTAGGTTTCGGCATACTGGACAACCGGGTCAATCGGGTCACCGCCGGATTCCTTCCTTCGGGCCGGTAGCTTCAGAATTTCGTCATAGTTGTATTCTTCCTCGAAGTACTCGCAGTTCCCGAAGAAATCGAAAAGCTTGAAAGCTGTCTTCTCCGGTGCTGAAACAGTGCCTTTGATATTCTTGTCGAACAATAGATCGAGGAAATTGTGCTTACGTGTGCCACGCCCCTTGATCTGGATGAAGTCCGTAGGGGAGAAGATCGGGCGGAAGAGACCTAGGTTCAGGATATCCGGGCAGTCGTAGCCGGTGGTCATCATGCCTACGGTCACGCAGACCCTGGCCTTGCTGGTTCGATAGTCGGGTATGACATTACCCGATCCGAGGAGGTTATTGTTCGTAAACCGTATAGTGTGTTGCTGAGCGTCCTGGACCTGCGAAGTAACCTGTACGGCAAAATCGGACTGGTATCGGCCAGGAAACATGAGGTCGGCGATCTCGTTGAATATCTGCGTGAGGCGGGTTGCATGGATCTGACTGACCGTGAAAATGATGGACTTGCCGATCTCGCCACTTATCGGGTCGCGTAGGGCGTGTTCAAGAAACGTCTTACAGAACAGGTAATTCGTACCTGGTGAGTAAAACCTCTTCTCGAAATCCCGCTGTTTGTAGACCTCTTCGTGGTCTTCGCCTTCGTTGTCTGTAAAGGCGGCTACAAATCCATCATCCGAGAGAAGTTGTGTCGTCACTTCCGTGCGTGCGTCCACCACGATCGGGTTGACGAGTACCTTGTCCTTCACACCGTCGAGCAAGGAATACCGGAAGGTGGGCTGTCCGCTTTCGCAGCCGAATGTGCGGTAGGTGTCCATCAACATCCGACGTTCGATTTCCCGCGGATCTCCCGAAAGCTTGCCTGTGGAACCTACACCCTTAAGGTAGTCGCGCGGCGTCGCGGTCAGGCCGAGTTTGTAGCCAATGAAGTACTCGAACACCGACCGGGCGTTGCCGCCTATGGATCGGTGCGCTTCGTCTGAAATCACAAGATCGAAATCAGTGGGTGAGAACAGCTGTTGATATTTGTTGTTGAACAGCAGGGACTGCACCGTGGTGACGACGGTCTCGGCAGGTCGCCAGTCGTCGCGTCGCTCCTTGTAGACCACGGTCTGGAAATCGGCTGAAAGCAGTTCGGAGAATACTTTCCTGGCTTGTTCTTCCAGTTCCAATCGATCCACGAGGAAAAGTACGCGCCGTGCGTTACGGGTATGCAGAAACAGCTTGATGATCGCGGCAGCCGTCAGGGTCTTGCCTGTACCTGTCGCCATCTCGAACAGGAACCTGTCGCTACCCTCCCTGGCTGCTTTCTGCAGAGCATGGACGGCGTTAAGTTGGTAGGTTCGAAGAAAACGGAGTTTGTGGTCGCGGATGAATCCGCTACGCTCGTTCTTGTTTTGGTATGCTGCTTCCGCTAGATAGTTGGGTCGCTGGGAAAGTACGATAAAGTCATCACCAACCTCTTTGTCAGCCAGACGTCGCGGGTCGGGTTCGAATCTACTGTAGTTTCCTACCGAATCCTGTGTGGGGAATGATGTTATCTGATAGGGGTTTCCGCGTTGCAGGTCCCAGAAATAATGGAGATTACCGTTGGAGAGGATGACGAAACGACATTTGAGCGACTTGGCATGGGTCTGTCACGTATTTTGTGTAACTGACTTTGTCATGTTATTGGCACTCTGTCTTCGTACATGATGACGAACTGGTTGATGGCGGCCGTCCAGTTTGCGATGGGCCGTGTCCACCTGCGGGACAGATTGAGCAGGGCCAGGTAGAGCAGTTTCCTGGCGGCCTCGTCGGTGGGGAAGGCGCCCCTGGTCTTGATGATCTTGCGCAACCCTCTGTTCATGGATTCGATGGCGTTGGTCGTGTAGATGACCTTCCTGATCTCCTGGGGGAAGGCGAAGAACGGACTCAAGTGGTCCCAGTTTTTGCGCCACTGCCGGCTGATGGTGGGGTACTGCTCGTCCCAGCGCTCGGCAAAGCGGTCCAGCGCGGTCTCGGCCTGTTCGGCGGTCGTGGCCTGGTAGATCGCCCGCAGGTCTCTGGCCACCTGCTTGCGGTCCTTCCAGGAGACGTAGGTCAGGCTGTTTCTCACCAGGTGGACGATGCACAGTTGCACCTGGGCCTTGGGATACACCGTCTCTATGGCCTGCGGAAAGCCGGTAAGACCGTCGCAGCAGGCGATGAAGATGTCGTTGACTCCGCGGTTCTTCAGTTCAGTGAGTACGTTGAGCCAGAACTTCGCGCCCTCGTTCTGCTCGATCCAGAGGCCCAGCAGTTCCTTGTCGCCGTTCAGGTTGACGCCCAGGGCCAGGTAGACCGCCTTGTTCCGGATGCTGCCGCTGTCACGGATCTTGACGAACAGGGCATCCAGGAACAGGATCGGATAGACCGCGTCCAGGGGGCGCGACTGCCAGGCCGTAACTTCCTCGGTTACCGTGTCGGTGATCCGGGAGACCAGTTCAGGCGATATGGCCACCCCGTAGAGGTCTTCGACGTGGCCCTGGATATCGCGGGTGCTCATGCCCCGTGCGTACATGGAGATGATCTTGTCGTCGAAGTCCGGCCAACGCGTCTGGTACTTGCGGATCAGCCTGGGATCGAAGGTGCCCTCGCGGTCCCGGGGGATCTCTACCGGCAGGTCGCCCGTCTGGTCCTTGAGCGTCTTGGTCGTCTTGCCGTTGCGCGAGTTGCCGCGGTTCCTGCCGTCGGGGGCATGTTTCTCGTAGCCGAGATGCTCGGTCAACTCGGCTTCCAGGATCCGTTCGGCCATGCGCTTCTTCATGCGCTTGAGCAGGCCGTCTTCGCCGAAGAGGTCCTCGACATCCACACCGTCTTCCATCAGCTCATCGAGAAGACGGTCGATCTTACTGGGGGTCTTCTTGTCTCTGGCCATAGCACTTCCTCCTTTTGAGCAAGATATACGCTATCGCCAGTTACACAAAACATGTTACATACTCACTTGGCATACTTTCGCGCCTGCTCCTTACCGACCAGAGGTTCCTTGTCCTCCGACTTGGCCTCCAGCACGGCTAGAGGGAAGCTCTTGTCGTCGAGAAGCAGAAAGTCAATAAATCCCTTTGTCGTTTTGTCAAAATCGTCGCCAAGAGCGTCGAGGTCGGGTTTCTTGATGGTGATGCTTGGTTCGAGGCGGATGTTGGCAGACTTATCACCTTCGGCAAAGAATCGCCATCCGGCGGATTCGAGGAGTTTGTTGATCTTGATGCGGGCGGTGGCTTCGGTCATAGGCTGATCTTCGCTGACTCGCTTTCGTGTCGTATACGGTCAACTATTCTCAAAGATTACAACGCTTTCTCGGGACGCTATACGCCCGTACTGTCCCATCTGCTGCGCACTGTTTCCGCGCCACCTGACTGCCCTAATCTCCTTACAGCTAAGCCCTGCTTGTTCACCGATTTCGGCGGTGATTTCATCAACCAGAACGGTATGGCCATCGTAACGGGCATTCCCAAGAACTAACGCCACCTTCGCTCCACTTTGACAAACTCGCACGACTTCGCGAAGACCAAGGTACATGTCTAAAAAGTACCCGTATAACATGACTCTGATACGATTATCGCTCACGTGACGTACGGTTGTTTCAAGAGCTTTGGGGGGATTGTAATCTTTGGCTTTAGGCCGGTTCGGTCGGGCTTCCGGATGAGAGTGGAAGGTCTGATACCTGAGATCTCTGTTGGCTTCCCAGTCATGAAACATGAACATCAGTTCCACGCCGAAGACACGGGTATAGTCGTGGCGATTCGGATAAGGTGGTGATGTTATCACTGCCGAGAATGTGTCATTAGTAGCTGGTATCGCGCGCGCGTCAGCAATCCGTGCCTTCCAGCTGTT
This sequence comes from bacterium, assembly GCA_963693015.1. Taxonomy (GTDB): domain Bacteria; phylum JAAXHH01; class JAAXHH01; order JAAXHH01; family JAAXHH01; genus JAAXHH01. Next base: position 395,651 of record OY843748.1, read on the forward strand.
TTCGCTTTTAGACTTAGTATTATCAACATCCGCCAGCATGAGTTCGACTTGACGTTTGAAGTAAACCGGCACTTTATCAGCATGCTCACCTTTATTCAACCATCTCAGCCAACCTCCATTGGCAACCGCGTAACTAAACCTTGGGATGATTGAAATCAAAGCCAAGCGAAAGAAGTCCCGTTCAAGTGAGGAACAGTTTGCTTTTTCGATGTGAGTAGCTATTGAGTGAAGTGCCTCAAGCCTTCCTCCTGGAAGTGCTTTCTGTACCAATTCAGGGTATGACCTTCTAACAGGTATTTTAATGCGGTCCTTTAGTCTGCGCTCAAGCAATCTCCATACTGATCCTACCCTCGAGACCGAGTAGTTAGCTGTCTTGGTATTAGTCGCGAGGACAGCTAATGGTGAAAGATCATAGCCGTGACTAGGAACATTCACTTCCTTCGCAGCCAACAATGTTGTCCCTGCGCCGGAGAATGGATCTAGTATACAGTCGTGATTGTCGATACCCCATTCGTTGATTAGCGCGTGAACCAGATCTCCTGTAAAACTGTGAGGAAACATATACCAACGGTGAATAGCCGTCTTTCTACCGATACTGGGGGTCACCCAGTTTTTCCACGCCATCTGTTGGGTCAATATGTACTTCATTGTGAATAACCGATATTTAGAAAGGATCAGGCAGTATGTTTCCGTCCGCTGTTAACTGGTGTGCACTAGCCAAGACCACTGAATCGGGAGGTTCTAGAGTAAATCTCCTTACGCGCTCCTTCAACTGCCGGTTTATTTCCGTATACTTTTCACACTCCCTCTTGCGGATTTTATTCACGGTGTCTCTGACATACCCATCTGATGTAAACAGATAATCTGCTCTGGAAACCAGCGCACTTGCATACACAATACAGTCTATGGGCTCCATATACACTAAGCTTAAGATATCTTTTGCTAACTCTATCACATCTCTTGTCCGCTCTTTATGGTCCGAGCGTACCGCGATCTCAGAATTCTCCAACAAACTCGAAAGACCATCGACCACCGAGAGACTTTCTAATAAATCTGTACCAGATAACCAGTCACGGATTTCTTCTTCGTAAATACGATTCCACATTCGATGAGGCGGTCCTTCTGTTGCCGCATTTAACAGTGCTTTACCTCTCACTATTCCCGAAAGTAACTCTAACTCTGATACAGCAGCGTATTCCACATACTTTATTTGGCCTTGAGTCAAGATCCAATAAATGGTCTCCATACCTTGTCTTAGTGATTTCTTAAGATTACCGTCCAGCATCTGTTTTAAACATGCCCTTGATTTTTCAATATCGTCATCGCGCCCATAAGGATATAAATCATGCTCCTCGGCATGATTCAGGTAAAGTCTTATATAATGTAGCGTGTTAGTATCCAGAAAGGCTACTTTGGTTAGAGCTTCTTCGTTCATAGTTATTCAGTCTTGGTTTTGGTCGAGACTGGATGTTCCTCCTCAATTTTACGAAGATAGGCCTCCGAGAAGGGTACTTGGACGTGATCATCAGCCTCCCCAATTGCTCGAAAGCAGGTTTGGACTAGTCGCCTGGGATTCGAGTACGTGTCAGGTCGGAAGACAGATCTGGAATTGTCGAGGATGTTTTCTGGAAACGGGAAGAGGCTGCCCGCTTGTAAGTCGGTTTCTTTAGGTCTAGCTCCTTCGAGACGTAATCGTATCATAGAGAGCGCTTCGTCAGGACTCAATGGTTTGATATGTAGTACACGATCATCACCAGATTGTGTCGGGAAACGACTCATTAATGCTGGTTCCAGTTTTTTCGTGGTGTCGTAAGCGTCCTCTGTCATCGAAAGGAAAATCCAGAAATCAACTTCTGCACTCTGAGCGAGGTTGATTAATCGTTTCAATGTGGCTAAATAGTCATGTGCAGCTCGTTTGGTCAGTCGTTTCTGAAGCCCTATTTCTTCAAATTCATCAATGAGAAAGGCAATCGACTGGGCTCCCATTCCCAGTGATAAAGTCTTCAGGATTGTACGGAAGTACGGCGCTTCCTCCCCTTCAGGTACAATAGCGCCTTTCTGCCTTGGTATGAAGTCTCTATACTCAAAATAAGGTTTTCTTACAACGTCAGTGACTATTCGAGCAAGGTAATGGGCAGTCTCTTCATCATCAGTTACCTTCGCTCTAATAATGGCTCTTTGGAGCGGGCCTGTCAGATCACGTTTGGTTCTGGATCGGCCTGTACTGTATTCACTGTTCAAATACTCTTCAAAATCCTGTTGGAACAAAGATTGTTGATAGGTAACCGTCACATGCGTCCGTGCAAGTTCCCATATGAACTTGGCAAAATCTTTGCGGCCAATAGTTCGCAACAGGGCATTGGCTAGATCGTAGAACTGAACTCCAGGATTGTCGAAATAGAAGGATTTTATACGGCGATCTGGCAAGACTTCCCTATGAAGCCATTGCAAGAGACATGACTTCCCCATCCCATACTCACCTACAATGACTACAGCTTTCACGCCTTGACCGGTCTGATACACGTCAAGGAGACTATGCATCCGTTGGGTTAACGCTTCGGGGGGAGACAGTTTGCCCGAGATAGGCGGACCTGTCGCTGCGGATTCGAAGGGGTTGAATTCCAGCCTGAACTTCTGAAGAATGTTAGACATAGAGTTTTACGATTCCCTTGATTTGATGTTGATGTCTTTGTGAATACGTATATGGGAAATATAAGGACTATTGGGGGTCCTGTAATATCTCCTCAATTCTAACTTCTGCCTTTGCGGTGACGTCGCGGTGATGGTCGCAAGACTTTGGGAAGTCGGTATCAGCACGGTGTGATGAGGCCATTCTTGTAAGAGCCAGTCTATCGCGCCAAAAAGTGACTTTATCGGTTTCCCACGTTCTTCACAACAACGAATGATGAGATCTGAAATCGAGAATACAGTCCACTCGTCGGTAGTTCGCAGATCAAGGAGAGCATCCACAGTTTGCATTAGAGGACCATCCAGTCCGTTTGTGTGGAGCTCGGACCAAGTTAGAGGAAACATGGTCGTAACACGTTTGCCCTTTTGACTGTATTCGTCTATGATTTTCAATTCATCGCGCGCCCAATACCGTAACCCGTATAAGACAGCGGAGATACTCGAATGAGTGATACAACGGGTCCTACGACCTGTCGCTTTATTTCTAAACAAAACCACTTTAGTACGGTGAAAACGATAGCGGGTCCACATAACCGATTTGCCTAATTGCATGAAATTGGAAAGAGAAACAGAGCTAGTGCTCTTGGGCATAAAGAGATCGAAAAACAAGGATCTGCAGTGGGTATTTTTTAAAACCAATGATGAAAAGAGGGCTCTAGCACCATCAGTCAACAAGCACTCCATGTTGTTTGGAGCCTGCTGTTGGGCTAGTTTGCAGACGTCCGGATCTTCACTGTTGACATTCAGCAATCTACCTTCCCGTATTAGTAATCGTAAGTGTATTAGGGTGTTTCGATAATGGTAGAGAGTGGTAGGAGAAGGGATCGAGTTTTTTCGGGTATATAGTAGGTTGTTTTCTAGCACCAGTTTATTAAGACCACCAGCCGTTACTCCACCATTTGAATGTTCGGCAACAGCTTTCAAGATACGATGTAATCCAGCAAAGGAAACAGCACGCATCCAGTAATCGCTCGGTATAGGATTCAAGTCAATCGAACTCTTCGGCTGCATATTAACCATTAACGCCGTCTGTTAACCCAAAATCAGTGCCCAGTTGCATAGTGATACATGGACAGAACAACTGTAGAAATCCACATGTATCCGCTTGGTACATTATACTTAGACGTCGCAACTGCCAGCGTGCCTCAGCGACTGATTCGCAAATTAGCATGAGTGTAGGTACTGATGAACTATAGACCAACCCTTCAAGAAAGTCAATCGCTGCGTAGCATTAGCGTGACTTGTTCGCATCTCGAATTTGAGCAATTCGAGATGCTGTATTTACTCTACGGGTTAACGAAACTAGATTTTGGATAGCGAGGTGGGCTCAAGGTAAACTGATAACAGCAACAAACCCCATGGGCAGAAGACACATAATCTAAAATCCACCAGGAGCAACCCAAATGCCGGAAACAGTCCTTAAGGCCGCCCTGATCGGGTGCGGCGGCCGGGGTCGGGGCCACATCGAGGCCATGAAGACCTTCGACAACCTGCAGTTCGTGGCCGTGTGCGATCCGGTGGCGGCACTTCGCGACCGGGTCGCTGCCGAAAACGCCGTTCCGCGACGGTACGGAGACATAGCGGACATGCTGTCGAAAGAGGAGTTGGACCTGGCGGTGGTCGCGACGCCGGCCCACCTCAACGGCAAGTGCGCGCTCCCCGTCATAAAGGCCGGCGTCCACACGCTTATCGAAAAGCCGCCTGGGCTATCCGGCGCAGAGGCAGAAGGTCTGCGCGACGCGGCGAAGGCGTCGGGCGCCAGGGTGCTGGTCGGGTGGAACCGGCGGTTCCACTCCCTGATCTGCAAGGCGAGGCGCATGATCGAGGAGCGGGGTCCCATCACTCAGATCGTGGCGGAATTCCACAAGAGCATGACGGATCTCCAGGCACGAGGCTTCCCCGAGCACCTGTTGGACCGGTTCATCTACGAAACGCCGATACACGCCATCGACCTGACCCGGTCCCTGGCCGGGAGTTCCCCCATCGCCGAACTGCACGCCGTCGCCCGCCGGGCGAATTCCCGGTTCATCGACGTTTACGCCGCGCTCATCCGCTTCGAAAACGGGTGCGTGGCCCAGCTCACGGCGAATTTCACGACGGATGCCCGCCTGGAGCGCTACGAGATCCACGGCAGGGACTGCTCGGCCTACCTGGAGGGCGTGCGGAGCGTCGTGGTGCAGCGCGACGGGAAAGAAGAAGTCTTCGACGAGGTGGAATCCGCCGGCACGGCCGAACAGGCCCGTTTCCTGGTCGACTGCATCAGGGAAGACCGGCCCGTGGACCTGCCCGCGGCCGGACTGGACGAGGCCGTCGAGACGATGAAGCTGGCCGACCGTATCCGGGCGGAGTTGCGGGACTGATCCCTTCTTCGGCATCTTGACAAGCGCGCGCCGACATGGTAGGATGCTAGTCGGCTGGCCGGGTGTTTTCCGGTAGTCCGACACCAAGTCATGTCTCTTCATAATGAAAATGAACCCGGCAGGAGGAAGCAGGAGGAATATCCATGTCGTTCTTGAACTTCCTGGGCTTGTGCGCGGTGCTTTTCGTCGTTCCATTGATGATCATGGGGTGCAGCGAGGAGGTCGAACCGGTGGATCCCGATGAACAGCTCATGTCCCTCGCCCGCGAATCCCTTTCCCGGATCGAAGGCGAGTTGACCCTGGAAGGCCTGCAGGAACCTGTCGAGGTGATTCGCGACCGCCACGGCATTCCGCACATCTACGCGCAGAGCACGGACGATCTCTTCTTTGCCCAGGGCTACGTGATGGCCCAGGACCGCCTGTGGCAGATGGAGCTGTGGCGGCGGTGGCGGGAGGGACGGCTCGCGGAGATCTTCGGCCCCGAGGCCTTCGACTACGACGCCCGCACGCGGCTCATGATGTACCGCGGGCCCTTCGACGAACGGGAGTGGACCAGCTACCACGCCGAGGGCGAGCGCATCTTCACGGCCTACGCGAACGGCGTCAACGCCTATATCGATACGCACGCCGACAACCTGCCGGTGGAGTTCAAGCTGACGGGCATCCGGCCCGGCCGGTGGACGAAGGAGACGGTGGTGCGGCGCTGGACCGGGCTCTTCTTCCCGAGCGCGGGCAACGACGCCGGGGACGAAATCCGGCTGGCCCGGTCCGTGGCGGAACTGGGCGTCGAGGAGGCCAATCGCCGCGCGGCGCCGCTGCCCTGGGATGATCTCGTCGTGCCGGAAGGCCTCGACGTGAACATCGTCCACGCGGATATCGTGGCCGCCATGCGCAAAGGCGAGGGCGATCCCCTGGTACCCGGACGGCTGCCGCAGCTGGAGCTCGTGGAACCCTACACGGACCTGGTCCCCGCGGACCGCCAGGCCGAGGCGCCGACGGAGGAGCAGCTGCTCGAGATCGGCAGCAACAACTGGGCCGTGAGCGGCGCCCTGTCCATCACGGGCCAGGTCATGGTCGTCAACGACCCCCACCGCCGCCTGGAGAACCCCTCGCTGCGGTACTACGCCCATCTGAACGCCCCGGGCTGGAACGTGATCGGGGCCAGCGAGCCGCCCTTCGTGGGCGTGAACGCCGGACACAACGACCGGGTCGCGTGGGGATTCACCTTCGCCGGGGTCGACGTGAACGACGTGTACGTGGAGGCACTTCACCCGGACCGGCCCGACGTGGTGCGGTGGCGGGACGGCTGGGAACCCCTGCGCGTCATCACGGAGCAGATCCCTGTGAAGGGCGAGGAGCCCCGCGAGGTCGTGCTGAAGTACAGCCGGCACGGTCCGGTGTTCTACGAAGATCCGGAGAACGGCGTGGTCTATGCCGTACGTTCGATCACCCACGAACCCGGCACCGCGCCGTACCTGGGGTGCTTCCGCATGGCCCAGGCGGAGAGCGCGGAGGACTTCTTCGAGCGGGCCATGTTCTGGAAGGTGCCCACGCACAACCTGGTCTTCGGCGACGTGGAGGGCAACATCGCCTTCCAGGTCTCGGCCCTCACACCGGACCGCGAGGGCTGGAACGGCCGGCTGCCGGTCCCGGGCGACGGACGGTACGAGTGGCGGGGCTTCCGGGAAGACCTGCCCCGGGAGTATAACCCGCAGCGCGGCTGGGTAGGCACGGCCAATAACGATTCCCACCCGCCGGACTATACGGGCCGGCCCGTCATGTTCCATTCTTCGCGAGGCGTCGAATACGCCCGGATCGAACGCATGAAGCAGCTGCTGCAATCGAACCGCAAGTACACCATCGAGGACCACAAGCGAATCCAGCTGGACGCCTATTCGCTCCGGGCGGAGGCCGATATTCCGGCGTTCCGGGGCTGGGCGTCGGAGGACGCGGAAGTCGAACGGGCCCGCGGGCTGGTCGCCGGCTGGAACGGCGTGCTGGACCGCGACAGCGCCGGCGCGGCGGTCTGGTACCGCTGGCGGGGCGAGGCCGAATCCGCGGCCTATGACCCGGAGACGCCAGCAGACGAACGGCAGACACTCGTGGAAGCCGGCCTGCGCAAGACCGTGGACCGGTTGAAGCAGGAATTGGGCGATGACTGGGACCAGTGGCGGTACGGGCGTCTTCAGAAAAGCCCTTTCACCCATCTCCTGACGGATGCCTTCTCGCTGCCCGCGGTGGAGCGGTCCGGCGGTTTCGGCACCATCGCCGCCACGTCCATGAGCTTCCGGCACATCCTGGACACGGACGACTGGGACCGCTCGGTCTTCATCATCACACCGGGCCAGTCGGGCCAGCCTGAAAGCCCCTACTACGGCAGCCTGATGGACACCTGGGCGAACGACGGATATCTCCAGCTCGCCTTCAGCCGGGAGGCGGTGGAGGAACTCGCGGGGCATCGGCTTACGCTGACGCCGCGGTGAGCGGGGCATCGGCTTACGCTGACGCCGCGTTGAGCCGTCGGGGTTTATCGGTCGGATACGCGCCTCTGTTTGCCTGCGCGTCTTCGTCTGGCGGCCGCAGCTGTTCGGCCATCACTGCAACTTTAGTACGGAAAGGACGTAAGATCTGTGGAGTACCGTGTCCTCGGAAAAACCGGGATAGAGGTGTCCTGCGTCGGCCTGGGCTGCTGGCCCATGGCCGGGATGGCCGGCGGGGCGAACTGGTCGGGGATCGACGATGACGAGTCCATTGCCACCATTCAACACGCGGAGTCCCTCGGCATCAACCTCCTCGACACGGCCAACGGGTACGGCGCCGGCCACAGCGAGCGGATCATCGGACAGGCACTTCAAGGCAGGAGGGACCGCTACGTAATTGCCACCAAGGTAGCGCCCCGGTCCGACGACCCGGAGGAACCCGTTCACCGGTACATCGCGCGGAACTGCGAGGGCAGCCTGGAACGGCTGCGGACCGACCGCATCGACGTCTACCAGTTGCACGGCGAACCGGACGAGGCCGACGTGCCGGCGATTGTCGAGGCGTTGACCCGGCTGGTCGAAGAAGGCAAGATCCGCTGCTTCGGCATCTCGACCTATGAAACGGAGGTCATGGAGGCGCTGATGGCGCTGGGCAACCTCGCCATGGCCCAGATCGGCTACAGCATCGTAAACCCGGTGGGGCAGGCGGGACTGCGGTTCGCGGTGGAGAAGAACCTGGGTACGCTCATCCGCGTGCCCCTGGCGCAGGGCGCCCTCACCGGAAAGTACTACGATTCGCTGTCCCGGCTCGATACGCAGGACCGCCGGCACGCGCGTTTCGACAATCCGCGTATACGGGCGGCGCTCGGGAAGCTTTCGGAACTGTCCTTCCTGGTCGAAGGCGGGAAACGCACCATGGTGCAGGCGGCGCTCCGTTTCGTGCTGGACACGCCGGGCGTGACCTCGGTGATTCCCGGCGCCAAGGACCGCGCGCAACTGGAAGAGAACGCGGGGGCCGACCGCGTGCCGCCGCTGACGGCCGACGAACGGTCGCGGGCCCTGGCCATCGGCGAGGAGGCGAACTGGCCGCTTCCGCCCTACACGAACTGGACGTAGCACTGGACGAGTTGGCCGCTTCCGCCCTGCACGAACTGACGCGGCCTTGCACGAGATGACGCGGCCCTACACGAGCCGGCCGCTTCCGCCCTGCACGAGATGACGCGGCACCACTGCACGAGCCGGACGTAATCAGTATGGACCTACAGACAGATTGACATCTTACCTGAACTTGAGGCAATCGGAGGGAATCGATGCGGCGCTTGATGTTATGCCTTGTTATGGTCTGCACCACCGGATGCGGCCGGGTGTTTCTGGGAGACACACAGAACGTGGAGATCAACGTGACGCCCGCCGACGCCCGGATCAAGATTCCCGACCGCATCGACCGGGACACGAATCCTTTTACGATCGAACTGCCCCGGAACGAATCCCACCTGGTGGAGATATCCAAACCGGGCTACGAGACGAAGTGGATCGTGCTGCAAAAAGTCAAGCTGCCGTCGGTGATCATCGCCGATATTCTGTTCACCCTCGGCATCGGTCTGCTCATCGACATATACTGGGGAACCTGGGAAGGCCTTAAACCGTCGAGGCTGGACGTAACGCTGGAACCGGCCAGCGCCGACGGCGGTCCCGTCAAGGTCCCGCTCTACCTCGCCGATTCCACCCTGGAAGTGCGCGACGGGACCGTCCGGGTGAGGGTGCATGCCCTTGAGTGAGTCCGTTTTCCGGGAACGCGCCCGCAAGTGAGTCCGGCCGGCACGGCACATCCGGTAATGGACCGCCGTCGACTACGATCTCGAGCCGACGACCCGGTATCTCAGGAAGAACTCCTGTCCGACGCGCCTGGATTCCAGCAGCCTGAGGTTTCGTAATCGGTCCGCCGCGAACCCCGCGCCGTCCGCCGCCGTCGGCGCGTTTCTTCCGCCGATCACCACGGGACACAGCGTCAGGTAGACCTCGTCCACCAGTCCGGCCTCCCAGAAGGCCATGTTGACCTCGCCCCCGCCTTCTACGAGCAGCCGGCCTATGCCGCGTTCGGACAGCACCCGGCAGAGTTCGACGAGGTCCACGGAGGTCCGGCCGGCCCGGATGACCTCCGCCTTGTCCTCAAACGGCAGGATCAACTCAGCGGGCGTCTGTTCCGTCGTCGCGACGATCCGTTCGACCCGGTCGTCCTTCCAGAATCTGCCTTCGGAGGGCAGCCGCAGGGAACGGGACAGGACGATGGAGACCGGGTGGGGCGGTTTGCCCCTCCGCGCGCGTTCATCCCTCCGTCCCGCCGCCTGGATCCTGACGGGCGGATCTTCGGCGCGGAGCGTGGCGGCCCCGATGAGCACGGCATCGGCGTCCGCCCGGATCTCGTCCATCAACCCGCGGTCCGTTCTGCTCGTGAATCGAACGGGATCCCGGTTTTCCGTGGAGATCTTGCCATCCAGGCTCAAGGCGTAGTTCAGCAGGATATAGGGTCGATCCGGTGTCATTCGAAATACATTCCAACTTGTCCGGTTTCGGTGATCGGCCCGCAATTTGTCTTGACACACGGCGTGAACCAGTATATTATTCAACGCGTAATTCAGCAAGGTAAAGACCGGATTCATCCCTTTTGATGGCATCCGGCAGAGGGAAGCGTCGCCGCAGTCGGCTGACTGTTCATTCCGGACTTGCAAGACGCCCTTTCAGCGCCCGTACCCCGCCACGTCTAAGGTATACCATTCTTGATTCCGTTCTGATCGCGTGCAACTGCGCCAGCGCATGTGCGGATGGTCACGCGGTGGATGGCCACACAGGTATCGAACGGGTTTCAGGAACAACCGGACTCGCGGCGCCATGGAGTGATCGGCGCGGCGGTCAACGAACAGAACGTTCGTCCGGTTCGAGTTGAAACGTCGTCGTATGTTGAATGAAGAACTTCTATTGCGGGTTGTCACCGGTGGAGCCGGCCGGGCTCCGTCCGAGACCACTTGAGAGAGGCAGGACGCAGTGAAAGTCAGAGAAATCAAGCACGGGGACGTCACGGTGCTGGAATTGAGCGGCCGCATGGCCGAGGGAAGGGACACCGACGCCCTGAGCGAGCGCATCAACAAACTGGCCGACAACGGTTCCAGGAAGATCATCTTCGATCTGAGCAAGGTGCACTGGATCGACAGTTCCGGCCTGGGACTGCTCATCCGCGCCTATACCCGCATGCAGAAGGTCGACGGCGACCTGAAGCTCGCGCGGGTGACCCGCAGCGTCAGCAGCCTCCTGCAGATGACCAAGTTGACCACGGTCTTCGCCGTCCACGATACCCTCGAAGGCGCCATCGAGGCTTTCGGAACCTGAACGGCGGGGCGATACCTTACCATGGCTGAACGGCAACGCGGCCGGGTCAAAACCCATGGAAGCCGAACGGCCGAACTCGTGGCCGTAAGCCGCGCCCGGCATCTCCTCCGCCACAAACCGCCCTACATCTTCCACGATCCCTACGCGTTCCGGTTCCTGAGCGAACGGTGGCAGCGGATCCTCGGGTCGCGCCTGCGCGACGCCTTCATCTCGAAGGTCGTGCTGCGAAGGCTCATGCCGATCACCACCCAGCCGCTGGTCCGGGCGCGCTTTACCGAAGACTGCCTGCTTGCCGCGATCGAAGACGGCGTGAGCCAGTACGTCATCCTCGGTTCCGGCTACGATACGTTCGCCCTCCGCCATCCACGGCTCGACGTGACCGTCTACGAGATCGATCTCGCCTCCACGATCGCCCTGAAAAGGGAACGTGCCGCCGCAGCCGGACTGACGTTGCCGGACAGGTTGCGCCTGATTCCCATAGACTTTGAAAAAGACGACCTGGGCGACAGGCTGACCGCCCATGGATTCGATCCGGGCAGGAAGTCCTTCTTCGGCTGGCTGGGCGTGACCTACTACCTGACCCGGGAGGCCGTAACGGATACGCTGGAACGGGTGGCGGAGATCGCCCGTCCGGGATCGGAAATCGTCTTCGACTATATGGCCGGGCCGGATAGCATACCGGAGGAGGAACGGACCCTGGCCATCCGCCTGAAGGACTACGTGGGCAAACTGGGCGAACCCATGATCACGTCTTTCGACCCGGACCGGGTGGAGGCGGACTTCGATCCCCACGGCCGCTGGGAAGTCGTACGGAATGACGACCCGGCCGACCAGCAGAGGCGATACGTGGCGGGGCGAAGCGACGTATACGCCCTGCCGCCGCTGTTCTGGTGCCTGCATCTGAGAAAGCGGGAGCGGTTGCCCTGAGCCGTGCCCGCCGGGTTGCCCTGAGCCGTGCCCGCCGGGTTGCCCTGCGGCATGCCCGCCGGGTTGCCATGCCGCGAAACCAGCCGCTCTTCGGGCGATTGCGTGCGTGTGGCATGCTTCCGCCGAAACCAGAAATGCCTTGACAAAACCCGTTTTTCTGTTATCATAACTAATGCACCATGTTTTGTTTTCCTGCCTGAATTCAGAAGATTTCAATACGAACAAACTTCAACAACAAACCTCAGACCAACGGGTGGTTGTCATGTATAAAATGCGGAAGCGCGCGCTGTCCACAGTCTCAATCGGCCTGCTGGGTTTACTTGGCCTGGCCGTCATGCCGGTATCGTCTGCCTATGCCGATCAGCAGGAGGAAGCGGCGATAGACTCCCTCTTCCTGCTCCCCGTGATTGAAGCGGAGGAGGTGGTCGTGACCGGTACGGCGGTCCGTAAATCACCCATCAATCTGCCCTATTCCATATCGCTCATAGACCGGGACGCGCTCACCGAGCAGGGCGCGCCCTCCATGGTCGACCTCTTCAAGAACCTGAGCGCCAGCAGCGGCGTCATCGGCGAGGCGAACTTCTGGTACAACAACACGGCGGGCGACATCATGGAGACGGTGGCGAACGTGAATCTCCGCGGACTCGGGGCTTCCCGTACGCTCGTGTTGCTGAACGGCAGGCGGCAGACCTACGTGCCCGGGCGGCTCATCGGAGGCCGCTTCGTGGACGTGAACGCCTTTCCCTCCATCGCCCTCGAACGCATGGAGATCCTCAAGGAAGGCGCCGGGGCCGTCTACGGTTCAGACGCCATAGCCGGCGTCGCCAACTTCATCACCCGAAAGCACTTCGACGGATTCGAAACGAACTTCTCCTACGACTATTTCTCGGGCAGCAACGACTGGATGGCCGGCGGCATCTGGGGCGGGCAGATCGGAGACGCCCGCCTGGTCGTGTCCCTGGAGCACAAGCGCCGGGGCAACCTGAGCGCCACCGAGCGGGACTGGGTGCTGCACTCCTTCCCGAACTGGGGCTGGGGCTGGTCCTTCATCGGCAACCCGGGCGCGTTTATCGTACCCGAGGGCTACGTGACGGATCAGTCCGTGATCGCCGGCGCCCCGCGCTTCATCGACCCGGGCTGCGAGGGCCTGGGGGGTCACGAGGAGTCGTGGGGTACCTGCCGCTTCCGCTATCAGGCCTGGGACAGCCTCATCGAGGAAAGCCAGCACACCCGGGGGTTCGCCGAGCTCAACGGGTCTTTCGGACAGACGGAATATCATCTGGAGGCCCTGTACGCCGACGCCCGTCTCCCCAACTGGGAGACCACCCCTTCCTTTCCCCCCGCCGCGTTCTACGACGGGGTGCAGATGGTGCCCTACAACCACCCCGGACGCATGGCCTTCGTGGCAGAAAACCCGAACTATGCCGGCATGGACCTCACCGGCGACCAGCCGTGGTACTTCTTCGGACGCCTGGTGGGCAACTCCGGACCCGGACGCACCCAGGCGAAGACTTCCTACACGCGGCGTCTGGCGGGATCGCTGACCGGGCCCATAGGGGAAGGCAGCCTGACCTACGACATCGGCCTCGCCTGGTCCGACGCGCAGGGAACGGTCCGTGAACCGGCGGAGTACGCGTACAGGAAATTCCTCGCCTTCCGCGGATACGGCGGCCCCAACTGCGGGGTCGAGGCCGTACCGGACCCGGACGCCCCTTCCGGCATGAGACTCGGTTCCATCCCGGCCGGCGTTCAGGCCGGACAGGGCAACTGCCAATTCTACAACCCCTTCAGCAACGGCATCGAGTACGCGCAGCAGCCGGGCGCCCCCTACGAGACCAACCCGAACCCCGGCTACCGCGCCGACGTGGCGCACAGCGCCGCCCTGATCGACTGGCTCAACGAACGAGTGGTCAAGACCAACAAGTCCAACCTGCTGGCCTTCGACGCCACGCTCAACGGCGAGTTGAAGGAGCGCGTGGCGAGCTACGCCATAGGCTATCAGCTCCGGCGGGTGGCCGTGGACGCCATGCCCAATGATCCCGGGAATCTGGACATCAACCCCTGCCGCGTTCCCGGCGACCGGAGTTGCGCGGTGCGGACCGGCGCCTTCACCTTCACGGGCGGCATCCATCCGTACGCCGCCGACCAGACCACCCACGCCGCCTTCGCCGAACTGGCGCTCAAGTACAGCGACTGGCTGGACAGCCAGGCCGCCCTCCACTTCGAGGACTACGGCTTCGCCAACAGCCTCGACCCCAAGCTTTCGTTGCGTGCCCAGATCTCCGAAAACCTGGCCCTGCGAGGCACGGTGCAGACCACCTTTCGTACGCCCTCGGTGGACGACCTGAACACCGACGTCCTGCTCTCCACGGATTACGTGGCGGAAACGGCCACCTGGAAAGTCATCGAGACCCGGGGCGCCGAAGACCTCAAGCCGGAGGAAGCCCTTACCTACAACCTGGGCGTCATCGTGGAAAACGACGCGGGGCTCGAGTTTTCGATGGATTACTGGAACTTCGATTTCAAGAACCCCATCGGGGTACTGCCCCACGCCGCGCTGACCCGGGCCTATCACGCCGGCGGAGCGCTCCGCGAGGCGGTGCAGAGCCGCATCTTCTGCCCCGGCAACCTGAACGACGGGAGCTGCGACGTAGGCAACGTCGAACGAATCCGGGTAGACCACATCAACTGGCCCGGACTCAAGACCTCCGGAATCGACTGGCAACTCAGGGGGCGGACCGTGCTGGGCAACGGCGCGGTCTCGGCTACCCTGGACGGAAGCTATACGCTGGATTACACGGTGAAGGCGCTCGACTACAACGGCGTGGAACTCGAAGCCGAGCGCAAGGCGGCCGGCTACCTGAACAGTACGAATCCGCTGGCGCCTCCCATTCCGACCTGGCGGGGGAACGCGACCGTCGCCTATTACTGGGACGTCTACAGCGCGATCGCCAGCGCCCACTACATCTCCGGTTACGAGAACGGCGATTACTGGTTCGACAGGGGCGCCAACGGCGAAGACTACAAGAACATAGACGCGTTTCTGACTTTCGACATGAACTTCCAGTGGAGGATTCCCAATACCGGCGTCGTGGCGACGCTCTCGCTGCTGAACCTCGCCGATGCGGCGCCGCCCATCGTGAACAAGGAACTGGCTTACGATCCGCTGACCCACGATCCGAAGGGACGCCGCGTCAAGCTCGGGGTCGCGTATCGGTTCTAGCCTGAGACGGACTTCCCGGACGGGCATCCCCACGCGGGCGGTCTCCCCGTGCGCTGGTTTCTTCTCGAGGCCCGCCGTCCCGCACATCCCGACGCGTTCCGCGCCCTGAACACCTGGAAGGGGCAATATGGTGCCGTACGTTTCCGTGCGGTTTTCCCTCACGGCGGCCATCCTGCTGTGCCTGACGTTGACGCCTGCCCGCTCCGCGCACGCCGATCAGCAGGCGGAGGCGGATTCCATCTACATGCTGCCCGTACTCGAGGCCGAGGAGATCGTCGTCACGGGTACGGCCATCCGGAAAACGCCCATCGATCTCCCGGTATCGATCGCGGTCATCGACCGGGATGAATTGACCGAGCAGGGCGCGCCCTCCATGGTGGACCTCTTCAAGAACCTGAGCGCGAGCAGCGGCGTCCTGGGCGAGGTGAGCAGCTGGTACAACGGCGCTTCGCTGCGCATACCGGAGACGGTGGCGAACGTCAACCTGAGGGGGCTGGGCGCCTCGCGGACCCTGGTGCTGCTGAACGGCCGGCGGCAGACCTACGTGCCGGGCCGCCTGGTGGGCGGACGGTTCGTGGACGTGAACGCCTTTCCGTCCATCGCCATACGGCGCATGGAGATTCTCAAGGAAGGCGCCGGGGCCGTCTACGGCTCCGACGCCATCGGCGGCGTCGCCAACTTCATCACCCGCGGGGCCTTCGAAGGCTTCGAGGCGAACGCGTCCTACGAACACTTCGCCGGGAACGGCGATGCCCTTGCCGCCGGGATCTGGGGAGGACGGATCGGACCGGCGCACCTGGTCGTGTCCCTGGAACACAAACGTCGGGGCGAGCTCAACGCCGTCGAGCGGGAATGGTCGTTGCGATCCTATCCGGACTGGGGCTGGGGCTGGTCGGGAACCGGCAACCCAGGAGCGTTCATCGTACCCGACGGGGTCGTAGACGACGAAGAACTCGTTGCCCGGGCGCCGCGCTTCCTGGATCCCCGTTGCGCGGAGATGGGAGGCTATCCCGATCCGGCTTCCCGGACCTGCCGCTTTCGCTACGCCCCCTGGGACAACTTCATCGAAGCACTCCAGCACACGCGGGGCTTCGCGGAGCTCAACGGCGAATTCGGCGAGGCCGGCTATCACCTGGAAGCCCTTTACGCCGACGCCCGGATCCCTGCGTGGATGACGACGCCCTCCTTCCCTCCCATATCGTCGTACGACGGCATGCAACTCGTCTTCGACGATCACCCGGGCCGGCGCCAGTTCGTCCGTGAAAACCCCTTCATCGAGACCACGGACGGGGGGCGGATCGATCTCACCGGTGATCAGCCGTGGTACTTCTTCGGCCGGCTGGTGGGCAATCGCGGTCCGCCAAGGTACCTGCCCAGGGAATCGCGGACGCGGCGCCTGGCCGGTTCGCTGGCCGGCCCGATCGGGGAAACGAACCTCGACTACGATCTGGGCGTATCGTATTCCGACACGCGGGGAACGGTACGCAGCCCAGGGGAGTACGCCTACCGGAAGTTCCTTGCGTTTCGCGGCTACGGCGGGGCGGACTGCGGCGTGGAAGCCGTCGCGGACCCGGATTCGCCCTCCGGTCTCGTGCTGGGGCCGATCCCCGCCGGCGTTGCGCCCGGCGCCGGCGACTGCGCGTACTACAACCCCTTCAGCAACAGCATTCAGTACTCGATGCAACCGGGCGCGGCATACGCGGACGCGCCGAACCCCGATTTCCGCGCCGACCTGGAGAACGCCCAGGAACTGATCGACTGGATCAACGAGGAAGTGGCCGTCACCAGCAACGCCAGCCTCTTCGTGGTCGACGCTACCCTGAACGGCGTCCTGCGGGAGGACATGGCCAGCTACGCCGTCGGATACCAGATGCGCTTCATGGAGGTGGACGCCGTGGCGAACGATCCCGGCAACCTCGCCGTCAACCCGTGCCGGATTCCGGGCGACAAGACCTGCGCCGCGCAGACCGGTTCCTTCACCTTCACCTCCGGCATTCCGCCCTATGCGGACAGTCAGACCACGCACAAGGTCTTCGCCGAAGTGGCCTTCGGGTACGGCGACTGGCTGGACAGCCAGGCGGCGCTGCATTTCGAAGACTACGGCTTCGCGAACAGCATCGATCCCAAGTTGTCGCTGCGGACGAAGATCAACGATACCGTATCCCTGCGGGGCACCGTACAGACCTCATTCCGCACGCCTTCCGTGGACGATCTCAACGAAGACCCGGTGATCACGCAGGACTACGTGGCGACCAGCAGGACCTTCAAGGCCATCGAAAACAGGGGGCGCCCCGATCTCGCCCCGGAAGAGGCCTTCACCTACAACCTGGGCCTGATCGTCAAAGGCGGCACCAATTTCGATTTCACCCTCGACTACTGGAACTTCGATTTCGACAACCCCATCGGCGTCCTGCCCTATCCCGCGCTGGCCGCCGCCTATGCCAACCCGGGCACGCGGAGCGCGGTGCAGGACCGCATCTTCTGTCCCGGCAACGTCAACGACGGCAGTTGCGACCCCGTGGACATCGAGCGTATCCGGGTCAACCACATCAACTGGCCGGGATTGAAGACCTCGGGCGTCGACTGGCACGTCGGGGCACGCCGCCCGCTGGGCAAGGGCGCCTTTTCCGTCCACCTGGACGGCAGTTACACGCTGACCTATGAAATCGAACCCCTCGAGTACAACGGCGTGGTCCTTCGTCCCGGCGAGGAGGCGGCGGGCTATCTGAACCGCACGAACCCCCTTGCGCCGCCCATACCCCGCTGGCGGTCGAACGGCAGCGCGTCGTATCACCGCGGCAGTTACGGCGTGGTGGCGGCGGCCCACTACGTCTCGGCCTACAAGGACCGGGACGCGCCCGCGGAGTACAGCGAGATCGACCCGTTCCTGACCTTAGACGCGAGCGTCCAGTGGAAGATTCGCGATACCGGGGCCACCGCGACGCTGTCCCTCCTCAACTTCGCCGACGCGATGCCGCCCCCGGTGCACTATGAAACATCCTTCGACGGCCTGACCCACAATCCCAAGGGCCGTCGGATCAAGCTGGCGCTGATGTACCGTTTCCGGTAGCGCGGGACGGGGATCTCCGGCACGTCCGACGTCGGTTCCGCGCGCGTCGCGGCGGATTTCACTCAGGACCCGTGGTCCTGCTTCAGCCACTTGAAGAAAGACAGGGTCATCAGGACCAGCACCACGATCAGCGGCAATGCGACGATCAGGGACGCCGACTGCACCGCCTTGAGGCTTTCCGTACCTCCGACGAACATCAGAGACAGCGACACGAAACTGAGCATAACCGCCCAGAAGCAGCGGTGCCAGCGCGCCGGCTCCCGCGCCTCGGCCTGCTCCCGTGTCGCCACCGAAGCGAGGATATAGGACGCCGAATCCAGGGTGGTGGCGGCGAAGATGATGGCGAGCGTTATGAAAACCAGCAGGAGCGGTACGGCAAAGGGGACTACCCGGTCTCCCACGGCGACTACGGTGGCGATGATCGCCTCGGGGGCCATGTTGCGCGCGACCAGGCCCGTCAAGTCCTGCGATCCTTCCAGCTGCAGAAAGAGGCTCGTGTTGCCGAGCACCGCGAAGAACATCCAGCAACCCAGCGAGCCGCCGATGATCTCGGCGCCGATCAGTTCGCGGATCGTGCGGCCCCGGGATATCCGGGCCACGAAGAGCCCCATGAAAGGCGCGAAGGCGATCCACCACGCCCAGTAGAAGACCGTCCACTGCTCCGCGAACGTCCCGTCGGAAACCGGGGCAGACTTTCCTGCCGCCGCGGAAATGAGGGATTCCGCCTTGGCCACGGGTTCCAGGTAGAAGCTCATCTTGACGAAGTTCTGCACCAGCAAGCCGACGCTGTTGGTGAAGGTGTCGAGGATGAACAGCGTGGGACCGAAGAGGAAGACGAAGACGAGGAGGGCGATGGTCAGCCAGAAATTGACCCCGCTCAGTATGCGGATGCCGCGCTGCAGCCCGGTGTAGACGCTGACCCCGAAGATCACGCCCAGGGCGATCACCACCCCCGCGTCCAGCCGGAAATCCCGTGCCACCCCGAGCAGGTCCGACAGGCCCGCGGAGATCATGGGCGTGCTCAGCCCGATGGACGTGCCGACGCCGCCGAGGAGGCCGAACATGAAGAACATGTCGATGACCTTGCCCGGCAGGCCCCGCGTGGCCCCCTCGCCGATCATGCCCGCGCAGGCCGCGGAGACGCGCAGGATCGGCCGGCCGCGATTCCAGTAGAGGTAAGCCAGAGGCAGCGTCGGGATGCAATAGATGGCCCAGGCCGTGAATCCCCAGTGGAACAACCCGTAGGTCGCCGCCCACTCCGTGGCGGCCATGGATCCGGGCGCAATGCCGAAGGGCGGACTCGCGTAGTAGTACACCCACTCGATGGTACCCCAGTAGAGGACGCTCGTGCCGATGCCCGCACAGAAGATCATGGCGATCCAGCTGATCAGCGAAAATTCCGGTTTGGCGTCGGGCCCGCCGAACCGCACGTTGCCGTACCTGCCCACGGCATAGTACACGAGGAGGGCGAAGGCGGCTATGGTGAACCACAGGTAGGCCCAGCCCAGGTTGCGGGTCAACCAGCCGAAGGCCGTGCTGAGCAGGGCTTCCCCCTCCGCGGGGAACAGCACCAGGGGTACCGATACGCCCACGATCAGCGGCAGGGCGACCCAGAAGATCACCCGGTCTACTTTGGGTCCGTCCAAGGGGGGCTCTCCGATCCGGTTGTACGTGTGACGTCCGCCCGGCTGCCCGGTACGGCGCCTCCGGCCGCAGGCGCAGGCTCAGTGCGGGATGTTCAGTTCGTGCATGCGCCGGTGGATGGCTTCGCGCGCCTGGAGGTAAGGGGCTTCGAGGAAGGCCTCGTGGTCGTCGGCGCCATGGTGGTGGGTGGCCGTTCCCGGCTTGTGCCGCCAGCTTCGGCGCCTGATGTAGGAAAGGCCGCCCTCGATCAGGCTCAGCATGTACTGGGCGTTTTCGAGGTCGAACAGCCAGTAGGGACCGCCGCAGGCCACGTACACCGGCGAGGTGTGGGCCATGATGCCCCGGCGCCAGCCGTCATGGTGCGGTATGCTCGTATAGTTCGGCCCGGCGCACCGCGCCGCCAGCCACGTGTGGCCCTCTATCTTCAGGGCGGTCTTGAGCGAAAGGCTGCGCGCCCCTCCGGCCTCCTCCGTCGAGGCGACCACCCGGCCCTGCTGCACGATCTCCAGGGTATGAATGGGCAGCGTCGAATCCGCCGAAGCCTCGACTTCGACCGTTCCGCCGTTCCCCGGCAGATTCACCGTGTCGCCGATGGGCTGGCCGTTCACCGTGAACCGGATGATGGGGCCCGCGCTCAGGAAGGTGTTGCCGCCGCGCAATGCCTTGCACCAGTTGTCGTAGGTAAAGGGCTCGTCCGGCGGGATGTAGGCGTAGGTCCGGTAGATCCCCACGGGCACGTCGCTGGACATCTTGTCCGTCCCGCCCGCCAGCGGCAGCCGGTAGCCGCAGTTCAGGTACCGGTAGTACTCCAGGTGGTTGTACTCGCTGTGCACCAGCATCTCCACGGCGTCGGCCCGGTCCGTGGCGATGAGGGCCGCCGGTTCGCAGTTGGGATTGGGAATGTGGGGGATCACGACCGTCCCGCCCTGGGCGTGGCACGCATCGGCCCAGTACGACAGGGTCGTCTCCAGGTTGCCTCCCAGTTCGGCCTCGCTGGGTCCGTCCGAGCACCAGGGCATGACCGGCTCCTTGAGGCCGAGGAGCGACAGGTGGCCCAGGATGTGCTGGCGGTTCTCCTGCGTGGCGTACACGATCGTATCCCCGTCCGGCGCCACGTTCGCCGCGCCGGTGAACTCCTCCGTGTTCGTGAAGAGACCGCCCCACTGGGAAAGCAGGAGGTTGACCACGTTCAGGTCTTCTCCCCGGGCCTCGAGCTGGGCGCCCTGGGTGGACAGGAAATGCACGTGGGTGTCGCCGCTGAAATATCGTTCCGCGTTCAGATCGGTCCACCGCTTGAGCCGCAGGGTCAACTCGCGCTGACCGGGCTCGATGGTGACGCGCTGGCGAAGCGGTTCGTACTCGAATCCCCGTGCAACGTCCACGTGCACCTCGCCACGGGGCAGCCACCCCTGGCACTTCCCGTCGATGTAGGCGTAGGACATCTGACCCAGCCGGACGTCGCCGCCCACGTCCACGTGCCACGTCTCCAGGTTTGAGTTCACGTGGGCGTGGTGCCCGTGCGGCGCGTAGGGCACGCCCCGAGCCGAGCGGAAATGCACGCGGCACGGGACCGGCTGGCCCGTCGCGTCGTCCAGGACCGTGGTGTGGACCCAGTTCCGGCCCGTGTCGATGATCTCGAACCGGACCTCGGGGGTTTCGACGACCTCGCTGGCTTCCAGCGCGCCCCAGTTCGCGGTCCCGACCGCCTCACCGTCCTGTTTCACGGTCACCGTGGCCGACGGCGTGCCGGCCACGCCCACGTGGGCGGGACTGGCGCGATCGGCGTCCGCCTGCCCCCATCCCCGGTGGGTGTCGTTCATGAAGGCCTCGTCGACCTGGCCGGGCAGCGGGTAGGCGTACGTCGCGTATCCCCGATCCACCTCCACTTCCAGGTTGAACGGCTTTTCCGCGTCTTCCGGGTTTTTGAGGTCGATCCGGACGTCCCGTGCGGCCCATCGGCAGATGGGGTCTTCGTCGACGTGGCCGAGGGTGACGGCGGCCACCACGAAGGGCGGGCCTTCGGGTATGATTTCGATGGAACGGAGGGCCCGTTCGGGCCGTGGATTGCGCCACGCCCAGAGGTAGTATCCCCGGGGCCAGCCCTGTTCGGCTTCCGTCTGCCTGCGGCCGGCGTCGTTCCAGTCGCCGCCGGACCGACTGTATGGAGTCGGCTTTTCGTCCGGAACGCAAAGGAAGGGGTACTGTCCCCACGGCAGCGGCATGTAGCCGATCTCGAACCGCTCGCGTATCGTCACGGACTCGTCCTGCCCGTCGTCCCAGACGAACCGGTACGCGGCCACGGGAAGGGCGATCGGACCGCCGGCCATGATCTTCGACCGGATCACCGCGTGGGCGAAGACCACGTTGACCGCGGAACGCCCGACTGGAATCGTGACAGCCTTCGTTGGACAGCCCATCTGTGAACCGAAGCCGATGAAACAGTCGGAATCCACGGCTCCGTCGCCGATCTGAAACGGCAGGCCGTGGAACGTCTGCGATCCGAGCGGAGGGTCCGCTATGGCATCGTAGACCTGCCGGTTCGCGTTGCAGCAGGCGGTAATGTCCAGGGGTTGATAATCCGGCATATGGGCCTCGTGCACCAGTCGGAACTTCAGGCGCGCGATTTCGGGCGGATCGGGCTTGTACTTTCGAGGCGCAGGCGTGCGGGTTACTGAACGTCGGCGTGCAGGTTTTCCATGGCGGCGCCGACGTCATCATAGGTCTTGAAGACGGTGTGAAGCCGGGTGATCCGGAACAGGTGATTCAGCCGGTCGTTCACGCCCGTGAGCGCCATCTCTCCGGAGCTGGACCTGATCTTCTTCATCGCCGCGATCAGCGAACCCAGTCCCGAACTGTTCATGATGGGCACGCCCGTCAAGTCGGTAACGAAGCGCGTGCAGCCGCGGGCGAGGGCCTCGTCGATCCTGCGGTCCAGTTCGATGCCGTCCCCCTCTTCCCACAGCCTGCCCTCGATGCGCAGTACGGCGATCTCATTTTCCAGTGAAACGTCGATATTCATACCCACCTCGATGGACCGGCCACGCCGCACGGACCACGCGGCCCGACCGGAAAGACCGACTTTCTCAGGGTCCGGTTCGTGCGGTTTCAGGCAGTTCAGGCAGCTTCAGCCCGCAATCAGCGCCTCGATGGCGCCCTTGATCTCCTCGTACTCGGGAAAACGGTCGGCTTCCAGTTTAGAGAAAACCCGCGTATCATCGACAGTGACTTCGAACCTGCCTCCGCCGGCCGGCAGGAGTTGCAGCTGATCGATATCGCGTTTATAGTACTCCAGCAGTTTCACCGCCAACCCGGCGGCGTCTTGTTCGTAGCTTCAATCGGCGCAGTATTCGATACGGACGATCACCATGTCCTCCTTGAACGAATGGATGGTCTTCAGCGTCATCTGCTTATATCACCAAGCACTAAATAAACGTTCAATGTACGCAATGGCAAGGATTCTAAACCGCTCCCCGGGAGATCGGCCCGGCATCGTTCATGCCACGCGCCGGGACGGGAAACGATACATTGCCGCTTGACAAGACGGGGCGATGGGGATATCCTCAAGTACGAGGAGGTGATTTGCAATGCTCGGAAGTTTCGGCACGACAGAACTGATTATCATTCTTGTGATCGTCATGGTCCTCTTCGGGGCGAAGAAGCTCCCTGAACTGGCCAAGGGCCTGGGCCAGGGGATCACCGAGTTCAAGAAAGCGCAAAAGAAAGATCCCGCCGAGGAGAATCAGAGTACCTCGGGTACGTCCGCCTCCAAGGACGCCTGACGGCCGTAGTCGCGAACGGCAGGGCATTCGGAAGCGCCGGCGCCGCGGGGGGTCTGCCTCGTGTGGTATGGGGTCCTCGCCGCCGGACGGTCACGGCCGCAAATCATGCGTGGTTGCGGACGTCGCGATACGCCTTCCGGTCCTGCCCGAGGGAGACGGGAAACGACGATCCCCGGAACCCGGACCAATCGCTCGCTTACTCAGCCTGAACGACCCCACGCGACGTGCCGCCCAGCCTGCTCCGGTAGACTGCGCCACACGTCGCGCATTCCTCGCCACAGCGTAGTTTCCTCTATCCGGAATCTCCAGATTCCAGGCCCCTGTCTTGTTATACTGGCCGCGCCTCTCGTTGTGTTCACCGCGCCGCTCGTTGTGTTCGCCCGCGCCTCTCGTTGTGTTCACCCGCGCCGCCCTGTTTTGAAAAAAAGCGTAGCATCCCCCCAACCAAGTCGATACATGGGCGGTCTCATAAACAGCAGGCGACCTGTTCATGTACCGCGTTACCAGGCGACCGTCGTGGAAACTGCCCGGAAACTCGACAGCCGGACCGGACCAGACCACCAGGAAGGCGACATGGCATCTGATTCGGTAGAAGGCCATGCGGTAAAAGGTCACACGGACCAGGAAGACCGCGCGTTGATCCTCAGGGCCAGGGCCGGCGACATGAGGGCCTTGGAGAAACTCGTATACCGATACGACGAGAAAGTGCTGTCCATGGCCGTGTCCTTCGTGGGAAACGTGGACGACGCGAAGGATGTTTACCAGGAAGTGTTCATAAGGGTCTTAAAGGCGCTGCCAAAATTCGAATTCAGAAGCCGGTTTTCCACTTACCTTTACCGGATCGTCACCAATGTCTGCCTCACGCACAGAACAAAGCACGGGAAGAACCGCTTCGTGTCCATCGAGGAAAACGCCGCGGAAGATACAGGTTCGTTCCAGGACCGCGTTTTGCCGGTTGCGCCCGACCGGACGGACGCCCTGGCCGTCAACAACGAACTCTCGGCGCGTATCCGCGTGGCCGTCGGCGCCCTTTCGCCCCGTCAGCGCACCGTTTTCGTCCTGCGGCATCACGAAGGATTCAAACTGAGGGAAATCGCCGGAATCATCGAATGCACCGAAGGGGCGGTCAAGAAATACCTGTTCGACGCCACCCGAAGGCTGCGTGAACAACTTAAGGACATCGCGTCATGAAAACGGATAAGAACCAGTCTCACAGGAAATGGGAGGAATGGCTGGAACTCTCCCGGTACGGTGAATTGTCCGACACGGACCAGCGGCAGCTGAACGACCATCTCGAGTCATGCGAACAGTGCCAGGCGTACCGGGTCCGCCTGGAGGAATTCAGACTCGTCATGGAGGACGCCGCGCCTGCCCGTCCGGGTGAAGCGGACCTGCGGGAAGCCCGCGCCAACCTGTGGTCCGCCGTGACGCTCAGCCGCGATGTGACGCTCAGCCGCCCTGCACCCCGTTTCCCGAAGGCGTGGATGGATCGATTTCTTCATGGCCTGCAAAGACTTACCTTGAACACGCATCCTTCCTGGCGCTCCGTGCTCGGCGGAGCGGCGCTGTTGTTCGTCGGCCTGGCGGCCGGTTACTACCTGGCCTTCCAGGGGAACCGTACCTTCGGATTTGCGGCGCCGGGCATGGACCAGACGGACCTGTTGACCCATGACGACGTGGCCATCTCGAACGTCCGGTTCGTGGATTCGGACCTGTCCGACGGCATGCTGGAAATCGGCTTCGAAGCCGTCCGGCCCGTGCAGATCAGGGGAACGGTCGACGATCCCGGCATACAACGCGTACTCACTTTTACCGTGCTGAATGAACAGAATCCCGGGGTCAGGCTGCGGGCGGTGAACGCCGTGAGCGCTTCCGAAGACCTGCATTCGGAGCAAGAGATCAAGGACGCCCTCGTGACGGCCCTGAAGACGGACGCGAATGCCGGGGTCCGCGGCGAGGCGTTCAACGCGCTCTCCCGGTATCCCTTCGACGCGGAAATCAGGGACGCCATGATCCACACGCTGGTCTTCGACGAGAATCCGGCCCTCAGGATAAACGCGATCAACCGGCTGCAGGAGCAGGTGCCGGCTTCGTACGACGAGAACCTGGAAAGGGTACTCAGAGCCAGCATGGTTTCCGATGAAAACGCCTATATCCGCACGAAGGCAAGGACCGTGCTCAGCAACCTGTCCGCACCGTAACGGGACGCGGCCGACAGAGGAGGAGCGATCATGAGATTACTGGCCTGTACACTCGGCGTTTTGTTGTTTGCGCAGCAAGCCCTGGCGCAGCAGACCCTGGCGGCCACGGATGACCAGGGCAGGATTTCCGGCAGCCGGTCGGAGACTTTCCAGGTCGAACGGGACGGGAAGCTCGATCTGAACACCAGGGCGGGCGACATCATCATCTCCACGTGGGGGAAGAACGAGGCCGTCGTAACCGTCCAGGGTATCCCGGCGAACGGCGCAAAGGATCTCAGGATACGGTACGAGGGGGGCATCCTGCGCGTCGATTACGACTCGAGGTATTCGCCATGGTCGTTAAAACGAGGCAAGGGCATTCGTTTCAAAATCGACCTGCCCGCGGAGTTCGATCTGGACCTGCGCACCGGCGGAGGCCATATCGAGGTCGTGGGCGACCTGGCCGGCGACGTGACGAGTCATACTTCGGGCGGGGACGTTACGCTCCGGGATATCGGCGGTGAAGTGGAGCTGACCACGTCCGGGGGGGACATCCGGGTGGGTACGATAGGCGGGGACGTCCATCTGCAGACTTCAGGGGGCGACATCCGGGTCGAGAAGGCCTCGTCCGACCTCGACGCCCAGACTTCCGGTGGGGACATCCGGATCGGGCACGTGGGCAATACGCTGGAAGCCCAGACCTCCGGCGGAGACATCGCCATCGAGTCCGTGGGCGGAGACGCACGCATCAGGACCTCCGGAGGCGATATCGAGATCGGCGAGCTATCGGGGAACGCCCGCATCACGACGGCGGGCGGCGATATCGAGTTGCGCAACGCGAAGGGCGTAATTCAGGCGAAAACCGCCGGGGGCGAGCTGGATCTGCTGAACGTGAGAGGGGCGATCGACGCCCGGACCGCGGGCGGCGACGTGCTGGCTGAAATCACCCCGGAGGGATCCAGGGGCAGTTCGCTAGTTTCTGCCGGCGGAGACATCGTAGTCTACGTGGATCCGAAAGCGAAGGCGACCATCGAAGCGCGGATCAACGTGGAGACGCGGTGGGGCTTTCACGTTCGCGGGGCTGAGGTCATTGGTCCCGACGGAAACCCCGAGGCTACCTATAGGCCGGGGTTCGAAACCATCTTTCGCAATCAGCAGGTCACGGAGATCGACGAGGAAAAGTTGAAGGGGATTATCGAAAAGATCACGAAGAACATAGAAGAAGTGGTATCACGCAGCATGGACCGGGCGGACCGGGCAGAGATGACATCCGAAGAACTGCAACGGATGTTGAGAGAGGCCCAACGGGAATTGCAGGCTGCACAGAGGGAATTGCAGGCCGCACAGAGGGAATCCGTAGATAAGCGAATAGAGTCTGCCATAAATCCTCCAGATATCCCTGCGCGAAACAACACCAATGGTAATTCGTCGCGACACAAGATAAGGTCCGATTTCGAATCGGACGGGAAAAGGGTAGACGGGAAAAAGGGGGAGATCAGCGCAACGTACAAACTCAACGGCGGCGGAACCAGGATCTGGCTGGAGACCAGCGAAGGCAACATCGAGATCCGCGAACTGAATAATTGAGTACCGGCCAAAAGCGCCCGCGGGCCGCCCGGCCAGCCCTTAACCCGTCTCCAGTATCACCCGCTGCGCCGCGGCGATGCCCGCACCGGACTCGAACTCGTATCCGTGGCGGTTCAGGCCGTGCTCCAGGGCCGATACGGCGACCAGCATGTCCGAGGGGGCGATATCGTAGCCCAGGTGGGCGATGCGGATGTATTTGCCCCGGTAGTGCTCCATCCCGTTGGCGATGGTCACCCCGCATTCCTGCTTGACCGTCTTGAGCAACGCGGACCCGTCGATGCTCGGGGGCATGGACACCGACGTCAGTACGTTCGAGGGCCTGCGGGCGAAGACTTCCAGGCCCAGGGCCGCGACGCCCGCGCGGGTCACCCGGGCGTTCCGTTCGTGAATCCGGTAGATTTCCTCCAGGCCGATTTCCTGCATCATCCTCAGTGACTCGGCCAGCCCCATGAGCAGCGAAACAGCGGGCGTATAAGGCGTAAGCCCCTTGTCGAAGGAATCCTTGGCCCGTTTCAAGTTGAGATAGTAGGATGGGAGCGCGTTTCGCTCAATCCCCTGCCACGCCCGTTCGCTGACGCTGATGAAGGCGAGGCCGGGCGGAATCATGAGCGCCTTCTGCGAACCTGTCAGGGCAATATCGACGTGCCAGTCGTCCGTCCTGAGCTCGTTGGCGCCCAGTCCGCTGATGGCGTCGACAATGAAGTAGCAGCCGTGGCTGCTGGCGACGCGGCCCAGGGCTTCGACGTCGTGGAGCACCCCCGTGGACGTTTCGCTGTGGGTGGCCAGCACGGCCTCGAAGGGTCCTTTTTCCCCCAGGACGCGGTCGATTTCATCCGGGTCCGCCGCTTTTCCCCACTCCATGTCGAAGGGCAGCGCGTCCAGGCCGAAGGTCTCGCACAATTCAACCCATCTCCCGCCGAACTTCCCTCCGCTGACCGCAAGCACCCGGTCTCCCGGGGACAGCAGGTTGACGACCGCGGCCTCCATGGCGCCGCTGCCGGAGGCGGTGAGCACAAGCACGTCGTTTTTAGTCTGAAAGACGTGTTGGAGGCCCGAAGTGACCTGCCTGAGCAGATCGCTGAATTCGCTGGAACGGTGGGTGAGGATCGGTTCCGACATCTTTCGGACGACACGGTCGGGAACCGGCGTGGGACCGGGGGCGAAGTTGGTAACCTTCACGCGAACTCCGTCAGGGTGCGGTTTACGCAAGGCCTGGGCGCGGTCGACACACGGTTAGCGCGTGGTCAACGCGAGTTTGAAGCGCGGCCAAGGTCAACGCAAGGTTGAAGTGCGGCCAACGCGGGGGTTAGAGCGCGGTCAACGCGATCCGGGCGTCCCGGGCATAAGGCGTGGCTTCGTAGTCTTCGACAACGCGGTCGTACAGGGACCGTGCCCGGTCCGTCTGATCCGCGGCGCCGTAACACCGTGCGGCGTCGATCAGAAAGCCCGGGGCGAGGTAGCTGTCCGGATCTTCTTCCGCCAGGGCGAGGTACCGGCCGGCAGCCTCTTCGTACTTCTCTTCCTCTTCGTCGCACGCGGCCAGGCCCGAGCGCGCGGCCAGCGAGAAATAAGCGTCCTCGTCCCCGTATTCGTCCAGGTACGCCTGGTAGTACGTACGCGCCTTTTCGAAGTCGCCCGTCTGAAAATACGCGTTGGCCAGCTCGATCGTCGCCTCGAGGGCAAGGGACGTCCCGCCGAACTCGTTCACGACCCGCTCGAAGATGGGAATGGCGTCTTCATAGCGGTTGTCCTGCATCGCCGTCTGGCCCGGCGCGAACACCCTGCCCGCCTCGACCAGGTCGCCGGTCTGCTTGTCCGTCCAGTAGTACCAGCCGGCCACGCAGGCGATGATCAGGACGGCGGCCGCGACGAGCGTTTTCCAGTGCTTGTCGATCTCGCTGCTTAATTCGTACAGCCACAGGATGAATCGGTCTTCTTTCATCTCGCGACGGCTGATGCGCCGCCTGGTTCTTGCCATCGACCCGGTCCTCCAGATTGCTCGTTGTGTAAGGCTTCCGGTTGTAATCCGGTGTAATTCGCGGTGGTTAAACGTCGTAAATCGCGCCAGTCAATCCCAGTAACTGGCACACGCAAAACGTAGTAGATCGTACAGGCAGAAACGTCGAACCGACAGCGGTTCCGACCCCTGTTGCAAAGCCTAGAACATATAAGGGAATCAGGGCTTTTCGTCAAGTGGTTTCTATGGAGTTTTAACTTGACAACAGGCGCCTTGGGCGTATTTTACGAAGCACAAGTTGGGGTTTTCAACACGACGAAATCCAGCCGGTTTCGTGGACGGCAGATCACGTTCCGGGTGGAATACGCCCGTTTTACAAGGAGAGGGTCGATGGAACTGTCGGGTGCGGAAATAGTCATAGAGTGTCTGAAGAAGGAAGGGGTCGAAGTCGTCTTCGGGTATCCCGGCGGCGTGGTGATCCCGACCTATGACGTGATTCAGCGCACCACCGGCCTGAAGCATATCCTCGTGCGCCACGAGCAGGGCGCGACCCACATGGCCGACGGCTACGCGCGGGCGACCGGCAAGCCCGGCGTGGTCCTCGTCTCCTCCGGTCCGGGCGCCACCAACACGGTAACCGGCATCGCGACCGCGTACATGGATTCCATCCCGATGATCGTGATCACGGGCCAGGTACCGGTGCACCTGATCGGCAACGACGCCTTCCAGGAATCGGACACCGTGGGCATCACCCGGCCGATCACGAAGCACAACTTCCTCATCAAGGAAACCGAAGACATCGCCCAGGTATTCGCCGAGGCGTTCCATATCGCGACGACCGGCAGGCCCGGCCCCGTCCTGATCGACGTGCCCAAGGACGTCCAGATCGGAGAAGCCGAGTTCTCTTACCCGGAACGGCCGGACATCCGCGGGTACAAGCCCCGGACCGACGGACACCCGAAGCAGATCCGCAAGGCGGCGGAGATGCTCACCTCGGCCCGGAAGCCGGTGATCTACGTCGGCGGCGGAGCGATCATCTCCGAGGCGTCGGAGGAAGTCCGCGCGCTGGCCCGCAAGCTCAACGCCCCGGTGACGACGACGCTGATGGGACTGGGCGCCTACCCGGAAAACGATCCGCTTTCGCTCAAGATGCTGGGCATGCACGGGACGTGGTATGCGAATACGGCGGTGATGATGTGCGACCTGCTGGTCTGCATCGGCGCCCGGTTCGACGACCGCGTGACGGGCAAGCTCGAAGAGTTCGCCCCGAATTCCAGGAAGATACATATCGACATCGATCCGTCGTCCCTGAACAAGAACGTGCGGGTGGACCTGCCCATCGTGGGCGACGTGAAGAAGGTGCTGCAGCAGCTGGTCCCGTTGGTGGAACGGGCCGATACGGAAGCCTGGCTCGAGGAGATCGACGCGTGGAAGCGGGACCATCCGCTGACCTACGAGAACACGATCGGGCTCCACGAGGAAGGGCTGGAGGGGGTAAACAGGGAGACGGTCGAGAAGGAAACGGATCACCTGCCGCTGTGCGCCCAGTACGCCATCGAGCGGATCGGCCAGCTCACGAAGGGCGAGGCCTTCGTCGTTACCGACGTCGGCCAGCACCAGATGTGGGCGGCCCAGTGGTACGGCTTTTCGAATCCCCGGTCCATGATCACCTCCGGCGGACTCGGCACGATGGGCTTCGGGCTGCCCGCGGCGATCGGCGCCCAGTTCGCCTGCCCGGACCGCGAGGTCATCGTGTTCTCGGGCGACGGCAGCATACAGATGAACATCCAGGAAATGGCCACGGCCGTGGCCTGCGGACTGCCCATCAAGATCGTGCTGCTGAACAACGGGTACCTCGGCATGGTGCGGCAGTGGCAGGAGCTGTTCTACTCGCAGCGCTACTCGGAGGTGGACCTGCGCGATTCCAACCCGGATTTCGTGAAGCTGGCGGAGGCCTACGGCGCCGTGGGAATCCGGGTGTTCAAGGATGAAGACGTGGAAGGCGCCTGGCTCGAGGCCAGCAAGGTCAGGGACCGCCCCGTGATGCTCGACCTGGTGATCGCCGAAGAGGGCAACGTGTATCCCATGATCCCCGCGGGGGCGGCGTCCCACGAGATGATCGAGGAATAAACGAGGAGTAAAAGCGGCCAGCGGGAATATCCTGGCAGGGAGTTGATCGTAGCATGGCACGCCATACCATATCCATGGTGGTCGAGAACCGGTTCGGGGTCCTGGCCCGCATTTCCGGGCTGTTCAGCGGACGGGGGTTCAACATCGACAGCATCGCCGTCGGCGAAGCCGCCGAACCCGGCACGGCGCGCATGACCATCGTCACGCAGGGCGACGAGATGATCATCGAACAGATCATCAAGCAGTTGAACCGGATCGTGGACGTGATCCGGGTCGTGGACCTGACCGGCGAGAATTTCATCAACCGGGAGCTCGCCCTCATCAAGGTGAACGCCAGCCAGTCCACGCGGCAGGAGCTCGTGCAGATCGCCGATATCTTCAAGGCCAAGATCGTCGACATCAACCAGAAGACGATCATGCTCGAAGCCACCGGCAACGAGGACAAGATCGACGCCATCATCAGCATGGTCCGGCCCTTCGGCGTGCGGGAAATCGCCCGGACCGGCCGGGTGGCGCTGGCCCGAGAATCGACCAGCAAGGATACCCCGTCACCGGAAGCCCCGCTGCCCGTCTGGGAGAAGGAACGCAGGAAGATCACCGCCGACCTGGCCTGACCGCCGGTACGGAACGCAGGAAGATCACCGCCGACCCGGCCTGACCGCCGGTACGGCTCGAAGGAGAACCAATGGCTCGACTGTATTACGATCAGGACGCCGACCTGGGCATACTGGACGGCAAGACCATCGCGGTTGTCGGCTACGGCAGCCAGGGACACGCCCACGCCCTTTCCCTCCGTGATTCCGGACTGAACGTCATCGTGGGACTGCGGAAGGGCGGTTCGTGGGACCAGGCCGTCGAGGACGGATTCGAGCCCCGTACCGTGGATCAGGCGGCCGCCGAGGCCGACATCATCATGATGCTCGTCAACGACGAACTGCAATCGCGACTTTTCAACGACTTCGTTGCGCCGAACCTGGCGGAAGGCAACGCCCTTGCCTTCGCCCACGGGTTCAACATCCATTTCAACCAGGTCGTCCCGCCCGATAACGTGGACGTCTTCATGGTCGCGCCCAAGGGTCCGGGCCACCTCGTGCGCCGGGTCTTCGAGGAAGGCGGCGGCGTGCCCTGCCTGCTCGCGGTCCACCAGGACCATACCGGCAGGGCCCGGGACATCGGCCTGGCCTATGCCAAGGGCATCGGCGGCACCCGGGGCGGCGTCATCGAGACGACCTTCCGGGAAGAAACGGAAACCGACCTGTTCGGGGAACAGTCCGTGCTGTGCGGCGGTACGTCCGAACTCGTCATGGCCGGTTTCGAGACCCTGGTCGAGGCCGGATACCAGCCCGAGATCGCCTACTTCGAGTGTCTCCACGAACTGAAGCTCATCGTGGACCTGATGTACGAGGGCGGCATAGAAGGCATGCGGTATTCCGTCAGCAATACGGCCGAATTCGGCGACCTGACCCGCGGTCCCCGGATCGTCAACGAAGAGACCCGCGCCGAAATGAAGCGCATCCTGGCCGAGATCCAGTCCGGCGCCTTCGCCCGGGAGTGGATGCTCGAGAACCAGGCCAACGCGCCCGTCATGCACGCGCTGCGGCGCAACGCGTCGGAAAAGAAGATCGTGGAGGTCGGACGGCAGCTGCGCAGCATGATGAGCTGGATCGAAGAGAAGAAGTAGGCCGTCCCCCGATCAGGCCAAGTCGATAGGCCGTCCGGGCCGTCCTCCCGAACAGGCCAAACCGAAAGATCGTACCCGCCGGCTGCGCGCAGACCGTAAACAGGAGCATGCCGCGGCATGCATCCCGGCCGGCCGCCCGGGCGCAGACCGTAAACAGGAGCATGCGGCGATGCGAAAAGTAGATATCTTCGATACCACCTTGCGCGACGGGGAACAGGTACCCGGCGCTTCGCTGAACCGGGATGAGAAAATCCAGGTCGCGCACCAACTCGCCGAACTCGGCGTCGACGTGATCGAAGCGGGGTTCGCCGCGTCCTCGCCCGGCGACTTCGCCGCGGTCAAGAACATCGCCGAGCAGGTCGAAGGCCCCGTGATCACCGCCCTCGCGCGGGCCGTGGAATCGGACATCGTGGCCGTGGCCGAGGCCGTCAAACCCGCAAAACGCCCCCGGATACATATCGTCCTGGGCACGTCGGACACCCACCTGAAGCACAAGTTCCGCAAGTCCCGCGAGCAGATCATGGACATGGGCGTGCAGGCCGTCCTCTTCGCGAAGGATCTGTGCGAGGATATCGAGTATTCGACCGAGGACGCCTCCCGGAGCGATTTCGACTACCTGTGCCAGACCGTCGAGGCGGTCATCGACGCCGGCGCCACGGTGGTGAATATCCCCGATACCGTGGGATACGCCGTACCCGAACAATGGGGCAATCTGATCTCCCGACTGATCGCGACCGTGCCAAACATCGAAAAGGCCAAGGTCAGCGTGCACTGCCACAACGACCTGGGCATGGCGACGGCCAATTCCCTGGCGGCCATCAAGGCGGGCGCGACCCAGGTCGAATGCACCGTCAACGGCGTGGGCGAGCGGGCAGGGAACGCCTCCCTGGAAGAGATCGTCATGGCGGTCAAGATGCGCGGGGAATTCTACAACGCCCGCACCGGCATTGAAACCACGCAGATCTTCGCCACGAGCCTGCTGGTGCGGGACCTGATGCACATGCCCGTGCAGCGCAACAAGGCCATCGTGGGAAGCAACGCCTTCGCCCATTCCTCAGGTATACACCAGGACGGGTTCCTCAAGCACCGTGAAAATTACGAGATCATGCGGCCGTCGGACGTGGGCATCGAGAAGAGCGACATCGTGCTGACGGCCAGGTCCGGCCGGCACGCCCTGCGGCACCGGCTTGAAATTCTGGGCTATACGTACGACGAAGATCAGAAGGAGGAGTTCGAGAAGGTCCACGTGCGCTTCCTGAACGTGGCGGACCGGCAGAAGGAAGTGTCCGACGAGGACCTCCACCGTATCGTGACCGACACGCCCGTGGAAGTGCCCGAACAGTACCTGCTTGAGGATTTCAGGGTGACTTCGTCCCACTCGGGACAGGCCGACGCGAACGTTCGCCTCCACGTCAGCGGTGAAACGATCGAAGAGGCGGGCGTAGGCGAAAACCAGATCCTCGCCGCCCTGAACGCCGTGGACCGGATCACCAAGCTGCCCACCTACGTGAAGGACATCCAGACCTCGTCGAACGGCCGCGAAGGCGCCCACCACGTCCAGGTCAGCGTGGGCTACCACGACCAGTCCTTCAACAGCCACGCCTCGGATACCGAC
Organism: bacterium; assembly: GCA_963693015.1. Classification (GTDB taxonomy): domain Bacteria; phylum JAAXHH01; class JAAXHH01; order JAAXHH01; family JAAXHH01; genus JAAXHH01. Next base: position 430,356 of record OY843748.1, read on the forward strand.
GTGGTAAAGGCGAGCATCCAGGCCTACCTCCATTCCCTCAATCAACTCGTTGCCCGGCACAGCGGGCTGCACGTCGAATAACCCAACCTTAAGAATCCCAAAATACGCGGGAGGAACACTTGTATAATATCGCGGTCATTCCGGGCGACGGGACCGGTCCGGAGGTCGTGCGCGAGGGGCTGAAAGTGCTCGAGGCGGCCTCGGAGAAGTTCTCATTCGACTATGAACTCACGGAATATGATTTCGGTGGCGAGCGATACCTGAGGACGGGAGAGATCCTGCCCCAAGAAGGCCTGCAGGAACTGGGGCACTACGACGCCATCTACCTCGGCGCCATCGGTCACCCGGACTGCCCGCCGGGCCTGCTCGAGAAGGGGATCCTCCTCACCATCCGCTTCGAACTGGACCTCTACGTCAACCTGCGTCCCGTCAAGCTGTACCCCGGCGTGGACTGCCCGCTCAAGGACAAGGGCCCCGAGGACATCGACTTCGTCGTGGTCCGGGAGAACACCGAGGACCTGTACGTGGGCGCCGGCGGTGTGTACAAGAAGGGCACGCCCGACGAGGTCGCGGTGCAGGAATCCATCAACACCCGCAAGGGCGCGGAACGCTGCATCCGCTTCGCCTTCGAGACGGCGAAGGCGCGCAACCGGCAGAACAAGGTGACCCTCTGCGCCAAGACCAACGTGCTGACCTATGCCCACGACCTCTGGGAGCGGACCTTCTACGAAGTCGCAGAGGAATACCCGGGGATCACCGCCGACTACGCCCACGTGGACGCGACCTGCATGTGGATGGTGAAGAACCCGGAGTGGTTCGACGTCATCGTCACGACCAATATGTTCGGCGATATCATCACCGACCTCGGCGCCATCATCCAGGGCGGCATGGGCATCGCCGCGGGAGGCAATATCAACCCCGAAGGGACTTCCATGTTCGAGCCCATCGGGGGTTCTGCGCCGAAGTACACGGGCCAGAACGTCATCAATCCCATCGCGGCCATCGCCTCCTGCCAGATGATGCTCGCGCAACTGGGCGAAGCTCAGGCCGCCGATGCCGTGGAACGGGCCATCATCGACGTGGTAAGCACCAAAATGAAGAGCATGGACGCCGGCAGGATGGGCTACAGTACCAGCGAAGTCGGCGATCTGGTGGTGGAGGCTGTGGGGTAGGGTCCCGGCACGGATGACCGGCAGTTTTCAGTCGCGATGCCCACGGGAAGCGGTACATCTGACCAATATGGGTGATGCCGGTGTGTCAGAATGGATTATGATAGCGCGGACGGATACTTTGACGTGAAGGACTGGGATACGGGCCCCGTCTTGATTGCTTCTAAACAGGCCTATGCCGAGCCTCGTCCTGATTGCGAGACCACGTCCACGTCATCGAGAAACGGCGGAGGACTTTGCTTCGGCGTTCCGAGCGTTCCAGCCTCCTGTTCCCTGCTGATCCACTCCCTGTAAGCCTGGTCTCTTTCTCTCCGACCCTCCTCGCGGCCTTCCGCGCGACCCTCCTCCCGGTGGCGTCGCTTTATGGATTCGTAGAGCCATCCCATGATATCCACTCCTTCTATGATCGTAAACGTGGCGAAGACCGATGATCCTCCGATCTTGATAATATAATCGAAGACGAGCTCAATTGAAAGGGCGTAAACACCGAACTTCCAGAATACGGTGTGGCTTGCTGCCGTGATGGCCAGGAAGACAACGGTAAACCACCATCGCGTGTTTTCGGGAACGCCCCAGACGGCGACCCGGTTTTGATTTTGGTATTCGTCCATTGCAGTTCGCGTTCCCCGGTTCGCTCCTGATATGATGTATGAATCAATCGCATAGTCCCTGACTTGATCGTGGCATGACGCATCATACGGGGAGACCAAGCGCAGGAGGCCCCGGATATCAAACGCATACACGACCCGAAACCGGCTTATTGGGGATTAGTCGATTTTTCGAGTTGAATCTAGGAATCTGCGCCGCGGAAAATCAACCTGCTCAAGGACAGGGGCAAAGCTCGTGAATGAGCGCGCCTCACGGATTGACGTGCTCATGGGACCTGCTTACTTTTACGAGTAACTCCCTTTTACCGGATCGCGCCCGATTCCCGCCACCCTGCCAAGTCGTCCGGCGACGTCTCGAGCAGCGTCTGAAGGACCTGGTCGGTGTGTTCGCCCAGGGCGGGGGCGTGCCGGTTGATTTCGGGCGGAGTGTCCGAGAGCTTGAGGGGCGAGCCGGCAATGCGCAGCGGACCGGCGACGGGGTGCAGGAGCTTTACGATCATATCGCGGGCCAGTACCTGGGGATCTTCCACGACCTGCCGGATGTTCTGAATGGGACCGCAGGGGATCTCGGCCGCGTCCAGCCGCCGCAACCAATCCTCCGCACTACTTTCTCTGAAGACATCACTCAGGATCGCGTGCAGTTCGGCGTGGTGTTCGGTGCGCAGGTTGTTGTCCCTGAACCGCGCGTCTTCGACCAGGCCGTCTCTGCCCATCACTTCGCAGAGCCGGCGCCAGAGGACGTTGTTCCCCGCCGCGATCATGATCCATCCGTCCCGGGTCTCGACGGCCTGAAAGGGCGTGATGGACGGATGCCTTGCTCCCAGGGGCTCCGGGACGCTGCCCGTCATGTCGTATCGGGCGATGGCGTTTTCGAGGAGGGCGACCTGGCAGTCCATCATGCCGATGTCCACCATCTGGCCCCGGCCCGTCTGCGTCCGGGTAAACAGCGCCGTGAGTATGCCGATGCAGGAGTAGAGGGCGGCGGCGATGTCCCCGATGGAAACGCCCACGCGGACGGGCGGACGGTCCGGTTCGCCGGTAATGCTGACGATGCCGCCCATGCCCTGGATGATCATGTCGTAGGCCCCGCGCCGGGCGTAGGGTCCGGTCTGGCCGAACCCGGAGCAGGCCGCGTAGATCAGTCCGGGGAAACGCGCCTGCAGGGTCTCGTAGTCCAGTCCAAGTTTTTTCATCACGCCCGGCCTGAAGTTCTCGACCAGGACGTCCGACTTCCCGATCAGATCGAGGAGCAATGCGCGGCCGGTGGGGTGCTTCAGGTCGATGGCGATACTCTGCTTACCCCGGTTGACATTCTCGAAATAGCCGCTTATGCCTTCTTTGAAAGGACCGAATCCCCGCGCCTCGTCTCCGCCGAAGGGCTCGACCTTGATGACTTCGGCACCCAGGTCGCCCAGGGTCATGGTCGTGAAGGGACCGGCGAGCACCCGGGTCAGGTCGATGACGCGAATGTTATTGAGTGCGCCCATGGTATCGGTACCGAAGGGTTTTGAGGTGTGCCTGGTTCCTGCGGGCTCAGCCCTGTAAGCTCAGTCCCGCGGGTTCAGTCCCGCAGGTTCAGGCTCTCAGGCCCAGTCCCGCGGCTCAGTCCCGCAGAACCTCGCACCCGCCATTATCAATGGACAGAACCCGGTATTGTCCGGAAACGCCGTGCCGGGCGAAGGCACCCACCATGGCTTCCCCGATCTCCGCGTGATGCTCCGTGGCCAGGGCAATGGCCGTGGGACCGGCGCCGCTGAGGGCCGCGCCGTGGGCGCCGGCATCCAGGGCATCCGCGATCACCTCGGCTAGTCCGGGCACCAGGCGCTGCCGGTAGGGCTGGTGCAGGCGGTCGGCCATGCCCTCCCGGAGCAAGGCGTAGTCCCCCGTCACCATGCCGCCGACGAGCAGCCCGACGCTGCACAGGTTGTAGACCGCGTCCTCCATGGATACCGATTCCGGCAGGACGCCGCGGGCAACTTTCGTATCGAGGGTGAATTCGGGAATGGCCACGACGGCCTGGAGGTCAGCGGGTACGGAGTAGGTCCGGTACACGATCGTTCCCGCCCGCTCGCCGCTTACGGAGAGCCCGCCGAGCAGGGACGGAACGACGTTGTCGGGATGGCCTTCCAGGTCGGAGCAAATGCGGAGTAGTTCCGGCGTGCCCAGCGGCCGCCCCGCGAGTTCATTGGCCGCCACGGCGCCCGCCACGATGGCGACCCCGCTGCTGCCCAGCCCCCGTGACACCGGAATCGCGTGGCGCATGCGGGCCTTAAGGCCGGTGGGACGCCAGTCTACGGTATCGAAAACGGTCCGCGCGGAGACGATGCACAGGTTGGTCTCATCGAGAGGTACCGCGCCGGCCCCTTCGCCCTCCACGGCCACCTCGAGGCCGGATTCCGTTTCGGTAACCTCGATGGTGTTGTAGAGACCGAGGGCCATGCCGGCGCAGTCGTAGCCGGAACCCAGGTTGCCGGTGGTCGCGGGTACGCGCACCCGCACGGAGGACATCAGCCGCCGTCCCCCACGTCGCTCTGCCGCGGACCGCCCAGGCCGTCCGAACCACCCGGACCGCCCAGGCCGCCTGGACCGTCCAGATCGTCCACGGTGCATGGACCGCACGGACCGCCCACGGTGCATGGACCGCCCAGGCCGCCCGCGATGGCGGGAACGATGGAAATCCGGTCACCGGCCTTCACCGCGGTGTCCGTACCGTCCAGAAACCGGATATCTTCTTCGTTGATGTAGATGTTGATGAACCGCCGCACTTTGCCGGATTCGTCGCAGAGGCGGTCCTTGATGCCGGGGTAGGACGCCTCCATGTTTCCGATCAGCGATTCGACGGTTTCACCGTCTATTTCGATTTCGGACTGGTTGGCGGTCAACTTGCGCAGCGGGGTTGGAATGCGAACGGTAACGGACATCTTAACGGTTCCTCCTCTTAATCGCTCTGTCCTTCGAAATACTCCCGGATGCTCAGGTATCGTTCTCCGGTGTCGCACAGGATGGTCACGATCCGGCCTTCGTCCATGCTCTCGGCGACCCTCAAGCTCGCGCATACGTTGGCGCCCGCCGAGATGCCCACCAGGAGCCCTTCCTCCAGGCCCAGGCGGCGAGCCGTCTGGTACGCGTCCTCGTCGTCGATCAACATCACCTCGTCGATGATCGACGTATCCAGGATGTCGGGGATGAATCCGGCGCCGATGCCCTGGATGGCGTGCACCAGGCTCTCCACGGGTTTACCCGAGATCACGGGGGAGAGCGAGGGTTCGACCGCGATCACGCGAATGCGCGCGTCCTTCTCCTTCAGGTACTGCCCCACGCCGGTCAGCGTGCCCCCGGTGCCCACGGCGGCCACGAAGGCGTCGATTTTTCCGCCCGTCGCCGCCCAGATCTCCTCGGCCGTGGCCTTCCGGTGTATTTCCACGTTGGCGGGGTTCTTGAACTGCTGGGGCATGAAGTAGTCCGGGTGTTCGGCGAGTATCTCCTCCGCCTTCTGCACGGCGCCGGCCATGCCCAGCATGCCGGGCGTCAGCACCAGCTCCGCGCCGTAGGAGGTCAGCAGCACGCGCCGCTCCGAACTCATGTTGTCGGGCATCACGAGGATGACCTTGTAGCCCTTTACCGCGGCCACCATGCTCAGGCCGAGTCCCGTGTTGCCGCTCGTGGGCTCCACGATGGTGCCGCCCGGTTTGAGCAGACCCCGCCGCTCCGCGTCCAGGATCATGCTCAGGCCCACGCGGTCCTTCACGCTGCCGCCGGGGTTGTCCGATTCGAGCTTGGCGAGCAGGTCGACGCCGGATACCGGGTTTACCCGGCCCAGGCGTATCAGCGGGGTGTTGCCGATCAGGTCGAGGGCGCTGTCGTATATGCCGTTCCCGGAGGCCACGGACGATCCTTCAGATGTAGTACCTTCAGATGTAGTACATGGACAGGCTCTTCTGGGCCTGCCTGGAAATGTCTTCGAACGTGATGCCGTCCATGATCTCGCCGAGCTGTTCCTGCACGCCCATCCAGACGTCCTTCAATACGTGCTGGCCGCTCATCTGGTCCGATATTTCGGCGTCGCCGGACAGGCTTTCGATGGAGATCAGGGCGCCGTCCATCGCCCGGATCACGTCGCCGAGCGAGATTTCGCCCGGCGCCCGGGCGAGGGAATAGCCCCCGGTCGCGCCGCGCTTGCTCCGCACCAGGCCGGCGCGCTGCAGCTGCAGGAGGATCTGAACGAGGTATTTTTCCGGAATGGACTGCCGTACGGCGATATCGCTGATATGGATGACTTCCGCCTTGTCGTGGTAGCGCGTCAACTCCAGCACCGCCCTGCACGCATACTCCGCCTTGGCTGAAACCCGCATGCGTCCTCCCTGGCCGTCGGGCTTTAGTTTACTAATTTAGTCAACATGATATGAAGCGGGTGGTAGGGAGTCAAGCAAATATGGATCGGAGAGGCCGATCAGTCGAACAGCCGCGTATGATATTCCAGGAACCGGGCGGGGTCCAGGGGGGCCATGCGCAGATCCTCGGGCGCCGCCCCGCCCATGGCCGCACGGGGGGCGAGTCCGACCAGTTCGCTCTCCAGGACCTCGACGCCTTTGGCTTCCGCGAGGCGCGTGACCGCGTGGAATGCCTGGACCATATCCGTCTTGCGGTAGTCGGCCAGGTTCATGGATACTTGGGCGAGATGCCGTCCCGGCAGCAGCAGCCCAAGCGCCCGGACGCCGGGCAGCCCGCCGTCTTTCTCCCGGACGTTCCGGGCGATCGCCCGGGCGACGCGCACGTCGTCGGTATCCAGGTTGACGTTATACGCGACGAGGATATCACGGACGCCCACCGCCGTGGCGCCGGCGGAAACGTGGACCATCTGCGGACCGGCATCGGGCCTTCGTCCAAGCCCCCCGCGGGATTCACGCGCCAACCCCCCGCGGGATTCACGCGCCAGACCCTCGAATCCTCCCCGGCGTATCTCCGGAAGCTCAACGCGCCGTGCATGCAGCGCGGCGTCCCCGTAGAAATACACGGGAATTCCGAGGGTTCGACCGATCTCCTCGCCGCAGGCCCGGGCGACGGCGACGCAGTCGGCGATGGTGCAGTGAGAAAGGGGAATGAAGGGAATGACGTCCGTGGCGCCGATCCGGGGATGCACGCCGCGGTGGCGTCTCAGGTCGATGAGTTCCCGGGCCGTCCTGCAGGCTTCGACAGCGCCCCGGGCGACGTCTTCGGGCGAGCCCATGAAGGTGATGACGGAGCGGTTGTGGTCGCCGTCCATTTCCATGCCGGCCAGGTGGACGCCGTCGGTGGCGGCGATACTGGCGGCAATAGCCTCCACGATGCCCGAATCGCGCCCCTCGCTGAAATTGGGCACGCACTCGACGAGGGGCTGCATCAGAGAATGCCGTATTTCTCGAAGGCGGCCGTGGCGGACATGCCGTTCTCGAGGGCCTGCTTGACCTCTTTCTCTTCCGCCGCCTTTTCAAACGCCGCCTTCAGTACCTGTTCTTCCGCGGCCCGGGGAACGACCACGACCCCGTCGAAGTCACCGAAAACGAGATCGCCCGGAAACACCTTCACGCCGCCGCAGTCGATCGGGGTATTGTAGGCGATGACGTCGCTCCGTCCCTTCGAGTCATAGGGTGCGATGCCCCGGACGAACAGCGGAAAGCCCATGTCGGCGATCGCCTGCGAATCCCGGGTAAAGCCGTCGATCACCGCGCCGCGCGCGCCCCGGGCCTCCGCGGCGGTCGAGAGGAGTTCGCCCCAGAGGCTGCTGCGCGTCGTGCCGTTGGTCTGCGCCACGAGGACGTCTCCGGGTTTCAGCGCGTCCACGGCCTCCAGTTCCAGCTTGTAAGGCTCTTCGGGGATCTCGTACACGTCGACGGACAGCACGGTCAGCGCCCGGCCCACCACGACCGCGCCGGGATACAGGGGCCGGATATCGTGCCGGAGGATCTGGTCTCGATAGCCGCAGGCATCCAGCGCGTCGGCGATCACGGCCGAAAACAGCTTCTCCTTCATCTCTTCGTAGCGTTCGCTGCCTGTTTCTCTGCTCAATTTCGGGTTCTCCTCGCAACGGGACGCGTTACAACCGGCGCGTGCTACAGGTCTCGACTGAAGGTCAGGACCACGTCGATCCTTCGGTTCTGTCCCCTGCCCCTGCGCGTGTTGTTGCTCGCGATGGGCTGGGCGCTGCCAAAGCCGGAAGCCGTCATCCGTTCTTCCGGCACCCCGCCCATGGCCGCCAGAAACTGCATGACCGCGTCCGCGCGGGACTTCGAGAGCGTGACGTTCTTGTCCTCTTTTCCGGTGGCGTCGGTATGCCCTTCCACGGTGATGCGGGCCTGGGGATACAAGGCGAGGTATTCCCCGAGTTTCTCGAGCAGCCCACGCGCGCCGCCGGGTATATTCGTTCTTCCCGCCTGGAAAGACAGGCCTACGAGCCGCAGGGTAAGCCGGTCGGGGTCACGCGCCACGATCGCTTCGCTGTCCGAAAAACGCTCCCGGGCCTGGGCGGCGGCATCCAACTGGGTCTTTTCGTACAGATAATCCCTGAGTTCCCGGCGTTCCCGGTCCAGCGCCTCCTTTCTCCGCTGAAGGTCCTGCTGGTAGTTCTCCACCATGGACGACAGGCGGATCTGCTGCTGCTCGATCGCCTGGTGCAGGGAATCGACCTCGGCCCTGAGCGCCGCGCCCTCGCTTTCGGCGCGCCGGAGGAGGGCGGCGAGAGAATCCTGTCGTGCGGCGAGGGTGCGCAGGCTTTCCGTCATAATCGCCTGCGGATCGTTCGCCAGGAAGTCGGCGGCGGTCCCCGCCGCGTCGGCGGCTTGCCGGGCGAGCTCCTCCTGTGACAGCAGCACGCGCTCCCAGTTGCCGGAATCACGGCGGAGGGTGTCGATCCGGGCGGCGAGCTCGATGGCGCGCCGTACCGCGTAATCGGCCGCCTGGCCCTTGTTTCGCAGCGCGACGGACAGGGGCTCTCCGCGGTCCAGGGCGCCGGTCACTTCGTCCGTCAACCGGCGGGCGCGCTCGAAGGACGCCGGGGCGAGCCGGTCCCAATCCTTCTTCCCGGCTTCCGTCAGCCCGACCCTCGCCGATCCGATGAGCGACATCTCGATCACCGACGACCTTGCCTCATCGTAGAGCATGGCCGCTTCCTGTCCCCGGGCGAAGGCATCGGAGACCCGGTCGTCCTCCAGCCGGGAAATAGCCCGTTCGAGGCGTCTCTCGGCCGCCTCGTAGGCGTCCGGAACCATCGCCGGAGCGTTCGCCCGCCGGGCCGCCGCACGCTTCTCCAGCGGGACCATCAGCATTTCGTTCACGCGCTTCAGTCTTTCCCGCGCCAGCACCAGGACTGCGTCGAACTCCGCATGGGCCCGCCGGACGTCCCGGTTCGATCTGCCTTCCCGGATGGCCCGGGTGTATCGGTCGTAGGCTTCTCTGACCTTCTTGAAGGTATCGGGGATCAGGAACCCGGCGTCGAGATCGGAAAGCTGATTCAGGGCGGACGTGGCCACGGCTATCTGGCCGGCCGGACTGCTGCTGCCGGAAGCCTGGGCCGATAGCGGAAGGGGGGTTGCCAGGAGACTGGCCAGAAGACCGGAAATGAACGCGGGAACCACGAAACGGGAAATGAACGCGGGCATCGCGAAACGGGAAATGAACGCGGGAACCACGAAACAGCAAACCAGCAAACCGGCGCGCATGAGGTTACCCTCCGCCTCTCAGAAATGCCATGGTCAGCACGGGTTTGACATCGGGCAGATGATCGTCCACCGTAACGTCGATCGCGGGTATATCGCCCAGCCTGGCCAGGGGATGGGCCGTCGTGGTATGGTAGGCCAGGCTGATTTCCCCGGTTTCGGATGCGATCCGTACCGCGAAGACCACCTCGTTTTCGTCCTCGCGGACCGACACGACGGGTATCTGCTCATCCCGCAACGCCCGTTTCAATCCCCGGACGGCGTCTTCCAGCTTGAATCCGTAATAGGTGTGGCGTGACACCGGACCTAAGCGCCGCCGGCAATCGGCGGAAAGAAGCTGACCACCGCGCCATCCGAAAGCGGGGTGTCTTCAGACGAGTGCTTGCCGTCGATCAGGATCAGGTGGATGTGGCCGTCGGGGATCTCCAACTGCGCGATGATGTCACTCGCTTTAGCTTCGTCCCCGAGTTCAATCGACGCCGTCTTGTTGACCGCGTTTTCGGGCAGGTATTTTCTCAGGGTGGCGAAGAGCTTGACGGAAACGGTCATGGAATCCTCTCTAGTTCAAGTAACCGGTAAATGCTTGTTTTGCAAGTGTTTCGGCGTGCCCGAATAGACCCATTCACAGATGAAACCCGACCGTTAACTTAACGGGAAAATCACAGTTCAAGTCAAGGAGAAAATGGCGATCGTGAAGTTTGTATCAGATTAGATTCCCTGTACACGACTAATAGTATTGATAGGCAGTTTTAACTTTGGGTTATTCGACTTCCTGGCGGCACACTACTGCCTAAAGGACGAGAACTGTATCAGCATGAAGGGAGAACATTGTGTTTCAGAATGCGTATGGCCGGTTGGAAAATATCGTCATGCCGATTCTGACTGCCTGGCTGACATCTGAAGGGCGCGTAGCCTGGAACATGGGGGCAGGCCTGATCGTGAACGAATATGGTGATTTCATTACCTCGGCACATATCTTGAAATGCATCAATCGTCCCCATGGTGCGGGAAATCCATTGGGTCCTTACGCCACTAAGTTTGGTACAACAGAAGCAATATTCGATGGAGGACACGTACATGAAAAAATTGATTTTGGATGGGGAAAACTAAAAGGATATACCCCTCCTCCAAACCACCAATATCCGGTTTTTAGAGCCAGGGAAGTATTGCCTGGAGAACTCCTTTGCCGAATAGGATATCCTTTCATAGAAGAAGACTTCCAACCAAAGTGGAACAACCGGACGTTTGAATTCTTCAACATAGACAGACTTCCGCAGTTTATAAACGAGGCACTGGTTAGTCGTTTTATTGATTTCCCCTATTTGGCGCGCGCTTGGATGGAGACCAGTTCTCCCGGATTGGGGGGCCAGAGTGGCGGTCCTGTAGTGGATGAGTACGGACTGGTCTGCGGGATTCAAGTCAATACCCGCAAATATCCCATTGCGGCAGCAAAGGCAGGTTGGTCATATTACGTAGGCAGAGCCGTTACGGTCATGGCAATCAGGGCCTTTCTCGACCAACATAACGTCCCGTACCTCTCAAGATGATTGAGGAGGATAGCATGAGCCTCAAAGATCAGGTTAAGAGAATACCCGCACCGAAAAACCAGTCACGTATCAAGTTTACGCGGGATCCATCCAAACCCGATTGGAGCGGTGTTCCGGGCAAAGATCCACCAAGTGAAACAGAGCCTGGCCGAGCACCAGACCCCAAGAGTTCCATCGATAAAGCTCGTTCCTAGCAGGTTCTAAACCCGGTCGCTACTTCCGCTGCGGCCGGGTTTGTTTTCCTTCTTCCGATTTCAAGGCAACGCACCGCCATGCATTCGGAACTGTGTCGAAACCACGATTTAACTTGTCTTAAGTGGAAGTTATTCGTCCACACGGTCGCGTGAGATATTGAAGAAGGACAAAGGAGGAAACATGAATAATGAAAACAGACCCTGTCCGATCTGGAATCCGTCAGCCGTACAAGCCGGTAACTTTGGAGGCGGTGTATCATGCTGGGATTCGCCACGTGCGGGTGGCGAGTACTTTGTGGATTCAAGTGCGTTAAGGATAGGTAACTGGCTTAATGATAATGACCGCGAAAAAGCACGACTGACGACTTGGCTGATCAAACAACGTAGGTTGGGCACCCCGCGTCCTGTAATCCCGTACGACCGGCAAAGCGCGTACAACGACCACCGCGAATTAAAGTCAATTATCAGCGGACCTGATTTAACCGTCCACGCACGCGCAGATGAGTTATTGAAGTACATTCGAGATAAAACAACATTCATTGGGTTCGAATACGAGATATTGTTTTCTGGTTCGTCCTCTGATACGATGGAGATGCTTGCCTACACGGAAAGCATCAATGAAACAGAATTGGCATACTTGCGTGAATACTTGTTAGAGAGGGGTTGGCTAACACTTGACCGTGCAAGGCATAAAGTAACGATAACAGTCGCAGGATATGCTCATCTTGCTGATATAGAACGAACGGTCACCAACTCATCGCAGGCGTTCGTGGCCATGTGGTTCGATGAGTCCTTAAATGCTGCTTGGGATGCTGCTATCAAACCCGCGATCGAAGACTCAGGATATGAGGCGATTCGGATAGATAAACAAGAACACTTGAACAAAATCGACGATCAGATCATCGCGGAAATCAGGAGGTCACGGTTCATCGTAGCAGATTTCACCCATGGAGATGGTGGGGCTCGTGGAGGTGTATACTACGAAGCGGGTTTCGCGCATGGACTCAATATCCCCGTGATATTCACCTGTAGAGAAGATACTATAGAGCACATTCACTTCGACACCCGTCAGTACAACCACATTGTGTGGAAAAGCCATAACGTACTCAGGGAACGCCTCACTAATCGTATTTCGGCGGTGATTGGAGATGGGCCACTCAAAAGAGAAAGTCAGAGGAACGGAAGTACTTAGGTTTATGCCGTCGAACGGAGCCTTCCGAAACAAATAGCGTTAAGGATCACATTCACCGTCCCTTTTCAATCTCAGTCCGAGGCATCGATGACAGATCAGAACGAAATCGTCTTTGAAGTGACCGAAGCTATCGAAGGTGGATTTGATGCCAGAGCGATAGGTCACAACATCTTCACCCAAGGTGACGACTGGTCCGATCTGAAGTCCATGGTTAAAGATGCGGTGCGCTGTCATTTCGACGACGAAATCTCCAGGACTATCTGGCTGCATCTTGTAAGGGACGAGATCATCACGGCATGAGACTGCCGCGCGAGAGGCGGGGTGATTTTGAAGCGTAGCACAAATTCTCTCCAAATACACCACACAACGGAGGAGATACATGTTCAGCCAGACTCTGGGGGTTTTTCTCCTAGGGATGTTTGTCATTGCCTGTGGGGATAATAACGAACCCATGCCCCCTGTACTACCCTCGGAGGGAGTGGTACAACACGAGCAGGATACAACATCAACTACGCCAGAATCTCGCGGACAGAAGCCACCAGTCTTGGCTCGGCCACAGTTCGATATTAGAGGTCTCCGATGGGGTATGAGCAAGGAGGAAGTTAAGGCGAGAGAACCCCGTCCCGTAAAGTATGAGTATTCAAGCCATTTTGCTATTGATGACGAAATCGCCAACGAGAAGGTAAGTGTAACGTTTAGGTTCGAGAGTGGAAAGCTAGTCCGTGTGTTTTATCAGTTCGATCACGAAGGTGATGTGTCTATTTTCTTGTATGAGTGGGTATCCAAGGTCTTGAATGAGAAATACGGGAAACCAGACGCAAGCAGTTATATTGCACGATACGGGGATGAAGATAAGCATGTTTTTGAATTATGGCGTACCGATAGGACAACCATTCATCATTGGGTTTGGCGGTTATCCCACAATTTGATGTACGAGTTTAATCAGGGAGACCTCTACGAGCGCTTAAAATCTGCATCAACCGCAGGTAAGTTGTAAAAAGCACGGTAACGGGTGCAACCGAGTTGGGTGTTGGCATATTAAAAAAGGGACAAATATAGGGAGTTCCCATCCCGCGGGTCGGGGTCCTAGAGCTGTCGTCCATGCTTGATGTGAGGCATAGCAGACAGTCGGGCCCAATATCCGAGTCGGGTTGAGTGCCATTTTTACGCCCATCCAACCTCCGTCAAGTAGCGGCGCGCCGGGCTACTGACGATAACATGACCGGGAAAGGAACAACCGATATGGGGTATTCTAAGTGGGGACCGTATTGTCTCATATTCTCCATTATCTTGTTAACGGGTTGTCGGCCACCCCCGGTCGTGGTAGCTGAAAATCCCCCTCACTATGTTATAGTAATTCAAAGACTTGGGATAACGGAGTCGGACTTCTCGGTACGAGTACGTGCCGATAACGCGGCAGACGAAAGATGTCAAACTTTTGGCCGCCGTGCCAAACTTCCCGCTTACGAAACTAAATGCCACACGCGGCATTTGTTTTTTCGCTACTGTATATCTTATCAGTATACGTATGAATGTGTAGTAGATGATGTTGAAGCAACGGCCACACCCTCGCAATAGCAATGTCCCGGCAAGGTGCATCGTTCCCGAATGACTCCTGGTCGGGGCGACTGACGGTCGCACCATCCAATCACGGGTCGGCGAGGCTGTCTTCAAGCTCACAACTACACCGCTCGGTCCGTTCTATTCAGGAGACGATTTCGTGGTCAAGATCGAAAAAGCATCGAACAACCAGGCCACATGCGTTCTGGATCTGCTCGGATGTATTGTAACGTGAGCTACCGATCTGGACGTAGCGATCGCTGAAGGATAGTGGGTGTCGCGACCGCACCTTGTGGAGGATTGCGTGAGGTCAAGATCTGACAACGATCAGGGCGGCCGCCGGTCCTAGCGGTCCTCAGTTCCACCTGAACATCACCCCAACACCTCCCGAGGATCATCCGCAAGCATGTCATAAACAGACTGGCAGTCGGCGGGGCTGGCTTCATGGGTGATCAGGTCTTCAGACCGCCAGTCTTCCTTGATCCATGAGCCGGAGGACCAGATCGCGGGCCCTGCGCCTGCTCCAGGGGTAGTACAGGTCGGCCTCATCGGGTGTCTTGGACTGGTGGGCACCCAGGACCGTGATCTCGCGCAGATGGACCTCGGAGAAAAAGCTTACTTCCTTAGTATCCGGGGAGTCTATTTGACCTCGTCCCAGCGTTATCAGTGATCGTCCTCGTGCTCCTTAGCGCCATTGTTTATCCACTGCTTGATGACGTCGATATCTGCGGCTGTGAGGGGCGTACCGTCCAACGGCATCTGCTTGCCCGTAATGCCCTCGCGACCTTCGAGCTTGTGGACCAGGTAGCTGTTTTCCGCGTCACCGGGCCGTACCAGGTCGAGTTCCACCTGGGTGCTGCGTACGTTCACGATATTCTTGAACGAGCGACCCTCGGCGAGATTGAGACCAGCGGCGGCGGCGTCCATACCGTGGTGCGAGACGCACGATGGATTGAACACGAGGCTCTGGATGCTCGATAACGTGGGCATCAAACTGCCGGGCGGCCGCTCTGTTTCCTCGTGCTCGTGTTCGTGCTCGTGTTCATGCTCGTCCTCATGATTCTGGTCGGTCGACTCCGTAGGTGAATCCCCGCAGGCAGAGATTCCCACGGAGATGACGATCATCATGGTCATTGCGCTTGCAAATACGACAAAGAACGATCTTATTTCGTGGTCCTCCTTCTCGTCGCTTCGAGTGTGTGTTGCAGGAGGTATGAGCTGCGGCTTCTCAAAGACTCGGGAGCTTCGACTGAGTCGATTGATAAACGAACCGGTCAAACGCTGTCTGATTTCTTGCGGGTCACGAATCAGATTTCTAATATACAAGGTTATAGAGTGAATTATGTGTGAATTATCATGGATTATAAAGAGAATATTGAGTGAACTTCTCTCGGGGCGTCCACACGGGGAGGCGCAAACCATCTGCGGCGACATGGCCGATTTTGGATCTGACGGGTACGGAACAGAGGGAAAGGGGATGGATACGGGACTGTACCGGCGACTTCAGTTCCAGTCGAATACGACCCCAAGCACGTCCCTGGGATCATCCGCGAGCATGTCATAAACGGACTGGCAGTCGGCGGGACTGGCTTCGTGGGTGATCAGGTCTTCGATCGGCAGTTTTCCTTCGTCCATGAGCCGAAGGACCAGATCGCGGTCCCTGCGCTTGCTCCAGGGGTAGTACAGGTCGGCCTCATCGGGTGTCTTGGGCTGGTGGGCGCCCAGGACGGTGATCTCGCGCAGATGGACCTCGGCGAAAAAGCTCACTTCCACCGAACCGCGCGGGGAACCGAGGGCGAGCAGGCGGCCGCCGAGTCTCGGCAGGGTCAGCGCCATAGGATAGACCGAGGGCACGCCGGTGGCTTCGATGACCAGGTCCGCACCGTCTGCCACACAGTGCCGGCGTACGGCTTCGGCCACATCGGGTACTTTCTCCGGGTTGATACAAACATCGACCCCGCGTTCACGGGCCTTTTGAAGCCGGAAGTCGTCCAGATCCACGCCAATGACGGGTACGGCGCCGCTCAGCCCGGCGAAGGTGGCGGCCAATTGGCCCACGATGCCCATGCCGGTCACGGCGACGGCCTCGCCCAGTTCGGGGCGGGCTACGCGGTGGCCATGCAGAGACGTCGCACACATGACCATGAACGCCGCCGCCCTGGATGATACGTTCGCCGGCACCTTGCTGACCAAGCCCGACAATATAGAATGGCTGGCGTGGTTTCCCTGACCGGCGACGCGATCGCCCGGGGCAAGTCCCCGCACGTCCCTGCCGACCTCCAGAACAACGCCCGCATTACAATAGCCTGTGTTTCTCGGAAAACTTGGTTCCCCGCCCGGCTCACATCCATTTATATAATTGTATATTTCCGTGCCGACACTGACGGCTGTATATTCGCTTTGGACGAGCACGCCGTCATCCGGCACGGGAGGGAGTTCAAACTCCTCCAATGCAATCTGCCGGAAATCAGTGTTGACTAATCTTTGTGATTTCAAGAATATGACTCGTGTAGGGATTACGAGTGTACTAGGGTTAACACGGGAGGCATTGTTAACTTCAATTAAGTGTCCGTTACATCGGGTTTTCTGTTTTGAATAAGTCGAGGTAGAAGATTCGCGTTGTTTCGTTTCTATTTTGATGTTCTGCCGTACAATTTATTACCTTTTAATACATTCACCAACGCCCTTTGTACAATTATGAAATTTTTTATACGAAGCCTTCTGTACAATAGTAATTATTTTTGTACACTCTATCCTCGATTTTGTACTAATATATTATATTTTGTACGTTGTGCCGAGACGATTTGTACAGATATGGTTTCTTTTGTACACCAGCTCCCAATGGTCCGATCCGCACCGATTTATAGTCCCTGGCACCCAAATCCTTCGCTTACCCCTCCAAAACCCTACTTCGCATAATAGATATTATGTAAATTCATTTCTACTCCGATCCGGTTTCCGGAGGGTCAGGGGGTGGCTCGAAACTACCCCCGAAATCCTGATTTTCGGCCCGAATTTCGCTAGATCCAATGTTTCCAGTCGACGGGAACCGGTCGAAAATCGGTTTGATCTCTGCCCGCAGGTCCATTTTTGACGCCTCACGCGTGATTTCCTTCTTTGTACAATTATATTATAATTTGTACGATAGTTCGAAATGATTCGTACAATAATAAACCCATCTGTACTAAATAAGCGCGGCATCGTACAATTAGTCTTCTTGTTGTACGAACACTCCGAAATCATACCGCCCGACTCAGTACCTCCGAAATGCTAATCACCGCTTAAACACTCATCCATGCTCGAGACACTCATCCATCTTCCAGGGAAGCGTAACGCCAGTCATCCAGCGGGGTGAGGCCGGAACTGTCGAATTCGAATCCAACCCCGAAGGGACTCGTCGTCACACTCTCCATCCTGATCCGGCCCTGTCGGATATCCATGAAGGGAAATCCATCCTCATGCACGCGGAACAGGTCCGGATGGTTTTCCAGCACCTTGTCCTGTACTTCATCCGGCCAGACCGTTAGTCCCTTGAAGTAATGATGACTGTTCCGTTCGGTGTGGTCAACCCCTAATGTGGCCAGTACCGCAAGGTCCTGCATCAGCGCGATCGGTGCGATGTTGGACAGATCCTCGCTTGTCAGCACGTATTCACGATCCGGATGCAGTGTCGACCGGTATTTCAGATAGGCCGCGTTGGACAGGCCCTTGAATACGCCCTTGCAGTTCTTGTAACTCGTGCCCGCGTATCCGATCTCGACGGCCCTTTGCACGTCGCCCACGTCGCCGTCCGATTCGTCGATGATGAAGGGCGGCCGGTCGGGCCATGCCTCGAAATGTCGCCTGACCTCCTCGTCCAGCGCGATGTTGCGGTGAAGGGGCTGCTCGATGCAGATCAGGCGCCGCAGAAACCCGGCCAGATCGCGGTCCGCCCGCAACGCTTCCCAGAAAGCCCGGAACGACGCCATGTCGCTATAGTTTTCATTGCCGTCCAGCGTAAAGGCGTAGTGGTTCAACCTCTCGCCAATGACCGCCGCCGTCTGCTTCAGGCGGCTGAAATCCCGTGCTTCATCGCCGAACAGCTTGATCTTGAAGTACGTGATGCCATAGGTATCGATGACGTCGTCCAGCGACTGGGGCAGCCCATCGTTGCAAAGCTCTTCCGGCGGTATGTCCGGCCTGGTCAGGGGGTCTCCCAGGCCAACGGTATGGCGCACGTTGGTTGTGGTAATCGGCGAGGCGGGCAGCACGTCGGCCGGTTCCAGGTCCTTCAATGCCCCGCCGAACGCGTCGAACCGAAGGCCGAAGGCATTGGACCGCACGGCCTGGCCGAAATTCGTGCCCTGCAAGCGGCAGAAAGCCTCTATCATGGCCCTTTCCACCAGGCTGGTTCCCAGGCCCCACAGGAGGGGCGCGAAGCCTCGCTCGGTCCCCCAGGGCTTCTGTGCCTCGTACAATGCCTGCCAGAGCGTGAACGGGTCGGGCGCGGGGCCTATGGCCAGCGCGGCGTCGCTGGCGTGGCGAATGACGGCAATCATATCCCCTACTTCTTCCTCGAGGGGCATCTCCGGATTCTTCGTGAACCATTTCGGCGGGAGGTGGTCCGCGGAGAATCCCCTGCCGGTCCGGCCGTCTGCCTCCAGTACCATGCCGAGGACCAGGTGCGGCACGGCCGTCATGGTCGATATGCCGAATTTGAAGGGCATGCGGGTCCGCATGTTCTGAATGCGGAGGTCGATTTCTTTTATCCGGATCATGTAATTTTTCGAGGCAATAGACCTTTTGATCAATCCTGAGGCAGTGGGCGCAACAGTTCCCCGTAGATCAGTCCTCATATGCTCGCGGACCTGGGTTGAATGGGTAGGTGAACTGAAGGTGCGCTCGGTGTCCGGTAAGGGCGCGTCTGCATCCGCCAGGATGAAGCCCTCGTCGGGCAGAAAACGCTCCGCTATGGGCGGGCTTTGTACCTCGAGGACCAGTGGTTCGTCCAGATTGCTCGAATATGCAAGATACCACTGCTCTTTTCCCGCCAAAGCAAGCAGCAACCGCAATTCGATGGCGCCGGCGCGGAACTGGTCCAGCATACCCGGACCGACCCGTACCACCAGATAGCGATTCTCCCTCTCCTCGCTGCCCACAAGCAACGACAGATACTGACTGCCATCGTCGCCGCGAGCCTCGAACAACTGCGGACCGTCGTACTCGAACAACGTAGTCGTTCTGCGAATAGTCGTCATATCGCTTCCACCGTGCATTTCTCCAGCACGTCGTAGTCGGCCAACGGCCACCACGTGTGGTGCGAATACCGCCCCGTCTGCAGGATTTCACCCGCTCCAGCCCCCAATCTCAGCCGGCAGACCAGCCGTCCGCGCAGCGTCGGGAGCCTCAGTGCTTTCTCGGAGTCTCGCCGCTCGGCATGAACCGACAGACCTCGAGCCTGACATTCGTCGGAAAAGGCATGATCGGGTTTTTCTGCTCGTTGAGACCTGAAGTCGATTTCCGACGGCGGATTAGTGCGAACCAGGCGGAACACGTCCCTGGGCCCGTCGATTTTCTCTGCGATGTCCGGAGGACACCCATCAGGGAGGGGTTCCCGGTATCTCACGCTGTTGGCTCCTTCGCTTCATCTGCTCATCTTTCCGACGGCGCATTCTATCCGGTTGCCTGGTGCAACCGCTGGCCGACATTCGTATAACTGAACGTGATCGCCTAGGGCACAAATAACACTCCCTTAGCTCATGAAGCCGTCAGATCACCATTAAAATAACGGGACCGGGAGAGGCGGTGGCAAGTCCAATTTCATCTTCTCGTCAAGGTCGTTCCGCAGCCGGCGTTGATTACATACCTGGACAATCGGGATCCGTGTCCGAACCCCTAGCTCCTGCTCCTGATCATCCCGTTCAGCAGCGACACGACGAACGAGATGATGAACGAGGCGATCAGGGCGTCCCAGAAACCGCCCACGTCGAAGCCGTTGACCAGCCACGCGGCCAAACTCAGCATGGCGGCGTTGACGACCAAGAGAAAGAGACCCAGCGAGAGGATGCTCAAGGGGATGGTCAGCAACACGACTACGGGTCTGATGATCGTGTTGATCAGGCCCAGGACCACGGCCGCGATGACGGCGGTAGTGATCGAATCGACCTGGATGCCGCCGTACACGTTGGTCACCAGCAGGATGGCCAGGGTCGTCAGGATCAGTCTCAGCACCATGTTCATCGTCCCGTGTGGCTGGTATCCGCCCGCGCCGCGCGGCAAAACGGCGCGCGGTTCACGTTCGGCGCACTTGTCGCTTACCTTCCCGTGTGGCCGTATCCGCCCGCGCCGCGCCCGGTTTCGTCGAGGCGGTCGACCTCTTCGAAGACGACGGAGGGTACCGCACCGATAACGAGCTGGGCGATTCGCTCCTGGTCCCGCACCTGGAAAGGCCGATCGCCGAAATTGAAGAGAATCACCTTGATCTCTCCGCGGTAATCCGAGTCGATCGTACCCGGGCTGTTCAGCACGCCGATCTTGTGTTTCAGCGCCAGGCCGCTTCGGGGGCGCACCTGGCCTTCGTATCCCGGGGGCAGCGCGACGGCGTATCCCGTCCCGATCAATTCGAGCTGCTTCGGGGCGATTTCCACCGGCTCGTCGACGCAGGCGTACAGGTCGAGCCCCGCCGACCCGGGCGTCATCCTTCGCGGCGCCGGATGAGCGCGATCGGGCCGTATCGAGGCGATGGGTATGACGACGGGCGTGCTCATAGGTCGCTCACAGGGCGATATCGTCTTCCGATACGGGACCGACGGCCGTCAGGTACGTGTTTTCCGGGGCGAAGATGGTTTCTGCCAGTGCCATGACCTCCTCCGCGGTCACCTCTTCCAGCTTTCGGACGGTCTCGTCCACGGTGGAATAGGCGTTATCGTAGATCTCCGCCCTGGCGAGCCGGTTCATCACGCTGCCGGACTCCTCCAGCGACAGGTACAGGCTGCCGGTCAACTGGGACCTCGTGTCGCGCAGTTCATCTTCCGGAACGGGCTGGTCGCGAAGTACCCGGCATTCACGGCGTATCATGTCGATCGTCCGCTGCGCGTCCGACGGGTCCACCCCGGCGCTGATGCTGATCTGGCCGGTATCCCGGTAGAAATCCAGGTCCGAATAGATCGAGTAGGCCAGGCCGGCCTCCTCGCGGATCTTCTGGAACAGGCGCGAGGTCATCCCGCCGCCCAGTACGGCGTTCAACAGGAACAGGGCGTATTTCGATGGATGGGCATAGGGCAGTCCGATGCCGCCCAGGCAGAGATGCACCTGGGAGACGTCCTTGCTCAGGACGCGCTTGTTCGCGTGCCCCGAACCGGGCCGCTCACCCGAACCGGGTCGCTCACTCGAACCGGGCCGCGCACCCGAACCGGGCCGCGCACCCGAACCGGGCCGCTCATCGGTATCGCCGGCCCGGGGCGCTCCGGGGAAATCGTACTGGTCCCGCACGAGACCGACCAGGGCCTCGTGGTCCACGCCGCCCGCCGCGATGACGTATGTCCGGTCGTTCCGGTAACGGTCTTCCAGGTACGACAGGAGATGGTTTCGCGTAATGGACGAGACCGACGGCGCGTTGCCCAGGATCGGCCGGCCGAGGGGATGGGACTGCCAGATCAGGTTGGCGTAGAGCTCGCTGACCAGGTCTTCCGGGTTGTCCTCGAGGCCGTGGATCTCCTCGATGACCACCGTCTTTTCCTTCTCTATCTCGTGGGGATCGAACTTCGAGGACTGCAGCAGATCGCCGATTACGTCCACGGCGACGGGCAGGTGGCTGTCCATCACGCGGGCGAAGTAGCAGTTGAGTTCCCGGCCGGTAAAGGCGTTGAGATATCCGCCGAGGCTCTCGATGCTCTGGGCGATCTGGTACGCGCTTCGCTTTTCCGTGCCCTTGAATACCGCGTGTTCGAGAAAGTGGGCGATGCCGGGGGTCTCGTCCGGTTCGAACCGCGTACCGGACCACACCCATACCCCCATCGTCACGGACCGGACGTGGGGCATGTACTCCGATACCACCCGGATGCCGTTGGGAAGCACGGTCTTGCTGTAACGGTCGGTGGATGCTGGCAAGGGGGGCCGTACAGGATAGACCGCCACCACGGCGTCCCGATCGGACGTGCCCCATGGTGGCGGTGTTCGGTTCCGAGCGCTCCGGTCAGTTCGCGGAGAGCACTTGCTTGCGACTCAGCTTGACTTTGCCCTGATTATCGATATTGATGATCTTCACGGTCACCTCGTCGCCTTCGTTGGTCACATCCTGCATGGAATTCGTACGGTGGTTCTCCCACTCGGAAATGTGCACCAGGCCGTCCTTGCCCGGCAGGATTTCGACAAAGGCGCCGAAATCGACGATCCGCTTCACGGTACCCTGGTAGACCTTGCCGATCTCGGGCTCTTCCGTCATGCTCTCGATGATCTGCCTGGCCTTTTCGCCGGCGGCCGCGTCGACGGCGGCGATCGTGATCGTTCCATCGTTCTCGATATTGATCTGGGCGCCCGTCTCCTCCTGGATACCGCGCACGACCTTGCCGCCCGGACCGATCACGGAACCGATCTGGTCCTGCTTGACCTGGACCGTCAGGATGCGGGGGGCGTGCTCGGACAGTTGCGTCCGCGTTTCGGCGATGGTCTCGGCCATCTTGTCCAGAATGAACAGCCGCGCCTTCTTCGCCCGGGCGAAGGACTCGCGGAGGATCTCCTCGTTGACTTCCATGACCTTGACGTCAAGCTGCACGGAAGTGATGCCTTCCCGCGTGCCGGCAACCTTGAAATCCATGCCGCCCAGGTGATCCTCCACCCCCTGGATGTCGACCAGGTACTGGGGCTTGGGATCGTCCGGGATCAGGCCGATGTTCACCCCGGCGACGGGGCTCTTGATGGGAACGCCCGCGTCCATCAGGGACAGGGTCGCGCCGCATACGGTGGCCATGGACGATGAACTGTTGGATTCCAGGATCTCGGATACGATGCGGATGGTATAGGGGAATACATCCTCCGACGGGATCACGGGCGCGATGGCGTGCTCCGCCAGCGAGCCGTGGCCGATATCCCGCGGCCGGGGTCCCCGGGCCATGCGTACCTCGCCGACGCTGAACGCCGGGAAATTGTAATGCAGCATGAAGGACTTCAGCGAATCGCCCTCGAGATCGTCCTGCTTCATCTCGTCCATCTTGGACCCCAGCGTCGTCACGGTCAGGCTCTGCGTTTCACCGCGGCTGAAGAGCGCCGATCCGTGGGTCCGGGGCAGCACCCCGACTTCCGACCAGATGGGACGTATGTCGTCCATGCCCCGGCCGTCGACGCGCACGCCTTCGTTCTTGATCATGTCGTGCATGTCGGCGCTCTGCACGTCCCGCACCAGGTCGCGAATGATGTTTCCGCTGTCCGGGTACTCCTCCGCCAGCTGCTCGACGGCCAGATCCGCGGCCCGGCTGAAACAGTCGCCCCGGGCCCGCTTCTCCCGGGTCCGGTTGCCCTCATTCACCAGCGGCAGGGCGATCTCGCGCACTTTGTCCGCGAGCACGGAATCCGTCTTCGGCGAATCGTACGACCGCCGTTCAGGCGCTCCGACCATCTGGCGCAGCTCTTCGATCTTGCCGATGACCGCCTTGATGTTTTCGTGGCAGAGCAGGATTGCGTCGGTCAGGTCTTCTTCCGAGATCTCGTGCGCGCTGCCTTCAAGCGACATGATGTAATCCGGCGTGCCGGTCACCACGAAATCGAGATCGCTGTCTTCCAGGTCGCTGTACGTCGGATTGACGACGAATTCGCCGTCCACACGCCCCATGCGAATGGCCGCGAGAGGCGCCTTGACCGGGATGTCCGATATATGCAGGGCCGCGGCGGCGCCGATAACGCCCAGGATGTCGTGGTCGTTTTCCATATCCGTCGACAACACGAGGATGGAAACCTGCGTCTCGTAGAAATAATCCTTGGGGAAAAGGGGCCGAATAGCGTGATCGACCTGTCGCCCGCTCAGGATTTCCTTCTCCGAAGGAGGCCCTTCTCTCCGAAGCCTTGCGCCGGGGATGCGTCCCGCCGCGTACATTCGCTCGCGGTAATCCACCATCAAAGGTAGGTAATCTCTTCCTTCCACAAACTTGTTTTCTGATACGACATTGGCGAGAATGACGCTCTCTCCGTACTGCACCCATACCGATGAATCCGCCTGCTTGGCGACTTTACCGGTCTCGAGGGACAGCGTTCTTCCGGCCAGTTCGAGTTCTACACGATGAGCCATAATACGAGTTCTTCTCCTTGAAACTTCAACCGATGGCGACTGTGCCATCAACATCGGGCCTTGTCCGTTTATCCCCGGATACCCAGTTCCCTGATCAATTTCCGATACCGTTCCAGGTCGTGCCTGCGCAGGTAGGCCAGCAACCGCCGCCGGCGCCCGACGATCTTGAGCAATCCGCGCAACGAGTGATGGTCTTTCTTGTGGACTTTGAAATGCTCCGTCAGTTCGGTGATCCGGGCGGTCATGAGGGCGATCTGCGCCTCGGGCGACCCCGTGTCTTTCTCGTGACGGCCGTGTTTGTCCAGGATCTGCTCTTTCTGTGCTTTCTCTATGCTCACTCAACGATCTCCTTAATAATGAATGGACTGCGACCGGCCGTTTCGCGCGGTACGATGGCGCCGCCTCTGCCGATCACGCTTTCAACATGTTGTACGTCGTATGCACATCCTTTGTAATCTGGTCTTTGAGCGCGTCAATGGACGGGAACCGTTTCTCGTCCCGAATACGCCCGACGAATTCCACCTGGATGGACCGGTCGTACAGGTCCCCTTCGAAATCGAGTATATGCACCTCGCAGTGTTCGCCGCTCTCCCCGAACGTGGGCCGCGTCCCGATGTTCATCACGCCGTTCATCACCGCTTTGTCCAGGCGCACGCGAACCGCGTAGACGCCACGCTTCGGGATCAGGGCATGGGCGTCGTGCGTCTCCACGTTCGCCGTGGGATAACGCAACTGGCTGCCCCGTCCGTCCCCGCGGACCACGGTGCCCGCAATCACGTAGGAATGGCCGAGCAGACGTTCGGCCGCGTGGATTTCTCCCGCGGAAAGGAGGGCGCGAATATGGCTGCTGTTTACGGGACTCCCTTCCATTTGTATCGGCTGGACGACGTGGGTCGTGAAACCGTACCGCGCGCCCAGCCGTTCCAGCAGCAACCGGTCTCCGCGTCCGTGTCTACCGAAGTTGTGGCTGCAGCCAACGACGATCTCCCGTATACTCAGCCTGTCGGCGTACGTGGCCTCGACGAAGGTTTCCGCCTCGATCCGCGCCAATTCCTTCGTAAAGGGGATGACGAGGACCGCATCGACGTCGTAACGCGACAGGAGCGCCAGCTTCCGCTCGGTCGGCGTCAGGATCGGCAGCGCGGGTTTCCTGCCGATGACCAGTTGCGGATGCGGGTCGAAGGTGACGACCATGCAGGGCGCGCTCAACGCCCGTGACCGATCTGCCGCCTGCTCGATAATGGCCCCGTGTCCCCGGTGAACCCCGTCGAAGTTGCCTGCGGCGATCACAGCCCGGGGACAGCGCCTTGCCGCGTCTTCCACGGAGCGAAGGACCGTCGTCAACCTTCGCCTTCCCCTCTCTCCGCCGCAACCCGGTTCACCTGGCCGTCCGGGTCGTCTTCCGTGTGTTCTATGCTCCTCATGACATTCGAAATACGCTGTGCGTAGTCGAAGGACTCGTCGTATCGGAAGAGCAGTTCCGGTATGTGCCTCAGCTTGATCCTCCGGCCCAGCTGCGTCCGGATGTATCCCTTCGCCCTTTCGAGTCCTTCCAGGCTTGCCTTCTGGTCCGCCTGCGATCCGAGCACGCTGAAGTAGACCCGCGCGTGCCGCAGGTCGACAGACACCTCCACGGAGGTCACCGTCACGAATCCGATACGGGGATCCTTCATTTCGTGCTGAATGATCTGGCTGACTTCCTGCTTGACCAGGTCAGCCACCCGTGCGGTCCGGCGGTGTGCCATGTCCTGCTCCTAGTACCACTCGAACGCGTGGTCCAGGACCTGCAGCCTGGGTTCCGCGTGCACGAGATTCAGTATGTGCTGCAGCGAGCGGTCGATGTATCCTTTCTCGTCCGACACCATCGCCAGACCCAGCGTCGCGCGCTGCCACAACGCCTGATGACCGACTTCGGCGACGGATACGTTGAAGCGATTCCGGATACGGTCCTTGAGCCCCTTGATCACTTGCCTTTTGGCCTTCAGCGAACGGCTCTCGGGAAGAAAGAGGTCGATGCGGCAGATCCCTACGATCATGGTTGCTTAACGCGTCTCGAGCTGCCTGGCGACTTCCCGTGTCTCGTAGACCTCGATGGTGTCGTCCTGCTTGACGTCCTGGAAACCATCGACGGTCAGGCCGCATTCAAACCCGGACTGCACCTCGCGGACGTCCTCCTTGAACCTCCGCAGGGAGCCTACCGTGCTTTCATAGACGACTACGCCGTCGCGAATGAGACGGATGTTCGCGTTACGGGCCACGTTGCCTGATTGAACGTAACAACCCGCTATGGTGCCTACCCGGGGCGCCCTGAATATCTCCCTGACTTCCACCACGCCCACCACCTGTTCCTGGATATCCGGCTTCAGCATGCCCTCCAGGGCGTCCGTGACGTCCTGGATCACCCGGTAGATGATATCGTAGAGGCGGATATCGACTTTTTCCCGCTCGGCCAGCGCCCGCGCCTGGGCGTTCGGCCGCACGTGGAACCCGATGATGATGGCATTCGACGCGGTGGCGAGCAGGACGTCGGACTCGTTGATGGCCCCGATACCCGTATGGATGATCCGGATCTTGACTTCATCGTTCTCCAGCCGCAGCAACGAATCGCTCAGGGCCTCCACGGAACCGCCCACGTCGCCCTTGACGATCACGGGGAGTTCCTGGATCTCGCCTTCCCTGATCTGGTCGTATATGTCTTCGAGGGTGATGGGCTTGGCCTGGCGGAATTCGTGCTCCCTGCGCATCTGCCGGCGCCTGGATCCGATCTCCCGCGCCAGGGACTCCGATTCCACGACGGCGAAGGTGTCGCCGACCTGGGGCATGCCCGAGAAGCCCATGATCTGCACGGGGGTGGACGGGCCCGCTTCTTCGATTCGCGCGCCTCGTTCGTTGAGCAGCGCCCGCACCCGGCCGCTGAACTGGCCGGCCACGAAGGGTTCGCCGACCTGCAAATTGCCCTGCTGGATGAGGACGGTGGCGAGCGTGCCCCTTCCCCGGTCCAGCTCGGCTTCGACCACGACACCCTGCGCCCGCCGGTTGCGGTTCGCTTTCAGGTCGAGCATCTCGGACTGGATCAGCACCATCTCCAGGATGTGGTCCACGCCCTGTCCGGTCAAGGCCGACACCTCGCAGGCAATGATGTCGCCGCCCCAGTCCTCCACGAGAAGACCGTGCTGGCTCAACTGCTCCTTGATCCGGTCCGGACGGGCCGTTTCGAGGTCCATCTTGTTCAGGGCCACGATGATGGGGACTTCGGCGGCCTTGGCGTGGTCGATGGCCTCGATCGTCTGCGGCATCACTTCCTCGTCGGCCGCCACGACCAGGATGACGATGTCGGTCACCTGCGTTCCCCGGGCGCGCATGGCGGAAAACGCCTCGTGGCCCGGCGTGTCCAGGAAGGTGATCTGGCCGCTTTCCAGGTCGACTTCGTAAGCGCCGATATGCTGGGTTATGCCGCCGGCCTCGCCGGCGATCACGTTGCTTTCCCGGATATAGTCGAGCAGGGAGGTCTTGCCATGGTCCACGTGCCCCATGATCGTCACGACGGGGGGACGGGACTCGAGGACGGCTTCGTCCTCTTCTTCGTCTTCTTCGATATACTCCAGGCCGTACTCGGACTGCTCCTCGACGTCGAAACCGAACTCGGCGGCGACGGTCATCAGGGTATCCATGTCCAGCCGCTGGTTGATGGTGATCATGAGACCGAGCTGCAGGCATTTCGAAACGATTTCCGTCGGGGAAACGGAAAGGTGCTCAGCCAGTTCGCCGGCGGAAATAAACTCCGGAACCCGTACGACGTTCTGGGCCTCGTCGTCGGCTTCCCCCTCTTCGCGGTCACCCCGGCGGCGGCGACGGCGCGTCCGGGTGCCGTCCATCTGGGCGATGGTGCGGCGTACGCTGGCTTCCACTTCCTTCTGGTCTACCTTCGCCTTCTTTTTCTTCTTGGACCGACGGCGGCGCCCGCGGCCTTCGCCGTCGCCCTTTGCCACCTGTCCGGCGGAGGCTCCGTCCTTCCTGGCGGCCGGCTGCCCTTCGGTCTTCTGCTTGTCCCGGCGCGGACTGTCCTTCACCACCTTTGCCTGGGCGGACTTCTGCGGCGACGCCATCTTCTTCTTCCGGTCCTGTTCCTTCCGGGCCGCCAGTTTTTCCTGCTCGAAGCGCATGTTGACGTCAAGGACCATCTTTTCGTCCATGACGCTCATATGGCTCTTGACCGTGTGGTTCAGATCGCGAAGCATCTGGACGAGCGCGTTGCTTGATATGTTGTATTGCTTTGCTACTTCGTAGATTCTCTTCGACGCCATATGCGTGGAGTTTCCTCTTTACGTCTCTTTACGTAACGGATGTACCGGCCCGGGCACCTGCCGGACGCCCCTTCTTCAGCATGCCGCTCGCGAAATGCCGGTCCGATATGGACAGCACTACTTTAGGCGCCCTGTTCAGACACGCGCCCAATTCCAGGCTGGTATGGCGTTCGAGCACGGGAACGCCGCGGGAACCGGCCAGCCTCCTGAAGGAGCGTTTCGTGCCCTCGGAGGCATCCTCGGCCAAAATGACCAGCCGGGATTTGCCGCCGCGAATGGATTGCCTGACGGCTTCCGCGCCGCCTTTCACCTGCCCCGCGCGCACGGCGAGACCCAGGAGTCCGGTCACGGACGGTTGAACGCTTTTCGTCAAGACGGCTGTTCCTTTACGCTTACTGCACCGCGGTCATGATCTTATCGGCCGTCACCCCGCCGATCCCGGAGATTTCCTGGAGGTCGTCGGCCGTGGCCTGCTGCAGGGACTCCACCGTCGTGTAACCGGCGTCTTCCAGCTTCTGCCGCAGCTTCTCCGAAATGCCTTCGACGTCGGCAAGCGATCCGTCTTCTTCCGCGTCGGAATCATCCGCGCCGAAGGTTTCGGAAATGAGCTGCTTCTCGAGATCCGACCGCTTGATCAGATCGATATTCCATCCGGTGAGCTTAACGGCGAGCCGGGCATTCTGGCCGGCCTTGCCTATCGCCAGCGAGAGTTGATCGTCCTCGACGACCACGCGCATGTCCTTCTTTTCTATGTCCAGGATCTGGACCTGGGCTACCTCGGCGGGACGCAACGCCTGCGTTACGAAGGCGGAGGGATCGTTGCTCCAGGGCACGATGTCGATCCGCTCGTTGTTGAGCTCGCGGACAACCGCCTGTACCCGCGTGCCTTTCATCCCGACGCACGCGCCCACCGCGTCCACCCGGTCGTCGTGGGACAGGACGGCGATCTTGGACCGGTCGCCCGGCTCCCGCGCGGACGCCTTGATTTCCACGATGCCCTCGTGGATCTCCGGCACTTCCATCCTGAACAGGAGTTCCAGGAACGCCTCGCAGCTTCGCGAGAGAATGACCTGGGGACCCTTTATCTCGTTCTGCACGTCCAGTATGAAGGCGCGGATGGTCTCGCCCTGCCGGTACCTCTCCCTTCGAATCTGCTCGCGCCACGGAAGCAGCGCCTCGGTGCGCTCGATCTTGACGATGATATTGCCGCGATCCACCTGCTGTACGCTGCCGATCACGATCTCGTTGACCCGGTCCTTGTACAACTCGAAGATGTTTTCCCGCTCCGCCTCCCGGACGCGCTGCACGACGACCTGTTTCACCGCCTGTATCGCGTTGCGCCCGAACTCTTCGAAGGCCAGCGCCTGCTCGACGCGGCCGCCGACTTCCGCCTCCGGATCCATATCCAGCGCGGTGTCGAGGGTGATCTGCGTCTCGGGATCCTCCACCTCGTCCACCACGTCCCAGACCGCCGCCATCTCGATCGTGCCCAGCTTTTCGTCGACACGCACCTCGACGTTGTCGTCGCCCGTACCGAATCGCTTCTTCGCCGCCGTGACCAGGCCGGTCTTCACCGTGTCCCAGACCACCTCCCGGTCCACGTTCTTCTCTCGAATGATCTGCGCCAGCGCTTCAATGACCTCGTAATTCATTGCCAGGGGCTCCCTCTCCTAACCTTTATTCCATCCTTCTTCCAACTCCCGATGGGCCTTCCTGACGCTTGCGACGGGAATGCGATGCTTTTCGTCGCCGCAGACGATTTCGACCGTACCGTCCTCGATACCCTCGAGACGCCCCACGCGGGTAACCGATCCGCCATCGCCGTCAAGGGATACCACCTTGACCCATTTGCCGAGGGCGCGCCGGTAGTCCCTTTCCGTCTTGAACGGCCGGTCCAGTCCGGGCGAAGAGACCTCGAGCGTATAGCGGGACGGGATGGGATCTTCCATGTCGAGCAGGCAGGACAACTCGCGGTTTATGGCCGCGCAGTCGTTGATCGTAACGCCGCCCGGCTTTTCGATCAGCAGTCTCAGGACGTAACTGCCCTGCCTGCCCGCCAGTTCCATATCCACCAGTTCGCACCCGGCTTCGTCGACAAGCGGCCGGGCGAGCGACGAGACGTTCCGGACTATCGAATCGCGGTCAGTTTCCATCGCGTAATTTCACGATTCATCCCAAAAACCACACAAAAAAAAGCGGGCACTACTTCGCCCACTTCTGCAGCACCGCTCTAATATAGGGGGGCACATTAAGCCAAGCAAGCAAAAAGTTTACGTCGATTCCCGCCCTTCCCGGGCGGTATCCAAAAAGTCCTTGGATCGCGAAAAGACACAAAATATGTTTAGTCCTGAACGCGTTCGTGAAAACAGCACGGTTCGGGAGACACCACATGAAGAAAGCGGTCTGCTATATCCGGGTCGGACCGATGGAAACCCGCCGGCATCCCTTTCGAAGGGCGGACCAGGAAAAGCGGCTTCGGTCCTACTGCGCGGAAAACGATCTCGATATCATGCTGGTGATGCTCGACCTCCGTGTCGAGGCGTTCATTCCCCTTGAAGAACGGCTGGGCGGCCGGGACCTGGTCAACATGGTCGGATCGAAGGGCATCCAGCACGTCGTGATCTGGCGTCTCGACCGGCTGTTCAGGTCGGCGTCTGAAACGGCCGGCTGCCTCAGGGCCTGGGCCGACGCGGGCGTCGTATGCCACGTACTCGATCTCGACGGCCTGTCGGTCCGGACCGACGGAGAAACGGGCAGGGTGGTCCTGAGTACGCTCACGGTACTGGCCGGCATGGCCCGCGACCTGCCCGCCGAACGAACGAGAAACGCGATCCGCCTGAAGAAGACCAACCGGTTCGCCTACGGCGTAACCCCTTATGGCTACGACCTTTCCGGGAACCAACTGGTGCCAAACGCGGAGGAGCAGGAGATCATCAGGCGGGTCAAGACCTGGCGGGCCGAAGGCAGGAGCCTGCGCAAGATCGCCGACGAGCTCAACGAGATGGGCGTTCCCACCAAGCGCGCTCCGACCGTCTCCCGCGAAACCCGCTGGTATGCATCCACGGTCAGTTATCTGCTGAAAAACGAACTCTACCTGGCCGAAGAGGACGAAGAGGGCCGGGAAAAGGGGCGGGGCTGATCCGACGTGATATACGCCAGAGAGGATTCGAACCTCTGACCTACGGCTCCGGAGGCCGTCGCTCTATCCAGCTGAGCTACTGGCGCGAGAGATTTCCACCCGCAATATAACGGGCCGTTGCGGACCGTGTCAATCCATTTCAGGGGACGGCGGCGGGTTCGGAAAGCCGTCCGGCGGCGCCTTCGGCGTCTGTCGAAACCACTTCCACTTCGACGAAGGTATTCACCTGCTCCGCCTGTCCTTCGAACCGGAGTCTGAGCCCGTGGTCCGTCCTCCCCGTCATGCCCCGCCCGTGCGGACCGTGCGGACCATGCGGACGCGGACCATCCGATTCATCCTCGACCAGCACAGACAGGCTCCTGCCCCGGAATCGGCTGTTGTAGGCCGCTGATTTCCGATCGCTCAGGGTCCGAAGCAACCGGCTGCGCTCCCGCGCCTTCGCCGCGGGCACCTGGCCGGGCATGCGGGCGGCGCGGGTATGATCCCGCTTCGAATAGGTAAACACGTGAAAATAGGCGAAGGGCAGGCGGTCCAGCCAGTCGTACATGCGCTGAAAGGAGGCGTCGGATTCCCCAGGAAACCCTACCATGACATCCGCACCGATGCAGATATCGGGTACCGCGTCGACGAGCCGGCCGACGACGTCCCCGGCCTGTCCGGCCGTATAGGTCCGGCGCATGGCTTTCAGCAGGTCGTCGTCGCCATGCTGCACGGCCAGGTGCAGGTAGCGGCACAGCCTCGGCGCGTGGTTTTCGAGCAGGGCGATCAGGTCCCGGTCCACCGCCGTGGGCCAGATGGAACTCAGCCTCAGGCGGGGCAGCCCGGTCCGCTCCAGGAGCTGCCGGATCACGGTGTTGAGGGTGGCAGGCGCGGGCAGGTCCGTACCGTACTCGCCGAGGTGGACGCCGGTGAGCACGATCTCGGCGTACCCGCCGTCTATCAGGGAACGGGCCTGGCGCAGCACAGCCTCCGGCGGCAGGCTGCGGTGCCGGCCGCGGGCCCAGGGAATGATGCAGAAGGAACAGAACTGATCGCATCCGTCCTGGATCTTCAGCATGGCCCGGGTACGGTTTTCAAAAGCGGAAACGTCGAGACGTTCGTCGAAATGCGTCATCTCCGCCCGGCGCGTCACCCGGGCGGCGGGAGGGGCGCCCCCGCGGCTCCTCAGCACGCGGTCGACGAGTTCGCCCTTTTCCACGTTGCCCAGGACGAGGTCCACGCCCTCGATTTCCAGCAGCTGATCCGGATGGGTCTGGGCGTAACAACCCGTGGCGACGACCATGGCCTCCGGCCGGCGGCGCACGGCCTGGCGGAGCGACTGCCGGGCCCGCGCGTCGGCCTGGTTCGTCACCGTGCAGGTATTGACGACGTAGACGTCCGCGGGTTCGGTGAAGGGTACGACGCGAAAGCCCCGGGCAACGAACTGCTCCCGGATCGCCTCGGTCTCGTATTGATTCAGACGGCAGCCGAGCGTATGCAGGGCTACCGTCGGAGCGGCATGCGCGATGGGCACGGCCGGATGAGCCACGATGAACCTCTGTCCCGCCGGTCATGCGCCGGCGATCAACCGTCCGTTTCCTCTTTGCCGGCGCCCGCTTCCACCGTCGCCACGTCGCCGATCACCGTGCCTGCCACCGGGTGCCTGCTCAGGTAGTCGTCGATTTCAGCCCGTTCCCGGTCGCGGAAGTAGGCCTTCACGCTGAGTACGACACGGCGGTTCTTCCCGTCGAATTCGATGACCTTGAGGGGGATCTCTTCGCCTTCCCTGAAGGCGTCGCCCGGCCGCTTGATTTCCGGATGGTTGAGCTGCGAAATGGGGACGAAACCCTCCACTTCGTGGGAAAGCTCCACGACCACGCCCCGTTCGAGGAGACGGATGATGACCCCCGTCGTCTCGGTGTTTACCGGGTAGACCTCCGCGAGCGAGAGCCACGGGTCCTCGGTAACCTGCTTGATGCCGAGGGATACGCGCCGGGCGTCGGGATCGATGTTGAGGATCATGACGTCGATCTCTTCACCCTTCTTGACGACCTCGCTCGGGTGCTTGATGCGCCGCGTCCAGGACATGTCGGAAATGTGGACCAGTCCGTCGATGCCCTCTTCGATTTCCACGAAGGCGCCGAAAGCGGTGATGTTGCGCACGCGCCCCCGGACCATGGTGCCCACGGTGTACCGCTCGTTCAGGGACATCCACGGGTCCGGCTGGGTCTGCTTCATGCCCAGGGAGATCTTCTCGTTCTGCTGATCCACCTTCAGGACGACCACGTCCACGTTCTCATTGACGGTTACCATCTTCGACGGATGGGTCACGTGCTTCGTCCAGGACATTTCGGAGATGTGTATCAGCCCCTCGACGCCCCGTTCGAGCTCCACGAAGGCGCCGTAGTCCGTAATGCTGACGACCCGACCCGTGATCCGCGAACCAACCGGATATTTCTCCTCGACGTTCGCCCAGGGGTAGGGCTCGAGCTGCTTGAGGCCGAGGGAGATGCGTTCCCGTTCACGGTCGAATTCCAGGACGGCCACGGTGATCTCGCTGCCGATCGTCACCAGTTCCGAGGGATGACCGATACGTCCCCACGAGATATCCGTGATGTGCAACAGCCCGTCGATACCGCCCAGGTCCACGAAAGCGCCGAAATCCGTGATGTTCTTGACCACGCCCTTGCGGACCTGCCCACGGTCGAGTTCGGCGATGATGGCCTGCTTCTGCTTTTCCTTTTCCACCTCGAGCACCACGCGGCGGGATACCACGATGTTGCGCCGGCTCTTGTTCAGCTTGATGATCTTGAACGGGAGCTTCTCGCCGATGAACTGGTCCAGGTTCGGCGTCTGCTTCAAAGCCACCTGGGA
The DNA here is from genome assembly GCA_963693015.1 of bacterium. GTDB lineage: Bacteria > JAAXHH01 > JAAXHH01 > JAAXHH01 > JAAXHH01 > JAAXHH01. Next base: position 464,871 of record OY843748.1, read on the forward strand.
ACCGGGCAGAAAGGCGTCCACGCCGAAGAGGTCGACGACCAGGCCGCCTTTGATACGCCGTTGTATCTGGCCTTCCACCACGGCGCCTTCTTCATGGGCGTCCTTGATCTTGTCCCAGACCTTCATGAAATCGGCTTTTTGCTTCGACAGGATGAGCTGCCCTTCCTGGGCTTCCATATCCTCCAGGAACACCTCGATCTCCTGGCCGACTTCAATCTCGTCGGGATCGGTGAACTCGGAAAGGGGTATGGCGCCTTCCGACTTGAACCCGACGTCGATGACGACCTCGCCGTTTTCAACCGCGAGCACCTGACCGGTAACGATCTCGCCTTCGACGATATCCTTCAGGGTCTCGTCGTACATCTGGAACATCTGCTCGTATTCTTCGAGTTCCTGTTGATTCAGGTCCTGCTCGTCCACCCACTTGGGCAGCCTGTACGGACGCTTTGGGGGAGCGGTTTCCGTTTCGACGGCCGTCTCCGTCGCCACGGCGGTTTCCGTTTCCACGGCGGCCTCTGTTTCCACGACAACCCCGGGTTCCGGCGTGGGTGATTCCGCGGATACCTCTTTAGCCGCCTCCGCGGACTCGGCGGGTGAAGAAGACGCCTCGGTCTCCTCGACCTCGGAAGCCTTCGGTGTGTCCTCTGACATGTTACTCCTCCTTGGTGAATGAAAACACGGACCGCCGCCACCCCGGCGTCGATCCGCCCTGACGAAAAAGCCCTTCAAAAAGTCCTTCAACCGGACATGCGGACTTCCGGCTCCAGTTCCTCGATTTCGCCGTCCGTAAGCGCGCGCCACTTCCCGGCGGGCAGGTCCCGGTCCGCCAGACCGCCCAGGCGCACCCGGATCAGCCGGCGCACGGGATGTCCCACGCGGTCGCACATTCTCCGGATCTGACGCTTGCGGCCCTCGTGCAGCACCATCGAAAGCCAGGCGCCGGTCCCGGTGCGCCGAAGCACTTCCACGCCCGCCTTCGCCGTGATCCGGCCTTCAATCGCGACGCCTTCTCTCAGCCTCCTCAACGCGCCTTCCCGCGGCGCGCCCTCTACCAGTACGTGGTATTCCTTTTCGAAGCGGAAGCGGGGATGCATCAGCCGGTAACTCAAAGCGCCGTCGTTGGTAAAGAGCAAAAGGCCTTCCGTGTCCCGGTCCAGCCGTCCAACGGGAAAGACCCGCTCCGGTATATCCAGGATCAACGCCGCGACCGTCGGTCGGTCGAATGGATCGCGCAACGTAGTCAGGTACCCGGCCGGCTTGTTGAGCAGGTAACACCTTCGGGCCGCGGGCGCGTTCAGCGGCCTCTCGTCGACCGTCACGACGTCGGAATCGGGCCGGACCTGCGTGGCCAGGGAAACGACCGTCTCTCCGTTCAGTTTCACCCGGCCGGACACGATCATCGACTCGCTGTGCCTCCGGGAGGCGACGCCCGCCCGGGCCAGGTACCTGTTCAGTCTCATCCGCTCACTTCATTCCCATCCGCCGAGGCGAACTTTCCATCGGGTTCGTCCCCCGATCGCCCCGGTGCCCGGAACAACGCCGGGTCGGGCTCCTCCTCATCCTCGGTCAGCACGATATCCTGGTCTTTGAGCAATTCGTTCAGTTCGTCCAGCTTGGGCAGGTCCGAGAGCTTGTTGAGCCCGAAATACCGGAGGAAATCACCGGTCGTCGCATAGAGAATCGGCCGGCCGACGCCTTCGCCTCTCCCGGCAATCCGGATGAGGTTGCGGTCCAGCAGCGTCCGCAGCACGCCGTCCACGTTCACGCCCCTGATCGCTTCCACCTCCGTTCGGCTGATGGGCTGCTTGTAGGCGACGATCGCCAGGCATTCCAGGGCAGCCTGCGTCAAACGGGACGGAATCCTCCCGCGGTACAGCCGGCGGATCCACTTCGCGTAGGCCGCCTTGCTGCCGAACTGATAGCCGTTCGCCACAAGCCGGATCTCGAAGCCGTGACCGCCCTTTTCGTACCGCTCGTTCAGCGACTCGATGCAGCGGACGACCATTTCCTCGCCCACGTCGTCCATGATGCGGCTGAGTTCATTCAGGCTCAACGGCGCATCGCTGGCGAAGAGCACGGCCTCCGCGACCGCGCGGTACTCGTCCAGCTGCGCCTCGTCCATGATCATTTTCTTTTGCATACCGCCTGCAGCCTCACGAAGCCGGGTTCACCGAATCGGACCGGGTCAGCCAGATCTCCCCCAGCGTATCGGTCTGCTCGAAAACCACCCTGTTCTGACGGATCAGTTCCAGCAGGGCCAGGAAGGTAACGATCAGAAAGGACCGGGAACGATCTTCCTGGAACAGCGAACGGAAGAACAGGTTCTTCCGGCTTTTAAGGTTATCGAGGATATCGTCCATGCGCTCCTCGATCGAAATGGTCTCCCGCTCGACGGTACGGTCGAAATCGTCTTTTGCACGGTCCAGCGTGAACTTGAAAGCCTGGAGCAGGTCCCAGAGATTCAGATTGCCCGCCAGACGGGTATCGAGCGTTTCCACGCCGTTCAGATCCTCGTCCCAGTTCTCCATGGGCGGATGGTAGAAGATATCGGCGGTGCGGTCCAGGTGTTCGTTCAGCACGCCGGCCGCCTCCTTGAACTGCCGGTACTCCAGCAGACGCTGCACGAGCTCTTCCCGCGGATCGGCGGCCTCCTCTTCCTCCTCCTCGGGCCTGCGGGGCAGGAGCATCTTCGACTTGATGCGAAGCAGCGTGGCCGCCATGAGCAGGTACTCGCTGCCCACCTCGAGGTCCATCAGCTTGAGCAGCTCGAGGTACTGAAGATACTGCTGCGTGACCAGCGAAATGGGAATATCGTAGATATCCACCTCGTGTTCCCTGATCAGGAACAGCAGGAGGTCCAACGGCCCTTCGAAGTGTTCGAGCCTTACCTGGTAGGCCATAGCGATTCTTCCGTTACTTCGTTCTTGAGAAACAGGTAGGGGCGCCAGGAGTTATGGTGGATGCCTATGAAATCGCGAATGAAGTGTATCCTGCTGGGCGCCTTGGGCTTGCGCTTGAGCGCCATGTTCACTTCTTCCGGCAGCCTGTCCCCCTTCTTGTTGTTGCACCGCTGACAGGCGCACACCATGTTTTCCCAGCTGTCCGATCCTCCCAGGTACCTGGGCAGGACGTGATCCACGGTCAGCGGTCCCCGCGTCGTGCTGCAGTACTGGCACTGGTGTCCGTCCCGCTTGAGGATGTTCTTCCGGGACAGCATGATGCCCTTGCTGGGTATGCGCACGAAGTTCACGAGCCGGACGATGCTGGGCCGGTCGAACATCGCGTACACACCCCGCACCGGATCCGCGTACTTGTCAATGATCTCCGCCTTGCGCAGAAAGACGAGGATGACCGCCCGCCTTGCCGTGCAAACACTCAGAGGCTCGTAGTTCTGGTTCAGAACGAGGACATGTTCGCTTACCATGCCTTGCACGCCTTTCCGAAGCCCCAGTTCCTCCCCTGTGAATCGATCCTGAACCGGTTACGGGAACGCTCCCCGTCAAACCTAGACAATGTAGATTTCTCAAGGGCTTACGTCAATAGTTTTCTTGGCGGCGGCAGGCAGGTGGAGCGGGCGGATACACAAGGGCGGCGTGAAGGTTTAAGCACAGCGGCAGCCTGTGGATGCGCGGCAAATTACGGCTTGATTCCTGGCCGTTTCCGGTTATTGTAGGATATGGTTTGGTCTATGTGGGCAGACAGGATGATAAGCCAGGATGAAAAGAAGGTTCATAATGGTTATAGACAAGCTGGTTGACGATGTAGTGAAATGCGTGAACCCTCTATTGTAGTAGCAACCCCGAATGACTTGGAAAGGCATAAGCAGAATGTTGGTTTGATATATAAAAGCGTTTTGAAGGAAGGTATGGAGATTTATGAACGCCCGAATCGAAATCCCCACTGACAAGATCGCCGCTTTCTGCCGTCGCAACCACATCCAGCGTCTGGCCTTGTTCGGTTCGGTGCTGCGCAATGATTTCACATCTGAGAGCGACGTGGACGTACTTGTGGATTTCGAGCCGGGCCAGACGCCGGGCCTGGAATTCTTCAATATGCAGGACGAACTGTCGGAAATGCTGGGCAGGCAAGTAGACCTGTACACCTTCAAAGGGATCGAAAACAGCCGCAACTGGCTCCTTCGAGAAGAGATAATCAATTCCGTGGAAGTGCAGTATGAGCAGACGAGATGACCGGGTAAGCCTCCTGGATATGCGCGACTATGCCGCGGAAGCCGTTGAATTGACTGAGGGAAAATCTCTGGATGACGTGTTACAAGACCGAGTGATGCAACTCGCCTTGTTGAAGTTAGTGGAAACCGTAGGGGAAGCGGCCAACCGCGTATCCGACAGAATGAAGATGAAACATATGGAGATCCCCTGGCACCAGATTGTCGGAATGCGCAACCGACTCGTTCACGGTTACCATGATGCTAACCTCGATATCCTGTGGACGGTTATCCTTAAAGATCTGCCCTCCTTATCGAGCAACTTGACTCCATCATCGGCGCAGAGACCCCGTAATGTCTTCTCTGCAGCATACCGGACCGGATCGAATTGATGGAGACTCTGACGCAGACCCTCAAATGACCCCCTTCGAAGAACTCGTATCCATCATGGCGCGGCTGAGATCGCCGGGCGGCTGTCCCTGGGACCGGGAACAGACGCACCGGACCCTGCGTCCGTACCTGATCGAGGAAGCCTACGAGGTGCTGGACGCGCTGGACAACGGCGGCGACGGGGACTTCCGGGACGAACTGGGCGACCTGCTCCTCCAGGTCGTCTTCCATGCGCAGATTGCCGCCGAAGAGCGGCGATTCGATATCCATGACGTGGCCCGCGCCATCAACGACAAACTCGTGCGCCGCCATCCCCATGTATTCGGCGACACCCGGGCCGACACCGCCGACGAAGTGCTGACCAACTGGGAGCAGATCAAGCGGGAAGAGAAGGGGGATGAAGGCCCCAAGTCGGTGCTCGACGGGCTCCCCGCCGGTATGCCGGCCCTGCTCCGCGCCTACCGCATCCAGGAAAAGGTCGCCCGGGTCAACTTCGACTGGGACGACGTAAAAGAGGTGCTTCAAAAGGTCAGCGAGGAAATCGATGAGGTGCGCAGGGCCCTGGGGAACGGGGACAGGGCGAAGATCGAGGAAGAGATGGGCGACCTGCTGTTCTCCCTGGTGAATCTGTCGCGCCACCTCAAGGTACCGCCGGAAGACGCCCTGCGTAGGAGCAACGACAAGTTCATGCGGCGTTTCCGCTACATCGAGGCCGCCCTCGAGCTCAGGGGAGAAAGCCTGGCACGGGCCACCTTCGAGGAACTGGACGCGCTATGGGACGAGGCCAAGGGAAGGGAGTCGGATGGCAACGCCGGATGAATCGGTGCTCCAGTTCGGCAGCGGACGGTTCCTTCGCGCCTTCGCCGATCTCTTCATCCACGAGGCCAGGGAGTCCGGCCAGTCCATCGGCCGCGTTGTCGTGGTACAGTCCACGGGCACGGGGCGGGTCCGGCTTTTCAACGATCAGAACGGCCGTTACCGGATCCGCGTGCGGGGGATTCGCGACGGCAGGCGGGTAGACGAGTCCGTCGACGTGGAGAGCGTCTCGAGGGCCCTGAGCGCCGGCGAAGACTGGGAAGCCGTGTTGGCCGTGGGGCGCGATCCTGCCACGGAATACATCCTCTCCAACGCCTCCGAAATCGGATACGACGTGCCGGAGTCGGAGCGGCTGGACGGTACGACTCCGGATGGTTCGCCGCCGGATTCATTTCCCGGAAAGCTGCTCCGCGTGCTCCTGGCACGCTATGAAAACGGCGGCGCGCCGGTTACGATCATTCCCTGCGAGTTGATCGATGACAACGCCGGCGTGTTGCGCCGCCTGGTCGAGATGCTGGCTCGAAGACGGCGTCTTGGAGACGGCTTCCTGGCCTGGATGGAAGAGCGGGTGGACTGGCTGCATACGCTGGTGGACCGGATCACCATCGAACCGCCGCCGGGATTTCCCAATCCCCACGGCGACGGGCTTCTGGCGCTGACCGAACCCTTCGCCTTCTGGGCCCTGGAGGACCGGGCGGGCGCCGCCCCGTTCATCGAACATCCGGCGGTGGTGCGGACCCGTGACGTCCGTCCCTACGCGCTGCGCAAGGTGCGGGTGCTCAACGGCGCCCACACGGCGCTGGTGTGCCGGGCCATGCCCCTGGGCATCCGGACCGTCCGGGAGGCGGTGGACCACGCGGAAACGGGCCCCTGGCTGCGGGACCTGATGCTGGAAGAAATCGTGCCGGCGCTGCCGGACGAGGTAGAAGACGCCCGGTCCTTCGCGGAAGACTGCATCGAACGGTTCCGGAACCCTTTCCTGGACCACCGGCTCGAATCCATCGCGGTCGAGCACGAAACCAAGGTCAAACTGCGCCTGGCGCCGACCTTCGAGGCGTACGTCGAGAAATTCCAGCGTAAACCGCCCTTGCTGTCCGCCCTGCTCAATTGAAAAGCGAGTCCTGACCGTATGCCCACCATCGTACTCGAAAAGCCCGGCCGTTTCGTCCTGGAGAAAACCCCCGAGCCCGCGCCGCCCGGTCCCGGCGAGGCCCTGGTGCGCATAAGGCGGGTCGGGATCTGCGGCACGGACCTCCACGCCTTCGAGGGCACGCAGCCCTTCTTCGACTATCCCCGCATCCTCGGGCACGAACTGGGCGTGGAAGTCATCGCGACGGGACCGGGCGTCGCCCACGTCCACCCCGGCGACCAGTGTGCCGTCGTACCCTACATGGACTGCGGCGACTGCGCACCCTGCCGCATGGGCAAGACGAACTGCTGCGCGAACCTGGACGTTCTGGGCGTCCACGTGGACGGCGGCATGCGGGACGTCCTGACGCTGCCCGCCGAAAAGCTGCTGCGTTCCGACGTCCTTTCCCTCGAGCAACTCGCCCTGGTGGAAACGCTGGGGATCGGCGCCCATGCCGTGGACCGCGCCGTCATCGAACAAGGGGAAGCGGTCCTGCTCATCGGCGCCGGCCCCATCGGCCTGTCCGTGCTGACCTTCGCCCTCCTGGCCGGAGCGCGCGTGATTCTGCTGGAGATCAGCGAAAAGCGGATCGATTTCTGCAAACGGCGCTACGATCTCTTCGAGGTCATTTCCGATACCGTGGACGTCAAGCCGAAGCTGCAACGACTGCTGGGCGGCGAACTGCCCACGGCCGTCTTCGACGCCACCGGCCACGCCGGATCCATGATGCAGGCCCACGAATACGTGTCCAACGGCGGTCGCCTGGTCTACGTCGGCATCACCGGCTCGCAGATAACCTTCGACGGACCCGCGTTCCACCGGCGGGAGATGACCCTGCTGAGCAGCCGGAACGCCCGTGCCGTGGACCTGCAAAGGGTCATCGGCCATATCGAGGCCGGCCGGATCGACACCTCGCCCTGGATAACGCACACGGCCGGACCGCAACGCATGCTTGCTGATTTTCCCACGTGGCTCGATCCGGGCAGCGGCGTGGTCAAGGCCGTACTCGAAATGGCGTGAGCCTCGAACGAATCCGGCGTCGAAACCCCGGAGCCCGGTGGCATGGCATGGTCGGGACCGTTCTCCAAATGACTTGAGCCTGCGCGGAACATGACATCCTTTCGCGGAGAGCGCCCGCATGTCCGGAAACGAATGCGTTGTGCAGACCAGCGACATCCCGTACCTTGGATTAGAACGCAGGATTTAGAACGCAGGATTTAGAACGCAGGATATCGTATTGACGCGTGTCAGAAAAAATAGCAAAGGAGCGCAACCATGGACAAGCAGACCCTGATCGACAACCTGAACGGCGATCTCGCGGCCGAACTGGGCGCGATCATACAGTTTACCATTTACGCGGCCAAGGCCAGCGGCCCGTATCGGCCCGAACTGGCCAGGTTCTTCCTCGACGAGGTGCCGGACGAGCAGCTGCACGCGCAGTATCTCGCCGACAAGATCGTGGTACTCGGCGGCGAGCCCACGACCGTTCCCCGGGCAATAAAGGTAAGCGACTCGAATCGTGAGAACCTGGAGACCATGCTGGAGGACGAACGCACGATCGTAAAGCGGTACGTCCAGCGGCGCGCGGAGGCCGAGGAATACGGCGATTACGGGCTCATGGTCCAGTTGGAAGACATGATCCGCGACGAGAGCAGCCACGCCGAGGAAGTCGAGCGCATACTCCGGGACTGGTCCCTGTAACTTCAACCGCGGCTATCGAATGCTCAGATTCATCTGGAAATGGCTCCTTCGACTCGCCGCGGCGGGAGTGGTCATCCTCGTCGCCGTACTGGCCTACGCCGCGGCGGTAACCCGCCCCATGCCCGAACATTCATTTACGAAAGCGGAAGAACACCTGGTCATCGCGCACCGCGGAGGCGCGGGTCAGTGGCCGGAAAACACGCTCTTCGCCTTCCAGAACGCGATTGAATCCGGGGCGGATGCCCTGGAATTCGACGTGCACGCCACCCGCGACGGCGAACTGGTCGTCATACACGACGCCACGGTCGACCGCACGACCGACGGATCGGGCCGGGTCGACGAGATGACCTGGGCGGCGCTGCGGGAACTGGACGCGGGATACCACTGGACGGCGGACGGCGGCGCGAGCTATCCTTACCGGGGCATGGGACTGAAAGTACCGTCGCTCGACGAGGTGCTGTCCTCGCTCCCCGATACGCGGATGATCATCGAACTGAAGGACGTTTCCGATGCCGCCAGGGCCCGGTTCTCCGAGGTGATCGCGAAGAGTCCGTACCCGGAACGGAAGGTCATCGCGTCGTTCCAGGCCGAGAGCGTGAGATACATCCGGGACAACAACCCGGGAATCGCCACGTCGTCCACGGCCGGCGAAGTGCTGCTGTTCTGGGTATTGAATACCGCCCGGCTCGGGTTCGCCTTCGTTCCCCGGGCAGAAACGATGCAGGTCCCCCCCAGGTTTCAGGATCTGACCCTGGTGAACGCCAGGTTCGTTTCGGGCGCCCACCGGCACAACGTGGACGTGTATGTCTGGACGATCAACGAGGAAGCGGATATGAGACGCCATATCGAACACGGCGTGGACGGCATCATCACGGATTATCCGGACCGGCTGCTGAGATTGCTGGGCCGGCATCCCGGACGCACCGGACAGCCCGGACAGCCCGGACAGCCCGGACAGCCCGGTTCGCCACCGCGATCCGACGGGGAACCACCGGGAGAGGAGCCGCCGGCACCATGAGCGAACAGCAGCCTATCCTGGCGGTCCGGGGCCTGTGCAAGTCCTACGCGAGCGGCGGCGGGACGCTGAACGTGTTGCGTGATATCGATTTCGACCTGCTTCCGGGCGCCTCCCTGGCGATCATCGGCCCCTCCGGCAGCGGCAAGACCACGCTGCTCGGCCTCTGCGCCGGACTGGACCGGGCGACTTCCGGTTCGGTATCGCTGAACGGTATCGTCCTCGACGACCTCGACGAAGACGAAAGAGCCCGCGTGCGGAATCGCCACGTAGGCTTCGTCTTCCAGAACTTCCAGCTCATCCCCACGCTCACGACCCTCGAAAACGTCATGGTCCCGGCGGAACTGCGCGGCGAGAAAGGCGTACACGGCCGGGCCATGGAACTGCTGGAGCGGGTGGCGCTGTCCGACCGGACCACGCACTATCCCGTGCAACTGTCCGGAGGCGAGCAACAGCGCGTCGCCCTGGCCAGGGCGTTCATCAACCGTCCTTCCCTGCTCTTCGTGGACGAGCCCACGGGCAATCTCGACGCGGATACGAGCGCCAGGGTGGAAGACCTGCTCTTCGATCTGAACGAGGAGTCTGGGACGACCCTCGTGACGGTGACCCACAATCTCGACCTGGCGCGCAGGGCGCAGCGGATCATCCGGTTGAGCGGGGGCCGCGTCGTCGAGGATTACCACCCGGAAGACGCCAGTTACCCTGAAATTCAGCCGCTGTCCCTTTCCCCCGAAGCATAGCAATGAGCCCTTCCCTTCCGCCTGAACACGCACCGTTACGCATCAGGTGGCTGCTGAATATGGCCTGGCGGGACAGCCGGACCTATCGGCGGCGGCTGCTCCTGTACATGTCGTCCATCATCCTGGGCACGGCCGCGCTCGTCTCGATCCGGACCCTCGGCGACAGCATGCGGACCGCGATCGACCTGGAATCCAGGGCGCTCCTGGGCGCCGACCTCGAAATAAGCACCCGTCAGGCCTTTTCGGATTCGGCCGAAGTCTTCCTCCGGAACCTGGGCGGGGAGCAGTCCCGCCAGGCCAGTTTCGTCTCCATGGTCGCCTTCCCGCGGACGGAGTCGTCACGCCTCGTGAACGTACGGGCGCTCGAGGGCGGGTTCCCTTACTACGGGGAGCTGGAAACGGTCCCTCAAGAAGCAGCGCAGGATTTCAGGACACAGGGCACGGCCCTCGTGGACGACAACCTGATGATCCAGCACGGCGCGGAGCCCGGCGACTCGATTCGCATAGGACTGGGCACTTTCGAGATCGCCGGCCGCCTGGTCAGCATACCGGGCGAAACGGCGGCCATGAGCACCTTCGGGCCCCGCGTCTACATACCCATGGCCGAACTCGCCTCCACGGCGCTCATCCAGCCCGGAAGCAGGGTAACCTACCGCGCGCTCTACAAGTTCGGGGATGAGGTCGACGTCGAGGCACTGAAGGAAGCCTACGGAACAGATACGGCGGCCCGGTTCGGCATGGACTGGGACACCGTGGCAGACCGGCAGGCCGGCCTGGAGCGGTCCCTGGGCAATCTCTACCGGTTTCTCAACCTCAGCGGGTTCATCGCCCTGATCCTCGGGAGCGTGGGCGTCGCCAGCGCCATACATACCTACATAAGGCGAAAGCGGGGCACCATCGCCGTACTGCGCTGCCTGGGCGCGGAAGGCCGGCACACCTTCGCCGTCTACGTCATCCAGGCCGTGTCCATCGGGGTGATCGGCTCGACAATCGGCGCGGCCGCGGGGTTTCTCGTGCTCGGCGTCCTGCCGGCCCTGGTGCAGGATTTCGTTCCATTCGAACTGGAGGTACGGTACTCCTGGCTGCCCGTCCTGCAAGGCATGGGCCTGGGCCTGCTCATGGCCTTGCTGTTCGCCCTCCTTCCCCTCATGGCGATTAAAGACATCTCGCCGCTGCTCACGCTGCGTTCATCGGTCGAAACGCCTTCGCGGGGCGCCCGAGATCCCTGGCGCCTCGCGCTGATCGCCGTGCTGGTCTCCGGGATCGTGCTGTTCGCCGTCAGCCAGACCCGCGAATGGCAGCAGGGCGTGGGATTCGCGGCGGGACTGATCGCCGCCTTCCTCCTGCTGAGCCTCGTCGCCCGCGGACTCATTTCGATGGCCCGCCGCCTGTTGCCCGCGACCTGGCCGTACGTCTGGCGGCAGGGCCTGGCCAATCTCTTCCGGCCGGACAACCAGACCGTCACGATGGTCGTCGCCCTCGGACTGGGGGCTTTCCTGCTGACGACCCTCTACCTGCTCCAGTTTTCCCTGGTCGGACACATTACCCAGGTGGGAGGGGAGCGGCAGTCGAACATGGTCCTCTTCGACATTCAGCCGGACCAGCGGGAGGAGGTCGTCGGATCGTTGCGCCGAAACGGGCTGCCGGTCATGCAGCAGACGCCCGTCGTCAGCATGCGCCTGGCCGGTTTGAAGGGACGTACCATCGCCGAAATCATGCAGGATTCGACGGGCCGCCCGGAACGCGCGCCCCGATGGGCATTGCGGAGGGAATACCGGTCGACCTACCGGGGCCACCTGGAGGACGCCGAAACGCTCCTGGAAGGATCGCTGCAGCCCCGGGTCGGCGGGGAGGATGACGCCGTGCTGGTGTCTATGGAAAAGAGCATTGCCGACCGGCTCGGTTTGGGCATCGGGGACGAGGTCGTCTTCGACGTGCAGGGCGTACCGGTCGAGACCACCGTGGGCAGCCTGCGGGCCGTCGACTGGCAGCGGGTTCAGCCCAACTTCTTCGTGGTCTTTCCGGAAGGCGTACTGGAAGAAGCGCCCCAGTTCCACGTGGTCGTGACGCGCATCGACGACCCGCAGGTCTCGGCGCGCTTTCAGCAGGAAACGGTGAGCCGGTTTCCCAACGTATCCATGATCGACCTCAGCCTCATCCTGGGCACCCTGAACGACATCCTCGGCAAGGTGTCCCTCATCGTCCGCTTCATGGCGTTGTTCAGCGTATTCACGGGGGTAATCGTGCTGGTGGGCGTGGTGACGAACAGCCGGCTCCAGCGGATGCAGGAGAGCGTGCTGCTGAAAACGCTCGGCGGGTCGAGGAATCAGATACTCAAGATCATGTCGATCGAGTACCTGTTTTTGGGCGCGATAGGCGCCGTTACCGGGGTTGTACTGGCCTTTGCCGCCACGTGGATTCTCGCCGTTTTCGTCTTCAATATCACCTTCGTGCCCGCCTTCCTCCCTGTGGCGGCCGTGATCGGCGGTATCGCGGTGATCACGATCGCGGTGGGCATGCTGGCCAGCGCCGGCATCTACCGGCAGTCCCCGCTGGAAGTCCTTCGCGCGGAGATCTGAAGGGTTACGGACGCAGATCTTCGAGGACGGGCTTCAGGACCTTCCACACGTTCTCCGCCAGTATCGCGTGCCCTTCCGCCGTCGGATGTATGCCGTCGGGCAGGTTCAGTTCCGCGATGCCGCCGACGCCCTCGAGCAGGAAGGGGATCAGCAGGGTATTCTCCGATTCGGCCAGTTCGGGGTAGATCGCCTTGAAGGCCGTGGTAAAAACCGGCCCCATGTTCGGGGGCGCCTGCATGCCCGCGAGTATGATCTTCGCCCCGGGATAACGGGCCCTTACGCGGCGGATGATCGCCCGCAGGTTCCGTCGCGTCGCGCGCGGGTCGACGCCCCGCAGGCCGTCGTTCCCGCCGAGTTCGAGGACAAACACGTCCACCCGGTTCCGCAGCACCCAGTCGATGCGGCTCAACCCGCCCGCCGAAGTTTCTCCGCCCACTCCTCCGTTGACTACCCTGAAGGGCCAGCCGAGTCCGCCGATCTTCTCCTGGATCAGCTGGGGATAGGCCTTGTCCGGATCGATCCCATAGCCCGTCGTAAGGCTGTTGCCATAGAACAGCACGGTCATCGGAGGCCGGTCGTCTATCGGGTCCTGCAGGTTGTCCGGCACCGCGATGGGGAGCAACCAGATCAACAGGGGGATCAGCATGGTCGTTTAACTCCGGCGTTAAAAAGAAAATCACGTTTTTGTGGATGAGCTCGCGTACGTATCGCGTACGGAAACCGCCGTCCCGGGCGCATGTTTTCAGCTTCGAAACAAAACGCAGGAAATAACGAAAAAACAGGGTCAATGCGCTTGACGGCATCCGGTCCGTCGGGTAGTATGATAGTATAACCCCATTCCCGTTTCTCAGAAAGATCCATTTCCCGCTGAATCGTCTGTTTCAATGCGAAGCAAACCCGCTTTCCGCCATCTGCCGGCATGGACCAGGGTCCTCGCGGCGCTCGCCGTGATCGGACTCTTCGCAACCCTGTTGAACGACCTCGCCATCACCCGAAACGCTTCCGCCCGGTTGTACTACCTGGTCGACGAAACACCCGAATACCCGGTGGGGCTCGTGCTGGGCACTTCCAAGTACGCCAGCGGGAACGTCAACCGATACTATCGCGCGCGCATCGAGGCCGCTGCCGAACTCTTTCACGCCGGCCGAGTCCGCATCATACTCGTCAGCGGCGATGCTTCCACGAAGTACTATGACGAGACGACGACGATGCAGCGAGACCTGGTCGAACTGGGCGTACCGGAAGACCGCATCATGCTCGACTATGCCGGGGTACGGACCCTGGACTCCGTATTTCGGGCGAAGAAGGTGTTCGGCCTGGACCGCGTCATCTTCGTCTCGCAGCGGTTTCACTGTGAAAGGGCGCTCTACCTCGCGGATGCCGTCGGCCTCGACGCGACGGGTTTCTGTGCCGAAGACACCCCGTATTCCAATTTCCTGATGATGCGGGGCCGCGAAACGCTGGCCCGCGTGATGGCCTTTGCAGACCTGAACATCTTCGACACCCAGCCGCGTTCCCTGGAACCGGGCGAACGAGCCAGGCGGCCCGGCGGATGAGCACCGGCCGCGCGTTCCGGATTTGACTGACATTCCACTTGTCCTTCCCGCCCCCTCCGTATACATTCCGGTTTTCCCTTTGCCATCCCTTCGTCTCGTATTCCCGCCTCACTGCCCGAAATGAAGAGGTAGGCCTTTGGATTACGGCACTTCGCTTGAACGGGCGCGAAAACTGGACCGCCGCGACAGCCTGAACGGATTCCGGGATCGCTTTCTGATCGACGATCCCGACCTGATCTACCTGGACGGCAATTCCCTCGGACGGGTTCCCCGGGCCGCCGTCGCCCTGATGGACCGGCTGGTCAGACACCAGTGGGGGAACCGCCTGATCCGCGCGTGGAACGACGAATGGATGGGCCTTTCCAGGCGTATCGGAGCCAAACTGGCCGGCGTCATCGGCGCCCTGCCCGGCGAAGTGGTCATCGCGGACTCGACGTCGGTCAACCTGTTCAAGCTGATCGCCGGCGCGCTCAAGGAGCGGCCGGGACGGCGCAAGATCGTAACCGACGCCGTCAATTTCCCCTCCGACATCTATATCCTGAAAGCCGCGGCGGACCTGATCGACCCCGCGTACGAAATGGTCGTCCTCCCCGTCGATGACGGCTTCGCCGCGTCCGACGAGTCCCTGGAACGGACCATTGACGATGATACGGCCCTGGTGCTCCTCTCCCACGTCCTGTACAAGTCCAGTTACATGTACGACATGGAGCGGATCACGGAAATCGCCCACGGCCGGGACGCGATGATCCTGTGGGACCTGAGCCATTCCGCCGGGGTCGTGCCCATGGCCTGCCACGACCTTGGAGTCGACCTGGCGGTGGGTTCCACGTACAAGTACCTGAACGGCGGGCCGGGCGCCCCGGCTTTTCTGTACGTCCGGGATGACCTGCAGTCCCGGCTGGCCAACCCGATTTCGGGATGGTTCGGCCACCGGAAGCAGTTCCATTTCGATACCGAATTCGAACCGGCGTCCGGCATAGGCCGCTATCTCACGGGCACGCCGTCCGTCCTGTCCCTGGCCATGATCGAACCCGGCGTGGACCTCACGCTGGAAGCCGGCTTGGAGCCCATCCGCGCCAAGTCGCTCAGTCAGTCCGAGTACCTGGTTGCCCTCTGGGAGTCCGAGCTGAAACCGCTCGGGTTCACCCTGAATTCCCCCCTGAACGGCGCGCGAAGAGGGTCGCACGTCTCTTTCGGCCACGCCGAGGGTTACCGCATCGACCAGGCGATCCGGGAAGAGAAAAAGGTGATTTCCGATTTCCGCATGCCGGACAACATACGGCTGGGCATCGCTCCGCTCTACACGACCTACGAGGAACTGCACGCCGCCGTATACGCCCTCCGCGAGGCGGTACAATCCGGTTCCTTCCAACGGTACAGCAACGTCATCAAGGGTGTGACGTGATGAGCAACGGACCCGTACGGATCAACATCCCGTCCACCATCGTCACGGGCGCGGGCGCCTTCGACGAAGCGGCCGGACAGGCCGCGCGGACCGGAATGGGCCGGGTGCTGATCGTGTCCGATCCCTACCTGGTGGAACGGGGCCTGCCGGGCCGTATCGCGGCACAGTGCCGCCAGACGGGGATCGAAGCCCACGTCTATGGCGGCGTAACGCCCGATCCCACCGACGTGAACGTCGAGGAGGGACTCGCCTTGCTCCGGGAAAAGGACTGCGACGGCATCATCGCGGTGGGCGGCGGCAGCAGCATCGACGCGGGCAAGGGCATCGCGGTCATGGCCGCCAACGACGGTCCCCTGTCCGAATACGCCGGCTATCACCGGATACCCCGGCCGGGCGTGCCGCTGTTCGCCATTCCCACGACGGCCGGGACAGGCAGCGAAATGACCCGCGTCACCGTCATAACGGATACGCGGCGGGACGTGAAGATGATGATGCTGGACGCCCATCTCCTGCCCACGGCGGCCTTCGTCGATTACACGCTGACCCTGTCCATGCCCCGGCCGCTGACGGCCAACGTGGGCGTGGATACGCTGACCCACGGGATCGAAGCGTTCGTTTCCCGCAAGGCGGGCACGATGACGGACGCCCTCGCGCTATCCTGCGTCGACCTCGTGGGCAGGCACCTGGTGCAAGCCTGGAAGCACCCCGGCGACCACGCGGCCCGCAAGGGCATGATGGAAGCCGCCTCCCTGGGCGGCATGGCCTTCGCCAACAGTTCCGTATGTCTCGTGCACGGCATGAGCAGGCCCCTCGGCGCGGTCTTCCATCTCCCCCACGGCCTGAGCAACTCGGTCCTCCTGCCGGTCGTCACCCGGTTCAGCGTTTCGGCGGCGCCCGAACGGTACGCCATGCTGGCCCGCAAACTGGGATGGGCCGGGGCGGAGACCGATACGCCAACGGCCTGCGAAACGCTCGTTGACGGTCTGCAGGAACTGAATGATACGGTGGAAATTCCCGGACTCCGGGACTGCGGCATATCGAAGGAAGCGCTGACCGGCGCGCTGGACAAGATGGCCGCGGACGCCCTCGCGTCGGGGAGTCCGCAGAACAATCCGCGTGTCCCCACGGAAGAAGAGATCAAGGCGCTTTACCTGGCGGCGTATTAGGAGACGGACGGCGCCGCGCCGACGGCCCGCGCCGCACCCGGAACCGGACCAGGAGACGGCAGCAACCGGACCCGGAAGCTTATAGAAAGGCGACTGCCATGGCGTTCAACACGCTGCTCATCGGGGGCAGGGGAACGATCGGGTCCGGACTCCGGTTGTACCTGCCGGAAATGGACGAAAGATACCGGTTCTGTTCCATCGACCTGCCCGGCGCGCCCGACAGGGCCGGAGGCCGCGGTGGTGAAGGCCGGGCCGGCCAGGCCGACCGGTTCATCGATCTGAACATCGTCGAAGAACCGGATCGATTCAGGGCCCTGCTGCCCGGGTTCGATCTCGTCGTCTACCTGGCCCGGCAGGGCGATCTCGCCGCCATGAAAGGGATGACGGACCTGGTGTTCGAATCGGTGCTGGCGCTGGACCGCAGGCCGATGATCGTGGGTTCGAGTTCCGTGCACGCCGTCGACGACGCCTACCGTTTCTTCGAAGCGGGCGATTACGCCCTGATCGCGGATCGGAAGTTCGATGCGATCGAAAGCTGGCCTTCGCCGATCTCCGCGCATCTGTCCGCCTGCCCGATCAACGACTACGGCCGCGAAAAGGCCTACGTAGAGGCCTGGGTGGCGCGGGCGTCGGGCCGGGGTTGCGGCGCGCTGGCGGCCCGCTGGGGCGGCGTGAACCCCGATAACACACCCATCGTGGAGGAACGGGGTTACTTCGCCGTCTGGTGCCATCAGCAGGACGCGGCGGCCATGGTCCACGCCGCCTACGCGGCCCATCGCAAGGGCAGCCTGCCCCCCGCGCGGCACTATTTCGTCATTTCGGACAATTCCTGCAACATTTTCGACATACAGACACCGAAGGAAGAGATCGGCTACCTGCCCCGGCACGACGCCGAGACCTTTTTCCATTGACTGTCATCTGAACGGAGCGAAACACAGACCATGCGATACGACCCCTACGCATACCGAGGCTCGCGACGCTCGGTCGTCATGGCGCCCGGCGGCATGGTGGCCACGAGCCAGCCCCTGGCCGCCCAGGCGGGCATCGGCATCCTCAAGGCGGGCGGAAACGCCATCGACGCCGCCATCGCCGTCAACGCGGCCCTCGGCGTGGTGGAACCCATGTCCTGCGGCATCGGCGGGGACCTGTTCGCCATCGTCTGGGAGGCGGAGAGCGGCGAGCTGACCGGCCTCAACGCCAGCGGCAGGGCGCCCTACGCGGCGACGATCGAATACTATTCCGGGCTGGGGCACGACTACGTACCCGAAACCGGGCCGCTCAACTGGTCCGTGCCAGGCTGCGTCGACGGCTGGTCCTGCCTCCTCGATCGCTTCGGCACCCTGTCCATGGAACAGGTGCTGCAACCCGCCATCTCCTACGCGGAGAACGGGTTTCCCGTTTCGGACATCATTGCGCGGGACTGGGCGGGATCCACGCCGTTGCTGAAGCCCTGGCCCGAGTCCGTGCGGGTCTATCTGCCCGGCGGGCAGGCCCCCCAGCCCGGCGCGGCGTTCCGGAATCCGGACCTGGCCCGGTCCTACCGCGTCCTGGCCGAAGGCGGCCGCGACGCGTTCTACCACGGCGAAATCGCCGAAGCCATAATGGCCTGTTCGCGGGATATCGGCGGATTGTTCAGCCCCGAGGACTTCCGGGACCACGTGTCGACCTGGGACGATCCGGTTTGCGTGGACTACCGGGGCCATACGGTCTGGGAACTGCCGCCGAGCGGACAGGGCATCGCCGCCCTGCAGATGCTGAACATCCTGGAAGGCTACGACCTCGCCGAAACGGGCTGCCAGTCGGCGGAAACGCTGCATCTGCAGATCGAAGCCAAGAAACTGGCCTATGCCGACCGCGCCGTGTTCTACGCCGATCCCGCCTTCGCGGACGTGCCCGTGGAAGCCCTGCTGTCGAAGGACTACGCCGCGAGGCAGCGCGGGCGCATCGATCTCCGCCGGGCGGCCATGGACGTCCCGTCCGGCGATCCCATCCTGCAGCACGGGGATACGGCCTACATGACCGTCGTCGACGAGGACCGCAACGCCGTGTCGTTCATCCAGAGCATCTTCCGGGGATTCGGATCGGGCATCGTGCCGGAGCGCACGGGGTTTCCGATCCAGAACCGGGGCCAGCTCTTCTCGCTGGATCCCGCGCACCGCAACGCCCTCGCCCCCCACAAGCGGCCCTTCCATACCATCATACCGGCCATGGTGACGCAGGACGGCCGGCCCTGGCTCACCTTCGGCCTGATGGGCGGCGCCATGCAGCCGCAGGGACACGCGCAGGTCCTCTGCAACATGATCGATTTCGGCATGGACGTGCAGGAAGCGGGCGACGCCCCGCGCTTCCAGCACTTCGGTTCGGCCGAACCCACGGGGGCGCCCATGGAGGCCGGCGGAGGGCGGGTCGACGTGGAAGACGGCATCGGCGATGAGACCGTCCGGCGTCTCGCCGATAAGGGCCACCGGATTTTCCGGTCCTCCCACGGGTACGGCGGCTACCAGGCGATACGCATAGACCCGGTTACCGGCATGCTGCACGGCGCGTCGGAACCCCGCAAGGACGGTTGCGCGATCGGGTATTGAAGGTTGTAGCCGCTACTGAAGGTTGTGACCGCATACCTACCGCAGGCCCGGCAGCCACGTCGCCATGTACGGGGCGTAGACCAGCATGCCCAGGCAGATGAGCTGGATCACGATGAAGGGCAGGATGCCCCGGTAGATATGGCGGGTCTGCACTTCGGGCGGGGCTACCCCTTTCAGATAGAACAGGGAGAACCCGAAGGGCGGCGTGAGGAAGGAAGTCTGCAGGTTCACCGCGATCAGGATGCCGAGCCACAGCAGATCGACCCCGAAGGCGATGAAGATGGGCGTCACCACCGGCACGATGATGTAGGTGATCTGGATGAAATCGATGAAGAAGCCGGCGATGAAGATCATGACCAGGACCAGGGCCAGGAAGGCGTAGGTACTCAGGTTGGCGTCCATGATCAGACTGGTCATGTACGCGTCGCCCTTCATGCCCCGGAACACCAGTCCGAAGGCCTCGGCCCCCACCAGCACGAAGAAGACCATGCACGTGATGTGCGTGCATTCCTTCATGACCTCCTTCAGCGTCGCATAGGAGAACTTGCCCTGGAACACGGTGAGCAGGGTCGCGCCCAGCGCGCCCACGGCCGCCGCTTCCGTCGGCGAGGTGATGCCCGCGAAGATGGAGCCCAGCACGACGGTCATCAGGCCCAGGGGGAGCAGGAAGGCCCGGATGATCTTTCTGAACATGCCGCTTTCCCGGAACGCCGCCAGTTCCTCGGCGGGCATGGCCGGGGCCTCGGCCGGTTTGAACATGGCCACGATGGAGATCCAGACCAGATACAGGCCCACCAGGATAGCCCCGGGAATGACCGCGCCGATGAACATGTCGCCGACCGACACGTTGAGGATGCTTCCGAGGAGCACGAGCACCACGCTGGGCGGGATGATCTGCCCGAGCGTCCCCGACGCGGCGATCGTGCCCGTTGCCACCTGGGGACTGTAGCCGCGCCTGAGCATGGTGGGCAGGCTGAGCAGACCCATGGTCACGACCGTCGCCCCCACGATACCGGTGGATGCGCCCAGCAGCGCGCCCACGATCACGACCGCCACCGCGAGTCCGCCCCGCAGCCGGCCGAAGAGCAGGGCCATGGTCTCCAGCATGTCCTCGGCCAGGCCGGACTTCTCCAGCATGACGCCCATGTAGACGAAGAGCGGCACGGCGAGGAGGACGTAGTTCGTCATGACGCCCCAGATGCGCAGGGGCAGCAGGTTGAAGAAGTCCGCGCCGAAGGTCATGAGCCCGAGCAGCACGGACACGCCGCCGAGGGTGAAGGCCACCGGGTACCCCATCAGGAGCAGCAGGAAGAGGACCAGGAAGAGGATGAGCGGCATCGCTTCGGTCAAACCGCGTCCTCCCTGGCCGAAAGCCCCCGCGGGGGCGGTTCATCCTCATCGCCCATGGGATCTTCTCCGCCATGGATGAACCGGTCCAGGGAACGGGCGGCCAGGGCCAGTCCCTGCAGGAGAATGAGCGTGAATCCGATGGGGATCATGGTTTTCAGGATGTAGCGGGCGGGCAGCCCGCCGGGGTCCGGCGAAACCTCGCCGATCCGGAAGGAGTTCAGGACGAAATTCTGGGAGCTCCAGATGGCGATCACCGCGAAGGGAAGCAGAAAGAGCAGGCTGCCGATGAGATTGACGAGGGCCTGGTTCCGGGGCTTGAAATTCATGTACAGGACGTCCACGCGGACGTGCTTGTTGTGCTTGAGGGCCCACGCCGAGGCGAGCAGGAAGATCACGGCGAAGAAATGCCACTCCAGTTCCTGCACCGCCACGCTGCTTCTGCGCAGGAAATACCGGGTGAATACGTCGAGACACACGGTCAGAACGAGGAGGGTCGTGAACCAGGATACGACCGTGCCGACACGTTCGTTCAACCCGTCCACGAACCGCACGAATTTCCGAAGAACGTTCAATTCAGCGTTCACCTTCCTGGTGGCCGCGGCGCCCGGCCAGACCGGTTCATTCAACCGCGGGCCCACCGCTTCGCCGGTGGCTTTTCGGATTCGCCGAGACAGCATCTACAGGATAAAGGGGTCTTCAATATGACCCATCGGGGGTTATTATACAACCCAAAATGTCCGCGGCTTTCAATTTTGGCTGCCGACGGCGGTAATGGAACCGGACCGGTCCCGCGTTTACGCTTGTGGCCGATACCGCCGGCTGTATATTGCAAGATGATCCCAAACCCAAAGCCTTCCGCATCACTCCGGAGACCGTAACATGTCGGGAAAACAGTACACAGTCCGCGCGGCTTCCTGCGACCATCGGACGGATTACCAGGCCGTATACGAAACGCTGAAGCGCATCACCGAACCGCTTACGGCGTCCTGGACGCGCATCGAAAAAGCCCGCAAGATCGTCATGAAGTTCAACATGATGAAACCCATGGACAACGTCGTCCGGTTCAGGGGACGCAGGCAGGAACTGGTGGACGACGCGGTCTGCCGGGCCGTGCTGCAACTGCTTCGGGAACACACCGATGCGGAAATCTATGCCACGGACACCAATCCCTACGCCCCGGATAAACTCACGCCGGACGAGTTCAACTACGTCCACCACCTCCGCGATTTCGACGTGAAGTACGATGACTCCAACCGGCCGCCGTGGGCGGTATACGAGGTGCCCGGCGGCGGCAACATGTTCGATCGTTACATGCTGAGCGGCGTATTCGAGGATGCAGACGAAGTGATTTCCGTGGCGAAGATGAAGAATCACTCGTTCATGGGCATCACCCTGTGCATGAAGAACCTGTTCGGGCTGCCGCCCATCGTTCCTCCGGGGGGACGGGTACGCACATACTACCATCACGCGATCAGGCTGTCCTACGTCCTCCCCGACCTGGCCATGATCACGAGTCCCTGCCTGAACGTCATCGACGGACTCGTGGGGCAGAAGGGCAGGGAATGGGGCGGTGAAGGCCGCGTGGGCGACGTACTGATCGCCGGCGACCAGATCACGGCCACCGATGCCTGCGGCGCGCACCTGATGGGGCACGACCCCGCGTCCGACTGGCCCACACCGCCCTTCCGGCGCGACCGGAACCACCTCCTGGTGGCCGCGCAGCGGGGTTTCGGAACGGTCGACCTGGATGAAATCGATTTCGAAAGCGATGTACGCGCTCCGGTGGCGCACTTCGATTCGGACATCGACGAAGCGCCTGAACTGATCCACACGCTGCGGCGCACGGCCTGTGAGCAGGGCCTGTTCTACCGCGACCACCGTGATGACATCGTAGACCGGTACCGGGGAGAGTTCATCTACATGCAGGAGGGGGAAGTCGCCTGGCACGGCGAAGACCCCTCCGTGATCGGAAGCCACCGGTCCTACAGCTCGGCCAAACCCGGCAGCGCCCTGTGGCTCAAGCTGGTGGACCCGGAGGAATCCGAAGGGGAGCGGTTCGAAGTGTACGACCGTTGTCTGACCGCCCTGTCGGCCTGACGCTCCCACGCTGCTGAACGTTGCAGACAGTACGAGCAGACGGGATCGGAAGAGATCGGAAGAGATCGGAAGAGAAGAAGCTGGTATTGCAGAGACTGCACGAGAAGAAGCTGGTATTGCAAAACTGACGCGCACTACTCAGAATGGAGCCGAATCCATGAAAATCGCCGTGCTGCATGGCCCTCAGGATCTTCGCATCGAAGACCATCCCCTGGACACCGGCAACCTGGGTCCCCACGACCTCTGGGTCGAGACGATCATCTCGGCCCTCAAGATCGGCACGGACCGCGGGAATTACGAGGGCGCCGAGCAGGTGCCCGGAGCGCCCGACTTTCCGCGCTGGGTCGGCGACAGCAACCTCGGCGTCGTCCGGGGCGTGGGCGAGGCGGTCACGGATTTTGCCGCGGGCGACCGGGTCATCTCCCGTTACCCCCACCAGTCCGAGTTCATCGCCCGGGACGACGAGGTGCTCGTGAAGGTCCCCGATGGCGTGCATGACGAGGACGCGGTTTACGGCCACCTGTACACGCTGAGCGCCCAGTGCTATTACAAATCGCAGTTCCAGCCGGGCGAGAACGTGGCCGTCGTCGGCCTGGGCGTCCTGGGCCTCGGCGCCGTCGGGCTCGGGCCCTGTCTCGGCGCCCGGACGATCGGCATCGCGAACAGCCCGGTCCGCATGGAAATGGCCGAGCGCATGGGGGCGGACGCGACCTTCCTGTACAACGACCCCGATCTCGACGAGAAGCTCGACGACTTCACCGGCGGCGAGGGGGTCGACCTGGTCATTCTCACCGCCAACCCCTGGCCCGCCCTTCGCACCTCGTGCCAGATCGTGCGCAACAACGGGCGGGTAGGCATCGTGGCCCTGCCCGGGCGGGGAGAACCGCCGCTGGATTTCAACCCGCTGGACATGGAATGGTTCTATTTCAAGGGGATTTCCCTGATCGCCATCAACGGCCAGACCGGTTACCTTTACCCCTCGGAGCGGGGCGACCGGAGGAGCTGGACGACCATGTGCCGATTCACGCTGGATCTCATGCGCGACGGCAAGCTGGAACCGAAGCGTCTCATCACGCACCGGATGCACTATTCCCGCATCAACGAAGCCTACGAGATGATCTTCCGGCGGGAGAAGAACATGATGGGCGTCGTGTTCAACTGGAAGGACTGAGAGATGACCACCGGTACGATTTTGTCGGAAGCGCAGCAAGCCGCCTTTGAACGGGACGGCTACTTCATCGCGGAGGAGTTCCTGTCAGCCGATGAAGTCGCGTCCATACGGAACGAGATCACCGCGATCGTGGACCGGTACCCGGACGTGCCGGAGGAACTGGTGCAGATCGAACCCGCCGTCCGCCGGGGAACCGTCAAACCCGAACGTCCGGAACTGGGCGTCCGGAAGCTCTTCAGGATGACCCGCCACAACGAACTGTTCCGGTCCCTCGCCCACCATCCCGCCATGGTGGGTATCGCCGTCGAGCTGCTCGGTCCGGATGTCACGCTGTTCCAGAGCATGCTCCTGATGAAGCCGCCCCGATTCGGAGGACAGAAGGTCTGGCACCAGGACAACGCCTATTTCCGCCTGGAACCCAACGACGTCTTCGGGTTCTGGATCGCCCTCGACGACGCCGAGGTCGAGAACGGATGCATGCACGTCATACCGGGTTCGCACCGCGCAGGCATCGGGGACCACGGGGGTGTGGCGGACGACTACGGGTTGTCTTCGGCGCCCACGGCGGAGGACGCCGTCGCGTGTATCATGAAGGCTGGGGACGCCCTGGTGTTTCACGGCGAAACCTACCATTACACGCCGCCCAACAAGAGCGACCGACGCCGCAGGGCGCTGCAGTACCACTACGCTTCCACGCACTGCCGTTCATCGAAAGACAGCCCGTTCAAGTCCATCAGGCCCGAGGTGGTGGTGGCGGGGGCGGGAGCCGAAACGCCGGCCGCCGGGCGGTCTGCGTGACCGGCACGGACGCGCCAGCCTACGAGGCGTCCGGATTCGATGCCTGGGCATCCACGCGCCAGCCTACGAGGCGTTCGGATCCGATGCCTGGGCTTCCACGCGCCAGCCTACGAGGCGACCGGATCCGATGCCCGGACATCCACGCGCAGGGTGATGATATCCGTATCGTGGTACTGCTGGTGGTGAACCGACGTAGCGAAGTGGCGCAACAGGCGCAACGACACCTCCACTTCCTCGGGAGTCTCCACGGCCCTTTCGTCGCCGAGCAGTTCGATCCGGTCCTGGAGGTTTCCCTCGCCGGTGGCGGCGACCAGCTCGAGGACGGCGCCGTCGCCCTCCCTGTGCACCACGAGGAGCAGGCGGCGCCGTTCACGCGCCTCGTCGCCGTGTTGAAGCAGGGTCAGTAGCGTCTCTTCGCTGGCGGCCACGAGCCGACCCGCCGCCGCCTCGTCCCAACCCCATCGTGTTGCGGTTTCTTCCAGAAAGGCCCGGATCTTCGGCAGCGCCGACAGATCCAAATCGGATTCCAGTCGATAACGGCGCGGAGAGGTCATCTCCAGGAAGATCGTCATGAGCATGGCGGCCAGGCCGCCGGCCGTCATGCCGTTCCTCAGCAGCCCGCCGGCGAAGTCGGAGACCAGCGCGGGAAAGATCGCGTCGTTCTGAAAGCCCACGCCGATCCAGAAACCCACGCCGACGACCAGCCCCTTGCGGTAGTCGATCCCGTCCTGTACGACCAGTTTCATGCCGATGACGAAGAGCATGGAAAGCAATACGATGAGAAAGCCCCCGACGACGGGATCCGGGATGGCCAGGACTACGGCCAGGGCCTTGGGGAGGAGGGCGACCACGATGAAGGCCGCGCCGACGACCGCCCCGACGAGGCGGGAGGCCACCCCGGTCAGTTCGGTGACCGCGATACTCGTGGAATAGGTCGTGTTGGGCACCGTGCCCAGTAGACCGGACAGCAGGTTCCCCAGGCCGTCCGCGGCCACCGCGCCCTGGACGGCCCGGTAGTCCACCGCCCGGGGCCGGCGCCACGACACGCGCTGTATGGCGACGGAATCGCCGATCGTCTCCACGGCGCCGACGAGGGTCACGAACATGAAGGCGGGCAGCAGCGCCCAGAAGGCGGGCCCGAATTCCAGATCGATTCCCGGCCAGTTGCCTTCCGGGAATCCCACCCACGGCGCGGCGGCCACGCGGGCCGTGTCGTAGAGACCGAAATAACCGCTGACGACGGACCCGGCCGCGACGCCGATCACCGGTGCCCACAGACGCAGCGACGAAGTCCCCTTCAGCGCGACGCCGATGGTGACGAGCACGGTGACGAGCACGGTGATCAGCGCCGAGGAGGTGGGCACGCCGTCGGGCACATTGCCCAGCATATTGAAGGCAATGGGCATCACGGTGACGGAAATCAACATGATGACCGTACCCGAGACCGCGGGCGTCAGAATCCGCCGGAGCAGCGACAGGCGCGTGGAAAGCAGGAACTGGAACAGCGAGGAAAGGATGATGAGGGTCGCCATCAGCGCCGGCCCGCCCTGCGCGAGGGCCGTAATGCACACGGCGATGAAGCTGCCCGACGTGCCCATCATGAGTACGTAACCGGCGCCGAGACGGCCGATCCGAAGGGCCTGGATGATCGTGGTCGTCCCACTGATCGCGGCAGCGGCGAATACGCCCCAGGTGAGATAGGACTCGCTGGCGCCGCCGGCCCG
The DNA here is from genome assembly GCA_963693015.1 of bacterium. Taxonomy (GTDB): domain Bacteria; phylum JAAXHH01; class JAAXHH01; order JAAXHH01; family JAAXHH01; genus JAAXHH01. Next base: position 491,258 of record OY843748.1, read on the forward strand.
GCTGACGATCGCCACGGTCAGGACCACGCCGCCCACCGTGAGCAAAGCGATCTGCAGGCCGAGCCCGATCGCCAGGAGGAGCGGCGGCCTTTCATCGGCTTCGTAGCGGATGGAGGCCGAGGCGGGTTGCTTTCCAGCGTTCATGCTTACGCTCTATCCTTTGAAGCAAACGTGTTGAAGCAAACGTGGACTGTCTGCGATTGAGACGAAAGTGGACTGTCTGTGCTCAGCATCGGGGGTAACACCCGGCACAAAAAATACGCGTGCAAGGGAACGCGGTCAAGGTATTCCAGACACCGCCAGGCCATCTCCGGAGACCGAAGAAACCACCCTTGCGCGTCGTTCAACCAAGCCAGCCAATGGGGTCATCCGGAAGACAGTCCGAACCGTTCCTGCAGTACGCACAGCGAGGTCAGCGCCATGATCAGCGGATCGAGGGCGCCTCGTTCACGGTCTTCCATCTTCGGCAGGCTGTCGAGCAGCACGGCCACTTTTCCCGGATCGAAGAAGGGGGAGGCGCCCATGCCGGGTCCGCGCAGCGTGTCCTGGCACATCTCGAAGAGCCTGTTGCCGGTCTGCAACGTCGAGGGCGGCGCGAGGAAGGGATTCTTCGCTCCCCGGTACACCTCGTCGGTCAGGAAAGGCCGGGCCGCCTCCCTGAGCGGGTACTTGGGCCGTCCGTCCCGAACCAGCAGCGTGGATGGAATCCCGCTTCCGTAATCGAAAAGCAGGTGGTCCAGGTACGGCAGGCGCACCTCGACCCCGTGGGCCATGTCCGCCCGTTCGGCCGCCAGGTTGTACCCGGCGAACAGGGACTTCAACCACAGGTAGAGTACCTGCTTCACCGGTTCGCGGCCGGCAAGCTGCTTGCGGTACTCGAACTGTCTGAAGAAGACCCAGTAGGGATCGCGGTCCGCGAAGCGCGCCAGGAAACCCGGCGCCATCAGCCCGCGAAGGACGCCTAGCTTGCCGGCGAAGGCTTCCATGACCTCGGCGGAAAGCCCGAGCAGGCGGCTGGCGCGGACCATCCATGGGGAGACGCGGGCCACCTGCCGCTCCGCGGGGCTTCGGGCGCCGAGCAGCGCCAGGCCGATTCGCAACCAGTCGGACACGGCGCTACGCGGGCCAAAGTTCAACGCGGGCCGGCAGAACGCGTAGCCGGCGAACAGTTCGTCCGCGCCTTCGCCGGCCAGAACGGTCTTGTAACCGGCCCGGCGCACCGCGCGGCTCAGAAGGTAACGCGCCACGCCGTGCGCATTGGCCTGAATGGCCTCCGCGTGCCACACCGCATCGGCAAAGTGGTCGGCACAGTCGCCCTGTGATACAGGTACGGGTTCGAACGCGACGCCGACGTGCCGGGCCGTGCGGCGGGCCACGGGTGCTTCGTCGTAGGCCCCGTGGTCGAAGGAGATGGTGAAGGCTTTCGGCCTTGACGTATGCCGGGCGGCCATGCCCAGCAATGCCGACGAATCCAGCCCGCCACTCAAGAGGCACCCCACCGGCACGTCCGCGCGCATGCGCAGGCGGATCGACTCCTCCAGCAGATGGCGGACCTCTTCGACGCAACGGGCGGGATCCCACTCGGATTCTGACGATGCGCGCGGATAGTCCACGTCCCAGTAGCGTTCCAGGCGCAGTTCCCCCGCCCGTGCGACCAGGCCGTGCCCGGGCGGCACCTGCCGGACGCCCGCGAAAAGCGTTCGCTCCGCGTCGAAGCAGGCGAACGTCTGCTGGAAGACCGTCTCCTCGTCCCAATCGGCAGGCACCCCCGCGGCCAGCAGGGCTTTGACTTCGGACGCCAGGTACAGCACCCCGTCGACTTCCGCGTAGTAGAGGGGCTTGATGCCGAACCGGTCCCGGACCGCCCAGAGCGTCTGCAGGCGTTCATCCCAGAGGACGAAGGCGAACTCGCCGCGGAGGGATTCGACGCAGGCGCGGCCCCTTTCCTCGTAGAGATGGAGGGCGATTTCGCTGTCCGAACCCGTGGCGAATACATGGCCCCGGCCTTCGAGGTCCCGACGGACCGGCTCGAAACCGTAGAACTCGCCGTTGGCGGTCAGGTGAGTCCGCCCGTCTTCGCCGGCGATGGGCTGGGGGCCGTTTTCCAGGCCGATCACGCTCAGCCTGGTATGTCCCAGTCCCACCTTCCCGCCCGGGTCGACCCACGTACCCCTCCCGTCCGGACCGCGATGGCTGAGCGTATCGGTGGCGCGTTCGAGGGCATCGCGGGTCCAGGCGCCCCCCCGGGCCATGACGGCGACCAGTCCGCACATTATTCGGGCTCCCGAAGCACGGCCGCACCCGCCCGGCACGTAAACGACATCAACCGGCCGTAGTCCTGCCGTCGCGGCGGCGGGTCGCCGGCGGTCACGCGTTCGATCCGCACGTCCGCCTCGACCAGGAGGTCCTCATCGGGCCGCCCCCGACAGTACCTGGCCGCAAACCTCCGCCGCAATCCGGCCCGGAGCTCGGCTTCCTTCGCCGGGGGAAACTTGCGCCATACAACGCCGTGCAGGTAGGATTGCAGCAAGATGCCCCGCATGGTAGAGGGAAAGAGGGTTTCCGGCGCCACTTCGTGCCAGCTCCCGGCAGGCCTCCGCTCCCTGATCCGGTAATCGAGGGTATAGTTGCGTACGTCGACCCAGTCGAGCAACCGGTAGCTTTGCGCCAGTCCGCCTGCCCACAACGCCCCGTACACGGCGCGGTGAAGACCGTCCACCCATCCCTGCTGCGCCGAAACGGGCCGGCCCACCTCCCAGTCGTCGTAACGCCACCGCGGCTTGGCGAAGTCCAGGACGGCCTGCAGACCCAGGAGACAAGTGACGACCACCGCCGCCGCGCCGCGCCAGGTGATGCTCCCGCTGCCGCGCCAGGTGATGCGCCCGTTGCCGCCGGGTCGCGTCCGCACGCCCGCGGCGGCCATGATCTCATGGCGGCACCAGAACACCACGCCGGCCAGGCAGGCGAGATTGGCGAAAGGGATCTTCAAGGTGGCGATGATGCCCGCGTGAAAGAGGACGACCAGGGCCGCGATCAGCCACTTGAACGGTCTTCCCGGCGAAAGCACCAGCAACAGGACGACCAGGGGTTCCGTCACCAGGGCCACGTAACTGGCGATCTTCAGCCAGGGAAGCGCGCCCGCGTCCCACAGTTGGGGCGCCCATGCGATCGGCAGCTTGAGAATGACGTAGAGCGCCGATCCGCCCCGCCACATGGGACTGGTCAGTTTCCAGAGACCTGAAAAGACGTAAACCAGGGCCAGATTGACCAGGAAGCAGCGAACGGCCAGCCCCGGCACGGTCCGGCTGCGCCAGCAGTCCATGGCCGCCCTGCCGTCGCGCCGCCACGGGCGCCACGTCAGCGTGCGCCCCGTGGGCAGCAGGATCAACCACAACAGGGTCCAGTGGAAGATGGCGTCATCGACGTAGAGTACGAGGAAATTCAACCGGTACGTCGACACGGCCATCACGTACAGCCCCGCGGCGCAGAGGGCCGGCCGGTAGCCCGCCGCGAGGGCGGCGGAAACCGCGATCGCGCCCAGGAAGAGGGCTTTCAACAGGCCCGCCGGCATCTCCCCCTGGAGCAGGCTCCATTTCGTATAGGGAAAGAGCTCCAGCGAAAGCCGGTGATCGACCAGTCCGGCGGGTCCGCTGATGTCGCCGGTCTCGAGGAAGGCGGCCGTGAAATACGCGCAACTCAGGAGGCCCGCCAGGATCCTGAACAGGTCGACGGGCAGGGCGTAGACAGGTGCGCAAAGCCGCGAAAACCAGCGAAACCGCGAGAACCGGCGCCAGGCTTTCGTTCCCGTCGAGCAGGAGCCGATCAACGCGCCAACCGGGTGCATACACGGGACCTGTCGTGTGATAACGGGGTTCCTGATGCGGGAAACATGCCGGTTGGTTCACTCATGAATCAATCCGTCTCGAACAACCGCTGCCATTCCTCGTGTCCGGCCGCGACTTTCTCGGGATGCGACCGGCTGCGGGCGATGAAGCCCGGGACGTCGTCCCTTCCCGTGGGCTTTCGCCAGTCGCTGTACCGTATATCCAGACTCCACCGTACGTGATCCGAGAAATTGGGCGCGGACCGGTGCACCGTGGTGTGCTGAAGCAGGAGTACGCCGCCCCTGGGAATGGGGCAGGTAACCCGTTCGCCGGCGGGCAGGGCTGCCGGGACGATGTTCTCGGGCGAATCCTCGAAGGGCAGGCGTTCGCTGCGGTGACTGCCGCGGATGACCTCCAGGCAGCCGTTGTGCTCGCCTGTATCCACCAGCGGCAGCCAGAAATTGACCATGAAGGTCCGCATCACGTCCGGATCCAGAAAGCCGATGTCCTGATGCCAGTCCACGATGGAAGTCTTGTCCGGCAGCTTGGCCCGGGAGTTGAACTGGGGATGGACGAGGATCTCCGGTCCGATGAGGGATTCGACCACGTCGAGAATCCCGGGCAGCGTCATGACGTGGAACATGCCCGCGGTCTTTCGTTTGCCCAGTACGGCTTCCATCAGTTCCTTGCAACACCCGTCCATCGCTTCGTGGATCAGGTACAGCCTGCGCTCGAAAGGCTCATCCGCAAACCGGTCCGCCAGCCTGCCTTCCGCGTGGTAGCGCTCCGCCCATCCGTCGACGACCTCGTTCAATTCAGCGATCAAGGGATCAAGCAAAGCGGGGTCGAAAAGCCTCTCGATCGGCAGGAAGCCGTTCTCCAGGTACGCCCGTATTTGGGTTTCGGTCAAACCGGCCGGCATATACGCGATTCAGCAAGGGTAGTTGGGTGTCAAGACCAATGATACGGCAAACCGGGATGAATCCAGGCTGTAGTGATTATTCCGCCAATACTACGCCGCAGCCGATACGGGCGCCGGCAGCGCCTGAGGGTTGTGAGGTGAAATCGTCCGCACCGGCATGGACGATGATGCCTTTGCCGACGACATCCGTGTCAGAACCAGTGTCTAATTCCCAGAGCTCTGTCGTTAATTCGATGGTGCCCGTGCCGTCCTGGCCAACGTCTATATTGCCGATGTCTCCGAGATGGAACTCACCCACTCCCCATTTTCCGTGCGCAACACCGGTTGGGTTCCAGTGACCGCCCGCGGACGTACCGTCGGGTGCACTGCAATCGCCCTTTTCGTGGATATGAACCCCGTGAAGGCCCGGAGATGCGTTCTGAATCTCAATGGCGAGCGTGATCTGATAGCCGTTTTGGGTGAAAGTCGCCGTACCGGTCACTCTGTTCTCGCTTGTCGGGCTGATTGTGGCGGTTGCCTTTTTTACCGACGGCGTTAAGGGAACACTCACCTGATTCTCTTCACTTCCGCAACTTGTCAGAACGAGAGAAATGCCGATCGTTATCAGACACGAGGCTTTCATGCCAAATGCAGCCAGGTTCTTTTTCATTGTTCGTACTCCTATCGAATTCTATTGTAGTAGTAGAATGATAGTCGGCTGTAGTAGTAGAAGTAATGATAGTCGGCACGGCTATGAAACCCTGGCAATCGATTGCGAACATAACTTTAAACTGCAACATAATTTTAAACTGCAACATAACTTTAAACTAACATTAAACTAAAAGTAAAAACCTTCAAGTTCTAATTTCGTTGAACGTCCGGTATTGCATGCGACGCGCGTGTTCGGTCGCATTGACTCAAGTTTCGGCGGCCTCAAGGCAATCTTGGGCTGATCTGCGCCATTCCCGGGAGGCTTTCATGGATTTCGACCTGGTGCTGTCGGGGGCGACGATCGTCGATCCGTCCCAGCAGAAGAACGGAAAAGGCGACGTCGGGATCAGGAACGGCAGAATAGCGGCGGTTTCCGATCATCTCGAAGCCGGCGCCCATACGACCATCGACGTTGCGGGCAAGTATCTGACGCCGGGCTGGATCGACCTGCACGCCCACGTGTACGCAGGCGCCACGACCTTCGGCATCAAGGCCGACGCCCTCTGCCTGGCCACCGGGGTAACGACCATCGTGGACGCCGGGAGCCCGGGATGGACTAACCTGCGCGGTTTTCTCGAGTACATCATCGAACCGTCCCGCACCGAAGTGCTCACCTTCGTCCATATCAGTAGCATCGGGCTCCTGAACTCGATGCGCGGCGAGATGGAGGACATCCGCAACGCCGATCCCGAGCACACCGCCCGCGTCATATCCATGTGGCCGCAACACTGCGTGGGCGTGAAGGTCCGGCAAGGGGCCTTCCAGGTGGGCAACCACGGCGTGGAACCGCTCAGGCGGGCCGTCGAAGCCGCGGAAATGGCGGACACCCGGGTCATGGTCCATATCGACAAAGGCGTTGCCCTGCCGAGTATTCTGGAGCTGCTTCGCCCGGGCGACGTCGTGACCCACTGCTACCAGGGCAAGGGCGATCATATCCTCGGCGGCGGCGACCGGGTGATCCCGGAAGTATACGACGCCAGAGACCGCGGCGTGTTCTTCGACCTGGGCCACGGCGCCGGGAGCTTTCATTACGGGATCGCGAAACGGGCGGTCGAACTGGGTTTTCTGTCCGACGTGATCAGTACGGACCTGCACGTCTACAGCCTGAAATCGCCGGTGTACAGCCTGCCCGAAACGGCTTCGAAGCTGCTGAACATGGGGCTGGATTTCGAGGAGATCGTCCGCCAGACGACGGTGAATCCGGCGAGCGTTCTGAACCGTTCGGACGACATTGGCACGCTCAGGGTGGGAAGCGTCGCCGATATCGCCGTTTTCGGCCTGGACGAGGCCCAGTTTACCTTTACCGACGCCCACGGCCGCCAGGAAACCGGCACAAAGATGATCACACCGCACCTGACCGTGCGGGACGGCTGGGTATACTATCCCGACGACCTGAAAGACGAGGTCGCGGAAACGGTGCGCAGGGCCGAAGAAATGGTGGGGATAACGGGAGTGCCCTACGGTGCCATACGGGACATTAAGAAGGTGCGGTGAACGGGACTTGCGGCGTCTCCCTGAGGTCGCCGATCGCCATCTGAGATCGTCGGAAAACTGGGTCGCGATATTAGTGATTTTATAATTATTACGTTTAGTACTAAAATTTTACGTATTAAAGGACGAGATTGAAAGAAAGCAAGGTGAACGAACAAAGCGGACCGAACAAAGGGAATGAGAAAACGGGAAAGCGGGATCGGGGCATCCGGCAGTGAACGGGCCTGAGGCATGAACGGAGTTATTGAAGGATCGTGCGGCAATCGCGGCAAACCCAAACCGCCGTAATCGACTTAGTACGAAACGTATCATTATATTCGAACGAACCACACGATAAAAAAGAGGAGGAGAAAGATGGGAGAAAACGGCACGAATCCCCGAATCACCAAAATAGAAACCGTCGTCTTCGAGTACACGATCGAAAACATGGGCGTGGATTACAATGGATTCAACCTGGTGTACGAAAAAGGCGGCAAGCGCAAAATGGGCGGCGGATTGTTGCGTATACACACCAATCTGGGCGTTGTCGGTGAATACCTGGGCGGTCCTTCACCCTCGGGCGCCGCGGTCCAGTACCTGCTGGGCAGCAATCCCTTCGAGCGGGAGAAGATCTACAACGACCTGAAGCGCGGCCTGCGGCACACCGACCGGACCCAGATCGGCGCGGTGGACGTGGCGCTGTGGGATTTCGCGGGCAAGTACTACGACGCGCCCGTCTACCAGTTGCTGGGCGGTTACCGGACGTCCCTGCCCGCCTACGCCAGTACGTACCACGGCGACGAAAACGGCGGTCTGCACACGCCCGAGGCCTTCGCGGATTTCGCCGAACAGTGCAGGGACCTGGGATACCGCGCCTTCAAGATCCACGGCTGGGGCAACGCGCCCATAGAGCGGGAGGTCGCGAACGTAAAGGTCATGGGCAAGCGGGTCGGAGACGACATGGACCTCATGATCGATCCCGCGTGCGAATACAATACCTGGGCGGACGCGCTGAAGGTGGGCCGGGCCTGCGACGAAGCGGGGTTCTTCTGGCTGGAAGATCCCTACAAGGACGGCGGCGTGTCCATATTCGGCCACAAGAAGCTGCGGGAACACATCACCACGCCGATCCTCCAGACCGAGCATATCTTCGGCCTCGAGCAGCACGTCGATTTCGTCGTCAACGGGGGAACGGATTTCGTCCGCTCCGGTGTCTACGAGGACGGCGGCGTCACCGGCGTGATGAAGATCGCCCATGCGGCCGAGGGACTCGGGCTGGACGTGGAACTCCACGGCGGCGGCCTCGCCCACCGCCACATCATGGCGTCCGTCCGGAACAGCAACTACTACGAACTGGGGCTCGTACATCCGGGAATCAGGAAGACCAAGCCGCCCGTCTACGCGCCCGAATTCACGGATGAGTTGGAAAACATAGATGAGCACGGATGCGTTCCGGTCCCGCAGGGCCCGGGCCTGGGCGCCGAAATCGACCGGGATTACATCGAGGCCCATCGCGTCAACACGATCGTGCACGAGGCCTGATATCGGGCGTACCGGTTCGATATCGAGGCGCATCGCGTAGACGCGATCGTCCACGAGGCGTAGCACGAGGCGTACCGGTTCGAGCCGGTCAGGCATCAAGCACGAGGCGTTAACGGACAGGAGGCACGATGGTGCGCGCATTGCCGGGGTCGGCCCCTACGCGCCGGCCAGCATCTCCCGGACCCGCCTGACGACCTGCTTCTCGTCGCGCGTCATCTTCTCCAGTTCGTACATGTCGTCCGACAGCTGGTCGCGGTGATCTTCCAGCGGGTACAGGTGGGGCAGGTCGAAGAACCAGCTGAAGACGTACCGCTGGAATATGTTCAGGCGGGGATAGTCTTCGGTCCACGGACTGGCGTTGTGGAGGAGACGCGTGGAGAAGACGACCACGTCTCCCGCCTTCATGGGTATCGTGATCGACACGGGCGGGTTGTGTTCGACGGTCAGGCCCTCGGGCTCCGGGACCGTGGACTTGTGGCTGCCCGGCACCAGGCAGAATCCCGTGCCCGGCGGTACGTCGGCCAGGGCGATCCACGTGGCCAGGTGGCTGCAGTAGATCTCGCCGTCGGCCACCTGGAAATCGTTGTTCGGGTTGCGGAACCCGTGGGATACCTTGACCCCGTCGTCGTCCCGGTGGAAACGCAGGTCCTCGGGCCCCTTGACCATGTGGGTGAAGACGCAGTGCATCAGCCGGGGACTACCCCAGGTCAGCCCGGCTACCACGCGGATGATCTCCGGGTTCATGTTGAGCCGCTGGAAGACCTCGTGGCCGTAGTGGATATGGCCGATATGGGTCTTGTTCGGCGCCTGGCGCCCCCGCTTGAGCGGCGCGGGCAGGGCTGCCTCATCCGCGGCCAGCCAGCCGTCCAGAACCGGCTGCATCACAGCCAGCTCAGTCTCCGGAACGACACCGCGCAGCAGCAGGTAGCCCTGCAGTTCGAAATGCCACTTCTCTTCGGGCGTCAGAAAGGACACTGGCACCTGCTCTTCGATTCCGCTTCCCCGCGCGCACTGTTTCGAACCATCGTTCCCGTTGTTTCCGACTTTTTGCGGCAAGATTGCGATCCTCCCCCCAGGACTGCAATACTCCCTCAGGACTGCAATACTCCCTCAGCCCCTCAGGCCCTCGGGCCGGGAACACGATCTCGTTCATCAGGCGCCGGGTATCGCGTCCAGGTCCTTTAAGACCCCGGAATCGCGTCCAGGTCCTTGCTGCACTGTTCGAGTACCTTCATCAGGTTGAAGTCGCCGCCCCACGGCACCAGGCTCGCTCCCAGGCCGCGGTAATTCGCCACCTGCTCAGGGGAACCCGCGGTGATACCCCAGGCCTTGCCGTGCCGTTCGGCCGCGTCCGAGACCCGCGAAATCGCGTCGTCCAGCGTCCAGCTGACATTGGGGTCGGTCTCCAGGCGGTGCGTCAGGTCGGCCGGACCGATGAAGACCACGTCGATGCCCTCGACCGCCGCGATGGCGTCCACGTTTCGCAGGCCTTCCACGGTTTCGATCTGGCCCACGATGAAGGTCTCCCGGTTGGCGTCCTCGAAATAGGTCGAACCTTCACTCCACACTTCGATACCGAAATCGCCGTCGATGCCGGCGCCGTCGATGCCCCGGTTGCCCATGGGCGGGAACTTCGTACAGTCGACCACGTGACGCGCGACGTCCGCCGTGGACATGAACGGGATCATGAATCCGGTGGCGCCGTCTTCCAGGTACCGGTACAGCCGGGTCCTTTCCAGGGTCGGCGGGCGCACCATGCAATCGATATCGTGCTGCCGGCACATGGCCAGGATCGACTGCACCTCCCTGGAATCCATGGCCCGGTGCTCCAGGTCGAACCACAGGCCGTCGAATCTGAAATGGGCGGCGTAGCGGATGTAAAAGGGCAGGTAATGGCCGAGGCCGGCCATCCGGACGAAGCCGGAGGAACGAAGCTTGGAGAGGACCTTACTCGTGCGCATGCCGGATCCTTTCGGGAAAGTTCGGGAAATTGAGTAGCCGTGGAATAGCGACGGATAACCAGTGCTAGTCAGTGAATGAATCCAGTGATTATCCAAGGCTTTCGGAGTGTTGTCAAGGTCTATTGATTCAGGCTCTTCTCCTTGTGTCAGAATGATAAGGTCGGATATCATCGTGCTCAATACCCTATTGTTCCTGTACAGTATCGTGACGTCGAAAATGGCTGTTACAAAACAACAGATTTATTGAGAGACTTCTAGAAACACGTAAAAGTCTCTACTATTTGGATTGGGACCCATTACATGGACCGGGACCATTACACCTCAGCCAATTTTCAACATGTAACCACGTATAACTCGATCTGACAATCTATAACCGATCGAAATTCCTTGTCGTTTATCGATATACGATATACATATGATAAGATCCTTTCGTTGCAAGCATACAAAAAGACTGGCGTCGGGAATACGTACTCAACGATTTATCGGTATTGAGCGAATAGCTCGGCGCAAGTTAGCTCAATTGAATGCTGCCGCGACGCTCAGTTTCCTGTCTGTACCACCCGGCAACCAACTTGAGTCGCTCAAAGGCGACCGGCGGGATGAATACAGCATCCGAATCAACGAAAAGTGGAGACTTTGTTTTCGCTTTGAAAATGGTAACGCTTACGATGTGGAGATTGTCGACTATCACTGAAAGGAGTTGAGCATGTCGCGCCTGGATCCGATACACCCTGGAGAAGTGCTCAAAAATGACTTCATGAAACCATTCGGATTATCTGCCAATGCATTGGCTAAGGCTGTCGGTGTAACGCCAGCCAGGATAAACGAAATCGTTCGTGGACGCCGAGGCATCTCCGCCGAAACCGCATTACGTCTTGCAAGGTACTTCAACACCGATGCACAGAGCTGGATGAACCTTCAGGTTCAGTATGAATTGGCACTTGCCGAACGTCATTCGGCATTCGCTTTGAGGGCCATACAGCCGCGTGATGTTGCTTGACCTTACTTGACCTTGAAAGTAAAGAAGCCTTTGACTTCAAGACGAGTTCAAATTAAACTAAGTCATATGGACTTAGTCGTGCCAGCGAACTGCAGCAATCTGTGACATTTTCAGGCTATCTGTAACAAAGGAAACGCCCGATGCGCACCGTAAACATGCACGAAGCAAAGACGCACCTGTCCAGGCTGGTCCGGGATGCCGTGAACGGTGAACCGTTTATCATCGCACGGGCGGGCAAGCCCGCTGTAAAGGTCGTCTCAGTGGACTCGGAAAACCAGGGCGAGGTACGTAGACTGGGGTTTCTGGAGGGTTCTGTTTCGGTGCCGGACGACTTCGATCAGATGGGTGCCGAAGAAATCGCAACGCTTTTCGAGGGCGAGCAGTGATCATTCTGCTGGACACGCAGGTTCTGCTCTGGGCTGCGGGCATGCCGAAGCGATTGCCCGAAGAGGCAAGGGATATGCTCAGCCATCCAGGCAACGAACCGGTGTTCAGCGCCGCATCCCTTTGGGAGATTGCCATAAAGCACGGTCTGCAGCGGAAGGATTTTGCCGTCGATCCGCATCTGTTGCGAAGAGCGTTGTTGGAAAACGGCTACAGGGAACTGCCCATTACGAGCGCGCACGCCGTAGCGGTAACTCATCTTCCGATGATACACAGAGACCCGTTCGACCGTATCCTGGTGGCGCAGGCGCAGACTGAGCGGATGACGCTGCTGACGACCGACGCGACGCTGGGAAGTTATCCAGGGCCCATCCGAGTGCTTGGCTGACCGCCAGGTGTGGACGTCTCCTCTCGAGTTTACAGTTCTAGTATTTGAAGTTCCAGATTGTAGCAACGATACGCAGGGGACATACGTGATGGCTGTACCAAGACAGAAATTCTCAAGTCAGGCTTCCCCGGAGTTGCTGGCGGCGGTGCGCGAAATTGCCCGCAAGGAAGGCCGCCAATTTCAGGCAGTGCTGGAAGAAGCCATGCGGGAATACATTGAAAACCGCGACCGGGAAAAACTCCGAGCCTCGGTTATGGCCCATTTTCGGGTCAGTGTCGAGAAAAACCACCACTTAGGTGAATTGCTGAGCAAGTAATCATAATTCTTTCTCCCAACAGGCGGTTAAAGGACTTGTATCTCCCATGACCACCCTCTCCATCACCACCCCCATGCCGCCCCCGGCCTGGGCGCTCCTGCAGAAGGAGTCCCTGAAAGCCCAGGTCCGGGCCTGCGAATACTTCTACGATCGCTATTTCGATGAGCGCGGCTATATGCGCTGCGTGCCCCGCTGGGGCGGAGACGACGGCCCGGACGACGCCATCGAGAACCTGACCGGATGGCCTATTCTGTACATGATGGGCGGTCCGGAGAAGCTGCTCGACCTGTGCAACCTGGCCCAGGACGGCCACATCAAACAGTACACCGAGGCGAAGACGGTGGACGTGCCCTTCTGCCGGGACGGGATGTACTACAAGGAATTCCCCGTCATGTTCGACTGGCTCCACAACGGCGAGAGCATGTCGGTCTTCGGCGACCTGGGCCTCTGCGACCCGAAGGCGGAGGAATTCGAGCGCCGGGTCCGGCTGTGGTCCGGTTTCTACATGGACGAGGACCCCGGGGCGCGGAACTACGACCCGGAACACCGGATCATCCGCAGCCTGTTCAACGGGAGCCGCGGCCCCATGCTGCGCAAGGCCGAGCCCATAGACTGGGCGGGCGATCCCATCGAGGAAGGCCGCTTCGTCCTCGCCCACGGCGAACGCAACTTCGAGGAAATGCTGGGCCATTTCAAAGACTATACCGACGTGATCGGCGATCATCCCTCCAACATGCTGGCAACGGGACTCGCCTTCAACGCCTACGCGCTGACGGGGGAGGAAAAGTACCGGAACTGGATCCTGGAATACGTGGACGCCTGGGTCGAGCGCACCCGGGCCAACGGCGGCATCATCCCCACGAATATCGGGCTGGACGGGACCATCGGCGGCGCCTGCGACGGCAAGTGGTACGGGGGATGCTACGGATGGGGGTTCACGACCGTCGCGCCCCAGGACGGCCGGATCGTACACCGCGACACGATACACCTGGGCCTGTCGGGCTTCAGCCACGCGCTGCTGCTGACCGGGAACCGGTCCTACGCGGCGCCGTGGAGCGAGATGATCGACCTGGTCAACGAGAACGCCCGCGATGAGAACGGTGTCCGGACATATCCGCGAAAGTACGGGGACGACGGATGGTACAACTTCACTCCGGCGCCGTATGACGTGGGGGCGATGGAGACCTGGTACTGGTCGATGTCGGACGCGGCCCGGGCGCGCTGCCCGGACAACGCGTGGCTGCGTTTCCTGGCCGGGGAGAACCCCGATTACCCCGATGAGGCTTTGCGCGCCGACCTGGCGACCGTCCGTGAGAAGGTGGAATATGTGCGTAACGACCCGATGACGCCGGACACGCGCCTGTCCGACAATACGAACGGCTTCAACCCGGCGATCCCCGAAGCGCTCTTTCAGCAGACCATGGGCGGGCCCGCTCCGAAGCGCGCCCAGGCGGTCCACTGCATGTTCCGGTACTTCGATCCCGTGGCGCGAAGACCCGGACTCCCGGGCGACGTGGCCGCACTCGTAGATTCGATCGGCGATACGGGATCCGCGGTAACCCTGGTCAACACAAGTCCCGTGCATCCCGCGGAAGTGATCATTCAGGGCGGCGCCTACCGGGAGCACGCGTTGAAGTCGGCGGCCATCGCATCTGAAACCGGGGAAGAAGCAGGACGGGTGGTTGGTATAACGGGCGACCATCTCCGTCTTCGGCTGGCCCCGGGGGCGGGTGCTCGCCTCGAGATCACGCTAGATCGCTACGCAAATCGCCCGACATTCGAGTTTCCCTGGTAGGTCCGGTACGCCGGTAAAGCGACGGCCTTCTTCATTTGGGCGCGTAAAGTAGCTCTTTCCTTTAAAAACCCCGCCCCCTCACTCCATCACCCCAAACGGACTATTCCCCACCCCCGGCCAGATCCGTATCACGCCCAGCGTCGCACGGACGCCGATCCAGGCCGCGGTCATGATCCAGATCCAGTCCAGGGCGTGGGGACCCGCCAGCAATCCGACCGCGCCGACCCCCGTAGCGAGCATTACGGCGTTCCTCAGGTATCGATAATCCCCCGAGCCCCAGTGGAGGCCGTCGGTGGCGAAGGCCAGCGCGTTGAGCGGCTGTACGGCGATGGCGATGATCCAGGCCGAGTGGAAATAGGCTACCGCGGTCGCGGGTACGAGCAGGTCGATTACAACCCCACTCCCCAGCCACAGGACGAATCCGAGCAGGCAACCCGACCACACGCTCCAGAGGCACACGATCCGGGCCACCTTCCGGGCGCTTCGGATCCGGTCGCCGCCGAGGAAGTAGGCCACCAGGCTCTGGCCCGTGACGGCCAGGGCGTCCAGCACGAAGGTGCCGAACATCCACACCTGTCTGATCGCCTGGTGGGCGGCCCCGATTTCTGCGCCTCCGTGCGTGGCTTCGCGGGTCGTGAGCAGGAGAAACAGGTTCAGTACGCCGGTGCGTATGAAGAGATCGGCGCCCGCGCGCATGAGCCGGCCGATCGCGCCGAAATCCACTTGGAAGGACAAGCCCAGCTTCCGCCTGACGATCCAGATGGACCAGACCGCACCGATCCAGTAGGCGACGACGCTGGCCACCGCCGCGCCGGTGATGCCGAGGGCGGGCACGGGGCCCGCGCCGAAGATGAGGATCGGGTCGAGCGCGATATTGATGCCGTTGATGCCGAGGGCGATCCAGAGCGGCGAACGCATGTCCTGGAGGCCCCGTAGCGCCCCGCTGGCGGTCAGCGTGATCAGGATGGCCGGCGCGCCAAACCAGCGCCACCAGATGTAATCCACGGCCCCGTCGTGAATCGCGTCCGAAGCGCCGAGCAGCGTGGCCAGGTGCGAGGTGAGCGGAACGCCGAGGAGGACGACCAGCAGCCCGAAGGCCAGACTCATGATGAGACCCAGGCTGCTCATGGAAACGGACCGGGCCCGGTCGTTGTCGCCCTCGGCCTGGGCTACTTCGGTCTGGGTACTGATCCCGAGGAAATTGAATACCCAGAAGAGACCCGAGAGGGCGACGGCGCCGACCCCGAGGGCGGCCAGGGACTCCGCGCCGAGCCGCTTGATGAAGGCGGTGTCCACGAGGCCGGTGAGGGGTTCCGCGATGAGCGAGAGCAGAACGGGAAAGGAAAGCCGTACGAGGGTGGCGTGGGGTTTGCGCGTAAAAGGATGATCGGACGAGGCTACCGCGGGCTTTGGTTGGCTCATATTCACTCAGTGGGCGGTTGGCGCATGTTCACTTAGGCGGCGGTTGGCGCATGTTCACTTAGGCGGCGAACCGGTCCACCGCGAGGAGATCGAGGTCGATATCGGTCCGCTCGCCAGCCACGACCTGGCGGACCAGCTTCCCCGTCACCGGACCGAGGGACACGCCGATCATGGCATGGCCGGCGGCCACGATCAGATTGGAAATGCCCGGGGCCCGGCCCAGGAAGGGCAGGCCGTCAGGCGTGCAGGGCCGCAGTCCGCACCAGGTCTCGACGATCTCGTGAGCACCGATATCGAAGGACGGCAGGTACCTGGGCACGGCATCTAGGATGGCGGCGACGCGGCGGCGGTTGATGGTCAGGTCCATGCCGGCCAGTTCCAAGGTGCCGCCGATACGCAGCGTGTCGCCCATGGGCGTGACGGCCACCCGGGATTCGCTCAGCATGAAGGGCTGCTCCGGCCAGCCGGACGGCCGTCTCAGGGTAACGCTGTACCCCTTGGCCGGCTGGATGGGCAGCGCGACTCCGGCGAGTCTGCCGAGCGCGGCCGACCAGGAACCCGCCGTGAGCACCACCTCTCCCGCCACGACGTCTCCCCGGGTCGTGTGAACTACCGTGATGCGCCCCTTTTCTTTCGTGAAGCCTGCTACTTCCGCCCCGGGCCGGACGTCAACCCCCTGCCGTTCCAGGTACGCGGCCAGGCCGCGGACGAATTTTCCGGGCGTCAAATGGGCATCCTGCCTGAAGCGCAGGCCGCCCAGGGCATTCGGTTCCAGCCCCGGAAGCGCCTCGGCCAGACCGTCCGGCGCGAGCTCGTCGATTTCAAGCCCGTACGAGGAGAGGAGGTGCAATTCCTCTTCTCCTTCCTCCATACCCTCCGGCGTTCGATACAGGGCCAGCACGCCCCGCCGATGGTAGTCGAACTCCACGCCCTCCAACTTGTCAAGCCCGTCGAAGAGCGACAGGCTCCGCAGGCTCAGGTCCCGGATCAGCGGAATGGCCCGGCGCATCCGGCCTTCACTACTCGCCTTCCGGAACGCCCAGAGCCAGCGGATCAGCGCCGGGTCCAGCCGCGGCTTGATGTAGAAGGGGCTGTCCGGCCTGAACATCCACTTCAGGCCCTGCGCCACGACGCCCGGCGCCGCGAGCGGCACGCTGTGGCTGGGCACGACGAGCCCCATGTTGCCGTGAGACGCGCCGGATCCGATCTCACCGCGGTCCACGAGCGTCACGCTGCGTCCGGATTCGCGCAGGAAGTACGCGGCGCAGACACCCACCGCGCCGCCCCCGATGATCAATACGTCGGTCTTGTCCATGAGGATATCGGATGGTCAAGGTGGCGGACGGCCAAAGCAAATCCGTGGTGCGCGACATGCAATACGTCGGTTGATCCATGTATCCCGCGATGAATCAGTGGCGGGCGATGTGCATCCCGCGATGAATCAGTGGCGGGCGATGTACATCTCGCGGCGATTCAGTGGCGGGCGATGTACATTTCCGTGAAGTTGACGGTCTGGATCGATATGATCGGCACCACGCGGCCGTCCCGGTCCTGCTTGACGCCCCGGAGATAGGGTTTTCGCAGTTCGGTGATCACCGGATGGAAGAGAAAGACGGCGCCCGCCTCCTCCGCCAGGATGCGTTCCGCCCGGGCGTACAGGTCGTAGCGGACCGCGGGGTCCATATGGGTGTTGGCCCGGTCGAGCAGGTCGTCGAATTCCGCGTGCAGCCAGTCGTGGCGGGCGTATCCCCTCGGCTGGGACCGCCAGAGGAGGCCGAGCATGTTGGACGGGTCCGGGTAATCGTAGACGAAGACCAGCATGCCCATGGGGATCTGCCACTGGAACAGGTTCTCGTTGAAGATATTCCGTTGCTGGTACCGGATTTCAAACTCGATGCCCAGCGTCTCTTTCAGCATGGCCTGCACGGCTTCGCCCGCAATCCGGTTGATCCCCGTATCGGCCACCCGCAGCCACAGCTCCGTGCGGGGAAAACCCCGTCCCTCCGGATAGCCGGCTTCCGCCATCAGCCGCCGCGCCTCGTCGGGATCGTAGGTCTGGGACGCCTTGAACCCATCCGCCGAGTACCCCGGGAAGCCCGGCGGGAGCATGGAGTAGGCCGGGATGGCGAGATCGTTGAGGACCGTACTGCTCAGGGCCTGCCGGTCGATGGCGCGCGCGATGGCCCGCCTGACCCGGGCGTCGTCGAAGGGAGGCTGCCGGGTCTGGAAGAAGAGGTACCACGTGGTGAACTCCGGCATCCGGTGGATTTCCTGCGCGAGATGCTCGTCCTTCAGCACCCGCTCGTAGTCGATGGGGTCCAGGCGATAGGCGTCGACCTCGCCGTTTTCGTAAGGCAGCGTCCCCGGCCGCTGGGCGCCGATGAACTTGACGATGATCTCCTCGAGCAGCGCCTTGTGGGGACCGTTGTAGTTCGGGTCCAGCGCGAAGGTCATGTCGGAACCCGTGTTCCACTGCGCCAGCCTGTAGGTGAAATTGGACACGCAGTGTTCCGGTTCGGTCCACTTCGCGCCGAACTTCTCCACCTGCCACCGCGGCACGGGCGAAGAGGTGATGAAGGAGACGATGTACGGCAGGTACGGGCAGGGCCCCTCCGTCTCGATCTCGAAGGTGAGATCGTCCACCGCGCGGATCCCCACCTGCTCCACGTCCGTCAGTTCGCCCTGGTTGAAGGCCCGGCCGTTCCTGATCACGTAGTAGAGAAAGGCGTAGATGTTGCCGCTCGCCGGATCCAGCATGCGGCGGAAGGAGTACTCGAAATCATGGGCCGTGACGGCCCTGCCGTCGCTCCACCGCGCGCCTTCGCGGAGGTGGAAGGTCCAGGTCCGACCGTCTTCCGAAGATTCCCAGCGGTCCGCCGCGGCGGGCACCAGTTCGTTGTTCTCGTCCAGCAGCACCAGGCGCTCGAAGGCGAAGTACGTGCCGTCCGCCTCGTAGGCCGCCACGCTGATGTCCAGGGTGGACGGTTCGCGGAACATGTAGCGGAACTTCTGCCGGTCCGGCGGGGCCGCGTCGTCCGGCAGCTGGCGCCCGATGGAATTGACCCAGGTCTGGCCGCCGGACTGCTGAGTATCGTGATCGGCGCCGCATCCGTTCAGATAAAAGAAGGATACTGCAAGGCAGGCGTAACCGGCGAGACGCGCGACCCGGGTACCGGTGAGACGCGCGCTTTTAAGGAAGGATACCGCAAGGCAGGCGTAGCCGGTGAGACGCGCGCCCCGGGTACCGGCGAGCCGTCCGTCTTTGAATAAGAGGCCCATTCGACTGATTCCTCGTTTATCCTGTCAACCGTCCTTCGGCAGGTTATCCGTGTAGAATCGCACCCAGTTCCTGTACATGATCTTCTCGACGTCTTCCCGGGCGTAGCCCCGCTCTTCGAGGATGGGAACCAGCAACTGGTAGTCGGCGATGGAATCGACATCGCAGGGCGCCCCGTCGATGCCGCCCTGCCCGTCGGTATCCCCGCCGATCGCCGCGTGATCGGCGTTGCCGGCCAGCTGGCACACGTGATCGATATGATCGGCCACGTTGCAAAGGGATATGTCCTCGCGCCGGAAATGGTCCCGGCGTTTGTATCCCCCGGTGTTCGACCAGTCGAGGGTGAACCGGGCACAGAGCATCCAGGTATCCATGGACGCGCCGATGACGCCGCCCCGCTCGATGACGATCCGGAGCTGTTCGTCGGAGAACTGGCGCTGGCCGGGGACGAGGGCGCGGCAATTCTGGTGACTGGCCAGTATCGGACCATCGTACAGGTCCACGGCTTCGAAGAAACTCTCGTCCGATATGTGTGTCATATCGAGCAGCATGCCGCAGGAGGACATCTCGCGCAGCAGTTCCCTCGCAGGCGGAAACAGGCCACCCACCGACCCCGTGCCGTGGGCGTAGGTGCTTGGACCGTAGTGGGTCAGGCTCACCACGCGGACGCCCGTCTCGAACCACTCATGAACCTGTTCCGGCCAGAGGATGGGATCGGCGCCCTCCATGCCGAGGATGAATCCGACGGGCAGACCTCCGGTGTCCGCCGCTTCTTCCCAGGATCCCACGTGCTCTGCGAGCGCCTCGCCGTCGGTGAGTACGACACCTTCCCCTTCTGCCGCCAGCACGTGGTAGTATGCCAGCTGTCCACGGGCGGCGCCGTAAACCGCCGCCGTGCCCCGCAGACCGGTCAAAATGCTGTTCTCGCGCTTGCGGCGCACGGTGAACTTCATCAAGGCGGCCGCAACGCCGCCGCGGCGCATCTCGGGCAGGCAGGCAAAGGCGACGTTGCCCGGCTGATCGTCGGCGGCGCGCACGTCATCCAGTGTAAGCGTAAGATCCCTGTTGAGCTCGAGACCGCCATAGGCCATGGGGTAGTCGCCGTCAAAGATGAGCATGGTAGAAACGATATCCGGCAGTTGCCGGGGTGTCAATACAAATCACCCGGCGGAATTCGGGCTTCTCGAGACCGGCCGTGCACGTGCGTCCTTGCGTTCGCGCGATCACCTGAGTATAATAGGCGTCCGTGAAACCCGGACCGCGTTCTATTCGTCATACCGGTAAGGCATACCCGCTCCATTTGTTGGAACCGGTCATTTCGGATTACTACTGATGCGCGCTTGTGTGCTTGTCGAACCCGGACGAATCGAGACCCGCGACGACGTCGACATGCCCGTCGCAGGGCCGGACGACGTGGTCGTAGAGGTAAAATCCGCCCTGACCTGCGGAACCGATCTGAAAGCCTACCGGAGAGGGCACCATCTGATGCCGCCTCCGACGCTGTTCGGACACGAGTTTTCCGGGGTTATTGTCGACAAAGGGAATAAGGTGGACCGGTTCTCCGTCGGGCAGCCCGTCATGTCGGTGCATACGGCGCCCTGCGGGGAGTGCGTCTACTGCGGCAGGGGGCTTCAGAACCTGTGTCCGCACCTGACGAAGACGATGGCCCTGGGCGCCTATGCCGAGTACCTGAGGGTTCCCGCCCATGTAGTGGACGCGAACATGTATCCCAAGCCCGATGACCTGGACTACCGCGAGGCCGCCATGCTGGAACCCCTGTCCTGCGTGGTCTACGGCATAAGCCAGGTGCCGGTAAGGGACGCGGACTCCGCGGTCGTGATCGGCGCCGGCGCCATCGGGCTGCTGCACGTCATGGTGCTGAAGGAAATGGGCGTGCAGCAGGTTATCGTATCGGGGCGCCACGACTACCGGCTCGAAATGGCGAAAGCGGTCGGAGCGGACCACGTCATCGACAGCGGCGGCGTGCATGCCACCGAAGCCGTGCTGGAGGCTACCGGGGGCCACGGGTCGCCTGTCGTCTTCGAATGCACGGGGTTGCCCGAGGTCTGGGAAGAAGCCGTCACCATGGTCAGCCGGGGCGGCTGCGTCGTCCTCTTCGGCGGATGCCCGAGCGGCACGACGGTCACCTACGACACCGCCAGACTCCATTACGACCAGATCACCCTGAAGGGCGTTTTTCACTTCACCCCGGAAGCGGTGCGCAGATCCTATCGGCTCCTTGCCGAGGGCCGTCTCGATGTAACTCCCCTGATTACCGGAGACCGCACGCTGGAGCAAGTGCCGGCGACCTTCAGGAATTTCAGGGGAAAGAATACGATGAAGTATGCGATCATACCCTGAAACAACGGAGGACGCCCCATGAGGAGGTCGAAGGGGGCGGCCCATGAAAGCGGCTAAAGTCTACGATATCGACGACGTCCGTATCGAGGAGATGGACACGCCGGCCATCACGGCGCGCGACGCCCTGGTGAAGATGCGCAGTTGCGGCATATGCAGCGGCGACGTTACCCCCTGGTACATCCGGCGGAAGGCGCCCATCGTCATCGGGCACGAACCGACCGGGGTCATCGAGGCCCTGGGCGACGAGGTGGAGGGGCTGTCGGTGGGCGACCGGGTATTCATACACCACCACGCGCCCTGCCATCGCTGCCGCCACTGCCGCCGCGGAAATTTCACCATGTGCGCCACCTGGAAGAAGACCCGGCTCGATCCGGGCGGCGCGGCCGAGTATGTCCGGGTCCCTGAAATCAATCTCCGGTACGATACGCTGGTACTGCCCGACTCGGTTTCCTTCGACGACGGCGCGCTCATCGAACCCCTGGCCTGCTCGGTAAAGGCCGTGGAACGCGCCCGCATCCGCCCCGGCGACATCGCGCTCGTCGTCGGGCTGGGCCTCATGGGGATATTGAACGGGATCGTGGCCCGGCATTACGGCGCGAAGACGGTCATCGGGGCCGACAGGGTGCCGTATCGACTGGAAAAGGCGCTCGAGCTCGGCATGGACCACGTCGTGGATGTGCGGGAAGATGACCTGAAGCAGTCGGTGCAGGAACTTACAGGCGGTGTGATGGCCGACGCGGTGATCGTCGGACCCGGCAGCGTCGCCGCCATGCAGACCGGCCTGACCTGCGTGGGCAAGGGCGGGATCGTGCTTCTTTTCATGTCCTCCCCCGAGGAGGATGTGCTTGCCTTCAGGCCCTTCGACCTGTACTTTAACGACGTATCGATCGTGTGCAGCTATTCCTGCGGACCGCATGATACGCGCATGGCGCTCGACCTGATCGAAGCCGGCCTGGTGACTTCGGACCAGGTCGTCACCCACCGCTTTCCATTATCGGAGACGCAGCGGGGCATGGAGGTCACCGCCGCCGCCCGGGATTCGCTGAAAGTGTTGATTGATATCAATACCTGAACGTCGTTTCCATCAAGTGTTCTCGTTATTCAAGCCGTACGCGTTATTCAAGCCGTACGCGTTGTTCAAGTGTACCCGTCATCTCAATTGAGTAGAAGGAGGAACAGAAATGTCTGACTACGATATCCGGGAACAGCTTCCCGGCAGCAACATACCCTATCTCAAGATCGCCATCGGCATCGTCGTGCTCCTGGTGCTGTACAACTCCTACGCCGTGATCGGCGCGGGTGAGCGGGGCGTGGTGTTCAGCAAGTTCGGTGGCGTCCAGGAACGCGTCCTGTCCGAAGGCCTGCAGTTCAAGCTGCCCTTCATCGAGGACGTGATCCCCGTCGACGTCAAGATCAAGAAGTCGGAAACGGCCGCAACGGCCTCCACCAAGGACCTTCAGACGGTCTCGTCCACCATCGCGCTGAACTACCACGTGGATCCCGGCGCCGTGAACACGGTCTACCAGGAAATCGGCGTCTTCTTCAAGGAACGGGTCATCGATCCGGCCGTGCAGGAAGCCGTCAAGGCGGTATCCGCCCAGTACACCGCGGAGGAGCTGATCACGCGCCGTGCGGACGTCAAGGATGAGATCAAGGAGTCCCTCACGCAGCGGCTGATAACCTTCAACATGATCGTGGACGAGTTCAACATCGTCGACTTCGCCTTTTCGCAGACCTTCAACCTGGCGATCGAGGCCAAGCAGACGGCCGAGCAGCAGGCCCTGAAGGCCCAGCGCGACCTGGAACGCATCCGCATCGAGGCCGAGCAGAAGGTCGCCCAGGCCCAGGCGGAGGCCGAAGCCCAGCGTTTGCAGCGCGCCACGATCACGCCGACCCTGCTGCAGCTTCGCGCCATCGAGAAGTGGGACGGCCATTTCCCGCAGGTCATCGGCCAGGCCATGCCCTTCATCGATCTGAAGACGCTGGGGCCGCAGACCAGGTAGGTCGACCGGTAATATACAAGGATGACAGGAGCCATACATGATCGGTCTGAACAGTCCGGATTTCACGCGAGCCGTCACCTCGCAGTGGGACGGCGAACGTGGTCCGGACGGACGCCCCGTCGTGCCCGACGGCATCCTGGAACGGATGAAGAAGGTAACCATAGAGGAAGCCTGGGGCGTCATCGGCGGCAAGGGATACAACTACCAGTTCGCGGGGGACTGGCAGATTCTCCATCCCGATCGCACCCTGGTCGGCCGCGCGGTCACCGGCGTGTATGTGCCTACCCGCCCCGACCTGGAAACGGCCATCCAGGCCGACGGCGCGAAACACGGTTGCATAGGCGGCCAGAACTCCTGGGTGATCGATACGCTCGAACCCGATGACGTGATCGTCATCGACCTCTTCGGCAAGGTCAAGTTCGGGACCTTCGCCGGTGACAATCTCGGCAATTCCATCTACGCCAAGACCGGCACCGGCATGGTCATCGACGGAGGCATCCGGGACCTGCAGAGGCTCTACGAGATCCCGATGATGTCTTACATCCGCGGGGTCGATCCCACGGCCATCGCGGACGTGACCCTGCTCGGCGTCAACGTGCCGGTGCGCATCGGTCTCGAGGCCACCTGCGTACCCGGGGATATCGTGCTCGGAACGCGGGAAGGGGTCATCTTCATCCCGCCGCACCTGGCGGAACAGGTCGTCACCGAATCGGAAGAAACCAGGATGCGGGACGCCTGGGGACATCAGCAGCTTCGCGAGGGCACCTACACCCCCGGCGAGATCGACCGCGAATGGACCGACGCGATGACGGCCGAATTCGAGATCTGGCGGCAGCAGCAGACCGACGACGACCAGTAGGCGCCATCGTTAGAAACAGACCGCGGAAGGCCGGTAAGCGTCATCGCTGCATCAGCACCTGCGAACCCCATTGGTCAATGGTCAATACCGTGAAGGGACGGATGTGACCGGGAAATCCGCGCCCGCTCGGCGTTTTGTTCTTGGCAGGCCGGCATTTTTGCCTGGCGGGCCAGCCCGGTATATATAGATTAGATCGAATCGCACTATTATTTTTCATATCAAATTATGGCCAGACAGTATACACCCACCCTGCTTGGATACGTGCTGCTGGGGATGCTGAACCAGCTTCCCCGATCGGGCTACGACGTCCGCATGGAGATGAAAACGGCGCCCGTGGACCATTTCAGCAGCAGCCCCGGTTCGATCTACCCCGCGCTTAAACTGCTGAAAAAGAACGGGTTTATCGACAGCGAAGTCGTCCATCGCTCCCGATTGAAGCCGAGGGAAGTGTTTCATGTGACCGAGAAAGGGAAAAAGGCCCTCAGGGCCTGGCTGCGCAAACGGCTCGCCGTATCCGACTTGCGGGACAACCTTCCCGAACTGATGCTCAGGTTCCGATTCATGGAGGACACGGCGAGCAGCGAGGAAACCCTGCGGTTCCTTGCGGATTTCCGCCGCAAGGCCAGGACCTACGCCAGCATCCTCAACGCGCAGACCAGGGCGCAGGCCGAGGCCTCCCCCAATATCGCCCTGTCATTGCAGCGGGAGATTTCCATGGTCAAGATGCACATCGATTGGGCGGCACAGGCCATCGAAACTTTCGAAGCCATAAAGGCGCAGGAGTCGTAACGGCATAACGGCGCACGAATCGTAACGGCATAGGGTGCGGGAGTCGTAACGCAAGAATTGCATCGTAAGAGTTTCAACGAAATTCCAAACACGGCAGCACAAAATCCGGGAAAGGCAAGATCATCACATGCGACCGAACAAGCTCAGGCAAATCCTCGATGGCGGCCAGCCCTCCCTGGCCACCCATATCCACACCGTCTGGCCCTCGGTGGTCGAACTCGTGGGGCACACCGGCCGGTACGACTACGTCGAATTCGTGGGAGAATACGGACCCTACGACCTGCATGACCTGGACAACCTCGGCCGCGCCGCCGAACTGCACGACCTCGGCCTGATGATCAAGGTCGACCAGGAGCCGCGTGGATTCCTCGCGCAACGGGCCATCGGTTCCGGGTTTCAGAGCGTGCTCTTCGCCGACTGCCGGACGCCGGACGATTTCCGTGCCTGCGTGGACATCGCGCGGCCGGATACGCCCGAATCGCGGGGGACTTACGGCGTCGCGACGCGGAGGTTCTCCTACATGGGGTACGGCGGCGGCCAGGACTACGTGAACGCGCTGGACGAGATCGTCGTGGCGGCCATGATCGAAAAGGGACCCGCCGTGGATCACCTGGACGAAATCCTGGAAATTGAAGGCATCGACATGATCCAGTGGGGACCGGCCGACTATTCCGTGAACGTGGGCAGGATCGGCCAGAGAGAAGCGGTGAAAGACGTGGAACGCGTGGTGATCGAAAAGTCCCTTGCCGCGGGCAGGAACCCCCGCGCGGAAATCAATACCGCCGACGAGGCCCGGTACTACCTCGACCTGGGCGTGCGCCATTTCTGCATCGGGACGGACGTGCACATACTGCACGGATACTGGCGGCGGGAAGGAGACGATATGCGCACAGCGCTGGATGGGTCGTAGATCCGGCCAAGGCCATACATGTCCCGCCCCAACGTCCTCTACGTATTCGACGATCAGCACCGGTACTCCGCCATGGGTACCAGCGCAAACCCCGTCGTGCAAACCCCCAACCTGGACCGGTTCGCCTCCGAAGGCATCGTGCTGGACCAGGTGTTCTCCAGTTGTCCCATCTGCTCGCCCTACCGCGGCCAGCTCATGACCGGACGCTATTCCCACGTCAACGGCGTCATGGACAACGAGTACCAGTTGCACCGGGACCAGGCCTTCCTGCCGGCGCTACTCGGAGACCATGGCTACCGCACGGCCTACATCGGCAAGTGGCACCTGGGCTACGGCCCCTATGGTGAGGAGGGCCGCTACGGCTTCGATTACATGGCGGCCTACGACTGTAATCACGACTACTACGACGTCTCCTACTACGAGAACGAGCAGGGTCCGATCAAAATGGAGGGCTGGGCGCCGGAGGCGGAAACCACGCTGGCGATCCGGTTCATGGAGGAGCACGTACGAGAACACGCACGGGAACACGCGGACCGGCCTTTTGCGCTCGTGCTGAGCTGGGGACCGCCCCACTGGCCCTACGACGAATATCCTTCCGCGTACGATATCTACGACCCCGGGAAGGTGGATCTGCCGCCCAATGTCCCGGAACAGTTCGCCGCCTTCGCACGGAGGGAGATCGCCCATTACTACGGCAACGTGACCGCGCTGGACGATCAGTTCGGCAGGCTGGATGACGCGCTGGAACGGCTGGGCATCCGCAACGATACCCTCGTCGTCTTCACCTCCGACCACGGCGATCATCTGAGCAGTCACGGCTACGGCAAGCCCATGGACCGGTGGATGCATCCTTCCTTCCGGGCCTCGAAGGCGACCCCGTACGAGGAATCCATCCATGTGCCCTTCATCGCCCGGCTGCCAGAACGGATCGCACCGGGCACGAGAAGCGACGCCCTGGTGAGCAGCGTCGACATGATGCCCACGTTGCTGGGCATGGCGGACGTGCCCGTGCCCGACGGCGTGCAGGGCATGGATCAGTCCCACGTGCTGACGGGGAGGCCGGGACCGGGTAATGATTCGGTCTACCTGCAGATCCTGGGGCCCGGATGGCCGCACCGGGGCGAATGGGTCGGCTACTGGCGCGGGCTCCGGACCGACCGCTGGGTCTACGCGCGCTGGCACGGGCATCAACGGGACACCCTGCTCTTCGACCGGCGGGACGACCCCTTCGAGATGAAGAACCTGGCCAGCGATCCCGCGTACCGGCAGATTCAGGATGACTGCGAAGCGCGTCTTCAGCGCTGGATGACGGAGACCGGCGATCCCTTCGACACCGGTCCCCGCGACCCGAAGACGGGCATGCTGCTACTGGGACAACGATTCAATCACGAGATGTACGAGCAAGAAGGAAACGGTTCATGACGATTTCCTGCTGCACCTGGGCCCTGGCGGGGACGGAAGCGGACGTGCTGACTGGGATCGCACAGGCGGGCCTGCGCCATATCGATCATCGCCCCTTCGATTTCCGGTCCGCCGAATCCCGCCGCCTGATCTCGGACCTGGAACTCACGCCCGCGTGCATGGCGACGGGATTCGGGATGCCCGAAGGCGCCGCCCTCGACGCGGACGATGCAGACGCCCGTCGCATGGCCGTCGAGCATACCAGGCAGGCCCTCGAATACGCCCATGAGACCGGTATCCGACGGGCCTACCTGTTGCCGGGGGAAGAAGGGGACGGGGCGTCGCTGAGACGGTACGGGGAGTCCGTGGCCGGCCTCGCCGACGCGGCGGCCGGGTACGGCATCAGGCTGTGCATCGAGCATTTTCCGGGGAAGGCCCTGGCCACGGTGCGGGACACCCTCTACTATATCGCGGAACTGGGGCACGACAACCTGTACCTGCTGTTCGACATCGGCCACGCGCTGATTTCGAAGGAGGACCCTGCCGAGGCCGTTGCGAAGGCGGGCGACCGGCTGGGCTACTTCCACCTGGACGATAACGACGGCCGGTCCGACCTGCACTGGGCTCTGCTCGACGGCGTACTCACCGAGGACGTGCTGAAGAATACTCTGGCCACCCTCGACAGAATCGGATACGACGGTCCGGTGAGCCTGGAAATGAACCCCGGACTCCCCGACCCGCTGGCAGCCATAGCGGACGGTTTCCGGCTGGTCCAGTCCCTCTAGGTACTCTACCAGTCCACCACGGAACCGTCGTCGGCCAGGTAACTCTCGCCGTTCCGCCAGTCGTGGTCGATCTGGTCCTCCATGGCGTCGTCGTCCAGCTCGATCCCGAGCCCCGGCTCCGTGGGCAGTTCCACGAACCCATCCTTGAAGACGAAGGGTTTCTTGAGGTATCCCTCGCCCAGCGTGGTGTGCTCCTGGGCGACGAAATTGGGGATCGAGGCGTCCAGTTGCAGGCAGGCGGCCAGAGATATGGGCCCCAGGGGGTTATGGGGCGCGATGCCGCCGTAGTAGGCCTCGGCCATGCCCGCGATGAGTCTCACCTCGAAGATGCCGCCGGCATGGCACAGGTCCGGCTGCAGGATGGACGCAGCCTGCTTCTCCAGGATCTCCCGGAACCCCCACTTGGTGAATACGCGTTCTCCCGTGGCGATCGGCAGGTGGGTGCCCCGGGCGATTTCGGCGAGCACGTCGACGTTCTGGCACTGAACGGGCTCTTCCACGAAGAAGGGCTGGTAGGGTTCGAGTTCCTTGATCAACAGCTTGGCCGTCTGGGGACTGATGGCCCCGTGGAAGTCGATGGCCAGGTCGATATCCGGACCGGCGATTTCCCGCAGTTCGGCGAAACGGTTTGCGGCCGTGTCAATGAAGGCCTTGTTCTCGATGATACGGGACGGTCGTTCCGAATACGGCCCCGTCTTGAAGCAGGTGAAACCCTTCGCGATCCAATCCTGAATGGTTGCCGGATCGCCCCCGCCCTTATACAACCGGATCCGGTCCCGCGTGGGACCGCCCAGCAACTTGTACACCGGCACGCCCAGGGCCTTGCCCGAAAGGTCCCACAGCGCCTGTTCCACCCCGCTGAGCGCGCTGGTCAGGATCGGGCCGCCCCGGTAGAAGGCGTGGCGGTACATGGCCTGCCAGTGATGGACCACCCGGGTCGGGTCCTTGCCGATCAGATAGGGTTCCAGCTCCGCCACGGCCTGGGCGCAGGTCTTCGCCCGGCCCTCCAGGATGGGCTCCCCGAGTCCCACCAGGCCCTCGTCGGTGTGGATCTTGAGAAAGAGCCAGCGGGGTTTGACCAGGAAGGTCTCCAGCTTAGTGATTTTCATGTTACGCCTCTATGGTTCTTGAAAATGTGCTACCGCATCGAAAATATGCTGCCGCATCGAAAATGCGCTGCCGCACTGTTATTGCGCTACCTCGCTCCGCACGCCTGCAGACAAGCCTGCATGTGGCCCCGGGTCTCCGCGGCGATGACGCAGCACTGCTCCAGCGAATATTCGCGTGCCCCGATGACCTCGAGGTTGACCGGTCCGTCGTATCCACCTTCGTGCAGGGCGCGGATATACCCCACGAGGTCGATATCGCCCCGCCCGTTGGCCTGGTCCTCCGGCGCTCCGGGACCGGCCTGGCGGCCCTTGCAGTCGCGGATGTGGACGTGACGAACGCGGGAAAGCACCGCCTTGATGGCCTCGACCGGATTCTCATCGGCGCGGTGGATGTGGGAGGGATCCATGTCGATCCCGAAGGCGGGCGATGTAATGGCCTCCATGGCCCGCAGCGTCGTCGGCGTATCGAATATGCTGGCGCCCACGTGGGCTTTCACGCAGAGCACGACGCCGTATGCCTCGGCCCTGGCCGCCAGCCTGCCGAGGGAATCTATGGACGCCTGAAGGCTCTCTTCGTCGCCGGAGGTGCCGCCGGGTCCGCAGTTGATGATCGGGATGCCTGTTTCGGCCGCGGCCTGGAATGCGGACTCCATGATGTCTTCATCCTGCGATGGCTGCTCCATGGCGAGCAGCTCCAGCCCATACTCCCGCGATAACCGCTTGATTTCCGGCGCGATGGTCCGCCAGTCCGACAGGACGAGATGTTCGCTCATGCCGCTGATCGCCGACACTTCAATGCCGTCATACCCGGCCATGGCCAGGTACTTGAAGGCCGTTTCCATGTCGTACCCACCGAATAGAACCGAGTTGGCGCCAAGCTTCATGGTGTCTCCTTAATTGTTATCGAAGCACGTTTCAAATCACTATGGAACGGCAATACCAGCCGTTTCAGATCGTCCCAGTTCAAATGGTATCGCAGTCAGTATCGCACCGTCACCACGGAATCCGTATCCCAGGATTCGATGGCGCTTTCGATAATCAGCTGGGCGCGCAGGGCATCCTCGGCCTTGGCGTCGATCTCCTCCGGCGCGGCGCCTTCGAGGTTCTGTTCGACCCAGCGGGTGATCCGCGACTCGAAAGTCTCGGAGAACCCCAACATGCCGCCCAGGTACTGATAGGTTTCCACCTCCCTGGAATGCCGGGGATAGAATTCCAGCTGCTCGCAGGCTTCCCGTATGACGAACCGGGCATCCGACCCCACGACCTCACAGGTCTCCAGGCCATAGCTTCCTCCGGCGTCGTAACTTCCGGTCAGGTGGCCCACGACGCCGTTTTCGAAGAGCATGTTGACCTGCACGTTGGACCAGATCTTCCGTCCCCTGCCCTTCTTGAAGAAGGCCTGCACCTTCTCCACGTCGCCGCAGAAATACCGCATGACGTCGATGGAATGGGGGTGGAGGGCACGCATGTGGAAATGGGGCGAACTCTCGTTGGGGTTGTTGATCCACATCGTCATGTTGATGATGTTCAGATCGCCCAGCCGGCCGGCCTCGACCCATTCCTTCGCCCGCAACGCGGCCGGCGTAAAGCGGTGGTTGAGGTTTATCCCGTAGCGAAGGCCCCGCTCCCGCGCCAGCGCGACCATCTCCCTGGCCTTCGGGATCTCGTTGGATATGGGCTTCTCGCCCAGCACGGCGATGCCGCCGCCCAGCAGTTCCATCGTCGGTTCGTAATGATCCCCGCCGTTCTCCACGCCGGCCGTGCAGACGCTCGCCGCGTCCACCTTCAGGCCGCTGTTCAGCAGGTCGCCGACGCTGTAGAACGCCTGGCAGCCGTACGTCTGCGCGGCTTCGTCTGCCTTGTCCTTCAGGGCGTCGCAAACGGCCACGATCGTGCACGCTTCATGTGCCTGGTAGTTCCGGGCATGATTGTTGCCGATGCCGCCCATGCCTACCACCGCGATGTTCAGACCCATCTTCAAACGCTCCTTTAAACGCGATTATACGCTTCTGGACTTTTAGGGTTGTCAACGAATCTTGCACTGGAAGGTGTCGCTCGGTTTTGCAGTTCCATCACTCGAACCTCGAAAATCGTAGAATCTGGCTGATCCGTCGGTACTTACCACAATGGCGGAATCAAATCTGCCATCTGCACCTAAATCCCAATCCCAACGGCGCTCAATTCCCTGAATTGAAAACTGTGTGCTTGCGACGATTCCACCGAAATCAACCGTGCCGACATTGTCATCTCGGTCGGCGGTTAATGTCCCCAACTTCCTTGAACCGAAGTGTTCATAGCATTCCCATCGTTCGTACTTCGCGTTGGATACCCGTGGCGGTGGTAGTATGGACGCACAACTGCACACGACAACGAGAATCAAGATCCCAACCCCCCAGATGGTCGAACGGGCCATATTTAACATCTCCTTATTACAATCCTAACGACTGTTGTAAGTGTTCATCCTGATACTGAACCAGCGTAGGCGTGCGAAATAGGCGTTTGTCTTCCACGATATCCTTGACGGTGAGTATCTGTACCCTGTCGTAAGTATCACCCTTGTACTGCCATTGACCAGCATCATCCGCCGCTTGGAGCATCGCCTTCGTCGGTTCTTTAAGACATATGAATCCGGCCAGATGCGCCAGGTCATCGACCGACCGTGCGCCTTCCAAATCGCACATATCGGCAGGGCGTATATTCCCGCCCTACACGCTAAAAATCATCTTGCCTATCGCCGTCCTCAAGGTCGTAGTACATCACGCCGTCCACTCCCTTGTCGCCCGTCTTCTTAATCGGGAAACCACCCACCCGTTCAACGATCCAGTGCTCGAATTGAAAAGGATCCTGCCGAAATAGACGTTCGGCGGATTCTACGCTGTTCGGTACTCCGGTCGTCGTGTAGTCGGCAACGCGCTTAAGGTTGTACCAGATATCAAGTTGATCTTCAATGCGACAGATCGTCAGCACCGCGATATCGCACCCGGTCCACTGGCGGCCGGTTTCGTGTGCGCCATAGACGGCCGTACCGCATCCGCAAAACGGATCAAAGACCACATCGCCCGGATTGGTACTCGCTTCGATAATGCACTGTAACAACTTGGATGTATCCGGCATCATGTAATCCGACGATGCTTGCCATTATACCCGCGCATTCCAATCTGATAACACTCACCTGCTGCGCGCCTGCAGACTGGCGGCCTGGTTGGGGTCGCCGATGTGCATCGTGTCGTAGGCCTGCTGCGAGGACTTGAAGGCCCCCACGCCTTCGTGACCGTGCCAATCCCCCTGGGTGAGCATGGGATTGCGCTTCCCGGTCTCCCGCACCCGCTTGCGAATCCAGGTATTCATGCGCTTCTTGAGCAGGTTCACCACCTCCGGGAGCTCTTCGGCCAGGTTGTTGTTCTCCTCCGGGTCCTCCACCAGGTTGTACAGCTCGACCGGCGGCTTGAAGTGGAAATCCGGCTCCAGGGCCACCATCAGCTTCCACTGCGGCGTGCGCCAGCCGTGCTTGCGCATCCACGTGCATTCTGTGATGTAAAACTCGCTGTCGAAGGAGGGCACCGTGCCGTCGACCAGCGACATCAGGCTGTCGCCGTCGAAGTCGATCCCCGTTTCGATTTCGGCCAGGTCCATGATGGTGGGAACGAGGTCCTTGTGCTGGTTGTACCCGCCGACGCGGCTGCCCGCGGGGATCCTGCCCGGATACCGGATGATGAGCGGCACGTGGAGCGTCACGTCGTAGAGACCGTGATGGTCGAACCAGCATTCGTGGTCGTAGAGCGTCTCGCCGTGGTCCCCGTTGAGGATCACGATCGTCTCGTCCATGATGCCGTGGGCTTCGAGGGCGTTGAAGATCGTCCGGATGCAGGCGTCCATGTACGCCACGGCGCCGTCGTACTGGGCGATGACGTAGTCCTTGTCGGTGATGCCGGGCGGCATCCACGAGGCGAAGAAGTCACAGAAGGGCTTGAACGCCATGACCGGGTCCATGGACCGGTTCTTCGGGTCGCATTCGTCGCCGTGATAGAACATGCGTTCGTAGGGTGTCGGCGGCAGGTACGGCGCATGGGGGTCCATGTGGCGGAGAAACAGGAAGAAAGGGCCGCGCCGTCTGGCGAGCCGGTCCAGTTCCGGGATGGCCACGTCGTTCAGGTTCTGCGCCTTGGCACTGCGCCCCTCATTCCAACTGCCCCAGCTCGGGTATTCGAGGTACTTGTCGAAACCCCGGGACGACGGGTTCCCGGTGAACCCCACGCAGGTGGTCGCGTACCCGTGCTCCCGCAGGATCTCGGGCAGCGTCTGCACGTCCTCGCGCAGACCGCCCTTGTGCCGTAGGGCCACTACCTGGGTGCCAAAGGCGTCCAGGCCGGTCAGCATGGACGCGTAGGCGCTGGTCGTGGGAATATGAGCGCTGTACGTCTTCTCGAACAGCGCACCGCCCTCGGCGAACCGGTCGATGTGGGGCGTGGTCTGGCGATGATAGCCGTAACAGCTCATGTGATCGGCCAGCAGGGAATCCACGCCCAGCAGTACGATATTGGGACGTTTCTTGCGGCGACGGCGGGTTTTAGCCATGGGATGGTCCTCTATGTGTATGCCACCAATTCATGTATTCGATGAATTCCGGTTCTTGTTTCAGGTGGTCATGTAAGGTGGCGTGGCAGTCAATGCACAAGGCCTGGAGATTATCGCGGCCGTTATTGTTCTTGTTTCCGTCTTTATGGTGAACGTGCAGGTATTCTCGTTTGTCATGTAGGGAAACATGACATTTTTCACATCGCCAATTTGTAATCTCCCTATATCTACGGGAGATATTTTCCCAATTAGCGGTGTATTCGTCAGCCGGTGCCGTCACGTTCGTGTGTGTCGGTTCATATGTGATCTGTGAAGGGTACTTTCGGAAGAACTCATCCAGTTCAAACGTATTGTAAATCGTTGTTCGTGTCTGCCCGTTGCCTTTGGCGTAACCGTTGTAATTCAAGTGATTCAGACAATACCTGCAAATGGACAGTTCTGTTTGGGCGTCCTTCGCGACAATCTGACCCTGGTCGTATGAGTTTACGGTGAATGTGCCGTCCGTTCTGTTTGACACCACATATCTGTGGTATCGATCGTTCTCCCTCATTTCTGTCAACGTTTTGCAGTCGGCAACATGATACTTGTATGGTTGGTACTGAACCCGCTGGTCACGAATATAGACTACTACTTTACGGCCTCTGTATTCCAGGGTCCCATCTCTTGCTACGGACAATTCTTCTGGCGAAATGTCATGGCCGGTCGTTTCCAGTATTTCGTCAATATCGATGGAATTCCAGTTCCCGCCCTCGCTCCAGTCTACCAATCGGGCGTTCATCTGCGTTCTTAACCGGTTGAACAAGTCATGCGCTTTGAAATCAGGTAGTTTCATGATCCCTGTTTTTGATTCACGATCGTGTCGATTCGTTTTTCCGCGTTAGTCTGCACTCTGAATTCCACTCTTCTGGACTTCACCCGGTCTTCTCTGTCCGTACTGCCCTCCACATACAGCGGTTGGCTTGAAGACAGACCGTTTGCGGTCAATACCCCTTTGATCCAATTCCTGTCCTGTTGCCTTACCGAAGGCATTTGCAACACAAACTCGAGCACGCTTCGCGTCCTGCCCTGCGAAAGTTCCATGTTCAGGATATAGGCTTCGTCAGGGCCCACACCGGTATACCACTCGCTGGAAGTATGGCCTTCTATCCTGATCTCCGTGATATCATCTCTGAAGTTCTGCAGAACTTCCAAGTAACGCGGAAAGAACTCCCTCAGAATCTCCTGGAAATACGGGCGTATATTGGCTTCGCCTTGCCCAAACAGCACATTCAACTGATCTGCCCTGAACTGGATTGAAAGTGTTGTATCGACCAATTCCGCATTCCACTTCTCGAAGTCGTTCTTGAATTCATGATTCAGGCTGTCTATCAATGCGGACTGCAGCTGATTATAAGTAACGGCGATCTGTTCTATTTTGTCTTTCTCAGACCTTACATACAACATGTAACTTATTGCAATAAAAAGGAATATCACCATCAGACCAGCCATCATGTCCGAGATCGAAATCCATGTTTCTTCGGTGTCTTTCTGGCTTGTCGGGGTCAGTTCCATGTTCATTGCTTCCGTTAACGGCTGCCTGCTGAACGAGAATGACCCTGCTGGCCGTCCGCCAATCTCACAACCTCGCGAAGCCTTTCGGTAAGGGGGCCATAATCCTCGACAAACTTGCTTGATAGGCTTGCAAGTTGGTCACCCATCGAGTTGATCGACTCTGTAAGCGCGTTTTCCAACGCCTTGTCCAACACACTGATTTGCTGAGCGATCTGGCGGGTGCTTTCCGTGAAGACTCTCTCGGACTCCGCGGTCAGTTTCGTGTTTGTATCATTAATCAGCTTTTCAAACTGCTCGTGGGTCTTTTGTACCAATTCATCGAATTGCGCGGCATGTCTGTCAAGTATGCGTCGCTGATTGGTTACATCCTCCTGCGACTTGTTTATGGTGTCCAATGCGGCTTTTGAAAACTCGCTGGTCAGTTTATCCAGGCGTTCTTCGATGACGGGAAAGGCGGCACGGGCGTTTTCACTGAGCGAACTGAACGCTTCCATCCGTTCGTTCATTGACGTCAACTGCTCCTGAAGCGTTTTAAGAACCGGCTCCAGGTGCTTTGCGGTAGCCGCAAACACATCGGACTGCTCGGTGATCGTTTCCAATGATTGACGCGACTTGTCCATGCTCTCCATGGCGGTTTCAATTACGCCGGCCAGATCATTCATCTGCATCCGGTATTGTTCCTGCCAGTCATTGACTCGGCCGATGGCCTCGTTCAGGTGTTTGAAATTGTCCCCGAATTGTTCGTTTATCTTCGCGTTGAAATCCCTCATTACGGATTCAAGTGCTTCTATCAGAGCGTTTGTGTTGTCTTCGGCAATACGATCTGAGAACGCCGTTACGGCCCGAATGACTTCATCCTGCTTATCCAGGAAACTCGTTCTGAGTTTTTGCAACTGAGTAAGGACGGTGCTTTCACCATCTCCGGTTAATGCGGCCTCGACTGATTTCATGGTCTCCTTGTTTTCAGCAGCACTAACCCGCACCGCGTTCAGGATATCCACCAGGGTTGCCTCCAAATCGTCGATTGTCGCTCCGACGACAGCAGGCGTTTCCTCAGAATCCGCTCTTTTCTTCATTTTATACAGCTCGGTCAGCTTGATGACGACTGACGCGAATATCCCGCAGATAGAGGTCAAGAACGCGAACATCAAACCGTCGAGTAACTCGGGTATGCTTTCGTCAGGATTCGCCGGGTCGAAATGCGCGAGTCCCCATGCTATACCACAGAAAGTCCCAAGCACTCCGATCACTGTTACCAGGGAGGCCGTTGAGTTTACATGTTTCCTGAAAACAAAGACCACCAGGATGATCGCGACGACGAAAATGGATATGATCACGTATGTGCTCATCCGGGGTTACTCCCAAGTGCGTTCAAAAAGACTACTGCGTTCAAAAAAACTACATCAATGAGTCGTTCAATACACTCTGCCAACTACTCCGGCATGAAGAACTCGTACCGGTCGGGGTCGCCGTATCCGTCGACCCAGGTTTCCTTCAGGCCCTCGTTATCCACCGCGGCCTTGACGATGAGCTTGTTGAACTGGCTGACGTTCTCCGAGCCCATGTAGGTGTCCACGGGCATCCAGAAACACTCTTCGATTTCCGTGGCCTGCATTTCGATGATCTGGTGGAGCGGCTTCAACCGGCAGACGAAATAGATGTCCGACTTGTCGTACCGGTAACCGTGCCAGTGCCGGAAGCAGACCAGGCCGTCGAAGCGGGTCGGCACGCCCGTTTCCTCGAACACTTCCCGGACGACGCCTTCGGCCAGGTGTTCCTCCGGCTGTAACGCTCCGCCGGGCAGTTTGTAGTACGGCGCGCGTCCCCCGCGAAACCGTTCGCAGACTACGAGCAGTTCGTTCTTCTCATTGATCACCACGCCGCCGGCGCCGATGTAGTGGGTTGCGTACAGCGGCACGAAGGCGTCTTCGACCAGGCGGAGCGTAAGCATCAGGTATTCGGTGGTACTGTGATGAAAGACACTTCCCGCGTCCACCAGTGGGGGAATGAGAAAGGCGCGGGACAGCGGAACCTTGAACCAGGCGACCTGGAGGTCCTCTGCCTTCCACGCCCGTATCGAATGGTCCAGGCGTGCCGCGAATCCGTTCGGCGCGTCCGGCAGGGCTTCCGGGCCGACTTCCACGCCGTGGAAACGGTTACGCTCCCCTTCGATTTCCTTCATCGCACGCTCCTCGTCCATGCTTTATCGCCCGTTTCGCGGCCATCCGACATCGCACGCTCCTCGTTCTTCCTTTATCGCCCGTTTCGCGGCCATCCGACGCCGGCCAGCCCGCTCGTTTCAGTTCAACACGGCCCGGCTCTCGGCCACGTTGGCCTTGAGCTGGTCCAGCACGCCCTCCAACCCGCGTATGGCGCCGGACCAGAACCCGGGCTCCGCAAGCTCGATCCCCACGGTCCGCCGCACCACGTTTTCCGCCGTATCGCTGCCGGTCAGCTTCAGGTACTGTTCGTATCTCGGCAGGAAATCCGGGCCTTCCTGCTCGTACTGGGCGAAGAGGCCCCGGCTGAGCAGGTAGCCGAAGGTGTAGGGGAAATTGTAGAACGTGGTGTCCGTGATGTAGAAATGGAGCTTGGACGCCCAGAAATAAGGGTCGCCGCCCTCGGGATCCAGCACGTCCCCGAGCACGCGGCGCTGCGTTTCGACCATCAGTTCCTTCAGCCGGCCCACGCCGACCTCGCCGGCCGCCCGTTCTTCATGGAAGGCCTTCTCGAATTCGAAGCGCACGGGGATGTCCAGCAGATAGGTGGCGCCGTCGCTGGCCTCCAGGTTCAGCAGAAAAGCCCGGGTTTCGGCGCTGATACCCGGCTCCTCCATCAACCCGCGCATGAGCAGCATCTCGCCGAAGGTGGAAGCCGATTCGGCCAGGGTCATGGGATAGGCGCGGTTCAGCGTGCGTTCCGTCCGCATCAGGTGGCCGTGGAAGGCGTGTCCCAACTCGTGGGCCAGCGTCAACGCGTCGCCCATGTTGTCATTGTAGGTCATGTAGACACGGGACTCTTTCGTCAGGGGAGATCCCGTGCAGAAGGCGCCGGGACGCTTGCCGGGGCGGGGCGACCAGTCGATCCACTTCTTCTTGTAAGCCTCGGCCGTATAGTCGCCCAGGGCCGGATATCCGGCTGCAAAGGCCCGATGCACCAGGGCCGTGGCGTCTTCCCAGGAGGGTTCGTCCTGGTCCTGTACCGTCAGGGGCGCCGAGAGATCGTACCAGCCCAAAGTATCGCCGCCCATGAGGCGCGCCTTGTACGCCAGGATGCTGCGGGCGACGTCGATATCCGAAAAGACCGCTTCGAACAGGGCGTCCAGCGTCTCGCGCGAGATCGCCGCCTGGAAGAGGGCCCGGTCGAGATAGTGGTCCATGCCGCGATGGCGGTACAGGGTCAGCCGGGTGCCTCCGATGGCGTTCAACGCGGCCGCCGGCACGGTCTCGATGGACGCCCAGGCCTCGTTGCCCCCCTCGAAGGCGGCGCGGCGCACGCGGCGGTCGGGGTGTTCCATCAGGGCGCGTCGCTGCGACATGGGCACCTGTTCCCGCCGGCCGTCCGGATAGGCCATTTCGAAGGTCAGCTTGCCCGACACCCGGTCGTACAGACGTCCCCAGGCCTCGATGCCGTCTACGCCCAGGTCCGACGCCAGGTGCTCTTCCTCCGTCGACATGGTATACCGGGACTGCTCCCGGATGCGCGAAATGCGGTACCGCGCGTCCCGGAGGGCGGGACGGGAAGTGAAGGCGTCGAAAACCTCGTCGGAAGGGGCCTTGAACCCACGCTGCAGTTCCACGAGGACCTTGGACATCCGCGCGTCCAGCAGGCTCAACGCCCCTTCCTCGGCGGCGAAATCCTCGTTGTTCGCGTCCGCGGAGGTGATGCAGGAAACATAGGAACCCAGGTGCCGCAACCGGGTGACGACGTTTTCGAAGGAGAGGACGATCCGTTCCCAGGCTTCCTGGTTATCGGGGTCCAGTGGCGTAGTGCCCGATGCTTCAGACTGTAAAGCGTCCAGGTCGGCCTGCAGGTCCACCTTGAAACGGCGCATCTCCGGACCGTCGAAAGCAGGAAAGTAAGAAGCCAGATCCCAATCCATGTATCTACGACGCGTCCCTTCCTATCCTCTGCTCAGGACCTGGCCCGGGCGGTGCTCGGTGGGCTCGTGGTTTTCGATGACCGGCATGCCGTTGACGAAGACATGGGGAATGCCGTCGGGAGGTTGAATCGGCGCTTCGAAGGTGGCCCGGTCGGCCACGGTCCGCGGATCGAAGACGACCACGTCCGCGGGTGCGCCCTCGCGCAGCGCGCCACGATCTTTCAGCCGGTAACGTTCCGCCGGAAAACCGCTCATCTTGTAGACGGCTTCTTCCAGGGAAAGCAGGCCGCGTTCCCGCACGAACTTCCTGAGCATCCGGGCGAAACATCCCATACCCCTCGGATGGGGACGGGTGCAGTCGTATACGCCGTCGCTGGCGACCATCATGAGGGGATGGGGCGCCGTCCGGTTCAGCACGGCGTCGACTTCTGCTTCCGGGACCGGCCAGAACATGATGAACGCCTGGATGCCGTCTTCATCGAGCACGAGGTCGTAGGCGAACTCCTCGTTGGACTTGTCCACGCTCCGCGCGGCCTCGCCCAGGGTCATCCCCGCGAATCTGCCGGAACGCGTATAGCCGATGTACTGGCGGTCGGCCAGGTTCGTCGATTTCAGATGCTCGAGGGCCATGCGGCGGGTATCCGGCTGGCGCATCCGCTCGAGGACTTCATCGGGACTGCCCGTCTGGACCCACATGGGCAGCTGCATCGTGATGTGGGTCATGCCGGCCGGGTAGAGATAGGACTCGAAGGTGATGTCCACGCCGTCCTTCATCGCCTGTTCCAGGATCGGGCCCGTCACGCCGTCGACCCGTTCGTGGGATACGTGCACGGGTATGCCGCTTGCCCGGTTCAGGTCGATGATCTCCTGCCAGGCCCGGTCCCGCCCCAAAATCTGGTACCTCAGGTGGGCGGCGTAGATACCGTCGTACTCCAGGGCCACCTTGCACAGCGCCACCAGTTCCTCGAAGGGCGAGTTGGCGCTGGGCTGGTAGTCCAGTCCCAGGCAAAGGCAGCCCGCGCCGGCCTCCATCCAGGCCCGGGTCTCCGCCTCCATGATCTTCAACTGGTCCGGGCTGGGCATGCCAGGCTCCCAGCCCATGGCCTTGACGCGCACGGCGCAGTGCGGCACCTGGGGATATACGTTGGCGGGCGATCGACCCGGAAAGAGGTCCAGGTAGGACTTGATGGTGGGCCAGTCGACCGGTTCCAGGGGCTCGCCGTAGGCGAACTGCGTGTAGTGCCACAGGGGGAGAGCCTCTTCGGGCGACAATCCCGCCCAGCCGAATCCGTCCGGCGCCAGCAGGTGCGTCGTCACGCCCTGGCGGAGGCCACCCATCTGGTCCCGGCCGCCGAGCAGGGAATTCTCGGAATGGACGTGCACGTCGATGAAGCCGGGGCAGACGATATGACCGTCGGCGTCTATCGTACGGGCCGTCTCGGCATCCGACAGGTCTCCGATCCCCGCCACGCGGCCGTCCCGCAACCCCACGTCCGCCGGATACCGGTCGGTCTTCCCGGTACCGTCGATTACCTCACCGCCGCGAATGACGACGTCGAAGGCCATTCATTCCTCCTGTCCTGGTTCTTCCGGCCGTCATGATCTATCCGGCTGTCATGGTCGATCCGGCTGTCATGATCTATCCGGCTGTCATGGTCTGTCCGGCCACGGGAAACGGGCCTTGTACTCAGGCTTGCCCTGTATGTCCTGCCGCACGCGGAACAGGCCGCCGCCGCGGTAACTCTGACCGTAAGTCTCCCAGTCGTAGTCCTTCGGGTCGAGGGGCGAACCGGGTTCCACTTCGGTCCCGGCAGTCGTGACGTAGATGTCGGTCAGGTCCGCGCCGCCGAACATGACGCTCGACGTCTGGATGGCCGGCAGCGCGATGCGGCGCTCCTCCACCCCGTCGGGGTCGAACCGGATGATGCACCCGTCGAACCAGACGGCCGTCCACACGAAACCTTCGGCATCGACCGTCATCCCGTCCGGTACTCCCGCCGTATCGGGCAGCTTGACGAAATCCCGCCGGTTGGAGACGGAACCGGTCGCGCGGTCGTAATCGTATTTGTAGATCGTCCGCACGGCGGAATCGGTGTAGTACATGATGGATTCGTCGGGCGAATATCCCATGCCGTTGCTGCAGCCGATCCCCTCTTCGATGACTTCCACGCCGCCATCGGGATCGAAGCGGTACAGTTTGCCGACACCGCCGTCGATCAGGGAGCCGGCGAACATCCGGCCGCCCGGGTCGGCCGTCACGTCGTTGAAGCGCAGCGGCTCGCCGTCGTGGGTCTCGTCGAAGATGCGCACCCACTCGTCGTCCGACTTCCACAGCACAATACCGTCCCAGATACACGCCACGAGGCCGCCGTATTCGTTGAAGGCGAACCCGCCGACATTGAAGCCGTCGTGCACCTGGCGGTTCTGATTCGTCGCCGGGTCATAATGGAAGAACCGGCCGGTCCGGATGTCGGTCCACATCAGCGTGTTGCCGTCCGGGTCCCAGACCGGCCCCTCGCCCACCATCGCCTCGACTTCCGCGATCTTCTCAATGGTCGCCATCATGGCTTGCTCCGGTTGAACGACCTCGAATGCAGCTTCAGACGTGCCACAGCACAGAAATGTATACGCGCGGTACCGCCGGGGAAGGACGTATCGACGGGATTGCAAGTATATATACCAAAAGACGGCAAGGGTCAAGGCGGGACATGGGTGAAATGTACGGGGGATCGGCGCGGGTACCCGGAGACTTGCGCATGGAGTGGTGAAAGGACTATATTTACGGGCGTGCAGCCTGTTTCATGGTTGTCGCGACCTCATTTCATGCGTCAACGCAATATACCTGTTCGTTCTATCGTTTCCGTGTGAGTACCGCGATGAAAACCTACCTGGAAGGCTGCGGCGTACCCACGACACGGATCGGCCGGGCCGAGGTGCCCCGCCTGATCATGGGCATCCATCCCTACGACGGTTGCTCCTATCAGAACAAGGAGCGCGATGCCGCGAATTTCCGGGCCTTCAGCCGCGTCCAGTCGGTGGCCGACGTGCTGCGCTACGCCGTCGAGGAAGGCGGCATCACGGCCGTCCAGGTGGACCACATGCTGCCCAGGCTCGACCGGCTGCATCTTCAGGCCATCTGGGAAACCGAGCAACGGACCGCTACGCAGCTGGGCATCGTGGCGTATATCCTGATCCCGGTGACGCTGGACGGCGAAATCGTCTCCTACTCCGATCGCGCCCATTCGACCTTCTACGGCCGCAACGAAACCCTCGCCGGCCAGGCCTTCCGCGATCACTTCCACCGCGACGACATCATCCGCTACAACCTGGGCGATACCTTCGACGGCATCGTCACGCCGGAGACCGTGCCGCCCTACACGGAAGCGGACGCCGCCCGTTTCGAGATCGACTACGCCGTCCTGGAGCAGTACCTGGGTTTCTTCGCGGGGTGCGACATCCTCGTGGCCGACCCGGGCGCAGAAATCGACCTCCTCGCGATGACGGGCCGCTTCGACCTGATCCGCGAATACCTGGGCTTCCTGCGCGAACGCTTCGACACCGTGATCACCAGCGTCCACCATGCCGGCGTCACCCTGCCGCTGCTCGAGGCCGAGCACATCCCCGTCGACGGCTACCTGACCACGGTCAACGCCCCGGGCACCTTCATGTTTCCCACCCGCGACATCGCCATTGACGCTATCAGGCAGACGAGCAAGCCCGTCATCGCCATCAAGCCGATGGCCGGCGGCCGCTATCTGGGTCACAAGGCCTTCGACTATGTATTTAATGAAATAGGGGTTTCGGCGTCGATGTTCGGGATGGGCACCCTGGACCAGGTCCGCGAGACCACGCAGGCCGCCCGCGAGGTGCTGGGGGCTGCCTGACCTGAACGGTTGCGTATCGTATCGAATTCGGAACTGCTGCGTATCGCATCGAAAATGGACTCCAACTTACTCCCTCGCTGTCTCTCTCTAGACCTCGAAGTAACCAAGCAAACCGGGCGCATTCGTGCCTTTGCCGCGGTGCGTCCGGGTGTCGATCAACCCCTGATTTTCGAACGCGGTAATTTACACTCGGCTTTGGCGAAGCTCGACGACTTTGCTACCGAATCGGATTTCCTGCTCGGACACAACCTGATCGATTTCGATCTGCAATACCTGAAAGCCGCCAAGCCGGATCTGCGGATGCTGAAGCTACCGGCGGTGGATACATTGTGGCTCAACCCCCTGGCCTTTCCCCGCAATCCCTATCATAAACTCGTCAAACACTACCAGGACGGTCAACTCATCCGAGGTCGAATCAACGATCCGGAACTGGACGCCCGGCTTGTGCTGAAAGTCTTAAGCAATCAGTATGCCGAGTTACAAAAACCACCGCCCGATCTGCTCGTAGCGTGGCACTATCTGACTGCTATAGGACCCTATGGCACAGGCTTCGACACCGTTTTCTCCGATATTCGCGGTGAGTCCCGGCCCGACCGCGCGACGGCGGAAGCGACGATCAGAGAGTGGCTAGCAGGTAACGCCTGTAAGCATCATAGCCAGCGTGTATTCGAACAGACCCATCCCTCGGGCTGGCCGCTGGCCTACGCACTCGCCTGGATCTCCGTTTCAGGCGGCAATTCGGTCATACCGCCCTGGGTCAGACACCATTGCCCCCAGGCGGTTGACGTAATTCAGACACTCAGGGATACGCCCTGTGGAAGACCGGGCTGTGAATGGTGTAGCGAAAAACATGACGCGCGCAAGGAACTCAAGCGCTGGTTTGGATTTGATGATTTCCGTCCGGAACCGGTGGATGAGAAAAAGCGTCCCCTGCAGCGGGTCATCGTCGAGGCCGCCATGACCCGGGAGCATGTGCTGGGGATACTGCCCACCGGCACGGGAAAATCGCTCTGTTATCAGATCCCCGCATTGTCCCGTTACGATAAAACGGGCGTCCTGACGATCGTGATTTCCCCCCTGGTCGCGCTCATGGCAGACCAACTACTGACGCTTGAGCGCAGTAAGATCAGTTCCTGTGTGACCATAAACGGACTGTTGTCTCCACCTGAACGGGCCAACGCGCTGGACCGGGTCCGTCTGGGCAACGCGAGTATCCTGATTATCTCGCCGGAGCAACTTCGAAGCAAATCCGTACGCCGGGTAATCAATCAGCGTGAGATCGGCGGCTGGGTTCTGGACGAAGCCCACTGCCTGTCGAAGTGGGGTCACGACTTCCGACCCGATTACCG
The DNA here is from genome assembly GCA_963693015.1 of bacterium. Lineage (GTDB taxonomy): Bacteria > JAAXHH01 > JAAXHH01 > JAAXHH01 > JAAXHH01 > JAAXHH01. Next base: position 535,927 of record OY843748.1, read on the forward strand.
ATATGTGGGACGTTTCATCCGGGAGAGAGCAGGGGAGCATGCAATCCCGCCCGTTATGTGCCTGACCGCGACCGCCAAACCGGACGTCGTGGCGGATATCACACAGTATTTTCACGACGAACTCGACATCGAACTCCGAGTGATCGACGGCGGTGCCCGCCGCGAAAACCTGCGTTTTGTCGTAGTACCTACAACCGGCGGTGAGAAGTTTTCGCACATTCATCAGATTCTCATGGCCGACCTGCCCAGGGAAGCGTCCGGTGGCGCTATCATCTATTGCGCGACGCGACGTCAAACCGAAGAACTCGCGGAATTCCTTCAGGCCAAGAAGGTCTCGGTAGAATTCTATCACGCGAAACTTCCGCCCAATACCAAAAAGGATGTGCAGCAACGCTTCATCGACGGCGAGTTGCGGGTGATTACCGCCACAAACGCTTTCGGCATGGGCATCGACAAACCGGATGTACGACTGGTCATCCATGCCGATATTCCCGGATCGCTTGAGAATTACCTTCAGGAAGCTGGACGCGCCGGGCGAGACCGGCAACCCGCGCGTTGCGTCCTGATGTATTCAACGGACGACGTGGAGCGACAATTCGGCATGTCGGCGATGTCGAGACTGACGCAGAGAGAGATCCGGGGCATTCTGAGGGCGCTGCGCAACCTGGATCATAGGAAACGCATGCAAGGCGAAATTGTGGCCACTTCGGGCGAGATTCTCCTCGAGGAAGATGAACAGATCTTCGAACGCGATTCGGCAACGGACGACACGCGCGTGCGAACCGCTGTCTCCTGGCTTGAAGAGGCAGTACTGCTGACCCGGGAAGAAAACGACGTACGGGTATTTCCCTCCTCCCTGCGGGTTGACTCCGTGGAAGAAGCGCGAAAGCTACTGGCAAAGAAACAGATGCGGAAAGATTACTGTCGAAGTCTGCTTCGCATCGCGGAAACGCTGATCGACGCCGATCCGGACGAGGGCATTTCTACCGACGAACTCATGGGGATCTCCGGGCTCAGCGCAGAGGGCGTACGACGTGCCCTGTTTGATTTGGAAGAAGTTGGCATCGCCAGCAACGATACCGCGTTGACCGCGTACGTGCACGTGGGGGTCGAACGGCAATCGCGAAAACGATTTGAGGATGCCGCGGAGATGGAGGCCGCCCTGATTGCTCGGATGCGTGAATTGGAACCGAATATGGCAAAAGGCGAAAGCTGGCCGCTGCATCTGAGAGTAGCCTCCCAGGACCTGCGGGATCAGGGCGTGGCCGATCCGCTGCCGGAACGGCTATGGCGCATCCTCCGCAGCATCTCGGCCGACGGGCGCGGCGAAGAGGGCGGAACCGGCAGTATCGATGTGCGCCGAAGGGACACGGAAACGGTCCAGGTCACCCTGCGTCGCGACTGGTCGGACCTTGAGGAGCTTGCGACACGCCGGCGCGAAGGGGCGAAACTTCTGCTGGAACACCTGATCTCCTGCCTGCCGCCCAAAAGCCGCGGCACCGATCTTCTGGCGGAAACCACCCTCGGCAAACTGCTGGATGCGATCAAATCCAACCTGTTTCCAATCAGCAGAGATCCCGAAAAACTGCTGGACCGCGCCTTGCTGTGGCTGCACGAACAGGAAGTGATTCGGCTCCACAAGGGGCTTGCGGTTTTCCGACAGGCCATGACGATAAAGTTGCGGCCGGGAAGAAGACAATTCGCCGACACGGACTTCAAACTGCTTGATCTGCATTACAAGGGACAGGTATTGCAGATCCACGTGATGAACCAATACGCGAAGCAGGGTATGGAGGACATGGCCATGGCCCTGCGGTTGGCCATGGACTACTTCCATCTGAATCAGGACGAATTCCTGCGGCGCTGGATGCCGGACCGTGACAAGGAAACGGAGCGGGAAACCACGCCCGAATCATGGCGGGCCATTGTCGAAAACCTGAGGAATCCTCATCAGAAAGACATTGTAGCCGATGAGCGGAAGCAAACGAATGTGCTGGTCCTCGCCGGGCCCGGATCCGGCAAGACGCGCGTACTGGTGCATCGCATCGCCTATCTCGTGCGCGCAAGGCGCGAGAATCCCCGCGGCATCCTGGCGCTGGCTTACAACCGGCACGCGGCCGTCGAGATTCGGCGACGCCTTATGGACTTGATTGGCGGCGACGCCCGCGGGGTCACCGTGCTCACCTGTCACGCCCTGGCCATGCGTCTAGTCGGCATAAGCTTCCAGGAGCGGGCAGGGCGGGAACTGGATGATAACGCCTTCAAAAACGTGTTGCGTCGGGCCACGGCCCTGCTTCGCGGCGAAGGCCAGGATCCGGAAGAAGCGGACGATCTTCGGGAACGCCTCCTTGCGGGTTTCCGATGGATCCTCGTAGATGAATACCAGGATATCGGCGCCGAAGAGTACAATCTGATATCCGCCTTGGCTGGGCGAACCATGCAAGATGCGGACCGTAAGCTCACGCTCTTCGCCGTAGGCGACGACGACCAGAACATCTACGCGTTTAAAGGCGCTTCGGTGAAATTCATTCGGCGTTTCGAGGCCGACTACGGACCTAAGCCGGTGTATCTGACCGAGAACTACCGCTCCTCCGGACACATCATATCGGCGGCAAATGCGCTGATCGCCCCGGCCAAGCAACGAATGAAGGCCGATCATCCCATCCGTATCGACCGGGCGCGGGAGAAGCATCCTCCTGGGGGCGAATGGGAACGGCTGGATAAGGTCTCACGAGGCCGCGTCCAGATACTGTCCGTCGCGCCCGATCCGGTCGCGCAGGGGCAGGCGGCAATGAACGAGCTGCAGCGCCTTAGCGAACTCAAGACCGATTGGAAATGGTCTTCCTGTGCAGTGATCACGAGGGAGTGGCAATACCTGGATCCCGTCCGTGCATACTGCGAAATACACCAGATCCCTGTACAGAGCGCAAACGAAGAGACCCCGTCTTTATGGCGTTTGCGGGAAACGCGTACGCTTGTTGAATGGTTAAAGGAACGAGATAGCCGCCTGGTGGACGGCAAGACGCTTGGCCATTGGATAGAAGGGCAGCCGAAGGGCCCCTGGATGGAACTGCTGCGCCAGGCGCTGGATGAATACATGCTGGAAATGGGGGACGCGGAAGGCCCCGTGGATCAATTCATCGAGTGGCTTGCCGAGTGGGGCCGGGAGGTACGCAAGCGGCAACGCGGACTCCTACTGCTGACAGCACACCGGGCCAAGGGGCTTGAATTCGATCATGTCGTGGTGCTCGACGGTGGTTGGAATCAAACAAACACGGATGAAGAACGACGGCTCTACTACGTGGCCATGACCCGGGCACGGCAGACGCTCGCGCTCATGAAATTCAACCAACCGTCTGCATCGGGAGGCGACACGCCGCCCGGTCTGGTGCGAGAACCTGATGCACGGACCTACAAAGGACGTTCGCAACAGACCGCGATGCCCTTTGATTTCCCCGTTCATGGCCCGGTCATGCGTCGCGAGTTCAGCGACGTACCGCCAGCGCTCGCCGAAGTTAACCGCCAATACCGACAACCCAGTCTGCGCGAGGTGGATCTTGGATTTGCGGGACGCCGTCCTGCTGGAAATGCCCTGCACCGCGTCATTGCCGCTATGTCGCCGGGCGATTCGTTGGGCATGCGGAAGAATGAACAGGGCAGATGGGAACTTCTCGACCAATCGGGAACGGTGGTAGGGCGTCTTGCCCAGGCATTTGAGCCTCCGGAGGGTACACGGTTTCGGTCTGCTTCTGTGTTCGCGATCGTCTTCTGGAGCCGTGAAGCATCCGATCCACAGTACCGGGATCACATGGCATGCGATACCTGGGAGGTCGTAGTGCCGGAATTGGTGTTCGAACCGGAGTCAGAGTAATCGTACATTCGAATGCTGCGCAAGTACTGCTTAAATCAAGTTCAACCCTGTGCTTCATTTGCTCAAGAGTTGTTTTTGTCGAGATTTTGAAGCTAATGTACACTGAAAGGTTTTAGACGTTCGAAAAACGTGCTTCCCCTCGAAACAGCACGAGGATAATGGTCTTTCAGACATTTCCGATTCATAGCAGATAGGATGGCGGTTATGAAGATGGCCTGTCGAAACGGAGAACGGCGTGACACTTATTGACTACTTGATGCCAGCAGCGGTAATATTGGTCTCGGTGTTGGGTTGGATATTCAGTTGGACATTCTTTCTACGCGGCAGGATGGTCGAGAAGCGAGAATTGGATATTGTCAAAAACGACCTGGTAAGAGAGATAGGAACACTACGAGACGGGACGATGGCAGGTATTGCCGAATTGCGAGCAGATGTTAGAGAAATCAGACACGATGTAAAAACGCTGTTGTCACGCTAACCGAACAGGTGGCGGCATCCCGCGAGGTGCTGGGCGCCGCCTGATTCGCCTTTGCAAGTCTGCTACGCCCCATCCTCCACCATGGGCACGAATCTCACGCCGCCGTGGTGGACCTTGACCGCCTCTTGCCCCGACCGCGTCACGGTGTACAATTCCTCGCCGATGGGGATGACCATCCGTCCCCCGGATTTCAACTGGCGAAACAGCGCATCGGGCAGGACACTCGGCGCCGCCGTCACCATGATGCCGTCGAAGGGCGCTTCCTCGAGCCACCCCCTGTGGCCGTCTCCGATCCGGTAGTGGATGTTGTCGTAACCCAGGGATTTCAGCGTCTCCCGGGCCCGCTGTCCCAGGACGGACAGCCGTTCCACCGTGTATACCGACCGGGCGAGCCTGGCCAGGATCGCGGTCTGGTAGCCCGATCCGGTGCCGATCTCCAGGATCCGGTCCGATTCGTTCGCATCGAGCAGCCGGGTCATGAGTCCCACCATGTAGGGTTGGGACACGGTCTGTCCCAGGTCGAGGGACACGGCGCAGTCGTCGTAGGCGTGCGACCGGTGCGCCGCGGGAATGAACCGGTGCCTCGGCACGGCGCGCATGGCCTCGACCAGCCGGGGTTCGTCGATGCCGCGTCCCCGGATCTGCTCCTCGATCATCCGTTCCTGGGGTGAAACGGGGGCGGCACCCAGTCCCCTTTTCTTGAAAAAACGGGATAGCAGCATGCTCCGGTCAGTCTAAAGAGGCCGCCTGCCCGGAGCAAGGCAAATCAGGACGCTCCAATGCCCCGGAACCATGGCGGACCGAATCGAAGCTTCCCAGTTAGACCGCGGTTGCGCGGCCCTTACCCTGCTTGACACACACCGGCCTGGGCGCTAAGTTCTCCGTGCCCGATTTGTCCGTGAAGATTCGAAACTTCAGCCGCAACAGATCAGAAAGGACATCCCCCATGCATCCCTTCGAAGACCTGCGCGTGCCAGCCGGAAGCGTGGGCATTCACTGGTTCGGACAAAGCTCTTTCGGACTGAAGCATCCGGACGGCACGGTAATCCAGGTCGATCCCTACTACCCGCGCGAACGGCCGGCGGACCGCTTCGTCCATGCCCGGCCGCCGTTGGACGAAGGGACGCTGAAGACCGACTTCGTGCTGCTGACCCACAACCACGGCGATCACACCTGCCTGGAATCGCTGGAGCGGCTGTCAGCCGCCTTTCCGGAGGTCCGTTACGTGGGGCCGGTCGAGAGCATTAACGCGCTGAAGGAAGCGGGATTCGATGGCGGGAACATGACGGTCGTTACGGCGGGAGACACCGCCGAGATGGGATCGTCGAAAGCGCACACGGTGTGGGCCAAACCGCCCGAGGGCCTTCCCGAAGACGGCATCGCCCCGCCCGACGTACAGCACCTGGGTTACGTCGTCGAAATCGGCCCGGTCCGTGTATACATCTCCGGCGATCCGGTGAATACCTTCGGCGACCATGAATCCCTGCTCGCGCCGGTACGGGACCTGCGGCCGCAGATCGGGTTTCTGACCAATCACCCGGACGAGGGCGAGTTCCCCTTCTTCGACGGATCGGCCCGTATCGCCGGTTCCCTCGGCCTGAAGACCGCCGTGCCCGCCCACTACGCCTGTTTCGTGGCGCGCGATTACGATCCCGGGGAATGGGCTTCCCACCTGCCGGAAGGCGGGCCGGAGCCCCTGATCATTCCGTACAACCAGTCCACGGTCTACAGCCCCTGAGACCGGGTCGCATCGGACTGCGGTGGATCGCATCAGATCGCGGCAGGTCGCATCAGACCGCGATGGTCGTGTCGAAGCGCGATGGTCGCATCGGAACGCGGCGACCGCATCAGACCGCGGAAAGCCGCAATGGAATAACCATGCGCATAACGGGTATCGATCTCGACGCGGTGGACGTGAACGGACAGCATCACTGGGTCTTCGTGCACGTCCGGACCGACGAAGGGGTGGACGGGCTGGGCGAGCTCAACCCTTCGGCCCCTAGAAGTGCGGTCCTGTCCGCGTTGAAGGAGATCGAGCGAGAGGTCATGGGGGAGGATCCCCGGCAGATTGAACGGTTGACCGCGCGATTGAAGCCCCGTCCCGAAGACCGGCCCGCCGTGCATGCCCTGTGCGCCTTCGAACAGGGCCTGTGGGATATCCTCGGAAAGTGGCTTGACGCCCCGGTCCACGCCCTGCTCGGCGGACGATGCCGGGACAGCATCCCCGTGTACGCCAACGTCACCCGGGCCGCGCTGGACGGTACGCCGGAGGACTTCGTCCGCCAGGCCATGGGTGCCGTCGGGGACGGCCACACCGCGGTGAAGATCGCGCCGTTCGACGGCCGCTTCGGCGCGGGCAATACCCTCATAGACCACGGACTGCAATGTGTGCACGCCGTGCGGGACGCCATCGGGCCGGATATCGATCTGCTCCTCGACTGTTACGGCCGTTTCTCGCTGGAAGAAGCCCGGCGTATCGTGGACGGTCTGCGCGGCGTCGACCTGTACTGGCTCGAAGAGCCGGTGGGGGAACGGGACCTGGATGGATACCGTCAGATCCGCAGGGAATCAGGATGGCGGATCGCCGGCGGGGAACGGGCCATGCTCATCGAGGGGTTCTGGCCCCTCTTCGACGCCGAAGCCATGGAGGTCATCATGCCCGACGTCACGATCGCGGGCGGCATGGGCGAACTGAAGAAGATCGCGTCGATCGCCGAAAGCAGGGGACAGCTGACTGCGCCGCACGGCCCCTTCGGTCCGGTCACGGTCGCGGCGCATGTACAGATCATGGCCTCCCATCCGGGTTTTCTCATACTCGAATACGCCTGGGGCCAGGTGCCCTGGCGCGAAGGACTCGTATCGCCCGCAGAACGGGTGGTCAACGGCCGCTTGGATATCCCGGACCGTCCGGGCCTCGGCCTGAGCCTGACACCCGGCGTCGTGGAAGCATACCGCGTCGACCCGATAGCTGCCTGAGCCTGGCGCCATAAGAAAGGAACCTGATCAATGCATACCGAAGCCCTGTACGACACGCTGAATTCAGTCACCGCCATACCCATCGTCCCCTTTCGCGGCGGCGCCATCGATTTGGGCGGCCACCGCAGGAACGTCCGGTACCTGATGGAGAACAACCATCTCGACGGGAACCGGAAGCGCGTGATCGGGATCGCGGGCACGAGCCTGATCCACCACTTCTCCTTCGACGACCAGATGCGCGTCATCGAGGCCACGGGAGACGAGATGGGCGGCGACGGGTTCCTGATGTCCGGCATCGTGCCGAATCCGATTTCACAGGCCGAGGACCTCGTGCGCAGGCAGTCGGCCCTTCCCCGTCCGCCGGACGTCTACCTCATCATGCCCCTGACCGGCGTGGCCGACCACGAAGCGACCTACGAGGACTACATGGCCTTCGCCGAACGACTAGGCGAGTCCTGCGGGGCCCGCTTCCTGCTGTACATGCGTTCCGCGGATTACGTGAACCCGATCATCCGGCTGGTCAGAGACTCCCCGCACATGGTCGGCGTGAAGGTGGGCACGAGCGAAGAAGAAGTCGCCCCGCTCATCGAAGGCATCGGGAATGACGGCATCGTCATGTGGGGGATCGGAGACCGGAGCACCCGGGCCGCCGAAATGGGCGCCAGGGGACACACCTCCGGCATCGCCATCGTCGCCGCCCGCGCGGCGGACGAGATCAACAACGCCCAGCGCCGGGGCGACCTGGCGGAGTCGGCCCGCGTGGAAGCCCGCATATCAGACCTTGAACACCTGCGGTTCATGAACGGCCGGCAGTTCAACTACTCAGCGGTGATCGAGGCGATGATCATCGGGGGGTGGGAGGACGTTGCGGCGGGCGAGGGCGGCCCCTTCAATCCGCGGGTGCCGCGGGACATCGCCGCCCGCGTGGCCGACGCGATCGAACCGCTACGGGCCTACCACTAGGCGCCCGGTTCCGGATTCCTCAATACACGATCTGCGAAATCGCCTTGGAGATCAGCGCGATGGCGATGGCGATCATGCCTATGAGTCCGATGCCGGCCCCGTAGCCGGCCAGCACAATGGGCACGTAGGACATCCATTTCTCTTCACCGAAGCGCTTCGAGAAGTAGTAGCGCCCCAGGATGGCGCCGAAGAAGGTGGGCAGGGTCTGCCAGAGCGGCATGGCCATGCCGCCGACCAGGCCGTAGAAGAAGAGGGGCGAGGCGCCCACGAGCGTGAGCAGGCCGAAGAGCCCGCCCGTTACGCCCAGGCCGGCGATGATGTACTCGATCTTGATGATATCGAAGATGAACGTGAGACCGCCGGGCAGGGTGGACTTCACCCAGATGGTCCGCATGGCCGCGTTGAGGGGCCACATCTTCTGCACGTAAGGATAGGCCGACGACGGAATCGGATTGAGCTTCCAGACGAGCGAGTAGAAGATGAAACTGCAGATGAACATCAGGATGGTGGTCACCGCGGTCAGCTTGACCACGCTGCCGAAGGTCGTCTTGGTGAGATCGAGCTGCTTGAAGGTCTCGGCCACCTTCCCGTGCTCGAAGATGGGTATGGGCGCGAACCACACGGCGACCCCCTTGTAGCCGGACAGCAGGAAGGACGCTTCCTTGACGAAGGGGAAGGAGGTGCCGTAGGGCGAGCCGGTGATGCCGATCATCCGGGCCCCGATGTAGGAAAAGACCGGCGACCAGAGGTATCCGAAGATGGCGCTGATCCACCAGGGAAAATCGGGAATCAGGATATAGAGTATGACCACGAAGCCCGTCGTGCTGACGAACCAGAAGATGAATACGAGCCAGATCGGCAGGTCGCCCCGGCCCTCGGGCGTCGCACGCACGCCCGTGTCCTGGTCGGGGTCGTTCCGCTTCTCGCGATTGGATTTCAGTATGGCCCGGATGGTCGCCGTGAAACCCACGATGCCGATGACGAGGGAAGCGCCGATGGTGAAGCTGAGCCAGAAATCGATGTTGTTGGAAATCTGGGTCGGTATCAGCGACATCCCCGGCTCCCAGGTGGTCAGGATGCCGTTGTGGTAGAGCAGCGGGTTGGCGACCAGCGCGATCACGGCCGACGACACGAAGGTGCCGATCACGACCCAGAAGGGCAGGACGAACCCGGCCACGAGGGTGCCGAGATCGGTGCCGATGCCCACCATGGTCGCCGGCAGCACTTCCTTGAGACTGGTGGTGAAATCGATGAAGGGGATCGGCAGTATGGTGATGGGCGTGACCAGGAACGTGCTGGACAGGATGGGGATCATCACGTACAGGAGTCCCCACGACACCCCGATCACCGATCCGATGCTGAAGGCCCGCCATCGCCAGCCTTCCCGGTTCTGCGACGTCTCGGCCAGGGCCGTGGCGCCGCCCGCGTGCACCCGCGCCAGGGGGAAGGTCAGCCTTTCCACGTCGTTGGTGACCCGGAAGAGGATGTACCCCATCGAGTAGGAGTTGACGGCGAAGAGGACCGTCACCGCGGTGAGGACGAGGACGGGGACGAACCAGTCCATGTGGAAGAAGGTCCGGCTCGCCATCGCGGTGGAATCCAGGGTCGGCACGACCCAGGTGGGGATCAGCGTGGCGATGCCCGTGGCTTCGGGCGACTGCTTGTAGTACTGCTCCCAGATCAGGTGGGCGAAGGGGCCGCCGGTGATGCCGGTGTTCATCGCGTTCCCCGCGGCGGCCAGCCCGGCCGCGGCCCAGTACAGGATCATGATCTCCTGCCGGGTCATCTTGACGAGGGACCGCTTGGCGATCTCGAGGAACAGGATGACGGTGACCCAGTCCGCCGCGCCGGTCTGTCCGCCCGTCACCAGGCTCAGGTAGATCGAACCCGGCAGCATGACGAATCCGACGAACAGGCAGGCCCAGATCGTCTTCAGGTTGAATCCCGGAAGGTAGGGTTCGTCCGCCTCGCCGAACAAGGCGGTATCCGGATTCTTGTATTGCTCCGGACTGTCTTCCTTCAGTTCCTCTTCACGGACGGACACCGAACACCCCCTGAAGCGTTACAGCGACCAATCGCCATAACACCCTGTGTGCCAAGTAGATACAAAGTACATAATCATGACGTGAATCGCGTGAGAAACGTGCGTTTCCCCATGTGGGATATCAAGTCAGTCAAGATAGGACCCCGCATACCCCTGTCAAGGTGTATTTCATTTCCCGGATCTCATGGCGCAAGGCCCGGAAGGACCCCGGTCTGGGCCCCGGTCCGCGCGCCGATCAAACCCCCCAGCGCTTCCCGGAGGCCCGTGTGCCGTTCGACGACCTGGTTGTTCTTCACCGCGATGGCCAGCGCCTTGGTCGTTCCGATGAGGACGGCCAGCGCTCGGGCCCGGGTCAGGGCGGTGTACAGCAGGTTCCGCTGCAGCATGATGTAATGGGTGCTGTAGAGCGGCAGGATGATCGCCGGGTACTCCGATCCCTGGCTCTTGTGGACGCTGATGGCATAGGCCGGGATCAGTTCGTCCAGTTCACCGTAGTCGTACTGAACGGTCTCCTGGAAGGAGACGTCCACTGTCTGCGCATCCGGGTCGATACGGGTTATGCGGCCGATATCGCCGTTGAAGATCATCTTCCCGTAGTTGTTCCGCGTCTGCAATACCTTGTCGCCCGCGCGCATCTCCCGGTCGCCCCGTTTCAGCGAGGCCCCCGAGGGATTCAGCACCTGCTGGAGCTTCCGGTTGAGCTGGTCCACGCCGATATCGCCGCGGTACATGGGCGTGAGCACCTGGATGTCGTTGAAAGGGTCGAGTCCGTACTTACGCGGCAGGCGCTCGGTGCACAGTTCGGCGATCCGGTCCGCGCCGGCCGACGGATCGGGCTCGTTGATGAAGAAGAAATCGCCCTCGTTCCTGTTCTTCGTGTCCGGCATATCGCCCCGGTTCACCCGGTGGGCGTTCATCACGATGGCGCTCTCCCGGGCCTGGCGGAAGATCTCGGTCAGGCGCACCACGGGGACGTGGCCGGCGTCGATCACGTCCCGGAGGACGTTCCCCGCGCCCACGGAAGGCAGCTGGTCCACGTCGCCGACCATGACGAAACGGGCGGAGGTCTTCACGGCGCGCAGCAGGGCGTTCATCATGGCGGTATCCACCATGGAGGATTCGTCGAGGATGACCAGGTCGGCTTCCAGCCGGTTGTCCTGGTCGCGGCCGAATTCCATGACGCCCGGATTGAACTCGAGCAGGCGGTGGATGGTCTTCGCTTCGGCGCCGGTCACCTCGGACAGCCGCTTCGCCGCCCGGCCCGTCGGCGCGGCCAGCACCACCTTCGCCCCCACGCGGTGAAACAGGTAGACGATGCCCTGCACGCAGGTGGTCTTTCCGGTCCCCGGCCCGCCGGTGATCGCCATGACGCTCCGGGAAGCCGAGGTGTGTATCGCCTCGCGCTGTTCCGCGTTGAAGACGATGTCCCGCTCCTTTTCTATGTGCCGGATATGTTCGTCGATACGTTCGCCGGACGGCGGGGTGCGCGGGTGATCGACCAGGCGCACGATGTGCCGCGCGATGCCCTGCTCCGCGTAATAGAGGGGCTGCAGGTAGATCCGATCCTCATTGCGTATGACGATTTCGTCCTGGGCCAGCGCTTCGAGGCCTGCGGGAATGGCGGCAGGATCGACGTCCAGAAAGCCGATGCATTCCTCGACGAGCGCGTCGAAGGGCACGTAGACGTGACCGTCATCGGCCTGGGACTCCAGCACGTATCGGATGCCGGCCTGCACCCGGGCGGGATCTCCGGGATCGACCCCCAGGTTCATGGCGATCTTGTCGGCGGTCCTGAAGCCGATGCCCCAGATGTCCGTGGACAGGCGATACGGATTCTCCGTGACCTGCTTGATGGCCTCGTTCCCGTAGGTCTTGTAGATTTTAACCGCGTAGGCCATGCTTACGTTGTGTCCGATCAGGAACTGCATGACCTCCTGGATGTGCTTCTGTTCCTCCCAGCCGGACCTGATGACGCCGATAGTCTTCCGGGCGATGCCCCTCACTTCGGACAGCCGGTTCGGCGTCTTGTCGATGATCTGGAGGGTGTCTTCGCCGAAGTGGTCGACGATCATGGCGGCCTTGGCCGGCCCCAGCCCCTTGATGAGCCCCGACCCCAGGTACTTTCGAATGCCCTCCGCGGACGTGGGCCGGATCGATTTGGAATCGACGATCCTGAACTGCTTGCCGTACTGCGGATGGGTTACCCAGTACCCGCTCACTTCGACGCGCTCGCCCGCCGCGATCTTCGCCAGTTCGCCCGTAACGGTCAGCAGTCCGTCCCGCGTGGACGCCCGGGCCAGGTTCTCGGCGGTGCTGCAGGCGTCGGGCTCGGGCTGCAACCGCGCGACCGTGTAGCCGGTCTCCTCGCTCTGGTAGGTGATGCGCTCGATGGTGCCGGTGAGTATGTCCATGCCTGCCCGGGGGAAGGACGCCTACCGTTCGTCGCTCGCGTACACGACGGTATCTTCCGCCTTCGCGTAGGTGAACAGTTCGTCCGCGGAAAAGAAACGGGGCACTTCCGCCCGCGCCGTCTCCGGGGAGTCGGAGGCGTGCACCAGGTTGCACTGCACGCTCATGCCGAAATCGCCGCGAATCGTACCCGGGGCGGCCTCGCGCGCGTTCGTCACGCCGCACAGGCCGCGCACGACGTCCACGGCGTCGACGCCTTCCAGGCACAGGGCCAGCACCGGCGTTTCCTGCATGAAGGACTTGATGCGGGGGAAAAAAGGCTTGTCGGACAGGTGCCCGTAGTGCTCGTTCAGGATTCCATCGGTCAGTTGCATCATCTTCATGCCGGCAACCTTCAGCCCCTTGCTTTCGAAACGGCCGGTGACGAGGCCGATCATTCCGCGCTGCACGGCATCCGGCTTGATGAGAACAAGCGTTCGCTCCACGGACCAATTCTCCTTGTAGAAGTGTATCGAAACGTAAGGATTTCAACCTCGTGCAATGTAGATACCGGTACCCGGGGTGTCAACGAAAATGGCCCCGTAGAAAGTCCGCCGGTTCCGCAAAATTGCGGTGGACATCCGGGTAGCCGGCACGTATAATGTCCGTGGGTTTCCTGATCACATATACGGGGCGAGCCAATGTGGTGCGATGACGAAATACGCGAGGAGTGCGGTGTCTTCGGCATCCATGGCGACCCCGGCGCCGCCAGGCTGACCTTCCTGGGGTTGTACGCCCTCCAGCACCGCGGCCAGGAAAGCTCCGGCATGGCCGTCTCCGACGGCAACCACATCGCGTCCCACCGCGCCATGGGCCTGGTCAGCGAAGCCTACGATCACGGCGACCGGGTAAGCGACCTCGCGGGCCACATCGCGATCGGCCACAACCGGTATTCCACCACCGGCACGTCCAACGTCTACAACGCCCAGCCCTTCATGGTCAACTACAAGCGCGGACAGTTGGCCACCGCCCACAACGGCAATCTCACAAACACCGGCGCGCTTCGCCTGTCCATGGAAGAATCCGGGTCGATTTTCCGCACCTCGTCCGACAGCGAAATCGTCCTCCATCTCATCGCGCGGTCGAACGAACCCGATCTGCCCGCCATGATCGCCGACGCCCTGCGCCACGTCGAGGGCGCCTATTCCATCGTATTCCTGTCCGAAACGCAACTCGTCGGCGTCCGGGACCCCCGCGGATTCCGGCCCCTGTGCCTTGGGCGCATCGGGGACGCCCACGTGCTCGCTTCGGAAACCTGCGCCTTCGACATCATGAAAGCGGAGTACATCCGGGAAGTGAAGCCGGGCGAGATGGTCGTCATCGACGCAGACGGAATCCAGTCCTTCTTTCCCTTCGAGAACGCGGAACCGGCCGCCTGCATCTTCGAATACATCTATTTCGCCCGGCCCGACAGCAAGGTGTTCGGGGAAAACAGCGACAAGTTCCGCCGGCGTTTCGGCCGTCGCCTGGCCGAGGAGCATCCCGTGGACGCCGATATCGTCATCGCCGTGCCGGACTCGGCCACGACCGCCGCGCTGGGCTACTCCGAGCACTCGGGGATCCGGTTCGAGATCGGACTCATCCGGAACCACTACGTGGGGCGGTCCTTCATCGACCCGGACCAGTCCATGCGCGAATTCACGGTGCGGCTGAAGTACAACCCGGTCCAGGGCGTGCTGCGGAACCGCCGGGTGGTCCTCGTGGATGATTCCATCGTGCGGGGCACGACCCTCAATCAGCTGGTAAGGCTGATCCGCGGGGCGGGCGCGTCCGAGGTGCACGTGCGCATCAGCAGTCCCCCCATCCGCCACCCCTGCTACTACGGCATCGACATGCAGAGCCGGGGCGAACTCATCGCTTCGCAGACGCAGGTGGACGAGATCCGGCGTTACCTGGGCGCGGACAGTCTGGGCTATCTGTCCATCGAAGGCATGGTGAAGATCGCGAAGGAATATGGAAAACCCGGGGCGGGGTACTGTACGGCCTGTTTCAGCGGGGACTACCCGGTGGTCCCGGAAGATTCGCTCAACAAGCTCATGCTGGAATCATAGCGCTTCCGATTCCGCCTCTTCCTTCTTCTCCCGGTCGGGGAAGTAACTCAGGATCGTAATCAGGGTCTCCCGCAGCCTGGTCCTGGGCACGACCTGGTCCACGAAACCCTTGGTCAGGAAGAACTCCGCGGTCTGGAATCCCTCCGGCAGGCTCGATCCGATGGTCTGCTCGATCACCCTTCCGCCGGCGAAACCCATCATGGCGCCCGGCTCGGCCAGGGTGAAATCTCCCAGCGAAGCGTAACTCGCCATCACGCCGGCCATGGTCGGGTTCGTGATCACGACGACAAAGGGGATCTTCGCCTCCGACAGGCGGTTCAGCCAGAGGGAAGTCTTCGCCATCTGCATGAGGGAGAGAATTCCTTCCTGCATGCGCGCGCCCCCGGACGTGGCGACCACGAGCAGCGGTATCTCCAGGTCGAGCGACCGCCGGATGGACCGCGTCACTTTCTCGCCGACCACGGAACCCATGCTCCCGGCCAGGAAGGCACCGTCGTGGATGGACAGGGATACGAGCCTTCCGTCGATGCGGCCTGTGCCCGACACCACGGCTTCCTGCATGCCCGTCCGCTTCTGGTACCGCTTCATGTAGTCCGGGTAATTTTCCTTCTCCCTGAACTCGAGCGGATCGACGGTGCGCAGGTCCGTGTCGGTCTCGGCGAAGGTGTCCGGATCCATGATCAGGGAGATGTACCCCTGGTGGCCGATCTTGAAATGAAACCCGCACTGGGTGCACACGTTGAAGTCCCGTTCGAGCTCCGCCTTGTACAGCATGGCGTCGCACTTGTCGCACTTCACCCACAGTCCCTTCGGGATTTCCTTGCGCTTCTGCGGGCTCAGTCCCCGCTGTCTTCTTTCAAACCAGGCCATGTTGCTCTCGCTTGCGCTGTGAGACCGAAGCCGGCCTAACCCTGATGAGCCGTCTGGCGGTCAAGGCTTCCAATGCCGGCCGGGCAGACCAGGCGGGCCAGGCGGACCAGCAGATCGGCGCATCGCTCGGCCGAGGATTCCACCGTCGACACCACCTCTTCCGCGTCGACGGTTTCGCCGGCTCTACCCGTCCAGACGTTGGAAATACACGAAACGGCCGCGACCCTCATGCCGAGACGCCGGGCGGCCAGTACTTCGGGAACGGTGGACATGGTCACCGCGTCCGCTCCCAGTGATTTGAGCAGGGCGATTTCGGCGCGGGTCTCGAAGGAAGGTCCGGGCATCCACGCCAGAATTCCCTGTTGAACAGACAGGTTTCTTTGTATACTGATCCGCAGAAGCGATTCCCTCAAGTCATCGTCGTAGCAGGAGTCGTCCGCGCTGCCCGCTGTCAGGTCCCCCAGCAACTGTCGACCGATGGGATGGACGTGATCCCGGGTCACCATGAGGTCTCCCGCTTCGTACCGGGGATTCAACCCCCCGGCGGCATTGGTCACGATCAGGATTTCGACGCCGAGCCTGTCCATGACCTCCAGCGGGTAAGCGATTTGCCGTACGTCGTATCCCTCGTACAGGTGGATCCGGCCCTGCATCGCGATCACGGACGCTTCGCCCCAGTCTCCGAAGACCAGGTTGCCCTCGTGGCCCTGCACGGTCGTCACCGGAAAATGGGGGATGGAACCGTAGGGCACAACGGCTTTCTGTTCGACGGCCCGGGCGCACGCGCCGAATCCGGTACCCAGGATCAGGCCGAACCGGGCCGTTGAGAACCCCTGCGAACCCAGGAAATCCATGGTCTCCCGCAACGGATGCCGTGGGGTCATGGCAGGGCGCTTTCAATGGAAATACACGCCTCCCTCGGCGGATGTCTGAAACAAGGAGTCCATCATGAGCATCATAACGGTTGCCAGGGAATACGGCAGCGGAGGCAAGGACATCGCGAAGATCATCGCGGAGCGCCTCGGCTGTGACTGCGTGGACAAGGAACTGATTGCTGAAATCGCCCATACCGCCGGCGTTTCGGAAGACGTGGTCGAACAGATGGACGAAGTGGGCGAAACGGCCATACGCCGCTTTCTGGGTGAACTATTCACTCCTTCGACCGTCTATTCCCTGTCCCCGGAATATCCCCCGCTCATCTGGCCCTACGTTCCGGGCGACGACGAAGGCACGAAGGATCCCACGTCCCTCAAGAACACTTTCCTGGACCGGGGAGAGTACCTCCAGATCCTTCAGGACACCATCCGTTCGCTGGCCGGCAGAAAAAACACCATCATCGTCGGCCGCGGCAGCCAGTGCATCCTG
This sequence comes from bacterium, assembly GCA_963693015.1. GTDB lineage: Bacteria > JAAXHH01 > JAAXHH01 > JAAXHH01 > JAAXHH01 > JAAXHH01. Next base: position 552,993 of record OY843748.1, read on the forward strand.
TCCGACAGCAAGACCGTCTTCCACACCCGGTTCATCGCGCCTTTCGATTACCGGGTCGAAGTGATCATGGACGAGATGAACCTTTCGCGGGAACGGTCGGCCGAACTCATCAGGGAAAAGGATCGCCAGCGCGCGCTGTACCTGCAGCACAACTACCATCGCGACTGGACGGATCCCACCCTTTACCACATGGTTTTCAATACGTCCCGCACCTCCTGGGAGAACATGGCCGATATGGTGATCGACATTCACCGAAAGCTGTTCGGAACCGATGGATGAGGGCCTGTTCACCCCATGAAACCACGTCGGAAGATAATTCAAATCCATAAGTATGTCAACAGGCGGCTTGCGGCCGCGACTGTCCCGAACCGGTGAGGAAAGACGATGAATTACGAAGTATCGGACTTCAACTCGGAAGTGGTGGAACAGAGTCACACCCTCCCCGTTCTGGTCGATTTCTGGGCGGAATGGTGCGGACCCTGCAAGGTGCTGGGACCCGTAATCGAGTCCCTGGCCGAACGCCACGGGAATCGTTGGAAACTCGTCAAGGTGAACACGGAAGTCCACCAGGACATCGCCCGGCAGTACGGGATCCAGGGGATTCCGAACGTCAAGATGTTCGTCGACGGCGAGGTGAGGGACGAGTTCACGGGCGCGCTGCCGGAACCCATGATCGAACAGTGGCTGAAGAAGGCCTTGCCGAGTCCCATGGCGGGGCAGATGGAAGAAGCCCTTCGGCTTTTCGACACCGGACAGGCAGCCGCGGCGCGGGCGGCGCTCGAATCCGTGCTCGAAGCCGAACCGGACAACGAGCAGGCGGCGGTCATCCTGGCGCGCACTTGCCTGAACGAAGATCCCGACCGGTGCCTGGACCTGTTGAAACCGATCGAACCGGGTACGGAATACCATGACTCGGCGGAAGTCCTGCGGACCATCGCCGGGCTCTTCCAGTACCTGGACGCGCCGGAAAGTCTCGAGAAAGATCCGGTGAAGCCGGTCTATATTCAGGCGATCGGCCATCTCAGGCAGGGGGAGTACGATCTCGCCCTGCAGCGGTTCATCGAGGTGCTGGAGAAGAACCGGGCCTACGACGAGGACGGCGCCCGGCGAAGCTGCGTCGCCATTTTCGGGATGCTGGGCGAGGATCACCCGACCACCCGCCAGTATCGCCGCGCCTTCAGCAACGCGTTGTACGCCTGATCTGCGCGCCGCGACCGCCTGATCAGTGGACGTGGAAGCCTGTCAATCGGCGCATCCGTCAGACGTCCAGGGGATTGGCCTTCTCGGGGTCGATCTCCAGCTTGCGCATGGCCCGCTCCGGGACGTCCGGGGAGAGGTCGCCTTTCCGGGCGAGGGCGTTGAGGGTGCCGAGGGTGATGAAGCGGGCGTCCATCTCGAAGAAGTTCCGCAGCGCCGGACGGCTGTCGCTCCGCCCGAACCCGTCCGTCCCCAGCGAGACCACGGGACCCGGAACCCACCGTGCGATGGAATCCGGCAGCGTCCTGACGTAGTCGGAGGCCATGACGTACACGCCCCCGGTTTCCTCGAGGCATTGCGAAATGTACGGCACTCGGGGCGCTTCCGACGGGTGCAGCAGGTTCCAGCGCTCGGCGTCCATGGCCTCGCGCCGCAGTTGCTTGTAACTCGTCACGCTCCAGACGTCCGCTTCCACCCCGAAGTCTTCGGCCAGCATCTCCTGGGCCTTCAGCGATTCGTTGATGATGGAGCCGCTGCCGAAGAGGTGGGCCTTCGCCGCGCCGCCGTTCAGCGAACGCAACCGGTACATGCCCTTCAGGATGCCTTCTTCCACCCCTTCCGGCATGGACGGCATGGCGTAGTTCTCGTTCTGCACCGTGATGTAGTAGAACAGGTCCTCCTGGTCCACGTACATCCTCCGGATGCCGTCCCTGATGATGGTCGCCAGTTCGTAAGCGTAGGCCGGATCGTAGGTTCGCAGGTTGGGTACCGGGTCGGCCAGCAGGTGACTCTGGCCGTCCTGGTGCTGCAACCCCTCGCCGTTCAGCGTCGTCCGTCCCGCCGTACCGCCCAGCAGAAACCCCCGCGTACGCATCTCCGCGGCAGCCCAGATCAGGTCGCCGACGCGCTGCAGGCCGAACATGGAATAGAAGATGAAGAAGGGGATCGTATTGACGCCGTGGGTCGAATAGGCCGTCCCGGCGGCGACGAAGGAGGACAGGGAACCCGCCTCCGTGATGCCTTCTTCGAGGATCTGGCCGTCCTGGGCTTCCTTGTAGTAGAGGAGCGTATCGATGTCCACCGGTTCGTAAAGCTGGCCGGCGTGGGAATAGATTCCGCACTGGCGGAAGAGGGCTTCCATGCCGAAGGTTCGCGCCTCGTCGGGCACGATGGGCACGATCAGCTTTCCAATTTCGGGTTCGCGCAACAGGCGTGAGAGCATCCGGGTGAACACCATGGTCGTCGAGACTTCGCGGCCGTCCGTCCCTACTTTGAATTCCTCGAACACTTCGTCCCGGGGCGCGGCGGGCAGGCCGGGATTCACGACGTTTCGCCGGGGGATGTACCCGCCGAGGGCATCGCGGCGTTCCCGGATATACTCCATCTCGGCGCTGTCCGCCGCAGGCCTGAAATAAGGCGCTTCCCGAACCTCGTCATCGGAAAGGGGGATGCCGAGTTCGGTGCGCAGGTGCCGCAGCCCCTCTTCGTCGATCATCTTCTGCTGGTGGGCCGTGTTCTTCCCCTCGCCCCATTCGCCCAGGCCGTAGCCCTTGATCGTCTTGGCCAGGATGACGGTCGGGGCGCCTTCGTGTTCCACCGCGGCTTTGTACGCCGCGTAGACCTTCTCCTCGTCGTGACCGCCGCGGATGATGGTCCGCACGTGCTCGTCGGTGAGCAGCCTGGACATCTCCATGAGTTTGGGATGCACGCCGAAGAAGTGGTCCCGCTGGTACTTGCCGTCGGAAACGGTGTATTTCTGGTACTGGCCGTCGACGATCTCGCCCATGCGCTTGACGAGCAGCCCCTCGTCGTCCTGGGCCAGCAGGGGGTCCCATCCGCTCCCCCAGATCACCTTGATGACGTTCCATCCGGCGCCGTGGAAGGCGGCTTCGAGTTCCTGGATGATCTTGCCGTTGCCCCGCACCGGACCGTCCAGCCGCTGCAGATTGCAGTTGACCACGAAGACCAGGTTGTCCAGCTTCTCCCGGGCCGCCAGGGTAATGGCGCCCAGTGCCTCGGGCTCGTCGGTCTCCCCGTCCCCGAGAAACGCCCAGACTTTGCGACCGTTGGCGTGTTTGAGTCCCCGGTCTTCCAGGTACCGGTTGAACCGGGCCTGGTAGATGGACATGATGGCGCTCAGCCCCATGGAGGCCGTGGGGAAGACCCAGAAGTCGGGCATGAGCCAGGGATGGGGGTAGGACGACAGCCCGCCGCCCGGGCGCAACTCGCGGCGGAAGTTGTCCAGGTGCTGCTCGTTGAACCGCCCCTCGATATAGGCCCGGGCGTAGATACCGGGCGAAGAGTGGGGCTGGAAGAAGATCTGGTCGCCGTCGTAACCGTCGCCCGGTCCACGGAAGAAGTGGTTGAAGCCCACTTCGTAGAGGTTGCAGACCGAGGCGTAGGTGGCGATATGGCCGCCGAGGGACTTGTCCGCCGTGTTGGCGCGGACCACCATGGCCATGGCGTTCCACCGGATGATGTTGCGGATCCGGTGCTCGAGTTCGTCGCTGCCGGGATAGGGCGGCTGCTGGTCGGGCGGGATGGTGTTGATGTAGGGCGTGTTTTCGGCGAAGGGGAGCCGGACGCCCTTGCCGCGGGCGTGGGCCTGGAGCTGGGCGATCAGCTGGCGCGCCCTGCCTGGTCCCGAATTCTGGAGTACGTAATCCAGCGATTCGAGCCATTCCAGCGACTCTACGCGGTCCAGGTCAATTTCATACTCCGATCGGGAAGCATCCTGTGTCATAGCAAGTCCGTAGGCCGATGATCAATAGGCTCCGCGCGCCGATCCAAACCTGTTGAAATGTGCTCCCAATGTAGCGTTCCGACCCTTCGCTCGCAACAAAAATCACGGTCGCGGCGCATTGCGGAAGCACGCAGTCGAGGACACAGTTTTGTATTGCTTGCGCACGGCAAATGCGTCATCTTGGGACTTCGTCGCCGCGGCCGGAACGTGTGAACGACGCGCAACTCAAGCCCCAAACGAACCAGTACTCCTACACAGAAGCGGTCCACGCCCATGATCGCCTTTCATCGCTCCTCCTTCCACTGGAGGTCCTGGCCCTGGAAACCCGACCCGGTCTACAAATACACGGGCGGGTTCGTCGGGGTGCCGGGCCAGGCCTACCAGGTGCGGTTCCACCTGGAGGCGGCATGCACCGTGGAAGACCTGGAAACGGGACGCAAGACCGAAATGTTCCTGGGCACGCCGTGCCGCTCGGAATACACGATCGCCCGCCGCAACCTGTTCCAGATCCCCAGCGACGAATGGCGCATGGCCTTCAGCCGGAGCCTGAGCATCCCCATTTCGCGGAGACCGAGCACGGAGCCCGCCGGACTCAAGGGAACCTCACTTGATAAGCAGTTCCAGGGCCACGAAATCGACATCAGGCAATACGGATCGGAAGAGACCCTGTCGGAAGCCCGCGACGTGGTCGATGCGACTTTAAACCGGGATCTTATGAACGGCAGGATCGTCTACCGGGAAACGTGCCAACCGGGCCAACCGGGCCAGGGGGACGAAGCGGACCGGGCGGACCGGGCGGACCGGGCGGACCGGAACATGCAGGTTACCCTTGAATTTCCGGTTGATCTGATCAATATTAACGAGGAAGACGCCGAGTTCCAGGTCTGCACGGGGCCGGTGGTCCTTCCGGACCTGGAAACCTGGGACGGAAGCGAGGTGCATCGCGTGTTCCTGGCCGACGCGGCGATCTCCGGTTTCGACCACGCGGAATTCATCCTCCGCCGGGAGATCGAGGCGGCCGAACGGGAGAAGCATTGGTACGAGGCGCCCCGGGGCCGTGACCGCCTGGAGTTGAACGACCCGGAGAATCCCCCGCCGGATTATCCGCCCCGCAGGCCGAGGCCCCTGGTCTACAACGAAACCTGGGAAAAAGGATCCGAGAACGTTATTTTGAAGACAAAGAACGAAAACTGAGGCCGGTGGTCAGATCGGCTGTCAACGGCCGACAGTGGCGATCAGGCCAGCATCAACGACCGATGATCGGGCCGGCAGTCAACGCCCGGCGGCCAGGTCGGCAGTCAACACAAGGAGCATATCAATGGCGCAGACGACCCTGCAGGACACCCGTTTCAAGCAGATGCCGACCCCGGAAGACCTGATCCGCATGTCCCGGGACCTGCAATACCACCCGGTACACAACGAGCATCCGTCCGTGCTCACGGGTCCGCAGATCGACACGTTCAACGAACAGGGCTATCTGAAACCGTTCAGGGTATATTCGGATGCGGAGATCGGCGCCATTCGGGACGAATTCGACGGCATGATCGAGCAGGTCATGGCGCGGGGAGACCACAACTACTCCATCATTTCGGCCCATCTGAAATCGGGCATGGTCCACGATATCATCAACGAACCGCGGATCGTCGCCTACATCAGCGACCTGCTGGGCGACGACGTGGTCGGCTGGGGCGCCCATTTCTTTTGCAAGCTTCCGGGGGACGGCAAGATCGTCAACTGGCACCAGGACGCCAGCTTCTGGCCCCTCTCGCCGTCGAAGACGGTCACCGCCTGGCTGGCCATCGACGACGCGGACACGGGCAACGCCTGCATGCGCTTCGTGTCCGGATCGCACCACTACGGCCACCTGACCTACCACCTGAGCGAGGAAGCCGAGAACAACGTGCTCAATCAGACCGTGGAAGATATCGGGATGTACGGCACCGAGGTGGATATCGAACTCAAGGCGGGCGAGATCTCGCTGCACAGCGACCTGCTGCTGCACGGGTCGGGCCTCAACACTTCGGACCGCCGCCGCTGCGGCCTGACGCTCAGGTTCTGCGCCGCCTCCGTACGCGCCGAGCTCAACTGGAACAGGGAAGGCGTGATTGTAAAGGGATCCGACCCCACCGGCCACTGGGCCGATCTGCCGCGCCCCGCGGCGGATAACGTGTAGAACTGACCAGCGGAGTTCGTCAATCAGGAATTTTCAGTAGGTGTCTGCAGGCAAATATAGGACAAAGGGGTGGAATCGCGGGTAGCTGGCTTGCAGAGGCTAGACATAGGCATCCTAATCCCGATTTTGAGCTACAACCTTAAATTCCTGACTATCCTGAAATCTACCAGCTCAGACAAGTTTAAAACTGCTGACTGCTCATCATGTCGTAAGATAACCCACCGGTACTGTTACACTTCACTTTCCCACAACCAATAAATTGACTAACTCCTCGAAAACTAAGTTGGTATCGCCGGAGATAGCTGGACCATGAAGAAGGGAAACCCAGTAAACCCGACTAGTAACTGGCACTTTTTGTTGCGTGAGTCTCAGTTTGCGGCTGAAAGCATGGCAGCCGGAGTTACTGTACTAGGCAAGTCAAACTATGCTCGAATAGCGTTCTATATACAAATGCTGTTTAGCGTATCTATCGGCTTAGAAAGGACGTCAAAGCTTATCTTGTGTTTTGATCATCTAATCCGTCATGGCAGTTACCCAAACAATGATACGATCAAAAACTATCGTCATAATCTCAAAGAACTTCTGATGGAAGTAGAGAAGATTGGCACATCCTTGAATGAAACCAAAGATGGGTTCCAAATGCCAGATTCACAAATTTCGAGGAATATCATACAAGTCCTATCTGACTTCGGTAGGAACATCACCCGGTATTATTACCTTGATTCAATTTCAGGTACCGTTGGCAGTGATTCTTACGATCCAGTTGCTGCATGGCATCGTGATGTATCCAGGCTGGTTTTACAGGAACATTTAACTGAACAACAAAAAGCGACGATCGAGAGTGAAGCAACGGTTCTCAATCATCAAATAGGTGATATCACATTTGTAGAGCACACCAGTGAAGATCTAACACTGATCTCAGATGTGTACACTGGGTTCAAACAATCTGCACTTGCAGAAATCGAAATTCCATTCACAAGAATGTACGTACTTCAGATATGCCGGTTTGTTTCTAAAGTCATTATCGAAGTCTCTAATCAAGCACACACTAGTACGGCACAAATACCTAGCATGATAGAGATATTTGCAGTGTTTTTGGGTGACGATAGGGAGTTTAAAAAAAAGAAAACATGGAGTGTTTATTAGATTCTGAACGAAATCAGTTGTGATATACTCGGCTCACTGAAAACGGTCAATAATGCTCCAAGTCATTTGTATCACATAGTTCCCACCTGATAAAACCAAATAAATAGTGTAGGTTAAGCATACCCTACTCCACGTAGACCGCGACGCGGTGCATGGCGTTGTTCAGGTATCCCCGGGGATTCCACGCGATGGCGTGGGGCTGGCTGACACCTTGCGAATCCGTCGCCCTCGCCCATACCTCGTAGTACCCTCGTTCAGGCAACGCGATCGAAGCGCGCCAGTTCTGCCAGGCATAGGCGTTGACCGGTTCATCCAGCGTCGCCCGCTTCCAGGTCGCCCCGAAGTCGATCGAAAGACCTACCGCAGAGACCCTTCCCTCACCCGTCCACGCGTGACCCCGCACATCAATCTCACGGTCTGCTGTCCTGTACCCCGTCGCCGGATGGGTGATTAGCGACTTCACCGGCATACTCTCTATGATGCGGAAGTCCTTCTCGTCCACGGCCTCGCCGGGCTCAACACTTCGATTCGGCAAGCGATACGAGGTGCCGGTCATCTTGGGTCCGTCGTGCACCCGGTCCCGCATCTCTACGCGGGTCAGCCACTTCTGGGAACACGATCCCGGCCATCCGGGTACGATCAGCCGAAGCGGCCCGCCGTTCATGGGGTGAATCGGCTGCCCGTTCTGGGCGAAGGCAATGAGATTATGCTCATCCATGGCCTTCCCGACCGGTACGCCGCGTGAGATGGGTAGTCCGCTTTCCGGGCCGGACACATGGGTATCTGCGCCGTAGTGGGCGGTGTAGACGGCTTCGCTCCGTATTCCGGCGGCCGTCAGCACGTCCGACAGCCTGACCCCCGTCCATTCCGAGCAGGCCACCGCGCCGTAGGTCCACTGTTCGCCCGCCGCCTGCGGGTCGAAGAACGCGCGGCCATTGCCCGCGCATTCCAGGGCCAGCGCCCGGGTTACGACTTCGAATCGGCCTTCAAGATCTTCGAGGCTGAGTGTTATCGGGTTGTCTACTAGGCCGTCAATCGCCAGTTCCCAGCGCGATGCATCCAGATCCTTGGGTATCAGCCCGTTGTTGCGGACGAAATGTCTTTCGGTGGGTGTAATGGCGTCATCGAGGAGGTGCGGCGGGGTCTCCGCGCACATGGGCCGGTCATTGAGGACTGTGAGGCCGTCTTTGCCCGGTATGGTGTGCTCGGAGGCGAGTACCACGGGAATGAAATGGGCAGGCATGTTGCGATGAAAGGGGATCGCGGCCCCGACCAGCGCGCCCATGGCCGCCAGGCCCGCGTTCTTAAGGAATCCGCGCCGGTCCGGGTGCGTGCGGCGGCCGAACAGGAGGCGGTCTGCTTCGTCGGGGTCGTGGTTGTAGAGTTCGGAAAGCTTGTTCCTGGCGGGGCAGTTGCCCATTGTCATGCTCCTTGTCAACTGCTTGTTCGCGGCTGTTCCGAGTGGGACAACGCTACCCTGCGTCCATGCGCAGTAAGCCGGTACTTCTGATTCCTCGCCGTAGGCGACTCCGGACGCGTCATTTCAATTAACCCCATCGATATGGCCGGATGAAGGTAGTTCTTTCGGAACGTGGGACGATGGGACAGCCCTATTACCTTCATCAACTCCGCGGCCGTCCCGGGTTCCTTCCGCAAGGCGATGAGCAGCTTCGCTACCTGGTCGCTTACCTGGTCGGTTTCCTGGTCGCTTGCCTGGGGTAGTCGGACCGCTTCGAGCATGATCTCCAGCATGAAATCGATGAATGGAGTGCTCTCGCCCCGGGCCGAACTCTGCCTTATGGCATGGTAATAATCTTGCTGCCGGGCATAGATCAGGCTCTCGACCGGAAGGTGAGCAAACAGCACCTTCCAGCGCGCGAGGATCAGGGTCTGCCAGAGCCTTCCCATTCGTCCGTTGCCATCCTCGAAGGGATGAATGAACTCGAACTCGTAGTGGAAGACCGAACTCGCTATCAGCGGATGCTCTTCCGAATCGTGCAACCATCCCAAGAGGTCAGACATGAGTCCGGGAACGCGCTCGGGCGGCGGTCCGACGTGTTGAACCCCACCGTGTCCCGCGACGACGACCCCGCCGCGTCTGTACTGGCCGGGCGTGTCTATCAGTCCACCCATGAGAACGCCGTGCGCCTCCAGCAAATCCGCCTCTCTGGCCGGATACCATCGCTCGTATCGATCATAGGCTTTGATCGCGTTGCGAGCTTCCAAGATCTCTCTAGGAGGAGCAATTACGAGCTTGCCGTCGAAGAGCGTGGCTACCTGTTCCTCGCTGAGCGTATTGCCTTCAATGGCCAGAGACCCGCGTATGGTGCGGATGCGGTTGATCCGGCGGAGGCGCAAATCCTGCGAAATCCCCAAAGCCTCAGCCTTCCCAATGGCTTCCCCGATCCGCTCTATTCGTGAAACGATCTCCGGCGTGATCGTGTAGGGCGGCGTGTGGGTCATATGTTCTGACCTGTGAAAGACGGTTATGCCGTACTGCTAAAGGGTGTGAGGTTTGCGCAGTCTGGAATGCGCGACCAGACCTGAGCCGCTATCGCGCGATTACATCGACTGGTATTCCCGAATACACCGTAACAACGCTGTACTGAGTTTCTGTGCCTGCTGTACCTGGTCGCGCGTCATGAGTTTTCGCAGTTTGACTTTGTTGGAAGCAGCCTTCTCGTTTCCTTGGGCCGCCGAGAGGTTGTACCAGGCATATGCTTGGACGTAATCTTCAGGCACACCCTCGCCCATATGGTGCATGTAGCCGAGACCGAATTGGGCTAAGGAGTGACCTAACTTACCCGCAATGAGACACCACATGATTGCCGTGCCATAGTTCTCCGGCATGCCTTCGTCCCTGAGATCCATGAAGGCACGATTCCTTTTGACGGAGGCTGCATCCTGCTTGCTGGCGTGGCGATACCACTTGCCCGCTTCATGGGAATCCTCCGGCACACCGAAACCGGTGGAGTACATAATACCAAGGTAAAACGCATACTCGGCGTCTCCGCCACCGGCAGCTTTATGTAACCATTTTATCGCCTCAGCGTCGTCTTCAGGAACACCATGATCTCCACGGTAGTTCCCTGCAACGGCGAAGAACCCTTCACCCTCCATGGATGGTTGCTTGAATAGCTCTGTTTCGAGATCAGCGTTACTCTGTTGATCCTCGCCGAAGGCTAACATTAGACCAAGTCGCCATTGCAGGGCAGTTGCCTCCTGTTGTTCGCTTTTGGAGTTCAGCCGAATTCCACTCGACTCGCCTGTTTCGGGAACTTTGCTCTCAGCAGCCATGCTTAACCACCTAATCGCTTCTACATCATCCTCCGGTATTTCATCACCCTTGGAGTACATAAGGCCTAGTTGCCACTTTAGCCTATCATATCCCTGTTCTGCTGCCTTGCTCAACCATCTGATCGCTTCAGCATCGTCCTCAGGTAGATCGTCGCCCGTAGCATAACTATAACCAAGATCCCAAACTGCATTTCCACCGTTTTTTCCTTGTTCAGCAGCTTTACTATACCACCTGACGGCTTCTGCATAGTCCACTGGCACTCCCCTACCCTTAGCATACATTTTGCCTAGTGATACCTGGGCACTAGCAACTCCTTGTTCAGCAGCCTTTCGGTACCACCTGACGGCTTCTGCATAGTTCACTGGCACTCCCTCACCCATGGTGTACATCCTACCAAGTGATATCTGTGCAGCAGCGAATCCCTGTCCGGCGGCCATGCGGTACCACTTAATCGCCTCAGTGTCGTTCTCAGATATGACAACATCCGAGGCGAGCATACCACCAAGGGCGTTTTGGTAGTTCACACTACCCTGTTCGGCGGCCATGCGAAACCACCTGACCGCTTCAGCGTCATCCTCGGGTAGCCCTCTGCCCCAAGCATAAATTTCGCCGAGTTCCCATTGAGCACGTACTTCGCCCTGTTCGGCGGCCATGCGAAACCACTTCGCAGCCACCTCTTCGTTCTTTAACTCACCGCTACTACCGAAAATGTAGCCGAGCTCCAACTGGGCACCGACGTCTCCCTGCTCAGCAGCCATGGTGTACCACTTTACCGCCTCTTTGTCGTCATTTGGCACGCCATGGCCCCAGAGGTATTTCTGGGCAAGGTCGAGTTGAGCTTCCAAGTGACCGTGTGCGGCCGCCAGACGATACCACTTCACCGCCTCGATGTCGTCCTTCGGCAGATCAAAGCGCCGATCAACAATGAACCCATCATATATCTGGCCGAGGATATGTTGGGCATTTGGATGCCCCTCCTCCGCTGCCACCCCGCAGGCTTCAAACCTATTCGCCAATGTCAGTGTTTCATCAAAGCAGGTCTGGAGTGAATCGTCACGAGTTGATTGAGCCCAAGCTGCGGATGACTTCAGCGCCAAGGCCCATAGAACAATCATGGCGAGCGTCCTCAAACTCGTCATGCTACTCTTTCTCCCTTGCATAACCTGTCGTCCCAAAGGAACCATCCAGTGATTCGAATCACCTGTTATCTATCAACACTTTTCCAATATACCGACCCAACAACCGGACCGAATCTGTTCCCTCCGACTGGACAACCTTCCTCCACCTTGTACGGATCCAGCGCCGTCTACCGGGGTCCCTCGCCCGCCTAACCAAGTACACGGCACCCACCCACTACGCCTCATACAGATCCACCGCGGTCTGACCCTTGGCGAAACGCAGGGCGGTCGCTGCGGCGGACTGGCTTCCCGTGGCGCGCCGTACGTCGGTGGCCCAGCGGGCGAGGCCGACCAGCAACTGGTTGCGGGACGGGTGATCGTCGCACAGGGTCCACTCGTCGAAGATCGTGCGGAGCGTGGAGAGGATGTTCCGGCCGTTGTCGTCCTTGAGGATCACCAGGCCGAGCTCCCGGAGCAACGCATCGCCCGAGTAGCCGGACCGCAGGTAGTCCCGGGTCTGCCGTCCGATCTCCCTGATCTGGATCTGCTCGATGGAAGAAAGGACGCCTTCGATGGCGGCGGCTTCGTCCGCGCTTCCCGGCTGCAGACTTCCGCGGGACTCGGACAGCGGCCGATGAGTGATGTTCAGCCATCGGTCGCCGTAGAACTGCCAGGCGACGTGGTACAGTCCCTGGGCCGCGACCCTGTGCCCGCCGAACCGCAGGGCCTTGCGGACCGCGGAGGCCATCATCATCTCCCGGACCAGCCCGCCCCATCCGGGGTTCATGTTCACCGGCGTGCGCGCCATGCGGTCCGCCGCGAGCACCACCATGGTCGTCACGATCCGCTCAATCGAAACGCCGTCTTTGAGTGCCTGGGTGACCACCCCGAAGGTCGGCCCGATCTCCCCGCTGACCAGGCCCTCCGCGAAGGCGTCTTCGTCGAACTGCGCGTCGGAACCGTCAAGCGGTCCGTCGCCGATGGCATCCAGCGTCTCCGTGTCGGCGATGAACCGGTCGATGGCCGACTGCCGGATCTCGTCGGGCAGTCCCCGCTCCTGTCCCAGGATCTTGGCCGACAGATTGCAGACCAGTTCCTCGGCCTCGTCCCATCCGAATTCCTCGAGCACTTCCGCGATGTAGCCGATGTTGAGCAGGTTATTCGAATTGCCGAGGAAATGGGGCGCAACGGCGCATTCGTAGAGCAGGGGCAGGATTTCGTCGTCGTGGCCGCCCTGCCGCCGGGCGGTGATCAGGCACTTCTCGATGCCTTCCCATTTCTTGTCTTTGGAGAACACCCGGATCCATCCCTCGAGCTTCTCCCAGGTGATCGGATCGGGCAGCCGCTGGATGCGGGGCCGGTCTCCCGCGCGGCCCGAAAGTCCATGGGCGGCGAAGGTCAGCGGGATGATGCGATCGTCGCTCTCGTACTGGCGGGCCACCTTGATCCCGTTGATGAAATCGGAAACCTCTCCTCCGCCGTCGTTGGCCCCCCGTTCCGTGGCGACGTGACGGCCGCCGTGCCGGATGATGAGGTTCAACGTCTCCTCTTCGGACACGCCCCGGGCCAACATGATGGCCACGGCCTTGGATATGGTCCACTGATCCGTGGAATAGAGCCCCTCCTTCAAGAGCAGGAAGTGGGCGTCGGACCGTTTCGATCCGCCTTCGCTCACGCTCACGAAGACGTCGCCGTTTCGCACTTCGACCGGAAAGGTCTCCAGGTCGTCGCACCCGCCGGTAAAACAACCGCCGCCGCCGAGATCGTAACTCCAGCCGTGCCAGTCGCAGGTCAGCACCCCGTTCCGCACACGTCCCCTCGTAAGCGGATAACCCATGTGGGGGCACTGGTTGTCCGTGGCGAAGATCGACCCGTTATGCTTGAAGAGGGCGATGCTCCTTCCCTCGACCTTCACGGCCTTGGGCTTGCCGTCCGCCACCTCGGCGGCAGCCGCTACCCGTACGAATCCATTCTGTTCTGTTGACATATCCGCTACCTCTCCAGTGATCGTTACTCGTCGAATACCTCGACAGTCGTCCGGCCTTCCGAAAACCGCATCGCCGTGTTGATGGACGCCATGCTGTTCTTGTTCAACCGAACGTCCGTGGCGTAACGCACCAGTCCCACCAGGAGCTGATACCGGGACGGATGGCCCGCTCCGCTGGCGGCGTCGGCGGCGTCGGCGGCGTCGGTGGCGTCGGCAGCGTCGGCGCCGCCCGCCAAGCCTTCCCATTCGTTGAACGCGACGCGCAGCGTGGGCAGGAGTTCCATGTTGGTATCGTCCCACAGTATCGCCCGGCCCACTTCCTTGAGCAGTTCCGACCCGTCGAAGCCGCTGTTGAGGTATCCCACCACCTGGTCGCCCACGTGGTGGATGTTCAGGGACTTGATCGAGTGGACGATCTGGGCGGCCGCAGCAGCCGCGTCCGGCGCGTCCGACATATGGGCAGCCAGGGGTTCGTCGAGGGATCGCGTGGGTATATTGATCCACCGGTTGTCGAAGATCTGCCAGGCCGCGTGGAACAGGCCCTTCGCCGCCGCCGCGGGTCCACCGTAAGCGTGGACGTGACGCAGGGAAGCCGCCAGGTTGAATTCATTCGACAGCGAACCCCAGCCGGCGTCGACGTTTACGGGCGTCCGCGCCATGCGGTCCGCCGCGAGCAGCACGAAGGTCGTGATGAGTCGCTCGACGGCCACGCCGTCCCTCAGGGCTTGTGCCACGGCCCCGAAGGACCGTTCGACGTCGACGCTCAGCAGGGCGTCGACAAGGACGTTCTCATCGTAATCGGTCCGGGTGTTCGCCGCGTAGTCGTGGGATTCAAGGACCGGGGCGATCTCCTCCAGCAGGCGGACGGCGTCCCGTTGAAAGCGCTCCGGCTCGCCCCGTCCCCGTCCGACCATCTTGGCGCCCAGGTTGCAGACCAGTTCGGACGCCTCGCCCCATCCGAAGGTGTCCACCACCCGGGCGAGGTCGCCCAGGCTGGCCACGTTACGGGAAAATCCGAGGAAATACGGCGCCACCGCGCATTCGAACAGCAGTTTGAAGATATGGTCCTCATGGCCGTTCTCGCAGGCCGTGTGCAGGCACCGTTCGATCCGGAAATCCTGCATGTTGCGGGAGAACATGCGCACCCAGCCGTCGATCTGATCCCAGCTTACCGGAGGGGGCAGGGGGATGACTTCCAGCCTTTCCGACGCCCGTCCCGACGCTGCGCGTCCGGCCAGCGACAACGCCATCAGGCGGTCTTCGCCGTCGTATCGTCTGCCGACTTCCAGCCCGGAAACCAGGAGCGAAACGATATTGCCGCCGCCGCCCGCGTCCTGCTCCGACGCGACGTGTCGGCCCAGGTGCCGCAGGACCAGCTGGACGATGTCGTGTTCCGATACGCCGCCGGAGAGCAGCAGCGCGCTGGCCTTGGATATCGTCCACGAATCCCCGCTCAGCAGGCCCTCCCAGAGCAGTTGCAGGTGCTGGTCCCGCCGCTTGTAGGTCGCGTCCCCGGCCTGGACCCACAGTTCGTCCCCGCGGACGTCGACGGGAAAGGTCTCCAGGTCGTCGCATTCGTAGTTGAAGCAGCCGCCTCCCTCCAGATCGAAGCTGCGGCCGTGCCAGTCGCAGGTCAGGACCCCGTCCTTCACCACCCCCCGCGTCAGCGGAAACCCCATGTGGGGGCACTGGTTGTCGGTGGCGTGGATCCGGCCGTCGACGTTGAAGAGGGCGATGCCCCGGCCCTCACCGATCTTAAAGGCCCGGGATTCCCCCGGTGGTACGTCCGCGAGGGATCCTACCCGAATCCAGCCGTTGCCTGAACTCATGAATTGCAACCTTTCTGGTTGTGTGATATCCGCCGGTATCTTCCTGTTCGCCTTGAACTCCGGCGCTCCCGGATTTCCGACTGTCTAATGCGCCTCCAGCCAGTTCGCGCCGATGCCGATCTCCACCTCGATGGGGACGGCCATGGGCAGGGCGGTGCGCATGCATTCCGAAATCAGCGCCGGCAGGGCGTCTTCTTCCGATTTATGGAGATCGAAGACGAGTTCGTCATGCACCTGCAGCAGCATCCGCGTCCGGCACTCCCGCTTCTTCAGTTCCTCGTGGATCCGGGTCATGGCCAGCTTGATCAGGTCGGCCGCCGTGCCCTGGATGCGGGAATTGATGGCGACCCGTTCCTCCGCGCGCTTGGTGGTGTTGTTCCGGGAATTGATGTCCCGCAGGTACCGCCGCCGGCCCGTCATGGTCTCGACGAAGCCGTTCTCCTCCGCGAATTTCACCGTTTCGTCCATGTACTTGCGCGTTCCGGGATACTTCGCGAAGTACTGGTCGATCAGTTCCTGGCCCTGTCCCCGCGGGATGTTGAGCCGTTCGGCCAGTCCGAAGGCCGAGATACCGTAGATGATGCCGAAATTGACGGTCTTGGCGCGCCTGCGCATCTCGTCGGTCACCCCGTCATCGCCCACGTCATAGATCTTCATGGCCGTGGCCGAATGGATGTCCTCGTGCTGGATGAAGGTCTCCATCATGCCTTCGTCGCGGCTGAGTTCGGCCGCGATGCGGAGTTCGATCTGGGAATAGTCGGCGGCCATCAGGAGGTAGTCGTCGTCCCGCGGAACGAAGGCCTTTCGGATCTGACGGCCCATCTCCGTACGGACCGGGATGGTCTGGAGGTTGGGTCCGTGGGACTGGATCCGGCCGGTGGCGATCACGGCCTGCTCGTAGGACGTGTGTACCCGCCCCGTCTCCGAGAACACGGCATGGGGCAACTGGCTGACGTACACCGAATTGAGCTTCGTACACATCCGGTAGTGGAGGATCTGCTCCACGATCTCGTGCTTCGGCGCCAATCTGCGGAGTATGGCTTCGGCCGTCGAATACTGTCCCGTCTTGGCCGTGCGCTTGGCGTTCGGATCGATCTGCAGTTTGTCGAAGAGGACGTGGCCAAGTTGCCTGGCCGAATTGAAATCGACGGGCTCGCCGGCCAGTTCGGTGATCCGGTCCGAGGACCGCTGAATCTCCTCGTCCAGCAGGCCGGACAGGTGCTTCAACTGGTCCACGTCCATCCGCACGCCTTCGTGTTCCATTTCAACGAGGGCGGTTACCAGGGGGCACTCGATGTCGGCGAAGACCGTATCCTGATTCATCTCGCCGATCCGGGGCCGCAGCAATTCCGCGAGCTGCAGCGTGATATCCGCGTCTTCGGCCGCGTACTCCACGACCTTCTCCAGCGGCGCATCCCTGAGCGTGCCCTGCTCTTCGCCCTTTTCGCCGATGAGGGTGGTGATGGATATGGGCGTATAGCCGAGGAGGGCCTGGGACAGGTAATCCATGGTCCGCCGCAGGTCCGGCACGGTCACGTAGGCCGCGAGCATGGTATCGAAGATGCGGCAGGACACGGTAATCCCGTGCCAGCGGAGCACGGACAGGTCGAACTTGATGTTGTGCCCGATGAGTTCCTTGCCGGTGTCGTCGAAGAGGGACTGGAATTCGGCCGCGATCCGCAGTACCTCCTCCCGCCCGTCCGGCATGGGCACGTAGTAGCCCGTATGGGGCTCGATCGCGAAGGCGAAACCCAGGATTTCGCAGGTCTTGGGATCCAGGCTCGTCGTTTCCATGTCGAAGCAGAAGGAAGGCGCCCGGGACAGGGCGTCGATGAGCGCCGCCCGGGATTCCGGGGTGTCGACGCAATGGTAGTCGTGCTCCACGTCCGCTATCGTCTTGAGCTGATCGTCCTCGAACAACTCGCCCTGGGTCGAGGAAACGGTCAACCGGGGCGCGGCCGAGAAATCGTCGCCGAAGAGCCGCTTGCCCAGGGTATTGAACTCCAGTTCGACGAAGAGCTTCTTGAGGTCTTCTTCGCGCCGTTCCTTGACGGTCAGCGAATCGGGCGTAACCTCGAGGGGGACGTTGCGCTCGATGGTGACCAGGCTTTTCGAAAGCAGGGCCATATCCCGGTTTTCCTCGATCCGCTCCTTCTGCTTGCCCTTCAGCTGGTCCGTGTTTTCCAGCAGGTTCTCCACGGACCCGAACCGGGCGATGAGCTTTGGAGCCGTCTTCTCGCCGACCCCCGGCACCCCCGGCACGTTGTCGCTGGCGTCGCCCATCAGGCCGAGTACGTCGACCACCTGGTCGATCCGCTCGATCCCCCATTTCTCCAGCACCTCGTCCACGCCCATAGTCTCGAAATTGTCCCCGGTTCTACCCGGTTTGCATATGAAGGACCGTTCGGAAACGAGTTGGTCATAGTCCTTGTCCGGTGTGACCATGAAGGTGGTGAAACCTGCTTCGTCGGCCTGCTTCGCCAGTGTCCCTATGACGTCGTCGGCCTCCCAGCCCGGCACGCGGATCACCGGGATGTTGAATCCTTCGATCAACCGGAACAGGTAGGGCAGGGCGGTGCTCAGGTCCTCCGGCATGGCGTCCCGCTGCGCCTTGTACTCGGCGTACTGTTCGTGACGGTGGGTGGGTTCGGGCGTGTCGAATACCGCGGCGATGTGGGTCGGCTTGTTCTTGTTCAGGATGCCGAGAATGGTATTGGCGATGGCGAACACCATGGAAACGTTCATGCCCGTCGAGGTCATCCTCGGGTTGTTGATCAACCCAAAATGACCGCGATAGGCCAGCGCCATGCCGTCCAGGAGGAACAGGGTCTTCTGCGACTCAGTCATAGGTGTTTGACTCCGGCTGTACGGGAACCGGTCCGTGGCGGGCGCATCCCGGCCGTGCCGGACATGCCCCGTTCGCGGCTCCTGCCTGATTTTGCGTATTTCCGATGCGTTTGCGGTATTTCAATGTACCGGCTAACGGTCCTTTTCCTTCAAAAGACCTGCCGCGTTCAGGCCGGCGATGCGCTGTCTGTCCGCTTCCGGCAACCCCGTTTCATCGATGATTCGAAGGCCCCGGCCGACGTCGGCGATCTGCTGGGGGAAGTCGGAACCGAACAGCACGCGATCGGCGCCGGCGAAGTCGACGGCCAGCCGGACCGCCCCAGCGCTCGGCATGCCCGCGGTTTCATAGTACATGTTCTTCAGGTATTCCGACGGCGGCCGGTCGAGTTGCTCCCGTGCCTCGGGATAGGAAATATACCCCTGGTCGACCCGGCCCGCAAGAAAAGGCACGGTCCCGCCCAGGTTGCCGAGGACGATCTTGAGATCCGGGAACGCCGCCAGCGCGCCGCTGAGCACCAGGTGAATGGCGGCCAGCGTGGTGTCGAAGGGGAACCCCGCGATAGGCACCAGCCTGTACTGTTGAAACGGTACGATCGAAGGCGGACTGGTGGGATGAAGGAAGAGGGGTACGTCCAGAGAGACCGCGGCGGCATAGAGTTCGTGGAATCCGGCGTCCCCGAGGGACCTGCCGTTAATGTTGGAAAAGAGGAGGCCGCCCCGCAGGTTCAGTTCGCCCGTGGCACGGGTCAGTTCGGCGGCCGATGCGGCCGGGTCCTGCAAGGGCAGTACCGCCAGGGCCGCCAGGCGATCGGGGTAGCGGGCGACGGTTTCGGCGAGGGATTCATTGACGACGCGGGCGAGGCGGCGACCGGCATTCGGTTGCTCCACGTGCAGTCCCGGGATGGAGAAACTGAGCAGTTGCCGGTCCACGCCGTGCCGGTCCATGTGCTCGATCACGCGATCGGCGTCGAAATGCCCCGGAGCGATCATACTGTAATCGCCATCCAGCTTCAACAGACGGTTGCCGTCGGCATCCCTGACCAGTTCCGCCTGGTATCCCCCCTTTTCGATCTCGTCGAGGTAGGCGGAGGTATAGAAATGGGTGTGGAAATCGTAGATCAACGTGCGCATCGAATCGGGAAGGAACTATTGGGGTTTGCGAGCGAGCAGAAAATACATCGGTGTGAAGATACCCAGGCGGCCCGCCTCGACGAACGCCCTGGCGGCGGTATTCAGCATATTCGAAACTTCTGCCGTACCTCGCGGTACGATCCTCAGCATTTCCGTAACCTCTAGCGTATGGTGCGTAAACCAGCGACGCAGGTTCGAACTGCGCAAGCGGGCCATGGATATACCAGATCCTGCCAGGGGTTCGTACCAGGGTAGTCCCGGTCCCGGATCGTCCGCCAGATCGCAGGTCTCAAGGATCTCGAACCCTGCTTCTCTCAGGGACGTATCGATCTCGACCGGATAGGCGACCCCGTGCAACCCACCCCCGTATTCCAGGTCCGATTTTATCCGTTGATGCCGTGCGTCATCCGGATCGTAGCGATCCGTCATGCAGTATTCGTACGCGCCGAAACATCCGCCGGGTTTCAGTAGGCGAAACACTTCTCCGTAGACGCCGACCTTGTCCGGAGCGCAACAGGAAGCTTCAATGGAAAAGGCCGCGTCGAACGAACCATCCTGATCAGGCACATCCATGAAGTCACAGACGAAATAGTCCGTCAGATGGGTTAATCCGGCTTTCCCAGTCAACTTACGCGCTCGTTCCACCTGGTAGGGGTTGTTGTTGACGCCTACGACCTTTGCGCCGGAAAACCGGACGATCTCGCGCTGTGGACCGCCAACGCCACAGCCCAGGTCCAGCACCTTCATTCCGGAGCGCAAGTCCAGCTTCGAGGCCATAAAGCGTTCGTGGCGGGCCAGGGATTCCGAGAAGGTCTCATCCGGATTACGGTGCGCGAAGTGAAAGGACCTCCCCCATCCATATTCGAAAAGGTCGGTGACCAGGTCGTAGTACAGCTTAGACACGCCGCCGGGATCCCGTACCCACGCTTCCGGGTCATGCTGATTATCCTCGGTAAACGTGCTCCCGTAGCGTTCAACGCTGTCCGACACATCGTTGCCGGCTTCCCGTTCCTTAAACAGATCCGACAGTCTGGAACTCATGATCCGGGACTATCTCCCATCATCATACAGGATTGAGCACTCGGGGTTAAGCTACGGCAGGCGAGCGTTCCGGCCCGAGCCGCGGCATCCAGATCGGCCACGCCTTCTGCCGCTGCACAGGTTCCAGTTCCACACGTTCATTCCTTGATTATGGATTATAGTATACGCGTAATAAAACGGCCAGGCAATAAGCATTCATCCCGGCCCCGGCGCCTGATGATTTCCCTGTACACGCCGGGATCCGGATCGTATCTTGGCGTTTTGGCTAAAACGCGTGCACGTCCGCTTCCTTAATGAGGAGAAACCGATGCTGATCGATCCTTCCGAGTTCATTGGAACCCAGGGCATAACCCACCTGTGCACCGGCGGCGAGTCGCCCATGCTGAAAACGCACGGTGACGCGGTCCATCGTTTCTTCGAGGACAAGCTCCTGGGTGAAGAAGGACGAAGGAGGCTGGAATCCGTATCCGGGGAATGCAAGGAGAAAGTCGGACAGTTATTCGGCGTGCAGTCCGACGATATCGGGTTCCTCACCTCGACTTCAGAAGGGATCAATCTGCTCGTCTACGGCCTCGACTGGAAACCCGGCGACAACGTGGTGGTCGCCGACGTGGAGTTTCCCTCGGACGTGCTTCCATGGACCCTGCTGAAGGACCGGGGCGTGGAGCTTCGCATCGTTGAAAACAACAACTGGCGCACAGACCTGGACGATCTCGACAAAGCGGTAGATGAGCACACCAGGGTGGTCAACGTGAGCCACGTCAGTTACTTTACGGGCCAACGTCTTCCCCTGCCGGAACTGTCCGATCTCGTGCACCGC
Organism: bacterium; assembly: GCA_963693015.1. GTDB lineage: Bacteria > JAAXHH01 > JAAXHH01 > JAAXHH01 > JAAXHH01 > JAAXHH01. The sequence continues at coordinate 574,323 of OY843748.1, forward strand.
AAGAACGCCCTGCTCTGCCTGGACGTCACCCACTCCGCGGGGGCCGTTCCGGTCGAAGCGCGGTACGCGGACTTCGTCGTGTCGAGTTGCTACAAATGGCTCATGGCGGTACATGGCGTCGGCATATTCTACTGGAACCGGGAACGGGTGCCCGAACTCGATCCTCCCTTCGTGGGCTGGCACACCCCGGCTTATCTTCCCGACTGGAAGGATCCCTCCGCGTACATTCCCCGAGCGGATGCCAGCAGGTTTACGCCGGGCAACGAGACCTGGATCGGCGTATACATCCTGGACAACGCCCTCGACTGCCTGCTGGGCATCGGCATCGACCGAATCGAGGACCACGTGCTGCGGCTGAGCACCCGCGTATGGGATGGCCTAACGGAACTGGGCTGGGAAGTCATCACGCCCAGGGCGCCGGCGGAACGGGCCGGCAACGTCTGCTTCACCGCCGAGGACGTCAACGCGGTTACCCATGCCCTGGAGGATCAGAACGTACTGATCTTCGGAGCCTACGGCGGCGTGGGCAGGGCCCGCGTTTCCACCCATTTCTACAACACGGACCAGGACGTGGACCGGTTCCTCGAGGTCATGCGGGAAATCCCCGTGACCCGGCCGGCGACCCGGCCGGGCAGAGACTTCAGCAAGGCGGCCGGGGTGGCGGGGAGTTAACTACCCACGGAATAGCGAAACACCCATGGAATTCGAACTGAGCGAAGAACACAAGATGGTGGAGCGGATGGTCTACGATTTCGCCCGCAACGAGATCCTTCCGTCCATCAGGGAACACGACCGAAACGGCACCTTTCCCCACGAACTGCTGCCCAAAATGGCGGCCCAGGGATTCATGGGCATCTGCCTTCCGGTGCGGTACGACGGGGCCGGCATGGACTTCGTCTCCCTGGGACTGCTTTCGGAAGGTCTGGAGTGGGCCGACTCTTCCGTCCGGGAGACGATCGCCGTCCACCTCGGACTCCACGCCCTGCCCATCTTTCAGTGGGGCACGGAGGAACAGAAGGAACGCTTCCTGCCTCCCCTGGCTACCGGCGAGCACATCGCCTGTTTCGGGCTGACCGAGCCCGGCGCGGGATCGGACGTGGCCGCCATGACGAGCCGGGCGCGGAAGGAGGGCGACACCTACCTGGTCAGCGGGGAGAAGATGTGGATCACCCTGTCTGACGTGGCCGACCGGTTCCTCGTCTTTGCCAAGACCAGCCAGGAGGAGGGTACGCGCGGCATCACCGCATTCCTGCTGGAACGAGGGTGGAAAGGTCTGACCACCGGCACGATCAAGGGCAAGATGGGCGTGCGGGCCAGCAACACGGGCTGGATCAACATGGACGAGGTGCCCGTGCCCGAATCCCACCGCCTGGGCGAAGAGGGCGAAGGATTCAAGATCGCCATGTCCTGTCTCGACAATGCCCGTTACACGGTGGCGGCGGGCGCCGTCGGTCTCATGAAATACTGCCTGGAAGCGTCCGTGTCGTATGCCCGCCAGCGGCGGACCTTCGGCCAGCCGATCGGCGACCATCAACTCGTGAAACAGCTGATCGCCCAGATGAAGCAGCGCATCGACCTGGGTGAACTGGCGGTGCGGAAGGTCGGGTGGCTCAAGAACCGGGGAAGGCGGAACACCCGGGAGACGAGCATGGCCAAGTGGTTCTGCACCGAGTCGGCCTTCGCCACGGCCAGCGACGCGGTCCAGGTGCACGGCGCTTACGGATACTCCGACGAATACGACGTCGAGCGCCATCTGCGCAACAGCAAGAGCGCGGTGATCTACGAGGGCACGTCCCAGATCCACCAGCTCATGCAGGCGGATTACGTGTTCGGCAACCGGACGGACCGCCCGCTCCGGTGCGAAATGCCCGCCTACGATCCCGATTACTGGCAGAACTGACCAGGAAGAACCGGCCAGACGCCACCCCCTGTCCTGAAGAGGTAACCGATAATTGAACGTCATCGCCCTGGTGAAGCAGACCCCCGATACGGCCCAGTTGTCCGCGGCCATGGACGGCCTGAAACTGTCCGCCGAAGGCGGGCCCCGGATCGTCAATCCCTGGGATGAGTACACCCTGGAAACCGCCATTCAGGCCCGGGAGGCGCACGGCGGCAAGGTGACCGCCCTGTGCCTGGGACCTCCCGAAGCCGCCGAAGCCTTGAAGACCGCCCTGGCCATGGGCGTGGACGAAGCCGTCCTGGTATCGGACCCGGCCATGGCGGACAGCGACTGCCTGACTTCCGCGCGCATCCTGGTCGCAGCCATCCGGAAAGTCGGCGAATTCGACCTGATCGTCGGCGGGCGAGCGGCTATCGACGGCAATACCGCGGCGACGGCCGTGCAGGTCGCGGCGCTGCTGGACGTACCACTCATCTCCTACGTGGCGGATATCACGAATCTGGACCCTGCCGCCCGGACGATTTCCGCCGTCCGGCTGCTGGAGAAATCCCGGGAAACGGTCGCCAGCCGGTTGCCGGCCCTGATCACCGTCGTCAAGGAGATCAACGAGCCCCGGTACCCGAGCCTCATCGGCATCCGCAAGGCGGCGCGGGCTGATATCCCGGTTTGGGGATGTGACGAACTCGGTCTCCAAGAGGCCGGCGTAGGCGCCGGTGCTTCGGCGGTCGACTGGCGGTCGGAACGCCCTCCGGTCCGGGAAGCGGACGTGGAAATGATCGACGGCGGCCCCGAAGATGCGGCCAGAACCCTGGTGGACCGACTGTTGGAAGAAAAAGTGATTTAGGCGGAAACGACGCAATGGCAGATAGACTCTTTGTCTGGATCGAACAGGAAGACGGACAGGCGGACCCTATCGCCTGGCAGGCGATGGCCGCCGCGCGTAAAATCGCCGGCGGTCTCGGCGGTTCCCTGAACGCCGTCGTGTTCGGCGATGGGGTTGGCGATGTCGCCAGGCAGGCTATCGAGGCCGGCGCGGACCGCGTGTACACCGTGCAAGACTCCTCACTGGGTCGTTATCGCGTGGAGCCCTATGCGAAACTGCTGGCAAAGATCCTGGAGAACGAACCGCCCTCCGTGGTCCTGATGGGAGCGAGTACGGCCGGCCTGGAGCTATCGGCCTACGCCGCCGCCCTTGTTGGCGCGGGCCTGGCGCCGGACTGCACCGACCTGCGCGTCGAGGGAGACCAACTGGCCGCGGTCCGTCCCGCGCTGGTCGGCAACCTGGTTTCCACCGTGTCTTTCAAGGGTACGGGCCATCGTTTTCTCTCGGTCCGGCGCAATATCTTCCAGCCGGCCGACAGGGATGGATCCCGGACCGGAGAGGTTATCGAAGTATCTGCCGTCCTGGCCGAGGACGAAATTCCGACCAAAGTGGAATCCGTGGAGACCGCGGACGGCACGGTCAGCCTGACCGAAGCGAGCATCATCGTCTCGGGCGGGCGCGGCGTAGGCGGTCCCGAAGGGTTCCAGCCGGTTCGCGAACTGGCCGACGCCCTGGGCGGCGCCCTCGGTGCCAGCCGGGCCGCGGTGGATGCCGGGTGGATCCCCTATGCCCACCAGGTCGGCCAGACGGGCAAAACGGTACAACCCGATCTGTATATCGCCTGTGGTATTTCGGGGGCGATACAGCACCTGGCGGGCATGAAAAACGCCCGCGTGATCGTAGCCATCAACAAGGACGCCGACGTGCCGCTGTACAGGCACGCCCACTATGGCATAGCCGGCGACCTGTTCAGTTACCTGCCCGCCATTGCGGAAGAAGTGAAAAAACGGCTGGGCCGCTAATCAGGCACACCGTGCATCGCGTCTTCCCCAGGCGGCTCGTCCGGATCGCAGGACGCCGATGCTGTCTCCCTTCGAAAAGATCCTCTTCGTGATCGCCGCCGCAGTCTCGCTGTGTCTGGCATCGGTCACCTTCCGGCGCATGGTCCGCACGATAATGCGAGGCCAGGGACGCCTGTCATGGGATGGTCTCCCCGGCCGGCTGATGACGGGGATCAGGGCCCTGGTCAGCCAGAACAGCATGATCCGCAACCGGCCCTTCGTCTCCCTGGCGCACACCGCCATCGCCTGGGGATTCATTCTCTATATGGCGGTCAACCTGCTGGACGTGCTGGAAGGCATGGTATCCGGCTTCGCCTTCCCGGGCGAAGGTGTAACAGGCCAGGTCTACCGGTTGCTCGTCGATCTCATGACCGCTGCCGTGCTGGCGGGCATGGTTGCCCTGCTCATCCGCCGGTTCATCGTGAAGTCAACCGCACTCGCCGTCGATCCCCGGGTGAAACTGCATCCGAAGGCGGCAGCGGGCATCACCCGGGATTCCCTGATCGTGGGTTTCTTCATCCTCGGACACGTCGGCTTCCGGCTCCTGGGCGCTTCCTTCGACGTCGCGATACACGGACCGGACCCCTGGCAGCCCGCCGCGGCGCTGGCCGCCGGGCTCTGGATGGACCTTTCGCCATCCATGCTGACCTTCGGCCTGCACGCAAGCTGGTGGATGGCCATCGGGCTGGTGCTGGCCTTCCTGCCCTGGTTTCCCTATTCGAAACATGCCCACCTGTTCATGGGTCCCTTCAACCTGATGACGTCCCCGGATCGAAGCAGTCCCGGCGCGCTGGACGCCCTGGATTTCGAGGATGAAACCATCGAGCAGTTCGGCGCGGGCCGGATTACCGACCTGGCCAGAAGCCACATTACGGACGCCTTCGCCTGCATCATGTGCAACCGGTGCCAGGACGCCTGCCCGGCCTATGCGACGGGGAAGGAACTGTCTCCCGCTGCCCTGGAGGTAAACAAGCGGTACCATCTCCGGGACCACATGAAATCCCTGGCGAAGGGCGAAGAAGACACGGAACCGCTGTTGTCATACGCCATGAGCGAGAGCGCCCTCTGGGCGTGCACGACCTGCGGGGCCTGCACCGAGGCCTGTCCGGTCGGCAACGAACCCATGTTCGACATCCTCGCCATGCGCCGGAACCAGGTGCTGATGGAAAGCGCGTTTCCCAGTGAACTGAAAGGCGCCTTCACCGGTATCGAGCGGAACGGCAATCCCTGGCAGATGGCCGGCGACCGGATGGAATGGACCGAAACCCTGGACTTCAAGGTGCCGACCGTCGCGGAAAACCCCGATTACAGGGTCCTGTTCTGGGTCGGTTGCGCCGGCGCTTTCGATCCTGGCGCCCGGGAAACGGCACGGGCCATCGCCACGATCATGCACAGGGCCGGTATGGACTTCGCCGTGCTCGGCAACGACGAATCCTGTACGGGAGATCTGGCGCGAAGGGCCGGAAACGAATATCTTTACAGTATAGTCGCCGAAGGGAACATCGAAACGCTGAACGCGGCGGGCGCCGACCGCAAGCGCATCGTCACGGGTTGCCCCCACTGCCTCCACACGTTGAAAAACGAGTACGGCGAGATGGGCGGGCGTTACGAGGTCATGCACCACACGCAACTCATCGGCGAGCTTACACGAGACGGCAGGGTCGACGTGCAGGGCCGGAAAGGGACACGGACCACCTATCACGACCCCTGTTATCTGGGCCGCCAGGGCGGCGAATACGACGCGCCTCGCGACGCTTTGAAAACTACGGGACCCGCCCTCGTGGAGATGGCCCGAAGCCGGGACCGGTCGTTCTGCTGCGGGGCCGGCGGCGCACAGGTCTGGAAAGAAGAAGAGGAAGGCAGGGAAGCGGTCAGCGACAATCGCTTCAGGGAAGCCAGGGAAACCGGGGCGGACACCCTGGCCGTGGGCTGTCCGTTCTGCGCCAGGATGATGAACGACGCCAACAAACGGGCCGGCGAACCCCTGCGGGTCCGGGACATCGCCGAGATCGTGGCGGAATCCCTGGATGAATAGCGGGAGCACCAGAGCATGACTGGAGCATACGACGATGACGACGGCTAAGGAACGCATGGTCTTCCTGGACGGATCCAGGCTGATCATCGAGGCGATGGCCCGGGCCGGGGCGGGCGCCTACATCGGATACCCCATCACGCCGGTCAACTGGCTCTTCGCGGGCGCGAAGCAACGCATTCCCGTCGCCCTGGAGGCCCCGGACGAGATCACCGCGCTGCAATGGTCCGCCGGTTTCTCATCGACGGGCGTGTTCCCCGTCACGGCCTCCGCTTTTCCGGGCTTCGCCCTGATGATCGAATCGATCAACATGTCCTTCATGATGGAGCTGCCCATGGTCATCATCCTGGCCCAGCGCCTGGGGCCGAGTACCGGTTCGGCCACGACGGGCGGCCAGGGGGACCTGCTCCTGCTCAGGGGTTGCATCTCCGGGGGGTATTCGCTGCCGGTATTCTGCCCCTCGAACCTGACCGACTGCTGGGACATGGCGGCCGCCAGCGTGCACACGGCGGTCGACCTCCGCACGCCGGTGGTCTTGCTGACCTCGAAGGAAATGGTCATGACCAACCAGAACATGGATATCTCCGGCCTGAAGAAAGTACAGTTGGCGGAACGCCACCTGTACGAGGGGAACGGGGCGTACAGGACCTACGGAGTCAATGGAAACCTGGCGCCGCCCTTCCTGCCCCTGGGCAACGACCTGCACCAGGTCCGGCTGAACTCATCGACCCATGACATGGCAGGCATCACCCAGAAGAACAGCCCCGAGGCCCTCGGCAACACCGAGCGGCTCAAGAACAAGATCGAACAAAGCATCGATGATTACACCTTTTTCGACCACGATAACGACGAAGGCGCCGATACGGTCATCCTGACCTACGGCATCTCGGCGGAAGCCTCCAGGGAGGCGGTGGGGCTGCTGCGGGCGAGCGGCGAATCGGTCTCGCTCCTGGTCATGAAGACGCTGCTGCCGGTGCCGCCCCGAATCTACGAACTGCTTGCGACGTACGAACACGTCGTCGTCGTGGAGGAGAATATCGTCGGCCTGCTGCGGGAACTGCTCTACGGAAACCATCAGCACGATCGCATTCACGGCGTCAACAAAATAGGCCACATGATCACTCCCCAGGAGATCGCGGAAGGAGTAAGGCAATGCAGGAAACCATCCTGAATGACCTGAAAATGCCCTACTGCCCGGGCTGTGGCCATACCGTCGCCAACAAGTCCATGAGCAAGGCCCTCGCGGACCTGGGCGTCCATCCCCTCGACGTCATCGTGGTGAGCGACATCGGCTGTACGGGACTCGTGGACCCCCTGCTGACCTGCCATACCATGCACGGCCTGCACGGCCGGGCGGTGGCCCTGGCCATGGGGATCCGCATGGGCCTGGAGCATCCGGGCAAGAAGGTCATCGCCCTGCAGGGCGACGGCGGCGCCACCATCGGCCTGCAGCACCTGCTCGAGGCGGCCCGGCACAATCTGGACCTCACCCTCGTGGTGCAGAACAACATGGTCTACGGCATGACGGGCGGCCAGACCAGCGGACTGTCCTCCACCGAATTCAAGGAACCGGACCGGCCCGAATCGGCCGTGCCCGGGTACGACGTCTGCGCGCTCGCCCACAACGCCGGCGCGGCCTACACCGCGCGGACGTTCATCGGCAAGGATACGGCCGAACTGTGGAAAGAGGCCCTGTCCACACCGGGGTTCTCCCTCATCGAAATCGTCGAGATGTGCCCGGCCTACGGCTTGAGAAAGGTCCAGGAACTCCACGACGTATCCGACTACGAGAGCGTGGTCTCCAAAAACCCGCGTCCGACAAGCCATCCGGACCATCCCCACCACGTGGAGGGCCGGTCCCTGCTGGACGCCCTCAAACCCATCGAACGCACCTGCGAAGCGCCTCTGGACGGCCGCCTTGAAATCATCATCGCGGGTTCGGCCGGCGAGGCCATCCAGTCCGCCGGCGACCTGCTCTCCACGGCAGGCATCACCGCCGGCCTGTCCGCCACCAAGAAGGGCGACTATCCCATCACGATCGGCACGGGCTTCTCCGTCGCGGAGGTCATCCTCTCCCGGCAGCCCATCCATTACACCGGGATCGACTGTCCCGACGTCATGATCGTCATCTCGCAGGACGGTCTGGACAAGGTAAGGTCCCGCATCGGCGGCCACACCCTGGTCATCGCGGACACGAAACTCGGCCCCGAGCTCGCGGGGCTGTCCGGTCCGCCCGGTCCGCCCGGTCCAGACAATCTGGTAACCCACGACTTCAGGAAGACGGGCGGGTTGAAAGGCGCCGCCCTGGCCGCCATCGCCTGCTGGCTGCAGGACAACGGGTTTCTGCCCATCGACGCCCTCATCGAAGCTGCGAGTCGTCACAAGCACGGCGACAAGATGAAGGTCATCATCGACAAGGCCGTTGCAGCGTAGCGGTTTTCCATTAGAACCAGGATTCCGGTAACCCTCCTTGCGCATCGTCTATTTCGACATCGACAGTCTGAGGCCCGATCACCTGGGTTGCTACGGCTATGGCCGCCCCACCTCGCCCGCCATCGATGAAATCGCCGCGCAGGGGATGCGGTTCGACCGGTACTACTGCGCGGACTCCCCCTGCATGCCATCGAGGCACGGCTGGATTACCGGCCGGTTCGGGATCAACAACGGCGTGGTGACCCACGGCGGCCCCGCTTCGAAGCTGCAGATCCTCGAACAGCGCTACGGCGGTCCCGACGAGCGGAACCAACTGGTGCAGAGAAGACTGCGCCAGCACGGCTACGATACCGTCTGCTTCTCCAACTTCCCCATCCGGCACTGCGCGACCTGGTTCGGTCTGGGCTGGACGGAGTTCCATTCGCCCAACCTGAAGACGGGGGCCGAGACGGCGGACGAGGTCAACGAGGCCGTGCTGCGCTGGATCGCCGCGAACGACGGCCGGGACGATTTCTTCCTGTACGTCAACTACTGGGACCCGCACCGGGTCTACGAGGCGCCCCGCGACTGGTTCGACCGCATGGCGGCCCATCCGGCGGTGTCCGACTGGCCGGACGACGACGCGATAGACGGCCACCAGGGCATCGACGGATTGTTCACCGCGGCCCGTCTCTTTCCCCAGGACCGGCCCAGCCCCACGCCGAACATGCCGGACGCCATCCGGAATACCCACGATCTGAACCACATGGTGACCGGATACGACGCGGAGATCCGCTACACCGACCACCACGTACAGCAGGTGCTGGACGCCCTGGGCGGCCTGGACGACACGGCGGTCATCATCTCGGCGGACCACGGCGAGGCCATGGGAGAACACGGCATCTACGGCGATCACGTCTGCGCCGACGAGTGCATACACCGGATTCCGCTGATCGTGAAGTGGCCGGGGGTTACGCCCCCCGGATCCTCCTGCGACGATCTGCTGTACAACGTGGATTTCAGCGCCACCCTGATCGACCTGGTGGGCGGCGAAGTGCCGGAATACTATGACGGACGTTCCTTCGCGGAGGGACTCGCCACGGGGAACTGCGGCCTGCACGACTATCTGGTCTGGGGTCACGGCCTGTACACGTTGCAGCGGGCGGTGCGGACGCCCGACCATCTCATGACCAGGACATACGACGACTTCGGCTACCGGTTCGACGCGGTGGCCCTCTACGATATGCGAAACGACCCGTACCAGACACGGAACCTGGCCGAGGAGCAGCCGGAGAACCTGCACAGGATGGACCATTACCTGTCGGAATGGCTGCACGAACAACGCGTAAAACCCTACGCCATACCCGATCCCATGGAGGTCGAGTGGCGGGAGCGCCAGTCTTCCTGATGCAACAGACGACACCACAGGCCACGCCGCACCGGCCCGCCGATGCAGGGGCATACGCAGCGCATACCCGCCGACCCGGCACCCTGAAACCGATGCGAGTCCCGCTTGACTGACACAGCGACGCATACGACGCCGAGGGCGTCCGCCCCTTCCTCCGTGATCACGTCGCGGTCCCTGGCCACGGGGCTGGTCCTGGCCATCATCCTCAACGTCTGGGTGACCTACGGGACCTATATCCTGCACACGTCCCGCATGTCGGTGGCCCACCTGCCCATCTCCGCCCTGGCCCTGTTTCTGCTCGTCACCTTCGTGTACAACCCCTTCGCCCGAGGCATCTCCCAGCGGGCCGCATTCACGGGCAGGGAACTGGCGCTGATCTTCTGCATCCTGCTCATCTCGAGCCTCATACCCGGCAAGGCCTTCGTATCGTACTTCCTGACCATCATTTCGACGCCCTTCTACTTCGCCCAGCCCGAGAACCAGTGGGTAGAGCTCTTCCATCCCTATCTGCCGGGGTGGCTCGTGGCGAGCAACCAGAACAACGCCATGGGGTGGTTCTACGAAGGGCTCCCGCCTGGCGGGACCATACCCTGGTCTCCCTGGATCATCCCCGTCGCCTGGTGGATGAGCTTCTTCGTGGCCATTTTCGTCGTCGGGGCCTGCGTGGCGACCATATTCAGGAAACAGTGGGTGGAGTACGAGCGGCTGACCTTTCCCCTCGTGCAGGTCCCCCTGGAGCTCATCGCCGGGGACCAGTCGCCCGGACGCTGGCCCAAACTGGTCTACGACCGGCTCTTTCAGATCGGCTTCGGCCTCGCGCTCGCCGTCGCGCTCTGGAATATCGTGTCCTTCGCCCATATCGTGCCCCAACTGCCCGTGGGCACCTTCTTCGAAACGCCGCTCCAGCTGAGCCCGATGTTCCCCTCCATCCCCCTGCGCATCAGCCCCTACATGCTCTGCTTCGGCTACTTCATCAACGTCGATATCCTGCTGAGCATCTGGGTCTTCTTCATGCTGGGCCTCCTCGAAATCGGCGCGCTGAATTACATCGGGCTCAATACGGCAAGCAGCGGTCCCGGGGGCAGCGGCGGCGTCAACGCGCAGTTCTTCGGCGGGTTCCTGGTGTACGTGGGCTACAGCCTCTGGGCCGCGCGGCGGCACCTCGCAGGGGTAGTCAGGAAGGCGATGGGGCGGGATTCAGGACTGGATGATTCCAGGGAACTCGTATCCTACCGGGCCGCCGTGATCGGGTTGCTGGTGGGATCCGCCTTCATCTGCGCCTGGCTGTACCAGTCCGGTCTGTCGTTGCCGGTCATGGCGGTGTTCCTGGCCTTCCTCTTCATCCTCTACTTCGGCACCACGAAGGTCATCGCGGAGACGGGGGTGGTGTTCCTCGACCTGCCCGTGAACGCGCACCAGATCACGGTGATGTCCCTGGGTTCCGGGAACGTACCCGCCCAGAGCCTGACGTCGCTGGGACTGGCAAGCGCCTATGCACGGAACTGGCGTGGTCTGGGCATGGGATCGGTCGTGCTGGCCGACCGCCTGACGGACGGATTCTGGCCGCGGAAGAAGGGGCTGCTGCTCGTGCTGGCCGTCACCTTCCTGGTGAGCATGGTCACGGCAGTGGCTTACTCGATACAGTCGGGCTATGCGATCGGCGCGTACAACTTCGGAGGCGGGGCCTTCGACGGGCTCAACAAGAACTACTACGACGAGATCGTGACCTGGATGAAGAACCCGCTGTCCCTGGGGCAGAACGAACCCTGGTTCATGGCGGCGGGCGCGGTGATCTTCCTGGTCCTGCTGAAACTGAGGCACTGGCTCGTCTGGTGGCCCCTGGCACCGGTAGGGTTCGCCATCTGCTTCGCCAGCAATATCCGCGACTCGATCCTGTCCGTCTTCCTCGCCTGGCTCGTCAAGTTCATCCTGCTCAAGATCGGGACCGGCGCCTACCGCACGGGCCAGCGGTTCTTCCTGGGCGTGCTGCTCGGATACACGCTGGGCATCGTGCTGTCCTTCATCGTGGACGCCCTGTTCTATCCGGGTCAGGGCCACATGATCCACGACTGGTAGCAGGCAGGATCTGCCGCTACCCAGACTGTCTGACCGCCTCGATCCAGACCGGCCGCGCGACCGCGCAACGGCCTGCGACGGCCTACCAACGATGAACCCGAGTCTAACCGTCCGCTAATACGTACTCTTCGCCGTCGTCAGGGGGCACCACCGCGAGGCCTGCAGCCAGTGCAGCAAGGTGCTGAGGGCTTCCGGTGTGCCGATCTGTTCGAGGGCAACGGCGGCATGGCCCTGGACGTACCTGTTCTCATCGTAGCACGCGTCCGAGAGATCCTGAATGGCCGCCTGGGCCTCGTCCCCGAATCGGGCGAGCGCGTAGGCGGTCCTGGACCGCACCTGCTCATCCTCGTCCTTCATCATACCGATCAGCGCGGGAACGGTCGAATACCCGGCCAGCTTCAACTGGCCCAGGGCATCGGCCACGTTCTGGCGGACAAAAGGCGACGGGTCTTCCGACAGTCCCGCCAGGCGCTCCGCGACCGATGGGCTGTGGTGCCGGATGTCGCCGAGGGCGTAGACCGCGTAACCCCGGACCTGGTCGTTTTCGTGGCGGAGCAGGGGGACCAGCGGATCGACGGCTGCCGAACCGAGCGCGCTGATCCCGTAACAGGCATCGCGCCGGACTTCGTCGTTTTCGTGCTGGAGCGCTCCGAGGAGGTGGGGAAGAGCCGGTTCACCCCATTCAGCCAGGGTATAGGCCGCGTGCAGGCGCTTCTCTTCGAGTTCGTGGGTCAGATCGCCGGCGAGCGCCTGGACCTCGCCTTCCCCGGCCTTCCTGCTCCCGGCCGAACCGTTTCCGGCAAGCCAGTGCCACATGTTTCGCCACATGGCGCTCCGGGGATGGTCCGACAGATCGCCCAGATCGATATCGTCGCGCCGCCTGTTCCAGTAAGCGCGGTCCGGCTCCGACATTCTCGTAAACTGAAACTTCATCATGTAACGGACCTTGTCCATCGCGTTCGGAAACGCCCGGTGCCACAGATCGAAATGGATGATCGTAACCGTGCCCGCTTTGCCGCTGGCCGGGAATCCCTCCGGGCCGGACCCGTTCTTGCCGACGGTCTCTTCGCGGGACTCGATGTAGTGGCTGCCCGGTATGACCCCCGTGGGGCCGATTTCCACCGGGGTGTCCTGGGGATAGTACATGGCCATGATCCAGCGCGGATGGTGATCCCGCACCTTGGTGTACCCCCAGTAGCTGTCCTTGTGCCAGTTGCCTCCCCGGCTGTTCGGCGGATTCACGTGCGGGTGGCGGTGGGCGTGCATGACGTAGTCCGGTCCGAGCAGGCTCGTCAGCGCGCCTTGAACCGAGGGATCGTCGTAGACCTGCTGGATCTCGGGCACGCGCGGCAACAGGTTGTTTCCCGGATTGCCGTCTTCGTCGATGATCGCCTTCGTCTTCTCGTAGATATCATCGTGCAGCGCGACCGGCTTGTCCACGTTGATCACGTGATAGCCGTTTACGATGAAGTCGCGCATGGCGTCATCGTCGAAAAGGTAGGATCTGTCCACCATGAGTCCGTGCTCCTTTTTTGCATAGCGGCCGGCCGTGACGGTCATCATGACAGGCCTTCTGCGGTTCGTCCGAAATCTGAATTCCGGGTCTTCACCGGTTCATTCAACAGTAAAGCAGGCCGCCATATCTTCAAGAAACGCTTCAGGTTCCACTGCTTCGAAACGATTCTCAATCCATGGACCGGCTGTGCCTTCCAACTCGTGGCGGTTGCCCGCGCCACCGGCAGGAAGACGTTCCAGGCTTTCCCGGATGACGTCCGCGGCGGACCCCGACGCCCGGACTTCCAGGTTCCCGTCCCTGCAGTCGTAATACCAGACGGATTTCAGCCGGCCGCTCAACAGTTTATACGCGTAACGCGAAAGCGGCCTTTCCACGGCGCCGGGCATGAATGAAGCCGGCCAGTAAACCCGGTTGACCTGGTGACGGAATACCGCCTCGAGCATCCCGACCGGCGTCGCCGGGCAGAGGTGCCAGTTGGTCTCGGGCCAGACGTCGAGCCACCCCCAGGCGCTTCCCATCTCCCCGGTGGACAGCTCCACATCCCCGCTTCGCGTGCGTACCCGCGCCCCCTGTCCGCCGATGAAGGCATGATGCAGGGGATAGTCGAAAAATACGTCCCCTTTCGACCGGAGACAGTCATAGAATCCGGTTGCCAGGCCGAGGACGGCGGCGGCCACCCCGAAAACGCCGTCTTCCAGCCGGGGAGAAACCAGTCCCACGCGGTCCTGCGGATGGTAGTCGGGATAGGCCCCCGCGAACGAAAGCACGGCCGATTCCGATTCCCGCAGTCTGCGATAGACAAAGTCGGATTGCGTTATGCGATCGCTGGTATGCAATAGGGCACCCGTAACCCGGGTTCGATGCCGGTGGTGATTTCGCAGCGTAATGTCCGGGCTCGGCGGCTGCGCGTCAAGCAGAATCTCCACCGTCTCATGCGGCAATCAGGCGGTATGCACGACGGTTTCCGGACTCGCGTCCAGTTTCAATTCGACCATCTCGATACCGGACTCTTCCACCAGCCAGTCATATACTTCTTCCACGGATTTCGTGTAAGCATACTGTTCGCCGTAAACAACCCGTCTGATACCCGCCTGAATGGACTTTTTCAGACAGCCCAGGCAGGGCTTGTTGGTCGTGTAGATCGTCGCGCCGCTGGTTGACGAGCCGTGGCGCGCGGCAAAGACGATCGCGTTCTCCTCGGCATGTATGCAGATGCACTCGTCCAGGTTCGCCCCCGAAGGTCCGTCCGAGTTGCATCGCTTGCAACCCCCGTCGAAGCAATTGGGTATGCCCATGGGGGTGCCGTTGTATCCCGTGCTGGCGATGATCTTGTCTTTCACGATCACGGCGCCGATATGACGGCGAATGCAGTTCGAACGCGCCGAAACCGCGTACGCGATGCGAAGGAAGTATTCGTCCCAGGAAATCCTGTCCATTAATCGCTCCTTACGCATCCACGTCTACGGATACGGATACGGCGTCTATCCAGGGCCTTGGCGTCCAGTCTCCACAGGAAGCCGCGCCATCTCATCAAGGCTGAGCCGGCTTCTCGGCCTGGAGGGCGCCCTTCAGGAACCGCTTGTAGTACGAATGGATCAAAAACGTAACCGGCAGGGCGATCAGCAGCCCGAGTATGCCCAGCAGCTTGCCCCAGATGGACAGGGACAGCAGGATGACGGCCGGGTTGAACCCGGTGACCCTGCCCATTATCCGGGGAACCAGTATGGCGTCCTGGATGACCTGTACCACGGCGAACACGGCAAGTACCAGGCCAAGCATGACCCAGACACTCTCACCCGCCCCCAGAGACGCGGCGAGCGCAAACAGCACGGCGGGGATCAGTCCCACGACCTGCAGGTAGGGCACCATGTTGAGCAGACCGATAAAGAGGCCCAGCAGGATCCCCATGGGCAATCCGATCAGCCAGAAGCCCAGCGCGAAGAGCAGGCCGACGATAAAGGCGATGAGCGCCTGGGCCCGGAAATAGGTCCGCATGGCCGTCGTGAAGTCCGACACCACGTCGAGCACCACCTGCCTGTACTGGTCGGGGATCAGGTCCTTCCACCCTTCGGAGATCTCGTCGAAATCCAACAGAATGAAGACCAGGTAGAGCAGGATGACGATGATGACCGCGAGACCGATCACGAAGCTGATGGTACCCGAAAACACCCCCCACACGCCGGGAAGGATCTGTTGAAAGAAAATCCGGATATTCTCGAAGTTCAACAGTTGCACCAGTTCCTCGATCCGGACGAGGTCCGCGATGTATATCCTGATTTCATCGGGAACCAGTTCTTCCAGCCTCGCCTGCCACTCATCCGCGTTTACCATCCCGGAAAGCAGTATTCGCATCTGCGCGACCTCGGACGCGACCATGGGGATCAGGATCGAAAGGAAGAGGACAACGGCGCCGAGGATAATCGTCAGGCTCAGCAACACGGAGACGATCCTGTGCTTGAAGGGCAGTTTCCGCTGCAGCCAGGACGTCAGGGGATTGATCAGGTAGGCGAGCAACAGCGCGACGGCAAAGGGAATGAGTACGTCGCTCAGATAGGCGATGAGGGTGATCAACAGCCAGATCACCGCCAAGCCAATGGCGATGCGGACCACACGGTCGAAGGTGAACGGGTTGTTGGAGAGCATGGACGCGGCTCTGAGCAAACCTTTCATCACAACGGATACGCAAGTGTGTATTCAAGTAGTTGGCGGGACGGGCGATGTCAAGCAAATACGGGACGACGGACTAACTCTTGACCGCGGCGCCGAACGCGGCCTATATTCAAGCTTCAATCTGTGTCCTTTTCATCTCGAACGCAACCTGCACCAGGGGCTGGATTTGCTCAGAATCATAACTCTTTCCGTTCTCGTCCTGGCGGCTTCGGCGCCGGCCGGCACTTCCCACGCCCAGCTGACCAATTCGGTCGGTGTCGTCCTGCCCGATGACGCGGCGCCATTGGACCGGCAGGTCTTCCGCGTGATGAGTCCCGAACCTCGAAGCCTCGACATTCAGATCAACCTCTATGACGGCGAGGCTACGCTGCTGCCCTTCGAAACCCTGCTCATCCGGGACGAGTTGTGGCAGCCCATACCGGCCGCCGCCACCGGTTACGACGTGTCCGATGACGCCAGGGAATGGACGTTCCACCTGCGCCCGGGCGCCCGGTGGAGCGACGGAAGGCCCGTTACGGCCCATGATTTCGTATTCGCCTTCAGGCGGATGCTCGATCCCGCCAACGCCAATCCCTACGCCTTCTTCTACTACGACATAATGAACGCGAAGGCCATCAGCCTCGGGGAGATCAAGGACCTGGAGAAACTGGGCGTCCGGGCAATAGACGATCTCACGCTGCAGGTGCTCCTGGAGCGCGGAGCGCCCCATTTCCCCCACGTCGTGTCTTTCGCCCTGGCCTACCCGACCCCGCGCTGGGCCGTCGAGAAACACGGCCGGAAATGGACCGAAGTCGACAACATCGTGTCGAACTCGGGTTTCAGGATGGCGGAATGGGCTACGGGCAGCCATATGACCTTCGTGCCCGATCCCATGTACAACGGCCCCCACAAACCCCTGCTGGAAAGAGTGGTCCATCCCTTCCGCTACGCCGCGGCGCAGACCGTCCTGGCCTACGAAAACGACGAGGTGGACGTGGAGACGGTGGATATCAACGACCTGGACCGGATAGAACGCCACCCGGTGCTCGGCGGGGAACTCGTCAGATCCCCCGGAAGAACGACCTGGTATCTCTTCTTCAACGTTTCGGATCCCCCATTCAACGACATTCGGGTGCGAGAGGCTTTCGCGCGGGCGATGGACCGGGACGCCATCTGCCGGGTAGTCCTGCGCGGCGCGGCGGCGCCGGCCTATTCGATGTTGCCTCCGGACTTCAGGGAATACAACGGCGAAGCCATGAAGCCGTACCAGGCTTTCGATCCCCGGCGGGCTAAAGCGTTGATGCGGGAGGCCGGATACCCGAACGGACGGGGGTTTCCCAGGCAGGAAATGTGGATTCGCGCGCCGACGCCTTCCATGCAAATGGCGGGCGTGGCCATACAAAGCATGCTGCTGGAACATCTCGGAGTCAAAGTGACCATCCGTACGCTGGACCGGACGGCCTACATGAGCAAGTTGTATAACTGGGAAATGGATTTCGGGTTCCTGCGGTTCGTCGCAGATTACATGGACCCGCGAAACATGCTCGATATGACCTGGCACTCCCAACCGAAAGGCGCGGGACGGCACGACTGGGCGAATCCTGAATTCGACGCGCTGGTGGAACGGGCCGGCGCCGAACTGGACCCGGAAAGGCGAACGAGTCTCTACCGGGAGGCGGAGGAAATCCTCGTGGGCGACTACGCCGCCGCCTTCGTGTTCCATCCGCTCACGATGCAGCTTCGCAAATCGAACCTCAAGGGATACACCCGGTATCCCGACGGTACCGTGGGCGGACTCATGTATTCGCGGCTGTATAAAAGCAGGGATTAGCAAATGCGGATGCGGCGCGTCGTTCAGGCCGCGGGGTCCGGACAGACTATGCGCAGCGCGCGGGGTACCGCGACGATCTCCGCCGGCGACTCGCCCACGGGTTCGCCATCCGCGAACAGCACCACGGGCTGCTCCGTTTCCAGTCTCAGGCTGCTCGTGCGGTAGGAGAAGACGCTGGGGTGACTCAGATGGCCGCCCCAGTAGACCCTGGGAAACACGCGAAGGATACGGCCCGCGCTCATCATGCGCACGAGGCAGATATCGAGCTGCCCGTCCGTCGGGGTGGCCTTCGGCGCGATCCTGATCCCGCCGCCATACGTGCTTGTGTTCCCGGTGGCCGCGAGCAGGACCGTCTGGTTGATCGTGCCGAAATCACCGGTCATGCGCAGTCCCACGCCGCGGTAGACCCGCAGCATGCGCGCCACACCCCAGAGATAGGCCGCCATGCCTTTGAGCGGGACCTCACCGTCGTACACCAGTCTCGCCACCTCCGAATCGAATCCCAGCGTTACCACCGTCGCGAAGTATCGGTCGTTCACTTTGCCCAGGTCGAAGGACCGGGCATGGCCCTGTGAAAGGATGGACGCCGCTTTTTCGGGTGACTGCGGTATGCCGACCGCCCGGGCGAAATCGTTGCCGCGGCCGCAGGGGATAATGCCGAGGGCGACATCCGTGCCCGCCAGCGCATTCACCGCTTCGTGCACCGTACCGTCACCCCCACAGGCTGCGACGCAGGCATACCCGGTATCGACGGCTTCTGACGCGAATGCCTCCGCATCGCCCCGGGCCGAGGTAGGACGGATATCGACCGGCACCTCGTTCGCGGTCAACAATTGCCGAACGCGCTCGGCGTAATCCATGCCGCGCCCGCTGCCCGATTTCGGATTCGCGACAATTAGCGTTTTTCCGGTCATGTCCTTCCTCACGAGGAGATTACTTGCGACGCCGGACAGGCTCTGTTCCGGCACCCGTGTTTCGGCCCGGACCCAACCCCCCCGACCACGGGCCGAACATCTTGACAGGGGCGGACCGGAAACCTAAGATTGTGGACCCTATGGATTCACTGCAAATCGGATGCATGGACGGTCTGGACGAAAACAGCGTGCGACCCCGGCACCCGGACAATCCCATGGTCGACTACAGAAACCTCTTCGATATGACGGGCCGCAACGCGCTGGTCGTCGGCGCCGGGAGCGGCATCGGCCGGTGTTCGGCCCTGTGCCTGGCCCAGTTCGGCGCCCGCGTGGTCTGCGCGGACGTACGGCCGGACGCGGCGGAATCCGTCTCAGACGAGATACGCGAGAACGGCGGAACGGCCGAACCGGCAGGGCTCGATATGCGGGATACGGGCCGTATACTGCGCGTGCTCGACCGGATTTCTCCCCCCGACGTGCTGGTCAGCACGCCCAGCGTAAACATACGAAAACCGCTCCTCGAGTACACGGACGAGGAGTACGACCGGGTCGTCGATCTCAATCTGAAGGGCACCTTCCGGCTGGTACGCGAAGTCGCCCGGTCCATGTCCGACAACTCCGGGGGCAGTATCATCGTCTTCTCGAGTATCCGTTCCCAGGTGGTGGAGCCGGGACAGGGCGTCTACGCCGCGACCAAGTCCGGCGTGGTCCTCATGATCCGCGCGCTGGCGGCCGAACTCGCCGACAGGGGTGTGCGGGCCAACGCCATCGCGCCCGGCGTGGTGGATACGCCGCTGACCGCCCAGATCAAACGGCATCCGGACTGGTACGGGGCGTACGCGGACAAGACCATGCTCCGGCGCTGGGCTAAACCGGAAGAAATCGCCGGAGCCGTACTCTACCTGGCCTCGGACGCCAGCTCATACACCACGGGTTCCGTCATGTTCGTCGACGGCGGGTGGACGGCGGCGGACGGCCGTTTCGACCCCTTCGCATGATGGCTGGCACCGGCCCCGCCGCTGCGCCTCGACCTGCCCGGTCCCCTTCCCAGGCGATCCGATGCCATTCCTGAACATCCTGATCGACATCATCGCCCCGATCTTCGTCCTCATCTCCCTCGGGTACCTGTTTCAGAAGAAGTGGCGTTTCGACCTGCAGGCCCTGACCCGGGTCCTGCTGTACCTGGTCATGCCCGCGACCCTCGTCGTATCCCTGACCCAGTCCGAGCTTTCCGCCGACTTCGTCCGGGACACCAGCGTATTCTGCCTGCTCATGCTGGTCGCACTCTACGCGCTCAGCGTGGCCGGCGCCCTGATCATGCGGTACCGGAAGGACATGAAGCAGGCCTTCAGCCTGTCCGTCATGTACTACAACAGCGGGAATTACGGCTTTCCGGCCAGTGAGCTGGCCTTTCCGTCGCTGGGCCTCGCCGTCCAGTCCATCGTCCTGGCCGTGCAGAACTTTCTCGTATTCACCCTGGGCCTGTTCTTCGTGTCGGTTGGACGCATATCGGCCCGGAAAGCGTTCCTGCAGTCCTTCAGGATGCCCTTCGTCTACGCGCTGATCCTGGCCTTCGCGATCCGGAACTACGGCCTGCAGCTCCCCGGCTTCGTCTGGCTGCCGATCGAGTACCTGGCCGAGGCCCTCGTTCCCATGGCACTCGTCACCCTGGGCATGCAGCTGGCCCGAACCCGCATCACCCAGGCGTGGAAGGCCAGCCTGGCGTCCCTGGTCTGCCGCCTGGTGGTTTCGCCCCTGATCGGTTACGGACTCGTGCTCCTGCTGGACATCGATCCGCGGATCGCCCCCATCCTGGTGGTGTCCACGAGTTATCCCACCGCCATCAACACCGTCCTGATCGCCATGGAATTCGGCAGCCGGGAGGATTTCGCGGCCAACGCCGTGTTCCTGTCCACCGTCTGCAGCATCGTCACCGTCGCCGTGGTGATCTTCCTGGTCAGGTGAATACCGGGCGGTCTGAAGACGGCCGTCCGGTGTTTCCAAGCGCCGCCGTCCGCTGTTTCCAAGCGCGGTCGTCCGGTGTTTCCAAGCGCCGCCGTCCGGTGTTGCCGAGCGCCCTTAAACGTAACCGTCCCGGTCGCCGTACACCCTGGCGCCCTTGCTGATGGCCGCGGAGAAAGCGCCCAGCGGTCTGTCGGACCCCGGGTAGCGGTCACCGTGCGACGTGCCGTTCTCGAGCTTGAGCACGCCGCGGGGACACACGGCCGAACAGACCCCGCACCCCACGCAGGAAGCCCGGACGACGTTCTCGCCGCGCTCCGCGTAGGCCCGCACGTCGATGCCCATTTCGCAATAGGTGGTGCAGTTCCCGCAGGACATGCACTGGCCGCCGTTGGTGGTGATGCGGAAGCGGGAGAAGAAGCGCTGGATGATGCCCAGCACCGCGGCCATCGGGCATCCGAAGCGGCACCAGACCCGGTTGCCGAGGACGGGATAGAACCCTACGCCGATCACGCCCGCGAAGACCGCGCCGATGTAAAATCCGTACCATTGCTTCAGCGGCGCGGAAATGGCGCTCAGCGCGCCCTGGGACGTGCTGCTCACCCAGAGCACGGCCGTCGTCAGGATGATCAGCAGGAGCACGGCGTAAATGATCGCCCGTTCGATCTTCCAGGACACCGTCGACTTGGGGGTGAGATGCCGCCAGGGATCGCCGAGGGTCTCGGCCAGGCCGCCGCAGCCGCATACCCAGGAGCAGTACCACCGCTTGCCGTAGAAATAGGTCAGCACGGGCGTGGCGATGAAGGAGCAGGCCGCGCCCCAGAACACCATGAAGGAACCCAGGGCGCCCGGACTGTTGACCAGGTAGTCCACCGTTCCGGGGAACAGGTAGTCGTATTTCAGCGGCCAGAAATAGCTGAAATAGAATTCCGGCTCGTTCAGCGCGCGGAGGAACTGGGGGAGGACGAAAGCCAGGACCAGCTGGAAGAACATGACCGATATGGTCCGGATGATGTGATAGCGGTTGTGGCGGTACCGCATGAACATGCGGAAACCGAAGAGGACCACGGCCATCGTGTAGAGGAAGCCGTACAGAAACCACTGGTTCGCCGGCTGACCCGCCAGGGCCAGTGACAGCGGCTCGACGAGCGCGATGGCGCGCGCCAGGTATTCGGGCCACCAGTACAGCACGACGTAGAACCCCGTGAGGGCGATGCCCAGCGCCCAGGCGATCGCGCCCCGGTGCGTCGTATTGCCGAACATGATGCCGTCGTGCTTGATGCCGGGCACCGTGTCCCTGTAGGCGAACCAGACGTAACCGACGGTTCCGGCCGACAGCAGGCCGAAGGACAGCAGGAAGGGCGTCCAGGTCCCGGAGAGGGGCGTCCAGGTCCCGGAGAAGGGTGTGCCGAGCAGTGAGACGACGAGCGCGAGGAAACCCAGCCCGATCACGCCGGCGGAAACCATCATGCCCGGTTTCCTGGGCGCCTCGGCCGCCGACGCGGGCTCGCCGAACCCATCGGCCTCCTCATCGTAGAAGTACGAGATGGTCTCCGGGTCTATCAGCGTCGTTGCAGCGGGCGACGTGCTCATGGGAGTTGCTCCTCCAGGGAGCGGACGATCTCCGTCTCGTGACGGACGAAAAACTCCGGATCGAAGTTGGCTTCCTCCAGGTGGTCCAGGACGTACTCCACGCTCCGCCGCTCGGCGATCCAGCGTTCACACACTTCGTGGCGGGCGCGTATACCCATGAAATTGAAGGCCTTGACGCACCCGTCGGCACCGACGACGCGGACGGCGTGCCGGTGGGACGGATGTTCCCAGTACAGGTGGTGTTCACCGGGCTGGGGCGTATTCAGGATCATGCCGTAAGTCTGGTATTCCAGGTCGAAGAACTTGGCGGAATTGTACCAGATCCCCGGGTCGTACTCCTTTTCCTCCCCGGCCAGCACCTCGCCGGCGACCTTGCCCTGCTTCTTGCCCGTGTACCAGACCTGCTGGATCAGGTTGCGCCCGCCGTTGCGACTGACGATCTCCGCGCAGTCCCCGGCGGCGTAGACGTCGGGGATGTTCGTCCGAAAGGACGCGTCTACCAGGACGCCCCGTCCCGCTTCGATGGGTGTCGGTTTGACCAGGTCGATATTGGGCGAAACGCCGGGGGTCAGGCCGACCAGCTGGCAGTCGATCCGGTCGTCGAACTCGGTGACGACCGCCTCGACCCGCCCCGTGCCGTCGTCCACGATTTCCTTCAGGTTGGTCTCCCTGATCAGGCCGATGCCCTGTTCCTCGATCAGCCGGTTGATCATGCCCGATTCTTCCATGGGCAGTACGTTGCACCAGTAGGACGGCTCCCGTATGAGAAAGGTGACGTGGATATGCCTCGAATGCAGCATCTCGGCCAGTTCGATGCCGATCAGTCCGCCGCCGACGATGACCGCGCGCTCGGTCCGCTCCACGTTCTCGTACAACTGCCGCAGGTCTTTCAGATTGTACAGGCCCTGAACGCCCTCGAGATCCTGCCCCGGCCAGCCGAACTTGTTCGACTTGGCGCCGGTGGCGATCAGCAGCCTGTCGTAGGGCAGCCGTCCGCTTCGGTGCAGCACCAGCTGCTTGTCCTCGATATCGATGCCGGTGACCCAGTCCCTGACCAGGTCGAGCCGCCGGTCGCGCCAGAAACGGTCCTCGAAGGGCTTCGTCGCCTCGTAGGTCATATGCCCCATGAAGATGTACATCAGGGCGGGGCGGGAATAGTGGTAAGACGATTCGCCGGAGATCATCGTGATCTTCCAGTCCGGCTGAAGCTGCCTGACGCGCGTGGCCGCGGTGACGCCCGTCACCCCGTTACCGATGATCACCGCGTGCAATGGTCCACCTCCCGGCGCGGTCCTTCCGAAGACTGTTTCCTTCCACACTTCTCCATCAGGCCGTTCGGCCGTAGAACAGCTTCTGCACCTCGGGGCTGTTGCAGACGTTCGGCCGGTCCTTGTAGCAGAAGGTGGCGACGTACCGGGTTACCGGCCCCTCGACCGGGGTAACCCGGTGCATGGAACGGTAGCCGACGAAGAGGATCAGCGTGCCGGGTTCCACCGCGAGCGTCCGTATATCGGGGTAACTTCCACGCAGTACCTGGTCCACGACGTCGTAGCCGTCGCCTTCTTTCGGACGGACGTCCGGGGCGTATTGGAATGCGCCGCCCGCTTCGGGCGCCTGCACCATCAGCGTGGTCGTAACCTCGGATTCATCGAAATGCCAGCCGTGGTTCTGCCCCTCGCCCATGACGTTGACCGTCAGCGCCGCAAAGGGGTCGGCCATCCTGTAATAGTGTTCCTTGTCGAGGACGTCGGCGATGAAGGAGAGCAGCGGATCCCAGGAATACAGCCGGTGCAGGCCATCCGTGGGACGGATCTGGTCGAAGGCGACCGAATCCAGTTGCGTGGCCTGAAGCCTGCGACGGGGGTGTTCGGCCGGGAAGGCGTCGTCGTGTTCCTCGAGGTAGACGTTGTGGGCGTTCCGGCACGGAAAGGCCTCCGGGGCGGCGCGGTCCACCTCGGCCGCCATGCGTCCCCTAGCCTCCTCCGTGACGAATCCGGGCAGCAGACAGGCGCTCCGCGTCGCCAGATCGTCTCTGCACCGCGCCACCAGCGCACTGTACGAGGCCGATCCGGGCCGGTGAATGGGGTAGGTCTTCGAGTCGATGAGGTCCAAGGCCGGATCGTTCATCTCGGGGTTCCCTTTCCCTGTTGCAGTCGCATCTTGACTTTCACGAATCGCCCCGGTAACATGGACGTTCGTCTTCCGCTCCCTGCTGCTGCACGGACCGCGCCCGCACGCGGTCCGGCCGCCTCATAGAACAACCGCTGTCCTCAATATATGGCAATTCCGAACGATCAGAAAGAAAAGACTGGCCTGGTCCGCCAGCTCGGCCTTTTCGACACGACGATGATCATCGTCGGCATCGTGATCGGATCGGGGATATTCCTCACCACCGGCCTGATGGCCAGAGGGATACCGTCCGCGTCGCTCATTCTCCTCGCCTGGCTGTTCGGCGGCCTGCACGCCCTCGCCGGCGCCCTGGCCTACGCCGAACTCGGGGCCGCCATGCCCCGTGCCGGGGGCCAGTACGTATACCTGAGAGAAGCCTACGGCCCCTTTTGCGGGTTCCTCTTCGGATGGGTGTCCTTCACCATGTACCTCACCGGCATCATCGCCGCGCTCGGCGTGGGGTTCGCCGAATACGCCGGGTACTTCTTCCCCTCCCTCGGCATGGCTAACGTGTTCTTCGAGACCGAGATCGCCTTCCCCGGCTGGACGTTCCAGTACGCCCTCTCCGCGGGACACGTCACCGCGCTGGCGTTGGTCGTCCTGCTCACGGTCGTGAACTACCGCGGCGTCACCTTCAGCAAGTACATCACCAACGTCTCGTCGGTGATCAAGATCGCCGCGCTCGGGTTGTTCATCCTCTTCGGGCTCTGGAGCGGGTCCGATCAGCCCATTGACTTCCGGCTCAACGCGCAGGGGATAGACTTCGGGCAACTGATCGTCGCCTTCGGCGTCGCCCTGATCGCCGTTGCCTGGGCCTTTGCCGGCTGGGAGGAGGTCACCTTCGTCGCCGGAGAGGTCAGGGAACCCGCCCGGAACCTGCCGCGCGCCCTCTTCCTGGGCACCGCGAGTGTCACCGTGGTCTACCTGCTGGTGAATTACATCTACCTGAAGGCCATGCCGGTGGGGGAAATGGCCGGTGTCGTACGGGTCGGGGAAGCGGCGGCCAACGTCCTCTTCGGCGGAGTCGGCGCCGTGCTCCTGTCGGCGGCCGTCATCGTGTCCATCGTCGGCGCGCTGAACGCCAGCATCCTGGTGGGGCCCCGCGTCTATTTCGCCATGGCCGGGGACGGGTTGTTCTTCAGGCGGGCGGGCCGGGTGCATCCCCGGTACCGCACGCCGGGGCAGGCGGTGATCTTACAGGCGGCATGGGCATGCGTGCTCACCCTCAGCGGCACCTTCGAAGACCTGATCACCTTCGTCACCTTCGCCAATCTCATGCTGTGGATTGCCGGAGCGGCCGCGGTTTTCAGGCTGCGAAAGAAACGCCCCGACCTGCCCAGGCCCTACAAAGCCTGGGGCTACCCGGTCGTCCCCCTGCTGTTCATCGCCGGTTCCGCGGGCATTCTCGCCAACATGCTCTTCGAGACGCCTGGCGAATCCATAGCGGGACTCGCGCTGACCGCCCTGGGCATCCCCGCCTACCTGTACCTTCGCCGTCGGTCGGAACGCGGTCAGGGCACGTAGACCAGTCCGCCCGCGGGACCGAGGGGAATGCCCATCGCCATCCAGATCACGAGGACGAGCGTCCAGATGACGGTAAATACCACGGTATAGGGGAGCATGGTGGAAATCAGCGTGCCCATGCCACCTTTGGGCACGAACTGGCGCATGAAGACCAGGATGATCACCAGGTAGGGGTTCAGGGGCGTGATCGTGTTGCTGACGGAGTCGCCGATCCGGTAGGCCGCCTGCGTCAGTTCCGGGCTGATGCCCACCATCATGAACATGGGGATGAAGATCGGCGCGAAGAGGGCGTACTTGGCCGACATGGAACCGATCAGCAGGTTGAAGGCCAGGGTGACGAGGATGAAGGCGATGATCAGCATCCATGCCGGCATCTGCGCCTGGCCGAGGGCCTGGCCGCCGGCCATCGCCAGCATCTGGCCGAGGCCCGAATACTGGAAGTAGGCGATGAACTGGGCGGCGAAGAAGGCCAGGACGATAATCGGCGCCATGGTGGCGATCGTTTCGATGAGCAACCGGGCCGCGTCCTTGTCGCTCTTGATGGCGCCCACCGAGATCCCGTACACGATACCGGGCAGGATGAAGCAGAAGAGCAGGAGGGGCACAATGGCTTCCACCCACCGGTCGAACAGATTGCCCGTCCCGTGCAGCGGTGCGCCTGGCCACAGGATCATGAACACGATGGCCGAGAGCACCGCAAAGAACGCCATGGAGGCCCGGACCATGCCCCGCTTCTCCACGGCCGTCAGCGCGTGTTCGTCCGGATCCGATGACGACGGGGGCGCCGGTCCGCCTTCCTCGGGGGATTTGTCCGCCAAGCGCCGCTCCACGAACCAGGCCGTGACGAGCCACCCCGCCAGGGTCATGATCACCGTCGATGCGATCATGAAGTACCAGTTGCACGTGGCGGCGACCTGGTAGGCCGCGTCGATCGTCTGCGCCCCGGCCGTGGACAGGCCGGCCAGCAGGGGGTCCAGGCCGGTCACGAACAGGTTGGCGTTGAATCCCGCGGATACGCCCGCGAAAACGGCGGCCAGCCCGGCCAGCGGGGACCGTCCGGCCGCCTTGTACA
Source organism: bacterium (assembly GCA_963693015.1). Taxonomy (GTDB): domain Bacteria; phylum JAAXHH01; class JAAXHH01; order JAAXHH01; family JAAXHH01; genus JAAXHH01. The sequence goes on from OY843748.1 coordinate 601,265, forward strand.
GCGCGGCCGCAAGGGGGGGCAGAATCACATAGCCGGCGTCGAGCGTCATGGAAGACATGATGCCGATGAAGACCATGGCCGGGGTGAGCAAACGGCCCGGGACCGCCAGCATGAAGGCCTTCAGGAGGGCGCCGATCATGCCGGTCCGTTCCGCCACGCCGATGCCCAGCATGCCCACGAGTACGACGCCGAGGGGCGGGAAGCGCATGAAGTTCTCCACCATGTTGCCCACGACCCAGAAGAGGCCGTCCCGGGTGAGCAGACTGGTGGACGTGAAGGTCTTTCCCGTCTCGCGCCACGCCACGCCGGCCGAACCATCTTCCCGGATGACCTGCTCCGGAAGGTGCTGGACCACGGTCCATTCTCCCCGGGCCGCTATATCGGAGAGTACGACGATGAACAGCGCGCCGATCAGGAAGAGCGTCGCGGGATCCGGCAGGCGGTTCCCGACCCGTTCGATGACGTCCAGGAATCCACCGGAACCCGGAGCGGGCGCATGGGACTGCTGGTGCCGGTTGTCGTTATTCATGGCCCTTCCGTGGTTACTGTATATACGCGGTACGTACGCGACGTGATATACTGCGGTATGTACGCGGCGTGATATACTGCGGTATGTACGCGGCGTGATATACTGCGGTATGTACGCGGCGTGGCGGTCGTTGCGCTGCCGTTTGCCCGTCAGTCCCGAGATCCTGCCTGCAACAGGCCGTCCAGGGCTGCCGCCAGATCGGGATGCCCGAATTCGAAACCCGCTTCCTTAAGACGCTCGGGCACGACCCTCGCGCTCGCCAGGAGCAGGTCTTGGCCCATTTGGCCGAACAACAGGCGGACGACGAAGGCGGGTATCGTAAAAGGGGTCGGACGATGCAGCACCGCGCCCAGCATCCGGGTGAATTCCGCGTTGGTGACGGGTTGGGGAGAAACCGCGTTGACGGGTCCGGCCAGATGGTCCGATTCCAGGGCGAAACGCACCGCGGCAACCAGGTCGTCCCGCGTAATCCAGCTCATGTACTGACGGCCGTCCCCGACCTTTCCACCCAAGGCAAGCCGGAAAGGCGTGCGCATGGCGGCCAGCGCGCCCCCTTCGGGCGTCAGCACCAGGCCGATGCGCAGGTTCACGACCCGGATCCCGGCCTCGCGGGCCGGTCCTGTCGCCGCTTCCCACTGCCTGCATACCCGGGGCAGATAGCCGTCCCCGGACAGGGACTCCTCCCCAAGCAGTTCTTCGCCGCGGTTGCCATAGAAACCGGTGGCCGACGCGGCCACCAGGACCCTGGGGGGCGCCTCCATCCCCGCGAGGAACGTGCAGAGGTTGCGGGTGGGATCGACGCGGCTGTCCCGTATCCGGGCCTTCTTGGCCCTGGTCCAGCGGCCCAGGATCGGCTCGCCCGCCAGATGCACGACGGCGTCCGGCCCTTCGGGTCCATCCCAGTGAAAACGGCCCTCAGAGGTGGACCAGAAGGCCGCCTGCCCGCCGGTCATGTCCCTGGATCTGACCAGGCGAATGACCCGGTGGCCCTGTGTCTCGAGGTATGGGATCAGCCGGCGGCCGACCAGCCCCGATCCGCCGGTAACGAGTATGACCATAGTGTGGCGGAAGTTAAAACCGGGACCGCGCGGTGTCAAGACCGGCAAGAGCGCGCAGCTGCCCCGCCCGGGTAATGGGGTTTGACTCGTGCAAAGGAATTCCGTAGTATCCGGGAAGAGCGGCTCCGCATGGGATCGACCCGACCCACCACGGCCGGCCGCGCCTTGCTTTGACGGCAAATGCGAACTGGAGATCCGAAATTCCATGCACGTCTACCGGTTGCAGCGTACGCAGCATCTGCCCGTATCCCCGGACACCGCCTGGGATTTTCTGTGCCGCCCCGAGCATCTTCAGGATCTGACTCCGCCCGGGGTCGGACTGACCGTCACTTCCGAACTTCCGGACTGCGTGTACCCGGGTCTCATCATCACGTACAGGCTCAGACTCTACAAGATGTTCTGCTTTGACTGGGTCACGGAAATCACTCAGGCAGAACCACTTAGGTATTTCATTGACGAACAGAGATCCGGGCCTTACAGGTTCTGGCACCACGAACACCGATTGCGCTCCACGGAGCACGGCGTGGAAATGACCGACCTGATCCATTATGCCTTGCCATTTGGATTTCTGGGCCGTATGGTACATGCAGCGATCGTCGAAAACCAACTGAACGCGATTTTCGACTACCGTCGCGAAGCGCTTTCCGAGCGCTTCGGCGGCCCCGTTCGCTGAATGTCCCTGGTCCCTGACTTCAACCTCAACCTCAGCCGCCACAGGTACGCCCCGATCTTCCCCTGAACCATGACCGACCTTGTCATCGTCCTGCTGCTGGTTGCGTTCAACGGCTTTTTCGTGGCAGCGGAATTCGCCCTGGTAAAGATACGTCTGTCTGAGATCGAGGTACTGGCGAAGGACGGCAGCAGAACCGCGCAGATCGTTCGTAACATCCTGCACAGCCTCGACACGTACCTTTCTTCGTGCCAACTGGGTGTTACACTCGGAAGTCTTGGACTCGGCTGGTTCAGCGAACGGACCATGGCCGCGCTGCTCGAACCGCTTGTACTTTCCCTGGGTTTCTCCGCGGAGACATCCCACCTCATTGCGACCCCGGTTGCCTTTGCGATCATGACCTTCCTGCTGATCACCGCGGGAGAGCTTGTCCCCAAATTCGTCGCGCTGCAGAAGTACCGGCAGGTAGCCCAGGCCATCGGGATTCCGCTCGTCGTCTTCTACAAGGTGTTCCGGCCCTTCATCTGGCTGCTGAACGTCAGCGCCAACCTCATGCTGAGGTGTATCGGCATACGGATCTCGAACGAGCAGGGCGGGTCCATCACGGAACCCGAGTTGCGGATGACCCTGGTCACCATGGTGGCAGGTGGTCACGTCACCCTGCGGGAACGGCGGATCATGGAAAACGTGCTCGATCTGGAAGAGAAAGTCGCGCGCCGGTACATGCTGCCCCGCAACCAGATCGTGTACCTGAACCAGCACGATGAAAAGGAAACGAAACTACGTGTGGTAGCCGAATCGGGACATACGCGCTTCCCGCTGTGCAACGAGGACCTGGACCAGATCGTCGGGATTATCCACGTCAAGGACCTGTTCCGGAACCTGTTCGACGAACGGGGGGCCTCCAGCCTGGAAGAGATCGCACGGGACCCGCTGTTCCTGCCCGAGACCATCAGGCTGGACGCGCTGCTCCTGGAATTCCAGCGCCGCAATACCATGCTTGCCGTCCTGGTGGACGAGTTTGGAACGGTTTCCGGGATGATTACGTTGGAAAACGTCCTGGAGGAACTGGTCGGTCCCATTCAGGACGAGTTCGACAGTGAAGCGCCGCTTATCGTACGGACGGGGCCCCACCGGTTCGAGGTCGAAGCCAGTTGTCCCGTCGACCAGGTCATCAGGGCCTGCGGGTTGCAACTTCCCGACGAACTGACCTCGGATACCACGGGCGGGGTCATGATCGAGCTGCTGGGTCACATTCCCAGGCAGGGGGAACAGGTCCGTGCCGGCGCACACCTGATGACGGCGCTACGCGTGGAGCCTACCCGCGTCCAGCGGCTCAGGATCGACCGGATGGCCCCTACTGATGTAAAGGACGACGGGGACGGTTGAGGGGGTAACGTCGTCGTCCGTCCCGCATGGGGTGGGCCAGGGCCGACCGCCTGTGAAACGGACGCGCACCCGCCCGGGATGGCGCTACTCGGCCCGACCGAGGCGATCCGGGGCGGAAGCCTCGTCCAGTTTGCGTCGTATCTCGGCAGGCAGTGCCCAGCCCGTCCCGCCGCAGACCTCCTCCACGTGTTCGGGCCGGTCCGGACCGGTCATGGCGGCCGTCACTTCGGGATGATCCAGGATCCAGGCGAAGGCGACCTGCGCGGGGGTTCTGCCAAGTTCCGCGGCCGCGTCGATCAACGTGGCGACGAGTTGGTCGACGGCCGGCGTCATGATTTTCCTGAAACGCTCGACGTCCTTCGCCCAGACCGAGTCCGCGGGAGGATCCGCGCCCCGCCGGCACCGGCCCGCAAGCAGGCCGACGGCGATGGGACTGTAGGTCATCATCCCCAGTCCGTGCCGGCGGCACCGGTCGAGAAGCTCATCTTCCACGCCGGAGCGATGGATCAGGTTGTAGTGGTTCTGCAGGCAGACCGGCGTGGCAAATCCGTGTTTGTCGGCCACCCACAGCGCCTCGACGACCTGCGCGGCCGTGTAGTTGCACATGCCGACATATCGGGCCTTGCCCTGCCTGACCACGTCGTTCATGGCGTCCAGCGTTTCGTCCAGGGGCGTGTCGGGATCGAAGTGGTGCAGGAGATAGAGATCGACGTGGTCCAGTCCCAGGCGTTTCAACGAGCGGTCGATCTCCCGCATGATGTGATAGCGCGAGGTGCCCCTGTCGTTCGGACCCGGCCCGATCTCGCTCCAGACCTTGGTGGTGATCACCAGGTTATCCCGCTTGTCCTTCATACCGGCCAGCGCCTTGCCCAGCACTTCCTCGCACCTTCCGGCGAAATAGAAGTTGGCGCAGTCGATGAAGTTGATCCCGAGATCCACCGCCGTTTCAATCGTGCGGATGCAGGTCTTCTCGTCCGTCTGACCGGCCCAGAAGCCCCGGAACGCCGTGCCGAGACAGATGGGCGACACGCGCACGCCGTAACGCCCGAGTTGCCGGTATTCCATGCAGACCTCCGGAGAATCCGTCCCTTTACGTGCTTGCCGGCGTCCTGCGCCCGAAAAGGCGCGCGTTCAGTATTTCCACGAACGCCGAAAACGCGACGGCGACATACAGGTACTCGTTCTCGAATTGTACCCCGAACAAGCTCAGAACGAACTTCAGGCTGATCAGCGCGAGGACGCCGACGGCCAGCGTCTTGATCCGGCTTCCGCGCAACCGCATGTTCACGAACTCCACGATCACGGTGAAGGCGATCGCGGTATACAGGTACGCCTTGTCTACGTGTATATCGACGCCTTCCAGCATGAGCGCGATACCGATCAGTACCAGGAAACTCAGGGCCAGCAGCTTGACGCTCGGATTGGCGTCCACGAATTCCCCGATCGTCCGGGCCGAAAGCATCATGACCAGGATGGCGATGACGATCGCCAGCACCATGACGGGCAGGTAGTCCGCCGCCATGCCCACCGCGACGATTACCGAATCCAGCGAGAAGATGACATCGATGAAGGCGATCTGGATCAGGATACCCGCATAGGAACTCGACCGGAACGTGTGCTCCGGCTCCGCTTGCACGTGGAACATGTGACGGATCTCGTGCACGGCTTTGACGAGAAGGAAAAAGCCGCCCACCAGCATGATGATGTCCCGGCCCGAGATATCCTCGCCGAACACCGTGAACAACGTGTATCTCAGCCGGACAATCCAGGTCAGGGTGAACAGCAGGCAGAGCCGCGTGATCATCGCCAGCGCGAGGCCGTAGATCCGGGCCCGCTGCCTCCGGTGGGCTTCCAGCCGGCCGACCAGGATCGTAATGACGACGATGTTGTCGATGCCGAGTACGATCTCGACACTCGCCAGGGTCGCGAGGAGGAGCCAGGCTTCGGGCTCGTAAATCCAGGACATCATGCTCGGCAGGACCGCCTTGGCCGGGTGAAAAGAGTAATGTGGACGAAAGCTACTTAATATAGCGGAACGGATGTAAATTGAAAGTACAAACTTGTCTGGTTCATCATGTTGCACGATCCTGCAAACTGCTTGACATAAACCACGTTGCGGACGTTTATGACGTAGTCCGTCCACTCCTTCCGCGGAACACGAGTACGGGATGCGTCCGAATATGAAAACCAATGGATCGAGCGCCGGCAATCCGATCGGTCTCATCGACTGCGACCTGCACCACGGCGTCGTGGAAATCGATGATCTGTTCCCGTATCTCCCCGGTCATTACGTGGAGTACGTGAAGGACTTCGGGGCCATGATGCCCGGCCTCGTGTATACCAATCTCCCCAAGGGCGGCTGCCGGGCCGAACTCTGGGAACACACCGAAACCCATCCCAGCAGCAACGTCGAGCTGGCCCGCAAGCACCATCTCGATGAATACGGCGTCGATGTCGCCCTGTTGACGGGGGTAACGGTATACGGCGCGGCGGTGCATCCGGACGCCGACTTCGGCGCCGCCATGTGCCGGGCTTTCAACGACTGGACCCTGGAGACCTGGGTCAAGGCGGACGGCCGGTTCCGCGCATCGGTTGCGATAGCGCCGTCCGATCCGAAGCAGGCGGCCGCGGAGGTCCGGCGGATCGGGGACAGGCCCGAGGTGCTCCAGGTCATCATGCCCGCCGGGGGGCGCATGCCCTTCGGGAACCGGTTCTACGACCCGATCTACGAGGCGGCGCAGGAATGCCGGCTTCCCATGTGCGTGCACTTCGGCGTGGAAGGCGCCGGCTTCGCCAATGCCCCCACGGCCGCCGGATATCCCTCCTACTACCTGGAAATGCGCATGGCCCGGCCCCAGATCGCCATGGCACACGTCTCGAGCCTGATCTGCGAAGGCACGTTCGAGAAATTCCCCGGGCTGAAATTCATCTTCATCGAACACGATACCTTCTGGGTACCGGGACTGATGTGGCACATGGACGCCGACTGGAAGGCGGTAAGGGACTACACGCCCTGGGTCAAGCGGCCTCCCAGCGAGTACATACGCGAACATGTGCGGTTCGGATGCCAGCCCATGGAACAGCCGCCGACCCGGAAGGACCTCAAGACCTTCCTCGACTGGTTGCACGCGGACGAGATCCTCGTGTACGCCAGCGACTATCCCCACTGGGACTGGGAATCACCGGACTCGGTGCTTCCCGGCGTGGATGCGCGGCTGAAGCGCAGAGTATTCGTGGAGACAGCCCGCGAGTTGTACGGCCTGGACGAATCGGGGAACCCCACCAGATGAGCGAGCGCTACGAGGTCGCCGCGGTGGATGACCTGCCCCCGGGCGAGAGGCGGATCGTCCCCGCGGGCGGACGCGGCGGGATCGGCGTATTCAACGTGGACGGGGTCTTCTACGCCCTGCGGAACCGTTGTCCGCACAAGGGCGGGCCGCTCTGCAGCGGACGCCTGAGGCCCCATGTAACGGCCGATGAAGTGTACTCGGTCGATCATCACGAAAAGCCGGTCCTCAAGTGTGCCTGGCACCAGTGGGAGTTCGACCTCGCTTCCGGCCGCGCCCTCTACGATCCCCGTATGCGGGTCAAGACCTACCGGGTGGAGATCGAAGCGGGCAAGGTGATCCTGTACCTGGAGTGACCGGTATCGCCTGTCCGGGAGGAAGGGAACTTAACGTGAGGGTCCGATTCTCCATTGCGGTCCTTTCCGCGATATGCATGGTCTGCACGGCCGCGTTGGCATGGCCGGACAAGAAGTCGCCCGAGTCGCCCGCTTCTTACGTCAATTCCATCGGCATTCCGCTTCCTCCCGACGCGGCGCCGCCCGAGTACCAGGTCTTCACCAGCTTCAAGGCCGAGGACCGCTACCTGGACATGGCCGCCTCCCACTACCAGGTGATCGGCCACGATTACGCCCTGGTCAACGAACCGCTGGTGCGCATGGACCGGAACTACAACCTGCTGCCGGCCGCCGCGACCCGGTGGGAGGTCTCCGATGACGGGCTCACCTGGACGTTTCACCTGCAACCCGACCTGATCTTCGCCGACGGCCATCCGCTCACGGCTTACGACTTCGAGGACACCTTCAAACGGTGGGCGGACCCCGCCACGGGGTTCGATCTCGAATGGTTCTACCGGTCGATCAGGAACTGGGGAGAGGTCGTTGCCGCCAACCTGCCCCTCGATTCCCTGGGTGTAAAGGCGCTGGACGATCACACCATCGCCTTTGCAACCGACGATCCCACCCCCTACCTGCCCCTGATCCTGACCTTCAGCTGGGTAACGCCCACTCACCTGTTCGAGAAGTACGGTCCCGGGTGGTCGACGAGGCCGGAAACGCTGCTGGGCAGCGGCCCCTTCAGGCTGGTGGAATGGTCCAAGCTGGACCGGATCGTGCTGGCGCCGAATCCCCACTACCGGGGACCCCACAAACCCTACCTGGAAAAGGTGGTCTCGAAGCTCTACAACGCCGCGGTCCCCCCACCGATGCTTTCGTCCTACGAGGCGGGATCGGTCGACCACGTTGCCCTGTCGAACCAGGCTGAAATCAACCGTGTAGAGAACGATCCCCGGCTCAGGGACCAGCTGGACACCTATATGGCCTTCGGGACCACCTACCTGATGATGGACACCTTCAAGCCGCCCTTCGACGATCTGAGGGTGCGACAGGCGTTCAGCCACGCCATCGACGCCGAAGCGCTGGTCGAGTCCGCCCTCCAGGGGGTCGCCGTTGCGGCGGTGTCCATGCTGCCCGACGGCTTTCCCGCGGCCAATACCCGGGGACTCGCGCCGATACAGCGATACGACCCGGATCTGGCGAGGAAGCGGCTCGCGGAAGCCGGCTATCCGGACGGCAGGGGATTTCCGCGGACCGTGATGTGGATCAGGGGGGCCAACCTGCAGGGGGGACAGGCGCCGCAGGCGGTACAGGCCATGCTGAAACACAACCTGAATATCGATATCGGCGTGCAGAACACCGAGGCCAAGCTGTTCATGGAAACCATGTACCAGGGCGGCATCGCCTTCGCCATGATCCCCTACGGGTACGACTACATGGATCCCAGCAACCTGCTCGGCATCTGGCTTTCAACGGGCCGCCATGCCTGGTACGACGAACGTTTCGAGTCCATCATGGCCGTCGCCAATCACCTGATCGGCGATCCGGCGCGACGTATCGCGCTTTACCGGGAGGCCGAACGCATTCTGGTCGAGGACGTGGCCGGCGTGTTCCTGTGGCACAGGCAGCACAACGAACTGTGGAAACCCTATCTGCGCACCGAGGCGCTTGAGCGTAACGACCGGGGCGGATACGCCATACGCGTCGACAAGCATCTCAACCTGTCGACGACACTGTACGTCACGAAGGAGGTCGTGCGGGACGGGACCGGCGCCGATCGAAGCAGGGGATTCTGGGACTGGCTTTTCGGATCGGACGGTGCCGGGAACGACCGGTAGATTCCGGGACGGTGCCGGGAACGACCGGTAGATTCCGGGACGGTGCCGGGAGCTCGGGGTCTTCCGGCCGGGTTGGCCGGACCGGGCCCAGACCGGCCGCCAGGGGTCGCGTTGGTATGACGCGCGGTTACATGGCCGCGTCCTGGGTGCTGCCTGCCCGGCCGGCAGCGGCATCCGAATGCTCGAAGACCGCCCGGGCAGCGGCTACGCCCGCCCCATCTTCCACCTCCCAGCCCATCTTGTTCAAGGCCTGTTCCAGCGCCGCTATCGTCCTCAGCACGTACTCCGGAACGGCCATGAAGCCCATGGTCCCGATGCGGGCGAGGCTGCTGATCGCGATGCCGTGGTCTTCGTAGAGGATACGGGGCAACGCGGCCATATCGAGGTGATCGGGCAGCGCGATGCGAGTCGCGACGGGAGCGGCCGAGGCCTCGGTTTCGGCTACGATGCCCAGTCCCATGGCGCCTAGTGCGGCGTGCACCGCCCTGGACGCGACGAACTGGCGACGGTATACCTGCTCCGGTCCCTCGTTCATGATGGCCTTCAGCGACGCATGCAGGCCCGCGACCAGGGTGTATGAGGGATGGGGACCGTGGGCGGGCCAGTCCCGTGGATGGAGTTTATTCGCCCGCGGAACGCCTCTCTTTTCGGACGTGTCGTGGCCCAGCGCGGCGCCGCCGTCCATGCCGTAGCGTCGCCAGGAGTGGAGGTCGAGGCACATGGCGCGCGGCGCGTGGCGCAGGTTTTCGATCTTGTCCCAGGCCTTGTCGCTCGCCACCACGATCGCCAGACCCTGCGGCGCGTTCAGGCACTTCTGGGTCGTGGTGACCAGCAGGTCGATGCCCCAGTCGTCGACGCGTATCTCGATGCCGCCGAAGGAAGACACGCAGTCCACCATGTAGATCACGTGGGGAAACTCCTTCTCCAGCATGCGTCCGACGGCCTCGATCGGATTCAGTGTGCCGGTCGTGGTCTCGCAGTGCACCAGCGCCACAAGTTTTGTTTCGGGGGCCGCCCGCAACTGATCGCGAATCGTTTCGGGCGCGACCGACTGCCCTTCCTCGAGGGCGATCTCGGTCGTATCCCCACCCGCGAACCTGGCCAACGCGGTCAACAGCCGGCCGAAAATGCCGGTCTGGACCGTCAGTACGCGGTCACCGGACTCGACGGTGCTCAGCACGGCCGCCTCCAGGCCGTACACGGCGGAGCCCGGTATGAGCATGGGGCCGTTTCGGGTATGCATCAGTTCCTTGAGCATGAGACAGGTCTCTTTTTCGATCTGCGGGTAATGGGAGTAATAGACCGGTTCCACGAGCTGCTGCCCGATCGCCGCGAGGCAGGAAGGCGAAAGGGGCGTCTGCCCGCAACTCATGTTGATACGCTGTTTCGCCGGAACAGCAGTTTGTTCACCAGTCATGTCGCACCTCCCTGCCTGTCCTCAGTGTGCGCCGATGTAAACCTCGGTCCACATCATGTTACCCACCGTGCCGTCTGGCCGTCTGGAATATCCCTTCAACCAGGGTTTGCGCAGGCCGTAGCCAATGGGATGATAGACGAAGGCCCCGCCGTAATCGGACACCAGGATCCTTTCGGCATGTCTGTACATCTCCGTGCGCCGGGCGGGATCGGTTTCCCCGATCGCCCGGTCCACGAGATCGTCGAAGGCGGGATTTGTCCAGTCCTGGCGCTGCGCCCCCCGCGGACGCGAATGCCAGGTCATGTCCAGCATGTTGCGCGGGTCCAGGTAATCCGCTCCCCAGGCGATGAACCCCAGTGGGATCTGCCAGTCGAAGAGCGCGCTCATGTAGGACCCCATATCGGCGCTGCGAAAGGCGATGTTCACCCCGAGGTGATTCCGCAACATCCCCTGGATCGCCTCGGCGATTCGACGGGTGATGGGATTGGGCGCCCGCAGCCACGTTTCGACGGTCGGAAACCCGCGACCCCGCGGGTAGCCGGCCTCCGCCATGAGCTCCCCGGCCCGGTCCGGATCGTAACCCTGAATCGCCCTGGACTCCGGTCCCGCGTAGGCGTCGAATCCGGGGGGGATCATCGAATAGGCCGGTATACCCGCACCACGAAGAATCACGCGGCAGATCGACTCGCGGTCGATGGCCCGGGTGAAAGCCTCCCGGACGCGGACGTCGTCGAAGGGGGGTTCCCGGGTCCTGAAGATCAGGTACCAGGTCTGGTAGCTCGGCGAACGGACGATTTCCTTGCCGAGGCGGGGGTCGTTCTCGATGCGGTGTAGCTCAGCGAGGTCGACGCTCTCCATGTCCACCTCGTCGTTCTCATAGGGCAGTATGTTGGCCGCCGCAGCCTCGCGGAACAGCTGGACGACCTGTTCCAGAAAAGGCTTGTGGGGACCGTTGTACATGGGATCCGGCACGTATTTGATATGGCTGCCGGAGACCCACTCGGCCATCTTGAAGCCGCTGTTGGTCACGATATTGCCCTGCTCGGTCCACTTTCGGCCGTACTTCTCCACGGCCCAGCGCGGCGCCGGAAAAGTATCCGGGAAGGATATGATGTGCAGCAGGTAGGGTGTCGGCTGTTCCGTCTCGATCACGAGGGTGAGGTCGTCCAGCGCGCGAACCCCCAGCTTTTCGATGTCTTCGATCTCCCCCTGGTTGATCGCCCGGGCGTTCTTGAAGTCGTAGTAGAAATTCGCGTAGATGTTTCCCGACGCGGGATCGATGTTGCGCCGAAAAGTATAGACGAAGTCGTGCGCGGTGACCGGACGGCCGTCGCTCCACCGGGCGCCGGGCCGCAGGTGGAAGGTCCAGGTCAGGCCATCCTCGGAACGCTCGTAGCGCTCGGCCGCGCCTGGGATGGGCCGCATGAACTCGTCGCGCCACATCAGCATTTCGAAGGGTCTGAGCACCAGTCCTTCGTCGTCGTAGGGATGGATCCCGGAGTCGAGACTGCGCGGCTCCATGTTCATCACGCGGACGACCTGTCGGGACGGGGGCGCGGCATCCGGCGGCATGACCTTGCCCACCGAGTTCGTCCGCTGGCTCTGGCCGGGGGATACGGAGGCCAATGCCAGGGTCGCCAGGACAGCGATCAGGGGAACCAACAGACGCACCGGACGCATGGGACGCCTTCCGGATTACGTGGACGGATATGTAAGATTTGGGTAAAGGCTGGATGCCGAAGCGCGGATTCGAACCGCGACGGGATTTCTCCCACTGCCCCCTCAAGACAGCGTGTCTACCAATTCCACCACTTCGGCGTCACGTCGATTCGCGGGCGAAAGGACCGCCGCGCGAAATCCGACGGATTAAGGCGTAGACCCTTGTTCCGCGGGAGCGGCGGGCAGGCCCGATCCCGCGTCGGGCAATCCCTGGGCGGGGGACGCCTGCTGGTTTCTCAGGGCTTCTTCCTGGATAATGCTTCGCGTGCTTCCCGCATCGTCGGGCAACAGGTTCAGGCCGATGACGATCAGCATGTACAGCGTCGCGAGCACCGTCGTCGCCTTACCCAGGAAAGTCGCGGCGCCCCGGCCGCCAAACATCTGTCCGGCCATGCCGCCGGATGGGCCGCCCGTACCAAAAGCGCTGGACAGGCCACCCCCCTTGCCCGACTGTAACAGGACGGACAGAATCAAAACGAGACAGACCAGTACGTGGATCGTAACTACTGTGGTAAACACGATGTGTATCCTTCGATTGGCGAAGGGCGGCAAGCCCGTCAGGTTACTCTAACCGTCGTCGATTCCCAGTCCGGCCCGGACAATCGCCTCGAACGACGAGGCCTCCAGGCTGGCTCCACCCACGAGCGCTCCGTCGATGTGCGGCCGGGCCATCAATGCGCCCGCGTTCTCCGGTTTGACGCTTCCTCCGTACTGAATTCGAATCCGACCGGCGAAGTCGTCGTCAAACATATCCGCGATAACCGTCCTCAGGTGACCGTGCACCCGGTCCGCCTGATCGGGCGTAGCCACCCTGCCGGTCCCGATCGCCCAGACCGGTTCGTATGCCAGGACGAGATCGTCTGCCGTCTCGGGTTCCGTTCCAGCGAGACCTTTTCGGACCTGTTCGTCCACCACCGGCTCGGTACGGCCGGCTTCTCTTTGCTCCAGCGTCTCGCCCACGCAGAGGATCGGGGTGAGCCCCGCGGAAATCGCCGATCTCACTTTCCTGTTGACGGATTCATTCGTTTCATCGAAATACATCCGCCTTTCAGAGTGTCCCAATATAACGAACCTGCACCCCGAAGTCAACAGCATTCCGGCGGACACTTCCCCGGTATACGCGCCTTCCGGCGCCGGATGCATGTTCTGGGCGCCCAGCGAGATGGGACGGCCGGACAACTGCGTGGCCGCTACCGTCAAATGGGTGAATGGCGGGCACAACACCAGGTCCGCGGCGAGGGCGAGCGATTCCGTCCGATCGATCACCTCGGCGACCAGCGAGGCGCCGTCGACCACGTCGGTATGCATTTTCCAGTTGCCGGCGATGATCAACCGGCGCGCCGCCGTTGTCAAATTCACTCCGGGAGGAAGCTATCCGAAAAACACCTGGGCGATTTCATACAATTCCATGTCGACCGTGCGAATCCGGCCGGTCACTTCGGTGAGCGGCACGGTACCGATCTTCGCGCCCTTAAGCGCCACCATCTTGCCGAAATCCCCGCTGTGCACCAGGTCGGCCGCGGTAACCCCGTACCTCGTCGCCAGTACCCGGTCGTAGGGCGTAGGAGATCCTCCGCGCTGAATGTAACCCAGGATCGTCACCCGGGTCTCTATCTGCGCCCGGCGTTCGATCTCGGCCCCGACCACTTCTCCGATGCCGCCCAGGCGCACGTGTCCGAACTCATCCACCTGGTCGTCCTGGGTCACCTGGCCCGGGGCGTCCTTCATCGTGAAACCCTCCGCGACCACGACGAGGCTGAAGGTCTTGCCCCGGTCGATGCGCTGTTTGACGAGGGCGCAGACGTCGTCCAGGTCCATCGGCACCTCCGGTATCAGGATGCAGTCCGCTCCACCGGCGATACCCGACTTGATCGCGATCCAGCCCGTATGCCTGCCCATCACCTCGATGACCATCACCCGGTGATGGGACTCCGCGGTGGTATGCAAACGGTCTATGGCGTCGGTGGCGATCGTCACCGCCGTGTCGAAACCGAAGGTCATGTCCGTCCCGACGATGTCGTTGTCGATCGTCTTCGGAAGACCGACCATGGGGAGGCCGGCTTCGTTCAGGGCCGCCGCGGCGCCCAGGGTATCTTCGCCACCGATGGCGACCACCGCCTCCAGGCCGAGTTTCGCGACGTTTCCCTTGATCCGTTCGATGTCGGCTTCGTCCTTCATCGGGTTGGTCCGGGAAGTGCCCAGGATGGTGCCGCCCCGGTGGAGGATGCCGGATACCGAGGCCAGGTTGAGGGGACTGGTATCATTGTTGATCAAACCGGCCCATCCGTTGCGTATTCCGACGACCGTCGAACCGTAGGTCTTTATCGACCGGCGGGTCACCGCGCGGATCGCGGCGTTCAGTCCCGGGCAATCGCCGCCGCCCGTCAATATGCCGATATGCATATGAAGTCTACTCCCCGCCGCCTGAAGGTGATACGGACGCTGCTCAGGCGCGCAACCGTTCAGGGGCGCAACCGTTCAGGCGCGCAACCGTTCAGGCGCGCGCTATGGTCAGGGCGAATACCCTTTCGGCACCACCCTGAAGCAGGGCCCGGGCGCAACTGTTGATCGTCGCCCCCGTCGTGAATATATCGTCCACCAGGGAGACCGTGGCGTCGCGCACCGCCTCGCCCCGGCCGACCTCGAAGACGCCCGCGACATTGGCCGTACGCGCGTCGGGATTCAACGAGGTCTGCGTCGGCGTGTTCCGATTCCGGACCAGGACGTTCTCCAGGACCGGAATGCCGGTCCGTTCCGATATGCCCCGCGCGATGCATGCGCTCTGGTTATACCCCCTTTCCCGCTTTCTCAGGGGATGCAGGGGCACGGGCACGACGGCCGTAATATGTGGAATTCCCGGTTCCCCTTCAACCCTTTTTGCCAGCAGGGAACCCAGGTACCGCCCGATACCGGGGCGGTTCCGGTACTTGAGCTGATGAATGAGATCCTGGAGCGGCCTGTTGAACCGGAACCCGGAAAAGGCGCCGTCGAAGTAGAAGGTACGGCCCGGGCAGGCCGGGCACGACGACACCGGAGCGTCCAGCGGCTGGCCGCATCGTTCGCAGTACGGCGCGTCGACCGAAAGCAGTCCGGACCCGCAATCATCGCATATGACGTGCCGATCATGGGAAATCCGGACCCTGCAGAGTACGCAGCATGGGGGATAAACCAGATCCAGCGCCGTGCGGCCTGTGGTGCGTAACGTATTGAGCAGCATGGTCATGTACGCCTGGCCTTCGGAGACGAACGGGGCGTGCTCCATCGATCCGTGCGTGACGGGCAGCCCCGGAATGCCATCGCGTCCGCCTTTGGCGGAACGTTCCCGGCATCCTGGAATCCCTTCCCGGTATTCAGTCTGAATCAGGCCCGTCGATTCTCGAATCCAATCAGCGAAATCGTCACGCGCGACGGGGTCGACTTCGCCTCGACCGCTGCCGCGCCCGGTTTCTGAGCCATCCCATGAGGAGGAATCCCATACCGCACAATACCATGCTGATCCCCTGGTTGACGGACAGGACCATGCCGCCCGCCCCCCCCAGGTTACCCAGCGTCATGCTGGATTCATAATACCTGAACAGATCGACGAAAAACCTGGTGACGGGTTCGCTGATCAGCAGCACGGCGAAGAGGAATCCGTCGAATCGCGGCTTGCGGTCCAGCCAGAGCAGCAGGCCGAAAAGCCCGAATCCCAGCGCCGCATTGTAAAGCTGAGCAGGATGAAGGGACACGTCCGGGTAGAAGGAGCCCGCCGCGCTGAACGCCGGAAAGACGACGCCCACGGCAGACTCGGTGGGCAGTCCGAAACAGCAGCCGTTCATGAAACAACCTACGCGGCTGATCCCGATACCGAGGGCGATGCTCGGCGCAAAGGCGTCGCAGGCCTTCCAGACGGACAGTCTGTTCACGCGGAGGTACAGGATGGACACCAGGACGGCCGCGATGAAACCGCCGTACATGGTCAGCCCGGTCAGGCCGATCGAGCCGGAGCTTTGAAAGGGGCTTATGATGTCCAGGGGGTTCGCGCTGAACTCGTTCCAGTGCGGGATGACGTACATGATCCTTGCCCCGATAATGCCCGCGAGCATGATGAGCAGGGACATGTTGATCATCTGGTTCCGGTTCAGGCCCCGTTCCCCGGATCGTTTCAGCGCGAGCGCGATCCCCGCTATGAAGGAAACGGCCAGCAGGAGGCCGTAGGTGCGAATCGTCAGTGGACCGATCTCGAAAAGTATGGGATGCATGTGCTTTCCTTGTCCTCGGCGAGCGCCGGGATCAGTAGTCGAATCGATGACGCCAGACGTTCTGCAACAGGCCGCACAGAATCAGGCTGGTCATCAGAAAGGAGCCGCCGTAGCTGAGAAAGGGCAGGGGAACGCCGGCGATCGGCAGCACACCGACGGCCATCCCCACGTTCATGATCACGTGAAAGGTGAAAACGGACACGCAGCCGGCCGCCACCAGGCTCTGGTACCGGCTCTTGACGTTCATGGCGATATGGATGCCGATGAGTATGAAGACGTAAAACAGTCCGAGGACGGCGATGGAACCGACGAATCCGAACTCCTCGGCGATGACGGAGAAGATGAAATCGGTGTGCTGCTCGGGGAGGAACGCAAGGTGGGTCTGAGATCCCTGCAGAAAGCCGCGCCCGAGCAGTCCACCCGAGCCGATGGCTATTTTGGACTGGATGATCTGGTAACCCGCGCCTTTCGGATCGACCTGGGGATTCAGAAAGGTCTCGACGCGTCGCTGCTGGTAGTCATGCAGGGAGTCCCAAAGCGGTTCCGCGCCCAGGCCTACGCCCAGATGTGCAACGATCAGGAATACGGTGACGAATCGCGGCGGCCATTTCAGGTACACTATGCCGGCCAAAATCAGTATGAAAACCGACCAGATGACCCAGTCGAACCCGCTCACGACGGCGATAACGACCCCAATCAGGGGAGAAACCATGAGCATCAGTTCGAGGACGCTCAACCCCGCCCAGAGCAGTACGCCACACAGGATCGCTCCGAATACGATGGACGTACCCAGATCGGGCTGAGACAGAATGAAGAAGACGGGCAGGGCCACGATCACCCCGCAGGTGGCCACGACCGACGGCCGGCGAATGCTGGTTCTGACCTGGGAAAGATACTGGGCGAGCGCCAGTATGACGGCGATCTTGGCCAGTTCGGAAGGTTGTATGCCGATGAAACCCAGTCTTATCCAGCGGCTGGACCCCTTGACCGTATCCGCGGCCAACACGATGACCAGCAGGAACAGCACCAGCACGAAGACGGGTATGGTCATGGCTTGCAGGAACCGGACGGGCAACACCGAAGTCGCGTACATGATGCCTACGCCAAAGAGGAACCACGTGGCCTGCAGCACGTACCGGGACGTACCGAGGCCGGTCTCTTCTTGCGTGGCGCTGTAGATCACGAGGACGCCGAAGGCGGACAACAGGATGGATACGATGACGAGCGTGCGGTTTAGGTGTATTTCCATGGAATCTCAATTGAACCCGTCAGGGTGGGGCATACGCTCCGGACCCGGAGTCGACACGGCCCGCAACGGGTTTGCGTTCGAGGGAAAGGTAGGCGTCGATAACCCGCCTTACGACGGGCACCGCGGCGCCCGAAGGCGCATTCTCCATGACCGCCGCCACGGCGATCCGGGGCGAGTCAGCCGGAGCGTACCCGATAAACCAGGAGTGATCCAGGCCGTGTGGGTTCTCCGCCGTGCCCGTCTTTCCAGCCACTTGCGCGTATGGCAGTCTCACAGACCTCCCGGTCCCTTCATTTACCACGCTGATCATGGCGTCCTGAATCAGGTGCATTGTTTCCGGGGAAACCGGAAGCCGCTCCCTGATCTCGGGGCTACCGGTTTCCAGCGTTTCACCTTCGGCCGATTCTACCCGGTCGAGGATGTAGGGCTTGTACAGCAAGCCCCCATTCGCCACCGCGGCGGTCATCGCGGCCATCTGCAAAGGCGTGACGAGAAGCTCGCCCTGGCCGATCGCCAGGTTCAGGATCTTGCCTGGAGTCCAGGCGCGGTTCTTCGCGGGATCGTAGAAATCGGAATCGGGCACCAGACCGGGCTGCTCGTCGCCCGCATCGAAGCCGGTCGGGACTCCGAAGCCAAAGCCGCGCGCGTAATGTCCCCAGCGGTCCAACCCGAGCAAGTGGCCCACCTGGTAGAAATAGACGTCGCATGAATGGGTCATGGCATCCCTGAACGGCATCGCGCCGTGCCCCGTGGTCCAGCACCCCGCCCAGCGATTACCGAATCGGTATCCCCGATTGCAGGGACGGAAAACCCTGGTCTGCGTTACCAGCTTCTCTTCCAGCGCGGCGGCGGCCGTTACGATTTTCATCGTCGAAGCCGGCGGATACTGTCCGTCCCGGTTTCGATCCAGCAGGGGCTTGAGCGCATGGTTGCGAAGGGCATCCCATTCCTCCTGCGGAATCCGCTCGGTAAACAGATTGGGGTCGTAGCCGGGCCTGCTTACGATCGCAATCACCGCGCCGGTCATGGGATCGATCGCGACCAGCGCTCCGGCCAGACTGTCGGGAATCGCCTCCTCGGCCACGGCCTGAATCCGGCTATCCAGGGTCAGATACACGTTTTTTCCCGTTTCCGGCAGAAGAACCGGCATACCGGGGAGCGGTCCGAGTTCCTCGCCACGTGCGTTCACTTCCATGAACTCCATGCCGTTCTGGCCTCGAAGGTGTCGTTCAAAGGCCTTTTCCACCCCCAGTTTTCCAATGATGTCGCCCGATCTATATCCCTGTCCGGCCAGTGTCTCGAGCTCCGGCCGGCTGATCTCGGAGACGTAACCGAGCACGTGGCTTGCCAGGGTGCCCATACCGTATACCCGACCGGGCGTTATCTGAACGATGACGCCCGGCAGGTCCAGCAGGTGTTCGTCGACACGGGATGCGATTTCAAAGGAGACGTTCCGCTGCACGGGTATCGGATTGAAACGATTCACGGACGGATCGCGAAGACGCTTCCGTATGGCCGAGGCGTCCCGTCCGGTCAGTTTCCCCAGATAGTCCACGGTTTCGTCGGAAGTCTCGAAAGGAGCCGCGGCGATGGTATAGAACGGCGTGTTTTCCGCCAGGGCGACCCCATTGCGGTCCAGGATCAGTCCTCGCAGCGCCTCGAGCACGACGGGCCGAATCCTGTTCCGTTCCGAATGGGCCTGGTACTCCTTGCCCGAAATGACTTGAAAATAAAACAGGCGGGCGGCCAGCAGCAGAAAGAGCGCGGTAACTATGCCGATAAACAGATACAACTGGCCCCTGTGGGTGGGGTTGTCATTCTGGGAATAGCCATCGGACATTGGTCTGTCCCTGTCTGAAGGTCAAAACGAATACGAGTAATACGGCCACGGCGACGGTATAAAGCATCGAGGGCAACGAGACCGCAGCCAGCATGGATATCGATTCAGTCAACTGGAACCCGGTAAAGACGAGCCAGTAAATGGCGGAATGAACCAGGCTGGCCGTCGCCAGGGTGAGCAGCAAGGTGGAGAGGCTGTCCCGGTAGAGCGTGTTTCCGGCGATACCCACGCCGTATGTAATCAGGGTGTTGCACATGGCGTTGAGTCCCAGATTCTCCGGTGTGCCGTTGAAATCCTCCAGTAGTCCTATGCTGAATCCCAGGATGGTCCCCGCAAAGGCCCCTGATCCCATGGCGCCGTAGATCAGGATCATCAGTACGAAATCGGGCCTGATGACGCCCCGAATGGCGATTTCGTGCCCCCAGGTACTGTCGATTACGTACGCCAGAAACAGCAGGATAGCGTGTTTTAGATGCATGGATGAACTGGATCATGACCCCGGCGCGAAAACCCGTATTCATTGGATCAGGAGCGAATCGATCGCAACAGGCGTTTCTTCCCCCACGATGACAAACACCTCTTCCAGCCGATTCAGTTCCACCGCCGGAATGATCGTTACCTGTTTGAAAAGGTTCCTGCTTCCCAGCGCGACCTGTCCGATCCTGCCGACAGGCAAACCGGACGGAAAGGTCTGCCCCAGGCCGGACGTGACCACGCGGTCTCCGACGCGGACGTCGGCCCGCAACGGCAACTGCATGTACAATTCGTTACGCTGGTAGCGTATGATACCCTGTTCCCGACTCCGCTGGATCAAACCGCTGATACGGCAGTTTCTGTCGCTCAGCAGCTGGACGAAGGACGAAGTGAGGCCGACTTCGATGATCCTTCCCAGGACGCCGTCTTCCATGACCACGGCCATGTACTTGCGGACCTGATCGGAACGGCCGACGTCGATGACGATGGTGTTCAACCCCTGATCGGTGTTCCAGCCGACGACTTCGGCGGGGACATAGGCGTACTGCTTTCTGTCTTTCAGACTGAGCAGTCCGCGCAGTCGCTGGTTTTCGAACCTGCGTTCCTCGAGATCGGCCGCCTGCAATTGCATCCGGACGAGTTTCTGGCGCAGAAGCCGGTTTTCGGATTTCAGGTTGAAATACGACGGAATGAAGGCGAAGGCTTCCTGAAGCGGCGTCAGCACCATCAACCAGGCAATCCGCGTGATACTGACCTGCCTCGGCGGAGACGCCGTCAGAAGCAGGATCGAGATGATCATGGCGAGGGCGAAGGCCGCGTACTCGCGATGGCGGTACAGGACGTAGAAAAACCTGAACATGCTAGTCTTTAAGGACGCTCAGTTTGTTTTCGAAGGCGGCAAAGTTCTCTATGATCTTTCCCGCGCCCCGGACTACCGAGGTCATGGGCTCGTCATCGAGCCTTACCGGCAGCTTGGTCTCCTTGGTGATCTGCCGGTCCAGTCCGGGCAGCCGGGACCCGCCGCCGCTTATGACGATCCCGCGGTCGATGATATCGGCCGCCAGTTCCGCCGGCGTCGATTCCAGGGTCTGCCGCACCGCCATGATCACCCCGTCGAGCGGTTGCGAAAGCACCCTGCGGATCGCCAGGGAATCGACCACGACGGAACGGGGTATCCGATCGATCAGATCAAGGCCTTTGACCGCCATTTCAAGTTCCTTGTCAAATACGGGATAGGCCGATCCGAGTTTCCACTTGATCTGTTCCGCCATATTGAAACCGATCTGGAGGTTGCAGTCGTTCTTCATGTGGTTGATGATCGCCTCGTCCATTTCATCGCCGCCGATGCGTATCGACTTAGCCGTCACGATTCCGCCGAGGGAAATCACGGCGATCTCCGAAGTCCCGCCGCCTATATCGATGATCATGCTCCCTACCGGCTCTTCCACGGGAAGAGAACAGCCGATGGCGGCGGCCATGGGTTCGGATATCAACATCACTTCCTTGGCGCCGGCCCGCTCCGCCGAATCCCGGACCGCCCTCATTTCGACGTCGGTCACCCCCGAGGGAATGCACGCCACGACGCGGGGCCGTATGAAGAACGAACTCCTGAGCACCTTGCGGATGAAGTACCTGATCATGGCTTCCGTGTACTCGAAGTCGGCGATCACGCCGTCGCGCAACGGGCGGTGCGCCTTGAGATCGGGCGGTTCTCTGCCGAGCATGACTTTAGCCTCGGCGCCGACGGCAACGACTTTACCGGTCTTGGTGTTGACGGCTACCACGGAAGGTTCGTTGATGACGATGCCTCTGCCGCGCACATAGACGAGCGTATTGGCCGTACCCAGATCGATGCCGATGTCATTGGAAAAGAAACCCGGCAGGGATAAACGCATTTTACATCTCCTTAATCCCTTCGAAGACAAAGGACCTGACGCGGAACAACCGCACAACCCGCTGGCTCTAAGCCAGTTTTCGTTTCAGATCGGCCAGATG
The DNA here is from genome assembly GCA_963693015.1 of bacterium. Taxonomy (GTDB): domain Bacteria; phylum JAAXHH01; class JAAXHH01; order JAAXHH01; family JAAXHH01; genus JAAXHH01. Next base: position 623,303 of record OY843748.1, read on the forward strand.
CCGATGAGGCACCTTCATGCCACCGAGGCCGCACCGGTCCGGCCTCGGTCCGTGATAGTCCGATCCACCGGTGGTGACCAACCCGTACTTCGACGCCAGCTGGCTGTAAAAGCGACGGGCTGTCTCGGTGTGGTCCGGATGGATGACTTCCAGGCCATCCAGGCCGCATTCGACGAAACCGGGGATCAGTTCGTCCCGCCGAAGGGATCCCGGATGGGCCAGCACCGCCGCGCCGCCGGCCCGGTGTATGATCTCGATCGCGTCCTCTACGGCGAAAAAGACCTTGGGCACGTATGCGGGCGCGTGATTGCCGAGGTACCGGACAAAGGCGTCCTGAATCGATTCGACCTGATTGCTTTCCAGCAACGCGCGGGCGATATGCGGTCTCCCTATGCTGGTGCGTCCGTCCTGTGCATGTGCGATCACCGATTCCAGTTCAAGGGCCACCCCCAGGTCGTTGAGCTTCTGCACGATACCCTTCGCCCGGCTCAACCGGTGCGACCTGAAGGTTTCCAGGTACGAAAGCAGTTCCTGGTTCGCGGGATCGAAGCAGTAGCCCAGGATATGCACGTCGGAAGGGCCTTCCCGCGCACTGAGTTCCACGCCCGGTACGATCTCCAGTTCCTGAGACGAAACACGCTCAGCCCGCTCGACGCCGTCCACGGCGTCATGGTCTGTAATAGCCAGGGCGCGCAAACCGGCGCCGCTGGCTTTCGAGACGAGTTCTTCCGGGGAATGGACGCCGTCCGAACAGTCGCTGTGGGCGTGCAGGTCAATATAGCACACGACGCTCATCCTGCACAAATCATTTCGAGATTGCGATTCAGTCTGCCGATCATGTCCTCGTAGTTGTGCTGCTTTTTCTTTTCTTTCTCGACGACCTCTGCCGGCGCCTTTTGAACGAACTGGCCGTTCGAGAGGCGCTTTCGGACCTTTTCCAACTCCTGCTCGACCCGTGTCCGCTCCTTAGACAGACGTACCGTTTCGATGTCCAGGTCGATCAGGCCGCTGAGGGGAATATAGAACGCCATGTCCCGGAGCACCCCGGACGCGCAACCGGAGGGGCGCGCCGCATCGTCGTCGACGAACGCCAGCGCGCTTCTGGCAAGGGACCGGACGGTGGGGGCCTGATCGGAGAGCACGTCGACCAGGACGGGGTCGGCAACCTGGCAGTACACCGTCATTTCATGGGTTGGATGCACCCTGAAATCCGCGCGCACGCCCCGGATGGCGCCAATCAGTTCCTGGACGGAGCGTACGTTCCGTTCAGCGTCCTCCTGAATCCGGTCCGGAGCCGCCTCCGGCCAGGGCGCGACGACGATGCTGACCGGTTCCGCTTCCCCGGCGGTCCGATAGGGCCTCAACTGCTGCCAGATTTCCTCGGTGATGAACGGCATGAACGGATGGAACAGGCGTAGCGTCCGCTCCAGCACGAGCAGGGCCGTGCGCCGCGCCTGATCCCCGGAGCCGGCGTCCGCTTCTTCGTAGAGGCGCTGCTTGATCGCCTCGAGATACCAGTCGCAGTAGTCGTGCCGGAAGAAATCGTAAAGCAGCAACGCCGTCTCGTGGAACGCGTACCGCGTCAGGGAATGCGTCACCTGATCGACGGTCCTCGCCAGCCGTGACAAGATCCAACGGTCCCAGAGGTTTTCAGGGTTCAGCGCTTCGGTTCCCGGCCGTTGCTGATGCATGAGCACCAGCCGCGCGGCGTTCCACATCTTATTCGCGAAATTCCGCCCGACTTCGACCTGTTCATTGGAATAGAGCAAGTCCTGGCCGTGGGGCGCGATCAGCATCATCGCGTATCTCAGCGCGTCCGTGCCATAGGTGTCCATGACTTCGAGCGGATCGGGCGAGTTGCCCAGCGATTTGCTCAGCTTGCGGCCCTTGATGTCACGTACCAGGCTCGTGAGATAGACGTCGTCGAAGGGCCGGTCGTCCATGAATTCATAGCCCATCATCATCATGCGAACGACCCAGAAGAACAGGATATCGTGGCCGGTAACCAGCGTGGACGTGGGATAGAAGGTCCCGAGTTCCCCGGTTCGTTCCGGCCAGCCCATGGTCGAAAAGGGCCACAGGGCCGAAGAAAACCACGTGTCGAGCACGTCTTCGTCCTGGTGCAGGACCCCGTGGCCGCAACTGCCGCAACGGGCGGGCGCCTCGACGCCCGCGTGCGCGCTTCCGCACGAACCGCAATACCAGACCGGAATGCGGTGTCCCCACCATAGCTGCCGCGACAGACACCAGTCTTCGATATGCTCGAGCCAGTGGCGGTACGTCTTCTCCCAGTGCTCCGGCGTAAAGCGCGGCAATCCATCTTCTTCCAGGGCGCGGAGGAGACGCTGAGCCATGGGACGGGTTTTGAGAAACCACTGCCTGGACAGCCGGGGTTCGAGGACCGAATCGCAACGCTGGCAGTGGCGTACGGCGTGGACGTGTCCTTCGACGCCTTCGAGCAGGCCGAGGCCCTCCAGGTCTTCAACGACCCTGCGCCTGCAGTCGAACCGGTCCGATCCGTGGTAGGCGGGACCGGCCGCTTCGTTCATCACGCCGTGCTCGTCCATGATCACGATCTTGGGCAAATCGTGTCTGTTTCCGATAGCAAAATCGTTGAAATCATGGGCTGGCGTCACTTTGACAGCCCCTGTTCCGAACGCCATGTCGACCATTTCCGCGTCCGCGATGATCGGGATCGTTCGATCCGTCAGCGGCAGTTTGACGCGTTCGCCCACCAGGTGAGCGTGCCGATCGTCCTCCGGGTGGACGGCGACCGCCACGTCGCCCAGCATGGTCTCCGGTCTCGTGGTGGCGATGCTGATCCCTCCTTCGCGGTCTTCCAGGGGATACCTGATATGCCACAGCGAACCCTGCTCGTCCACGGGAAGGGCCTCCTCGTTGGACAGGGCGGTATTGCAACGGGGACACCAGTTTATGATGCGATGGCCCCGGTAGATCATCTTCTTTTCGAATAGCGCGATGAATACCGTGGCAACCGCCCTGGACAGCCCCTCGTCCATGGTGAAACGTTCGCGCTTCCAGTCACAGGAGCAACCCAGTTCCTTTAATTGGCGGACAATGGTGCCGCCGTATTGCTCCCGCCATTTCCATACTTCCTCCACGAATCTGTCCCGGCCGATTGCCTCCCGGTCGACGCCCTTCTCGGCGAGCATCCTTTCCACCACCACGTGCGTGGCAATACCGGCATGATCCGTGCCCGGCATCCAGAGGGTTTCGAAGCCCTGCATGCGCTTGAAGCGTACGAGAATATCCTGGATCGTATTGTTCAGCACGTGGCCGAGATGCAGTATGCCGGTAATGTTCGGAGGGGGTATGACGATGGCATAGGGCGGCTTGTCAGAAGCCGGGTCGGCGTGAAAGAACTGGTTTTCTTCCCAGAAAGCGTACCACTTCCGTTCCACGGTTCCGGGGTCGTACTGCGGGGGCAAGCCCTCGGCCATAACGGATGTTTCTCCCTGTCGCATCGAAAGTTACAGAATATAACAGGTTATGGAATAGCCGTAATCAGACCGGATACGGGACAGGAAAGACTACGCCCTCCATCGGGATGATATCTTAAAGCCAGCAACGCTCGAATCGCCTGCCTCAAAATATCGTCCCGTCGTGGACCTGTCAATTCAAATAGCCCGGCAGGACCGGCATCCGAATCACCCCGGCGGGCGGGATGATTCGGCGTGTTACGAACCGAAAGCCCGCCTGCGGCGCATGTAGGTCGGTACGTCCAGTCCGTTATTGTCGACCGCGTCATCGGAAGGGTCGCCAACGGCCACTTCTTCCGCGTCGAACCCGTTGCGCTTGACCCGCTGAAACGCCGGCGTTTCCAGTTCGCCAGGGCGTTCCGGCTGGAATTGCAGGATGTTGCGCGTCAACATCTCGTCGTGGGAAGCTATCGCATGGTCCAGCCCCGTGGCGATCAGCGTTACCCGGATCGTGCCCTCCAGGCTTTCGTCGAGGACCGTGCCCATGATGATGTTGGTATGTCCCGCGGCCGCCTGTACCGTGGTCATTACCTCTTCCACTTCGAAGAGGGTCATATCCTGACCGCCCGATATATTGAGCAGGATGTCCTTGGCGCCGTCGATTTCCATGTCGGCCAGCAGCGGATGCTTCATGGCCCGTTCCGCCGCTTCGAGCGCGCGTTTGTCGCCTTCGGCTTCGCCGGTCCCCATCAGGGCTTCGCCCTTGTTCTCCATGGTCGTCCGGATATCGGCGAAATCGACGTTGATCAATCCGGGCAGGGTGACCAGATCGGAAATGCCCCGCGTGGCCTGCAGCAGGACTTCGTCGGCTACCTTGAGCGCGTCTTTGAACGTAGTGTTGCGGCTTACGGCTTCCTTCAGCTTCTGGTTCGGAATGATGACTACCGTATCCACGTGTTCCTTCAAGGCGGCGAGACCGGCTTCGGCGTTCGCCGCCCGCTTGGGTCCCTCGAAGGAAAACGGCTTGGTCACGACCCCGACGGCCAGCACGCCCAGTTCCTTCGCGATCTGTGCGATCACCGGCGCGGCGCCGCTTCCCGTGCCTCCGCCCATGCCCGCGGTAACGAAAACCATGTCGATATCCGCCAGGTGTTCCGCGATGACGTCCCGGCTTTCCTCCGCGGATTTACGTCCCACGTCGGGGTTGGCGCCCGCGCCGAGTCCACGGGTGATTTCCTGTCCCAGTTGAATCTTGTACTTTACGTTAGAACCCGCCAGGTCCTGTGCGTCCGTATTCGCGACGAGAAATTCCACCCCCGGAACGCCGATTTCAACCATGTGGTTGACGGCGTTCTTGCCCGCGCCGCCCACGCCGATGATTTTCATGCGGGCGAACAGTCCGGGTTCCGCGTCGAAATCGAAAGTAGACATTATTGCCTCCGTTTGTTGGTGTAAAGGTAGCGCAACCTGCGCGATCTTCTACGATTCCCGCATCGTGGGATGCTACAGCAAGGCCACGATCCGGCTTCTCACACGATCCAGCCATCCGCCTTCCGTACCATTTCGCCACTCCTTTCCTGACGGGTTGTCCATGGCGTAGCGCAACAGGCCCGCACTTGTCGCGTACACGGGCGCGGCCTCATCCTCTGCCAGGCCGGGCACTTCCTCCGGCGCACCGATCTTCGCGGACATGCCGAAGACCTGTTCCGCCAGTTTCACGATGCCGGGCATCTGTGCGCCGCCGCCGGTGATTACGATACCGGTACCGACCAGGTGTTCGTATCCGCTTCTCCTGACCTCCTCCCGGGCGAGGTTCAGCAGCTCCTTGATCCGCGGTCCCGCGACGAAGGCCAGTTCCTCCCGCGTGACCTCCCGCGACGGCCGGCCGCCGACTCCGGGCACTTCGATGAGGTTGTCCCTCTCCGGCCGGGCATAGACCGCACTTGCGTAGCGGCGCTTTATGCGTTCGGCATCCACGTGGGGCGTGCGAAGGCCGATGGCGATATCGTTCGTAAGGTTGACGCCGCCGGCCGGGATTACCGACGAATGCCGGATGCTTCCGCCGTGGAACAACGCGACGTCCGTGGTCCCTCCTCCCAGGTCGAGGAGAACCACGCCCAGTTCCTTTTCATCGCCCGTGAGCACCGCGTGGCTTGCCGCGATCGAATCCAGGACGAGGTCCCTGACGTGTATTCCGGACTGCGTGATGCATTTGCGCACGTTCTGAACGGTGGCGATCGCCCCGGTAACGATGTGCACCAGTACTTCGAGCCGGACGCCGGACATGCCGCGGGGGTCGGGGATCCCATGCTGGTCGTCCACGACGTGGTCCTGCGCGATCACGTGGAGGACCTGACGGTCGGTTGGAATCCTCAGGGCCGTCGCGGATTCGTAGGCCCGTGCAACGTCCTCGCGCGTCACGCCGCGGTCTCCGTCGGACGAGATGGCCACGGCACCCCTGCTGTTGAGACTTTCGACGTGTTCTCCGGAAATGCCCGCGACGACCTCGTTTACCTTGACGCCGGCCGCCTGCTCCGCCGCGGCGAGCGCCTGCGAGATCGTGCGCGTGACCTGGTCCATGTTGACCACGACACCCCGTCTGATGCCCTGTGAAGGACAGGTCCCCTCGCCCAGAATATGAAGGCCGTCGTCTGCAATCTCGCCGATCAGTACGACGGTTTTGGTGGCGCCTATGTCGAGGGCCGCTGTAATTTCACCGGCCATGCGAAACTCCTTTGCCACTACGAACGCCGAGCCCCGGACCGGACGGACACGATCGGCCGGACGATCACCTGGTCCTTGAACCGCAGGTCGATCAGCCGGGTCCTGATGGCGTCGGCTTCCAACCGGTCCACCGTTCGTTTGAGCATCTCGATCTTCCTGGGGTAATGACCCGTCCCGAATCGGATGGCCAAACCACCGTCGACCATGTAGGCGATCGGATCATTCCGGCTGGAGACGTGGACCTCGGACAATTCGTCATACAGCCCCGGGGACATCGTTCTCAACACCCGCATCAGGTAGAGTGCGCGACCCACCTCGGGATCGACCAGCATGGCGTCCCGCAGCGTTTCGAAAGCGCGGTCCGGCCGGATCGCGGCATCCGGCACGGGCTGATCGCCTGAAGCGCCGACTGTGATCACGGGAAGGTCCGGCAGTCCGCTTCCCGGCGACAGCGGGATCAACTCGGCGCGCTCGGAGACGCCATAGAGCCGATCCAGCTGTACCAGAGCGACGGGCCGCCGTTCTTCCACCCGCACGACGACGGCATCGGGCAACCTCCTGTTCAGCGCAACGCGTTCGAACCGACGGTCCAGCATCAGGCGCCGTTCGGTCTCCACGAGGTTGGCCGACCAGATGTTCCTCCCCCTTTCGAGGCCGGAGACCGCGATGATATCTTCTTTGTCGACGACCCTGTTCCCCGTTACGACGATGGTGTTCAGATCGAACGCCGGCGAGGTCTTCGTCCACGTGGACAATGCCAGGCCTCCCAGGACCAGTCCCATCGTCGTGCCGGCGGCGAGCAGGACGGTGGCGAGTCCGCGCATCAACCGGTATATGGAGCGCTTCCCGTTCAGATTCATACTACACCCGATTTCATCACGCGCACCTCGAGTTCAAGGGTTACGCCGGTCCGCTCGAAGACCCGCTCCCGAACCACGTCGATCAACCGCAACGCGTCCGAAGCCGTAGCGCCGCCCTGGTTCGTTACGAAGTTCCCGTGGACGTCGGACACCCTCGATCCGCCGACCTGAAGGCCCTTGCAACCGGCCGCGTCGATCAGCCTTCCGGCCTTGTCGCCCATCGGATTCCTGAACATGCATCCCGCGCTCTGGTCCGCGGACGGCTGCGTGCGCTTTCTGTATTCGGTAAAGACCCGAATGCGTTCATAGACGTTTTCCGGTTCGTCCGGCGTCAGCCTGAACACGGCCCCGGTCACGATGCCGTCCGGGTCCATACCGCTTTTCCGGTAGGAAAACGCCGCCTCGGACGCCTTTATCGTCACGACGTCACCGGGAGGCCGAAGCAGCTCTATCGACTCCAGCACCCGGCTCAGATCACTTCCGTGGGCCCCGGCGTTGCCCCGGATAGACCCACCGACCACACCGGGTATACCGGTGCAAAACTCGAGTCCGCTCAGTCCCGTCGCCGCCGCCGACCAGGCGAGCCGGGGCAGGCTTACGCCGGCGCCGGCCCGGATGCACTCACCTTCCTGTTTCAGATGCCACAGCGTCCCCTCCGCCGGGGTCGAACCCCGGATCTTGATCACCAGGCCCCGGAAGCCTTCATCGGAGAAGAGGACGTTGCTCCCGTTCCCCAGCACCAGCCAGGGTATCCCGCGCAGGCTGGCGGCGGCGACCACTTCCCGCAGTTCCGACCGGGTTTCCGGCAGGCACATCACGTCGGCCGGTCCCCCAACCCGGTAGGTGGAATGACGGTCGAGGGCTTCATTGCGCCGAAGCCGGGCCGCGGGGATCAACCCGCTGAGGATTTCGAAGATTTCCATGAGATCAGGCCCCGGGTTCCCGCAGCAGTTCGCATAGCTGCCGTCCAACCTCGTCGATATCCCCCGCGCCGATCGTCAACACCATATCTCCCGCTTCGAGGTCGTCTACGAGGGCGGCCGCTACCCGGCCTTTGTCCGGGATGTATGCAACGTCCCCGCCGAATTCCCGCGAAGCCTGAACGATCATCTCGCCCGTAACCTCTCCCCGGGGCGTTTCTCTGGAAGGATATACGTCCGTCACGATCGTCCGGTACGCGGAGGACCGCCCGAGCACGCGCCCGAATTCACGGCGCAGACGCTGCGTGCGGCTGTAGAGATGCGGCTGGAATACCACGAACAGGCGCCGCGCGCCCGCTTTGGACAGGGCGAGCAACGCCGCCTCGATTTCCACGGGATGATGGGCATAGTCATCCACCACCGCGATGCCTCGAATCCTGGCCAGCACTTCGAAACGTCTCTTCAGTCCCCGGTATTCCGCCAGGGCGTCCAGGGCGCCTTCGACGGGGATTTCGAGATAGTCGGCCACGGCGATCGCCGCCAGGGCGTTGAGCAGGTTGCACTCGCCCGGTTGAGGCAATGCCAGGCGGCCGGCCGGAACGTCCCGGACGTACACCTCGGCGGAAACGCTCCATCCCTCCGTTGCCACCCGGTCGGCCCGGATATCGGCGCGCTTTGAAAGACCGTAGGTGACCGGCCGGCGCGGCAGCGCGGGACTTATCCTGCGTATGCCCGGGTCGTCCGTACACACGAATACCGGCCTGTCCGCGGGCACGAGATGGGCGAAGGCGATGAAGGCCTCGTCGATGGCCTCTTGCGAACCGTAGTATTCCAAGTGATCCGCGTCCACCGAAGTGATCACGGCCGTCTTCGGGGCCAGGGCATGGAACGACCGGTCGTATTCATCGGCTTCCGCGACCATCCAGGGGCCGCTTCCACGCCGCACGTTGGAGCCGTTCTCCGTCATGACCCCGCCTATGGCGGCGGTGGGATCCAGGCCCGCGGCGGCCAGTACCTTTACGATCATGGCCGACGTGGACGTCTTTCCGTGGGTGCCCGCCACGGCGATGCCCTGTGTCCCGCGCATCAGCGTACCGAGGAGATCCGCCCGGGTTACGGCGAGCTGGCCCCGCCGGCGGGCTGCCGCGAGTTCGGGATTGTCCGCCGGTATGGCCGAGGAGTACACGACCAGGTCGGCATCGGCCGCGTTGTCCGGCCCGTGGCCGTGGAAGACGGACGCGCCGAGACCGCAGAGACGGTCCGTCAACGGCGTGCGCCGAAGGTCCGATCCGCTTACTTCGTATCCGTATCCAAGCATCAGTTCACCCAGTCCGCTCATTCCGATTCCGCCGATGCCGATGAAATGCACGCGGCGGCCTTCGATCACAGGTCCATGCCGTTCAGTCATACTGGAGTCTCTGTCGACGGTAGGTCATTCTGGATATGTTCAGCAGGATCCCGATGCTCATCATGCAGAACAGCAGCCAGGAACCTCCGTAACTCAGAAAGGGGAGCGGCAGCCCCGTGGTGGGCAGCACGCCCGTCACCACCCCGATGTTTACCAGCGCATGCAGCGCGATGAGCATGGTCAGCCCAGACGCCAGGAAGAAGCCGAAGGCATCGGGCGCTCGGCGGGCGATGCGGATCCCCCGCCAGGCGAAGACGGCAAAGAGGCCCAGCACCGCAAGAGACCCCAGGAATCCGAGTTCTTCGCCGATGACCGCAAACACGAAATCCGTATGGGGATCGGGAAGAAACAGAAACTTCTGCCGGCTCTGCCCCAGACCGATGCCGAACAGGCCACCCGTACCCAGGCCGATCAGCGCCTGTTGCAACTGGTAATCCGCGCCCTGCAGATTGACGGCCTGTTCGACGGAACTGCCGAAAAACCGGTCGAAATAGGTCATGAGGCGCTGCCGGCTGTGGGTGGACGAGTACAGCTTGAAGAAGAGGACCGGAAGCATGATCCCCACGGCGCCCGCGAGGTGCGGCAACCGGGCCCGGCCCACGTAGAGCATGGCGAAAGCGGTTACGGCCAGGACGATCGCGGTACCGTAGTCCGGCTGCAGCACGATCAGAAGGCAGGTAGCCCCCGCCACGGCCAGTCCGGGCAGCAATCCGATCACAAACCGGTCCATGACGTCCCGGCGCTTATCCAGCCAGTAGGCCAGGAATACGACCAGGGCGATCTTGATCCCTTCCGCGGGCTGAATCGTCATGGAGAACAGATTCAGCGTGCGCGTCGCTCCTCTGATGGTCAGCCCGAGACCGGGGATAAACACGAGCATGAGAAACACCAGGCCGACGGCTATGCAGACCGGGGACCATTTTCTGTATTTCTGGTAATTCAGGCTGGCGAACAGGACCAGGATGACGACCCCGAGGATCAACCTGACCAGGTAGCGTTTTACGAAAAACCCACTGTCGCCGGAAAACATCTCTTCGGCAACCGCTGAACTCGCGCTGTAGACCATGACCGATCCCACGCCCAGCAGGAGCAGGGACGAGACGAGCAAGGGAAGGTCGATGCGCTGGCGTAACACGGCTTTACCCCTTTACGGGCCTGCAAAGCGCCGTCGCCATGGATTCCACGATGGCTTCCATGCCCATGCCGCGCGATCCCTTGACCAGGACCACGTCGCCGTCGCTGATTCCCGCCAGCACCTCGGCGGCCGCCTCGTCGTTGGACGAACAGGATACGACGCGAGAGGCCGGCATGCCCTGGTCCATCGCGGCTTCGGCAATGCCGCGCGCCAACGTCCCCACCGTGATGATCCGTTCCGCCACGTAAGCGGCGCGCTTTCCGATTTCCCGGTGCGCCGCCTTACCCATTTCGCCCAGTTCCAGCATGTCCCCGAGGACGACGAGCTTACGGCCACCGGTCGACGCCAGGGCGTCCAGGGCTGCCTTCATAGACGCCGGATTGGCATTGTATGTATCGTCGATCAGGTGCACGGCGCCCATCTGCCTGTATTCCATGCGCATGGGCGTGGGCTCTACGCGCTGCAGCGCGCGCGCGATGCGCTTGTCGTCGATTCCAAAGAGCCGGCCCACCGCCACGGCGGCCACGGCGTTCATGACCTGGTGCTCCCCCATCAGATTTATTCGAAAGGCGGCCCCGTCCGACAAAGCGAAAGTCGATCCGGACAGTTCGGTCCTGGAGCGCGCCAGCCTGACGCCGGCCCCGGCGCCGCGTCCAAACGTAATCACCTGGGCCGAAGTGCGGCCGGCTTGCTTCATGACGAGGCGGTCGTCAGCGTTCAATACCGCGTGGCCGTCCGCCGGCAGGTGGTCCAGGAGCTCGCCCTTGGCCCGGGCGATTCCGTCGATCGAATCGAAAAACTCGATATGCGCGGGCCCCACGTTGGTAATCACACCCACGGACGGACGGGTCATGCGGGCCAGCCGGTTCAGTTCACCCGCCCGGTTCATACCCAGTTCAAGCACCGCGGCGCCGTGGTCTTTCTGCAGAGAGAAGAGCGACTCGGAGACGCCCAGCTGACTGTTCAGGTTCCCCGGCGTTTTGAAAACCCGGTAGCGCTCGCCCAGCACCGAGGCCATCATGTTCTTCGTGGTGGTCTTCCCGCTGGAGCCCGTGACGGCGATCACCGGCAGATCGAATCGGCTTCGGTGCCAGCCTGCGAAGGCCTGCAGCGCCGGGAGTACTTCGGGCACGACGATCCGCGCGCCGTCCGGGCGGTCCGGGCGGTCCGGGGATTCCCGGCCCGGCCGACCTTCGTGCCAGTCGACCGCGACCAGGGACGCGCACGCGCCCGAGCGCATGGCTTCGGGTACGAAATCGTGACCGTCGTAACGTTCACCCGAAATCGCGACGAACAGATTGCCCGCCCCGATACGCCGGGTATCCGAACAGACGCCCGTGATCCGGCTGTCACGAAGGGCAGGATCGGGAACGTGCAGTCTCCCACCCACGATACCGGCTATTTCCAAAAGCGTGGGGGCCGCCACGGGGCTCTTATCCATAGTGTGCCTCCAGACACTCCCGGGCCTTGATCCGGTCATCGAACTCGACTTCCGATTCGCCCACGATCTGGTACGTCGTGTCTCCCCTTCCGGCGATGAGCACGGTATCGCCTTCGGCGGCTTCGCTCAGGGCCTTGTGGATCGCTTCGCCGCGGTCCTGGACGATATGGGAACGGACGTGGGGCAGGAGGCCGGGCTCGATGTCCCGTATGATCCGGTCAGGCGGTTCCGTTCTCGGGTTGTCGGTCGTCACGATGACCACGTCGGCATGGGTGGACGCCGCCCGGGCCATAAGCGGCCGCTTGCCCGGATCCCGGTCCCCGCCGCAGCCGAATACGACCGTCAGGTTTCCCCGGGTCCATTCGCGGCAGGCGGAAAGCACGGCGCCGAGTGCGTCGGGCGTGTGGGCAAAATCCACGAGCACGTTGAAGGGCTGTCCGGCGTCGACGCGCTCGAGCCGGCCCGGTACCCGCACTCCGGCCAGGGCCCCGCTCATCGATTCGCAGGCGATATCGAACCCCAGCCCCACGGAAATCGCCGCCAGGGCGTTGTACGCGTTGAAACGGCCCAGAAGCGGCAGCGTCACGTCGAAAGGGGGGGCGGAACGAATCTGCACTTTGAAGGACGTCCGGTCCGCGTAGTATCCTATCGGCCCCGCCCTGCGGACGTCCGCCTTCTTGTCCAGTCCGAAGGAACTTACCCTTGCACGCGCGGCGTTCCTGAAATGTACATAGGCCGGATCGTCCATGTTCAGTGCGGCGTTGCCGTCCTCCTCGAGGTATTCCGAGAAAAGCAGCATCTTGGCTTCCCTGTAAGCATCGAAGGTCTTGTGGTCGTCCAGATGTTCCCGGGAGAGATTCGTAAAGACGCCCGTGTTGAATCGCAGGCCTGCCAGCCGCTGCCAGACCAGGCTGTGCGAGGATACTTCCATGACGACGCATTCGCCGCCCCGGTCCCGTATCTTTCTGAAGGTGCGGTGCAGTTCCATCGGATAGGGCGTGGTGTGGCTCAGCTTCCAGTCGAGCATTTCGCCCATGAACCGGCTGCCCAGCGTGCCGATTCCGCCCACGGTCCAGCCCCATTCCTGAAGCATGGCCTCGACCAGCAGGGATACGGTGGTCTTTCCGTTGGTTCCCGTAACGCCGATCAGACACAGGTCGTCCGCCGGTTGCCCGTAGTACGCGGCGGCCATCAGGCCCAGCGCCCCGGAGGTGTCCGGGACGATCACCACGGTCGCGTCATCGAGGCGCTCCCCGCTTTCCTGAACCACCACCGAAGCGCCCCGTGCAACCGCATCCCGGACGTATCCGTGGCCGTCGCGGCCCGATGGCTCGCGCAGCGCGACGAAAACGTCGCCGGGCGCTACGGACCTCGAATCGTGGACGATGTTCTTTACTTCCTGGTCCGCCTGGTCCGCCTGGCCCGCCTGGCCCGGCTGGCCCGGCCGTCCGATAACCGTCTTTCGAGGCAGCGCATCCAGCAGGTTCGATAGCTGTATCAACGCCTTGACCCTCCAGCTGTCGTCCTCGCGCAGTGAACGATCAACCGGCTAATTGTAGGGACTGCATTCGATGAGGCATCGATCGCCGGCATAGACCATGCGGCCCGGCGCAGGAATCTGGCGTCGGACGTAACCCTTTCCCACGATGGTCGCTTCAATCCCCTGTTCCGACAGGGTCCTTACGGCTTCTCTGATGCTCATGCCGATCACCGACGGCAATTGTATCTGCGCCCGTTCCGATCTGCTGTCGGCGCCGAACCCTTCGATTTCCCGGGCGCCGCCGAGCGAAAGCGCTTCCTTTCGCATCTGCCCTCCGTGACTCGGTTCAGAAACATACGAAGCGCGGCCGGAGCCGGCATTCGGCTTGATGGAGGCCAGGTGCAAAGGAAGGCCGTCCCCGGATTCAGGTAACGACTCTACGGGGCCGCCGGGCAAATGGACGAGGCGGCGAACGACTTTATTGAAAACAGGCGCGGCCACCGATCCTCCGTAGAAACCGCGTGTCTTCGGTTCGTCGATCATGACGAGTACGACGATTTCCGGATCTTCCGCGGGAAACATGCCGACGAAGGACGACCGGTAATTCCTGGTGTATCCCCTGCCGTCGTCGCGCGCCTTCCAGGCCGTGCCGGTCTTTCCGGCGACCCTGAATCCCGGTACCGCCGCCATCGCGCCCGTACCCCGGTCCACCACGCCGGCGAATACGCCCAGCAGGGTTTCGGCGGTTTTCGCTTTCATTACCCGGCGTACGACCGTCCTTGGCGTGGATTCCACGGACCCGTCGTTTCTCAAGACGGACTTGATGATCCTGGGTTTCAGCAGAAGGCCGCCGTTGGCTACCGCGCAATAGGCGGAGGCGAGTTGTACCCCGGTAACGGAAACCCCGTAGCCGATGGACATGGTGGGCAGGGTCGACCTCGACCAATTCGACGGCTTGTGCAGGATCCCCCTTGCCTCGCCGGGGAGGGCCACGCCCGTCTTTATGCCGAAGCCGAAGGCCCGGGTATATTTGAAAAACGCCCTTTCACCGAGCGCCAGGGCGATTTTTACGGTACCTACGTTGCTGGAACGTTCGATGACTTCCCGCACGCTCAGTTCTTCGAAAACTTCGTGGTCCGAGATCGTCTGAGCGCCCAGCCTGATCCGGCCTCCACTGGTATCGATCCGGTCCTCCAGCGAGAACGCGCCGGTCTCCAGAGCCGCGGTCGCGGCGACGACCTTGAAAGTCGAACCGGGTTCATACATATCCACCACCGGCCGGATCTTCTGGGATTCGAAGGGAAAACGCCCCGGCGTGTTCGGATCGAAGACCGGCGAACTGGCCATAGCCAGTATGTCGCCGTTACTCGGGTCCATCATGATGACCATGCCGCCGAGGGCCTCGTGCCATGCTATCGTCTCTTCCAGCACCTCTTCCGCGGCCACCTGGGCCGCGAGATCTATCGTCAGAACGACGTCCGCGCCGTTTTGCGCCGCCTTCCGGTAGTTGTCCAGCCACGAATACGCCCGCCTCTGGGCGTCTATCTGAACCACGCTGTATCCTTCTATACCGGACAGCAACCGGTTGTGTTCCATTTCGAATCCGGCCTGTCCGATACCGTCTACGCTGAAACCCAATACCTGGCCGGCGGCGGTCCGGTAGGGATAGGCCCGCCTGGCTTCCTTTTCCATGCGGATATAGGGTTCGAACAGGGTATAGGCGGAAAGGCTTCTTATCCGTTCGCTGGTTTCGGGATTCACCCAGCGTACCAGGTACCTGAAGTCGGAGGTTCCGGAGATCCGATCGATGATATGCTGGGGATCTTCACCCGTGATCTGGGAGAGTTGAACGGCAAGGTTTCCGACTTGGGAGGCATCGAAACGGTCCCGGTCGAGATCCTGTACGCCAAAGGAGTCGAACTCGACGCTCAGCGCCAGGATATTCCGGTTACGATCGAAGATACGGCCCCGGCGGGGGTCGATGGTGACGACCCGGTGCTGCTGGTCGCGGGCCCGCTGCCGGTAGGTCTCGCCGTCGCGAATCTGAATCAGTGCGATACGAATCCCAAGACCTGCACACAGCACCACACCGACCGCGGCCAGGAGGGTCAGTCTGCGCATACAGGATTTCGCGACCATACCATGTGTTCCTCATCGGACATCCACGCGGGCCGTCGGGTAGGAGGCCAGGATCAGCGCGTCATCCGTCGGTCTTCCCGCGATCGCCCTCACGTCGGGTCCGGTGTTGGCCAAAGCCCTCGCCGTATCTACCGCGTCCATGACCACGACCTGTCCGACCGCCGCATGGTCCAGTTCGAAACGGTTCATGGCCACGGTTTCATTTCGGAGCTGTTCCGCAAGTCGAACGATACGCACCTGCAGGTAAGCGCTTTCCTTCTTCAGGGTTTCCTTCTGGTGCTCCAGCTGGAGGATCTCCCGCATCAGCGTCCTGGTTTCCACCTGGTGCCAGATGTAGCCCATGCTCAACGACGTTACGAGCGCGATCGTACTGATCCAGCTGATCAACTGTCCCATGTAAGCGTGATCGCTGCGGAACCTTGAAGCGGATTTCATGTCGGGTCTCTCCGGTCGGATTTATGATGCGGATCTCAGGGTGAGGATTGGTCTTCCGGCAGACGTTCAATCATTCGAAACCTGGCGCTTCGCGCCCTTGGATTTTTCGTGACCTCTTCCCGTGACGCCACGACGGGCCGTTTCGTGTGCAGCAAGGCGACGCGCCTGTGCCGGCAAACGCATTGGGGCAGGCCCGGAGGACAAAGGCAGTCCGAAGCCCAGGTTTCGAAAGTCCGCTTGACCATGCGATCCTCTAAGGAGTGATAGGATATGACACCGAAGCGACCCCGGTGGCTCAACAGGGGAAGCATGGTATCCAACGCCTTTTTCAATTTGTCCAGTTCCTGGTTGACGGCGATTCGAAATGCCTGGAACACCCGGGCGCAGGACTTGACCGCCCACCGGCGGCGGACCGCGGACCTGATCGTATCGGCCAGCCTGGCGGTGGAGGTCAGCGGCGCCTTTGCGCGGGTTCTGACGATCGCGTTCGCGACGCTGCGCGCCTGCCGTTCCTCGCCGTATTCCCGTATGATCCGCTCGATTTCATCCCTGGAACTTCCGTTGACGATATCGGCGGCGGTAAACGTCCCGCCCCTGTCCATGCGCATGTCGAGGGGACCCTCGGACTGGAACGAAAAACCGCGGCCCGGCGTATCGATCTGGTGGGATGACACGCCCAGATCCAGGAGCACGCCGTCCACCGCAGAGATGCGTTCCGCGTCCAGGACGGACGCCAACTCCGTAAATTCACGATGCATGATATCCACGCGCGGGGTCTTACCATGCGCGAGTCTCGCGCCGGATACGCTCACCGCCTCGGAATCCCTGTCCAGCCCGATCAACCGTCCGGTCTCGTCAAGCCGGTCCAGGATTGCGCGCGCGTGGCCGCCTCCTCCGATGGTACCGTCCACATATGTGCCGGAAGTGTTCCAGACGAGCATTTCGGCTACCTTCCCGATGAGAACGGGAACATGGATGTACGTGTCTGCCGGACCCATGGTTATCCCGCGGTTGACGGCCACGTGGGCGGGAAGTATCAGGCGAACAGGGACTCCGCGATCGATTCGTACGTGTGTCCCGATTCGTTCATCACTTTCTCGTACTCCCCGGGACTCCAGAGTTCAAAGTGGTCGAGCGTTCCGATGATCAGTACTTCGGTTTCGATGCCTGCGAGGTCGATCAGTTGCCTGGGCAGGGCGATGCGCCCCTGCTTGTCCATGGACACGGACACGGCCTGGGACGAGAGCATCCTGATGAAGATCCGCGTGTTCTGCCTGGTGACGGGCAGTTCGCGCAGGCGGGTGTCGATCTGTTCCCATTCGTCGATCGGATAGACGAAAAGACATCCGTCGAGTCCCCGTGTAATGATGAGCGTGTCATCCTCGTCGGTCCGGATGTGCTTGCGAAACTTCACAGGGACGTTCACGCGGCCTTTGTGATCCACGGTGTATGTGTATGAGCCCAGGAAGTTGACCATCCGCGATCTCCCTGAAATACAAAGGAGTTAACACCTTAATCTGAGGTGATCATTCAGCAATACTATACAAGTGTTTGGTAATTAAGGTGTTCTGAGACCCACTTCGTCCCACTTTTACCCACTATACTACATTGTGGCCCCCATATTGTCAAAATAAAATTTGACTTACGTCGATTTTCTTTACCTTTGGATAAGGAAAACCTCGTAACTCCAAGTGCTCAAAAGACTATATGTATGTTGATACACATCAAACGTTGACACCATATACAATGGCATTTCGTTCAGCCAGGCACTATATGGCCCGGCAAACGCAGAAAGTTCCCCCGTAAGGCGGAATCTCCTGATCGTGAAGCCGTTATCGAGTCTGTACGTTGAAAAAAAGAGGCGTGGTCTTACTATATCCAGGCGATGCACTGCGAGGCATGGCCGGCACGCCGCCGGCATCCGGACTGCTTTGCCTTCAGACCCGGGCGGGTCTATTTGCCGTCCCGGAGTTCCCGCGACCGCTGGGTGGCGGTTTCGACCGCACTGATCAACATGCTTCGCAATCCGCGGATCTCCAGGTCGTGTACCGCCGCAATGGTGGTACCGCCGGGCGTCAGGACCTGGTCGCGCAACACCGCGGGATGCTTGCCGGTCTCCTGGATCAGCCGCGCGGCGCCGAGTACGGTCTGGGCCGCGAGATCCAGGGCGACGTCTCTGGGCAGGCCCATTTTCACGCCGCCGTCGGACAGTGCCTCTATTACCATATATATATAGGCGGGGCCGCTGCCGCTGAGACCGGTTACGGCGTCCAGCAGATGTTCGCTTACGAAGACGACGCGTCCCACGGCCTGGAAGATGCGGGCTGCCACCTGCCTGTGCTCTTCTCCGGCGTATCTGCCTGGAGAAACGGCGGCGGCCCCTTCGTCCACCAGGGAGGCGATATTCGGCATCACCCGGACCACGGGGATCTCGGCGCCTGCCATTTCGGTGATCCCGGAAGTCGTCACGCCCGCCGCGATGGTAATCAGCAGTTGATCGGGACGGAGGCAGTCGCGAACCTGGTCCACCACGCGTTCTATGGCCTGGGGCTTGAGGCAGATCATGACAACGTCCGCTTCACGCACCGCTTCCCGGTTGTCCGTGGTCCAGCGCACGTTCCATTTGTCCGCCAGGTCCTTGAGATAATCGGGACGGAGCCCGGTAATCACGATTTGATCCGGGGGAACCAGATTCGCTCTTCTTATGCCGCCGAGCAGGCAGGACCCCATGTTTCCCGTTCCGAGTATGATGATGCGGCGGTTATTGAGCATTTTGCACCTTCCGGTCTGTGACGCCGGGGATCATCCGGCGTATATGGCGGACACGATTCGGTCCAGGCCGTTGTCATCCTTAACGATTTCTATATTGCCGTATACACGGCGATCCGACATCAGACGGGTCACCGCCCGGGACTGTTCCGCGCCGATTTCCAGGGCGATCATCCCGCCTCGTCTCAGGTACCCCGGGGCCTCCTCGATGAGTGCGCGATGGCATTCCAGCCCGTCTTCGCCGCCGTGGAGCGCCAGTCGGGGTTCGAACCTGCGTATCTCCTCCGGCAGGCCGTCCATCTCGCGGGAAGCGACATAAGGCGGGTTCGACACGATCAGGTCCAGGGCGGGGATGGCGGGAGCGTTCAACGGCGCCAGCAGCGAACCCCGCGCAAAGGTAATCCGGCAGCGGTCCCGCAGCAGGCTTTCGGCATTCCTGCGCGCGATCCCCAGCGCCTCATCGGATACATCTGTAGCATAGCCCCGTACCGACGGACATTCCAGGGCGAGCGTGACCGCGAGGACGCCTGAGCCCGTACCGATATCCGCGAATCTGACGGAGCGGCCGACACGCGTTTCACCGGCCTTCCCGGGGCGGGCGCCCACGGCTGCCTCCCCGATCCTCCCGCGCCGAAGCGCTTCCAGAAAGGGACGCACGTGATCGACGAGCCCTTCGGTCTCGGGCCGGGGGATCAACACGGCGGGCGAAACCACGAACTCGCGCCCGTAGAACTCTGTACTTCCCGTGATATACTGGACGGGTTCCCCGCGTATTCTTCGGTTGACCAGCGCTGAAAACCGGGAAGATTCCGGTAAATCGAGGCGCCTGTCGTGATTCAGGTACAGCTCAAGGCGGCTCGACGCGCACACCTTGCCGAGCAAAAGCTCCGATTCAACCCGGTTGCCGGGGCCGGGAATCGTCCGGCTGGACAGCTTCCGGGCCGCCCAGTCGACCGCCTGGCCCACGGTCGACGAGGCTGGGCATTCAAATCCGTTCATGGAACTCATCCAGGGAGGGTGTCATGCCGACGTCAACTGTGCCATCTTCTCCGCCCGTTCCGCCTCTGCCAGGGACTGCGTGATCTCTTCTATGCCGCCTTCCATAATCTGGTCGATCTTGTATAGCGTCAAACCGATGCGGTGGTCGGTGACCCTTCCCTGTGGGAAATTGTAGGTTCGGATCTTCTCGCTGCGGTCTCCCGTTCTCACCTGGGACCTGCGGCTGCTCGCCGTTTCCGCTTCCCGTTCCTGCCGGGCCGCGTCAAGCAGGCGGGCGCGCAGCACCTTCATGGCCTTGGCCTTGTTCTTATGCTGCGATTTCTCATCCTGGCACGATACGACCAGGCCGCTGGGCACATGGGTTATGCGCACCGCCGAATCCGTCGTATTGACGCTCTGTCCGCCCGGACCGGAGGAACGGAACACGTCGAAGACGAGGTCTTTCTTCTCGTCGATCTCCACTTCCACCTCCTCCGCCTCGGGAAGGATGACCACCGAGGCGGCGGAAGTGTGCACCCGCCCCTGCGTCTCCGTCACGGGGACCCTTTGCACGCGGTGGACCCCGCTTTCGTTCTTCAATCTGCCGTAGACCCCCTTGCCCTCGATCTGGAAAGTGACTTCCTTCACGCCGCCCCTTTCGGCGCCATGGGAGTTCAGGGTTTCGGTCTTCCATCCGCGGCTTTCGGCGTATCTGCTGTACATGCGGTACAGTTCTCCGGCGAAGATCGCCGCTTCGTCGCCGCCCGTCCCCGCCCGTATCTCGCAGATGATGTTTCGCTCGTCTTCGGGATCCCCGGGAACGAGCAACCGCGCGAGTTCCTGCTCGATGGCCGTCCTTTCCCGGTCCAGGCTTTCCACTTCGTCCCGGGCGAGTTCGGCCATGTCGGGATCGGCACCGGATTCCTTCAGCACCGACCGGGCCGACTCGAGATCCGCCAGCACTTTCCGGTACGCGCGATACCCATCGATCACCGGGGTCAGTTCGCGGTACTCCCGCCCGATTTCACGTAGTTTGTGCGGATTTGTGGTTACGGACGGGTCCGCCATCTGACGGTCGAGGGATTCGAAGCGTCGAGCGATATTTTCGAGTTGACGGAGTAACATGGAGGCATGGAAAGGAAAGAGGAGAGACAGTATCGGACGGCCGAGGCCAGCCTGGTCTGTCGCGCCCGGCAGGACCGGGCGGGCCGGGCGGCCCAGGCGGACCGGGCGGCCCAGGCAACTTCGGTTGCGATTTATTCGTCGATTCCGTACTTCCTGTTGAAGCGTTCCACGCGGCCCGCGCTGTCGACCATTTTCTGCTTTCCGGTATAGAAGGGATGGCACGCCGAACAAATCTCCACGTGGATCGTGTCGATCGTCGAGCGTGTCAGGAACGTATTCCCGCAGGCGCAGGTCACCGTGATTTCCTTGTATTCCGGATGAATGCCGCTCTTCATTTGGCTGACTCCTTGATATCTTCGCCCAGGTGAAACGGAATGGCCGGGACCGCTGGTTGAAGCGCCCCGGCAAAATAGGCGAAGGGTCCCCGGCTGTCAAGCATCTTTTACCGGCGTTCCGGCCCTTTCGGAGACAAATGAGTTGCCGACGCAAGGCCGGTCCGTTATATTTACGTGTCTTTTTCGATTCGTTTCGAATTACGCTGAAAGCGCAAATCGGCGCACGTCCGCAAGGAGCGGTGGCAAGATGGCCCTGATGAAACTGTTGAGAGAACGAACCCACGTCGTCATGATTATCCTCGTGATCGCCTTCGTGGGACTGATCGGCCTGGAATGGGGCGCGGACATGACGGGCCGGGGCCCTGGCGGACAGAATGCCGTGGGATCGATCAACGGCGAGTCCGTGTCCTATGAAGAGATCCGGTTTGAAGTGGAACGACTGCAGGAAATCGATCGCCAGCAGCAGGGCGGCAGCCTCGACGAATTCAGGAGCCGGGAAATCATAAACGAGGTATGGGACCGGCGGGTCGACCTCACGCTGCTGGAACAGCACATCGGAATGCAGGGTATCGTCGTCACCGACGCCGAGATCCTCGAAGCGATTCGCAACAGTCCGCCGGAGTTCGTCAGGCAGCAGGAAATGTTCCAGACGGACGGCGAATTCGACCAGACCAAGTATCTCCAGGCGCTCAACGATCCGGCTGTCGAAGGCTGGGCGTTTCTGGAAGACCAGTATCGCCTGTCGCTGCCCCGGCAAAAGCTCATCAGGCGGGTGATATCCGGCGCCCGCGTCACGGACCTGGAAGTCCGGCAGGCCTTTGTGCAACAGAACGAGCAGTTGACGGCGAAGTACCTCTTTTTCGATCCTGAGGACCAGGAGGTGGAACCGGGATCGATTACCGACGATGACATCGCCGCGTACTATGCGGAGCATACCGAAGCGTTCATGGAAGATGCCCAGGTTTCCCTGTCCTTCGCCATGATACCGAAGCAGCCGAGCGTGGCCGATTCCCAGCGCGTCGAACGGCAGATCAACGAGCTTTACGACCAGCTCGCGGAAGGCGCCGATTTCGAAACGCTGGCCAGAGACTTCTCCGAGGACGCGTCCAATGCCTCCGAGGGGGGAGACCTGGGGTTTTTCGGCAGAAACGCCATGGTCCCGGAGTTCGAAGCGGCCGCCTTCGAAACGCTGCCCGGTACCATCTCGAAGCCCGTGAAGACGCAATACGGTTGGCACATAATCCGGGTGGAAGAGGCAACGGTCCGGGACGGCGAAGAACAGGTCCGCGCGCGCCATATTCTCTTGAAGACGATAACCGGACAGCAGACCCTGAGCGCGCTGCGCGAACAGGCGGAGCTGCTTCGAACCCATGCACTCGAAAGCAGCCTGGAGGAAGCGGCCCGGAGCACGCCGGATTCCCTGGAAATCGAGACCACCGGGTATTTCACCGACCGTCCCGACGGGTTCATTCCCGGCATCGGGTACCTGGCCGGCGCTTCGTCCTTCGCCTTCGGATCAGAACCTGGGGGCGTCGGCGAGGTACTGGAAAACGCCAGCGGCTTCTACGTCCTCGCGAACACGGGGGAAAAGCCGGCGGGCGTGCTGCCCCTCGAGGACGTGGTGCTGCGCATCCGATCGATCCTTGTGCGGAATCAGAAACTGGAACAGGCCAGGATGCGGGGAGAAGAGGTCAGGGCGCGCCTCGGCGGTGGAAACCTGGACGCATTGACCGGTGAACTGGCGGACCGGGTCGCCACCACGGATCCCATCACCCGGCAACAGGCTTTCATCCCACGAATCGGCCAGGATCCGGCTTTCATCCGGGGCGCCTTCCAGCTGAACGCCGCCGGAGCGCTCAGCGAACCGGTCGAAGGGGAACGGGGTTACTACCTGATTCAGCTGGAGACCCGGGAACCGATCGATGAATCGATCTACGAGGTGATGAAGGAAAACCTGAAACGGCAGCTCCTGCTTCAGAAGCAGAATCAGTTGTACGAGGAATGGCTGTCCAGGCTGCGCGAAGAAGCCGACATCGAGAACAACCTCAGGGCCTTCTTCGCCATATAGCGGCATCCTTCCGATTCTATCGGCCATCCGCGGATGCCCTCGGACGCCCGGCCGTCACCCAAGAAGCGCGCTACATGACCAGCTCGCGCATCGCGGCGATCACCCTGCGGGCACGCCGCCTCGTCTCCTGCTTCTGTTCCGCGAGGCGATTCCGCGACAGGCGCTCCGCTTTCAACTGTACGTGAAATCTGAAGCACTGGGAAGTGCCTGAAGGGCGCACGGTCAGGTAATTGAGTCTTTCCTCGTCGAAGTAGAATCGTATGCCTTCATCGGGAAAGTCCGGCCACTGGTGTGCATCCGCGTACTTGCCCGCCACGAAGGTTTCCGACGAAAGCACGGGGAGGCCGTCCAGCGAAAGGGATTCGCCGGCCCGGACACGTTCTCCCAGTTCGGCGCATCGTTTCAGGATATCGATCTTCCGCGTCAGCCCCTCCAGGCCCTTGAATTCCCCCCACTGCGGAACGGGCACGACGTCGGTCACGAAACACCCGACGTCGGGGTCCAGATAAATCTGCTCGTCGATCAGGTCATAGATCGTCGTTCCGCGGGACGCGGCATAGGCCGCCACTTCGGCGAGCAGGAGCGCGGCGAAGACCCCGTCCTTGTCGCGCACGTGCCCGTTCCTTCCCATGGCCGCGGCCGTGGCCGGCGGACCGCCCAGGATGCTGAATCCGTTACTCTGTTCCAGGCAGCCCACGTTGTGGCATCGGGGCTTGCCTTCCATGTCCACGGTCTGATAGATGACGTCCCTGAAACGGGGGTCCGACAAGTCGTCGCCCGACCACACGCGTTCCACCGCGTTGGCAATCAGACCGAAACCGACCCAGGTCTTTATGACGCCAACCCCATGCTTCCGGGCGAGTCGGACCAGGGCGTCGGTCGTAATGTGGGAAAGCACGATGAAGGCCTCCTCCGCCCGCGGCCGGCTTTCCCGCCCATCCACGGCCCCCTGGGACAGGCGGTACCAGAGCAGCAGGGACCAGGCGTCGTCCGCCGACAGCAGGAGATGGGACCGGTTCTCGTGGTGCGCGCGGCCTTCCCGGGGGATCCTGATCACGAGTCCCGCCCGGTCGGCGTCCGGATCGGTCCCGATCATCAGGTCGAGGCGTTCCATGGATTCCGCGCCGTACTCTTCGCCGTAGGCCTTCACGGCGATCTCGGACGCCATGGGATCACCGGGGTCCGGTTGCTGTTCCGGATGCTCCTGAAAGGCGGGGAAAAGGCCATTCAGTTCGTTCAACCCGTGCCTGGTTATCCTGTCCACGCGGGTGAAACCAAAATCTTCCAACAACCTCGGCACGGCCTTTCGTCCGGCTCCGTGGAAAGCGCAGTACCCGATCCCGATGGAGGACGCCCACGACTTCATCATGGCGGGCCGGGATATGAATTGCCTGATCTGGTCCTGATACAGCTGGTGGAGGTTGACGAGGGGGCGCTCCAGGTAGTCGAATCCGGGCAGCGGGGCGGCGCCGCCCAGGAACACGAGTTTGTTGCCCGGCAGGCATGGATCTTCGGGGCGGTCCGGATCGGCACCGGCTTCATCGAAGTCCACGAGGGCGATATGGGCCGGAGTCGTTTTCCGGATGTAGCCGTTGTAGATGATCGAACGTTCCCGCGGAGAAAACTGCGATCCCGTCCCGGCAGAGAGCTTGTACCCATTGTATCTTCGGTCGTTATGACTCGCCGAAATCAGGATGCCCATGTCGGCGCCCAGCGTCGGAATGGCAAAGGTCATTTCGGGATAAGGGCAGGCTTCGTCGAACAAATAGACTTTCAGTCCCGCGGCGAGGAATACCCGGGATACCAGCCGGGCGAAGTCCTGGCCCGCGACCCGGCTGTCGTAACCGATGACGATGGACCTGAGATCGTGGTCGGTGGCGTACTTCGCCACGCCCGTGGATTTCAGCAGGAGAACGATGTTGTTGAGGGTATTCGGCCCCTTGAGGATGGGGGCGTCCATGCCATCGCGGGAGAGGATCAGCAGCTCTTCGTCCGTCATCGCGGCTTTGCCCCGAATGCCCGCGGTGCCGAACCTGATCTCGTCCACGTAGGCTTCGACCAGTTCGGCCCACCGCGCCTCTTCGACGGCGGTTATCAATCCGTCTCTGAGCCGGGGGGACAACCGGTTGATGTGGGGGTCGGTCAGCCAGTGACGAAAATTGGGGACGACGTTCAGGCGGGCCTGGTCGTACAGTCCTTCATCTATCAGGCCGCGCCGGAACTGCTCGACGAGGAAGGCGGAAACTCCGGCTTTCGCCTTCCGGACGACCGCGGCGTCGTCGATCGCCATGGGATCACCCGTCGGCGATATGGACCTGCGTGCGGGTTTTCCCGTATCGGCGGAACTGTACGATGCCGTCCGTGAGGGCGAAGAGGGTGTCGTCGTTCCCACGCCCCACGTTATTGCCGGGCAGAATGCGCGTTCCCCGCTGCCGGACGAGGATGTTGCCGGCCCGGACGCGCATGCCGTCGCCGGTTTTCACGCCGAGAAACTTGGGGTTGCTGTCTCTGCCGTTTCGAGAACTTCCCACGCCTTTCTTGTGGGCCATGTCCGGACTCCTTTCCAATCAGTTCGATGCGCTTGGATCGTAGTTGATGCCGGTTATTTCGAGGGCGGTATACAACTGCCTGTGCCCCTTCTTCCGGCGGTAGTTCTTCCGGCGTTTCATCTTGAACACCACGATTTTGGGATGACGCCCCTGTTCCGTCACCCTGGCCGTCACGGTGGCGCCAGCCACCGTCGGCGTACCGACCAGGGTCTCTCCGCCGCCGAGGAGCAGCACCTGGTCGATGGTGATCTCCTCTCCCACTTCGGCGGCGATCTTCTCGACCTGGATCGTATCCCCTTCGTTGACGCTGAACTGCTGATCGCCCGATCTGATGACGGCGTACATCTATCGCTCCTTGTCCTCTTGGTCCGGTGGTCCGCCTACTTGAACTCGTCGGTAACGTCCAGGTCCCGTTTACCGGAAAACACGCGAAACTCTTCCACGTGCAGAAAGGGATCTTCCTCGACCTGAAGCTGCATCTTGTATTCGTCCTGCAGGTTCACCAGTTTCTCCTGACCGTTTTCATGCAGACTCAACGCCACGGTGGGATGTACCTTCAGCTTGAGCTTTCGTTCTCTCAGCCCCGGTTTGGCCCGCTTCAGCCACCGGCCGATCTGGGTCACCATGGTGATGCGCGACATGATGCGTCCGGTTCCGTCGCATACCGGGCACGCTTCGCTGAAGGTGAAGAGCAGGCTGGGACGAATCCGCTGGCGGGTCATTTCTATGAGTCCGAATTCGCTGATCTCCTTGGACATGCGCGTCCTCGCGCGGTCGCGGGACATGGCCTTTTCCATTTCCTGGTGCACCTGCCGCCGGTTTCCACGGTCTTCCATATCGATGAAATCGATGACGATAATGCCCCCGATATCCCTGAGCCGAAGCTGTCGCGCGACCTCCGCGCAGGCTTCCAGATTGGTCTGGAACACGGTTTCCTCGTGCCCCCTGGATCCCGCGTATCGTCCCGAATTCACGTCTATCGTCACCAGCGCTTCAGTGGGTTCGATGAGTATATACCCGCCGTTCTTCAGCCAGACTTTCCGGTGCAGGGCTTTCCCGATCTCGTTCTCGATACCGTAGGCGTCGAATACGGGCGCCGTCCCGTCGTACATGTGGATGCGCGACCGAAGCTGGGGCGCCACCCCCTTGAGGTACGACAGGATCTCCTTGTACACGGGCTTCGAATCGATGATCACGCTGTCGATGTCGGGCGTGAACAGGTCGCGTATCATCCCCGACGTCATTTCGACGTCCTTATGGATCATGGCGGGCGCCGGCGTTTTCCCGACCTGTTTCTCTATGTCCCGCCATATCCTGGTCAATTGCTTCAGATCGTTCTTCAACTCGGAATCCGATTTTCCGAGGGCGGCGGTGCGCACGATTACCCCGCAGTCGTCGGATTTGAGCTTCCGGGCCAGGTCCCTCAACCTGCGCTTTTCGCTCCAGTCGTCGATCCGTCGTGAAACGCCGACGTAATTGGCATGGGGAACCAGCACGAGAAACCTTCCCGGCAGCGATATCTGAGAAGTGACCCGGGGGCCCTTGGTGCCTATGGATTCCTTCGTGATCTGGACGACGATCTCCTGGCTTTCCTTGACCATCTCCTGGATCTGGTATTCCCGGTCCCTGCCCCGGCCGGATCCGGAATCCTGGTTCTCGTCGTCGTCGAAATCTATCCAGTCGGTCCCCCCGGTGACATCCGATGCCTGCAGGAAGGCCGCCTTGTCCATCCCGATATCCACAAAGGCCGCCTGTATGCTCGGTATGACCGCCGTTACGACGCCCTTGCAGATATTGCCGACCACGCGCTCGTGCTCCGGGCGTTCGACCAGCAGCTCGACGAGATGGTTGTCTTCGAGCATGGCGATACGCGTTTCGTGCGTGGCCGTTTCAACTATGATATCTTTTCGCAAATAAGACCTTCTGTCTGATCCTCGTAAGCGCGCCGGTTAACGTAAATGTTCCAAAGTAGTCAAATATAACATACGGACCACGTGGTGTCAAGTTCCGACTGGCATGAACGGACGTACCTTCGCCAGCACCTCCCGGGGTTCCAGGGTCGTCATGCATATGTTGCCGATGGGACAGTCGGTCCGGTTGCAGCCGAGGCAGTCGACGGTTTCCTGCCGTACCACCCCGTGTCCATCGCCCCAGGGTCCCTGGGCCCGGGGATCGGTCGGCCCGAAGATCCCTACCGTGGGGACGTTCAGCGCCGCGGCCATGTGCATCGGGCCGCTGTCGTTGCTGACCAGCAGACGGCAGTGTTTCAGGAAGGCGCCCAGATCCGCAAGCGTCACCTCCGGAAGCACGAGGGGACGGTGACGCATGGCGCCGATTACCTCCTCGACGAGTCCTTTTTCACCCGGTCCCCACAGCACCAGGACGTCCACGCCGTATTCATCGATCAGGGCGTCTGCCAGGCGTCCGAAATACTCCGGCGGCCAACGCTTGACGGCCCATCCTCCCCCCGGGTTCAGCCCGACGACGGCGCGGTCCCCCGGGGCGTTTTCACGCAGCCACCGGTACGCCTTTCCTTCGGCCCTTCCGGGCAGGGCGACGCATGGCCGGTCGGTGGCCACCGGGACGTCCATCGCCTCCAGGGCTTCCAGGTGAAACAGGACCTCGTGCCTGGTCCGGGCTGAGGGCGTAATCACGGTGTTGTAGGCGTGGCGGCGTCCACGGAAGGCATAACCGATCCGGTCTGGCGCCCCGGTCAGCCTGGTCAGCACGGCGCTTCGGGGATTGCCGAAGAGGTCGATCGCGAGATCGAAGCGTTTCCGGCGCAGGTTCCGGTAGAACCGCGCCTGCTCGCGCCACGATTCCCGGAAACCCGTGCGCTCCCAGCGTCGTATCGGCAACACGATGAGTTCGTCCAGGAAAGGATTCCATCTCAGGACGTCCGCGGAGGCCGCTTCCGTCAGGAAGGAGAGCCGGGATCCGGGGAATCGCCGCTTCAGGTTCTCGATGACCGGCGTCGCGAGGACGACGTCCCCGGTGGCCCGCAATTTGATGACCAGGATGCGTTCGGGATCAGCGGACATGGACGTACCCGCGGGGTGAGGTGGTTAGAAAGCCTGCCCGAGCACGGACTCCGCGGTCTCGAGCACTTTGCGCGGCGATATCGATTCGATGCAAGGCGTGGGACGAAGGCAGAAATCGCGGCCGCAGCAGGTGTCGGTTTCCGCCTGCAGCGCCACGTGTCCCTCCCCCTGTGGGTAGGGAAACCAGGTTTCCGGGCGGCTCGGACCGAAGAGGCCGATCGTGGGCGTACCCACGGCGACGGCGATATGCATCGGACCGCAGTCATTGGAAACGTACAGGTCGCAGCGGTGGATCAAGGCGGCCAGACGGGTCAGCGAATCGGTTTCCACGACGGGAAAGGGGGGGGCGGACCGGGCGCTCAATGCATCCAGATCCTCCCGCTGTCCCGGTCCCGCCACCAGCAGGACCGCGGCATTCAGTTCCTTGACCAACCCGCTTGCCAGCTCGCCGAACCGTCCCGCGCTCCAGGTCTTGGCCGGCCAACTGGCGCCGGGGTTCAGCGCGGCTATCGGGCGCGTGCCGTCGATCCCCCGCGCCACGAGCCAGGAATCGGCCCACTTCGCGTCTTCGCCGGAAAAATGGACTTCGGTGCGGTCGTCATCCGCGGGAATGCCGATCGTACGGACAGCGTCCAGGTAGGCGTCCACTACCCGAAGGGAAGCCGACCGGATGATTCTGACGTTGTACGCCCTGCTCCGTCCCCGCACGTCGTAGCCGACCCGGTACCTGGCGCCCGTGGCCAGGGTCAACAACGCACTGCGCGGATTGCCGAAGAGATCGATGGCCAGGTCGAATCGCCGCTTTCGCAGGGAACGGAGAAAGCGTACCTGCTCACCGCACCGGGTCAGGACGGCCCGGCCCGGCAGGAGTCGGCCAGGCAGCACGATCACCTCTTCCAGGTGGGGGTTATGGGCGAGGACCGACGCGGGACCCTCCTCCGCCAGGTAGTACAGCCCCGCTTCCGGGTAATGCCGTTTCAGCGCCCTGATCACCGGCGTGGTAAGCACCACGTCGCCGATGAACCGCAACCGGGACAGGAGTATCCGTGCTACCGGGGGAGCTTCCATCGGCATCAAGCGTCTCCTTCGGGCGTGCCGTCCGCCGGTCCGGCGTTTTCGCGCTCCGACCACCTGGACGTCGACCGCAGGATTTCGCGGTCGGACACGACGGGGACCGGGTCGGCCCGCCGCCGGCTCATCACGGCTTCTGTGAGGTGCGCCGCGTCCGCCAGCGCGCCAGGAAAGGTCATATCGCCCTTCAACGCCGCGCCCAGGGAACGGGCGATCATCCAGAAGGCGTGCAGCGCCAGGTACCGGCCGTCCCGTACGTTGCGCCAGACGAAGAGGATCCGGTTTCTCGTGCTGACGCGGTCTATATAGGCCTGATCATATCTAGCACCGATCGTGGCCCCGTGTTCGTGATCGAGCCGGCTTTCCGGTTCGTACCGCACGATCCATCCCCGCTGGTACGCGCGATAGGACAGATCCAGGTCTTCCGAGTAAAAGGGGGCGTACAGCGTATCGAATCCGCCCAGGGCCAGATACTTGTCCCTTGAAACCGCCATGGCGGCTCCGTTTGCGTACAGCGACAGCGCGCCGGCCTCCCTCAGGGACTCCCGTTCAGCCCATCTGAGCCGAAGCAGGCCGCAGTGCATGGTCCCCCGTACCAGTCCTCCCCCGGGGCGCCCGTCTCCGGCCCGGGAAACCCGGGGATTGACGGCGAAGACCCGCTCGTCGCGGAAATGGGACAGGAGCGGGTCCAGGAACGGTCCGGTCGCGACGACGTCGTTGTTGAGCAGCACCACGACGTGGTGCGAAGCCCGGGCCATCCCCGTATTGCACGCCGCGGCGAACCCCCTGTTCTCATCGTGCCTTACCAGGACCGTCTCCGGGAACGCCGCCGATATCCTGCCGGCGGTGTCGTCCACGCCGCCGTCGTCGACCACGACGATCTCCGCCCGGTCCGCTTCCCCGTGATCTTTCAGTGCGCGCAGGCACCGTTCGACCAGAGGACCCGCGTTCCACGTGGGGATCACGATGCTGCATCGTTTGCCCTGTGCCATGGTCCCGTCCGAATCAGCCATCCCGGCAAGGCCCGTGCTCAACGTTCCGTGTCGACCTGCACCGCGGCTCCGCGCTGCCACACCTTGACCAGCCTCAGGAACGAATAGATCCCCATGCACAGGCTGAAGAGGAAACCGGGGAACCCGTCCCTGTACCCTCTTTTCACGATGTAGCACTTCCAGGCCATGCCGAGGGGAGAGAACACCAGGCGCAGACGCCCCACGCGCTGCCCCGCCGCTATGCGCTCTTCGGCGTCCACCGAGGTGTACCGGTTGATCCGGGTGATGAAATCGGAGAGCGTGTTGTGCGAATCGTGGTAGAGGTCTTCGTGGATCAGTCCCAGTTCGCCGTGACCGTTTACTTCGATGTGGGCGTGGGCGCCGCCCGTCCAGTACCCCTTCCCCTTTCTCAGCAGCCGGGGCTGGTAACTGGGGTTCAGGGTCCCGTGCCGGATGGGAAACCTGAGGAAGTGTTCCAGTCGATGGATCTTGTACGCGTCGTAATCCCCGCCGTCCCGCAGCAGGTTGCGGATCCGCTCCGCGAGACCGCCGGTGACGTATTCGTCGGCGTCGAGAAAGAGGGTCCAGTCCCCGCGAGCCTGCTCCATGCCGAAATTCCGCTGGTCGGCGAAGCCGGACCACGCCCGCTGAAACACGCGGCCGGTATAGGTTTCCGCGATTTCCACCGTACCGTCGGCGCTGAAGCTGTCCACCACGATGAGGTCATCGGCCCAGGAAACCGGGTCGAGGCACCGCCGGAGCTTCCGCTCCTCATTGTACGTGATCACGACGACGGACAGCGATTGCATGGGAGACGCCGGTGGATGCGCGGTTTCAGGAGGATGGCCCCGCCGAACCCGATTCGACGTCGGAGGAGCCGCGGAGGTGCAGGTGCCACAACTTGGCGTACTTGGTGAAAACGTAGCAGGCGGAAAGGCCGCACAGGATGAAGCCCGGCAGGCCGTCCTGGAAACCTCGTTTCAGCACGTACATTTTGAACAGGGTAAAAATCGGGCGGAACACCAGATCTGTCAAACGGAAACGCCTGCCCGACAGGTAGAGCTGGCGGGCGCCGAGACTGGTAAAGCTGTTGAACTTCGAAAGGTAGTGGTGGAGCGTGGGATCGGTGTCGTGGATCATGGGGTGTTCCAGATCGCCGATCACGCCCCGGATGCGTACCGATTCGTGGACCTCGTCGTCCGTGAACCGGGGATCGGCCCCGCGGCGGAAGAGGCGCAGGACGTAGCCGGGATACCAGCCGCAGTGCCTGATCCAGTGCCCGAGGAACAGCGTCTTCCGGGCAATGCGATACCCGGCATGATCCGTTGAATCCGAATCCACGACGGCGCGGATCTCATCGCGCAGAGCCGGGGGTACGCTTTCGTCGGCGTCCAGCCAGAGCACCCAGTCCCCCGTGGCGTCATCCAGGGCCAGTTGCCTGGTCGCACCGTACCCGCGCCACTCCGTTTCAATGACCCGGTCGGCGTACTTCCGCGCGATGGCGACGGTATCGTCGGTGCTCCCGGAGTCCACGAGCACGATCTCGTCGGCGAACCGCGCGCTTTGCAGGCAGGTTTCGATCCTCCCGGCTTCGTTCCGGGCAATGACGATGACGGATAGGGACATGGCGCCGGCTCCCGTGGATCAGCGTTCCGGGGCCGCCTCGATCATCACCGCGGGACCCGCGCCTTCCGGTTCCCTGACCGAGTCGATCATGGCCTCGATTTCCGGGCGGGGCCTGGGGAAAAGCGGCGTGAGTCCCAGGGTGACGGCGAAGTTGATCAGCATGCCCACCGTCCCGATTCCCTGGGGATTGATGCCGTTGGCGAACAGTCCGAAGGTCCAGGGTGCCATGTCGAAGAACACGCACGCGATGATGTAGAAGGCGGTAAAGCCGATGCCGGCCACGATGCCGCACACGGCGGGAACGGTGCCCACGCGCTTGCTGAATATGCCCAGGACGATGGCCGGGAAGAAGCTCGCCGCGGCGAGGCCGAAGGCGAAGGCGACGACCTGGCTGACGAATCCCGGCGGATAGATCCCGAATATGCCGGCGACGACCACGGCCATCCCGATCACGCCGCGGCCCACGGTGAGACGTTGCTTCTCGCTGGCGTTGGGACGCAATACGCGGTAGTACAGGTCGTGGGAAACGCTGGACGAAATGACGAGCAGCAATCCGCTCGCCGTGGAAAGCGCCGCCGCCAGTCCGCCCGCCGCCACCAGCGCAATGATCCAGCTCGCCAGTTCGGCCATTTCCGGCGTGGCGAGTACGATGATGTCCCGGTCCGGCCCGGAAAGCCCCTGGGCCCGGAGCGCGGCACGCCCATCCGCGCCTTCTGCGCCGCCGGTATCGAGCCACGCCCGGTGGGCGACCTGGACCGATGACAGGTCCGCGGCCGACAGGGAACCGCCGCGGAATATCTCGTTGTCCTCGCCGGCCGAATAGCGCATGACCCCGTCTCCGTCGTCCATCCACAGGATCAGGCCGGTCTTCTCCCAGTTTTCGAACCACGAAGGCAGTTCCTGCGCGGTCTTCCCGTTCAGGCTGTCGATCATGTAGTACCGCGCGAAGGCGGCGGTCGCCGGCGCCGTCAGGTACAGCAGGGAGATGAACAGCAAGGCCCAGAAGGCGCTCCACCGCGCCGCCCGGACCGATTTGACGGTGTAGAACCGGACCAGGACGTGGGGCAGGCCCGCCGTGCCCACCATCAGCGCGAGGGCCACGCAGAAGACGTTGACCTTGTCCCACCCCCCCACGAAGGTGGCCGTATAGCTGCTGAATCCCAGGTCGGTCTGGATCTGGTTGAGTTTCTCCAGCAGGTATACGCCGGACTGGCCCGCGACGGACGGTTCGAGCGTGCTGCCGAGGCCCGCCTGCGGGAGGGGACTGCCCGTGAGCTTGATGCTGATGGCGATCGCGGGGATGAGAAAGGCGGTGATGAGCACCCAGTACTGGGCGACCTGCGTCCACGTGATGCCCTTCATGCCGCCCAGCGTGGCGTAGATGAAGACGATGGCCATCCCGATGATCACGCCCACGTGGATGTCCACTTCCAGGAACCGGCTGAAGACGACGCCCACCCCGCGCATCTGTCCCGCCACATAGGTGAAACTGATGAAAATCGCGCACGACACGGCCACGATGCGCGCCAGGTCCGACGCGTACCGGTCGCCCACGAAGTCCGGCACGGTGTAGTGGCCGAATTTCCTCAGGTACGGGGCGAGCAGCAGCGCCAGCAGCACGTAGCCGCCCGTCCATCCCATGAGATAGACGCCGCCGGCGTACCCCATCGTGGAAATCAGCCCGGCCATGGAGATGAAGGAGGCCGCGCTCATCCAGTCCGCGGCCGTGGCCATGCCGTTGGCCGCCGCGGGGACGCCCTGGCCGGCGACGTAGAACCCCTTGGTATCCCGGACGCGGGTTCGCCACGCGATAAAGAGATAGAGCCCGAAGGAAAGGGCTACGAAGAAATAGGTCCACGCCTGTACCGACATGCCGCGTCTATCCTTCCTGTTCCGTGGTTTCGAGTTCCCGGCGGTGCCGGTTATCCAAGCGGTTCATGTAGAGGCAGTAGGCGAGGATGAGCAGCACGAACACGATGATGCTGCCCTGGTGGGCGAACCAGAAACCCAGGGGAAAGCCGGTGCCGGAAATCCGATAGGCGTTGAGTACATCGGCAAACAGGATGCCGGCCCCCAGTCCGGCCAGGGCCCACAGCCCGAGCAGCAAGGCCATGATCCGTATGTTGGCCCGCCAGTACCGGCGCAGGGCCTCGGCGGCTCTGCTGCCGCGGGTATGCGTTGACGTGGCCATGTCAAACCTCCGGGCCGTCCCGGTCCGTTCACGCCTTGACGACGGTCAGATCCGCCTCGACGTACATGCCGGGAAAGATGAAGGCGAGGTACTTCTCCCACCTGCGGGGAAACCAGTTGGCGAGCAGACTGACGCCCAGCACCCGGTAGACGTCGCTGAAGATCAGCCTGCAGCCGTCCATCCGGAACCGTCCGTCCCGGCACATCTGCGTGATCGTCACGTAGCCGAAGTGATGGTAGTGGGTCAGGTCGCCATAGGACAACTGCGAAGAGTAGTGGGGCGTGACGATGCGGACCGACGCGCCCGGCCGCGCGATGCGGTAGACTTCGTCCATGGCCCGGGCCGGCTCGCGGATATGTTCCAGGATATGGGACATCTCGATATGATCGAACCGGTGGTCTTCGAATGGATAAGGGTATTCGTCCAGGTCGTGCACGACGTCCACGTGCGCCGCATCGTTGATATCCAGGCCGATGGCGCCTGCCAGTTTCCCGAACGGTCCGCAGCCCAGATCCAGTTTGGTCGCCATGTTCACCCG
This sequence comes from bacterium, assembly GCA_963693015.1. Lineage (GTDB taxonomy): Bacteria > JAAXHH01 > JAAXHH01 > JAAXHH01 > JAAXHH01 > JAAXHH01. The sequence goes on from OY843748.1 coordinate 658,568, forward strand.
TTTCCGTGCCTGTTGCGGCCTTCGCCTGAGCGGGCAACATGGTACCGGCGGCCCGGGGCCGTGTCAAGTGAATTAGGCGGGGTCCGACCCGGGTTCAGACCCGGATTATTTCACCTGTTTCGACGCCGCGGGAATCATCGAGCATGGCGGCGATTACCTGGCACACGCGGTCAGGCGGGATCTCTTCGATCCGTTGACTGACCGCGTAGAAAGCGCGGTGTCTGCCGCCGATTGGTTTCCAATAAGCCGGATCACTCGTGGCGTGGAAGGAAAGGGTGGGGGTTCCCACGGCGGCCGCGAGGTGGAGCACCCCCGTATCGTTGCACATGAGCAGGTCCGCGGCGTGGAGCACTCCGGCGACCCTTCGCAGCGGCATGGGTGGTGCGCTATGCAGAGGGGTCGACGCCGCCTGGTGCAGGGCGCGCAGCAGATCCCCTTCTCCCGGCGCCGGTATGACCAGGACCCGCGCGGAGAGGCGGGCGGCCAATTCGTCGCAGACGCAGGCGAGTTGCGCGACGGGGTACCTCTTTCTGGCGTCCCCGGTACCGAAATGGACGGCGACCACGGGGCCACCGGGCCGCCCGGGGCCTCCGGGCCGCCCGGCGCCACCAGCCAGGTCCCGGATCATCTCGCGGCCTTCGGCGCGCTCCTCTTCGGACATGGCGTAAACGTAGGAAAGGTCTTCGGTATCCGCACCAACGTGCCGCACCACGTCCAAGTTACGCTGGATCTGGTGCCTGGGTTCGGGGCCGACGGGTACGTTCACCGTGTAGAACGGATTGTGATCGAGGTGGTCGAAAGTGGGCAACGCCGGCCCCATGACCACGGGGGCGCCGGACAGCCAGGCGATGAGATCGCTCGAAAAGGAGTGGGAGACCGTGTTGAATACGACGGCGAGGTCGACGGGATTTCGCATGAGGCCGACGAAGGCCCCGATGTCCCGGGGCCGCCATCTCCAGCCTGACTCGTGGAAGACCAGTACCTCGTCCACGTCCGGGTTGTCCCGGGCAACGGGGTACAGGTATGAGCGGACCACCAGCGACAGGTGGGCGTCCGGAAACCGCTCGCGCAAAGCACGGATCGCGGGCGTCGTCAGCAGGAAGTCGCCGAACTGGTCATGCTGCCGAATGATCAGGACCCGGCTGATGCCATCCGTATCGATCTCACCCGGCGGCGCGCGGCGCGGCCCCAGGGGATGGCCGGCCAGCCATCTGAGCGCCCGGGTCTTGAACCGCTTCTCGATAGGATACCACATCATTCGGCGTCCGTTACTCCGCGACCGGTTCCTGGTCCCGGAACTGCAGGTTGTAGAGCTTCCGGTACAGGCCGTCCTCCCGGACCAGCGATCCGTGGACGCCGGCCTGCACGATCCGGCCGCGGTCGACGACCACCACCCGGTCCGCCTTCTGCACCGTCGACAGGCGATGGGCGATCACCAGGGCCGTCCGCCCCTTCATCAAACGGTCGATGGCCTCCTGGACCAGCAGTTCGGATTCGGTGTCCAGGCTGGACGTGGCCTCGTCGAAGATGAGGATCTGGGGATCCTTCAGGATGGCCCGGGCGATGGCGATGCGCTGACGCTGGCCCCCGGAGAGACGCACGCCCCGCTCTCCGAGGAAGGTATCGTATTTGTCGGGCAACTCATCGATGAAGGCATCGGCGTTGGCGGCGGCCGCGGCGGATCGAATCCGTTCCAGGGACACGTGCTCCGCGCCGTAGGCGACGTTGTTGCGGACCGTATCGTTGAACAGGATCACGTCCTGCGTCACGATCCCCATCTTCTCCCGCAGGGACTTTACGGTGACCGCGCGCAGGTCCTTCCCGTCGATCTCGATGCGCCCGCCGGTCGGGTCGTAGAACCGCGCGACGAGGTCCACCAGGGTGGACTTCCCTCCGCCACTGGGCCCTACGAGCGCCACGGTTTCCCCCGCGCGCACCACCAGATCGATCTCCTCCAGGGCGGGATCGGAGGCCGGATCGTACCGGAAGGTAACGCGATCGAGCCGGATCTCGCGCCGCAGGTCGGGCAGCGTGGCCGCATCCGGCGCGTCCGTAATCTCGGGGGCCGTGTCCAGAATCGAAAATACGCGGTCGGCCGCCGCAATCCCTTCCTGGATCCGGTTGTGCACCTGTCCGAGTTCCTTGACCGGCTTCATCATGGAAAAGAGGGCGAGGAAGAACGTCAGGAAGTCCTCGGGCGCCAGCAGATCGCCTTCCAGGACCTGCCGGCCGCCGTACCACAGAATCGCCAGGCCGACGACGCTGCCCAGGATTTCCGTGATGGGGCTCGCCAGGTTGTGCATGTGGGTCAGGCGGAGCAGCGTGCGGAAGTAGTGCTGCGTCTGGCGTTTGAACTTGCCGATCTCGAAGGACTCCATGTTGAAGGCCTTGACCACCCGCACGCCGGCTACGGTCTCCTGGAGCGTGGAGGTCAGATCGGCCATGGCCTCCTGCGAGGCCGTGCTGCTCCGTCGCAGTCGCCTGCCCACCGTGGTGATGACCAGCACGCTGAAGGGAAGCAGCACCAGGGAGACCAGGGTCAGTTGCCAGCTCAGGACCACGAGGATCGCGAGATAGACCGCCACCAGCATGGGTTCCTTGATCAGCGTCCCGAAGGCGGCGGAGATCGTCCCGTTGATCTTCATCACGTCGTAGGACACCCGGGAGATGAGCTCCCCCGTGCGTTCCCGGTGGAAATAGGACAGGGAGAGCCGGTGCAGATGAATGTAAAGGTGGTTCCTGAGGTCCTTGATGACCCCGTTCTCGGCATAGGCCATCAGGTAGGCCTGCAGATAGCTGCTGATGTTCTTGAGCAGGAGGATGAACAGGATGATCAGACAGAGGCGTTCGAGGGTGGCCTGCCTGGTCGGCCGCCTGATCAGGGCGTTGGTGCGTTCCTTCAACGTCTCGCGCAGGCCCGTCATCCCGGTGCGGTGTTCCAGCCGGTTCGCCGAGTCCCGGGCCACGTCGAGCTGTCCGGCCTGCCCGGCCTGCCCGGTCCGCCCGGACGGCCCGGTCTGGTCCGTCTGTACGGTCTCCTGGCCGAACAGGGTCTGCAGAAAGGGCAGCGCCACCCAGACCGTAGCGCTGCTGGTCAGCGCGAAGCAGGCCATGCAGACCATGGCGCCGGCCATGAAGTACCAGTAGGGCTTTACGTATGAAAGTATTCGGAGATACAGATTCATGGGGGTCGGAATAGGGGTCAGGCGGAAGGCGCCATTGAAGCGGCGTAGAGGGCTTCCACCCGGTCGGCCATGGCATCGAGATTGAAGCGTTCCCTGGCCTGCCTGTAACCGTTCTCCGCGATACGCCCGCGCAGACGCTCGTCCGTCAGCAGCGATTCGACCGACCGCGCGAGGCCTTCCGCGTCGCCTCCCTGAAAGACCAGCCCCGTCTCACCTTCAACCACCGTATCCAGCGTTCCGTCGGACCGGGTAGACACACAGGCCACGCCCATGGCCATCGCCTCGATGACGGTCGCGCCGAATCCCTCCGCTCTGGAGGGAAATATAAAAACGTCCATGGCGTTCAGCAAGGCGGGAATATCCCTTCTGAAACCCGTGAAGAGGACGGTTTCAGCGAGATCCAGTTCCCGGGCGTACCGAACGATGCCGTCGTGGTACGCTTCCTCTCCGTAGCTGGCCGAACCCACGACCACGAACCGAAGGAGTTTATCCGGGTGGCGGTCCCGCAGCATCCGGGCGGCGCGCAGGAACTCCTCGTAACCCTTTCCCGGAGATACGCGTCCCACGGTCCCCACCACGATGGCCTCCGGGACGATATCGAGCGATCTTCGCGTGTCCTCCCGATCGTAGCGAACCGGATCGAACCGTTCCAGGTCCAGGGCCGGATGCACGGTCACCACGCGATCCGGCGGGATCGGACAGGTCTCCCGCACGTTCCGGTTCAACGTCTCCGATACCGTGATGATCCGGGAAACCCGTCGATACAGCCAACGGTGGATCGGATCCTTTTTCGTTACGTAGGAACCGACGTGCTTGGTGAGGAGGATCGGTCCGTCGAATCCCGCCAGCCGCGCCGCGGGCACGGTCTGCCAGAGGTCGCGGGAAAGGTGCAGATGGATGACGCGGGGCCGGAAGCGCCTGATGCACCGCTTCAGCGTACAGGTCGACGCGGGATTCACGTACCCGCCGACCGGGATGGTCTCGATCGGGATGTCCAGTGCCCGGGCTTCCCGGACGATCGCGCCCTTCGGATGGAGTGCGAGCAGCACGTCATGGCCGCGGCCCAGGAGCTTCCCGGACAGGATCGGCACGTGCATCTCCGTGCCGCCCCAGGCCAGGGAGGAACACACCTGGAGAATGCGCGTCGGCGCCATGCCGGCCATGGGCATTCCTTTAATCGGTGGAATTACGGATGGAGAGTGATCAGGGGAAGTCGGGCGGTCCAAGCGGTCCGGGCGGTCCAAGCGGTCCGGGCGGCCCGGGCCGTCCGCGCGGTCCGACAGGGTACGGGGCCGCCGCCATCACTTCCACACCTGGTGCCAGGCGCATTCCGTCTGGAAGATGTAATTGTTGCACTGGCTGCATATTTCGAGTTCGTCGTACCGGTTCTCGATCATCTTCTGGCGGATCTCCCGGATCGGAGCGCCGTTCCAGACTTCCCTGATCGTTTGCTTCGAAACGTCGCCCACTTCTACCTTGAAGTCGAAGTCGAGGCAGCAGATGGATACGCGGCCGTCGTTGGCGATGACGAACTCCTCCCAGGGATGCTTGCAGGGAAAGGTGAAACCGCCCGTGGCCGAGGCCGAGGCCTGGTCGCCTACGTTCTTGTCGTCCACGCTTCCCGTCCACGTGGTGTAGCTCTGCACGACCACGTTGTCGGCGATGGGCGTCCACAGCGCCCTGAACGCTTCGACTTCGTGCTGGGTCTCTTCCATGTTGATGATGGTCACCGTGATTTCGGGTGTACGGCTGCCGGTGGACCGTTTCAGTTCCATCAGATGCCGCGCGTTTTCCACCACCTGTTCGTAGACGAGGCCGACGCGCACCGCTTCGAAGGTGTCCGCCGTGGCCCCGTCGATATCGATGTTGATCTTGTCCAGCCCGCAGTCGATGAGCTCCTGCGCCTTCTGAGGCCCCATCAGCGAGCCGTTGGTGCTCACGCTGACCGGCGTGCGGGGCAAACGGCTTTTCGTGTACGCGATCATCTCGACGAGCTGCTTGTTGATGAAGGACTCGCCGAACATGAAGGGCTGTATGAGCCGGATGTACCGGGCGTTTTCCGCGCACTCGTCGATGATCTTGCGGTACAGGTCCATGGACATGTTGCCCTTCTTGCGGCTCAACAGTTCCCGGGGGCACATGATGCAGTCTGCGTTGCAGAAACTCGACGACTCGATGCTGATCACTTCCGGAAACCGCAGCTTCCGCGCGACGACGGCGTTGCGCAGGACGCGCTGGATCGGTTCGTACCGGGACGCGGTTTTATAAAAGGTGTCTTTCAGGCCCATCGGGTTTCAGCCATCCTTCCAGTTGAATTCATCGTCGCCACCCGGGATCAGCCGGTTGTAGCCCGGCTGGCGGGTCCTTACCTCTTCGGTTCGTATGGGCGGGAACATCCGGCCGCCCCGCTTCCTGTACATCCCGTATTCCCAGGTCTTCGCGTACCCGGACATGACCGATACCGATGAAAGCAGACAGAGCAGAAGTCCCTGCATCCCATCGAGATAGCCCCGTTTCAGCACGTACGTCTTCCAGAACGCGCCCAGGGGAGCAAGGGCGATGTGCGCCCAGGTTATGCTTCGGTCCGGCTGCGCCTTCAGCCGGTTCCTCACCTCGATCGACGTATATTCGTTCAGCTTCTCGATATACTGGTACAGACTGGTATAGGCGTCGTGAACCAGGGGCGAATCGAGATGGCCGGTCGGTCCGTCCACGACAAAGGTTTCGTGCACCTGGGTCCTGCTGACGCTCGTCTTCGTCCGGCGAAACAACCGGAGCGGCCGGTCCTCTCCCCATCCCGCCGCGTGGCGGATATGCCGGCCAAGGAAGTAGTTCTCCCGGGGGATCCGGTATCCGTCGCTGGTTGCCGGCGTATCGAGCACGCGCCGGATTTCCGACTGCAGGGAATCGCTGAGCCGTTCGTCCGCGTCCAGGTTCAACACCCATTCGGAAACCGCCCGGTCCAGCGCCTGCTGCTTCTGCCGTCCGCTGCCGCGCCGGTCTTCTCGAAACAGCCGGACCCTGTCGTGCCCCCTGCAGATCTCGACCGTCCGATCGGTGCTGCCGCAATCCACCACCACGATTTCGTCGACCCAGGAAACGCTCCGCAGGCACGCATCGATATGCGGCTCTTCGTTATAGGTAATGACGATTACGGATATAGCATCCATACCTGCATCATCGATCCCGTTCGATGGCGTAATCGACCATGTTCAACAGGGCCTGCTTCGCCGGGGTCTCCGGTTCGTCGACGAGGATGGCCTTGGCCTCTTCCGCATACGCCAGCGCCTTGCTCTTCGCGTAACGGATGCCGTCGTGGACGTGTACGAAATCGACGATTTCCTCACAGACGCCGTCGCTCCATTCCTCCTTCATCAATTGCTCCACGCGGGCGTTTCCTTCGGTGGAAGCGTTCCTGAGGGCATGAATGAGCGGGAGGGTAACCGTGCCTTCCCGGAAGTCGTTTCCCCTCGGTTTGCCGATGACGTCTTCGTCTCCCGTGAAATTCAGGATATCGTCGGTGATCTGGAAGGCCATGCCGAGCTGCTCGCCGAAGGCCCCGAACCGGCAGGCCGTCTCGGCCGAACGGCTCGACAGGAAGACGCCGGAATAGCAACCGCAGGCGATGAGCGAAGACGTCTTGTTGCTTATGATGCGATAGTACTCCGCTTCGGTGGTCTCTATGTTGAACCGCCGTATGGCCTGGTGCAACTCGCCCTCGGTCAGCCGCTCGACGCATTCCGCGATCTTCGACGTGATCCGCGAACAATCCAGCCTGGCGATCAGCGTCAACACCCTGGCGATCACGTTGTCGCCCATGAGCACCGAGACGTGATTGTCCCAGATGGAATTCAGCGTGGGCAGTCCCCGGCGGGTCGTCGCCCGGTCCACCACGTCATCGTGTATCAGCGTCGCGGTGTGGCAGAGCTCGATGATGAACGCCGCCAGCATGGTTTCCCGGCACGGCGAGCCGTATGCCGAAGCGGAAAGGAAAACCAGGGCGGGTCTCAGCCGCTTCCCCTTGGTACGGACCAGGTGGGACCAGATCTGGTTGATGACTTCCACGTCGGATCGGGATATCTCCCTTATCTGCTTTTCAAACTGGTCGAGAGGTCCCTGAACCGGCGCGCTGATGGTCCTGAAGTCTATGAATGGCCCCCGGTTGACTGTACGTTACCGCACGCTGAAATACAACCATATATGGCGTGAAACGGCGTAGAAGTCAACCCAATTCGCCGGGACGGGCCTCGGTGGAAGGGAGGGGGGAGGACCCGGATTACGGCAGGGTCAGAACCGCCCGTTCGGCCAGTTGAAGCAATTCCGATGGGAAAACGCCCACGGCCAGGATGGCCAGGGCGGAAAGGCACAGCGCCGTCATGCCGCTGTAGGACAGGCGTCCGGCCGCGTCGGCGTGCTCCCGGGCGGCGGGACGCATGTACATCCACACCACGACACGGAGGTAGTAGTACAGCGACACGCCGCTGAACAGCAGGCCGATCACGGCCAACTCGACATATCCCCCGGTCACCACCGCGCTGAAGAGGTAGAACTTGGCCATGAACCCGGCCGTGGGCGGTATGCCGGCCAGGGAGAACATGACCACGGCCATGACCGCGGCGAGGAGGGGACGGCGGCTGCCCAGGCCGGCCAGGTCGTCCAGGGTCCCGCATGCCGATCCACGGGCGGAAAGCACGGCCAGCACCCCGAAGGCGCCCAGGTTCATCGCCGTGTATACGATCAGGTAGAATACGATGCTCGCGCCGGCGTCCTGGCCGTTCGACGTGAAGGGCAGGAGCATGTACCCGGCGTGGGCGATGCTCGAGTAGGCCAGCAGCCGTTTCAGATTGGTCTGTACCAGGGCCACGACGTTGCCGACGGCAATGGTGAGGACGGCCAGTACCGAGATCACCGGGATCCATTCCATCTGCAGGCCGGGAAACACCGACCCGAGCAGCCGGATCAACACGACGAAGGCGGCGGCCTTGGAGCCGGTGGACAGAAAGGCGGCCACGGGAGTCGGGGCGCCCTGGTACACGTCCGGCGTCCACGCATGGAACGGGACCATGGAGATCTTGAATCCGATGCCTGCCAGGAGCAGGCCCAGGCCGCCGAGCAGCAGGAGGTTCACGGCGTCGCTTCGCTCGCCGGCCAGGGTACGTGCTATGACGTCGTACTCCGTGCTGCCGCTGGCGCCGTAGAGCAGGGCCATGCCGTAAAGGATGAAACCGCTGGCGAAGGCGCCGAGCAGGAAGTACTTCAACGCGCCTTCGTTCGAGCCGGCGTCCCGCTGTTCGAATCCGATCAGCACGTAGAGCGAAACGGAGAGCACTTCCAGGCCCAGGAAGAAGGTGAAGAGGTCGGTACTCGCCGCCATCATGCTCATGCCCGATACGGCGTAGATGAGCAGTGCATAATACTCGCCGCGGTCGATCGACCGGGCTTCGGCGTAGGAAATGGAAATCAGTACGGTCAGTATGGCGCCGGCGATGAACACCAGGGTGGCCACCAGGCTGAAATCGTCCATCACCATCATGGCCGATACGTCCGAAAAGGCGACGGCGCCCCCGCCCAGTTGGCTCACGGCGACCACGCCCGAGACCGCGAGGAGCAGCAGGCTGAGGTAGGGGACGCCCTTGCGGAACCGTTCGAACAGGCCGACGATCAGGACCACGGTCGCGGCGGACACGAGGAAGATCTGCGGCATCACGGCATAGAGGTTTATCGCGGGCAGTACCGTATTCATCGCGTAGCCTGGCTGGTTTCACGGGCCGCGTCCGGGCGCGGGGCCGATTCGATGGATATCCCTGTCGTGCCTTCCGCCGGCGTCTCCGCGAGCCGGTGGGTCTGGACCAGCAGTTTCTGCACCGAAGCCTCCATGGTCCGAAGCAATGGATTGGGATACACGCCGATCCATATGATGAAAAAAGTCATGCAGGCCAGGACGGCCGTCTCCCGGAACGAGAGATCCCTGATCCCCCTGTTCTCTTCCCTGGTCAACGGACCGAAGACCACCTTCCTGTACATCCTGAGCATGTACGCGGCCGCCAGGATGACCCCGGTGGCGGCGACCGCCGCGATTACCGCGTGTTGCTGAAACACCCCGACCAGGATGAGGAACTCACCGACGAAATTGCCCAGGCCCGGCAGGCCGACGGAAGCCAGGGTAAACAGGAGAAAAAAAGCGGAAAAGACGGGAACCGCGTGCCAGAGCCCGCCGTAGGCTTCCATGTCCCAGGTATCCCGCCGCTGCACGAGCATCATCGCGGCCAGGAACAGTCCGCCCGTGGAAAGCGCCAGGCTGACGATGTGGACGACCGCGCCCTGGATGCCGTGCTGATTCAAAGCGAACACGCCGAGTACGACGAAACCCGCGTGACTGATGGTGGAATAGGCGATCAGCCTTCGGATATCGGACTGCGCCAGGGCGATGAGCGCACCGTAGACGATGCCGGCCGCCGCCGCCACGCACATCAGGGGCGCCAGTTCGGCCAGGGCATCGGGAAACAGGGGAAGGGTCAGGCGAATGAACCCGTAGGCCGCCATCTTGACGAGCACCACGGCGAGGACGATGGCGTCGGGCAGCCACGTGTGAAAGGGTACCATGGGCACCTTCACGGCGAAGGCGGCGATGAAGGCGAGGGCGAGCCAGAACTGTACTTCCGGCGGTATGGATAGCTGGTACAGCGCCGCCATCTCGAAGGTGAGGACGCCGTGGGCCTGGTGATAGAGAAAGGCCAGCGTGATGACCGCGGCCAGCATGAGCAGGCTGCCGAATATGGCGAACAGGAAGAACTTCAGGGCCGCCCGGTCGCTCTTCTCGTAACCCCAGATGCCGATCAGGAAATACATGGGGATCAGCATGCCTTCCCAGAAGAGGAAGAACAGGAACAGGTCGAGGGAGAAGAACACGCCCATCAGGGTGGTTTCCATCAGCAGCATGAAAACCTGGTAGGCCCGCACCCGTTCGCTTACGATCGTCCAGGTACCGAGCAGCGCCAGGGGCCACATGAGCGCGGTGATCCCGGCGAGGAGGATGCTGATGCCGTCCGCCCCGAGGTGATAGGACACGCCCAGGGATTCGATCCACGGTATGCGCTCCACGAACTGCGGATCGCCGATGTGGGATCTGAAGGCGGCGAAACAGACCGCGAAGAGGACGAGCACCAGGGCCGATACGCCGAATCCCACCCACCGGGCGGCCGCGTCCCCCTTGAGGAAGAGGAGAAGCACCGCGCCGAGTACGGGCAGCCAGATGATGAAGGAAAGCAGGGGGAGATCGGTCATGAACGGCACCTTTTATTCCTTGCGGTTACGGTCCCAGGTAACCGGTAACGTAGGCGAGTACCGCCAGCACGCCGATGACCATGATCAGCGCGTAGTTCTGTACGACGCCCGTCTGCGTGTACCGGACCACGTTCCCCACACTGCGCACCGTGAGCGCGACCAGGGTCAGCCCCCCGTCGATGACCAGCGAATCCACGATACGCCAGAATCCCCAGGCGATCTTCCGGAGCGGCCCGACGATCAGGGCCTCGTACGTCTCGTCGACGTAGAACTTCCTCAGCGAAAGCGTGTACAGGGCACGGGGAACCAGGCGGTCCAAAATCGTATTGCCGCGGACGTAGACGGCGTAAGCGCCCCAGATGCCGGCCCCGGCCAGAAGCAGCGTCAGGACCATCAGGGCCAGTTCGACGCTCGATGAAGGCACCGGCGCTTCCGGCAATCCGGAAAACACGGGGGCCAGGAATCCGCCGAACCGGTCCATGCCTTCCGCGAACACGTGGGGAATGCCAATGAATCCGCCCACGGTGGAGAGTATGGCCAGCAGGACCAGCGGTATGATCATGACCCGGGGCGACTCGTGTACCTTCCCCGTTTCCTGCGCGTTCAGCCGGGTCTTGCCGCCGAAGGTCATGAACAGGAGCCGGAACATGTAGAAGGCCGTCATCACCGCGGTGATCAGTCCCACGAACCATAGCGCGGGGGCGTTGACGAAGGCGCCCAGGAGGATCAGGTCCTTGCTGAAGAAGCCGGCGAAGGGCGCGATCCCCGCGATGGCCAGGGTCGCCAGCAACATGGATTTGTAGGTCACCGGCATGAGGCTGCTCAGCCCGCCCATATTCCGCAGGTCCTGCGGGTCCTTACCCTCCTCCAGGACGTGCTCCAGCGCGTGAATGACGCTGCCCGCGCCCATGAACAGCAGGGCCTTGAAGAAGGCGTGGGTGACCAGGTGGAAGATGCCCGCGGTGAAATACCCGACGCCGCAGGCCAGGAACATGTACCCCAGCTGGCTCACGGTGGAATAGGCCAGGACGCGCTTGATGTCGAACTGGGTCAGGGCGATATACGCGGCAAAAATGGCCGTGACCGCGCCGATGACGGCCACGACGGTCATGGCCGTGGCGGACTGCACGAAGAGCGCGTGGCAACGGGCGACCATGTATACGCCCGCGGTCACCATGGTGGCCGCATGGATCAGCGCGCTGACCGGCGTGGGGCCTTCCATGGCGTCCGGCAGCCAGACGTGGAGGGGCACCTGGGCGGACTTGCCCATGGCCCCGATGAAGAGCAGCAGGGTAATCGCCGTAATGACGGGTGCGAGTAGGGCCGGGTCCGTCGCGAACACGTCGGCGTAGGTCAGCGAGCCGGCGTACAGGAAGATCAGGAGCAGGCCGAGGATGAAGGCGAAATCGCCGACGCGGTTCACCACGAAGGCCTTCATGCCCGCCTTCGCCGCGGACTGCCTTTCGCACCAGAATCCGATCAGCAGGTAGGAACAGAGTCCGACCCCTTCCCAGCCGACGAACATCAGCAGGAAGTTGTTGCCCATGACGAGGATGAGCATGGCGAACATGAACAGGTTCAGGTAGGAGAAATACCGGACGCAGCAGGTGTCCTTGCCCATGTAACCGATGGAATAGACGTGGATCAGCAGGCCGACGCCCGTCACCACCAGCATCATGACCGTCGACAGCGGATCGATCAGGAAGGCCACGTCCACCGCGAAGGTGCCCGTCGTAATCCACGAATAGACGACCACGTCTACGCTGCGCTGCCCCTCCGGCAGCCCGATGAGCTGGAAGAAGACGACCAGCACGAGCAGGAAGGACACCGCGACCGCGGCGCAGGCGATCATCCCGGACACCCTGGGGTTCCGGTTGCAGAATACGTTGACGAAAGCGCCCAGCAGGGGCAGGAAGGGGATCAGCCAGACGTAACTGAAGGATTCGGGCATGTAATGCTCGGAAGGGGCCGGTCACCAGCGCAGGGACCGGACCTCGTCTATGTTGACCGTACCGCGGTTGCGGAACAGCAGGATCACCAGGGCCAGGCCGATCGCCACCTCGGCGGCCGCCACGGTAATCACCAGGAACACGTAGATGTGGCCGTCGACCATGCCGAACTGCCGGGCGAAGGCCACGAAGGACAGGTTGGCCCCGTTGAGCATCAGTTCGATGCCCATCAGCACGATGATGGCGTTTCGCCGGATCAGCACGCCGGTCGTGCCGATCAGGAATAGCGCCGCGCTCAGGACCAGGTAGTAGGAGACAGGGATCATGGATAAATCGATTCCGGCAAACTCAGCCAATCACTCGCCCACGGAAACGGTGCCCTTGCGGGTCAGCACCACGGCGCCCACGATGGCAATCAGCAGGAGCACGGCCGCGATCTCCACGGGCAGCAGGTATTTCGTGAAAAGCAAGGTCCCGATCTGTTCCACTTCGCCGAATCCGGCCCGGCCGCCATCCGCCGGCGGAGTCGTTCCGCCGCCCGCGTAGGACGTCACCATGGCCGCCACGGGCAGGAACAGGAGCACGGCCAGAAGGACGGCCAGCGGTTTCTGAATCCGGAAGGCCCCGCCCTCCTCGCGACTCAGGTTCAGCAGCATGATGACGAAGAGGAAGAGGACCATGATGGCGCCGGCGTAGACGACGATCTGGATGATCGCGACGAACTGGGCATCCAGCATCAGGTACAGGCCGGCGATGGAGATCATGACCATGATGAGCAGCAGCACGCAGTAGATCGGATTGCGCTGCAGGATCATCGCCACGCTGCTCGCGACGGCTACGACAGCGAAAAACAGGAAGAAGTAGAGTTCCATGGGAATCGTCGGTATCAGTCTCGGATTTTCAATGACCGCCCGGTCGGGGAAGCTGGTCCCCCCTCGGGCGCGTAAAGGCCTGCCGGCTCTTTCGAAGGACCTGGCCCAGCGTGCCCTCCTGGTCCCTCGTTTCATCGAAGTTCTTCAGTAGCCGTTCCCGGTCCCAGATCATCTCTTCCCGCGTCGTGGCCACGAGTTCGATGTTGTCCGTCATATCGATGGCGTCCTCGGGACAGGCCTCCACGCACATGCCGCAGAAAATGCATCGGAGCATGTCGATCTGGAAGGTGCGGGGGATCTTCTCCCGGTCGTCCCACTCGGTTTCCATGCCCTCGATGGTGATGCAGTCGGCGGGACAGGCCACGGCGCACATCTCGCAGGCCACGCATTTGACCCGGTCCTGTTCGTCCTTGTTGAGCCGGTGGGCACCGCGGTATCCGGGCGGCAGGATCTTCTGCACCTCCGGGTACTGCATGGTGATCTTCTTCCTGAAAAGGTGCGCCAGGGTCAGGAGCATGCCCTTGATCACCGCCGGAAGGTAGAGCCGTTCCGCCAGGGTCATCTTGCGCGCTTCGACGATGATTGCCATGGATCACACTCTCCCGTATCAGACCAGCATCCAGACACCGGTGATTACGACGTTCAACAGGGCCAGCGGCAGCAGCACCTTCCATCCGATCGCCATCAGCTGATCGTACCGGAAACGGGGCAGCGACCATCGCACCCAGATATATACGAAGAGGAAAAACCCCGTCTTGAGCAGGAATCCGGCCACCTGGTAGAGGGTGACCAGTCCCGGGCCGACCAGATCTTCGAAAGGCATGTGCCATCCGCCGAAGAAGAGGGTCGCCATCAGGGCGGAAGCCGCGATCATGCTGGCGTACTCCGCGATCATGAACATGGAGAAACGCATACTGCTGTATTCCGTATGGAAGCCGCCGACGAGTTCCTGTTCGCATTCGACCAGGTCGAAGGGCAGCCGGTTGTTCTCGGCGAAGGCCGCGATGACGAAGATCAGGAAGGCCAGCGGCTGGCGGAATATGAACCAGTCGAGGAACCCGTCCTGCGCCGCGACTATCTGGCTCATCTGCAGCGATCCCGTGAGCATCAGGATGCCGACGATGGACAGGCCCAGCGACAGTTCGTAGCTGATCATCTGCGCCGACGACCGGATCCCGCCCAGCAGGGTGAACTTGTTGTTGGCGCTCCATCCGCCCAGGGCGATCCCGTACACGGCGATGGAGGTCATGCCCAGGATGTACAGGATCCCGACGTTCAGGTCGATGATCTGCAAAGTGGTCGTGGTTTCCTGGATCTGCAGACCGAACAGCGTGAAAGCGGGGATGGTCACTTCGCCGCCCACGGGGATCACGGCGAAGATCAGCAGGGCGGGAACGAGGATCAAGGCCGGGGCGATAGCGAAAAGGGTGCGATCGGCGCTCGCCGGAATGAACTCTTCCTTCCACATGAACTTGATGCCGTCGGCCAGGGGCTGCAGCAGGCCCATGGGACCGACGCGGTTGGGGCCGAGCCGGTCCTGGATCATGGCGCTCACCCGGCGTTCCATGAAGGTGAGATAGGCGACGGTGGTGAACACCACCCCCAGCAGGATGCCGATTTTTGCCAGGGCGATGGCGCCTTCCAGGATCATGGGGTCCACGACCAATCCACTAACCTCCCGCGGCCTCGGACGGCCCTTCGCCGCCCGTCATGGCGCCCTGATCGCCGATCAGGTCATAGGTAAGTCCCGCGTATCCGTCCACGCGCCCGGCGATTTCATCCAGGATTTCCGCGGGGGCCGTCCCCCCCAGGTCGACGCCCAGGCGCCGTCCCACGTACCGGAGTATCGCACCGTCCTCCCGCGCTCCGCCGGGCTGCGGAAAGGCGGGATTCAGTCGCTGGACGCGGCCCTGCGCATTGGTCATGGTACCGTCTTTCTCGAAGGGGATGGATCCGGGGAAGACTACGTCGGCCAGGTCGGCCAGGTCGGAGCGGCGCACCTCGTGCACCACCAGGAATTCGAGCTTGCGGAAAGCCTCCGCCGCCTCCGGCGACAGGGTCTGGCCGATATCGCCGCCCAGCACGTAGAGCCCCCGTATCGTCCCGTCGCCAATACCCTGCAGTATATCTTCCAGCGAGCCGGCACCCAGCATGTCGCCCGCGCCCCGGCCGTTGGGCGACTTGTCCGCGTCTATGTGAAATCCGCTCTTGGCCGTCCACGCTTCGCCGTCGGGCTTGCGGTTGAGCCCGGCCCTCGACGACCCGAAGGCTTCCTTGCCCAGTTTGCTCAGCTGGTAGTTCTCCTCGTTGGTCGCCATGGACGACCCGACCACCCCCATGGCGGAATCTCCTTCGCCGTCCAGGACGGCCCGGATGCCAGTGACCGCGGCATCCATGGCATCGGGCCACGTGGCCTGGCGCAGTTCGCCCTCCACCCGCGTGAGCGGCGCCTTCAACCGGTCCACGTCCTGCCAGCCATGATAGCAGAACCGGCCCTCGTCGCACATCCAGTGCCCGTTTACCGCCTCGTTGTGCCGGGGACGGGTGCGGTAGATCTTCTGGTGCAGGACTTCCAGGGTGGTGTTGCACCCCGTGGCGCATCCCGGGCAGAGGGTGTCCACCTTGTCGTAATGCCATATGCGGGGCTTGTAGAGGAAGTCCTTGGTGACCAGGGCGCCCACGGGACAGATGTCCGCCACGTTCGCCGACATCTTGTTGTCCAGGGGGACGCCTTCGAAGGTCGCGATCTCCGACTTGCCGCCCATCTGGACGACGCCGAGTTCGGAGGTACCCGTGATCTCGTCGCAGAAGCGGGTGCAGCGCTGGCACAGGATGCAGCGGGTCGTGTAGAGCGTGATGTGCGGGCCGAGATCCTTCTTCGGCGGGACGCGCTTGGTCTCGACGAAGCGGCTGTGTCCGCGGCCGTGGTCGAAGGAATGGTCCTGCAGCTTGCACTCCCCGGCCTGGTCGCACCAGGGACAGTCCAGGGGATGGTTGATGAGCAGGAATTCCATGATCCCCTTGCGGTTGTCCAGCACCGCCGGGGAATTGAACCGGAAGTTCATCCCGTCCTTGATCCGTATCGTGCACGAGGTGACGATGCCGAACTGGCCGGGCCGGATCTCCATCTCGGTGAGACACATCCGGCAGTTGCCGTCCGGCGCCAGCCCCGGATGATAGCAGAAGTGGGGGATGTCGATGCCCAGGTCCGCCGCGGCGTCGATCAGGTTGCGCCCTTCTTCAACGGTGTACTGCTGGTCGTCTATGGTAATGGTTGCCATGGGGATCTCATCCGGCGGCATCGGCTTCTTCGGCCTTCAGCCGGAAGTTGCCGGGCACGGGAGGTATGTGTTCATACTGGCCGGGCCGCAGGTAGGACTCCTCTACGGGCAGGACGACCAGCTCTTTCCGTTCGATGCAGGCCCTGAATTCGGGCCAGTACTTGACGAGAATCGTCCGCACGGGCCACACGCCCGGCGCCTGGCCGAATACGCAGACGGTATGGCCGTGAATCTGCTTGCAGATATCCAGCAGCAGGTCCAAGTCCTCTTCCCGGCCCTGGCCGTTGCGGATCCGCCGAAGAATGTCGTTCATCCACGGCACGCCTTCGCGGCAGGGCGTGCACTGGCCGCAGGACTCGTGGGCGGCGAAGGAGGAGGCGTTCAGCAGGGCGTCGACCATGCTCGTCGTCTCGTCCATCACGATGATCCCGCCGGTCCCGCCCATGGATCCCAGCTTGCCCAGGGCGCCGAACCCCATGGGCGTGTCGATTTCTTCCGGCGTGAGGATCGGCGCCGAGATGCCGCCGGGAATGACCCCCTTGAGCCGGTTGTCGTCCCTTATGCCGCCGGCCGCGTCGTAGATCAGCTCCCGCAGCGTGACATCGGAATCGTACTCGTAGATGCCGGGCCTCTTGACGTGGCCGCACAGGCCGAACAGCCGGGGCCCCGTCGTATCTTCTTCCGATCCGATTTGCTTGTAGGCTTCCGCCCCCATATCGATGATCGTGGCGATCTGGGCCATGGTCTCCACGTTGTTGACGATCGTGGGCTGGCCCCAGAGGCCGATGGCCGCGGGGAAAAACGGCGGTTTCAGCCGAGGATAGGGCCGGTTGCCCTCCAGGGACTCGATCAGGCCGGTCTCTTCTCCGCAGATGTAGGCCCCGGCGCCGGGATGGACGTACAGTTCCAGGTCGTATCCCGTACCCAGTATATCCGAGCCGAGAAAACCGTGCTTTCGGGCATCTTCGAGGGCGGCTTCCATCTGGTCGATGATCTGGAAGAACTCTCCCCGGATGTAGATGTAGCCCAGGTTGATCCCCAGGGCGTAGCTGGTGATGATCATGCCTTCGATGATCTGGTGGGTCTTCGATTCCAGCAGGAGCCGGTCCTTGAAGCTGCCGGGTTCGCTTTCATCCGCGTTGGCGCACAGGTAACGGGGATAGCGGTCGGCGCACAGGTTCCACTTCATGCCCGTCGAGAACCCGGCCCCGCCCCGGCCCTTGATCCCCGAGGCGTTGATCTCCGCGATCAGGTCGGCCTGGCTCATGGACGTGAGCGCCTTCCGTACCGCGCCGTAGCCGCCGGCGGCCATGTAGGCGTCGATGTCGCCGGGATCGGCGCCCGCCGTGGGGTCCGCCGT
Organism: bacterium; assembly: GCA_963693015.1. GTDB lineage: Bacteria > JAAXHH01 > JAAXHH01 > JAAXHH01 > JAAXHH01 > JAAXHH01. The sequence goes on from OY843748.1 coordinate 676,499, forward strand.
CAGGATTTCGAGCGGTGCGGCCATTTCGCTATCCTTTGTCGAGTCCCGCGAGAATCTCGTCGACCTTTTCCGGGGTCACGTGGGTGTGCAGGCGCCGGTTGACCAGGAGCACGGGACCGCGGTCGCAGGCGGCCAGGCATTCCGACTTCCGCAGGGTAAACCGGCCGTCCCCCGTGGTCTCGCCGAGTCCGACGCCGAGTTTCTCCGACAGGTGATCGAAAATCCCTCCGCAGCCGGTCAGCGCGCAGGGCAGCGTATGGCACACCGCCAGGATGTTTTCGCCCGCAGGTTCCTTGTTGAACATGGGATAGAAGGTCGCGATCTCCGCGACCTTGACCGGCGAGCAGCCGATCAGCCTGGCCACGCAGGCCATGGCCTCGGGCGAGACGTATCCCCATTCCTCCTGCGCGAGATGCAGGAGCGGCACAACGGCCGATTTCTTGTATTCTGCCGGGTATCGGCTCAGGATTTTCGCCGCGCGCTCCCGCGCCGCGTCCGTGAATTCGAGCGGTGTCGACAATCTAGCGGTCCAGTTCTCCGGCGATGACGTTCAGGCTGCCCAGTACCGCCACCACGTCCGATAGCATATGCCCCCGGATCAGCATGGGGAACAGCGAAAAGTTCACGAAAGAAGGCGGACGCACCCGGATCCGGTAGGGTTCCCGGCTGCCGTCGCTGACGATGAAAAACCCGAGTTCTCCGTTCGGCGCCTCGGTGGCGGCGTACACCTCGCCCACCGGCGGCGTCGGACCATGTCCCTCCATGGTCATCTTGAAATGATAGATCAGCGATTCCATGGATTCGTACACTTCCGATTTCTCGGGCAGCACCGCGTGTTCCTCCTCGGCGTTCACGGGTCCCGCGGGCAGGTCCTCCACGGCCTGGCGAACGACCTTCGCGCTCTGCCTGATCTCCTCCATCCGCACGAGATAGCGGTCGTACGCGTCCCCGTTGCGGCCGATGGGGATATCGAAGTCGTAGGCTTCATACCCGAGGTAGGGCTCGTTCTTCCGGAGGTCCCACTCGACGCCCGACGCCCTGAGGACCGGCCCCGTGGCGCCCCAGGCCACGGCGTCTTCCGCGGAAAGGACGCCCACGCCCTCGGTCCGGTCGCGCCAGATGCGGTTGTGGGTCAGGAGCCGGTCGATTTCCGCGGTGGCCGTCAGCGTCTCCTCCACCGATGCCCGGGCCAGGTCCGCGAAGTCGTCCGGCACGTCGCGCAGGAGCCCGCCCACGCGCGTGTAGCTCGTGGTGAGCCGCGTGCCGCAAACCGCTTCGAAGAGGTCGTACAGCACTTCCCGCGCCCGGAACCCGTACAGGAAGGCGGTGAAGGCCCCGATATCGAGGGCGGCCGTACCGATGCAAAGCAGGTGGTCGGCGAGGCGGGAGAGTTCGGCCAGGGCGACCCGGATATTCCGGCAGCGCGGCGTGATTTCGATGTCCATCAGCTTTTCGACGGCGTGGGTATAGCCGATGTTGTTGCAGAGGGGGGACAGGTAATTCATCCGGTCGGTCAGCGTGACGAACTGGTTGTAGCTCCGGTACTCGCCCAGTTTCTCGAAACCGGTATGCAGGTAACCCAGGTGGGGGGTCGCATTGGCGACCCGTTCCCCGTCCAGTTCCAGCACCATGTGCAGCGTCCCGTGGGTCGCCGGGTGCTGGGGACCGAAATTGAGGATCATGTGCTCGGTGGGCATATCGGGCGTACGCTCGAAGGTCACCCGTTCGTTCCGGATTTCCTCGAGGTCCGCCTCGGCGAGCTTGTCGATCGGTGTTGCATTCACAGTGCGTGTTTCCAGTGGTCCTGACCGGGTCAGTTACAGCCGAAAAAAACTAGAATACGAAGTTGTCCCTTTCCCCCTTGCCGTGGAGGGGATAGTCCTTCCTCAGGGGGTAGGAACCGAAATCATCGGGCATCAGGATCCGGCGCAGGTCGGGATGGCCTTCGAAGACGATCCCGTACATGTCGTACACTTCCCGCTCCAGCCAGTTGGCGCCCGGCCAGACGGAGACCACCGACCCGATCCGGGGGTCTGCTTCCGGTACGGGAATGCTGACGCTGAAACGGCGGTTTTGTTTGTAGGAATAGAGCTGGTAGACTACGGCGAACCGTATGGCCTCGCCGAGCCGCAGCCGGTCTACGGCGGTTACGTCGACAAGATAATCGAAGGATAGTTCCGGATCGTCTCTGAGGAAGTTCATGAACGGAAGGAGCGTATCCCGCTCCGCGATGACGCTTTCGCAGCCCACCGCGTTGCCGCTGCGGACCGACGCGTCACCGAACCGGGCCAAGATGCGCGCCGTGACTGCGTCCGGGTTCGATCCAGGCCGGGCAGGCTGACCAACGCCTTCGGTCTGGCGATCCTCCTGGTTCTCCACGCTCGTCCCCTTTATTCAAACCCCATCTTGCTGCCCCAGCCCCTCGGATCCGACTGCCAGTCCATGGCGATCTTCCTGTTTTCGTCCGAAAGCTCGCCCCGTTCGCTCATCACGTCCAGAATGGTCACGAAGTCCGCCATGCTCCACTTCGGCAGCCCGGCCTTCTGGAATCCCTCGGTGGCGGCGGGCAGGCCGTACTCGAAGATGGTGGCCACGCCGATCACCTCCACGTCGAACCTGACCACGTCTTCGGCGGCCTTCAGCACGCCCCCGCCCGTCGTGACCAGGTCTTCGGTGAAGAGCACCTTCTGACCGGGCGCCAGGGTACCCTCGACCCGGTGTTCCTTGCCGTACCCTTTCTGGCCCGACCGCGCGTAGACCATCGGCAGGTCCAGCCGGTTGGAAACCCAGGCGGCGAAAGGAATGGCGGCGGTCGCGGTTCCCGCGATGACGTCCGGAGACGTATCGAGGGCGTCGATGATCTCGAGGAAGGCGTCGATGACCACCTTGCGCTCTTCGAGGCAGGAAATGATCAGCCGATTGTCGCAGTATATCGGCGAGATGATGCCGGAACTGTAATGGTAGGGCGCTTCGACGTTGATGGTGACGGCTTTGATATCGAGCAAGCGCTCTGCGATGGCTTTTCGGTTCATTAGTTCGCTTTAGCCTGGGCGACTTTCTCCTGGATCTTCATCAACGCCTGGATGACGTTCTCGGGTCTGGGCGGACAACCGGGTATATACACGTCCACCGGGATGTACTGGTCCACGCCCTGAACCAACGTATAGGTATTGAACACGCCGCCCGACGAGGCGCAGGCCCCCATGGAAATGACCCACTTGGGCTCCGGCATCTGGTCGTAGATCTTCTTCAACACGGGCATCATCTTGATGGACACCCGCCCGGAAACGACCAGCAGGTCGGACTGCCGGGGGGAAAAACGGATGGCTTCGGCCCCGAAGCGGGCCAGGTCGAAACGGGAAGCGAGGGTCGCCATGAGTTCGATGGCGCAGCACGCCGTGCCGAAGGGCATGGGCCAGAGCGAGTTCTTCCGGGCCCAGCCGACCATCGCGTCGACCCTGGTGGTCATGACGTTTTCCTGCAACTGGTCTTCTAATCCCATTCCAGGGCTCCCCGTTTCCATTCGTACAGGAATCCGATGACGAGCAGGAGGAAGAACACGCCCATGGCCGCGGCGCCGAATACCTGAAGATCGCCGTAGACGACGGCCCATGGGTAGAGGTAGATGATCTCCACGTCGAAAAGGATGAAAAGGATGGCGATCAGGTAGAACTTGACGGAGAAGTTCTTGCGCGCGGAGTCCTTCAGCGGAACGCCGCATTCATAGGGTGCGAGCTTGGATGCGCTGGTTTTTTTTCTGCCGATGAAAGAGGAAAGGGTGACGATTGCGGCCGCGACGATCAGTACGAGTACTACGAGCAGGATCAGGGGAAGGTATGACATTTAAGTCGAATCGGTATGTACAGACAGATCGGTCGACGAACGCGGCTTCCTGGGCACATCTATCCTTGAACTCGCCGATCAAGATAAACCGCCGGAGGGCATTGTCAAGGACTAATCGTTTTTATTTGTTGATATAAGAAGAGGGGCTCTTTATATGTCTACTCCAGCATCATTTCGTCGGGTTTGTCCGGCGTGAAACGCACTGATCGAACCAACCAGAGGAGTTGCGCCATGGCGGAAGCGCAGATCGCGGTCATCGGCGGCACGGGGTTCTACGGGATGGAGGGACTGACGGACGTCGAGGAGGTTCGGCCCGTCACCCCTTTCGGAGATCCCAGCGACGCGATCGTGATCGGCACGCTCGAGGGCCGGCGCGTGGCGTTCCTTGCCCGTCACGGCCGGGGCCACCGCGTCAGCCCGTCCGAAATCAACGTGCGGGCGAACATCTTCGCGCTGAAGACGCTGGGCGTACGATGGATACTCTCGGTAAGCGCCGTGGGCAGTCTCCAGGAACACATCCGGCCCCTGGATTTCGTTATACCGGATCAACTGTACGACCATACGCGACACCGCGCGACCAGCTTCTTCGGCAGCGGCCTCGTGGTGCACGTGGGACTCGCCGAACCCTTCTGCGGACCATTGCGCCGATTAATCGTCGAAGGGGCCGAGTCGACGGGTTTGACCGTGCACGACGGCGGCACCTATCTCTGCATGGAAGGACCGCAGTTCTCGACCAGGGCGGAGTCGAACGTCTACCGGAACTGGGGGTTTTCGGTCATCGGCATGACCGCGGCCCCGGAAGCCAAACTCGCCCGGGAGGCGGAGATCTGCTACGCCGCCATCGCGTGTTCCACCGACTACGACTGCTGGCACGAGGAACACGACTCGGTCACGGTCGACATGATCATCGAGAACCTGCACGCGAACGTGGAACAGGCGCGCCAGGTCGTCCGTCACGTCGTGCCGGCCATTCCGCTGGAAAGCACGTGCCGCTGTCACAACGCCCTGGCCAACGCCATCGTCTCGGACCGGGATTCGGTGCCCGCCGAAACGCTGGAGAAGCTAAGGCCCATCGTGGGCCGCTATTTCGAGTAGAAACTGATTTCGAGATAGGATTTCGGGAAGCGCCAGAACGGCACGGACGCCGGGCCAGTCCGCCCACGTGTCAAAGGGCCAGAACGGCACGGACGCCGGGCCAGTCCACCCACATGTCGTCGCCGGGGGATGCGTTCTCGTCCAGATCCGCCCGCTTGTAGTCGTAGAGGACCGCCTGGCGGATCCGGCCGGTCCGGTTGCGGCCGACGGAGTGGCCCATGCGGTGGTGCCAGAACACGATATCGCCGGCCTTGCCGTGGCAGTCCATGTGGGGCATTCGGCTCACCTCGTCCTTGTGGGCCAGGTATGCGGGCGTTTTGTCGAAGACATAGCGCCTGGTGAAATCGGGATAGAAGATCCGGTGGCTGCCCGGCCAGACGGTAAACCCGCCGCCGCCTGGACCCACGTCGTCGATGTACCCCACGACGCCGAGGTGGAAGGGATGGGCGTCCACGTGGCAGGCCAGGGGACGGGGCGGCGCGTCGCCCTCGGGCAGGACGCAGTAGATGCCGCGGATCCGGTCCGGCTCGACCAGCGTCCCCGTCCCGAGCAACTGCTCCGCCATGCCCATCACGGAAGGATCGGTGGCGAGGAGCCGGACCATCCAGTCCTCTCCGCCCGGTTGCCGGTACTTCCACATGTAGCTGTGCCGGTGGGACGCGCTGTCATTGACCGGTTCGGCAAAGGGGCCGATCCAGGTTTCCGGTTTTCCGCGTTCTAGGGGCGGCGGCAGGTTGCTCCACATGCGCTCCCTGCCCCGGGCCATCAGAGCGGGGTCCAGCACGTTGCGCTTGATCAGGTAGCCTTCGCGGACGAAGAAACGGATGTCGTCGTCGGTGAGACGGACCATGTCCATCAGCCCCTGGCGGTGTGGATGGAAGCGAACGGTTGAATATATGGGATGGACCGCGGAACGTGTCAAGGAGGAACACCACGTGAAGAAGTGGATCATCGCGGCGTCGCTGCTGCTCGTCCTGAGCCTGACGCCCCGGCCCGGCGTGGCCAGCGACGGATACCCCCGTCTCGACGACGTGGATATCCTCCATTACCGGATCCGCCTGGATATCGGCGAAACGGGCAAGTCCATCCGGGGCGAGACCACGGTCCTGGCGGAGATGCTGGCCGGCGGCCGGGACGTCCTGCCCCTCGACCTGGTCGGGCTTACCGTGGACCGGGTGACGGTAGACGGTGAAAAGGCGGCTTTTCTGCACCGGGACGGCCGATTGAGCATTACGCTGGGGGACGGCCACGCAAGGGGCGACACGGTCGCGGTGGTCGTCGACTATCACGGCGAACCCGTGGACGGGCTGTTCATACAGGCAAACAAGTTCGGCGACCGGACGGTGTTCGCGGACAACTGGCCGAACCGGGCCCGGCACTGGTTCCCCGGGGTGGACCACCCCTACGACAAGGCGACGGTCGAATTCATCGTCGCCGCGCCCGCGGTCTACGACGTCGTGGCCAACGGCCGCCTGCTGGAGACGACTATCGTCTCGCCGGGACGCAAGCGGACGCACTGGAAGACCGACGCGCCCATACCTACGTACTGCATGGTGATCGGAGCGGCCCGCTTTTCCATCGTCCGGCCCGGGTCCTGGCAGGGGATCCCGGTATCGTACTACCTGTTTCCCGGCGACCGGGAGGCGGGAACGACTGATTTTTCCCGTTCCACGGACATGCTGGCCTTCTACACCGGCCTGATCGGACCCTATCCCTATGCGAAACTCGCGCTGGTGCAGTCTTCCACCCGGTTCGGCGGCATGGAGAACGCCAGCGCCATCTTCTTTCCGGAAAAGGGCATAACGGGCACCAAACGGAACGAAGCCGTGGTCGCCCACGAGATCGCCCACCAGTGGTTCGGCGACGCGGTGACCGAATCCGACTGGCACCATCTGTGGCTCAGCGAAGGGTTCGCCACCTACTTCGGCGCCCTGTTCTTCGAAGAAGCCGACGGCGACGAGCGGTTCCGCGAAATGCTCGCCCGGAGCAGGTTTCGGTATTTCAACGCGAACCGCCGCGCCCCGGCACCCATTTTCAACCCGGCAATAACCGACCTGTTCGACCTCCTGAACGCCTACAACTACAGCAAGGGCGGCCTGGTGCTCCACATGCTCAGGGGCCTGATGGGCGACGCGGCCTTCTTCGAGGGTATCAGGCGATTCTATCGCGAATTCCGCGATCAGACCGTACTGACCGGGGATTTCCAGGCCGTCATGGAATCACAGTACGGCAGGCCGTTGAACTGGTTCTTCGACCAGTGGATCTATCGTCCCGGCCATCCCGTGGTCGAGGCGGCCTGGTCCTGGGACGAGGGGACACGGGAGGCTACCGTGCGCCTAGAGCAGACCCAGCCACAGGAGCCCTTCCGGCTGCCCGTCAACCTGGCCTTGGTGGTTGGCGGTCAGCAGCATCGCAGGCAGATCGAGCTTCGCGGCCGGTCCCACGCGTTCCGCTTCAAACTGGACGGAGCGCCGGAGGAAGTCCGGGTCGATCCCGATGCCTGGCTGCTGATGGAGGCCCGGGTAAGACGGGGAGATGGATAGGCGGAATCGGACAAAGGTTTGACTCGCAATACCGGCGCGGCAATAAAAAAGTGTTGACTTTTCCATGAAGTTACGATTTATTAGGTTTCAGGATTTGTCTCTGTCTCCTGCATGATCGTAATACAAAAAGACGATGCGGCACGGATCAGAACTTACGATCCTGCCGTTTTTCTATATGTGGGTTGGAAGTCTGACAGAGGCTTCGCTGTAGAAGTATCTACACATGCCTGAAAGGTGGTGAGCAATATTGGCAGTCGGTAAAGTAAAGTGGTTCAACGACCACAAGGGCTACGGTTTTATCGAGCACGATGGTGGCGATGACGTCTTCGTACACTACTCCGCGATCCAGGGAGAGGGGTTCAAGTCCCTGTCGGAAGGTGACGCGGTCGAGTTCGATATCACGGAAGGGCCCAAGGGATTTCAGGCCGCTAACGTCACGAAGCAATAGACAGCGGTATTAATCCCCGACGAAACGACACGGGCGCCGGAGCAATCTGCTTCGGCGCCCGTTTTTCTTGGTCGCGGACCGTCGTCACCCGCCTATGGCTCGAACGAATATCACCCTGCGCGACGATGGACGGACGTCCACCATCCCCTACCCGCCGATATGATACCGCAGCCCCACGGATATGCCCCAGAAATACGAGGGACTTCCCTTGATCTCGTATAGGACGGGCATATCGTTACCGGTTGCCGAAGTCGGCCCAACGGTGGATTCGTGCCCCCTCAGCAATCTCCACGGGTTTTCGCCGTCCAGGAATTCACCGGATCTGCCGTAACGCAGATTCAGCCCGGCCGAAAAACGATCGCCCATGGCGAAGTCCACGCCGGCGAGGAACTGGAACGCGTACATCCTGTCCGACAGGGTAGCGTCGGCAAGCGACGCCACGCCGGCCGCGTGGGTGTTTCGCCCCAGTTGCCGCATTCTCTCCCGGTCGTTAGTCCTGATGGAAGCCGCGGAGTAGAACATCTGCTGCCGCGCAAAACCCACGCCCGCGCCCAGGAAAGGCGTCGCGTTCGGGGACAGCATGCCGGCAAAGTCATAGTAGAGATTCGCCAGGAAATGGTCGGACCGGAAATCGCTGATCTTTTCGCTGCGTTCGACGAACTCCGCCTGCTTCGCGTCGCCCGGAACGATCAGCGGCAGGAGCGCTCCGCTCTGTCCCCTGCGGAAGTACTCGACCTCGATGCGCAGGGCCTTCAGGGCGTAACCGGCCCGGACTCCGGCCAGGGTCCCATTTCCCAGATCGAATAGATTGGGACTCGCCGGCAGCACGCGGGGCGCGCATTGTGACAGCGGCAGGGGAACCGCGGTTCCGTCGTTCAGGGTCTCTCCAGGCAGCCACTGATCGCAGTTCGTGGGGATGCCGGTGTTCGTTCTCGTAGCCTCGTATTCCCCGGAAAGGGATACCCCGGCCTGCATGCCGAAATAGAAGCCCCGGCGGCTTCCGTCTTCCCGGTCCAGCGCGGCTGCGCTCGACGGGCAACACAGGCATGCCAGCATGCAAAGGACCGGCAAGGGACTGGTTATCTTCATCGTCATCGTCCGCGCTCCTTTTCAATGGATAGGTGTACTTAGCGCCTGAAGATACCTTCGCGGGGGTCGGGTTTCAAGCGATTTCGCAGACGTCGCGCCGGACCGCAAAAGGCAGCGCGGCCCTTGTGAATGCGGCGACGTCGCCCTTGACAGGACGACGGGTTCTTCCCAGATTCCGGGACCGGTTCGTTGGAACGGCGGAAGGTCCGTCGCGGACGCCGGATCTCCCGTTTTAAACCGGGCCGTGATAACGAAAGGCATGAACATGACCCACTCCTTCCATGCCCCCGAGACGTTCGGGAAACGCGTGGCGGGCGCCATCGCTTCCGCGGGAATCCTTACGGCGCTCTGCCTGGCGCTGGCGCTTGCCGCCGGCGAAGCAACCGCGCAGGTCGACGGGGACGGGCGCCTCGATGCCGCCGGCGATGAATCCCGGCAAAGCGGGCTTTCCGATCGGGCCGATTCGACCCGCGGGGAGCTCGCGGTCCAACCGTTCGATCCCCCCATCGTGATGGAAGAGATCGTGGTCACGGCCCGCAAGCGCGAACAGCCGGCCTTCGAAGTCCCGCTGTCCCTGTCCACGATACAGAAAGCGAAATCCGCCGTCCTCCGCGCGTCGGGCATGGACCTGCGTTTCCTGTCGAACCGGGTGCCCAGCCTGCAGATGGAGTCCTCCTTCGGCCGCGTCTTTCCGCGTTTCTACATCCGGGGCCTCGGCAATACGGACTTCGACCTGAACGCTTCGCAACCCGTTTCCGTGGTCTACGACGGCATCGTCCTCGAAAACGCCCTGCTGAAGGGCTATCCCGCCTTCGACCTGGATCGGATCGAGGTGCTGCGCGGGCCCCAGGGTACGCTGTTCGGCCGGAACACGCCCGCTGGAATCGTCAAGCTGGAATCGGCGCGGCCGACCGACGAAGCGGAAGGCTTCGGCCGCCTGGGCTACGGACGCTTCGGCAGCGCCGTCTTCGAAGGGGCGGTGTCGGGGCCGGCCGGACCATCCGGTCTAACGGCGCGCCTCTCCGTGCTGGTCCAGCGGCGGGGCGACTGGGTGGAAAACGAACACGGAGGGCCAAACAAGAGACTCGGCGGATACCGGGAACTGGCCGGCCGCCTGCAACTGCGCTGGAAGCCCTCGTCGGATCTCGAAGCGCTGGTCAAGATCCACGGCCGCGACGTGGACGGCACCGCGCGGCTGTTCCGCGCCAACGTCATCGAACCGGGACGGGGCGGGCTGGTGGAAGGATTCTCCCGGGAGCGCATGGCGATCGACGGACGGAACAGCCAGGAATTGAACGCCCACGGCATGGCAGTGGAACTGCGGTATCGACTGGGCGCCCACCAGGTGGTGTCCCTGACCGGCCTGGAACGGCTGGAGAGCTTCTCCCGCGGCGATATCGACGGCGGCTTCGGCGCGGTGTTCAGTCCACCCAGCGGCCCGGGCGAGATCCCCTTCCCTTCCGAAACGTCGGGAGGCATACCCTTTCTTCGCCAGGTCAGCCAGGAGATACGGCTGGTCAGCCGGGAACACCGGCCGCTCGACTACCAGCTCGGTCTCTACTACCTGCACGAATCGGTGGACACCGAGGACTTCAACTACGATACCCTGTCCGGCGGCAATCCCGATGGATACGCGCGGCAGCGCCAGAAGGCCCGGGCATGGGCCGCGTTCCTGGCAGGCACCTTGCACCTGGGAGACGCGTTGGAGATCGGCGGGGGGCTTCGGTTCTCCCACGACGCCAAGGACTACACGGCATGGCGGGACGAAGCGCCGGCGGCCATCCGGTCCGGCCGGCTCGGTCCGATTCACCGCCGCCCCGCCGGCGGCGCGTGGAGCGGCGACCTGAGCATGCGGTACAGGGCCTCGCCCCGCGTGCAGACTTACCTGCGGGCCGCGAGGGGATTCCGCGCACCGAGCATACAGGGACGGCTGCTTTTCGGCGACACGGTGTCCGTGGCCGAAGCGGAAACGATTCATTCCATCGAAGGCGGGACCAAGATGCGTCTGTGGGACGGGCGCATCCGTCTCGACCTGGCCGCCTTTCACTACCGGCTGCGCAACCAGCAACTCACCGCCGTGGGCGGCGAGGCCAACTTCAACCGGCTGGTGAACGCCGACGGGACCCTGGGGCAGGGTTTCGAGGCGGAGGTCGCGCTCACGCCGCCGCGCGGACCGGGGCTAACGGCCGGTTTGAGCTACAATCACACCCGTATCGACGACGAAGACCTTGCCATACAGGCCTGCGGCGCGTCGTGCACCGTGCTGGATCCCCCCGGGCAGACGCCGGGTACGGTCCTGATCGACGGCAACGGACTGCCCCAGGCGCCGAGATGGATAGCCGACGCCACCCTGCGCTATCCGGTGGCCTTTGCGGACGGATCCTATCTGGTCGCCTCAGCCGACCTGGCCTACCGCAGCGCGGTGCGGTTCTTTCTCTACGAATCCATCGAGTTTCGAGACGACCGGCTCCTGGAATGCGGCGTGCGCCTCGCCTACCTGCTACGGGGCGCCGGGACGGAGATCGCCCTGGTCGGCCGCAACGTTTTCGACGACGTATCGCTTACCGGCGGCATCGATTTCAACAACCTGACCGGCTTCGTCAACGAACCACCCTACTGGGGCGTGGAACTGACGCGGCATTTCTGAGTACGCGGCGGCCCGTGTCCGCCATCTAAATTCCTTGACACGGATGCCGGGATGGGACACGTATATTAGAAGGAAGTCGCGGGGCAACGCCATGTCGCGTCCGTACCGCGGCCCATCAGTGAAAGCTGGCGGTCATCCTGAAGGCAACGTCGGCGAGCGCGTTCATCGACTTGAAACCGGGGAGACAAGATGCTGAGATTCGCGGAAGAGATCATGCTGCTCATGCTCGACGACGACGGGAAGTTCGTGGGCGTGCCCGACCGCCTGATACGGTACGGTCTTGCCGGCGGCGTGTTGATGGATCTGGCCCTCGAAAACCGTATCGACACCGATGTAGACAAGCTGGTGCTCCTGGACTCCGCCCCCCTGGACGACAATCTGCTCGACCCCCTGCTCACGGATATCGCGACGTCACCGGAGACGCACGGGGCGCGGTACTGGATCGAGCACACCGTCGACCGCTCCGACGATATCCGGGAGACGGCCATCGACCGGCTCGTGGAACGGGGCATCCTGAGCAGGGAAGAAGGTCAGTTCCTGTGGGTCTTCCGGTCGCGGCGGTATCCGACCATCGACGGAACGGCGGAGCGCGAAGTCAAACTCCGGATCATGGAGGTGTTGTTCAGCGACAAGATCCCCAGTCCCCGCGACGTCGTGATCATCAATCTCGCCCACGCGTGCAATCTCTTCAAGGAACTCCTCTCCTCGCGGGAACTCGCACAGGCCGCCGAACGCATCGATCAGGTGCGCAAACTGGACCTCATCGGCCAGGCCATGTCGCGGGCGATTTCGGATATCGAACTCTCGCTCAGCCTCGCCGTGGAACGCGGCTACTACATGTGATATTCGATCCGAAGGGAGTGTGTGGCGGACGAGGCGTGCCTTGCCGAATGAGGCGTTGGTGTGCCGAATGAGGCGTTTGGTGCGCGCGCGCCGACCGGCCGGCCTACCTGCCGTGGCACCGCTTGTACTTCAGGCCGCTCCCGCACGGACACGGATCGTTTCGCCCCACCGTCCGGAACTCACGCTGCTTGCGCAGCTCGTTTTCACGCTGGCGGATGTAGGACATGACGTTGGCGGGGGCCCGCCTGTGACGCAGTTCGTTGGCCATGAACCGCATGGGGCCGTCGATGTGATGGAAGAAGGCCTTGTACCCCTCGCACAGGTAGTTCAGGCCCGGTTCGCCGTCGGGCGTCGTGATGATGCGGTTCTTCGGACACCCCCCGTTGCAGATGAACCGCACGTCGCATGACAGGCAGTACTGAGGCAGCGTATCCAGCTTAGCCTGCCCGAAGGCCCGCTGCTGCTCGGACAGGACCATCTCCATCATGGGAATCTCGGTGATATTGCCCAGTTTGTAGTCCGGCTCGACGTAGTGGTCGCAGGCGTAGAGATCCCCGTTGTGCTCCAGGGCGAGGGCGTCGCCGCAGGTCTCCATGAAAATGCACAGCCCCGGGCTCTGGCCGGACCAGGCGGCCAGGGACACATCGAAGATCTGCACGTACATCTTCCCCACGTCCCGCCGCACCCACTCGTCGAAGATCCGGACCAGGAACCGGCCGTACTGCTTCCCCGTCACCGACCGATCCGTGACCTCGTCGCCTTCCTGGTACCCCGTCTCGTTGTCCCGCTCCACGATGGGAATGAACTGCAGGAACCGCGTCTTTACCACGTCCCGCATGAAACGGTAGACCTCGAGGGGGTGTTCCGCGTTCGCCGCGTGCACCGTGGTCAGGATATTGAACTCCACCTCGTGGGACCGCATCATCTCAGCGGCCCGCATCACCGCGTCGAAGGTCGGCTTGCCGCCCTTGTCGACCCGGTAGGCGTCGTGCAACGCCCGGGGTCCATCCAGGCTCAGCCCGATCAGGAAGTCGTTCTCGTGGAAGAACCGGCACCAGTCCCCGTCGAGGAGCGTGCCGTTGGTCTGCAGGGAGTTGAAGAGCCGCGTGCCGGGTTTCTGATGCTTCTTCTGGAGTTCGACGGCCTTCTCGAAGAACCCCAGGCCCATGAGGGTGGGCTCGCCGCCCTGCCAGGCGAAGGTGACTTCCGGCACCTGCTGGGCTTCGATGTACTGCCGGACGTATTCTTCGAGCAGGTCGTCGGACATGCGGAATCCGCTGCCCGGGTACAGGTCCTCCTTGGCGAGGAAGTAGCAGTACTTGCAGTCGAGATTGCAGATGGCCCCCCGGGGTTTCATCATCACGTGAAACGCCGGGACCGGGACCGGGGCTCCTCCGGCGGAAGGCATGGCCGATGCCGGGACTGCGGTAGATGTATCAATGGTGCTCACGGTTTGGCTCCGTCATCGGGCTCCGTCACAACGCACGCTACCGGCGGTCTGGTTTGCGGGGATTGGAAAAACCCGCCCTGGCCGGATAGCCTGGCTTGACACCACGGCGGCGCTCACACCCGGCCGCGCCGGCGCTCACACCCGGCCGCGCCGGATCCACGGATCCAGTACGTCGCGCGGATGGCCGGGAAAACCTCGGACGCCCCGCGACCGGTCGAACTGGTAGATGCGCGAGGCCTTCCACTTCGCGTAGGGGAAAGATCGCAGGCGGTCGCCATCCAGCGCGTCGGAAGCCCCCGGATGCCCGCAAGCCTGCACGCCGCGCCGGTGCAGATCGTCCGCCACTTCCTGGTCGGACGCGACCCGGTTCGTTACTTCGTCCGGGTCTTCGGCCGTGTTGAACAACTGTTTCCTGCCGCCGTTGGCCAGGTAGATATACTTCCAGTCGCCGCTTCGGACCATGATTTTGAACCGGTCCGTACCCGGTTCGCCGTAGTAACCGAACAGGGTCTCCCGGGGCGAGACGCCGCCATCGACCGCGCCGAGTACGTCGACGCCGTCGCGCACCTGGGGCTGCCCGGCAGCATGGGTGGCGATGCCGAAGAGATCGGTCAGGCAGACCAGGTCGTCCCTGCGGACGTCCCGCGGCAGCCGGGCGGGCCAGCTCACCAGGAAGGGCACCCGCGCCGAGACGTCGAAGAAGCTCTCCTTCTGCCACGCGCTATGATCGCCGAGGTGGTCGCCGTGATCCGAGAAGAAGCAGATGAGGGTATCGTCGGCGTCCTCGCGGGCCTCCACGGCGTCCAGGATCCGTCCCAGGCAATCGTCGATATAGGTGATCTCTCCGTAATAACGGGCCTTGAGCGCCCGTGTCAAGGCATCGTTGATTTCGTCCGCCCAGATCACCCGGTTCATGAAGGGGATCTGTTCGTCCAGGTGGTCCACTTCCAGGTCGCCGCGCACCGGGCCGGGCATGCGGTCGGGATCGTAGATGCGGTTGAAGGGCACGGGCGGCGCGAAGGGCGGATGGGGGCCGATGAAGGACACGAAGCCGAAAAACGGCCGGTCGTCGGGTTGGCGCAGCGCCTCGATCGCGCGGTCCGCAGCCCAGGATTCCACGGTCAGGTGGGCGGGTAGCGGACTGACCTGCGGCATGTAATACATTTCGGTCCGTTCCCCCATCAGCGCCTCGATATAGTCGAAATCCGGATGCTCGCGGGCGATCCAGCCCGCGTAGGCTTCCTCCCGGCGCTGCTCCGGGCTGCCGTAGAGCTCTTCGCTGTGGAACTGGGACTCGTAGCCCACGTCCTCGTTCCACGGGGACGTGTGGAACTTCCCCACGCCGAAGGTACGGTAACCCGAGGCCGCGAGCGTACGGGCGAGATAGTCTCCGCAGCGGGCCTCGAGCGTATCGGCCTGGCCGGGAACGGGCGCGGACCGGCCATTGCTGAATACGCGGGTCGTGGGCGGGTCGCATCCCGTGCGGATGGTCGTCCGCGCCGCCACGCACACCGGGCATGTCGAGTAGCCCTGCGTAAAGGAAACGCCCCGGCGCACCAGCCGGTCCATGTTGGGGGTATGGATGATCTCGTTGCCCAGCGCGGCGATGGTATCGAAACGCTGCTGGTCCGTCATGACGAAGAGGATGTTGGGCCGGGTCATCGGGTTTCCTTTACCGGGGCTGCCGCCAGATGCGGGTCACTGCGTCCAATGAGCGTTATCAAGATGCTCGACGTGCCTGCCGCCAGATGCGGCCCACCGCGTCCAGCTTGTCGTCGCTGAGATACCCGTACCGGTTGATCCACACCCCGTCGGCCGGACTCTCCGCCACTACCCGGAAACGCCGGACGAAATCGTGATGGGGGCCATAACCGTGCATCAGCGGCGTGACCAGCGCGCGCCCATTCACTTCCGCGCAGACCTGCTCGATCCGCCGCCGCTGCGCGTCGCCGGGAATGGGATGGGGTTCGTCGGGCCCGGGATATCCGTACTGATCGATCCGCGTGGCCGTTATGTCGTCGCCGAGGTCGAAGAGGTGGGCGAGGGACCGCACCAGGCGCCCCTCGTCCAGGCCGGGATTGCGGCTCATCAGCGCCCGCCCCCAGAATTCCACCATGACCGACCAGTGCATGGTATACAGCTTGGGGGAGACCGCGTCGCAGCATCCCGACGCCCCGCGGAAGTCGAAGCCGGTCCACAGGGTAAGCGGAAACATGAAGGCGTTGGCCGACAGCTCCTTCTCGGGGCCGCCATGGGCCGTAATCACGGACCGCCAGTGCCGCAGCAGGTCGTTGGACAGGGCGGACTTCAGGCGCAGCCATTCCGCGATGGCGGGAAAGGACCGGAAAACGGCGGCCAGCGTCGCCGCGCCCCGGCCGGGGCCGCTCAGGTCGAGCAGATCCCGGTTCTTCAGCTTACCGTGCAGGTAGTCGAAGGCCGCCCGGACCTGCGCGTGGATGGCCTCGTAGTCGAACTGATGCGCCGCGGCCCAGCGCGCCACCTGGGGGTTGAAATCCTGGAAGGCCTCGTCCAGCTTGTAACAGGGGTACTCGGGCCAGTCCGGCCGAAAGCCGGTTACCCGGGGATACTGTTCCAGCAGGTCGCGCACGTACGCCGCGATGTAATTCCGGATCGACGCGCTGGCCAGGCATCCCGTGTCGGCCATGCGGTCGGGGAGTTGCCCGTCCGGCCGCCTCGGCCGGTCCTCGTCCAGGAGTCCGGGCGGGGTCGCGCCGCTCAGTTGCAGGTAGACCTTGAGACCCCGGTCCAGGGCGGCGTCGATGAAACGGCCGACCAGTTCGCCGTGCGCGTCCGTCAGGTCGTCGGGCTCGCGAGGCTTGTACGGCGTATCGGCATAGTACGAGGTTCGGGGGCGGTAGCTCGGCGCGCTGCGGACCCAGAGCGAACGCCGTCCCCAGAGGGGTCGATCGAAGCGCCGAGGACTGCTGCCGGCGTCGCTGGGCGGCTGGAAGGAACCCACCCCTTCCTCTGACGGCGCGGTCACCGTGGGATTAACGGCCACGGCCGTGGCGCCCGCCCTTTCGACGAGGTTGTCCAGGACGGCGTCCACCCCTTCGTTGAGGATGAAGTCGGCCAGGACCGTTATGCCCAGCAGTCGTTTTTCGCTCATTTTACAACCATTCGGTCGTCGGTCTACATTCTGTCGTCGGTCGTCATTCAGTCGTCATTCGGTCGTTGGGCGATATTCAACCCCTGGGCGACAATCAGCCGCCGGCCGAAATTCAGTCATCGGCCGACATGGACGCGAGTTGTGCTTCGATGAACCGGTCCGCGCGGTCGTTCTCCCCTTCCGGATCGCAGATCGCGCGGAGTGCCCCTTCCAGGTCGGTCGCCACCGCGGGGAACGCACCGTACACGTTCTGCAACTCATCGGGGTCCCGATCCAGGTCGAACAGTTGGTGCGGCGCCTCCACGTGATGGATATACTTCCATTTGCCCCTGCGTACCATGAAGGCGCTGTGCCGGACCCCGTGGCCGTGGTACTCCGAGAAAACGACGCGCTGGTCGTCATTTACCGGCATGCCCTGGAGAGGTTGCCCCACCCAGTCCGAAGGCCGGTCGGCGCCGGTCGATGCGAAGAGGCTCGCCTGCACGTCGTGGAGGTCCACCGGCGTGGCGACGCGCACCCCGGACGAGAAGTCGGGACCGGCAGCGATGCAAGGGATCCGGCTCGCGTCTTCGTATAGGGAGCATTTCCACCACATGCCGAACTTGCCAAGCATCTCGCCGTGGTCCGACGTGTAGATCACGTTTGTATCGTCGTATGAACCCGAGTTTTTCAATGCTTCGATCAGCCGCGCCAGTTGCCGGTCCAGGAAGGTCACGCAGGCCAGGTATCCCCGGCGCTGTCCCCGTACCTGCTCCCCGGTGAACGCACCCGTCTGGAAGTGCTCCCGGACTTCCCGGGCCCTGGGATGATCCGCGGTCTCCTGATCGGCACCGAACTCCGGAAGATCGCCCCCCTGCGGATAGAGGTCCCAGAGTTCCTGGGACGTGTAGTGGGGAAAATGAGGATGGATGACATTCACCGACAGCGTCCACGGCCTATCCAGCGACGGTGCGGCGTTCGAAATCCAGTCGATAGCCGCATCGACGCGTTCCAGGTCGACCCGGAGATGAGTTTCCTTCACCCCGAACTGAGAAGCCCGTTCCGCGGCCGCCTGCCTGATCCGGAACGGACGGCGGCCGATTTCCGGATCACCGGCGCCCATACGCTCCCCGGCGCTCCGCGTCTCACGGAAACCCAGTTCGCCGCCCGGCGCGAAAACGTGGGTCTTGCCCACGTGCACGGAGTACACGCCCTGTTCCGCCAGGACGCGGCCGTAGGTGGGAATAGACGGATCGACGCCTGTTCGGCAGTTGCTGTACGCCTGTATTTCGTGGACCCGGCGTCCCGACATGAAGGCGGATCTGCTGGGCGTGCACAGGGGCGAGGGGCAGTACGCGTTCTCGTACGTGACGCCGTTTTCCGCCAGGCGGTCCATGGCCGGGGTCTGCACGAAAGGATGGCCGTAGACCGAGGAGTAGAAGGGATTGTGCTCGTCGGAGATGAGGAGGAGGACATTGGCCATGCGCGGACCTCATTTCCCTTCAAGAAAGGCCTTGAGCGGCACGTCCTCTTCTTCCGGGAGGTAGTAGCTCAGCGCGTCGCCCACCTCGCCGACGAGCTGTTTCTGCAGGGGCGTGCAACGGTCCACGAGGGACTTCGGCATCTGGATGTAGTCCATGGGCTTGACCCACCGGTACGCGTATCCCATGAAGATGGTCCGTCGGTCGTGGCCGCACCAGTTGCGCCCGATACTGTGGAAAGTGCGCTGCTCGAACAGGAAGGCGCTTCCGGCGGGCAGGTTCATCTGGATGGCGCCGTAAGGCCAGCCCGTGGCGGGGTCCCTGGGCGGCTCCCCCGTGATCCGGTTGCTGCCGGGCACCAGCGACGTGGCCCCTGAAGATGGCTCGGTCTGGTCGCTGAGCACGTAGGCGATCTTCAGCAGGATGCGGGGATGGGGTTCCTGCATTTCGACGAAGGACCGACCGCCGTCGCGGTGCATGCCGTGGCCGCGCCTGGCCTCCTCGGAGGGTTCCGGTCCCGACGGCAGCACGATGAGGTGGGAGGTGATCATCTGGATGTTCCAGCTGAGGGCGCCCCAGGCCAGGGGGATCGTCGCCGGCCAGTCGAGCAGTTGCAGAAAGGCGTCGTGGGCCACGATGCAGTTGCGCATGTTCAGATCGCCGTCTTTTCCCAGCGCGCCGTCCTTCCGGGCCCGGTCGTACACTTCGTCCACGGCCTCGTTCAATTCCCCCACGACAGAGGGAGGCAGCGCGTCCTCGATGACCAGGTAGCCGTACTGGTCGAGGTGTTCCCGTTGCGCGTCGGTCATCTCGGTGTATTGGCGTCCGTTATCCATTAGCAGGCCTGTCTGTTGTTCGATGGATTGACATTATTGGGTTAGTGGCCGTCCCACAGTCCTTCAGATAATCGCCCTGGCCCCTCAGTAGTCGATGCGCCGACCGCTCTCCACGGCCTCCCGGCCGATGTAGATGTCGAAGTACGTGTTCGCATTCCGGTAATTCGGGAAATTCCCCCACCGGTCTTCCCTGAATCCCTTCAGCCAGGGCTTGCGCAACTGGTAGGCCTTGACGTGCCACAGGAACACCGCGGCGGCCTCGGAGGCGAGAATCCCCTCGGCCTCGTCATACATCGCCATGCGCGCGTCGTGGTCCAACTCCCCCGCGGCCGCGTCGATCAGCCGGTCGAAGGCCGGGTTGAGCCAATCGTGGCGGGTATAGCCCCGGGGCTGGGAACGCCAGATGATGCCCAGCATGCTGTGGGGATCGGGAAAGTCGTAGTTGAACCCGATGATGCTCATGGGCATGTCCCAGTTATACATGGCCGCCCGGTACGCGGCCCCTTCCGTGTTCCGGATGCCGATCTGGACGTTCAGGTTCTCCTTGAGCATCTCCTGGACCGCCTGGGCCGCCTGGCTGATGGAGGATGCGGGCGAGGCGTCCGCCAGCCAGATATCCATCCGCGGAAAGCCCCTGCCGTCCGGATAGCCGGCCTCCGCGAGCAGTTGCCGGGCGAGGTCCACGTCGAACCGCTGGTGGTCCCTGTACTTGTCTCCGACGTATCCGGGGAAATGGAGCGGCAGCATGGTATAGGCGGGAATCATCATGTCCTGCAGAATCGTCTCGTTCAGCGACACCTGGTCGATGGCGTGGGCGAAGGCCTGTCGGACCTTGAGGTTGTCGAAGGGGGGCTGGCGCGTCCGGAAGAACAGGTAGATCGTCGTGAACTGGTCGTAGGACCAGGCCCGTTCATTCCACGCCGGGTCGCCTCGCAGACCGCCGTAAATCATCGGGCTGATGTCGATCACGTCGATCTCGTCGTTCTCGTAGGGCAGCAGCCCCATGTCGTTCGCCGCGCTGGCCGAGCCGACCATGGCGTTGAAGATACGGACGATCTGGCGGAGATGGCCGGGATTGGTGCCCTCGTAATAGGGATTCAGGCCGAAAGTCATGTACTGGCCCGTTTTCCACGTCTCGAGCTGGAAGGGGCCGTTGGTCAGGCAGGTGCCGGCGAGGGCCCACTGGTCCCCGTATTTCTCCACCTGCCAGGGCGGGACGGGCGCGGAGGTCAGGTAGGCGGTGATATGGGGCAGGAAGGCGCAGGACTGCTCCGTCTCGATGACCAGGGTGTAGTCGTCCACGGCCCGGACACCCACGGCGTCAACGTCATCGGTCTCCCGCTGGTTGTATGCCTTGGCGCCCTTGATGTCGTAGTAGAGAAAGGCGTACACGTTGCCCGCGTTGGGATGGAGGAACCGCTTGAAGGTGTATTCGAAATCGTGGGCCGTGACGGGCCGGCCGTCGCTCCACCGCCCGTTCCGCCGCAGGTGAAAGGTCCACGTCTTCCCGTCCTCGGTGGTCTCCCACGACTCCGCCGCGCCCGGTACGAGTTCCCCGTTCAGCCCGAACATGACGAGCCGTTCGAAGTGGAATTCGCTGCCGCCGGCCACGTAAATCGAGACGCCCTGGTCCATGCTCTTGGGTTCGGCGGC
The DNA here is from genome assembly GCA_963693015.1 of bacterium. Taxonomy (GTDB): domain Bacteria; phylum JAAXHH01; class JAAXHH01; order JAAXHH01; family JAAXHH01; genus JAAXHH01. Next base: position 697,536 of record OY843748.1, read on the forward strand.
CATGTACCGGAATACCTGGTACTCGAGGGGCGCGGCGTCCTCGGGGAGACGGTCCATCAACGCGGCGTGGGCCGCCTGCTTCATCTCCTCGGTCTGGCCGAAGAACAACTCGGGAGCGCTTTCTGCGGCCTCGTCGGGATCGGGCTGCGCGGCGCATTGCAGGAATGACAGCGCCAGTACGGCCGCAAGGAAAACCGCGTGGCGGCGAAGGTAGTGAATCATTTGCTTATCCTTTATACGTCCGGTATACGTCCGGCCGTCCGGCGTAGCCATTAGGCGTCCGGCGGAGCGATACCCAGGCGGGTGTATTGCTCGGGCATGGCTTCGCAGGCTTCCAGGTGCCGGGCGATCCTTTCGGTGAAATGCGCTTCCCGCTCGGGGTCGCTGACCGGATGCTGCTGAGCGGGATCGGCGACAACGTCGAACAGCTGGTTCCGGCCCGCGTAGGACACCTCGTCGGGATGGTGCCGCGGGACCTTGCCCTCCGTGGGGATCTTGTACAGGGGCAGATTGTAGGTATGGCCGAAGTAGCGGCCCGTTTCCACCCGGTCGTACACCGCTCTCGGATACCAGCGGTTGAGTCCCCCGGTGGGCATGGCCGTATAGGCGTAGAGGGGACCGGCGTCCTCGTTCACCGGGTTCCGCATGTACACGTGCCGCCCGTCGGTGATATTCATCGCCATCCCGAAATACCCGAAAATACCGTCTGACCGGACGCCTTCGCCGTCCAGCATGCCGCGCAACGAATGTCCCTGGACGTGGGGCGGCGGCTCGACCCCGAAGTAATCGAGAAAGGTCGGCATCAGGTCCATGGTCTGCGTGAGCGCGCCGGTCCGCGTTCCGGCCCGCTCGCCGCCGGGAAGACTGGCGATCAGGGGGATGCGGACGATCTCGTTGTACAGGGGCATGATGTTCTTCATCCAGAAGTCGTGCTCGGCCAGCATGGTGCCGTGATCCGTGGTGAACACGACCAGGGCGTCGTCCCACAACCCGAGTTCGTCGAGGGTATCGAATATCCTGCCGACCCAGTGGTCCGTCATCGTCAGCAGGCCGGCATAGCACTTCCGGACGTGGTCGATGGCTTCCGGCGATTCGTGCACTTCATCGTAACTCGGCCAGTCGAAGAAGGGGCCGTCGTAGTCGTTCCCGTACATGGCCCGGTACTTCTCGGTGCAGTAGAAGGGTTCGTGGGGGTCGAAGATCTCGACCTGCAGGAACCAGTCGTCGGCCGCCCGGTTCGTCTTCAGCCACTCGATGGCCGCCTGGGCGGTCTTCGGACCGGAGAAATCTTCCTCGCGCTGCTGCAGCTTGCGGTTGCCGAAATTCTGCTGGGTCAGTTGGCCCAGGTGGTCGGGCAGGGCCATACGGTCCACGTGAGACGCCCACCAGTCGTTCTCCTGGCCGCGGAAGAAGTCCCACGTATTGAAGGCCGTGTGGTAGTTCTCTCCGCCAAGCTCGAAATAGTGGTAGTGGTCGGTCAGCAGATGGGTGAAGACGTCGTTCTTTCGCAACTCGCCCGGCAGGGTGTCGTCGTAGGGCTCGATGGGGCCCCAGCCCCGGTAGATGAAGTTGTACCGGCCGGTCATGAACTCCCTGCGCGCCGGCATGCAGGGGAGCGATCCCACCCAGTGGTTGTCGAAGACGACGCCCCGTTCGGCCAGGCGGTCGAGGGCGGGCGTATGGACCCAGTCGTTGCCGTAGGCGGGCAGAAAGTCCCGTCGAACGGTATCCAGTACGATGAAGACGCATTTCATTCTGCTTTTTCTTTCTCGCCGTAGCTGTGCCCGCCCAGGATGGCCTTGACTTCGTCGGCCGATCGGGCGTTCTGGAACGCGGTGATCCGTACTTCCTCCTCAGCCGCCAGGGCCGTGACGTTTTCGAGGACCGCATCCAGTTTGTCCGCCGGAAACTTGCAGGCGCCGTTCTCGTCCATGTGGATGATCTCGCCCGGCGCCACGTCCATCCCGCCGACGGACACAGGCACGTTTACGGCATGTACCGCCATGTCTCCGTGTCCCGGAGTCACGCCGCTCAACAAGTACTGGAATGCCATGGGCCGGATCTCGTCGACATCCCGGGAGGGGCCGTTGGATACCATTCCGACGCATCCCACTGCCTTGCTGGCCGAAGCCATGTTGCCGCCAGCCAGTCCCACCTTGCCGGCGATCTCGGGTGGGTATTTCTGCTGAATCACGAGTATCGTCGGTCGGGGAGATTCGTCCAGCGCGTCTATGATATCTATGAAGGAGAGGTTCTTGAAACCCGGCTCGGGCAGGCCGAATACGCAGGTCACGGCATAGCCCACGGTGCGCCCGAGTTCGGGATAGATGCACCTGATCGTCTGATCGGTATACCAGTTCTCGGACCATGGATTGTACAGGCCGAGGCAGAGGGGGTGGGTCGGGTAGGTCGCCACCACGTTCGTGATCGACGGGGTGTCGAACTGTTTCAGCGCTTCCAGCGCCTCCTGCGAGGACCGCGCGGACATGCGTTGCTCCTTCCGGGGTGCTTACGGCAGCGGATCGGGAATAGAACGGGCTAAACGGTGGATTGAACCCGGTGAATATGATCCTGAACCGGTCGGATGTCAAGTCGGTAATCGGACCGGTCCGCTTCGGGTATACCGCGCTCTTGAAGTACCCTGAAGCGGCGGGAACCCGCCGGTCAATCGGAAGAACCGGACTGCAGCGACCTTTGCCAGAGCGCCGTGGAATAGAACTCGTACGACGCGGCCTTGTCCGGGACGTCGACGAGGTGGACCGTAAACCGGCACGGCACGCCGTTTTCGGGAAGATAGTCCTTGAAGAAGCTGCTGTACGCCCGGGCGTACGCTTCCTTCAGCCTGTCCTGTTCGGCGGCGTATCCGATCGGGTCCACGAGGGGGTTCGGCGATTTCGGCTGGCAGCCGAAGGCGTGTACCTCGATGAAATCGACTTCCCTTAAGGACTTGCACAGGCCGGCGTCGATCAGCCACTTCTCCCAGCTCTGAAAGACGAGGGGGATTTCCTCGTCCGGCTCCATCGAGATCAGTTCATCCCGCTCCAAAACGCCCTGGGCCGAATAGCCGCCCGTGAGACCGGCGAAGTAGATCTTCAGGTCGCCGTCGAGCTGTTCTTCGGTCACCAGGGCCGAAAGCACCGGACTGTCCCCGTGGTAATAATAGGTTAGTTTGCCGCGTTTCTTGATATTGAAGGGCATGTTAACTCCTTTTTACGGTTTGCTCATTAATGATATCGGCAACGTTTGTTTTCCTATTGCTCTGCTTACCGGACTGGACCCGTAATGTACCCGTTGTGTCAAGGTTCCGAAAAGACCTTCGCGCCTTACGGTAAGGTGAATCATCTATACTCATTTCGCTTGACAAGATAAAATAGAATGTAGTACTCATTCGAGTATGGAAAAGACGCCGGTAAGCGAACAAGATATGAAAGGAGGTATTTGTTATTTCGGACACATAACATGAAAGGAGATCATGCCATGGCCCTGGAAAAAGAGCTTGAGACATATCACAAGTATCTTCCAAGCTGGAGTGAGCATGAGGGGAAGTTTGTCCTTATCAAAGATGATGAAGTATTTGGCTTCTTCTCAAGCTACGACGACGTAGTAAGAGAAGGATATAGACGATTTAAGCTGGATCCTTTCCTGGCAAAGCGTGTCAATATGATCGAACAATCTCATTTCATATCGCGTTTAATGGTTTAATGCCACATTTTACCCGCCAAGTAGATGCCAAAGGCCTGACAATCAACGCCATATTCACAGTCAGTGACGCCAGGGCGGAAGCGTTAAGGTCTGTCAATCTCCAAGTACCGAATCCTGTTGTAGTACAAGGCTTAGTCGATACTGGCGCCAGTCACACCTGTGTAACGCCGGATATCATCCAAGCATTAGATATCTTCCCGATAGATGCCACTAACGTTCTCACCCCGTCCGGATCAATGGCTGTGAATCTCTATGATATAGGGCTTACGATATACTCCACAGAAGAAGAAGTCCCATACCGCATACCGAATCTCACAGTATCGGTGGCCGAGGCCCTTCTAAGACAGGATCTACGTTGTCTTATCGGGATGGACGTCTTGTCGCGATGTCTATTGATGTATAACGGAGTAACTGGCCTCTACACACTCGCCTTCTGAACGATAAGTACCCTCCCCAGCTCATTCAGTATTCGCCCGGTTGATCCTTTGGTCCTTTCAGATTGAGCCAATCAGTATCATTTTGTACCCGTGGTTCATAATCCGTGGGTCGGATGTCGGCATATTGCATGTAACGACCATATGACCGTAGATTGCAGTAATGATGACGAATAGCCTAACCTACAAAAAAGACCTCGTGCTGGTCGGCGGCGGACACTCCCACGTGCAGGTGATCCGCATGCTGACCATGAAAAAGGCCCTTCGAGGCGTCCGCGTCACGCTCATATCGGACGAATCCACCGTCTGCTATTCCGGTATGCTACCCGGCTGCCTGGCCGGGCTCTACCACCCCGATGAAATGGAGATGGAACTGAGACCGCTGTGCGCGTGGGCGGGTATCCGGTTCATCCGGGCGCGGGTCGCCGGCCTCGACCCGGCCACGCAGCAGGTTTTCTTCGAGGACGGCAGGCCGCCTCTCGCCTACGACGCTCTTTCAATCAATATCGGATCGATTCCGAGAGGTATGGACACCCCCGGCGTGCGGGAACGCGCCGTGCCCACGAGACCCCTCGGCAAGCTGCTGCGAAGGGTCCACCAGTTCGAGGAAAACCACCGCGCCGACGGACAACCCCTGCGGATCGTCATTGCGGGCGGCGGAGCGGCCGGCGCGGAGCTGGCCTTCGCCATGCACGCGAGGTGGGGAGAACGCTTCGCGCCGGTCCGGATCACCCTCGTGGAGTCGCAGTCCACTTTGCTGACGGGCCATAGCCCCCGGGTCGCCAGGATTATCATGGGATACCTCGAAGAGAAGGGGATCACCTGCCTGACCGGCCGGCGCGTCGCGGGTGTGGATGAAACGGCGGTCCATTTCGAAGGTCATCCGTCCCTGCCCTGCGATTTCCTGCTCTGGGCCACGGGCGGAGCGCCGCCCGATCTGTTGCGCAAGACGAACCTGGACACCAGCGACGCCGGTTTCATCCGGGTGCGGCCCACGCTTCAGGTCACGGGTTACGACAACGTCTTCGCGGCGGGCGACTGCATCGAATTTCCCTCCCGTCCCCTGCCCAAGTCGGGCGTGTACGCCGTCCGGGAAGGTCCTTTCCTCGCGCGGAATATCCACGCCTTCATGGAAAACCGGCCACCGGTGCCGTACAAACCCCAGGCCTCGGCCCTCGCGCTGCTGATGACCGGGACGCGGAACGCCGTCGCGAGCCGGCGCCGCATCGCCTTCCACGGCGCGTGGATATGGCGTCTCAAGAACTGGATCGACCGGCGGTGGATGCGGAAGTTCGAACCGTCCCTGCTGCCGCCCATGGATCCCGCCGGCGACGCGCCGCCCACCGCGAAGGAAACCGACGGAGAAGCGGACGAGGCAGCCATGCGCTGCGCCGGTTGCGGCGCCAAGGTCGGCTCGACCGTGCTGACCGGCGTGCTCGACGAACTGGAGGTGTTCGACCGGGAGGACGTGCGGATCGGCCTGCATGACGCCGACGACGCGGCGCTCCTGGAGATACCCCCGGGCCGTTCGCTGGTGCAGACCGTGGACGGATTCCGCGCTTTCACCGGCGACCTGCATCTCTTCGGCCGCATCGCCCTGGTCCACGCCGCGTCCGACCTGTACGCCATGGGCGCCGATCCCCATTCGGCGCTGGTCACGGTTACCCTCCCGTACGCGGAAAAGCACCTCGTGGCGAACGATCTCAGACAGCTCATGGGCGGGATCGCGGAAGAGGCCCGGCGCCTGCGGATCACGCTCCTGGGCGGCCATACCAGCGAAGGATCGGAGACGGCCGTCAGCGTGACCATGAACGGCCTGACCGGCAGCGACTCCGTGTTCAGGAAGGGCGGATTGCGGCCCGGCGACGGGCTCATCCTGGCCAAGCCCGTGGGAACGGGGGTGATCCTGGCGGCCGACATGCACCTCAAGGCCAGGGGCCGGTGGGTCGACGAGGTATTCGAAGGCATGCTGCAGTCCAACGCGAAGGCGGCGCGGGTCCTTGCGCAGGCCGGCATACCGGCCGTCACGGACGTGACCGGCTTCGGTCTGGCGGGCCACCTGGCCGAGATGCTCGAGGCCAGCGGCACGGGCGCGGAGATCGAAGTCGATCGGATACCCTGCTACGCGGGCACTGAAGCGTGTATTGCCGCTGGCGTGGAAAGCACCCTGGCGCCGTCCAACCGGGAACATCTGCAGAAGAGGTGGAGGGTAGAGGGCGCATCAGACGCGGCCGATGCGGCGGACGCCATCCTCTACGATCCCCAGACGTCCGGCGGTCTCCTGGCCGGCGTGCCTCCTGCCAAAGTCGATGGAGTAATTTCAAAACTCCGCGACGCCGGGTACGAACGGGCGGCCTGTATCGGACGGGTGACCGATCGGAAGCGGCACCTGAAGATCGGGTAAGTGGTACCAGGGCGCTTGCGATCAACGGGGCTGACAGGATGGGTACGTCAGAGCCGCGCGGGAACGTCAGGACAGCACGGAAACGTCAGGGCAGCGCGCACACGTCAGGGCAGCGCACACACGATCTTGCCGATATGCTGCTGAGATTCGAGGTAATCAAAGGCCGCCGGTACCTCGTCGAAGGGAAACACGCGGTCGATACAGGGCCGGAGCTTCGACGCCTCGCAGGCCCTCGCCAGGTCGCGCAGATCCTCGGTGGAGGAGGTGTATATACCCCGTACCTGGATTTGCCGGCCGATGATGTCGAAGGGATTGAGCCGGGTTTCGAAGCCGTCGAGGATGCCCACGAGAGAAACCCGGGCATGCAGCGCGCAGGCTTTCAGCGATTTCGCAAAAGTCTGGCCGCCCGCCACATCCACGACCAGATCGACCCCGGCGCCGGCTGTGTAAGAACGGACCAGTTCGGGCCAGCTTTCGTCCCGGTAGTCGAAGGTCTCCAGCACGCCGAATTCTTCCTTCATTCTGATGGCTTTTTCTTCAGACGCGGTGGTCAGCAATGTGCGCGCTCCCGCGACCTTCGCAAGCTGGGCGGCAAACACGGAAACCCCGCCCGTTCCATGAAGCAGGACCCATTCGCCGGACTGCACGTGACCCTGTGACACGACCGAAGCCCAGGCGGTCAGCCCGGCTATGGGCAGCGTCGCGCCTTCGTGGCAGGAGAAATGGGACGGCATGGGGACCAGCGCGTCGGCGGGATAGAGCACCTGCTCGCATAGGACGCCGTCCACGCCGCCCGCGCCGACGAGAGTCTTCATCCGGTCCGGCGTGAGTCTTCCGGCAGGCCATCGGAGGAACGGCGCGTTCACGACCCGGTCGCCCGGCCTGATATCCGCGACGCCAGGTCCCGTTTTCAGTACGTCACCCGCCATGTCGGATCCGGCGACGAATGTACCTTCGAAGGGTTTGCCGTACAGGCCACGCGCGACCATGAGATCCCGGTAATTCAACGAAACGGATCGCACGCGTACGAGCGCTTCGCCGGGTCCGGGTTCTCCCGGGTCGGGCAGGTCCGCCGGACGAAGACGGTTGTTGTCGATAACGTATGCTTGCATTTAAGCGGTCCTTGCGGAAAGCCTGCCGGCAGAAAGCGGCAGAAAGCTCGCCGGGCGGGCGGTGTATTTACGGTCTGAGATCCACCAGCAATTTTCCATGCAGCGACGAAATTGGCAATTGATAAATTCACGGGAAATTCGTATGCTTAGAGCGTTTCGAGACCTTATGAGTCGGTTGCGAATCGAAAACGGAGCACGAGCCGGAAACCGCTGCCAAAATGGACGATTAGACGGGACGGCGGAGAGGATCGAAAGATTATGGAAGACATCCGTATATACTTCATAGGCGATTCCTACGTGAACGGAACCGGTGACCCCGCCTATCTCGGATGGCCGGGACGCGCGTGTGCCGCGTCGCGGTCCGACGAGACCTCCATTACCTGCTACAACCTCGGCATTCGCGGCGATACGAGCACCGACGTGCGCCGGCGCTGGGAACAGGAAATAGAAGTCAGGCGTCTGATACCTCACGACGGCCGGGTGGTATTCGGCTTCGGCGCGAACGACTGCTGGATCATAGATGGCAAAAAGCGCGTGGAACGGGCCGATACGGTGCGCAATACCGAAGAAATCCTGACCCGCGCGCGTTCGCTGTTTCCCACGTTGATGATCGGTCCGCCGCCCGGGGTCGACGAAGACGAACTTGATCGAAGGGTTGAAATCTCGGCGCTCATCGGCGAAATCGCCGGAAGGGCCGGCGTGCCCTATCTCGAGGTGATCCACGATCTGCACGCCGGCGGGGTCTGGCAAAGTGAAGCTGCTCTCGGCGACCGTATTCACCCGGGCGACGGCGGTTACTCCGCGCTGGCGGAGCTGGTGCTCGCGTGGCCCGAGTGGTGGTTCCATGCATCCTGAAGGAGGTAAATCGTGCCGTTGACACAGGCACAGATCGACCAGTTCAACGAACAGGGGTTTCTCCCCTACGAGGACCTGCTGACGCCCCTGGAGGTCAAGGCACTCCACCAGCGTCTCGAAGATATCGGCAACGAGGTGGTCGATTTTCCGGCCGAATACGTTCAGATCGAGCCGCGGGTAGTGCAGGGTACGGTAGATGCCGATCCCGTGCGATTCAATAACGTGCGCAAGATCTGGAATCTGACGAAGTATGATCCGGTTTTCAAGGAATTGGCTCGCCATCCGAAAATCCTCGGCGTGGCTCGAAGCCTGATTGGTCCGGATCTCAAAATCTACGTGGACCAGACCCTCTGCAAACCGCCGCGGGTCGGCTCGGCGAAACCGCCCCACCAGGATTCGGCTTACTGGACATCCATCGATCCGCCCGACCTCGTCATCTGCTGGATCGCCCTGGACGACGCCACCGAGGATAACGGGTGCATGCGATTCATTTCCGGTTCCCACAAGGCGGGCGTGATCGAGCACAAGCATCTCGAGGACTTCCGCGTCGAGGACGCGCGCGTCGGCTACGAAAAGGAAGTGGCCGTACCGCTCAAGGCGGGGAGTTGTTCGTTCCACCACAGCCTGGCGCTTCACCGGACCGACTCCAATACGAGCGATGACCGCCGTATCGGACTGACCGTTGCCTACATGGACGCGCGGTCGAAGTACATTGGCAGCGGCATCAAGCCCGAATACGACCTGGTATCCGGCCGGGCTTACGAGGGATGCGTTTAGTACGAAGGATGTGTTTAGATTGAACGGGATCGAGCAGGAATGAAGGGGTAACTCACGAAATACTAAATATATCGTAACTAATCATAATAATACTATGAAGATTAATACGATCAGTAATAGCATTGATTTGGATATCGAGCTGCCAGGAAGCAAATCGATCACGCTGAGAAACCTGGTGCTCGCCGCGCTGGCCGAGGGAACGACCGAGATCGCCGCCCCCTGTGACTGTGACGACACGCGGGAGATGGTGGAGTGCCTGGGCGAACTCGGGATTACCATCGAAACGGGTGCAGACTATCGATGGATAACCGTGGAAGGGCGGGGCGGAGGCTTCAAAGAAGGACCCGTTGCCCTCAACCTCGGACTCAGCGGCACCTCGGCCCGGTTCCTGATCGCCCTCGCCGCCCTGCGGAACGAGGAGACCAGGCTGTTTGGTCGCGGCAGCCTCAATGAAAGGCCGAACCTTCCCCTGCTCGAAGCCCTGGAGCAACTGGGGGGAAGCACGGCTTCCTCAGACGGCGGATGCCTCCCGGTATCCATCAGAGGCCCCGAGTCGTTCCGTCACTCGGTCCAGATGCAAGGGGAGGTGTCCAGTCAGTTCTTCTCCGCCCTGCTGCAGATCGCGCCCCTGATAACCGACGGTCTTGAGATCAACGTGCAGGGTGAACTCGTCAGCAGACCTTATGTCGACATAACGCTCGATGAAATGCGGAAGTTCGGCGTCGAGGTGGAAAACAGGGACTACCGGAAGTTCATCGTGCGTCCGCAACGGTATCGTCCCGGCGCCCGGAAGGTGGAAGGGGACGCCTCGGCCGCCTCCTACTTCTCCGCACTCGCGCTCATTCACGGCGGAAGGGTCGTCTTCGAGAACCTTGGCGCTCAATCGCGGCAGGGGGATATCCGCTTTCTTTCCATCTGCGAAAGCCTGGGAGCCCGTGTTCAGATGAACGGCGAAAGGACCGTCATCGAAGGTCCTGAGGATGGCCGCGTATCGCCGGTGGACGGCGAGATCGACTGCGAAGACATTCCGGACGCGGCGTTGACCCTGATCGCCATCGCACCACTGATACCCGGCAAGACACGTATAACGGGAATCGGCACGCTCAAGCACAAGGAATGCGACCGGATCGAATGCCCCGCGGCGGAACTGCGGAAAATCGGCGTGGAGGTGGAGACCGGCGCCGATTTCATCGAGGTGTCGGAACTGCCGGCCAGTGCCCTGAACGCCACCGAAGAAGTCGATATCGAAACCTACCACGACCACCGCATGGCCATGAGCTTCGCCGTACTGGGCACCCGCCTGGGGAATCTGAACATCCTCGACCCGGACGTGGTGGGGAAGACCTATCCGCGGTTCTGGGAGGAGTTGGCGCGGGTTTGGTAGTGGAATAGGTCAACATTGCCGGATATCGCGTCGAACTACCGCGGTGCTATCCGAGTTTGCTTGCCTAATGACTTCATTAGGTTTGTTGGCGTCTCTCAACATCCTGTATCGATATAGGCATGTGCCAAGATATCCGTATCGATATGGATCATTCTTCAGGCTCAAAGCCCACGTCGTACATTTCGTCTATCAGTTTGTTTACGTCTACATCGGGGGCTAGGCGGATACGATTTTTAATACCGTTTTCCAACATATCTCCCCACGCCTTGCGTCGTTTGAAGGTCAATCTGTCCTCTTCGATGCTCCGGAAGCTCAACTTTTCACCGATCGTCCATCCGATAAAGTGGCGGGGAGTGGAGTGTTGCGCCGTTTCTCTCTCGGCGGACTTGTCGATAAGATACTCGAAGGCTTCGCCCACTGCCGTCAGATTGGAATCGGAAAGTTTGATGTCCTGAAGAACCGACACACACGCCGACAGATGGCAGTCCGACAACTCGAAGACGGAAGCCTCGGGAAAGACACCCGACCATTGAACTTTCGCCCTATCGAACAGATTCTGTATCTTCTTCTTCAGTTCAGCATCGGTTTGGCCTGTGTTTCTGAATTCCAGTAATCTGAAGTCTACATCGGGGATTCCTTTGATCACTTCCTTGAGCGCGTTGAGGTCTTCCCCAGCGGGGTAAGAGGCTTTCGCCTGTTCATGAACGGTGCAGTTGGATTCCAAACCCAGGTAAAGGTTGATTACGCCCTCGTCGTTCCGGCTGAGATACTCATCGTACAACTTGGTGAATAGGAGTCTGAACACTTCCTCGGATACGTCGACGCCCGCATTACCCGGCATCTCTTTCTCCAACTCAAGTACAATGTATTTCAGCGATTTACGCTCATTAGCCATCTTATCCCTGATTACGAGATCCTTAACCGTGAAACGTTCGTCGAATATGTCCATGAGACTCCGCCTTCCGTAAAGATACGAGTTCAACGCCCGAAAACAGACTGAGACGAATACTACTGTTTTTGAGTGAGGAATGTTATTCATTACTATACAAGACCACTGAGTTCCTTAGCAACGAATCCCCTTGAGGTCTTCCAAGCGAATCTTCTATACTACAAGTATCGAAAAAACGGAAATACTCGTATAAATCTGAATTTGCGCAGGGTAAACCCAGGATACGGATATGCGTAGCACTGTCACAAGGGCAACGATCGACGAAGCAATTCGCATCGTAAACGAGATGAGCCCGCAAGCCACCGACGGTAAGTGGCTAGAAGACCTGACTGCCGCCGTGGGGCCGCACATCCGGGACTGGGATATCGCGCAGTGCTTCCCTTGGGGCGAATGGCCGGAACGGGAAACCAACTTTCCGAACACCACGAATCAAGACGTGGGTATCGATGTCGTCGCGGTACGCCGCAGCGACGGCTCGCACATCGCCATTCAGTGCAAATCCAGAGAACTTGACGAGCACGGCAGCGGCAGCGCCATCACCAAAGAGGAAACCGACAAGTTCGCCAGCGCCTCGGCAGGCGAATTCTGGGCGGAACGCTGGCTTGTGACCAATGGCAACAACCCGCTGAGCAACAACGCTCAGCAGGTCCTCTCAATGACCAACAAACCCATTAAGGCGGTGAACATTGCCAACGACCTGTTGCAGCAGCAGGCTACGTTCATCCCCGATGAATGTCCCCACTGTGCCCCCAACCCCGATGGCGAAGAACGCCGTCAATCCAAGTCCTGTATGCAGACCGAGGTCATCGCCAACAGCGTGCGCAAGCTCAGGGAGCACGAACAATCGGAAAGTGGCGGCCTGCCGGTAGGACAAGCCCGTGGCAAAATCATCCTGCCCTGCGGAACCGGCAAGACCCGAATATCGCTACGCATCGTAGAGGAACTGACGCCGTCAGGCGAGTTGTCCATCGTACTGTGCCCGTCTATCGCCCTGGTCGCCCAGATCAGACGCGAGTACCTTCAGAACGCCGAAACACCCATCCGCGCCCTGGCCGTATGCTCCGACGAAACGGCGGGCTACGATCCCAAGAAGGAAAGCTCACGGAACACCGCCGCCGATCCTACGATTGACAACAGCAACGTCAGCGCGGCCGAAGTAAAGGGCAAGGTCACGACCGACCCGACAGAAATCGCCCGGTGGATACGCGAAGGTCAAGGCGCCAGACAGGTAAGTCTCATCTTCGGCACCTATCAGAGTGGTCATCGTATCGCCAAGGCTCTTTATGAAACAGGGGTAACAGTCAAGGTCCTCATCGCCGACGAGGCACACCGGACGGCCGGACTTCGGAAAAAGCGCAAAGTGAGAAACGGCGGACTGTCCGATGAAGAGAAACGCATCCGCGACTTCACGCTCTGCCACGACAACGACGCCTTCCCGGCTACGTACCGTGTGTATCAGACCGCCACCCCCCGCATCTACGACACCAGCAAAGTAGACCGGGACAAACCGAGTGACTGGATCGTCCGGACCATGGACGATGAAACCGTCTTCGGTGTGGAACTGGAACGCAAAAGCTACGTGGAAGCGGTCAGGAATGGGTGGCTATCAGATTACCGGATCATCGCTCTTGGGGTCAACGACCCCGACGCTTATCAAGCCGCCAACTTCTTGGCTTCAAACACCAAGAGCAAGGGCCGAAGAGCGCTTACTGCCACCGACTACCTCCGTGGTCTGGCCTTCTCCCTGGCCATGGGAGGCGCTACGCAGGACCGGGAGAGCGGCAACGTGCCCATCAAATCCTGCATTGCCTTCATGAACACGGTGGACAAGTCCAGGAACATGGCGCAGGACCTTCAGACCGAAACGGTAATGAAGTGGCTGCAGAACTGGCTGCACGACAACAGGGAAGGGCAGCCTGCAGCGCAGTACACGCTGGAACATCTGGACGCCACCAGCAACGTGACAGCACGTGAGAATGCAAAGCGCCGGTTGGCGGACTCCAGCGAAGAAGCCCCGTACGGTATCATCAACGTGGGCATCTTCGGCGAGGGAACCGATTCGCCCTCACTAAACGCCGTAGCATTCCTGGAAGCCAGAAAGAGCCCCCTTGATGTAATCCAGGCCGTGGGCCGCGCCATGCGCACCGCTCCGGGCAAAGAAACAGGGTACATCATCTGCCCCATCTTAATCCCGCCCAATGCCGACCCGGAACAGTGGCTCAGCACCAGCGACATGGAAGAGGGATGGCAGGAGTTGGGGCAGATACTCCTTGCCCTGCGCGCTCACGACCAGCGTATCGAGGACAACCTGGCCGACCTGCTGCGACTGTATATCCCGAAACCTCCGGAAGTGCAGCGTACCCTCGTAGCCATAGCCAGCGGCGAGGACAAACGGATCCAATACCGGGAACACGAAGGTCCTCCGGGAGCAGCCCAACAGGCCGTGGAACGAGTATTGGAAGGTGCAAGCACGCTTAATAGGGAATTTCGTCCCATTTCAGAAACGGAGGGTACAGTACCGACTACAGCGGAGGAGGCCGTTGCGGTCAACATTGATGAGGGTGGATCATTCCCTTACGGCACATCCGAGAGTGAACCGGCCGAAGAAGCGCGTCGTATCAGCGAAGCAAAGCCATCCGACGAGCCCATGCAGATCATCACCGGCAAGAAAAACGACGACGGCAGCAGCGAATTGCGCCTGGACACCGTCGCGAGAGCCAAAGCAGGGCCGGATGGGGCGCGGGGCAAGGTGGACATCAGGAAGTCCAAGGCGAAGGCCAAAGACATGATCAACAAAGGCTCCGGCCTACGCATCGCCAGCGGACAGAAAGCACAGCGCAGAACCCGGGAAGAGATGGCAGAACATTCCGCCATGCAGATGCTGCTGCTGAGCGGCATGGGGGAGCACGGGAACGCCATCAAGATGAACCTGCTCTCGAAGTCCGGTCTGGTTGACAACCGTGTAGTCAGGGATTTGAACATCCTGGAATCCAGCGTTAAGGAAGCCGCCCACCATATGAGGAATGACGGCCTCCGGCCGGCGCTTGACCGGCATTTCGGGTTGGATAACCTGAAAGACAGTGAACAGAGCAAACAGGCAGACGGCTGTACCATCGCGGCGCTTTTGATGATGAACGCCGCCATGCTGCACCAGCGCATCGCTAACGGCGGCTGGCTGACCGGCGTAGCCGACCTCGACACAGTCAAGAACGCCGTCAACGTGGTGAACATGACCCTGCGACAATGGAACGCCATCATGCGCCACGACTTCCGTCCTGTGCTGGAACCGGCGGTCGAGACGATCGAAGCCGTTGAAGACACCGGCAAGTTGGCCGGGTTGGAACGGGCCCTGCGCCACATCACCGCGGAAGCGGAGCGCATCGCGGAGGCTTACGCGGACATGGGAGCGGACCATGCCGGGCCGCTTTTCAACCGGGTGATGGGAAACCAGGCATCCGACGGTGCATACTTCACCAGGCCGGTGGCCGCATCCATCGCCGCGCGCCTCACGCTGGACGTCTGCGGTGACGTCGACTGGACCGATGAAAGAGTCTGGAGAGATCACAAAACAGTAGATCTGGCTTGCGGCAGTGGGACGCTGCTGGCAGCCGTCCTGACCGATCTGAAACGCCGAGCTCGCGAACAGGGGGCCAGTGAACCGCAAATCGCTGAATTTCAGAAACTGGCGGTGGAGGAAACTATCAAGGGGTTGGATATCAACCCGGTGTCGCTACAACTGGCGGCGTCCCAGTTGACCACCGGTAATCAGGACATCAGCTACCGCCAGATGGGCCTGCACCTGATGCCATACGGACCTCAGGCGGATAACCCAACGCGGGGGGTTTCCGTAGGAACGCTGGAATTACTTGGGCAGAAAGCGATTGTCCCCCGCCGCGACGAACTGGATCTGGCCGACGTGAAAATCGCGTCCCAAAACGTTTGGAACCAACGCGACAATGCCGAACTGGAAGACGCCGTGGCGGCTGCCGCCGATGCTCGCATCGTCATCATGAATCCCCCGTTTACCAATCGGACCAAAATGGCCCAGAAATTCTCTACGGAAACGCAGCAGGCGGTGCGGTCGCGTGTGGACGACATGGAGCGTATACTGGTCCGCAATGACAAAGATATGGATGACTTCGTCGACAAGAACTCTGTCGGTCCACTTTTTGTCGCGCTAGCGGATAGATGCTTGCGTCCCCTAGACGGAATCCTGACGATGATAATTCCAACGGTTGCGTTATGCGTACCGTCTGGACTGAAAGAACGTCGCATATTGGCCGAACGCTACCGTATCCACACCGTGCTTACCGGGCGTTGGCCAAGGGAGTTCAGCCTAAGCCAGAACGTTGAAATCGACGAGAGCATTATCGTAGCCACGCATATCGAGGATGGTGAAGCGCCTACGAGGTTCGTCCATCTGGATAAAATGCCCGTTGACGAAGCCGAAGTTGATGACTTGTACAACTGCCTGCGTGAATGTCCGCAAGGGCAGATGGCAAACGGATGGGGTGAGGTGTCACACTGGCCGGCCAAAGCTATAGCAACGGGTGACTGGACGCCGGCAATCTGGCGCTCACCAGAACTGGCCGAAGCGGCTGCACAATTTGCAAACGCCAACAATCTAAAGTCATTAAGCGAAGCTGGTCTGTCGCCGCTGGCGACAGGCCGGCTGTTGCGCGGCTCATATGAGCGCGCAACAGCCGGCACCCCGGGCAGTTTTCCTATTTTGAAATCCAAGGGAACCGATGGTCAAACCAGGATCCAAAGCCAGCCCGATGAACACTGGATCCCCAAAAACGTCGACGAAAGAAGCCGACAGACCCGCGATGGCACTTACCCTGTATTGGACAGGATACTGGAAAAGGCTGGACACTTGTTGATTACGGCAGGTCAAGACAGTAAAACCGGCCGTCTCACTGCGACAGCGGACGACAAGCGTTACATCGGCAACGGCTGGATGCCAGTAGCAGGATTGTCCCCACAAGAAGCGAAAGCCATCGCTGTCTTCATCAATTCAACTGTCGGCCGCCTTCAACTTATGCGGCACCCAGGTCGGAAAATACCGTTTCCCACCTATAGCGCAGCAGAGGCTGGCAATATACGTATCCCGGATATGAAGAACGTCCGTATCAGGCAAATCCTAGCCGATTGCTGGGAGCGAACCAAGGAGTTGGAAGTACCTCAGTTTCGCGACGGCGAATGCGAAGTGCGCTGCCTGTGGGACGAAGCCGTCGCCGAGGCCACGGGCTGGGACGCCAACGAACTGGCCCGCTTACGCAACCTGCTCCACAACGAACCCCACGTGCGTGGACTCGGGTATAACCAGTTCGCCGACGAAGCGGAAACAGGTCGCTCGGTGCAAGGTATGGCCGACAATGGATTCGGAGCGGGAGATGGAGACCCGATAGAAGCGCCGGAAACCGGTTTTCAGTTGGTTCCCAATCAAAGCGAATTGCAGGAAGGCATGGACGATCCTAAAAGCATGAAACAACTTTTGGAAAACAAGGACGTCGAACACTATCTCCGTTCGCAGGACGGAGAAGAAGTTTGATCGTTCCTGACATCAATCTGCTTATCTACGCTTACAACGATGGTGCTACTCAACACGCCGCCGCGCGAGACTGGTGGGAAGGGTTGTTGCGCGGAGAAGAGCATGTTGGGATCGCTTGGGTCGTGTCCATTGGGTTCATCCGATTGATGGCTAACGATCAGGTCATAAAATCGCCCTTGTCGCCCTCGGATGCGGCGAACCGCACGAAAGATTGGTTTCGCCGTCCGCACGTTCACCCACTCAATCCTGGCGACCGACATCTAGAATACTTCCACCGGAATCTGGCCGGACAGGGAAGCAGGCGTAACCTGATTACTGACGCCCATATCGCGGCATTAGCGATGGAAAACGACGCGGTACTGCACACGAACGACTCGGATTTTGCGCGATTTCCGGGTCTGCGTTGGCACAATCCGATATCATGAGTTAGTGGCCACGTTCACGATAAACAGATCTGCAACGCAGATGCGAATACACCTCAACACTTGACCAACGATGGGCCGGGCTTGGTGAGCGCCGCATTCACTCGGACTACATGATGATACGATGCCACGGAGTATTCAACGCTCCGTGTGGTTCTTAGACATGAAATCATCGAAGTGCAGCTTGCAGCTATGAAAGAAACCTCAGTGATGGATTGTGCCGTAAAACATGCGACTCTAGTTGACACACCTGACCCAGCACCGTCACATTGGGCCGATTCATCTACCAATAGGGAATGTTCACTGCATCAACTATCGCCCTACATCGGAAAACTAAAAAGCGTTATTGCTCGAGATCTTATCCGACAATATAGCGCACCCGGTCAATTGGTTGTGGATATGTTTTGTGGTAGTGGAACCGTACCACTTGAAGCAGCTCGCCTCGGGCGACGAGTGTTTGCTTCCGATACAAGCGAGTATGCCGTTGTTTTAACTAAGGGCAAACTCAGTGCGCCTACCAATTTGGATATCGCTCGAGATACGTTAGATCATCTGTTCAAACGCGCCGAATCTAAGGCTATTCCTGACCTTCGACGCATACCAAAGTGGGTTCGGGCTTTTTTTCATCCGCGTACACTCAAGGAAACACTCCGACTTACAGAAGTACTAAGAAACGAGCCGCACTATTTCTTCTTAGCATCGCTACTAGGTATTCTCCACCATCAAAGACCGGGGTTTCTGTCGTATCCCAGCAGTCATCTTGTGCCATATCTTCGATCTAAGAACTTTCCCAAATCCGTATATCCAGAACTGTATAAATACCGTCCGGTTAGGCCACGACTAATGGCGAAAATCGAGCGTGCACTAAAGCGTCAACCCGGAACACCATTGTTCGAATTAGTACAAGGTATTCGGCAGTCTTCAGCGAAATCCGTTAATCTACCCACGGATATTGACTGTGTAATAACTAGCCCGCCGTACATGAACGCTCTTGATTATAGACGTGATAATCGACTACGGCTCTGGTTCCTAAACGAAAAATGTGACAAAGCAGTAGACGATAAACAAACGACGCCATCGGCCTTCAGGTGTTTAATCGATGGGCTTGCTAAACAGCTAAACAAGAAAGTAAAGTGCGGAGGATACTGTATTTTTATCGTAGGTGAACAGACACTTCGAGGTGGTGGTTCTTTTCCATCCGAGATTCTTCGCGAGAGTTTTCTGATGCACGCTCCGACGTTTCATCTGTACAAAGTCATAAAT
The DNA here is from genome assembly GCA_963693015.1 of bacterium. Classification (GTDB taxonomy): domain Bacteria; phylum JAAXHH01; class JAAXHH01; order JAAXHH01; family JAAXHH01; genus JAAXHH01. Next base: position 716,392 of record OY843748.1, read on the forward strand.
GACGTCATTCCCGATGTTCGGCGGTCCCGCAAGCATCTTGCTGGAGTGAAACGAGAGAATGTTCTTGTCTTCAGGAAAGGTTAGCATGCGTAGGAATCTCCCTCACCCTAGTTTGTTTATCGGACAAACGGTAAATCTCTTCCCTAATCATGTGATTCAAAAACATATCGCATCAGGAAGTAATGGACTCCTGTTTCACGCGTTTGATCAGTCAACTGAAGGTAGCCTTGCGTTTAAGTTCGTTCCAATTGAGAACCTTCCAAAGGACGAGACGGAACAACAGGTGTACCTTAATGAGGCTAAAAAAGCGAACGTTTTGGAAGATCCATCCGTCGTTCGATATGTTGACGTTGTCCCATATCACAATGAAGATCCGTCGATAAACGGCGTTTTTTTTATCTATGAATATGTCAATGGCAAAAACCTGCGAGAGTACATTTCGCAGAATGGCACCGAAATAGATATTGCTTTTGTGGAAAACTACCTGCGAACAATGTTCGCGCTACTGTTCGAACTGGAACGACGTGGATTTCAACACGGAGATCTGCATGCTGGAAATGTGCTTGTCGCTAGTTCGGAGTATAACATATACAACCGGCCGACATTTCGAATTACGGATTTTGGTGTTCGGGAATTGACTGGACAGATAACTCACGCTAGCGACTATCTCAATGTCGCGGCAACACTCAGGCAGTTACTGGAAACGGTGGAGTATAGCCAATGTGAGGGACGAGACCGCTATATCTACAACATCCTTAGACAGGATTTCCTGGCACGTCATTTATTCGAAACAGATACCAGTGCAGATCCACTGGCTTGTAATCCCCGAGGGATGATGGAAAAACTGAACTCTCTGGACGATCAGTATCGCAGCAAAAAAGAAACCCAACCTGCGACTCTGATGACGCCGTTTGACTATCCAAACTGTGAACAGATTGGAAACTCACATCTGTTGCTTAAAAACCTATACTCGGACCGGCTTCTTGGTTTATCAGAGATAGAGGCTAGATCTAACTTGGTGTTGACAGGACCTCGTGGATGCGGCAAGACCACTGTCTTCCGTGCCTTAAGCCTAGACTACTTGTATTCCACCAACAACGATAGTCCAGAAAAAGTTGAATATATCGGTGTCTATTATCGATGCGATGACCTGTACTTCAACTTTTCAAGATACAGGAACCCAAGGCGTCCCGAGGCACTGGATGTTCCCATGCATTTCTTGACCATCACACTCTTGGCTATTGCGTTGGAACAGATCGGTACATGGGCGAGGAGGCACTTTTCAGACGAGTTCATGGAGAAAGAAGAAGATCTCGTTACAGAACTTTGGAGTCTGTTTGATTGGCCAAAACCGGAAGGTCCAGGTGCCGGCAAGTTAACTACCCTCGTAGCCAGACTAAAGGGTAAGGAAAGAAAACGGGCGGTCACAAAGCAACGTTTCGTTCATGTACCTTCCGAGCGTATTGAAGGGTATTTTGGCCCGGGGCTGATATTCGACGCCTGTCGCCTTCTCCGCGATAGACTTACTTTTCTACATGACCGTCATTTTTATTTCTTTATAGACGACTATTCTCATCCAAAAATAACAAAAGACCTTCAAGCGAATCTCAATCGCCTACTTATGCATCGCAGCCCGGATGTTTTCTTTAAGCTTTCCACAGAAAGTCCTGTTTCTTTTGCAAGAGAGGATGTCGATGGTAAAAAGTTCGTTGAGTCGCGTGAACATGACCTACTTAACCTCGGAGAGAGGTATATTTCCACCGAACCCGAACAGACACTGAAATTCCTAAAGGATCTATTCGATCGTCGATTTGGTGCTGTGGGCAATTACCCTGTTAACACCCTCGAAGAGCTTCTGGGATCAATACCGCGTAATGAAAACGCTACAGCGCGCTCTTTCCGGAACAAAAGCGGTGAAGAAGAGGATGCCTCAGAGAGTTACGCTGGAATTGAAACAATCGCTGCCATGTGTAGCGGTGATATACACTACATGATTAGACTTGTTAGTAGTATGGTTGAGGGCTACGGTGGTTCTGATCGACTTCAGGATAGTGTAGTTGCGCCGCGCATACCTCCGAGGCAACAACATGAATCTATTCGGCGTGCCGCCGGCTCCTTTATCGAATCAGTACGCACACTGCCAAGGTGGGGGCCCCATTTGGCCGACATCGTCTCAGCGTTTGGTAACGTTGCCCATTCTTACCTAATATATTACACATCCTCCAACCAAGGTGGCGATCCGCCTCATCAAGCGTATAGAATAGAACCATATGAAACACTACGATTAGGCGAAAAGGCTCAAGAGATCCTTGAAGAATTGTTACGGTATTCAATCTTTATAGAAGACCGCCGGGGAAAGAGTCTTAGGGGAAAGGTTGTACCGAGATTCTATCTGCGTAGGTATCTGATACCGCATTTTCGGCTGACGTTCAGTCGTCGGGATTCTCTGCAGTTGGAAGTCAGTCAAATCGAGACCCTTTTGCTTAATCCAAAGGAATTCGACGGTAAAATGAGGTTGAGATCAACAGACGATGCGATACGTCGACGCGGGAAGAACCCGGATCAAGGGGATCTTTTTAAAAGTGAATAACACCGACCATGACGATGCGGTGCTGAGGCCGGACGAGCGCTTGGGCAATATCAATTGGCCCGAAATGCGCGAGATTAGCTCTCCCGAAATCGGGGCCAACGATTGTCTTTTAGTCTGTGCCGGATTTGAAGACAGATCGGTGGAAGTATTAAAACGCATTCAGGACGAAGGAAGGACCAGATTTTCGGTCGGTGTGGTCCGTTACTTACCTGAGTACCCGCAGAACAGGGTAGAGGAACTGCGAACAATTAGTAGGCATGTTGGTCTCAGCGTAACTGAGTTTGTCTATGACCGAGAGAATCCCTCAGGTTTTGGAGAAGAGTTACGAGACTTTTCGCAGACGTCTTCACGAGTCTTTGTTGACATTTCCGGCATGTCTCGTCTCCTGATCGTACAAGCATTAGTAGCGCTGGCCGGTAACCAGAGACATGCTGTGAGTGTGGTCTACGGTGAAGCAGATGACTATCCACCATCCAAAGAGGAGATAAGGCGAGACCAGGATGAGGACGAAACAAGGGCGGTGCTGAGTTATCTGTCTTCTGGGATTTTTGAGATTGCGGCTGCGCCGGAATTGAGCGCCGTTTCGATGTTGGGAGAGGCAATCAGACTAGTGGCGTTTGCGTCATTTAACCCGGCTCAACTCTCTAACTTGATTCAGGAATTGCAACCGACATACGTGGAATTCATTCATGGATTACCACCGAGGCAAAATAACAAATGGAGAACGCAGGCGATTCGCGAGCTTAACAAAGGTATACTAGAAGAGTTTCGTGGGAAAAGGGAGCAAGACGCGTCTACACTAGATTACAGAGAGACATTGAACCTGTTGCTAAGTATTTACTCTGAGCGCAACGAGTTTGATCGCATAGTGGTGGCACCCACTGGTAGCAAGATGCAGGCTGTTGCTGTAGGCTTGTTCCGAGCAGCACTAAATGATGTACAAATCGTCTATCCGACTCCCCAGGTTTTTTCGAATCCTGATGCATACACAAAGGGCGTACGCCAATTGTACCAAGTTGATCTCCCCACTGAGTGGAGTTGACCCGCCAGCACCAGACCTGAAGCACGTAGGGGTCCATTTTCGCGTTCACCCGCTGTGAATCGTTTACTCGAGACGTTGCTGGTACCGCGTCCTCACCTGCTTTGCGGATCATTTCTGCGATCTGTTCCCCGGCACTGTATGCTGATTCAGCACCTTCCTTGATCCGACTGAGTTTGGCCATCTTTCTGACAGGGTAACGCTAAAGGTCAATATCCGCTGGCGATTCGAAGGATTCCGTTCCGAGTTTCCTGAGCAACACATCGGCGGGGATCCCAAGGCGCTCGTGCAGCGCCCGTGCCATTGGCAATGTAATGGCGCACCTGCCGGATAGCACCTCCGAGACCTTTGCACGGCTCCCGATGATTGGGATCAGGTCGCGAGGTCTCAATCCCGCCTGCTCCATGCGGAACTTGATCGCCTCGTGTGGTTCCGGATATCCCATTGGGTAATGCTCGTCCTCCCAGGACTCGACGAGCGTGACCAGAACGTCCAGTTCTTCCCCTTCCGGGCTGCCGTATTCGCTGCCCATCAGTTGGTCAATACGGGAAAGGGCTTGCTTGTAATCGGCTTCGGTACGGATGGGCTTTGCGTTCATCATATCAAGACACTCCACTTCTCTACGCGGCTTCTCTATGCGACCGTCATAGCGGTTCTCACAGATTTTAATGTACGCTTAAAATCGGTTGTACGACAAGAAAAATGCTGGACAGTTCGCACGGGGACGTCGTTCATGACAAGATGGAGATTGAGTATCTTGATGTGCTGTCATTGGAGGTCGTATGTATGCCAAAAGCATTGGAGATATGAAAACATGCCGTACATCTATCCCGTCCTTCTCACCGAAGACCGGGATGCCGGCGGGTACGTGGTGACCTGTCGCGACGTTCCGGAAGCGATTACCCAGGGTGATACGATTGAGGAAGCGCTGATCGAAGCGGCCGATGCCCTGGATGAAGCCCTTTGCGGCTGTATCAATCATGGAAGGAACATTCCCGAACCTTCGACCGCGCAGACCGGCGAACGGCTGGTATCGGTGTCGGTAACTACCGCGCTGAAGGCCGTTGCGTATACCAGGTCGTGCGGTTGATGAGACGCTCGAGGACCACGAGGCAGACCGCGGAATAGGGAAACCTACGGCCGTGCCCTACCGCCGTATATACAGATCCGTGATCGTCGAGTTGTCGATGAAGAAGGGTTCCTGGCCCGTGGCGTCCTTCTGCCAGCCCGCCAGCCAGGGTTTGCGGAGCTGCAGGAAGTAGTCGTGGTAGAGGAACACGCCGCCCACGTCTTCGACCAGGATCCGTTCCGCCTCGGCGTACATCTCGAACCGCCGTTCCGCGTTGGTTTCCCGCGCCGCGTCGTCGACGAGCCGGTCGAACTCCAAGTTCATCCAGTCGTGACGGCCCGCGCCGACGGGTTGCGAGTGCCAGACCATGCCGAGGAGGTTGTGGGGATCGGGGAAATCGTACTGGAAGGGGATCAGGCTGAGGTCGATGCGGTACTGCGCCATGGCCTCGCTGTAGACCCGGGGCTCCATGTTCCGCACGCCTACCCTGAGGCCCAGGTTGTTGGCGAGCATGCCCGATACGGCCTCGGCGGCCATGAGACGGTTCGGGTCGTTGCGAAGCCAGATATCCACGGAAGGGAACCCTCGCCCACCGGGATATCCGGCTTCGGCCAGCAGGCGCCTGCCCAGATCGGGATCGTATCGCTGCACGTCCTTCAGTTCATCGCCCGAATAACCCGGAAAGCCCGGCGGAAGCATGGTGTACGCGGGCAGGGCCGTGCCCCGGAGCACGATGTTGCACAGCGCGTCCCGGTCGATGGCGTGGCTGATGGCCTTACGCACCCGGTGGTCGCTGAACACGCCCTCGCGCGTTCGGAAGAAGAGATAGAGGGCGTTGAAATCCATGTACTTGTGCAACTCGTTGCGCAGGACGGGATGCCCCTCGATCCGGCTGAGGTCGCGCACGTCGATCTGCACCAGGTCCAGTTCGTCGTTCTCGTAGGAAAGCAGTCCGGTGTTGCCCCGGTTCTTGAAGATGGAATGGACCTTCGACAAAAACCCCTTGATCGGACCGTTGTAATTGGGATCGAGGGATAAGGTAAGGCGCTCGCCGATGCGCCAGTTATCTACCTTGTAGGATGAATTGCTCACGACGTTTTCGTCCGACGCCCAGCGGGGACCGAATCGCTCCACCTGCCAGCGCGGCACCGGAATCGACGTGAAGAAGGCCGCGATCATGGGCAGATAGGGACAGGGGCCTTCGGTCTCGATCACGAGGGTCATGTCGTCCACCGCGTAGACGCCCACCGAGTTCGGATCGGCGTTCTGACCGGTATTGAAGGCGCGGGCGCCCCTGATGTTGTAGTAGAAGAAGGCGTACCCGCTGCCGGACGCCGGATCCAGCATGCGCTTGTAGCTGTATTCGAAATCGTGGGCCGTCACCGGCCGGCCGTCGCTCCACCGCGCGCCGGAACGCATTTTGAAGGTCCATTTCGACTGGTCCTCGTTGGCCGTCCATTCCGATGCGGCGCCCGGGATCACCCGGTTGTTGTGATCCAGCATGGTGAGGCGTTCGAAGAGGAATACGATACCGCCCACCTCGTAGATGGCCACGCCAATGTCCAGGTTGGTCGGCTCGTCGTTCAGGAAACGGAAGACCTGCCGGTCCGGGGGGGCCGCGTCCGCCGGCATCGCCTTGCCCACGGCGTTGCGCACCTGGGCTTCGGGTTGATTTACAAGCGAGAGGACGCCGAACGCCATCGCGAGCGCGCCAAGGCAAAGAACAGTGGATTTCTTGGCTTTAGTAGATTTCATGGCTTTAACCATACCCTTTCGCGCCGGGTCGTGGATGCTCTCACCTTTCGCGCCGGATCACGAGTTCACGCCAAATCGCGGGCGGCCCGCCCGGTCACGGACGTTCCAATCGTTCCAGGTTCAGCCAGGCCATCTCGTCCGCAGAAAGCTCCGTTTGCAATGCCTGCAGGTTGGCCCTGATCTCGTCGCCGTTTCGAGCGCCCACGAGGGCGTAGATATTCAGGGGCTGTCCGAGCACGTAGGCCAGGGCGACCTGGGGGATGGACAGTTCCTTTTCCTCCGCCAGTTGTCCGACGCGGGCCAGCCGTTCGAAGTTCTCGTCCGTGCAGTAGGCCCGGACCGCGCTTTCGTCGAACAGGCCCTGCTCGACCAGTCCGTCATAGTTCTCCCGGTTCACCCGGCCCGAAAAGAACCCATTGGCGATGCTGGACCAGGTAAAAAGCGGCATCTGGTTTTCCTGGTACCAGGTACGCGCTTCGGCGCCGTCTTTCCCGCTGATGCTGATGCATCCCCGCCAGGGCGGTTCGGCCTGTTCGGCCAGGCTGAAATTCGGGCTGCTCACCGTGAAGGGCTGCTGCCCGCTGGTCGCGGCGTACAGGTTGGCCCGCTCGATCCGTTCGTGGGTCCAGTTGGAGCCGCCGATCACGCCCAGGTTGCCCGCGCTGATATAGTGATTGAGCCGGTCCACGATGGGCCGGACGGGCACGCGGATGTCATCCCGATGCAACAGGTAGAGATCAATGTAATCCGTGCGCAGGCGGGCCAAGGAGTCGTGCAGGTCGGACGATATATCGTAGGGCGTCACCCGCTCCCGATCCGCGTTCATGTGGCAGCACTTGGTCAGTATGACGACTTCGTCCCGCAGGCCGCGGTCCTCGATCCATCGGCCCAGCGTACGCTCGCAATCGCCGCCGCCGTACAGATGGCCGCTGTCGAAGGTGTTTATGCCGGCCTCGTACACCTGGTCCAGCAAGTCGAAGCTGTACTCTTCTTCAGCGGTACTCAACATGATCGTACCCTGGACCAGGCGCGATACGGGCTTGTCTACATTCGTTATGCGGCCGTACTCCATGGATGCTCCTCTGAACCTCTATTTGATATCTATGAACCTGCGATGCCGGGAAGGGGCTTCCTGTCGGAAGCGGTGCTCCTGCCGGCGGGGCTTCCCGTATCCTCGACAGGAATCACGCCTCCATCGGGTACTTCAACCCGATCTCGGCCCGGACGGCGTCCAGGGTGCTTATGATGGCCAGGGTCTCTTCCAACGGGAGCGCGGGACTTTCGAGCAACCCGTCCCGCAGGCACCGCCCCACTTCCTCGATCTCGTACTTGAATCCGTTCTCCACACGGTCGGGTTCGACCGCGGCCGGCTCCTCGCCGTCCACATTCAGCGTCGCGGTGTACGTGTCATAGAAAGGCGTTGGAATATGGATATTGCCTTTCGTCCCGAGGATCGAAACCGCCCTGGGCGTGTCGGTCCGGACCGCGCAGGTCAGGGCGGCCATGGCGCCGGAATCGTAGTGAAAGGCCATGGTGGTTTGCTCGTCGACCCCGGTCGTGCCGATATCCGCCAGCGCCGCAACCCGGTCCGGCTGTTCTCCGTAGACCATGGAAGCCAGCGAGACGACGTAAACGCCGATGTCCAGGAGGGCGCCGCCCCCCAGCTCAGGATTCAGCAGGCGGCCCTCCGGGTTGAAGTTCGCGCGGAATCCGAAATCGGCCGTCATCAGGCGCACGTCGCCAATCGCCTCATCGTCGAGCCACTGGCGTACCTGCGCGATCGCGGGCAGGAACCGCGTCCACATGGCCTCCATGAGGAAAAGGCCCCGGTCTCTCGCGCACTGAATCATCGATTCCGCTTCGCGGGCGTTCAGCGCGAAAGGTTTCTCGCAGAGCACGGTCTTGTCCGCGTTCAGACAAAGCAGCGTGTTATCGTGGTGCATGGGATGCGGGGAGGACACGTAGATCGCGTCGACTTCCGGGTCTTCTGCCAACGACGTGTAGGAATCGTGCCGCCTGGGTATGGTAAATTCGTCGCCGAAGGCGTCCGCCGTTTGTTGCGCCCGCGACCCGACGGCCGCCAGTTCGGCGTCGGGTACCACCTTGAGCGCGTCAGCGAACTTGTGGGCAATCGCGCCCGTTCCGAGTATGCCCCATCGTATCGTTTCAGACATGTTCTCTCCATGTTGGCGTGGTTTTACGCCCGTTGTGAAACTCGACTTCGGCAACGCACTTGCATTCACGGGAAATCACAGGATGTGTTCTTCCGCCCAGCCGAGGACGGCTTCGGCGATGGCGATGGCTTCTGTGTAATGCTGTTCGGTGACGGCTTGATTCATGGGATAGCGCGTGACGGTGGCGAATCGGGTGAGTTTTCTAGCCTGTCCGACGGCGTCTGGGATTTCTTCGCCTGATTCCTTAAGCAATGAAAGCAATTGGGCCAGATCATGTACGTATGGGAAATCGATACCGCGCTTAATCATCAACGCCTTGACAGCTTTCTCGGCTGCCTGCTGAGCGTCGAAGCACAGGTCTTCGAGGTAGGTGTCGGGCAAACGACTCTTGGCTCTCGACAAATTGCTTCTGGCACGTTTCAGCCATTCCCGAGGATCGTCAGGCGGAAAGCGTTCAGGTTCCTTCATACACGACCCTGCCTTCTCGCAATGCGGGCTTGATGACCAATGCGTGGCTGTCCTTGTAACGCTCGACCGCTTGGGGCGTGACGACAACCGCATCGACGGCCGCCCCGGCGCCATCGAGGTTCATGTAAATCTCGCCCATCAGGTCAAGTGGACTCGTGCATTCTTTTATGATGAGCAGATCGACGTCGCTGTGGCGGTTCATCTCGCCGCGAGCAGCGGATCCGAAGAGGATGATCTTCTCCGGATCGGCCACCTCGACAACGCGTCGGATGATTTCGTCCAGGATCCGCGGGTCGAGTGTTCCTGCGTCCATGACGCCTCTCCGGCTATCGATCTCACTTCGTACATCGGGGGCTCATTCTACAGTCATACCACAATGCGGTGCCTTTTTGCATTCGGCGTCGGCACGGAACCATCGTGCCGGATCACTTCCAACCTTCCCGAATTTCCATCTACCGCCTAAGCTTGTCAACACTCAGATTACAGTGGGCGACCTTTGCGACCTTGCGTCACGGGAACCGGGCCGGATCCCCGATTACCCGACCTCAGATTACCGCGACCGCGTTCCGGAGTATTTTGGTCGTCCATTTCAAATAACGGTAACCGCGTCGCGCGCCACCTCGTCCCAGTCCGGTTCGGGCGCGGGACGGTCGCTCCAGGCGATCGACATGGCGCCGTCTTCCACCACGAGCGTGCCCCGGCAGTCGAGTTCATCTTCCGGAGGACGCGGCTGCAACCCCATGAAGGCCTCGAAGACGGGGTCGTTGCCGATGGCCAGGATGACGTGGGGATCCCCGCCGTGCACCTCCACGCCGAAGCTTTCGGCAAGCTGGGCCTGTTTGACCTGTCCGGTGATGCCGACGCCCCGCTGGCGGACGATATCGGCGGCCTGCAGCGCCAGGTAAGGCGCCGTGTTGTACGGCTGTCCGCCGATGGCGCCGATCCATTCCAGGGTCAGGACCGGGAGGTCGAGGGTGGCGCACAGTTTTTGCAGCCCCAGGATGTCGTAGTCCTGCAACGGCTCCTCGATCCACCGGTATCCGCACTTCTCCATGATGCGCCCGATTTTCACGGCCTCCTCGTACGTGTACGACTCCACGGGATCGTGAAAGAGCATGATGTCATCGCCCAGCGCTTCCCGCAGCTTCACGGCCATTTCTCCATTGGCCTTCACCCCCCGGTAGGAATGGTCCTTGCAGCCGATAAAACCTTCCTCATTCACGCGCGTCACCGCGTTGTCCACCAGGTCGTCGATGGTCCGCCCCCCCACGTTGCAGTAGGCGGGCACGCTCTCGCGGCACGCGCCCAGGAGTTTGTAGATGGGGAGCCGGGCGCTCCGGCTTGCCAGGTCCCATAACATGCGGTCGACCGAGTCGATCAGCCCTCTTCCCGTGTACATGAAACGCTGGGCCATCCAGAACCGTTGCCAGACGTATTCCCGGTCGAAGGCGTCCACGCCGATGAGCATGTGGGCGTACCGGGCCAGGAAGGTCTTGCCCTGCCATTCCAGGTCCCGGGCATCGAATCCAGTGGCATATTCCCCGTAGGCGTCCAGATCCCCATCCGTCACGATCCGGATCACCAGGCGGTACTTCTGTTCCGGCTCGTCCCCGGTGAAGGAATAACCCTCGGGGGCGCCGGCGCCGAATCCCTGGTCGTGGGTGAACAGACCGGAGATGCCCGGCGGCACGAACGCCATGCTGCCCCGGTCCGCGCAACGCTCGCTACGCGTTTCGGGTTCATCCTTCATCACGTAACATTTGACGTCCCGTATCTGCATGGTTTTCCTCTTGCTCAATGGCACCTGGTCATCACAGACAACCATCGTGCATGGAGCGCCGAATCAGATTTCGATCGATTCCGACGTGGCTTCCATCACCGCGTCCAGGTCGATGTCCATGCCGAGGCCCGGCAGGGTGGGCGCCTGGACAAATCCATCTTCCACACGAGGCGCGTTTCGCACGAAGGACGATACGGTCTCATGTCCGGTCATCTCGAGGAATGGCGTATTCCGGAGGGCGCCCGCGAGGTGCAGATGGGCGAAGCCATCGCAGATACCGGGGCCGTCCAGATGGCAGTATGCCCCGAACGCCTCGGCGCACCGGGCCGACTTCAGCACGTCCGTAAACCCGCCGGAACTTTGCACGCCGGCACGTACGTGATCGGCGGATTGGGCCGTCATGACCTGCGACGCTTCCATGGGACTGGACACTTCGGCGCTGATCGGGGGATCGATTTCACCGGCCAGCTGCTTCCCACCGGAGTGATCCCCCTGGGGACGGGGACGGTCGAAGTAGAAATAGTCCGCCTCGTCGAGCGCCCTGCCGATCCGTATCGCCTCGTCTACCACGCACCGGGCCTTGCCGTCGAGAATCAGGGAAAAATCCGGGCCGACCGCAGCACGCACTTCTCGTACCAGTTGGATAATTGAGCGCTCATCCGAATTCGTTCCGAACCGATATGCTTTGAATCCGGCGCGCTGCGCATATCTGGCTTCCTGGACGATATCCGTATCGGTGCCTTCCGACAGACCAGACCGGCAGACCGGCACATGACCGCGAAATCCGCCTGAGTGCCGGAAGAGCGGCCGCCCGGCGATCTTGGCGGAAAGATCCCACAGGGCAACGTCGATCCCGGCGCGAAGGGATGAGGACAATCCTCCGTCCAGTTCCTTCATTGCCCACCAGATCCGTTCACGGTCCACCGGATCCGAACCGATCAGGATGGATGCAGCGCATTCCACGTCGGATGCGGTGGCGGTGACGCCTGTACAATGTCCCTCAAGACCGCCATCGGTCAACAGCCGAAGCACGCCCGCGGGTTGGTGCAAGATTATTCTGGTCGTATTCATCGGATCCTAACGCCGTTTCTGGCGCCGGCTACGCAGATGCGAACGCAAGACTGGCAGAAAGTTAAACCTTATGTCGATCGTTTAATCGGCGTGCCTACTTCGACCCGCCCCCGGGCAACACCGGCCGGTCCCTTTGTTGCTCCGCGAGGGGGCGGGATCCGCTTTCCGTCACGATGACGGACTGTTCGAGGTGCAGGGAACCGACCCCCGCCAGGCAGAGCGGCGCTTCCACGTTGAGCACCATGTCTTCTTCAATGGGCAGGTCGGACGGGATATCTACACAGTCGTCGGCGATCCGGAGGCCGTTGTCCGGCGCCAGGACGGGGTAGTCCCGCACTTCCATGCCGACCCCGTGGCCGTGGGGATACATGGACAGTCCGGCTTCGTCCACCACGTCCTGCATCGCCTTCTGTACCGCCGAGGACCTGACGCCGGGCTTTATGGCGTCCAGGCCGGCGTCCATGGACGCGCGGAGCGCGTCGAAACGGACCTGCATGTCGCCGGACAGGGGCCCCATGGCAAAGGTGGTGCCGGTGTCGGAGTAGCAGGATCGGTATCTGCATCCCCAGTCCACGTACTCCACGGCGGATTCACCGAGGATGAAATCCGGTTCCGTCGCGATGCCGAGTCCGTGGACCCCGAAGGCGAAATGATCCAGGTCGGCTCCCCGTGAACCCAGCTCCGCCCTGAACCGGCGGATGACGTCCTGCACGTTGTCTCCCGGACTCGCCTGTTCCATGGCCGTCATGGCCGCCGTTTCGCTGATCTGGGCCGCCCGCGCGAGCCGGTCGAGTTCGTCTCGGGTCTTGACCATGCGGAGCAGACGGACGAGGTTGGAGCAGTCCAGCAGCCGGGCATCGGGGAGCGCCTCGCGCAGTTGCGCGTACCGGGCCGCGGTCATCCCGTCCGCCTCCACGCCCAGCGTACCTTCCGAAAGACCCCGGTCGGCCAGGGCGCCGGCGAGCGCCGCGGTGGTCGTGCCGTAACCCGGCGCATCCTTCAGGAGGGCGTACAGGCGGTCCGTCCGGTCGGACAGCGGCCCCGGCGCCAGGGACCAGTCGAGACCGGAATCGCCGCTGATCCGCACGTCCCTCACCCAGAGATCCACGCCGTTGACGGCCAGCATCGATGAGGTCACCGCCAGGGCGGGCTCGCCATCGAGGGGAAACAGGGCATATCCCTGCGCTATATCCGCCGAACCGCCGGGTCTGACCATGTACTCCTTCATGAGCCCGTCGATCCAGATGAAGTAGTCCGTGAAATAGGTGATATTCACGGGCGAAGTCGCGATCAGCGCGTCGAGACCGCGATCCCGCATGTACTTCCTGGCCCGTTCGACGTTGAAGAGCATTAAGGTTATCGATTCTGTATGGTGCGTATTTTGCGCATTGTACCCGGCGCACAGGACCCGCCGCCCGCAACGGTATTCGGCGCACAGGTTCCGCTGCCCGCGGCAGGATCCGGCACGGCGGCGGAGGGCGCGATGACCAACCAAACCAGTATAGAAACGCCGCCTGTCCATGTCAACGATCGAATGATAAGGCAGGGCCGCCTTTGGCCGCCGCGCGAGGTCATCTTTCCCTTGACAAATTCGCCGTGACCGGGTTACTAGAGACATGTGGCGGATATGGCGCAGGAATCGTACGCTTACCCTCCAGGCAACCCCGACGAACGCACCGCTCCATGATTCACATCGTAGATTACGAAGCCGGAAATCAGACCTCGGTGAAAAGAGCGCTGGATCACCTGGGGGCGGCTTCGATCATCACGTCGGATCCGGAGGATCTGGCCCGAGCGGAGCGCATCGTCTTTCCCGGTGTGGGCCACGCCCATTCCGCCCTGGAGACGCTCCGTGAACGCGGGCTCGACGAGGCGCTCACATCGGCCGGCGACCGGGGAACGCCGATCCTCGGGATCTGCGTGGGTTGCCAGATCCTGCTGTCGGACTCCGAGGAAACGGACTTGCCGTGCCTGGACCTGATCGGGGGGACGTGCCTTCGATTCCGGCCGGAGGACCCCGCCCTGAAGGTGCCCCACATGGGCTGGAACGAACTGCGCGCAAGCCGCGCGCACCCCGTGCTCCGCCAACTGCGGCCCGGCGACGAGGTCTACTTCGTCCACTCATACTACCCCGCCCCGGCCGATGGGCGGGACGTGCTGGCCACGAGCCGGTACGGTGTGGAATTCGCGGCCGTCATCGGCAGGGAAAACATCGTCGCGACCCAGTTTCACGTGGAGAAGAGCGGCCCCGCGGGGTTGAAGATCCTGGGCGAATTCGTGCGATGGGACGGGAACGCATGCTGAGCAAGCGGCTCATTTCCTGTCTGGACGTGCGGGACGGCAGGCTGGTCAAGAGCGTCCGGTTCGTCGACACGAGAGACGTCGGCGACCCGGTTTCCGCGGCGCGGCGCTATTATGAAGCCGGACTGGACGAACTCGTCTTCTACGACATCACGGCGTCGAGCGACCAGCGCGGCATCATGCTCGACGTGGTGGAAGACGTCGCCCGGCAGGTGTTCATCCCCTTTTCGGTGGGCGGGGGGCTCCGGTCGGTCGAGGACTGCCGCAGAGTTCTCGAAGCCGGCGCGGAGAAGGTGAATCTGAACACGGCGGCCGTCGCCAACCCCGACGTCATTTCCGAGGCGGCCGATGCCTTCGGCGTGCAGGCCGTCGTGCTGTCCATGGACGTCAAGGCATCCCCTTCCGCTTCATTACCTTCCGGTTATGAGATCGTGACCCACGGAGGGCGGCGGACCACGGGCATGGACGCCGTCGAATGGGCGCGGCGCGGAGAGGCCCTCGGGGCAGGGGAGATCGTCGTCAATTCCATCGACGCCGACGGTACGCTCGAAGGATACGAGTTGACCCTGACCCGGATGATTTCCGGCGCCGTGGGAATTCCGGTCATCGCCTCCGGCGGAGGGGGACGGCCGGAACACCTGTATGACGCCCTCACGACCGGCGGCGCCGACGCGGCCCTGGTGGCTTCCATGCTCCATTACGGGCACTATGCCGTCGGCTCCATCAAGCAGTTTCTCCATGATCGGGGTTTGAAGATTCGAATGACCGGATAGCGGGTACGCGGAGATCGCACCAGGCGGATCAACTGTACCGTGTGCGCGCTTCGCATTGCCAGGCGCAGCGATCAGCTACCCGCCGCGTCATGGCGGAACCCCGCTTCAATAACACAGGACCCATAACAGGAAGCGTACTGGCATATGGACTGGTCTAGACGATCGTTTCTCAGGAGAACCGGGCTGGCGGGCGCCGGCGCGGCCGTAGGCGGCCTGTCCGCGATGGTGGACGGATGCACGATCGGCCGGAACTATGACGTCATCATTACAGGGGGACGGGTGATAGACGGGACGGGTGGTCCTCCGGTGGATGCGGATATTGCTGTCGAGGGAGATCGGATCGTACAGATCGGCCCGGTCAGGGGTTCGGGTACGACGACGATCGACGCTTCCGGGAAGATCGTCTGTCCGGGATTCATCGACATCCATTCCCACACCGACCTCTCCCTGCTGGTCAACCCGAGAGCCGAAAGCAAGATCCGGCAGGGCGTGACCACGGAGGTGGCCGGACAGGACGGCTCCTCGCTGGCGCCCCTGACGGCCGGCCAGCTCGATTCGTTGCGGGAGGGTTACGGCCGGCGATACGGCGTGGACATCGCATGGACGGATTTCACCGGCCTCTTCGACACCCTGGAGCAGCAGGGCATCGGAGTCAACTTCATGTCGCTGGCGGGACAGGGCACCATACGCGGATACGTTATGGGGAACGAAAACGTACCGGCCGGCGCGCGGCAGATCGATACGATGAAGGGGCTCGTGGACCAGGCCATGTCGGAGGGCGCGTGGGGACTTTCCTCCGGACTCGAATACACGCCCGGCAGTTTCGCCGACGAGGATGAGATCGCCGAACTCTGCGGAGTGGCGGCGGGGTACGGCGGATTCTATGCCACCCACATGCGAAACGAGGACGATTTCCTCTTAGAAGCCGTGAGGGAAGCGATCAGTACCGCCAGAAAAGCCGAAATCCCCCTGCAGATTGCCCACTTCAAGGCCTCCGGGAGGCGGAACTGGAACAAGGTCGACGCAGCCTTCGAAATGATCGAGAAAGCGGTCGGGGAAGGGATGGACGTCACCCTGGACAGGTACCCCTACATCGCCTACGCGACGACGCTGCAGAACCTGTTTCCCACCCGGTTTCGCGCCGGTGGCGCCGGGGCGTTCGTGCGCCGGCTGCAGGCGCCCGACGTACTGCCCCTGATGAGACAGGCGGCCATCGAGAAAGTCGACATGCTGGGCGACTGGAGCGCCGTGATGATCACTTCGGTAGACAAACCGGAAAACCGGGATTACGTGGGACAGCGGGTGTCGGAGATCGTCGCGGGCAGTGGACAGGACCCGTTCGAATTCGTGCGGGAACTCCTCATCGCGGAGAACGGGCGCGTGGGCATGGTGGGATTCGGCATGAGCGAGGAGGAGATCCGTTCCGTGCTGACCCATCCCTTCGTCATGGTCGCATCGGACGGTGGGGCCGCGGCCGACTATGGCCCCCTGAGTGAAACCACGCCCCATCCCCGGTACTACGGGACCTTTCCCAGGGTACTCGGGAAATACTGTCGCGATGACGGGCTGTTCGACCTGCCAACCGCCGTGCACAAGATGACCGCCATGCCGGCCCGGAAGCTGGGCCTTGCCGAGCGCGGCACAATCGACGTGGGCCAGGTCGCGGATCTCGTGGTTTTCGATCCCGAAACCGTCATAGACCGGGCGGACTTCATGAATCCGCATCAGTACGCCCGCGGTATCGACTTCGTCCTGGTCAACGGTTCCGTCGTAATCGAAAAGGGGGAACACACCGGCGCGCTGCCGGGCAGGGTGTTGCGGAAACAGGCAGGGGGAAACTGACACGCTCGGATGCGGAAGCTTCAATCAGGACGATCTGAATCGTCGGACGATGGACCTGCATGCTGGAACGCGGTCATCCCCGATCGGTAGAGACGGCCAGGTCCCGGACCAGGCCGCTGTGCAGGTCGAACACCCAGCCGTGCACCTGCAACCCGGTCTCTTCGATCGACCTCCGCACTTCTGAAAACGCCATAATGTTCGCGCATTGCGCACGGACGTTGCATTCGACCAGCCGGTTGCACCGGTCCGTCATATCCGGGATGGACTCCAGCTCGATTTCGTGGCGGCGATAGACTTCTCTCAAATGCTGCAACCAGGGTTCGAGCGTGCCGAGGTCCCCCGACTGCAACACCGCCTTTACCGCGCCGCAGTCGCTGTGCCCGCAGACCACGACATGGCGGACTTTCAAATGTTCGACCCCGTAGATGACGGCGGACCTCGTATTCGGGTCGAGGGGACTTATCAGGTTGCCCACGTTGCGATGTACGAAGACTTCCCCCGGACCGGCGCCCATGAAGGCCTCGGGCATCACCCTGCTGTCCGCACACCCGATGTAGAGTATCTCGGGCCGTTGTTGCCGCGACAGGCGTTCGAGATAGCCGGGATCGGCGCTTAGTTTTCGCTTGATCCAGTGTTCGTTTTTTTCGAAAATGCGGTCTGTGCTCATGGGTATGACAGGCGATTTCTTCGATTGGACCTGTGACAATACGCTGATCGCGAACGAGTATGCCGCTGTAACCGGTCTCGCATGCTGGACATAGTATAGCCCGCCGACTGGATTTAGTCAATATGGACCGGAGTTCCACGATGCACAATCATTCCGGGGACACTGCTCGACCGCCCCTCTCCATCGGCATAGACGTGGGCGGCACTTTTACGGATTTCGTCGTGGTGGAAGGCGCTTCCGCGCCCCGTTACTTCAAGACGGCGTCGACCCCCCGCGCACCCTCCGACGCGGTGATGAACGGCATCCGGAACATCGGGGAGGCTTACGGAATCCCCGCCGACGAACTCTTGTCCCGCACCCGCCTGTTCATCCACGGCACCACGGTCGCCACCAACACGCTCCTCGAGCGTAAAGGCGCCCGGGTCGGACTGATCATCACCGAAGGCTTCAGGGACCTCTTGTCCCTCCGGGAAGGATTGAAAGAGGACCGGTACAATCTCCGGATGACACCCGTAGAGCCGCTGGTTCCCCGGCCGTTGCGGCGAACGCTGGAGGAACGTATTCGCGCCGACGGGGGCGTAGAGACGCCGGTAGACACCGAGGCACTCGATGAAATCCTGGACGACCTCGTCCGGTCGGGCGTGGAATCCGTGGCCGTATGTCTCATATTCTCCTACCTGAACCCTGTCCACGAACGGCTGGCAGGCGAGCGCGTCCGACAGCGGTACCCCGACCTGTATCTCTCGCTCTCCTCGGAGATCCTGCCCCAGATCAAGGAATACGATCGCCTGAGCACCGCGGCGGTCAATGCCTACGTGGGACCGGTCTACGCCCGGTATCTCCGGCGCATGCGGGAGGAGACTTCCCGCCTGGGTCTCGACGAGGAGATACTTACCATGACGTCCAATGGGGGCGTCACGCCGCTGGACGTCGCGGCGCGCCAGGCGGTTCAGGCTATTCTGTCCGGTCCGGCCGGGGGCGTCAGCGGCGCCGTGGCCTACGGCCGCCTCATCGGAGAGACCGACCTCATCGGGTTCGACATGGGCGGCACGAGCACGGACATCTCGGTGATCGAAGCGGGCGATCCCCAGGTCTCCGGTGAACACTACGAAGGCGGATGGAAGATCGCCGTGCCGATGATCGACCTGCATACGCTAGGCGCGGGCGGAGGCAGCATCGCGCGGGTGGACGAGGGGGGAACCCTCCACGTCGGTCCTCAGAGCGCCGGGGCCGACCCCGGTCCCGCCTGCTACGGCCGGGGCGGCGACCGGCCCACGGTCACCGACGCTAATCTGGTCCTGGGATACCTCGATCCGGACAACTTCCTCGGCGGTCGGACCCGCCTTCATCGAGATCGGGCCGCGGCGGCCCTTGAAGCGCGCGTCGCAGAGCCCCTGGGACTATCCCTGGAGGAAGCGTCGCTTGGTGTGCTCGACGTGGTGACCACGGCCATGGCCGAAGGCATTCGGCTGCTGACCGTGCGCCGCGGCGGCGATCCCCGGAACTTCTCCCTTTTGGCCTTCGGCGGCGCGGCCGGGCTCCACGTGGGGAAGGTGGCCCGCAAGACGGGCATCGGCAGGATCCATCTCCCGTCCGCGGCGCCCGTGCTGTCGGCGTACGGCATGCTCGCGTCCGACCTCAGGTACGATTTCGCCCAGTCGTTCACGGCCGGCCTGGACGTCGTCGACCTCGACGAAGTAAGGCGGATGACGAGCCGCATGGCGGATCGGGGCATCGCACAACTCAGAAAGCAGGGACTCGGAGACGACGACGTCACCGTACGTTTCACGGCCGACATGCGGTACCTGGACCAGATCTACGAAGTCAACGTGACTATCCCGGATCTTTCCCGGGACGACGGAGCCATCCGGCGTACCTGGGCGGCGTTGTTTCACGAAAGATACCAGGTCCTCTACTCCTACCATCAACTCGACCAGGAGATCCGCCTGGTTACGCTACGGGCTACGGTAACGGGGAAGTTGCCGACGATCGACCTGCCCAGGAAAGCGGGAACGGATGCGCCTTCGGACGCCCGCAAGGGCACGCGCCGGATTTTCACCGGATCCTGGACCGAAGCCGACGTGTTCGCGGCCGACAGCCTTGAGCCCGGCGCCGTGTTAGATGGACCGGCCATCGTCGAGTCCGACTTCACCACCGTGCTCGTGGAGGAAGGCGACCGGGTGGAAGTCGACCCTTACGGGGGCCTGGTGCTGGTCGTATCGTCCGCGGCGCAAGATTCGGATCCCGCCGGATCGGACCCGGCGTCAACCGCATCGGACCCGATCACGCACTCGGTCGTGGCCCACCGCCTCGAATCGATCGCCCGCGAAATGGCGGACGTCATGATCCGCACCTCCATGTCGCAGATCCTGAACTCCAGCCGGGATTTCTCCACCGCCATCCTGGACGCGGGGGGACAACTCGTGGCGCAGGGCGAGGGTATCCCCGTGCATATCAGCGCCCTGCCTCCGTCGGTCGAGGCGGTGTGCGAGTATTTCAGCGACGACATCAACGAGGGGGACCTGTTCATCCTGAACGACCCCTACTTCGGCGGCAGCCACCTGCCGGACATCACGGCGATATACCCCGTATTCCGCGACGGGACCCTGCTGTTCTTCGCCGTCAACCGGGCCCACCACAGCGACATCGGCGGAGGAACCCACGGCGGGTACAACCCGTCGGCCAGTGAACTGTACCACGAGGGTCTGCGCATTCCACCCGTGAGGCTGTATGAAGCAGGCCGGCCGCGGGAGGACCTGCTGCACATGCTGGCGGTCAACGTGCGGCACGCGGAGAACTTCACCGGCGACCTGCACGCCCAGATCGGATCGGTACAGATCGCCGCCCGCCGGCTGCAGTCGCTCCTCGACGATTACGGCGCCGACGGCCTGATGACGTCCGTGGAAGCCATCCTGGACAGCGCGGAACGGCGGATCCGGCAGCTCATCGGCGGCTGGCCGGACGGCGTGTACTTCGGGGAAACGCTGCTCGACGACGACGGGTTCGACGCCGAATCGATCCCCATCCGGGCCAGAGTCACCGTCCAGGGCGACACCATGACCATCGACCTGAGCGAATCGAGTCCCCAGGTCACCGGGTTCATCAACAGCGCCTACGCCAATACGCGGTCGCTGGCCCATGTCGCCATCATGTACATGGCGCCGTCCGACGTACCCAAGAACGAGGGATCCATGCGGCCGGTGAAGGTAATCGCGCCGAAAGGCCTGATCGTGAACCCGAATCCCCCGGCGCCGGTCTGCATGAGCACCAACCACTGCGGGGAGGAGATCGTGGAGGCCGTCTTCAAGGCGCTGGCGCCCGTGGCGCCGGAAGCCGTGAACGCGGGGTTCTCCCGCCGCCTCCGCTTCGCCATCACCGGCCGCAATCCGCGGACGGGCCACCGCTTCATCTGGCATTTCTTCTTCGGCCGGGGCGGCGGAGGGGCCTCCCGGGGATACGACGGCTGGTCCTGCGTGGGCGAGGTCAACGTGGCCGGGGCGATCCGGAGTCCCAGCGTGGAGATCACCGAGGAGCGCTTCCCCTTCAAGATCGTCCGGAACGACCTGCGGCCGGGTTCCGGCGGAGACGGCACGTGGCGGGGTGGACTCGGCGCGGTCTTCGAAATGGTCTACGAGGGGGACGAACCGGCGAAACTGAACATGGCGGGAGACGGCGTGATCAACCCGCCCTTCGGTCTCTTCGGCGGCGCGCCGGGCCTGCCGCACCGCTACATGGTGGTATCCGACGGCAGGGAAAGGATGCTGAAGTCCAAGGAAACCGAGGTGCCGATCCTGCCCGGAGACCGCATCGTCGCGCTGTCCGCCGGCGGCGGCGGATACGGACCGCCCCGGTCGAGGGACGCGTCCAGTCGTGCCCGCGACCAGGATTCCGGCCTGATCTGATCGGGCTGATCAGGGCGCATCCCGCCGCGGGTCCGGTCCCGGACGGCGGTCATGGAACGGCTTCGGCCCGGTCCGGCGCGGGACCGCTCAACGACTTCGGTCCGGTCCGGCGCGGGACCGCTCAACGGCGAGGTCCCGGCTTCCGATCGACTGAACTAAAACCTCACCCAGACGGCGTACACGGCGAAAACGGCCATCACGATCGTGGCGGCCGTCAGGGCCACCAGCAGGGTCCTGGACGGGGGGACGCCCGCTTCCCTCGCCGTAGTCCGGCTGAAGTAGAGCGCCGCCCATCCGATGGCCGGCAGCAGGATCGTCTGCATCAGTCCGCCGATGATCACCATGGTGACCGGCGCGGACCACAGTACGTAGAGGACGAGGTAGACCAGGGGCAGCAGGACGCCGATCATCCGCACGACGCGCTGTCTGTCGTTCGGGCGCGCGTAGGTGACGAATCCGAGCACCGAAAGGGCGTCCGCCAGCATGCGCGACTGGCCCACGATGGTGACGAAATACGTCGAAAAGAGGACCACGAAGGCGCCCACGCCGAAGAGGTAGAACGCCCAGTTGCCCAGCGTTTCGGTGTACATCCCGGAGAGGATCTGCACGGTGCCGAATCCCTCCGGCACCAGTCCCTGGGCATGGAGCACGGCCGCGCCCAGGAAGAAGAAGGCGAGCGTCGCCAGCGTGTAGATGACCATGCAGAGCCACACGTCCTTCTTCATCACGCTGATCCATCCCAGGGCGCGTTCCCGCCAGGCCGCGCTGCCGTCGCGGGGTCCCGCCGCCCGGGCATAGCCCTTCTCCACGCACCAGTACGGGTAGAGCAACAGTTCGGAGGCGCCCACGCCGGTGATGCCGAAGACGGCGAAGGCCGTCACGGCGCCGTCCGGCGGCAGGGCGAACTTGAGCCCGTCCACGAGCGCCTGGGGAGATACGGCGTAGGGGGTCCAGAAGAGGAGCAGCGCGCTGGCCAGCGTGGTGAAGGTGAACAGGGCCACCAGGATGGTGGTGATCCGTTCCAGCGTCATGTACTGGCCCACGAGACCGAGCCCCATGCCCACCAGGGTGAGTATGATCAGCCAGGCGGTGTTCCCGAAGACCGGGAAGATCAGGTCCAGCGACAGGCTCATCGTACCGAAAATGCCGCCCACCTGCATGGTGCTCCAGAGCAGGAGCAGCAGGCTCCCCCACACGAGCCAGGTTACCCGGAACCGCGGTCCGGGCACCTTGTCGAAGGCCACGAAGGTCGTCTGCCCCGTAGCGATGGCGTGCCGGCCGAGTTCGCTCTGCACCGGCACCTTGACGGCGCAACTCAGGAGTATGAGCCAGAGCACGACGAAACCGACCTCGGCGCCCAGCCGCGTGGTAGCGATGAGCTCGCCGGAACCCACGATGGAACCGGTCAGCAGCAGCCCCGGTCCCAGCTGCCGGATCGTCGACCAGCGGTCGACAGGCGGTTTTCTTATATGTTCGGGACGCAGTGCGTAGGGATCGGACGCCTGGGACATGCAGGTTCGCCTGTACGGGTAAGAAGAGGGAATCGACCGGCTCAGCGCCGCTGCGTACCGGTCAGGACGCGTTGACCTCGCCGGAGAGGGGAATCGCTTCGTCGATCAACATGATCGGAATCTCTTCCCGGATGGGATACAGGAACTTTCCGTCGGCCCGTACCAGTCCGCCGTCGATGGGTTCCGCCACCTTCTCGCCGGCCCGGTTGACGAGCGTGCCGGCCTCGATCATGGCATTCACGGCTTCGACGACGGAATCCGGCGCGAGACGGACTTCCTCTTTTGTTTCCGGGCAGGCCAGTATGTCCAGCAACGCCTGATCGATCATGAATCTCTCCCGCGTGCGAATTCGCCTGGTGGAATACGTGCTGCATGGCGGTGGTCGGGAAAGACTATAAGAGTCCGCGTTCCGGTTATCAAGCGATTTCTGCGAAGCGCCGTTGCCGGAAAGATGCGCCGCGCCCGCGAGGATCCCCGGAAAGGGTCCGGCGGCGGACAACGCGGCGGTTGCGTTCAAGGCGGCTACCCCGTATAATAGGGAGCGATTGTTTGAACGAGACCATGATCACGCAGACCGTAAATCAGCACCAAGGAGTCCTTACATGGCGCAGGAAGTGCCGACCACCATCGAATTGCCCGATTATACCGACCTGCCGTACAAAGTGGCCGATCTGTCCGAGGCGGAACTGGGACACCGCGAGATCGCCATCGCCGAGCAGGAGATGCCCGGGTTGATGGCCGTCCGCGAGAAATACGCCCGCGAGCTGCCGCTCCGGGGCACGCGCATCATGGGATCGCTCCACATGACGATCCAGACCGCCGTGCTCATCCAGACGCTCAAGGCCCTGGGCGCCGACGTGCGGTGGGCCTCCTGCAACATCTTCTCCACCCAGGACCATGCCGCGGCGGCCATCGCGGACGACGGCGTCCCCGTCTTCGCGTGGAAGGGGGAGAGCCTGGAAGAGTACTGGGCCTGCACGCTGCAGGCGCTGACCTTCGACGGCGAAACCGGCCCCACGCAGATCGTGGACGACGGCGGCGACGCCACGCTGCTCATTCACCGGGGCGTGGAGGCCGAAGACGATCCTTCCATCCTGGACGAGCCGACCGACAACCGGGAATTGCAGATCGTCAACGAAGTGCTCAGGCGGCAGCTGGACGGAAACCCGCGGTTCTGGCACGAAATGAGCGCCAATATACGCGGCGTCTCCGAAGAGACGACCACCGGCGTCCACAGGCTCTACCAGATGATGCAGGACGGCAAGCTCCTGTTCCCGGCCATCAACGTCAACGATTCGGTGACGAAGTCGAAGTTCGACAACCTTTACGGCTGCCGGGAATCGCTCGCCGACGGCCTCAAGCGCGCCCTGGACGTCATGGTCGCCGGTAAAACGGTGGTCGTCTGCGGATACGGCGACGTGGGCAAGGGATGCGCCCAGTCCATGCGGGGATTCGGCGCCCGCGTGGTCATCACCGAGATCGACCCCATCTGCGCCCTCCAGGCCGCGATGGAAGGCTATGAAGTGACCACGATCGAAGACGTGCTGGACCAGGGCCAGATCTTCGTTACGACGACCGGCAACCGGGACATCATCCGCATCGAACACATGGAAAACATGCAGGACCAGGCCATCGTCTGCAACATCGGCCATTTCGACAACGAAATCCAGGTAGACGCGCTGAACGAATATCCCGGCATCGCGAGGCAGCACATCAAGCCCCAAGTGGACAAATACCTCTTTCCCGACGGCCACGCCGTCTATCTGCTCGCCGAGGGGAGGCTGGTCAACCTGGGATGCGCCACCGGCCACCCTTCATTCGTCATGTCCAGTTCCTTTACCAACCAGGTGATCGCGCAGATCGACCTGCGGCGCCATGACCGCGAGACCGGGGTAACGACCCTGCCGAAGCACCTGGACGAGGAGGTGGCCAGGCTCCACCTGCGCAAGCTGGGCGTGAAGCTGACCCGGTTGTCCCGGAACCAGGCGGATTACATCGGCGTCCCCATCGAAGGACCCTACAAACCCGATCACTATCGATACTGACGGGTGCGACAGGGGCGTGGACCATCAGCCTCTCCCAGGACCGGCGCGGGACGTCCACCGTTCTCGATGAAAAACATCAGTCTGTTGTTTGCCAGTCTCAGAAGCCGATTCACGGTCTCGGGCGACCCGTTTCGATTTCGCGACCCGGGCGTGCTCGTGGACGGTGATCTGCGGTTGCTGCTTCGCAGCACGCTGCAGGGCGATGCGCGGCGGGGCATCGTTCCCGAGTACGTCTTCGACATGGTGCCGCCGGACCGTCCGAACCCCGTGATGGGCAGGCTGTCCTTGCGTATCGGCCACACGGAGCACGTCGAGATGTACGCGGGCCATGTCGGCTACTCCGTGGAACCGCCGTACCGCGGCCGCCGACTGGCCGCGCGCAGTTGTCTGCTCGTCCTGCCGCTCGCCCGGGCACACGGGATCAACCCGCTCTGGATCACCTGCAACCCGGAGAACACGGCGTCCAGAAGAACCTGCGAGATCGTCGGTTCCACGCTGGTGGAGACCGTCCCCATTCCCCCGGACGATCCGCTCTACCGGTGGGACACGAAGTGGAAGTGCCGGTACCGGGTGGACCTGTAGGCGTTTGGGGCCGGCGGGGAACCGAATTGGCCGGGGCCGGGACGAGCAGGCCTGTCGATAACGTGACGTATTTTCACGGAGCCCTTCATGTTGGCCCTCCACGGCGGAACCCCCTTCCGGGACACGGAATCCCGCCCTTTCCCCGCCAGGACCCCCTTCGGCGAAGCGGAAATCCGACTCGTTACCAGGGCGCTGCGGTCCCAGAACCTCTTTCGGTGGGGCGGCGAACTCACCCCCCTGTTCGAAAACCGCTTTGCCGAGACCTACGGCGTGAGGCACGCCGTAGGTTCCACCTCGGGCACGGCGGCCCTGCACGTCGCCATCGGCGCAATAAACCCGGAACCCGGCGATGAAGTCATCACGAGCGCGATCACCGACCTGGGCACGATCATCCCGATCCTGTACCAGAACGCCGTGCCGGTCTTCGCGGACACGGATCCGGAGACCCTGACCGTGGACCCGGATGACGTCGAAAGGCTGATTACGTCGAGGACGCGGGCGATCATCGCCATCCACCTCTTCGGCAACGCCTGCCGCATGGAGGCCCTGACGGAGATCTCAAGGCGAAGGGGTATTCCCCTCATCGAGGACTGCTGCCAGGCTCACCTGACACCTTACCGTGGACGGCTGCTGGGCACCTACGGGGACGTGGGATGCTTCAGTTTCCAGCAGTCGAAGCACATGACCACCGGGGACGGCGGCATGACCATCACGAAGGACGACGCCCTGGCCCGATCCATGCAGACGTTCGCGGACAAGAACTACGACCGGGACCGCCAGGGGGCGCGCATGTACGGCGCCCTGGGGATGAACTACCGTATCACGGAACTTCACTCCGCGGTGGGACTGGCCCAGCTGGAGAAGCTCGCCCACGTCGTCGACTCCAGGCACCGGCTCGGCAATCGGCTGTCCGAAGGAATAGCCCGCGTCGAAGGCGTCGTTCCGGCGCCGGTAACACCGGGCGCCAGGCACAGCTACTGGACGTATCCCATGCGGGTGACGGAATTTTCGGCCGAAGGTTTTGCCCGCGCGCTGAACGCCGAGGGGATCGGCGCGAGCGCCGGCTACATCGGCGACCCGATTTACCAGTGTTCGGCGGCCCTCGCGGAACACCGGACCTACGGGGAGTCCCGGTTCCCGTTCTTCAGCCCGTATACGGACCGTACCTTCGAAGGCGCCGACGACCTTTGCCCGCGAACCCGCGCGGTGCTCGAACAACTCGTGCTGCTGTCATTCAACGAGCAGTACACCGAGGCGGACATCGACGACGTGGCCGGCGCCGTACGCAAGGTCGCGTCGGGGCTGGAGCGGGCCGGCTGACCTTCGGAAGGGCAGTGGTCCGGGCCTGAAGGTGGTCCGGGCCTGGAGCGGATTCGGTGGCCGCGGAGGCCGATCGACCTGCGCCGTCGGCAGCCTAGGGGATGTCGTGCTTCATCTTGTAGGCAAGCCAGTTTTCCTTCAGGTGCAGGAAGTCCTCGAAGGTGGGCTGCAGGACGAAGGGGTTGTTGTTTCGCTCGTACCCGATGGTCGACGAAGGCTTCACGCCGAAGTCATGGCCCGGGTAGACGCCGATATCGTCGTCCAGTGCCATCAGGCGCCGCAGGCTGTCGTATTCCTTCCTCGCTTCTTCTTCGGTGGCCGTGCCGCCCACCTTGCCCACGAAGAGCGTGTCCCCGGTAATCAGCCTGTCTTCCGCCAGGAGACACATGCCGTCCTCGCAGTGGCCTGGGGTGTGGATGACGGCCAGTTCGAGCTCGCCCAGCCTGAATACCTCTCCGTCCGTCACTTCGATATCGTAGAAGTACTCCGCGTCCCGGTACATCACCACGTCGATGCCCAGCGCTTCGATGAGATGGTCGTTGCCGTTCACGTGGTCGTGATGGGAATGCGTGCAGATGACGCAGGCCAGTTCGAGGTCCAGTTCGCCCGCGCGCTGCATGTAGTACTCGGGCCGGTACGACGGATCGACCGCCGCCGCCTTCCGGGTCTTCTCGTCGGCCACCAGGTATCCGAAGTTCCGGTCGCCCCCGTTCCGTACCTGTTCGAAGATCATCTTCGTCCCTTTCGAATCGTCTTGAAACGTCTGTCGCAATGCAATCGTATCGTCTTGAAAACCGCCTGTCGCAACTCAACTTACCGCATGATATCCCATCTCCGGAGCGAAGTCAACCCGCATACCTTCCACCTGTGAATTCCCTTGACTTCGACCCGGTTCGGGCACAGGATATCCTGATCGAATTTCCGCAGGTTTACGCGGCCTCATCCGTTCCGGAAAAGAGCAATCGGTGCATAACGGCGAGCTGATCATCTTCCGTCATCGCGGGGACATTCAAATCGGCATGCTGCAGGAGGTTTCCCGGAAGAAGTTCAAGGTCGCGATCTCCGCCAACCGGGTCATGGACATCGCGGCGGACCCGATCATACTGTATACCGGTATCCGGGTGCGCGACCTGTCCGAAATGCTGGACGTCCGCCGGAGCATCGAGGAGCAGGCCGGCTCCTTCGACCTCGAAGAAGTATGGGAGGTCCTGAAGGACGATCCCGGCGTCTATACCTCGGAAGACATCGGCGAACTGTACTGGGGCGAACCCGGCCCGCCGGAGCAGCGGGCGGCCATGCGGCTGCATCTGAGCCGCCAGTGCCCGTACTTCTCCGAAGGGGACAACGGGTTCATGCCCCGCACGTCCGAGCAGGTCCGGGACACCGTCGACAAACAGGCGCGCCAGCTGGCGGCGGAAACCGAGCGGGAAGCCTTCGACCGCTGGTTGTCGGACGATGCGTGTCAGGGTCAGGATCCTGAATCCCTGACGAACCGCCAGAGACGCTGGTTTTCGCACCTCCGGCAATACGTCATTCAGGGCGACGAATACGCCGGGATCGACCAGGTGCGCAGCCTGCTGAAGGGGATGCCCACGCTTTCGGGAGGCGACCCGCAACGATCCGCCTTCGCAGTCATGGTGCGGAAAGGCGTCTGGGACGAAGACGAAAACCTCGATCTGCTGCGTTACGAAATACCGACCGATTTCACGAACGAAGTGCTCGAATACGCGGCATCCCTCCACCCTTCGGAAGAAGGACGGGAGGACCTGACCGAATTGCCGATCCTGTCGATCGACGATGCGTCGACGCAGGATATCGACGACGCCCTTTCCGCGGAACGGAACGGGGACGGCTACCGGATCGGCGTGCATATCACCGACGTGGCGGACCTCGTACCCAGGGATTCGGTCCTGGACCTGGCCGCCCGGGAGAGGATGTCCTCCCTTTATCTGCCGGACCGGCACGTCCCCATGCTGCCCTCGACGCTGTCCCAGGACCACTGTGCGCTGCTCGAGGGTGAAAGCCGATGCGCCATAAGTTTCTTCTTCTCCCTGTCCGCCGACTTCGAACTCGTGGAAACCCGGATCGTGCCTTCCGTGATCGTCAACCGGGCCCGGTTGTCCTACGACGAAGCGAACCGTCTGCTGGGAACGGTCGAACAACCCTGCGCCGAGGTGCTGCAGATCCTCAACCAGGCCGTGGATTTTTTCTACCAGCGGCGCATCGATCAGGGCGCGGTCGAACTGGAGCGCAGCGTGGTCTCCATCAAGGTCGATGACCGGAAGCGCATCCGGATCAAGCTCCGGGACACGGCCACGCGGTCCGAGCACATCGTATCGGAACTGATGATCCTCGCCAACCGGACCGCGGCGGCCTATCTGAACGACCGCGGAATCCCCGCGATCTACCGCACGCAGGCCGAGTCCGATCTGGGCGATCTGGACCAGGCGACCCACGACGCGGTCTGGCGCTTCAAGGTCCTGAGAAGAATGAAACCCCTGGAACTGAGCCTGAAGTCCAGTCCCCACGCCACCCTCGGCGTAGACGCCTACTGCCAGATCACGTCGCCTATCCGCCGCTATGCCGACCTGGTGCTGCAGCGGCAGTTGCGGGCGGCCCTTTCGAACGGTCCTCCGGTCTACGACGCCAGCGACATGATGGACGAACTGTCCGCCCTGGAACGCAGCAGGATACTGCCCAAAATCCAGGCGCGGCGGGAATGGTACTGGCTCCTGAAACACCTGGAGCAGCAGAAAGACGTCCGCATCAGGGCGGTCGTCCTCGAGGCGCGTGAGCGGAACGTGCTCGTCGAATTCCCGGATTACGGCTCGCGCATGGCGGTCAAGGTGGAGGGGAGTCCTTCACCGGGTGAAGAAATCGTGTTGAGTCCCGTCGCAATCGACCCGTGGTCGGGTACCCTCAGGTTGCGGCAAGTTGCAGATCATTCCTGAACAGGAAGGAGCATTGCCTTGGTAAAGATCCATTCACTGGAGCACGTAGCGGTGGCCTACCGCGACACCGACGCCGCGGCGCAGTGGTACTGCGACGTGCTGGGCTTCGAAATCGCGCTCAAGTTCAACAACCCCGGGAGCGACGCCAACTTCTACTTCATCCGGGACCCTGCCGGCACCTGTTTCATCGAGATCATATCCATGCCTGAAGGAGACGACACGCGGCTCGGCGACATCCGCGCCGCCCACGTTCATATCGCCTTCAACGTGGACGACATGGAAGAAGCCGTCGCCGAACTGGAATCGAAGGGTGTGAAGCTGGAAGGTCCGCCCGCCCGGTCGGGAGAGAACATCCTGCTCTTCTTCCGCGACCCGGAAGGCGCGCCGCTGCAACTGGTACAGCGGGCCAAACCGCTTTAGGAGAGAGGAACCGCTTCAGGAGGGCGAAACCGCGCTAACGCCGGGGCGGCCTCAGAAGCCGATTTCGAAACCGAGGCGGATTTCTCGGGGCGGGGCATAGTGCTGGGGGTCCAGGCTCAGCAGTCGCCTCAGGCGCACGAACTCCTGCGATCGGCCCGCGAAGGACTCCAGGGTATAGCCATCGTCCCCCGGACGGCCCGTATTGGCGTAGACGCTCACGACGTTTCGGCGGTCGAATACGTTTCGGACTTCCGAAAACAGCGTGTAGGTGAACCTTCCGGCCGTCATGCGCTTTCTGAGACGCAGGTCGAGATTGACGAAGGCGGGCAGCCGCGCCTGGTTCGGTGCGGTTGCCGTCGGTTCCCGCAGGGTGTTGGTCGGCGTGTAGGGCAGGCCGCTGCCGTAATAGCCTACCAGGGAAACCCCCCATCCGCGAAGCGGCATGCCGAGTACACGGCCCTGAACCGTCTCCGGGGCCAGCAGGTTCATCACCGCCTTCACCGTGTGCCGCTGGTCGAAGGCGAGGGGGAAATAGCCTCTTTCGGACGGGCCCGCCTGTTCCGCGTGTTCCTGGGGAGAGGAAGCGCTGCCCCGCGCCACGGAATAGGTGTAGTTCAGGGACCCGGAAAGCACGCGCGACACGTCCCGCTTCAGAATGACCTCGACGCTGCGCACGGAACCGAAATCCGCGTTGTTGAAGATATAGTACATGCCGCCGGGGTACTGGACCTGCGCCGTCGACGTAAGGTTGGAAATGGTCTTGTAGGACGCCGTGAGCCCGATACGGATTTCCCCGGGCAGCATATGCTCCAGGCCGAATTCATAGGCCACCGTCTTCTGGGGCGCCAGGTCGGGATTCCCCAGGCGCGGGGAATCGCCGCTTAGATCGCGTCTCAGGTTCGCATAGGCAAGCCGGAACTCAGGCGGCTGGTAGAAATAACCGTAGTTGAACCGGAGCAGGCTCCGGGGCGTGAAGGAGTGGGAAACGCCCAGGCGCGGACTCAGCCGTATCTTGGTCGAGTTGTCCCTTTGCGCGGCCTGGCCCGACGGAAGGTCGACGAAAAACCGCTGCGTGGTGTCCAGGTAGTCCACCCGGAGTCCGGCGTCCACGATCAACCGGTTCAACTCCAGCTTGTTTTGAAAGTAAAAGGCGCCTTCCACGGGATTGACGATGAATCTCTGACCCTGCGGCACGGCCTGCAGAAACGACCGCTCGTTCCAGTCCAGCCGGTACCACTGGGCTTCGACGCCCGCCCGGACCTGGCTCCAGTAGGTGATCTGTCCGCTCAGGTCCGCCCTGGCGCCGTAATAGGTGGCCCGGGTGTCCCGGTACAGCGGGAAGAAGTCGCTGCCTTCAGTAAACGGCAGTCCCTCGAATCGATCGGACGGCAACTGGGTGGACTCATAGATCGATCCGTTGTAAACACCTTGATGGTCCTCCGAATAGCCCGGCCAGTCCGACCAATACGTGTCCGTCAGCATGGTGGGAAACAGGTTGCTGCTGGTGGCGTACCTGTAAAACCGGGCGGTATAGAAAAGACGGGGACTGACGTTCTGGGTGACGGACAGGTTGAGGGCGTGGCTTCCGGCCCTTCTTTCCGGAAGCCCGTCCGGGTTGAAATCGTACGAAAGGCCATTCTGATTGCGATGGTCGTACTGGAGATGGCGCTGGCGGAAGTAATGCCCGCTGAGCTTCAGCTTCATGAGGGGATAGGGCTTGAACACCAGGTTCCCCGCCACCGTGGCCAGTGAACGGCTGTTGTGCGGGATATGATGCCCGTCGCTCAACACCTGGCCCGACAGGAAGTAACCGCCGCGGTCCCCGAACCGGGGCAGCGCCCCGCTCAGCGTTCCTTCCAGGCGGCCTCCCCTTCCCGGTGAAGTTCCGTCGTAGCCCCCGGCTTCCAGATCGTACCGGGACTGAAAGGTGGTCGCGCCGCGCAGGGTTCCCGACAGGGGACCGCTCCCCTCCCGGGTCACGATATTGACGACGCCCGACATGGCCTCCCCGTACTGCGCGTTGAAGCCGCCCCGGTTGACGACCAGTTCCGCGACCGAATCCAGCTGGATATGGGTGCCCATCCCTCCCAGCAGGGGATCCTCCAGGGATGCGCCGTCCACATAATAGGAGATTTCGTTCCCTCGGCCGCCGCGAACGTGCAGGTCGCCTTCGGCATCCCGGACCACGCCGTTCTGGAGAAAGATCAGGTCCGACAGTTCCGTAACGGGCAGGGACTCGATTTCCCTGGGAACGATCAATTCGCTCGAAGCGGTCAGGTCCGACCGGCTCGAAGTCCTCGGCGCGGTGATCGTTACGGGTTCGGCCAGGTCGAGCATGGTCGTTTCCAGCTCGAAATCGATCCGCGTGGACCGGTCGCTGCTGACGGTCAGTTCCTGCGTTCGGACAGGCAGATAACCGATCATCTGGACTTCGACCCGGTAAGTGCCCACGGGAACGTTGAGCATGAAATACTCGCCGTTCAGGCCGGATATGGCCCGTAACCCGGTTCCTTCGATGCGTATGGTAACCCCGGCCAGCGGATCCCCTGTCGCCGCGTCCCGGACGAATCCCGTGATTTTGCCGGACGTAACCGCGTGCGTGGAAAACGGCGCAAGGCAGAAACAAAGGACCAGCAGAAATACGATGCGTTTCATCATGCGTCCCGATTTCAAGAGCGAAACAAGGCCCGCGGGTACGACTCCCGGACCGACTGGGCCGTTACAGAGAACCGACTGGCCGTTACGCATACACTTACCTAAACGTATGAGGATGCAAATAACATGCCGAAAACGTACAGGAGCGAAGTATACGTCCGACGAGGGGTAACTTCGATGTTTTCAGCGGCTGAAACCGCACGTCGCAGGCCGGAAGCCGGAAAACCCCTTCAGAACGCTATGAAAGATTTTGCATACGCTCAGCCGCTCAGCATCGCGGCGTATCGTTCTTCGAAATACCGCTTTTTCTCCCTGTAGCTATTTGCTTCCTCGAATCTTTGCCGCTTCTCCGCGCCGTTGGCATAGATATCTATTTTACGGCAAAGGGTGTCCAGGGCGGCGGTCAATGCCGCACCGTCCAGCGCGCCGCTCCGGATCAGCTTCTCCAGCGCGCGTACGCGGAATCGGTCCATGCCCCGGTACCGGCGCGACAACTGGTCTTCGTGGCCGCCGTACTTCAACAACAGGGGTTCGTCGACGTAGAGCACGGGTTCCCGCGCGCAGATGCGCAGCCACAGGTCGTAGTCCTCGCAAACCGGCAGTTCCGGGTCGAACGCGCCGTAGAGATCGAACAGGTCACGGTGGATCAGCGCGGAAGACGGGGAAACGACGCACAGGGGAAGACACCGATCGAAGATGTAGCCCCCGTGCTTGGTGTGTTTCTTCATGGGATTGACCCGCCTGCCCTTGCGGATCCAGATTTCATCGGTGTGGCAAAAACGGTATTCCGGCTGGCGCTCCAGCGCCTCGCCCTGTCTTTCCAGCTTGCGCGGGAGCCATTCGTCATCGGAGTCGAGGAAGGCGATCCATTCGTGTTTCGCCACGCGGATGCCATGGTTCCTGGCCGCGCTCACGCCCCGGTTTTCCTGCCGGACGTACCGCACTTCGGGAAAACCGTCCACCAGGGCCGGGGTCCCGTCCGTGGAACCGTCATCGATCACGATGATTTCCGAGGGGGGAAGCGACTGGCCCAGGACGGACCGGATCGCCGCCGGCAACCGTTTCTCCCGGTTGTACGTGGGGATCACGACGGATACGGAGGCGGTTTTCGTTTCCATGTGCCGTTACCGGCCGGGTTTGCTTTTCCCGGGCAGGAGCATAGCCTGTCCGTGGGTTTCGGTGCTACAGGTCGTATTTCTTGATCTTGTACTGGATGGTCCTGACCGTCACTCCGAGGGCTTCCGCCGCCCTCGTGCGGTTACCGCCGGACTCCCGCAAAGCCTGCTGAATGAGGAGCTTCTCCGCCTGTCCCCTGGAATCTCTCAGGGTACCCTGGACGGGACCGGTATTCGACACGACGGCGGGCGCCTGGTTAAGGTTGGGCATATGCTCGGGCAGGATGCGCTCCCCGTCACTCAATACCACGGCGCTCTCGATGGCGTTTTCCACTTCCCGGATGTTTCCCGGCCAGTCGTACCCCATGCAGATCTCCAGCGCGTCGTCGGATATGTACTTGTCTCCGAGCCCGTTCTCCTCCGTGTATTTCCGGATGAAATGGTCGATGAGCGGCGGGATGTCATCCCGGTGGTCGCGCAGGGGAGGCACCACGATGGGTATGACGTTGAGCCGGTAGTACAGGTCCTGCCGGTAGCGCCCTTCGGCGACCGCGTCCTCCAGGTTCCGGTTGGTGGCCGCGACCACCCGGACGTCGATGTTCAGCGGCTCGGTTCCGCCCAGTCTTTCGAACCGGCGTTCCTGCAGCACGCGCAGCAACTTGACCTGGACGGTCCCGCTGATTTCGCCGATTTCATCCAGGAATATCGTCCCGCCGGCCGCCCGCTCGAAATACCCTTTGCGGGTCGTGTTCAGCGCACCGGTATAGGCCCCCTTTTCGGTCCCGAAGAGTTCGCTTTCCATCAGTCCTTCCGGAATGGAGGCGCAACTCACGTCCACGAAAGGACGGTCTCTTCTGTAGCTCTTCGCGTGTATGGTCCGGGCGATCAGGCTCTTGCCCGTACCGCTTTCTCCGAGCAGCAGTACCGTGGTATTGGCCCTGGCGACCTTCTCCACCCGATCGAATATGCCCTTGATCTGCTCGCTCTCGCCAATGATGTCCGGATCGGGGATGGAGGAGGACTTCGGCGACACTTCCATTCGCTGCCTGCTTTTCTTCTCCTGCAGCGCGCCCTGTATGGCGGCGAGCAGTTCCTCCACCTTCAGCGGCTTGGTCAGGTAGGAAAAGGCGCCGTCGCGCATGGCCTTGACGGCCGTCTCCACCGTGGCGAAGGCCGTCATCATGATGATGCTCGTTTCCGGCGAGGCGCCGGTCACGCGCTTGATCAGGTTCAGGCCGTTCACCCGGGGCATCTTCATGTCCGTGAGCAGCACGTCGAAATGACGCTTTCGGGCCGTTTCGTAGGCCTGCTCACCGTCTGCCACCCCCGTGACTTCGTACCCCTCGTCCGACAGCAACTCGACCAGTCCCTCCCGGGTGTTGCGGTCGTCTTCCGCGATCAGGATGCGTTCCATGCAAGTCCTCTGTTCCACCTTCCCCGGAAGGGTCGGCTATTCCACACCAACAGATTCGGATGGCTGTCCGGCGACCGGTTCGGCCGCGGCGGCCTCCAGCGCCGGCAGGGACAGGATGAAGGTCGTCCCTGCGCCCGGCTCGCTTTCCGCCGTGATCCGGCCTCCGTGTTTCTCCACGATCTGCAGGGCAATGGGCAGGCCCAGTCCCGTACCGGTTGACTTGGACGTGTAGTAAACCTCGAATATACGATCCAGCTGCTCAGGATCAATGCCCCTTCCGGTATCTTCGAACTTCACATTGACACGGGGGGCCTCACCGAAACCGTCCAAGGTGAGTTGACTGCCGTGCAGGGGCCGTACCCACTCCGTGGAAACCGTCAGCGTGCCGCCGTCTTCCATGGCGTCGAAGGCATTCAGCATGATGTTCAGAAACACCTGCTTGATCTGGTCTACGTCGACAGATACCATCAGTTCGCCGTCCCGGAACCGGGTGACGATGCGTACGCCCCGTTCCTCCGCCGTACCCTGGTGGATCGCGATCACCTCGTCAAGCACCGCGTTGATATCGTGGGGAAAGGGCGCCAGTTCGGGCGGACGGGCGTAGTTCAGGAAATTCTCGACGAGACTGTCGATACGCCAGATCTCCGAGATCACCTTCTCATAGTGCCCGCCCTGTCTTCGGGGGTCGCCGTCCTGCCTTTCCATGTCCCGCTTGAGGATCCTGAGGTTGATGATCATGGAATTGAGCGGGTTGCGGATCTCATGGGACAGAATGGTGGCGAACTTGCTCAGGGTAGCCAGGCGCTCGGCCTGTTTCAGGCGGCGTTCCTTCTCCATCAGTTCCCGGGCCATCTGGTTGAATTCACGGGCCAGGGCGGTCAGTTCGCCGTGCCCCGGCGTTTCTATCGTATGGGTCAACCTGCCCCGGGCGAACAGTTGCGCGCCCCGCACCAGTTCGTAGATCGGCCGGACGATCTTGCGAACGACGAGGATTCCGATCAGCGAGGCGACGGCCGCGCTGATGGCCATGAGGACGCTGATGCCCAGGATCATGTCCTGCGACCGGGCGAAGGCCCGGGCGGCCGGTTGTTCTATAACGACCTTCCACCCGAGCGGTTCGACCGTTGCGAAAGCGGCGACCATTTCTCCCGGCGGCCCGGTGTAGACCAGCGTGCCGCTCGACTGTTCACTGAGCGCCGTTCCCACGGGAGACGCAGACAGGTCGTCCTGTCGGTAGACCCGGTCTCTTTCCGGATGGGCGATCAGCCTGCCGGCCGCGGTCACCACGTACGCGTTGCCGAACCCTTCCCCCTGGCCTTCCCCCAGCTGGATATTGTCCACCAGGTCCCACATGTCCTTGAGATTCACGCTGGCGGCCAGGAATCCCGTGTGCTCGTCCAGCCTGCGCACGGGCACGGCGATCGTCACCGCGGGCAGTCCGTCGCCGGAAATGAACACCGGGGAGATCGTGGCGGCGTCGCCCGAGGGGAGTTCCAGGTCCGACCGCGTCGCAAGCGGCCCCTCGAGACGGGTGGTCAACAACTCCCGGCCCGCCAGGTCCAGCACGGCCAGTTCACTGAGGAAATCCTGACGGATGACGAGGTTGTCGATCAGTTTCTGGTACACCGCGTCCGTGGCGTCGATCATGTCCATATTGTCCGCGGCCAGGTCGATCACGCGGCGCGCCTGGTCGATATAGAGCCGGATCTCGTTGCTGGCCCTGCGCGCGACCTCGAGATTGCCGTCGGCTACCGCGTCTTCGATGGAACGGCGGGCCGTCGCGAGCAGAAGCAGACCGACGATCAGCACCGGAATGGTGGCCAGGCTGATATGGGATACAAGCAGCCGGGGCCACAAGCCTTCTCGTAAAATCTTGGGGAACATGGAATTACGCGCCGTCAAGGAGCGTACGCGGTCCGGAACCAGGCTGCGGGCGATCGAAGCGCTTCACCCGGGATGCCCAGGTTTTTCAAGGTGGGATCGTAGGCGACGTACCGGGTATCGACGAAGTAGAGGAACATACAGGGCTGGTCCCGGATCAACAACATCTCGAGCTGCTGATAGACGGGGCCGGCACGCTGCTGATCGGGCAGCCCGAAGAGGAAATTGATGTTGCGGTCTACCTGGCGGCTGCGGTACCCGAGCATATTGCCCAGTCCGATACTTTCCGAATGAAAGACGGCGTAGAGGTCATCCGCCGTGGGTTCGAAATCCTGCACGAACAGCGCCGCTTCGTAGCTGCCGATACCGAGCCGCTGGACCAGTTCTTTCTGGGTGACGGGTACGGGTACGACCCGGATGCCGATGTGGTTCAGATTCAGCTTGATGACCCGCACCGCCTTCTCGGCGGACGACTGTCCCCGGGGGAACAGCAGTTCGAACCGGAGGGAACGCCCGTCCCGGTCGAGGAACCCGTCCCCGTCCGTGTCACGCCATCCCTGGAGACGCAGCATTTCGCGGGCCTCGCGCGGACGGTAATCGAATCCCATACCGCTGCCCTTGAACGCGAACTCGGGGTGAATGGGACTCTGGGCAAGTACCCCGGCGCCGCGGACCAGCACTTCGTCCAGGATACGCTCGCGGTTCGTGGCGTAGGTCAGCGCCCGGCGTATGACCGACTGGGAAAGCAAGGGATGCCGGTGATTGTAGAAGACCGCGGAAAAGGCGCGGTTTCCAGGTTCGATCGCCTGTATCTTCGCATCGGGCCTGGCCCGTTTCAAATCCTTGAACGTGCCGTCGCGTTCCACTTCGATGAGGTCGACCTCCCGCATGATAAAGGCTGCCTGGAGGGCTTCGGAGGTGGGGTAGAACCGGTAGGCCACCCGGTCCAGGTTCGCGCGGCCCCGGTGCCAGCGTTCATTCGCCGTGAGCGTCACCGTATCGAAGACGGGCCATGACTCGACCCTGTACGGCCCCAGTCCGATGGGACGGGTCGTTTCCAGGTGTGCGCCGGCATCGGCGAACAGGCCTCGTTCCATCTGGTGCCGGGGCAGTATGGGCAGCGTCGCAAGCCGGTTGGGAAAGGTCTCGATCGGCGCCTTCATGATGATGCGGACCGTCTGCTGATCCAGGGCGGCCAGTTGCGCAATGTTCTGGAAATAACGGTGGAAGACGGGATCATACACGCGAGACGCCTTGTATCGCGTGTAGGTGAAGATCACATCGTCGGCGGTCAGCGGTTCCCCGTCGTGAAATTCAACGCCCTGCTTCAGCCGGAACACCCAGTCACGGCCGTCGGAAAGCTTGATGGGCAGATAGGCCAGTCCGTCCGACGGCTTACCCGAAACGTCGACGCGAAGCAGGCCTTCGCCGTAGATCAGCGCGGCGATCTCTCTTTCCACGCCCAGGCTGTTGAACAGGGGGTGGAAGGTGAGGTTGCCGACGGCTACCTTGCCGATGGTGACGGCGCCGCCATGCAGAACGGGACGCTCCGTCGCCTGGCCGCGGACGGAATCCGTCATGGAGCACCAGGACAAGGCCAGCATGATCGTATGAGCAAGCAGGTGTTTGCCACGGAGATGCCGCGACTTCAGCATGAAACACCGCCTAGTAAAACCTGGTCTGCAGGAGGGAATTGCGTGAGTTGCTCCATTTTACAACCGATTGGCGGCCCTGTCAAGTAGATTAGGTCCCCGGGGCCGGGGCACCGGCTGGCGGGCAACACGGGTTGCAGGGTAACTTCCGATTGACGCCGGGCACCGGACTGCTTGGCAACAGGGGCCGCAGGGCAACTTCCGATTGACACAGGACGCCGGGCCGGGTAGATTTGAGCCGGGCCGGAAGGTAGGGCGGTGCAACAGGAACGGTCCGGAGCCGCCGGGAGAAGCAACGATGATCGTGGGACGTCCGGATGGAACGGTTTCGGGTAAGGACAGGGGTGGCGTGGACGGCTCGGGGGACGCTCACAGGCGAGCCGGCAGGGCGGCCGCCGTGCTCGTCGCAGCTTTTCTGACCGCGTCCTGCGGAGGCGAAGACACCTACCTGCTGACCGTGTTCAATGCGCTGGACAGTACTGAGGTCATTCGGGTCGACCTGGCGGGGGACGCGAGGGAACTTCCGGTAGGCGCATACGCGGAGTTCCGGTCCGTCAAAGCCGGGACCCAGATCCTGTCGGTGGAATCGCCCACCTGTTCGGGTGTCGTTCGGGAAACGGTGGAAGTCTCCGCCGACACCTTTATCCGGTTCCGGGCCGAAAGAGATGCGGAGACGGGGGCTTGCGAGATCGCCTCGATGACAGATGTATTCCGGTCCGGGACACCGACCGGTCCTTGATGACACCTGCCGGATCGTGCACATTCCGGGGTCGTTCAATTGGCAGGACACCAGATTTTGGTTCTGGCTATCCAGGTTCGAGTCCTGGCCCCGGAGTTCCTTCCCTTCCGACTGGTCGGCCTGACTGGTCGGCCGCGACTTGGATTCAGATCTTCCCCAGGGCCTGGTCCAGGTCGGCGATCAGGTCGTCGGCGTTTTCAATACCCACCGAAAAGCGGACGAGTTCGTCCTTGATGCCGATTTCGAGCCGCTCCGATTTGTCCATTTCGTAGAACGACATGATGGCGGGCTGTTCGATGAGGCTCTCCACGCCGCCCAGGCTCGGTGCGATGTAGGGAATGCGCAGCGCGTCGATGAACCGGATGGTCGTTTCCATGTCGCCGTCGACCTCGAAGCTCACCACCCCGCCGAAACCGCTCATCTGCCTGCGCGCCGTTTCATGGCCCGCGTGGCTTTCCAGGCCGGGGTAGTAGGTTCTCCGAATGCGGGGATGCCCTTCCAGATACCGGGCGACGGCCAGGCCGTTCGCGTTGTGCTGTTCCATGCGCAGGGCGAAGGTCTTCAGCCCCCGGATCAGCAGGTACGCGCCGTGGGGGTCGACGATGCCGCCCGTGACGTCGCGGAACTCGCGGATGGCCGCGATGAGGGAGGCGCTGCCCACGACCGCGCCGGAAAGCAGGTCGTTGTGGCCCCCCAGGTACTTGGTGGCGCTGTGCAGGACCAGGTCGATCCCGAAATCCAGGGGCTTCTGGTTGTAGGGCGTGGCGAAGGTGCCGTCGATCAACACCTTGACGCGGTGCCTTGCGGCGATCTCGGCGACCTTTTCCAGGTCGATCACGTTCAGGTACGGATTCGTGGGCGATTCCGATACGATGAGGCGGGTCTTCTCGGTGATCGCCGACGCCAGCGCTTCGCAGTTACCCGTCTCCACGAAGGTCACGTCGATGTTGTATCGCGGAAGGATCTGCCTGCAGAACTGGCGGCTGCGCCGGTAGCACTCGTCCATGACGATCACGTGGGCGCCGGAGGAGAGCATGGCGAGCAAAACGGACGTGAACGCGCTCATGCCGGATGAAAAGAGGGCGGCGTCCTCTCCGCCCTCCAACTCGGCGATCTTGCGCTCCGCCACCGACTTGGTGGGGTTGCCGTAGCGCCCGTATTCCTCGCGGTCGACTTCTCCCGTCGTGTAGTCGATCAGTTCCTGGGTGTTCTGGAATACATACGTGGATGTCTGGACGATGGGATTGGTCACCGAGGAAAACGGTTTGTCGCGGTGCTCCCCGCCATGCACGGAGCGGGTGGACAGTCCCTTGTCGACACGAGCCATGTAGTTGGTTTCCTTTGCGATACGGCGTATGGGATACGGCATAAGATACGGCGCCCGGCCGAACCGCCGGCGCGCCTTAAAAGACGACGGGTTCCTCGTACAGCCCGTGCACTTCCTGCAACACGCCCACGATTTCTCCCAGCGTCGCGTAGGCCTTGACCGCGGCCAGCATCGCGGGCATGACGTTCTCCCCGTTCCGGAGCGTGGCATCCAAAGCGTCGAGGGCCCTGCCCGCCTCCGCGTCGTCTCTCCGCCGCCTGACTGATTCGACCCGGCTTCGCTGTTCCCGTTCGATACGCGGGTCGATGCGCAGCGTCTCGAGGTCGCCTTCCCCCGGGGAGACGAATTCGTTCACGCCTGTAATGATCCGGTCCCGGTTTTCGATCTCCGCCTGGTAGCGGTTGGCCGCGGCCATGATCTCCCGCTGCGGGAATCCCGCCTCGATGGCCGCCACCATGCCCCCGAAGGCGTCGATCCGCTCGAAATAGGCCTCGGCCTCCGCTTCCAGCCGGTCCGTAAGGGATTCAACGTAGTACGATCCGCCCAGGGGATCGACCGTATCGGCCGCGCCGGTTTCGTGGGCGATGATCTGCTGGGTTCTCACGGCGATGCGGGCCGCCTGTTCCGAGGGCAGGGCGTAGGCTTCATCCAGCGCGTTGGTATGGAGCGACTGGGTGCCGCCCAGCACGGCGGACAGGGCTTCCACGGCCGTGCGCACGATGTTGTTCTCCGGCTGCTGGGCCGTCAGGCTGCATCCCGCGGTCTGGGTATGGAAGCGCAGCATCCAGGACCGCTCCGACCGGGCGCCGTACCGCCGGCGCATGTGACGCGCCCAGATCCGCCGCGCGGCCCGGAACTTCGCGATCTCTTCGAAGAAATCGATATGGGCGTTGAAGAAGAAGGACAGCCGCGGAGCGAACCGGTCGACTTCGAGGCCGGCGGCCAGGCAGGCGTCGACGTAGGCGAAACCGTCCGCCAGGGTGAAGGCCAGTTCCTGGGCGGCCGTCGCGCCCGCCTCCCGGATGTGGTACCCGCTGATGCTGACGGGATTCCACTGAGGGACCCGTTCGGTGCAGAATACCACCGTATCGGCGACGAACTTCAGGGCCGAGGCGGGTGGACAGATCCATTCCTTCTGGGCGATGTACTCTTTCAGGATATCGTTCTGCAGCGTGCCCCGCAGCGCGGTCCAGGGGATGCCCCGTTTCTCCGCCGCGGCCAGATACATGGCCAGCAGCACCGCGGCGGGGGCGTTGATGGTCATGGACGTGCTGATCCGGTCCAGCGGAATACCGGAGAACAGGATCTCCACGTCCTCCAGCGTGTCGACGGCGACCCCGCATACGCCCACTTCCCCTTCCGACGACGGGTGATCGGAGTCGAAACCCATCAGCGTGGGTACGTCGAAGGCCACGGACAGGCCGTCCTGTCCCTGATCCAGGAGGAACTTGAAACGGGTGTTGGAATCCGCCGCGGAACCGAAGCCGGAGAACTGGCGGATGGTCCATGGCCGGCCCCGGTACATCGAAGCGTGGACTCCGCGCGTATAGGGGAACCGTCCCGGGAAGCCTTCGTCCCGCAGGTAATCGGAACCGGACCGGTCCCCGGCCGTGTACGACTCCTCCACCGGAGACCCGGAGATATTCGTAAAGGATGGCTTGCGAAGGGGACGCCTGCCCTGTTTCCCATCCCGCGGCTCTTTGCTGTTCAGGGTCTCGTCCATAACGTCCGCCAGGCCAGACCTAATTGCGCCAAACTATTTCAGTTACACCCGGAAGCAACACCGTAATATAGCCGGAGGCCGGAGATCGTCAAGCAGGAACTGCCCCCGTGAAACGCCGTGCGCGGACCGAATTCCGTTGACATATCCGAGGAGGCCTGATTAAGATGCCCAAGTCCCGCTCACGCTATCCCGTTAGCGGCGATTCCTGGTAGTTTGACCCGCCACGCAACGCACGTCTTCCACCTCAACAGTGAGATTCCGCATCTTTTTCTCGTACGCCGCACCGCCATGAATACACGCGAG
Source organism: bacterium (assembly GCA_963693015.1). GTDB lineage: Bacteria > JAAXHH01 > JAAXHH01 > JAAXHH01 > JAAXHH01 > JAAXHH01. The sequence goes on from OY843748.1 coordinate 759,461, forward strand.
ATACCCCTCTTTCCGCTCAATACCGTGCTGTTTCCGGGCATGCCCCTGCACCTCCACATATTCGAGTCCCGCTACAAGGAAATGGTGCAGAAGTGCCTCGACGAGAAAATGGAATTCGGCATTCTCCTCCTCCACGAGACCCAGTTGTGCCAGGTGGGATGCACCGCCCGGATCACGCAGATACTGAGGCAGTTCGAGAACGGGTCCATGGACATCCTGACCGAGGGACGCAGGAGGTTCCGTGTCCTCGACGTGCTGGACCGCGAATCCTACCTGGAAGCGGTCGTGGAGTACTTCGACGACGATAGCGAGGACATTCCCTCGGATCTGCTGAAGAAAGTCCTGAACGCCTACCAGAAGATGATCCGCCTGCAGACCAGGGGCGTGGGCGCCATCCGGGGCATCTTCGACCCGGTGCATTTTTCCTTCATCATCGCGTCGACGATCGATCTCGTCCTGCAGGAACGGCAATCCCTGCTGGAACTGACTTCGACCACGGAACGGATCAGGAAACTCGACACGGCCCTCCTCGAGACGATGCGGAAACTGGACAAGCAGGAAAAAAAGAAACGGCTGGCCGAGATGAATGGACATGGCAGGCACGAGCCCGAAGAAGGCGAATCCGCTGGCGACGACCACGACCGGTAGCACGCGCCGCCTGACCGCCATGGCCGTGGCCGTCGCGCTCGCGGTACTCCTCGGCTTCATCCGCCTGTACCGGCTGCCCTGGGGCGGCTCGCTGTCGCTGAAGGTCCTGCCCCTGGTCTACCTGGCGGTCACCCACGGGCCCAGGGCGGGCATGGCCGGCGGGCTCGCCGCAGGCCTGGTCACGCTGATCGTCGACCCCGTCATCCTGCACCCCATCCAGGTCGCCCTGGACTACCTGCTGCCCTACGCCCTGCTCGGGATCATCGGCTGCTTCCCCGCCTGGCCCCGGCTGGGGATCCTGGTGGCCGGGATACTCCGGCTGGCCAGCCACGTGGTGTCCGGCGCGGTCTATTTCGCGGCCTTTACGCCCCCGGAACTGAACCGGCAGGTCTACGAACTGGTCCGGGAGTACTCCGGTATCACCCTTTCTCCCTTACTCCAGCAATGGACGGCGCCGTGGCTCTACGCCCTGCTGTACAACGCCAGCGTCGTCGTCCCCGAGACCGTTTTGATGCTACTCGTCGCCCCACCGCTGATTCGCCGGATCAACCGCGGTTTCGCGTCGGGACGGGACGGGTGAACCGGGGCCGGGACCGGGTTCGCCCCGGATCAGGCCGGCTGGTCCGCGGTGCCGCAATCGTCGTGACCGAACCCTGACGAACCGGCCGTCGCGCGGATGTTTTTTCCTCTTGCCTGCCCGCCCGTCCGTCCGTATATATGAGACCGTCCGCCTGAACCGTATTTCCAATTCCTCGCTACTTTACAGGAGCGCTTGAAACATGTCGGAATCCCTGGAGCTGATCACCACCTCCAGCGACGAGGGAACGTTGCCGCTGCCCGAACCGCTGTGCCGGGAAATCTACGAGAAGATGCTGACCATCCGGCGGTTCGAGGAAGCCGTATTGGAAGTGTACACGCAGGGCCTGATGCGCGGCCTGGCCCACCTGTACATCGGCCAGGAAGCCTCGGCCGTGGGCATCTGTTCCGCCCTGAACGACGACGATTACCTCACCAGTACCCACCGGGGCCACGGCCACCTGATCGCCAAAGGCGGCAAGGTCGACCGCATGATGGCGGAAATGATGGGCAAAGTAGACGGCTACAACCGGGGGAAGGGCGGCACCATGCATATCGCCGACATGAGCCTCGGGATCCTGGGCGCCAACGGGATCGTGGGGGGCGGCATGGGCATGGCGACCGGGGCGGCGTTGAGCGGCAAGATGCGCGGCACCGGACAGGTGGCCGTGTGCTTCTTCGGCGACGGCGCCATCAACCAGGGCGCCTTCCTGGAATCCGCCAACCTGGCTTCCATCTGGTCGTTGCCCGTGCTTTTCGTCTGCGAAAACAACCACTACGGAGAATACACCGCGGCGAGCGACGTTACGGCCGTCAGGGAACACGTGGCGGAACGGGCCGCCGGATTCAACATGCCGGCCATGGTCGTGGACGGTAACGACGCGGTCGCCGTGCACCAGACCGCGGTGGAGATGGTCGAGCGGGCCCGGGCCGGCGAGGGACCCTGCCTGATCGAGAACAAGACCTATCGGTACCGCGGGCACCACGTGGGCGACGGCGACCCGGAAAAGACCTACCGGACCCAGGAGGAGACGGACACCTGGCTCGCCAAGGACCCCATACCCCGCTTCGCCCGGCGCATGATGAAGGCGGGCATGGTCGACGAGACGGAATTGGAATCCATGGACGCCGCCATCACCGGACAGGTGGAAGACGCCGTGGCCTTCGCGAATGCATCCTCCTATCCCACGGCCGACGAGGTGACCGATCATGTCTACGCCTGAGCGCCAGATCACCTACGGCGAAGCCGTCCGCGAGGCTATCGCAGAAGAAATGCGGCGGGACGAAACCGTCTTCTTCATGGGAGAGGACGTGGCCGCGGCCGGTGGGGTCTTCAAGGTCACCGTGGGACTGCTCGACGAGTTCGGGGAGGACCGGGTGCGGGACACGCCCATCTCGGAAGCCGGCATCATGGGGGCGGGCGTGGGCGCTGCGCTCACGGGCATGCGGCCCATCGTCGAGATCATGTTCGGCGACTTCATCACCATTGCCATGGACCAGATCGTCAACCAGGCGGCCAAGATGTGCTACATGACCGGCGGCCAGGCCAGCGTGCCGCTGACGATTCGGACCACCATCGGCGCGGGCCGCTCCTCGGCGGCCCAGCACTCCCAGAGCCTGCAGGCCTGGCTGTCCCACATACCCGGCGTCAAGGTGGCCATTCCCTCCACGCCGGCCGACCTGAAGGGACTGCTCAAAACCGCCATACGCGACGACAACCCCACCGTCATCTACGAAGACAAGATGATGTACGGCCTGAAGGGGCCGGTCCCGGATGACGACGACCATACCATTCCCTTCGGCGCGGCCGACGTAAAGCGGGAAGGCGGCGACGTATCCATCGTCGCCACTTCGAGCATGGTGCATACCGCCCTCGAGGCCGCGGACATGCTTGAGCAGGAAGGGATCAGCGCGGAGGTGGTGGATCCCCGGACGCTGTCGCCCCTCGATATGGATACGATCATACGTTCCGTCGAGAAGACCAGCCGCGCCGTAGTGATCGACGAGGCCTACCAGAGCTACGGAGTCACGGGCGAGTTGGCTTCCCGGATCTCGGACGAGGCCTTCGACTACCTGGACGCCCCCGTCAAGCGGCTGGGTGCCATGGACGTACCCGTGCCCTTCAGCCCCGGGCTGGAACCGGAAACCATTCCCGACGGGGAAAAACTGGTCCGGACCGTCCGGAGTCTTTTCCACGACGTCCCCGTTTAAGCACCCGAATCGGAGTAAAACGAGATATGAATCTGTGGCGCCTGCCCCTGCACTGGAAGATCATCATCGGCCTGATCCTCGGCGGGTTGTACGGAATCCTCTCGGCGGCCATGGGCTGGAGCCAGTTCACCGAGGACTGGATCACGCCCTTCGGCGACATCTTCCTGAACCTGCTCAAGGTCATCGCCGTGCCCCTCGTGCTTGGCTCGCTCATCACGGGCGTCGCTTCCCTTTCGGACGTAAAGAAACTGTCGCGCATCGGGGGCAGGACGATCGCCATCTACATCGCCACGACGACGGTCTCCGTGACCATCGGGCTCGTCATGGTCAACCTGCTCGAACCCGGGACGGGCGTGCCCCAGGCGCTGCAGGAACAACTGCAGACCGCCTACCAGTCCGACGCGGAATCTGACATGGAAAGGGCCGATACGGCCAGGGAGCGCGGGCCGCTGCAGGTCTTCGTGGACATGACGCCCGATAACGTGTTCGGCGCCCTGAGCAACAACGGGCGCATGCTGCAGGTCGTCTTCTTCTCCATCCTCTTCGGCATCGCCCTGGTCATGATCCCGTCCGACAGGGGCAAGCCCCTGGTCGATTTCTTCGCCGCCCTGACGTCGGTCATCATCCAGATCGTGAACATGATCATGGTCGCCGCCCCCATCGGGGTCTTCGCCCTGATCGCCAAGACCATCAACCAGGTGGCCAGAGACGACCTGTCCGCGGTCGGAGAACTTCTCGGCGCTCTGGGATTCTACTGCCTGGTGGTCCTCCTGGGGCTGCTGGTCCACGGCATCGTCACCTACCCGCTTCTGTTGAAAATCTTCTCCGACCTGAAGATCGGCAGGTTCTTCCGGGGGATCGCCCCGGCCCAGCTCCTGGCCTTCTCCTCCAGCTCCAGCGGCGCCACCCTGCCCGTCACCATGAAGATGAGCGAACGGAATCTCGGGGTCTCCAAGGAGGTCTCCTCCTTCGTCCTGCCCCTCGGCGCCACGATCAACATGGACGGCACCGCCCTCTACCAGGCCGTGGCCGCCGTGTTCATCGCCCAGGCTCTCGGCCTCGGGCTCGACATGACCGCCCAGTTGCAGATCGTCCTCACGGCCGTCCTGGCCTCGATCGGCACCGCCGCGGTGCCCGGCGCGGGCATCATCATGCTGATCATCATCCTCGAGACCATCGGCGTGCCGGCCGCGGGCATCGCGCTGATCCTCGGCGTCGACCGCATACTGGACATGTGCCGCACCGCGGTGAACGTCACGGGCGACGCCGCCGTGGCCTCCTCCGTGGACGCCATGGAGAAACGGGCGGCCGCCGGAAGGGCCGGCCAGGCCGCGTAGCGTCAGGGACGAAGCTCGCCGCGTCTGGTCGAAGTCCGCCGCTTTCAAGACGTATTTCGAGAAAGATTGGACCCGGGCCCGGTAGAATCCGGGTCAGCGGCTGCGTCCATACGCTTCGTAGAACCAGGCCGCGCTGTCGATTCCCCGGTAGAAATTGGGCAGGTGGAACTTCTCGTTCGGCGCGTGGGCGTCGCAGTCGGGCAGGCCGAAGGCCATCAGGACCGTGGGCAGGCCGAGTTTCTCCTCGAACATGGCCACCACCGGGATGCTGCCGCCTTCCCGGATGTAGACGGGCGCCTTGCCGAAGCCCCGGGTAATGGCCTCGTGGGCGGCCGTCACCGCGGGATGGTTCCGCGCCGTGAGGACCGGCTTTCCCGTGCCGTGACAGATGACCTCCACCTTGACCGAGGGCGGCGCAAGGCGCTTGACGTAGTCCGTGAAGGCCCGGGCGATCTTGTCGGGATCCTGGTCCGGCACGAGACGCATGCTGACCTTGGCCATGGCCTTCGACGGGATCACGGTCTTGGAACCTTCCCCGGTGAACCCGCCCAGCATCCCGTTTACGTCGAGGGTGGGCCGTGCCCAGAGGCGCTCCAGGGTCGAGTAGCCTTTCTCGCCCGTGGCTCCCGGGAGGCCCAGCTTCCCGGCGAAGCCTGCCTCGTCGAAGGAAAGCGCGGCGAGCGCATCGCGTTCCTCGTCACCCAGCGGTAAGACATCGTCGTAGAACCCGGGGACCGTGATCCTCCCGTCGCCGTCCACCATCCTGCCCAGCATCTCCGACAGGACGTTGAGGGGGTTGGGCACCGCGCCGCCGTAGACGCCCGAATGGAGGTCCTTGTTGGGTCCCTCGATCCGGATCTCCATGTAGGCCATGCCGCGTAAGGCGTATCCGATGGACGGCCGTTCGTAGTCGAACATGGACGTATCGGAAATGACCACCACGTCCGCCGCCAGTTCCTCCCTGTGGTCTTCCAGGTAGGCTTCCAGATGCTCGCTCGACACCTCTTCCTCGCCTTCGATCAGCATGCGGACGTTCACCGGCAGGCGACCGTTCTCCCGCAGGTGGGCCTCCAGCGCCTTCACGTGGACCCACACCTGCCCCTTGTCGTCCGTCGACCCGCGGGCGTACAGGTCGTCGCCCCGGACCACGGGATCGAAGGGATCGCTCTCCCACAGTTCGAAGGGTTCCGCGGGCTGGACGTCGTAGTGGCCGTAGAAGAGGACGGTGGGCTTCCCCGGCGCACCCAGCCAGTCCGCCGTCACGATGGGGTGGCCGGCCGTAGGGTTCACGGCCACGTGGTGCATGCCGATCCGTTCCAGTTCGTCGGCGACGAACCGGGCGCACCGGCGCAGGTCCTCGCGGTGATGGGGATGGGTGCTCACGCTGGGAATCCGGAGGAAGTCCTTCAAGCCCTCCAGGGCCTGGGGCCGCCGGGATTCGAGGCAGGATATGACGTTTTGCATGGTCCACGCTTCCGTTGATTTAGGGTTGAGAGAATGAATCTGGCGTCGGCCGACCGAGACGCGACCGGACCGGCACGGCACGTACATTCGGCAGGGTACAGGAACAGGGAACGCCGGTGCAAGGGGAAAAACGAATGACGCACCCGTTTCGTCCCGCGCGCGGGGGAGAAAACGTACGGTATGCGGCTTTCACGTACGGGCTTGACAGTGCGCCAGGTTGGTTTTAGACTGATAAATCGAAGTGCGGCCTCCGGCTAATTCGAAGTGCGGCGTCCGACGCCGTCAAGCGTTCTCCAGGCGTGACCGGACCGTTTCCGGGACAACGGGATTCAGCATGCGGAACTTCATCAGACAGTATCTGGGCGTGTTGCGTACGACGATCGGATCGGGGAACCTGAAGTTTTTCTACCGGTTTTTCTTTTTCCTCGTGCTGCTGATGCTGGTCTACACGGTCGTTTTTCACGAGCTCCAGGCCAGGGAAGGTCGGGATTACACGTGGTTTACCGGTTTCTACTGGACGCTGACCACGATGACCACGCTGGGGTACGGAGACATCGTGTTTACCGGCGATCTGGGCCGTCTCTTTTCCATGTGCGTCCTTCTGACCGGACTTACAACGCTGATCATCGTACTCCCCGTCGCCTTCGTCGAGTTCATCTACCGGCCCTGGCTCAGCGCTCATTCCATCGCGCGCGCGCCCAGAATGCTGGACCCGTCCTTCCGGGACCACGTGATCATCACCCATCACGACGAAGTGACGAGTTCCCTTGCCGCCAGGCTCAATCAGTACGGGAACGACTATGTGTTCATCATATCCGATCTGGACGATGCTTTGCGCCTCCATGACCAGGGCCTCAACGTCGTGTACGGCGATCTGGACAACTCGGAGACCTATCAGCACGCGAACGTGGACCAGGCGTCCCTCGTCGTGGCCACCGGCAAGGATACGCAGAATACCAGCATCGCCTTCACGATTCGGAATATCAACCAGGCAATCTCCATCCTGGCCACGGCGAATTCCCCGGACTCCGTGGACATCCTCGAACTGGCGGGCTGTACCCACGTGATCCAGCTGGGCCAGCAAATGGGGCAGCTCCTCGCCCGGCTGGCTTCGAGCGTGGATTCCATGTCTCATGTACTCGGAAACGTGGAAGACCTGATGGTGGCCGACGCGGGCATCGTGGATACCCCGCTCATCGGCAAGACCCTGCGCGAAACGCGTCTTCGCGAACTGACCGGCGTTACGGTCGTCGGCGTATGGGAGCGGGGCAGTTTCCGCGTGATCGCCCCCGACACGCCGCTGACCGAACGGATGATCCTGGTCCTTTTGGGCACGGAAAGCCAGATAACCTCCTACAATGAACTCTTCGCCATATACAACATCACCGATCCGCCTCTGGTCATCATCGGAGGCGGTCGCGTAGGGCGTTCGGCCGGGTTCACGCTTGCGGAAAGCGGGCTGGATTACCGGATCATCGAGCAGCAGGCAGACCGGATCCGCAACGACAGGCACTACGTGCTGGGCGACGCGGCGGACATCGAGACCATGAAAAAAGCCGGACTCATGGAAGCGCCTACCGTCATCATCACGACCCATGAAGACGACATGAACATCTACCTCACGATCTACTGCCGCAAGCTGCGGCCGGATATCCAGATCATCGCCCGGGCGAAACAGGAACGAAACGTGGAAGCCCTGCACCGGGCGGGGGCGGACTTCGTCATGTCCTACGCTTCGATGGGGGCCAATATCATCTTGAACCTGCTCAAGCGAAACGACATCGTCATGATCACGGAAGGGTTGAACTTCTTTCGTGTCAGGCTTCCCCTGGAACTGGCCGGCAAGACCATCGCCGAATCGCAGATCTACCAGGAAACGGGCTGCTACGTCACGGCCGTCTTTACCGGGGAAGAGAGTATCGTGAGTCCCCCGCCTTCGATGAAACTGCCTTCCGAAAGCGAGATTCTCCTCATCGGGCCGATTGAAGCGGAAAACAAGTATCTGGAGCGTTACGGTCAGAACCTGTGAGCCGGCGGGCCTGCGCGGCGATTGACTGACCAGGCGACTTCCGCTAGGCGTCCGCGGACTTCCGTTTCTCCGGGGCAACGCGTTCCCCGAGGACATGCGTCAGCCGGTCGAGTTCGGTTGCCAGTGCCGTCATTGCTTCCTCCGCTCCGTCCAGGTTTCCGTCCCGGCCCATCTGTTCCAGGCGCTGCGCCGCGGTCCCGGCGGCCTGAGCCAGGAACACCCCGGCAGAACCCTTCAACGTATGGGCATGCAGCCTCAGATCGGCGGCGTTCCCGGAATCGATCGCCTCGCGAATCGCGGCCGTCAACCGCGGACATTCGGCTACGAAGAGTTCGGCCAGTTCCAAGATCACGCCTTCGTCTCCGCCGAGTTGTGCGACGGCTCTTTCCCACTCGATCACCGCGGGGGCCGTCGCCATCGCCTGGTCCGCGGGGCCGGACGGTTGCGCCGCGGACGGTTGCGCCGCGGTTTCCTCCGCGGGCGGTGCAGATTCCGTCACGGGAGGTGCGGCATCCTGGAGAACCGCCTGAGGACCGGCCTCGCCGGAAACCACTTCCGATCCAGCCGGGACGCCTTCCACCGCCGCATACAACAACCGGGCCTGAATGGGCTTGGACAGGTAGTCGTCCATCCCCGCCTCGAAGCACTTCTCCCGGTCGCCGCGCATGGCATGGGCCGTCATGGCGATGATGGGGATATGGGCGGTCCGGCCAGTCCGGGCGGCCCGGGCGGCCCGGGCGTTTCCGGCTTCGAGGCCGCGTATCGTCCGCGCCGCCTCCAGTCCGTCCATCTCGGGCATCTGGACGTCCATCAGTATGAGATCGAACGCGCCGGTTTCGAACCGCTCCACCGCCTCCCTGCCGTTGTTGGCCACGGTGACCTCGTGGCCGCGGGACTGCAGCATGAGTACGGCGATGCGCTGATTCACGACGCCATCCTCGGCCAGGAGGATACGGCGCGGCACGAATCCTTCCACGGCAGCGGGCGCACCGCCGGGTCCTTCTTGCAGCGCGGGACCGCAGGAGCCGGTCACGGTCTCCATGATGGCGTTCAACAGGTCGGACTGCCTGACCGGTTTGCTGACCGTACAGGCGATCCCGAATGACCTGTCGTACTCAGGGTCCGCCTCATGTCCCGCGGAGGCCAGCAGTATGACGCCGAGGTCCCTTCCATCGGCGCACCGGGCTATTTCCCGGGCGAGTCCGTATTCTTCCATCTCCGACATGGTCTCGTCCAACAGGACCAGTCGGATGGCTTCGCCGCCATCGCCGGTAAGGGCGGAGAGGGCTTCCACGCCGGTGCCTGCTTCCGCCGGTTTCATGGACCATTCGGTCAGCATGTCGACCAGGAACCGCCGATTGGTAGGATGATCGTCGATTACGAGCACCCGCAGGCCGGACAGCGGTCCGGCGTCGACGACCGCCTTCCCGTCCGCGTCGGGCTGTTTCTGCACGTCGACGGTAAAGTGAAACGTGCTGCCCCGATCCACCTCGCTCTCGACCCAGATGCGGCCGTTCATCATGGAAGTCAACTGCGCGCAGATGGCCAGCCCCAGCCCCGTGCCGCCGTATTTGCGGGACATGGAACTGTCCGCCTGGCTGAACAGGTCGAAGATCAGCTGCTGCTTGTCCTCCGGAATGCCGATTCCCGTGTCGGACACCGCGCAGGCCAGCGTCACGGATTCTTCCGTTTCAGACTGCAACCCCAGGGACAGGACCACCTCGCCCGAGTCCGTGAACTTGATGGCGTTGCCCACCAGGTTGATCACGATCTGACTCAACCGGCCCGGGTCGCCCACCAGGCAGTCGGGCACGTCCTGAGACACCCGGTAGGCCAGTTCGAGACCCTTTTCCGACGCGGGGATCGACATGGCCTGCACGGTATTGGCGATGCGCTCCCGCAATTCGAAGGGGATCGATTCGAGCTCCAGGCGGCCCGCCTCGATTTTCGAGAAGTCCAGGATATCGTTCAACAGGCCCTGGAGCGATTCCGTGGACTGATCGATCAGCCGCATGAATTCCCGCTGCCGGGACGACAGGTCGGTATTCAGCATCAGCTGGGTCATGCCGGTGATCCCGTTGATGGGCGTGCGGATCTCGTGGCTCATGTTGGCCAGAAACTCGCTCTTGGCCCTGCTGGCCTCCTCGGCCGATTCCTTGGCTTCCTGGAGTTCCCGCTGAAACAGCACCATGTCGTGGGCCGTCTGCTCCAGGAGGGCGTTCTGGCGATGCAGTTCGCTTGCGATCCGCGTGCGTTCCGCGTCGATCTGCCCGATCGAACGGGCATTCCACCAGATCAGGATGTTGAAGGCGATCACGTTGCAGACCACAAAGAGCGAATGGCCGAACTCCACCCCGTAGAATCCCGCTCTTTCGCCCTGGAACTGCACCCAGCCGAGGACGATGGGAATGAGAAAGGCGGCGGGAAGGAGGCGGCGGGCCATGAGGCCGCCGGCCGTGGCGCTTGCCAGCGTGGCCGCCGGTTCGCGGCGGGGCCGCGCGCAGAAGATGCCGACGCACAGGACGCCGAAACCCAGCGCGGTGTTCAGGGTGATGGGGATCACGCCGGAAACCCGGTACAGCACCAAGGTGCTGTAGATCGCCCCGGCCAGGGAGAGCAGGGCGATGATGCCGGCGTTCATGACGCAGACGTGAGACAGCCAGTGCCTCGGGCCGCGCAGGTCCAGCAGCAGGAGCGCCAGGCCCACCAGCATGAAGGTGACGGCGGTGTGCGGGGCCATGCGGTTGCCGCTCAGGGAATCCGCGAAGAGCCACTCGTCGATTCCCCGGCCGCCCACGTCGACGTCGAAGAGCTTGACGGCCCCCAGCGCCATGAGCAGTCCCGCGCCGGCGAAACCCGCCCACCTGCGCCGCGCGGACGCGTTCCTGGGCAGCAAGGCGCACAGCGTACCACCGGCCACCAGAAAGGCCGCGGCCGTGAGCGGGTTCATGGGGACCCGCCCCGGGTTGATCAGACCCCGCAGATCGGCGAGACCGAACTGCCAGCCGGTAAGCACGAGCAGGGAACACGCGATGACGATCCCGCTGCACAGGTAAGCGCCTTTCAGCAGCAGCCGCGCCCATGCCCCATCGATTTCCGTCGCATCCACGTCCCGCCCCCTGTAAATGCAGCCGGTGGTCTTCAGGGAAAAACCCCTCGGAGCAGCTTCGCCCGGGTCACCCGGTTGATCCCTTCTATCAGCGCCGAAGTGCGCATATCGGTCTTGTCTTCGGCAGCCCGGCGGACGGTCCGTCCGAAGGCGTCGACCAGGATGTTGTGCAGCCGGCCGTTGATCTCATCGAGCGTCCACATGTAATTCTGGGTGTCCTGCACCCACTCGAAGTAGGAGACCGTGACGCCCCCCGCGTTGCCCAGCACGTCCGGCAGGATGAATACGTCCTTTTCTCCGAGGATCTCGTCCGCCTCGAGCGTGGTGGGTCCGTTGGCCCCTTCCGCGAGGAGCCTGCACTTCAACCGGTCCGCGTTATCGCCGGTAATCTGGTTCTGCAGCGCGGCCGGCGCGAGGATGTCGCAAGGCAGTTCGAGCAGTTCTTCGTTGGTGACTTCGTCGGCCTCGGGATAACCCGCAAGAAAGCGGTTTTCCTCGCAGTACCTGAAGACGTCCGTAAGCGAAAGTCCGCTGGGATTGTAGATACCGGTGGTGACGTCGCTCACCGCAACCACCCTGACCCCGTCGTCATCCAGAAAACGCGCCGTATTGCTGCCTACGTTTCCGAAGCCCTGGACCACCGCCGTGGCGCCGTCGAGCGGCATGCCCAGGTGTTCCGCGGCCGCCTCGATCAGGTAGACCAGGCCGCGGCCGGTGGCCTCGCGGCGCCCCAGAGACCCCCCGAGCACGACCGGCTTTCCGGTGACCACGCCCGGTACCGTGTAGCCCGCCTGCTGGCTGTAGGTGTCCATGATCCAGGCCATGACCTGCTCGTCGGTACCCATGTCCGGGGCCGGGATGTCCTTGTCCGGTCCGATGATGTCGATGATCTCCGACGTAAAGCGGCGGGTGAGACGCTGCAGTTCGCGCCGCGACAGGCCGGTCGGATCGATCCGGACGCCGCCCTTGGCGCCGCCGAAGGGCAGGTTGATCAGCGCGCATTTCCAGGTCATCCACATGGCCAGCGCGGAGACCTCCCCCAGGTTCACGTCCTCGTGGTAGCGGATACCCCCCTTGGTCGGCCCCATGGTGAGCAGGTGCTGCACGCGGTATCCGAAGACGTTCTCCACGAGATGGTATTCGTCCCGGCGGAAGGGGAGCGTCACGACGTGGGTCCGCTGGGGAAAGAGCAGACGTTCCCGGATGTTCTCGTCGAGCCCCATGATCTGCGCCGCCTTGAGGAACTGCTGCTGGGCGAGTTTGAACATGGCCGAGTCCCATTCACCGCTTCGCGCGCGGACGCGCTCGATGGCATAGTGAATGGACCGCGAGAGCAGGGTGGCGTTGGCCTGGGTCTTCACGATATAGTCCTGGGCGCCCGACTCCACGGCCGCGGCGGCCAGGGACACGTCGTCGAGCCCGGTCAGGATGATGACCGGCATGTCCGGCACGGCGGCACGGACGCTGCGGAGGGTATCGAGGTCGGCGCTGTCGGGCAGGACCAGGTCCAGCAGCACCACGTCGAAGGGCGCCTGCTCGATCAGGGCCAGCCCTTCCCGGAGCGTTCCCGCCACGTGAAGCCGGGTCTTCAGCCGGCTGGAATCCATGTAATGGCGGATCAGCTGCACGTGCACGGGGTTGTCTTCGATCATCAGGACTTCGACCGCGTTGTCCGGCATGGTTTCCTCTCCAGGGCCTAAGCACAGGGGACTGACTGGTATTTCCTTACGGCTTCCGACAGGTCGATCCTGCCTTCGTACAGGGATTTCCCCAGTATCACGCCCTCCAGGCCGTCCGCAACGGACCTGGAGGCCCGTTCCAGGTCGTCCAGCGAAGCCACGCCCCCCGACGCGATCACCCGCATTCCGCTTTCCCTGGCAAGGCGTGCCGTGGCCCCGGTATCCAGCCCGTTCATCGTGCCGTCCCGATCGATCTCCGTGTAGATGATCCGGCGGACCCCGGCCTCCTTCATGGCGTTCGCCAGTTCGAGGGCCGAACGCGACGTACCGGAGGTCCATCCGTTGAGGGCGACCCGTCCCGCCTTCGCGTCGATCCCGACGACGATGCGTTCAGGCCCCCAACGGACCACCGACTGTCTCACCACTTCGGGGTGCTCCACGGCCGCCGTGCCCAGGATGACGCGGCGCACCCCCAGGTCCAGCCATTTCTCCACCGCTTCGGGCGTTCGAATCCCTCCCCCGAGTTGTATCGGGATTTCGACCTGTTCGAGCATGCGGACGACACTCGCCGCGTTGCGCGAGTCACCCGTGAAGGCGCCGTCCAGGTCGACCACGTGCAGGTAGGTGGCCCCCTGCTCCTGCCATTTCAGCGCGATGCCCTCCGGGGACCGGGCATATACCGTCTCGCGGTCCTGCCTGCCCTGGAGAAGACGAACGCACCGCCCCTTTCGTATGTCGATGGCCGGGTAGAGCTGCATCTGGAGTATACCCTCCGGAATCCTGTCGATCCGAGCGCTTACGAACCGCGCAACATGCGCTAAAGATGGCCCGAAACGATCCAGCCTGTCAACCCACAAATCCCTTGACACCGGTGGGATGGCCGCCTAGAATCCCGTGGAATCCGGCTCGCCGGCCACCTGGCTTTCCGGCCGAGTCTTCGCCGGTTATCCCCGTGCTTATGTCGTCCTCCGCTTACGAAAACACGACCGCACCCTCTTCGAATCCCCATGCCCGCCCTTGCCGATCTCATCCAGCCTCTGTACAAGGTCCATCCGCGACTGTCCGCCGAACTGAGGCATCTGTGCGGGGAGGTGGAGCAGGAAATCTATATCGTAGGGGGGGCGGTGCGGGATGCCATGCTGGGCCGCAGGGTCCGCGACGTGGACCTGACGCTCGCCGAGGACGGACTGAGGGTGGGGCGGACGCTGGCGGATCGTCTGCGTCGCCCCTTCGTACCGCTGGATGACGCGGACAGGACCGGTCGCATCGTACTGCGACCCCGATATACGATCGATATCTCGTCTTTCAAGGGCGATACACTCCTGGAAGATCTGGGCAAGCGTGATTTTACCGTCAACGCCATGGCCGTCCGCCTAGCGGACGTGCTGGACGGCAGGCCGTCGATCATCGATCCGCTGGACGGCGCGAACGACCTCGCGTCGCGCAGGCTGAAAGCCCGCTCCGGCCAGTCCTTCCGCGACGACCCGCTCCGCATTTTGCGGGCCTACCGGCTTGCCGGCCAGTTCGACCTGGACATCACGCCGGAGACGGTTTCGTGGATCACGGCCTGTCCCGAGGCCCTGCGTGATGTCTCGGGCGAGCGCCTCCTGTACGAACTGGCCCTGATCCTGGGCGCGCGCGCCACGGCGGGCCGGGTATCCGCCATGATGGGCGCCGGGGTGTTCGGGTCGCTCTTTCCCGGGTGGACGGATCCGGCGACGCCGGGACTGATCCGGAGCCTTGGACGGACGGAGCAACTCATGGCCCGGGACGTCTTCCTGGAGGATCACGGTCTCTACGCCCATCTGTCCGGATACGACACGAAACTGGCCGGAGACCGGTCCAGCAACTGGCTCCTTCGCTTCGCGTCCCTCGCGCTGTGTTTCATCCGGGCGACCGGCGTAGACTCGGCGCTTGAAACCGTTGAAGGGGCGGCGGACAGATTGAAGCTCAGCAACCGGGAAAGGCAGGCGCTCCACCAGTTGGTGTTCGGGGCCGCGAGACTGCTCGAAGGGGCCGTTTCGAGGAAACCGGACGACGAAGCGCTCTGCCGGATTCTGCGCGGGTCGAAAGACGATACCCCCGGCGCGGCGCTCCTTGCCCTGGCGCACGCGCCGGAAGCGGGTTCCGAGGCGGCTGGACGCCTCGGCGAAGTCGTGGACCGGCTTCTCCGGCTGTACAGCCGGCACGGCACGATCCGGGCAAGGGGCCTGTTGTTGAACGGCGCGGACGTCATGGACGATCTGGGCATCCCGGAGGGGCCGGAGATCGGGCGCACGCTGGCCAGGCTTGAAAATATCCAGGTATTGCACGATATTCGGACAAGGGAGGAAGCCCGGGAGCTGCTCTATGGCGATCGCGTAACCCGCGTAAACGACCCATAGTACAGCCGGACCAGCGGATTTCAATCATGAGACTCTGCACCAACCAGCAGATGCGGTCGATCGACCGCCGTACCATCGAAGACTACGGCCTGTCCGGCTATGAACTCATGGAGCGGGCGGGCTGCCGGGTAGCGGAGACCGCGAATCAGCTGCTGGACGGCGTGGCCGGCAAGACGGTCGCCGTGGCGTGCGGAAAGGGGAACAACGGGGGGGACGGATTCGTGGCCGCCCGGTATCTCCACCTGTGGGGCGCTTCGGTCGCCTGCCACGTGCTCGCCGCCAGGCCGGCCCTGCCAGTCGACGCCGCGAAGCACCTGGAACGGCTCGAAGAAGCCGGTCTGGTTCCGGTCTTCCGGCCCGACGGTCCGCTCGAAATGCCCGACCGGTCCCCGGCGCTGATCATCGACGCGCTCCTCGGCACCGGGTTGACGGGACCACCGCGCGATCCATACGGCGCCGCCATCGCGGTGATCAACCTCAGCCCTGCCCCTGTGCTCTCCGTCGATACCCCGTCGGGCCTGGCACCCGGCTGCGGAAGCCCGCGGTCCCGCTCCCGCGCGGAATGGACCTGCGTGCGCGCCGACCATACCCTCGCGATCGGCTTGATGAAGGTCGACCACGCCACCTTCCCCGGCCGTTCCTGGTGCGGCGGTTTGGAAGTCGCGGACATCGGCTTTCCCGACCGTGCCATAGAAGCGGAGGGGTTGTACCTCTTCATGCCCGAGCGAAGCGAGATGGCCGGCCTGATCCCCGTTCACAGGCCCGACGACCACAAGGGAAGCCGCGGAAGAGTCGCCGTCGTCGCCGGTTCGGCGGGCATGGCGGGAGCGGCCACGCTGGCTTCCCGCGCGGCCCTACGCGGCGGCGCGGGCATGGTCATGCTCGGAGCGCCCGCGGGCCTGATGGATGCCCTGACGGCCAGGCACACGGAAGTGATGCTTCGCGGCCTGCCCGAAACCGCCGAAGGATCGCTTTCTCTCGCGGCTGAGTCCGCCATCGACGCGCTGCTCTCCTGGGCCGACGCGCTCGCCATCGGCCCGGGTCTCACGCGCCACGAGGAAACCTCCGCGCTGGTCCGCCGCGTCGTGTCGAACAGCGAGCGACCGGTCGTCATCGACGCCGACGGCGTGAATGCCTTCGCAGGCCACCCGGGCGGCCTGTCCGGCACGGCACCGGAAGTCATTATGACGCCCCACGTGTTCGAGCTGTCCAGGCTGACCGGCATGGCCGTTGACGACATCGAAGCGGACCGGGTCGCGGCCGCAAGAAAGGCCGCCGGTTCCCTGCAGGTCACGCTCGTGCTCAAAGGCGCCGCCTCGCTGGTGGCTTCCCCCGGTGGACAGGTCTCGGTGAATCCCACGGGGAACCCGGGGATGGCCACCGCCGGATCGGGCGACGTGCTGACCGGCCTCATCGCGGCCCTGCTCGGGCAGGGCTGCTGCGCATGGGACGCGGCCCGCCTGGGGGTATACCTCCACGGCCTGGCCGGCGATCTCGGCGCGGAAGCCATGGGGCCGCACAGCCTGGTGGCCGGTGATCTCATTGACCATCTGCCCGGCGCGTTCCTGCGTACGGGCGAGGGGCGGGTTACACCCTAGAAAGCAGGACTCCGTGGACACGAAATTCGACCCGGCGTCGCTTGAGGAAATCGTGGCCCGCGCCCTGCGGGAGGACGTGGGAGACGGCGACGTCACCACCGAGTGGACGCTGGCGCCCGGTGCAGTGGCCTGCGCCCGGTTCGAGGCCGGGCAGCCCGGCATCCTGTCCGGCCTGTTCCCGGCGTGTCTCACGTTCCGGGAGGTCGACCCCGGCCTGGAATTCCGGGCCCTGCTGACCGATGGCGACCGGGTGGAACCCGGCCAGCCCATCGCCGAAGTGCGGGGCGCCGCGCGGTCGTTGCTCACCGGCGAGCGAACGGCGCTCAACTTCATGCGCCACCTTTCCGGCATCGCCTCCTTGACCGGGCAATACGTCGACGCCGTGCGGAACACCGGCGCACGCATCGTGGATACCCGCAAGACCACGCCCGGTCTCCGCGACCTGGAGAAAAGGGCCGTACTGCATGGCGGCGGAGACAATCACCGCCACGGTCTCTTCGACATGGTGCTGATCAAGGACAACCACATCGCCGCCGCGGGTGGCATCGCCGCCGCAGTCCGCAGGTGCAGGTCGAACATGAAGCGATCGGGCAGGCAGTACGACATCGAGGTGGAGACGAGTGGCATGGACCAGGTCGAAGAGGCCGTGCGCAGCGGGGCGGACTGGATCATGCTGGACAACATGAGTGATGCGGAAATGCGGACGGCGGTCGGCCGGATCCGCGCGTTGACCGCGGCGGATCGCTCCATCGTGGTCGAAGCGTCGGGAGCGATCACCCTTGAACGGCTCGAGGCGATCGCGAGAACCGGCGTCGACGTGATATCCGTCGGTGCCCTGACCCATTCCGCGCCGGCGCTCGATATCAGCCTGAACGTGATGACTTCCACCTGAAACGGAACGACGATGAAACGCCCTTCCCCGAGCGATGAGTCGGCTGAGTCGGCAGGACCCCGGGACCGATACGATGCGGCCCGCATGCGCGCAAAGCTGTCAACGGGGGTCTTCGGCCGGGTACTGGAATACCACGAGCGGGTGGGGTCCACCAACGACGTGATCCTGGACATGGCCGAACAGGCCGCGCCACATGGGACGGTCTGCCTTGCCGATGAGCAGTCTGCCGGCAGGGGCCGCCGCGGATACGGGTGGTTCTCCCCCCCCGGATGCGGGATCTGGGCTTCCGTCCTCCTCCGGCCCCGGCTGTCCGCCGCCCGGACTCCGCCGCTTACGTTGTGCGCGGCCGCGGCCGTGGCCCGTGTCCTGGAGACGGCCGCCGGCGAGTCGGTGAAGATCAAGTGGCCGAACGACCTGCTCATGGGAGGACGCAAAGTCGCCGGCATCCTGGCGGAGTCCCGCATCGTGTCCGGAGACGAGCCGGCCATCGTGATCGGCATGGGGATCAACGTAAACCACACCCGTGAACAGTTCCCGGACGAGCTTTCCGCTACCGCCACTTCGTTGCGCATCGAGTCGGGCCGACCCGTGGGTCGCGAGGCACTGTTCCTAGCCATCCTGGATGCCTTCGAGTCCGCCTACGGGTACTACCTGGCAACCGGGACCGTATCTTTCCTCGCCGAAGTCGACGCCCGGCTTGCCTGGCGGGGGTTGGCGGTCGAGGCCGACAGCCCCGCCGGAGCCGCCGGCCGCGTATCCCGCATCGATGAGGAGGGCGGCCTGGTGCTCGACCGGCAGGAAGGCGGCCCCCTTGTCATCCGTTCCGGATCCATCAGACTCCGCACGTAAATCCAGGCGTAAGGGAAGGCGACGAACGGGGTCAGGTGATCCCGGTTTCCGCGCCACTGCCGGCTGATCGTGGGATATAGCTTGTTCCGGTTTTTCGGTATAATCGGCATTGCGATTGAAAGGCGAATAGAGGTAAATTAGATCAACGGACAGGGTAGTGTTTCAAACTTATCGCGAAGACCAATGTTGAGCTGATTTCTGGTGGTTTTCGGTCTTGCGGAGGCACCTGGACTGATACCCTGGATTAGGAAGAGGAGTGACATAGCGTCATGGGATTACTTGTCGACGTCGCGCTGCCACTGGCGCTCGCCTTCATCATGTTCGGGCTTGGGCTCGGGCTCACCTTCGACGATTTCGCCCGGGTGGTGCGCCGGCCGCGCGACTTCGCGGTGGGTGCTTTCTCCCAGATCGTCCTGCTGCCGGCGGTTGCCTTCGTCCTCGCCAGCGTCTGGCCGATGGCGCCGGAACTCGCGCTGGGCCTGATGATCATCGCCGCCGCGCCGGGCGGCCCGACCTCCAATATCCTGACCGCGTTGGCACGCGGCGACGTCGCGCTGTCGATCTCGCTGACCGCGGTGATCAGTCTGGCAAGCGTGATCACTATTCCGGTCATCGTGGTCTTCGCCTACGGGCAGTTCATCGGCGATTCGGCGGCGAAGGACATATCGGTCGCCGGCGCCGCACTCGGCGTTTTCCTGATTGTCGCCGTTCCGGTGCTGATCGGGCTTGCCATCCGACGCTTCGCGGAAGGCTTCGCAATCAGGTTCGAACCAGCAGCCCGCAAGGTCTCTGCGGTGCTGCTGACACTCGTTCTCGCCGGCGCGATCTTCGATCAACGCGCCAACATCGTTTCCTATTTCGCGCAGGCCGGGCCGGTCACGCTCGTGCTCAACTTGCTGATGATGACAGTCGCCTGGTTTCTCGCCCGGATGTTCGCCTCCGGGCCGACCCAGCGGACTGCCATTGCGATCGAATGCGGCATCCAGAACGGGACGCTCGCGATTGCGGTCGCGGTTATGCTGTTCGGCGGCGGGCTCGCGACCATGCCTGCGGCGACCTACAGCCTGATCATGTTCGCCACCGCGCTGATCTATATCGCCGTGCTGCGGCGGGGCGCCTGATCCGCCAAAAACGCGAGCGACCCAAGACAAAAAAAACTTGCATCATCCAACGACCCTTCATATATTAGCAGACTGGATGTTCGAGTGCTAATCTCGGTATTGCTACTTGTTGAATATACAAGTATTTAGACGACTCATAGGTGCGTGCAGCCAAGCCTGTTCGCCTTGCTTAGAAACGCCCGGAACCACCCGGGGAATCATAGGGGGAAGCAGAAGTGCCAGCAAAACAACTCTCGTTCGACGCAGACGCCCGGCAGGCGCTTAAAAGAGGGGTGGACGCCCTGGCGGACGCGGTCCGCGTCACCATGGGGCCCAAGGGCCGATGCGTCGTGCTCGACAAGAAATTCGGTTCGCCTACCTTCACGCTGGACGGCGTCACCGTGGCGAAGGAAATCGAACTCGAGGACAATTACGAAAACATGGGTGCGCAGATGATCAAGGAAGCCGCGTCGAAGACCAGCGACGTGGCCGGTGACGGGACCACCACGGCCACCGTGCTCGCCCAGGCCATTTTCGCGGAAGGCTTGAGGAACGTGACTGCCGGCGCCAACCCCATGGATCTCAAGCGGGGTATCGACAAGGCCGTGACCGGGGTTGTCGGTGCGATCGCGGACATGTCCAAGGCCGTGGAAGGCCGGAAGGAAATCTCGGAAACCGCCACCGTTTCCGCCCATGGCGACTCGACCATCGGCGACCTGATCGCGGACGCCATGGAAAAGGTGGGCAAGGACGGCGTCATCACGGTCGAAGAGGCCAAGAGCATGGAAACCTCCCTCGACGTCGTGGAAGGCATGCAGTTCGACCGCGGTTATCTCTCGCCCTACTTCGTTACCGACTCCGAGTCCATGGAAGCGGTGCTCGAGGACACCAGGATACTGATCCACGACAAGAAAATCAGTGCCGTGAAGGATATCTACCCCGTCGTCGAGAAGATCGCCCAGAGCGGGTCCCCGCTGTTGATCATCGCCGAGGACATCGAGGGTGAAGCCCTCGCCCTGCTGGTGGTGAACAAGCTCCGAGGCACCCTGAAGGTCGCCGCGGTCAAGGCGCCTGGATTCGGCGACCGCCGCAAGGCCATGCTCGAAGACATCTCCATCCTGACGGGCGGCACGGTCATTTCCGAAGACGCCGGCTTCAAGCTGGAAAACGTAACCGTCGGAGACCTCGGCACGGCCAAGCGCGTGAACATCGACAAGGACAACACGACGATCGTCGAAGGCGCCGGCAGCACCGACGCGATCCAGGGCCGCATCAACCAGATCCGCGCCCAGATCGAGGAAACCACCTCCGATTACGACCAGGAGAAACTGCAGGAACGCCTGGCAAAACTGGCGGGCGGCGTGGCGGTCATCAACGTGGGCGCCGCGACGGAAGCGGAGATGAAGGAAAAGAAGGCCCGTGTCGAAGACGCGCTGAACAACGCCAAGGCGGCCATCGAGGAAGGGGTCGTGCCGGGCGGCGGCGTGACGTTCATCCGCGCGCTCTCCGCGCTGGAGAACGGATCGGGCACGGAAGGCGACGAAGCGGTCGGCGCCAACATCGTGCGCAAGGCGCTCGAGGCGCCCGTGCGGCAGCTGGCGGAGAACGCCGGTCTGGAGGGTTCCATCATCCTACAGAAGATCCGGGAAGGCGAAGGCGGATACGGATACAACTTCGAATCGGACACCTATGGCGACATGTCCGCCACGGGTGTGATCGAGCCGGCCAAGGTTTCCCGCGTCGCCCTGCAACACGCCGCGAGCATCGCCGGCCTGCTGCTGACCACCGAGGCGCTGGTTGCGGAGGTTCCGGAGGACACCCCGCCACCGGCCATGCCCCACGGCGGCGGCATGTACTAAGCAGGATGAAACGATAAAGAACCGGTCGACGGCCGGTTCCATGAAAACCCCGGTGGCGCCACCGGGGTTTTTTCTTGCTACGGACCTGCCCCGTTTCTATATTCCCCCGAAGATCAGCGGCTTATCGGAAACATGACCTGGGCGACGGAGCGACCATGAGAAACCCGGTGGTTATAGAACGCGCGGAACGGCTTCACCAGGTCCCGCTCAACCGCCCCCTGGAACATTCGCGATATCTCAGAAGACTGGCCGCCAGGGGCATCGAGCCCATCGATCTGACCACGGGCTCCGCCGATGCGCCCATCCCGCAGGAAACCATAGACCGGACGTTCAACGCCGTAACGGCCGCTGACGGAGCCGACTATACAGGCGGACCAGGCGGGCCAGGCGGACCAGCAGAACCGGCCGAGGCCAGCCGGCTCGCGGGCGCCGAGTTCCGCAGGGCATTCAGCAACTGGTTCGCGTACCGGTTCGACGTGGAGATCGATCCGGACGTCCACGTCCTGCCCTTCGCGGGCGCCGCCGCGGGACCGGCCAGCGTGGCCATGGCGCTGGTCAACCCCGGTGAAACCGTGCTGGTCCCCGATCCATCCCACCCGGCTTACCGAACCAGTACGGTACTGGCGAACGGACAGGTCCACTCCTATCCCCTGTACGGGCGGAACGATTTCCTGCCCAACCTGAAGCAGATCGAGCCCCGTGTCGCCAGTCGGGCAAAACTGATGTATATCGGTTATCCGAACGATCCCACGGGGGCCGTGGCGGACCATTCGTTCTTCCGGGAGCTCGTCGATTTTGCGCGCAGGCACAACGTCATCGTCTGTCACGACGCCGGCCAGCACTTCATGACGTACGACGGGATCGAAGCCCCGAGTCTGCTGCAAATGCCCGGCGCGATGAACCTGGGGATCGAGCTGTTCTCCCTTTCCGTGCTGCCCGGCGGCGTGTTCCGCGACCTGAGCGTGGCCGTCGGCAATCCATCCGCCCTGGCCGCCATGTCCCAGTTGACCGCCCATCTGCACGCCCCGCTTCTTCCCGGCCTCCAGGCGGCCGCTGCCGCGGTGTTTCCGGATTTGAACCGGCACGTCGAAGAGGCGGCTTCGAAATCCCAGTTGCGACGGGACCTGATGGTATCGGGGCTGCGGGACCTCGGCTGGAACCTGCGGGCGCCCAGAGGAGGTCCTTACGTGTGGCTTCCCGTACCGCCCCGCTATTCCTCCGTTCGATTCAGCATCCTGCTGCGCAAGGCGGGCCTGTTCGTCGTGCCCGGCGTGTACCTGGGCGAATACGGCGAAGGATACGTGCGAATGGCCTTCAACGTCAACGAGTCGCAGATACAGACCGTGCTGGACCGCATGGACCGGCTGATGTCCCGTTTCCGGTTGCGCAGGCGGGCGTTCCCCGCCGTCAGTCTGGCCTGAACGAATCGACTCCCATGTCCGGAGACTGGATCAGCGTGCGGGGCATTCGCGCTTTTGGCCATCATGGCGCGACTGCCCGGGAACGGACACAGGGGCAGGTCTTCGAAGTCGACGTCGGGCTGCGCCTCGAACTTTCGGGGCCTTCCCGCACGGACAGCCTGGCCGATACGGTGGACTATGCAGACGTCTGCCTCCGCGTGAAGGGGATCCTCGGCGGCAGGCCGTACCGGTTGCTGGAGGCGGTCGCCGGCCGCGTTGCGGACGAGTTGCTCTCTGCCTACCCCCGGGTGGACCGCGTCGTGGTCAGACTGCGGAAGCCTGCCGTGGCCAGGGCCCTGCGTACAGGCGCCCTGCAGGTCGAGCTGGATCGAAGCCGGGAGTCGGATGGTACCGGCCGGTAAGGTGCGAGATGGCGTCTGTCGCCCTGGGACTGGGGAGCAATATCGGAGACCGGACCGCATGGTGCCGGCGGGCGGTGCGCGAGCTGGCTGAACGTCCGGAGATCCGGGTCGTGCGGCGCTCGTCATGGTATGAAACGCGGCCGGCAGGCTATGCCGATCAATCCGACTTCGTCAACGGCGCGGTCCTGCTGGAAACCACCCTCGCGCCTATGCGGTTGCTCGGTACGCTTCAGGAAGTGGAACGGCGCCTGGGACGATCCGCCACGTGGAAAAACGGACCCCGTGAAATCGATCTCGATCTGCTGCTGTATGACGATCTGGTACTTGATCTTCCCGGCCTCGACCTTCCCCATCCCGCCATGGCGGAGCGGGCCTTCGTGCTCGTTCCCCTGTCGGAGATCCACCCGGACCTGATTCACCCGGTGCACGGACGGACCGTATCGGATCTGCTGGAAGACCTGAAACCCGTGGACCATCTCGTCCGCCGCCTCGCGGATCCGTAAGGCAGATCGGCGGAGACTTCGGGAGAACCCGATGGCAGAGTCAAACAACGATCTGATCACCGTGATCCTCGCCGCCGGAAAAGGCACCCGGATGCACTCCGCCCGGGCGAAGGTGCTGCACAGACTGAATGGCAGGTCCATGATTCACTACGTACTCGACAACGCGCGCGCGCTGAGGGCACGGCGGACCATCGTCATCGTCGGGCACCAGGCAGACGCGGTACGGCGGGAACTGGCCGGAATGAACGTGGAATTCGCCGTGCAGGAAGAACAACTGGGTACGGGGCACGCGGTCCGCCAGGCCGGTCCCCTGCTGGCCGGTGAAAAGGGGGTCGTCCTCGTCCTCGCCGGCGACGCGCCCCTGATTCGTCCCTCCACCCTGGAGTCGTTGATCCTCGCACACCGCCGGAAAAGCGCCGCGGCCTCGGTACTTACCGCCCGCGTCGCCGATCCCACGGGCCTGGGGCGCATCCTTCGCGACGACGGGGGACGCGTCCATCGGATCGTCGAGGAGAAGGACGCCACCGTCGAACAGCGCGCGGTAAAGGAGATCAACACCAGCACGTACTGTTTCGAACCATCCCTGCTGTTGGAGGCCCTGGATCGGCTCACGCCGGAGAACAGACAGGGTGAATTCTATCTGACGGATACCATCGGGATGCTCCGGCGGCAGGGCCACCGCATAGCGGACGCACCGGTTGAGGCGCCGGAAGAGGCCATCGGGATAAACACGCCGGAACATCTGTCGGCGGCCGAATCGCGGCTGCTGGAACGCGACCGCCCGCGCACCCGCACCGGGTAAAAAACAGTTGACACCATCCACTCCCCGGGGTATATATAGGGGTCTGGAAAGCGCGTTGCGTACCGCCTGTCGAACCGGGGTTCGATTTGACAGGCGATATTGCGTCAAGGCCGGGGTAGAAAAGGGGGATCGCATGGCGAAAGGAGTCGGTCGATGATGAACTGTTGGTGCCCTACCTGTGTTTCCCTTCCTGGTGTTTCCCCCTAGTACGCTCTCCGGTATTCTTTGGAAAACCAAGATCCTTTGTCACACGGTCCCCGTGCAGGCCGGAATCCGGACGTGAACCGTGTGGGCTCCGCCATGGCGAGACAGGTCATCCAACCCACCGCGAGCCGGCAGGACTCCGCTTCGGGCGGTCGCCGGCACGGCAGGCGCTGGCGCGTTCGATTGCTTGAAGGCGTGATCGTTCTCCTGATCGGGCTGAACGCCTATCTGGTCTACTCCGTGGCGACCTCGTCCGCTTTCTCTTCGTCCGCCGATCGGCCCACGGAGGCGGCCGTCGACCCCTCGGTCTTTCAGATACAGGTGGAGGTCCTGAACGGATGCGGGGAACGGGGGATCGGGCAGTTGGTGATGCGTTTCCTCAGGGAACGGGGATTCGACGTGGTCAATATCGATAATGCGGACCACTTCGAGTATGGCGAGACGATTGTGCTGGACCGCCGGGGAAAGAACGGGCCGTCCGAGGCCGCCCGCGCGGTAGGCGGCGCACTGGGGACGCACAACGTACTGCTCCAGAGACACGATGAACGCATGGTGGACGTATCGGTGGTGATCGGCAAGGACTACGGCGAGCTGCTGTTTCACGAGGGGAGGGACTGACCGTGGCATTGGCATCGCAGGAAATCACGGAGCAGGCGACCCTTTCCATGCTGGCCAAGAACGCGGCGGACGTGATGATCATCGATCTCAGGGGGCTCTCCTCCATTACGGACTACTTCGTCATCGGGACAGCCGGTTCCGAACCGCAGATCAAGGCGGTCGTCGAACAGGTGACCGGGGATCTCAAGGAGAGAGCAACGACCCCATGGCACACGGAGGGCAAGCAGGGCTGGCGGTGGGTCCTGCTCGACTACGTGGACGTGGTGATACACGTGTTCAGGGCCGAAGTCCGCGCTTTCTACGGACTCGAACGACTCTGGGGCGACGCGCCCCGGATCGCCGTTTCGACGGACGCGGCAACGGGTGAGGTCATACGCAGGCCCGACGCGGGCGTCGACGGGGACAGGGTGGACGCGCTGGAACGCGAGGCATAGGATTTGGGCATACTCGTAGTCGGTACGGTGGCGTTCGATTCGGTGAAGACGCCGGAGGGAGAAGCAAGCGACGCGATCGGCGGGTCGGCGACTTACTTTTCCGCGGCCGCAAGTTTCTACGCGCCGGTGGACGTCATCGCCGTCGTGGGGAGCGATTTCCCCCTGGATTCCCTGGATTTCCTGCGGGAGAGACAGGTCGACGTATCGGGCGTGGAGATAAAGGAAGGCAAGAGTTTTCGCTGGGCGGGCGAGTACGCCGCCAACATGAACGACCGGCGCACGATCGACACGCAGTTGAACGTACTGTCCGGTTTTCGACCCGTTCTGACGGATCGGCACCGCGCGCACGAGCACGTGTTCCTGGCGAATCTCGACCCTGACGTGCAGCGTGAAGTGCTCACCCAGTCGGGCCGTTCCGGCATCGTCGCCTGCGACACCATGGACTTCTGGATCGACGGAAAGCGGGCGTCTCTGCTGTCGATGCTGAACCAGGTGGACGTGCTGATCATAAACGACGGGGAGGCCCGTCAACTGGTGGATGACCACAACCTCGTGCGGGCGGCGGGCCGCATCCTGGATCTCGGCCCGCGGGCGGTTGTCGTCAAACGGGGCGAACACGGCGCGACGCTCTGTACCGAAGGCAACTGGTTCGCCCTCCCTTCGTACCCCGTACCTTCCGTGATCGATCCGACGGGCGCGGGGGACGTATTCGCGGGCGGCTTCATGGGTTACCTTGCCCGGTCGGGCGATACCGGCGTCGCTGCCCTTAAGCGCGCCATGGTGCACGGAAGCGTCATGGCTTCGTTCAACGTGGAAGATTTCAGCGTCCGACGGCTGGAATCGCTTACCGAGGATGAGATTTCGGACCGGCACGATCGATTCCTGGAGATGATCACGCCTTGAACGGCATCGCGTCGGCGGAGACGGATCTGTCATGAATTTCACGACCATCCGGTGGGACCACGACGAAGGCGCCCTGGTGCTGCTGGACCAGACGCGCCTGCCCGGCGAAGTCGTGTATGAGCGCTGCCGGGATCTCCAGTCCGTGGCGGATGCCATCCGGCGGCTGAAAGTCCGCGGCGCACCGGCCATCGGCGTCGCCGCCGCGTTCGGCGTCGTCGTCGGGGTCCGGCACAGCGAAGCGGCCGACAGCGCGTCCCTCTGCCGGGAAGTCGACGCCGCCGCGGACCTCCTGGCGGCAACCCGTCCCACGGCGGTCAACCTGTTCTGGGCCCTGGAGCGCATGCGCCGGACCGCTCGGGCCGTCCGGGAACAACGCGGGGCCCCGGTGGAGGACATCAAGGCCGCCCTGCTCAGGGAAGCCGCGGCGATACAGGCGGAAGACGAAGCCACGTGCCGGTTGATCGGCGAGCACGGCGCCGGTCTGCTCCGGTCCGGAGAGACGGTACTCACGCACTGCAACGCCGGCGCGCTCGCCACGTCGGGGGTCGGGACGGCCCTCGCCGTGGTGTATCAGGCGCACAGCGAAGGGAAGCGGGTCCACGTGTACGCGGACGAGACGCGGCCCGTCCTCCAGGGCGCCAGACTGACTGCCTGGGAACTGGACCAGGCGGGCATAGGCGTGACGCTCATCTGCGACAACACGGCCGCCCAGGTCATGAAGGAAGGCCGGATCGACTGCGTGATCGTGGGCGCGGACCGCGTGGCCGCCAACGGCGACGTGGCCAACAAGATCGGCACCTACGGCGTGGCCGTACTGGCCGACGCGCACGGCGTGCCCCTTTACGTGGCGGCGCCGTTCTCGTCTATCGACCTGTCCATCGACTCGGGCCGTGAAATCCCGATCGAAGAACGCGAAGCCACCGAAGTCAGCCTGGGGCCGGGCGGACGCACCGCGCCCGAGGCGGTGGCGGTGTACAATCCCGCGTTCGACGTAACCCCGGCCCGTTACGTTTCTGCGATCATCACCGAACGCGGCGTAGCCAGACCGCCCTACGCCGAGAGCCTCGCCGCGTTGTCACACCAGGCATGGGAACCGGCCGTCACCGGATAAAGGAGCGTGCATTATTCATGAAGACACCAACGGTTAAAAAGGAAGACCTGCGGCGCGACTGGCACGTCGTGGACGCCGACGGCAAGGTGCTGGGCAGGCTGGCCAGCGAAGTGGCCAAGATCCTGCGCGGCAAGCACAAGCCCATCTACTCGCCGCACCTGGACACCGGCGACCACGTCATCGTCATCAACGCGGAAAAGGTGGTGCTGACCGGCAAGAAGCCACAGAACAAACTCTACTACCGCCACAGCGGCTATCCCGGCGGCCTGAAGACGATCAGCTACGAACGCATGGCCGCCCGCCACCCCGACCGCGCGCTGCGCATGGCCATCAAGGGCATGCTGCCGCACAACGCCCTTGGCCGCCAGATTTTCCGTAAACTCCGCGTGTACGCCGGCGCGGAACACCCCCACAGCGCCCAGAAGCCGGTCGCGCTGGATATATAAAAGGAGCGTAGCGAAGCATGAATTCGGATACCCATGGCCACCACGCGGTGGGCAGAAGGAAACGCGCAATCGCCAAGGTCTGGCTGCGTACGAAGACGGACGGCGCAGGCCACCTGGTCAACGACAAGCCGCTGCTCGACTACTTCGATCGCCCCGGCCTCGTCGCCGCGATCGAGGAGCCCCTGGTGCTCACCGAAATGAACGACCGCGTGGTCGTGTTCGCCCGGACCTTCGGCGGCGGAAAGACCGGCCAGGCCGGCGCGTTGAGGCTCGGCATCGCGAGAGCGCTGAAAGACCTGGACGAAAGCCTGCACGCGCCGCTGCGCGAAGCGGGCATGCTGACGCGGGATTCACGCATAAAGGAACGCAAGAAGTATGGACTGGCCGGCGCAAGGAAGCGGTTCCAGTTCTCGAAGCGTTAATTCACGGGACGCAGGCCTATCCGCCTGCCAGACAAGGAGATCAGAACCGCTAATGGGGATTCCGACCATTCAGGATTTGCTGGACGCGGGCGTTCACTTCGGCCACCAGACCCGGCGCTGGAACCCGAAGATGAAACAGTTCATTTTCGCTGAGCGCAACAATATATACATCATCGATCTGAAGAAGACGCTCAGCCAGATCGAAATCGCGTACAACGCCGTGCGCGCGGCCGTCGAGAAAGGACAGTCCGTCCTCTTCGTGGGTACGAAGAAGCAGGCCCGGCCCATCATCATCGAAATGGCGCAGCGGTGCGGCATGTTCTACGTCGCGGAGCGCTGGCTCGGGGGCATGTTGACGAACTTCCAGACGATTCAGACCAGCGTCAAGCGGCTGGAAGAACTCGAGAAGATGAAAGAGCACGGCACCATGGAAGCGCTGACGAAGAAGGAGGCCGCGAGCCTGGAAAAAGAGCGCGAGCGCCTGCAGAAAGTCCTGGGCGGAATCCGCGACATGCGCGACCTGCCCGGCGTCATCTTCGTGGTGGACGCCCGGAAGGAGCGCATCGCCGTCGCGGAGGCCAATACCCTGGAAATCCCCATCGTGAGCATCCTGGATACGAATTGCGACCCCGATCTGATCGACTACCCCATACCCGGCAACGACGACGCCCTCAGGTCCATCAGTCTCATCACGGAAGTCGTGGCGAGCGCCGTGGAGGAGGGGCTGCGCAATTCCGGCCGGGCCGTTCCGTCGGATGAAGCGCCGGTCGAAGCAGTCGAAGAGGAAGCGTAGATCCTGATTCGTGGCCGGAGAAAGGCGGCCGTAGCGGATGATGGACATTCGCTAAGAGCGTTGTGATTCTATGACTATATCAGCAAGCGACGTAAAGACCCTGAGGAACCAGACCGGGGCCGGGATGATGGACTGCAAGCGAGCCCTCGAAGCGTCCGGAGGCAGTATCGAAAAGGCCGTCACGCTCCTTCGCGAAAAGGGCATCATGGCGGCGTCCAAGAAGAGCGCCCGGGAAGCGAAAGAGGGCATCATCCATACCTACATCCATCCCGGCAGCCGCATCGCCACCATGGTCGAGATCAACTGCGAGACGGATTTCGTCGCCCGGAACGAATCTTTTCAGGGCCTGGCCCGCGATATCGCCATGCAGGTGGCCGCCACGCGTCCACTCGCCGTGGACCGGGACCAGATCGAAGCGTCCGTCCTGGAACAGGAGCGGGAGATCTACCGGAACCAGGCCCGGAACGAGGGCAAGCCCGATCACATCATCGACCGGATCGTCCAGGGCAGGATCGAGAAATTCAACCAGGAAAACTGCCTGCTGGAACAGCCGTTCATCCGGGACACCGACAAGACGGTGCGGGATCTGATCACGGATGCGGTGGCCACGCTGGGCGAAAACATCATGGTAAGGCGGTTCGTCCGGTACGAACTCGGCGGAGAATAGCGCACGGAACCCGGATGCCGGATCAATCGATTTTTCGGTTCGTTCGTTGCCAGCGAGGTGAAACGTGGATGCGAAAGATATCTTGAAGGAAACCAACAGGAAAATGGATCAATCCGTCGAGGTGCTCCGCATGGAACTGGCCGGAGTACGGGCGGGACGGGCCAATCCAGCCCTGCTGGACAACGTCCAGGTGGAAGCCTACGGCGCCATGACCCCCATCAACCAGGTCGCCACCATAAACACGCCGGACGCGCGCACGATCTCGATCCAGCCCTGGGACAAGCAGATGATCCCCGAAATCGTGCGGTCCATCCAGACTTCCGACCTGGGACTCATGCCGAATTCCGACGGGAGCGTGATCCACCTGCCGGTTCCTCCGCTGACCGAAGAACGCAGGCTCGAATACGTGAAACTGGTCAAGAAACTGGGCGAGGACGGCAAGATTGGCATCCGGAACGTGCGCAGGGAGATGAACGAGCGCATCAAGGCCGAAGAAAAGGCCCACCGGTTGTCGGAAGACGAAAGCAAACGGCATCAGAAGACCATCCAGGACCTCACCGACCAGCATACCTCCTCCATCGACAGCGCCATATCGGTAAAAGAACAGGAAATCCTGGAGATCTAGACGGAAGCGGCCATCCGGGTCCATTACCGGCCGGCGGTAAATCGGGGGTGACGTGGGTCGAGACGCAGAGAAAGACCGGGCGGTCTCAGAAGGACTGGATCCGGAGCGCATGCCCCGCCATATCGCGTTCATCATGGACGGCAACGGACGATGGGCGAAGAAGCACGGGCTTGCGCGGGACGAGGGCCATTCCGCCGGGGTGGAGTCCGTTCGTGAAATGATTCGGTGCGCCGGGGAGTTCGGCGTAGGGATACTCACCTTCTTCGGGTTTTCGACCGAGAACTGGAACCGGCCCAAACGCGAAGTCGCCGCCATCATGCAGTTGATCGTCGAATCGCTGCGCGGCGCCTTCGACGAAGCCAGCAGGCACGGTATCCGGGTCTCCTTCCTGGGCAGGTGGGACGAACTGCCGGAGACCAACCGGCAGGTCATCCGCCAGATCATGGAGCAAACGGCAGGCAACGACCGCCTGCTGTTGAATTTCGCCCTGAATTACGGCGGCAGGCAGGAGATCGTCGAAGCCGCGCAATGCATCGCCATGGACGTCCAGGCCGGCAAGTTGAATCCGGAGGCCATCGACGAAACGCTTTTCGCTTCCTACCTGTACACGGAAAGCCTGCCCGATCCCGACCTGCTGATCCGGACCAGCGGCGAGATGCGGATCAGCAACTTCCTGCTCTATCAACTGGCCTATACCGAGATACTGGTATCTCCCGTCCTCTGGCCCGATTTCTCGCGCGGCCATTTCGTCGAGGCCGTCAGGGATTACCAATCGAGGGAACGCCGATTCGGCAGAACCGGCGAGCAGGTGTCTTCTCTCAGCACGTAACGGAGTGACTCTCCATGGCGGCCTTCGCGGAGACTTGGGTCCGTATCGCAGTGGGTGCGGTGTTCGTCCCGTGCATCGTGCTCATCTGCTGGATTGGCGGAACGAGCCTCTTCGTCTTCGTCACCCTCGTCGTGCTCTTCGGCCTCCGTGAATACCACGGTATCGCCGCGGCGAAGGACGTCAGTCCCAACTGGTTCATCGGCACGCCCGCGGCTATTCTGCTGTGTCTGGACGCCTGGCTCGAAGCAGGCAGCCACGCCCCGCTGATCCTCACGGCCCTGCTGCTCCTGGCCGCCGCGGCGGAAGTGTTCAGAAAACGCCTGCGTTCCCCCTTTCAGAACGTGGCGGCCACGGTATTCGGCGTAACCTATATCGGCCTTTTGGGCAGCCACCTGATCCTGCTCGGCAGATGGCCTGTCGACATTCCCGATGCGATGACCTGGGGAGAACGGGCCATGGCGCCGGTCCTGCTCGCTTTCGCCATACCCTGGTCCTACGATGCCTTCGCCTATTTCACGGGCAGACTGCTGGGTCGCCACCATCTGCTGTCCCGCGTCAGCGCGGGCAAGACCGTGGAGGGCACCATCGGAGGACTGATCGGCGCCGTACTCTTCATGTTCGCGCTCCGATACGCGTTGTTTCCCTTTCTGAGTCCGCTTCATTGCGTCGTCCTGGGCGCCGCGGGCGGGATCGTCGCCCAGGTCGGCGACCTGGTGGAATCCCTGGTGAAACGGGACGCGGGACTGAAGGATTCCTCCCGTATCATTCCGGGCCACGGCGGTATCCTGGACCGGTTCGACAGCGTGTTCTTCGCGGCGCCATTCGTGTACTACTACCTGGCCTGCGTGGTTGGCTGAGGTTACGGGCGGAGGGTCTGGAGACCATGAAGCGCATCGCCATCCTGGGTTCGACGGGTTCCGTCGGCACGCAGACGCTGGACGTCCTCGCGGCCTTCCCGGACCGGTACACGGCCCACAGCCTGACCACCAACACCCGGGTCGACCTGCTCGAGCAACAGATCGCGCGGTTCCGTCCTCGCGTGGTCGCCGTCAACGACGGGGAGCGTGCCGCGGAACTGACCCGGGGTTCCGGCGCGCCTTCGATCCATACCGGCGTGGAAGGCCTGATCGAAGCGGTCACCCACCCCGACGTGGACATGGTGGTCAGCGCCCTCCCGGGGAGCGCGGGGCTGGTTCCGACGCTGAAGGCGATCGAAGCGGGCAAGACCATCGGACTGGCCAACAAGGAGATCCTGGTCATGGCCGGGGAGATCGTCATGGCGGCGGCGCGGCGCAACGGGGTGGACATCCTGCCCGTGGACAGCGAGCACTGCGCGGTGCACCAGTGCCTGGCCGGGCAGGATCCGGACCGGATCGCCCGCGTGATCCTGACGGCGTCGGGCGGCCCCTTCCGAAACAGCGATCCCGCGGCACTCGCGCGGATGTCCTCGAAGGACGCGTTGAACCATCCGACGTGGAACATGGGGCGTAAAGTCACGATCGATTCGGCCACGCTCATGAACAAGGGATTCGAGGTCATCGAAGCCCACTGGCTCTTCGATCTCCCGGTATCGAAGATCGACGTGGTGGTACATCCGCAGTCCATCATCCACTCCATGGTCGAGATGGTCGACGGATCCCTGCTGGCCCAGATGGGGCCGACCGACATGCGCATACCGATCCAGTACGCCCTGTCCTACCCGGAACGCCTGGAAACGCCCTGGCCCCGGTTCGACGTCACGCGAAGCTGGTCCCTGACGCTGGATCCGCCCGATTCGGACACGTTTCCCTGTCTGGGACTCGCCTACGAGGCCAGCCGCCGCGGATCCACCGTGCCTGCCGTTTTGAGCACGGCCGACGAGATGGCCGTCGAGGCTTTTCTCCAGCAGCGGATCGGGTTTACCGACATACCGGATATCATCGCGGACGCCATGGAACGGCACGCGGCCGCGCCGGACCGCGCCGGTCCCGTCACGCTGGAATCCATCATGGCCGCGGACCGGTGGACCAGGGCTTATTGTGGTAAAAAGTTGATTGCCGGATAGAGGCGGCCGCCCTTATATTTCCGTCACGACGTTTCGCCGCGCGAAGGTCGCGGCAACTGGCGGCCACTGTATGCAATCGCGGTAAGAAGAGAACGGAGTGCCTGGCATGTTAACCACCGTGGTATCTGCTATTTTCGTCCTCGGGCTACTGGTCTTCTTCCACGAACTGGGCCATTTCCTGGCCGCCAAGCGCATGGGCATACGGGTGGAACGTTTCTCCCTCGGATTTCCGCCCAAGATGATCGGTAAGACCATCGGAGACACCGAGTACTGCATTTCCTGGATCCCCCTGGGCGGCTACGTCAAAATGGCCGGGGAGCAGCCCGACGCCGAGTCGGAAGGAGAAGCCGGCGAACCCTGGGAATTCCAGTCCAAGTCCGTGGGGGCTCGGGCCTTCGTCATCGCGGCGGGTCCGGGCATGAATTTCGTCCTCGCCTTCATCATATTCTGGCTGTTCTTCGTGACCATGGGCGTGATGCTCGTCGACACGACCACCGTCGGGTGGGTGGAAAGCGGAAGCCCGTATGCCGCGGCGGGGTTGCAGGTCGGCGATGAAATCCTCGAAGTCGACCAAGCGCCCGTCGATACGTGGGAGGACGTGCGTGAACGGCTCGCCGGCGGCGCGGCGTCCCTGGCCCTGAAGGTGCGCCGGGGAGGACAGGACCGCACGGTCGAAGTCCGATATGACGGCGACGGCGTGGCGGAACGGCTCTCCGGGCTGGATTATTTCCGGGCGTCGGCCGTGAGCACCGTCATTCCGGATTCTCCCGCCGAGAAAGCCGGCCTGAGGCCCGGGGACGTCATCACGTCCGTGCACGGCGTCCCGGTTACACAATGGTACGAGATGGTCGAACTGATACGAGGCCGGCCGGGCATGGAAACGAGCGTGTCCTGGACCCGGAACGGGCAACTCCATCAGGTCGGCATCACCCCCAATACGGCCCAGGACCTGGACCGGGAGACCGGGGACGTCATCGATATCGGCCAGATCGGCATTACCCAGCAGGATCACATGAAACGAAGTCCGGTGGGATTCGTCTCTTCCGTCACCCTGGCCGGGACGCAACTGGCTGGCGTCACCTACACCATACTCGTCTTCGTCAAGAAGCTGGTCATGGGCCAGGTGTCCACCGACTCGCTGGGCGGCCCCATCGCCATCGCGCAAATGGCGGGGGACAGCGCCCGCCAGGGGGCGAGCAGCCTTTTCAGTTTCATGGCCTTTCTGAGCATAAACCTCGCCATACTCAACCTGTTGCCCATCCCCGCACTGGACGGCGGGCAGTTGCTCATCCTGGGCGTCGAAAGCGTGATGCGGCGTCCGCTTTCGCTCCGGTACCGGCTGGTATGGCAACAGACGGGCATGGCCCTGTTGCTGCTGCTCATGGTGTTCGTGGTATTCAACGACGTTACGCGGATATTCCGGTAGACACGTGAAGACGGATACGAAGATGACAGCGAAAGACCGCTCAGCCGCAAAGACCGCGGCCTGGGGCATCCTGCTGGCCTGCGTGATGACGACCGCCATGTATCCCCATGGCCATGCGCTCGGGCAGGCGAACCGCGCAAAGGCCCTGGAGCACTACGCCCGGGGCGGCCTCTACGACGCGCAGAACGACCCGGCCAACGCGATCAAATCCTATCTCCGGGCGCTTCAGTACGATCCTGCTTCCGCCGAGATCCACACGGCCCTGGCCGTGAACTACTACCGCGTGTTGCAGCGCGACAAGGGGCGGGAGCATGCCAGTAAGGCGGTGGAACTGGATTCGACGGCGACGGACGCCTGGCTCGTCCTGGGAAAATACAACGCCGACTTGGGCAGGTACCTGCCGGCCCGGGCCGCGTTCGAGCGCGTCGTCTCGCTGGAGCCGGGAAACATCGAAGCGCATATCGCCCTGTCGCAACTGGCGGAACGCCTGAACGACGGAGAGGCCGCCCTGCGCGCGCTGGAAACGGTGAGCCGCCTGGCCCCCCGAAACGCCGAATTCCATTTCAAACTGGCCGACGCCTACCGGAAGAGGGAGATGTACGACAAGGCGGTCATCGCCTTGCAGAAGGTCCTCGACGACTACCCGGATTCGATCCCCGCGCGGGTGGCCCTGACGGAAATCTACGAGTTCAGGCGGCAATGGGACAAGGCCGTGGCCACGTACCGGGAGATCATCGCCCTGGGGCCCGACCGCGAGGCGGCCCTGCGGCACCGGCTGGCGCGACTCCTCATGTTCCTCGGCAGACCCGATGAAGCAACCGTCGAATACCGCTTGCTGCTTGAGCAGAACAGGAACTCCCCCGCGTTGTGGGCGGGGCTGAGCGATGCCTACCGGAACAGCGGCCGGGTGGAGCAGGCGCTGGCGATCCTCCAGGAGGGCCTGGATTTACACCCGAATGCGGCGGAACTTCATGGGGCCCTTGGAGAAATGCTGCTCAGCCAGAAAGAGCCCGAAAAGGCCGTCTCTTCGTTGAAGAAGGCCGTTTCTTTAGACGAAGCAGATGCGAAACACTGGATCAACCTCGGTCTGGCGTACCGCGGCGCCGGGAAGTCTGAACAGGCCGTGGACACGCTGAAAGAAGGCCTGGGGGTCGTGGGGGAAAACCCCGAGCTCTATCTGCACCTGGGATTCGTCTACCAGGAAGCCGGCGACTATCCCCTTGCAATCGCCGCATTCAAATCGGCCAGCCGGGTCGATCCCGGACATGCGCGAAGCCGGATGGCGCTGGGATATGCCCTCATTGAGCAGGGCACGTTGCAGGATGGGATCGCCGCGTTGAAAGCAGGCGTGGAGTCCTTGCCGGACGACGTCACCCTGCGCCTGAACCTGGCGAACGTTTACCTGGAAAACGAAATGTACAACCAGTCCATCGACCAGGCCCAGAAAAGCATCGGGATAAACCGCCACGATCCCCGGGGGTGGATCAGCCTGAGCCTGGCCTATCTGCGGCAGAACAGGCACGAACAGGCGGAGCGCGTGCTCAACCAGGCCCTGACGATCCTGCCGGAGATCCCCGAGCTCCACCTGTACCTGGGCGTCAGCTACCTGTCCCGCGAGGCATTCGAACAGGCGGGGACGCATTTTCGAAAGGTAACGGACCTCAATCCGGCAGACGGGAGGGGATGGGTCAACCTCGGCCTGGTCCACCTGCGCCAGGAAGACTTCGAAGGCGGTATCAGGGTCCTTCGGGACGGCCTCGAAATCGACCCGGAGAACCCCGAACTGTGGTTCTACCTCGGCTATGCCCACACGGAGCAGGAAAAATACGAGGAAGCCATCGAAATCACGGAACAGGCGGTAGCGCGCTTCCAGGCCAATCACCGCCTCCATTTCCTGCTCGCGCAGAACTACGACCAGTCGGGCCAGTTCGACAAGGCCGTAGCCACTTTCGAGACCGCCCTGGCCATCGATCCCGACGACGTCTACACGCTGA
Organism: bacterium; assembly: GCA_963693015.1. Lineage (GTDB taxonomy): Bacteria > JAAXHH01 > JAAXHH01 > JAAXHH01 > JAAXHH01 > JAAXHH01. The sequence continues at coordinate 796,839 of OY843748.1, forward strand.
ACTACCTGGGATACATCCTGGCCGACCGGGGCCTGCGACTGGACGAAGCCAAGGTGATGATCGAGAAAGCGCTCGAGCAGAGCCCGGAAAACGGGGCGTTCCTGGATAGCCTGGGATGGGTGTATTTCAGACTCGGGGACTACCGGAAAGCGCGGTTCTACGTGGAAAAAGCCCTTCAGTTCGAAGATACGAGCGCCACGGTACACGACCACCTCGGGGACATTTACAGCCGGCTCGGCATGACGAGAAGCGCCGTCCGCTACTGGGAGCGCGCCCTCGAGATGGAAGACGTGACCCCCGAGGAATCCGAAGAGATCCTGCAGAAACTTCAAGATGCAAGGTAAGAGGACCGGCCTGTTCAGGTCCGGCCTGTCTCGGTCCGGCCTGTTCAGGTCCGGCCATGGTTGGCGGAGCGGGATGCTCGCCTGCGCCGGTCTCCTGCTGTTTTCCTGCCGGCCTCCGCCTTCCACGCCGAATCCTGTTCCGGTCGATTTGTTGCTGCGGGAGATGGACGAGACCTCGGCGCGCCTTCGGGATTTCCGGGGAAGCGCCCGTGTCGAAACCTTCTTCGAGGGCCGTCGGGGCCGGGCGTCGCTTCGGATCCGGTACCTCAGTCCCGCGCGATTCCGCATCGACGTGCACGGCGCACTGTTCCAGGTGCCTGCCGTCCTCCTCATCCATGACCGCCGGGTACGGCTCTACCTGCCCCGTGAAAACACCGTCTTCGAAGGAACGCCCGGGACGCGCGATGCCCCCATACCCGGGCTGGACCTGACCCTGGAGGACGTCCGCACCGCCGTAACCGGGGCCATGGAACCCGGCAGATACGCCGGGATGCGGATCGTCGAATACGTCCACGGCGGAGCAGCGGCAGCCGTTACGCTGCGGGACGGCGGCGACAAACTGTCGCTGTGGATCGACACCGAGAAAACGGCGGTCATCCGGGAGGTCCGGGAATCCCCCGCGAGGCGGGAATCCGTGGCACGGACGTTCGGCCGCTTTCGGAAGATAAACGGGATCTGGCGGCCGGGGTCGGTACGCATGACGCGGAACGGCGGGAGGTCCGGCACCATGGAACTGACGTACAGAACGCAGTCGGTCAATAGGGCGCTCAGGCCCGCGGACGTCGACGTGCGCCTGCCGGAGACGGTCATCCGCCGGCCACTGGAGGAAGCGGCGCCGGTCTTCGAGACCATGGACGAAGCTTCGGCTCCCGATGCGCCGCGGGGCGTTTTCTCCATGAAGGGCGGGTGATTTACGGCGGCGGGCTGCGGAGCGAAAACCCTTCCCGGAGCCTCGCCGGACGAGCGCCGGATCTCCGACAAATCCCTTGACAGCAGGCTGGCGCGGCGTCTATATTGACTGCTTGATTCGTAGTCGATGGTGGGCATAGCTCAGTTGGTTAGAGCGCTAGACTGTGGCTCTGGAGGTCGCGGGTTCGAATCCCGTTGCCCACCCTGTAAGCGGGGATGATTTCCTCCCAGCCGGACAGGATGATGCCGCGCGTAGCGTACGACGGCGCGCGCGGCGTATGCCGATCAGTCCGTCAACGGGGACCGGCCGCGACGCAGCGGGTAGAGGAGACCAGCCGAATCCTATGGTAAACGCGACAGACCTGCGTACCGGAATGACCATCAGGATCGACGGGTCCATATACCTCATAACGGGTTGTGAACACATAAAGCCCGGCAAGGGAACGGCCTTCTCGCGTACCCGTCTGAAGCATATCCACACCGGGTCCGTGATCGACAAGACGTACAAGGCCTCGGACAAACTGGAAGACGTGCGGGTGGAACGCCGCAAGGCCCAGTACCAGTACACCGACGGTGACATGTACTACATGATGGATCTGGAGACCTACGAACAGGTGCCCGTCGGCACGGCGATCATCGGGGACAACAAGGATTACATGAAGGACAGCATGACGCTCGAACTGCTCACCGCGGACGAGGGCGTCGTGGGTATCGAAATGCCGAATTTCATCGAGCTGGAAGTGACGCTGACCGATCCGGGTATGCGCGGCGATACCGCGACCGGCGGCACCAAGCCGGCCACGCTCGAGAGCGGCGCCGTGGTGCAGGTCCCGCTGTTCATCAACCCGGGCGACGTGCTGCGTATCGACACGCGGACCCGCGAATACGTGGAGCGGGTGTAACCGTTCTCCCGAGGAGCCTGTCATGGGAATCGATGAGGTGCTCAAGCTGATCGAATCGTTGCGGGACACGGACATCCAGGAAGTCGAGGTGGCCGAGGGCGACCGGAAGATCCGGATCGTCCGCATGACGCCCGGCGCGACCGCGGCAGCCGCTCCTGCGCCCGTGGCAGACCCTCCAGCCGCAGCCGCCGTACCGCCTGTGGAGAACGCGTCGTCGGACAACGGTCCGGCCACCTCTGCCGACAGTACTTACGTCGAGGTGACCTCGCCCATGGTGGGCACCTTCTACCGGTCACCCGAGCCCGACGCCGAGCCCTTCGTTCAGGAGCAGGACCGGATCAGCGCCGGCCAGCAGCTGTGCATCATCGAAGCCATGAAGCTGATGAACCCCATCCAGTCCGAATTGAACGGGCGCGTGATGGCCATCCTGGTGGAAGACGCCCAGCCCGTCGAGTACGGCCAACCGTTGTTTCTGATCGAACCGGCATAGGCATCGATGTTTCAGAAGATCCTCATCGCCAACCGCGGCGAGATCGCCCTGCGCGTCATCCGCTCCTGCAAAGAGTTGAACATCGCGACGGTGGCCGTCCACTCCGAATCGGACCAGGACTCTCTCCACGTCCGTTTCGCCGACGAGGCGGTCTGCATCGGCAGCAACTCGCCGAACGACAGCTACCTGAACATACCCCGCATCATCAGCGCGGCGGAAATCATGAACGCCGACGCCGTGCACCCCGGATACGGGTTCCTGTCCGAAAATCCCCACTTCGCCGAGGTGTGCGAATCCTGCGACATCGCCTTCATCGGCCCCTCTTCCCGGGCCATACGCCTCATGGGCGACAAGGCCGAAGCGCGCAAGACGGTGGCGGCGTCCGACGTCCCCACCATTCCCGGCACGGAGGACGTCGTCGCCGACGAGGACGCCGCGATGGCGGCCTCGGACGATATCGGGTTCCCCCTGGTGATCAAGGCCTCGGCGGGCGGCGGCGGACGGGGCATCCGCATCGTCCGCGACGCAGACGCGTTGCGCGAAGCCTTCCGCCTGGCTTCCCGGGAGGCCCAGAACGCCTTCGACAACCCCGCGCTGTACCTGGAAAGGTATATTGAAAAGGCCCGGCACATCGAGGTGCAGGTCCTGGGCGACCGCCACGGCCGGGTCGTCCACCTCGGCGAGCGGGACTGTTCGATACAGCGGCGGCGTCAGAAGCTCATCGAAGAGTCGCCGTCCCCCTTCGTCGACGACGCGCTTCGCTCCGGACTGGGAGAGGCCGCCCTGCGCGCGGCGCGGGCGATCGACTATGAAAACGCGGGCACCGTGGAGTTCCTGGTGACGGAGGACCGCCGGTTCTACTTCATGGAAATGAACACGCGCATCCAGGTGGAACATCCCGTGACGGAAATGGTCGTTTCACAGGATCTCGTCAAGGAACAGATCCGCGTGGCCTCCGGCCATCCCCTCGGGTTCTCGCAGGAAGACGTCCAACTGCGCGGACACGCCATCGAGTGCCGGATCAACGCCGAGGACCCGGACCGGAACTTCATGCCCTCCACGGGCGAGATCACCAGTTTTCACACGCCGGGCGGATACGGGGTGCGGGTGGACAGCCACGTGCACGCCGAGTACGTGGTCACGCCGTTCTACGACTCCATGCTGGCGAAGCTGATCGTCTGGGGCAGGGACCGGGAGGAGGCGCTGACGCGGACCGAGCGGGCCCTGGACGAGTTCATCGTCGAAGGCATAAACACGACCATACCGTTCCACCGGTTCATGTTGAAACACCCCACCTTCCGTTCCGGTACGGCGGATACGGACTTCGTTGAATCGATGACCCCGTCAGGTTGAAGATATGACCGGCTGCGAGGTCCGCAACGGACCGGAGCGCCGGAGAAAGGACCGCATGAACACGCCCGAGGATCTCCGCTATTCGACCGAACACGAGTGGGTGCGTCTGGAGGGCGACGTCGCCACCGTCGGCATCACGGATTTCGCTCAGTCCGAACTCGGCGACATCGTCTTCGTGGAACTGCCTTCGGAAGGCGACACCGTGGCCGAGATGGGCGTCTTCGGTGCGGTGGAAGCCGTGAAGACCGTATCGGATCTCTACAGTCCGATGGGCGGTACGGTAACGGAAGTGAACGACGACCTGGAAGACAGCCCCGAAGCGGTCAACCAGGACCCCTACGGCGACGGCTGGATGATCAGGCTCCAGGTGGACGACGCGGGCGTCTTCACCAGCCTGATGACCGCCGCGGACTACCGCTCCTTCACCGGCGCCTGAGGGGACGGGACGCTTGAGCGGCCGGCGCCTGAGGGGACGGGACGCTTGAGCGGCCGGCGCCTGAGGGGGGCGGCGCCAGCGGAGAATCCATGACGTACATTCCCAACACCGATGCCGACCGGCGGGCGATGATGGCCGCCATCGGCATCGAGTCGGTCGAAGAACTGTTGACCGTCGTCCCGGGCGAGATCCGCCTCGACACCCCCCTGGACCTCCCGCCCGCCCTTTCGGAACTTGAACTCCACGATACCCTGGGCGAGATGGCCGCCCGGAACGGCTCGGCCGACCGGATGGCGTCCTTCGTGGGCGGCGGCATGTACGACCACTTCGTTCCCAGCGCCGTCGGGCACCTGGCGGGCCGCTCGGAATTCCTGACTTCCTACACGCCCTACCAGCCGGAAGTGAGCCAGGGGACGCTGCAGGGCATCTACGAATTCCAGACGATGATCTGCGAGCTGACGGGCCTGGACGTGGCCAACGCTTCCATGTACGACGGCGCCTCGGCAGCGGCGGAGGCGGCGCTGCTGGCCCGGTCGGCGACGCGGCGCGACCGCGTGCTCCTGGCGGGCGGCCTGCACCCCCACTACGCCGAAACGGTATATACTTACGCCCACGGGCCGGGCATCGAGGTGGAGACGCTGCCCTGTACCGGCGGCGCGCTGGCTCCCGACCGGCTGGCGGCTGCCATATCGGACGACACCGCGTGCGTCATCGTCCAGCATCCCAATTTCCTCGGCTGCCTGGAGTCCATGCGAGACCTGGAACGGGTCGTGCACGGCGCGGGCGCTCTCCTCGTCATGGCCGTGGACCCGATCTCCCTCGGGATCATCGAATCTCCGGGCGCCTACGGCGCGGACATCGCCGTGGGCGAGGGGCAGTCCATGGGAAACCAGGTGAGTTTCGGCGGACCGGCCCTGGGTTTCTTCGCGGCGCGGGACCGCTTCGTCCGGCGCATGCCCGGACGCATCGCGGGACAGACCGTCGACCAGGGGGACCGGCGGGGATTCGTGTTGACGCTTCAGGCCCGCGAGCAGCACATCCGGCGGGACAAGGCGACGTCGAACATCTGCACCAGCCAGCAGCTCAACGCCCTGATGGCGACGATCTACCTGTCGTTGATCGGAAAAGAGGGGTTGAGGCAGGTAGCGGAGCTGTGCCTCCACAAGAGCCACTACGCGGCAGAGCGTATCGCGGACCTGCCCGGCTACGAACTCGCCTTCGACCGGCCCTTCTTCAAGGAATTCGTGGTAAGGACGCCGGCATCTCCCGGTGAAATCGTGACCAGGCTAGCGGAAGAGGGGCTGCTGGCCGGTATCGACCTGGAGCGCTTCCCGTCGCTGGAACTGGAAAACGGCCTGCTGATCGCCGTGACGGAGCGGCGGACGCGCGCCCAGATCGACCGGCTGGTCGAAGCTTTGGGCCGATTCAGTTGAGTTGTGGCGGGGAAAGTGGATCCGTGGGCGCGGAACCGCCAACAGGAGCAGACAAAGCCGGTTTTGTCGGGCGGGGGAGCCGCCGGACACGGAACGAGCGTATCCAGAGAGGAAGAAGATTGCCAGAACCGCTTATTTTTGAACTGAGTTCGCCTGGCAGACAGGGCGTGTCGCTGCCGGAGCCGGACGTGCCCGCGAGGGCCGTTGCGGCGTACCTGTCCGCCGGGGACGTTCGCGGCGTACCGCCCGAGTTGCCCGAGGTCAGCGAGGTCGACGTCGTCCGCCACTACACGCGGCTGTCCACCCTGAACTACCACCCCGACCGGGCCATGTATCCCCTCGGCTCGTGCACCATCAAGCACAACCCGAAGGTCAACGAGGACGTGGCGGCCCTGCCGGGGTTCGCGCGCCTGCACCCCCTGCAGCAGGACAAGACCTGCCAGGGCAGCCTCCAGCTCCTGTACGAACTGTCCGATTACCTGGCGGAAATAGCGGGATTGGAAGGGGTCACGCTGCAGCCTGCCGCCGGGGCCCATGGCGAACTGACCGGCCTGATGATCATGCGGGCCTACCACGAGAGCCTGGGACGCGCCCGCCGCAAGGTCATCATCCCCGATTCGGCCCATGGCACCAACCCGGCCAGCGTCACGCTGGTGGGCTACGAAACGGTGCAGATCCCGACCAATGCCCGCGGGCTCGTGGACACCGGCCGGCTGGCGGAGTTGATCGACGAGGAAACGGCCGCCTTCATGCTCACCAATCCGAATACGCTGGGGCTGTTCGAATCGGAGATCCGCACCATCGCGGACATCGTCCACGACGCGGGCGCCCTGCTCTACATGGACGGGGCGAACCTCAACGCGGTCCTCGGCATCACGCGGCCCGGCGACATGGGGTTCGACGTCGTCCACTTCAACCTCCACAAGACCTTTTCCACGCCCCACGGAGGCGGCGGCCCGGGGGCGGGCCCCGTCGGCGTGCGGAGCGACCTGGTCCGGTTCCTGCCGACGCCCGTGCCGGTGAAGGACGGCGACGCGTACCGGTTCGACTACGACCGGCCGGAATCCATCGGCCGCGTCCGCAGCTTCGGCGGCAGCTTCGGGATGATGGTCCGGGCCTACGCCTACATACGGGCCAACGGTCCCGACGGCCTGCGCCAGGTCAGCGAGAACGCCATCCTGAACGCCAACTACATCATGCGGCGCCTGGAGCAACACTACCCCCGCACCGTCCTCGTCCACGGCGCGCAGAAGGAGACCCCCATTCCCGCCGAAGTGCCCTGCCAGCACGAGTTCGTGGCCTCCGGCACCCGGTTCCGCGAGCACGGCGTCAGGATGCTCGACATCGCCAAGCGGCTGCTCGACTACGGCTTCTACGCACCGACGATCTACTTCCCGCTCATCGTCCCCGAGGCCGCCATGGTCGAACCCACGGAGACCGAGAGCAAGGAATCCATCGACCAGTTCATCGACGCCATGACCGCCATTGCCGAAGAAGCGGAAAACGATCCGGAGCTGGTCCGCAACGCCCCCTACACCACGCCGGTGGGCCGCCTCGACGAGGCTCGCGCCGCCCATCCGAAGACCCTGAACCTGCGGTATCGGAAGCCGGAAGCGGAGTAGCTCCTTTCGGGGCTGGCGGTCCGTTGCAGTTGCAGGCCCCGTCGGTCCCTTGCAGGCCTCGGCGCTGGGTCACTTCGTTGAACGCGGCTCGCCAAATCAGGCCTTCATCATCCGGTCGTACGCGGCCCTTGCCGCCACGGAGATCTCCACCGGGTCCTTTGTCCAGTATTCCTCCCGGAAGATCTCGACCGAAAGGGCGCCCGGGTATCCCTTCGATCTGAGCGCGTCCAGCATCTGCCCTAGTGGGATCACGCCTTCGCCCATATACACGCGATGCTGGTCGGTCAGCGCCGCCAGCGGCAGATCCTCGCAGTCGTTGACGTGGACGATCAACAGCAATTCCGTGGGGATGGCTCGTATGTCCTCGAGCGGGACGCCCGACTTGTAGTAGTGGAAGAAGTCCATCATCAAGCCTAGACTACCGTGGTCCGCCCGTTCGATCACCTCCAGGGCCTCGCGGGGTCCCGGGATGAAGGGATGGCGTCCGAGGGGTTCGATGGCGATCTTCACGCCGTTGACAGCGGCCCGTTCCGCGTATGCACGCGCCGCTACGGCCATGGTATCAAAGGCTTCAACCCGGTCCATGCCGACCGGAGGCGCGTCGGCGCAGACGAGGAGGACGGGACAGTCGATCGCCGCGGCGACCTCCGCCGCGCGTTCGATTTCCTGTAGCTGCGTTCGATTGTCGGAGAACCCGACCAGTCCGTACGGACAGAGCGAGGCCGCGCGCAGCCCGTGGGCATCCAGGAGATCCTTCAGTTCGGCCGCATCGTGATCTACAAGGTACGCGTCGAGCTTGCGAGACCAGATCTCCACGGCGTCGAACCCTGCCTTCGCCGCCGCTTCCAGGTCCTGCTCCAGGGTATAGGGCATAGTCGTCGCGCCGTTGATGCAGGAAAACATGGGAAAGTTCCTCTCTTCATATCAAGTGGGAGCGTGTGGTTCGCGCTCCGGCCCGCTTACGGTCTTAACTGCATTAGTACCACGTACGGCTCGAATGTCAACCGATCTGTTCGACGGTGCCCTGGCGCCCTGACGTTGCCCGTTTTTGCGTGCTTTTTTTCTTGACCTCCCGCGTCCGTGCTACATACAATGAACTGTAAGATCTAACGGTCTCGAGGGCGGGTCTTATGACTCGCCCTTTTGTTGTTTATGACCCCGGAGCCGGTCTCCGGTGACGCGCGGCAAGGATCATCCGGGTATCGACCAGCCGGGCATCGACCAGCCGGCATCGACCAGCCGGGCATCGTACAAGGAGCGTGCAGCATCATATGGCCGTTCGCATTCTCGTAGGCGCAGCCTGGGGCGACGAAGGCAAGGGCAAGATCGTCGATTTCCTGAGTGAGCGGGCCGACGTCGTCGTGCGGTTCCAGGGCGGGGCCAATGCCGGGCACACCGTGCAGGTGGGAGACCAGGAGTACATCCTGCATCTCATCCCCGTGGGCATCATCCGACCGGAGAAGACCTGCGTCATCGGCAACGGCACGGTGATCGATCCCGAAGCGCTGATGGAAGAGATCGAGATGCTCGGATCGCACGGCATCGACGTGGCGGGACGCCTGTTCATCAGCCACAACGCCCATCTCATCATGCCGTACCACAAGCTGATCGACCGGGTCGGGGAGGAGCGAAGGCAGGAGGAAGAGCGCATCGGCACGACGGGCAGGGGGATCGGTCCGGCCTACGCGGACAAGGCCGCCCGCAAGGGCATACGCATCGTCGACCTGCACGACCACGGGGTGCTCAGGGAGAAGCTGCAGCGCAACATCGACGAGGCGAACAAGATCCTCGACGCCGTCTACCAGACGGAAGCGCTCGACGCGGACCGGATCATCGAGGAATACCTGGCCTTCGCCAGGCAGATCGGTCCGTACGTGATCAACACGTCGGAGTACCTCAACGAGGCCATCGACGCCGGCCGGGAGATCCTCTTCGAGGGCAGCCAGGGCACGCTGCTGGACGTGGACCACGGGACCTACCCCTACGTCACGTCCTCCAACACGACCACGGGCGCGGCCTGCATGGGCGCCGGCGTCGGCCCCACGCGCATCGACGAAGTCATCGGCGTGGCCAAGGCGTATACCACCCGGGTAGGGAACGGACCCTTCCCCACGGAGTTCCCCTCCCGGTGGGGCGACGAGTTCCGGCGCATGGCGGGCGAATACGGCGCGACGACGGGCCGCCCGCGGCGTTGCGGCTGGTTCGACGCCATGGTCGTCCGCTACGCCGTCATGGTGAACGGCATCGACAGCTTGGCACTCGCCCGCCTCGACACGCTGGACAGCCTCCAGACGCTGCGGTTGTGTACGGGCTACAGGTTGAACGGCGACGTGGTCCGCCACCTGCCCAGCGACGCGAACGTCCTCGGCCAATGTGAACCCGTCTACGAGGAGATGGAGGGCTGGAACCGGCCCACCGGGCACATCCGGACGTGGGACGGTCTGCCGAAGGAAGCGAAGTCGTACATCGAGCGTATCGCCGAACTGGTGAAGTCCAGGGTGAACCTCGTCTCAGTGGGTTCGCACCGGGACGCGACCATATTTCTGTAGACGACGCGATCATATGCCTGTAGACGACGCGACCATATTTCTGTAGACGACGCGACCATATTTCTGTAGACGACGCGATCGTATGCCTGTAGGCTCGGTGCGTTGCCGTAACTGGACGGGCCCAGCCCTGACGCGAGTGGGAAAAGCGTCAAATGTAGTCCCAAATCCGTGTCGACTGGCCATCCCGTCCAAACTGGAAATGGGTTGACCTTCGGGGCGCAATCGCTTATCTTGCTTCGCCTGCGAGGGCGCGTAGCTCAGTTGGCAGAGCAACAGACTTTTAATCTGTGGGTCGAAGGTTCGATTCCTTCCGCGCTCATGGATGCACCGCTAGCTCAATTGGCAGAGCAACTGACTCTTAATCAGTGGGTTCGGGGTTCGATTCCCTGGCGGTGCACTGCCCGATTCCGGTTGTACCCGCGCCTTTTCGCACGGGTGGAGTTGACAGGGACGGGCAAAAGGCCTACCTTCTTTGACATGGGGGTGAAAGGATTCGACGGGAGTGGTTGCGGTGGGAACCGCGTGCCGAGGTCCCCAAAAACCTCGTTAAACCATTGGGAACAAAACTAACTGCAGACGAACCTTCGTATGCAATGGCTGCCTGACATCAGTTAGATCAGCCCGTCTTTGATCAACCCCGCCTGCGGGATGGTCAGAGGCGTCGATAAAGCAGGCTGGCCGGGCGTCGTGCCTCAGGGCGCCAGGCGAGACTCAACTGAGGCTGGTTCCGGTTAAATCCTGCCTGCCGGAGTTCTCCGGAACGAGACCAAAAAACAGGCTACGCATGTAGACGTTCCCGCTTAGGCACTTTCGGACGGGGGTTCGATTCCCCCCACCTCCATCAAACTGTAGTTGCAGGTACTCAGGGTCTTTAGGATTTTGGATCCAACCCATTGGATTCGAAGAATCTGTGACAGACCCATGATGTAATATTCCTTAAACTCAAACCTTACCTGCTTTTCTTTACAGGAAACCGGCCGTTTTAGCGTCTAAAACTGTTAGAGTCAGAAAATGATGATGGCGTTTGGATGAACTGGAGTCGTTAAATGTTGTATGCTGTTGTTGTGTTTGACAGTAACTCGGATGAAGAATTCAAAGAGATCCATGAGAAGATAACCGAGTTGCCGTTCCCAATTAAGGAAGAATCACCGGTCTATTTCGTTTACTTCGATGGCAAAATGTCCGAACTGGGCAAACTGATTGACATGGACCCAGAAGTTAACCAACATCCTGTGTCGGGGATGATCGTTGAAGCAGATCGGGTATATGGATACGGCCCTGCTGAACTATGGGATTGGATGGATAATGAACAGTCCAAAGTCGAGAAGAGCACCTGAAGAACCCGAGATTTCCCAAGCTGAAATCCATAGTTTCATTAGACAGGTTCAAGATGATCTGTACTACGGTGCAGATAACATTCGGGTAAAACTGGGCCGAATTGAAGAGAAATTTAAATATACCGCTACAAAAGAAGATATCGCCAACCTAAAGATATGGGTATTGGTCGGTGCCGGGGCCGCCGGACTTTCATTGCTTGGGGCAGCAGGAGCTGTTATAGTTGGCCTATTGAACTATTTCAAGTGATTTCCAATGTGTGGGCATACGGGGTATGATCAGCACAAGTAATTGTTAATTTAGTAAATAAGGTACTTATAGTCGTCTGTCGATTCCCCCCACCTCCATCAACTGTAGTTATGGGTACTCAGGGTCTTTAGGATTTTGGATTCAACCCATTGGATTCGAAATAACCACTCTATCAAACCAGCCAAAGCCTTCTCCGGTACGTGTGCCTTCGTTTCGAATTCAACGCTTTGAACTATCCGGATCAACGGCAACGTCATAGAACAGCAGTTTCTGGATGCTGGGTGTTCTTAGACCTGTAATCACCGTTATACAAGGATGGATTATGGAATACACGGCAGTGATGAAACACAGCGGTGGTTGGTGGATCGGATGGATTGAAGAAGTGCCTGGCGTCAACTGCCAGGAACGAACGCGCAAGGCATTAAGGCAGAGCCTGGCCGAAACGCTCACGGAGGCATTGGCATTCAAACGACGCGAATCTTTGACGGCGGGAGATGACTATCAGGAGTAGATTTAGAGGTAGAGTCGATCAAGTAGTACTTGGTGTGTGCCGTTGATCTTGTAGTGCACCCTTGACCGGGACACAGAGTTAAGCTTCCTCCTGACTGAGAAGGCACCCACCCCATGGCACTGAAACGACGTCAGTTCACCCTCGAGTTCAAGCCCCGGGTTCTCCAGGAAGCCGTTTCGGGCTAAGTCCATCAGCCAGACCATCACATACAAACAGCAGAGGAGAATGGCATGTTCAGGTATCTCCTTGGAATTTGTTTACTGGGGTTAACTGCGGCAGGATGTGTAACAACCAAAGCCGTCATATTGGATCCTTCGGCTACCCAGTATGAGCAGGTTGATCCCGTACAAGTCAGGATATTCACAAGTGAAGACGAATTAACTGATTACGAATATGTACGGATAGCCATTGTTTCTTCCGAGGGAGATGCAAATTGGACTAGTCGAGCTCAGATGATAGAATCAATGCGTAAAAAGGCCGGTGAAACGGGTGCTAATGCCATATTGATACCTGAAATCAAAGAACCTGAGGCTGGTGCCAAGGTTGCAGGTGCGTTTTTGGGCACTGTTGTCAACCGTTTCGGAGAGGTTATAGCCATACGTATTATCGGTAAAAAGTAAGATAGCAACTTCACCGAGTCGTGGGGTGTTGTGTGGGCATAACAGTTTGAATACCGTATATTACTGTAATATAAACACTTATTGTAGTCTATAGATTCCCCCACCTCTATGAGTTTAAGCCTTCCCAGACATCCCAAACAAGGCCCAACAGAAACCTCGGAACGCCCGCCCCAAAAGGGTGAGCAGTACGCCAGGACGGCCATGATCTCCCGTCAAAGGCGATTTATGAATAATGCGTGTCGCGAAAGCATTCTTCGGCCAACTCGTCCCGCAAGACCCGGATGACGAGCCTGCATCCAGCCTGCTTGAGCGCATCAAAGTCGAAAAAGCTATACAAAATCAAAACAACCCGCGGGCGAAACGCAGAGGCATGATGGCAACAACATGACCGGCAAACTTCCCATCAATATCGACATGGATGACTTCAAGGAGAGGAAGACCGTGAGCCGTCGCTGCCGGAACCGAAACATTGGTGAGTTTCTGAAAGAACTCGACCTCACCGAGGCCCACTCAACCGAGTGCCAAAAGTTTTCCGGGCCATGCGACAGAACGCCTCACCGGAACCCTTCTTCTTAAGCGACGAGGATCGGACCTGGATTCGAGTGCGCCTGCCCGTGCATGAGCGGGGTTCTCGTGCGGTGACCGTACATGACACCATACAAGATAAGGCACTGATAAATAGGGAAAGGGGCAAGACACCCTACATGAGACCATACATGTCACAGAACATGCTGAACATCTGATCGCGATCCTCACAGGGGAAATGAACCGGCATCAGCGCAAGACGACCAGGACGAATACGACGCAGATGAGGAATAACGAGACACCATACAAGAAACCGCCTGTGATCGTACCGAAAAACGAGGGTAAGGCGTGTGACGCGGTCGTGAAAACTATGGAAAGACGTATTAGGGAGGTACGATCTGATATCCGTCATCCTGAGAAGGATCGAGTAGGTCCGCCAGTGGAATTGCGTCTGAAGTTGTGTGAACAGGAATACGCGATCGAGCACACGGTAATCGAACCCTTCGAGAACAATATTAAAGCTGAGTTAACCGTCGCGGAGATTAGACAATTCTTGATAAAAAACCTCACTGGCCAATTGCTAGACCCCATGTACTACGTGCTTCAGGTACCGAAAGAGGTTTGTCTTCCCGGTAGGAAAGTCAAGCGGGTTAGGGCTTTGAAGAACCTTGCCGACTGGGTCAAAAGCAGTGCCCGGATTATGTTCGAGAGGATTACTGGACTATCTTTACCTATCGACATTCATGGCACCCCTCTCAGCCCTTACTGTTTTCCAGAAGATAGCGTCAAAGACAAGCCCCCGGGCATAAACTGTACAGTCGAATTGCTGAGGTGGCGGAATGGGACTGTGATTGGACGTAAGCCAGGCTTTGTTCAAACGGTACTTGACTATCCCAAAGACCTGGAAAGCTTCCGAACAGAACGGATCCGTAGAGCTTTCTCCGACAAGTTTCCGAAATTGGCGAAGTGCTGTGCCGAAGGGGCACGAACCGTCCTGATCTTGGAAAGCCAGGACGCAGCTCATACGAGATTCGACCTCATCGGGAACCAGCTACCAACCCTGCTGACAGAACAGACTTACTTACCTGACGAGATTTTCCTGGTTGAACCGAATAAAGGACTCTGGTGGGTATATCCCATGAAGTACGGCAAGGATCATTGGCCGGAAGTAGGGATGCCTCAGTGGAACGCGCCGATTTATCATCCGGATAATCCGCCGACGGCTGGCCTACCCAAATGGTACCGTGACGCATTTCAGTTGGACGAGTTTGAGAAGCCGTACTTGACTCGTGAATGGGTTCCGGCCACCTACAAAGAAGATGAATTGGAAGACCTGACGAAATCCTGCCAATAGAGTCGCATTATGGTTTTGTGTAAGTGGCGGATCGAGAATACTATGGGCAATGTTCAGTGGGAGTCTGTAGCAGAGCAAAGAGGCGGGCAGACTATCGTTTTCTCAGCTCACGATAGTCGTTGTTGCGCTTGATGATTGCGCGGAGTATTCCTTCATAGGCTCCGTTTTCTTCTTCCAATTCATACAAAACCCTATACTCATCGATCTTTATTCTGAATAGATTTGTCGTTTTTAGTTTTTCGGGTCTGAATTCTTCCTGGGGGTCGCCGCTGGCAAACTGGCTTACCATCAGCGCTGTTTTCGTTTTGATCTTCGGAGGGACTTTCTTAATGTCCCTGTTAAATCTTTCAGTTGTGCGGAATCTGGTGGGGAGGGGGAAGGGGCAATTCATCAATCATCTCTAATGGCCAGCAAGAATCCTTTTCTGTCTGTGAAGGGCTTGCCCACTACGGGCGACAAAAGACAGTCCCGCTCAACGATCCGATTTCTTATATCCTGAAGTCGTCCAATGTAATCCCACATTCTATCGTAGAAAACCTTCCCCGATCCATCATCTTTGGGTACGATTGATTTCATCATCAGAACAATACCACTTTCCATTTTTTCCAAACCGGAAACAACATTGCCGTCTGAATCAACTTCCTGGTCATCAGGAGTGTTTTTGATTTGTTCTTCAATGGAGTGTATGGAGACTTCGATCATGAAAAACAAAAAGTTCCCATCGCGCTCATTCTCTTCTCGATTGCCGACCAATGCCCTGTCGATCTCTTGAATCCATGACGTGACTTTGGGATACAAAATATCCAAGACGGTTCTCATACGGGCTTCTGTGTTATCTCGTGTTTTCCACAACACGTATGCGCCCTTTAAGACATTCAAAACTGCCATATCATCCAACCTATCTCAATTCATGGAAAACTCAAATGAGTCAGAAGGAAACGCTCTCGTAGCTACTATAATACGATAAGTCAATAGAAAACACAATCCCCAACAAACACGAATCACGCCGTCTTCTCAAATGAAAACCGACATAATCCTCCGCCTGAAGGAAAATGGTAGTGCACTCCGAAATGGGACATTCAGTAAAGTTACTGTTTTAAGAGAACTTTACCGATACCCCGTTCACCACTTACAAAGCCTACTTTGAACCGGCCTTGCGTACTGGCATTGACCATGCTGCGCAGACGTTCGATTTCGCGGTAACGCCCGATGAAGAACTCGATGGGGACAGGCTGCCCTGGGCTGAAGGGACTGGACCCAGGAATCATTTCAATTCTGACTCGTCGAGTGCCGCAATGCCCGTCAGCGCCACCGGCGGTCGATCCGGAAACTCCGCTACCAGACTTAGCTTCCCGCCCATCGCCTCCACATAGCCGCTGAGGGTGGAAATCAACAGATCGCTGCGCTGTTCTAGGCGGGACACGTTCTCCTGATTGATCCCGAGCTTCTCGGCGACCCGCATCTGTGTCTGCTTTCGCGCCTTGCGCAAGTCCCGTAGCGACATCTCTTATGACTTAAAATCACATGATTTCAAGAGCATTTCCCAGGATGTGGCCCACTCATCCATTCCAACGGTTCTCTGGAGTGAATTCGGTTCATTCCAGGACTTCCGATTGACGCCGGGGTTCATTCACGCCTAATTTAAGTTTGTTTAACCGGAACTTCAGACGGTCAGGTTCTCCGACGACCAGGTGTTTCAAAGGGCGCCCGTTCTCGCACTCGAACCCCTCGACTGCATTCAAGCGAGCATGACCACTGAAATCAGCCCCCGGCTTGCACGATCAAATCAGATTCCACCATCCTTAAGGAGCAGAACGTATGCCATCCGACAAGAAGATCGACCCGCGCGTCTTCGTACTGTATGACGAATACTGTCACGGCCATATCGACCGGCGCACGTTTTTCAGCCGCGCCGCGGCGATCACGGTCGGCGGCGTCTCCGCGCTGTGGATGGCGCAGGCGCTCCTGCCCCGGTACGCCGAGGCCCAGACGATCTCCTTCACCGACCGGCGCATCAAGGGCAGGTACTTCGAGTACCCGTCGCCCGGCGGCACCTCGGGAACCATGCGCGGATACCTCGTGCGGCCCACCGGTGATGGACCCTTTCCATCCGTCGTGATCTTCCACGAGAACCGCGGCCTGAACCCCTACATCGAAGACGTCGCGCGGCGGGCGGCCGTGGCCGGGTTCCTCGCGCTGGCCCCGGACGGGCTGGCTCCCGTCGGTGGATACCCCGGGAACGATGATGATGGCCGTACTCTGCAGCGGAGCCTCGACCGGGAGAAGCTGGACCAGGACATGATCAACAGCGCGCGGTTTCTCAAGGCGCACGAACTGTCGAACGGCCGCCTCGGCGCCACGGGATTCTGCTGGGGCGGGGGGATGACCAACCGCCTCGCGGTCGCGCTTGGCAGCGAGTTGAACGCCGGTGTGCCGTACTACGGCGCCACGGCCGCGAGCGAGGACGTGCCGAAGATCAGGGCGGCTTTGTTGATTATCTACGCGGGGACGGATCCACGCATCAACGCCATGTGGCCCGAGTACGAAGCGGCGCTGAAATCGAACGGCGTGACCTACGAAATGCAGATGTACGAGGGGACCCTTCACGGTTTCCACAACAACTCGACGCCCCGCTACAACGAGACGGCGGCCGCACTGGCGTGGAACCGCACCGTCGGCTTCTTTCGGAAACACCTCGCTGAATAAGAGGAGAGGGAAGCCCATGGATGTCGCACGGATACGAGATCAAATGCCGGGCCTGAAATACGGCGTTTACTTTAACACCGGAGGAATCGGTCAGTCGCCGGTCAGTGTGAACAGGGCGGTCGCCGAGGGCTATCATCAGTTGCGCATCGGCAGTGTGAGTACGAACGACTGGTACACAGCGATGGACGAGGCCGCGTCGGCAATGCCGGCCAAAATCGCCGGCTTCTTTGGAGCCGATGCCGGGGAAATCGCGTTGACGATGAGCACCGGCGAAGGCTACGGCATGGTGCTCGGCGGGCTGCGCTGGCAACCGGGGGACGAGGTGGTCATTACCAATGAGGAACATCCGGTCCCCCTCCAGGCCGCCGAGGGTCTGGCAGACCGGGAAGGGGCGGTCGTCAAGGTGGTCGAGATCGACCAGGATAAAGACCTGATTCTAGACCGACTGGAACAAATCATCACCCCGCGTACCCGGCTGTTCTGCTTCAGTCACGTCACGACGGACACCGGGACCCGTTTGCCTGCCCGTGAGATTTGCGCGCTGGCCCGGTCACGCGGTATTCTCACCCTCTGGGACGGCTGCCAGGCCGTCGGGCAGTTCCCTATCGATCTACATGATATGGGTTGCGACTTCTACGCCACGAACTGCTACAAGTGGATGCTCTCGCCGATGGGCACGGGATTTCTCTATGTCCGTAAAGGCGCGCAACCGGGGCTGAAGCCGCTGCGGCGTCCGCACGCTCCGGATGGTTCGGCCCGGCAGTATGAGACGGGAACGCCGGCGAGCGTGCTCTTCCGGGGTCTCGATGCCGGTCTCGATTTTATGGCCGGCATCGGAGGACCGGAGGCCATTGCCGCGGAGGCGGGACGAAAAGCGGAATCGTTGCGCGCGCGCTTCGACGCCATTTCCGGCGTGCGGGTCATCAGCTCACGCCGCGCCGAGACCCGGACCGGCATCGTCGCTATCGCTATCGAGGGCATGGAGGGAAGGGAAGTCTCTGACGCGCTTCTGGACCGCTGGCAGATCACCCAACGGGCGACCCACATCAACGAACCGACCGGCGTGCGGATTTCGGTGGCCTTCTACACCAGCGAATCGGAGCTGGATACGCTGGTCGAAGCGGTGACGACCCTGGCGAGCGAGACCGGGTAACTGTTGCGTAAGAGACTGGCGCACAGGGCCGCCGGCGCGTTCACCTGAACAAGGCCGCCGTCTCGGTCGGCGCACAAAGCCGCCGCCCCAGTCATGCGCAATATGCTTGAGTAACCTCTGTGAGGACATCGGCACAGGCATCGATAGACGCCAGATCCACCCATTCGTTGTCCCCGTGGAAGTCGCCTCCCGCCGGGCCGTAAATCACGGTCGGAATCGAACACTCACTCAGCAGCGCTGCATCCATCCATCCGGCTTTCCCGCAGATGAGCGGCTCCCAACCGGTTTTCCGCGCGGCGACCGACTTGACCAGCTTGACAATTTCATGATCGGCATCTATCGAAAATGCCTGCCTATCGAAGGTCAGATCGATCTCGGCCCGGAAGTCCGGATCGGCCTGGCGGCATCGTGCGGCGATTTCTTCCAGCTCCGCAACAAAGCCGCTTGCGGTCTCGCCCGGGATCGTACGCCTTTCCACGCCCAGGTGACACGTCGCGGGATAACTCGACATTTCACGCCCGCCGCTGATCTTCGAAGCATGAACCGATCCGGTACCGAGCATCGGATCGCCCGGTTGTCTTTCCAGTTCGGCCTGAAGGTTTTCGAGCCCTTGAAGAAACGCGCCCATCTTCGTGATGGCATCGACTCCCTCGGTCGGCAGAGAGCCGTGCGCGGCGCGGCCCCGGGCGATGACGTCCGCCCACGCGAAACCCTTGTGCGCGATGACGATATCCCCATTTGTGGGTTCCGTCACGATGGCGGCGTCAGCTGTCACTCCGGCGTCCAGAACGGCCGTGGTGCCGACGCTGAAGGCCTCTTCGTCGGCGACGGCCGTCATGACGACGTCCCCTCTCAACGGCATGTTGCGCGCGCTGGCCAGGGTAACCATCATCGCGGCGATCGACGCCTTCATATCTATCGTGCCGCGGCCGTACATTCTTCCATCTTCGACCCTCGGTTTGAACGGATCGGCCATGCCTTCGACGCCGACCGTATCGAGATGACCATTCAGGATGATCGAGCGCCCGCCCCCCGTGCCGCGCGCGACAGCAACCACGCTTGCCCGTCCATCGGCATCTACGATCCGAACATCGAGGGCCTGATCCTGGCACCAGTCAGCAACGAAGGCGGCGATTTCCACTTCGCCCGCTCCGGTCGAGGACAGCGAGGGGTTCGTCGAGTCAATCGAAACGAGTTTTGCCGTGAGATCCAGAAGCGGGTTCGCCATATGCCATGCTCCTCGAATTTAAGGTATCGCCTACCTGCGCGGCTCCATGTGTCCCGGCAAGCCACTCGAGGCGGATTCCGCGGTCGCTGGCGCACCATGCTGCGCGATTATCGAAGCTCTCAATCAGATTGCGGAAATTCAGATCGAAACAGCTTCGACCGGTCTCATACCTCGTACGTCGTCCAAGAGCCCAGGCATCCGTGCCCGCGGCGCACGTGGAACAACCGTTTTTCGGGTTCGGCGATATAGCCCGAGATCGAATGCATCCGGGCCGCCCCGTGGCGGCAGATACCGCCGGGGTCGTGCTCGTGATCGGCCAGGATCTGCTTGATGGTATCTACGGTGATGTCTCCCCAGTGCTGCTGTACCAGGACCTGCATCCGTTCCAGGCGCGGGCAGGAATCGGGCAGAAAGCCGGTTTCGTGACCGGCAAAAGCGGGCGTCAGGTAGTGGTTGGCGTGCAGACAGGCGTCCGGATGCCTGTCCTGGAATCGGGCGATCCCCTCGGGCCGCACCTCCACCGCACCGATGTTCCCACGCCCGTCGCACAACATCACGTTGGCCGCCGAGCAGGTCCGGTGCCTGGCGAGCAATCCGACACAGTCTTCGACCGTTCGCTGCTCGAGCATCAGGCGCTTGAGCGGGTAGTGCGGAAGTCCCGGCTGCCAGGTGAAGTCGTACAGCGCATTGGCGAAATGGGCGACGCCGCATTCGTTCATGCCGGCATACCCCAGTTGCCCGGCGAAAGTGAACATCAGTGCCCCCGGGCGTCCATCGCC
Organism: bacterium; assembly: GCA_963693015.1. GTDB lineage: Bacteria > JAAXHH01 > JAAXHH01 > JAAXHH01 > JAAXHH01 > JAAXHH01. The sequence goes on from OY843748.1 coordinate 817,337, forward strand.
GGGTTTGACGCGCAGTAGCATCGCTACATCGGCGTATTCCGGTTCGAGGTCCTGGTTCTGCCCGGCCAGCGTTCGCCCATCGGCCGTAGCCGTCCGCGTCAACGTAAAAGCCGTGCAGGCGCCGTCCGGCATCTGCGCCGCCTCGGCGCGCGCCTGGCACAGGACCGCTTCTTCCAGGCTGATATCGGCACCGGCGGCCAGCCCCCTTACTTCTTCGGCAAAGGCGGGGCTGAGCGTTTCGAACAAGGGCCAGAAGTTCATCGCGTTGCGGCACAACACGTCGCGCGACCTGCCCGTCAATCTTTCGATCCACAGCAGATAGCGTTGCACCAGGCGCGCCGCCTGCGCGCCGTGCTGATAGCCCATGTCATAGGAGCTTCCCGCTACTTCGACGAGCGGGAATGCGTGAGTGCTCATCGTGTCCTTTATGATTGACGCCGGTACGCTTCGCCCTTCAGCACCGGTACGCTTCACCCTTCAGCACCGGAACGCTTCGCCCTTCAGCACCGGAACGCTGCCGCTCGCGTCCAGGGCCGCGGCGAGCCGTACGTCTTCCTCGTATCCCCTGCCGATCAACTCTTTTCCGGATCCCGATGCATACAGGAGCGATGCCAGATTGTCCCTGCACGCGCCAAAAACCGCGGCCGCGGTTTCGGCTTCCGGCGAACGGGTGCCTTTCAGCGCATGAATGACGGCTCCCGCGCCAAGCAGGTCTTCGAACGCGGGCCTGAGGGTCTGCTGCGCCTTCCAGCGTTCTCCCGCCGGGATGATACTGATGCCGGTTTCGTAGTGCTGCAGAACGCCCGCAAGGGCGGAGGCGTTTCTGAGGCTGCCCGCGAACGTGGGTACGTCGCCGGTCGACAGGGAGAGCGTGGCACCATTGAGAGAGGGCAGGACCAGGGCAGTACCGGCGGGTATGTCCACCAGGGAGGATGGGGACAGGGAATATCCTCCACCCTCGAATTCCCGCGTGGCATTGGCCAGGAGCGCGTTACGCGACCTGGCATAGTCTGCCGCGGTGTGGTCCCGGGTACGGTAAGGATAGACTACGGCGCCATTGCCCACCGCTATGTCTACGCTGGTGGAAAACGACAGGACGTCGACGATGACTACCGCCCTGCTGCCGGACAGCAGGGCCGAAAGTCCCTCGGCGCCCCACTCGCAACGGATATCGAACGCACCCTGGTCATAGTACATTGAAAGCTCACGGCCACTTTGTATCAACCTTTGACCTGAGAGACACTAAGACCAGATAATGTAAGGGATACCGCCGGAGGCGGTCAATGATCATCGCGACGGTCAATGATCGCGTTGCCGCGCCTTTACGAGATGGAGAATCTTCACCGATCAAACACCGGACGGCTCTTCACCGATCAATTTAATCTCCTGCGCCTCGGCGTTTTTCATAAAACTCTCCTGATTCGGTATGCGTACTGGCCGCCGGTATGGTGCGTATAAAACGGATGGCCCCGAATGGAACCTTTACCGGGTACCAGGACGGCCGCGGGGATGCCGCTTGCCACTGGCAGGCTGCCTTCGGCTTCGTCTACGGCGCCGCCTCCAGCGTGAAGGTCTCCCGGCCCTCCAGGCCGGCCGCCACCGGGTAGGTTTTCACGCCCGGGTTGCCGCCCTTCGGAACGTAGCGCACGTGGGGCGGGAAATAGGCGTATAGCGCCGTGTTGCGTGGATGGGGGGACTTGTTGGGACCGGATCCGTGTACCATCAGACTGTGGAAAAAGAGCGCGCTTCCCGCCTTCAGCGGCACGTCGACCTGCCGCGCTTCTTTCAAATCGTCTTCGTACACCGTTTCCGCGTCCTGTGCCTGCGCGATAAGGCCCCAGTCTTTCAATCCCCACCTGTGGCTGCGCGGAATGACGTTGAAACAGCCGTTCTCGGCCGTGGCGTCGTTCAGGGCGACGCTGACCGTCACGAGCGCGGGCGGATCTATAGGCCAGTAGGCCGAATCCTGATGGGGCGCGTGGGCGGAGCCATGAAAGGCGGGCTTGAGCATCAGGGTGCTTCGGAACAGCAGCAGGTCGGGTCCGAGCAATCCACCCAATACCCGAAGCAGGTTCGGGTGGACCGAGAGGTTGCGAAAGAAGGCCGAGACGTCCCTTGTATCTTCGATTTTCCTCAGCACGGGCAGGCCGTCCGGCCGGTTGACGCCATCGGCGTACGGCTCGCGCTGAAAACGCGCGGAGGCCGGGTCTCCGGCGGCCTCGAGTTCCGCCGACAGCCGGTGCAGACGTTCGATTTCCTCGTGGCACTCGGCCAGTTCGTCCGCCGATAATACCCCTTCGACGACCAGATAGCCCTCTTCCTCGAAAAATGTCTTCTGTTCAGCCAGACTCGTCATCGCGCATCTCCTGATAATCGTTACAGTCGAATCAACGTCCTGAAAACCGCCTTAAATACGCCTTCGCCGGTCCGTACGTCCAGTGCGCGAGCGCGCAAAGACCGACCAGATCGCACACGAAAACGGGCAAGCGGTAGACCGCCACCTCATCGTAACGGAGCACGGCGCCGCTGGCCCCCATGGCGGCGACGAGGAACGAGCAGGCCACGAGCCACCGGACGTACTGGCTTCCCGCCAGCGGGGCGTACAGGATGCCGAGAAGAGCGGTATGGAAGAGAAAGAACCCCGCGTAGCCGTTTCTCGTAGCCTGGGCGATCTCCCATTCGTACCGGTAGTGCCAGACGAGCAAAACGTGGGCGAAGACGATCAGCGCGACCGGCGTCATGTAAACCCGCCGATGGCGGTTTGCCGCAACCAGGACCATGTTGGCCGTCAGTCCCGCATAGCCTGTTATGGCGGCAAGAAAGGTAATCGTCTCGATAAACACGGTTCGCGATTGGCCTCCGTCGCTCCGGTAACCGAAATCGGCACGCCAAGACCGATTTAATGCATCTTTCTTCGACCGTTCGGCGTCTAATAGCGTAGTACAGGCAGGTATCGAACCACGTGACGAGATCACGGCCACGATCGATTGCCTGCCAATGGTTACAAGATTCGATATGTCGCCGGCGCCCCGCGGGAGCATATCCAATCATATAGCGACGGCATGCCTTGCCGCTTCCAACGCGGCCGCCCCTATGCCGTCGCTTTCTTTTTGCTAGACCCGGCGCATGGCGGCCGACTTCGCGCCGGGCAGCGTCAGACCTTCCTGCTTCGCCCACGCGACGAGAATATCCCAGCCTTCCTGCGCGCGGCCGCTGTGGGCGTCCATGGGCCGGCTGTTGCTGCGCCCCCGCACCTGGCGGATGTATCTTTTATTGTTGAATAGTTCGATAGTCAGTACGTGGCGCGTCGTTCCGGACCCCAGGTATTCGACCTTCATGGACCAGATGGATTTGCTGCCATTGGCACAGGACTGCACGTAGGAGGCCACGCAGTGCTTCATGGTCTTCCCCTCGTAGGACAGGTCCCGGCTGTTCAGGACTTCCTCGATCCGCCAGGTGCGTATTTCTCCCGCCCGTTCGTCTTCATCCACCCGCGTGAAGCCGTTCACTCCGCAGGAATCCCATTTTCTAGGTTCCTTCGTGGCGCGTTTCGTCAGCGCCCTGTGCCAGGTTTCCACGCGTCTCAGCATGGATTCCGGGGTACGGCCCTTCATCGTGAAATCCGGTTCGGGCGGATCGACCAGGTCTAAGCCGCCATCCGGGTTCGGCCGCTCCTGCCGCGCAAAGCGCCGGTGCTGGACGTAGTCGACAATGAGACCGACGTGGGCCACGTCGAGCATGGGGTTGTTCACGAAGAAATGCAGTACGGACTCCCAGAACGTTCCGTCCTCGAAATGGGCGCCGAGCATCGAATCGCAGACCGCTTCCGCCAGCGTCTCGTCGCCGCCCATGCCGATCACCTGGGACCAGCGCAAGGCCGCTTCGACGTCGAGGCCGGCGGGTGAGGAGACGGTGAATTCATGGGCCATGCGCCTGGTGAGGCGGAGGGGAATATCCGCCTTCCGGACATTCCCGCCCTCGGCCACGTGGATGAACCAGCGCTGTCGCCTGCGGGCCTGTCCGGCCAGTCCGGTGAAGAACGCGGTGTCCATGCAGGCGGGCACGTCGAATTCGGCCAGCAGATGACGGGCCAGGGCGCCGAACTGTCGACGGCCGTTGTGGCTTTCCGGCCGCCAGTCTTCCACGTCGCGCTTCCAGTGACCGTGCCAGGTTGCCAGCGCGGCCAGGCCGTCCAGGAAGTTGTTCTCGGGCAGCGGGCCGTACTGGGGCACGACGGGTTTGAGATGAAACAACCGTCGGTGCTTTTCCACGTGCAGTAGGAGTTCGAGAAAGGCGGCGCGATCGGCAGGATCGTCCAGCCCCTGGTGGTAGAGTCGGTGCACGCGCAACAGCGCGGGGCTCGTCAGCTCCCCCTCGTCTACCTGGCCGGCGGCGATCCGCGACAGGGTCCCCTTCCGGCGGCGTTTGTGCTGGCTCGCCGTCGATCTGGCGGTGAAATTCCGATTCCGCAGTTGCCGGTCGAGACGAATCTCCTGCTGTCGCTGGGCCTTGCTCTTCTGAAGACCATCCCCGGTCCCGTTTTCCCGGCACCAGGCCTGGTAGGCCTCGATCGAGCCCAGACCGAGGGCGGCAATATGCGCCTTGAGTTCGGCGTCCTTCCGATGCCGGTCCGAGGTCTTCCGCGCCATGGCCAGTTCCTGTCGGCGCTGGGCGAGGGTCTTGTTCAGGCGGGCGTTGAACCCGTTTTCCCGGCACCAGGTCCTGTAGGCTTCGACCGTAGCCACGTGGAGCGATCGCATGTGGCGGCGCATGGGGGCACTGAGACGCGGGTCGGGATGGAGGTTGGATTCGGACATGTTCAGCCAGACCTTTGACGCATGGAACGGATGGAACGATTCAGTCGTATTCAGCCGTTCGGTCCGTTGTTTTGCCCTGGTGCATAAACTTTGCCTGGTGTTATAAACAATGTAAGCAGGTTGGCGCCTTTTCGGTAGCATTTCACCAGGTTAAGCGCATGCTCGACCTGTTCCACCCCTCACGTGCTCCCCGGAATCCGCGGCAACGCGGGCGCGTCCCCTTTGTCCGGTCACCGCCGCAGCGGTGCGGACAGGGCGATTTCTCCGGGCGCCAGGCAGACCGTGTCGTCGCAGGCCTGGTAGTACAAGGTCGCGTACAACATGGTGTCATCCGTAATGGCTTCGGAGTCCGGGTAGATACGAGCGGTCAGCGCAATCTCGCCCCGGTAGACCCGCAGCGGATCACCGACGAATGAGAACCGAACGGTTTCGCCCGGAGGATACGCCGGTCCATCAATCTCGACCGGCACGTCCGCGTTGAAGGTCACTGCCGCGGGTATCAGCCCCGGCACAGAAACAGGGTTGGCGTTGATATGCCAGCCGTCCGCGATGTGAATCGATACGGTCGCGTCGAAGGCGTCCCCGCCGGAAGCAGCTACCTCGAGATGGGCCTCGACCTTCGCGTCATCGTTGAAATACGCTGCGGTCCTCGCCGCAACACCGGTCCGCGCGGCATCCTCGGCCCGCGCCGCATCGGTTCCCGGGACCGCCTCCTTCATAAACACATTTGCGGTGGCATTTCGTCCATCGTCGACAGCACGTGGCCGATTGAATTCCCGCGCTCCGTAGAGACTGTTCCGCAGGGCCAGGATCATGGAAGTGAAACGGCCGGGGTTCTCCTGCATCGGCGCCGCGAAGGCCGCGAACAGGCGGGACGCCTGGTCTCGATACCTGATTTCGCCGGTGTGCCGAGCAAGTGAAAGCAACGCGTGGGCGGCCATGGCATTACCGGAGGCCCGGGCGCCGTCGTAGGGATTGCGGGTCCGGACGATGAGATCATCCTCGCCGGTCGTGAAATAGTACCCGCCCGCGGCCGGGTCCCAGAAGCGCTCGTCCATCCGGTCCGCGAGCGACCCGGCCTCGGCCAGCCAGCGGTCATCCTCCGTGGCCTCGAACAGCCGCATCAACCCCCGGATAAAGTAGGCATAATCCTCCTGGAAAGCTTCCCGCCGCATCTCGCCTTCCAGGTATATCCGGTGCAGGTTGCCTTCGCGGCCCTTCAAGCGTTCGAGGATGAAATGCGCGGCCCGCTCCGCCGCATCGAGATACCGCCCGTCGCCCGTCGCAAGCCCCGCATAGGCGAACGTGTCGATCATCTGACCGTTCCAGGCGGTGATCACCTTGGCGTCTACCATGGGATGCCTTCGTTTTGCCCGTACCGCCCTGAGTTCGGCCCGCATGTCCTCCAGATTGGAGCGTGGGCGGTTGGTATCCGCCTCATCCCGGACGTAGAGGACGGCGCCTCCCGCGGGGCCTTCCGCCGCGCCTGCCGAGGCACCCGTCGCCGACGTGCCCTCCACGGCGCCGTCCGGGTTCCCCTCCGTGGTGCCGGCAACCACTCCGGGCATGGGCGCCAGTCCGTAGTGCGTCAGGAAGACGTCCGCATCCACCCCGAGCGTCTTCTTTATTTCCTCCTCGGACCAAAGATAAAACCTGCCTTCCACGGCGCCGGTCTCGGAATCCACGGCCGAGTAGAAAGCGCCTTCGGCGCCCGACATCTCCCGTTGGACGAAGGCGAGCACGTCTTCGGCCACGACCCGGTAGGCGTCCTTTCCGGTAACGTCATAGGCCAGCAGGTAGACGCGGGCAAGATCCGCCTGGTTGTACAGCATCTTCTCGAAGTGGGGGATGCGCCAGCGGGAATCCGTGGCGTACCGGTGAAACCCGCCGCCGACGTGATCGTACACGCCGCCCTTCATCATGACGTCCAGGGTGTGGGTGGCCATGGACAGCAAGGATTCGTCGCCCGTCCGTTCGTATTCGCTCAGCAACAGTTCGAGGCGCATGGGCGGCGGAAACTTGGGAGCGGGGCCGAATCCCCCGTTTTCGGCGTCGTAGCGTGATTTAAGGTGGGTCAGGGCGCCGGCCACGATTTCCTCGCCTGAGGCGGCCGTTTCATCATTTACGGCCAGGTCGTGCTGGAGCGTCCTGATCGCCCCGGCGATCCGGCCGGCCTGTTCGATCAAATCGCCCCGCCTGGTGTTCCAGGCCTCGTTCAGCAGGTTCAGGACGCGCGGGAAACCCGGCTGGCCCGGCAGGTCCTCGGGCGGGAAGTACGTGCCCGCGAAGAAGGGTTCCAGGCCGGGTGTGAGGAATACCGAATTGGGCCACCCGCCACCGCCCGTGACGAGCTGCGTGGCCGTCATGTAGATCTTGTCGATGTCCGGGCGTTCCTCCCGGTCCACCTTGACGTTCACGAAATGGGCGTTCATGAAGGCCGCGATATCGGGGTCGGAAAACACCCTGCGTTCCATGACGTGACACCAGTAGCAGGTCGAGTAGCCGACGGAAAGGAAGATGGGTTTTTCTTCCCGCCGCGCGCGGTCGATCGCTTCCCTGCCCCAGGGATACCAGTCCACCGGATTGTGGGCGTGGCTGCGAAGATAGGGACTTATCTCATCGGCCAACCGGTTCCGGGAAGGCTCGGACCGGGAATCGCAACCCGGGCCCGACAGCCCGGTGAGGAGGATGCATGCGATGAGGAAGGAGCAAGTGGAGATCGGGGAAACACGGCGAATCCGGGCCGCGCGTGCCGGTATTCCGAGCATCATGGATAAACCCGCCCTGGTCTACTGGGCATCGATAGCCGGACGACGCGGGACGATCCGGACGCCACGATACGCCACCGGACGATCCGGCGCGCACGCAAACGGACGGATCGGAGCAGGCCTGCCGAAAAACGGGATGCCCTGGAGGGAACCCTATATATGAATCGCCGCACCCTCCATTCCGGCGGCGGCTTCCATGACCAGTTCCGACAGCGTGGGGTGGGCGTGTATGGTCTTGTGCAGTTCCCGGGTGGTCGATTCAAGGGTGCGCGCGGTGCAGATCTCCGCGATCAGTTCCGTGGCGTCCGCCCCGATGATGTGCGCCCCGAGTATCTCGCCGTACTTCGCGTCCGCGATCAGCTTGACCATGCCGTCCGTCTGGCCGACGGCCACGGCCTTGCCGCTGGAGCGATAGGGCATCCGGAACACCTGGATTTCGCGCTCTTCCGCGGCCTGGGCCTCGGTGAGTCCTACGCTGGCGACCTGGGGCTGGCAATAGGTACACGCGGGGACGTTGTCCCGATCGATGGGCGGCGAAGGATGGCCCGCGAGCCGTTCCACCAGGCCGATCCCTTCCGCCGAGGCCTTGTGGGCGAGGAGGGGCGGCCCCGTGACGTCGCCGATGGCGTAGACGCCGGACACCGTGGTCCGGCACTGTTCGTCCACCTTGATGAAGCCCCTGTCGGTCTCGACGCCGAGTGCTTCCAGGCCGATATCCTCGGTATTCGCGTCGCGTCCGATGGCCAGGAGCGTGACGTCGGCTTTCAGCGTCTCTTCCTGCCCGTCGACGGTTACGGTCACGGAGGTGCCGTCCGAGCTCGATTCGGCCGATTCGACGCGCGCTCCCGTCTTGATCCCGATACCCAGTTTCGCGAAGCTCTTTTCCAGCGTTTCGCTGATTTCCTCGTCTTCCACGGGCAGCAGGTGGGGCAGCATCTCGACGATGGTGACCTCGGTCCCGTAAGCGGCGTAGTAGTAGGCGAATTCGACGCCGATCGCGCCGCCGCCGATGATGGTCATCGAACCGGGCGGTTCTTCGATCAGCATGGCTTCCGTGCTGGTGATGATCCGTTCTCCGTCCACCGGAACGGCCGGTATGGCCTTCGAGCGGGAACCCGTCGCCACGATGATGGACCGGGCGTTAATGGTCTGCGTTTCGCCCCTGTCATTCGTCACGTCGACGGAAGCGGCCGAAGCCAGGCGGCCGTGGCCGACGACGAGATCCACCTTGTTCTTCTTGAGGAGGAACTGTATGCCGCCGGCGAGCGTATTGGCGGCCTTGCGGCTTCGTTGCACCGCCTTGCCCATGTCGAACTGCAGGTTGTCGCAGGAGATGCCGTAGTCTTCACCGTGGCGCATGGTCAGGACGAGTTCGGCGTTCTTGAGCAGCGCCTTGGTGGGAATGCAACCCCAGTTCAGACACACGCCGCCGGGTTTGTCTTTCTCGATCACCACCGACTTCAAGCCGAGTTGGGCCGCACGAATCGCCGAAACGTACCCACCGGGCCCGCCGCCTACCACTGCCACGTCGTAGATCTCTGATGCCATGTCTTACTCCGGAAAAATGAATGGATCCCGACTGCCCTGAAAGCCTGCTATAACTAACGTTTACGACCGTGCATGTCAAGATAATTCGCTTGTCTGCCATGGCTTTACGTTGTATCATGAAAGGAGCGGGACACCAATGGAAACGGGCCTCAGACCACGCGATGCAACCGCCGGACCCATGACCCCAGACGCCATTTCCGAATCCATTACCTCAGGGCGTATCACCGAGCTGATCGAAGGACTGGTTTCCATCCCGTCGGTCACGGGAAGCGAGCAGGTGCTCGGCGACATGCTCCACGGACATTTCGAGGAGATCGGTCTTTCCGATATTCGCCGGATCCCGGTGGAGGATTCGGGCGACAGCCTGGCCGTGCGGATTCCCGGACGGGGAGACGGCCGCGCCTTCATGCTGAATTTCCACCAGGACACCTTCGACGCGTGCGACGGGTGGGAAACCGACCCGTGGTCGCCCGTGGTGAGAGACGGACGCGTTTACGGGCTCGGCGCCCACGACATGAAGGCCGGGGCCGCGGCCGTGCTCGCCGCAGTGGAGGCCATCGTCCGGTCCGGCGTGGAGCTGGCCGGCGACCTGATCGTTTCCGCCACGACGGACGAGGAGAACTGGTCCCGGGGCGCCCACGCGCTTATGGAAAGCGGCCTGCTTCAGGGGTGCGAGGCCTGCCTCATCCCCGAACCCACGCCGCCGGGACGCCTGCGCATCGGTTCGCGGGGGCGGCACGTGATCAAGATCGACCTGGCGGGCAGGACGGCCCACGCCGCGTACACGGGGGAGGGCGTCAACGCGGTCCATGACGCCGCGAAGATCATCACGGCACTGGACCGGATCGAACTGGGCTGGAACGAGGAATTCGACCTGGGCGGCACGATCTGCGTCATCGAAATCAGCGGGGGGAGGAATATCATCCTCGTGCCGGAGCACGCGCAGGTCGTCCTCGACAGGCACATTTTGCCCGGCCAGACGATCGACGGGGCCGTCCGGGATATCGAGGCGCTGATCCGATCCCTTTCGATCGCGTCGCGGTGGCGCGTCACGTGGGACGACCGGCCCACGCCGGCGCCCGCGCCCTACATCGTGGATCGTGCGTCCAGGTTCGTTCAGTCCACCAGGAAGCGGGTCGAGGAGCAGCTCGGCGGCCCGGTGCGCTACGCCCTGGCCCGGAGCGTGGCCGACACGAATCACTTCGCCGTGACCGGAGGCATCCCGACGCTGGTGTACGGACCCGAAGGGGGGAACACGTGCCAGGCCAACGAATACGTCGGCATCGAATCCACCCTCTGCGTCGCACGGGCCTACTGCGGCATCGTCGTCGACGTGCTGGGTCTTGCCCGTTAGGACGTCATGTTTCAACGCCTTCTCTTCGTCGCCCTCTTCGTCGTGATCGTCATCCTGGTCGTCCGGTCGATTGCGAACTGGTTCAACCGGGGCGGGTGGATCGGCCGGGGAGGGAGGGAAATCCGGGGCAACTGGGAGGTGGTCGAACCGCTGGGCAGGCTCGGCAGGGCCGCCGACAAAGTCATGAGATCCACGCTGCGGCTGGAAGAGGAGGACGAACTGCGAAGGGTGGCGGTGCTGTTCGACGTGGCGCACCGGGCAATCGGGGGACTTCCCCTGGATCCCGCCGAACCGCGTGCCCTGGCCGACGAAGCCCCGGAGACTATCCGAGGCGGCCTGTACCGGGAGGAGGCCGTTCACGCGCCCGGATGGCTGCTGTACGCGGCGGACCGCGTCCAGGACGCCCACCCCGATATGTACGCGTACGAGGTCAGGCGGACCACCCTTTCGGCCTACCGGGAGGTTTTCCCGTCGGACACCGGAACGGAACTGCCCCCGGAAAGGGCCCTGGCGCCGGTTTCCTGCGGCACGCCCCCGGATGTGGACGACCGATACGGCCACCTGGGCTGCCTGGGAGCGGAATACGTCCATGACGACGCCTACGCCTCCCTGGTGGAAGGTCCGGCCGAATCGCTCCCCGATGGCGCCATGCTGCCGTTGTTGCGGTTGTTGTACGAAACGGAAGACGAACCGGCGCCCGATAAAGGGACCCCGGTAGACGAGTTGCTGGCGCGTTACGGTGAACGGCTTTACGCGGCGGCCGTCCACTGTATGATGCGGCCGGATTCGACGAAAATGGATAGACCCACTGCCTATTCGCCCGCGCTGTTCCGTCTGATCGGCACCTGGCCGCGGTCCTCCGCGGAGCCGCTGTTCCGGGCGGCCCTCGAATCGGGTTGGAACGACTGCGTCCGCTTTCTGCCGGATACGGGATGGGCGCAAGACCTCAGGGCCGTGTTTCGAGACAGTCCCTACGGCGCGCCGGCTTAGCCGGGCGTGTTCGGGCGCGCCGGCTTATTCAGACGCAGTGAAGACGGCGCCATGAAGAACGGGAGATGACCGGCATGCGTATTTCCACGAAACCCCTGCCCGGATTCGGTATGGAGATTTCCGGGGTCGACCTGTCCGGGCCGCTGGAACCGGCCGTCATGCGGGAGATCCTCCAGGTGTTTCATACCCATGGACTGATCGTGATCCCCCGCCAGGAAATCACCTTCGACCGTTACGACGCGTTCACCAGGGAATTCGGCAGGCAGAAACCCCATTTCCTGGACCATCTGCGTCACGAAAACCACCCGGCCATTCTCAACCTTTCCAACATCTTCGAAGAGGGGCGCCCCATCGGCGTTTACGAAGGCGCGGCCTTCTGGCACACGGACGTGGCCTACCAGGACCCGCCCAACAGCTCCACGGTGGTGTACGGCCGGCAGTGGCCGGAAGGCGGTTGCCCGACCTGCTTCGCCGACCAGATGACCGCCTACGACGACCTGCCCGCGAAGATGAAAGACACCATCGATGGCCTGACCGTCCTGCATCACTACGGCAACCGGGCGGACATGAACGAAGAATCCGCGACCTCTGCGGAAAAGCTGACCCTCGATCAGAAGGACCGGGTCGAGAACGTCTACCATCCCCTGGTCAAGGGCCACCCGGTGACCGGACGCAAGGCGCTCTACGGCGTCTGCGGCAGTTCCTTCGGCATCGTCGGCATGCCGGACGACGAGGCCTTCGATCTGCTGGATGAACTGGCCGCCCACGCCATCCGGCCCGAATACGTGACGGAATACGACTTCAGGGTGGGCGACGCCGGGGCCTGGGATACCTTTTCGACGCTGCATAAGGCCACGGTGCTGCAGCCGGCCACCGGTCCCCGGGACAGCCGCCTGCTCTGGCGCATCAGCGTGACCGGGTTGCCCCCATTGATCGAAGGGGAGCGGGCGGCCCGGAACTGACGATCACCCCCCGGGACCCGTAACAGACGGATCAGACGACATGCCAAGGAAAAACAGACCGGACAGCACCGGAGAGGAACGCAGGCGGAGGGCGTCGCGCAGGCGCCGTCACGGGATGCCGCAAAACCAGGCGGACGGGATTCCAGGCGATCTCACCCATGCCGGCCCGGTCCCGGGCGCCGGGGGCGGCCAGACCGCGGAGGGACGGTTGCTCGGCGTCGATTTCGGAGAGCGGCGGGTCGGTCTCGCCCTGAGCGATTCGGCCGGTTTGATCGCCCAGGGGCTGGACACCATAGAAGTGCAGAGCGCCGGCGAATCCCTGGCATCCATCGCGGCCATCGCGGAGGCGCAGCAGGTCCTCGAAATCGTCCTGGGGCTGCCGGTCAACATGGACGGGACGAAGGGGGAAATGGCCGGGAAAGTCGAGGCCTTCGCCGGGCTGTTGCAAGACCGGGTATCCTGCGCGGTACGGACCTGGGATGAACGAATGACCAGCATCTCGGCCCGGCGGGCCATGCACGAAATGGGCATGGAGACGCGGGGGAACAAGGGCCGCCTGGACCGGATCGCCGCTACGCTCCTGTTGCAGAACTACCTGGATTACCGGCGGCGGACGGCAGACGGACGTCCGCGGGCGGCAGACGAAACGGAACCCATCGATTGAAGAAACTACTGCTCGCTTTCGTCGTCCTGGCCGTCCTGGCCGGAGCGGCCGCGCTCTGGACGGCCCACCAACTCTCCCCCCCCGCGGTTTCCCGGGACGACGCCCTGCTGTACATCATCGAACCCGGCACGACCCTGGCCGAAGTCGCCGCGCGGCTGGAGGACGAGGGGATCATCCGGCACGCCGGGCTTTTCAGGATACGGGCCAGGCTCGAGGGCGCCGATCGCGGGATCAACGCCGGCCGGTACGAGATCGAACCCGGCATGGACGCCGCCGAGATCCTGGACATGCTGGTTTCAGGCCGGATCACGGCGGATCGCGTAACCATTCCCGAGGGCCTGACCATTCACGAGATGGCCCGGATCATCCAGGCGAGCATCGGCATCGATTCGACCGGCTTCGTCAACCTGGCCGGCGATTCTGCGGTCGCCCATGGGCTGGGTATCGAGGCGAACACGCTCGAGGGGTACCTGTTCCCGGCAACCTACGACTTCTACCCGGAAATGTCGGCGGAAGAAGTCCTGGAGGCGATGACGGATCGTTTCCGAAGCACCATCACGGACGCGTACCGGACCCGGGCGGAGGAACTGGGTTACACCATCCACGAGATCATGACGCTGGCCTCCATCGTGGAGCGGGAGGCGCGGGCCGCCGCGGAACGGGACACGATTTCGGGGGTATTTCACAACCGGCTGGAACGGGGCATGCTCCTGGAGGCCGATCCCACGGTGAAGTACGGCATCGGCAGGCCGAATATGCGGCTATACGAAAAACACCTCTCCCATCCTTCGCCCTACAATACGTACGTGCACGCGGGCCTGCCTCCCGGACCGATCTGCAGCCCCGGAGCGGCGTCCATACACGCCGCGTTGTATCCCAGGGAGGTGCCCTACCTCTTCTTCGTGGCCCGGGGGGACGGCAGCCACATCTTTTCCAGAACCAACCGGGAACACAACCGCGCAAGGGCCTGGGTCAAGCGTCAGCGGAGATGACTCGAAACGGGGATGGTTCCCACCTACGTGGCGCCTGGCGGGATGACGCCTGGCAGCCGGACGACGCCGGTTTGACGTGCGCCGACGACGTAAACCCCATCGTCAGACGGCCGTGTATCCACCGTCCACGAGCATGGTGTGGCCGGTGACCATGGCGCTGGCGTCGGACGCGAGGTAGATGATCGAGCTGGCGATCTCGTCCGGTTCGGCGAGCCGGCCCAGCAGGATCTTCTTGATATTGGCCCGGAATCCCGGGTTCTCCATCGCCTTCTCCACCATGGGCGTGCGCGTCATGGTCGGCGCCACGGCGTTTACGGTAATGCCGTGCTCCGCCCATTCGGCCGCCATGGACTTGGTCAGCGTGCACACGCCGCCCTTGGCCGCGGTGTAGGCCGCCCGCAGCGGACCGCCGACCACGCCCACCTGCGAAGATACGTTGATGATGCGTCCGCCCTTGCCCCCTTCGATCATGTGCGCGGCGAGGGCCTGGCTGAGGAAGAAGACGCTTTTCAGGTTCACGTCGATGATCTCGTCGTACACTTCTTCGGTGACTTCCAGCACGGGCATGATCCGGTTGCATCCGGCGTTGTTGACCAGGATGTCGACGTGATCCGCCTCGGCCAGGACCTGCTCCACGAACGCCCGGATCGAGTCGACCCTGCCCACGTCCACCGTTTGAACGACGCACCGGCGGCCCATCGAGCGGACTTCGGAAGCCACCTGTTCCAGGTCGGCCCGGGTGCGGCTGCCGATCACCAGGTCGGCGCCCGCGCGGGCGCCCGCCAGCGCGACGGCCTTGCCGATGCCCTTGCTCGCACCGGTGACGATCATGGTCTTACCTTCCAGGGAAAACAGGGACGTATCCGGCATGGCATCCTCCATGGCACAGGGATCGACGGGCATAAAACGGGTGTCCAGCGGGTGTCCGGGCGATGACGCCCACACCGCGGTGAAGTGTACATTCGGGGCGGGATTACGTCAATCGAATTCAGCCGTTCAGGGCGGGCGGCGCGCCGCGTTAGCCCTTGCATCCGGCCCCCGCGCCGGTTAACTTGAATCGGCTCGGCGCGCCGTGATTACGGATAAGATCGTACCAGCCGGGTCAGGGCGTGCGGGAAGCCGGCCTTGACACGGTCCGCCACGTTCCGTTCCTCAGGGAATGCGCGATCAACAGGCCGTAGAAGGGGACGTACTGCACGAAGCGGACCCAGGTCTCCTCGTGCCAGCATTCGGTGAGCACGAATCCGATCAGGACGTGGTATGACAGGGCGGCCAGGCCCGACAGCAGGATCCACGCCGGATTGGGGTACAGGCACAGGAAGGGGATGATCCAGACCAGGTACCAGGGCTGTACCGTGGGCGTGAGCACGAGATAGCCGCCGAGGAGGATGAAAGCGGATCGGAACGGGTCCGTAATCCTGACCGCGCAGAACGCGACTAAGCCGGCGAAAAGCGCGGCCACGATGATCTTGGACACGTTCAGCGAATCGGTCAGGAAGAAGATGATCGAAAAGACGCTGTCGTTAAAGCGCCACTTGTCGCCGTAGACAAGGAGTCCGCTGAAGAGGCGTGGTCCGGCGTCCATATAGGGCAGGTAGAAGGCCAGGAGCAGGACCGGGAGCAGCCAGAACGGCCTGATGCTGCCAACCCTGCGGAAGAAGGCCGGGACGAGCATGACGGTGAACCACTTGGCGAGCATGGAAAGGGAAAGCCAGGCCACCGCCCGGACAGGACGGAGGCCGTCAACCGCCAGCAACGCGGCGAGCATGAGCGCCACGGGCAGGGAGTCGTTGTGCCCGCTGCCGGCGATTTCGACGAGGACCAGGGGATTCCAGGCGTAGATGAGGACCCGCTCCTCCGGAAGGCTCCGGCGGCGGAGCATGAGGACCGCGAGCAGGATAACGCCCAGGTCGCACAGGGTGAAGAGCAGTTTCATCGAAGCGGGACTGTACCACAGATACGCGGCGGCCGCAAAGACCGCCTGCATAAGGGGCGGATAGACCGTGGGGACGTCCTTGTTGTTGACGCCCGCGTGGTATTCATCGCGCAGATGGGCGACCTCCTCGCTGTCCGGGGCGTATACATAGGGATTGACGCCATGGAACTGCATTCTGGCGTCCCAAAGGTACCGGTAGATGTCGTCGGAAAGGGTCGGGGGACTGAACTGCAGGATGACGCGGCAGAGGACGGCCACGGCCAGGATGAACCAGAACAGTCTCCGGTCCGGCGGCGCACCGGACCGCACCTGGCAGATTGTGGCGACCGCGTAGACGATGAAGGCCGCGGCGAAGGGGACCCAGAAGAGCAGCAGGGCATCGGGCAGGAACACCCGCGAGGACGCGAAACCGGGCAGAAACGCGTTGGGGTCGAACAGGCCGGTCCTCAGGTCCCCGATGGTCGCTATGGCGACACAGGCGGCGAGGAGCAGGAGACCGGGGACCGCAATCAGGCCCGGGAAACCGGCAGGGAATCTGTAAGCAGAAACGGACATGTATGAGCTATCTTTCGCTGATCTTCATCCTCCTCTACTTCCTCGTCCTGTTCCTGCTCGCGGTCTACGGCGTGCACCGTTACCTGATGGTGTATCTGTACTACAAATATAAGGACCGGACCCGGCCTGTAAAGCCGGAACCCCCGGGCGACGCCCCTCCCGCGGTGACCGTGCAACTCCCCCTCTACAACGAACAGTACGTAGTGGAAAGGCTGATCGACGCCGTCTGCCGGATCGACTATCCCCGCGAGTGCCTGGAGATCCAGGTCCTGGACGATTCCACCGACGAGACCCGGGACCTGGCGGCCCGTTGCGTCGAACGCTACCGGGAAGCCGGGTTCGACATTCACTACCTGCACCGGACGGCGCGTACCGGATACAAGGCAGGCGCGTTGCAGGAGGGGCTGGACGAGGCCAGGGGCGCGTTCATCGCCATTTTCGATGCCGATTTCATACCGCCGCCGGATTTCCTCCGGCACACCATGCACCTTTTCCGCGACGAACGGGTGGGACTGGTTCAGACGCGGTGGTCCTACCTCAACCGGGGCTACTCGCTCCTGACCCGGGTCCAGGCGATCATGCTGGACGGCCATTTCGTCATGGAACACGGCGCGCGGAACCGGTCGGGCAGGTTTTTCAACTTCAACGGAACGGCGGGCATCTGGCGCCGCGAAAGCATCGAGGCCGCGGGCGGCTGGCAGCATGACACCCTGACCGAGGACCTCGACCTGAGCTACCGGGCGCAGCTCCAGGGCCAGTACTTCGTATTCCTCGAAGACGTTTCCACGCCCTCCGAACTCCCCGTGGAAATGAACGCCTTCAAGACCCAGCAGCACCGGTGGTCCAAGGGATCGATTCAGACCGCGAAGAAGATGCTTCCGGAGGTATGGCGCAGCGCGCTGCCCTTCCGCTACAAGCTCGAAGCGACGTACCATCTCACCAATAACATGGCCTACATGCTCATGCTGCTCCTTTCGGTGCTGATCTTCCCGTCCATCGTAATCCGGGTGCAGGCCGGCTGGATCAATTCCTTCTGGATCGACCTGCCCTTTCTCTGCGCGGCCACGGTTTCCGTATCGCTCTTCTACCTGTTCGCGCAGTTCGAGATCAACCGGGACCGGTGGAAGCGGTGCCTCCTCTTCCTGCCGGCGCTCATGTCCATCGGCATCGGCATCTGCCTGAACAACACGCGGGCCGTCCTGGAGGCGCTGCTGGGCCTCAAGTCGGGTTTCCAGCGCACGCCCAAATATGGCATCCTCGGCAGGGCGGACGAGGCGGGCCAGACAGACCAGGCGGACCGGGCGGACCGGGCGGGACAGTGGCGCCGGTTGCGCTACAGGGGTGTCCGCAGCTGGCTCCCGGCGCTGGAACTGCTCTTCGCCCTGCACTTCGGCCTGTTGATCTACTATACGGCCATCAACGGCATCTACCCGTCCATCCCCTTCCTCTGCCTGTTTTTCGCCGGTTACCTGTACGTCGGCCTGGCCTCCCTGTGGCCGCGGACCGCCAGTCAAGGATAACCCCGGGATAAGCCATGGAACGTGTAATCGGTCTCTTCGGATTGTTTGTACTCCTGGCCATCGCCTGGATGCTGTCGGAGAACCGGCGGCGGTTGAACTGGCGGCTCATCGGGAGCGGCCTGGGCCTGCAGGCCCTGCTGGCCCTGCTCCTGCTGCACACCACACCGGGCCAGGCGGTATTCGACCTGGCCCGGCTGGCCATCAACAAGGTGATCGCCTTCTCCAACGAAGGGGCGCGGTTCGTCTTCGGCGACCTGGTGGAAACCGCGCTGTTCGGGTTTTCCGTGCTTCCGATGATCATCTTCGTATCCTCCATCACTTCGATCCTCTTCTACCTGGGTTGGATCCAATGGATCGTCCGGCAGATGGCCCGGGTCATGGTGCGCGTCATGGGCGCGTCGGGATCGGAATCCATGGCCGCCGCGGCGAACGTCTATCTCGGGGCCTCGACGGCGCCGCTCGTCATCCTGCCCTACCTGAAGACCATGACCCGCTCGGAGATCATGGCCATGATGACTTCCGGCATGGCGACCGTGGCCGGTTCGGTGCTGGCCGCCTATGTGGCCCTGGGCGCCGACGCGGGCCACCTGCTGGCCGCGTCCCTCATGTCGGCGCCCGCGGCGCTGGTCGTCGCCAAGATCATGACGCCCGAAACCGAAACCTCGCCCACCCTGGGCGTCGTGACCGTAGACGTGCCGAAACCGGGGGTCAACTTCATCGACGCGGCCTGCAGCGGCGCGTCGGACGGGTTGAGACTGGCGCTGAACGTGGCGGCCATGCTCATCGTGGCCATCGCCTTCGTCAGCCTGTTCAACTGGGCCGTGGGCCTCGCTCCCCACGCGGGCGGCGAGCCGCTGTCCCTCGAGCGCATCCTGGGATGGGCCTGCGCGCCGCTGGCGCTGCTCATGGGCGTGTCCTGGGAAGACGCCCAGGCGGTGGGCATGCTGATCGGCAAGAAGACCATCCTGAACGAATTCCTGGCCTACCAGGACCTGAGCGCGATGCGGGAGCAGCTGTCGGAGCGCTCGTTCACCATCGCGACCTACGCGCTGTGCAGCTTCGCGAACTTCGGGACCATCGCGATCATGATCGGGGGCATCGGCGGCCTGGTCCCGGAACGGCGCAAGGACATCGCCCGGTTCGGCATCCGGTCCATGATCGGGGGCGCCCTGGCCGCGAACATGACCGCCACCGTGGCGGGCCTGCTGATGTAGCGAACCTTCTCCGTTGAACTTTCATGAACGATAAGCATACCGCAACCCGAATACCCTCCGAGGGCCAACGGCTGGCGGCCGAGATCAGGGCTCTCCTGCCGCGCTGCACGCTGAAGGACCGCCGTGACGTCCAGCGCCGGTTGAAGAAGTTACGCGTTACGCGGCGAGGGGACCGCGGCAGGCTCAAAGGACTGATGGCGCAGGCGGCCGCGTCGGCCGCGCTCGTGGAGCAGCGCCTCGGGGCCGCTACATCGATCGTGATCGACAGCCAACTGCCCATTTCGGTCCGGAGGAAGGAAATACGCGAAACCCTGCGCGACCATCCCGTCGTGATCGTGACGGGGGAGACCGGTTCGGGCAAGACGACGCAGCTGCCCAAAATCTGCCTCGAAGCGGGCAGGGGTGTGTACGGCCGGATCGCGTGCACGCAGCCCCGGCGCGTCGCGGCGCTGTCGGTCTCGCGCCGCATCGCCGAGGAACTCGGCGCAACCTGGGGCCGGGAAGTCGGATGCAAGATCCGCTTCACGGACGAGACCGTGCCCGAGACCCGCGTCAAGATGATGACCGACGGCATGCTGCTTGCCGAGATACAGAACGATCCGGACCTGCTGGAATACGACACGGTCATCGTCGACGAGGCCCACGAACGCAGCCTGAATATCGACTTCCTCCTCGGATACCTCCGGTTGCTGATCAGACGGCGCAAGGACCTGAAAGTCGTGATTACCTCGGCGACCATCGACACCGCCGCCTTCTCGGACGCTTTCGACGGCGCGCCGGTGATCGAGGTGTCGGGACGCCTGCACCCGGTGGAGATCCGCTACCTGCCCCTCGAAGAGACGCGGGGCGACGCCGAGGACTATACCTACGTCGACGGGACCGTCGACGCGGTCGACCGGATCATGGAAGAACCCGGCCGGGGCGACATCCTGGTATTCCTCCCCTCGGAGAAGGACATCCACGAGACGCGCAGACGGCTGGATGGAAGATCCTACCGGCGCACCGACGTGCTTCCGCTCTTCGGCCGCCTGACCAGCGCGGACCAGCAACGGGTCTTCCAGCCGGGAAACAACCGCCGCATCGTCGTGGCCACGAACGTGGCGGAGACCTCGCTTACCATTCCGCGAATCAAGTACGTCGTCGATACCGGTTTCGCCCGGATCAGCCGCTACGCACCGAGGACCCGGACCCAACGACTACCTATCGAACCCATCGCGCAGAGCAGCGCCCGACAGCGGGCCGGACGCTGCGGACGGGTGTCAGGGGGCGTTTGTCTTCGACTCTATAGTGAATCCGACCTGCAGAACCGGCCGGAGTTTACCACGCCGGAGTTGCAGCGCGCCAATCTCGCCGAGGTCATTTTGCGCATGCTGGCGCTGAAACTGGGCGACGTCCACGCCTTTCCCTTTCTCGATCGACCCACGCCCCAGGCTGTACGGGCCGGGTTCCAACTGCTCACCGAACTGGGGGCCATCGACGGTAAACGGCGGCTGACCGACCGGGGCAGGGCCATGGCGAGGCTGCCGGTATCGCCCACGGTGTCGCGCATGCTGCTGCAGGCCCGGCAGGAAGGCGCCCTGCAGGAGGTCCTCGTCATCGCGTCGGCCATCAGCATTCAGGACCCCCGCGTCAGGCCCCTCGACCAGCAGGAACAGGCGGACCAGGAGCATCGGAAGTTCAGGAACGCGTCCTCGGATTTCCTTACCCTGCTCAACATCTGGGAGGCCTTTCACAATACCTTCGAACACCTGAAAACCCAGGGTGCCATGCGCAGGTTCTGCCGGAGACACTACCTTTCCTACAACCGCATGCGCGAATGGCGCGACATCTACGTGCAGCTCCGGCGCGCGCTCCGGGAATCCGGCGGTTTCCGCGGCCGGGCGGGCGGTGCGGAAAACTCGAACGACTCAAGCCGAGCGGGCGGCGCGGCCAGACCGGAGCGTACGAACGGCGCCCACTACGACGCGGTCCACCGGTCGATCCTGAGCGGCCTGCTGGGCCACGTCGCGGAACACCGGGAAGGCAATCTCTATACCGGGTCCGGAAACCGAACCGCCATGGTCTTCCCCGGATCCGGCCTCTTTCAAAGGAGACCCGCCAAAGAACCCGGCAAGAACGACCGGGATGGAAAGCGGGACGAACGGTCCGGGAAGGAAGGCGGAGACGGAGAACGCGGCAAAACGGGGCCGTCTCCCTGGATCGTCGCCGCGGAGATGGTCGAAACCAACCGGCTCTATGCCCGCACGGTAGCGCGGATTCAGCCCGGGTGGGCCGCGGAACTGGGCCGGCATCTTTGCCGGGCCACCTATTCGAACCCCAGATGGGACGCGGCGGCCGGGCGCGTGACCGCCGACGAAACGCTGCTCCTGCACGGCCTGGTGGTTTCCTGTCGGACGATCGATTACGGGAAGGCCGATCCGGCAGAGGCGACGCGGATTTTCATCCGCGGCGCGCTCGTGGACGACGACCTGCGGACCCGGCACCCCTTCATGGATCACAACCGGAGGATCAGGCGGAACGCCGAGACCTGGCTGCTGCAACACCGCAACGCCTATCGCGTCGATCTCGACGAAGCCGCCTTTCGATTCTATGCGGAACGGATTTCCCAGGTATCTTCGGTGCACGACCTGAATCGGCTCATTAAGGCGGAAGGAACGGGGGATGGTCTTTTCCTGAACATGGAAACCAGGGACCTCACGGGGGCCGATGACGAGGAGCGCCGCCCGGGAGATTTCCCGGAGCATTTCACCCTGGAAGGCGAACTGCTGCCGCTGCGGTACGCCTGCCGGCCGGGCCGGAAAGAGGATGGAGTCACCCTTTCGATGCCCCGCGGCAAGGTGCATCGGCTTCCGCTCGAATCGCTGGACTGGCTCGTCCCCGGCCTGTTATGCGAGAAGGTAGAAGCGTTGCTCAGGGGGCTGCCGGGCAGGAAACGCAAACGGCTCGTACCCATACCGGAAACGGCGCGGGTGATCGTGGATGAACTGGAACCTTCCAGCGCCTCCCTGACCGATACGCTCGCGGAATACATCGCAAGGCGGCATGGTATCGAAATCGACCCGTCGGAATGGCCGGTCGAATCCGTCCCCGATCACCTGAAGATGCGTGTCCTGGTGACTGACGAGGACGGAAGTGCCACACTTGCGACCCGCGACCCGGAACGTATCCGCGCTGAAATCGCGGACCGCGCCGTCGCCGTCGAATCGGAAGGCTGGCGGAAGGCGGTGGAACGCTGGGAACGGTACGACCTGCGGGACTGGTCGATCGGCGACCTGCCGGACCGGATCGAAATCGGCCTGTCGGGAACCGTGCCCACGTACGCCTGGCCCGGTCTGCAGGCGGACGATGACGTGGTCGACCTGCGCCTGTTCCGGGACCGGTACGAAGCGCACCGGGAAACCCGAAGGGGACTGACCCGGCTGCTCGAACGGCGGATGGGCGATGAAACGGCCTGGCTGCGGCGCGACCTGGCGTTTTTGCGCGATCTTCCCGCGCTGGCGGACCACGCCGGTGGACCCGAAGCGCTCCAGGATGCTGCTTACGATCATCTCCTGGCCGCTCTGTTCACCCGAGAGCCGCTGTATCCGCTGACGGCCGGGCGCTTCGAGGAAGACGTGGAACAGGCGCGCGGGCTGTTGAAGAAACTCCCCAGCTGGTTCGAGCAGCAGATGCGGGCATTGGAACTGGTTATCGGCGGGGATCTTCGAACGGCCGATGCCTACCCTGAAATGGAAGATGACCTTCAACGGTTGTTTCCGCCGGATTTCCTGCGAAGCACGCCGGCTGTCGAACTGCCCAACCTGGTGCGATACCTGAATGCCATGGAAACACGGTCCCGCAGGGCGCGGGAAGATCGGGCGAGGGACTTGAAGAAGGCGGAACTGGTCAGGCCCTTCGACGATGCGCTAAGGGCGTTGAGCGAGAGGGACGACGTGAATCACGCCCTGCTGAACGAATTCAGGTGGATGCTCGAAGAGTACCGCGTGTCGGTGTTCGCCCAGGAGCTCGGAACCGTGCGGACCGTCTCGCCGAAAAGACTGCGGGGACTGTTGGATCAGATTGAAGCGGATTCCCGCGAACCGCAAGCTTCATGAGACGTATCGCGTCGGATCGGGGATTCCGGCTTCCGCGAAACCATTTCGCCGCAGGATGCAGGCGTCGCACCTCCCGCAGGCCGCGCCGTCGTCCGCCGTATCGTAACAGCTCGTCGTGAGGGCGAAGTCCACGCCGAGCCGGACGCCGGTTTGCAGGATTTGAGCCTTCGACATTTCGATGAGCGGCGCGTGGATGTCGAACCTGCCCCGGCCGGTCACCCCGGCCCGGGTCGCCAGGTTCGCCAGGTTCTCGTAGGCCGCGATGTACTCGGGGCGGCAATCGGGATAGCCGCTGTAATCGATGGCGTTGGCTCCGATGTACAGGTCGAAAGCGCCGAGCACCTCGGCCCAGCCCAGGGCAAAGGAAAGAAAAATGGTGTTTCTTGCCGGGACATAGGTAACCGGAATCTGTTCACTCATGGAATCCGGGTCCTGGTCCCTGGGCACGGGGATGTCGTCCGTCAGGGCGGACCCGCCGATGGCCCGCAGGTCGAAGGGAATGGTCACGTGGCGGCCGACCCCGAGGGATTCAGCGACCCTTCTCGCGGATTCGAGTTCGAACCGGTGGCGCTGACCGTAGTCGAAGGTGATGGCGTGGCAGTTGAAACCCTCGTCCCTGGCGATGGCGAGCGTCGTAGCCGAATCGACCCCGCCGCTGAGCAGGACGACGGCAGCTTTCATGGTGGTTCCATCCATCAGGAAGTGTACAGCAGACTGGCGATAATGGATCCGGCGATGACGACCAGGGCCAGCAGGAGCTTGTTGGCAGCGGCGGATATGCACGAATCGATCTTGTCGTCCATCGCGGAAAAACGGGATTCGATGGCAGAAAACCGCGCGTCCATCGTGTCGAACCGGGCGTCCATGAGTTCTTTCAGCGAAGAGATCGCGGAGTCCAGGTCACCCTTTGTCGCGAATTCATGTTGCGGACTGTTTGCGTCAAGTGATGGCATATGAAAATCCCCCGGTGTCACAGATCGCGAACTTTCAAACGAGATTGAAGGTCGATTGGGCTGACGAAATGCCCTCGGTTCATCCAACGATCCAGGGGCCTGCCATGCCGTCGTTGCGCAATTGTGAACGGCGGCAATATATTCCTTTAGTCGTAAAGTCGCAATATTTCTGGCACTTTTGTTCAAAAACGGCCGTCAAGAAGATACGCTGACCTGGTTACCATCTGAAGATACGCTGACCTGGTGGCCATCTGAAGATACGCTGACCTGGTTACCTGTGTCGGCACAGCAGAGTGACCCCGGAGCACCATGCCCGGATTCCCGGAGGCGAACCATGTTTCGAGAAGTGCGCGTGGCGGCGATCTCGTTCAAACCCGTTAAACTGGACCTGGAGGGGAACGCGGACCGGCTGGAAGAGATGTTCCGCGAGGCCGCGGCCGATGGAGCCGAACTGGCCGTCGCGCCGGAGGGCGTAGTGGAAGGCTATATCGTCAACGAGATCATCGACGGCGAAATCCCGCCGGAGGATATGAACCGGGTCTCTCTCACCATGCGCGGCAAGATCATCGGGCGGTTCCGGGACCTTGCCAGGTCGTTGAACATGTGCCTGGTGTTCGGTCTCGCCGAGCGGGTCGACGGCGAAGTATACAACTGCGCCGTGTTCCTCGATCACCGGGGGCGCCTTCGCGGCAAGTACCACAAGATGCAACTGGCCGAGGGCCATCACCGTTCCTGGTGGTTCAACCGCCTGGGCAAGCGGAGCCGCGCCTTCGACACGCCTTTCGGCCGGGCGGGCATGGTGATCTGCAACGACCGGTGGAACCCGGATATCGCCCGGATACCGGTGCTCGACGGCGCCCGTTACCTGCTCATTCCCTCCTTCGGATCGAGGTCCCGCGAACAGGACCGCGCGGTGCTCGCCCGTGCCAGGGAGAACGGCGTGCCCATCGTAGAAGCCAACGTGGGCGTCACCCTGATCGTGAACAAGGGAGAGATCGCCGCCCTGTCCCGAAAGATGACCGCCGTCACCCACGGGACCATCTCCGTTCCGGCGCCTCCATCGCTGCAAAACAGGGACCGCCACGAACGGAGATTCCTTGCCTGGCGCGGCCGCGAGATGCCCGTGCGATACCGCGACCGGATGCGGAGAAAACAGCAGGGCCGCGATACCGTGGAAGTCGGCCATGACACGAAGGGCCGGCTGATCGAGGTGGGCTGACCGCTCCGAACCCGTTGGCGCGCGGGAAATTGCGTCTTGCCTGTCCAATCGCCTTTCCCTTATCTTTGCGGTGACGTCAGCCTCCCGGTATAGTGCAGCCGGCACATGGTAGCCGGCATGTCGCAGCTGGCATATAGCAGCCGGCATAGTGCAGCCGGCACATGGTAGCCGGCATATCGCAGCTGGCATATGGAGAGGCGTTGAACATACCGGATCGAAACGGTGTGTCGTTCGTCGTACAGGAGTTCGGAGACCATGAACCCGACCTGCTCGCCCGAACAATTTCTCGACGTACGCAGTCACGGCTTCGTGCGCCTTGCCATCGCCGTACCGCGGATACGCGTGGGCGATCCCGCCGCGAACGTGACCCATCACCTCGAGCAGATTGAAGCGGCTGACGGGCGGGGCGCATCTTACGCCCTCTTCCCCGAACTGAGCCTCACGGGCTATACCTGCGCCGATCTCTTCCACTCCCAGGCGCTGCTTGACGGCGCCGCGGACGCGCTGGGCGATCTGCTGGAGAAAACCCGCGGCCTCGAAATGGCCTTCAGCATGGGCATGCCCCTGCGGATCGATCACGCGGTCTTCAACGTCGCGGTAACCTGCCACCGCGGAAGCGTACTTTCGGTTACGCCCAAGACCTACCTGCCGCAATACCGCGAATTCTACGAGACCCGGTACTTTGCCCGGGCTGCCGAAGCACAAGCGGATGCCGTTACCCTGTGCGGACAAGACGCGCCATTCGGAACGGACGTCCTGCTGCGCACCGACGATCCCAGGGTCGTGATTTATCCGACCATCTGTGAGGACGACTGGGTACCGGTGCCGCCAGGCAGCAGGGCGGCGCTGGCAGGCGCGACCATACTCGCGAACCTGTCGGCATCCAATATCGTCATCGGCAAGGCGCAGTACCGCGAGGACCTCATCCTGGCGTCCTCGGGTCGCAACGAGGCCGTACACATGTATGCCGCGGCGGGTTTCGGGGAATCGACCATGGACGTGGTCTGGGACGGTCACGGCTTCATCGCCGAACGGGGCTACATGCTGGCAAGGACGGAACGCTTTCAGCTGGACGGCGCCTGCATTGCGACGGACGTGGACGTGGAAGCGCTGACGCTGGAGCGCGGCGTCCAGGGATCTTTCCGGCAGAACGCCATGGACTACAAGTCAGCCTGGCGGTCCGTGTCAGTGCCGGGCTTCCGGGCCGGGCAGGCCGGGGAAAGCGGTTCGGAATCAGCCGGACAAGGTGGAAGAGAGGTGCACCGGACCTTCCTGCGCAACATACCTTCCCACCCCTTCGTCCCCCAGAACCCGGCGGAACGCAGCCAGCGGTGCCGCGAGGTATTCATGATCCAGGCCACCGGACTGGCGACCAAGCTGAGGTCGCTGCCCGAGGACGCCCGCAGGGTCGTCGTGGCGGTCTCCGGCGGACAGGATTCGACCCACGCCCTGAACGTGGCGGTGCATACCATGGACATGCTCGGGCTGGCGAGGTCCCGCATCGTGGCCCTGACGATGCCCGGGCTGGGCACCACGGAGCGTACCTATTCGAACGCCTGCGCGCTGATCCGGGCCGTCGGCGCCACCTTCCGGGAGATCGACATCAAACCCGCCGTGCGGCAGTTCTTCGGGGATGTAGCGCACTCGGAGGACAAGAAGGACCTCGTCTACGAAAACACCCAGGCATGGACCCGGAAGCTGGAGGAGCTTGCCACCGCCGCCCAGGTCAGGGGCATCGTCCTCGGTACGGGCGACCTCTCCGAACTGGCACTGGGGTGGTGCACCATGTTCGGCGACCATGCCAGCCACTACGGCGTCAACGCCGGCATCCCCAAGACGCTCATATCCTACCTGATCCGCTGGACGGCCGACGAGGTCTTCAAGGAGGAGACGGCGGTCCGCGACGTGCTGCTCGATATCCTCGACACGCCGATCTCACCGGAACTGCTGCCTCCGCGCGAGCGGGAGATCGCCCAGAAGACCGAAGAAAAGATCGGTCCTTACGAACTGCATGACTTCTTCATCTACTACTTCATGCGCTTCGGCTTCTCGCCCTCCCGGATCGCCCGGATGGCGCTGCATGCTTTCGAGGGCAAGTACGATCTCCCGGAGATCAAGACCTGGCTCCGCGTGTTCATCGTCCGGTTCTTCCAGAACCAGTTCAAGCGGAACTGCCTGCCCGAAGGGCCCAAGGTCGGCATGACCTGCATATCCCCCCGCGGCGACTGGCGGATGCCTTCCGATGCTTCTCCGGCGGTCTGGCTGGCGGACCTGGAACGCATCCCCGATGAACTTTAAACCGCCGGGCGACGTACCGGCCCACTTCAGGCCCGAATCCGTCGGGACTTTCTGGCCCGTGCCCTACGGAGAAAGGGCGGCGGATGCCCGTGCATGGGCGGAAAAATACGGGATTCCTCCTGCCGCCGACGATGGCTTCCGCACCGCCCTGCTCCTGGTGGACTGCCAGAACACCTTCTGCCTCCCGGAATTCGAACTCTTCGTGGGCGGCCGGAGCGGACGGGGCGCCGTGGAGGACAACGTCCGCCTCTGCACCTTCATCTACCGCAATCTCCATTCCATCACGGAAATCATCCCCACGATGGATACCCACACGGCCCAGCAGATCTTCCACCCCATGTTCTGGGTCGACGGAGAAGGCGGGCATCCCACCGGCGGCGAAACGGTCATCACTCTGGAAGACGTGGAACGGGGAAAGTGGCGCGTCAATCCGGCCGTGGAGACCTTTTATGGCGACCGGGTCGACCTTTCCGCCTACGCGCTGCACTATGTCCGGCGCCTCACGCGGGACGGCAAGTATCCCCTCATGATCTGGCCCTACCACGCGATGCTCGGCGGGATCGGGCACGCCCTGGTGTCCGCCGTCGAGGAAGCGGTCTTCTTTCACGGCATCGCCCGGGTCCGGCCGACGCGCTTCGAGATCAAGGGGAACCATGCCCTCACCGAGAACTACTCCGTGTTACGCCCCGAGGTCATGGAAGACACCGATGGCCAACCGGTGGGCGCGGAGAATAAGGCGCTGATCGATCACCTGCTGGCCTTCGACGCCGTCATCGTGGCCGGGCAGGCCAAGAGTCATTGCGTGGCGTGGACGGTGGACGATCTCCGGGCGGAGATCCAGGTACGGGACCCGTCCCTGGCCGGCAGGGTCTTGCTGCTGGAGGACTGTACCTCGCCGGTCGTCGTTCCCGGCGTGATCGATTTCACCGAAGCGGCGGAGGAAGCCTTCCACAGGTTCGCCGATGCCGGCATGCACCTGGTGCGTTCCGCCGAGCCCATGGCGCAGTGGGATATCGGCGGCTAGGATCCCCGAGCCCCGTCCCGGCGCCTCACCTGCCTGAAGGACAGCACCCGGGCGGACAGTGATCAGGCCATGGATCGAGGACGCCCGCGGCCGGCCGGTCCGTCGACGAGGACAGGCGCTCTTCGACGAGTTCCGCGATCATCTCCACGAAGCGGGGATGGATTCCCGCCGTTTCCGCCCGGACCATGCGCACCCCGAGTTCGTCGCAACACGCCCGCGCTTCCACGTCCAGGTCGTATACCACCTCCATGTGGTCCGAGATGAATCCCACGGGGATCACGACGATATCCCGGTCAGCCCGGTCAGCCTGGCCAGCCCGGTCAGCCTGATCCCCGCCCGAGGCGCGGAACGACCTGATGTAATCGCAGACGTCGGGCTCCAGCCAGGGCTGCGCCGGCGGCCCGCTGCGGCTTTGAAAGGCCAGCGCCCAGGACGACACGCCGACGCGCTCGCTGATCAGCCGCGACGCTTCCCGGAGTTGCGCTTCGTACGCGCATTCCCTGGCCATGGCCCGGGGTATGCTGTGGGCGGTATACACGAGGTGGGCCGATGCGCGTCGTTCCTCCGGCAGGCGATCCAGGGCGTCGCGAACACGGACCGTCATCGTTTCGATAAATCCCGGATGATGGAAAAAGGGCCTGACCTTGTCGATCTCCGGTGCGGCGCTACCCGCCTCGCGCCGGGCATCCTCGATGTTTTCCAGGTACTGCCTGCAGTTCGAATAGGAACTGTAGGCGGACGTGACGAGGGCCAGCGCCCGCCCTATCCCGTCTGCGGCCATCCGCCGGACCGTATCCGTCAGGAGGGGATGCCAGTTGCGGTTGCCCCAGTAGACAGGCAACGACAGGTTGCGGGTTTTAAGCT
This sequence comes from bacterium, assembly GCA_963693015.1. GTDB lineage: Bacteria > JAAXHH01 > JAAXHH01 > JAAXHH01 > JAAXHH01 > JAAXHH01. The sequence continues at coordinate 847,109 of OY843748.1, forward strand.
CCCTCTCCAGGGCCGCGATCAGCGCCCGGTTCTGTCCGTTGATCGGGCTGACGCCGCCGAAGTGATGGTAGTGTTCCGCGACCTCCATCATGCGCTCCCGGGGTACGCGCCGGCCCTTGAGCACGCGCTCGAGAAAGGGGATGACGTCGGCGGTCCCTTCGGGGCCCCCGAAGGATACCAGGAGCAAGGCGTCGTAGTTCAACGGCCATTCCTCCCATGCGGCCTTGCGGCCCTGTATTTGCTTGCCATACTACCGTTTCCTCCGTAATATATCCACGTCTGTCCACTGTGTATCGCGCGGAATCATCGCGTTAACTCGTCGAGGAGCGAAGTAGGTAGCGCCGTGAATGAAGAAACCAACAAGATTCCCGACATTCTCGAACACGGAGCGCCCGTAGACGGACAGCCCCAGACCAGCGAAGCGCGCCTTTACATGCAGCTCAACGTGTTCAAGGTCCGGAAAGACGATTTCATCCTCTTTGACGCGGACGGCGACGTTCTCGAAGCGCCGTCCCTGCCGGACATAACCGCAGAAATCGTCACCGCACTCGAAGGATCAGGACTGGATTCCGCGGTCTACCTCGACGTCAACGATCCCACGGGGGTCGGCGTGCTGTTCCTCGCCGAAGATCCCGATACCTTCGTAACCGATGTGCGGGATCTGTTGACCGGAAGCCCCTTCGACGCGCTGGAGCGCCGCGAGCACATGACGATGCTCGGCAGGACCTACTCCCTGGGATACGAACCGGATCTGCGGGAATCACTCATAGGCAGGCCGCGCCGCACCGTGCTCAATCCCGACTGGCCCTGGGCCATCTGGTATCCGCTGCGGCGGAACGGCGCTTTCGCCCGCCTCGAACACAAGGAACAGCGGCAGATCCTGATGGAACACGCCCACATCGGCCGGGCCTACGGCCGGGCCGACTTCGCCCACGACATCCGTCTGGCCTGCTACGGCCTCGACGAGGCGGACAACGACTTCGTCATCGGGCTGCTCGGCAAGGAACTCTACCCGCTTACCCGCGTCGTCCAGGACATGCGCAAGACCCAGCAGACCGCGTTGTACATCGATTCGCTCGGACCGTTCTTCGTCGGCAAGAAGATCTGGTCGAGCGATCCGTAACAACCCCGCAGTTTCATCCGCCCGGATCGACCCTCGCTTTCATTCCTTCGTATAGCCTCGGGCTCCTTCCATTTCCTCCAGCGCCTTGAATCCCAGGACGGCGCAGGCGGACGCCACGTTGAGGGAATTCTTGTATCCCCGCGTGGGGATCTCGACCAGACCGTCGCAACGGTCCAGCACGCCGCGACTCACCCCCAGCGCCTCGTTACCCAGCACGATCGCCAGTTCGTCCGGAAAGACCGCCTCGCCGTACGGAACCGAATCTGAAGTGGTCTCGGCGGCCCACACCGCTATGCCCTGATCCTGCAGGTACTCGACCGCATCGGCGGCCACTTCAAAATACCGCCACGGGACGTAATCGATGGTACCCAGGGCGGTCTTTTCCAGCTTCGCATGGGGCGGACGGGCGGTGTATCCGCACAGGAACAAACCTTTCACACGCAAGATGTCGCAGGTCCGGAAAATGGATCCTACGTTGAAGGCGCTACGCAAATTGTCCAGGACGAAATACAGCGGCAGCTTGGGCAGTCTGTCGTAGGCTTCCTTCGTGATCTCCGCGTCGAAACTGCGGACCTCGAAGTTCGTCTCCATGTCTCCGGGGCGATTCGGCATCAGTCACCGACCCTCTTCAGCCGGCAGCCCATGCTCAGACAAGACGGCTCCAACGGCTTCAAGCCGATATTCTTTGCCATCGTATGCAACGGTTGTAACGGAGCATTCAGGTATTGACTCACTACCGTACGGGTCATTGCAGAATGTCGAACTGATGCGGCTCAGTTCTTCAGACGAAAAGACGTTTAGAAGGAAGTCTGCCAGGACACCGCCATGGGACACCCCGATCACGGAATCACCTGCTGAATGAAGATAGCAATCGGAAACAAATGCCTCAATGCGTCTGCCGGCGTCAATGCTTGAATCGCCAACGCAGGGTTCGTAATCACGTTCTCTGGAGCATCGCTCCCACTGAGCGATGAATTCATTGAAGGATTGGCTTTCGACATCACCCCAATTCATCCGTTCACGTAGCCGTGCATCTTCCGTGATTTCAAGATTCAGAGCGGTGGCGATGATCTCTGCAGTCTCGCGTGTTCGTTTCAGTGGACTGCTGAAGATTCGTGTGATGCCCTTTGATTTCAACGGCCCGGCGAGCCGTTCCGCCTCTTCCCGACCCTCTGATGTCAGCGAGGGATCGCCGATCCTCCGGTCTCTCTTACCGTGGCGAATAAAGTGACAGCGCATTAAATCTACAGGTTGTATCCCTTGGAGAGCCAAAAAGTCCGCGTTGGCGACAACGGGCTGCGCGGGAAACTCAATGAAGCAGGTCGTTAATCTCATCCCTGAGCCGTATCGTCGCCGCCCGGGCGGCTTCGGCGTAATCCGGCCCGTCGGAGGCGTACAGGATGCCGCGGGATGAGTTGATGAGCAGTCCGCCGTTGGTGGCGCCCCCTTCCCGGATGACCGTTTCCAGGTCTCCGCCCTGCGCGCCGATGCCCGGTATCAGGAGGGGCATGTCAGGGGCGATATCGCGGATACCCGCCAGCGATTCCGCCTGTGTCGCGCCCACGACCAGCCCCGCGTTTCGCGCGGTGTTCCAGGACCGGGCGACCCGGGCCACTTCGAGATAGAGCGGATGTCCGTTGACGGGCAGGTACTGGAACTCGCGCGCGCTCTCGTTGGAGGTCAGGCAGAGGACGAACACCCCCCGGTCGGTATAGTCCAGGAAGGGCTGGACGGCATCCCGTCCCTGGTAGGGATTGACGGTCACCGCGTCGAAGTCGAAGTGCTCGAACAGCGCACGGGCGTACATGCGCGCGCTGTTCCCCATGTCTCCCCGCTTGCAGTCGCATATGACCGTCACCCCTTCCGGGATGATCTCGAGCGTGCGTTCGAGTATTTCGTATCCTCTGGATCCCATGACCTCGAAAAACGCGATATTCAGCTTGTAGGCCGATACCAGGTCCGAGGTCTGTTCGATGATCGCCCGGTTGAATTCGTATACCGCGTCGCGCTCCGTCTTCAGGTGCTCCGGGAATCGATCCAGGTCCGGGTCGAGCCCGACGCAGACCAGGCTGTTCGTCGCTGCGCGCGCGCTGTTCAGACTATCTACGAAGGGTGACATGGCGCATCCTCTTGTGCGGGGACTTGTATGCTTCCGATGAGTTCGCGGACCGAGCGCACGTCCGACCCGGCACACCAGTCGGCCATCTCCCGCGCGACCGAGGCGCCCGCGCCGGGCTCGACGAAGCTGGCCGTACCGACCTGAACGGCGGTGGCGCCGGCCACGAGGAACTCCACGGCGTCTTCGCCGCTCATGATGCCGCCGATTCCGATGACCGGGATGCCCACCTGGCGGGCGATCCGGTAAACGGCCGCCACGGCCACGGGCTTGATGGCCGGACCTGAAAGACCGCCCATGACGGCCCCGAGCATGGGACGGCGCGCGCGGATGTCCACCGCCATGCCTCGAAGGGTGTTGATGGCGGAAATCGCGTCGGCGCCGGCCTCTTCCACGCTGCGGGCGATTTGCGCGATATCCGTGACGTTCGGCGTCAGCTTCGCGATAATCGGCAGGTCCGTGACCCCGCGGAGCGCGGAAACGAGTTCGGCCGCGCGCCCGGGATCGGTACTGAAGTCCATGCCGCCCGAAACGTTCGGGCAGGACATGTTGATCTCCAGGGCATCGATGCCTTCACAGTCCGCCAGACGTTCGGTCACGCGGACGAACTCTTCGACGGGGCCTCCGCCCACGTTCACGATCAACGCGGTATCTATTTCCCTCAGGTACGGCATCTTGTCCCGGACGAAGGCCTCCACGCCCACGTTCTGCAATCCAATGGAATTGAGCATGCCGGCGGCCGTTTCGGCGGCCCGGGGCGGGGGATTGCCGGGCCACGGTTCCGGCGTGAGCGTTTTCGTGACGATGCCGCCGAATTCGGAGAGATCCACGAACCGGCCGTACTCGGATCCATATCCGAAGGTGCCCGAGGCGGCAAGGACCGGGTTTTTAAGTTCGCACGATCCGAGGTTTACGGTCAAGTCGGGCCGTGTCTTCACAACATCACCTCCTGCATATCGAACACCGGACCCGTGTCGCATATCCGCTCGTAGCGGCGGGGCGACGAACGATCTCCGGGTTCGACGCACGGTACGACACAGGCCATGCAGACGCCCACGCCACAGGGCATGATCCCCTCAAGCGAGACCTGCCCGGCGATCCCCTCGTCCCGGGCAATTTCCTGGCAGCGCCGCATCATGGGCGTCGGTCCGCAGGCATAGAGATAGGCGCAGCGGTCGGGCGACCGGGCCAGCTCCCGCTCCAGCAGGCCCGTCACGAGGCCGTGATAGCCGGCCGAGCCGTCATCGGTCGCCAGTTTGACGTCGAGGCCCAGCTTGCGGAACTTTTCTTCCCCGCTCAGCAGGCCCGCCGTCGCCGCGCCGAACAACACGGTCATCTCTTCCGGGCTCGCCCGGCCATCCCTGACCGTCTCCTGTGCCAGGGAAAGAAAAGGCGCCACGCCGACGCCGCCCGCCACCATGATCACGGGCCGTCCGGACCGCACCGGCTCCAGCGGCCGGCCCAGGGGACCGAGCACGTTGACCCGTTCTCCGCTGCGCCGCATTGCAAGTATCTCGGTTCCGCCGCCGACGATCCGGTAGATGAGGCCGAAGACGCCCTTCTCCGGATCCCGTTCGGCAATGCTGAACGGACGCCTGAGCAGGGGGGCGTGACGGAGCCAGGCCTGCCGACTGCTTTCCCCCGAAACGTCGGAGGCGATCAGGTGTACGAAATGTCCGGGCAGGGCGGGGCGGGTGATATCGGGCGCCAGCAGGTCGATCCAGTAAAGGCCGGGACCGATTTCACGGTTGGACAGGATCTCGGCGTCGCACTGGCAGATGGGGATGTTCGACATGCTCGCTGCTGTGAGGCGGACGGGATTCGGTTCACACCCGGAAACCGCGGGGCATCCGGTTCCCGGCAGTCGCGATGTTCCGGGTCGCATGGCCTTCCAGCTTCCGGTCAACTACGATACAGGCAACGTGGCCGAAAGTCAACGCATCATTTGTCGGGCTCCGTGCCCTGACGCAGTGCTTCCATGAAGCGAATCTTGTCGCGGACCGACTTCGCCTGATCCGACCCGGGATAGCGGTCCACGAGGGCACGGTAGCGTTCGAGGGCCGTCTCCGGTTCGCCGAAATGCGTCTCGGCGAGCCAGCCCAGGGCATAAAGCGCCCGCGGCGCGTACTCCCCGTCCGGATAACGACGGACGACCATTTCGTATAAACCCCCTGCAGAGTCGGGCCGGTCCGCTTCGAACAGCAGCCTTTCCGCCTCGGCAAACAGTCGCTCCTGGGGCAGATCGCCTTCGATCGGTCTTGACAGCGCAATGGCCGCTTCCACGGCGTGATCCGTCCCGGCATACTGCTTCGTAATGGTATCATAGACGGCGTTTGCCCGCGCAGGATCGCCTGCCACTTCGTCGAGGACCCAGGCTCTCGCGAAGGCGGCCGTGGCGGCCGGGACGGGATCGCCCGATTCGCTTTCAATGGAACGATACTGACTCAATGCGGAATCGGCCATGTCCAGCTGGAACAGGTAGTGCTCGGCCAGTTGAAAGCGAATCCCGACCATGTTCTCCATAAACCTCGCGGCGTTCGAAGCTTGATTCGGATCGGTGCTGTCGCCTGCTTTCGCCGATGCCAGCGCGCTCGACATATTCTCCAGATTACCGTTTAAGCGACGCAGTTCGCGAATGGCACGGTTTTTTCCTTCCGCTTCTTTTCTCACCCGGTATTCCCGGGGACTCTTGCGGAGCGCGTCCGCGTAATGCCGCTCGGCGAGTTCCAGCCTGCCGGTGTTTCTGTACAGCTCGGCGAGTTCGTACATGGCCTGTGCTACTTCCTCGCCGTAATCACGATCGTCTTCGAATCCGGATACTATGGCCGCATAGCGGGATGTGGCTGCTTCAAGCCTGCCCAGGCCGGCCTGGCACGCGGCCATGGCCAGCATGACTTCGGGGCGGTAATCCGCGTAATCGCGCCGTTCCAGCAACGATTCGAACACCGCGAGCGCGGCGCCATGTTCGCCCTCGCGGCGAAGGCTTTCACCCACCATGAATCCCGCCTGGTACCTCAACGTCTTCGTCCGGGCCTGCGCGATGACCCGCTCGAAAAGGTCCCGCGCTCCGTCGAAGCGATTCAATTCGAGGCTGGACCGCGCGATGTAGTACAGCGCCTCCGCCTGGCGGCCGTCGCCGGGATGCGTCGCGAGGAAGGCTTCGAAACGCGTGACGGCCTCCTCGTACCGTCCGTCGCCGAAGGCGATCTTTCCTCTGAGCATGTAGGCGTCGGGAGACCGGTCGCTGGCGGGGTATTCCCCTGTGAAACGGTCGAGCAGTCCATCGGCCTGAACGGGGTCGCCCGCGTGGAAGTAGCTCCTGCCCAGCGAAAAAAGGCAGTGCGGGACCAACTCGCTGTCGGGGAACAGCCTGAGCACCTGCTCATACCGTTTGATGGCCTGCGGGTACTGTCCCCGTATCGCCCGGATGTCGCCGATCAGGACCAGCGCGTCGTCGACCAGGGCGCTTCCGGAATGATCCCGCAGGACAAGGCCTGCGTTTTCGATCGCGCGTTCGTAGGAGGCGACGGCCATGGGGGGTATTCTGCCGTCAGGGGTCTGCTGGTTGAGACGTATACGCTCCCCTTCCTTGAACGCCTTCCTGGCGTTGTAAAAGGTATTGTAGTACGCGCACCCGAAAAACACGCATACGGAAGCGAACAGGATCAACGAGGTTTTGCCCATGTCAGTCACCGAACTTGTACCCGACCCCCCGGACGGTCGTGATGATATGCACACCGTGGCGCTCGATCTTCATGCGCAGCCGCCGCACGTGCACGTCCACGGTCCTCGTGCCGCTGAAATAATCGTATCCCCAGACGGCGGTCAGCAGTTCGTCCCGCGTGAACACCCGGCCCCTGTGCCGGGCCAGGTGTTTGAGCAGCTCGTACTCCTTGAGCGTCAGGTCGATCGCCTTGCCCCGGATCGTAACTTCGTAGTTGCCCAGGTTGATCAGCAGGTCGCCCCAGACGATCATGTCCTGAATCTGCACGCTGTGGCGGCGCCAGAGGACGTGCTTGACGCGCAGGTCGAACTCGTGGAGATTGTACGGCGCGCAAATGAAATCGTCGATTCCCCGGGTGACGTCGAGACCACCGATGGCGTCGCAGGCGGTCAGCACGATGACCGCGGGGGCCCGTCGGAACCGCCTCGACTGCAATTCATCCATCACGAAGGGGAGGTCCGATCCCGGACGGTCCGTATGGATGAGCAGGACGTCCGATTCGGGAATACGGGCGTGGAGGTCTTCAACGACGGTGTAATGCAGTTCCGTCAACGGGTAACCCGCGCCGCTCAGCCACCTGATCAGCGGCGCGACCGGTTCCTGCCGGGCAATGAGCATCGTTATTCGGGGAAGTCCGTTTCCGCTGAGTCTCACGGTCATGGGTTCTCACTACGGGCCCACGATGGAAGGAGCAACCGGCTGCGGAAACGGACTATCCCTCGAACGGCGTCAGAACGGAAGGTCGTCGTCGGCCCCGGGATCAGGCGCGGCAGGCGTCGCTTCCGGCGCCGCACCGCCGGTCCCTCCGGGCGCGTCCGCTGCAGGTTCATTCTGCTGGCGGGAGCCCAGCATTTGCATCTCGTTCGCTACGATCTCGGTCGTATATCGTTTCATCCCGTTCTGATCCTCCCAGGAACGGGTTTGCAGCCGTCCTTCAACATACACCGGAGCGCCTTTCTTGAGATACTGGCCACAGATCTCCGCCAGTTTCGAAAAGGCTACGATCCGGTGCCATTCCGTTTCTTCCCGCCGCTCGCCGTCCTGCGTGTTCCACTGGCGCGTCGTGGCCATGCGGAAATTGACCACGGCCCGGCCGGAAGGCGTGTATCTCAGCTCGGGGTCCGCGCCCAGATTGCCGATAAGAATGACTTTGTTTAAACTGGCCATCGAGGTTGCTCCTTGTAGAAAAATCCATGTAAATGGATGGAATGAGTATAGCGCGATACATGCGGCAAGTCAAGCGAATTTACCTTGCAGATCCGGAACGTCGCGCAGGAAAAAGCCGCTTGCTTCTCCTCGATACCGCGCGGTATATTCCTTCAGTCGAGGGACCCTAGAAAATATCGTAACCACCGTCGACGGAACTCGACGTCGGACGCGCCGGAACGCCCTGCCCCGGCCCGTTATCCGCCGGATCGGCCCATGACCCTCCCGGTTCACCTCTACCGATACGTTTTCAAAGCGCACGTCGGGCCCTTTCTGTTTTCATTCGTGATCATCACGTTCATCCTCGTGATGGACATCATATTTCAGATTGCCGACCTCATCATCGGGAAGAACCTCGACCTGTTCATCGTGCTCGAGGTGTTTTTCCTCAACCTCGCCTGGATCGTCGCCGTTTCGATTCCCATGTCCGTCCTGGTCGCCACGCTCATGGCCTTCGGCCGGCTTTCGGCTGACAACGAAGTCACGGCGTTCAAGGCGGGAGGCGTCAGTTTCCTGCAGATGGTCTCGCCGGTACTGGTATCGGGCATCCTCCTGGGGACCGGCCATCTGTACTTCATGGACGTCATCCTGCCCGAGGCGAATTACCGGGCGCGGTCACTCATGAACGATATCCACCGGGCGCGCCCCACGCTGCTCTTCACCGAAGGCATATTCATGAAGGACATTCCGGGGTACAGCATATTGATCGACCGGGTCAATCCGCGGAACAACGAGATCCACAGTATCACCATCTACGAGACGGCGAACATGCGCTTCCCGCGTCTCATGACGGCAAAGTCCGGTGAATTCAACGTCAACGAGACGGGCAACCGGCTCGATCTCATGCTTTACGACGGAGAACTGCTGCAACAGGACGAATCTTCGGGGCGTTATTTCAAAGAAGTCTTCGAGCGTCAGCGGTTTTCGATCCGCACCGAACCGACCGGCGTACAGCGGTCGGAGGCGGGGACCCGGGGCGACCGCGAGTTGAATATCGAAATGATGCGTGACAAAATCGATGAATGGCAGCGGGAGATCGACGAGGTCGCGGCGCATCTGGAACCCGGGCCGGTTCCCCCGGAGGCGAAGGCGGATTCCATCGAAGTGGCCAGGGCCAAGGCGCAGCGGACCGTCTCGTTGAGGCAGCGGCAGAAGAACAGCTACATCGTGGAAATCCACAAGAAGTATGCCATTTCAGCGGCGTGTCTCGTCTTCGTGCTGATCGGCGCGCCGCTGGGGGTACGCCTCCGCCGCGGCAGCATAGGCGTGAGCGTCGGCGTCAGCCTGTGCTTCTTCCTGCTGTACTGGGCCTGCCTGCTCGGCGGTGAAGAACTGGCGGACCGCGGCCTTTTCGATCCGGTCTGGGCGATGTGGGCGGCGAATATCGTCATAGGCGTGCCCGGCGCCTTCCTGGTCTGGTTTACCGGAAGGGACCGCATCTGACCGGCATGCGTCGCAGTCACCAAAGGAATGCTGTTTCATGTCCCTGATCACCCGGTACGTGCTCCGCTTGTTCTTGACCGCCATCACCGCCAGCCTGATCGCCTTCGTCAGCATTTTCTTCATCGTCGATCTCATCGAACAGCTGGACCGTTTCCTGGACCGCAACGTGGCGCCGGGATACATCGCGCTCTATTACGTCTATTACCTGCCCTATATCTTCGTGCTCACGATCCCCGTCAGTCTGCTGCTCGCCAGCCTCTATACCTTCGGCCAGCTGACCAGGCTGGGCGAGTTGACGGCCATGAAAGCCTCGGGACTCAGTCTGTACCGGCTGCTGCGGCCTTTGCTCCTCGTCAGCGCGGTGGTAAGCGCGTGTCTGTTCTGGGCCGGTGAATGGCTTGTGCCCCATACGAGCATGAAAAGGGCGGAAATCAAATCGGAACACGTGGACATGCAGGGAGGCGGAGGGCAGCACGTCCGGCACGACGTGTATTTCAGGGGAGAGGGCGGACGCCAGATCTATATGCGCGTATTCGACGGACGCAGCGCGAAAGGCACGGGGATATGCGTCACCGAGTTCCGCGGCGGCTCCGCTTCCAGCGTGCTCACCGCGGAAAGCGCCGTCTGGATGGATGGGCGCTGGCAGCTTTACAACGGGGTAGAACGACGGTTTCGGACCGGAGGCGGCCTGTCCGGATTCACCTCCTTCGCCGCGTTGGAACCCGACGATTGGTCGGAGACGCCGGAGGACTTCCTGCGCGGGCAGAAACGCCCCGAAGAGATGAGCTATGGCGAGCTCGCGCAGTTGATACAGAACGTGCGGCGCGGTGGAGGAGACGTGCAGGGCTACCTGGTGGACCTCAACCTGAAGATCGCCTTCCCCTCGGCGGGTCTGATCATCGTGCTCCTGGGCGGCGCGCTGGCCTCCCACTTGAGACGCGGCGGCGTGGCGGTGGGATTCGCCCTGAGCATAGGGATCTGCTTCGTCTACTGGGGGCTGCTGCGCTTTGCCCAGGCCTTCGGGCACGCCGACATGCTGCATCCCATGGCGGCGGCGTGGGGCGCCAACGCCCTCTTCGGTCTACTGGCCCTTGTCCTGCTGGTCAGGGCGCCGAAATGAGACGGCTGCCGCCCGGCGCCTGTTCCCGGAACGGCGGGCGGGGGGTCACCCGATGCATTCGCCCGGCTCAGGCGTGGTTCCGCAGTTCTTCCGCCTTATCGCAGTGCTCCCACGTAAAACCCGCCTCGTTGCGGCCGAAATGACCGTAAGACGCCGTGGGACCGTAGATGGGGCGACGCAGGTCCAGACTTTCTATGATGCCCTGGGGCGTCAGGTCGAAGTGCCTGCGGATGAGGCGCGTGATCTCCAGGTCATCGACCGTGCCGGTACCGTAGGTATTGACGTTGACCGATACGGGTTCGGCCACGCCGATGACGTAGGCGAGCTGGATCTCGCATTTCCCGGCCAGCCCCGCGGCGACGACGTTCTTGGCCACGTAGCGCGCGGCGTAGGAAGCCGAACGGTCCACCTTGGTCGGGTCCTTGCCCGAATAGGCCCCGCCGCCGTGGCGGCAGTATCCGCCGTAGGTGTCCACGATGATCTTCCGGCCCGTCAGGCCGGCGTCTCCCTGGGGTCCGCCGGTGACGAAAGTGCCCGTTGCATTGACATGGTAAACCAGCATTCCGGGATCAAACAATTCCGCTGGAAGTGCGGGAACCAGGACTTCGTTGTAGATATCATCCTTGATGCGGTCGGTTGGTATCCCGCGATCATGCTGCGCAGCGATGACGACCGTGTGTATTCGTCGTGGAAGGCCATCCGCGTATTCTATCGTGACCTGCGACTTCCCGTCCGGGCGCAGATAGGGTAGTACACCGTTTTTGCGAGTCTCGGCCAGTTTCCTGGTCAGCCTGTGGGCCAGGGTGATGGGCAGGGGCATCATCTCGGGGGTCTCGTCGGTCGCGTAGCCGAACATCATGCCCTGGTCGCCCGCACCCTGTCTATCGACGCCCTGGGCGATATCCTCGGACTGTTTGTCAATAGATACAAGTACCCCGCAGGACTCACTGTCGAGACCAAAGTCTGCGTCGGTATAGCCGATCGACTTCACGGTATCCCGCGCCACGCGCTGAACGTCCACGTAGCCTTCCGTCGTGATTTCGCCACCAACGACCACCAGGCCCGTGGTGACGAAGGTTTCACAGGCCACGCGGGAATAGGGGTCCTGTTCGATGACGGCGTCCAGCACCGCGTCGGATATCTGGTCGGCGACCTTGTCGGGATGGCCTTCGGTAACGGATTCGGAAGTAAAGAGGTAACCAGGTGTCATGCGTCAGGCTCCTAACGTACTACCAGCGGATCGGGTACGGTCTGTTGGAAAACGATCTGTCGGATATTGAATTCAGACGAAAACCTCGCAGTGCGCGCCGGCCGGCTTACGTTCCACCCTGTCGGCCAGGACAGCGTGCGGCGTCACGATGGACCGCCGGAGGTCGCAGTTTTCGATCCGGGCCCGTGTACCGATGGTGGCGTCGCGGACGATGGTGCGCGCGACGGAGGCCCGGGACGAGATGGCGACGTGGGGACCGATGACGGATCGGTCGACCCGGGCGTCAGACGCGATGTCGACGGGCGGGATGATCACGCTGCCCGGTATGGTGCAGTTCCCCCCCTTCAGGTCGAGGAGCCGCCTGTTGGCCTCCAGCAACCGGTCCGGCGTGCCGCAGTCATACCAGTCATCGACGGCAAAAGGCGCCAGGTGTTCGCCCTGGTCCACCATCCACTGCAGCGCGTCCGTAAGCTGATACTCGTTCCGCGTCCTTCGACCGGACCGCACGAGACTTTCCAGTCCCGCCATGAGCGGCCCGGGCCTGGAGAAATAATAGATCCCGGCGATGGCGAGATCCGATATGGGGCGTTCGGGTTTCTCCACCAGCCGGGTGATCCGGCCGGCCGTGACTTCCACGAGGCCGTATCGGCTGAGATCGCCGGTGACCTTCTTCACACCGATCGCGTTGCCCGGCGGTTCCTTGCCCAGAAAGGCGTAATCCGACAGATAGATGACATCGCCCAGCACGATCAGGACGGGCTCGTCGTCCACGAGGGTCCGGCACTGATGCACGGCGTGGCCGATTCCGAGGGGCTCCCGTTGCACGACGTACCGGGCTTCGAGGTCGTCCCGTCGGTCGACGAAGTCTCGAATGGCGTCGCCCGAGGGGGAGATGACCAGCACGACCTCTCGGATACCCAGGCCGGATACCTGGTCGAGGATGTATTCGAGTACCGGCTTCCCCGCAACGGGGACCATGGCTTTGGGGGTTTCGAGCGTGATGGGGCGCAGTCGGCTGCCGCTGCCGGCGACGGGAATGATGGCTTTCATGGGACTCCCTTGCGCGTGTGCGCCCTCTCCCGGCGGCACGGACCGGGACCGAAAAGAACGGTTCAGTAAGAAACAGCCGCCCATGGTCGCGCGCAACAGAAATCATGGGTGTCGACCCCGGCCTCGTACGGGCAAGGCGCCGGGGCATGTCACGTGTGCGGTCTGTTCGATCTAGAAGATCGTGGCGAGCCAGGCGCCCAGGGCTTCCATCCTGCCGGTAAGGAGCGAGATCCGCGCCATGACCGTGTACCCGAAGGCGGCGCCGAAGGTCACCATCAGCACCCAGATCCCCGCCCGGGACACGTGACCCAGCGGCCCCTTGTGTTCCACGGAGAAGAAGAAGTACACCAGCCCGCAGATCACGCCCAGGACGAGCACGATATGGGAGAAGCTGGCGCCCCAGAGCAGGTTGCCCGACTGGTCTAACACCACGAGGGGAATCATGGTGCTCTGGACCTGAATGATGAAGTCCGAATCGAGGAAACGGGGCAGGTTGAATCCCGCCGAACCGCCGACGATGAAGGCCAGCGCCCAGCGGCTGAGCCAGGCCCAGCGGTCGACCAGGCGGGTGAGCAGCAGCAGGCCGAAGACGGCCGGGATGATGTAGTAGTAGTCCGGCGACCGGCCCACGGCGGCGGGCACGACTCCCGACATGAGCGACGGGAACAGTTTGCCCAGCAGGTTCGGCACCAGGTGGTCCCAGAAGCCGATCGCCATCAGGTAGGCGGCGGATACGCCGACGAAGAGATGCTCGGCGAACTTGTAGAAGGGGTTGTCCCGGTACAGGAAGCTGAGGATCATCAGCGTAAGGGCCGCGTCGATCCAGAGCTGCAGTGTAACGTCCATACGCGGTTCCTCTAGCGCCTGCGGCCCGCCTGGTCCGTCTGGTCAGTCCGTTCAGTCTGGCCCGCCCGCCTGGCCCGCCCCGGCCGGCCGAAGAAGTAGGCCAGGTTGCCCAGCAGGACCAGCAGGACGATCAGCACGTGGGTCACGACCTGGGGTCCCATGCGCATGGTGGCCTCCATGGTGGCGTTCCGGTAGGCCGGATACCGGTCCACGAGGGCGGCCTCGTACTCGGATGCCCCCTTCAGGCCGCCCATCAGGCCGACGAGCTGCTGGGGATAGTAGGGATAGAGTTCCGGCGCCACCACGGCCGTGCCCCCGCCCATGACGGGGATCTCCGCGATGTCGCCCGCGAACTGGATCCACTCTTTAAGTCCCGGATCCCCAGCGGTCAGGCTGAGGATGATGGCGTAGTCCACCATCTCGTCGACGTCCGCGGTGATGGGCAGGTCGTCGAGCGGCGTGCCCTCCGCGTCGGCGTCGACCAGGGTCCTGAAGTTGACGACCATCGTGTTGATCGCGCCGCCCAGGCCGGCCTTGTATCCCAGATTCACGAAGTCCCTGCCGTACGTCTTCCCCGGAAACTCCGCGGGAAGCAGGTTGTCCGTGATCTTCTTGATCTGTCCCACCCCCTCGGGGAACAGGGTGAAGAAGGAGACCTCGTGCCCCCGGGTCATCGCGTGCCGCACGAGGGCCTTTGCCATGGGATCCAGTTCGGGCGCCGTATCCGGTCCGTAATCGAAGGAAAGGAAAATCCGTGATTCGGCAGGAAGGCGCTCCACGGTGTCGAAGATCGACTGGACGATGGGCGTGGGGCTGTCCTGGAAGCGGGGCTTCAGGATCAGGGGGATGCAGACGGCCGCCCCGATGAGCAGGAAGATGATCCGCCGGTCGATCTGCAGGATGGAATCCGGTATCCGCATGCTCACTCTCCCCGGCCCAGGTAGTTGCGTTCGATCCCCAGGATGATGCGGAGCGAGGTCGCGATAACCCCCAGGGCGATGCCGATCATGATGGCCCGCTGGCCGGCCGTATTGGGCCAGGCCATGATCCAGTTGGCCAGGTTCGGCAGTTCGAGGAATCCCAGGCTTTCCGGCATCCAGGCCGTCAGCCAGGCGCCCACGGGGGTCCTGCCCAGCAGGATGACCATGGCGGCCGACAGGAGGATGGTGGCCTCCTTCGTGCGCGCCCTGAAGGCCCGGTAGGACGCCGAGGCGACGAAGAAGGCCAGCAGGGAGAACATGGTCGCCGACAGCGGGTTGTATACCCCGTCGAATATGAAGCGCAGCCAGGATCCTCCGGCCAGGATCTCCCCGCCCATCCCGTCCGGGTTGCCCACCTTGAACAGCCCGATCGCCAGGGTGACGAGAAACGCCACCAGGGTCACCAGGCTGTAGGGCCAGTCCGTGGTTCGGTTCGACACCCGTTTCAGGTGGATCTTGAGCAGGCTGCCGCCGCCGAGGATGAAGGCGAAGACCGTGATGATCGCGAAGTAGTCCGAAAAACTCTCGTAGAGCGTGTTGAAGGGTCCGCGCGTCACGAAGTATCCGGTGACCAGGACCACGCCGATGATGAAGGTGATGATGAGGGGTATTCTGCGGCGCATGGGATCTACCTGAAGAGCCAGAGCATGACGTCAGACACTGCGCGGACGGTTTCGCTTCCGGTAATGGATTCCAGGGTGGCCAGCGCGCTGCCGGCCAGGATGAACACGATGGCGATGCCCTTGCCGGCGTCCTGGCCCTTCAGGCTGCCCAGCATGCGCGGCTCCTTGGACAGGTACGCGCTGGCGGCGAACAGTTCCTCGCCGATCAGCGTATAGTCGCAGGCCGCCACAAAGAAAGGCAGCTGAGGCGGTCTCGCCGTTCCCGCGATCTGTATGGCCCCGATGGAGTTGCCCGTTTCCGCCAGGATGAGGGATTCGGCGTAGAACCCGCCCAGGTAGAAGCAGGCGGCCGGCCGTTCGCGCACGATGATGCCGTCGACGGCCGCCGCGTAGGCGAACTGGGCGTCCGAGACGTAGTGTATGTCGTCCTCCTGGTACGCGTCGGGGCGGCCCGCGGACAGGTAGGATTGCTGCACGGTCTCGCGCGCCACGCTCATGACGAGGGACTTGCGGACGGGCACGTGCAGCCGGGAATCGTATCCCGCGATGATGGTGGCGAGATGGCCCAGCAGGTTCATGGACGCGATGGTCTGCACTTCGTCCATGTCGTTCAGGCCGGGGACGTAGAGGATGGGCTTGCCCATCTCCGTCGCCCTGCCCACGGCTTCCTCGACCGTTTCCAGGCCGGCGATCTTGCGGATGAAAAGGGGCCGGCCCGAGGAGGCCTGGACGACGTAAAGCAGAATGGCGCCCGTCAGGATGACGCCGAGGACCAGGGCCTGGGTCCGGTCCGCGTCGAACCAGCCGGATTCGGAGGCCGCCTGGGCGAAGACGGGATCCGCCTGCAGCGCGGCGACGATCACCGCACACGCGAGGACCGCTCGCGGCAGCGTGACCGCGGGCAAAGCAGCGTGTGAAAAGCAGGCGGTACGGGGGAGGCGCATCAGGACTCCACGATCTCTACGTTGGCTCGGGGCACCGTCACGATCTCTCCGGTCGTCCTGCGGGCTTCCAGCACCCGGGCGAGGGCGCCCGTGGGAAGCCTCACGGGCTGTTCGGGCAACGACACCACCGTGGCGATTTCCCCGAACCAGGGCTTGCGTATCACGCGCACCAGGGAACCGGATTCCAGGCCCCGGCTCGACGAGGCCGATCGTTCCGGCGATTCCTCGGCGCCGTCGGATTTGATGATGATCTCGGGACGTATCACACCGGCCCGGATCTGCGTGGCGCCGCTCAGGGAGGCTTCGCGGCCCTGCAGGGACCGGAGCAGTTCGAAGGTTCGTTCGGCCATGGGCAACTGCCCGAAGCCTTCGGTGACGACCACGGTCAGGCCGAGGTCTTCCCCGCCGGTTACCGCAACGCCGATCTGGTATCCCAGGAGGGCTCCGATGTCATGGTACTGCATGCCGCCCACCACCACGCCGGACGCGCCGATTTCTATCAACTTACGCAACGCGTCAAGGGTGATCATGGATCCGCCGCAGACGATCTGGCCCGTGCAGCGATCATCGACCATGTCCCCGGTGATCTCGTCATCGGGCGATTGGACGATCTGGCGTATGGGTGCGTGTACCTCACCCCCTACGCCGAAGATTCCCTGAATGCAGGCGCCGGCCGTTTCTACCACGACGCCCTCGCCGGGCAGGAGTTCGGCGACCCGGCCGTCGAGATACGCGTTGATCCTCACCGGGGTGGACGGTTCCCGTATGAGCACCTGGCCGGTCACATCCGAAACCATTTCGATCGTTCCGCTTTCGGGGCACCGGACGCTGGACTTGAACAGCCCGAAAATCCCCTTTGATTCGGCGATCAACTCGCCTTTCTCCACCGGTTCGCTCCGGTGCTTCAGCATGCAGCCCGGTACGTCCTCGGGCGCAATGGCCAGGGCATTGGCGACATTCACGTTGTGCACCGGGCCGGGCAGGTAGGTTTCGGCGACCACCGTATCGGGCCGCACCCGGTCGCCGACCTGCACCAGCACCTGCCCCTGGAGGGGAAGGCGGCGCGTCTTGCGGACGACGGTCCGGGGCGATACGCGCAGGCCGGATGTATAGGCGTGGGCCATCAGACGGACTCCGGATAGACGTCGAGCACGCGGTAGCCCCTTCGGAGCATCTCTACCCTGTCGGCCGCGTCCACCGGCAGTTGAAGCGGTCTTCCGCGCGTATCGATGATCACGCCCGCCGGGCCGTTCCGCACGGTACGGGTGACCGGCGCGCCCCTGCCGGCGCCGACGTCGAAACCGCGGGACGGCGCGATCTCCAGGATGACCTCATCCGCCTCCCCGGCAGGGATCGCGGTCAGTTCGCCCACGGGGGCCTCGTGCGTCCATTCCGCGTCGCCCGACCGGGCCTTTACCGTCGCGCACAGAGAGCCGGGCGCTCCCGTGCCCACGGGCGCCACGCACGGTCCCAGGTGGACGAGACAGTCCCGGTCGAACACTTCCAGCGCCGCCGTCTCATGCACGGTGGAGAGGACACCCAGGTGGGGCATCATGAAGATGCTGTCCACCGCCAGGTTCGTGATGCCTTCCGGCTGGAAGGCGTCTACCATCATCAGCGCCGCCTGCGGCCGTCTCGGCGCGTGGGAAAGCACGCCCCCGCTGCCTATGATCAGGTCCAGGTTCATCAGGTCGACCAGGGTCTGGCCGCCCGTCTGCTGGTCGAAGGTGTCCGATATCGTCCGATGCTGTTGTACGCCTTTCAACGCCACGGCGAAGTCTCTGTGCTGTTCGAAGGCCAATCGCAATGCCTCCCGGGCCACGGCCTGCTCGATGACCAGTTCCTCCATGGTCTGGGGAATGCTGGTGGGCCGGATCATCTTGTTGCCCAGTCGGTCCTTCAGGTCGGCGTCCGACATGTCAAAGGGCAGCCACCGCGCGATGGCTTCCAGTCCCGCCTCGGTCAATACGTTGGAAATGCTGTAGCTCATGCCGAGATTGGCGCTGACGGTCCGGTTGAAGGCGCCGCCGAAGACCGAGAACACGTCGGTGGTCGCCCCGCCGATATCGACACCCAGCACGTCGATTTCATTTCGTTCCGCGACGACCCGCACCATCCTTCCCACGGCGCCGGGCGTGGGCATGATCGGCACGTGGGTCCACGCCATCAGGTCGCGGTACCCCGGCGCCTGGGCCATCACGTGTTCCATGAACAGGGTATGGATCCGCTCCCGGGCGGGGCCCAGATTCTCCGCCTCGAGTACGGGCCGCAGATTATCGACCTGGCTGAGTTCCGTCTTTTCATCCAGGATCCTTCCGATGTCCTCGCGGGCATCGACGTTGCCTGCATAGATGACCGGCAGATTGTAGCCGCTGCCCAGCCGGGGCCTCGGGTCCGCCGCGGAGATCAGTTCGGCCATCTCGACCACGTGGGACTTCGTACCGCCGTCCACGCCGCCGGACAGCAGGATCATGTCCGGCCGAAGCTGGCGAATGCGTTCGATGCGCTGGTGGGGCAGACGTCCATCGTTGGACGCCAGCGTTTCCATGACGATGGCGCCCGCGCCCAAGGCCGCCCGTTCGGCGCTCTCGGCGGTCATGCTCTTGACCACGCCGGCCACCATCATCTGGAGCCCGCCGCCGGCGCTGCTCGTCGAGACGTAGACGTCCACCCCGCGGCCGCCGTCCGCCGGTGAGACGATCCGATCCCCGTCGAGAATCTCGCGGCCGGACTGCTCCTCCACCTCGCGCACCGCGTTGAGCACGCCCCGCGTTACGTCCTCGAAAGGCGCCTCCACGGTGGTGGGCGCCTCGCCGCGAACGACGAGACGGTAGGCGCCGGATCGCTTTTCGATGAGGATGGCCTTGGTCGTCGTGCTGCCGCAGTCCGTGGCCAGAATGACGCCGATGTCCGATGGATCGATCATGGAGAGTCGTCTCGCGTTGCGCGGGTCGCGGTTCAGGGGGATCCGGCCGAACGCGCCCGTTCCCGCGTTATCAGTCAGCGGGTCAATCCGCCCCGGAAGCGTGATGTTCGATACGCCGGATCAGGAACTCCACGTTCTCCCGGCGCTCGATGGCCTCGGCGATCCGATCGTAATCCGACGCGTCCACCACCATGTGAATGAAGGGGCTCAGGAACGCCATGAACTGGCCGCCCAGGAACGAGAGGGGTTTCATGGATTCCAGGAAGAGGACCGCGGGCGCCGTGAGTTCGCGCGCGACCACGGCCTCGGCGATCCGGTCGAGCAGGGCCTGCTGTTCCGCCAGGTTTCCGGTTGAATCACTCATGCCCAATCGCCTGGTCCGTCTGGTCCGCCTCAGCTTATCACGGATTCGCGGCCCGCGTGTTTGCCGATCCATTCGCGCAGGGGTATGTCTTCGGGCAGGGGCGACGTAAAGCCATGACCGCCCGATGGCCCGGCGCCCAGGAGCTGTCTGCGGATGGGGTCGCTGCGGCTCATGTAGTGGTCCACCGTCATGTTGTCCCGGGGACGCAGCCAGCGGTAGCTGTAGCCGTAGAACAGCACCTTGCGGGTGATCTCGGAATAGTTGATACCCGACGCGTGCCAGAGACGGCGATCGAAGAACACGGCATCGCCGGCCGCGGCCTGGATCGGCACGGCGCCTTCCGGATCCAACGCCTCGTTTTCGGGAAACTCGATCGTTTCTCTCCGGTGGCTGCCCGGAATGGCATGGAAATTGCCCCGGTCGGTTGCCGTGCAGTCGCTCAGGAAGAAGGCCACTTTCAGCGACACCCGAGGACGGGGCGTGGTCTCCAGGTCGATGTTCAGCCTGCCGCTGTCCTGGTGCCAGCCCAGACGGCGTTTCTTCGGTTTCTGACCCGGCGGCCATGGCGGCGAGACGATCAAATGGGAATGGTACAGCTGAATGTGCCAGCCGAGAATACCCCAGACCTTGGGGAAGGTCTTCGGCCAGTCGAGCAGTTCCAGCAAAAGATCGTCCCTGCCGATGACGTCGAAGTGGTTCAGGACGCTGTAGGCGCCCTTTCCCTCTTTTGTCCGGTTCTCCCGGTCGATGCCGTCGGCGATGCGGCTCAGTGCTTCGACCATGTCTCCCGGCAGGACGTTCTCCACGATGAAATAGCCTTGTTCATCGAAGAGGCGCCGCTCATCGTCCGTCAGGCAGTAGGCGAGGCAGGAAGGGTCCATGGCAGTCCTCCAGGTCCGGAACGCGGAAATGCACGAATCGCACCTGTGTTTTCTTAACGAATCGAAACCCGCCGGTCAACCCATTTGAAGACCGGACCTGAGCGCGCCGTGGTTCCGGGCCAGGGTTGGCCGCCGGACCGGGTCGCGGTTCGCGCCGCGTCGGGTCGCGGTTCACGCCGCGCCGAGACACGGTTCGCCGCCGCACCGGTCACGCTTCCCGCACCTCGAATCGCGCCTGGATCTCGGGACTTTCTACGTACCCGATGCGAATCGCCCGCGCCCGTACCCGGTATTCGCCGGCGTCCAAACGAAGCGGTTCGGCGTACAACAGCCAGTGGGGGGTTTCCCCCTCGTCGAAGGTATAGGCGATGGATGCGCCTTGCGTCGCGCAGTGCAACTGCAGCAGCACGGGGCCCTGGAACGAACCGCCTTCCAATGCCGGTTCCATCCCGGGGCTCTCCACGCATATGGGTACGCACACCACGGGCGCGGTCTCGGGCTGGCGGTCCTCCGGATACCAGTTGCGGACCATCTCGCTTTCGGGGATGCGGCCCATGTCGCCCACCTCTTCGAGCCATTCATCGAGCGCCTGGCGCATTCGCTCCAGGTCGCTCCTCACCCGGGGTTCCCGGGGCAGCCCGGCCGGTCCGGCCAGGTTGTTTATTTCATGGGGGTCCGTAACCGTGTCGTAGAATTCCTCGACGGGCCGGGGGTACCGGAACAGGGCCGACTGCGCCTCGTCCAGGCCGCCTTCCAGGTGCAGCCGCCATATCTCCTGCATGATCGGGTGCTTGTTTCGATAGGGTATCCAGGAAAGGTACGGGAGGTCCGGCCGGTAGTTCCGGATATACTTGTACCGCCCGTCCCGTACGGCCCGGACCATGTCGTAGGACACGTCGTGGCGGTCCCGGCTGGCGAAGACGTAGCTTCGCGGGTGCCGGGCCTGGTCCCCGAGAAACGCCCGCCCCTGGATATGGTGCGGGATCTCGACGCCGGCCAGGGACAGCATGGTGGGACCCAGGTCGATCGTACTGACCAGGTCGTCACGCACCTGACCCCCGCCCAGGTCCGGCCCCCTTGCGATCAGCGGCACGTGGATCCCCGCGTCATAGGGCCAGCGCTTACCCCGGGGCAGGGGACCGTGGTCGCTCCAGTTGAACACGTAGGTATTGTCGGCGAGCCCGTCCTCTTCCAACTGACCAAGGATGGCACCGAATTCTTGGTCGTTGTGGGCGATATGCGTGTACATGCGGGCCAGGGCCGTCCTGACCTTCGGCGTGTCGGGCAGGTGGGGCGGCGGATCGATGTCGTCCGGATCGAATTCCGGCGCCGGGCACTTTTCCGGCCACATCCCGCTTTCGTGGCTGCGCATGAGGTTGAAGACCGCGAAGAAGGGCTGTTCCGGATCGGGACGGTTGCGCCAGTGGGCGTCCTCTCCCAGATCGTCCCAGGCCGTCAGCGGCGGATCGAACTGGTAGTCGGTCTTGGAGTTGTTCGTGCAGTAATAGCCCGCCGCCCGCAGGTATTCGGTGAAGCACTTGACGTAGTGGGGCACCACCGCGGAATAGGGCGTGGGCATTTCCGGGGTATCGGCGTGTACATGGGTGGTCCGCATGTGGTGCGTACCGATGGAAATGGCGTACATACCGGTGATGATCGCCGAACGCGCGGGGGCGCACACCCCGGAAGTTGAATAGCACCGCGTCCACCGGCAACCCTCTTCCGCGAAGCGGTCCACGTTCGGCGTTCGGGCCACCGGGTCGCCGTAGCAGCCATAGTAAGGGCCGGTGTCTTCAAAGGATATCCACAGGATGTTCGGTCTGGACCGGGAAGGCACGGGGGCCTCTCATTCTTCGGACAGTCGTTCTATTTAACCTGCTTTATTTTACGTTTATTGAAATATGCTTTCAACCGTTTCGCAATCGACCTTCGGGCGGAATATGGAGTCCTTTCGGTTCACAATCCAGCACCGACTCGATCAAAGCCCCATAACCGTCTCCTCGGCAAGCTGATCTACGACCGCCTTCAAATCTCCGGTTTCTGCATACGTCTTGAGCTGGCGGTCCGCGCTGCTTCCCTCCGCGAGCATAACACGGATGTATTCGATCTCCTCGCGTACGCCGAGTGGGTCTACCACATCGTCCAGGATCTCCAGCAATTCCTCGATGAGATCCCGAACGGGCACCTCCTCTTCCTTGCCGAAATCGACGAGGTTTCCGTCCAGTCCGTCCTTGATCGCCCGCCACTTGTTCTCGGCCACGAGGTCGCGACGGTAGTAGCGCCACGACTGGTTCTCGCGGCGCAACATGATGAGCTTGGCCACCACCGCCCTCACCAGAGCCACGATGGCCACCACTTCGTCGATCTTTGTAATGCAGTCGCAGATGCGCAGCTCGAGCGTGGGGAAACGGGGGTGGGGCCGCACGTCCCACCAGATCTTGGTGGGTTCGTCCATGCATCCGGTCCTGATCATCGTCCGGACGAAGTGGTCATACTCGTCGGCCGAATTGAAACGGTCGGGGATGCCGGTCCTGGGCAACTCGGAGAACACGACGCTCCGGTAGGACTTGAGACCCGTGTTGTCGCCCATCCAGAAAGGGGACGAGGAGGAAAGCGCCAGGATATGGGGCAAGAAATAGCTGATCTGGTTCATAGTGTCGATACGCAGATCCCGGTCGGGTATGCCGACGTGGATGTGCATGCCGAAGATCAGCAACCTGCGGGCGACGTACTGCAGATCGGCAACCAGGCTCTTGTACCGGTCCTTTTCCGTGACTTCCTGTTCCTGCCAGCGGGAAAAGGGATGGGTGCCGGCCGCTACGATCCGGTGATCGCTCTTTTCCGCGATCTCGCAGACCATGCGCCTGAGCCGGGCCACCTCCCGGCGCACCTCCTTGATATCCCGGCAGACTTCCGTACCCATCTCCACCTGGGACTGCAGGAATTCCGGCTTGACCTGGTCGCGGAAGACCCGCTTGCCCTTTTCGAGAAACTCGGAGATGTAGGAAGTCAGTTCCCGCGACTCGGGATCGATGATCTGGTACTCCTCTTCGACGCCGAGGGTCATGTCTTCGAGGGTCATGGCGTGATCCTGTCCAGGTATCCGGGTCCGGTGAATTGACCGCGGTTATCCTGTCAAAGAAATACGAATACCCGAAAATCGAGTATGGTCATCCCGTTATCCGTACTAAAAGGGAAACATATACGAAAGTTACATCCATTTCCCATAGTGACCACAGGAAAACGGATGGACTGCTACGCGCGCGATTTCCGCGATCCGAACCAGACGCCCACGGCCCCGAACAGCGGGTTGAGCCAGTTGAACCATGCCGGGTGGAGGGCGCCCGCGGTCGCCTCCATCATCGACACGTCGTCGGGACGCGGTTCCGCCGGGATCTCCACCGGCATCAGGGCCCTCACCACCCCGAGCACGATCACCATGGCAATCAGAATCGTCGCGGCCCTGGCATCGTGCCCCACCCTGGCACAGACTCTTCCGGCGATGTACGCCGCCGCGAGCCCGAGCACGAGCGAGCCGAGTGCCCAGCCGACGGGTACTTCCCACGAACCCGGCTGGAAGGCGCGCACGGGCCCCAGCGTCACCCACAGCAGCGAGAAGAGTACGAAGAGCACGGCGGCCATGGCAATGTAGCCGGCGATGGCCGCGAGGATGTTCCTGAGCATCATGTTCCTCCCTTGAATTGAGTAGTGTCGTCCGACGGGGTATGAGCCTGATGGGAGCGCGGGTATCCAACTAAGTGTGAGCCTGGGGAGACTAGCCGGGACTCAAAACCACGGGCTGTCCCGAGTCGATAGAAGCGTGTACGGCGTCGATCACCCGCATGTTGCCCAGGCTGTTCTCCGCGGGAATCCGGTGCGGCCTGCCCGTTTCGAGGCAGTCGCACAGGTGCCGCAACTGGTCGGTGAACTGAAATACCGGAGCGAACCGGATGGTTCTTTCTTCACCGTCGTCTTTTCTTATTTCCAGCGCGACCGGGTGATCTTCGTTGTTCCAGGCCATATCCATGCGCATGTAGCCGCCGGTCCCGAATACTTCGAATTCCTGGGAACTGTAGTACCGGAATGAAAAGGCGCACTGCGCGCTGATCTCGCCGGGGAACTCGAGCTGCGCCGCGACGGCCTCGGGCACCTGTGACCGCTGGCCGTACTGGCCGTGGGCATGAACGCGGATCGGATCGTTTCCCGTTATGAACCGGGCGTGATGTATGCAGTAGCATCCCAGGTCGTAGACGGCCCCTCCGCGTTTCTCCCGGTTGAACCGCCAGTTGTGATCCGGTCTCAGGTATCCGGGATCCACGTTGGCGGTAAAGGTGCTGCGGATCAACCTGACCTCGCCGATCTCGCCGGCTTCGATCAGCTCCTTCGCCTTCAGATGGCACGGGTGGTGGCGAAACTTGAAGGCCTCGGCCAGCAGGACGCCGTGGTCCCGCGCGGCTTCGATCATGGCCTCGCATTCGGCCGCTGTCGAACTGATGGGCTTTTCGCACAGAATCGCCTTCACCCGGCCCGTCCGCGCGGCCCGGATGCTGATGTCCGCGTGCGAATTGCCCCAGGTGCAGACAGCCAGGATATCGAGGTCTTCCTCGCGCAACATGCGCTCGAGATCCGTGTAGCGACGGGAGACGCCAAAGGACTCGCCGAATCGTCCCAGCGCTTCCTCGGAGACGTCGCAGATCGCGGTTAGCTCCGCTTCAGGGGCTTCCTGCGCCGCCCTGCCGTGACAGTGGGCGATGCCGCCGACACCAACGATGCCCACCTTGAGGGTCATGGTCGACCTCCCGTTCATCATGTACAGCAGTCCCGCGATATCCCGCCTGAAGTTGTCGTGCCGAGGTTGCTCGATCGCTAAGGGTAAACTCCTGAATGACTGTGAAGCAGTCAGCCCGACCTTTTCAGATCCACGAATTTCGCCACCGGACCCACCAGGAACAAGGCATACAGCGGCGCGTTCACGATTTCCAACAGCCGCAACGCCATCTCGGCCAGCGCCACGAGGAAGGCGACGCCGATCCGTCCCCCGCGCGAGGAGACGGAGGTGGCGGGATCCGTGACCATGAAGAAGGCCATGAGCTGGTACATGGGGCCGGTGATGGGCGCGACTTCGGACAGGAAAGGCGTCCCGGTCATCAGAGATCGTACGTAGGCGAGCGCGACGAACGACACGGCGTAGGTGAAGGTGACGTGGAAGCGTTTCGCCCGCCAGAGGATGACGGAACCCAGCACCCAGATCACGGCCATGGCCCACAGGTCGTTTCCCCACTGCTCGCTCAGGGCGGCCACCGTGCCCGGCGCCGCGAAGAGCACCACGCAGATGCCCAGATTGGATGGATTCCACAGGTGACGGCCCCGTAAGCGCAGCACGTACTTCGACAGGATGGAAAGCAGGCTGGCGATTGCGAAGGGCCACAGGTAGAGCGAGCGGAGCAGAATGCCGCAGCTGATCCCGGAGATGTACGCGCTGGCGGGATTGAGCCACTTCCCCGTCAACAGGCGGCCCAGGGCCAGTTCCGCCACCAGGGCCACGGCGATCGCCGTAATGAGTTGCGACAGGTCGTGGAGGAAACCCACGTACATCTGACCGAAGACCAGGATCAGGGTGATGAGGCCGGAGGACAGGTACCGTGGGTCGATCTGGTATCTCGTCGCGCTCGGTGGTCCCGGCGCCGATTCCGGCGGTGATTCTGCTGTCGCAGCCTTCGATTCGCTCATCATCCCTCCCGTTCCGTGATCAGGTGAAGCCGGTTCAATTCAGGATCTGCCAGCGTCTGGATTATACCGCTGGGCCAACGTATTTCGACGCGCTCGACGGCTTCGGCGGCCCCCAGGCCGAAATGCCGTCTGCGCTGGCTCTGGGCGGCGAATCCCGCCCCGGCCGTCACGACCTGCAGCTGTTGCCGGCCGTCCCAGAATACCCTGATCTCGGCGCCGATGGCGCGGGCGTTGCTGCGTGCGCCCCGCAGCTCGAAGGAAATCCACGCGTGCGCGCGCTCGACCTCGTTCCGGTACAGGATCAGGGGGCCGTCCTGGTTGGCCACGACCACGTCCAGTACGCCCCGGTTGAACAGGTCGGCCAGGGCGACGCCCCTTCCGTCGTACCGGTCGTTCACGCCGACGGCTTCCGCCACGTCGTAAAAGCGCGCGGCGCCGTCGTTGAGGTAGAGCCTGGACCGCTCGAAACCCGACAGGCTCTGATCGCCCATGGGCGCCCAGTTGCTCACGTCCTGGAAGATGTTGTTGTTGCCCATGGCGACCCGCGACATCTCGTACCAGTAGTCCTTCTCCGGGTCGGCGGAGACGAAGCCGTTGGTCACGAACAGGTCCACGAAACCGTCGTTGTTCAGGTCGCCGAACTGCGCGCCCCAGGCCCATCCCGCGTCGGCGATTTCCCCCACGGCGATATTGATCATCCGGCCGTCTTCCGCGATCAGGTTGCGGCGGAGATTGTTCCCCTGGAACAGATAGCCGCGCTTGGAGATATTGGTCACGTAGACGTCCGGGCGGCCGTCGTTGTACAGGTCGCCGAAGGCCACGTTCATGCCGCTTTTGGACGTCTCCTCGAGCGTGGTGCCGGCCATCTGCTCGAACCCCTTACCCTCGAGGTTGATGAAGAGGACCTCGGGACCGTAGTCGTTCGCCAGGTACAGATCGGACCACCCGTCGCCGTTCAGGTCCGCTGCGCCGACGGACATGGTCCACCGGGTACAGTCCACGCCAAACGCTTCCGTGACGTCCTCGAAACGCCCGCCGCCCCGGTTCAGGAAGAGATAGTTGTGACCCCCGTTGTTCGCGTATTCGAAACTCTCCTGCATGATTCGCGTCGTCGTAACCTGCCAAAGGTCATGGGCTTCCGAGAAATAACCGCCAACGTAAAGATCGATCAGACCGTCCCGGTCGACGTCCGTCCACACCGCGCTGTTGGCATTCATCCACCGGTCGAGGCCGGCGTCGGCCGTCACGTCCGTGAACACGCCGCCGCCGTTTCTGTACAGCCGCTGGCGGCCCCATTTGTAAATGAACGCGTCCTCGAAACCGTCGTTGTCGTAATCTCCCCACACCGATCCCATGGACACCCCGCGGGTCCCGTTCACATCGGCCAGGCCTATGGCGTCGGCGACCTCCTCGAAGCTTCCGTCGCCCCGGTTCCGGTACATCACGTTCGGCATGCCTTTCCGGCTGGTGGTCGCGTACAGGTCCTGCCACCCGTCGTTGTCGTAGTCCACGACCGAAACCGACGACCCCAGGGCCGTCAGGTGGGGCATGATCGGGTCGAGCTTGGGGTCCAGTTCGGGCTTCGTGTGCACGAAGCCTATGCCGGCCTCCGCCGTCGCGTCCGTCAGATAGAACCCATACCGACCCGAATCTCTTTCGTCCGGACCGCGCGCCAGCCACCGGTCGAGGACAAAGGGCGAAACGATCAGCAGGACGAAAAGCGCGGTTGAAGTGGTCCGTACGGTACTGGAGGAGGCTGGTGACATGGCCTGTAAGAAAACCCGGCAAGACCGGACGGGCCCGGCAGCCCTGGTTCGGCCGGCCCTGACGGACCTGGTGGTTCAGCGGCAGGACGAACGGTCACGTCCCGTGTCTTCCGCATGCTCGGATTGCGGTCTCAAAGGTAGAATGCGGACGAGGGGCTGTCAAGATGGATTGACACGGCGGGCGGGAAGCGGTATAAACTCTCCCTGACCTGTGCCGACCGGCCGCTTCGATGCTCCACCAGTTGTTCACACCGTACTGGAGTTAAAAATGACCGCCTCTCGTTTATGCCTGTTTCGCGCGCTGCTGTTGCTCGTGGGCATGGGTGCCGCTTCAGCGGATCTACACGCCCAGAACTCCCTGCTGGACCGCGTCCTGGAACGGGGTGAAATCCGCATCGGGACAACGGGCGACTACAAGCCTTTCACCTACCTGAACCCGGAGACGGGACGCCATGAGGGCCTGGACATCGACGCGGCGCATCTGCTGGGGGAAGCCCTCGGCGTCAGCGTCCGGTTCGTACCCACGACCTGGAGCAGCCTGTCCGACGATACCCTGAACGACCGGTTCGACCTGGCCATGGGCGGCATCACCCGGACGCTCGAGCGGCAGAAGGTCCTGGCCCTCACCGATCCCTATGTCACGATAGGGAAGTCGCCGCTCATCAGAAAGGCCGACCGCCAGCGGTTCAAAGGCCTGTCGGACATCGACCGGCCCGGTATACGGATCGGCGCAAATTACGGCGGCACGAACGAGGCCTTCGTCCGGGCCAACGTCCGGCAGGCCACGATCGTCATGTTCGAGGACAACCTGGACGTACAACCGGCCGTTGCGGCCGGTGAAGTGGACGTGATGTTCACGGACAACGTCGAGGCGGTGATCTACGCGAGACTGAATCCCTTGCTCTACGCCCTGAATCCGGACGCCCCGCTGACCCGGGAAGATATCGGCTACATGACCGCCCGGGACGATCAGCCCTTCATCAACTGGTTGAACCTGTGGCTCTACCAGATGGAACAAAAAGGCGTGCTTGACGCATTGCGGAGCAAGTGGATCGGGGCGTTCTGATATTGCTTGACGCATTGCGGAGCAAGTGGATCGGGGCGTTCTGATATAATGTATTGCGGAGACAGGCGCCCTGTCCTATCTTGTTTGCGACTACAGTCATCCGGGATCGATATCAGGAGCACGTCTTTGGCCGGCGCCACAGATTATAACGACGGTGTGTTTTTTGACGACGTCGACCTGGACGCCCACCGCGCCAGGACGGTCGATTCCGAAGCCATCGAGTTCTTCCCCACCGATTACCGCATCGGCCGCACCAAGTACATCTTCGTCACCGGCGGCGTCATGTCCGGCGTGGGCAAGGGCGTCTTCAGCGCTTCCCTCGGACACCTGCTCAAGCACTACGGATTCACGGTATCGCAGATCAAGATCGACGGCTATCTGAACCAGGACGCCGGCACCATCAATCCCTACCGCCACGGCGAGGTCTTCGTCCTCGAAGATGGGACCGAGTGCGACATGGACCTGGGCACCTACGAGCGTTTCCTCGATGACGACCTGAACCGCAACAACTACATCACTTCCGGCAAGGTGTACCGCATCATCCTCGACAAGGAGCGACGGGGCGAGTACCTGGGACGGGACGTACAGGTCGTGCCCCACGTGACGGGCGAGATCAAGAACCTGATCCGGACCAAGGCCCACGAGGGACCCTACGACATCCTGGTCGTCGAGATCGGCGGCACCGTCGGGGATATCGAGAACATCCATTTCATCGAGGCCGCCCGGGAGATGCTCTACGACGAGGGACGGGACAACGTCATGTCGGTCCACGTCACGCAGGTGCCCTACAACGAGTCCGCGGGGGAACTGAAGACCAAACCCACGCAGCACAGCGTCAAGGCGCTGCTCCAACTGGGTATTCAGCCGGACATCGTGGTCTGCCGCTCCGCCATACCCCTGAACAAGAGCGTCCGCCAGAAGATCAGCCTCTTCTGCAACATCGCCGAGGACCGCGTGGTCAGCAGCCCGGACACGGATTCCATCTACCGGGTGCCGACCCTCCTCGACCGCCAGCAGACCGTCCAGATCGTTGCCGAAAAGCTCAACGTCAACCTGCCGCAGCGCACCGACCAGCGGCCGCAGACGTTCGACATATACCTCAAGTACCTGTCCGGAAGTCACCCCGAAATACGCATCGCCATAACCGGAAAGTACACGGCCCTGCACGATTCGTACGTGAGTATCCTGAACGCGCTGGACCACAGCAAGGTCAGCGTGGGCGTGGAAATCGCCACCGAGTGGATAGACACGACCGATATATCAAGCGACCAGCCGCTTGACGAGAGCCTGCTGGACGGCATATCCGGCGTCATCGTACCCGGCGGTTTCGGCGAACGGGGCGCCGAGGGCAAGATCCGGTTCATTCAGTACGCCAGGGAGAACGGCCTGCCGTTCCTGGGCCTGTGCTACGGATTCCAGCTGGCGGTGGTGGAGTTCGCGAGAAACCAGTGCGGACTGCTGGAAGCCGCCCACGCGGAATTCGACGCCGAAACGGACGCGCCGGTCATCTACCTGCTGCCCGGCCAGCGCAAACTGGCGGGCATGGGCGGTACGATGCGGCTGGGGGGACACGAGGTAAAGGTGAAAGCGGGTACGGCGGCCCACCGGTGCTACGGATCGGAATCGGTCATGGAACGATTCCGTCACCGGTACGAGTTCAACAACCAGTACCGGGAACTCATCGAGCACAAAGGCATGGTGTTCTCCGGCATGACCCCTGACGAGCAGATCATGCAGGTCCTGGAAATCCCCACGCACCCCTTCTTCGTAGGAACCCAGTTCCACCCCGAGTTGACCAGCCGTCCCTACAGACCCCATCCCTTGTTCAGAGGACTGGTTCAGGCAGCTTCAGATTATACGGATTCAGCGGACGACCGGCAGGTAGCCGTGCAGGCCGAACAGGCGGACTAGGCGGGCCAGTGGATCAGGCGGACCGGAGAGAGGCCGGACGCGCGTCCGGCCGGTGCCGGAAGACAGGCTCAGCCGGCCTGCTTCGCCAGTCTGGACTTGATGCGGGCGGCGGTCCGCCGGTGCACCACGCCACGCTTGACGGCTTTGTCCAGCTTGGAGTGGGCCTGGCTCAGGAGGCCGGACGCCGCGTCGGCGTCCGTATTCCCGCGCAGGCGTTTGATGGCGGTTCGAAGACCGGATTTGACCGTGGCGTTACGCCGCTGACGGACGATTTCCTGACGCAGACGCTTCTTGGATGAAACGAGGGTCGGCAACTTTTGCTCCCTTTATGATCTGATTCGCTTCGCTGAAACACCGCACGGCGTGCTAGTCCATTGCGGCCTGCTGAACGGTTCGCGACCAACCAGCCGCAAATTATCTGGCAGACCCCCACATGTCAAGGTTAAATTGACCTTTCGGGCATGATCGCCCGTGTCGGCAATCCCACCCGGAATCCGGAGCGCAGGCGAACCTTCCCATGGCTGTCCAACGAAGGGAAATGGAAGAAAAGCTCAAGGCACTGCCCGGCAAACCGGGCGTGTACCTGATGAAAGACGCCCGGTCGCGCATCATCTACGTGGGCAAGACGCGCGCGCTGCGCCAGCGGATACGCTCCTATTTTCAGAAGAACCGCCGCACGGAGCCGAAGGCGGTCGCCTTGTCCACCCGGATTCACGACTTCGACTACGTGGCCACCGAGTCGGAAGCCGATGCGCTCCTTCTGGAAGACCACCTCATCAAGGAACACCGGCCCCGGTACAACGTGATGTTGCGCGACGACAAGTCCTTTCCCTTCATCATGCTGACCAACGAAGCGTTCCCCCGGGTCGTGGTCACGCGCAACGTCCGGCGCGACGGGGCCCGGTACTTCGGCCCCTACACCAACGTGAAGGCCATGCGCAGGACCATCGACCTGGTCCGCAAGGTCTTCCCGCTGCGCACCTGCCCGAGCGCGAAGGCCTGGCCGTCCATGGACCGCCCGTGTCTAGACTATTATATCGATCGCTGTCCCGGGCCGTGCAAGGGCCATATCGGCGAGGGGGATTACGGCGAGATCATCGAACAGGTCTGCCAGTTTCTTTCCGGCAGGACGAAGGACCTGCTGAAACAGCTGAAGGAACGCATGGCGCAGGCATCGGAGCAGCTGCAGTTCGAACTGGCGGGACGCATACGCGACCAGATCATCGCCATCGAGAAGACGACCATCCGCCAGCGGGCCTTTACGAGCAAAGAAGTGGACCGGGATATCATCGGTCTCGCGCGCAACGGAAACGACGTATGTGGGGCGGTGCTTCAGGTAAGGGAAGGCAAGCTGCTGGGCAAGGAGCACTTCTTCCTGACGGCCCCGGAAGAAGCCACGGAACCGGAAGCGCTGGGGGCCTTCCTGACCCAGTACTACGTCGCCGCGCAGCTGTGGCCCGACGAGATCCTCCTCGCCGGCGAACCGGACGGGATCGAAGCCTTCAAAGAATGGATGACCCGGAAACGCGGTTCGAGAGTCGACGTCGCGGTGCCCCGGCGCGGCGACAAGGCGGCCATGGTCCGCCTGGCCGTCCAGAACGCGGAACTGCAGTTGAACACCCACGCGCTGAAGCGGGCCGAAGCCAGGGTACGCCGCAGCGTCCCGCCCGCGGTCGGCGCGCTGCAGGAGATCCTCGGGCTCCCGGCAGCGCCGAGGCGCATCGAAACCTTCGACATTTCCAACATCCAGGGATCGGACCCCGTGGCTTCCATGGTCTGTTTCGTGGACGGCCGCCCCCGCAAGTCCGATTACCGGAAGTTCAAGGTCAGGGACGTGATCGGCCCGAACGACTTCGCCATGATGCAGGAAGTGGTGGGCCGCCGCTACCGGCGCCTGCTCGACGAGAGCAAGCCCCTTCCCGACCTCGTGCTCATCGACGGAGGAAAGGGGCAGCTTTCCAGCGTCAGGCAGGTCCTGAACGAACTGGGCCTGGTCGACCTGCCCGTCATCGGCCTGGCGAAAAGACTGGAGGAGGTGTTCCGTCCGGGACAGTCCGAGCCGATCGTCGTCCCGCGGTCATCGCCGGCCCTGAAAATGCTGATGCAGGCCAGGGACGAAGCCCACCGGTTCGCCGTCACCTTTCACCGGCAGCAACGGGGAAGCCGCATGATCCGATCCGAACTGGACAACATACCCGGGGTGGGGCCGAAGCGAAAGCAGCAGCTGATCATGGCATTCGGGAGCGTGGAGAAAATCAGACGCTGTTCGCAGGAGGAACTTTCTTCGGTCAAGGGCCTGGGCCGGGACGCGGCGCGGAAGGTATACCGTTATTTCCACCCCGAAATCCCCTGAACGGCTTTTCCAGTCCGCCTCGAACGGCATGCCCGCGCGCAGAATCAGATTGCGCGGGAGGAGGAAGTGGCTTAGAATGGCTGTGGCCGCGCGGGGTTTAAGTTTGAATGATCCCGGCGGGATTTTGAATACCCAATAGGACTGCATCGGCCCGTCAGGCACAGGGCCGCTTAAAAGATCAATGACGCCGCTTCCAACTGGCGCCGGGTTCCGGAGGATACATACGTGGGCAAGGTCCTGAGGTCATACGAGTTGCTGGAAGAACGCATGAAGGAAATCTACTTCGATTTCTACCGGGAAACGTACCGGGAGGGTACCGCGCTCGACAACAAGACCAAGGAGCTGATCGCCATCGCCGCTTCGCTGAGCGCGGGATGCCAGAACTGCCTGGAAGGTCATCTGAAGAAAGCCATGAAATACGGCGCCGACGGCGCGGAGATCCGGGAAGCCGTGGCCATTGCCGTGGGCGTGGCGGCCGCCACGATCGTGGACCGCAGCGACCTGGCGAATTTCGAGATGGATTTCAACGAACTGCTGAAGAAGGCGGTTGGGACGGAGAAGGCGGGCGGTAAGACCTGAGCTGCCGCGAACCGGGTATCGTCTCAGTGGCAGACCCGTCGTAATGCGAAGCCACGATTCGAGGAATAAGCGGTCTATCGTACTGGAGGAAACGTGAGAAAGATATCAACGACGCTCTTGTGCACCATGTTCGCCGTGTCCGCCGTCCTGTCGCCCGCGTGGGCGCAATCCGCGGATCAGGGCGCGGCATCGCTGACCGAAGACGATAAGAAGATCGTCGCCTACATCATGAAGCAGGTCGCCGAATCCAAAGCCGGCAAGCCGAATTTCGGGCCGGAAACGGCCATGGCCGTATACAGGGAACTGGGGATCCGGGTAACCCCGGACATGGTCCCCCGGATTCGGGCTGCCGTCGTCGCCGAGCTGAAAGCCATCGAAGCCCGCCTCATGCTGAAGGAAGGCAGCGCCGCGCCGGATTTCACGCTGCCGGCCCTCGGTGGAGGCGAAGTCAGCCTGTCCGCCTTGAAGGGCAAGGTCGTCTTGGTGAACTTCTGGGCTACCTGGTGCCCGCCCTGCATCAACGAAATGCCGGTGCTGAACGACCTCTACGTAGCTTACAGGGATCAGGGGGTCGAGGTGCTGGGGCTTTCGCTCGATGAAGAAGGGCTTCCCATCACCAAACCCTTCGTCGAGAAGCTCGAGGTCACCTATCCCATCGTGGAAGCGGACCGGAAAACCTACCAGGCCTACGGTAACGTGCTGACCATACCCCACACCTTCGTGATCGATCGCGAAGGCACCGTATCGAAGCGGTTCGTCAACAACCAGACCCGGGACGCCTTCGAAGCGGCGATCAAGGCGGCGCTGGCGGCCAGGTAGGTGGTCGAGCAGGCGGTCCCGCGG
Organism: bacterium; assembly: GCA_963693015.1. Classification (GTDB taxonomy): domain Bacteria; phylum JAAXHH01; class JAAXHH01; order JAAXHH01; family JAAXHH01; genus JAAXHH01. The sequence continues at coordinate 881,913 of OY843748.1, forward strand.
GGACAGCCTGGGCAGCCTACCGGCCGGCCCTGTACGTTTCAATGGCTTCCATATTCAGATCGGCGCCGAGGCCGGGCCGGTCGGATACGCGGATTCTGCCGCCTTCGATCCTTTCCGCCGGTTCGACCAATTCGTGTCTCCAGGGCACCTCTCCCCAAGCGTATTCCAGGATCTGAAAACCCGGATGGGCGGCCATGGCCTGGACGCCCGCCGCGATGGTCAGCGGTCCGAAGGGGCCGTGCGGCGCAGTGGGAATCCCCCGGCCCTCCGCCATGGCGGCGACTTTCTTCAGTTCCCACAGCCCGCCCACGATCGTCACGTCCGGCATGACGACGTCCATCAGCCGCCGGTCCAGGACGGGCCAGAATCCCTCCCGGTACATCAGGCTTTCCCCGCCGGCCAGCGGCACGTCGATATGCTCCCGGATGATCCGGTATCCCGCGTGATCGTCGTCGGGCACGGGTTCCTCGTACCAGTACAGGTCCAGGTCCCGCAGGGCATCGAAAACCTCGCACCCGCCCCGGGCGGTGAAGTGGCTGTGGCAGTCGATCAACAGGGAGACGTCCGGACCGATGGCGGCGCGCACCGCTTCCATGCAGGCAATGCCCGCCCGCGCGTCGGAAGCCCGGTCGATCCCGCCCGCCATCCCGTCGAAGGGAGCCAGTTTCACGGCGTCGAAACCGTCCGCAACCGCCGCCTCGGCGTTCCGCGCGAATCCCTCGGGCGTCCGGTCGGTGGTGGCCCGGTTGATGTTGGCGTAAAGAGGGATTTCATCGCGGCAGCGTCCCCCGATGATGTCGGCCACGGGGACGCCCAGGGCCTTTCCCTTGATGTCCCAAAGGGCCTGGTCGAGGGCGCTCAGGGCCATCACTTTCGACCGGTCTGCCGGCGAAGGGAGGAGTGCGGCCAGGACGTGTTCGATCCTTCCGGGATCGCGGCCGGCCAGTTCGGGCTCCGCCGCGCGCAGGAAATCCAGGCTGCCCGATTTCGCGCCGCCGGGATTCACTTCGCCGAATCCGGTGATCCCTTCGTCGGTATGCACCGCCAGGAAGGTCCAGTCGCCCCGGTGGTTCACGTGGACGGAGTGGGTCTCCAGGCCGGTTATCTTCATGCGCTGCCCTCCGGGTCTAACGCTACATTCTGTCATTGATTCCTGCAACGCATTTATTTATATATCGCCATGATCTTACCGGTGGTCACGTCCAGCGGCCCCCGGCAAAGCACGGATGAAAAACGGATCTCGTCCCGGGCAGGGTTACGCGCCGGGCAGCGGGTCCATTCGTCGAAGGGAGCGGTATGAGCGCGCAACGAGTAGCGGTGATCACGGGGGCGGGACGCGGCATGGGCGCGGCCATCGCCCGGAACCTGGCCGGCCAGGGGTGGGCCGTCGCCTTGCTGTCTCCCTCCGGGGCGGCGGAATCGCTCGCGGCGGAACTGGGCGGTATCGGCGTGACGGGTTCCGTCACGGAGGAGGCCGACCTGCGGCAACTGGTCGATCTCACCATGGACGCCCACGGCCGCATCGACGGCGTCGTCAACAGCACCGGCCACCCGCCCAAGGGCAGCCTCCTGGATATACCGGACGAAGACTGGCACGAGGGGCTGGACATCGTGTTCCTCAACGTGGTCCGCATGGCGCGCCTCGTCACCCCGGTCATGGTGGACCAGGGCGGCGGATCGATCGTGAATATCTCCACCTACGCGGCCTTCGAACCGGAGCACTACTTTCCCGTATCGACGCCCTTCCGGGCGGCCCTGGCGACTTTTACGAAGATCTACGCCGACAACCACGCCGGCGACAACGTCCGGATGAACAACATCCTGCCGGGTTTCATCAACAGCCTGCCGGAATCGGAGGCGTTCCGGGCGCGCATCCCCATGGGACGCTACGGCACCGTGGAGGAGATCGCGGAGACGGCCGCCTTTTTGCTGTCTCCCGGATCGGGCTATATCACGGGACAGAACCTGCGGGTCGACGGGGGCATTACGCGGTCGGTCTGACCGGATCGGACGCCCGTTTCCGCCTGAGGCGCCAGGACCGGTGGGGAAAGGCCAGGCGCGTTGTCAGAACGAAGGCCCGGAGCGCGTTGGTGGCACGAAGGCCCAGGGCGCGTAACCTGCGCACAGGGGAGATCATGAATCAAGCGGACCTGGCGTTTTTTCGCCAGAACGGGTTCATCAACCTGGGGAAGGTCCTGACCGACGAGGAGGTGGATCGTTTTCGCGATCTCTTCGATGAAGACAGGCGCCGGTTTCCCTATTTCTGGCATCCCTACGGCCACCACCAGGAGGCCAATTACGACGCCCTCGTCACCACGCCGGCCTTCGACGACCTGATTCGCCATCCCCGGATCTACGGGACCATCGAGGAACTGATGGGCGGTCCGCTCTGTTTCGGGGAAATCGGACTGCGGTCCATGGGGCCGTACAAGGGCGAATTCCACCAGCGCTGGCACCGCGACAAGGCCCACTGGTTCGACCATCCCCTGCGCATGGACTACATCCAGCTCATGGTGTATTTCACCGACGTGGATGCAAGCACCCACTGCTTTTCCATATCGCCCGAGGGGATCGATCAGCCCGTCCTGAAGGAGAACGGCGCCCAACTGGAACGGGGCGTCTGCGACCTCCACGGACCGGCGGGCACCTGCGTTCTGTTCAACGTATCGGTGCTGCACACGGCGACCACCCGTCCCACGCGTGCCGTGCGGAAGACCGCGCAGATCTACTACGGCCACCGGGACCGGGATCCGCTGGCCAACGATTCGGGGATCCCCGCCACCTTCTGGCGGGACAGCGAAGACCCGGAGACCCGCGCCTTCTACGGCGTCCTGAACGAACGGACGAAAGTTTACATGGCGGCTTTCGGGGGGTAGCTTGGACAGTGCGCTGCTTTCCTGCCGAAAATTGGCGTTGCTCTTCTTACCATTTTGAACTATATTCCAAAAAAGTAGGATATTTTTGGAGAGGTGTTCAAAATGGTTATGTTCCTCCGACGATTGAAAATGGACTTGCCCAACAGGCAGTCGGCCTTTCTGTGGGGTCCGAGAAAGACGGGCAAATCCACCTACCTGAACCAGACATTTCCCAGCAGCATCGTCTTTGATTTTCTCAAGACAGACCTGATGTTGGACTTCAGCCGTCGCCCGTCTCTGCTTCGCGAACGGATACTCGCGCAATCGGACACGCGCCTGACGCATCCCATCATCCTGGACGAAGTGCAGCGCGTACCGCCGCTGCTGGATGAAGTGCACTGGCTAATTGAAAACAAGAACTTGCGATTTATCCTTTGTGGTTCCAGCGCACGCAAACTCAAGCGCGGCGGCGCCAATCTGCTCGGCGGCCGGGCCTGGCGCTACGAGATGTTTCCAATCGTGACCGACGAATTGAAGGACGGCGAAATAGATCTGTTGACTATCCTGAATCGGGGATTGATTCCAGATCACTATGTCAGTTCGCAGTACCGCCGTTCCTTGAACGCCTATCTGCAGGACTACCTGAAAGAAGAGGTCTTCGCCGAGGGATTGACGCGCAATGTACCCGCGTTTTCCAGATTTTTCGAAGCGATGGGATACGCGCACGGGGAGTTGACCAACTTTTCCAATATTGCGCGCGAGTGCGGTGTCAGTTCCAAGACGGTGAAAGAGTACTACCAGATTCTCGTCGATACGCTGCTGGGAAGCATGGTGGCGCCATTCAAGAAAAGGCAAGGTCGCCAAGTCATTACAAGATCATCCAAATTCTATCTGTTCGACGTAGGCGTAGCGGGGATCCTCGAAAAACGGCGCCTGTCGGAACCTCGAGGGGCGGCTTTCGGCAAAGCCTTCGAGCATTTCATCTTTTGCGAGTTGAAAGCGCACGCTTCATACAGCGAGATACACTACGATGTCCGATTCTGGCGGACGAAATCGGGCATGGAGGTTGACTTCGTACTGGGCGACGGCGAGGTGGCTATTGAAGTAAAGGGGACGAGCCGCGTGGATGCCAAATCGCTTCGATCTCTGCGTACTTTCGTCGAAGAGTGCGCGCCTCGAAAGGCGTTGGTCGTCTGCAATGAACCGGTGGAACGCGTCGTCGGTCCCGTACGCATTGTCCCCTGGAGGGTGTTTCTGCAGGCTCTATGGTCCGGCGAAGTGATTGTCTGACGGAATTGACTACAAACAACGCCGGTCGGCGTCAACGGGACTCGCGTTGCGCGGCGCCGCGGCCGGTTCGCCGGGAGCGGGTCGTTCCAGAAACGTTACACTGTCGTAGAAATCGTCCAGTGCGATGAACCTGCCGTGCTCCTCGGCCCATTCGCGCATCCGGCGGTTGCAACTGTGCCGCCACGACAGCACCTCGATGCGCCAGCCTCGCCGTCGCATACGCTCCAAATCGGCGTGAAATCCGACACCATCGGCAAAACCCGCTCCATCGCCAGTAAGCAATACCGCGATCCCCGGATCGCCGTTGTTATCGTACCCGTCACGCAGCATTTCGGTTTGCAGAACCTGGTCAACCCCCTGCTCTCTACCGTGTACGGCCCCGCGCTCCAGCAATCTGACGGTAACGCCTTCGTTCTCCAGCCTGTTCCAAACGTGTCGCAGTTCCGGTGGAATGGATCCCACGGCGATGGCCCGCTCGATTTCCCTTCCGCCGTGCGCCAGTTCCAACAGGTTTCGAAAGTGTATGCGCACGCGATAACGCGAACTCTCGCCTTCCTGATCGATGGCGACCTGCTGCGCGCTGATGAATATGTTGGAATTGTCCCAGTAGATGAAGACTTTGTCCACCTTGTTGCTCCGTAATCAAACGCTCACGTTGGATACCGGCCCACCGCCATGACAACTGGTCCTTACCAGCCCGTCCTATTTCCGACGCGCCCGGCGAGCGATCCGGCGAACGCGTGATCCATGTGGCCGAACGTATGGTGTGACCGCGCGCGTACCTCCGACAATATACAAACGATCCGACCGACGTGCAATGAATCCGGTCTGTCAGACGAACTCCAGTTCCCCCGACGGTTTCATGCGGCGGTAGTAGCAACCGGTGCGGTACTGGCCGTCGCCGTCCTTCGTGTGACACACCCCGGCGCCCTGGGGCGTTACGAGGAAAACCACGGAATTCTGCTCGCAGTTGACGCGGACGTCGTCGATCCGCAAGGCGTTTCCCGACGTGGCGCCCTTGACCCACAGCTCATTCCGAGAAGTGCTCCAGAAGGTGGCGATGCCGGTCTTCAGGGATTCGCCCAGGGCCAGGCGGTTGATATAAGCCACGATCAACACTTCCTTCGTTGCCGAGTCCTGCACGACGACCGGCAGGACCTCTTCTTCGATGCCGGCGATCTGCCGGAGTTTCGAGAAATCCAGGGACGCTGTAGTTCCCTCTTCCAGTTGATTTGATTCTGATGAAATCGCCATGTATGCTCCGTATATACAAGGTATCTACAACCTGATCGTTTTTTAGTGACGGGAACCTGGGAGTCGAACCAGGTGGATCGCCGATCGGCTACAGCAGATGGTCATCGGCCGCGTGGCGCGCGCCGACGCCCTTCTGCATGCGCATGAGCTGCTTCTGCCGCGGAGACAGCCCCTCGTACCATTCATCCCGGAAGCCGTCGTGGGGATCGAGTTGGAAGAGGAGCATGGACTTTCGGTAATGCCCGAACAGGGCGTGGCGGTTCCGGTCGGTGGTATTGGCGCCGCCGCCGTGCCAGCACTGGCCGTTGAAGATCAGCACGCTGCCCGCGGCAGCCTCGGGCTGGTACACGTGGGGCACCTCCATGCCCTCCGGCGGGCCGGCCCATCCGCTCTTGTGCGAACCCGGTACGATGCGCGTGCCGCCGATGTCCGCGTCGAAATCATCCAGCAGCCAGATGGTGTTCATCATCACGGGCGAGACGGGGTTCAGCATGTGCTGCGGAATGTCGCTGTGGAAATCCTGGTAACCGTCGCCCGGTCGCACGATGCGGGAACTCAGGCTGCCCAGCACGAGGGACTTGTCCAGCACCCGTTCCAGGATGGGCAGGACGACCGGGTGGTCGACGACCTGGAGGAACACGGGATCCAGGGTGGGCAGGTTCCGCACGAGCAGTGACGTGCCTCCCCTGTTCTCGTAGCCGGCCTCGCCGTGCGCCTGCGCGACGCGGATCAGCGCCTCACGAAGCGTGCTTACCCGGGACGCCGTCAGCACGTCGGGCAACAGGGTAAAACCGAAGGTCTCGATTTCGGCGGCGGCCTGTTCGAATGGGGACATCAATCGCTTCCTATGGTCCTTTTAAGATAGGCCTTCAGCCGCTCCCATGCGTCCAGGGCGGGTTCCTCGTTCTTCGGGTCGCGGTCCACGTACAGCCAGAACCCGTGATTGACGTCGTCGTAGATATGTACGTCGTTCTCCACGCCGGCCTCGCGTAGCGCGGCGACGAAGCGTTCCACCTGTTCGGGGGACGGACCGCGGTCGAGTCCGGCAAAAGTACCGTAGATTTCGTGGTGAATGGCCTTCAGCCGCTCGGGATCGTCGAGCAGGCGTCCATAGAAGATGGCCGTGGCGTCGTGGTTTTCGCCGCCCAGGGCGTAGCTCAGGGCGACCCCGCCGCCATAGCACCACCCCATGGCCCCGATCTTGCCGTTCACGTCCGGCCGTCCCCTCAGATAGGCCGCGGCGGCGTCCAGGTTGCGGATGATCTTATCCATGTCGCCCAGCGTTTCCCGCACGAGCGCCATGTTCTCGTCGCGGTTGCTCCCCGTTCGGCCGGAATACAGGTCGGCCGCGAGGGCCACGTAGCCCTCTGCCGCCAGGGCGTCGGCCACCTGCCTGACGCGGTCCACGAGACCGTTCCATTCATGGATCAGAATGACGGCGCCCCGGGGACCCGGACCTTCCGGTTCGGCCAGGTATCCCTTCGTAGCCGGATCTTCTTCGAAATAGGCCAGGTCGCCGCCGAGAGGCGCGCCGGCCTTGCCGACAATGGCGTCCGGAATCCGGCCGTCGGGCGTCGGCTCGAAGGGTATCTGCTGCCCGTGGACTGACAGCCCCGCGACGGCGAAAACAAACGCTCCCGCAGCCAGGATTGAGACCTTCATCGAAGGAATGAGTATGTGTTTTATCATGAGCCTGCGCTCCATTGAGAGACGGTAACAAGCCGCGCCAAAAAACCGCCGGCGCCAGTCCTTGCCACCCATTTTGCGGTTTCCATCCGATTCGGCCTGCAATATACTTACCGCCTGTAGGTGAATCAATCGTGAAATCCGCTACCGCATCAACAGGGCGCACAGACCGACCCCCATCCAGGAGACCGCATGAAGAACCGGCTGAAGGAGAAACTGCGCGACGGCGAAGTGACCTATGGCGTATCCGTCGGAACCCCCTGTACCGACATCGTGGAACTGGTGTCGAACCTGCCCTTCGACTGGATCTGGTTCGACGCCGAGCACGGCCCGCTCAACTCGGAAATCCTGCACTCCATGATCCAGACGACCCGGGGCCGGGACGTCACACCGCTCGTCCGCGTGCCCTGGAACGACATGGTGCACATCAAGAAGGCGCTGGACATCGGCGCGGAAGGCCTGATCATCCCCTGGGTCAACAACCGGGAGCAGGCGGAGTACGCGGTCAACGCGGCCAAGTATCCTCCCATGGGCATCCGCGGCATGGGCGCCCGCTTCCTGAACGTCGCCGGCCAGGATCTGGCGGAATACCTCCGCACCGCCAACGAGGAGACCTTCATCATGGTCCAGATCGAGACCGTCGAGGCCGTGGAGAACCTGGACGATATACTCACCACCCCCGGCGTCGACGCCTTCCTGGTCGGGCCGAACGATCTCGCGGCCTCCCATGGCTACGTGGGCCAGCCGACGCATCCCGAGATGGAAAAGGTGGTCAAGGGCATCATGGACCGGGCGAAGGAACTCGGCGTGCCCGGCGGTTATGCTTCCACGACGATGGATATAAACAGGAAGCGCATCGCCGAGGGTTTCCAGTGGATCACCCTCGGAAGCGATATGGGTTTCCTGGCCCAGGCGGCCAAGGCGGCGTTCGCCGAAGTGGGAAGGTAACGGGAAGCTGTCAGTCCGCGTTCCGGTCCCTGGAGAGTCGTCTTCTGATGGCCATGGCGTGGGCGGACAGGCCTTCGGCATCCGCCAGCCGGATCGCGGCCGGGCCCAGCCGTCTCTCCGCCTGCTCGTTGACCGCGAAGAGGCTGGTTACTTTAAGGAAATCCCGGGTGCTCAGGGGGGAGAAGAACCGGGCGCTGCCTCCGGTGGGCATGACGTGGCTGGGACCGGTGACGTAGTCGCCCAGGGCCTCCGAAGAATGTTCGCCCACGAAGATCCCCCCGGCGTGCCGGATCCGGTCGACCAGCGGCCAGGGATCCGCAACCAGCAGGCACAGGTGCTCGGGCGCGTAGGCGTTCGCCAGCTCGACCGCCTCGTCCAGGCTCGAAACGAGCACGATCCCTCCGTTCTGGTCCAGGGAAGACCGGATTATATCCGCCCTGTCCAGTTCAGACAGTTGCTCGTCCACCGCGTGCTGAACCGCCAGGGCCAGCGTGGACGACGGCGTGATCAGTATGGCACTCGCCATCGTATCGTGTTCGGCCTGCGCCAACAGGTCGGCCGCGGCGTAAGCCGGATCGGCCCCTTCGTCGGCGACAAGCAGCGTCTCCGTGGGGCCGGCCAACTGGTCGATGTCCACGATCCCGTATACCTGGCGCTTGGCCAGGGTCACGAAGATGTTCCCCGGTCCCACGATCTTGTCCACCCGCGAGACGGATTCGGTGCCGTGGGCCATCGCGGCAATGGCCTGGGCGCCGCCCATCCGGTAGACCGCGTCTGCGCCGGCCACGGAAGCCGCGGCGAGGACGGCGGGCGATACGGTGCCGTCCCTGCCGGGCGGCGTGGCCACGACGACCTCGCCGACGCCGGCGACCCGGGCGGGGATCACGGCCATCAGCAGCGAAGAAGGATAGGCGGCCCCTCCGCCGGGCACGTAGACGCCCACCCGGTCCAATGGCCGCACGATCTGCCCGGTACCGCCCTCTTCATCCCAGTGCGTCCAGGATGCCGAAGGCTGCCGCTCGTGAAAGGCACGGATGCGGCCGCTCGCCGTTTCCAGGGCATCTCTCAACCCCGCGGGCAGCGATTCCAGCGCCGCGTCGATCTCGCTTCCCGGAACCTCGAAGGCGTCCGGGGCGATTCCGTCCAGCAGCCGGGCATAATGCCTTACCGAATCGTCCCCGTTCTCGCGGACTTCGTCTATGATCCTCGCAACCGCCTGTTCAGCGGTCAGAGCCTTGCCGAACAGCGTCCGGTTTCGCGCTTCGATCTCGGGCGAGGACGTCGCCTCGCTCAGCGGCCGTCGCTTCAGGATGCTCGATCGGGCTTCCCCCGCGGCCAGTATCCGGATGTTCATGCGATGCACTCCGGTTTCTTCAAGTTGACTTCATAGACCTGGGCTTCGGTGTAACGCGCAACGGACTGGAGGTTCCCCCGGCCCTGACTGGAGCATCCCCCGATACCGTTTCAGCAAACCGATTTCGAAGCCCTGGGCCTCAGCGGTTTAAGCGCTTCGAGTATGGGACCGCAGCCGAATTTCACGCAGTCCGTCGTCGGGAGGCCGGTCTCCTGTTCGACGCGGTCCACCTCGCGCCTTGCATCGTCCACGGACGTGCCGAAGCAGTTGAGCGATACCGCAACGACCCGGCAGGGAAAGAGCGGCCGGGCGATGGTCTCGTGGACGCGGATCATCTCTTCGTAGGACGGCACGGCCACGGGGAGGTTGCGCATCACTTCCCGGCCCGGCTGGTGGCACAGCACGAGGGCCTGCGGCGCCGCGCCGTGCAGCAAGCCCAGCGATACGCCGGAATAGGACGGATGCAGGATCGTGCCCTGGCCTTCGATGACGAGCAGTTCCCGGTGCTTTCGTTCCAGCACGAGTCTTTCCGCCGCGCCCGAGATGTAATCCGCCGCCACGGTATCCACCGCGATGCCCGACCCCGCGATCATGATGCCGGTCTGCCCGGTGGCCACGAACTCGGCGTCCCAGCCGGCCTCGCGGGCCGCACGGTCGATTTCAATCGCGGCGATCTTCTTGCCGATGCTGGAATCGGCGCCCACGGTCAGCACGCGCAGGTTGGGGAGGCCGTGGACCAGATGCCGCCCCACGTCCAGTTCGTCGGGCGGCTGCCGCACGTCCCACAGGCGCACGCCTTTCTGTTCGGCGTGCCGGGCAAATGCCTCGTCTTCGTTCAGAAATGTATGAAGACCGTTTACCACTTCCAGGCCGTGCTCGATCGCTTCGTGGATCACCGCCCGCCATTCTTCCGGCAGGACGCCGCCCGGCGTCGCGATGCCGATGACCAGCGAGGTCGGATGATACGCCAGCGCTTCCCGCAACGTCGCCACGACCGGGATGCCCTGCCCGATCTCGAGCAGGTCTTCCAGCTTCCCGCCCGCGTGCACGCTGTCGAGCACCGCCACGGTCTCATCGGGCTTGTAGCGGATCAGCGACGCGGCCGTCTTGGAGGAGAACGTGCCCAGTTGCCCCTCCGTGAGAATGACCATTCTCCTGGGTTCCATGTTCCGGTCGATCCTCAGTTCAGCGATACCACGCGCCCGGATTCCTGGGATTCCGTGGCGGCGTCCAGTACCTTCATCAGGTCAAGCATCTCCCCGGGCTTGACGGCGAGTTCCTCCCCGTGGTTCAGCACGGCCGCGATGTTCCGGTAGTAGTCCACCCAGCTGCCCTTCACCGGGTCCAGGATCATTTCCACCGCCTCGCCGTCCCGTTCCGCGGCGACCCGGACGCGGTCTTCCGGCGCTTCCTCCGCGGACTCGATCATACCCTTCTTCATCCAGTCCTCCTGGGGGTCCAGGCCGGTCTTGACGAGGGAACCCCGGGTGCCCAGCACGTACCAGTGGGGCCTGGAGATATGGGACAGATTGCTGATTTCCATGCGGTACTCGGCGCCGTCTTCGAAATACAGGGTGCAGGTGACATGATCCTCGATGTCGCCTTCCCAGCGGTATTTGTGTCCCTTGCAGTGGACCGCCGCGGGTCGGGAGGACAGCAGTCGCAGCCCCTGGTCGATCAGATGGGCGCCCCAGTCGTAGAGCAGGCCGCCGCTTTCCGCCCGGCTCGTCCGCCAGCCCCTGGAAGCCCGGAACCGGTGCACCGCTCTTTCGACCAGGAAGGGGTCGCCGAGGAGGCCGTCTTCCACCGCCTTGCGCACGGTCAGATAGCCCCAGTCCCAGCGGCGGTTGTGGAAAACGCTCAGCATGACCCCGCGCCGCTGGCTGACCGCGATCATCTGCTCGGCTTCGGCGGCCGACATGCACATGACCTTGTCGACGACCACGTGTCTCCCGGCCTCCATGGCCTCGATGGCCAGAGACGCGTGGGTATGGTGGGGCGTGGCCAGGATGACCAGCCGGATATCGTCGTCCGCCAGGAGATCGGTCAGGGTCTCACAGGTGTCCACGGACCAGTCCCGCTGCGCCTGCGTCCGCCGTTCCGGGTCCCGGCTGGCGACGGCGGTCAGCTTCAACCCTTCGGTCCGCGAGACCAGGTAGGCGTGAAAGAGGCGTCCCGCCAGTCCGTAGCCCACGATGGCCGTTCGTATCATGAAGCCAATATACGGGATGGACCGGATGCATGGCAAACGCCAATTGGACCGGGAAGGCGGGGTAGAATATGCGTGACAATCCGTCTGTGGGACGCTAAGTTGCCAGTTCGTCCGACCCTTTTCCTTCTAATGAAACGCACGTAGTTCTACGCGTAGTTCTGATGAAACGCGCACAGGATAAACGCCGGAACTCCGGGGCCTGGCCATGGCGACACCGCGACCGAACGTCCTCTTTATCCTTACCGACGACCAGGGCGTCTGGGCGGCGGGCTGCTACGGCAACCGGGAAATCCGCACGCCGCATATCGACCGGATCGCGGAGACCGGGGTGCGTTTCGATCGGTTCTTCGTGGCCACGCCGGTATGTTCTCCCAGCCGCGCGACGCTGCTCACCGGCCGGATCCCCTCTCAGCACGGCGTGCACGACTGGATCCGGGGAGGCAACGTCGGAGACGGCGCGGCATCCTACCTGGAAGGCGAGACCGCCTACACCGACGTACTGGCGGCCCACGGATGGCGATGCGGTCTCAGCGGGAAATGGCATCTGGGCAACAGCACGCTCCCCCAGCACGGATTTTCCCACTGGTTCACCCACCAGTTCGGCGGCGGTCCCTACAACAACGCCCCCATGGTCAGGGACGGCGTCCCGGTCAACGAACCGGGATACGTCACGAACGTCATCACCGACGACGCGCTGGCCTTTATCGATCGGCACGCCAACCGCGATGAGCCCTTCTATCTGGGCGTCCATTACACCGCGCCGCACAGCCCGTGGACGGGCCATCCCCGGGACATCGTCGATTCCTACGACGACTGCCCCTTCGAATCCTGTCCCCAGGAACCCGTGCATCCCTGGGCCGGCGGCCTGACCCGCGAGAACATGGGCAACCGGGAGAGCCTGAAGGGCTACTTCGCGGCCGTCACGGCCATGGACCTCGATATCGGCCGCCTGCTGGACCGGCTCGATCATCACGGCATCCGCGAAGACACCCTGGTCGTTTTCCTGAGCGACAACGGTTTCAGCCTGGGACACCACGGGTTCTGGGGCAAGGGCAACGGGACGAATCCGCTGAACATGTACGAGCACTCCATACGGGTACCCGCCCTGATCAGCCAGCCGGGGCGCCTGCCCGAAGGCGCCGTGCAGCCGGCAATGATCAGTGCCTACGACTTCATGCCCACATTGCTGTCGTATCTCGACCTCCCCGTGCCCTGGGACCGCGATCTGCCGGGGCGAAACGCCGTGGACGCCTGGACGGGGCAGGCCGGACAGCCCGATGCCGGCCGTGACCATGTCGTGGTCTTCGACGAATATGGTGGCACGCGCATGATCCGCACGGAAACGTGGAAATACGTGCACCGGTATCCCGGCGGACCGAACGAACTGTACGACCTGGAGAACGATCCGGACGAGCGCGCCAACCTCGCGGACGACGCCGGATACGCCGGCAGGCGCAGATCGCTGCGCGGCGAGTTGGAAAGCTGGTTCGAACGCTATGCCGACCCGGAGCGTGACGGACGGACCAGGCCGGTTACGGGCCTCGGACAATTGCGTCCGGTCGGCGGCGCATGGGAGGACGAGTCACCCGCCTTTGAACCCCTGGAAGAATGAAGGAGAGAGGGATGTCAGACAGCAAAATCGCCGTTACTCTGTACACCCTGCGCGACTTCGTGCAGACGCCGTCCGATATCGCGGACACCTTGAAGAAAGTCAAGGCCATCGGCTACGATCACATCCAGCTTTCGGCCCTGGGACCGGTCGACCCCGCGGAACTCGGCGCCATGATCGGCGACGCCGGCCTGCGCGTCTGCGCCACGCACGTGTCCTTCGAACGGCTGCAGGATGAACTCAATGCGGTCATCGAGGAGCACCGCCTCTGGGGATGCGAGCATATCGCCGTCGGTTCCATGCCGCGTTCCTACTGGGACGATCCCGACGGGTTCTCGCGGTTCGCCGAGGACGCGTCGGCCGTGGCGATCAAGCTGAAGAAAGCCGGCATGTCCTTCAGCTACCACAACCACCACACCGAACTCGTTCGGGTGGGCGATAGGACCGGCCTGGCCATCCTCATCGAGGACAGTGATCCCGCGCTCTGCTTCGAAATCGACACCTACTGGATCCAGTACGGCGGGGGCGACCCGATCCACTGGATCGAACGGGTACGTAACCGGTGCCCGGTCATCCATTTCAAGGACCTGGGCGTGTCGGGACGGGAACAGGTCATGGCCGAGGTCGGCGAGGGCAACATGAACTGGCCCGGCATCGTCGCCGCCTGCGAGGCCGCGGGCGCCCGGTGGTACGTGGTCGAGCAGGACACCTGCGCCGGGGACCCCTTCGACAGCATCGCCATCAGCTACCGCAACATGGCTGCCATGGGACTCTGAAACCGATCCCGGTCGTTTTTGAAGCTTCAGGTATTCGTATCCTTATTCGTACCAGCCACCACCCATTTCGATTCGAGGAAACAATGATCGACCTGACAGGGAAGACCGCGCTGATCAGTGGCTCGTCCCGGGGCATCGGCAAGGGCATCGCCCTGGAAATGGCCCGCGCCGGAGCGGACGTCACCGTCAACTACTTCCGCCACCGGGACGACGCCGAAGCCGTGGCGGACGAAGTCAGGGGCATGGGCCGGCGGGCGATCGTCGTCGGCGCGGACGCGTCCGACCGCACCGCGGTGGACGAGATGGTGGATCAGACGGCAAAGGCGCTCGGCGGACCCGATATCATCGTGGCCAACGCGTACTACTCCACGCGGGAGCCCTTTCTCGAGATGGACGTGGACGAATTGCGGAAGACCTACGACGTCAGCCTCTTCGGCGCCTTCCACGTCGCGCAGGCCGGCGCCCGGAAGATGGCGGCGGCGGGAAAGGGCGGCAGCATCCTCTTCATCAGTTCGGTCATGTCCTTCCTGCCTTTTCCCACCTCCCTCGCCTACTCTTCCGCCAAGGCCGGCATGAACCACATGGCGGCCATCATCGCCCTGGAACTGCTGGAACACCGCATCCGTGTGAACGTGATCGAACCCGGGTGGACCGACACGCCGGGCGAGCGGCAGTACTCTACGGAAGAAGAGATCGAAGAGGGCGGAAAGCGGCTGCCCTGGGGCCGGATGGGCACGATCGAGGACCTGGGCAAGGCGGCGACTTTCCTCTGCTCCGACGCGGCGGACTACATCACCGGGGAAGTCCTGCGCGTCGACGGGGGCTTCTGGCTCAGGCGCGGCACGGCCTCCATCCAGGAGTGATTCCCGGCGCGACCAGGCATGACCGGGCATAACCAGGCATGACCGGGCATAACCAGGCATGACCAAGCTGACCGCGAAACCCATATCCCTCAAAACGGCCGCCCTGGGCCTGGCCTTCGCCTGCTGCGTCGCCTTCTGGGGACAGCACGCCTCGGCACAGCTGAACTACAACTATCTGACCTTCCCCCAGATGCCGCTGTGCCTGGTCATTCCCTTCCTGGCGCTGATCCTGCTGCCGAACGTGCTGATCCGCTCCGTCGCCTGGGACGCCGCGCTCACGAGGCCTGAGCTCCTGGTCATCTTCTCCATGGGGCTGATCGCGGCCATGGTGCCCGACTGGGGCATGGTGCGCTATCTCATCAGCGTGATCACCGCGCCCCATTACTTCGCGAGCCCGGAGAACCAGTGGGAGGCCCACTTCTTCGCCTACCTGCCGGAATGGGCGGTCATCCCGAACGACCAGGGCCAGGTGTCGGATTTCTTCGCGGGACGGCCTGCCGGACTGCCGATACCTTGGCAGGACTGGGTCATACCGCTCTTCTGGTGGACGTCGGCCCTCGGCGCGCTGCTCTTCATCGGCGCCTGCCTGGTCGTGATCTTCCGGAAGCAGTGGGTGGAACACGAACGGCTTCGCTTCCCCATGGGAGAAGTGGTGCTCCGCCTCCTCGAGTCCGACGCGAACGCTTCAGGGAGGTGGCCGGGCCTCTTCGGAAACCGGCTGTTCCAGGTCGGTTTCGCGGCCAGCCTCGCCGTCATGGCGTGGAACATCACCGGCTTCTGGGGCGTGCTGCCCCACGTCCCCCTGCCCGGCCCGGTATTCAACGTGGTCATCGACCCCGCCTTCCCGCCGGTCGCCATACGGCTCGTGCCCTACGTCCTGTGCTTCGCCTTCTTCGTCAACGTCGAGATCCTGTTCAGCGTCTGGTTCTTCCAGGTGCTGGGCATCCTGCAAACCGGCCTCCTCAACCGCTTCGGCGTGGTTTCGCCCGCCGAGACGATCGTACCCGGCGGACTGGTGTCCATCCAGTTCTGCGGCGGACTGATCATGTTCGCCCTGATCGGCGGCTGGATGGCCCGGGACCACATCCGCAACGTCCTGCGGAAATCACTCGGCAGGAAAAGCGACCTGCGCGACGAGAACGAGCTGTTTTCCTACCGCACCGCGATCATCGGCCTGGTCCTGGGCGTGCTCTTCATGATCGCCTGGCTGAACGCCATAGGCTTCTCCATCCCGGTCGCCGTGCTCTTCCTGTTCTTCCTGCTGGTGTTCTATTTCGGCATCGCCCGCGTCCTCGCCGAAGCGGGCCTGATCAACCTCGACCTGCCCATCAACGCCCACGCCTTCACGGTGGGGATGGTGGGTTCGGCCAGCCTGTCGGGATCAACGCTGACCGGCCTCGGGCTGACCAACGCCTTCGCGCGGAACTGGCGGACCTTCACGATGGTCGGTCTTTCCCACGTCGCCTGGTGGCGGGACTATCTCGGGGAGAATCGGGGCAGGCTGTTCCTGCTGGTGTGCCTCGCCTTTATCGCCGGGACGGCGATCTCGACGGGATACGTCGTCTACTCCGGTTACGCGGAAGGGGCGGACAACCTCCACATCAACCTGCGCAACACGGGGAACCTCTTCTTCGACCTGGTGGTGAAGTGGATGAAGAACGCCACGCAGATCTCCACCCTCGAAATCCTGTTCCTCGGGACGGGCATGGCCGTCAGCGTCCTGCTGGCCCTGGGCAGGTACCTCTTCTACTGGTGGCCGCTCAATCCCATCGGTTTCGCCATCGGCGCATCGGGCCCCATCCGGGGCGTCGTCTTCACCCTCTTCGTCGCGTGGCTCGTACAGGTGATCCTGCTCCGCATCGGCGGCGTCGGGCTGTACCGGAAGGCCCAGCCCCTGTTCCTCGGCATCCTGGTCGGTTACGTGATCGGGGTCCTGGCCGCCTATGTCGTCGACACCCTGTATTTTCCGGATACCCCGCATATTGCGGAAATCTTCTAGTCCGCCTGGACCGCCTGGCCCGCCCGGTCCGGCACGTCCGCCGGGACAGCCCGGTACGCTGAGCACGCCGGTACGCCAAGTCCGCCGGGGCAGCCTACCAGTTGTGCACGTTATGCCCCTGGCCGGGGAACCAGATGACGTCCACCACGAGGGAGAGGGCTACCCCCGCGGCATATCCCAGCAGCACGCCGATCACGGCCGGCTGCATCTTCCGGTACGTCTCGAATCCGCCCAGCCGCATCAGGAGGGATTTGATCAGCCAGATCGCGAAGATCGACGTGATTTCGAGATTGATGATGTCCGTGTAGGCCACGGTGTAGCCGATGGGGTGGAGGGGCCAGGCTGGAAACTGGTAATGGAGGAAGAAGAGCGCCCCCGTGATCGCGGCGCCCAGGAGCAGAAAGTAGATCTCTTCGTAGGAGAGGGTGAAGGGGTTGTTGATCCACGTGACCAACTGGTTGTAGAAGAGATCGGCTTTCAGGGGCGCGAAATCGTGGGCGCCGGTCCCGGTCGCCCCCGCGTAGATCGTGTAGCCGTTGGTGACGAGGAACGTGAGCGCCAGCAGGACGCACACCGCGCCGAACAGTCCCTTCCTGGCGTAAACGAATCCCTGGGCGGTCTTCAGTCCGTGTAACATGGATGAAAGGCCGATGCCCCGGTGATTGTGGGAAATGGCGTGGGTAAGCCCGAGCGCCGTCAGATTCGAAGGGGACAGGTTGCGCGACCCCAGGACGGCCACCGTCATTTCGTTCGAGTCTACCGGCAGATCGAGGAATACGAGTCCGGTCTCGGCGACGATGCGGGTCACGCCGATATAAAGCGCCAGCGTAATCACGAGGAGCAGGACGGCCACGTCGACCGTCATGCCCATGCGGTTCAGCCAGAACAGGAGGTAGCAGAGACCGCCCGCCGCGCCCAGCACCGCCGCGCGGTAGGGCATCAGTTCCATGGAGTCATCGGGTTCCGCGGATTGTCCCGTAGCTTTGAGCCAGACCGCCTTCAGGTGGTGCCTCGCCACCCAGAGCCCCCAGAGCACGAATACCCAGAAGCCCCCGAAATGCTGCGTCTGGACGATGAACCCCGCGCCGCCCGCTACGCCGGACGCCGCAATGCCAAGCTGGTTGAGGAGGCTTATTTCCATTAACGCCAGCAGGTGGAAGACCCAGATGCTCATCAGCACCTTCAGATCGGCGAAGAAGGCGAAGCACATCATGAAGATATTGAACTGTACTTCCGTGGGGGGAATCGAAGCCGCAAGCTGGATCTTGGTTCGAAAAGCGGCTCCGACGGGTATGGCGGGTATGCCGCCGAAATAACTGACGCAGTTCCAGGCCAGCAGGGCGAAGGTGATCCCGAACCCCACCTGGAAGTACCTGTTTCTGATGAATTCGGGAACAGGACCGCCCCGGGTCGTCTGGGCGATCAGCATCACGGGGATATGCACCGCGGGGAATGCCAGGCGTTCGTGCTCCACCCATTGCCTTCGGAAGATCACCGCGATGCAGGCCATGACCACGAACAGCGCCGCCAGCATGCACATCCACCAGAACAGCGGAACGAGCCAGTCGAGCCACAGGTGCAGGCTCTGGCCGGCGCCCTCGTAGAAACCCCGCGCCGCTCCCAGGTCGTCCCGGACCACGAGCCATCCCGGCAAATGGGGAAAGAAGGTCTCCGCCCACCGGTTCTCCGGCGTGGCGTAATAATAAGGGGACGCGAGGATGCCGATGAAGTAGTCCACGAAGGCCTTGCCCGGGATCGTCGACGAGACGAGGCAGAAGACGAAGAGCACGGCCAGTTCGCCCGCGGAAAACGCCCGCGCGGGCCGCCACCTGCGAAGGGGGATCTGCACGCAGCAGACGACCAGCAGGAAGGCAATGAGCGCGGCGATCGAGATGTGGCTGAGCGTCAGCCGAGGCCCGTGCATCACGTAATTGGTATGGGGCGTCCAGACCGCGATGAAGACGGCCAGCACGGCCCCAAGGATCAGGGTGCGCGGCGTCAGGCCGGACGACGGGCGGGCGGCGGGAGCCTCGTGGGATGAATCGGGCGACATTTTAAAGGTGTGGCTTCCTCTTCTGCGAGCGTATCAGGACGCCTTCGTGTTCACGTTCGGTGTCTCGAATCCGACGTTCAATATACCTTGGCGCCACCGGATTCGGCCATTGTTTTATCCCTCTGCAAGCGGACTGAAAGCGGATGGGAAGCATGCCGAAACCAGGGTGTTGGCGCCGACATTTTTCTGTTGCCTTACAGCCCCCGTTCATCTATTTTGCGCTAACGTGTTTTGCCCGTGAAAGACAGTCCTTTCGATGTCCGGTTTCAAGAGGATAGCCCATGTCGACAACCGGTGTTTCGCTGAAGACGAGTGGTTTCGGTCAGACGCAACGCAGAGACGCATGGTGGGTGCAGCAAGTCATAACGCTTGGCGTATTCTCCGCCTTTGTCGTCTACTCCACGTGGGCGGCCTTTCAGGGCGAGTTCTACGCCTGGGGCCCCTATCTTTCGCCCTTCTATTCTCCCGAGATTTTCGGCAGTACGTCCCATGCCCTCTTCGGTCCCAAACCCGAATGGTGGCCGGCCCTGCTCCCCTTCTCACCGGCGTTCCTGATCCTGTGGGCGCCGGCCGGATTCCGGATCACTTGCTACTACTACCGCGGCGCCTACTACAAGGCCTTCTGGGCCGACCCGCCGTCCTGCAGCGTTTCCGAACCGAGGAAGAAGTACCGGGGAGAACAGTCCTTTCCGCTGATCCTTCAGAACGTGCACCGGTACTTTCTCTACCTGGTGTTCATCATCTGGATCTTCCTGTGCCAGGACGCGTGGAAGGCCCTGTGGTTCACGGACGCGGCGACCGGCGAAACGACCTTCGGCATCGGCGTCGGGACCCTCGTGCTGACCCTGAACGTCATCCTGTTGGGCGGCTACCAGTTCGGCTGCCACTCCCTGCGCCACCTGATCGGCGGGAACCTGGACCTGCTTTCGAAAGCGCCCGTGAGGCATGCGAGCTACAACTGCGTCTCGTGCCTGAACAGAAAACACATGACGTGGGCCTGGCTCAGTCTGGTCTGGGTCGGTTTCTCGGATATATACGTACGTCTCGTGGCCATGGGCGTCTGGACGGATTGGAGAATCCTTTGATGATCGATCGGAGCGTTTTTTAATGGCGGAATACCAGTCTCACGAACACGACGTGCTGGTGATCGGCGCCGGCGGCGCGGGGCTGCGGGCGGCGATCGAGGCCTCGGGGGCCGGGGTATCGGTGGGGCTCGTCTGCAAGTCCCTGCTGGGCAAGGCCCACACGGTCATGGCCGAGGGCGGGGTCGCCGCGGCGCTGGCCAACGTGGACGACCGGGACGGCTGGAGCGTGCATTTCGCCGACACGATGCGGGGCGGCCAGTACCTGAGCAACTGGCGCATGGCCGAGCTCCACGCCCGGGAAGCGCCGGACCGCGTCCGGGAACTGGAAGCCTGGGGCGCCCTGTTCGACCGGACGGCCGACGGCCGCATCCTGCAGCGCAACTTCGGCGGACACAAGTATCCCCGCCTCGCCCACGTGGGCGACCGGACGGGCCTGGAGATGATCCGCACCCTGCAGGATTACGGCATCCACCAGGGCATGGAAGTCTACATGGAACACGCCATCGTGGCCCTGCTGAAGGACGGCGACCGGGTCGTGGGCGCCTTCGGCTACGACCGGGAGCGCGGTCGCTTCCGGGTCTTTCGCGCAAAGGCGGTCGTCCTCGCCACGGGCGGCATCGGCCGGGCCTTCAAGATCACGAGCAACAGCTGGGAATACACGGGAGACGGACACGGACTGGCCTACGACGCCGGCGCCGCGCTGCTCGACATGGAATTCGTCCAGTTCCACCCGACGGGCATGGTCTGGCCCCCGAGCGTCCGGGGCATCCTGGTCACGGAAGGCGTCCGGGGCGAGGGCGGCATCCTGACGAACAGCGAAGGCAATCGGTTCATGTTCGACGATATCCCGGACCTGTACAAGAACCAGACGGCGGACAGCCCCGAAGAAGGCTGGATATACACGCAGGGCGACAAGGAAGCCCGCCGTCCGCCGGAACTGCTGACGCGGGACCACGTGGCGCGGTGCATCGTCCGGGAGATCAGGGAAGGCCGCGGATCGCCCCACGACGGCGTATATCTCGATATCGCGTGGATCAAGGAAAAGCTCTCGAACGCCGAAGAGCATATCAAGCGCAAGCTGCCCAGCATGTACCACCAGTTCAAGCAACTCGCCGATATCGACATCACGAAGGAGGCCATGGAAGTGGG
Organism: bacterium; assembly: GCA_963693015.1. Lineage (GTDB taxonomy): Bacteria > JAAXHH01 > JAAXHH01 > JAAXHH01 > JAAXHH01 > JAAXHH01. Next base: position 903,046 of record OY843748.1, read on the forward strand.
GCCCACCACCCATTACGTGATGGGCGGCGTGCTCGTGGACGCCGACACGCAGATGTCGACCGTGCCCGGCCTCTTCGCCGCCGGGGAATGCGCCGCGGGGCTGCATGGCGCCAACCGGCTGGGCGGCAACTCCCTTTCCGACCTGCTGGTCTTCGGGCAGCGCGCGGGAAAGTACGCCGCGGAGTTCGCCCGCGAGAACGAGAACGGAACCATAGACGACGGCCAGATCGAAGCGGCCGTGCGCGAGACCCTGGCGCCCTTCGACCGCGGGAACAGCGGCGAGAACCCCTTCGAAATCCAGTACGAGTTGCAGGACCGGATGCAGGAGTTGGTCGGCATCGTGCGTAACGAGGGGGACATGCAGAAAGCGCTGGAAGTCGTCGACGAACTCAGGCAACGGGCAGAGCGAGTCGCCGTCATCGGGAACCGGGAATACAACCCCGGCTGGCACACCGCGCTGGATCTGAAGTTCCTGCTGATCGTATCGGAGGCGGTAGCCCGGGCCGCGCTGGAAAGGAAGGAAAGCCGGGGCGCCCACTTCCGTGAAGACTACGAGGACAAGGACGAGGCGTTCGGTAACGTCAACATCACCCAGCACAAGAACGCCGACGGGGAGATGGTGATCAATCGCGTTCCGGTCAAACCGCTCCGGGAGGACCTGGCGGCGATCATCGAGGAGAACAGATAATGGCGGCCCTGAAGGCGATGCCCGGCCGGTCTTGCCGTGTGCCGGCGGCGATCATCGAGGAGAACAGATAATGGCGACGGCCAACTTCCGAATTTGGCGGGGCGACGGCGAGAGCGGCGGTTTCGAGGACTATTCCACCGAGATCGACGAAGGCATGGTCGTGCTGGACGCGGTGCACCAGATCCAGGCGGAATCGGCCCCGGACCTCGCGGTCCGCTGGAACTGCAAGGCCGGCAAGTGCGGTTCCTGTTCCGCCGAGGTCAACGGCAATCCGAAGCTCATGTGCATGACGCGCATGAGCGACCTGCCCGAAGACGAGACCATCACCATCGAGCCGATGAAGGCCTTCAAGACCATCCGCGACCTCGTGACCGACGTGTCGTGGAACTACCGCGCGAAAGAGCAGGTCAAGCCCTTCAAGCCCCGCAAGCCGGATGCCGAGGACGGCACCTGGCGCATGGATCAGGACGATATCGAACGGGTGCAGGAGTTCCGCAAGTGCATCGAGTGCTTCCTATGCCAGGACGTCTGCCACGTGCTGCGGGAGCACGACCTGCACGAGGAGTTCATCGGCCCGCGCCTCATGGTGCACAACGCCGCCCTGGAAATGCACCCCCTCGACACCGAGGACCGGCTCAAGGACCTCAAGGACGACCAGGGCATCGGCTACTGCAACATCACCAAGTGCTGCACCAACGTCTGCCCCGAAGAAATCACCATCACGGACAACGCCATTATCCCCCTCAAGGAACGGGTCGTGGGCGAGTTCTACGACCCCCTCAACCGGCTGCTCCGCATCTTCAAGTCGAAGGATAGCGACGAGACGGTGTGAGTAGGTGGGATAGCCGGGGCCGTCGTATCAATAGGCGTACAGTGGCGAAATCAACCCCTATCAGTCGCTACTCGTGCCTGTGTTTGCCCCAAAAAGATCTGGAAGGAGCGGAAGTCTAGACAAATCCATAGACAGTCCCCAATAAAACGTGTGCTTTAGATCATCATTCTGCATTTGACCCTTGCCATCGTCCTGCTCTGTTGCCACGCGATAAATGCTTGTACCCGCCGTCATCCGAAAGTACTTGTTGATACGAAAACCAAGACCGACTAAAAACGCTTTGTTCCCCTCTATTTTCGATTGCGCCTTACCGCTGATAGCCTTAAGCGAAAGCCCGACCGTAATGGACGATCTCTTCCAGAAAGACCTAGAAAAGAGCGGATCCGGTGTAGCTTCCGTATCGACAATGTATAAGTTAACTGTGGAGAAACTGCGCAACTCGTCAAGTCCAGGCAAGTGTATCGCAGCGATATCGAAATCATAGTATATCGTAACATCCTTGGTTTCAGTGACGCTTGAAAAGTTGACCTTCACCAGACTATTCTTAAGGATAGTCTGTTTAAGTGCGATCTTGAGAGTTTCGTAATTCTCGATAAATCTAAAGGCGTTACTCGGTATCATATCATTCGCATTTTTCTTCTCCTTACAAACCCTCTTGTAAATCTCGCTCGGTGCCAATCCTTCTGTTATTCCGGCGTAACCACTATCTGCCAAGGCCGCTCTGAGCGGCACGAAATCGGCAAAGGATGTCTGTCCGACGAGTGACCATCTTAGGTTTTCATTTTCCACCAGTTCGACTCCAGGCAGTTGACGGTTCAAAATTGGGACGACAGCATTGGCAAAAACCTCAGCATAATACGCCCGAGCCGCGAACTCCTTGCCAGCAGAACTGTCGATAAACTTCTGAACTTTTTGCTTGAATTCGGGATCGTTGGTCAACTGGCCAATAACCTTTTTTGTTTTTTTCTCAGATAGTCGCCCTGTTATCTGGAATGTAAATACAACTTGCGACTTTTCAGGTAACTTTTCCAAAACAACTTGCCATCTCTCGTCTGTTATTTCAACATTTGCTGATTTCTCAGCAAGACCTTCTACCCGATAGAGCAACGTGATCGATTGAATGTCCATTATGTCCTGGACCTTGGTCGTACCTCGTTCAAAATCGCTGAGATTACCAACAATAGTGATTAGCTCGTCGTAAGGTAGGCGTTCGTTCAGTTCGGTGTATTTCACGGTGGCGGCCTGTGCCGGCGTCGCGATTGCTAACAGAAAACCCGCAAGGAGACTGGCAAAATAGGTGTTTTTGCCAATTGCTGACGTGTCGTTCTCTTTCTTTGGCATTTTCTTACCCTCCACATCACGGCAGGATTACCCCCGCTGGGTTATCTCGCCCGGCTAAGGTCCAATTTGAACATCAGTCAGATAACGAGGATCCACCTTAAAGAGCACAACCTGTGGTCCATACTATGGGACAAGCTCACCAAAAATACGGATATGAGCTTCCCGCGAAACCTGCTCAAACACTTCGTAGTATACGTCAATCGTCGTAAGACCTGTGAAAAATACCTCTATAGAGATACGCCTGATTCCCCTATGGAATCGCCGGACCTCAGACTCGTCAAGGGCAGAGTTCAGACAGCGTTATGGGTCCCGTTAACAGATTGCCGTCAAGCCGCAATTTCTCACTCTCAAGATCCGATAAGTTGCATATTGAAGACGGAACAGCTCCCGTTAACTGATTGTTGTAGAGATACAGCCGTTCGAGATTAGTCAAGTTGCCGATCTCCAACGGTATGTTGCCTGTTAACTGATTGTTGTAGAGATACAGCCGTTCGAGATTAGTCAAGTTGCCGATCTCCGACGGTATGTTGCCTGTTAACTGATTGTTGTAGAGATACAGCCATTCGAGATTAATCAAGTTCCCGATCTCTGACGGTATGTTGCCTGTTAAATCGTTTTGATGAAGAGCAAGCCATCTGAGCTTGGTCAAGTTCCCGATCTCCGACGGTATGTTGCCGCTTAACTGATTGTCGTAGAGGTTCAGCGATTCAAGATTGATCAAGTTCCCAATCGAAGACGGTATGTTGCCCCTTAACTGATTGGAACCGAGAACTAGATCATAAAGATTGATTAAGTTGCCGATCTCCGACGGTATGTTGCCCCTTAACTGATTGTTGTAGAGACCCAAGCTTTGAAGATTGGTCAAGTTCCAGATCTCCAACGGTATGTTGCCCGTTAACTGATTGGCACCGAGATCCAGCCATTCGAGATTGATCAAGTTGCCGATTTCCGACGGTATGTTGCCTGTTAACTGATTGGGGCCGAGCGACAGGTCTTCAAGATTGGTCAAGTTCCAGATCTCCAACGGTATGTTGCCCGTTAACTGATGGTGGCCGAGACTCAGATATTCAAGATTGATCAAGTTGCCGATTTCGGGAGGGATGCTACCCGTCAATCCCGGTTCCCCCTGGATGCCTGGAATGTCAAGACGCTCCAGGTTGGTGAGTTGACCCAACTCCGAAGGAATCACACCAATTAGGTTGTTGTAACGTAAACGCAACTCCGTCACCTGCCCCAAGTCATTTGTGGACACGCCGTACCAATTGCCCAGAGGCGCGTCGCTCAGCCAGCCCGTGTTGTTCGTCCAGTTCGGACCGCCCGTTGCATGGTAGAACGCGGCGAGGGCCGCCCGGGGCCGGATTGCGGCCAGATCCACAGGACCTGACAGCATATTCCCCTGAACGTCAAAGGTCGCAAGATTGGGCAACGCGCCGATTTCGATCGGGACCATCCCCTCCAGCTGGTTGTTGCTCAGGTCCAGCACTTCGAGGTTTGCCAGGTTACCGATCTCTGCGGGGATCGTACCCGACAGGGCATTGTCGCTCAGGTCGAGCCGCTCGAGATAGGTCAGGTTGCCGATCTCAGGCGGGATCGATCCTGTTGGCGCATCACTCTGGACCAGATTGCCGACCCGTGTCCGCACGGCACCGGCGGGCAGACCGTTCTCTGCCTGTACCGGGCCCGACAGGTTGTTGCTTCCCAGTTCCAGATAGATCACCCTTCCGTTGTCATCGGTCGTAACTCCATACCACGCATCCGGAGGCTCGCCACTCAGCCAGCCCGTGTCGTCCGTCCAGTCGGGACCGCCCGTTGCGTGATAGAGGGCGACGAGGGCGGCCAGGTCGTCCGGAAGGATCGTAACGGTCACGTCAACGGAGTCCATGGCCGTCATGCCGGCCGTCGCGGTGATGGCGGCTTCGCCGGCGCCTATCGCGGTAACCATGCCGTCGTCGCTTACCGTGGCTACGGCCTCATTGCTGCTGGTCCAGACGATGGCGACATCCGGGAGTTCATTGTCGTCCTGGTCCTTCGCCGTGGCCGTGAGTTGCACCGTCTGGCCGACCGCGGTCAGGGCTTCCGGTTCCGCAGGCGTGATCACGACGCTGGCGGGCACAACGGGCAGCGAAACGGTCACTTGAACCGTGTCCTGTAACGTACCTGTGGTAACCATAATGGTGGCGACCCCCGTACCGACCGCGGTGACCACGAAGACGTTGTTTTCTGTTCTACTCCGAGTGATTACATGTACTTTATAATCCCGCCTTTCGATGATCCACCAGCTGATTTCAGAAGTGTACGCTGTTATATTGTTGCCGTCCTTATCCTCTACCGTGGCCGTGAGTGTCAAACTCTGACCAACCGCGGTCAGCGTTTCCGGTTCCGCTGGCGTGATCACGATGCTGGCGGGCACAACGGGCAGCGAAACGGTCACCTGCACCGTACCGCTTACCGTCCCCGTGGTGGCCGTAATAGTGGCGACCCCCCTACCGACCGCGGTGACCAGGCCAGTGGCGTCCACCGTGGCCACCTGGGTATTGCTGCTCTTCCAGGATACGCTGAGACCGTGCATCGTATTGTTGTGCTGATCCTTCACCGTGGCCGTGAGCTTTGTCTTTCCACCCGCTTGGGTTATGGGTGGCGGCGATGGAGGAGTAATGGTAATCTTCGTGGCCTTCGCCGGATCCGGTTGTGGCGTGGTGGGTGTGGTGGGTGTGGTGGGTGTGGTGGGTGTGGGCGTCGTCGAGCTGTCCTTGCCGCAGGTGAGCATCACGAACGCAGAGCAGAAAAGGAGGAGGGCCGAGGCAATCTGCCCAGCCGATCGTGAACGAGCTTGGTGAACCGGACTTCTCGACGAGAATCGCGAAGAACGCGGAGAGAACGACATCAAGGACAACCTTTCTGTTGCCGTCTGCGAGGAGGAAGAAGGGCGAGTGAAATCCGAACTTAAGGATACTGTAGGCACGAAGCTGTAGCCGGTTCTCTGCGAACCTGGCCCGTCAGCGCACGTGATCGAAATGGCTGTGACGGTCAGCGGAGAAGGTTCGTCTTTGAATCTGGCCTGGGAAAAGTAACACCAGAGACTTGATCAGAAGATCCTGATCGACAGTATATACCCCGTGTGTTGGTCATTCAAGTACATTCTGAAAAACGCGGCGTGGGACTGCCTATCGGGATTTTCACTATTCGCGGTTGGATCGAGTTCGAGCACGGGAATGACGCCTACGCGCTGATCATCGCAGTCAAGTCCAACGGCGCGCCCCGTTTCGTTCGGTCTGCGCCCTTCTCCCGGGGCGGCACACACAGCGTCTACGCCGACGAACCCGGCGGCTCGTATGTTGGAGGAGACATTGAAGCTTACTGACGCTGCAAAGGGCGCAAACGTCATCCTGCGCATCCCGAAAGATGAGAGTCTATTCGAGGACGCCGTTCAGCTGGCGCCGTTCCCTGGCCTGCCATCACCAGCACCAATTTTTGGGCCTACTAGGGGTCGCTCTTTTCTCCCAGGTGCAAAGTCAGGCCTTTCAATATACCTTCCTCCAGACCTGCCATACGTTCTCTCAGGTCCGCCTGCCCCTGCTCAAGGGATATAAGACGAACGGCTATGTGCCGCTTAGACGCCAGGATAAGTCCGGCCAGGGCAACGCCTACACTGATTATGCCGATCAACTCAACGCTCATATCAGAACTTCCTCGTGCTATGTCGTGTTTATGTCGCGGATTTCCAGGCTTGATTTTATACGGCATTGCCGTATATTGTTTCCATGTACAGCTTTATCGAAACAAGGCTCTTTACCCGTCTTGTGCGGGAATGCCTGAGGTAGAAGATGAATGAGGACAAACGAGACGTGGGCAAGGAGATCCTCGAAGGCCTCCGGGAAATCAAAGGAGGTAAACACGGTCGCGTCGTAAACGTACCCGATGTTATCCGGATACGAAAGGATGCGGGTCTTTCGCAGGTCCAGTTCGCCCGGTTGCTAGGTGTATCGGTTCGAACGCTGCAGGATTGGGAGCAAGGGCGGCGGCGTCCATCGGGCGCTGCGCGAACGTTGATGCTGATCGCTTCCAGGAATCTTCAAGCGGTACTGGATGTGGCGTGAGAACGCGGATACGCCGGTCGCGCTTTGAACCTGTAAATACCCTTAAACCTGTCGTCGAAAGTACCAGAGCGATATTTCGCCCGCCTACGCCCAAGCCCCCCTCGCCATCAAACCCCCGTCCACGTTCACGAATTCACCCGTGATAAAGGAGGCCCGGTCGCTGGCCAGGAACAGCACGGCGTTGGCGATGTCCTCCGGGCTGCCCAGCCGGTTCACGGCGTGCCGCGAGGCCATGTCCGTCCGAATTTCGTCCTCGTCGCCACCGATGGAGTCGATCGCCTCCTGCAGGAGAGGCGTTTCGATGGTGCCGGGATTTACCGCCACCACGCGGATATTGTCCTCGGCGTAATCCAGGGCCAGTTGACGCACCAGCGACAGATCGCCCCCCTTGCTCGCCGCGTAGGCGGAGATGCCCTTCGCCGACTGGAGTCCCTGGACGCTGGCCGTGTTGATGATCACCCCGCCGCCACGCGCCTTCATCACCGGCACACAGTACTTGACCATCAGGAAGCGGCTCTTGAGGTTCACGTCGATGATCCGGTCCCACTGTTCCTCGGACATCTCGTGGGCGGGCAGATAACTCGCGGTCGGCTGTATCCCCACGTTGTTGCACAGGATATCCACGCCGCCCCAGGACTCCGTCCCGGTCTCCACCAGGGAACGGCACACGTCGCTCGTGGTCACGTCGGCGTGGACGTAGCGGATGTTGTCGCTGGAAGCGGCGATCTCCGAACCCGCATCGTCGTCGATGTCGGCGCACAGGACGTGGGCCCCCTCAACGGCAAAGGCGCGTACAATGCCCCCGCCGATGCCCTTGGCGCCCCCGGTTACGATGACCACCTTTCCTTGGAATTCACCAGAATTGTCCCTCATGACAACCTCCTGTTAGTACTGTGGAATCGGCCAATACGAGCCTCGGTCACATATCTCGATCTCTGGAACGGCAACGATCGGGATCGCGAGGACGCCGACCGTCTGGACTCGAAATGTCTTCCATGGTTGTGAAAGAACCTCAATTCGCCGGTGACTACTCGGTTTCGCTCTTTTCTCCCCGGTGCAAGGCCAGACCTTTTAAAATACCCTCCAGTCCCGCCATACGTTCTCTCAGGTCCGCCTGCCCCTGTTCAAGGGATATAAGACGGAGATTCATGTCCCGCATCGACGCCAGGATGAGTCCCGCCAGGGCAATGCCTACACCGGTCAGGGCAACGCCTACACTGATTATCCCGATCAACTCAACGCTCATATCAGTACATCCTCGTGCTATGTCGTATTATGTCTTTGGAGTAACCGTAACAGGATCAGCGTTCAATTTGCAGTCTTACTTCGATGACTGCTGCGATTACTCCAATTAGTCGGCATAGCTGCGTTGATCTCGACTTTTGTCGCGGTCGCAAGCTGAAGCAGCGTTACGACCGCCTGCGCTCCCGAGCCTCCCGCAGGCTAACAGGGATCTGGGAACCGCCGCTGAAGCTCTGGACATCACTAAGAAACCGATGACTTCACGCCGCTTCCGTTACCTGATGGCAATCGGCCGGGCCGGCGACCCCGTCGCCCCCTTGAACCGAATGGGCGTGTGAATGAAAAGGAACTCGTAGACACCGTCCTCTGAAAGTTCGTCCAGGTTCATGTTCTCGAGGTTCCAGACGCCGTTCCGGGTAATCAGTTCCTGGTGGACCGGGAAGGCCTGGCTGAGATCGGGATTGGGCACCACCTCGGTGGTCCACTGGTCCGAACCGATCATGGATGCCTTCTTCTCGACCACCCACCGGGCGACGGCCATCCCGATGCCGGGCGGGGCGGCGTTGTACGTACCGGGGTCGTTCCAGTGCCGCGCCCAGCCGTAGCGGAAGAAATAGGCGTCTCCGGGTTCGAGACTTTCCTCCGCGATGCCCTGCCGCTGAAGCGCGCCCTGCACGTCCTCTACGGTCACCTCGTAGCTGTGGTCGAGAGACTCCACGCCCTTGTACGCGGCCACGTCCACGAGGATGCCGCGGGTCAAGAAGGGCTTGACGTGCTCTACGCCCAGCTGTACGAGGCCGTAGGGTCCCTTGATCTCTTCATTGGTAAACCCGTTGTAGAAGACGTCCTTCTCCGAGCCGTCCGCCATCTTGAGCCGTTCACCGATGTGGCCCGGTCCGTCGAACTGGGTGCCCACCTGGCCGATCTCGGCGACCAGGAACTCGTCGTAATAGATCAGGTTGTTGGAACCCATGGGCGCTCCTGAGGGAGAACCGGGGATGACCATGGAATAGGTCCGCTGGCCGAAGAGGGGCATGTCGGCGGTGTACACCTGGCCGATTTCGTAGATCTGGCCCGTCTTGACCAGCGTAAGTGACTTCAACACTTTCTCGGGCGTAATCCAGTTGGAGCCGCCGGCCTGGTCGTCCTTGCCCCAGATGGGATGGGGCCACCACGGTCCTTCTTCACGCGTCTGCGCGCCGGCCTGGAGAACGAATCCGGCGACAAACAGGAAAGTGATGGTAAGTCTGGCGAATTTCATGTGAGTACCTCCTGAATGATTCAGACAGATTGGGGTTTTGTCGCAGGCAGACCGGCTTCGATCACGTGGACTCCCCACTGGCGGGACGCCGGCACGGTCCGGCTCCTCAGGGCTTCGTGAATTCGGGCAGTTCCGACAGAAAGGCATACCCGCCCCCGGGTTTGTGCTCGCAGCAGAAGTGCGTCCTGCCATTGGTGGCCACGAGGTACCGGGCGTTGATGACCGAATTGTACCTGGCCAGCTGTTCGAAGACCGCTTCGGTCACGCGTACCTCGGGCGCCTTGCATTCGCCCATCAGGACCGGCCGCCCTTTCAGATCGTGCATGATCACGTCGGCGCGAACGGCCGTTCCGGCATACTGGAAACCTTTTTCCACGGCTGCATAGCCTGCCGGGAATCCCCGGTCCTCGACCAGGTAGCGCACCAGGTGCTGCCGGACCCACTCCTCGGGCGTCAGGCGGACGAAACGGCGCCGGATCACGTCGAAGATGACCCTGCGGCCCGCTTCGTCCGTGTCTGTTTCGAAGGCGTATTCCGGGAAATTGAGCCGTTGCATCCTGCGGGGTTTCCGGGCGCCGCAATGCTGCCCGTTCGGCGCCTAATCGGGACAGTGCCCCGTTTCGATCCAATCCACCAGCCGGATGGTATGTATGACGTCCCGAAGATCGCTGACGGGGATGGTCTGGTTGCGTACGGAATCGACGAAATGCTCGTGCATGGCGAGGGCGCCCTCGTACCGGGGCGTATCTTCCGCGTCGTCGCCGTTGATCTCCCAGCCCTGCAGGACCGTCTGCCGGTCGTCCTCGCGGATGTCGATTTCCTCGGGAAGCTTCATGTAGCAACCGATGCCCACGCCATGCAGCTCCGCGCTCAATACCCGTCCGCCCGAGGCGCGGTTTCCGAAGACGACGCCCGTGGCCCCGCTGGCGAAACGGACCAGCGCCGTGTAGTGATTCCAGTCGACCGAATCGAATTTGTCGCGGTAACGGGCGACCTCGACGGGTTCGCTGCCCACCATGTACCGCAGCAGGTCCACCACGTGGGTCACGTCGTCCCACAGGGTCGTGGAGAACCCGGGCTTGTCGTACAGCAGTTTCTTGTTGAAGGTGGTCACGGCGAGGGAGACCGGTCCCCGGCCGCGCACGCGCCGCATGGCCTCGCGGACCACCGAGGTATAGCGCCGCTGATAGCCCACCATGGCGTACACGTCGTGCTCCACGGCCGCGTCCAGCAACTGGCGCGTCTCCCCGCTGTTCTTCCCGGGGGGTTTCTCCATGAAGACGTGTTTGCCCGCGCGAATGCAGTCCAGGGCGGGCTGGAGCAGCCATTTCTCGTGCATGACGCAGTAGACCACGTCCAGTTCCACCTCCGCCAGCATGGCGCGGTGGTCCGTGTACACGTGGGGAAAGTCGTAGCGTTCGGTGACCTGCGCCAGGCGCGATTCGTCGAGTTCGCACACGGCGGTCATTTCGACGTCCGGCAACCGGTCGACCGCCGGATAGTGGGCGCTCTGGGAACGGCCCCCGGCGCCGATGAAGCCCGCGCGCAACATGGACAACCCCCTGTTGGATGTCCGCCCGTCGACACAGGCGGGATGGCGGTCACAGGTACTGGCTCATGGCGCCGCGGCGGTGGTCGAAGTCCGGGTCATGGCTCCAGGTCCGGCCATGCCGCGCCATAGTGTCCCGGATGAGCCGCCTGCGGTACAGGCTGGCCAGGTTTTCTGCCGCGATGGCGTCCGGGTCGAACCGGTCGAGGATCCGATCGCGAAGACGCGCTTCCACCCGGCGGTGTGCGTCCCCGCCGTCCCCGCCGTCCGCACTGTTCGTGCTGTCTCCCCGGTTTCCGCGGTCTCCGCTGTCTCCGCTGTCTCCGTCCGAAAGATTATGCCATTCGCCGGGATCGTTGTCCAGATCAAAAAGACGGGGCGCATGCCCGTGGATGTAGTGGTACTTGTACCGTCCCTGCCTTGCCATGATGCAGGGCATGCCCACGGCCTCGTGCGCCTGGGCGAACACCACGCGCTCCGTATCCGCCATGGCGGAGTCCGACACGAGACTTTCGCCGTCATGGGGCAGCCGGTTCTCGACGCCCGCGAGGTCGCAGAAGGTGGGCAGGAGATCGATCAATGAAACGGGATGGGGGCAGGTCGTGCCCCCCCGCCAGCCATCCGGAAAGCGGACGATCAGAGGCACCCGGCAGGACCACTCGTAGAAGCACCGCTTCTGCACCATGCCGCGCTCGCACAGCATGTCGCCGTGGTCGCTGGCGAAGACCACCACCGTGTTCTCCGCCAGGCCGGTTTCGTCGAGGGTGTCCAGCAGGCCGCCGACCTTGTCGTCCATGTAGCTCACCAGCGCGTAATAGGCGCGGCGAAGCCGGTAGAGCCCCTCCTCGTCCGTCAGGTCGCACCGTCCCGTGCCGTGGTAGGCGTTCAGGTTCCGGTCCATCATGGAGTGGCGTTCTTCCAGGTCGTCGGGAAAATCGGGTAGCGCGATCTCCGCCCCTTCGTACCGTTGCCACCAGGCTTCGGGCGGCCAGAAGGGCTCGTGGGGATGGTGATAGGACGCGCAGAGCAAAAAGGGGGCATCGTTCCTTCCGGTCTTCCGGGCCCGCAGGTATTCGATGGCGCGGAAATGGGTTTCCTCGTCGTAGCTCAGGGCGTCGTGCCAGACCCCGACCCGCACGCCGTCGCCCGTGTATCCGGCCGCGTTGTAGGCGGGCCGGTCGGCCATCACCCGCTCGCAGTCCCTTCCCCCCGTCTCCTTGAGGCGGATCCACTCGGGTTTCACCCAGTCGAAATCGGAGGAGTAGATATCCGTGGTCAGCCGCTTTCTGAATCCGTGCAACTGGTCCGGGCCGATGAAGTGCATCTTGCCGGACAACACGGTATCGTAACCCGCACCGGACAGGTAGTGGGCGAAGGTCGGCTGGTCCGCGGCCAGCAGCGCGCCGTTGTCCCAGGCGCCGATTTCAGACGCGTGTCTTCCCGTCATCAGACACGCACGGCCGGGTGCGCAGAGCGGAAAGGCGGTGTAGGCGGCATCGTAGCGCACGCCGTGCTCCACCAGCCTGTCCAGGTGGGGCGTCCGGACGACGGGATGGCCATAGGCGCCGGTCAGCGCGGCGACCATCTGGTCCGAGAGGATGAGGAGGATGTTGGGCTGGTCGGCCATGGCGCTCCAGGCGGACTGCGCGGGCGGATCCGCGGCGCACACCTACCGCCGCCGAAGGGCAGTTGCCGTGGTCTGCGGCTTCCGCGCCGGGCGGGCGCCCCGGACTCAAGCTGTACGTGTTGCCTCATTGAGGCGATTACCGCTGACGACGGCTTCCGCGCCGGGCGGGCGCCCCGGTTTCCAACCGTACGTTCTGCGTCATGGCGACGAGGGGTGCCGCGGACATCATCGCGGCCAGGGCGCCGACCGGACCGCCGATCATCATCAGAAGGCCGTAGTCCCGCAGGGGACCGTCGGTGACCACGGCCAGCGGGGCGGCGATCAGGAAGATGGCCAGGCCGGCCAGAAAGAGGAAGGACGTGGCCCGCGACATGCCCGTCCGAACGGAATGGCTGACCGGTTCCCGACGCGCGGCTTCCATCTGGCTTCTGACCTGGCTGTAGCCCAGGAAGGCCATCACGACGGCCAGCACCCCGACCGCCATGAGCGCCAGGATGCTCGAAACCGAAATGCGTTCTACCAGGCCAAAGGTCATTCCCGCGGTGACGATCATGGTATACAGCGCGCAACCCATGGCCATCACGGCGAATCGGGCGCCCACGCGCAACGACAGATAGAGGGTGATGATCATGATGCCGAGCATCACCCCGTTCCATTCTCCCAGCCAGTCGATCGACCGGGCGAAGGGAAGCAGCAACCGCACGATACTTCCGGCCGCCAGCACCCCCAGGGTGAGCGCGATGCTCTTGCCGGGCCGGTCGTCGACCCGGGCGCCGACGACGACCAGCACGATCAGCATGATCACGAAAAGGCCGTAGAGCAAGTCGCCGGACAACAGCAGCGCCACCAGGCCGTCGGTAACCGCGTGTTCCGCCTTCAACGCCGTGGCGGCGATCCCCACCACGGCCAGCAACACGGCGAAGGCGTAGACGGCGCCGGGCCGGTCGATCAGTTTTTCGTAGTATGCGGCCAGGTCGTTTGCCATCACACGCTCAACTTCCTGATCTGCCAGTCCTCCACCAGGGAGGACAGGAGCATGTTCGTCCAGAGGAAACAGGTCGCCAGGCTGCCGGCCGCGCCGGAAAACAGCACGAGGCCGAAATTGACGAGCCCGTCGGTGCCGACTACGACCAGGCTCACCGAAACGAGCAACAGCATGGCGTGAACCCATACGAGGGCCGGCTTGCACTTCTCCAGCGTCGTCATCACGCCCTGCCGGACCGAGGACTCCGCCCCGGATTCCGCGCGCAGGTATTCGAATATCCAGAGATGGACCGTGGTGAAAACGAGAAACGCGCCGAGGAAACCCGCCGTACCGGCGAGCGTGAAGTACGGCGCGATCCCGGCGATGTTCCACAACCTGAGCACGGCTCCGGTCAGGATCATATGGTACAGTACGCCCACCAGGAAGACCAGACCGGCGGCCCGGTATCGAACCAGAAGCAGGACGCCGAACAATCCGAGGCTGATCGCCGCGGCCCCTGCCGCGCCATCCACCACGTCCGGTCCGTGCGGCGAGGGCGAATCCCCGGCCGTCTGCTCCAGGAGCGTAACGGCCACGGGAGGCGCCTCGGATTCCAGGATGGCCGCCAGGGCGCGCGCCTCTTCAAGGGTGTCGCCGCCCGGTATCTCTATGCGTCCGTCGGGGATCCGGCCCTGGATGTTCAGCGTCGCGTAAACCTGCCCGTTCATCTTGATGGCCAGGCGGTTGCCGGCGTTGGCGCTGGACAGGTTGGCCAGGCTTTCCCGGCCCTCGTCCTCCAGGAAGAGGCGCACCGCGTAGGCGCCCCGGTCCGCCGTGACCGACGCGTCGCTCACCACCGCGGAAGCAAGGGGTTGCACGGTCAGGTCCACGTCCTGATTGATGAAATAAAGCGGATGATACAGCATGCCGCCGCGTTCCACCGGTTCGGAAGCCCATGCGAAGGCGCCGGCGGGGGGATTCGCCAGGTTGAAGGCCCGTATGCCGGCACGCACCGTGGAGTCGGCCAGCATGGCCCGTACGGCTTCCACGTTGTCTTCCCTGACCGCGATGTCCGCGATACCTTCCTCCACCGTGATGCTCGCGAGCAACGCGCTCAGTCCAGGCGGTCCGGACGATTCCGATCCGCCCCGCCCCGCGCCTTCCGGCCCGTCCGGGTCCGCCGTCGACGCCGTCTTCGCCCTTTCAAGCACGGCCGCATCTATACGTTGCCGCAAGGCCTGTACTTCCGCGCCGTCCTTGAACAGATGCAGCGTGATCTCGCCGGAATCCCGAATCATGCTGCCCGCGAGACCGGTGTCCGCGCTCAGGGGTACGACGATATCGAACGTGTCGTTTTCCCGCGCGATGATGGCGGGTTCCGAAATCCCGAAGGCGTTCAGGCGCCGGCGCCAGGTCTCGACCAGGCCCTCCACCGCCCGTATCCTGCCTCTTTCCGTGTACCGGGCGACGTCCACGGCGGCGGCAAGGCGGTATCCGCCCACCAGGTCGATGCCCGGCACCGTGGACTGCCCGTACAGCGCCTTCCTTTCGGCTGGCGCGAGCCTTTCAAGGGCCTCGGCAGACGACACCCACAGCCTGATGGTAGGGAAGACGAGGATCCCGCCCAGCAGGGTTACGGCGAGAAAGACCAGGAAGGAGATGCGTTTGTGGATGGCGCTGTTCCTTTCGATGCTCCTGTCGGCGTGGAGTGCGACGTCGACGGCCATTCAGGCTGCTTCGATGCCGCGGCCGACGGCGCGGCCCAGAGCGAGGCGGCGTGCGACGGCCAGTCTACCAGTCTGCCGGGGGTCTGGGCACGTGGCGTATGACGTCGACCAGGTCGCGGACGGACTGCTCGTACCCGATGGTCATCGCCCGCACGGCGACGGCATAACCCACGACCATTTCCTCCACTTCCGCTATGCCCGCCAGATCCGCGGCCGTCCGGTAATCGACACCCCGGCCGATGGAAACCCCCATGTTCAGCCGCGCCGCCGTCTTTGCCGTACCGGCCAACTCCTGGTACAACCGGCCTTTCTCCTCGGGATCGGCGGCCTGGACGTACTGGCTTGCGTCGATATGCACGTAATCCGTCTTGATCTCGGCACATCGCCGGACGTACGTCGCCGTGGGTCTGATCAATATATTCGTCAGGATCCGGTTTTCCTGCAACGCCCTGATCATGCGTTCGACCGGACGCTCCAGGGAATCGCCTTCGGGCCAGGGTGAATCGAACCAGTCGTTGTCCAGCCCCGAATGCGCGTAACCCTTCGGAACAAGAGTAACCATATCGGGCGAGATCGTCAAGATACTCTGCAGGGCTTCCAGGTCCGGCGCCGTGATCACGTTCAGGTGCGTATGCACGAGTTGACGAATGACGTCGTACTCGCCGCTCAGGTAGAGGGAGGCGTCGGACGGCCAGGAAATCGTCACCGCGTCCGCCCCGCTCACCTGCGACATCATGACCGCGGTCATGGGATCGGGCTCGCCGCGCTTCGTTATGTTGCGCAGGGCGGCGACCTGGTCTACGCATACACTCAGCTTTACCATGGCAATCTCCGGTGTCAGTTGTCCAGGAGTTCGGAAACGCGTACGAATTCGATGCCGCGCAGTTCGAGGCGGGCAACCTGGTTCATCAGGACCTGCAGGGTATGGGGCCGCGCGTAGGCAATGACGACGGCCCGTGCTTCATCGAGGGCCGAAAGGGACGCGCGGTCCAGGTTCATGGAAATGACCGCGGGATTGTAGATCCGGTCCAGGACGCCCCAGGCCTGAATCCGGCCGGGACCGTCTCCCCGGTTGTCCGGAGCGTGGGACGAATCCGCCTTCCCCGGATGGTCCAGGTAGTACTTGTCCCGCTTGTCCAGTACGTCCAGCACGGGGTCCGGCACGTCGACTCCGGCGCCGGCGAGACTGCCGGGGTACGCCAGCACGCCCCGGGCCGTGGAAAGGGACGCGAGGGCATCTTCCACGATGCGGCGGTTGGTCGCTTCCGCATGGGTAGTCAGCACGGACCTCCTGCGCGGCACGTTCCGCGTGAAAGTGCGCGGTTGTACAGGCAGCAGCGCGATCACCTCATGGTTCCTTCGCGCGGCGTCGTTCGCCAGCTCTCTCGCGCCGGGCGCCCAGGGAAGCAGGGCGAAGGTGACGGGCCGGCTGAACTCGGACAGTTGTTCGACCACGCCGCGGTAGTCTCCGTCCGAGTAGACGACGACCACCGCCAGACGGCCTGTCTTTCTCGCCAGATCGACATCGCGGGCGACGTAGAGGCGATGGGTGACCTTGCCCTCGTGGGCGATTTCCAGCAGCAGTTCCCGGGACCTGCTGCGTTCCGCCGCCCGGACGATCGTTCCGCCCGCCCGCGCTACGGCCCTGGCGATCTCGAGATTGCACTCCGTGAGCGAATAGGCGCCCGAGACCGTGATACGGCGCTCGACGGGTGTCCACTGTCCCGCACCGGTCATCGCGCGCGGCTTCGTGTCCCGTATCCTTTCGGGCTTCACCTGCAGATTGATCAGCGCACCGTACAGGGCCGAATCCAGCGCGTAATACGCCTGCTCATCGGACTTGAAGGCGGCAGTTCCCGCAAATTCCGGAAAGGCGGCGGGGACGGGCCGGTCCAGCAGCCAGTCCGCGACGGCCCGCGCCTGACGCTCGAAAAGCAAGATCCACAGGGCGAAGGCTACCAGGACGAAGATGGCCGTGCTCAGCCCCACGTACAGAAAACGGAACCCCCGTTGATTCCTTTCCTCCATCATCCGCAATCTGCCCGCACGTGAATACCGGTAGCGCATGGTCTGGTCCGTCAGGAAGAACCTCCGTGGCCGTCCCTGCAATCGCGGCCGTCTCTATACTCCTCCAGCGCGTCGGCCAGCGCGGCGAACTCGACCAGGTCCAGGGTCTCGCCCCGTCGTTTCAGATCGATCCCGGTACGATCCGAAAGAGGGCCGGCGGAACCGGGGGCCAGGCGATTTACCGCGTGGTGCAGCATCTTGCGGCGATGTTGGAAGGCCGACTTGATGAGCACGGTCAACAGAGCGGCGTCCCGGACTTCGACGGGCGGGCGGTCGTGGGGAGTCAACCGGAGGACGACCGAATCCACGGCCGGGCGGGGAACGAATCGGTCACTGCCCACCCGAAAAAGGGATGCCACGTCGTAGTGGTAAGCCATGATAGCGGTTATCGCGCCGTAGGCTTTCGTACCCGGAGAGGCGGTCAGGCGTCCACCCACTTCGTGCTGTACCATGATGACCGCGCGCGTGATCCCGCCATGGTGGGTGATCAGCCGGTCCAGGACGGGACCCGTGATACCGTAGGGCAGATTGGCCACGAGCACCAGCCCGGTTTCGCCGGAGGCTTCCACCAGATCGGACAGATCCAGATCGAGTACGTCCCGGTGCAGGACGGCCAGGTGATCGTAGCGCCCGTACGCTTCCTGAAGGGCCCGCGCCAGCCTGGCATCGATTTCCACGGCGGTTATGCTGCCGGCCCGGGCAACGAGGTGCCGGGTGAGCGCACCGGTCCCCGGACCGATTTCAAGGACGTGCGTATGCTCCGTGACGCCCGCCGCCTCGACGATCCGGCGGGCGATCGACGGATCGTTCAGGAAATGCTGACCCTTCGTCCTGGACGGACGGAACGCCAACCTGCGCAGGCCGGCCAGCAGGTCTTCGGGAGGATCGAGCACTGTAGTCATCGGATTCGAAACACGCACTCTGCGTTCCGGGTTGTGGTCCGCGCCAGTTCATCCGGGGACACGGCCCGGTGACGGGCGACCGCTTCGGCCGTGTTTACGAGATAGGCCGGTTCGTTCCGGCGGCCGCGGTGGGGAACGGGCGCCAGGTAAGGCGCGTCCGTTTCGACCAGGATGCGATCCCGCGGCAATCCGGAGACCACTTCGTGGACCGTCGAGTTCCTGAACGTGGCGATGCCGCCGAACCCGAGGAAGCATCCCATGGAAACAGCCTTTTCGGCCATGGCGATATCCCCGGTAAAGCAGTGCAGGATGGCGGTCAGGTCTCCGTCGGAAAACTCCTCCAGCAGGGCCATGACTTCAGCGTGGGCGTCCCGGTCGTGTACGATGACCGGCAGTCCAGTGCCCCGGCCCCACTCCATGTGCCTTCTGAACGACGCCTGCTGCAGCGGATAGGTGGACCGGTCGTGGTACAGGTCGATGCCGGTTTCGCCCACGCCGACGACGGACGGATGCTCCAGCAGTTTCTCGATTTCCCGGAAATCCGCTTCGCGCGCTTCGTGGACGTGGCACGGATGGATCCCCGCGGCCGCGTACACGGCGTCACAGTCCTCGGCAAGCGTTACGGCGTCCAGGCTGCTTTTCAGATCATACCCTATGGCGACCATGCGCTCCACGCCCGCATCGAGGGCCCGCTGGATTACGTCGCCGCGGTCATGGTCGAATGCCGCATCCGTAAGATGGGTATGGGTGTCGAAAAGCAAAAGCAGCGCCAGGGTGCAGATGACTGAGTGATGCCCGGTCCGCGCCGGCGAACCGCATCGGGCGTGCCGGCCGTCAGCTCACCGATGAACCCGATGGTATCCGGACGTCCGGACCGAGGAGAACGGGCGCGCCGCCGGCATCTTCGGCCGCGAGCAGCATGCCCCTGGATTCCACGCCCCGGATCTTCGCGGGCGCCAGGTTCGCCACCACCACGATCTGGCGACCGACCAGGTCGCCCGGCGCATAACCCGGCGCAATCCCGGACACGATCTGCCGTTCCTCCTCCCCGATGCGCAGTTGCAGCCTGAGCAGCCGGTCCGTTCCGGGTACCGGTTCCGCCGCCACCACGTCCGCGATGCGCAGATCGATCTGCCGAAACGCGTCGATCGAGATGAGGTCGTTACGCGGTGCCCCGGCGGGTTGCGCGCCAGCGGGTTGTGCCCCGGCGGGTTGTGCGCCTCCGGGTTGTGCCCCGGCGGGTTGCGCGCCTCCGGATCCCACTCTCCCATCTCCCTGGGCGAAGGACGCGCCCAGCTTTTCGACCTGCGCGTCGATCGTATCGTCATCGATCTTATGAAACAGGATTTCGGGCTTGCCTATGGGGCGTCCGGACAGCGATGCATCGATCTCTACTTCGTCCCATTTCTGGGCATCGACGCGCCCTTCCAGTCCCGCCATCTTCCACAGCCTTTCGGCGCTGAAGGGCACGATGGGCGACATGACGAGAGCCAGGGTCCTCACCGCCTGCACACATACGTAGAGCGTGGTGGCGCAGCGCGCCCGGTCGGTCTTGCGCGTATTCCAGGGCGCCTGATCGTTGAAGTACCGGTTGCATCCGTTGCCGAGGGCGATCAGCTCCCGGACGGCCCGCCTCACCTGGAAGGCTTCGAAGCACGCGCCGACGCGGTCCGGGGCGCCGGCGACGGTATCCAGCATGGCCCGGTCCTCCGGCGCGAGCGGCCCCGGCTCCGGGATCACGCCGTCGAAGTACCGGTCGATGAAAGTCAGCGTGCGGTTCACGAAATTCCCGAAGATATCGGCCAGTTCATTGTTGTTGCGCGCCTGGAAGTCCTTCCACGTGAAATCGGCGTCCTTCGTCTCCGGCGAAATCGACGCGAGACAGTACCGCATGGGATCGGGCGGAAAGACCTCCAGGTATTCGTCCAGCCAGACCGCCCAGTTGCGGCTCGTGGACAACTTCTGGCCCTCGATGTTCAGAAACTCGTTGGCCGGGATCTCGGAAGGCAGGATGAAGTCCCCGTGTTCCATGATCATGGCCGGCCACAGGATCGCGTGAAAGACGATGTTGTCCTTGCCCAGGAAATTGACGAGTTTGCAGTCCGGGTTCAGCCAGTAGTCCTTCCACCGGTCGGGATCGCCCTGTTTCACCGCCCACTCCCGGGTGGACGACACGTAGCCCAGCGTATTTTCGAACCAGACGTACATGACCTTGCCCACCGCGTCATCCGTCGGCAACGCCACGCCCCAGTCCAGGTCGCGCGAGATGGGGCGGTCGGACAGCCCCTCGTTGAACCAGCCCTGACAGTAGTTCCGGACGTTATCCTTCCAGTGTTCCTTCTTCCCGATCCAGTCCTGCAGCCTGGACGACACGCGGGCAAGCTTGAAGTACCAGTGGTTGGCCGCGCGCACCTCGAGGGGGCCTTCACAGGATTCGCTGCGGGGGTCGATCAGTTGCGTGGCGTCGAGAATGGTGCCGCAGGCCTCGCACTGGTCGCCCCGGGCGCGGTCCGATCCGCAATGGGGGCACGTGCCTTCCACGTAACGATCGGGCAGGAAGCGGTCGCTGGCCGGGCAGTAGATCTGGTTGACTTCCCGGATGTCGAAACAGTCCTTTTCTTCCAGGCGGCGGAAATAGGCCCGGGCCGTTTCGTGGTGGATGGGCCGGGAAGTCTGGGAGAAATTGTCGTAGACGATGCCGAAGTCTTCGAGGGCGCCCTTGATGACGGGATAGTACTTGTCCACGAGTTCCTTGGGCGTTATGCCTGCCTTCTCGGCCGCCAGGGTGATGGCCACGCCGTGATCGTCCGATCCGCTGACGTGGACGACGTCCCGGCCTTTCAGCCGCTGGTAGCGTACGTAGACGTTGCCGGGCAGATGGACGCCGGCGATATGGCCGATGTGGAGCTTGCCGTTCGCGTAGGGCAACGCATCGGTTACGAGTATTTTCTCCGCCACGGCTCCCTCGCGGACGCGGGTGATCTGATCCGACCGAACCTTGTTCCAAGAACAAAACCCGATCTCCGGCCGAACCTCGTTCTTCGAACGAACCTCGCTCGATTCCAGCATCACGATAGCGTGCGGAAGGCCGTTTGTCAACGGATCAATCCGCGGCGGGCAGGGTATGGGAGCGCGCCTTCCCGGAGGCCGTCTCGCGCGGGGCCGTCGATCCCCGGTTCAACCTGAGTCTCAGCGCGAGCACGAGCAGGGCGAGCTGGACGTGGGCGTTCAGGGCGATGCCCCGCCTGGCTTCTTCTATGGCGGCGATGCCCTGCTCGATATCCAGGACGTTCATCCTGGCGGCCAGCGCCTGCAAAGGGACCTGCCGTTCCGGGTTGGAGAGGGCCGGGGATTCGCCCGCGGCGGAGAGAATGAAGAGATCGCGGTAGAGTTCAAGCAGGTGGTCCAGGATCGTCTCCACGACCGGTTCTTCCCGGTGCGCGGCGGCGAGGGATTCCACCTGCTCGAACAAACGCAGGGGGGGCG
Organism: bacterium; assembly: GCA_963693015.1. GTDB lineage: Bacteria > JAAXHH01 > JAAXHH01 > JAAXHH01 > JAAXHH01 > JAAXHH01. The sequence goes on from OY843748.1 coordinate 924,829, forward strand.
CGTCATGAATGCACTCCAGCAGCGCGAAGGCTTCTTCCCGGAGCCGCAGCCCCCTTTCCGACATGGCCGACAGCGCTTCGGAGAGGCGGCCTTCGGATCTGCGGGCGAGCAGGGCGGCCTCATCGGGTTCCACGTCGTAGCGCCCGGTCAGCGCCGCTTTCACTTCGGCCTCCGGGAGGCGCGGCAGGGAAACGGGCTGGCAACGGGACAGGATGGTCGGCAGCAGCCGCCGGGAACGGGTTGCGGTCAGGACGAGCATCAGGGTGCCCGGGGGTTCCTCGAGCGTCTTGAGCAGCGCATTGGCAGCCGCGGTGTTCATCCGGTCGGCGGCGACGATGACGGCGACCTTCTTCCGTCCTTCGTACGGCTTGACGGACGCATCCCTCCTGAGCGACCTGATATCGTCCACGGACAGGATGTCGTTCTTGTTGAACGGCAGCGCGGCGTAGGGGTCTCCGGCCAAAAGGGAGGACAGTCCCTGTCTGCGTTCTTCCCGGGCGTTTCCACGGCCCGGGGCGTCGCTGCTCCGGGTAGTCGATCCCTCCGGAGGCGGTGCGGACGAAGCGGGCACCAGGAGGTGCACGTCGGGGTGCTGAAGCGCGCGAATCCGCCGGCAGTGCCGGCACCGCCCGCAGGGTTCTCCAGGTCCGCTTTCGCAGTTGACCGCGCAGGCGAGTTCAATGGCCAGCGCCTCGGCGCCCACGCCGGACGGTCCGCTGAACAGGTACCCATGCGCCAGGCGGTCCTGCGCCACGGCGTCCATGAGCCTCTGGCGCGGTCTGTCGTGGCCTATGATACGATCGAATGCCATGAGGACGGCTCAGGAGAGGGGACGGACCACGTAGTGGACCCGGTTGGACCGCTCTGAAGCTGCTTCAAAACTGAAACCGTCGAAGGCGCCGAGTACGCGGTAACCCGATGCACGACAGATTTCCGCGAGTCTGGCCACGGGATAGATCCGCTGCTCGTGGCGTTCCCGGAAGGAGTGCCGTTTGCCTTCGCGGTTGAAGGTAAACTGGAATTCATTGACCTGTACGCAGGTATCGGGGACATACTCGCAACGCCGGACGTAGGAGAAATCCCCATTGCTTTCCCGGTCTACCTGGTTGTGGAAGTACCTGCGCGAATTGCGCTCCGTACAGATGTCGAATACGAACAGACCGCCGGCCTTTATGACAGCACGCAGTCTGTTCATCATGGCGAGGACGTCCGCCTCTTCCATGACGTAGTTGATGCTGTCGTACAGGCACAACACCGCGTCGTACGGTCCAGATGCCGGCAAACGAACCATGTCGCCCACCTGAAAGCGAATCGCCCGGCGCGCCTCCAGGGCTTTCTGCTTCGCGACGGCGATCATGCTTTCCGACCGGTCGATGCCCGTCATCCGGTATCCGCGGCCATCGAGGATACACGCCATGGCGCCGGTCCCGCAGGCCAGCTCGAGCACGTCCTTCGGCGCCGCCTCGAACCGCGTGAACACCGACTGTATGTAGTTGGCCCACTGCCTGTAGTCCACGTGACGCATCACGTGATCATATATCCGGGCCAGGTGGCTGTAGGGAAGATCGAAACCGGCTGAGGGGTTTTCCCGTGGACCATGGGCGCCGGTTTTCCCGTCTCGGCGGGTATTCATCGTTCTTCGAACCCCGAAGAATCATGGTCCGGCCGCTCGTCGCTCAGCACCACGTACAAGGATTGCGCCCTGTCTTTCGATACGTTGCCTGCCGGGACGTCCAGCACTTCGAACTCCAGCCGTCTGTGGGGCCACTCCACGACGACGATATCCTTTGCGCCGACCTGGTGTCCGGGCTTCGCGGATCTGCCGGAAATGGAAACCAGACCCCGGTCGCAGGCCTTTTTGGCGGCATCCCGTTGCTTGATGATACGGGACTGTTTCAGAAACAGATCTATTCTCATTTCAACGGTCTTCGCGCGGCGCGGTCCGCCGCTCAGGGCATGGCGGTCAGCCCGCGCTCGTCGATGTACAACTCGCGGCGAAGATCCTTGAGCCACCGTGCCCGTTCCCTGTTCCACTTGGCCTGCCTGGCCAGCGTGGTGATGTGCTGGAAATGGTCGTCCAGGGTGAGCTTGTCGCCGCCGGTTCTGCCGTTCAACATCATGACGTGGTAGGAGGTGACGCTCTGGTCCACCACCTTGATGGGTTCGGTCATCTGGTTGACGGATATGGTGTCCAGGGCGGCCTGGTACTGGGGCAGCAACTGATCGCGCATGAACTCTCCGATATGGCCGCCGTCCGAGGCGGAGGCCAGGTCTTCCGAGTATTTCCCGGCGGCCTCGGCGAATGATTCGTCGCCGTCGAGGATCCGCTGGCGCAGCATGGAAATCGTCTCCAGCGCGCGATGATCGTCTTCATCGGTTTTCGGAATCTGGACCAGAATGTGACGCACGCGGATCTGGTCGCCCTTCCGTTCTTCCAGCTTGATGACGTGCAGGCCCACGTCCGTCTCCACGGGCGGGCTGATCTCGCCTGGCGCAAGGGCAAAGGCCGCGTCTTCGAAATCGGTCATGAACGTTCCCCGTGTGAAGAACCCGAGGTCTCCGCCGTTTCTGGCGCTGTTCAGATCTTCCGAATACCGCCGCGCCATGTCGCCGAAGTCCTCTCCATCGGCGACGCGGCGCCTGATCTCATCGATCCGGGCGTTCATCGCGGCCACGATTTGCGGGTCCGGGCGAGCGGAGATCATGATGTGGCTCAGGTCGAGCCTGACGGGGTTCGAAGGAATGCTGTCGTAGTGGTTCTCATAGTACTGGGCTACTTCCAGGCCGGTAACCCGTACTTTGCCGAAGCGATCTTCCTCGAGCCTTTGCTGGAGCAGCTCCTCTTCCTTCTGCCGCCTGAGCAGCCGGTTCCAGTCTCTCATGGTCATGCCGGCATTCGTCACCAGTTGTTCCAGGGCTTCCTCGGAACCGAGGCGTTCCGTGTACTGATCGATAATGTTGCGTACGGTGCCGTTTATCCGTTCAACGGGTACCTGCACGCTGTCCCTGCGCGCGTACGCGAGCACGACGCGCGTATCGATCATGTCGTTCAGCAACTGGTTCGGGAGGTCTTCCGGCTCCGGCTCGGGTTGCTGCGGCTGCATGCGATACATCTTCACGGCCTCGACCACGTCGGAATAGAGGATGATCTCGTTGTCCACGACGGCCACGACGTAGTCCAGCAGTTGCTGGCCCTGGACCGGGCGGCCTGCCAGGGCCGCGGCCAGGCCCAGGAGCAGCCAGACGCAACTGGTAAGCGAGCGCACGATCATGCCTCCGGTTCCACTCTATGGTGCGATGGGTTCCGTTCGCATCAGGTCCCCGTCGCCGATTTCCACGTCAGCCGATTGACGAAGCGCGTCCACGAACCGCCTGACCAGTTCGCGGCGCCGGTCCCGCAGCATCCTGTTGACGATCTCGCCGCGGACTTCTTCCAGGGGCGGCAGGGCGCCGGCCTCCCGACGGTCCATGACCCTGAAGATGAACGACCCGGTTTCGGAAAGGACCGGCCGGGAAATCTGGCCGACGGGCATGGAAAACACGATTTCCTGCACCGACACGTCGCTGATATCCGCCCTCTTCAGGAAACCCAGGTCTCCCCCGTTGGCCGAGGAGGCGTGAATGGACCGCGTAAGGGCCAATTCCTCGAAGGTTCGCACACGACGCGCCAACTGGCTGCGGACCTGCCGAGCCGTGGCCTCGTCCGGTAGAACGATCACGGACAGTCTGAGTTCCGGCTCGTGGTAGATGAACTCCTGCTGATGGGTCTCGAAGTATTCCGCTATTTCTTCGTCGGTAACCACCAGCGACGAGTCCGCGACAATGTGTTCCAGCACGACATTGGCCAGATAATCCCTGCGCATCCTGTTCAAGTCCCGGGCCGTCTTGCCGTCGCTGTCGAAATCCCGCCGGAGGGCTTCCTGGTAGAGCAGTTCGGTCCGGACCCAGTCAGATACCCAGTCCTTTCTCATTTGCAGCGTGGCGCCGGACATCGCCGCGGCTTCCAGTTCGGCTTCCAGATCTTCGACCGTCAGCGTGGCCTGATTCACCCGGGCGACAACCGTATCGGCGTCTTCCGCCGTCGAGAAAAACTGGCACTGCGTGAAGAGCAGGGGCACGTTCAGAAGAACGGCGCAACAGACCGCGGGTTTCATGCTGATTTTCATACTCCAGCGGGCGGGTCAGTCTCGAACAACCGGGCAGGTATCATTAACGAATCACAGCAGTTTAAGCAACAGGTTTTTCGCCGCGTCGACCCGTTTCGCCTCCGATTCTCCGGTCAGCACCGCCCTGATCCGGAAACCCTCTCCGTGAGGAAACTCGATGTCCAGCGCGGGATCGTCCGTCACGCGCGCGATCCTGTCCCTGGAAGGATAAAGGCCGTTCCGATAGGCCAGGGTCATTTCCTTCCCGCGGATCATGAGCTGTTTCAATCCGATAGCACCCGCGATCTGCCGAATGGAAACCAGGTCGAAGAGGATGCGCACCGGATCGGGCAGCCGGCCGAACCGGTCCTTCATCTCCTCGCGCAACGAGGAGACGTCCTGTTCGTCCTCTACCCGTGAAAGCCGCTGGTAGAAACCGACCTTGAGCTTTCGGTCCGCGATATAGTCGTCGGGAATGAAAGCCCCCACCTGCAGGTCGATATCGGCTTCATGGGCCTGTTCGCGGGTCTCGCCCTTCAGGTCCTGCATCGCCTCCTTCAACAGCCGGCAGTACAGATCGAATCCTATGGCGGATATGAATCCGTGCTGCTCCGTGCCCAGCAGGTTGCCGGCGCCCCTGATCTCCAGGTCCCGCATGGCGATATGGAATCCCGACCCGAGCGCGGTATACTCGGAGATCACGGCCAGCCGCTTACGGGCGTCGGGGGTGACCGTGCCGGCGGCGGGGACCATCAGGTACGCGTAGGCCCGGTGATTGGACCTCCCGACGCGGCCCCGGAGCTGGTACAGCTGGGCAAGTCCGAACCGGTCCGCGCGATTGACCAGGATGGTGTTCACGCTGGGGATATCCAGCCCGTTTTCGATGATCATCGTGGACACGAGGCAGTCGTACTTGCGATCCAGGAAATCGATCATCACCCGTTCCAGTTCCCGCTCGTGCATCTGTCCGTGGCCCACGACGAAAGAGACCTGGGGCAGGAGGCGCCGCAGGAATTCGGCGACCGCCTCGATGGACTGGACCCGGTTATGGACGAAGAAGACCTGGCCCCCCCGGTCCACCTCCCGCATGATCGCCTCGCAGATCACTTCTTCGTTGAAACGCACCACCTCGGTATGCACCGGCAGCCGGTCCCGGGGCGGCGTGGTGATGAGGGACATGTCCCGCGCGGAGACCAGGGACATGTGAAGCGTCCGCGGTATGGGCGTGGCGGTCATCGTCATGACGTCGACGGTAGTCTTCAGCTGCTTGAGCCGTTCCTTGTGGGCCACGCCGAACCGCTGCTCTTCATCGACCACGAGCAGGCCCATGTCGCGGAAGTCGATGTCGCCGGATATGAGGCGGTGCGTGCCGATGACGATATCCACTTCGCCTTTCCTGAGCCCGGCGACGACCGCTTTCTGCTCCCGCGGCGGGACGAAGCGGCTCAGCATCCGGATGTTCACCGGGTAGTCCGCGAGCCGCTCGGAGAAGGTGGTCAGATGCTGCTGCGCCAGGATGGTGGTCGGCGCCAGTACCGCCACCTGCTTCCCGTCCAGTACCGCCTTGAACGCGGCGCGAATCGCCACTTCCGTCTTCCCGTACCCCACGTCCCCGCAGATCAGCCGGTCCATGGGCACCGCTTGCTCCATGTCCGACTTCACGTCCGAGGACGCCTGCTCCTGGTCCGGTGTATCCTCGTAGATGAAGGAGTCTTCCATTTCCTTCTGCCACGGGGTGTCGGCCGAGAAGGCGAATCCCGGACTGGCCTGCCGGGCGGCGTAGAGCTTGACCAGGTCCTCGGCGATGTCCCGGACGGCCTTTCGCGTGCGCTTCTTGGCCTGTTCCCAGGCCCTTCCGCCCAGCTTCGACAGGACGGGCGCCTCGCCGTCGGAACCGATGTACTTCTGGACCCGGTGCAACTGCTCGATGGGGATGAAGACCCGGTCGTCTCCGGCGTAGATCAGGGTCAGGCAGTCCCGTTCCCGGTCGTCCACGGCAATGCGCTTAAGTCCGACGTACCGGCCGATGCCGTGGTCGATATGGACGACGTAGTCCCCTTCCTTGAGGCTGGTGAAATCCTCGATCACCACGCCTTCCTTGAAGACCTTCCGCCGGCGCCTCCGGTACCGGTTGAAGATCTCCGCGTCGGTCAGCACGACCAGGGGCAGGTCGGGAAGAATGAATCCGGCGTGCATCGGGCCGACGGCCATTTCCATCTCCCGGGCGTCCGAGCCCAGGATCTCCCGCAGTCTTTCCGCCTGCCCTTCGTTGTCGCAAACCACCACGACACGGGCCTTGTTCGCGCGCCATTCCGCCAGACGGGACTTCAGTACGTCCATCGCGCCCTGGTACACCCCGGATGCCTCGGTCCCGGCGGCGAGCCACCCATCGGCCGCCCGCGCGCCGCGCACCACGTCCATCGTGCCGTAGTAGGCCGACTCCGCCGTTACGTCGCGCCAGCCCAGGATCGCTTCGCCGGGTTCGGGCACCAGATCGCCGGCCTCCGTTCTGCGATGGTGGGTGTTTTCGTACTCCTCCGCGAAGGATTCCGCCTCACGCGCCAGTTCATCGGGTTCGCACCGGACGATCAGCGTGTGGTCCGGCAGATAACTCATGATGGTGGCGGCGGAAGGATGGAACCAGGGCAGGTAGCGTTCGCTGCCTTCGAACAGGCCGCCGTCCTCGATGTGCGCAATCAGTTCGGACGCGTCGATCGACAGCGATTCGCCCGCCCGCCCGACCCGCCCGACCACGTCATCGCGCGTTTCAGGATCGTCGATCATTTCCCTGTTCGGGAGCACCGTCAGTCCGTCGATCTGCTTCGACGACCGCTGGGAGTAGATGTCGAAGAGTCGGATCGACTCGACTTCGTCGCCGAAGAACTCGATCCTGCACGGCTGTTCCATCCCGTGGGGATAAACGTCCACGATACCGCCCCGCACGCTGTAGTGGCCCGGCGCCTGAACCATGTCCATCCGCTCGTAGCCGAGCCGGTCGCACCGCGCGGTAACTTCGCGCAAGGGGATGACCGCGCCGGAAGCGACCTGCAGAACGGCGCCTCGGAGTACGGCCGGCGGCATGGTGCGCTGCATGACGGCCCGGACCGTCGCGACGACGAACAGCGGCCTGTTCTCCATGAGGGCGTAAAGCGCGTCCAGACGCCGGCCCGACAAGTCGCCGGGCGGGGACACCTGGTCGTAGGGCAGCACTTCCCAGGGGGGAAACAGCGCCACGTCCGCTGGATCCAGCAGACCGGATACATCCTCGAACGTCTCCTCGGCGGTGGCCGCGTCCTCCACGATGACCAGCGTCGCGCCGCCCCGTTTCCTGTGCGCGTGGGCGAGCAGCAGGGACCGCGACGAGCCGGCAAGCCCCGACACCCGCGCGGAGCAGGCGGCATCGGCGGCCAACGCGAGATAACGCTGAACGACGGGGGATTTCTCCGAGATGTCCAGGAGGTTTGACAGGCGCATACGGGAGCGGTTCGGCTACATGGGGTTCCGCAGCCGGTGGGTGATCCGCTGCAACACGTCCTCGTTCCGGGCTTCGAAAGATCTGGCCGTTATCATCTCGTAGGCGGCAATGTAACGGCGGGCGGCTTCTATCCTGACCTCGTCCGGGATGGCCGGTACGGGACCCTCGCCGCGAAAGCCGCGGTCCGCGAGCCATTCACGGACATATTCCTTGTCCAGCTTATCCGGTTCCTCGCCGCGACCGAAACGCTCCTCGTACGTGTTCCTGATCCAGAACCGGGAGGAGTCGGGCGTATGGATCTCGTCTATGAGCACGAGCCGGCCGTCGAAGAGGCCGAACTCGTACTTGGTATCCACCAGGATGAGGTTCTGTGCGGCCGCCAGTTCGGTTCCGAAGGCGAACAGGGCCAGGGCCGCCCCTTCCATCTCGCGGTACACCCCTTCGTCCACCAGGCCGCTCCGCAGGATCTCATCGGCGGAGACGGACTCGTCGTGGCCGCCCTTCTCCGGCTTGGTCGACGGCGTGATGATGGGCCGGTCGAATCCCTGGTTCTTCTTCATGCCGTCGGGCAGCACGTGGCCGCAGAAATCGCGATGCCCGCGGGCATAGTGGTACCAGGCCGACGTCGTGGTCACGCCGGTCAGGTAGCCCCGGACGACCATCTCGACCGGGATCATCCTGCACTGCCTGGCGACGAGGACGTTCGGATCGGGCACGTCGATCAGGTGGTTTTCGATAATATGCCGGGTCCGTTCGAACCAGAATGCCGCGGTCTGGTTGATGACCTGGCCCTTGAAGGGAAGGGCGCACAGCACCCGGTCGAAGGCGGAAATCCGGTCGGTGGTCACGATGATCCGTTTCCCGTTGAGCTGGTAGTTGTCCCTGACCTTCCCTTCGTACTTCTCGCCCAGGTCGAAACGGGTATCGTGCAGCACGTAATCCAACTGCCTTCTGAGGACGTCTTCAGACAACATACTTCGCGATGATCCCTTCGGTGTATGGTCCGGCTGTGGGACGGTACGGGCGTAGCGGCGGAACCGCTCCTGAATCGAGCTTTTCACACTAAAGTGAAGAGGTCGGATTGTCAAGCGGAAACAAGGCCCCCGGACATCCGCGCCACGGGAGGTCTCCGTCCTGTTTCCTCCTCCGGCAGGGTCACCCTCACGGGCCATGTTTTTCCGTGATGAGTAGTTTTGTACTTGGATATTGACTTGCCTTCGCAACCGGTATATATATTGGTTTGTATCGACAGTCATGCGAATCAGGATGGGTCACTTGCTGAATACAACAATCGAAAGAGAAGATCATGGATGAACAGAAAGGACACCAATCAGGGGCGCAGGGCGCGTTCGCTGTGGTGCTTATAATCATTGTGGTGGTCGCGGTTGGTGCGGAAATCGTGGAGGAAACCCGGCCATTTAACCCTCCACCTACTCCAATCCTGGACAGTTTGAGGACAATTCAGTCATCCCCAACAAAACCAAGACGGCCGGCATCGTCATCATGCCGGGATCAAGTAAAAACCAGTCGCTACTTCTACCAGCATATCGCGCCGTTTATCCGCGCCAATATGCCCGGCGCAACGTCCGTTTCGCACAAAGGAACAACAATGCGAGGATCGATAGCAGTAATGACTTTCAATGTATATGAGCCTGTCACGGGCGTAACGCTTAAATTCGAGGCGGAAGCCGCAATGAATATGGCGAGGTGCTATCCGGACGATGTTCAGATATACCAGATCTACGAGTAGGATGACAGGCCTCTGGTAACAATTAGATTTTCCTCATAGAGTGTACTCATGAGTATAACCGCGTTTACCATTGCATATGATGGTACGACCTTACGCGATGGTGTTATGGATGTACGTGAATTAGCACCGGCATTGTTGGCAACCGGACAGTTGTTCGATGCTGCTAATACTGTATTGAACGGAGAGAGGGCAAAAGTAAGGTCAATGTAAAGGCAAGCAGGTATCGGATCTTTTGAAGTTCTCCTTGAATTGGACCATACCACCGTTACTCAAATAATCGAGATATTTAGCAGCGATACTGTCACCGCAGCCTTAAACTTAGAGGAGTTGCTAGAACATGTGGTCTTATATTGAAACAAGACGGGTATTGATTCATTTAGAGCAGGTTATGAGGACTATCAAGAAACGATTGACAAGGAAGATTCCAAGTATTTCGGCCAAACAGAAGAACCGGATGAGATTCTTATAGACGAAACCCGAAGGGCAGCTTTCTCAATTACATCCCTTACATTTATCGTTCGCAACCTGCGCCTGGACCTTGCCATCACGTTCGACCGCGCCGATCACGGGCGTCTTATCGGTTCTGCCCTGTTTGCCATGCGGGAAGTCGTCACGCTTGTTCTGCTTGCGGGGCTTGCCGCCCACGTAGGTTTCGTCCGTTTCAACGATCCCGGTCAGCATCGGGGCTTGGTCCGACGCCATGGCCGCCCGGATTCTCTGTTGCATGTACCACGCCGATTTCTGATTCAATTCGAGATCGCGCCCCAGTTGATAACTGGACAGGGATTTCTTGGCATTCACGATAAGCGCGATTGCCACAAACCACTTTTGCAGGGGTAAATGCGTTCCCTGCATGATCGTACCGGACAGGACGTTAAACGAGGATTTGCAGTCGTGGCAGTTCCAACGACCGACACGGCTTTTCAGGTTGGATCGGCGAACCTTCTCCATACTGCCGCATAACAGGCAATACGCGCCGTTCTTGAACCGGATGCGTTCAAGGTGATCGATGCAGGCTTGCTGATCGGGGAAGCGGCGGATGGTTTCAAAGAGGTTCATTGTTGTATCTCCGTATCGTTAAAGGGTTTATCTCTCTATCTACCATGTACGGGATACTCTGTCAAGTACAAAACTACTTATTACGTGTTTTTCCGTCAAACTCGTTTTTTACTGGACACCCGTTCGAACCGATCTATTATATTGCTTAAGATCGTCAGAAAATGCCCGCCATTTGATCAGAAATCGATTAAAACGATCTGGCATTCGTCATTTTCGGTTTTTTACAGGAGGTTTTATCATGTCCAAGCAGGCCGTCCTGACCTGTCTGAGCATCATATCATGCCTTGCGGTGGTCGCCGCGTGCGCGGGACCGCCCAATGAGGCCATGACCGCGGCGGAACAGGCTGTCGCCGACGCAATGGAAGCCGAAGTCGACAAGTACGCCCCGGCTGAATACGAAATGGCCGCCGCCGAATTCGAGAAGGCCCAAGGCCACATGGACGCAGAGGAATACGGCGACGCGAAAGCCGCCGCCGAGAATACCATGGCGCTCGTCGAGTCGGCCAGCCAGGAAGCCGTGGTCCAGAAGGAGTTGACCAAGCGCGAGGTCGACGAAGCCCTGCCGGCTTTCCTCGAACGCTGGGGGGAGATTTCGGGCAGCATCGAGCAGGGCCGCGGCCAAGCCGCGCGGAACCTGGCCCAGGAAGCCTCGGCATTCGCCGACTCCCTGACGGTGCAGCTGAATGATCTCAAGGCGGCCGAGAAATGGCACGACATCAAAATGCTGCTTGAGGCCGCCCACACGGCAGCCGACAGTTTCGCGGAACGGGCCGGCGGCTGACCGGGTGCGTTTCCCGATCGATATGCCAGGGTACACGAAGCCGTCTGACGACGTATGGTCAGACGGCTTTTCTATTGTCCGCCGTCGAGCGGCCCGTGCCGCCGTCCAAATCGTTGTTGACAATTTCAGGGCGGGTACATAGAATCACACAGGTTTTGAATTACAGCCATCTCAGGGCAGGATCAGGATACGGGAGCATTGCATGAGCTTGACGGAACTGTTGGATGAAAACGCTATCCTGGTCAATCTCAAGGCCACGCAGAAACAGGAAGTGATCGAGGAACTGGCGGCGGCGCTGACCGCGTCCGGAAGGATCAGCGACGACCGGGAAGTGCTTCAGGCCGTCCTGGAGCGCGAGAAGATCATGAGCACCGGGATCGGCAAAGGCGTCGCCATCCCGCACGGCAAGTGCAAGGCCGTGGATAAGCTGGTCGGGGTGCTCGGGATCAAGAAGGAGGGGGTCGATTTCCAGTCCCTCGACGAACAGCCCGTCTATCTCTTCTTCCTGCTCGTCTCTCCCCTGAACGTTTCCGGCCCGCACATCCGGGCGCTCGCCCACATTTCCCGCCTGCTGAGACACGATAATCTTCGTAAACGGCTGATCGCCGCGGAAAACCCCCGCGAAGCCCTGGAACTCATCGCCGACGAAGAAGAGAACATGTAAAGGGGTTCCGGTCCCGGGACCATCCTCAGATTCACGTAGTCAGCAAAGGACGAATCAGTGGCTCCTGCGTCCAGGATCGACGGCCGGGGTATCGACCAACTGCGTCCCGTCGAGATCCGGCGCGATTACCTCCGTCACGCGGAAGGCTCCGCGTTGATCGTCATGGGCGGCACGACCGTGCTCTGCTCGGCGAGCGTGGACGAGAGCGTACCGCCTTTTCTGAAGGGGCGCGGCAAGGGCTGGGTCACGGCGGAATACGGCATGTTGCCGCGCAGCACGAACACGCGGGTATCCCGTGATGGCCGGCGCGGCGGCGTCTCCGGACGAACGCAGGAAATCCAGCGGCTCATCGGACGGTCGCTCCGTGCCGTTTTCGACCTGGACAGCCTCGGCGAACGGTCCATCCTGATCGACTGCGACGTCATCGAGGCGGACGGAGGCACCCGAACCGCATCGATCACGGGCAGTTACGTGGCGCTGTGCGACGCGGTGAGGTGGCTGTCCGACCGGGGGTTGCTCGATACGAACCCCATCCGGGACGCCGTCGCCGCCATCAGCGTGGGGATCATCGGGGGCGTGCCCATGCTCGATCTCTGCTACGACGAGGATTCCACGGCGGACGTCGACATGAATCTCGTCATGACGGGCGGCGGCGACCTGGTCGAGATTCAGGGCACCGCCGAGCATCACCCCTTCTCGACGGATCAACTGTCCGCCATGCTGGACCTCGGCAAACGGGGGGTAAACCAGTTGATCCATCTGCAGAAACAGGCGTTGGAACAGGTCTAGACCACGAACATGACCCTTGTCCTGGCCACGCGCAACCGGGGTAAGATCGCCGAAATCAAGGCGCTGCTGCCAGACGTTCGGGTCCGGCCGGCCGCAGCTTTCCCCGGCTGCCCCGAACCGGAAGAAACGGGCCGGACCTTCGAGGAAAACGCCCTCATCAAGGCGCGGACCGCCGCGGAGTTCACGGGAAGGACCGCGCTGGCGGACGACTCGGGGCTGGAGGTGGACGCCCTGGACGGCGCGCCCGGCGTGCGTTCGGCGCGGTACGCCGGCGAGGATGCCACCGACCGTGACAACGTTTTACGATTGCTCGACGCCCTGGACGGAATCCCCGACGCCGACCGCACGGCCCGGTTTCGCTGCGTCATGGCCGTCGCGGCGCCCGACGGACGCACGTGGACTGCTGAGGGCGTCTGCGAAGGGCGGATCCTCCGCGAACCCCGGGGGGAATCGGGGTTCGGCTACGACCCGCTTTTCGTTCCCGCGGGCTATGAAAACACCTTCGGCGAACTGGACGCGGCCGTAAAGAACCGGATCAGTCACCGGGCGATGGCGCTCGCCCGGATCGCCGAGGTGCTCCGGGCGCTACCGGATACGCCGGAATGAACCGAAGAGGAATGCGGTGAACAGATGGTCCCGGGAGCAAGCCCACGCATGGTACCGTGAAACGGGCGTCATACGCGGCTGCAACTACCTGCCGCGCACGGCCGTGAATATGACCGAGATGTGGCAGGCGCCCACCTTCGACCCGGAAACCATCGACCAGGAACTGGGATGGGCGGCCCATGCGGGGTACAACAGCGTACGGATCTTCGTGCAGTACCTGGTCTGGGAAGACGACCCGTCGGGATTGAAGGAACGGATCGACCGGTTCCTGGCCATCGCGTCGCGGCACGGTATCAGCGCCATGGTCATCCTCTTCTGCGACTGCTTCTTCGGGGGACGCGACCCCTACCTGGGTCCGCAGGACGATCCGGTGCCCGGCGTGCACAACAGCCAGTGGGTCCCGAGTCCGGGATTCGAACGCCTCGCCGACCGGGACGCCTGGCCGGGCCTCGAGCGCTATGTCAAGGACATCGTGGGCAGCTTCGGTTCGGACCCGCGCGTTTTGGTCTGGGACCTGTACAACGAGCCGGACGACGACCTGAGGAGCCAGCCGCTGGTCGAGGACGCCTTCGCCTGGGCCCGTTCCGTCGGCCCCACGCAGCCGCTCACCACGGGGCCGTGGACCTGGAACGCCTTCGCGGACGACCTCTCCGCCCGCCTTTTCGAATTATCGGACATCATCACCTTCCACTACTACGAGTCCGCGGAAAAGATCGGCCCCAGCCTCGACAGGTGCAATGCGCACGGCCGGCCCGTGATCTGCACCGAGTGGCTGCGGCGGCATCACGGCAACACCTTCGCGGAGATGCTGCCCGTGTTCGCGGAAAACCGGATCGGGTGGTACAACTGGGGACTCGTGGCGGGGAGGACCCAGACCTACCTGGCCTGGGAGTCCAGGAAGGGCGATCCCACCCCGGCAGTCTGGCAACACGACATGATGCATCCCGACGGCGCCCCGCTCGACCCCGGTGAGCTGGCACTCATCCGGCGGTTCGAATTCACCGGATGATCGCCGATTCAGCCGTGGGCCGAGTCACCCGGCTCAGCCGTGCGACGCATTTCTTCACTCCTTGACCAAATACACTCATCCGGTCCAGTCAGGCGTTCAGGCCGGACGGTCAGGCGGATTCGTACCGCGGCCGGCTGACGTACCGGGCCATCTCCAGGTCCAGGTGGATCCGGGTGGCCGGCGGCAGCACCACGAGCAGGCGGCCATCGTCGACCCGCAGGGATTCGGAACGCACCGCGGCTTGCGGCGCGGCGTAGGCGCCCGTGGCGCCGGGGTACGGCGTGTCCGTCGTATCGTACGAGACGCGGCGGAAGGCGTGCTCGGCCAGGGCGCCGGCCTGCACGATGACCCGCCTTGTTTCCGTGTGGTGCAGATTGACCAGGTGCACGCCCACGCGGGACGGCTCGATCCGGTCCACGAGGGCGGCCGTGTCGTCCGGAAGGCCGGGCCGTCCGCGGTGGGCGTCGTAGTAGCGCAGGCGCGCGTTGGGGATCCCGCCGTAGTAGATGACCTGGGGACATCCCATGGTGAGCTGCACGAGGGCCTCGGTGGTCACGGGCTGCACCTCCTGCCACAGGTGTATGTGCGGCCCGTCTTCCAGGGCCGAATCGTCGGCGCGGATCTGCGCCAGTCGGTGGCAGACCTGGGCGTGGGCGGCGCCCAGCATCCGTTCCGGGTAGTCCGGGTTTTCGCCCCGCAGATAGAGCAGCCAGGGCTCGTCGTGGTGCATGTCGCCCTTGTCCCTGAAGGGTACCACCGCGGACCAGTCGCACCCGCTGCGCTCGCGCAGGTAATCCATGCGCGCCAGGTCCTCTTCGGCCTCCGTGACGTTCCACACGTTCAGGGGATAGGTCACGGGCATGGGCTGGTAGTCCATCCAGCCCTGGTCGCCGTACCGGTACGGCGTGAGAAACGTCCGCCGATCGGGCCCGAGGCTCCGGTCGACGCCGATGTAGTGATCCCGTATGCTCATCTGGGGCGCCATTTCGTCGAAGTGGCCGTCGACTCCTTCCTCCAGCAGGCGGTCGATCATCCCTCTCGGCAGGTCGAAAAAGCCCGCGTCCCCGGAGAGCAGGTAGGCGTTGTTGGCCGCGGTGACGGCGGCGAACCCCAGGCTGTAGAACCCGTGGGGCCAGGTCCAGCCGTAGAGCCCGCCGTACCATTTCCCGTTGTGCAGGGTGCCCACGCGCCCGTCCAGTCCCACGTTGTCCGGCATGAGCCCGCCGTTTTCCCGGGCGCGCTCCAGCCAGGCCCCGGTATACTCCAGCAGCCAGTCCCGGTACTTGTCCTCTCCGGTCATCAGGTAGGCGTTCATGATGAGTCCGTTGACATTCAGGTTGTTCCCCACGTCGCCCTCGCGGAACCGCTCGGCCATGGCCCTGCCCATAGCCCGCGCCTTCGCGGGGTCCTGGAGATCGTCCACGTGCGTAATCTCCGGGACGTCGCTCAGCGGCAGGCCGTAGACCCGCATGCCGCCGCTTCCCGGATTGTACGTCAGCCGGCTGTCGTCCTCGCTCATGCCCCAGGCGGGGCCGCCGCTGCCGTTGTGGGGCGCCCGGATGATGCGATGCGCCGGATCGTAGTTCGGCGCGTCGGGGAACTCGTTCAGATAGAAGCCGGCGAACCGCCGGGCGCGGTCGCGCAGCTTGGGATTGGCGGGGTCGGCAAGACAGAGATGGTAGAAGTAGATGTAGCTTTCGCTCTGGTGAAACTGGTCGTACCCCCGTTCGTACTCCCGGTAGATACGCCCGAAACGGGTCAGTTGCCGGGTGATGGCGTCCCAGTGCCGGTCGGCCGCCTCCAGCAGGTGGTCGTCCCCTCCCAGGCTGTAGAACTGGGCGAAATTGGTGAACGCTTCATAGAAATCATCCATCCCGTCCCGGCTGCCCGACCACCTTTCCGCCCAGATCAGCGACCCGTCCGCGCGGGTGTATTTCTCGATGTAGGGATGTACCGCATCGTTTATCGTGTCGATGAGCTTCCGTTCGAGAATCGCCCAGGAGGGCGTGATTTCGTAATGGACACGGGCCGTTATGGCCTTCATCTATGGCTCCATTCGTTCCAGGGAGGTAAACCGGCCGGCCGATCATTCAGAAACACGGACGAGCGCGCCCGGATGATCAGGGTGCATCGGGCGCCGCCACGCCTACCTGCACGATGCGCGCCTGGTCCACCCCCGCCGCGCCCACGTACTTGAAGACCATGCCGTCCAGGGCGCGGGGCATGAAATCCTGGTCGACGATCGCACGATCGCCGGTCAGCAGGCGAGCGAAAGGCGCGGCCTGGGAATCGGCTTCCGGATCGGTGGGAAAGGCGAATTCCGCCTCTGGTATATTCGTGTACACCACCTGACCGTTCTCGTCGCTCACCCAGAATTCACTGATGGCGGACCCGTCGGCGACCGAGGTCAGCACGCCGTTTATCTCTTCTGTACTCACGCCCGCCTTTATCGCGGCCGCGATGTAGTGCGCCGTCAGCAGGGCTTCCGCGGCCATGTGTTCCGACAGCAGGTCGTCCGCCGTCACGTCGGCAGTCTCGGCCGCGCCCGTGCCCGGCACCGCTTCTTCCGCGGGAGGGGCGGTTTCGTTACAGCCGAGGCTGAAGAGGGCGATCCACATACCCGGAATCCACATCAAGGGAGATCGTTTCATTTCAAATACGCTCCTCGTGAAGGTGATTTGACCATGAGCAGGATGGCATGTACACACCGCGCACATCTTCGATTCACTCAGTAACCAGGGCTTCCCCGCCGTTTTGCCGACAGTCAGGCTTCAAGACCGATTACCAGGTCCGATAATTCCCTCATATCCGAGACGACGAGGTCACAAAGAGACTCCTCTGCATCTACCTCTCCGCTTCGGTTGAGCAACACCGTCATCATCCCGGCTTTCCTGGCACCGGCGATATCGTGCTCCAGGCTGTCCCCGACAAAAACGGACCGGTCGGGTACGGCGTTCAATCGGGACATCGCCTGTCGGAATATACGGGGATCCGGCTTGGCGATCCCCACTTCTTCCGATATGAGCACCGCGTCGAAAAATCTCGACGCTTCAATCGCCTCCAACTTCAGTCGCTGTGTTGGGGAACCATTTGTAACCAGAGCCATGGGATGCCGCCTAGCGTGGAGGCATCTCAATAACCGCTCGGCTCCGTCCGACCAGGAAGTATAGCTTGCCAGCCTGCTGCGCATCAGCTCCACAAACGCCTGCGACGTCATCCCCGGCCGGTCACCGAACAGGTAATCGCAGATCGCCGCCTTGCTGCCCCGGCCGCCCCGGTCCAGGGCGCGCAGCGTTTCCATGCGATCGGTCCACGCGGCGCCTTCTGGTGTCAGGTGCGGAAAATACGTGTTCAACAGAAACGAAAAGAACCGGTCGCGCGCCTGGTCGCGGTCGATCAAGGTGTTGTCGAGGTCGAAAAAGACCGCGTTCCGCGCTTTGAAAATCGAGCCGACCGGGCGTGCCATGGGCAACTACCCGTCCCGACGCAGGCAGTCTTCAACGGCCGTCCGCGCACGGTCGGCCAACCCGCGCCGGTCCTTTGTCGTAAAACCGCCGGTTTCTATGGGCGTACCGATGCGCACGGCGACCTGCGCGTCCGGCCGTATTTTCATGCTGCCGCGAACGAGGATGTCAAAGCTGCCGGATATGCCCACGGGCACCACGGGCACGCCGGATTCTATCGCGAGGAGAAAGGCGCCGGCCTTGAACGGCTGCAACGCACCGGTCCGTGATCTCGTGCCTTCCGGGAAGACCACGGCGGGATACCCCTCCCTGATCTGTCGCGCCGCTTTCTTCAGGCTCCGCATGGCTTTCTTGGGACTGGAACGGTTGATGCTGATGTATCCGGCCAGCCGCATGCACCAGCCCAGAACAGGAATGTGAAAGAGCGAGTCCTTGGCGATGATCCTGAACTGTATGGGCAGAGAACCGAACAGGATCGGTATGTCCGCCGCGCTGGCATGGTTGGCGACCAGTACGCAGGGCTGTCCGCCGGGGATGTTGTCCAGCCCGTCGAGGCGGACCGGCACGCGGCCCACCCACAACAGGGTGCGCGCCCACCAGCGGGCGAACCAGTGGACCAGCCGGCCGGAGGGGTTGAATGGAGAGAGCATCATGGCCGCCAGACCGAACAGCAGGGTGAAGACCACCACGCTGACGATCTGGAGCATGGAATAGGCTGTGGACACGCGAGCACCCGACTGGTGAAACAGATTGGCGTGGGCACCTCTTCGGTTATAACGGATTATAACCCAATCGCAGAAAAAAACCAGCGTCATTTCATCGGTGTCCGACGACGCCAAAACGGCCGCGCGGCACCTCCGGCGTTCGAGATCACGGACCGTCTTCCGACCAATTCGGACATAAGCTCTGCATGAACGAACGGTATGAAAACGTGACATGCTTCGAATTGCGGATTCGGATATCGCGGAAGCGCTCATCTGGCACCTCTGGCAGGAAGGACTGCCGCGGGCGGGAAGGCTGAGGCTGACCGACGGCAGGACGCTCAGGCTATATCATCCCGGTACGCTGAATCCCGACAGCGGCCCCGATTTCCTCCAGGCGGTCTTGTCCTTCGGACCCGGGAAACGCCTCCGCGGTGACGTGGAAATGCACGTCAGGCCCGCCGACTGGCAACGACACGGCCATACCCGGGACCCACGTTACAATGACGTCGTGCTTCACGTCGTCATGTGGCACGACGAGAAGATCCCTGCCGTTCAGAAGCAGAACGGACAGTACATCCCCACGCTGGTGTTGTCCGAGCATCTTCAGCAGGGCCTGAACCGGATACGCAAACAATACCGGCGGAGACTGGAAGTCCCGGCGCCTGCCGGCTACCCCTGCCAGAGCCTGATGAAGCGGCTGTCCGTCGAGCGCGTACACGCGCTGCTGGACCGCAAGGGAGCCGACAGGTTTCGGCAGAAGGCGGCGGCCATATCGCGGAGGATGAAACAGGTTTCGGCGGAACAGGCGCTCTATGAATCCGCCATGCGGGCCGCGGGTTACGTCAGGAATACCGCCGCCTGCCAGGCACTCGCCCGCCGCCTGCCCCTGGCCATGATACGTACCCTGGTCGGCACGGGCGGCGGTCATCGAATCGTCGATCTGCAGGCCTTGCTGTTCGGAGTAGCCGGGCTGTTGCCCTCCCAGCGGCTCGCATCCTGCGGGGAAATCCCGGACGAGCCCTACGTCAGGGAAATCGAAGCACGCTGGGCAGCCTTCAGGCGATCCGTCCCCGTCCGGTCCATGCAGGAACATGACTGGTTGTTTTTTCGGCTGAGACCCTTTAACTTTCCTACGGTCCGGCTCGCGGCCATGAGCTACTTTATCGCGGCGGGGCTGCAGGACGGCCTGGATACGCTCATCGCCGGCCCGATGCACTCCGGTACCGGGGGAGGGCCTGTCGCGTTGCTGCGGCAGATCGCGCGTCGGTTCGAGGAAATGACCAGTCCCGCGCCCGGCGACTACTGGCTGAAGCATACCGTATTCGGGGAACCATCGCGAACCCGCCGCACGGCCCTGATCGGCCGCGACCGCCAGCGGGGCATGATCGTCGACGTGGTGCTGCCCTTCATCTATGCCCTCGCCGACCGGGACAGCCGATCGGACCGGATGCGACTCGTTCGGGAGATGTACACCGGGTACGGCAGACAGGCCAGCAACAGCGTGATCCAGTCGATGACGAACCTGCTCTTTCACGATACGCCGGAGAAGAAGGCCACCATCGACCGGGCCATCCTCCAGCAGGGCATGCTCCAGATAGACCGGGAGACCTGCCGAAACAAGGCCTGCGGCCAATGCGTGATGAACGCGTCGGCCCGCTACGCCACCCCCGATCATGAATGAAACGATCCCCGACGGCGTTGAATGCAAGGCGGAATTCAAAGGCCATGAGATCAGGGCGTTCAGCACCTGGACCCAGGACGCCCGCCTGTATATCGACGGAGTCTGCCGGGACCGAAGCATCCGGCGCGTCTCCCTGCGAAAGACGCGCATATTGAGCGCGCATCTGCGCGTCGGCGCCGACGAATATCTCGTGGAAGTATTTGCAAAAGCGCTTCTGAGCATTAGATTACAGTTGCGAATAGACGGCAGGCAGGTCGCCGGAGAGGTTTTCTAGGTCGGGCCGACCCTGGAAGACCGGCTGGAACGCAAGCGTACGGGACTGGAACGCAGGCCTACAGGAAGTGAACTTAAAAGCGCGGGAGGAGAAGATGCCGGAAACGGAGTGGATGACCTTGCTGCAAACTGCGGACATCATGAAGAAGTTGCCCATCCAGGTCACGAGAATGTGCGAAGACGGCAAACTGGAGTACTACATGGAGGATGGCCGGTACTTCGTGTCCCGGGAATCCATCGATCTGTTCATGCAACCCGGGACCGGCGGTTTCGCCACGTCGAATCGGGACCCCAACGGTACGCCGCGCCGGCAGTACGGTCGGGCGCCGGAAGAATCCGGCCCGTCACCGGAGTCTGCCACCGAATCGGAAACCGTGAACGGCCGGAATGAGCTGGACACCCGCGGCGAAGAAGAAAACGCAAACGGCCGGGATGACGCGGACGCAAGCGGCGAAGAAGAAAACGTTGACGTCGCGGAAGATGCGACCGGGGCCAACGACGAAACAGGGGAAGATCGGGACTTGGCAACTATGGAGACTGCGGAGCAACCCGGAGACGCGGAAGAAGCGACCGGGCACGACGACGAAACCGTGGAAAGGCCGGAAGCGGAAGGACCGGATTCGTTCGGTGGGGCGGCCCCGACGGTGGGTGAGGAAGACGAGGCCGCACGAGCAGACGAGGAGCGGGCGGCAGCCGCGACGGATCCCGGCGATCCCAATGCGAGGGCGATGGAAATCCTCGCGGACCTGCGCGCCGCCATCACGCGGCACGCCGTGGAACACAAGGCTTTTTGCGATGAGGTCGCCGGCCTGGCGGACGCCCTCGAAGGCACGCTTTCGCAAGACGGAGACAAGACGAGCGAGTTGACCCGGGAGATATCCAGTCTCCTGGCCCGGTACACCCGGCGCTAGCGGGCTGCTCAGCCGCAGGGAACGGCCAGGTTTTCGAGGGCCTTCCGAAGCGCTTCCCGGTGCGCCTCGTCCCGTCGCAGGGGGTTATCAGGCAGTACGTAATCCGTGGGGTACCATCCGCGCATCTTCTTCACCATGGCCGCGCTGTGCTTATAGGCGGGCACGGGCGGCTGGAACGCCACCCGCCCCAGGAATTCCATCCTGCTCCCCAGGTCGAGGTAATGCGCAAGGTCGCCGTCCCTCAGGGCGTCCGCGAGTTCCCGGAACTTGTCGGGCATGAAGGTCGCGATACCCAGCAGCGCGTCGCTTCCATTGAAGATCATGGAGGCGAAATCGTAGTCGTTCCCCGTGTACAGCTTCTTTCCGATTCGGTGGACCTTCCGGTACAGCACCCATTCCATGGACGGATCGAGGGACGAGTGCTTCGCGCCCGCCCACTTGTCCCCGGCCAGGATTTCGACCAGCGCGTCTTCCGGAAACATCCAGCCGTTCGGCGCGAACACCGGGCTGAGTTCGAAGGCCTTCAGTCCGCCTCTTGAGGCTTCGGCCAGCCCCTCGTAAACGCGCACGACCGTGGCGGCGTCCGCGTCTTTCAGCCGTTCGGTCTGAAAGACGATCGGACTGGCGCCGTATCGCTGTTCCAGTTGCTCGATTTTGTCCCGGTACGCGCGGATGACGTCCCCGATGCCGTCGCCGCTGATCTCGTCCTCGACGTACACGCCTGCCGTAAACGTCCGCCCGTCCATTACTTCCCGGGCGATTTCCAGCCCCCTGATCTGGTCATCCAGCGTGCAGTGGTTGATCTGGTACGTATCCATGAGCACCGCGGGCTCTATTCCGTACCCCGCGGTCCTTTCCAGGTCCCGGGCAAAGACCTCGAAATCGATCTCGCCCGCTTCGTCGACCGGTACGGACAGGGCCGCGATGATATGGGGGACGCGGCCGAGCCCCCTGGGTGTATTGAGTACATCTTCCATTAACGCATCTCCTCCATGTGACCTAATGCATCTCCTCATGTAACCGGATACGCGGCTTTCACCGTCACCTGTGCTTCCCCACGCCGACCCGGTCGCAGAAGGAGGACAGGCGACAGCGGCTGCAGAAGGGCGAAACGGGCTTGCACAGGTTCTGTCCATACGCGACGAGCAGATCATTATACCGGATCCAGTATTCGGAAGGCAACTTCTCTCTCAGCGCGAATTCCGACTGGTCCGGGTTTTTTGTGGCGATGTATCCCCAGCGGTTGGAGATGCGGTGCACGTGGGTGTCGACGCAGATGCCCGGCTTGCCGTAGCCGATGGTGACCACGAGGTTGGCGGTCTTCCTGCCCACGCCGGGCAGCGTGACCAGCGTGTCGATATCGTCGGGTACGACGCCCCGGTATTCATCCACGAGGATCCGGCATATTTCCAGGATGTTGCGCGCCTTCGTGGCATGGAATCCCACGGGATAGATGGCGCGGTCCACGGTTTCCTCGGGCAGGGCCGCCATGGCGGCCGGCGCTTCGGCCAGCCCGAAGAGCCGCGCGCAGGCCGCCGCGGTCGTCTCGTCCTTCGTCCTGAGGCTGAGCACGGTGCCGATCAGGATGCGAAAGGGATCGCGCCGGGTCTGTTCGGCTACCAGCGCCAAGGCCGTTTCGGCCCACTTTGACGTCTCGTCTTTCAGGATGGCAATCGCCTGGTGGATATCCCGGTCTTTCATCCCGCCGACTCCCTTCCGCGGGATGGCGCGTCCCAGGGCGTAAAGAGGCTTTGTTCGATGCCGAGCAGGTTCAGCACCCGGCCCGCAATGAAATCGGCCAGGTCATCGAAGGAGGACGGCTTCTGGTAGAAGGCGGGCATGGCCGGCACGATACGGGCCCCCGCCTCGGCGGCGGCAAGCAGGTTGCGCAGGTGGACGATGTTCAGCGGCGTTTCCCTGGGTACCAGCACGAGGGGACGGGCCTCCTTGAGCGTGACGTCCGCCGCCCGCTCTATCAGGGAGGAGGAGGTGCCGTGGGCAATGGCGGACAGCGTCTTCATCGAACAGGGTATGACGACCATCCCGTCGGTGCGCACGGACCCGCTTGCGATCGAAGCCGCCAGGTCGCCCAACTTGTATTCCGTGAGCGTACCATTCCTCACCTGGTCGCCATAGAGGCGGGCCAGCCCGTCCTGCAGGTCGTCTCCCGTCCCCAGTCCGGTCTCTTCTCTGAGTACGTACCGGCCGAAACCGGACAGCACGACGCTTACCCGGTGGCCGCCGATCAGCAGTGCGCGCAGGAGCCGCAGGGCGTACAGTCCGCCGCTTGCGCCCGTGACGGCGACGATGACATGTTTGGCGATGACCTGTTTCATGACCGCTTGTCTCCCCAGTAGATGGTGGCCACGCCCAGCGAAAGATCGCGCCAGCCCGTATCCGCGAATCCGGCGCCCTCCATGAGCGACCGGAAACCCTCGCGGTCCGGGAACGCCGCCACCGAGCGCTGAAGGTACCGGTAGGCGTCCGCGTCTCCCGAGATCAGACCGCCGATCCGCGGCATCACGTGCACGGCGTACAAACGGTATAGCGCGCGTACCAGCGGATACCGGGGAAGGGAAAGTTCCAGCACAACCAGTCTGCCCCCGGGTTTCAGCACGCGCCACATGCACCGCAGTCCCGCTGCCCTGTCGGTGAAATTCCGTACGCCGAAGGCCACCATGACCCCGTCGAAGACCCCGGACCGAAGGGGAAGCGATTCAGCGCAGCCGCCGACGAATCGTATGGTGCGGCCCGGGCGGCCCGGGCAGCCCGTGCGGTCCTCGGGGCTTGTGCGGCCGGTACGGTCCGTGCGGTCCTTGGGGCCCATGGGACCTGTGTGAGCCATGTGGCCCACGCGGTCCACGCGGGCCGCGGAATCATCCGTTTTCTTCCGGCCGATCCGCATCATCTCCAGGGCCGCGTCCACCCCGATGACCAGCGCCGGCTTCTCCTTGCCCTTCAGCGCTTCCAGCGCCAGGTCGCCCGTGCCGATGCCCACGTCCAGCAGCAGATCGCCCGCGGACGCGTTCAGCGCGCGAAGGGCCGACCGGCGCCACAGGATATCGCTGTATCCGCTCAGCAGGTGGTTGAGCAGATCGTACCTGCGCCCGATGCGATCGAACATGCGGCGGATGCGCCGGGATTTTTCGTTTGCGGGACTCATATCGGCCACAGGATATCGCCCAGCATGAAGGCGAAATAGACGACGCTGACGAGACCGTTCGCGTTGAAGAAGGCGGCATCGATTTTCGAAAGGTCGTCCGCCTTGACGAGCGAGTGTTCGTATATCAGGATCCCCGTGACCAGGGCCGTGCCGCAAAGATAAAGCGTATGCAGTTCGAAAACCTGGTAGACGGCCAGCAGGGCCAGTACGGTGGCCGCGTGGAGCAGGCGGGCCGTCAGAAGCGCCGAACGGACCCCCAGCCGCCGGGGTATCGAATGCACGCCATGGGACGCGTCGAAAGCGTAGTCCTGGCAGGCGTATATTATATCGAAACCCGCCACCCAGGTCAACACGGCCGCGCAGAGCCAGAGCGGCGCCGGGTCGAAGGACCCGGTCACGGCGATCCACGCCCCCACGGGCGCAATGCCGAGAGCAAGGCCCAGGACCAGGTGGGTGGCCCAGGTGAATCGCTTGAAAAAGGAGTACGACAGGATCACCAGCAGGGCGAGCGGCGACAGCTGCAGGCACAGTGGGTTGAGCCGGTAGGCGGAAAAGACGAAGAGCGCGCCGCAGGCCGCCACGATGACGGCGACGGCGCGGGGCGTGATCCATCCCCTCGGCAGCGCGCGGTCCCTCGTGCGGGGGTTCTTCACGTCCATCTCCCGGTCGGCGAGCCGGTTGAATCCCATGGCCGCGCTCCGCGCGGACACCATGGCGACGACGATCCACGTCACCTGCTGCCATTCGATCCCGTGCCCCCTGGCGGCCAGCGCGGCGCCGGCCAGCGCGAAGGGCAGGGCGAAAACACTGTGCGAGAGCTTGATCATCCGGCCAAACGTGGCAACGGAGCCGATCACCGACGTGGACTGCCCATCTCTCCGATTCATAGATCGCCTTCCCCTGATTCAAAGATCATCGATCATGATATGGCGGGCTTTCCGCCGGTCATGATATGGCGGGGTTTCCGCCGATCTTCCGTTTTTCACGTGCCCGGAACCAGTAGGACACCCCCTCCACCAGCGCGTCGGCATCGGGGAAGATCTCCGATCTCGCGGGAAGGGCGTGCAGGAACTGGTGCCCGTACGCCGTGCTGATCACGCGCTGGTCCAGGATCGTGACGACACCGTAGTCGCGCGTCGACCGGATCAGCCGGCCGAAGCCCTGTCTGAACTTGATGACGGCCTCCGGCACCTGGTACTCCAGAAAACTGTTGCGGCCGGCTTCCTCCAACCGCTCCACCTGTGCCTGTACCAGCGGTTCGGTCGGCACGGCGAAGGGCAGTTTGACCAGAATGACCATCTCGAGGGCCTTGCCGGGCACGTCGACCCCTTCCCAGAAGCTGTCGGTGCCGAGCAATACCGCGGCGTCGGTCCGCCTGAAGCGATCCAGCAACGTCGTCCTCGGTCCGGACGCGCCCTGCGCCAGTACCACGACGCCGTGCTCAGCAAGAGGGGATTCGATGTCCTGAAAGGTGCGGTTCAACTGGCTGTAGGAGGTGAACAGGACCAGCGTACTGCGCCTCGTGGAGACGACCAGGTCCAGGATAAGCCGGCTGACCGCGTCCTGAAAGGCGCCGGACCTGGGGGATGGAAGCGTCGAGGGCACCCCGATCAGTACCTGGTCCGCGTAGTCGAAGGGGGAACCGATGCCCTGGACCCGCAGTCGCCCGGCTGGTAACCGATCGAGACCCAGTCTTTCGATCTGGTAGTCGAACCGCTCGCCTACCGCCAGGGTCGCCGACGTGAGCACGACGGTCCGCATCCGGCTGAAGAGGTCGTCGTGCAACCGGTCCGCCACCCGAAGCGGAGCGCCCGTCAGGACGCAGGACAGGGGATGATTGCGCGAGGCTTCCACCCAGTAGACCCGCTCGTCTTCCTCCGCTTCGGTGAGCAGGTAGAGGCGCTCCTCCATTTCCCGGCAGAAATCCATGGCGGCCAGCATGGCGTTCATTCGGTTTTCGCGGTCTTCGAGCCAGGAATCGGGGACGTATCCCAGCGTCTCGTGCAGGAGGGCAAGGGCTTCGCGCAGTCTCGCGCAGCTGGCGACGAGGTCCGGCGCCGATGACCTGAGGACTGCGGCGTAGTCGTCGTTGGCCCGGTATCTGAGCTTCGTCTTCAAGCCCGGTCGGCCGGAGCCGGCGGAGTGGTCCTGCGCCGCTTCACCGGCAACTCGGAAGAACGCCTCGATCCCCCTGTTCACCTCCAGAAGACGGTCGATGGCCATACGGGCGCCGGAAGCCAGCGGGGCCTTCCATTCCTGGTTGTCCGCGGCCCGGTCGGCGAGCCTGTCCAGACCGGCCAGCAATCCGGTGCCGCCGAGTTCGGCGGCGTACAACCTGCGCAGGGTGTTGCGCATGCGCCAACCCCCGATTTCCAGGGTCAGGTGTTGTACGGCCGCCCGTTCCAGGTTGTGGGCTTCGTCGATGATGAGATGGGTATACCCGGACAGCACGGCGTGGTCGGCCTCCAGATCGGAAAACAGGAGCGCGTGATTGACGATGACGACGTGGGACGACAGGGCCGCCGCCCTCACCCGGTTGACGAAGCAATCCGCCTTGAACACGCACCGGGGACAGGCGCTTCCTTCCCCGTTGATCTTCTCCCACAATCCGCGGTTCGCTCCCGTGTTGAATCCCGCGTGTTCGGCAATGTCCCCCGTATTCGTTTCCCGCGCCCAGACCACCAGGGGGATCGCGGCCTCCCGTTCTTCCGGGGTCAGATGATCCCCGGGCCGCCGGGTGACCTGCCGCCAGCGGTCCAGGCACAGGTAGTTCGACCGGCCCTTGAGCAGGGTGGCGCTGAACGCCAGGCCCAGGTTGTCCAGCAGGAACGGGAGGTCCTTGTAAAACAGCTGTTCCTGCAGATTCCTCGTGTTGGTGGATACGATCACGCGCAGATCGTTCCGCACGGCCCACAGCAGGGCCGGCGTCAGGTAGGAAAGGGATTTCCCCGTGCCTGTGCCCGCTTCGACCAGCAATACGTCGCCTTCGTTGAAGGCCCTGGCGACCCCCCGGACCATGGACACCTGCTGCGGCCGCTGCTCGTATCCTTCCATGCGGCTTTCGAAGCGCCCGCCGGTTTCGAACAGGCCGGCCAACTCGTCCGGGTCGAGGAGGTCGGGGTGCTCGGAATCCTCGCCGGGGTCGCATGCCGCGTCCCCGATGGTATGGGACCCGAACGCGTGCGACGCGTCGCCGTGGTCATCCTGCGCCTGCCCACCGGAAAGCGCCGATCCGGCCCGCGATCGTTCGCTTTCGGCGAATACCCGTTCTATTCCGGTTCCCGTGCCCTCCGACAGGCGGACAAGGGTCGACAACGCGTCGGGGGCCAGATTCGAAAGGGTATCCAGAAGCGCCAGACAGACCTCTGCCGTCGTACGCCCCGCGTCGGCCGCGTCCCCGCCGCGCGAAAACCCCGGATCGAAGCGTTCCGCGACCGTACCCAGCTCGTAATCCCTCAGTCCGGGGAGCAGGATGCGTGCGAGAAGGCGTACGTCCACCAGGAACGCGTCGAGGCCCGCCGCGATCTGCCAGAGCTGCTCGGCCAGTTCGTCGTGGGGGCCATAGACCGCAAAAAAGGTATCGGCCGCTTGGGAACGGGTACCGGCCGCCCGGGAACGGGCATCGGCCGCCCGGGAACGGGCCACGTCCCGGATCTCTGCCGGACCGAGTCCGGTGCGCTCCGCCAGGACCTGGCCCCGCAGTACGGGCACGACGGTAAACGACCCGGTATCCGTTCCGGAAGGCGTTTCGGGCTGGACCGCGAAGAAGGTGCGCGAAAAGGGCGTATGGTCTCGGAAGCTCATCCGCTTCGGTCCCGGGGCAGGACGACGAAACCGAAGGTATCCAGCGAGGCCGAACCGAATACGCCGATACCGCCGTCGAGATTGAAGACCGGGCGTTCGAAGGTATCGCCCGCCAGGCTGCCGAAACCGAAAGCGTTCTGGCCGGACGCTTCCACGCTTCGGAGGAAATCGAACAGGTTCCGGTCGAGGGCGTATACCTCGACCTGGTGCTCACCGGAGGAGCCAATGGCGAACCAGGGCAGCCGCAGGCGGCCGTCCCGGGCTTCCAGCGGGGGCGAGCCGCCCTCGTCGTCCGGTTCCCCTTCCAGCACGATTACCTGGTAAGCCTCCACGTCGAGGGGCTCGAACCGGATTTCGATGAGCCCCTCCCTGTACGCCACCTGGTTCCGGCGGGTGGATTCGGGATCGAAGCGTCTGATTACCTCCATGGACGTCTCTTCGAGGATGGTAATCTCATCGAGGGATATGCGCCCGGGCGTTACCGTGACGCCTCGAACCTCCCTGCCCAGGGCGTCCACGCGAAGCCGGTATTCCGTGTCGGGCCGTACTTTCGGCGACCCCGGAGGCGGAAGATACCGGCCCTGGTGGCCGACGCTTTCGTACCGGTACTCCGCAAGTCCCTGGAGTACAGTGACTTCGGCGTCGTTCACCGCGACAGCCTCTTCGACGAAGGCGATGTTCGCGGCGCGGGTCCGGGTAACGCGTATTTCCGGCAGGGGGCGATCGACGTACAGCACCGCGTCCACGACCACGGTTACGTTCTCCGCCGGACCGAATAGGGACGCCGGATTTCGGTCTCCGGCGCAATTCAGATGGAAGGTCAGCCCGGCCAGCACGGCGGCCTTGCAGACGCGCGCCAGGAGCCGTACAGACCTGGTCTTGTTCTTCATGGTCAAAATTCGTAGTTCAGCCCGATCGTGGGTACGATGGGCAGCATCTTCACCACTTCCGCAGTGGTAACCCGGTCGTCCTCCGTGTCATACTGGACGAACCACTCGTTCCGATGATTGTAGGCGTTGAACACCTGCAGATACCATTGCAGGTTCCTGCCGAAAAGGCGAAAATCCTGCTTGACGCTCAGGTCCACCCGGTGGTACGGGAGCAGGCGCGCCGTGTTGCGGCCGGTAGGCAGGAAATAGTCCTCCCGCGCGCCGGTCCGCGCAGATCCCCTTAGTTCGTACCGGGCGGAGGCGGGGGTGAAGGCCTGCCCGGTGGCGAATATCACGTTGCAACCGAACGACCAGCGGCCTGCCCGGTAATTGGCCGAAACCACGAGATCGTGGCGGCGGTCGTACTTCGGTGGATACCACGCGCCCTGGTTCAGTTCCGGGAATCGGCGGCGCGTCCACCCGAGCGTATAGCCGATCCACCCGGTCAACCTGCCCGACAGGCGCTCCGCGAAGGCCTCCACACCCGTAGCGTAGCCCCGGCCTCCCGTGACGAACACGTCCTCCGACCGGGTTTCATCACCGCCCACCGCCCGCGTATTGTCGACGACCACCAGGTTGTCCAGCCGCTGATAGTAGGATTCGAGCGAGAGCCGGTAGTCCGGCGACGGGTCCCAACTCGCGCCTAAAACCACGTGCCACGCCTGTCCGGGGGTCACGCTGCCGTCGAGGGGCACCCAGAAATCACCGCCGCTGAAACCCTCCGTCGTAATCAGCTGCAGGTACTGGTGGTACCGCCCGCCGCCGGCCTTCAGTCGCAATCCGTCGGACAGCCGGTGGCTCAAGGAAATACGGGGTTCCAGGTCGATCTTTTCGCGTTCGCTGTAGTAGTTCGCGCGCAGACCCAGGCGAATCGAAGTCGCAGGCCGCGCCTGCCACTGGTCCTGGGCATATGCCGAGATCACGTAGGGCCTGAGCCTGAGGTCGAGCTGATCATCCTGGTTGAAGCTCCTCCTGAAACTGAATCGGTATCGCGTGGCGCGGAAACCGCCCTTTATCGCGTGCTCGCCGTCGGCGACGTAATCCAGGTCGCCCTTGAAGCTGAGGTCGCGAATACTGTTCCTGAACAGAATCTCCGTTCCGTCGAAACTCGCCGAAAGCCGGCTCGCGTAGTCGCTGCCCGATACGACGAAATTGCCGAAAAGCGTCGGCGAGAACAGGTGCGTCCACTTGCCCGTCACGGCCGAGTTCCCCCAGCGCACGTTGAAGAGGTTGCCCTCGCCGGTTTCGAGGTCCAGATCGTCCCGGCCGAAGTATCCGCTCAGCACCAGATTGTCGGAGTAGGACAGATTCTGGTTGATTTTCGCGTTCATATCGTAGAAATAGTATCCCGGTATGTCCTCCACGCGGTTTCGGATGTAGGCCAGGATCGGTTCCAGGTACGTCCGCCTGCCCGAGACCATGAAGGACCCCCGCGCAAGAGGGCCTTCGATCATGGTGCGCATCGAGATGAGGCTGATTCCGCCGGAACCGCTCAGTTCGTTGCGGTTTCCGTCGCGGTTCGTCACGTCGAGCACCGCGCCGAGGTTGCCGCCGTAATGGGCGGGATAAGCGCTCTTGTGCAGGCGCATGTCCTTGATGGCTTCCGGATTGAAAATGGAAAAGAAACCGAAGGCGTGGGAAGGGTTGTAGAGGGGGATCTGGTCGAGCAGGATCTGGGTCTGGTCGGGGCCGCCTCCCCGTATGTACAGGCCGCTGCTGATGTCCGAGGACGCCTGGACGCCGGGGAGGAGTTGCAGGCTTCGCAGGAGATCGGTTTCTCCGATGGCGGGCAGCTCCTTCAGCGCCGCGGCCTGGAGGGCGACGAAACCGGGTTGCGCGCGCCGCTCGTCCCTGTTTCGGTCGGCCTCGACCACGGCCGCCTCGCCGATCAGCAGGGTCGGGACGAGTTCCACGTCCCGCCGAAGATACGCTTCGGCTCCGAGGCTCAGCGTGTCCCGGTAGGTCTCGTATCCGACGTAGGACACGACAAGCACGTAGGTGCCCGCGGGGATCCCGGTAACGGCGTAGTAGCCGTTGTCGTTGCTCAAGGCGCCCAGGGACGTGCCGCTCAGAAACACGTTCGCGGAAAGCAGGAATTCGCCGCTGGAACGATCCGTTACGAATCCGCTTATCGTGGCGGCATGCGCCGAGACGGGCAGGAACAGCAGAAAAAACAGTACCGTACTGAACTTCATCGCTACCTGAGGATATGCGCGGCGTTCGTCGGATCAGGCATCCCGCGTAACGGCGCCAGCAAGGACGCGCGACATGAACGAAAGTAACTTAAGCCGACTCCGCCTCGAAGTCAACGACGGGAAGGGCTTCGAGCTTCACCGGGAACGCCGATTGCTGGCGCGGTACGACACCGACACCGGCAAACTGCCGAGGGACGAATCGCCCAAACCGTGTTTCCATCCGGTCTACACGCCCTCCGGCGGTCTGATCACGGAATATCGCCCCGACGACCACACCTGGCACACGGGGCTGTATTTCGGCTGGGTGCACGTCAACGACACGAATTTCTGGGGAGGTTCCTGGTACCTGCCCGAGCAGGGAAAGTACGTACCCGTTCCGGCCAGCCACGGCGTGCAGCGCCACGATGGATTCACCTCCGTATCGCATCTTGAAAACGGCGTCGCCATCGAAGAAAGACTCACCTGGCTGGACCGCGGCGACCATCCGGTGATCAGGGAAAAACGCCGGTTCGATTTCCTCGAGACGGCCGCGGCCCGGGGATGCCTCTGGCTCATCGACGCGGTGATGACGCCCATCGCGGGAGAGATTACCTTAGGGGCCTCGCGCGCCGCGCGGTACAGCGGCATGGTCCTGCGCATGGGGCCGCCGTTTGCCGATGCGTTTCATACGAGCGGCAGCGGCCGCAGCGGACACGAATCCATCATGGGGAAACGGGACCGCTGGGTCGCCGCGGCGGGCGCGCGGGGGGGCATGGTCGTCATGATGGACCATCCGGGAAACCTTCGTCATCCGGTACCCTGGTTCACGCGCCGCAACCTCCTGGGCACGGGGCCGCTCATGGAGGGAGACCTGGTTCTCCGGGCTTCCGATCGTCTTCATCTCCGCTACGGATTCCTGGTACTTGACGACGTGCTCGATCGAAGGGAAATCGAAGCGCTGTACCGGACCTATCTGGCGGAATCGGACGACCGTGATCCATCGTAGGGCCGGCGCACTTATTGTAGCATGGATACGGCATATGCGCACAACCCGTTCGTTCTTGCTTGACATACGGTCGAAACCGGCCGATTTTCCGTAGCATCATGAACAAAGAAACGTTGATCACCGAAGTGGTGTCCAGCCTTCCGGTATCCAGGCGCAGGGTGTCCGCCGTGCTGAACGGGTTCCTGTCCGAGGTCGCCGAGGCGTTGTCCCGGGACGAGCGGGTGATGTTGCACCGTTTCGGCTCGTTCAACGTGAAGATCAGAAGGGCACGCATGGCCCGCGATCTGAACTCCAACGTGGGCATGCCCCTGAGCGACCGCCATGTACCTCACTTCGTTCCCTTCGATGCGCTGAAGAACGCCGTTGCGCAACAGTCGCCGGATGCCGAAGCGCCTACTCGGGAGGCGCCGGTCGACCGGGGATACTACAGGCCTGCCGGCGAGGCGCGTGAAGACCGGTCCAACGACGTCTCCGCAATGCTGTCCAGGGCGGAAAACCTCGCGGGTAAAGGCAAATACGAATCGGCGATTCAGCAGTACAAACGCATCCTCGAACAGAACCCGGGACACGCTACCGCCACGGGCGGCCTGGGCAGGATGTTCTTTTCCACCGGATCTCAGGAGACCGCGCTGCAGTATTACAACCGCGCACTGGAGAAAGACTCCGGCCATATAGACACGCTGGTCGACCGGGCGGTGCTGTTTGCAGAGACGGGACATTACGAGGAGGCCAGGACAGACCTGCTTCGCGCCCTGGAACACGAACCTTTCTCCTTCGAGGCCTGCTACCACCTCGGCGTACTTTACATCACCACCGGATCTTACGATGCTGCGATAGAAATGCTCACGCGGGCCCTGGAGGCGGACCGGACGAAGGCCGAGGTACACCTCCACCTCGGCAAGGCGTACTGTCACGTCGAAAGGCACGCCAAAGCGATCGAGCACTTCGAAGCCTTGCTTCGCCACGAACCGGACAATGAGCAGGCATACCGGTATCTCGGCTTGATTTACGATAAGAACAAACAGATCGACAAGGCGCTCGAGATGTATCGAAAAGCCAATGAAATCAGCCTGGCATGACCTTCGAAACGGTTTTCAGGTGTTTTGTCCGCCTAAATTGTGAAGATAAACGGAGTTAAGATGTATACGGGTTTGATTTCAGGCGTACGGCGGAAAGAATCGGGAGGGGCTGCAACCGAATGAACGCCATGAACCGAGTGCATTCGGTAGAAGCACAGAAAACGACGACCGCCCCCGGCGCCGGCGAGCATCGACGCGAGGAAGAACGCGGGTTGATGGAACGGGCCAAATCGGGAGACGGCTCGGCCTTCGACGAGATGACGCGGCGGTACAGCGAGAAAGCGTATTCGGTGGCGTACCAGATGCTCGCGAGCCACGATGACGCGCGCGACCTCGTCCAGGACGCGTTCCTCGAAGTGTTTCGAACGCTGGAGCGGTTCAACACGCAGTACAGGTTTTCGACCTGGCTCTACCGCATACTGATCAACAAGTGCATCAACTTCCGTAAGCGGGAATCCCGCCGCCGCATGTTCTCCTTTGCGGATTACGGCACGCGGAACGGCAGCGCCGGACGACAGTTTCTGGTTTCCAATCTGGCCTCTTCCGAGAAGACCCCGCACGAGGTGCTGGAGCACGAGGAGTTGAGGCGGTCCATCGCCGCCGCGCTGGATACCCTGTCGGAGCGGCACCGGACCGTTGTCGTGCTGTTCGACCTGGAAGGTCTCTCCCATAAGGAGATCGCGGAAATCCTCCAGTGCCCCGAGGGCACGGTGATGTCCCGGCTGCATCACGGACGGCTCAAGTTGAAGCGCGCGCTGTCCAAACGACTGACCGGATACCTGGATCTGTAGGAACTGGCCATGAACTGCACCCATATAAAGAAGCGGCTCACACGCTACCTGGAGCGCATGTGCGACAACGAGGAAGTCGCCGAAATCGCGCGGCACATCGAGTCCTGCCCGGACTGTGCCCGGGAATTGCGCGGATTGCAGTCCGTCCGGGGCATGTTGCGCTGCTGCCGCCGCGAGAAGCCTGCAGCGGTCGCGGTGGCGGAAGTCCAGACGGCCATTCTCGAGCGCACGACGCATGCCCATATGGTGCCGGGGCTGAACAGAAGGGATTCGGCGCGGCGACGGCAACCCCGGCAGTTCATCGCGGTGGCGGCCACGCTGTTGCTGGCGGCCGGCGGCCTGATCTGGGAGTCGACAAGGCCGGTCGAGACGCCGCCGGCGCAGCAAACGCTTTCGAACGACGATATGTTCTTCATCCTGCAGGAACACGCCCTGATCGAAGATCAGAGTGTGTTCACCAGCGGCACCCTGGGTTCCGTCATGGTCAATTACAAGGAATAGGCGATACAAGATGTGGTTTCGACCTGCATTCCTGTGTCTCGTCGCAACGGCCTGCCTCTCGATTCCTTCCCCGGTCCGCGGCGTCGATCCGGACGTTACCTACCAGAAGATCATGGAAGCCCCGGCCCGGACGAGCTACCGCGCCACCATGACGAAACAGCGGTTCAACGCGGCGGGGGACACCACCCGCTACGTCCAGAAGATAATCCACCAGCGCCCCGACCGGGACCGCATCGACATCCCCGATTCGGAAGGCCGGATCCGCGAGGTCATCATCCGCGTGGACGACGACGTGTACCGGCGGAAGGCCTCGGGGGACTCGCTCTTCTATTCGCATCGACGCCAGTCGAACTCCAGCGTGCTCGACATGAACCTGGAGTTCAGCAATCTCGATCTGCTTCAAACCAACTACGAACTCCGGATCACCGGCTCCGACCGGCTCCTCGACCGTCCGGTGGCAGTCCTGGCTTTCAGGCCCCGTCATCCCGGGAGAATGACCATGACGGCCTGGATCGACGAAGAAACCGGCCTCGTGTTTCGAACGGAAGAACGCGATGAAACGGGCATGCTGGTCGAGGAATTGTTCCTGACGGAGTTCGAGAAGGACCCGCTTATCCCGCCGGCCACTTTCGCGACGGACGAATGGACGGGCAAGTCCGTCGAAACCAACCGGGTCATTGCCTGTGGATCCATCAGCGAAGTGCAGCAGGAGGCGGATTTCAGGTTGAACGCCCCGGTCTACATCCCTCCGGGATTCACCCTGCAGCAACGCCGCGTCATTCAGCACTTCGGTCAACCACTCGTGCATTTCATGTACAGCGACGGGCTCTCCCGGATCTCGCTCTTCCAGCGGACCGCTTCGTCCGAAGAGACTCCCCGGTCTCCGCGTGGCACGCCCGAACTGCACGGCGACGTCCGCGTCTGGGACCGGGGCCCCTATGCCATACTGCGCCGGCACTTCGACGGCAAGCTCTTCACCGTGATCGCCGACGTGGCCGTAAGCGAATCCGTCGAACTGCTCACGTCGCTTTGCACGATAAAGCCGGCGGTCGCCGCATCCCCCTCTTCCCCAGGTTATTCCCCGTGGATCGGGGCGGGCGCGGGTGTCCTCGCGGTTGGCCTGTGGATACTCTGGCGCCGCCGCACGTGACGGACGTTTGCCCTCCCTCTTCCCTCTTTCTCGTTTCATCGGAAACCTTCCATTCCGGCTGAGGTCTAACAGATAAATCGATCTGTTGCGCGGGATTTCGGCTGCATATCCGTCTAATCCTTAAAAGGATCCTTCCATTACCATCGAAACAAGGAGATGAACCATGATGATGCGGAACACGATTTTCCGGGCCGTCCTGATCGTGTCAGGCCTGTTGTTCCTGGCGGAGACGGCGCACGGGCAGAACGCCGGAGCCGGTCGCGGCACGGGCGATCTGTACACCCTGGACCGGTGCATCCAAATCGCCCTGGCGAACAATCCCCGGATCGAAATCGCCCGGAAACAGGTGGAAGTCCGCCAGGCCGCCGTCCTCGGTTCGTATACGGGGGTCATGCCTCAGCTGACCGCCAGCGTAATGAACGCTAACCGGACGACTTCGGGCGATACCCCGGTCATCGTCGAGGGCGTCGTGCTCCGCGAAGCGCCGGGCAGCACCCGAACGAACTATAGCAACAACGTCTTCCTGCGCATGAATCTGTACAATGGCGGCAGGAACTGGAACACGATCCGCCGTGACCGACAGCTGGTAGATAACGGCAAACTGGACCAGGTAGATACCGAAAACCAGGTCACCGTAGACGTGAAGACCCGGTACTACAGCCTGCTGCGCGCCATGCGCCTCAAAGAGGTGACGGAGGAACAGGTTCGCCTGAACGAGGAACAGTTGCGCCGGTCCCAGAGTATGTACGAGATCGGTTCCGTGGCCCGCGTGGACGTTCTGCAGGCCAGAGCCCAACTTGGCGGCGTGCGCATAAACCTGCATAACCAGGAGAATGCGGTCTTGCAGGCCCGGGCCGAACTGGCCAACGTCATGGGCATCGGTTCCAGCGAGGTGTTCGAGATCGCGGATCCCCTGGAAGGCGGCTCGCTCGATACGACGGCGCCCATGGCCCTGCAGGACGCGCTTCGGCTGGCCGACCTGACCAATCCCGCGATCCAGCGGGACGAGGGCGGCATCCGTTCCGCGCTGCTTCAGACGAAGATGGCCCGGGGTGGACTCTGGCCGACGGTCTCCGGCTCCGTAGGCTACAGCCGGTCGGGCGTTCGCTTCCAGGACGTCTACGGCACCTATGACAAGAACTGGCGGCTGTCCTTCAATCTGAGTCTCAGCATGCCGATCCTGAATGGTACGCAGACCTATGCCGATATTTCGCAGGCGCAGACCCAGCAGCTGATCGCGGAGGAAACGCTGCGCCAGACCCGCAGGACTACATCGCTGACCATCAGACGCGCGCTGCTCGACCTGGATACGGCCCGGGAAGTCATCGCGCTTAGCAACGACAACATCGTGGCGGCGGAGGAGAGTCTCCGGCTGGCGGAGGAACGATACCGGGTGGGTTCCGGCACGCTGCTGGACGTCTTTACTGCGCAGGAAGCCCTGGCTCGGGCAAAATCCGACCTGGCCGGCGCGCAGTACGACTACCTGATCGCCCAGGCTACGCTGGACGGCGCCCTGGGAAAGTGAATGCAGCCCCATCGTGCACATGCCAGAGGTTGGCCGAGTGGCTTCGGCGTGGATGCCTGGTTTAAATGCTTGAATTGAATGCGAGAAAACTATAAGAAGGGGATGTCAACTGATCCTGCCCGGTTCGCCTGATTTCCCGGCCGGCCCGGGCCAGCCACCGGAACCCCTGCATGTCCCTGGATTTCCAAGCGGATTCCCTTACCTGGATCCTCGCCGCATTCATCCTCGCCTGTATCCTGATCTACGGGGTTTCCCGGCGGCTCTTCACCCTGGTATCGCCGGCCGTTGCGTGGGGGATCATCGGCCTGCGGATCGCCGCCGCCGCCGTCCTGCTGGCGATCCTCAGTGAACCCGCCTCGCGCATGCTGCTGGAAAGAACCGAATCCCCCGGCGTGGCCGTACTCGTCGATACCTCGGCGAGCATGGGGCTTTCGGACCGCCTGGGCAGCCGGAACGAAATCCTGGCCGGTGTATTGTCGGGTGAGGCGCTCAATACCATAAAGACCCGCCACCGCGTCCACAGTTACCGGTTCGCGGAGGACCTGTCCCCCTTGCCGGAGAGGGGAGACGATTCCCTGTCGACCGACGGCGCGGGGACCGATATCGGCGCCGCCCTGTCCTTTCTCCAGGACGGTGCCCGGGCAGGCCGTTTCGCCGCTGCCATCCTGGTCTCCGATGGAAACTTCACCGTCGGGCGCGATCCCCTCCGGGTCGCAGAGGACCTCGATCTGCCCCTGTACACGGTGGGGATCGGCGACACGCTGGGCGTAAAGGATATCCGCGTTTCCCACCTTACGGTCAACGAGGTGGTGTACGCCGGTAGCAACGTGCCCGTCGAAGTCGTCGTAGGCGGTCGAGGATACGGCCGGGTGCCCATACCCGTAACGCTGCAGGAAGGGGACCGGGTCCTGCAGAGCGAAGAAATCGCACTGGACGGCCAGGAAGGGGATCGGACCGTGGTTTTCCACGTCGTCCCCGAGACGGTCGGCATACATCGGTACCAGGTGGAAGTCCCCGAACTGGACGGAGAGATCACCGCGAGAAACAACCGGCGCGTCTTTACCGTCAAGGTGCTGAAATCCGGGTTGCGCATACTCTACGTCGAGGGCGCCCCCCGGGCCGACGTGGGATTCCTGAGGCGCACCTTGGAAAAGGACGCCAGTCTGGAAGTGACCAGCATCGTGTTCCGGCCAGACGGCGCAACCTATCCTGAACCGCTTCCCGCTTCACGGGGGGACTGGTTTTCCTACGACCTCGTAATACTGGGCAGCGTGGCCTATGAACGCATCCGGCCATGGGCGCACTTTCTCGTGTCCTTCGTCGAGGAAAGGGGCGGCGGCCTGATCGCCTTCGGCGGTCCGCACAGCTTTGAAATGGGGGGCTACGCCGGCACGCCGGTCGGCAATATGATGCCCTTCGGAATCGCCGCGACGGCAAGGGGCATGACCGGGGAAACCTTCGTCCCGGTCCTCACGGCCGACGGCGGTACGCATCCGATCACCCGGCTGGACGACGACCCTGTCGAATCGGAACGGCGCTGGACCGAACTGCCTCCCCTGCCCGGAATGAACCAGGTCGGGCGCGCAAAACCCGGCGCGACGGTGCTTGCCAGGAATCCGACGTGGCGCACCGGAAGAGAGGATGCTCCGGTCATCGCCGCGCATCGCTACGGCCAGGGCAGCGTGCTCGGCATTGCCGCCCAGGGTCTGTGGCGCTGGGACCTCATGATGTGGGGAAGCGGCGGCACCAACGCGGCGTACGAAAGGTTCTGGAACAATGCCGTAAGGTGGATCACCGTGCGGGAGGCCAGCCGCAGGATTCGCGTCGCCACGGACAAACTTCGGTACCGGGGCGGTGAAACGATTCGCTTCGACGGACAGCTCTACGATGAAAACTACCGGCCGGTCGAACAGGCCGACCTGTCCGTCACGGTTCGATCCGAACGGGAAGGCATGGACCCGCTCCAACTGGATCTCTCCCCGACGGGCCAGGGTTCCGGTCGGTACGCGGGCCGTCTTCAGTTTCTGCCCACGGGCGAGTACTCCTTTGAAGCGGCCGCCGCCTTGAACGGCCTGCCGATGGGCACGGACAGGGGGGGATTCGTCGTGGGCGCGGCCGCCGCCGAATTCGAAAGAACGCGTATGAACCGGAAGCTTCTCGTCCAATTGGCCGACGTGACGGGTGGGGCATTCTACCTCCCATCGGAAACTGCACGCATGGCCGATGAGGTAGACATGGACGAAATCACCGTGCAGGAGACGCGCACTATCACGGTGTGGGACCATCCCGCCGTGTTGATGCTACTCGTCGGCCTGCTCGCGGCGGAATGGCTGATGCGCCGGTACTTCGGGATGGTCTGAGGGTCCGGACCGCCTCGAAAGGCCCCCATGGCTCGTCCGTCAGGGCAGCGGACCGGATAGACGGCAGCGCGGCGCGGGTACCCTTCATCGGAAGATTTCGTTGACATCACCCTCCGCTTTCCCTAAACTGACCTGTTACCGTTAGGGGCGGCTCCTCGCGAGCCTGAGAATCACGACCCTTCGAACCTGACCTGGATTATGCCAGCGTAGGGAAACGGCTGAAGGCGGCCGTTTCGACGAGAAGCGGCTTTTTCTTTACCGGTGAGGACGTGGCGGGGTTCCGTGGCGCAGCGATCGGACATCGTGGTCATCGGCGGCGGGATCATTGGCCTGGCCGTGGCAAGGCGGCTGTGTCTCGCCGGTTGCGCCGTCACGGTACTCGAACGGCACCGGACCGGCCGCGGGGCGTCGTGGGCCGCCGCGGGTATGCTGGCGCCCCACTGCGAATTCGACGAACCCGATCCTTATTTCATCCTGTGCAGGACCGGACTGGAAGGCTACGCCGGTTTCATCGAGACGCTTCGGGAAGAAACCGGTTGTTCGATCGATTACAATGCGACGGGGATGATCTATCCGGCGTTCAGTATCGGCGGACAGGCCCGGCTGGAGACGCGATATGAACGGCATCGCCGGGATGGCGTATCCGTAGAGCGGCTGACCGTCCGGGAGGCGAGGCGCCTCGAGCCGAATCTTTCGAATCAGATCCACATGGCCCTGCGCTACCCGGGCGATCACCAGGTGGAGAACCGGGACGTCGTCACGGCCCTGGCGAAGTCGGTGCGCCTGCACGGCGGCGTAGTCCGGGAAGGCGTCACCGCGCGGAAGATCGTGATGGATGGCCCCTGCGTTGCGGGGGTGGAAACAAGGGACGGCCTGTGGAACGCGCCGAAGGTGGTGATCGCCATGGGCTGCCGGGCGCGCTACCTCGACGGCGTTTCGCCCGCGCATCGAATCCCCGTCCGCCCGGTGCGCGGCCAGATCCTCGCGTTGCGAGCGGGCACGGACCCGCCATTCAGGCATACGATCTTCACCCGTGAAGTCTACCTGGTGCCCCGTTCGGATGGACGGTTGATCGTCGGCGCAACCGTAGAAGAAGCCGGATTTCGAGACGAAGTCACCCTGGGCGGCGTCATGGAGTTGTTTCGAGGCGCCCTCGAACTTGCGCCCGGACTGAAATCCTGGCCGCTGGAATCCACCTGGTCGGGGCTGCGGCCGGTGGCGCGGGACGGATGGCCCGTGCTCGGGGCCACGGGGACGCCCGGCCTGTTCGCGGCCACGGGGCATGGGCGGAACGGCATACTGCTGGCGCCGCTGACCGGAGAACTGCTTGCCGAAGCGATCCTGCACGACAGGGTCCCCTCCATCATGCGACCCTTTCTGCCCGATCGGTTCTACCCAGCGTGAACCGGAGAGATGAACGATGACCGTAACCGTTAATGGGACGTCCCGGAAACTGCCCCGCGACACGAGTATCGCCGCCCTGCTGGAGGATCTGGGCGTGCCTTCCGAAGGGACCGCCGTCGCGCTGAACGGAGCGGTTGTCCCGAGAAAGGAACACGGGAAGACCGTGCTTCGCGACGATGACGTGGTCGAGGTGATCCGTGCGGTAGCGGGGGGATGACCGCCGAAGCCGTACCCGCCGAAGCCGTACCCGGCGGAACCCGCGCGGCGGAGATGGTCTATCGAGCGCGGCCGAGATGGTCTATCGAGCGCGGCGGAGATGGTCTATCGAGCGCGACGGAGATGGTCTATCGTGACGGTCTGTGATGAAACAATGAAACATGGTAGTTGATACCCACTGCGACCCTGGCAGGAAAGGCAAAGGAGCAAGTGATCATGGGCGCCCTGAAAATAGACAAAATGGAATTGGAGTCCCGGCTGATCCTCGGTACGGGAAAATACGCGAACTTCGAACTGATGCGCGAATCCTTCGAAGCGAGCGGCACAAGCATGGTTACCGTGGCCATTCGCCGGATCGATCTGGATGATCCCTCGGGAAAATCGCTGCTCGACTACATCGACCGCGACCGGTACGAACTCCTGCCCAACACGGCCGGATGCTATACGGCGAGCGACGCCGTGCTGACCTGCGAACTGGCCCGGGAGGCCCTGGGCGCCGACACGGTAAAACTCGAAGTCATCGGGGACGAAAAGACCCTGTTCCCCGACAACGAGGCCACGCTGGAAGCCGCGCGCATCCTGGTCGACCGCGGATTCAACGTCATGCCCTATACCATCGACGATCCCATCGTCTGCAAGAAACTCGAAGACGCGGGGTGCGTCGCGGTCATGCCCCTCGCCGCGCCCATCGGTTCCGGGCTGGGCATACGCAACCCGCACAACATCGCCATCATCGTCGAGAACAGCGGGGTTCCCGTGATCGTCGACGCGGGGGTCGGGACGGCCTCCGACGCATCTGTCGCCATGGAACTGGGCTGCGACGGCATATTGATGAATACCGGCGTGGCCGGAGCGAAGGATCCGGTTAAAATGGCCGTCGCCATGGGCAAAGCCGTAGAAGCCGGACGCCTTGCCTACGAAGCGGGCCGGATACCCATGAAGGCCTATGCTTCCGCTTCCAGTCCACTGAGCGGTGTGATCCATTCGTCGTAAAAACAGGCTGCGAAACAGGCTGCATGGCAGATTTCAGGCTCTATCTGATCAGCGATCGGACCCGGTGTGCCGGCCGATCCCTGGCCCCGGCGTTGCGCCAGGCCTGCCGCGCGGGTGTCCGTGCGATCCAGATCAGGGAGAAAGACCTGGATACGCCCGGCCTGCTGGCGTTGACCCGGAAGGTACAGGATCAACTCGGCGAATGCCGCCCCCTGGTGATGGTCAACGGCAACCTGGAGGTCGCCCTGGCCTGCGGCGTCCAGGGCGTTCATCTGCCCGAAAGAAGTGTGCCGGTCAGCATGGCCCGCGCAGCCCTCGAGAAGCTGCCCGCCGGCACCCTGATCGCCAGATCGACCCACAGCACGGAAGGAGCGCGCGCCGCGGAAGCCGAGGGGGCCGACTTCATCACCTTCGGCCCGGTATACGATACGCCGTCCAAGGCTGCCTATGGTCCGGCCAAAGGGCTGCGGGCCCTGGCGGAAACGGTCCGCTCGGTGACGATCCCCGTCTTTGCCCTGGGCGGCGTGACCCCCGGACGCGCGGGACAATGCCTTGAAGCGGGCGCCCACGGCGTCGCGGCGATCTCGGCCGTACTGTCCCAGCCGGACATACCCCTGGCCGTCGGCGCATTCGAAGAGGCGCTGGGCGGCCTGTGACCGTCCGCACCCGTCAAAATAGTTGTTGACAATTCCGGTAAACTTACCGAAGTTACCCTCGAATCATCAACATTCCGGATCCCCCGACAGCTTCTGCTTGCTTTATCCCAAAGTGAGGTAACGTATGCGGCGCTTCCTGACAGAAACGATACGAACGCTACTGATGGCGGGCCTGTTTACCGGAATGATCGGAATCGCATGCAGCGGGACACCCGGCGGAAACGAAAGCGAGCGCGAGGCGACGGTCGGCACGGAGATTGGCCAGACGGCCCCGAATTTCGAAGTATATGCCATGGATGGCACGAAGGTGACCCTGGAAGACTACCGGGGCAGGCCGCTGTTCGTGAACTTCTGGGCCTGGTGGTGCCCGCCCTGCATCAGGGACGCGGAATCCCTGATGAACATCGCGAACAAGTACGAAGGACGAATCGATTTTCTGTTTGTCGGCGTGAACAAATTCTACAAGGACGAGCAACCCCTCGACCCAAAGGAATTCGCGGAGGGGTTCGGTCCCGGCCTGGAAAGCTACAAAGAGGGCCTCCTGGCGAAGAACCTGGTACGTCCCGCCGACGAGGCGGAAAAGAACGACCCGGATAAAATGGCCGGGATCGCGGCGCGGAACGAGCAAGTCATAGAATACTACATGACGAGCAAGACCTCCCTTTTCGACTTCCGCGGCTACTGGGAACGCCAGTTCCGGGCCAAGACCAACCAACGCTACGGGATTCCCGTCACCTACCTGATCGACGGCGAGGGGCGCATCGCGCTGGACATCCACCCTAACGATCAGCACTGGGACGAGAACGACGATATCCTGGAAGACCTGATCGCGGGCAAGGACCTGTCCCACTACGCGGAACGCTTCCCCATACCGCCTAAACACCAGCGCGAGGAGGCGACCGGAAGCTGACCACTGGGAGACTATTCGATTCCTCCGCGCATGATCGCTTTTCGTGGTACATATACCCTGATGTGTCAACCTGTCCCGCTGGTGGTCGGCGGACCATGACGCCCCGACCGAACGTCATGGATCGTAGTTATCATCCATCCTTCCCGCTCTTCAAACGTCTTTTCCTGACCTTTATCGTCGGAACGACTATCCAATCCGGCGCCTTTGCCCAGGCACCCCCCACGCAACGTTGCGGCACGCTGGAAGTCCACCCCTTCGCCCGCCAGCCGTCGGAGGGCGGGCTTGCCGCCAGACCCC
Organism: bacterium; assembly: GCA_963693015.1. Taxonomy (GTDB): domain Bacteria; phylum JAAXHH01; class JAAXHH01; order JAAXHH01; family JAAXHH01; genus JAAXHH01. The sequence goes on from OY843748.1 coordinate 969,098, forward strand.
ACCGTCCCGACCAGGTGACGGCAGGCCGGCCCACCGTACCCGGCGAGGGGGACCGCACGGACGATCTGGGCCATTCCTACACGGCCGCGCCCGAGTACTACGTCAGCCCCGACGGACATTTCAAGATCTGGTACGTCACCACGACGGAAGACCGGCCCGGGGCAGGCTGGCCGGAGTTGGAAGACGCGAAGACCGGCGACGTGCCCGAATACGTCCGGTACTGTGCGAACTTCCTGGACGAGTCCCGCCGCGTAATCGTGGAAGAACTCGGTTACCGCCCGCCGCCCGTGGACTACCGGTACCATGATCGATACGAGGCGATGGATTCGGACGATGGCGGCGACGGACTATACGACGTCTATATTACCGATCTCCCAAGCGAATACAGTGGATACGCCCGGCCGGAAGCAGTCACGACCGGCCCGGCACTTCCTTCGTACATCGTCGTAGAAAACGATTTCGTCGAGTCCCGGAGGACGCTGGAGAAGGCCCTGGACCTGCTGCGGATCACCGTCGCCCACGAGTACTTCCACGCCGTACAGTTTGGCTACGACGCCGGGGAAGAGGCCTTCTGGCTGGAACAAAGCGCCGTATGGATGGAAGAACAGGTCTACGACGAGGTCGACGATTACCTGACCTACCTCCCGTCGTTCAGCGGTTTCCTGACGGAGCCCTGGATTGCGCTGGACACCTCGAACGGAGAGCATGAATACGCCGGGGTGCTCTGGCCGCTGTTCCTGGAGAAGCGGCACGGCAGGGACCTGATTCGAAGCATCTGGGAACGAGCCGGGACGAGCCGGGCGCTGGACGCCATCGACGAGGGGTTGCGCAGCGTCGGCAGCGATCTCGCGTCCGCCTTCCAGGAGTTTGCCACCTGGAACGTCTTCACCGAAAAGCGGGCCAACGCGGACCGGTTCTACGAAGAAGGCGCCCGCTATCCCCCGGTCGAAGTGAGCGGCCTGCACGAACCCGTCTTTCAGCGCGACTCCGCCTCGTACCGATACGACGGCCCCGATATTCCCGCCGCCCATCACCCGGCCCACCTCGCGGCAAACTATATACGTTTCGCTCCGGATTCATCCCTCTACGGGGGGTTGCGCATCGAGTTCACGGGCATAACCGGGGAGTGGGGCGTTTCCGTGGCGGGCAGCGGCGAAGCGGACACGGTCATGACGCTTCCCGCGACCACGGGCAGCGTCACTATCGAAGTACCCGACTGGACCCGATACGAGACCGTCATGCTCGTGGTGGCTTCCCTCGAACGCTCCGGCGCCGGCTTCGAATACGCGTATACGGCGACGTTCGATCCCACCCTCACGGGGAGCGGCCGCCCGGTCGCAGCGTCCCTCACCACGTTTCCGAATCCCTTCAGCCTGGGTAGCGTGCCTTCCGCCACAGTGCGGTATGAGGTCGACCGGACCGGTGAAGTGGAACTCATCCTGTACAACGCGCTGGGCCAGCGGGTACGCACCCTGGTGAACGGCACTCATTCGCGGGGCGCCTTCATCACGGCCTGGGATGGCAGGGACGACGCGGGAAGACGGGTCGCGAGCGGGGTCTATTTCTGTCGAATGACTACGGAGGGATCCGCGGGCCGGTCGGTTGTGACCCGGAAACTGCTATTCCTGAAATAGCGGATGCGGGAACGTCCGGATGATCTTCTCGCAGGTGTCCCCCGGATCCTCCCCGTCGTCCACGGATATCCAGCCGATGCCTTCGGTCTGCCTGAACCAGGTCGACTGGCGTTTCGCGTACTGCCTCGACCGTTGCCGGATAATCGAAACGGCGTCGTCAAGGTCCAGTTCGCCGCGGACGCAGCGAAGCATTTCGGCGTATCCGAAGGTCGACAGCGCATGGGTCCCGGCGCCGTACCCCCGGTCCATCAGGCCGCGGACCTCCTCCTCCAAACCCGATGCGATCATCCGGTCGACCCGGCTGTCGATCCTCGCGTACAGGGCAGCGCGTTCCCGCCGCAGTCCGATCACACGCGCCTCAAGGGGACGCGTGGCCGCGGGCCTGTCGAACCAGGACGTCAGGGTCGCCCCCGTCGCGTCGTGGACTTCCAGCGCCCTTTCGATCCGCTGGCGATCGTTTGCGTGTATGCGCGCGGCAGAGGCAGGATCGATTGCGCTCAGCCGTCCATGCAACGCGGAGGTGGGCTGTTCCCGGTATCCGGCTTCCAGCCGCTTTCGAAGGGCCGGCGGAATCCCCGGGGCATCGAATAGGCCTTCGGTCAGCGCCCTTATGTACAGTCCCGCGCCTCCGATCACGAGGGCAGGCACTTCCCGGCAGGCGAGGTCATGGATCGCTTCCCGGGCCCGGCGGCCGTATTCGCCGGCGCTGAATCGCACGTCCGGATCGACGATGTCGATGAGGTGATGGGGCGCCGCGGCCTGCTCTTCCGCCGTGGGCTTGGCCGTACCGATATCCATGTACCGGTATATCTGGCGGGAATCCGCCGAGATGATTTCGGCGCCCATTCGCCGGGCAAGTTCGATACCGACGGCGGTCTTCCCGACGCCGGTCGGCCCCACGAGAACCGGCATGGGATGGATATCGGAAGATCCGGAATGCATGGGACAGGCGGTCCGGGCGGTCCGGGCGGTCCGGGCGGTCCGGGAAGTCACGGTTCGTCCCGGCCGGCTGCCGCGGCCCCATCGGGCCGGTTCGACCCGGCGGACCGCCAGTCGCGAATCGCCCCGGCGACGGCGACGACCGGTGCGGTCCAGATGCGTTCGCGGCATTCCCGGAGATGGCCGCACAGTCCGTGGAAATCGGTTTCCGTCACGGCAAGATGCCCGTCCGATATGCCGTGAAAGGTCAACACGGCCCACCGTTTCTGACTCACGGCTTCCTCGACCAGGCCGATCATCTCAGAGCGGGCGCGACGCTCCACGGGGAAGGAATAGAGGTGGTGCAGATCGGCGGTCAGGGGGTGATTGGCGAAGTCTCCCTTGCCCCGGCCGGCGATATGGTGGCGGGCCACGACCGGAACGTAGCTCCGGCGGCCCGGCCCCTCGCCCACGTGGGCATGGTAGCAAGGATAGCAGAAGGTGAAATCCGCCTGTTCCGGTATGGCTTCGGATATCCGCCTCCTGCCTTCGCCGATCTCCCACTCCATGTCGTCGAGGGTCATCGTCTCCAGACAGTCGGCGCGGGTCTCCTTGAACGCGCAGGAGCAGGGATGGTTGACCGTATGGTTGCCCACCTCGTGACCGGCTTCCGCCACGGCTTTCCACGGCGCCAGCAGGCCGCGCCAGTCCGGTCCCCGGGGATTGACGTAGAACGTGCCGCGAAGACCGTTTTCGGCCAGGATCGGCAGGGCCCGGTCCAGCTGGGACCGCATCCCGTCGTCGAAGGTCAGGGAAACGGCGCCTTCGTAGCCGTCCCGCCAGGGATGGGGGTGCTCGCCGGACATGGACGCTCCCTTTCATTCATCTTGATTGTGTGATGTGCTCTCCATATAATATACCATAACCGGTGTCCGGCGCACTGTCAAATTCCCATTGAACGCCTTCCCGCCACATAAACAAAGAAAGCGCGACGCAATGACCTACGGCGACCGCGAGCAACTGCTCAGGGACGACGCGTACCTGATCCATCCGCTGCAACACCGCAGCGACCACGGCGAGCCCCTGATCTGCGTCCGCGCCGAGGGGTCCACACTCGTCGATATCGAGGGAAACCGTTACATCGACGGACTCTCGAGCCTCTGGAACGTGAACGTCGGCCACGGGCGGCGCGAACTGGCCTCGGCGGCGGCGGACCAGATCCTTGAGCTGGAGTACTTTTCCTGCTACGCGGGGGCGACGAATGTCCCGGCCGTGCGACTGGCGAACCGTCTGCGGGAACTGGCGCCCGGACCGCTGAATCATACCTTCTTCACCTCCGGCGGGGCCGTTTCCAACGACAGCGCCATCAAGACGGCCCGGTATTTCTGGCAACGGGCCGGCCGGCCGGAAAAGACCAGGATCATTTCCAGGCGGCACGCCTACCACGGCGTGACCATCGGCGCCATGAACGCCACCGGCCTGGAGGTCTACTGGGCGGACTTCGCATCCAGCCTGCCGGACTACGTCCATATCGACGCGCCTTATCCATACCACTACAGGCCGGCAGAGACCGGCGTGGGATGCGGCGAGGCGGGCGCCCGCGCGCTCGAGGAAGCGATCCTGCGCGAAGGACCCGACACGGTGGCCGCCTTCATCGGCGAGCCCGTGCAGGGCGCCGCGGGGGTTATCGTGCCACCGGAAGATTACTGGCCCAGGATCCGGGATATCTGCACGAAGTACGACGTGCTCCTGATCGCCGACGAGGTGATCACCGGGTTCGGCCGCATAGGCCACTGGTTCGGCCTGTCCCACTGGGACGTCGTCCCGGACGTCATCACCTTCGCCAAGGGCGTGACCAGCGGGTACGTGCCCCTCGGGGGCATCATCGTCTCGGACGCGATACACGATTGCATCGAAAACGCGCCCGAGGACCGGAAATGGAACCATTCCTTTACGTATTCGGGCCATCCGACCTGCTGCGCCGTCGGACTGGCCAATATCGATCTCCTGGAAAAAGAAGGCCTCGTCGAGCGCAGCAGGGAGATGGGTGAAAAGCTGATGGCCGGCCTGCAGTCGCTGCGGACGCTGCCGCACGTGGGCGATGTCCGCGGCATCGGCCTGATGGCGGCGGTGGAGGTGGTAGAAGACCCAGCATCCCGGAAACCCTACGATCCCGTACTGAAAACGGGCGGAAGAATCGTGAAGAAGATGCTCGAAAACGGCGTCTATACGCGTTGCCGGGGAGACAGTGTGAATTTCGCTCCCCCGCTGGTCGTCACCGGCGAAGAACTGGACCGGATGATCAGCGTAGCCGGAGAAGCGATCGAATCGGTTACGGCGTGAAAAGGACACAGGGACCAGGAGGCGCGCCATGAAACTCCTCATCGCAATCGTCAACAAGCGGGACATCCGGCATCTTTCCGATGCACTGATCGACAACGATTTCCGGTTCACCGAAATCGGCAGCACGGGCGGTTTCCTGCGCGCCGGCAACGTCACCCTGTTGATCGGGGTGGACGACGAACGCGTACCTCCCGTGCTCGAACTCATCCAGAACCACTGCCACGCCCGGGAGGAAGCCATCGACGTCGCGCAGATCGGCACCCATCTCGACGCGCTCGGGCTGGGCGAGGCGGTAACGACCATGGTGGGCGGCGCCCAGGTGTTCATCATCCAGGCCGAACGCATGGTGGTCGTCTGATCGCGGACCTTCTCCCGCTTGCATGGTGATGGTCCGATCGTGGACCTTCCCCGGGACCAGGGCAAAGAGAACAGGAGCAAGGCATTGAAAATCGGTATCATCGGGCACACGGGCTGTGGAGACTACGGACATTCCCTGGACCAGGCCTTCGTGGGCGTGGAAGGGGCCGAGATCGCCGCCCTGGCCGATCCGGACGAAGAAGGGCGGCTGGGGGCGCTGCAGCGTACGGGCGCGCGCAAGGGATATGCCCGGTACACGGAGATGCTGGAGCAGGAGAAGCTGGACATCGTCGTCCTGGCCACCCACGAGATGAGCAACCATCTCGCCATGGTGCTGGCCGCGGCCGAACGGGGAATCCACGTTTATGCCGAGAAACCGCTGGCGCGCACCCCGGCCGAAGTGGACGCCATGGTGGAAGCCTGCGACCGGGCCGGCGTCCTGCTCATCATGGCCCACCCCTGGCGGGGACGGCCGGAAATCCAGCGCCAGGCCATCCCGATGATCCGGGAAGGCGGGATCGGGCAGCCGCGCTGGGCCCGCATGTACGGCTTCGGCGGCGAAAACGGGGGAGACCAGTGGTTCATCGATCTCTATCCCCATTTCTTCGATTTCCTGTGGCAGCTCTTCGGCGAACCGTCGTGGTGCCAGGCGATCATCACCCAGGACGGCCGACCGGCCCGCCCGCCGGACCGCAAAGAGGGGCTGTTCGGCATGGGTACCTCCGCGGGAAACGGCATGTGGGCCCATTACCAGTTCGACGGGTTCAACGCGGAGTTCGAATCCTTCGCGGGCGACGGCCTGGAGAATCCCTATCGCATCGATATCCACGGGACCGCCGGCACGCTCATCCTGCCCGGCCCCACGCAGGACGGACCGGATATCTATTTCCATCCCCATTCCAACCCGAAGCCCTTCGATGACGACCGCTGGGAGGTGCTCGCCCACGAGCGGGTACCGGGCGGGCAGAAATGGATCAACGCCCACCACCGCATGGCCCGGTCCATGATGGATCTCATCGAAGGCAGGGAACCCGAATACGAACTGTGCCACGCGCGCACGGCCCGCCGCCATATCGAAATGGCCATGGGCGCGCACCGTTCCCACATCACGGGCGCGCGGGTCACGTTTCCCTTCGCCGAAACCGGCAATCCCTTCGACACCTGGTCGGAAGAAGGGCAGGCATAGATGGATATCGATCGCTTCAGACACCACCTGACCGGTCCCGTCGCCTCGATCAACACCCCCTTTCTCGAAAATGACGGCATCGATTACGACGGGTTGCGCCGGTTCGTCGATTTCTGTATCGACGCCGGCGCGGGCACCGTGCTGTTCACCCCGGGGGACAGCCTCTATTCGCTGCTCACCGAGGCGGAGATCGCCGAGATGACGGCCTTTACCGCCGGCGTCGTGAACAAGCGGGCGCTGTTCATCGCGAGCGCGGGGTTCTGGTCCACGCCGCAGACCGCCGCCTTCGCGGAATACGCCCGGGACCGCGGGGCGGACGCGGTGATCGTGGCGCCGCCCGACCGGGGGATGACGGTGGACGGGCTCGTGGCGTACTACGACGCGGTATCGAAGTCCCTGCCGGCGTTCATCCTGAGCGCCGGCCTGGTGAGCGTGGGGGTCCGGGGCGCGCTCGAAACGGTCGAACGGCTCGTGGACGAGGTGCCCGGCGTCGTGGGATTCAAAGAAGACTTCGGCCCCGATTTCGCCCGGGGCGCCTGCGCGAGAGCCCACGGGAAGTGGGTGATCTTCGCCGGCGGCCAGAAGCAGACCCACATGGACATGCTGCCCTACGGCTGCGACGGGTACATGTCGACCTTCATCAAGTTCAAGCCCGACGTGGCCCACGCCTACTGGTCCGCCATCGAAAAGGGAGACCTCGATTCGGCCGTGGACGTCATCGCGCGCTTCGACATGCCGCTGTTCGATTACCTGTACAACACCTTTCCGGCCGGCGGCGACGCGGCCCAGCACGCCGTCCTGGAGTTGGCTGGCATCTGCGGCCGCTGGAGGAGAAGCCCCCTGCCCGATCTCTCGGACGAGGAGATGGAGCGGCTGAAGGCTTTCCTGACGGCCGGCGATATGCTTTAAGGGGTGCGGTGGACCGGACGGTCCGGGCGGACCGGGAGACTGGGAGACCCGGGTACGATGGGGCGGTCCGGGCGGCCCGGGAGACGCAACGAACTCGCGGCCCGGGAGACGCGGCGGGCTCGCGGTTCGCAACGCATCGATACACGCATCGGCATCATACAGAGCGCGCACATGCAAATCGGCTATACGACCTGGGGCATGCCCCAAGTTCCCGTGGATCAGGCCCTGTCGTTTCTGAACGAACAGGGCTTCGACGCGGTGGAATTGACCGTCCTGCCGAACTACACGACAGCCGTGGACGGACTCGACGCCGGTGAACGGCGCCGCATCAAGGCGCTTTGTTCCGGATACGGCCTGTCCATGCCCGCCGTAGCCGCCCACCGCTCGCTCCTCGACGAGGACCCCGACGCGCACCGCGAGAACATGCGCGTGCTGAAGCGGGCCGTCGACCTGTGCGCCGAGTGGAGCGACGGCCGCGGCGCGCCGGCCCTGGACACCGTGTTGGGCGGCGCGCCGGAAGACTGGGAGCCCAGGCAGGATTTCATCTTCGAACGGGTCCGGGAACTGCTGGATTACGCCGCGGCTCGGAACGTAGTGATCGGCATGGAGGCCCACGTGGGATCCGCCCTGGACACCGCGGAGAAGTCCGTCCAGCTCGTGGAGGCCATGGGCTCGCCCTACCTGGGACTCAATTTCGACATCAGCCACTTCGACGTCCTGGGCATGCCCATCGACGAGGCGGTCCGGCTCATGGCGCCCCACACGGTCCACACCCACGTCAAGGACCAGCGCGGCCGCGTGCCGGATTACGAGTTTCTCGTACCGGGGGAGGGCGATTTCGACATCGCGGCCTACCTGCGCGCCATGCATGCCGCCGGATACGAGGGATCCATTACGGCGGAAGTCAGTCACATGGTGCAAAGACGTCCTGACTACGACCCCTTCGAAGCGGCCGCCCTGTGTTACCGGACCCTCGAGCAGGCCTTCGCCGAAGCCGACGTGCCCCGGACGTGAGGGACCCCTTCGTCATCGTTCGTAGAGATTGAAACTGGCTCTTGAAGTGCCACGCCACCCGGGCGTTTCAGAACGGACCCGATACGGAAAGGATGGATCATGGAATACCGCTATCTGGGCAAGACCGGGCTGCAGGTTTCGCCGATCTGCCTCGGCACCGCCTTTCGGGGCGAGATCGACGAGCATGCCGGCATTCGGGTGATCGAAACGGCCCTCGACCTGGGATGCAACTTCATCGACTCGGCGTTCTACGGGGAGGGAAGGTCGGAGAAGATCATCGGGAAAGCGCTCAAGGGCCGGCGCGAGCACGTGGTGCTCTGCACCAAGATCTTCGGCACTATGGGCCAGGGGCCCAACTACACGGGGCTTTCGCGGTTCAACCTGATGCAGGGCGTGGAGAAAAGCCTGAAACGGCTGCAGACCGACTACATCGACCTCTACCTGGCGCACAGTTTCGACCCGGTCACGCCCCTTGAGGAGACCCTGTCGACCTTTGACGACCTCGTCCGCCAGGGCAAGGTCCGGTACGTCGGCTGCAGCAACTGGCCGGTGTACAAGGTGGTGGACGCCCTCTGGACGAGCGACCGGCGCAACCTCGAGCCCTTCGTCTGCCTGCAGTACAACTACAGCCTGCTGGCGCGCTGGGAAACGGAACTCGAACTCATGCCCATGGCGAAAGATCACGGACTCGGTCTCATGTGTTACAGCCCGCTTGCCATCGGACTGCTCACCGGCCAGTTCCGCCGCGGGGCCATTCCGCCCGAAAACAGCCCCTGGGGGAAGAACCCCAGGCCGGGCCTGAGCCGCGGAATGTATCCCTTCGACGAGGCGATGACCGATAAGCTGGACCGCATCGTGCAGACCCTGATAAATGTAGGCGAAAAGTACGGGAAGACGCCGGCCCAGGTGGCGCTGGCCTGGATCCTGGACCACGACGAGGTGACCGCGCCGATCATCGGGCCGGATTTCCCCGAGCAGGTCGAGGAGTCGCTAGGGGCCGTGGGATGGGCACTCGAACCGGAAGACCGTGCCCTCCTGGACGAGATCTCGGCGCCCGAACTTCCGGGGAAATACGCCTGAAGGGGCAGAGGAATCCCGGTAGCGGATCGGCGTTACATTTCAGAAGCCGATAACGTGCCGGTCCAGGCGGGGGCAAGACACCGGACCGCACCCCGCTCCTCAGCACTGCGGCACGGGCTTCATACCGGTTCGTCAGCCGAAAGGCTCTTCCGGGTTTCCCGGAGGCGGCCTGCGCTTCTTCGCTTCCACTTTGGACGCATTGTAGATGGACCGGATGCGGCGGAATTTCTGTGCGACGAGCGCGATGAACACGACCAGGATCACGCCGAGGGCGACCTGGTAAACCGGGTTTTCCCAACCCAGGATTACCGGCCAGAGCGCGAGGATCGCGAGGATGGTGAATCCCGCTTCCAGTTTTTCTTTCGTAGTCATTTCCGAGGCATCTCTTCCAGATTCAACTCAGGTCAGAAATCAAATTCCACTTCAACAAGCCTGTTCTCTCTCGAGGCCGTTTCACACCCTTCAATCAGCTGTATCGGTCCCTTTGCCCATTCCCCGGTGATCGCCAGGGGCAGGCCGGCGAGCAGGTGATCCGCCACGTTCTTGTAAAACCCTTGCCAGTTGTGCCCCCGTTCATAGGGTTTCACATCCACGGTCCGGTGGCGTCCGTCCGCGCTGGCGATGGTCACCGTCGCCGCGCCGTCCCCGCCCTCCATGACGATGGATCCGCCGGTTCCCTGGACGGCCCACATGGGTCGGCGTGAAGCGTGGATGGATGAAGTGATGAACTGCGCCTCGACGCCGGAATCGAAACGGGCGTAGGCCCGGCAGTAGTCCTCGTTGGTGCTGCTGTGCCAGACCCGCTTCATGTAGTTTCCGTAGAGCGTCGCCCGCTTGTTGATGCGGTTGCCCTGTCCGTCGTACCGCGGCACCAGTTGCAGGATCTTCTCGAAATTGTGGGCGCCCCAGTCGTACATCGCGCCGCCGGAAACCGCCTTGTGAGATCGCCAGGCCTGTCCCGGCAGGCTGTAACCCACCAGCGCGCTCTCGATGGAGTACACCTCGCCGATGTCGCCCCGGTCGACGATCTCCTTCATGGACAGGATGTCCGGGTCCCAGTGCCGGTTGTGGTACACCGAGATCATGACGCCCCGCTCCTTCGCCAGGGCGATCAGTTCGTCCGCCTCGGATACCTTGACCGTGAAGGGCTTTTCCGTGATCACGTGCAGGCCCGCTTCGAGCAGTGGTTTCGCGACCGGCGCATGGTAGGCGTGGGGCACGATGACGATGGCGAGGTCGATCAGCCCGGCCTCGACCATCTCCGCCGAATCCAGGAACATGGGCACGTCGTCGCCCTGCTCCTCCCGCGCCGCTTCGAGCCGGGCGGGGTCCCGGTCGCAGACTGCGGCCAGTTCGAACCCCTGCGTAGCGGCGATCTGATCGCTGTGGTGCTTCCCCATGCCGAACAGCGGGCCGTATCCCACCAGCCCGATGCGGACAGGCGATCCGTCCGTCATCCCGCACACGTAACGAAGCCCCTTGATCAACTGGTCCTGGAAGTCGGGATGCACGAAGGTGCGGTTGTCGTGGCCGAGGGCGGTGTAAAACAACCGTCCCTTCCCGTAGTCCCGCACGTAACCCAAGGGCTTGCGTTCGAGTTTCCATATCCCGTGCTGGAACCACCTGAGCTCCGCCTCCGTCTTGAGGTCCATGTTGTAGCATTCGTCTTCCACGCGGAAACTCGGTCTCAGGCGCGGCAGGATATCGTCGAAGGCCGGATCGACCTCCACGTCGAAATCGCCCAGCGGATCGTGGCCGATGAATTCCGTGCCGATCATCTCGGTGTAATCGGCGTATTGCGCCAGCCCCGCGTTCGCGGTGTGCACGGCCAGCAGCCCGCCTCCGCTGCGCACGTAACCGGTGATGCCCTGCTCCTGTTCCCGGCTCAGCTCGCCGGCCGCGATGTAGAGCGCCACGGCGTCGTAGTCCGACGGGTCGCACAGCGCGTTCCGGTCATCGGTCACTTCCAGCGCAAACTGCGACGCGCCGTTCACCAACCCTTCGAACATGGCGGCGAACTGGCTGAACGGCGGCCTGTGCGCATTGATCAACAACAATATGCGTTTCACGGCGATCCCTTCATCTGCGGGTGTAAGAGGTGACGACGATTACGCGTATGATGACCCTGCGATGCCAGAAAACTCATCTTGATCGAAGCCTGTTCCTCGCGGCCTTGTGCCGAACGCTTCAAACCGCAGCCTGCCGTTCGGATTCCAGCGTAACCCGGATACCGAAACGCAGGTAACCCAGGGACAACAGTACGCACGCCGGCCACCAGAACCAGTCCGGCAGCGGCGATTCCATGAGCATGTGCACGGTGTCCAGCACGACGGCCGGGGTAATGGCGATCATCGCCAGGTTCAGGAGCGTCCGGTACGGCAGACTCCCTCCGGTGGACGTCGTGAAAAATGACGCCACATAGGCGTAGAGCAACGACTGCAGCGTCCGGTAGGCGTAGGACAGCATGAGCAGCACGGGGAAGAGCAGCGTGTTGACCAGGGAGCGGGTCCAGTCGGCGATTACATACAGGTCCTCCCGGGTCAGCGTCTCCGGCGGGCCTTCCGGCAGGGCGCTCACGTCGACCTGGTCGCCCTCGCCCCGGATGAAGATCTGGGTCCGCGTCACCAGCACGGGCGCCTCGGTGTCGTCCAGGCTGGTGTACCGGCCGGTGGGATCGATGACGGCCAGGACCGTCCCGTCGCGGTCCCGCAGCAGCGTCGGCGTGGAGGAGGAAGTGGACAGTTCGCCCCCGGAAAGGCTCAGATCGGGTAGCTGATCAATATAGAAAGGCGCCTCCCGGGTTACCCATGCATCCACCTCGTTCTGCGTCTGGATGGTGAAGGGTATCCAGACGAGGGCCAACAGCAGGAGGAGGTACAGAAAGGTGCGGTTCCGCCAGTGCCGCGCCACGTCCTCGTAGATCGCCCCGTCGTAAAAGGCCAACCAGATCGGATGCAGTATACTGAATCGACGCATGTCCTCTCTCACTCTCCCGGCCGGTCCCCCCAAGCGCGAAGTCCTAGACCGAGTTGGCCACCGAACCGTCCGACCTGAGCAACGTGCTCGCGGTATTCATCGGGGTAAACGCCGCGCCCTCGAGCAGCTCGTCATCCAGTTCCACGCCCAGGCCCGGGTCCCGGGGAATCGGAATGTATCCGCCTTCCCGCCGGATGCGGGTCCGGTACACCCTGCCGGCTTCCGATTCGTCCCCCATGCTGTACTCCTGCGTCACGAAATTGGGGATGCTGGTGTCCAGGTGAACGGAAGCGGCGGTGATGAGGGGCGTCAGGAAATTGTGGGTGACGACGGCGCAGTGGTGGGCCTCGGCGAGGGCGGCGATCTTCTTGCAGTGGGTCAGGCCGCCGGCCAGCGCCACGTCCGGCCGTACGTACTGCGGTCCGCCGTGGGCCAGGAGTTCCTGGAATTCCCAAATGGTATTCAGGCGTTCCCCGTTCCCGACGGGGACGCCGATCCGCCGGGCGATTTCGCCCTGGGCCATGATGCTGTCGATCTGGATGGGATCCTCGAGGAAATAGAGGTTGAATTCGGTCAGCGCGTTGGCCAGGGGCATGGCGGTCAGCGGGGTCAGCTTGCGGTGGACCTCCACGATGAGGTCCATGTCGGGACCGCCGCCGTCCCGCGCGGCCGCGACGAGATCCCGGGCCGTGCGTATCATCCGGTCCAGGGCCATATCCTGGTAGCCGCCCGGCAGGGGGTCGAACTTGAGCGCCGTGAAGCCCTCCGACGCGGCGTTGCGCGCGGACTCGTACATGGCCTCCGGCGTGCCGCCGCCGCCCAGCAGATGAAGCCTGACCCGGTCCCGGCAGTTTCCGCCGAGCAATTCCCAGATCGGTACGCCGAAGTGTTTTCCCTTGATGTCCCACAGGGCGATATCGACGGCGCTGACGGCGCCGGACAGGGCGCTTCCCCTGAAGGGCGACATGCGGTAGAGATACTGCCAGTGGTGTTCGATGCGGAAGGGGTCCTGTCCCACCAGGTAGCCTTTGAACCGCTCCACGATCTGGTGCACGGCTTCAGGATAGCCCCAGCAGGCGGTCTGCCCCACCCCGGTGAGGCCGCTGTCGGTCCGGATGCGGATGACGTATCCGCCCCCGATGAAGTACGAGTCGATGTCTTCGATTTTCACGTCGGGTCCCTTTCTCGACGCCAGGGTGTGCTCAGCGAACCGTGTCTAGTAGTCGCCCCGGAACTGTATGCGGTTGCCTTCCGGGTCGGAGACATCGGATAGACAACTACCAAGTAAGCGGTGTTTTTACCACCCCGCAACCAGAAATCAGAGCCCGCGCCCGCAAATCCCGCGAAATGCAGTTTTTACTTGAAGACCCCCTTTGGTGCCCTGTATACTCTCTTTACAGATTCTCGTCTCTACAAGTTGTTTTCCAGATCCCCTGGCATGGTCCGCCGCGGCGGTTCCCGCAGCGCACGGACCCGGAGTGTGCCGGAAGGTATCCCCGAGGAGAAACGCCATGTTAACGGAAGAGACCGGTTTGAATTTCGACCCGAAATACGAGGATCCGGAGAAGTTGAAAGCACTTTCCCGGCGCGGGTTCATTGGACGGATTGCGGGCGGCCTGGCGGCGGGCACGGCCCTGCTGTCCATGGCCGGCAAGGCCGGAGCGAAGCCGCCGCTTCCCGAAGACCATCTCCCGGAACCCGACGACGCCGCCTACTGGAACTGGGTGGCCGACCAGTTCATCGTCCGTGACGGCGTTTCCTACATGAACACGGGTACGCGCGGACCGTCCCCGGCCCCGGTGCACCGGGCGCAGATCGCCGCGCTGGAAGGCGCGAACTCCGATTACAAGAGCTACACCAGCTACGTCTACAACAGCGATTTCCGGGCGAATATGCGGGAGAAGATGGCGAAGTACATCGGCTGCAAGTCGAACGAGGTGGCCTTCACCAACAACACGACCGAGGGCATGGTCTTCGGCACCTTCGGCGTCGACATGGAGCCGGGCGACGAGATCGTGACGACCAACCACGATCACTCCAGCGGCGTGCAGCCCATCAACCTCCGGGCCGTCCGCCAGGGCACGAAGACCGTCATGATCGACCTTTCCTCCCCCGAGTACCATCCGCCCGACAGTCCCGACGCGCTGCTCAAGGCCTTCGAGGCCGCCATCACGCCGCGCACGAAGATGCTGAGCTTCTGCCACGTCAACTACGGCGACGGGCTCGTCCTTCCCGTGAAGGAAATCTGCGAGATGGCCCGGTCGAAGGGCATCATCACCCTGGTCGACGGGGCGCAGCCTCCGGGCATGCTCGACCTCGACATGCACGACCTGGGTTGCGACATGTACGCGGGGCCGTGCCACAAGTGGATGATGGCCTCCATGTACACGGGCTTCTTCTACGTGAAAGAGGACATCGTGGACCGCGTCTGGCCGACGCTCTACTCCGGTCCCGTGAACGGGCTGACCATGTACGGCCAGGAACCCACGGGCTTTGCCAAGGTGTATTACGAAGAGTTCCTGGCGGGGGCCGCCAAGTTCGAGTTGCGGGGTTCCTCCAACGCCCCGGCCCGCGTCGCCATCGACGCGGCGCTGGACTTCCACAACATGATCGGCCCGGCAGCCGTCGAGAGCCGGAACCGCTACCAGGCCGTGCGCGTGGCCAACGCCCTGCGCAACATGGACGGCGTGGACGTGTACAGTTCGCCCGATCCCCGCATGAGCGCGGCGCTCGTCTCCTTCAAGGTCAGAGGCGTCGCGACGCGCGATCTCAACAACGCGCTGTGGGACCGCCACAGGATCTATATCCGGAACGTCACGCACGACGAGATCAACTGGGACGCCAACCGGACTTCGATGCACATCATGGTGACCGATGCCCAGACCGACCAGTTCATCGGGGCTGTCGAGGAGATCGCCAAAGAGAAGAGACTTTAAACCAGCGTGGTTCTTAAGATAGCATAGGCTTGAACGACAATTCCGGGGGGATTCGAATGGCGTTTCTGCGTCACCTGGCGCTGCGATGTCGGGACGTGGCGGTCTCGCGGCGTTTCTACGAGGAAGTGATCGGCTTCGATTTCATCGGCCGCCGGGGCAACGGCGAAGCGGTCGATCTCAGCGACGGAACCTGCAACGTCACCCTGCTGCCCCACGATGATCCGTCGCGGCCCGCGCTCGAGGAAGGCGAGGAGTACATTCATTTCGGCGTGCTCGTGGATGACCTCCAGGCCGCCTGGCACAGGGTGCGGAACTGGGGGGCGGAAGCGCCGAAGACCGTGAAGGGCCGTGACGCCATCTCCTCCGATACCCCGCCGGCGATCGCTTTCAAGGCCATCGATCCGGATGGCAACATCGTCGATATTTCCGGCGACAGGGACGAATGGCGCGGCGCCAGAATATGACCAAGGGTTGATTCCCCGGTACCGATCAACCTACTATGCGCATACTCCGATCGGCCGCCCTCTCGATAGACAAGTCCGTCGCAAGGGCGGCCGAGTTATTTGATTTCTCCCGCGGACGCATCCCTCCCGGCACCCTCACCGCCGCCGCGTGGCCCGGGCTGGCCCGGTCCCTGGTACGACAGTTCAGGCAAGGCGTCGCCGGCGTAACCGGAACGAACGGCAAGCACACGACCTGCCGGATCCTGGCCGCGATGCTCCGGCAGGCCGATGCCCGCACGCTTTACCCCGAAGATATCGCCCCGTCCATCGACGAGGTGGTCTCTACCCTGGTCCAGGCGACGGACCGCCACGGCCGGATCCACGCGGACTACGGCATATTCGGTTTCGAGACCGGCCTGCTCGGCAGGGCGATCAGGTTGTGCAGCCCGCGGACCCTCGTGCTGAACAACCTGTACCCGGATGAATCGAACCAGGGCGTCGATCCCGTTGCCCTGATCGGTGAATGGCACGACTGGTTCGGCGCCATGGCCGCGGGGAACAATATCCTCGTGAACGCGGACGATCCGGTCCTGTGCGGCGGATTCACACGCGGCGTGCCGCCCCGGGTGACCTACTTCGGCGTGGAGGACGAGCGCCTGCACCTGGCACAGGCGTCCGCGCCGGAGGTGCCCTGCCATCGGTGCGGCGCCGCCCTTGCCTACCGTATCAACTGCCTGGCCCACCTGGGCGACTACGCCTGCGACAGCTGCGGCTGGGAAAGGCCGTTGCCCACGGTATACGCCATCGACGTGGCGTTGGGTCCGGAAGCATCGAATTTCCGGCTCATCACGCCGCGGGGTCCCCTGGACGTGCGCCTCGGGTTGCCGGGGCTGCACAACGTGTACAACGCGGCGGCGGCGGCGGCGGCGGCAATCGCCCTCGGCCTGAGTCCCGTGACGATACGCAGGGGTCTCGAAGCCGTAAAGTCGACGGGAGGACGGGACGAGCGGGTGGTGATCCATGAGCGGGAAGCCCGCCTGATGACGATCAAGAACAGGACGTCACTCCACGAAGCGCTCAGAACCTGCCTGCTTGACCGGCGGCGCGGCCACTACCTCTTTCTCCTGGACGAGGCCGTACGGGACGGGCACAACGGACCGTGGGTCGCGGACGAAGACCTGGCAGACCTGGCGGATCGTTCGAGATCTCTGCACGTGGCCGGCGCGGGCGGCGCGCACCTGGCCTTGATGGATGAGCAGATGGACGCGGAAGAGATGGCTTCGGCCTCGGATGTCAGCGACGTTTTCCACGATATCATGCGGCGGCTCGCCCCGGGCGACAGGCTATGGGTCCTGGCGACCGAAGGCGCCATGTACGCGGTCAGGCAGGAATTGAAGGATATGGGGATAGTCTGAGCGATGGCCCGGTCAGTTCCACGGCGGCCGGTCGCATCCTTCGAAGGGATAGTGATCGCCAGGCCGGAACCGGGGAAGGGGCGGATAGTGGTTGACGCCGTCCACGACCCTGCCGCGGCACAGGTAGGCGGGGAAGTTCTCGCGTTTGATCCGCGTGGTCGTGGGGATGTACCGGAGGGTCAGCCCGCACCGGCGCCGGTCGGACCGGTTGGCCTTCGACCCGTGAATCAGGTAGGGATCGTGCAGGGAGACGCCGCCCGCCGGCACGACGACGTCGACCGCCCCGGATTCGTCCATCTTGAGGTCCAGTTCCGACCGCAGTACGTTCTCCCCCTCCGATGAGCGGTGCCTGTAGAGCTTCTGGTCCCGGTGACTGCCGGGGATGACCCGCATGCAGCCATTCTCCGGAGTCGAGTCGTCCACGGCCAGCCAGATCGTGATGACCTCCATGGGTTCCAGCGGCCAGTAGTTCCCGTCCTGGTGCCACAGCACCGGCTGTCCGTCCCTGGGCGGCTTGCTGATGTAGTGCGCGGCGAAGAGTGCGATATCGGGGCCCAGAAAGGGTTCGATGACGTCGATAAGGCGCGGGTCGGTGCAGAGGCGGATCCAGAAGGGATCGTCCACGATCAGGTGGTGATGGTACTGCTCCGGCCGGACCTCGGGGTACTTCCTGCCCATCCATTCGATATGCCCCTGGGCCTCGGCGGTCAGGTTACCGTCGATGACCCCGGGCAGCACGACGTAGCCGTCTTCTTCGTATCGCCGTACGATATCGGCGCCGTTCATCCCGGATCACCCCGCTGTTCGTGTTCCAGGTGCTTGCGCAGGGCGCGGCCCACGATACCGATCTGGTGCTTGAAATCCTGGAACGTATAGCTCTGGTGAAAATCCCAGTAGCTGTTCCATACCGCATCGCGCTTGTCCCTGACCTCCGCGAACCGGATCAGTCCGCGCCCGGTCTCCGACCGGGACAGGTTGTCGTAGGTTTCGCGCGTGAGGTAGTAGCCGTACCGGGGATCCGCGATCTCATAACCATACTTGATCATGGATCTCGGCCGTTCGGAAAAATGAGCCGCCTTCGCGTGGAGGATAGATGGATAGGTGATGGCCAGCGAACCCGCCTTGACGGTGAGCTTTTCCTGGCCCCGGATCCATCCCAGCTTGCGGGTCTGGCTGGGGGTATAGAGCCGACGGTGGCTTCCGGGCAGCAGCATGGTAGGCCCCATGTCTTCGGCGACGTCCTGCGGGTAGTACATGCACAGGAGCTCCGTCAACGGACGGTCGGACATCCACGTGTCGTCCACGTGCCAGCCTCCCCCGTCGCTCATGCCTCCGGGCGTCAGGTGGTTCCAGAACCGGAAGGGACTGATGGCGATATCGGGCGATTCGAGCAGGTAGGCCACGAAGTCCACGACCCGGGGATGAAGGTTCACCAGATCCGGTTGCCGACACCGATCTCGAGATTGGATTTCCAACCCGGAAGGTAGCTCGCTTCGCTCGCTTTTGTCAAGTGTGATAAGGAATGGTTGACACCCCACCGGGGAATGTGTATCTTGTCGGTTCCCACGGAACTTTGGTATTACCTTGACAGTTCATTGCACGTACGTCGGCAGATCAGCTTGTCCGTGATGTAGAGACAGGAGCAACCGATGAGTTCTGATAATTTCGATTTTGCCATTGCCATAGGCGGGGCCGCGGGCCAGGGAATCGCCACGCCGGGCAACGTACTCGCCCGGATATTCATCCGCCGCGGCCTGCATCTCAACGCCTACAATGCGTACCAGTCGATCATCCGGGGCGGTCATATATTCCTCACGATGAGGATCGGCGAGGAACCGGTTCACAACCACGGCGACAAACTCGACCTGCTGGTCTGTCTGAACCAGGATACGATGGACCGGCACCTGGGGCTCATGGGACCCGGCACACGGGTCATCTACAATAGCGACACCATCACGCCGGGGGACCCCGGGGACGGCGTGCACCTGTGTCCCCTTCCCATCGGCGAACTGACCGACAACAACCGCAACAAGCTCGTGCAGAATACCGTTGCCCTCGGAACGATTCTCAACCTGCTCGACATGGACTTCCAGATCCTGGATGAAATCATCACCATGCAGTTCCAGCGCAAGGGACAGGACGTGGTCGACGAGAACGTGGGCGTGGCCCGCGCGGGATTCGACTACGCCGCGGCGCATTTCGAGCATTTCAATCTCGCCGTACCTTCCGGCGGCAAGCCGCTGGCGGTGTGGAACGGCAACGACGCGATCGCCATGGGCGGCGCGTCGGCGGGTGTCAAGTTCTACTGCGCCTATCCCATGAGCCCTTCTACCGGCGTCCTCCACTGGATGGCGAAGAACGCGCGGGAACTGGGCATCATGGTGCGGCAGGTCGAGGACGAGATCGGCGTGGCCAACATGGCCATCGGCGCCGCCCACGTGGGCTGCCGGTCCATGTGCGCGACGTCGGGCGGCGGTTTCGCCCTGATGACCGAGGCGGTGGGCAGCGCGGCGATGATGGAGATTCCCGTCGTATTCATCGACGTGCAGCGCGCCGGTCCATCCACGGGCGTGCCCACCAAGACGGAGCAGGGCGACCTCTGGCAGATCCTCGGCGCGAGCCAGGGCGATTTCGAGCGGTTCATCGTGGCGCCTACCGATGCGCTGGACGCCTTCAACACCATGCCGGAACTGTTCAACCTGGTGGACCATTGCCAGTGCCCCGGCATCGTGATTTCCGATCTGCTGATCTCCGAAGGCACCTTCAGCGTCGACCCGGACGCCATTGATATGCAGCCGCATATAGAGCGCGGCGCATTGATTACCGAGCCGGCCAACGGCGCGAGCGATATTCCGACGGGTTCGCAGTTGGCCAACGGCCACGGCCTCATCGGCGCGCCGAGCAACGGTTACCTGCGGTACGAGAACACCGAAAGCGGCATATCGCCCCGGGCGCTGCCGGGCGTGGAGGGCTACGCCCACGTGGTGGCCACGGACGAACACGACGAGGACGGCGTCCTGGTGAGCGACGAGTTCACCAATCCCCACAAGCGCCGCAAGATGGTGGAGAAGCGGGCCCGGAAGTTCAAGGATATCGCCGGGCGTATCGAACCGCCCGCGCTTTCCGGGGCTGCCGACGCCGAAATCACGCTCATCGGCTGGGGTTCGACCCACGGCGTGATCAGGGAAGCGGTGGAGACCCTCAACAGGGAAGGCATCGCCGTAAATCACCTGCCTGTCAAATGGATCGTCCCGCTTCACGCGGAGGCCATAGCAGACGTCTTTGCGAACGCGAAGCGGACCGTGATCGTGGAGAACAACCATTCCGGCCAGTTCCACCGCTATCTGCGCAGCGAGACCGGGTTGACGGCCGACGGCCACATCCGGAAGTACGACGGGGAGCCCTTCATGCCCCACCATATCGTGGACGGCGTCAAGGAGTTGCTGGCCGGCACGACGGACGTTTACGTGCCCTATCAGGAAGTCATCGTCTAAGGAGTCCCATCATGTCAGTGGAAACGCTACCGCGCGAGGCAGTGGAAGAAAAACCGGCAGTCCCGTTGAAAGCGAAGGACTTCAAGGGCAAGGTGGATCCGGACTGGTGTCCCGGTTGCGGCGATTTCAGCGTGCTGAGCAGTCTGCAGCGGGCCTGCGTGAATCTCGGGCTGCGGCCCCACGAGATTCTCACGATCAGCGGGATCGGCTGCTCCTCGAATTTCCCGGGATTCTTCAACTCCTATGGCATGCATACGCTGCATGGCCGCGCGTTGGCCGTGGCCACGGGCGCGCAAATGGCAAACCACGAACTCACCGTGTTCGTCACGGGCGGCGACGGGGACGGATACGGCATCGGCGGGAATCACTTCACCCACACGGCGCGGCGGAACGTCGATCTGACCTACATCGTCATGGACAACCAGATCTACGGGTTGACCACCGGACAGGTATCGCCTACCAGCAGTATCGACATGAAGACCAAGAGCACGCCCTTCGGCAGCGTGGAAGCACCGGTCAATCCCATCACAGCGGCCATCATGAACGGCGCGACCTTCGTGGCCCGGGCCTTCAGCGGCGACGCCCGCCACCTGACCGGGCTCATCGAACAGGCCGTCCGGCACAGGGGCTTTGCCCTGATCGACGTTTTCAGTCCCTGCGTCACCTTCAACAAGGACAACGACTACCCCTTCTTCAAGCAGCGCGTCAAGAAGCTGGAGGACGAAGGCCACGATCCGAACGACTGGAAGGCGGCCTGCGAGAAGGCCATGATCTGGGGGGACGAGATCTACACCGGCCTGTTCTTTCAGAAGACAGGCGCACCCACGCTGGGCGACCAGGAACCGGTACTGGACGAGGGCGGCGCGATGGCGCGGCGCGAACTGGGGATAACCAGGGAGCAGTCCGGCCGGATCATCAAACGCATGATGTAGGTGGCCTGGACGACGTCGTGCGGGTTGAATCGGCGTTTCAGATGAAGGGGATTTCCTGCAGTTCCCGGTGCACGGCGCGGTAGAGGGGTGCCGGCGGGGCGTTGTCTTCCTCGCGTGCTTCACCGGTGGCCTCAATCATGTTCAGTGACAGGACCTTGTCGCTGAAACTCCGTGTTTCCAGCCTTTCACCAAGCCCCTGTTCATACACGCACTGCAGTTCCGCCATGGTAAATTCGTTGGGAAGCAGCAGCAGGGCGATACTGGTGTAATTCAGCTTGGCCGCGATCCTGTCCGTACACATTTTCAGAATCTCATTGTGATCGTACGCCAGCGACGGGGTATCGTTGACGTAGAACCAATCCCCCGTGCGGTACTTGTCCACGGGCTCAAAGGGTTCGTCCGGGCTGTCGGGGAACCCCATGTAGGCCGTCGAGATCGTACGTCTCCTGGGATCGCGGTCGATGGCGGAGAAGGTGTAGACCTGCTCGAAGTAGGCGCCGGACCGCCCCGTTGCCTCGCGGTAGGCGCGCCGGACCGCCGCCTCGAGGTCTTCCGTTTCGAGCACCAGCGTTCCGGGCAGTGAATACCGGCCCACGAAGGGTTCGATCTTCAGTTCTACCAGGTAGACCAGCAGCTTGCCGTCGAGAAACCGGAAGATGCCCAGGTCCGTGGCCGCGTAGGGTTTGGTCGGGATCATCGCAAGGTCATGTTTGCATCGTTCCGGCAAGCGTGGCAAGAAAAAAATGGGCGGACGCGTCGGTGGGCAGGAACCGATTTCCGTCCTGGCACAGGGAGCGTTGACGCAATCTATGGACGTGAGTGTCCTGACAACCGTCATGCAACTCGTGTCCGGTGCACTGATCGGCGCCTGCATCGGCATGACCGGCATAGGCGGCGGGGTCCTCATACTGCCGGTTCTGACGCTCGGGTTCGGCCTTCCTTCGACGGTGGCGGTAGGCACCGCCCACCTCTATTCCTGTCTCTGCAAGCTCCCGGCCGTCTTCTTCCATTTCAGGCAGGGCACCATCCGGTTCCGGACCTCGGCGTACTTTCTCGTGGGGGCGGTACCCGCGACCGTGGCCGTGGCCCTCTGGATCACGGGATACGCCGGCGCCATGGACCCGGCGGACCCGGCCTGGCGCGCACTCCAGACGAATCTTCGCCAGTTCATCGCGGCGGTGGTCATTCTCTCCGGCCTGTTGATCCTCTGGCACATGTTCATGCGGCCGGGTTCCCGCGCGCCGGCGGGAGAGGCGGGGCAGGCAGACCAGGCGGACGATCGCATGCCCTCCCGGGTCACGGGTGCCAAGGTTTTCCTCGTGGCGGTACTCGGCATCGTGATCGGCGGACTGATCGCGGCTACCTCGGTGGGAAGCGGCATACTCATCGTACCGCTCATGATCATCATCTTCCGCCTGACCGCGGTGGACACGGTGGGCTCGTCGATTTTCATCGCGCTGACGCTCACCCTCACGAGTTCCATCATCTACGCCGGCAGCAGCCAGCTGGATCTCGCCATCGCCGTGACCATGGCGGCCGGCTCGCTGGTGGGCGTGCCCCTGGGCGTGCGGATGTCCCGCAGGATACCGGAACGCCACCTCCAGATCACCATCACGGGGCTCGTGCTGGCGGCGGGCGTGGTCATGCTGGCAGGGGGATGAGGAAGGGGATCAGGGAGCGGGCAGCGGTCAGGCAACCGTACAACGCCGTTCCGCTCGGCAACGTTCACGTCGATCACTCTAGTAGTGGTTAGTAGAAGCGGCGGCGGCGGTCCTTGAATATGTCGTTCAGCAGATAGGCCAGCCTGTACCCTGCGATCAGCAGCTGGGATTTTACGTGCTCCATGTTACGGAAGACGTAATCATACCCCAGATTGGGGATCTGATTCCCGGATGAGGCGTTGCGAAAATCGTACACGGCCGGAAGCAGGCTCCGGGAGTCCCGGACCCAGTGGATGACAGACGAATCCACACGCAAGCCAGCCGATGAAAGTTTCCTTCGCATGACCTTCTGATCGATGAACGCAACGAATTCGGTATAGCTCAGTTTCTGCCCCTCAATCAGGTGTTCGTCCCACACCGCGTGAAGATTGGTGTTCTTTCCGAACCAGCGGACCCGGACGTCGTTCCCGCCCCGGTCGCTTGCGTAGCCCACGTGAAGCGGTTGGTGGACGTCGGCCACCAGGTGCACGAGAAACTTCAAGGCCTCCGCCTGGTCCTGTCGGTTCGCTTGCCGGTCCCGAAGTACGCCTTCGAATCGGCCTATGGCTTCGATCACGTCTCCCCGGGAGCTTCTCCGCGCCGTTTCGACGGCCTGATCCGGCGGAACGTTGATGTAGTGCCACGGCGAGGCGTGCTGCCACGACGGATCGGATTTGATCTCGTCGGCCCAGGTGCTGACCAGTGCCAACGGGACCGGCCCGATCAATCTTACGATTTCTTTTTTTGCTACTGACGACAAGCGTTTCTCGGCGATCTGTGCCACGATGCGGTGGCCGTTCGGTCCCCACGCCTCGGCCGGCGACGACCAGATCAACAGAATGGACAGTGTGATCAACGTACGCTTCAGATTCACAGGTAGAACTCCTTTTCGTTTTCAGGATCCCAGAACGCGACGTGCCGGGCAAAACCGGCTTGGATGCGGATTATTGAAAGTATATGGCGCCTTTCGAGGTTCAGGGCACATAGGACGATCCCGGATCCGTGGGCGGAGGCGGCCAGTGCAGGCCCCGCTGGCCGGACAGGCCCCGGTTGGGCGGCAGGGTGTAGTCGCGGTCGGGCAGGCCGGTCAATTCTCCGTTTCGGAACCACGCCGGGTCCAGGCCGGCCATCTCCTCAACCAGCCGATCCATCAGCCGGCGCATGATCCCGGCGTGTTCCTGCGAATCCGATAAATCGCAGCGCTCTTCCGGGTCTTCTTCCAGGTCGAACAACTGCGCACGGTTGCCCACCGGGTAGTAGACCAGCTTGTACCGGCCGTCGTGCATCATGCGCGTGGCCTGGGCGTCTTCGCCGCACTCCCCGTACAGGTAATCCCGTTTCTCGCCGCCTGCCATGGAGATGCCCTCGACCGTGTCCGGGACGTCGATCCCCGCGAGATCCAGCAACGTGGGCATTACGTCCTGCCAACCCACGAGCCGGTCGTCCACGCGGTTGTGCCCGACCCGGCCATCGCCCGCCCGGCCCACGAGGATCATGGGCACGTTGGCCGATTGCTCGTAGTAGAGCCTTTTCGCCCAGAGGCCGTGGTCTCCCAGCATGTCGCCGTGGTCTGCCGTGAAGAGCATGATCGTGTTGTCGATCAGGCCTTCCTCCCGCAACGTGCCGATCACCACGCGCAACTGGTGGTCGATATGGGTGCACAGGGCGTAGAAAGCCCGTCTCGCCCAGGCGACCTGGGTGCCGCTCAGCCCCCCGAATCGGCCCCGGACCGCCTTCAGCGCATAGGGCAGGCTGTCGACATCCCGGGCCCAGTCGCCGAGATACGGATCGCCGGGGTCCTCGTCGCGGTACAGGTCGAGGTAGCACTGGAGCGGGGTCAGCGGGGGATGGGGATGGCAGTAGGACAGGTACCAGAACCCCGGACGCGTGGGGTCGCGCCGACGTATCATCCGGGCCATCTGGCGCGTGGTCCAATTGGTCACGTGCATGGCCTCGGACAGGTGCCAGGGGCGTTGGCCGTATTCATTGTTGCCCATGCCGTGGGTGAATCCTTCCCCGGCGTATCCGCTCTCCCCGAGAAACGCCTCGTAGTCGTCCAGGGCGCCGATGTTCGGACGGCCTTCTTCCGCGAGGATCACGTCATCGAACCCGATCCGGTCCCGCTGCGGGTATACGTGCAGCTTGCCCACCGCGTAGGCCTGGTAGCCGTTGTCCCGGAAGGTCTGCGCGAGGGTGGGGACCGGCGGCATGGGATTGTCCACCATGAACGTCCGATCGCCGTGGGTGGCCGTGGTCGTGCCGGTCATGAGCGTCCTGCGCGCGGGTATGCACACCGGACATTCGCTGTAGGCCCGGGGAAAACGGACGCCGCTGCGGGCCAATGTGTCCAGGGTCGGCGTCTGGATTACGGGGTGTCCGGCGTGGCCGAAGAGCCTGCCCGGCCAGTGATCGGTGCAGACGAGGAGGACGTGGGGACGGGACGGCATGTTTCTCCAGGGTGCGGCGTTGATCAATACGTGTTCAGCGCGCCATGGCCGACTCTGTCGTCTTCATCGACGCACAAGGACGCGGGCGCACGAGGACGCGGAATGACCTGTTCCAATATACACCTCCCGGCGCGGGATGTCCACGACTACCGGCGAAACCCGATCGCTTCATTTCCCTTGACAAATCGTATTATATCCTTATATTCGATTATTAGGATATAAAATCCGCGGAATTCTGCAGATGACGTATGGAGATACCGTTTTGGATAAAGACGTTGCCGTATTCAAGGCCTGTTCGGACGCCACGCGCCTCCGCATTCTGTTCCTGCTGACCGAGCGGGAACTGTGTGTTTGCGAGATCATGGCGGTGCTGGACATGCCCCAGGGCAAAATCTCCCGGCACCTGGCCGTGCTGAAGCAGTACGGCCTGCTCACCGACCGCCGCGACGGGGTCTGGATCTACTACGCGCTGGCCAGAGATTCCTCGATCGCCCTGAAGTACGTGACGGTTTACCTCGTCTCGGCCCGTCGGGTTCACAAGCGGATCCTGGCGGATCTGGACCGGTTACGCGGGCTGGCCAGCGAGGGTAAAATCTGCGTGCCCCAACCCTCCATGGCCCTGCTCCAGGTAGACGAGCGCGAAGAGCCGGCTTTACACGGTCAGCCCTTGCTTTCGCGGGAGGAACGGTGAAACCGGCGCCCCGCGATACCCCATGGCACCCGGCCCTCGATCGCTATCTCAAGGCGCGGCTGGTGGAGTCCAGTCTGATACCGGCAGACCGGGGGAAGGCACTGGAACGCGTTTCGGCGTATATCAGGCAGAGGGTCAGAAACGGCGAATCGGCCCGGCTCACCTTTATCTGCACGCACAATTCGCGCAGGAGCCAGATGGCCCAGATCTGGGCGCAGGCCGCGGCGCATTTCTTCGGCGTACGCGGGGTACATGCCTTCTCGGGCGGCGCGGAAGCCACTACCTTCGATCACAGGGCCGTGTCGGCGATGGTCCGGGCGGGCTTCCGGATCGAACGGTGCTCGAAGGACGACAACCCGGTCTACCTCGTTCAAGCGGGGAATGAAGTCCCCCCGGTACGCGCCTTCTCCAAGACCTACCTCGATCCCTCGAACCCTCAGCAAGATTTCTGCGCGGTCCTGACCTGTTCGAGCGCGGACCGCGACTGCCCCGTGGTAGCCGGTGCCGATGAGCGCGTACTCATTCCTTACGAGGATCCGAAGTCCTGCGACGGGACAGACCAGGAGACGGCCCGGTACGATGCAGCGTGCCGGGATATCTGCCGGGAGATGGGCTGGCTGTTCACCAGGATCGGCGTCGCGTGACGCCTTGTGGTTCACCGTATAAAACCGGCGTAACTCCACGATGAACACTACCTGAGAGGAAACAATGGATACCACGACGAAGCGCCTGTCGGTACGCGACCGGTACCTGACCCTGTGGATCTTCCTGGCCATGGGCCTGGGCGTCGCCCTCGGCGTGTGGGCGCCGGAGGTTCCCGCCCTGATCCAGCTGGGACAGGTGGGCACGACCAATCTGCCCATCGCCGTCGGGCTCATCCTGATGATGTATCCCCCGCTCGCCAAGGTGAAGTACGAGGAACTGGGGGACGTGTTCCGAAACGTGCGGATACTCGGCGCGTCCCTCTTCCTGAACTGGGTCGTCGGCCCGATCCTGATGTTCGGACTCGCCGCACTCTTCCTGTCGGGGCATCCCGAGTACATGACCGGCCTGATCCTCATCGGCCTGGCCCGGTGCATCGCCATGGTCATCGTGTGGAACGAACTGGCGAAGGGAAACACGGAGTACGCCGCCGGTCTCGTGGCCTTCAACAGCCTGTTCCAGGTGTTCTTCTACAGCGTATACGCCTACGTCTTCATCACGGTGCTTCCGCCCTATTTCGGACTGGAAGGCAGCGTCGTGCCGGTTACGATCGCACAGATCGCGGAAAGCGTGCTGATCTACCTGGGCATCCCCTTCTTCGGCGGCATGGCGACGCGCCTGATCCTGCTCCGGCTCAAGGGACGGCCGTGGTACGAATCGACCTTCATTCCCCGCATCAGCCCCATTACCCTGGCCGCCCTGCTGTTCACCATCGTGGTCATGTTCAGCCTGAAAGGCGACACGATCGTGGCCATCCCCCTGGACGTGGTCCGGATCGCCCTGCCTCTCCTGGTCTACTTCGTGCTCATGTTCCTGATCACCTTCTGGATGGGACGGAAGATCGGCGCCGACTATGCTCAGAACGCCACGCTCTCCTTCACCGCGGCGAGCAACAACTTCGAGTTGGCCATCGCCGTTGCCGTGGCGGTCTTCGGCATCGAATCGGGCGTGGCCTTCGCGGCGGTCATCGGTCCCCTCGTCGAAGTGCCCGTCATGATCGCGCTGGTCAACGTGGCCCTGCGCTTCCAGGCCAGGTATAACAGATAAGCCGATGCGGCGTCCCGCGTCCGGCCCTGAACTTCAGCACCGCGCCCTGTAACCGCCGCGCCGCCACGGGACATCGTTCCGGCGCATGATGTGCCCGCCCCTGAACTTTAACGTTGCCTTCGGGCGTTCCCGGGCCGTATAATCTCGCCCTGCCGTTCCCTCTTGGCGCCTACCTCCTGCAAAAGGCTGGCCAGGGTGAGCCACATCGACGAAAACCAGCCGTTGACGACCCGGTCCGTCCTCCTCGTACTGATGCTCTGTACGCTCTGGGGCGGCCTGGTCGTATCGGTCAAGGTGGGTCTGCAGGGCATCCCGCCGATCCTCCTGGCGGTCCTGCGGTTCGGCGTCGCCCTGGTGTGCGTCTATGCCTGGACGCGCCTGGCCGGCGTCTCGCTGCACGTGGCCCGGGGCGACCGCCTGATCATCGCCGTGCCCGCCCTCGTCATGGCAGGGCAGATCCTCTTCCTGAACATCGGCGCGGAGCGCACCTCGGGAAGTCACGCCGTGCTGTTCATGCAGACCTACCCCTTCGTCGTCGCCGCCATCTCCCACTACATCATTCCGGGCGACCGCCTCACGGTGATGAAAAACGTCGGTCTGGTCCTGGCCGGCGCGGGCATGGCGCTGACCATCTACGACGAAGCGGGAGGCCCGTCGACCCCGCTGGGCGACGTGCTGGTCCTGTTCAGTTCCATCAGCCTGGCCATCCAGATCATGATCAACAAGGTCCTGGTCAGGCGCATCTCCCCCGTGGCGGTGATCTTCTGGCAGCAGGTCGTCGTGTTTCCGATTTTCACCCTCCTCTGGGCGGTGACCGAATGGAACCTGCCCGTAACGATCAACCCCGCCATCGTCGCGGCGGTACTGTACCAGGGCGCCATCGTGGCCGGATTCTGCTTTCTCGTGTGGATCCGGCTGCTGCAGCGGCACAGCGCCACCCAGATCAGCGCCTTTTTCTTCACGACACCCCTATTCGGCGTCCTGCTGAGCTGGCTGATCCTCGGCGACCAGGTGACCACCTATCTCACCGGCGGCCTGGTGCTGCTGGCGGCCGGACTCTGGGTGGTCAACCGGTATTGACGTCGAGAGCCGCGTTGGATTACAGGCGAGAACCGCGTTGGATTTGAGGCGAGAGCCGCGTTGGATTTGAGGCGAGTACCGCATAATTGAACGAGTGCATAGGAACCCGTAACCAGACAAAGGAGAACGAAAGATGATCATCGACTGCCATGCCCACGCCTGGGACTACTGGCCCTACGAACCGGCGGTGCCCGATCCGGAGAACCGGGGCCGGGCGGAGATGCTGCTCCACGAGATGGATCTGGTGGGGGTGGATCAGGCGGTGCTGGTCTGCGCACGGATCGAACACAATCCCAATAACAACGACTACGGGGCCGAGTGCGTCCGCCGGTATCCCGATCGGTTCGTCCAGTTCGCCGACGTGGACTGCGGTTGGACCGACACCTACCACACGCCGGGCGGCGCCGACAGGCTCGCCGAATCGGTGGAAAAGTACCGACTGAAGGGGTTCACCCACTATCTCAGGGACGATACGGACTGGTTTGAGTCGAGGGACGGTCTCGCCTTCTTCGAGAAGGCGGCCGACCTCAACCAGATCGCTTCCCTGGCCCTGAGTCCGGCCTGGATGCCCGCGCTGCGAAAGCTCGCGCGGCGGTTCCCGGACACGCCCTTCCTATGCCATCACATGGCCAGCGTCAAGGTGGGAGAACCGCCGCCCCGGCCCATGCTCCGGGAGGTGCTGGAGTCGGCGGAAGTGCCCAACATCCACATCAAGCTTTCAGGATTCCAGTACACCTCGGAAGTCGCCTGGGAGTACCCCTATTCGGACTGCATGTGGATCGTCCGCAAGCTCTACGAGTACTACGGAGCGGACCGCCTCTGCTGGGCGTCCAATTACCCGCCCGTGGCCCGGGCGAGCACCTACCAGCATTCGCTGGAAGCCGTGCGGACCCACTGTTCCTTCATTGCGAAGACGGACATGGACCTCGTCCTGGGCGGCAACATGGAGCGGTTGCTGGCGGCGGCCGGGTGAGGTCTGTCTCCTTTCAGCCGCCCTTGACGATGGCGTTTGTTTTTCCTGTCGGTTGAAGCGCAGACGAGTCACAGCCGATATTTCCGTAACCTATTTCCAACAATGGAAGTCCTACATACAGTTTAACGGGGACTTCCTTTGAGTCTTACATAACAGTTCAAAGGGAACTTCCTTTGAATTGAAGTCATTAAACGGTGTATACATTACGTGACTGGCGTACGACTCAAGAGTCAAGTCGGGCTGTTACAGGAGCGAGAATGAGATACATGCGATCCTTCCTCCGCGGAATCAGTTTTCACCGGGTTTTCCTCTTTGCGATCCTCGCGGCACTCATCTCGACCGGATGCGGAGACGCCAGTTCAGATACCGCCGAAGGGGAAACCGACGACAAGAAGGTCGTCGGCACGGACGGCGAGGCCGAAGCCGACACCACGGAGGTGCCGCCGGTCCCGGTCAACGTGATAGAGGCCTCCCTCGGCACCATTTCCGATCTGATTCTGACGACGGCAACGGTCGAGGCGGACCGCGACGCCCAGATCTACCCGCGGACGACCGCCATGATCGAGGAGATGCGGGTGGAGGAAGGCGCCTATGTGAGGCGGGGCGATGTCCTTGCCGTGCTGGAAAACGACGAGGAAGAAGTCGCCCTGTCCCGCTCGGACGCCATACGGGAAGCCCGGAAACAGGAACTGGAACGTTCAGAGGCCATGTTAAACAGCGAGCTCATCAGCGAAGTGGACCACGAGGTCAAGGAACGGGAGTTCATCATGGCCAGGGCGGACTGGGAGTCGGCCAGGGTCGCCTTCGACAAGACCACCATCCGCGCGCCCTTCAGCGGTACCATCACGGAGCGCCACCAGAACGTCGGGAACATGGCCCGGCCCGGGGACGCGCTCTTTACGCTCGTCGACCTGAACACGCTGCTGATCTATACCCATCTCCCCGAATTGGAGTGGTCGCGCGTGGCCGTGGGCCAGCAGGTCGTCCTGGCAACGGAGACCCTGCCGGACGGTACGTTCAACGGCAGGGTACACCGCGTGAGTTCCATCATAAACCCGCAGAACGGCACCTTCAAGGTCACGATCAGGATCGCCGACCCCGACCGGCGGCTCAAGCCGGGCATGTTCGTCCGGGTGAAAATCCTCGCCGACCAGCACGAAGACGTACTGCTGATCCCCAAGATCGCCCTGCTGGAAGATGACGAAGTCTTTACCGTGCAGGACAGCGTCGCGACCCGCGTCGCCCTCACCTTGGGCCTGCAGGACGCCGATTTCACCGAGATCCGGGAAGGACTGAGCCCGGGCGACCTCGTCGTCATCGCCGGTCACCGCAGCATGAAAGACAGTACCCGGGTAAAGATCGTCGCTCCTGACGCACCGGAATAACCCCCATGAACATCGTTGACTTCGCCATCCGCAAGCCCGTTACCATCACGATGCTGGTGCTGGCCGCGTTGATCTTCGGATACGTGTCCTTTGAGCGCCTTGCGGTAAATCTCCTGCCCGACATCTCCTACCCTTCGCTCACGGTCCGCACGGAGTACGAAGGCGCCGCCCCCCAGGAAGTCGAAAACCTCATATCCCGCAGAATAGAAGAGGACGTGGGGGTCATTACCGGCCTGGTGGAAGTCAGTTCCATCTCCCGGGCGGGCGTCTCCGACGTGGTGCTCGAGTTCGACTGGGACACGGACATGAACCTGGCCATCATGGACGTGCGGGAACGAGTGGACCGCGTCTTCCTGCCCGAGCACGCCGAGCGTCCGATTCTCCTGCGGTACAACCCGGAACTCGATCCCATCATGCGCCTGGGGCTGTCCGGTGAAGACCTGATCATGCTGCGCAACCTGGCGGACTGGGAGATCAGACGGCAGCTGGAAACGGTTCCGGGCGTCGCTTCGGTACGCATCAAGGGCGGACTGGTCGAAGAGATCCAGGTGGAAATCAACGAAGCCCAGCTGACCAGGCTGGGCCTCACCTTCGGCCAGATCAACCAGCGCCTCGCCGCGGAGAACATCAACCAGGCCGGCGGCCAGCTCCAGGAAGGCGACGAAGAACTGATCGTCCGGGCGGTCAACGAATTCCGGACCGTCGAGGAAATCGGCGAAATCATCATTTCGAGCCGGGGGGAGGCGCCGGTACGGCTACACGACGTGGCCACGGTGCGGAGACACTTCAAGGAACGGAAGACCCTCACGAGGATCAACGGCCGGGAGAGCGTGGAAATCGCGCTTTTCAAGGAAGCGGACGCGAACACGGTGACCGTCGCCCGGGCGATCCGGGAACGCCTCGGCGACGTCGAGACCGGGGACGCGGTGGAGGAAGTTCCCGGAGGGAAGGAAGAAGAAGAAGCCGGAAAACCGGAAGAAACGGCCGCCGGGGCGGGACCGGAGCCGGCGAGCGCCGGTCCCGGCGGGGTCGTGATGGGGGTCGAGACGGCCACCATCGTTTCGACGCTGCCCGAAGGTGTGACCCTCCACCTCGTTTCGGATCAATCCCGCTTCATCGAGAACGCCATCGACGAAGTCATAAAGACGGCCCAGTGGGGCGGCGTGCTTGCGATCCTCGTCCTCTTCCTGTTCCTGCGCAACCTCCGCAGCACGCTCATCGTCGGGGTGGCCATCCCGGTATCCGTGCTGATCACCTTCATCCTGATGTTCTTCAGCGAGACCTCGCTCAACATCATGTCGCTCGGCGGACTGGCCCTCGGTATCGGCATGCTGGTGGACAACGCCATCGTCGTGCTGGAGAGCATCTTCCGGTGCCGCGAGGAAGGCGACGACATGGTGGAAGCCGCCCGGCGCGGCGCGTCCGAAGTGGGGATGGCGGTAACCGCGTCGACCCTCACCACCATCGCCGTGTTCTTTCCCATCGTGTTCATCGAAGGCATCGCCGGCCAGATCTTCACCGACCAGGCCCTGACCGTGACCTTCGCCCTGCTGGCCTCCCTGGCCGTGGCGCTGACGTTCATACCCATGATGGCCTCGCGGGAGGGCAGCCTGGCCGGCGCGGAGGGCAGGGGGTTATGGGTACAGTCGACCTGGCGGGATTTCAGGCGGACGTCGGCGGAGGAACGCGGCGGAGCGATCAGGTGGTTCGCCGGCAGTTTCCGGAGCGACTCGGCAAGCTGGTTCGGCAGCACCTTCCCCGGGTTGGGCTGGTTCGGCGAGACCGCGCAGCGATACCGATCGCGCGGTGGTGACCGGTCTCCGTCCGCAGCAATGTGGATCGGCATCTTCCCCCTTTACCTGGCCGGCCGGTTCTTCGTACTCCTGGGGCACTGGCTGCGGGGATGCGTGCGACACGGCCGGGCAGGCACGGGCGATGGGAACCGATGGCTGCGCGCGGCCGCCTGGCTGCCGCGCTGGCTTCTCGTGTTTTTCTTCCGCCTCATCATGCCCTTCTACCGGTTCGTCCGATTCCTGGTCGGCAGCGTTTTCAAGATCCTGATTACGCTTGTTCCCAACCTGCTCCTGGTGGCCCTGGTGCCCGTGTGGTTCGTCCTGCGCGGGATCTTCTGGGTACTCGGCAAGGTGTTTCAACCTGTACTGTACGTATTCAACAGGGGACTCGAAGCACTCCAGGCGGCCTACGTGTCCCTGCTCACCCGGGTGCTCGACCAGCGGTTTGTCACCCTGCTCGTGGTTGCGGCCATTGTCGGGACCTCCGCCGTACTCATCCCCCGGCTGGGTACGGAACTGATTCCGGAAATGGAGCAGGGAGAATTCGCGGTGGATCTCATCCTCCCGACCGGCACGCCCCTGGCGGATACGGACGAAACGGCGTCGATGATCGAATCCCTGATCCGGGAGGATCCGGACGTCAAGCAGGTCTACGTCGTGGTCGGCGCCATGGAGTCCAGCGGATCGCTCATGGATGAAGAGCGCGAGAACGTGGCGCGTGTCGGCGTCATGCTCGACGTGAATGCCATTCGGGAACGAGGCAGTGATCCCGTCATGGACCGGCTGCGGCACCGCCTGGCCGACATACCCGATGCCCGGGTCGAATTCGTCCGGCCGGCCCTGTTCAGCTTCAAGGCCCCGCTGGAGGTCGAGATACGGGGATTCAACCTCAAGGAACTACGCGGGGTCAGCGGCGAGGTGGTCGAAGTCTTAGGCGACCTGGATGGTCTCCGGGATGTCCGTTCCCTGATGGAAGCCGGGTACCCCGAAGCCGTGATCGTATTCGACCGGGACCGGATGGCGGCCCTGGGCGTGGACATCGGCCAGGCGGCAGACGCGATCCGGAACAAAGTCCGCGGCAGCGTGGCCACCCGGTTCTCCGCTGGAGAGCGCAAAATCGATATCCGGGTGCGGGCGCGGGAGGAGGACCGGACGCAGATCGCCCAGCTGAAGGCCATGGCCGTGAACACGGTCGAGCGAAGGAATACCGGGCAGAACGGACCAGCGGACCGGAATAACGACGGCGGCCAGGACCCGGCAACCTCTTCAATCGCCTCGGCCTCGTTCTCCCGCACGCAGCAGGCAAGCGGTCCGATCCAGCTCAGCGCCGTCGCCCGGGTCCACCTGGACGAGGGCCCAAGCGAGATCCGGCGCATCGACCAGCAGCGCGTGGCCCTCGTGACGGCCGGTCTGACCGGCGTCGACCTGGGCAGCGTGGCCGGCGACATGCAGGAGCGGTTGGCCGGGATGGAACTCCCCGATGATTTCAATATCGATCTGGGCGGCCAGTACCGGGAGATGACCATCGCTTCGCGCAGCATGCTGCTGGCCATCGCCATGGCCGTCTTCCTGGTCTACCTGGTCATGGCTTCCCAGTTCGAGTCGCTGATCCATCCGTTCATCATCATGATATCCTTTCTGCTTGCCCTGGCAGGCGTATTGCTTACCCTGTATGTACTGGAGATCGCGATCAGCGTCATCGTCCTGATCGGTATCATCATGCTGGCGGGGATCGTGGTCAACAACGCCATCGTGCTGGTGGACTATATCAACCAGTTGCGGCGGCGCGGCGAAGACCGGATCGCGGCCGTCATCACAGCGGGCCGGGTCAGGCTTCGTCCGATTCTCATGACTTCCGCCACGACGATCCTGGGGTTGCTGCCCCTCGCGCTCGGCCTGGGCGAAGGCACCGAGATCCGCACGCCTCTGGCCATAACCGTGATCGCGGGGCTGATCGCCTCGACGTTTCTGACCCTCATCGTAATCCCGGTGATCTACTCGCTGGTGGACCGCGATCGGCATTTCACACCGGCCGAGGAGTCGTGACGAGTCCAATCTTTCACACGACGCGCCTGACCGCGGATCGCGTCGCGTTCTGATCGTCCCATAAAGAGCCGATCATGTTCAAATTCCTCTTCCCCTACAACTGGACCGCCTTCGCATTCCGCAGGCCCGTCACCGTGTTCATGGTCCTGGTCAGCGCGATTCTGTTCGGGGCGGTTTCCTTCCAGCTTCTCCCGCTGGAACTGATCCCGGCGCGGGACGGGATCCGGATGAACATCTGGGTACGCTATCCGAATTCTACTCCGGAGGATAACGTCCACCTGATCGCCCGGCCGCTCGAAGGCGAGATGAAGACCCTGCGGGGACTGCGCCGGGTGGAATCCAATTCGGGTACCAACGGGGTGAACGTGAATCTCGTCTTCGAACCGGATACGGACATGAAACTGGCCTACGTGGAGGTCCGGGACCGCGTGGAACGGGTGCGTCCGTCTCTCCCCGATGAAATCGACCGGATCTGGGTGAGGAAGTTCTCCAGCACGGACATCCCCATCCTGTACCTCTCCCTGTCCTGGCACGGCGACCGGGACGCGCTGTACCAGGTCGTCGACGAGCAGCTGATTCCCCGTATCGAACGCATCGACGGCATAGCCGGAATCGACGCATGGGGTTCCCAGGCCAGGCAGGTGATCATAGATCTGGACGAGGACCTGCTGAAGGCGTACCGGGTGGACGTGGAACAGTTCATCCGCGCCATGGAATGGGCCAATCTGGACTCGCCCGGCGGATACGTGGAAGACGGCGGATTCCGCTATATCGTCCGGCTCAGCGGGGCCTTCGAAACCGTGGAGGACATCCAGTCCTTCCCGATCAACGACCGAGGCCTGAAACTCAGCGACGTGGGTCGTGTGGAATACCGAAAACCCACTTCCTACCGGCAATTCCGCCTGAACGGCCAGGACGCCGTGGGCATGGTGATCAGAAAGGAATCGAACGCCAACACGGTGGACGTCACGGCGGCCGTGAAAGAGACTCTGAACGAACTGACTTTCGATCCGCGCTGGCCCGGCCTGTCCTACTACATCTATTTCGAGCAATCCGCCTGGATCCTGAATTCGCTCAGAACGCTCGGTACCGCCGGCATGTGGGGCGGCCTGTTCGCCCTGGGCGTGCTGTTTTTCTTCCTGCGAAGGTACCGTACGACCTTCATCATCGCCGCATCCATTCCCGCTTCCATCCTGGTGACGTTCACGGTCATGTATTTCGTGAATTCAGGCTATGGCATCCTGTCGCTGAATCTCATTTCGCTCATGGGACTGATGCTCGGAATCGGCATGCTGGTGGATAACGCCGTCGTGGTGCTGGAAAACATTGTGCGGCTCCGGCGATTGGGCCTGGATCCCGTCCAGGCGGCGATCCAGGGCGCCCGTGAAGTATCGGTGGCCGTCAGTGCCGCCACGTTGACGACCGCCATCGTTTTCCTTCCCCTGCTGTTCATCGGAGGAGGAAACGCGCAGACGGAGATGCGGGAATTCGGGCTGGTCATTACCATCTCCCTGATCTCTTCCCTGGTCATGTCGCTCAGCTTCATACCGCTCCTGGCCTCCCAGCTGCTGAAAGAAGGGCGCCTGCCGACCGTCGGACTGCTCGAAGCCCTCGAAAACCGGTATGCCGCGGTGATCGGATGGGTGCTGAACCACCGGCTCGACGTGGCGCTCATCCTTGTGGGTTTCGTCGTACTCACCTTCGTCTTCCCGATGAGCCGGGTAACCATGGACAATTCGTCCTCGGATCCACGGAGGGTGTGGATGTACATCGAACCCGGCGAATTCGCCGGCCTGGAATACACCGACCGGTTCGTGACCAACCTGGAAAACCAGTGGATGGCAGCGGCCGATTCGCTGAACGTCAAGGCCATACGATCGGATTTCCGGCCCGGACGAATCACCTTCGAAGTGTTCCTGCAGGACGGGTCGGAGGACTCGGTCTGGGATGGCCTGACGCAGAACGCGAAGAAACCGTGGGTCTGGGGATCGCTCGCCCTGTGCGCCGTCGTGCTTGCACTGGTACGCCGAAAACCCAATGCGCTGCAGATTGCCGCCGTACTCACGGCGTTGTACGTGGCGATTCTGGTTATTCTCGGCAGCCAGGGCGGTTCGCAGACTTACCGTTCGTCCGAGGACGTCGCAAGGACCTTGCGGGAGACCATACCCGAAGTTCCGGGACTCGTCGTAAAGTGGAGATGGGGCGAAGGCGGCCAGGAAGATCCGAGGGTGAGTGTCGCCCTGCACGGAGAGAATCCGCGCCGGCTCGAGCAGATCGCGGAAGACGTGAACGCGCGACTGAGCCAGTTGCCCGAGATCACGGCGATTACCACCGACCTGGACAACGAGGAAACCCAGGATGAAGTCCAGGTCACCGTGAACCGCGAGATCTCCGGTAAATTAGGTCTGACCCCCCAGCGTATCGCCGAACTGACCCTTTCGGGTCTCCGCGGCAGGGAAATGAGGCGATTGAAGACCGAGGACCGTGAAATCCGGGTCTGGATGCAGTCGGAGGTGGAAGACCGGGAGACCGTCCACCAGCTCCGCGACCAGGCGGTATACCTGGACGACGGCACCCCGTTGCCGCTGGCCACCATGGCGAGTTTCGTCCAGACGCCGGCATTCAGATCCGTATTCCGGCGGGACAGCGAGACCATACTGATGGTCCGCGCCAACACCACCGACGAGGGCGTTGAAACACTGGGCGGCAAGATCAGCAGCAGTTTGGCGGACCTGTCCCTGCCCCGGGGCTACTCCTGGCGGCTCGGGGACCGCTGGGAGCAGCTGGATGAAGATACGGCGGCCTTGTGGACCGCTATTCTGCTTGCGCTCGTTGCGGTGCTTCTGCTGCTGGGATCCCTTTTCGAGTCCTACATCGATCCCCTGATCATCATCCTCGTATCCATTCCCTTCGCCTATTTCGGATGCTACTGGATGCTCTGGGCCACCGGCACCAACATGTCGGTGCTCGCCATGATCGGACTGGTCATTCTGATCGGGGTCGTGGTCAATAACGCCATCGTCTTCATCGACCACATCAAACACCTGGAGCGGGCGGGCAGCCTGAAAGGAAAGGAACTGATCATCCAGGCCGGACGGGACCGCCTGCGGCCGATCCTGATGACCGCGTTCACCACCATGCTCGGCCTGCTTCCCATGGCGATCGGAACCGCTACCCTCGGCGACCAGCCCTACTACCCCATGGGCCGGTCCGTGATGGGCGGCCTGATCTTCTCCACCATCGGCGCCATGATCGCGCTGCCCCTGGTCTACAGCGCCTTCGAGGACCTGAGAACGTGGTGGCGGGGCATCCTGGTGCGGATCCGGCGTCCGGTGTGATGCCCGGTCTGAACGCCCTTCCTCCCGGGTCGGCAACGCCTACGTGCGCGCCCGGCAGCCGCCGTCAGGTCTGACGGCCGGTCCGACCGCGCTTCAGCCAGGTTTTCCCGCCTGCTCCGCGAGTTCGGCGAGTCCTTCGACCAGGCGCCTGATCCGCGGACGCTTGCTGTCGCGAAAGGATGGATGGGGCGTGAAGATGGAAGGCGCGCCGTCCCGCAGCATGGCCAGGTGGGCCTCCGAGCGTGGCCGGGGGCCGAACTTGAAGATGATGACCCGCCGTTTCCCCTCCTTGCCGTACACCGCGTGATACAGCCACTGGTTGAAGAAGACGACGTCGCCCGGGTCGGTCTCGACGGCGCAGGCGGGCACCTGCGGCCCCTCGACGCCGTATGGGCTCGGGTCGCCGCCCAGATGAGCGTCCTGGAGGGGGAACAGCGTTTGGTGAAAGGGGTCCCGGTGGGAACCGGGGATGACGCGCAGCGCACCGGTGTCCTTCCGCTGGGGATCGAGGTACAGCATGACCTTGGTTCGGGTATAGTCGAGATGCCGCGCCGTCTTGTGGCCGTCGAAATGCCAGGTGTGGTCGGCCAGCTTCGGGTCGATCCCCCACATGATTTCGGAACCGATCCAGATGAAATCCCCGCCCAGCAGTTCGCTCATGGACAGGTAGATCCGGTCGTCTTCCACCAGCTTCGTCAGGGCCGGCTGCTCCTCCACATATCCCGATGTCCACGTCCACGTCGAGGTCGACCCATCGGTCTCGCGTGCTTTCTTCTCCGCGTACGCCCCGTCGGCCTCCCGGACCATGGCTTCCACTTCCTCACCCGTGAAGGCCTGGCGAATGACCAGGAACCCGAAGGTTCGGAAATGGGCGATCTGGGCCTCGGTCAACATGGGCTGCTCCTCGTGCGGTTGGCGAACGGTGGCTGCGGCGATGGTCAGGACGGCGTGATGGTGCTGCGCGCCAGCAGCGCCTTGCCCCGTTCCGATAGCCTGTCATATTCTGCCTGCGACATCTCAATCGTCGATGGGCGGAACCACGGCCTGGAATAGCAGATGACCAGTTCTCCGCGGGCGTGGTCCGAGCGGTTCGGCGTGCCCCGGTGGAGGGTCCTCGGGTCCTGGACCCAGAAAGTGCCCTTCTTCAGGTTCAGCCGGTGCGCGCCCGGGAAATGGCCGTTGCACAGGATCTCGTCGTACGTCTTCTCCATTTCAGGGTCGGCCAGATACTGCGTGCCGGGCATGACCTCGAAGCTGCCGTTTTCCTCGCTGGTATCCACGAGGGGAAACTTGATGCCGAAATGGGGGCAGATCGGCAGGCCCACGTGGGGAGTTATAAGGTGGATGTCCCGGTGCCACGGCTGGAATTCGCTGCCCGGGTAGGGGTTGTTGGAGTGATAGCAGGTGATGTGAAAGTCGTCCGCACCCCAGTAACGTTCGAGAAAGGCCAGCACGACCGGGTTTTCATAGATCTCCGGATCGGAGAAGGGCGGTTCCCAGGGGACGTGCATGGTGTAGCGGTTGACGAACTGCTGGCGACCTTTGCCCGTGCGGACCTCGCCCCGCTCCTCCGGATGGATCTCCTGCGACTCGCGGGCCTTGAGCCGCTCCAGCCGCGGCATGAAGGCCTCCCGAACGCGGTCGATCTTCTCCGGTGCGACGAGGTCTTCGAAGGCCGTGAATCCGCTGATCTTGAGTTCCGCCACCTTCAGGTCGAGGTCGTAATCTCCTGGCGCGGTCGTCATGCGTCGTTGCGCAGTGGTCATGCGTCGTTGCCTCGCGCTGGGGTCATGAGCGGTTGCGCGGTGGTCATGCGTCGTTGCCTCGCGCTGGGGTCATGAGCGGTTGCGCGGTCGTCATGCGTCGTTGCCTCGTGAGGAATACCGGGAGCGGTAGTAAGCGGGAGATATGATACCGGCGCCGCGGGGACGTGTCAAAGGTAAATGCCGCGATGTAAGGGTACCGGGGTGCGACAGGTAGTATTTGAACTTTTCTTACGAGATGTACCGGTACTTTCCGACTAAGTGGGTCATATCACGATTTAATTGAACGCTCTCTTACCATACCGAAAAGGCGGCCGTGTTGGACCATAAGGCGTGGATGGATACGACAATAAAGGCGGCCCTGATTGGGGCGGCCGTCCTGATG
Organism: bacterium; assembly: GCA_963693015.1. Classification (GTDB taxonomy): domain Bacteria; phylum JAAXHH01; class JAAXHH01; order JAAXHH01; family JAAXHH01; genus JAAXHH01. The sequence continues at coordinate 1,010,085 of OY843748.1, forward strand.
TATCTGGACTTGAAAGCCGAGATTCGAGCCGAGATACGGGAACTGGGAAATAAAATCGACAGAGTGGAAACGAAGATGGATGAAGTCCGGGGATATCTCAAGCTCAGTGCTTCCGCTCCAGATAACGCGTTTCCCGCCACAGACCCTGTGAAGTAGCCTTATGCCAGCTACCCGTAACACGTTCGGTGAAATTGCGTTACGCTGACGGTCTACGAGGTGGTGACGTAACGATCGAGGAGATAACGACCGTCGGACTAATCGGACGCCGGGGTTCGCTCCACCACGAACGAAGCCACGTCCATATCCGTCCCGCTGTCGAACCAGACCTTGTACTCCGCTTCTCCGGCACTGAATTTAAACACCGCGACGTCATGGCCGTCCGAAGGGGCGCGTTCGTCCTCGTGGCGCGTCAGCATGATCTCCGGCAGCACGGTCACCTGATACAGGGCGATCTCGCCGCGTGCGATGTTGTATTCCCTGCGTACCTCGCGCACCGCGATGATATCGTGGAGTTCCGCGGGAACGACGACCCGTTCCACGAATCCGGGCACGTTGAATCCCTCGATCGTTTCTCCCGGTACCCCGTGCAATACCAGCCGATTGCCCGGCGGCGCGTAGTCCTCCTCCGCGAGGATCTGCTTTATGTCCTCCGGCGCCGGGAACTCGTCCAGCATCTCGTGGACGAGGGCGTACAGCGGCCCTTCGTAGAAGTCGTACTGGCCGCTCACGGACCCGGCCTTGATCAACCTGAGGGCCAGCGCCTCGTCGTATTCCGTCAACTCCGGCTCGCAGGTGTCCCCGTAGGGCGACCACGGCGCGTTGCCCTGGGGCGTCGCCCAGTTCGCCACGCGGGACGGCAGATCGACGTCCGAATCCCGGTCCACCAGGCGTTCGGAAATGTCCATGCCCTCGTCCATCATCGTCCGCATCCGGTCCATGTACTGCCGCACGCGGGGGAGGAAGTAATGGACGATCATCTCGGCGAAATCCTCCGGGAGGTAGTCCAGCAGCACCTGCCAGTTCTCGAGGGAGATGAGGGCGGTGAAGGTGATCCAGTTGCTTTCGCCGTTGGCGTGTCCCGGCACGATCTCGGGCCACCGCGCGGCCCAGTCGTCGTGGGTCTTCAGCCTGAACTGCTCATGGGCGCCGCAGTAGCGGGCCATGGAGAGCATCACCCGCTCCGTCTCCCCGGCCAGGCGTTCGAACCGTTCCCGGTCCCCGGCGCGGAAGGCCTTGCGCGTTGCGGCCAGGCGATGGTTGAAGATGCCGGCCAGGTAGGTGCGACCGATATCCACCAGGTCGAAGCGGTACATGGGCGAATCTTCGAGCGCATCGTACCGGGACAGCAGGATCTCGAGCATCTCGTGGAGCCCCGGCAGAAACCCGATGAGCCGTTTTACCGAGCCGGACGTGAGACCGGGAAGCAGGGTACCGTCCCAGTTGCGGTAAAGGGGGCCGTTGTGGGTGCAGGGATCGAAGTAGGCCATGATCGTTTCGGCGAAAATCTGGACGGCCGGGCGGGTGCCTTCCGCCGCCGGACCGTACCGCCTGCGGTTCCACCGCTCGACGTAGTCTTCCGGGTCCAGATCCGCCGGATTCCAGGACAGCTCCGCGTAGAGATCCATGGTCATCACGTTCCGGTGATTGGTCTCCGAAGACACCATGAAGCCCTGGAGGTGCTGCGCCCGGGGATCGTCCGCCAGCGACCGGGCGTTGTCGATCGCCGTTTCGATGTCGCCGTTGGGATTGGTCTCCCGGCCGCACTGGCCGCACATGCCCGTGGACCACGGCAGGCCCCAGTAATAGTCGCATCGCAGGAAGTCGTACATGCGGCCGCCGTGGTTGAGGAACATGTTGCCGATCACGGGCAGGCCGGCGTCCCGGACCGCCCGCGCCTGGGCGGCCGCCGTGGGGTTGTCCGTGCACACCCGCGGGCTGAACAGCACCGCGTCCGGATCGCCGTCCCGGATGGCCTGGATCATGCCGTCGACGGACGCGCGGGTAAGTTCGGCGGCCCGGTCCGGGTCTTCCTCCACCCAGGTCTCCTCCGTGGGAAGCCACAGGCTGTACAGGTGGTCCGTGCCCAGCGCCTCTGCGTAGGATTCCACCACGGCGGTGGTGAACCGCCGGGTCACCGGGTCTCGCGGGTCGAGGACGATCTCGGATTCGCCGCACCACTCGAGGGGCGCGACCCGGATCTTTTCGCCGGTCATGGCCTCGTACCCGTCCACGAATTCCTGCAGCTGCCGACCGTCCGCATAGGGAGAGAACCCCGGATTGACCGCGGGCGTGCCCACGTGGAGCTGCATGCGGTATCGGATACGGATGCCCGCCTCCCGGGCATAGTCGAAGACGCGCCGCATCAGCGCGATGCGCTCCTTCTGCCAGTCCGTCAGCGCCACCGGAACGCCCAGGCGGTTGGCCGCCAGCGCACCGATTCCGCAGCAGTCCGCGATGTTGCCGCTCTCGAGAATGTTGAAGCGCTTCTTGACCAGGTAGTCGACCCAGGGTTTGAACTCCTCCCACGTCCACCAGCGCATGCCGCTGTAGGCGTCCTGCATGTTCGCGAAATACATCCGCCACTTGAAGCGGGGTGTGCGGCAGTCCTCCAACTCGCCTATCGAGACGGTATCTCTCCAGGGAATCTGCTCGCCTTCTTCGAAGAAACCGCAACCCAGGTGTTCTTCAAACAACCGGTACACGGCATAAAGGGCGGAGTAGGACCGGCGGCCGGCGAGCACCAGGCTCTTTCCGGTACACCGGATGAGGTAACCATCGAAACCCAGCGCGGCCTCGGAAAGATCGACGGCGAGTTCCGCGGGCGCCCACCCGATATATACTTGGCCCGGGGCGTCCTCGAGGCCGGGATGCGACCCATCGGCACCGGCCGGCGATGGCCGCCCACCCGAGTTCCGATATCCCGATTTCCGATGTATGGGCAATTCAGCACCGCTCATGCGCCGTAATATGCGTTGAAACTCGCGGGCGGCGCGCCGCTCGGTCGGCCCGGCGGAAGGGGGCAGTAAGATCTGCGCCGACGGTTGTCCATTTTCGAAGAGGGTGATCATGGGCGTATGACCATGGAGTGGTATTTTCTATTTAGGGTTACGGAGAAGTCCGTTGACTGTCAGGCCAGGACCTTCGGCGGGACGACAACGACCAGCCCGCAAGCCGCCTTGACCGGAACGCTTCGCGATGTATCTTCGGTAGACCGGACAATTGCCTCCTCAACCAATCTACATCATGAACCCAACCGGATTCCAGACCTTCGGGACGCCTCACCTCGTCGTGATGGGGCTGACCCTGATCCTCGCCGTCTTTCTTTCGATGCTGGCGCGAAGAAACCAGGACGGCCGTACGGCCACCGCCGTCGGTTACCTGCTCGCCGCCGTGCTGTTGGTCAACGAGGTCGCGGCCGGGGGAGGCCGCCTCCTGCAATTCGGCCTGGACTACTTCATCCGGAATCACTTGCCCCTGCATATCTGCGGCGTCGCGAACCTGGTCACGGCCGCAACGCTGATGTTCCGGAACCGGCGGACCTACGAGATCGCTTACTTCTGGGGACTCGTCGGTTCGGCCAATGCCGTGATCACGCCGGGCGCCATCGATACCGGCTTCCCATCCTGGCGCTTCTTCCAGTATTTCATTGCCCATTCCGGCATCGTGGTGGGCGTCCTGTACGCCACCTGCGGCCTGGGCATGCGGCCCACGCTGGGCGGACTCTTTCGCGCCTTCATCGTCCTGAACGTATTCGCCGTGGCCGTGGGTACGATCAACCTGCTCCTGGGGTCAAATTACATGTACCTTTCGAGACCGCCCTGGGGTACGGTTTCGCCCTTCTTCTTCGCGCCGTGGCCCTGGTACGTTCCCATCCTCGACGCCGTGGCGCTCGTTTTTTTCTTCCTGGTGTATCTGCCGGTGCATCTGGCACGCCGTCGCAAGGTACCGCCGGCACAACAGGACGGCCAGCCGTAATCCATCGGCCAGCCGTAATCCATCGGCCAGCCGTAACGCCCCTAGACGATCCTAAGCGTTTCACCGCCCTCGCTTTCCCAGTCCGTCAACTGGCGGACCGGTATCGTCCTCAGGCCGACCTGGGCGTTCCCGGTATAAAACACGTATCCCGTGTCGCCTCTGACGACCATGCGGGGCCAGCCGGTCCAGGTATGGTCGAAACGCTCCGCTCCGATGCCCAGTGCCGGCAGCGCAGGATTCCTGGGATAATACGACCAGTTCCGAAGATCCGTTGAACGGGCGAGGCCCACCGAATCGCACCATTGCGCCCGCTCGCACCACTGCGCCCGCCCCGCCGGGCCCGGCGGCGTCCACGCGTTGCACCCTTCGTACCAGAGATACCACGCGTCGCCGATACGGTTCAGGGACCGCGGCCGGACGTGCACGGCATCCCAGTCGTCCGTCGTTTCCGGACCGAACACGGGATTGTCTTCCGCCTCGCGCCAGTCCACGAGATCGTCGCTGTAGAGCAGGTAGCCCCGGTCTCCGCCCGGCCAGCCTCCGGAGGACCGCGGCGTGTAACCCGCGTAGCACATGATGTACCGGTAATCCGGATGGTCCACGCGCAAAAGGTCGAATTCGTGGGCGGCGTCATTGAAATGACGGTAGACGGGGTTACCGGCGAAGGGCGTGAACGGTCCCTTCGGATCGTCGGCCGAGGCGATCATGAATCCGAGCCAGGCCGGGTACTGCTGCACGGCGTACATGATGACGACCTGCCCCTCGGGCGAAACGACCGCGCCGTTCACGTAGATATTGTCCCCCGGCGCGTCATCGTAAGAAAGGACGGGCGCCGGATGCACTTCCCATTTCAAGAGATCCGCGCTTTCGGCCACCGCGATGGTACGCCGCGAGGATCCCTCCTGGTCGCCTTCCATGCCCGCCATGCAGTACATGTAGAAACGCCCGCCAGTTTCCAGGATTGCACCGGGAATGATCTGCTTCTCGTAGTGGCTGCCCGCGGGACCGAGCGCGATGACCGGTTCCGTCATCCGGGCGAGCCAGGGCAGCGTCGTGACCGTGCAGGACTCGAATCCGCATCCCCCGGTCCCCTCTAGAGCCAGCGAATTTCCCCAGGGTTCATACACACCTTCCCATTCGCCCGACGGACCCCGGATCCAGCCCGTGGAGTCGTTTACGCGGTACCGGAAGAAGTTGCCCTTCTTCAGCACCCGGACTTCCCAGGGGGGCTGTCCCGCGCAGGCGTAGTCCTTCAAAACCGTTCTGCCGCCGGCTGCTTCCCTGACCACGCGGAAGCCTCGTGTATCGATGCCCAGATACACCCGCACGCTTCCTCCTTCTCCGGAAAAACCGATCCGTGCTTCCGAGGAAAGGTCCGTGCCCGCGATACGCGCTTCAAGTTCGTAATTGCCCGTGATACGCCTGGTGATCATCGGTTGAAAACAGGTGGCTATTGTTGGTGGAGCGTGGTTTTTCATCCCGGTTGATTAGGATTTACCCGCTTCAAGATAAGTCATATATTCCGGATAATCCACGATGAAACCCTACAGGCCGGTGGACCTGTTCCTCCATGCATATCCCGGCCTGCCGACCGGGCCGATTATCAAGGTAAACAGGAAACGACTCCATGCCTCCTTCCGAGGACAGCCAGGGCATTGCCGTCATACTGAACGGCGCGCCCAGATCCGGTAAATCCAGTATCGCCTCCGCCATCCAGCAGATGTCGGAGGAACCATGGATGAACCTCGGCGCCGATCGATTCATCGAGATCACGCCGCCGCGATTCCGGCCCGGGATCGGGTTGCGGCCCGCCGGCATAGCGGACCGGCCAGGCGGAGAAAGACCCGATCTGGAGCCGTTGATCCCCATGATGTACGCGGCGCTTTACGATTCCATCGCCGCCCACCTCCGCCAGGGCCTGAACGTGGTAACCGACGTAGCCCATCACGATGATTACGTGACGCTGACCGGTATCCTTTACGACTGCGCGAGGCGCCTGGGCGGACTGGAAGCGTATTTCGTGGGCGTGCGTTGTCCCGCCGACGTCGTGTGGCGCCGCCGCAGGGAAACCTGGCTCAGGGATGAAGACCTGCCGGCCGGCGCGCCCGTACCCGAACTGGTACGGATCTGGGACCGGGAGGTGCATAAACCCGGCATCTACGACCTCGAAGTCGATACATCGAAGTTGAGTTCAGAGACCTGTGCCCGGTTGATCCTGCGACGTGTCGAAGACGGTCCGGAACCGGGAGCGTTCAGAACGCTCGCCGCGAAGTCCGGGCAGGCCTGAACGACCATCTCCGGATTTGTCGGGACGCCGGCCATATTTCCATTTACCCCAAAGCTTCCACGGGTATATTCTTGAATCCATCGCCGATTTCGCAGAAACTCGAACCAGCGTGCGTAACCGGGCAGCATGAGTAACCGGGCAGCGCGCGTAACCGGGGCAGCATGAGTAACCGGGCAGCGCGCGTAACCGGAGCAGAGAAGCGGGAGACTGAGTCCACATGGGCTGGCGCGTAGCGGATCACATTACGATCTACCGCGAAGAGGGCTGGTACGGTGCCCATCCGAACATCGTCCGGACGCCCGGCGGGGATCTGCTGACGCTGTTCCACCGGTCGCCCGCCACGGGATTCAGCCATCACAGCCACCCCCTCTTCGACGTGCGGGCCTGCCGGTCCGGCGATGACGGCCGGTCCTGGGGACCGACCGAACTGGTCACGGCCTACCCGTACGGCGGCGTGATCGATTTCGGGACCCATACGCTCGCCAGCGGCGAGATCTTCCTGCACGCCAGCACGGTGGACCTGGTACTCGCCCATGCGCCGGAAGTTTCCAAGCATTCCTGGATTTCCCGGCCCGGGGTGGGCTTCCACGTCCGGTCCGCGGACGATGGGACGACCTGGTCACACCCCGAACCGTTTCCGCCGCTGCCGGACGCCGTGAATGGCCATCCCGCCTCGCACACCGGAGTCTGCCGGAGCGGACTGCTGGAGATGCCGGACGGGCGTCTGCTGCTGCCGGGGAAAGCAACGGACCATCCCGACGGCAGGCCGCCGTTCTTCGGCATGATGCAATCGTCGGCGGACGGCGGGCATACCTGGACGTACGCGGGCCGCATCGCCGAGGACGACGTCGCCCATTTCAGCGAACCGGCGATCTACAGGGCGCCGTCCGGAAGGGTCATCGTGCTCTTCCGCTGCCACCCGGACCAGCCGCCCGGACAGGACGTGCACCTCGTGGAAGTGCACTCGGACGACGGCGGCGAGACCTGGTCGCCCTGGCGGTCGACGACCATGCGGGGCTGTCCGGGCCACCTGCTGGGCCTGAGCGACGGCCGCGTACTGGCCACGGTGGGCACCCGGTGGGAGGGCCGGATGGGCTGCATGGCGCGGATTCTCGATCCGGAGGCCAGCGACCTGGATACTGCCCCGGATATCGTCGTGCGCGCCGATTCCCTGGAACCGGACTGCGGGTATCCATGGCCGCTCGAATTGAAGGATGGACGAATACTGGTCGTTTACTATTATGTTTACGAAGACGGAACACGGGGCATAGAAGGATCGGTGCTCGAGGAATGCTGAAAGATTTCGACTGAAAGGTCAAACGGAGCGCTTCGATGTTTCAACTTGAATCACACCAGCGGGAATTCATGGATACCTTCGGGTATCTGCACTTCCCCGGCCTGCTCGACGACAGGATCGGCGAGATAGCAGAGGCTTTCGACGGGCTGCTGAAAAGGCATGGCGGCGACGGCCACGAAGGCCTGGAGCGACTGGCCGTCGTGCCCTTCATCAACCATGACCCCTATCTGTGCACACTGCTGGACGATCCCCGCATCCACGGAGTCGCCGCCGGCCTGCTGGGCGAGCAGTACCAGTACTGGAACAGCGACGGCAACCTTTACGTGGGCGACACGAGATGGCACTCCGACACCCAGTGGCCCGAACCGATCCGGTTTTTCAAGATGGCCATCTACCTGGACCCCATGACGAAGGATACGGGGGCGCTTCGGGTCATTCCGGGCAGCCATCGGTTCGGGGAAGGCTACGCGGAAACGATCCACGAACACCTTTCGGGCAAAAAGGGGGGCTGGGGCGGACTCCACGGCAGCGAGGTGCCGGCGGTCGCCGTCGAGACCCGGCCCGGCGACCTCGCCGTGTTCAACCATTCCACCAAGCACAGCGCGTGGGGCGGCGGAAAGAGGCGGCGCATGTTCACGATCGTGTTTACAGGGCATCATACGAAAGGCCCTCCTCTCGAGGCTTTCAAGAAGGTCATCCGCCAGCATGGCTATACGACGCGGGAGGTCTTCGGCGGGGAGGACGGGCCCTTGCTCGCCACGGCCACGCCCGAACGACTGCGGCACCTGCAGAACCTGATCACGCACATTCCGAAAGCGGCTTGAATCCCCAAAGCGGCCGGACGAGACGACACGGAACGAGGAATAACCACTATGGCTCTCACACAGGATCAGTTTCAACATTTCGTGAACGAAGGATATGTCATCGTCAAAGGAGCGCTTACAAGTGACGATCTGGATCCCGTCATCGCCGGGATCGAAACGTTCGTGGACGAGCGGGTCCGCAGCCTCTACGGAGAAGGTCTGATAACCGAACTGCACGAAGGCGAACCCTTCGAGCGGCGCCTGGCCCTGGTCACCCGGGAAAACACCTCGATCTACGATGAGATCGATATCATGCACATGCGGGCCGAAGCGGTATTCCGCTTTCTCGGCAACGCCTGGTTGCTGGACCTGGTGGAATCTCTCGTCGGACCCGAAGTCACGTGCAGTCCCATCCAGCATCTTCGGGCCAAGCTGCCGGACAACGTGGTCCACGGTGGGAACGGGGAAGCGGGCGACCTCACCCACGGAGGAAGCGGAAATGAGGGCGCCCATTCCGCGGGCAATGAAGACCTGGCTGCGCAAAATGAAGACCTGGCCGCGAAAAATGAAGACCTCGCCGCGCGGGTCAGAGAGAACGTGGCGCCCTGGCACCAGGACGCGCAGGTACACCACGAGGACGCCGACCCGGTGTTCATTCTCACCGTGTGGCTGCCCCTGTGCGACACCGACGAAGAGAACGGGTGCCTGCAGATCATACCCCGGGTGCACCACAAAGGGATGGTGTACTGGAGCGAAGGGTTCGGTATCGAAGACGGCCGGCTGCCCGAAGGCGAGATCCTGTCCCTGCCGATGAAGAAGGGCGACGTGCTGCTCCTGCACAAGCTGATCCCCCACCGGTCCATCCCCAACCGGTCCGGATCGATCCGGTGGAGCCTCGACCTGCGGTATCAGCAGACCGGCCTGCCCACGGGCCGCTCGTTCTACCCGAACTTCATCGTCCGCAGCCGGCGCCATCCCGAATTCGTGCTTACGGACTACAACACCTGGCGCCGAGGCTGGGAGGAGGCCCTGAAGGTCACGGCGCAGCGTCCGCCCCGCAAGAACCGTCCGACCGAGCCGACTCCCATCCGGATGTACGGGTAAGTCCGGCCTGGCCGGCTCCTGCCCGGAGTATGGGTCAGTCCCACCGGTCCGGCCCCGTTTTGGACGTATGTCCAGCGCCAACCGGCCGGATGATCATGCTGGACCGGTGGCGCGCCATGCCCGTTCTCACGCACCTGATCAAGCCTTAATCGCGAACCTGTAAATCCGCCAGTACCCGACCAGGTTGCTGACCAGGAACGTGGTTTCCATGAGGACGGCGACGGGGCTGCCGGCGATGTAGTTGTGGATCATCCAGGTCACCGCGCAGGCCATGTAGATCAAACGTATCTTGCGGTCGGATTTCTGAAAGTTCCCGTAGGTCGGCAGCAGTGAACCGAAAAGCGCCAGGATGTCCAGGGGCCGTTCGTAGGAGACGAAGAATCCTGCCACGATCAGCGCCATGAATAAATACATCATGCGCCGGTCGGTCGTGAAGGCCGCCGTGAAGACGCGTACGCCCATGACGATGTACAGCGTCCCGGCGCCGTTTCTGCCGAGAACGAAGAAGTGGAAGGCGTTCGTCAGGGCCGACGCGCACAGCCAGAGCAACACGCTGCGCCGCTTCTTGCATTGGAAGGAGACTACGCCGCAGGTGAAGGCGACGGCGGCGAACGCCTGTGATAGGAGGAAGGAATCCATGTGGTGATTCACCGGGTCGGTTGGTGTCCACGTGCAAAATAAAGTCCGCCCGAACCGGGTCAAGCCGAAACACCCTGCTTGTCTTGACGCGGCGTCGGAAAGGGGATATGGTACGTTACGCCCCTTCCATCTTTTGCTATGGCGACCATGGTGACCATGGCGACACACGGACGGTCCTCCATGACCACAACTGCCCGCGCAATGGCGATTCTCGTGATAATCGGCGCGGCCGCAACCGGGATCCTGCACGTCCTGGCCGGCGATCAACGGTCCGGGCCGCCCACCCGGTACGTGAATTCCGCGGGCGTCGAACTGCCTCCGGACGCGGCGCCGCCCTCGGAGCAGTACGTCCGCACGTTTCAGCTGGACAATACCTACATGGAGTGGTTCCGCACGATCTACAAGGGCACCTACGGCCACCGGATCATCGCCGAACCGCTGATCCGTTTCGACAAGAACTTCGAACTGATCCCGGCCGCGGCGAACAGCTGGGAACCCACCGCCGACGGACTGGGATGGTATTTCTACCTGCGGGACGACCTGGAGTTCTCCGACGGCAAGCCCCTGACCGCCCACGACTACGTGTTTACCCTGCGGCGCGGCGCCGACCCGGACAACGCCTACGACGTGGAGTGGTACTACCGGCCGATCAGGAACTGGAGCGAGGTCGTGGGCGGAAGGCTCCCCCTCGATTCACTGGGTGTCCATGCGGTCGACGACTACACGCTGCTGGTCGAGACCGACGAACCCTGCGCCTACATGCCGGACCTGATGGTCGACAGCTGGGTCTCCCCGCGCCAGGCGGTGGAGAAGTACGGCGACGCCTGGTCCACAAGCCCGGAGACCTCCATCGCCAGCGGCCCCTTCTACCTGGCGGAGTGGACCAAGGCGGACCGGGTCGTGCTCAAGGCCAATCCCCGTTACCACGGCGCCGCGCGGCCTTACCTGGAAACGCTGATCGCCAAGCTCCACAACGCGTCGACGCCGCCGCCCCTGCTCGCCTCCTACGAGGCCGACGAGGTAGACTTCGGCCTCGTGACCAATCACGCCGAACTCGCCCGGATCAAGACCGACCCACAGTTGAGCCGGGAGCTGCATTCCTATACCGACTTCGCGACTTACTACCTCACGATGGACACGTACAACCCGCCCTTCGACAACCTGAAGGTGCGCCAGGCCTTCAGCCACGCCATCGACCGGGACGCCGTATGCGCTACCGCGCTCCAGGGTTTCGCGATCCCCGCCTACTCCATGCTGCCGCCCGGTTTCCCGGCGGAAGCCACCGAGGCGTTGAAACCGGTTCAGCAATACGACCCCGCCCTCGGACGCAAACTGCTTGCCGAGGCGGGATACCCGGACGGGAAAGGGTTCCCCCGGGTGGAGATGTGGGTCCGGCGCGACGTGCGGCCGGTGCACGAGGCGGGCGAGGCGATCCACGCCATGATCAAGCAGAACCTCGGGATCGACCTGGTGGTGCGCAACATGGAGGTCAAGATCTTCATGGACGCGATCAACAGCCACCAGCTCCCCCTGGGACTCGTCCGTTTCGGGGCCGATTTCATCGATCCCAGCAGTCTGATGAACCTCTGGCTTTCCTCCGGACGCCACGCCTGGAAACACGACCGTTTCGACCGGCTGGTGGTCCGGGCGGGAGGAGTCGTCGGCGACTACGAGGCGCGGATGGACGTGTATCGGCAGGCCGAACGCATCCTGGTGGAGGAAGTGGGCGGCCTCTTCGTGTGGTACCCGACGATGAACCAGATATGGAAGCCGGACATCAGGGGGGACGCGCTCGAACCGAACCGACGCGGCTTCCGGTCCTGGCGGGGTGAGCAGATCGGGAACACGGCCTTTACGATCTATATCGCCGAGGATGGGGAGCGGGACGCGGAACCAAAGGGATTCTGGGAGCGGGTGCTGGGGGGAGGCGGGTAGGTGCGGTCGGGGGTATCAGACGAGGTCCAGCATCTTGTTTGCGTAGTCTTTTCCTGCGGTAGGAGAAGGAAGGGACCGGCCTTCACGTCTATACAAAGCGATGGTTTCTTCGACAATCCGGCATAACTCGGAGAACACTTCCTTTTCCTGATTACCATGACATCCACCGTAAAACAGGCCGGGACAGCTGCCAACGAAACACTGATCTTCTTCTGACCATTCCACTATTTTCACATATCGAGCACTCGTCTTCATTTCTGTGATTCCTTAATCGCTACGCGAATGGCCTGTTCCTGATAGTTCCTGGCATCGTCGCCGAGGTGCAAGGAAGACATTGGGGCAGAACCTGTCAAGCAGGATAAAGGGTTTCATTTCATACGAACGAAACACAGGTACGCGGTGTTATAGTACCGAAGCCGGCCACGAATTGAGGAGTGTAGCAATCCATATGCGTGCAGTAAATGAACAATGCATCGCGCTGGAAATCCATCGCGGCAACAGGGAGGCGGTGGCGGACCTGGTGGCGGCGTACAAGGACAGACTCTTCACCTACGCCTTCCACATGCTCGGCGGTTCCGACGACGCCCTCGACGTCACGCAGGAAGCCCTCGTCAAGGCCTACGTCACGCTCACCGGAAAGTACGACGCGGAGCGATGCGTGGCGCTCGAAATCCGTCCCTGGCTGTACCGCATCGTGCGGAATCTGGCGTTGAACCGGCTGAGGTCGCGCAAACGCATGGCAGGCGCAGTGGAGAGGATGAAGGGTGAAGTCCAGTCCCTCATCCCCCGGAACGGCATGGCAAGGTCGATCTGGTCGGCTCTCGATAAACTGGGCAGGGAGAGCCGGGAACTGATCATCCTGCGATTCATCGAGCAATACTCTTACGCGGAAATCGCGACGGTCACCGGCTCATCGGAATCGGCGCTACGGGGCAAGGTGTACCGGGCGCTGCGTAAACTCCGCAAAATCATGGAGGACGACCCCAGTGGATCGTAACGAAGTGAGGCAGTACCTGGATCAAATCAGAACAGGCGAGGCGGACGATGAAACGAGCCGGACAGTGGCGGAACAACTGGAAGCGAGTGCCGATTGCCGCGAAGAAGCCGCTTTCATGAAAAGTTTAGCCGCGGCATCTCCCAAACTGAAACTGACCGCCCCGGCGGGGATCGAGGAGGAAGTGATGATCAGGATTGCTGACCGGTATGACGTCATCGATACGGATTTCGGGCCGGCGCACGTGGGATATACGCCCAGGGGCATTTCGGCGGTAAAACTCGACGTGGAGGAGGACGGCGCATTCGAATCGTACTACAAGGACAGACTCGGGCGGGCCGTGGTCCGGGGTTCCCTGCCGGAGGAATTCGCCCGGGCGGTCAGACGGGCCATAAAAGGGGAGAAAACCGCACCGCCGCCGGTCACCCTCGAGGGGCTGACCGAATTCGAGAAGACGGTACTGGAGCATCTGGCCAGGATCCCGTCAGGCGAGGTCCGACCCTATGCCTGGCTGGCCCGTGAGGTGGGCAGACCGAAGGCGATCCGCGCGGTCGGGACGGTCATGGCCCGCAATCCCGTTCCCTTCCTGATGCCCTGTCACAGGCTCGTACCCTCGACCGGGGGCGTGGGGAACTATTACTACGGGCCGGAAATGAAATGGAACCTGCTGGAGCGGGAAGGAATCGCCAGAGAGGACCTCGTGGGCTGGAAGCAACGCGGCGTGCGTTTCGTCGGCAGCCGCACGACAGGCATCTACTGTTATCCGACCTGCCGAAATGCCCGGCGGATCCAGCAGCAGCACCGCATGGAATTCAGCAGTCCGGGCGAGGCGGCGGAAAACGGTTGCCGCCCGTGCAAGCATTGCAGGCCGATATCGCTGTAGTTTCCGCCTAGAAATCAGCGGTAGGAAGTTGAATCCCGCTCCGTATAGACAATGTAGCTGCTGGATCAACGTAGCTGCTGAACTTTAACGATGTAGATACAATGTAGATACTATCGATTCCGAGGAGGAATCCCGTCCCCAACAGGCCGGGGTATGGGTCTCCAGTAGCCCGAGGGATCGCTGCCCCGGCAGATTAGGGCCCGGTGGTATTCCGGATAGCGGCTCCGCACGTCGGGCGGCAGGTATCGGATGGTCAGGCCGCAACGGCGGCGATCGGATACGTTCGGCTCGGACCCGTGCAGCAGCAGGTCGGTATGCATGGAAATCTGGCCCGCCTTCATGACGAAGGGCACGGGATCGCCGCCCCACCTGAGCGGGTCGTGGACGGTCTGCCCCAGCACGTTCCGTTCGGCCTTCGTGCTGTTCTCGAAGGGGATCTGTCCGTGAAGGTGGGAACCGGGGATGACCGTCATGGGCCCGTTTTCCTCGTCCACGTCGTCGATGGCCAGCCAGATCGTCACGACCTTGCTCGGGGTCAGGGGCCAGTAGGACGCGTCCTGGTGCCAGCTCACCCGCTGCACATCGCCCGGCATCTTGCAGAAGTAGTGGGTCATCTCGCAGATCAGCGTCTCGCCGACCAGGTCTTCCGCGTAGTCCAGTATCCGCTTGTTCATGGCCAGGTTGTAGATACCCTCGCAGTGCCGCTGCCAGCCGTTGATGGAGTAGCTGTTGTACCCTTCCTTTTCGGCGCGGGCCATCAGGTCTTCGAAATACAGGCGGTTCTCCTCGGCCTCCCGCGGAGTAAAAACGTCCAGGGGGCAGAGATATCCGTTTGCGTTGAAAAAGTCGACCTGTTCGCGCGAAAGTGTCCTGGTATTGTCGGTTCTTGCCGGGAAAAAACGCAGTTCCCGCTTCATTTCGGGCAGGGCGTCGGTGATGGGCATATTCAGTCCCCGTTTGGAAGTAAGTATATCGGATAGCAGATGGGTATACCGGTCAGAAGAATCTCCGCAGGCAATATACCGGCACAAATCGCTTGAGACAACCCCTGGATTCGGTTAAATAACCCTGTATGGACGATACCACGAACAGGGCACTCCTTTCGCTCGACCTCGCTCCGGGCGCGTCGCTTGACGACGTGAAGAAATCGTACCGGGAGCTGGCGCTGATCTGGCATCCGGACAAGGTGCCCGACCGGGTGAAAGATCGGGCCACGGCGAAGTTCACGGAGATCAACGAGGCCTACCAGTGGCTCGTCCGGCACCCGGATAGCCTGCGGACGGCATCGTCTTCCAGGTCATCATCCCAACGGAAACCGCCGCCTGGTTATCGCACTAGCTCGCGGACTTCCCATACCCAGTCGCAGCGTACCCGGACGGAGCATGCCCGGAGCGGCACCACCGGTCGAAGGGGCTCCGGCGCTTCTGGTCGAAGGGGCTCCGGCGCTTCCAGCCGAACGGGCTCCGGCACCTCCGGTCGAACGGGATCCGGATCGTCAGCCGACCCAGCCGTTCAGCGTATTCATCGCGCAGCCCGAGGAACCTGGACAGACGTCCGCTCGGGACTGTACATCTACCCCGATATCGACGCCGACCGGGCGACGAACTTCATCGTATCGCTGCATAGCAATCCAGGCTTCAGTGGCGTGGCCGTAACCGTGAACGACCTGCTGGTATTCTACGATATCGATGGTTCGGGCGAAGAAGGCGTGGCCATCACCCGGTCGAACCATCTGGTCAACAACAACACCGGGACACTATTCGACATCGGCGACTTGGTGGAAGTCCGGCTGAAAGAAGGTTTCTTTGTCCCCTGGGGCGAGATCAAGGTACGCAGAAAGGGACGCCGGGGGTTTGAATCCGCGGGTTACGCGGAGAAGGCGCCCGGACGGGCGCTCGCGAGCATCCTTAAGAACCTGGTCGCCTGATCAAGCCAAGTTTGAAAGCAGTGGTTACAGTATACGACCTCACACCGGCCACTGCTCCTTCCGGTACCCCATGTCCCAGAACATCCACTCGTACCGGCTGGCCGTGACGTAGTGGTTCAGCATGGCTTCTCGGTCCTCCTTAGGAAGCCCCACGGAGACGCGGTTCGTGATTTCGAGGACGGCCACTACGCATT
The DNA here is from genome assembly GCA_963693015.1 of bacterium. Classification (GTDB taxonomy): domain Bacteria; phylum JAAXHH01; class JAAXHH01; order JAAXHH01; family JAAXHH01; genus JAAXHH01. The sequence continues at coordinate 1,026,123 of OY843748.1, forward strand.
CGGCAAACTGCTCGCCGGCATAGGTGTCGATCCACTGCTGGTACATGGGATCGGGCGATCCCCGCTCGGCCAGCGCCTTGCCCACCTCCCAGTAGATCCAGTAGCACGGCAGCACGACGGCCACGACTTCGTGGTAGGGACGGCCGTAGGCCACCGACAGCAGGTAGCTCGTGTACGCCTGGCACGCGGGCGCCTTGGGGGTCGCCCAGACCTGGTCCGCCGACAGGCCGAAGACGTCGAAGAAGTGCTCCTGCATGGCCCGCTCTTCCACGAGACAACCTTTGGCGTGCTCGTTGAAGAGGATGATGCTGTCTTCGTCCGGCGCCTTGGCGGCGGCGAGGCTCAGGGCCCGGGCGTAGTCCTTGAGATACAGCGCGTCCTGGACGGTGTAGAACTCGAAGGCCGAGCGGTCGAGGTCGCCGGAAGTGAGTCCCTTGATGAAGGGATGGGCGAGGATCGCGTCGTAGATCGTAGCCGTCTCCGACCACATGAGATCGGTGATGGCGCCTGTCGCCGATGCGTTCGTCATCTGAACACTCCCTGATTACTCGCCTCACGGCTGAACAGTCGCAACCTGATGGATCATATTCTGTGATATGATCTTACGATCGGTCTAAAATACATGTTTAAAGTATGTAATCAAACTGAAAGCGGGTTCATTGCATTCCCGTGTGTCCGGCGGATAAACGCTTACCGGGTCGGGAGAAATCTTGAGGTGGCATCGAAAACATATTGAAAATCGCATAAAAATATTGCATATATAAAAACGCAAGATTCCTCATTCGCGGGAGGGTATGATGACGACAGGGCTTATCGGCAGGCGGATCAAGGCGTTGCGAGAGGAACGCGGGCTCTCGCAAGAGCGTGTAGCGGAGATCTTCGGCTTCAGGGACCGGCAGACGGTATCGGCTATCGAGACGGGCGCCAGACGCGTGACGGCGGAGGAACTGCTGCTCGCTGTCGAAAGACTGGACGCTCCGCTCGAGTACTTTACCGACCCGTTCCTGCTGGCGGGCGAAGGACGCTTCTCCTGGCGCCAGACCGGCGTCGACGTTGAACGGCTCGAAGCCTGTGAACAACGCGCCGGACGCTGGATCGGCGCGTTCCGCACCCTGGCGCCACGGGTCGGATACGAAACCCCGCTGATGCGGCGGGCGCTCGGACTCACCCGCCGTGCGCGTTTCGAGGACGCCATGGCGGCCGGCGAGCGGTTTGTCACCGAATTCGATCTCGGCGAAGTCCCCGCCGTGCATCTCGCGGACGTCATGGAACGCGAGCTCGGCATCCTGGTGCTCATGATGGACGCCGAGCGCGGCATCTCGGGCGCGGCCTGCCGCCTGCCCGAACTCGACGCGGTGCTGATCGCGCGACGTGAAGTCATCGGACGCCGTCACTTCGATCTCGCCCATGAACTGTTTCACATCCTGACCTGGGATGCGATGCCGCCCAGGCACTCCGAAGAAGTGATGGAGACCGGAGGCAACCGCGCCGAGCAACTCACCAACAACTTCGCGGCGGCGGTTCTGATGCCGGCCGCCACCCTGGCGAGGTTTGGAAGCTGGTCGGACCTCGCCGAAGATAAGTTGATCCGGAGGCTGCACGCGGTGGCGAACAAGTTGCGCGTGACGGCCTCGGCGCTAAGATGGCGGCTGGTCGCGCTCGGCAAATTGAAACCTGCGACTGCGCGTTCCCTGCCGGATGCGGCATTGCGCAACAACAGACCAGACATCGCTGAGAACATCCCGCCCGCCCTGTTCTCTAAACCCTTCATGGAGGTGCTCGGACTTGCGATCGGGAGAGGCTGCGTCTCGGTGCGAAATGTTGCCGGTTTGCTCGACCTGAGCATCGAGGATCTCGTAGATCTCTTCGCAGCACATGGCGTCCAGTGTGCAATCGACCTGTGAGGCGTCATGGCTCGGCATCAGGGTGTAGTGCTGGTCGATACGAACGTCATACTGGAAGCCCACCGGACTGGCTCGTGGCGGGCGTTGGCCGGTGGCTACCTTGTGGAAACTGTCCAGGACTGCGTCGATGAAACGCAGACGGGATTCCAACTTCGCCAGACGGAGTTGCGTATCGACGCAGGCGAATTGCGAGATTCCCTTAATGCGGTCCGTCCGGTTGGAAACCGCGAACGCGCAGGATTGGCTGTTCGTATCACCGATATCATGCTGGACAGGGGAGAGGCGTCGCTTTGGGCGCATGCACTGAGCAGGACCGATGCATGGGTCTTATGCGGACCGGACAAGGCAAGTCTTCGTTGCGGCGTCCGGCTAGGGTTCCGGGAGCAGTTGGTGTCACTCGAGGAACTCCTCGATGATGCAGGATACCGGTCAAGAACCACCCTGCGTTCCGCGTACACGAGGCGTTGGCATAAGCGTGTGCTCGGCGAGATACTTCTCCTGGAGAGGGAATAAACTCATCCCACCCGGTCCACGGCGCGGACGTGCTCCGCGTAGTCGGCGCTCCGGAAGTAGGCGCTATCCAGATTGTCCGTCTCCGTGGTCACTTTGGCGGTGGCCCAGTGCGTCGCGTAGCCGCGCCGCCAGCGGTCCGACGTATTGCGGCGCGAGGAGTGGAGGGTTTCCGAGTGGTGCAGCACCACGCCGCCCTTGCGCACCGGCGCCGCGGTCTCGTTCTCCCAGTCGATCAGATCGTCCGGCGGCGCCAGGTTGTAGGGCTGACCAAGGACCTCCACGTGATCGATGATCCCCTTCTTGTGCGAACCGGAGATGTACCGCAGGCAGCCGTTCTCCTCGTCCACGTCGTCAAGGGCGATCCAGGCCGTGATCACGTGGCCGCCCGGCGTGCACCTGAAATAGAAGTTGTCCTGGTGGTAAGGTTTCTCGGAGCCGAACCGCGGCGGTTTCATGAAGAGCTGATCGCTCTTGAGCAGGGGTTCTTCACCGGTAATCCGCCGGAGCATATCACGAAGCCGGCCGTCCAGGGCGAAATTGCGGAACATCGGGTGGCGAAGATAGGGGCTGTCGATCTTCCGGGGCGCGGTCTCACCGGCCTCAGATCGGTCCAGCAGATAGCCCGCCATGGAGTCTTCCACGTCGATGGCATCCGCCGTTTCCAGGGCAAGTCGGGCGACCTCGTCGGCTTCTTCCGGCGCGAACACCCCTTCGACCACGAGCCAACCGTTCCGGTGGAATGTACGGACCTGTTCTTCACTGATCATTTCGCTCATCCATCCTGGAATTGCTGGTTATCCCTGGTTCCGTCTTGGTCTTCGCTGATCATCCCAACGTCCGTCCTGGTCACCGCCGGTCACCCAACATCCGTCCCGTTCTTTGCCGGTCATCCCGCATTTTCATTCCGCAGGGTATCCAGGTGCTCCTTCAGCACCTGCATGCCGTACCCCATGGGCGTGCCGACGTTGATATATCGGTAGCCCCAGTCGATTTTTTCCTGGATCTCCTCCATGCCGGCCAGCGTCGTGCCGGCCATGATCCCCGTGCCCTTCAGGCGCTTCGGAACATCACGCATGATCGCCTGCACTTCCTTCGAGTCCGTCTGGGTAATCACGCCCAGGGTGGCGGACAGGTCCGTGGGACCGACGAAGAGCACGTCGATGCCTTCGACCTGCATGATCTCGTCGAGGTTCTCGTAGGCTTCCAGGCTCTCGATCTGGAGCACGAGGACGGTCTCGTCATTGGCGGTCCTGACCACGTGGTTGAAATCGAGGCCCGCCATCATGGCCCAGTAAGGCGAGATGCCCCGGTTTCCTTCCGGCGCGTACCGGGCGTACCGTACGGCGCGCTCCGCCTCTTCGGCGGTGTTGACCTGGGGAATCATGACGGCCACGGAACCGATATCGTAGGCCTTCTTGACGAGGGCGGGATCGTTCCAGGCGATGCGGATCATGGGCGCCACGTCGTTCCGGCGCGCGATCACCGGGACCATGTCCAGCCCCTCGATCCATATGGAGGAATGTTCCGCATCGATCCAGAGAAAATCGATGTCTGAATTGCACACCTGGGATGCCATGAACGAGGTGGGGGCGGGCAGCACCGTGCCCAGCAGCAGTTCGCAGTCGCGTATGCGCTGTTTCAGCGGATTGGGATATTTCATCTACAGTGCGCTCCGTTCCCGCTTGAAGGCGGAGATGAAGGCCTCGTTCTCGCGGGGCAGGCCGACGGAAATGCGCATGAAGCCTTCCATGTCGAAGGCCTGCCGGACATAGACCTTCTTCTCCCAGAGGCGGTCGATCAGCGTATTCACGTTGGGGCCGACCTCGACCGTGACGAAGATCGTCTGCGTGCGTATGGGGCTGTACCCCATGGCTTCCAGTTCTTCGTAGAGGTACGCCTTCCCCTGGCGGGTGATCTCCACGGTGCGGCGCACGTGCTCCTGGTCGCCCAGCGCCGCCAGCGCCGCCACGGTCGACAGCGTGTTCTTGTTGAGCAGGCCGATGCTGAACCGCTGCATGCGTTCAAGGAGCGCGGGATGGGCGACGCCGTAACCGACGCGCATGCCGCCGAGTCCGTAGGCCTTCGAGAAGGTCCTGGATATCAGCAGGTTCTCGACTTCCTTCGTCAGGGGAATCATGGACGGATAACCGGGATCGTCGACAAACTGGATGTACGCTTCGTCGACGCAGACGATGACGTCCTTCGGCATCGCCCGGATCGTCCGTTCCAGCGCGGCGGCGTCGAGGATCTGGCCGGTGGGGTTATTGGGATTGCAGATGCTGACGATCCGCGTGTTCTCGTCCACGGCCGCCGCCATGGCATCGAGATCCATCTGCCAGTCCCCGGTCAGCGGCACCTTCTTGACGGCCTGTCCGAGCTCCTCGGCGGTCCTCGGGATGGACCGGTAGGATGGAAAAGCGGTGACCGCGTTTCCCGGCCGGTCCCAGAAAGCGGCGAGCGTCGCCGTCAACAGGATTTCCGATGACCCGACGCCCGTGAAGACCGTTTCTGGATCGACGCCGTGATGGGCCCCGAGGGCTTCCTCCAACTCGAAATGCATGGTATAGCGGTTCATGCCGAACATCTTGCTTGCCACGGCCTCGACGGCCCGGTGCGAAGCCCCCAGCGGGTTTTCGTTGATACTCAGCTGCACCAGCAGCGGATCGTCGAGTCCGACGCCGTTCACCGGCATCGTCCCGGACCCGTTGACCATCTGGGCCGCCGCTTCCCAGACCGGCGTGCCCATCAGCGTCACGCCTGCGCCGCCCAGCACGGTGCTGCGCAGAAAACTGCGCCGGTTCATGTCTTGTGCTTCAGCCATGACTGCCTCCGTATTCGATGGCGATCGGAAAGGATATAATCTGGAAAGAAATGTGCGTTCGAAGCAGCGGAAAGTCAAAGTTTCTTTTGGTCTTGAAAAGGACGCTCGATATGGGTACACTGAACGGGTCCCGCACGAAAACGAGCCGCGGATTCCGGCTATACGCGGGAGTGGTTAAGCACTCGCTGCGTCCGCCGTTTCCGGTTACACGCGGCCGAGGTCGACGCCGCATTCGCCGCAACGCCGCGTATCTACCCCTGCAATCACCAGGAGCGACCATGTCCAAGATTGAATACCAGGATTTCGACCGGGGCATATGGGACGAGGAACTGGCCGATTACGTGCCGGAAACCGTCTACGACATGCACGTACACATGTGGTCGGAGCGGCATCGGGGAAAGCTTCCCCCGGACCCCACGGGGCTCCGGCTGGAGATCGATTACCAGGACCACCTCGCCTGGGCGGAGAAGCTGTATCCGGGCCGCAAGATGCACTACCTGGTCCTCGGCACGCCGATCCCGGGGGGGATCGACACCGAAGGGCACAACGACTGGATGGCCGAGGAGATGAAACAGGACCCCGAATCGGGGATCAACATGATGGTCACGCCCGACATGAGCCCCGACTACGTGGCCGCCCAGGTAAAAAGGCATGGCTTCCTGGGCCTGAAGCCGTACCGGACCTTCGCCCCGGATCCCACCCACTGCCGCATCCGGGACTTCCTGCCCGAATCCTTCATCGAGGTGGCCCACGACCTCGGACTGGCCATCACCATGCACATGTCCAAGCCCGAAGGCCCGGCGGATGCCGACAACCAGCGGGACCTGGCCTACTACACGAAGCGGTATCCCCGCGCCCAGTGGATCCTCGCCCACTGCGCCCGGGCCTTCAACGCCTTCATGATGGAGCGGGCCATCCATTTCCTCACGGACCTGCCCAACATCTGGTACGACACCTCGGCGGTGAACGACCTTTATTCCCAATACCTGCTGATGAAGCACGAAGACCGCTCGCGCGTCATGTTCGGCTCGGACAACGTGGTGGCGGGGTGCGCCCGGGGCAAGTACGTCACCTACGGGCGGGCGTGGACTTACTACGAGGGTACGACGGAAACGACGCCCCACTGCGATTCGCGGGCGACCCTGGTCATCTACGAGCAGCTGCGGCAGGAGAAACAGGTGGCGGACATGCTGGGCCTCACGTCGCAGGAGATCGAGGACCACTTCTCAGGCAACGCCCGGCGGTTCCTGCGGGAAGTCCGCGGCCGGCAGGACTGGCGGACAGGATAGGCCAGCGCACGTCTCATCGACTGATTCAGGATCCGGCGCAGCGGCATCCCGGAGCGTGGCCTCCTATCCCCGCGACGGCTCCGCCATGCGCGCCCTGGCCTTGCGGACCTCTGCCACCAGGTGATCCTGGTGGGCCAGGGGCTGCTCCAGGTGCTTCATGCGCGCCGGACCGGCCGTCTCCAGCATGGCCTCGCCGTAGACGCTGTCGAGCCAGAACCGGGCGCCCGCGGCGATCTCGTTCTTCAGGAGTTGCATGTCCTTGTCGGCGAAACGGGCCGTGCAGTTGATCGTGAACATCCTGCGCCGGTCGCTCCCGCCCCAGGCGCTGTGCTTGGTGTTCTGGTTGAACACGACGACGTCGCCGGGCTGCGTCTCCAGCGCCACGGCGGGCACCTCCGAGCCGTCGATGCCCCAGTTTTCCCCCGATTTCCTGATCTGGGTTTCAAGCGATTCCGCATAGGCGTCGCCGTACCGGTGACTGCCCGGGATCACCCGCAACGCGCCGGTCTCCCGCGTCAGGGGGTCCAGATAGAAGGCCATCTTGAAGAAGATGCGGGGCGGCTTGCCGCGCATCTTGCCCGACCAGTCCGTATCGGAATGCCAGTTGGTATCGCTGACGTAGAAGTTGCCGTCGCTGCCCAGGTACACGAAATCGTCGCCCAGCAGGCTGCTGAAGATGCCGTTGACGCGGGGATCGTCGATGAGCGAGGAAAGCACGGGATGCTGATCGATGAAGGGCACGATGCAGGACCGCGCCGTCCCGTCGTGGGGCTTGCCGTCGTGCCCGCCGCCGCGCTCTGTCCACACGGTCTCGAAGGCTTCGATGATCTCGTCTACCCGGTCCTTCAACAACCCGGGGAAACCGAGGAAGCCGAAGGTATCCATGAACGCCAGTTGTTCTTTCGTCAGTCGCATGGGCTGTTCTCCGCGATGGGTCCAGTGGTCGCAGTACCGCTCCTGTTTTAGGCTTGTTTGGGACCGATGGAACGAATACAATCCAGAATATAATGCGCTGCTACCGCGGCGTGACAAAAAACACACCATAAAGTCGCAATAAAATCGTTTGTCCCGCAGGAAGGAGCATCCCGATGCGCCGATTTACCCGAACCCCCTACCTGTCCGGCCCGGACGACCCGGCATACCGTGAGATCCGGGGCGTGCTCGAACCCGGAGAGACGGTCCGGGTGGAGACCTACGGCGGCCACGACCAGGACTATCTGGCCAAGAAGGACCTGCGGGCCGGGGCGGTCATGGACGTGGACCCCTACCGCCACTCCCGTCCGTGCGGTCCCTTCCATATCGAGGGGATCGAGGCCGGCGACTGGGTGTCCGTGGAAATCATCGACATGGAAGTCGGCGCCTACGGCTTCTACCGCAACGGCGGACCTCACTGGGGCAGCCTGCGCCTGATCGCGCCGGTGCGGGACGGCCTCGTCCATTTCCCACCCGATTTCGTCGTCCCGGTCCGGCCCATGATCGGCGTCGTCCAGCTGGAGTCGGTGGCGCCCCACCAGATCGATACGGGCGGCAACATGGACTTCAACGCGATTCAGCCGGGGAGCACGGTGCACGTAAAGGCGCAGAAGCCGGGGGGACTGCTGACCCTGGGCGACGTGCACGCGCGGATGGGGGACGGCGAGCTGACGGGTACTGGCGTGGAGATCGATTCGACGATCACGATGCGGGTGGACCGGTCACCCGGGTTTCCGTGCAGCGCGCCGGTCGTGGAGAAGACCCGGATCGTGGAGTCTCAGGAAGAGTACCTGACCAGCGGACAGGGCTACAACTGGGAAGAGGCCGTCAAGATCGCCTGGAGCGAGATGAACGCCCTGATCGCGGACCGGTACGACACCACGGTGGAATACGCCAATCTCATCGTCGGCACCATCGCCGACGCCCGCCCGGGATACGCCGCCGGCCTGCTGAACCGCCGGGGCAACGCCGACAAGGACGCGTACGTGACCTGCCAGATGGCGGTGACGAAGGAACTGCGGAGAACGGGTACGCCCTACGTGCCCTGACTCTCGTACAACGCCCGGAAGGCGTTCAGTTCCTTCCTCTATCGCTGTGGTTTCGCCATGTCGGTGTCGTTCTACTGCAGGGGAGAAAAAGAAACCGGCGCGAGGATCCGGTTGGCCACCTCCGCCACCAGCACGCCGTTGATTTCGCTGTCGGCCTTGGCCTTGATCCAGGCGGGATCGGCCATGAACGCCGCCCAGGCCCGGTCGCGGTGGTTCGCGTCCTCGAAGGCCAGCAGGTAGGTGAGTTCGTGGTTGCTCGGGCCCACCACGGTCTGCCAGAAGCCGACCAGCTTCATGCCGTGTTTCTCGAAGAGGGGTACGGCGTGGTTGGTGAACCGGTTCAGGATATCCGGCACGCGGCCGGGCATGATTTTGTAGATGCGTTCTTCGTAGATCATTTCAGTTTCTCCCGAGGGCTGGTTCGTTGGAGATCAGTCCAGGCCGGCCAGGCACGCGCCGCGCGCGACGTCGTATCCCTGTCGGCGCAGGTATTGCTCCAGGCCGACGAGGAAGGGCGTCACGGCCTCCAGGCTGGCGTTGTGCGCCATGTGGCCCACGCGTATCGACCGGTTTACGTAGTCTCCCAGGCCCAGGCCGATATGCATGCCATACTCGGCCTTCATGAAATCAGAGAAAGCTACGGGCTTGAACCGGTCTTCCGACAGGATGACCGTCATGTTGACGCAGGCGGCCCGCTCCTCGGCCATGACCTCCAACCCCATCGCGCGGACGCCTTCCCGCACCACGCGGGCCACCTTGCGGTGACGGGTCCAGGTGGCCTCGAGTCCCTCCTCCAGGATGGCGGCGGTGCTCTTCTCCAAAGCGACGAAGTTGTTGACGGGCATGGTGCCGGGATGGGGATGGACGTCGGCCTGCGTGACGGCGAAGTGCCGCAGGTTCTGCAGGTCGGTCATGAATCCACGGGGCTTCCGCCGCTCCTTCATGGCGTCCCAGGCCCGGTCGCCCACGGCCACGAGAGCCAGGCCCGGCGGCGCGCCCAGGGCCTTCTGAGAGGCGCACACCGTGACGTCGATGCCCCAGGCATCCATCAGGTATTGCTCGCCGCCCAGGGAAGCGATGGTATCCACCAGGACGAGCATGCCGTGTTCCCGGCCGGCGGCGGCCAGTTCATGGACCGGGTTGGCCACGCCGGTCGACGTCTCCCCGTGAACCATGAAGACGGCCTTCAGACCGGGGTTTTCGGCGGCCGCCTCGTGGACGTCCGACGCTTCAAACGACACGCCCCAGGGTTTCTTCAGCACCACCGAATCCAGCCCGAACGCCCTGGCGAGATCGTCCAGCCGCCGGCCGAACAGGCCGTTGTCGAGCGTCAGGATCCGGTCGCCGGGGTTGAACAGGCTGTTCATGACCACGTCGTTGGCCGTGTGGCCCGACCCCACGAGCACGAAGACCTCGCCTTCCGTCCCGATCACGCGCTGAAGATTGGATACGGTCTTGCGCCAGATCTCCACCCAGCGGTCGCCGTAGTGGGCGGTGAGGGGATCGTTCATGTGGGCTGCCACGTCCGGGCTGATTTCGACGGGGCCGGGGATCATCAAACGGTAGTGTTTACGCATCAAAGGCACCTGTGGATGGCTCCTGCGGGTGAGTTCAGTCGTCGTTTCCGCGCGCACGGAACAGCGCACGGAACATCGTTCGAATATACGGAGGCCAGGCGGGCGGATCAACAGAGAAAAACTGAAGGCGGGAAGGCGGGAAGGCGTATCTCTATAGTGATCGTTCTTGGGGAAATGGGACATATATGCCTTGACTTGACCGGAAACCCTTTTTTTATTGTCTACGCCGGTTTTGGTGCGAAAAGACGCACAGGCATGGAAGCACGCTCCGAAGTGCGGATGTATCCGGGGCCGAAGTGGATACTTCAACATCCCGGCGTATTGACGCCGGTACGAGGATAAAGTAAATGATGCATCGATTCAAAACCCTGGTCGCAATTTGCGGCCTGTTCATCTCGACCATAGCGGTTCACGATGCAAGTGCGGCGTCTCGCAAGCCGGTCGTCGGCAAAAAAGGCATGGCGGTCGCGGTGGAACCCCTGGCCACGCAGGTCGCCGCGGACATCCTGAAGAAGGGCGGCAACGCCGTCGACGCCGCCGTGGGGCTCGGTCTGGCCCTGGCGGTGACCCATCCCTCCGCCGGCAACATCGGCGGCGGCGGCTTCATGGTCGTTCGACTGGCCGACGGAACGGCCGTGGCCATCGACTACCGCGAGAAAGCGCCGGGCAAGGCCCATGCCCGGATGTATTTGGACGAAGACGGAAACCGGGCCGTGAACCCGGCCATTTCCTTCACCCGTCCGGACGGATCGACCTTCCATCCAAACACCAACCGAATCCATCACCTGGCGATCGGCGTTCCGGGCACCCCGGCCGGATTCGCGCTGGCCCTGGAGCAATACGGTACCATGAGCATGGCGGAAGTCACTCAGTACGCCATCGATCTCGCCGAGAACGGCTTCATCCTCACCGACCGGATCGCCCGCGGCCTCAACGGACGCAAGGCCATATTCTCCCAGATCCCCGCCAGCAAGAAGGCCATGTTGCGGGCGGACGGGAAGGACTGGCAGGAAGGCGACCGGTGGATACAGAAGGACCTGGCGGAGACCCTGAAGCGCATCGCCCGGGACGGCCATGACGGGTTCTACAGGGGAAAAACCGCCGAATTGATCGAAAAGGACATGAAGGCAGGGGGCGGGATGATCGACCGCACCGACCTGGCGAACTACCGCGCGGTCATCCGCGAGCCTGTCCGCAATGTCTACCGGGGTATTTACGAGACGTTCACCATGCCGCTGCCGAGTTCGGGCGGAATCACCATGGCCATGATGCTCAATATACTTGAGGGTTACGACCTGGGCCGCATGGGGCACAACGCTTCAAGTACCCTCCACGTGATGGCCGAGGCCATGCGCCTCGCGTACGCCGACCGGGCCCGGTATCTCGGCGACGCGGATTTCGTGGAAATCCCAGGCCATCTCACCACGAAGGACTACGCGGCCGCACAGCGGTCGAAAGTCGACCCCTTCTTCGCTACGCCGAGCGAAGAGGTGGGGCCGGAGCTTACGCTGGCCACGGAGCCGGACGAGACGACACACTACTCCGTGGTCGATCAGTGGGGCAACGCCGTATCGAATACCTACACGCTGGAAGGCGGGTACGGCTCTCACATCGTGATCGCGGGCACCGGCATGTTGACCAACAACGAGATGGGCGACTTCAATCCGGACCCGGGGATCACCCGGCCAACCGGCCAGATCGGTACGCCGCCCAATCTCATTGAACCGAACAAGCGCATGTTAAGCTCTATGTCCCCGACCATCGTCACGCGGAACGGCGAACTGTACCTGGTGGTGGGCAGCCCGGGGGGACGCACGATCATCAATACGACCATGCAGTTGATCCTGAATGTCATCGACCATGGCATGAATATGCAGGAAGCGGTCGACGCGCCGCGCATCCATCACCAGTGGTTTCCGGACCGGCTCCGCGTCGAAGGCGGAGTGGGACGGGAAGTGCTGGACGCCTTGAAGGCGATGGGGCATGACATCAGCAGCCGTGGATGGGGGGGCGGTTCCTACCGCCAGGGAGACGGCCACAGCATCATGGTGGACCCCGACACCGGCTACCGCCTGGGGGCGCCGGACCCCCGGATCGAGGGCGCTGCATTCGGTCATTAGGCGAACGCGCCGGTTGTTTCCCGCGGGGAACCCGGCCCCTCGCCTAGTGGAGCAAGCATATTGAAGTTGTACGACCGTGACGCCGCGCAGGAACTGCGTCACCTCCTGGGCAGGTTCACCCGAGCGCCGGTGGCCCACCTGCCCACGCCGCTACAGGACTGTCCTCGCCTCGGGGAGGCCCTCGGGGGCCCCCGCATTCTCTTCAAACGCGATGACATGACCGGGCTGGCCATGGGCGGTAACAAGGCCCGCCAGTTCACCTACTCGCTGGGTCCCGCCCTCGACAGCGGCTGCGACTACCTGCTCCACGGGTCCGATTCCCAGTCCAACCAGTCCGCGCAGACCGCCGCCGCCGCCGCCCGGCTCGGCATGAAGTCCATCGTGGTCATCCCGCGGGACCACAGATCCTACCCCGTTTCCGGCAACCTGCTGCTCGATCACCTTCTGGCGGACCAGATCAAGTACGTCTTTCCCCTGACCGTGAAGGACGAGTTGAAAAAGCAGATCGAGGAACTGGAAGCGAAGGGGTCGAAACCCTACGACACGAGCAGCGACGGGGCGATACTTCGCGCGGTGGCCTACGTGGACGCCGCCCTGGAACTTTGCGGGCAATTGGCACAGCGTGACATCGCGCCGAGGGCCATCTACACGAGTTCCATGACCTATACGATCGTCGGCCTGGTGGTCGGCCTCCGCGCCGTCTCCGCCTGCTTCAGGGCCGTCGGGCTCAATTACTGGGTGGGGGACGACCGGGAGATGCAGGAACGTCTCGCGCCCGTGGCCAACGAATGCGCCTCGGTCATCGGGCTCAAGCACACTTTCACGCCGGACGATTTCGATGTCACCTGCGCCTTCGCCAAACCGGATTTCGGCGAACCGTCGCGCACCAGCCTCGAAACCATGCGCCTGGTGGCGCAGACCGAGGGCATCGTACTCGACCCGGTATACACGGCCAAGGCCATGGACGGCCTGGCCATACACATCAGGGAAGGGCGTTTCCAGACGGACGACACCGTCTTATTCCTGCACACGGGAGGAACGCCCGCCATATTCGCCTACGGAGACGAGCTCTTCGGTTGAGCCGCTCCGGTTGGAATTCACCAACCCATCCAAGAGAGGTAACGCTATTTTGTTTCGCAGATCATCCAAGACGGCCAAGACGGCCAAGACGGCCAAGACGGCCAGAGCGTCAAAGACAGGCGGACCAGGCGGGCCAGAAAACGCAGGGCTGACCAGACGGGTGCCCAGAGACCAGGTGCAAGAGGTATTCAGCCCGAACGTCTCCCCGGCCATTACCGTCAGCCGCGGCGAGACCATCGTCGTGGAGACACAGGACTGTTACAGGGGTCTTCTTACGGCAGCGCGTGAAACAGGTCGTGACGGCGACCGGTCCGATCAGGCCGATCGGGCCGATCGGGCCGCCGGAATACCGGTAACCGGCCCCATCTACGTGGAAGAGGCCCATATCGGCGACGTCCTTTCCATACAGGTCAAGCAGATCAGTACGGCGGACAAGGGCGTATTCGCCGTGTGCCCGGAAACGGGCGTCCCCGGGCAGGATATCCAGAAACCGGGGGCACGTGTCCTTGAAGTCAACGAAGACCACGTCCAGCTGGACGACCGGCTCAAACTGCCGTTGCGCCCGGTCATCGGTAATCTGGGCGTCGCCGCGAAGCACGGGGAAATCGATACCGTATATCCGGGCAGGCACGGCGGCAACATGGACACCCTGGAAATTACGACCGGTTCCCGGGTCTACCTCCCCGTTCAGGTCAACGGCGCCCTGCTGTCCCTGGGCGATATCAAGGCCTGCGTGGGCGACGGCCAGATCGCCGGTTCGGGGGTCGAAGTCGAAGCGGAGGTCACCCTGCGGGTGGACACGCTGCCGGGCGGCCGGTTTTCCTGGCCCCGGGTCGAATCGAAGGGCGAATGGGTCACCATCACGTCCGCGTCCACGGTCGACCAGGCGGTGCGCCTGGCGATCACCGAGATGGTGAAATGGATTACGCAGGACAAGGGACTCGATTTCGATACGGCCTACGCACTGGTGAGCCTGGGAGGCAGTCTCCGTGTCAGCCAGTGGGGGAACCCGCTGATCACCGCGCGCATGGTTTTTCCCAAGCGGCTGATCAACAAGCTCAAATCGGTGCCTACCGCTTCCGGACGGCTCAACTACAGGACCCTGCCGCCCGCGGCCAACGGCGGCACGGGTGGCGAAACGGTGGCTGAAGAAGCGGGACAAACGGCTGGCCGTTCGTCCCGACGTAGCGGTTCGGGCCGTTCTCAGCGTTCGTCGAGCCGATCCCGGCAATCCGGCGGCCGGCGCGGCACGCGACAGAAGTCGAACGGCGCCTCTTCTTCCGCGAGCGCCGAAAGCAGCCAGCAGGAAGCAGCACCGCAGCCGGAAGCTGCGTCAAGACAGGAAGCAGCACCGAATCCGGACGAGGCAGCGCAGCCGGATGGGGCAGCACGGCCGGACGATACTGTACAGCAGGAAGCAGCTCCGCAGCAGGAAGCTGCGTCACGACAGGAAGCAGCTCCGCAGCAGGACGCAACAACGGAAACCCAGGACGTCGAGGCCGGTCCGGCAGCCGGGAAGGGTAACGGCCACGGAGACGGGACAAGTAGAACCGGCAGGAGCAGAACGTCAGGCAGGAGAAGAGCTTCGGGCAGGAGAAAGGCTTCCACCGCTAAAAAGGACGCGTCGTCCGATCCGGCGGAGGCATCTCCCGGTGTGACGGAAACCACGAATGAAGATACGCAGGCCGAAAACGGCGCTCAACCGGAAGCCGCCGACCGCAAACCTACCTTTGGAAGAAGGCAGCGACGTACGGTCCGCAGGGCATAAAGAAGGACGTGAGCCCGCTGGCGGCCTGTCCGGGGCGCCTGGGGCGCGGTATTTTATTGAAGTATAGCGAAGAGGTATAGCGAATCTACCGGACAACCGGAGCGGGATGCCGTAGCGCGATGCGGCTTCCGGCCGGCGGGATATGGGCGACCGGACGCGCGCTTCAGCTTCGCTTCGACTCCACGTCGATCCGGAACTCGGTCTCGAACGCCGTGGTAAAGTCGAACACCTCGTCGAAATCCTCGATGGCGTCCTCTTCGGTTTTCCGCAGCAATCCCTCGTTGACCAGGTTGAAGACGATATCGCCGAAGTGGCGGGTCTTCGTGACGTTCCACTCCTCGAAGACCAGTTTCGCCGCGATGCCGAACCGTTCGATGGCAAAGTCCCTGATGCCCAGGGAGAGTTCCTTCCCCGTGATGTGCCTGCGGACGGTCAGTTTCTCCACCGTGTACGAAACCGCCTCCATGACGAAGAGGTAGGCCCGCCGGGGATAGCGGCCGTCGCTTTCAAGGATGCGGTCCAGTACTTCCTGCGGATCCTGTTCTTCCGACAAATTCAGACTCCCGGTGTAATCCTCTGCATCTTCTGTATCTATACCGCGAGGCGACTTGCCCGGTCACCAGGTCTGCACGGGATGGCCGGCCTGCGGGAACCACATCCAGTCCGCCGCGTAGGACAGGAACACGCCCAGTACGAATGCGACGAGCATGCCCAGTACGGCGGGTATGGCCTTGCGGTACAGCTGGATGCCGCCCACCTTCAGCAGCAGGGCCTTCACGAACCAGACCACGAAGACGGAGAACACGGAACTGACCATCCCCGGCGTCATGACCACGGCGAACCCGATGGGATGGAGCGACCACCAGGTGAACCGGTGGTGGGCCTGGATCAGCAGCGCGGTCACCAGGCCGCCGATGGCCATGAACCAGAATTCCGTGCCCGTGATCGCCTGCTCGTTGTTGATCCATTTCACCAGGTTGTCATAGGGTAGCTTGCTCCCCGTGTTGAAGGCGGGTTCCAGGAAATTCGACGCCCCGCTGTGGGTGTATCCCAGGTATACGGTGTAGGCCACTGCTACGACGATGCTCAGGGCCAGCACCGCGGTGATCGTCCGGAACGCCCCCTTCCCGGTCCCCCCCATTTCGTCGTCCACCTTGGCGATATGCCCCATGGAGCACATCCCGAGCGTCCGCCAGTTTCGGGCGTAGGCGTTGCCGATGGCCAGGTTGGTCAGGTCCCGCGTGCCGATGCTCCCGGATCCGATGACGGCCACGGTGAAATCGTGGGTCTCGAAGGGCAGGTCCAGGAACACGATCCCCGTCTCCGCCACGATGCGGGTCACGCCTACGAACATGAGCAGCAGCGATCCCATCATGAAGGCGATGATGCCCAGGGACATCCCGGAGGCGTACAGCCAGCAGACGATGTACGTGACGCCGCCCAGGACGCCCAGCGCGGCCATGCGGTAGGAGAAGAACTCCCGCGAATCGTCCACGTGAGGGGCCTTTCCGATCGCCTTCATGAACACGTCCTTCAAGTGACGCCGCGCGGCCCAGAGGGCGAACAGGGAAAAGACGAGAAATCCCCCGGAATGCTGGGACTTGACGACCGCGAAGGCCTGGGGCACGCCGAGGCGGATCATGACGCCCTGCTGGATGATCATGATGACGAAGAAGACCCAGATGCTGAAGAGGACATTGAGGTTCGTGAAGTAACCGACCCCCGCCACCAGGAAATTGAACCGGATGGGTATGGCGGGGAAAGACCGGGCCAGTACGAGGGGGAAATTGTGCAAGGGGCCGATGGGGATCGAACTGACCCAGTTGAAGAACCCCACGATGTTCCACAGAAAGATGAATAGCGTGATGCCGAAGCCGTACCAGAACAGTTTCGACTGCATCACGGCGGGAAGTCGGCTCCGGCCCGTTCCTTCTTCGATCAGGATCAGCGGGATCTGCGCCAGCGGGAAGGTCAGCCTTTCGTGTTCCACCCACTGCTTTCGCAGCATGACCATGGCCGAGGCGCCGACCACGAAGATCGCGAGGAAGAAGGTGATCCACCAGAAGAGCGGGATCATCCAGGCGTTCCGGAGCAGCCCCAGAAACGAGGGCCGACTTTCCGGCACACCTTCGAAGAACCACGAAATGGCCCGTTCCTCGTCGGGCACGATGAGCCACGAGGGCAGGTACCGAAAGAACAATTCCGCCCACTGGTTCTCCGTCGTGGCGTAGTAATGAGGCGCGGTAATGGCCGAGATCCAGTAGGAGCTGAAAGGCCAGGCGGGGATGGTGGACGCCGTGAAGACCAGGAAGAAAACGACGATGAGTTCGTTCCGGTTCAGCACCCAGGCCGGCAGGAAGACCCTGAACAGAGGGTTGAAGACCAGCAGGACCAGCAGGAAGGGGAACAGTGCGGCC
The DNA here is from genome assembly GCA_963693015.1 of bacterium. GTDB lineage: Bacteria > JAAXHH01 > JAAXHH01 > JAAXHH01 > JAAXHH01 > JAAXHH01. The sequence continues at coordinate 1,043,633 of OY843748.1, forward strand.
ACGGGCAGGTGGGTCAGGCTGATATAGGACGACCCGGTAACGTACGCCGCGTGGAGCGTCCAGACGTTCAGCAGGACGGACATGACGACGCCGATCAAAAGCGCCTTTTTGGTCAGTCCCGACGTGAGGGTGCGCGCCGGGCCTCCGCTTTCTTCTTTACCCGTCTGCGGGGGCGTGGTGCTGGTATTGGACATGGTGATTACGGATTCTTGTGGGGCTCCGTCGCCGCCGTGGACGGGTCCGATGCGCCGCCCTGCAGCGGATGGGTCCGATACCCGGCCACTCGAAGGGCAACGCGGTTAATCCCAGGTGTTCAGACCCTCCCGGCCTAACGCCGGAAGGAGGACGAAGTGGTCGTCCGTTTCCTTCATCCTGTCCAGCAGAAGGCCATGGTGCCGCACGATTTCGTCCCTGTAAGCCGGATCCTCCAGCAGGTTGCGCTGCTCCCAGGGATCGTTCTCCAGGTCGAAGAACAGCCAGGGGCCGCCGCCGTGGTTGTCCCCGCGAACGGTGTACTTGTAGCGGGCGGACCGGAATCCGCGCCAGACCCAGTCGTGGAAGGCCACTCCCTGGCGCTGTTCGGCAATGAACTCGAGCATAACACCCTCTCTTTCAAGCCGGCCGAGGTTTCCGTGGATCAGCGGGGCCAGGTTCTCGCCGGGAAGGGCGTCCCTCGGCTTCAGGCCGGCCAGGCCCAGTATGGTGGGAAAAAGGTCCTCGGTGGATACGGGATCGTCGATTACGGCGCCGGCGCGGTCCGGGTGCCTGGGATCCGCCACGACAAGGGGTATCCCCGTGGACTCCTCGTAGGGCCACTGCTTTCCCCGAAGACCGTGGGCGCCCCCGAGTTCCCCGTGGTCCGACAAGAACAGGACGACGGTCTCCCCGTGCAGTCCGGTGCGCAGCAGGAAGGCGCCCAGGCGGCCCATGTTCCAGTCCAGGTTCTCCACCATGGCGTAGTACCGCTTCCGGTCGAGCATGATCCGTTCCATCGCCTCGGCATCGGCGGCATCGACGTTAGGCGGCACGACGATGTCCATCGCCTCCCAGGTGCGCCGTGACGCCTCCGGCGCCTCGAAGGGATCATGGGGCGGCTCGACGGAGATCACCATGCAGAAGGGGCGGGACGGGTCCCGGCGTTCGAGGTAGTCCATGGCCAGATCGAAGAGCCCGTCGGTCTGGTATCCTTCGACCGGCCTCGGCGTCGGATCGTCGTCCTCGAAATAAAAAGTATCGAAGGGACCATTCCTGAGCTCGAAACCCATCCATTTCTGCCAGCGGCCCCGGTAGGCTTTCTTCACGGGTGTCCGTCCGCACTGGACGGCGGATCCCATGCGTCCGTGGCCACCGTCGAGATGCCATTTCCCCGTGTAGATCGTCTCGTACCCCGCCTCGTTGAATTCATCGGCCAGGGTCCGTTCCGCCGGAGACATCCTGTACTCGATCGCGGGGACCTTCCGGTCGTGGGCGTACAGGCCCGTCATGAACGTAAAGCGGAAAGGGACGCAGATAGGACAGGTCGAACTGGCGTTCTCGAAGCGGACGCCCCGGCCGGCCAGGGCGTCGACGTGGGGGGTGACGATGTTCGGGTCGCCGTAGGCGGACAGGGCCTGCCGCCGCAGTTGATCACTCAGCACGATCAGCACATTGGGCGGTGGAGCGGCCTTCATTCAGTCTTCCTCTTCCTGTCGCCGGGTGACGAAAGCACCATGGAAACGACCCGGCCGTCGGCGGCCCGTCAGACGGGGTCAAATAGGTTGTGTATCGATTGCGGCGCGGCTATATTGCCGGTGGACTGAGCGCTATATTTCCCGGTCAAGAGATTAACGATAATCGAAGGACAAATCAACAGGATTTACCGGCGCACGACGGTACGATCTCTTATCTCATGAGCAAACCCGACGACCTGGACGTCTATCTGTTCGACCTGCAGGGCTTCATCCGCCTGGAGCAGGCGCTGACCAAAGCGGAAGTAGCGGAACTGAACGCCTGCCTGGACGAGATCCCGCCTCTTTCACCGGGCGATTGGCACGGCTACGTCCACGCCCATACCTACGGCACCGTGGACGGCCTGAACCTGCAGCAGATCTACGAGGCGGGCGCGCCTTTCGAAGCCCTGATAGACCATCCATCCTGGATCGACAGGCTCAAGCACTTCGTGGGCGGGGAGGGCACCTTCGACTATGCCCACGGCCCCCTGTTCATCGACGAGAACTTTGCCAATTTCCGGGAACCGGGCGAGGCGATCGGGCTGCATTCCGGGGGATTCCCGCCCATCATGCGCAACGGATTCCGCTATCACGGCGGCCGGTTCATGTGCGGTCAGATCAACGTGCTGATCGCCCTGACCGACATCGGACCCGGGGACGGCGCCACCATGGTCATCCCCGGCAGCCACAAGTCCAACTTCAGCCATCCGGACTTCGCCCGGCACGCCATGAAGCCGAAAGGCGCTTCCGTGGAGGGGATCACCGCTTCGATGGAACTGCTCATGGAAGCCGGGGACGCCCTGCTGTTCGTGGACGGCATCTCCCACGGATCGGCCATGCGGCGTAACGCGGGCACGCGGCGCATCGTGGTCTACCGGTACGGTCCCTCCTGGGGCAACTTCCGCCACGGGTACCGGCCGTCCCCCGAACTGCTGGAACGCCTGACGCCCGAACGGCGCCGGATCGTCTGGCCGCAGCACGACTCGCCTGAAGGCGCCCCTTACCACCAGCCGGGTCAGGGCGGAAAGTGAAACCGCCAGCGCAGCCGCCTCCGCAGCGTCTGCACGACATCCGGCCGTTCGTTGGCCACGTTTTCCTGCTCGTCCGGATCGTCTTCCAGGTCGTATAGTTCCGTCTCGCCCGTGTGGTGCGCGACCAGCTTGTGTTTCGCCGTGCGTACCAGCCTGAACTCCCGCAGCGCACTCGCCGCTTCCTCGCGATGGGTCGACCGTTCACCGGTCAGCACGGCGCGGAAGTCCATCGCGTCAATACCCTCCTGGGCGGGCAGCCCCGCGAGGGCGCACAGGGTCGGATTGACGTCGATCAGTTCCACGAGGGCGTCGCAGGCCCGTCCCCCCGGTATGCCTGGTCCGGCGGCGATGAGCGGCACGCGCAGGGCCGCCTCGTAGGGCACGGACTTCGTATACAGGCCGTGGTCGCCCAGCATTTCGCCGTGGTCGCTGGCGAAGACGACGATGGTGTCCTCCGCCATGCCCCTGCGTTCCACGGCCTCGATGATCCGTCCCACCTGATCGTCGATCAGTTCGATGGCCGCGCAGTACTGCCGGCGGGTAACGGCGATTTCGTCGTCGGACAGGTCGCGCCGCCGGGCGTTGACCCATTCGGGCTTCCCATCGCCCGTTGCAGGCACGGCCGGCGGCATGGCCGCGTCCCGGTACCGGTCGGCGTATGCGGCAGGCGGATCGAAGGGGTCGTGGGGGCCCACGAAGCTCACGAAGAGATGCCACGGGTAGTCGTCGGGCACGGCGTCGATCCATTCCACGGCGCGGCGGCCGATGTAGACGTCCTCGAAGGCCTCGGCAGGCAGCACCGAGTCGTGGGACGCGCCTGCGATCCAGCCCCGTGCCCCGCGGTCCGCGTAATCCGCCCGGAAGCGTTCGAAGAGTCCCTGCTCCTCCAGCCAGAATCCGTAGGGGCCTCTCGGTTCGTCGGCCATGCCCGCGTGCATCTTGCCCTCGCATTCCACGGGATGGGTGAATCCCCAGCCGAATACCCGCGGCCGGTCGCCGCGGCGTCCGTTGTAGGGGTCGGGCTTGGCCAGATCCAGCTTCCCCACGCACCCGACCCGGTAGCCCGCGTCCCGCAGGCGGACATAATAGGGCGTGATATGGCGGGGCAGGTAGCAGTTGTTGTCCAGGCAACCAAGCCGCGCTGGCTGGTACCCGCTGGCCAGGCCGATGCGGGCCGGGGCGCAGACCGGCGCGTTCGTGGTGCACTGCGTAAAGCGGATTCCGCGGTCCGCCAGCCGGTCCAGGTTCGGCGTGCGTACGAAGGACGCCCCCGCGGCCGACAGGTAGTCGTGGCGGTGCTGGTCGTCCATGATGAAGAGGAGGTTGGGGCGTGTGGTACTGGCCATGATGGCGTCTCGCTTCTGTCCCGGTTGATCCCGATCGCCATTCAGACGCTATCGGAGGTTTTTGAGGTCATGCCTCAGTTAATAAACGATTCGAACCTGTGGGGCGTCGCCGGAAACCACAGGCTGTCCGCCAGGTACGACAGCGCCATCCCGAGGACGTACCCCACCAGGACGCCGAGGAAGAGGGGCTGCGCCTTGCGGTAGAGCGCTCCGCCGCCCAGCCGAAGCAGGACCACCTGGATGATCCAGGCCAGCAGAAAGGGCAGGAACATGAACCGCACGGTGTCCGCGGCCACGGCGACCAGGCCGATGGGATGCAGCGGCCACCAGAGGAACAGGTACCGCGCGAGAATCATCAGCATGTACAGGGCGACCCCGTTGCCGAAGAAGACCAGTTCCAGGTCCGATACGCTGCTCGCGCTGCTGTTCCACGTCATGATCGTGTTGTAGAAGAAGGGCACCAAGTCCCCGGGCTTGGAAAGGAGATTGTCGGCACCCACGGCATAGCCCGCGCTGATATAGTAGTAGAGGGAGGCGACCACGCTGGCGGCGAAGGCCAGGCAGATCCACAGAAACAGGTGCCGGGTGGCCGGCCGCATCCAGCGCCGAAGATACGCGGTATGGGACAGCCCGATCATCGTGAAAGTCCGCCAGTTCCGGGCGAAAGCGTTCGTCATGCCCAGCGCGGTGATGGTGGACGGGTTCATGTTTTCGGGACCGATGATGCCCCCGGTGAAGATGTTGGGGTTGACCGGCAGGTCCATGGCGACGAGCCCCGCCTCGGCGACGATGCGGGCCATGCCGAGATAGACGGTGAAGAGGACGGCCAGGATGACCACGCTGACCGGCAGCGACATGCCGATGCTGTAGAGCCACGCCAGCAGGTAGAGCATGCCGACGATAAACCCGAAGACCGCGACGCGGTAGGAGAAGAACTCCTCCCCGTCATCGACCGACGGATCCCGCCGGAACGCCCTTCGCGCCACCGCCGCGAGGTGACGGCGGGCCATCCAGAGGCCCCAGGCCACCAGGGCGATCAGGGCGCCGATGGACTGCGTCCCCACCAGCCCGGTGGGCGACATGGTCGTCGCCGCCGAGATGCCGACCATGTTCAGCACACCGCGCTGCAGCGTGGTGAACAACAGGAAGAAGCACAGGCTGAAGAGGATCTCGGCATTGATGAAGAAGGCGAAGCAGAGTACGAAGACGTTCAGTCTGATGGGAAGATCGGGGATGGAAGGGTGGACTTTGATGTACGCAAGATCGGGTCCCATGATGGGTATGGGCGTTACGATGTCCCAGTAGGAAACGATATTCCATAGCACGGCCGCGAGCGACAGGCCCAGGCCGATCCGGAAGGCGGTCGTGCGGACCATGGGCGGCTCGTCCTCGTCCTTCCGCACCCCCATCAGGTTGAGCGCCACCTCGCCCAGGGGAAACCGCAGCCGCTCGTGGCTGACCCACTGCTTCCGCAGGATGACCACGATGCAGGCGCCGGTCCACATCAGGGCGGCGAAACACGACATCCACCAGAGCAGGGGCGAGATCCAGGCCATCCACGGGATCTGGTAACCCGGCGCGGCGCCCTCGTAGAAAACCCGCACCGCGTCGGTCTTGCCGCTGATCACCAGCCAGGCGGGCAGGGTGTCGAAGAACGTTTCCGCCCAGCGGTTTTCGGGACTGGCGTGGTAGAAGGGACCGGTGATGATGGACACCAGGTACCGCGTCATGCCCCAGTCGGGCACCATGGAGCCGATCAGGCCCATGGCGAAAATGACGACCAGTTCGGAGGTCGCCAGGGCGTACCTGGGCGCGAGCGTCTTGAGCAGGACGTGGGGTCCCAGGATCAGCAGGAGGAAGGGAATGAGCAGTGCCGAGGGGAGATGGGCGTAGGTTACGTAGTTGTAGCCCGCGTGGTCGGCGGAGAATTGTCCCCACACGGCCACAACGACGGAAAGGGCGAGACCGATGACTCCCGCGCGCAGGGTTACGGCCGAGGAACCACGGGATCGCGATGTCTCTGGAGGCATGGCTTTCGCCTGTTCCGGGTTAGACACGGGCGGCTACTCGATCCAGGGATCCAGGCGGAACAGTTTGCGTCCAAGGGGGGTGAGTGCGGCCAGGGCCTCCGGACTCAAGGGCCGGTCGGGGCCGGGCGCCAGCCGGGCCTCTTGTTCGGACAGGGGCTGCAGGCGGGTAAACTGGGCGATCCTCGGCGAAGCGTTGTGATTGGCGCTGGCGGAGTGGGGCATCAGGTGATGCATGAGCACGTAGTCGCCTGCGTCGCCCGTGACCTCCATGGACGACGGAAAATCGACGATTTTCCCCCAGCCGTCGTTGCGGGTCAGGCCGTCCGGTTCGTTGAGCATGATCTCCCGCACCCGGTTCGGCGCGCCGGGCACCACGTGGATGCCGCCGCCGTTTTCCTCCACCCTGTTCAGGTAATAGCATCCGCCGATGCCGATTCCCGTGCGCAGGAAACCCTCATTCAATTCCTCGGGACCTTTCGGCACGGCGTCGAGGTGGAGGTTCTGGAGCCGCCCCTCCATGGCGCGGTTCCGGAGGGTGATCCCCGCCGAGCCGTCCCACACCTGGATGTATTCGGTCCCCAGGATGTCCACGGCGGCGCCGTACAGTCCCTCGTTTTGCAGCAGCGGCAGCATCGCGGGTTCGAAAAAGCTGCCGTTCCCATCGGGATGATGGGGCTTGAACCGGCCGTGGTTCGCGTGATAGTGGTCCGGGATGACCAGGTCCCGCGGGATCAGGTCCAGCAGGAACGCGCGGGCCCGGTTGACGACTTGGTCCTCCAGCGTCCCCTTCAGGACGATGTAGCCATCGGACCAGAATCGCGCCAGTTGCTCGGCGGTGAGGTAGCGGGGGTGGGTGGGCATGAAAGAATGATAGCTCAGTTTGGAATTCAGATTACGTTCGATTTAGGGATCACGGGCAGGTGTCCGGCCTTAACAGAGCTCTGTGGCTTCTGGTCTGATACACCCTCCCTCCGACAACTGATTTGAAGTCCGCATGCAGGTCAGTATCACCTGAAACCAACAGTTTAACTCCCGCTACACGAGCCAGCGCGATTATATCTGGGTCATCAGACTGCAACACTGGCAACGTGTTTTTGACCGTTTCAACGTCTTGCGCCGGATATTGCCTAAGACTATTGCTTTCGCGGTATCGGTCGAACTGCTGTCTCATCTTTTCGTGTCTGTCTAACTCCTGCTTCAGTTTCTCTGTTGGCGAATAAACCATTTTCCCCTTGCTTCTCATCCACCTTCTAACCGGTTCCATATCTATGTTGTCGGGATTTACGTAGTCACTAAACTTATTGGCATCCAATATCAGACACATGTCTCCACTTTCATTTGGATAAGCCGAGCAGCTTATCCGATTCATCGATGAAGAAATCTCTGTAGCCTCGCGGAACGCCCAGCAGATTCGCCTGTTCGTCGAATCGAATGTTATGGACTTTTACGTGGTTTCCAACAGGTTCCAGGTATATGAGTGATACATCCTCCGGTGCGATTCCTCCATTCATAATCTCAATTCGAGCTCTGTTTATCATAGCGTCGCTATGTGTCTCAATTACATACTTATGTTTCTCTCGTTTGATGGTTTCAATCAGCAACGAAGACAGCTCAGCCTGACCTTTGGGATGCAAATGGACCTCTGGTTGTTGCATCAGGAAGATCGCTCTTCGCCGCCCGTCTAGAATACGAACCAAGATGGGAAGTATCTGGTTTACACCGTATCCTACGTCAATCAGGTTCGCCTTGGGACCCTTGACCTTTACTTGCAACTGGAACGGATCCCCCGACGACCTTCCTAGCCTCCTTACATAAATATCAGTAAACAAGCCGGAAAACCTGCCAAATTCGATCAGTCGATCTCGTAGTTTCTCCCAACTTTTCTTATCAGTCCTCGATATATTCATGAGAACCATAGGAATATCACTTCCTTCGGGACTGACGTCCTCCCTTAAAGGATTATAGGTACGTTGTGGACTAGACCGGATCGGTGCAAAACTATACATCTCAGGCTGACCGAATCCCGCGTTCTCGTAAAGGTGGTCCCATTCTTGGTCAAAGTGTTTCATCGTGTTTTTTTTGAATTCTTTAAATGCTTTCACCTCTTTGGGAATCGACTTCTTAGAGGCACCGAAAACTATGAGCGTATCATCGATAGTCGATCTCGGAAACATTTCCAACAGTGTTGAGTCGAACCATGACGCTTCTGACACTCTTAGTTTGAATTTCCCGGATTCCGCGCCTTCGATGTAATCAACTATTTCAACACCATGGAACAACTCCGGCTGTTTTTGTCGGACGATTTTCTGATCATTCCAGACAAAAAGGGCTTCGCCATAATCTGATACGATCTTCTGCTCCCTTAGAACGGGCTCGGAACCTCTCTCTTTCGCAGCCAATGTCAATGAATACTCGATTGATTCACTGTCTGCATCGGCTTGTAACTCACAGCCAATCAGAAAACGATCCAGCTTGGGATTTGATCTCCTTACAATTTCGGAAAACGCACCCATCTGGTAAGGGTTTACGTTGAAATCCAATCCAGAGCGCCTTCCGCAGATGAAATCATGTGCCGTATGCAAACAGCCCAGCGCAGTGGTCTTGCCCGTGCTGTTCTCACCCACCAGGAACGTAAGCGGCCGGATTTCAAATACTTGCCTGCCGGCGAAACATCGAACGTCTTCCAGGATAAGTTTGCGTACGTCCATTTACCTGACTCCGCGGTTTGCTAATGGGGCGACCGCCGTTTCGGTTCTCCCCTTCACACCGCCCAGTACTTCCAGAGGTCCTCTGGAATCTCGTATCGGAAGGACTGCTCCAGGTGTCGTTCGTGGTTCCAGCGGGCGAAGAGGGCGAAGCGCGGCGAATGGCTGGTGTTTTCGGATCCATTGTGGGTCAGGTAGGAATGCCAGAGCACCACGTCGCCGGCCTTGGCAGCGAATTCCCTGCCGCCGGTGGTCGGGTTGTCGCAGAACACGTCCCAAGAGAAGCCCTCAATCTCAAGGAAACTGCCGTCCACATGGGACGGATGCTCAAGAAAATACCGGTGGGCGGCGTGGTGGCTTCCGGGCCAGTAGATCAAGGCGCCGCCGCCGGGTTCCACGTCGTACAGGTAGGCCGTCGCGCCGATCATGAAGGGCAGCCAGCGTCCCCCGTAGGCGTCGATATGGCCTGTTTTCGGCATTTCCCACGACTTCCCGGGCTCGGGCCAGCGTATGATGGGAATGCCGTCACCCGCGACAAATGTGCCGCCGCTGAGCTGGTCGATGATCGCCATCATCCGCGGATGGTGCACGAGCGCCGATTCCGGTGGGTCGTATTCGTACCCGTCGAGGCCGCTCGTCTCCCTCGGCCAGGTCGCGGGGTCCTCCAGGGTGCCGTCAAGCGCCCGCCAGATCTGACGCCGCCATCCCTTGAGGGTTTCTTCGTCGAACACGTCCTTCAAAACCAGGTAGCCGTTCAGCTTGAAGTGGGCGATCTGCTGGGCGTTCAGGGGCTGTGAAGCGGACATTTGTGTTCCTCAGAGGCGTATGAAATAGTTGCGAAGACCGTTAATCCATCCCGGATCAAGGCTGCTATCGGCCGGCGAAGATTGACTCTGCTTTAAGGTGTCTGAAGAACACGGACCGATCATGGATCAAAGATGAACTTAAGCGGCGTGGCACACCCTGTCAAGACCCGCGGCATTCGAGGCCGAGCCGTCCTGCAAAAGGACGGTTCGTTCCTGCTTGACACGATGCACGTAACCCGTATACCATTGCAGAATGCCGGGCGCATGCAGAGCGCCAGGCGTATGCAGAGCGCCAGGCGCAACTCCGGTCATCAGTAATCAGTACTCTTTTCACATTTCAACCGTTCAACCACATTGTCCGCGGCGACTGCGCGACAAAAGGACATCGCGCAAGCGGTAAAAGGGACCTGACGCAATGCAATCGGAAATCAGGCAATGGATCGCCGAGAGCCGCAAGAAACTGGAGGGGAAGGGACTGGACGACGGGGACCTGGACCGGTTGGAAACGCTCCTAGATGACGAGCCCCGGCCGAAGATCATGTATCTGACCGCACGGTCGACCAATATGCGGTCCGGGATCGTCGGCTGGGTCGTGTTCGTCCCGGGCGAGAAGCCGCAGCTCAGGCTGCCGGGCGACGAGCCGCCCTACGAATCGGTGCTGGAGGCCGTGGCCGACGGGTGGCGCGTGGTGCAGTACCCCATCCCCAAGCTCTACGAATACAAGGACCTTGAAAACGATTACGTGGGTTTCGATTTCATACTCGAAAAGTGGAACTGAGGAGGCGCTTAAGATGGCTGAGATCAGACCGACGATGACCGATGACGACGTGATGGATTTCGTGGCGAAGGGATACGCGGTGCTGGAAACCATGGTGGATCCCGATTTCAATGAGCGGTGCCGCAACCAGGAGCCAGGACGCGCGAAGGACCTGGTCGGTTCACCCGAATTCATCCGCGAGGTCCTGCTCCATCCCCGGCTGGCGGGCGTGATCCGTTCGCTGCTCGGCCCCAATTTCCTGATGCCGACGGGAGGCCACCATCACCTGATAAGCGAGCCAGTGGCGGGACAGGACTGGCATTCGGACGGCATTTCCGGTCTCGGTTACGAGATCAACGAACTCCAGTGCTACTATTATCCGCAGGACGTGAATATCGAAGACGGGCCGACCATGATCCTGCCTGGTTCCCATTGCCGGGCGGTCAACCGCGACGCCCTGGCCCACTACGGGGATCTCATGGGCCAGCTTTCGCTTGTCGTAAAGGCCGGCACCGTGGCCATAACCCGGTACGGCATCTGGCACCGGGCCGGTCCGAAGCTCAATCACAAACCCCGCAGCATGATCAAGTTCTCCTACTTCCGCAACGAGGCGCCGCGGCGCGACTGGGTGATCGATTCGGAAGAAATCCCCGCGTACCGGGATCGTCCGGCCGCGCCTTACACGAGCGGGGTGGAATCCTACCGGGACCTGAGACGCCGCATCCACACGTGGAACTGGCTCTGCGGGCTCAGCGAGGAAGAATTCATGACCCACGACCGGTGGCGACCGGCCTACGAGACCGGTACGCAGCCCGTCGAGGAAGTCGCCATTCAGTGATCGTATAGGCGCGCCCCGATGATGCCATCGAAGGGGAGACTGGAGCGGCCGGCTGGCGTGCTTGGCCGGAACGGGCGGCTGGAGCGCTTGACCGGAGCGGGCGGCTGGAGCGCCCGATTGAAGCGGGCGGCTGGAGCGCTTGACCGGAACGGTCGGCTGGAGCGCCCGATTGAAGCGGCCGGCGGGAACGACCGGCCGGAGCGGACAATATGCGGATAACGCACACCAGGCGCGATGAAATGCATCTCGGCGTCAGCCACGGCGGCGCCGCGGCGAGCTATTTCAACCCGGGGTTCGACGCGACGGCATTCAAGTCACCCTGGGGATTCATCCACTCGGTCATCTTCCCGCCCGGCAGCGGCATCGGCCAGCACAGCCACACCCACGCGGAAGAGATCTTCGTCACCATAGACAACGCCATGCAGTTCACCCACAACGGCCGCACGGCCGAAGTCGTGGGCGGCGCCGCGGTGCCCCTGCGCTCGGGGGAATCCCACGGCATCTACAACCACACGGACCAGGATACCTGGTTCTTCAATTTCCACTGCGTGGATACGGTCCGAGAACCGAAGCACGAGGACTTCGACGACCCGCGCATCGAGGTCGAGTTGGAGTCCACGGACCGGCTGCCCGTGGGACGGTTCGACCGCGCCCTGCTCAAGCCCCGACGGCACCACGGCGGACGGGGAGAGGTGCTCTTCCGGGAGGTGTGGGGAAGCCGGGATTTCCAGACGAATTTCGAATACCTCTGCCACGTCCTGCTGCCGCCGGGCACCTCCGTGGGCTATCACCGGCACGAGATCGTGGACGAGGCCTACATGATCATGAACGGCAGCGGACGGATGACGGTGGACGAAGAGACAGCAGAGGTCGTCCGCGGGGACGCGATCCCGAATAACATGGGCGGCGCCCACGGCATCTTCAACCACACGGACGAAGACCTCGAGCTCTTCGTCGTCGGCGTGAGCCTGGAGAAAGGCAGGGTGGACGCGACCGACCTGGGCGATGACCTGGCGGGACGCTGAACAACCAGGCATCCCATGGAAACCGGAATCAACCTATGACAGACGCAACCTTTCAAGCCCACGTGCTGGACCTGAAGGTCGAAGGATACACCATGCTGAAGGACCAGTTGACGGCGGAGGAATGCGCCGAAGCGCGTAAGGAACTGGCGGCCCGCTACCCCGACCGCGAGCGGGGCGGTTTCGAGTGGCTGTTCAACAAGGCGCGGGTCTTCGAGCGGTTCTACCAGCTTCCCGATCTCCTGCGGCTGGTCCGCCACTTTCTCGGACCCGACGCGCTCCTGAGCGCCGTGTACGGTTCGGTGGTCATGCCCGGCGAGGGCGGCGGAGGCCTGCATTCCGACAGCGGCATCACCGGGCACAACCGCGAGGCGTCCATGGCGGCGGCCGACGAGGGCCGGCGGATCACGAGCCATCCCATTGCCTTCAACGTGATCTTCTGCCTGAGTCCCTTTACCGGGACCAACGGCGCCACCGAGTTCGTCCCCGGCAGCCACCGGTTCGAGTATCTGAACGTGCCCGACTCGGCCTACGACAACGCCCGGACCGCCGTCGCCCCGGAAGGATCGCTCGTGCTCTTCGACGTCAACACCTGGCACGGCACGACGAAGAACCAGACCGACGAGCCGCGCTACGCCGTGCTCAGTCCCTGGCGCCGCCGCTGGACCAAGTGCGAATACGAGATGGCCCGCGTGGTGAAGCCCGACGTGCTCGAACGGGCGGGCGAAGACGGGCCGGTCATCTTCGGTTTCCAGGCCCAGTCGCCCTACACCGAACTGTGGCAGTGGGACCGTGAAGAGGGCGGACCGAAGCCGGAGTTCAGCCACTTGCGGCGGGACTGAAGCCGGTTGAAACGCGCAGCACCGCCGGATAAGCGAGCTGACGGCACCGCGGCGGGACTGACTCTGCCAGACGAATGACCGGAAGGTACGGCGCGGCCGAGATGAGGACCGGAGGAACCCGTGAAAATCACCGACGTAAAAGTGCACCTGGTCGAGTCCTGGCGAAAATCGACGGACATCGGTTCGCCGTGGATCTTCGTGCAGGTCTATACCGACGAGGGCGTCGTGGGCCTGGGGGACGCCACGAACTGGCCGGGCGGCACGATCATCGCCCAGTCCGTGGAGGAACTGGGCAAGCTCATCATCGGAGAGGATCCCTTCCATATCGAGTACCTGTACCACCGCATGTACTACGCCCTGGAGCAGATCGGGCAGACCGGCGCGGTCATCGCGGCCGTCAGCGGCATCGAGATCGCCCTATGGGACATCGTGGGCAAGGCCACCGGCCAGCCCATCTACAACCTCATCGGCGGACCGTGCCGCGACCGCATCCGGTTCTACAGCCACGCGTCCGATCCGGAGGAATGCGCACAGCTGGCTGAAAAGGGCGTCACCGCCATCAAGGCGTACTTCCCCGCCGACCCGCTGGTCAGGGGGGAGCGCATCGACTCGCCTCGCTCCGTCACGCTGCGGGAAGAGAAGTTGGCCCTGGAACACATGCGCCGGTGCCGCGAGGCCGTGGGCGACGAGGTGGACCTCTGCACCGACGTGGGATGCCGGTACACCACGAGCGCCGCGATCCGCATCGGCAACCGGCTGGAGGAAATCGGCCTGCTGTTCTACGAGGAACCGGTCCACCCGGAGAACATCGACGCCCTGGCCCGGGTGACCGCGTCCGTCAACGTGCCGGTGTGCGTGGGCGAGCGGCGGTACACGCGCTTCGGCTTCCGGGACCTGATCGCCGCCCAGGCGGTGGACATGATCATGCCCGACGTGGTGCGCACGGGCGGCATCATGGAGACCAAGAAGATCGCCGCCATGGCCGAAAGCTACTACATGCAGGTCTCGCCCCACAATCCGAACAGCGCCTTGTCGACGACAGCGAGTCTTCACGTCATGGCCAACATCCCGAACGCCCTGGTGCTCGAATTCGTGGACGAAAAATGGGACGCCCCCTGGCGTGACGACCTGCTGACCGATCCGCCGGTCGTGGAAAGCGGCTATTTCCGGCTCCCCGAGAAACCGGGACTGGGAACGGAACTGAACATGGACGTCGTGGATAAGTATCGGTTCACCGGTTAAGGGGCAAAGGGGCAGAGGGGCAAAGGAGCAGGGCCAATATGCAATTGCATGACGACAGGCGGACCAACCGCGCGGACAACATACAGGGGGCCGAGATCCGACTTCCGACCTCGGACCTGACCGCGGACCTGGGTTTTTTCATGAAGACCCTGGGGTTCCGCATGGACAAGATCTACCCGGCGGACTACCCGACGGTCTCCGTGCTGTCGGGCCACGGGCTCACCATCCGCCTGGAGCAGGGCGCCTCCGAACCGCCCGGTACGCTCCGTATCCTCTGCCGCGATCCGGCGGCCCTGGCGGGTGGGGAGACCGAACTCACCGCGCCGAACGGCACCCGGGTCGAGATCGCACAGGCCGATCCACCCCTGGAGATCCCGCCGACGCAGCACGCCTTCCTGGTGCGGCGCCTCAAGGACAACACGCCCTGGGTGATCGGCCGCGCCGGCATGCACTACCGCGACCTGGTGCCCGGCCGCCTCGGCGGGAGCATCATCGCCTCCCACATCCGCATTCCCGACGCCGGACCCGTACCCGACGTCGTGCACTACCACACCGTGGGTTTCCAGTTGATCTTCGCGTATAGGGGCGAGGTGAAGCTCGTCTATGAAGACCAAGGGCCGCCCTTCATGCTGAAGGCGGGAGACTGCGTGATCCAGCCCCCGGAGATCCGGCACCGCGTGCTCGAATCGTCCGAGAACCTGCAGGTGATCGAGATCGGCGTGCCGGCGGACCACGTGACCACCATCGACCACGAGGTGGAACTGCCGACCGGGGTGCTGAATCCCGATCGCGTCTTTGGCGGGCAGACGTTCTGCCGCCACCAGCTCAAGGACGCGGTATGGGAACCGTGGAGAATCGAAGGATTCGAAGCGAGGGAAACGGGCATCGGCGCGGCGACCGGCGGCGTGGCCTCGGTGCAGGTCGCCCGGGTGACCGGTGGGTCGAACGGGGCCGCGAAGGGCAGTTCGAAGGAGGACGCAACTGGCGGCTCGATCGGCAGCGGGAACGGCGCGAACGGCGGGAACGGCGGTTCAGCCGGCGATGGCGGCGAACAGGTCACGAGCCACGCGGGCGACATCCTGTTCACCTTCGTCATGGAGGGAGCGTGTACGCTCAACGGGGAGAACCAGGGCGCGCACCGGCTGGAGGCGGGTGACGCCTACGTCATCCCGCCCCACACGAAGACCTCCCTGACAGACCGCTCGGACGACCTCGAACTCCTCGAGGTGGCGCTCCCCGCGCGGTTCAAGACCATCGTGCACGGGGATCTGAGCCTGGCCTGAGGGGACGGAAGCCTGGCAACTTTTTCCCGCACCGGACGAATCAGCCGCTACACCCCTTCCGAATCGTCACACGCCCAACACTCCGCGCAATCGGTCGGACGCCCGGCTCAGCACCGTGGGCGGCACAGGGACGTGGTTGTACTCGGAGAAGCGCCTGTAGGCCCAGTAGGCGGCGTACTGGGATTGAAATACGTAGCGCATCCGGTTCGACGTGACGGGCGCGCCCCGGTGCCAGCACTGGTTGTTCTGCAGGTAGACGTCTCCCGCCTTGCAGAAGGCCGAGACCGGTCCCCTGCCTTCGAACTCGGGACTTTCCTGGCTGTTGGGATCTCTGCCGGAATACTGGCTGCCCGGCACGAACTGCGTAGGACCATCCTCGACCGAATCGATATCGGTAAGCGCCATCTGGATGGTGAACCACTGCACCGGCATGCGGACGCGGGGGTCGTGGCGGGGCACGTCGTCCGGCAGCGGGAACTCCACCCGGTCGTCCACGTGCCAGAGATCGATCGCCTGCCCCGGCGCGTTGCGGATCACGTTCTGGCCGCAGAACTTGCAGTCCTCGCCCACGACCGCCTCGGCCAGGCTCAGGATCGGCTCCCGGATCAGCATGTCCACGAACACCGCGTCCAGTTCCAGCGTGTTGCGCAGCACGAATCCGTCCCCCCGCCCGCTCACGTAATCGGTGCCGGCCAGTACGGGATCGTTGAAACACCGGTCCGTCACCTCGCGGAGGGCATCGACTTCATCCCGGGTCAGCACCCCGGGGATGAGAGCGAATCCGTCCCGGTGGAAATCCGTGAGGATGGCCTCCATTTTGGCGTCGTCGAGACGCTCTCCTGGAAGTATGCGATTTGAGATCAATGTTAGCTCCTGTCGGCTGGCGCGTAAGCAGGTTACGTCAGGTAAAGGACACGTCATGGAAACGCTGCCGGTAAACCCCAGCGGCGGTCGCGGTTGGCGGGCGCATTGGATTGCTTGACATCTTGCGCCTTCCCGCTATTATGGCATGACCATAGACTATGGCTTCGACGTTGAATACTCAACCGTTTTCCCGATTGCACCGTACGCTTGCGCAGGATTTCCGGCAAGAATGAATGCCCGACCGTATGGAGCGGGAAAACGCTCATCAGTTCAACCAGGCATATCCTGGCTACCCGCGACAGTCCTGCCTTGTCCCCATGAGCAGCACCAGCTACTACGACCTCAACACGGACGCCCTCATCGCCCGGTATGACGGAGTCGATCCTGCCGACGTCCACGCGGACTGGGCGCCGGCGCACCTGCGTGAAGAACCGGGCTTCGCCTGCGACATCGGCGCCGGCTCCGGACGCGATGCCAATTGGCTTGCGGGCATGGGATGGGAAGTCGTGGCGGTGGAACCGAGCGCGTTGCGGAACCGCGCTGCGGAACGCTCCCATCCACGCGTCGTCTGGATGAACGACACGCTGCCGGACCTGCGGGTCCTGCGCGCGCTCGGCCGGCGGTTCGACCTGATTCTGCTGAGCGCCGTGTGGATGCACGTGGCGCCGAAGGTCCGGGAACGGGCGTTCCGCATGCTTACCGAGTTGCTCAATCCGTCCGGACTGCTGGTAATCACGCTGCGACGGGGCGGAGACGCCGCGGAAAACTCCGCCCGGGGATTTCACGACACTTCGGCAGAGGAACTCATCGGTTTCGCCAACCGCCGGGCCGTCGCGCTGCGCGGCCGCTCGACGCAGCCGGACCTGACCCGCCCGGGCATACATTGGGAATCGCTGGTCTTCGCCATTCCGGACGATGGCACCGGCAGCCTGCCGCTGCTGCGCCACGTGATCGTGAACGACAACAAGTCTTCGACCTACAAGCTGGGGCTGCTTCGGACCCTGGTGCGGCTCGCCGAAACGGCGCCGGGGCTGGTCATCAGTCGCACGGACGACTACGTGGAAATCCCCTTCGGCGCCGTCGGTCTGTACTGGCTGAAGCAATACCTGCCCCTGGTCCTTCATCATCGACTGCCGCAACGCCCTTCCGGGCCGGGCGGATATGGCTGGACAAAGGAATCGTTCTACCGTCTTGGGGAGGTTTCGCCTTCCGACCTTCGACTCGGCGCCCGGTTTGATTCGGACCGGGCCGTCACCCTTACCCGCGCCATAAACGACGCCTGCGCCAATATCGAGCGAATGCCGGTACGCTATATCACGTATCCCGCTTCCGGCGACCGGCAACTGTTCGAATCCGGGTTTTCCAGAACGCGGGCGGCCGCCCGGCCCATCGTTCTGTCGCGCGAATACCTGGCGCAGTTCGGCCGATTCAGGATTCCCGCACTGCTATGGCAGGCACTCGGTCAGTTCGCATGCTGGCTGGATCCGGTCATCGTACGCGAATGGCGGCAGCTGACTTCGAACTGGGATGGCCCGGCAAACCTGCGCGGTGCTGCGCGCTGGGCGACCGACACCGGCCAACCTGCCGCCCTGGTCCGGGAAAGCGGGGCGGAAACAGCACCGAACGACCCCTTCGATTGGACCGAAAGCCGCTACGACACCAGCATGGCCGTCGAACGGGCGAAGCAGTTGCGCGATGACGGATTCGCACTCACCTGCGTCTGGTCCGCAGCGCGCATTCGAACCGCTCCGCACATCGACCACTGTTTTCCGTGGGCGCGCTGGCGCAACAACGATCTCTGGAACCTGATGCCGGCCCGCGGCAGCATCAACCTCAGCAAGAGCGACCGGCTGCCCTCGTCCAGCGCCATGGCCGACGCGCGAGACCGCATGCTGGAGTGGTGGCGGCACGCATGGGTCCAATCGCCGCGGGAAGACCGGTTTTTCATGGAAGCGCGGTACTCTTTGCCGGGGCTCGAAGACGACACGCCCAGGTTGGAAGACATCTTCACTGCCGCCCAGCACCAGCGCGCGCGCCTCAAACAGGATCAGCAACTGATCGAGTGGCAGACTTGACCGCGGCATGACGAAGACGGGGCCGCCGGCCCTGGCCATTCGTGGTCGGGCATACCCCCTACACCAGTTCAACTCCAGGAGTGATCACCAGCTATGGAACTCTCAGAACGGATAAATCGGCTATACACCGAAGCGGCCGGGGCCGACCGGGACGAAGCCCGCGCAGCCTTCGCGGAACTCCGAACCGAACTCTCGCGTGGACGGGTGCGCGCGGCCGAGCCCGACCCTTCGTCTCCGACGGGCTGGCGCGTCAACTCATGGGTCAAGGAGGGCATCCTGGTGGGGTTCCGCTGCGGCGACGTGGTAGCCTTCGAATCTCCAAGCACCGAATCGCCCTGGCTCGACAAGGACACGCTTCCGCTTCGCCCGCTTTCAGCCGAATCGAACGTCAGGATCGTGCCGGGGGGCTCGTCGGTGCGGGACGGGGCCTACCTGGGAGCAGGCGTCATCTGCATGCCGCCCATGTACGTCAATATCGGCGCCTACGTCGGGGACGGAAGCATGATCGATTCGAATGCGCTCGTGGGGTCCTGCGCGCAGGTCGGCAGGAACGTCCACGTCAGCGCCGGGGCGCAAATCGGCGGCGTGCTCGAACCGGTTGGCGCCCTGCCGGTGATCGTCGAGGACGAAGCGCTTGTCGGCGGCAACACGGGGATTTACGAAGGCGCGGTCGTCAAGCGGCGAGCGGTCATCGGGGCCGGTACCATACTGACCGGGTCCACCCCGATCTACGACCTGCCCCGCAAACGCATCATCAGGCCCGCCGCGGGTGAACAGACCGTCGTGCCGGAGGACGCGGTCGTCGTCCCTGGCGCGCGCGCCGTCACAAGCGGCGCGGGCCCTGAATGGGGACTTTCGCTCGCCACGCCGGTCATCGTCAAATACCGCGACGACCGCACGGACACCCGCACGGAACTCGAGGCATGGATTCGGTAGCTGCTCCGTCCTACCCCTCGTCCATCACGGCCTGGATCATGGCCTGGATGTACCCGAACTCGTAGGCGAAGGCCTGCCGGTAGCTGTCGGGGTCCCTGTGCCCCGGCGCGTGGTCCGGCACGCACATGTGCGGGTAGCCGACTTCTTTGAGCGCCTGCATGTTGCGGTGCATGTTCATCACGCCCTCGTCGGGCCAGACCTCCTGGAACTTGTTGCGGCCTCCGACGATGTTGCGGAAGTGGCAGAGGAAGATCTTGTTGCGCGAACCCAGATAGCGGATAATGTCCGGCACCTCGTTGCGCGGGTCGAGCGAACTCTCCGCCATGCAGCCCAGGCAGAGGTTGACACCGTGATAGGGACTGGGGCAGATCTCGATGAACTTTTTGAATCCGTCAAAGCCGCCGAGTACCCGGTCCACGCAGCGATATCCGGGCGGCAGCCACGGGTCGCAGGGATGGCAGGCCATGCGGACCTTGCACTCCGTCGCCACCGGGATCACCCGTTCCAGGAAGTAGGTGATGCGGGCCCAGTTCATCTCGGCGGTCACGGGCTCGTCGTACCGCGGCGGCCGGTCCTTCGCCTTCTCCAGGTCCCAGGTGCTGTAGATGGACCCGCCGCGTCCGGGCGGATCGCTCTCGGTGCGCTGGTTCTCCATCTCGCACAGGTAGTATTTGATCGCGGGGATGCCCGCTTCCGAGGCCTGGCGCACCATGTTGCAGACCAGTTCGATTTCCCTGTCGCCTTCCTCGTATTTTCCCAGCATGTAGTTGGGCACCTGGCCGCCGTCCACGTTCAGGTCGGCGATGGGCAGGGCCACCATCTCCATATCGATCCCGAAACGGGCGCACTTCTCCTTCTTTGCCGCCAGTTCCTCCACGTCCCAGCCGTATTCCCGATGGAAGGTGACGTTGAGCTCGCTCTTGTTGAAGACGCCGTGGCGGGCCAGGTATTCCAGGTCTTCGTCCGCCGTGCTGAACTGCTGCGTACCGACGTGCATGAGAACCTCCGGGTTATGTAAACTTGATGCCCAGTATCCGCGCGGCCGTGCCGCCCATGATCGCGGCCAGGTCCGCCTCGCTGAGAAACCCCGCGTACTTCTCGATCCAGTCCCGGGACTGGCGGTAGGTGCAGAACCGGTTCTGGAAGGGCATGTCCGTGCCCCACAGCAACCGGTCGGCACCGATCCGGTCGACCATCTCCTCCAGGGCCGGCAAGGCCTCGCGGTAGGGAAAGTCGAAGAGGTCGCCGATGCGCACGGGAAAGCAGACTTCCATGCTGAGATTAGGGTTCTCGTAGGGCCGCCACAGGCCTTCCGGCAGCACGAGCCGGTCGCCGTCGATGAACATGCGCCACGGGAAGCCGTGGGTGATGCTGCAGACCGTGTCCGGGTACCGGTCCATCCAGTCCATGAGCACGCCGAGTTCGTCCAGGTAACCCTGCGTGAGGTCGGCATGGTAGCCGAGCACGGGCCCGGCGCCCAGGGTAAAGAAAACCGGTACATTCAGGGCGGCCACGGCATCCCAGAACGGGCGGTAAACGCCCCCGCTCCAGGGCTGCCTGCTTCCGTGGTAGGCCAGCGTGGCATTGAACTTGACGGCGTGCAGGCCGTGGGTGCGCGCGGCGCGTTCGATTTCCCCGATCACCCGGTCCGTTTCCGCGGCGATGCGCCATTCGTCCACGGGCGCCATGGAGTACAGCCGGCCGGGAAAGGCGGCGACGCATTCGGCCTGAAAGGCGCTGTCGCGGTTCAGCATGGGATTGGTATGGAGCAGGGCGGCGTCCACGCCCGCGTAGTCCATCTCGGCGACCAGGCCGTCGGGCGTGTATTCCAGGTTGCGGAGGTGGGGCGGGTAGAACTGCTTGGTGCAGTCTTCGCCGTCGATCGTCCACACCACGCGTCCGTGGGTGGGGTCTACGCGGAAGTCCACGTCGGGGAGCGTGGACCAGTCGCCCGGCGACGCGGGCGCGATCGCCTCCGACGAGGCGGGCGCCCGGTCCCGGACCCGCCAGGCCGGCTGGTGGTGGACCGCGTGCTCGGCCTGCATCCACCGGAGGTGCTCACGGGCGTCGGCGTACCCGGCCTTCGCGTCTCCCGGCGGGAAGCAGTACGCATGGGAATCGATGATCATGGAACGGGGTTGGGTCCCCTGGTGAAATCGGAAACGGTCCCTAGCTCTCGAAGGTCCGGATGGTACGGGTCACCTGGCCGTTGCTCTCCCAGTAGGTCTTCTTGCCCGCCAGATAAGGGTCGTCCGGCGCCGGCTGCACCGTGCCGGCCATCGTTACGCCCCGCGACGTGATCGTATGCTCGCCGGGGGACGGGCGGTCCCAGTCCAGCCGCCAGAACTTCCAGGCGTATTCGGCGTCCTCGCCCTCGATGACCTCGGCGGTCTGCCACGGACCGTCGTCAATGCGCACCTGCACCTCCCTGAGCGGCTCGCCCCAGGCCGCGCCGTAGATCCGGTGCAGGGGGCCGACCCGGGTGACCCGCGCCGTGACGGAATTGATGCGGGCCTTGCCCACGGACTCCTGGCGCCACACGGTCTCCCCGTTGTGGGTCTCCTCGCGGACCGTGACATAGTCCCGCGAAATGAACCGGCCCATGTACCGGGTCGTGCGCACCTCGATGCGCTTCAGCCATTTCACCTGGGTGATGCCGTACCAGCCGGGGACAATGAGACGCAAAGGGTATCCGTGCTTCGGCGGCAGCGTCTGGCCGTTCACCTCGTAGCACAGCAGGATGTCCGGATCCATGGCCTGCGCCATGGTCAGCGACCGGGCGAAGTTCTGCTTCATGGTCACCGGTTCGCTGCGCCGGGGCGTGATGACTTCCTCCCCTTCGTCGTGACCGAAGAAAACCACCTCGATGCCGTTGTCCCACACCCCCGCCCGCTCCAGGATCGGCGCCAGCGGCGTGCCGGTCCACCGGGCGTTATACACGCCGCCGCGAAACACGGGCACGCCCCGGTTGCCCGAGCATTCGAGCGTGAAGTCGAGCTCTCTGCGCGGCAGGGACTTGATCTCGTCCAGGTCCAGGTTGAGCTTCTGCCTCACCGCGCCCGAAACCTCGAGGCTGTAGTTCTGCCCGTCCACCGTCGGCTCGGGATAGTGGCTGGCCGAAAAGAACTGGTCCACGGGCGTGATCCACGACTCCAGGCCGTTCCAGTCCAGCAGGACGAAATCGGGCGTGCGCGGCGGACCGAACTCGTCAATCCAGTCCACGGGCGTTTCGTCCCGGGCCAGCTCGGCCAACTGGGCCAGCACGTGGGAAGGCAGCAGCGTCATGCCGGCCGCGGCGAGTCCGCCCCTGATCAGTACGTCCCGACGGGACAGGTTGGTTTTCCCAGCCATATGCGTATCCTCCCGGCTAAGCCGGTTCGCTCCGGCGGCCCCGGTTTGCTCCGGCGGCTCCAAGTCACTCCGGCGGCACCGACTGGCTCCGGCGACCGGTTCGCTCCGGCGGCCCCGGTTCACTGAGTCAATTCGGTTTGGGATGTGATGCTGATGATCGGTACTATGATACATTGAGCGGGCCGAGCAGATCAAGGGCAATGTGTGGCTGTTGACAAGCGCGCCCCATCCGGGTAGTATCGATTGTCCATCACGAACGCCGGAGGTCTTGTATCTGGAGGTCTTGTAAAATGAACGACATGCTCGCCGAAGATTACCTCGTGCTGGCTTCATCGCCCGACCCGGAGAACGTGTACGCCGGATCGCCCTCGATCGCCCGCATGCGCTCCGGCCGCCTGCTGGCCAGTTACGAGTGGTTTCGCGCCAAACCCAACAAGGAAGCGGTGCCGAATTCTACCGAGGTGCTGGTCAGCGACGACGACGGTGCCACGTGGACCCTGGCGGCCTGCCAGGATTTTATCTGGGCAACGATATGGTCTCATGAAGACGACGCCTATCTCATCGGAAACAGGCGAAAGAGCCGGGATATTATCATCGGCCGGTCTCGCGACGGCGGCTTTACCTGGGAAGGACCGGTCACGCTCTTCGAGGGGAAGCACCACTGCGCGCCTACGCCCGTACTGATCCACAACGGCCACGCCTACCGCGCCTTCGAGACCTGCGACGCGCCCAGCCGCTTCGACTGGAAATCGCTGGTGGTGGCCGGCGACCTTTCGCGGGACCTCCTGGATCCGGCAGCCTGGCGCATGTCCAACCACGTCCGGTTCCCGGGCATCCCCGACGTGCTATCGCAGCGGAAGTACCCGGAAAGCCTGGAAGACAAGGTGCCGGCCGACAGCTTCCTCGAGGGCAATATCGTGCTGGTGGACGGCGAGATCCGGATGATCATGCGCACGATCGTCGACGGGCACACGACATCCAGCCTGGCCTCCATCGGCCGGGTCGAGGACGACGGACGGAACCTCGACTACCGATTCCTCCAGTACCACCCCATGCCGGGCGCCCAGTGCAAGTTCCAGATCGTCCACGACGAAGTGGGCGGGCTGTACTGGACCACGGTGACCCTGTCCACCAACCCGTGGCAGGACCGGGAACCCCTCCGGCGCATCGGTTTCAGCGGTCCTCCGGGCAACGAGCGGCGCATCCTCATGCTCATGTACAGCGTGGACGCCCTCAACTGGTTCCAGGCCGGCTGCGTGGCCATGAGCAGGAGCATGATGGAGTCCTTCAGCTACGCCTCGCAGGTCATCTCAGGAGACGATCTCCTGGTCGTCGCTCGCACCGCCCGCGGCGGCAAGAACCAGCACGACACCAACCTGGTCACCCTCCACCGGGTGAAGGGATTCCGCGATCTGGCGCTGGATCTGCGGCCGGTGGATGTGTGATAAAGATACCGCGTTACTTGCCGGCCTGATGGAGGATGAATTGATGAGAACCAACGGCGTGAAGACCAAGCACCGATTCGACGACACGAGAATCGAACAGGGCAGCGGCAATGTCTTCGCCGACCTGGAACTCCCGAACGCCGACATGCATCTACTCAAGGCGGAGTTGGTCGCACGAATCGACAGAATCATCCGCCGACGCGGCCTGAAACAGGTGGAGGCAGCAAAGCTGCTAGGGTTGTCTCAACCTGACGTGTCGCGCCTGCTGCGGGGTAACTTCCAAGAGTATTCGATGGAACGGCTTCTGCGTCTCCTGACTACGCTGGGACGAGACGTGAGCATCGTAATCAGTGAGTCGCCCTCGGAACGGCCGGGACGGCTCAGCATAGAAGCGTGAACCGCCATCCAGGCCAAGCTCCTCCACGATCGGGGTTGGAAATCCGAACTATGGAAATTGGATTTGGCGTTTTGTATCGGATTGTGAAGGACCTCGTCGCGCACGAAGTGGAGTCGAATCAACTTGGGTCGCGCCATGGACTCGTCAAAGTAGCAGTCGACAGCCTCCTTCACGTTGCTGATGAAGTAGGCCGTATCCTCGAAATCAAGCGTTCGGTCCGGCCGGGTCCGGCTCGAAATGGAACGTTACCCGGACGAATCTGTCGCGTTCGAAGTTTTCGAGCGTCGGCTCCGTCCCGTTGAAGTTGCGCATGGCGTGGCGCATGGCAAGCCAGCCCCTGCCGCGGCGTTCCATGAGCCCGCGCACGACCATGGCGTTCGCCATCATCTCGTTGCGCGATCGGGGGGCGCCACCCATCTGCGCCTGTTCGACCGTCATGTGGTTCGGGAGCGCGCCAGGGCTGGTCACCACGATGCGGTCGTCGAAGACCTCCAGCATCACCTGGGAGCCGGCGATGGCGTAGTCCCGGTGAATGACCGCGTTCACCAACGCCTCGCGGAGCACGTCTTCCGGGATGAGCGGGACGTCCTCGCGGTAGAGTCCCCTGTAAATCTCTCTTCTCCCCAGGCTGCGGAACCACCCCATGGACCGGTGAACCTGCTCGTCCAGCCGTCCACGGCCCTCGCCCGCGCTCAGAACGTCGGATGCCTGGTCGACGCCTCCGTACCTGGCGCATTGGATGAACAGGCTCGTGGCGTGCGGAAACCCCTGGGGGTCCTTGCCGAAGACCATCAGGCCGTAAAGGGTTGGGCGGAGCGTCCCGTTCAGGCGGTCGCATACCGAGGCGTTGCGCAAATCGCTCTCAACGTCAGGCTGCGGAACATCCTCCACGCGCATGCCCTGCGCCCGCATGTACGAGCGAAACGCGTTCATTTCGATGTCGTCCGCGGTCGCGGACGCGATGACCTGCTGCTCCGTGAGGACCAGGCCGAAGACGTTGAACAGTTCCTGCAACTCGGAAGGAGAAGGCGCCGCGGTGGCGCGGCCCCGACGGATCCAGAAGCGCCCGTCATAGCTGAACGGCTCGTATCCCCGCCGCTGGCGAGGAACGTCAACCCAGTGCACCCATCCGGCATCCGTGAGATACCGGTCGCACTCAGCGGTGACCGGCGTGCCGCAGCCGTTCTGCAGGAAGTTCGTCAGCCGTTCCTGCGCGCTTTCCGGGTCTTCCCGCGCTCCCGCTACGACGCCGGAGTTGTCTACACCGATGACGAGCAGTCCCCCGTCGCCGTTGGCGAATGCGCACAGCGTCCTGCCGAGAGAACTGAAGTCACCGAGTCCCCGCTTGAATTCCGTGTGGCTGTTCTCTCCGCTTTTGATGCGCCGCTGCACTTCCGGCCAATCCATGCGCGCCTCTCAATGAACGCCTCTCTAATGTACGCCTCTCAGAACCCGTTATTTTGTTGCCGCCGCCGGAAGACTTCGTCGTCGCCGTCCACGGTGTGGACCATAGCATCTCGAACGGATGCCGACTCTCTCTGTCAGACCGGCTCTCCGAGCTATCAGACTGGCTTGCCGAGCGTCTGAACTCCGGCCAGCCACCGCATTTGCAATGGTAATGATAAACGTATTCGGCGGGTGCGGCAATCCATAATGGCGATCCGGATTGAGATTGCGACCTCGACATGTATTCACTTTGATCCCGACAGTGCTGTTTTGAATAATGCGGAAAACCATGCAGGCGAGATGGACGTCGCCGTGATCACCGACCAAGGTCGAGTTCGACCTACAGATGACGCACGATTCGGATTTCGCCCCTTAACCCGGATGTGCGAAATGCAGTTAATCCTTATGTTCACGATTTTGTATTGCGTAACGATACAGAATACAGTATATTCCGGCATAACAGTAATCCATAAAGTACAGCATCTCCGATTCACAAAGGATACAAGCCATGGCCCAATACGGAACCACTGAGGATAATATCCATCCTGGAGCATATGTCAGTCGGGAGGTCATCCCGAAGGGTATGTCGGTCACTAAAGCCGCAGAACTGCTTGGAGTAGGACGACCGGCATTGTCCAACTTTCTGAACGGCAATGCGGCCCTGTCACAGGAGATGGCACTACGACTCGAACGCACCTTCGGAGCTGACCGAGAAGCCCTGCTTGATCTCCAGGCAAAGTATGATCGTCGCGACGAAGCCATTGATACACCTGTCGCCGCCGGCCGCCACGCGCCGACGCTGGTCCAGATTACAGCCCGGAGAATCGAGGAGTGGGCCGACACGATAGTCGCCAGGGAAGAATTGCCCGCGCTACTGCGACGGCTCGTCTACTCAACCGGGAACCAACTCACTCGTGTCGACTTCCCCGCCTTCGACAACGCCCAACGGCCCGGATGGGACGGCGAGGTCGAGTTGCCGGTCCCGACGCCCTGGATACCAGCCGGCCGGTCAGGATGGGAATTCGGGTGCAGTGAAAGACCCGCAACCAAGGCAAACGCAGATTACACGAAGCGCGTCCGGGCGTTTCCTTCAGGGGAACGGCGCAAAAGGACATTTGTTTTCGTCACGCCGCGCAACTGGCCAGGGAAAGGCAAATGGGCTGCAGAGAAAGCGGCTCAGGGGGACTGGAAAGATGTGCGCGCCTATGATGCAAGCGATCTGGAACAGTGGCTCGAACAGTCCGCCGAGACGCAGGTATGGTTCTCCGAACGGCTCGGAGTTCCGATTGAGGGCTTCCGGTCGCCCGAAATGTGCTGGTCCGATTGGGCTAATGTTTGCGAACCAGTCCTGTCACCTTCGCTGTTCTCGTTAGCCGAAGGTTCTATCGATGACTTTAATCGGTGGTTGAGTGCGCAGCCAGAACGGAATTTCATCGTGTCCGCCGACTCCCCCGACGAGGCGCTTGCATTCGCATGCCATGTTGTACGGGAGGCGAAATCCGATGTTGGCGAGCCCGGCGCCGGTGCACTCGTATTTGACACGCCGGAGTCCATACGGCGGTTCCGCGCATCGAATACCGCCCCGCGCATAGCAATCATCCACAACGCCGTGGTCGAGAGGGAGATCGGGGATCTCTGCCGGAGTTGCCACGTCATCATCATGCGACCCGCCAATGATGTAGATGTCGACCCCGATATCCGCCTCAAGCTACCGAGTTGGCAGTACTTATCGGACGCATTGACATCCATGGAGATAGACGAGGACAGGATCGACAGGCTCATTCGAGAATCGGGTCGGTCACCGGCCGTATTGCGCAGACGGCTATCCACAGTACCTGCAATCCGCAATCCCGCCTGGTCCGGGAACCCTCAGATTGCCCGCAAGCTGTTACCAGCAGCCTTGGTCGGCGCCTGGAGCAAAGCCTCAACGGCCGACCTTGAGGTTGTCCGAAGACTCGTCCGTACGGACGATGACAACGTCGTGGAAGACCGTGTCATGGAGTTATTGAACCTCCCGGATTCACCCCTCTGGTCTAGAGGAGATTATCGGGGTGTGGTCTCGCGCATCGATGCGCTGTTTGGCATTGCCAGATTCGTTACCGGAGAGGCACTCAATATGTTCTTTTCCGAGGCCGAACGTGTGCTATCCGAGTCCGACCCCGCACTTGACCTGCCCGAAAACGAAAGATGGACCGCCGCGGTGCATGGCAAGGTACGCGCTTATTCGGCCGCCCTACGACAGGGAATCCGTGAAATGCTGGTGATTCTTGCCATCCATGGGAACCACCTGTTCCGAGATCGGCTGAACGTTGATCTTGAGAACAGGGTATCCTCACTTATTCGTGATTTGTTGACTCCCCTGACGCTCGATATCCTGCTTTCGCACCAAGAAGACCTTCCAGTTTACGCCGAAGCAGCCCCCGACGGCTTTCTCAAGATCATCGAAGACGACCTAGATAAGCCGAATCCGGTCGTGTTCGGGCTGCTGAAGCCGGTTGACGCTAGTCTATTTGAAGATTGTCCGCGAACGGGGCTTTTATGGGCACTGGAATGTCTGGCCTGGAAGCATCCTTCAAAGGTGAGCTTGATACTCGCGAAAATGACGAGGATCCGTATCGATGACAACTGGGCGCACAAGCCCCTCGACAGCCTTCAGGCGATCTATCGATTTTGGATACCGCAGACCGCAGCTACCCTCGAAGATCGGGTGCGAGGACTTAAACTACTTGCGAACCGCAATCCGGAAGTTTGCTGGCAAATCTGTGTCGCTCAGTTCGATACTGGTCCACAATCCGCAACGCCCGCTTATCGGCCGCGCTGGCGCGACGAGGCGGAAGGCTCGGGTCATGGCGTTTCGCACGCACAGATCGTCGAATTCAGGAAGAAGGTGTTCGGCCTCATCCTACAGTGGCTGAACCACGACCATCGGACGCTTGGCGATCTTGTCGAGCGGTTTCATGGCTTTACCGACGAAGACCAATCTACAATCTGGGACCTGATTGAGGCCTGGGCGGTCGCCGCAGCGGACGACGGGACCAAATCCGAACTACGCGAACGAATCCGCGAAAAAATGTTCACTCGTAGTGGTATGCGACGGCGTATGCCGGAAGAATCTCTGGCTCGAGCGCGTACGGCATATGACCTGCTGAAACCGCAGGATCCGGTGGATCGAAATTCCTGGCTATTCAAAGACTACTGGATCGAACCATCCGCCGATGGAATCGAAGGTGAAGACACCGAGAACCACGAAGATATTGTTCGCCAACTTCGTAGTTCCGCCATGGGAGAGATATGGTCGGAACGTGGTTTCCAGGGGGTGGCCGCTGTCCTGGTTAATTGCGCGGTGCCCATGGACGTTGGGGACGCCCTGAACGTCCACATCACGGATTCCGGAGCGAGAGTCTGTTTCCTGCGACAGTGCCTCTCGGTTGCCGACTTGGAGTCAGAGATGGACCTGTGCATTCGCGGGTTTCTC
Source organism: bacterium (assembly GCA_963693015.1). Taxonomy (GTDB): domain Bacteria; phylum JAAXHH01; class JAAXHH01; order JAAXHH01; family JAAXHH01; genus JAAXHH01. The sequence goes on from OY843748.1 coordinate 1,073,233, forward strand.
AGGTCGATTGAGGAAGAGGCTCGTGCCGAAATCCTGGCAAAGGCAGCCCAAGACTTCGCTTCGGATCACATTGCCCGACTGTACCGTTGCGCACCGTTTTGCCAGCATACCTGGCGCCTGGTCGACGCATATGACAAAGTAGTCCAGGACCGTTACTGGCAAGCGGTCATACCGGACAGGGTTCGCTTTACGGAAGAAGAAGAAGAATTATCCGAGTTTGTAGACCGCATGCTGGATGCGAAACGACCCCGTGACGCGTTTCACTTCACGCGTTTCGACTATTCGAAGATTGAAACGTCGCAGTTGCAGCGTCTACTTCTAGGCCTCGTCGCAGTGGACGCGGTTCCAGATGAAAGTTACCATCACCAACTAAACAGCCATGACGTCGCGGATGCGATGCGGGAACTAAGCGGTCGAGTCGGGATAGATCGATCGGAGATGGCCAAGATGGAGTTCATGTTCATCCAGACTCTAAGTCACAGTGAATACGGGATTCCCAATTTGGAACGTTTGGTGGCCGAGTCGCCCATTGACTTTGTCCGGATCCTGGCACTGAGTTTCAGGCGTAAAGATGGTGGCCAGGATCCCCGCGAATGGGACATAGCGAACGCGGCCAACCGTGCCAAACTGGCAAGCGCGGCTTACCGAGTTCTTATGCATATGAGTTTCATTCCCGGAACCACAGATGATGATATAGATGAAGCATACCTGTCACGGTGGATCGCGGAAGCACGACGACTCAGCGCCGAACACGGGCGCGAGGTAGCGGGTGACCACTACATAGGCCAGATCCTGGCAAGAGGTCCGGCAGACGAGAACGGCGTAAAACCCTGTCAGGCGGTCTCAGCGGCTATGGAAAAGGTCGGTTCTGAAGAAATCGCTTCCGGATTCTTAATCGGAGTCCTCAACGCACGCGGGGTGGTTTGGCGATCTCACGAGGAAGGGGGGAAGCAGGAACGTGAACTCGCGGACATGTACCGCAACTGGGCCTCGCTACGTTCCCCAGACTTTCCCTACGTCGGAAGTATCCTGGAGAAAATCGCTGAAGACTACGACCGTCAGGCTCAAAGAGAAGACGACAGGGTGGAAATCGAACGCAGGCTGGAGCATTGAACGGTTTCAAGACGTTGATACGTCAATTGGACCCGTGAACAAGAACAGGATATTCCACATGACTAATCCTTCCGAAGCAACTGGCAGCGATTCTCACGATCAAGGCACGGGTAGTGTAGCCGATCCTCTGGCCGATATCCTCGCTTGGTCTCGGAATTGCCCTGTATGGCAACGTGACGCGCTACGACGCCTATGTATCAAGGGTAGGCTGGACGAGTCCGACACGTCAGACCTCATATCCCTCTGCAAGCACAGGGGAAAGGACGCTACTGTATTTACTGCAGAGCATATTCCCGATCCGGATGCTGCATCAGCGACGTTAAATCTAAGGACCATCCGAGGTGTAAAGAACGTAAACGCCCTGAAACCGGATGAAGTCCTCACCTTCGGAAAGAAGGAGAAGGGCCTGACCGTTGTGTACGGTGACAACGGAGCGGGTAAATCGGGATACGCCCGTATTCTCAAGCAAGTCTGCCGGTCGCGCGCACCTGCGAACCAAAACGGTATTCTCCCTAACATCCATGCAGAGACAGCTGGACAACAACAGGCTGTTATCGAGTACACTGCCGACGGAGAAAACAAATGCGCGAAGTGGACAGCTGATCATACCGATAACACCGCGCTCTCCGGAATCAGTATTTTTGACCGCAATACCGCCAACGTTCATGTGCAAAATGCGAACGATGTCGCCTACACGCCCATGCCGATGCGCGTGCTTGAGCAACTCGCTGAAATCTGCAAGCAGGTTAGTCAACGTATCAAACAGGACATCCAAGAACTTGAACAGTTGACCCCGGCAATCATCCGGCGACCGCAGTGCCATGACGACACGGCGGTCGGCAAGCTGATCGCCAGACTCGGCGAACAAACGAAGGTACAGGAAGTTCGCGCTCTCGCGACTTTAAACGATGCTGAGAAAGCTCGGATGGCAACGCTCCAGGGTGATATAGGGACCGATCCCCACAATAAAGCACGCCAGGTCAGGGCGCTGAGGGATCGTCTAGATGCGTTCAGTACGAAGTTCGAGGCATTGCAGAAAGCTGTTGACGATGAACAGGTCGTCCACCTTATGGCCTTGAATAAGGTATATCAAACCGCGCGGACGGCAGCCGAGGCCGCTGCCGGAGATCTCTTCGCCGACGAGCCGTTGCCCGATATCGGCACCGATGTGTGGCGCACGCTTTGGGACGCGGCCCGGCACTACTCAGAGGAACGGGTTTACCCGGACGAGTCATTTCCGTTCACGGGCGACGACGCTCGGTGTGTACTGTGTCAGCAAGAATTGAACGACGATGCGGCCGACCGGTTTAAACGCTTTGAGGATTTTGTTAAAGACGACACGAAGCGGAAGGAAAACATGGCCGGTGAAGAGTACCGAGCCGCGCTTGACGAGATCGTCCGTGCTGATATTACCATCGCAGATATTCAGGCCACGATCGCTCTGATCCGCGACGAGTTGAATGACGATGAACTGGCTGAAACCGCAGGTCGGGCAGCGGTGACGCTGAAATGGCGAATACGTGCGATCCGCCGTAACCATAGGCTCGGGAACCAGGCCGCCCTTCCCACAGCCGCGACCTGGCCTGCCGATGCCGTCGCCGTTCACACCACCAACCTGTCGGATCGAATACGAGTTTTGCTCGCAGAGAACGAGTCCGAGGAACGCAGGCGGATGCGCACCGAGTTCGCGGAACTGAAGGACCGCGAATGGCTGGCAACGATACAGAACGATATCATTGCGGAGATAGACCGCCGAAAGAGGCGGGCTATGCTCAAGGAGACCCTCAAGGATACGACGACAAATCGGATCACGACCAAGAGCGGGGAAATTGCCGAGCGGCTTGTAACGAATGCCTTGCGCGAGCGGTTTACAGATGAGATCGCCAAATTGGACCTTAGAGCACTAAAGATAGAACTTCGTAAGGGACAGGCGAACTACGGTATACCGCGCTTCAAGGTCAGCCTGATCGGAAAACCTGATGCGCCGCTCGGCGAGGTCCTGAGCGAGGGTGAGCACCGTTGCGTCGCGCTGGCAGCGTTTCTCGCAGAACTGGCCACTACGGAAAGCCGGTCGGCGATCGTGTTCGACGACCCCGTTTCGTCGCTTGATCACATGCACCGCAAATCGGTAGCATACAGGTTGGCCGAAGAAGGCAAATCTCGGCAGGTTATAGTCTTTACGCACGATATCGCATTCCTGTTCCTGCTCGATCAGGCATGCCGCGAAAAGGGTGCGCTTATTGCCTTCCGAAGTGTGTCACGCAACGACGACTACGCGGGACTCGTTCAACAGGACCCGCCAGTGCGCGCCCAGTCGCTCGACAAGGTGATCGACGGGTTGCAGAAGCAGTTCGACAACGAGAAATACTTCTACGAGAGCGGCGAACATAACCAATGGGAGCGAACCGTGGACGGGTTGCAAAAACGCTTGCGTGTTACATGGGAACGAGCCGTCGAGGAGGCTCTCAGCCCGGTATTCAAGCGCCTTTCCGATAAGGTGGACACCACAGGACTGGCGAAGGTCACTGTATTGAAGATAGATGACTGCAACAAGATGCGCGAAGCTTACGGTCGCTGTTCGCCCTTACTGCACAGTGCGCCGGATGCTCTTAACCGACCAATTCCACCGCCTGGAGCCGTGCAGGCAGAGATCACCACATTGCGAACGTGGGTTGCAGACATAAGGCAACGCCAAGGCGAGATCGACCGGATGTAGTAACGCCGAACCGGTGGTGCTCAGTTTGCGCCATTACCTCATTGTCGGGTTTCGCTTGAAGTTTTGACCCAATTCCTGCGGGGTTGTCCAGAGTTTAGACCGCAGATTGAGCGTCACGCAAATTACGGATTTAACCGGTGCTGGGCGGCATCGTTATGTATCCGGAGGACCGCGAATGGCGAATACGATCATCTACAAGGAAACGCATGAGATCATAAACTGGTTGGACACTGCGTTGAAGATGGAATGGCAGAAATACGCAGCTACCCCGGTGAGGTCAGACGTAGACCCGGAGCATATGGTAGCCCAGGGTTGGGGATACGTTATTGCAGGATACTCACTGATTGAACAAGGCCTCAAGGCAGTGCTGCACTTACGCGGCGTCGAACCGCCGAAGACGCATGTGTTAAGCGATCTGCACACCAGATTACCTTCAGGGGATCAGGACGTATTAAGAACATACTACGACGACTTCCGCTATACTTTCCCTGGTATGCGTGCGTTCCCACTGGCATCGTTCGACAAGTATCTGGTGAATCTGGACGGTGTAAAGAACAGCCAAGATCGATACTTCGGTGCGACTGATTGGCGTTACTTCCTGACCGAGGAAAAAAGTGGAGCGTCGATGCCGCTGGTAAGCGTCAACGTAATGCATGAGGTCGCGTTCGGTTGCGTAATGATAGTTGAGTCAATCTACAAGGACGAGGATCTGACGGAGAGGTACACATACAGTTGGCGGCTTCAAAGGGAAAGATCGAAACTGTTATCAATCTGGTTTTCGAACCGCATTAACTCGCTTGGATGGGGGCAGGAAGGCGACCGGATCGAGATACTTTGGGGGCCGGACTACAATGATCGGTACGACTATCTAGCGTTCAAAGACGATCGACACCAGTGGTTCTTTGCGCCGCTTCCAAACGCGGAGGAAACCAAGCTTTCGATGATAGACAAGCGGCAAGAACTGAAATCATTCGACCTCGAGAAAGGGTTCTGGAACCATGGTACCGCTAGTGGTATGCCGGAGAGGCGTCATGAATCCGAGCCACGTCACATCATGTATTAGCCGATGGTTGTTGCTCTGCTGGAGACCGTGGTAGATTGTAACGTCTGGATATACTGCCACTCGGGTACCAGCTATCAAGCACAAGGTGATAATCGCTTCGGGCGGTCTGGGCTAGCTGGTAGCTACGTCGACTATCGCCGGAATACCATCTCCATCTCACTCCGCACCACGCTCGTTGGAAATGGTCGGCTCGCGGCTCATTCGGGCTCTCCAGTCTCTGATCGTCTCGATAGCGATCCCCGTCGTCTGAGTTGCGGCCTGGTCAAGACACTCCCGCACTTCGTCATCTGTGGCATACTTCCACGGCTTGACCGGCATGTGCCTGACGTGTTCATATGCTTCGGCGAGAGTAGCAGGACTTGTCGCCTTGAAATCCGGAACGGGTAGTGTGGCCAGTTCAGCTTGAGAAAAAGAGGGGTTTGACAAGGTTGACCCTCGTTTCATTAGAAATCCAAGTGCTCCGAGCGTGCTGTTACACCATGCACACAGTGCTTTCGCCTCACTGAGACTGATTGTCTTGTCTTGGATAGGAACCCACATCGACCCGACAGTCGGTGCGTTGCTCAAAATTGAAAGCAACCTTCCAGACTGTGTATTGAACCTTGCCGCGAGTAGGACATGTCCAGCCTGTTTACGGTAACGAGCGGCAAGGGCAGGCTTCTTATCAGCGACAGCCTGCTCCGGGACTGCCTCCATGGTGGTCCGTAGATCCTTCGACCGACCCCAGAACACGCGGTAGCCGTCACCACCTTCTCCATCGTCGACCGGACTAAACGCATCGCGAATCCTCCGACCGGCAGGTCCGAGCAGGGATCGTTGGCCAAGCGGCACGAGTCCGTGTTCTTTTTCGAGTTGCATCGCAGCGTCAACAAGTACCGGATCCAGAAACTGGCACGGGCGCCAATCGCCGTCCCTGATGCGCACCTCAGGCTGTTCGTAAACGGTAATCCACTTCCCTGCGTCGTCCGCCTCTATGGCTTCGACCACCTCAATGGCCTCCGCAGTATTCGAAGGCATGACGCGCAACGAAATGAAACGGGTGGGCTGCCTATCGCCATCCTCGGGCCTGCTTCCATCACGCCTGCAAACAAGCAGCGACTCGTGTATGGCGGTGTTCTCGCTGAAATTGGGTCTTCGCGGATCATGGCTTGTAACGACGGTCTCGACGTGGAATCTCTCGGCAAGGTATTTCCGTTCCGCCAGACCGCCGGAACCAGTACAAGCCGTGGTGGGGATTACCTTGGCAAGCGTTCCTCCCCGTGCCCCACGTATCAGCATGTCGGCGAGGGGGGTAAAGTAGGTACTGAGGCTATTGGCCGTGACGACGCCTTTCGCCCCCTGATCTCTGCGTTCCAGAAATTTCTGTATACCGAGTTCATGGCGTTGCATCGCCTTCCGGCCGTCCTCGCCGTACTTCCTGCTTCTGTTCTCGTTCGCGGTAAAAGGGGCATTCATGATGACAACATCGAGGTTGCGCAAACGGAATCGGAACATATCACTTTCAATAACTTGGGAGGGATCTATTGCATTAACCTGAGCCGCTTCAAGGGTTGAGAGTGAACGCACCGGCACGATCATAGCACGCAGATCTCGGGCGTCATCCGCAGTGCTTAAAACCTCTAGTGATCCAGCCTTCGTAGTCCCGTCACTCTGTGGTCCGTGAGGCATAGTGAACAAGTTCATGCGCGCGTAGTCGACTGTAGGTGCACCGAGAGTCATATTGCAGGCGGCGAGTTGAATTCCATGCTGATTTATGTCTAGACCGCAAAGCACGTCTTCAACGAGTCGACGGTGCAGACGATTACGAGCTTCACCATTTAATTCTTGGCTACCTTCACAGCGGTCTTTGATTGTTTTCAGGGTCGCCATGAGCAGCGTCCCCGTTCCGCACGCCGGATCCATGATTCTAAGGTTTGCAACCGCTTCAGAGTCATTCCAGTCGATGAAACTCTCACTTAGTGCCATGCGTGCCAGCATGACCGCCGAAAGGTTGTTCGTGTAGAATGCACCGTCACTTTTAGCTGAACCGAGAATTCGGTGGTAAAGTGGCCCCGCATGATCATGGCCAAGATCGCTCAGTGAGTCGGCAACACGGTTCGCACACTCGGCAACGACACGAATCGCGTTATCGACCGCAGTTCCTTCACGTAGCGCACCGAGTACAGCCAGAGCAGGTCGGAAAACCGGAGCATAATCCTTTTCTAAGATCGCCTCCCATGCGATTTGAAGTACCTCTCTTGGGTTGCTCGAACCTGCAACTCTGTCGAGGCGCAATATAGTCTTCATCTCCGGTTCGTCCCGAAGCCTGCGCTGGAGTAGGCAGGCGTTGCAGAGCATGAGTGCCGCGATCGTGCAGATCCCCTTGGCACCACCATCGTCTTCGGGCACCAAGTCAAGCGCTTCTGCGAGCGGACCTTCCATGCCTTCTTCCTGGAGTACCCTACTAGCATGTAAAACTGCATCGACGATTTCATCAGCCACGACTTGACCCGGTCTACCAAGCCCTGAAGCTGCCGCAACCTGCGCATAAATCCCCTGTTCAGCTTCCTTTAAATCGAGTCTCTGCTGGATATTTCCTGGTTGTGTTTCACGAACCACGCCGGGAGGTTTGGTTGTTCCGTTAGACGTACTTTGTTCGTAAACTTTTACGAAAGTAGCCGGGGATTCGGCCAAACGTCCATCATGGGCTTGTAGTGCACGGAGAACGCGTCCGACCGTCTGATATCCCTCGGTTCCTCGCTCAAGTGCCGCCGCGACATCACTTCCGGGTTCCACGATTACTGGTACAATAATGTATCCGAAACGCTTACCTGGCGCTTTCCTCATGACCCGCCCAACGGCCTGAACTACATCAATCTGACTGTCTCTCGGATCGAGGAATGCAACTGCGTCCAACTGAGGTACGTCGACGCCTTCAGTGAAAAGTTTTACGTTGCAGACTAATCTGCACTCATCTTCTCGATTTACCTGAGCGAGCGCTCTAAGCTCCAGATTGCGTTGGAGTGCACTATTGGACGCATCCAGGTGATTGGCGATTACCTTCATTGCACGTCCATCTTTCATTCGCCTTGTAGTTGCTCTGAGTACTTCGCTTTCCATGAGCGCGCCTGCATACCACTTCGATCGCGCAATGCTGTTCGCAAACGCCATGGTGCGAGGAAGCTTTCCCGGTTGCTCAAGGACTGTGCCTTCAGTGACCCCGTTCACCGCAAGAGATACGCCCAGAACCCGAGTCATTTCGTTCGTCGTTGGAGTGTTCTTTTGCTTCGAAGTAGTTTCCAGAATTTCGAGCCTTCGACGGAGCCCGGGGGTTACACTCGCGCTACTCACGCCCAGAACAATGACGCGGTAATCCGAAAGCATACCGTGCTCAACAGCCTCGGCAAACGGGAGGTGGTGGAACAGCGGTCCATAGACGTGGTGATCGTTCATGTCGACGACTTCGACGCCTTGCTCAGCGAGTTTTCGTTTTGAACGTTGGGTGTATATTCGCGGTGTTGCGGTCATGTAGAGTCTTTTTCGGGCTCGCAGCCGCTCCTCATCGTGAAACTCTTGAAAGTCGACCTTTCGGAATCCGTTCGATTTTCGCTCACCTAGAAGTGCTCCAGTCGTCCGGTGGGCTTCATCAGCGATCGCCAGATCAAACATCGGAGCGTTGTGTGTTTCCTGCGCCTCAGTGACACGTCCCAGTGAGTGATAAGTACAGAACACGACGCTAGTTGGACCTGCACCGGTAAGCGCAGCGGCGATCTTGGCCGGATCCGTTGTAACCGGACACTCCAGCTCAGAAATCCGGATATCTTCATTTTCGTTACGCCCACCTGCGGTCGGATCGGAGCAAACGACAATACACTCAAGCTTACGCGTTGTCTGCCGTAGCCATTCACGCCGGGCTTGAGAGACCAGTGCGATAGTCGGTGCCGCAAAAAGTATCCGCTGGCCGTCTTCAACAACCTGCTCTGCGATACGAAGTGAGGTGAATGTCTTGCCTGTACCACAAGCCATTACGAGCCGACCACGGTCGTGGTTGGATAATCCATTAACAGTATCTTCAATTGCCTCTACCTGAAGCGGCCAGGGATCCTGTATAGGTCGCTCGGTGTCCTGTTCTTCGACCTGAATATTGAGGTACTCGCGGAAATCAACCTGCGTAACTTGGGGATTAGCGTTCTGGATAGCATTTTCCGCATTTGGACCCCACCGGCATGTGGCAACTATCCACCGTAGCTGGTAAATCTCCTGCTGAGATCCTCCGAGAAACTTGTCGATCTCGCCCTTTCCTAAAGTATGACCTTCCTCATAACATTTGCACTGGATGGCAACCCATTCTCCAGTGGTTCGCCGTGCAACTAAGTCGATTCCTATATCGCGACCATCAAGTCCGGTCAACGCTTCGCGCTCCGGCCAATCTGGCCAACGCCATATTTCGTCTATTTCGAATTCGGCCTGTTGCAGCGCAATGCGCATGAACAACTGCTCGAACCAGCGTCCCTTTTCGGATTCGTCACGGCTTTCTGAACGAATGCGTTTGAGGATCTCGCCAGCACTCGGCCGACCGCCTAAATCGAGATTGATCTGGACGTTTGTCATGGGATTGACCTTGAACAAGGTAGTACCGGGAACCACCCGGAACGGGGTGGAACGCTTCTGTCAACACGCGATTCCACAATCAACTCTTGTTCAGTTGAGATCGGCAAAGGCGCAGATCACGAATTAGGAAGGTTGACGATCAGACGGTCAAAGCCAAGATGGTCCACTACCTTCTCACCCATGTTGACTCGCCGATGTTTGATCCAAGTCAGTTGGGATTACCGATTCAAGCAAACGAATCAGTTCTGGCAAATCGTCCTCGACCGTCTTCCAGACTGTATCGAGATTAATGTCGAAATAGGCATGTACGAGTCGATTGCGCATTCCGATGATCCGCTGCCACGGCATCTCTGACAAACGGCTACGCGTGGGTTCTGATATCTGCGTCGCCGCCTCGCCAACAATCTCGATATCCTTGATTAACGCGAGGACGAGTTGGCGATCGTTGTCCAGGTCACTACGCGCATGTCCCTGAACGAAGGAAACTGCTTCCCGCGCGGCGTCCAACATGTGCCGTAAACGGATTTCGTCATCCCTGCTCATACTGAACCTCCGCAGTGTCGATGACCTCCTGGCGGAAGTAACGACTCAAATCCTCCGGAGTTCGCAGGTCCACCTCCCGACCGCCAAACAATTCGGATAGCTCAATCTCCAATCCGGCCATGCCCAGCAGACCGGGAGTGTGGCCTGGTGCGAACTCGACCAGTACGTCGATATCGCTCTCCGGGCCAAAATCCGTCCGCAACGCCGATCCGAAAATGGCAAATCGCCGTATACCGTGATTTTGACAAAAAGCTGCCAATTTAGTTTTTGGGATCGACCACTGTGCGTTCATGGCTGCAAAACCCGGTCTGCGTCAATGTCGAAGCCAGCGGCTTTCAATTCCCGGGCGAGTGCCATCTTCCATGCGCCCAGTTCGTCAAGGACGATATAGACAACCCCCTCGAAGTCAGAAGGAGTTTCGATGTCATGCGCCCTCAGAGCACATACCTTTTCGCGACCCAACTTCCCGATGAAGAATCCGAGTTCGAGAATCACGTTCTGACGGGCTCGGGGCTTTAAATTACCCTGATCCTCCTCGGCCGCGCCGATGTCGTCGGGCGTCAGCAGAACCACGGCGAAACCCGCATCCGCATGGTCCTCGAATTTCTCGATGATCGTACGGCCTCTATTTGCCTGCTCGTGCAGGATAATCGGTTCGAGTTCCAGCCTTGACAGGAATCTTGCAACCGCGTCCCTGGCACGCTCATCGTGACCATGAACGACAAAGACTTTCTTTGTCGCCGATCCCTTATCGTCACGGCCCGTATCTGGTGCTTTAAAATCACCCTGATCTGAGGGTTGTTTCACCGTTTCTGCTTCATCTTCCCAAAAGTACTTGATCTCATCGAGACCTGACGCGACATGGGAAACCATGGTTCTCAGGTATTCACGAAAACCACTGAGGGTCTTATTGTGAGTTTTTGGAAGTAGTGTAAACTGAGAGCTTTCCTCACCAAATATGTTGGTAAAAGCGGTATAAACGTCACGTATCCATTTTTGGACTTCCGGAGAGCTTTCATCCTCCATATCCAGCTCCGAAGCCTCATCTACCAAACTCTGTAATCGTTCAATTGCAATTGACTTTCGGACTGTCGTCATCGCGTCAACTCCATGATCCTCATATAATCGAGCTTTCCGATCGACGTTATACTGCCCCGCACGGACCGAGTTTACCCGGCGCAGTAAAACCAGAATCACCAGCTTGTAGACAGAAAAGCATTTCTTGACGCAGTGTCGTACGCTCCTTGTCGTAAAAGATACATGTGCGCTAAATGGGGTCAACTCAGTTTCTGGGATACGTCAAATCCTACAATCGCGTGCTATTGCACTGTGTCGTCGACACCGTAATGTTCTTGGAAGTTATGCTTTTCCGATCGACAGCGCAGCCTCCGTAAGTCCGTCAGTTTTCAAGTCCGTCAGTTTTCGATCGGCGCCGCCGCCACGTGTTCCAGCCCGTACTCCTCCCGCAGGCGAGCCATCTCGGCTTTCAATTCCTCTGGGTCCGCGGTGTCCGGCGGTATGCGCTTTAGCAGCCGGTCGGAAGCCTCGAAGAACCGGTCCAGCCCCGCGGGCGTGCAGATCAGCATGATCACCGCCGGATCGTCCCCGTCATTCCAGAAGGAATGGGGCCGGTAGCCTGGTACGGTCACCATCTGGCCAGCTTTGAGCACGAAGGCGCTTTCGTGGAGGAATTGGAAGGTCAGGGCGCCCTTGACGACCAGGAACATCTCGATGAAGGCGTGGCGGGTGAAGACGGGCGGCGGACTGTGGGGCGGTTCGACGCATTCGATGACCGTCACGCGGTCCTCCGTCGCGGACCCTGGCGTCTTTATCCGCACGTTCTGGCCCATGAGTGTGTTGAGCCAGTCGCCTCTGTTGCCGTCGCCTTCCATGCCCTTCCTCCGTCAACCTGTCGGTACCCGCCCCCGTCAATCATCTCCCGCCCTTCGTCACCGCTTCACGCCGGTCCCGCCACCGCCTCACGCCGCCCCCCGCCGATCATCCCCCGCCCTTCGTCGGCATAGACCTTCTTGACCTCCTGGTCCACGGTGCGCCATACGAGGAACTGCTTGCGCAGGACGTTGAGAAAACGCCGGTTCAGCCGCTGCCAGGAGTCCACGTCGCCGCTTTCCCGGTGTATATCCACCCAGACCGCGTACAGATCGCGTTCCTGCTCCGCGGGCGCCGCGCTCAGGGCCACGCGCTGGCTGACGCCCGTGTCGTAGGGCGCAAGCCAGGTCTTCATCGCGATCACGTACGTTACCACGGACTCCTCGCCGGTGCCCGTCAGGACCACCTCGTCGGTCATGAAGTTGCCCAGCGTGCTCTCGCCGTATGACTCGAAGAACCGCGTCAGGTAGGCGTAGAGCCCCAGCGTCTCCGTGCGGCTGATGGTGAAGGGGAACTCGAAGCTCCAGTCGTCGCCGTCGGGCTCGGGGAAGGCCCATTGCCGGTTGACGTCCGGCACGGCCATCTGGGACGCCTTGCGGGCCGGGTAGACCGTCGAGAGCAAGACCACCGCCATGACCATGGCCGTGGAAGCCACTGCGGAGAGGGAGGAATAGTTCAGGGTCAGTCCCGCCAGCAACTGGTATTCGGTGATGCCCCGGGCCACGGTCTGGCCGATGAGGTAGCCGGACATGCCCCCGATGACGGCGTACATGGCCGCCTCCGCCATGAAGAGGGCGCCGATATGGGCCGGCGCCAGGCCCACGGCGCTGTACACCCCTATTTCGCTGAAGCGTTCGTAGACGGCGTTCATCATGGTGTTCAGGATGATGAGGGCGGCCACGACCATGGGGATGAAGAGGTTGCCGAGGCCGGACAGGGAACTGAGGGACATGGCGCTGTACACGGCGACCTCCCCGCCGACGGCGGCCACCACCGGTATCCCCAGGCGCTGCATGAAGCGCTCGATCCGCTCGAGGGCGGTTTCATCGGAGGGGAAACGAACCGCCACGGAACGGAGGGTGCCGCCGAGGTCGTTCACGAAGGCCTGCGGCGCCAGGATGAGGTTCGCGGCCGGCATGTGTTCGAACTTCGCCATCTGGACCGGTTCCTCGTCGTAGTCCATGAGGGCGAGTTCCGTGAGCAGATCGTGGCCCGTCGCCGCGTAATCTACCGGCGTGAGCGGCTCGCCGTCCAGGTCGGTAATACGCTCCAGGGCAGCCGCGTCGAACATGCCGATCACCTCGTAGGGCTTGCCGAAGATCATGATCTCCGACCGTCCCGTGTCCTCTTCCGACATGCCCAGCAGTTCGGCCATTTGCGTCGGAATGATGCACACGTCCCTTTCATCGGCGGCGAACCACCGTCCCGCCGTCAACGCCCGGTCGAGGCCGCTCACGTCGCGCTCCTCCGGCAGCAGTCCCAGCATGGCCGAGGCGTAGGTTGACCTCGGCGTCCCGTCTTCCCCGGTCCGGTCGACTTTCACGAAAGTCTGATCACCCGGAAAATTCCCGGAATACCACGTCCTGGATACGATGGTGATGCCCTGGTCTTCGGCTTCCGACGATCCGAATTCGGAGCGCACGTACTCGTGCGTCTGCTTCTGCAATGCCGCCCAGTTGGGATTTCGCACCAGGAATCCCGTGTATGCGGCCTCCGTATCCTGGCTCACCTTCTGCAGGCGGAGGAAGGTCTGCACGGACGTGAAGGAAAGTACGGTGAACACGAGGAGCACGAGGGTGGCGCACGTGAGCAGCGTCCGGGCCTTGCGCTTGCGCATGTTGCCGATCCCCAGGGCAAAAGCCGTGGCCAGGGCGCTCGAACGCCGCACGTCGGTGGCCTGCACCGTGCGGCCGTCCTGCCGGACCTCGCGCATGGTCTGGGTGAACCGGCCCGAGATGAGCCAGATGACCACGGCCGCCAGGGCGAAGGTGATGAAGGCGAGGAGCACGATATCGGGCGCGGTGGTGATCTGGAAGGCCGGATGGGTGAAGCGCAGCAGTCCGTATGCGGCCAGGAAGATGCCGAAGGTGACGGCAATCCGCTTGTACACGTTGGCGAATCCGAAGACCAGGCGCTCCAGGGCGTAGGCGAAGGGGATCACCAGCACCATGTAGAACAGCACGCCCTTGACGACGTCGTTGGCCGTCCCCGTGGCGTCGGGGTAGGCGCGGGACTCGTATCCCCACGCGGCTCGGGCGTGCTTGATGAACCGGTCCCACTGCAGGCTCTGCCGGGCGGCCTCGGCCCGGTCCAGCAGGCGCCCCGCCTCCCGGTGGAAGTCGTCCAGCCGGGTGTTGCTCACGCCGACGGACCTGAGCGCGGCGATCCGCGCCTCGTCCAGGTGCCACATGTCCTTCGCGACCTGGTACGAGGTAAGGGGTATGGAGCCGATCCCCGAATCGAACCCGATCCCCTCGGGATGCTGCGCGTCCGCGTTGGTCAGGATCAGGCGGCGGCCGAACAGGCCGGTCGACATGGTGGCCTTGAACCGGCTTCCCGGCGGCATGAAGACCACGGCGGTGTCTTCCTCGTAGGAAAACCCCGTGGTCCACCCCCCTTCCTGGAAGGTCATGCCCCATTCCAGGGGCGGATTGCCCGATTCGTCCAGGACCACGGCCTCGTTGAGCCGGGTCAGAAAGCGCGGGTCCACCAGGTCGTAGATGTTGGTCGCCTCCGACCGGAAGACCACCGTGGGTTTCTCCTTGTCCACCCAGTCCATCGTGATCTCGAGGGGGTAGGCGCCTTCGCCGTAGGGACCCCGGTCCGGCGCGTAGATGATCTCCCCCGTTTCCGGGTCCATGACGTAGCCTTCCGTCGGGTACGTACGCCCCGCCTCCAGTTCGGTGCATTCGGCCACGCCCGCGCTGTCGGCCACCACGAAGATCTCGTTCTTCACCCCGCTGATGGTCTTGTTGTAGCGGCGGAACCGGACCACGGCGCCGGGCTTGGGCTTGCTCGGGATGTAATCCTCCCGGGGGTCGAATTCCACGACCCGGATGCGGCCGTTCACGAAGCGGTCCTCGAGCTGCATCTTGAAATCGGGAAACAGGCGGGGGTCGTTGACGCCGCGGCCGAACAGCTCGGTCAGCAGGACGGCCTGCGTGTACACGTTGTGGAAGTTGACCTGGTCGAGGTCGTCGATGGGGGTGTCCACGAACTCGCGGACGTCGAAGACCGTGGCGAAGGACAGGGCCGGCAGCCCCATCCAGAAGACCAGTTCGGCGTCCAGGGCGATGTTGCCCGCCGGAAAGAAGCCGGCGGTCCGGTGCCCCTGCGACGGAGAGATCACGTTCACCAGGGCGCCGGACGGGAAGGCGCCCCGCCGTATGACCTCGTCCGCGTAGCCCATGAAGGTGCGGCCGAAGGGGGTGAAGAACCGCTGTTTTTCAAAGGAATCGCCCCCGAAGAGGACGCCGGAGTAGATCACCCCGATCTGGTCCCGGGCGCTGGACAGGTCGATGCCCGCGAAGAGCTTGATGTTGATGGGATCCTCGAGTTTGTCCGCGAAATGACTGGAAATGCGCGCGTGGCGGTAGGAGAAGTCGTTGATCCCGCTGAGCGACATGAAATGGCCCGACGTCGCCAGGATCAGCACCGTGCGGGCGGGAGGATGGGCGGCGAAGTACCGCGCCATTTCCAGGAGCGCGGCCACGCCCGACGCCTGGTTCGCGCCGGGAGACACGGCCGGTACGGCGGACATGGAATCGTAGTAGGACTCCAGTACGATGACCTCCTCCTTCAGCAGGGGGTGCGTGCCCGTGATCCTGCCGAAGACGTTGTAGGCCGGTAGCCGCTTCCAGGTCATGCGTCCTCTTGCCCGGACGGTGATGGCACCGTTCGCTTCGAGGTATTCGATCAGGGGCCGGGCCGCGCCCTTTTTCATCCAGAACCGGGGGAAGTCGAGGGGAACCTGAAGATGCTTCTCCTCCCCGTCGACCCGCGTGGTGTGGTCGGGTTCCGCGAAGATCACGGCGCCGGCGCCCAGCATGGCGGCCCGCTGCCAGTTGACGCCGGAATTGAAATCCATCAGGAAGACGGCGCCGACGGGATCGATGCCGTTGAAGTCCTCCCACTCGCCGTTGCCGACGTAATGGAGCTTCCCCGTGATGCCGCCGGGCGGCGTCGTGGACGTGCGGACCAGGTTGGGCCACAGGGCATAGAGGGGGATCGACCGGGTTTCCAGGTCCGCGGCATCCAGGAGGGTCAGTTCGCCGCCCTCGTCCAGGGGGACGGACGAGACGAATTCTTCCATTTCCACGTCTTCGAGGCCGATTTCCCGCATGCGGTCGGCCAGGTAGTACGCCGCTTTGGTCGCCCCGGGGTAGCCGGCCACGCGGGAACCGAAGGATACCAGGTCGGTGATGGTCTTCCGGATCCGCACGGAGTCGACCGCCGCGGCCACCTGGCCGTCGCCGATCGGTTCCGCGAGGACCTCCACCCGCTCGCGGACCCCCGTCGTCTGGCAGGCGGAGATTCCGAAGAGTAGCGCAAGGGCCGCCAGGAAGCTTGAAAAGGATCGTTTATCGATCACGAGGTATCCATATGCAGTCGGAGGTATGAGCCGGCAAAAAAACAGAGACCCGCATCCGATCGGTTCCATTCGGTTCCATCGTGGCAGCGATTCGCGTGGCGCGCACTAGACCTTCCACTTCCGGCGCATCTCCTCCATGGACACGGTCTCTCCCTCGGTCCACGCGTAATGGGCGACGGGGTTTTCGCCGACCCACCGATGATCGACGGGTTCGCTGGCCAGCTGATAGCGGGTATCGGTGCTGAGGCGGAACCGGTTCGACGTGTTGTTGATGGAGCCGTGCATGGTGTACATGCCGAGGACGATCACGTCGCCCATCTGAAACTCGCTCGTCTGCCACTGGCCTCCGTACCGGTCGACCATTTCGATGGGTTCGTTGGTGAAGTGGCCCGTCACGTGATCGCGATCCACGTCCATCTTGCCGTAGGTTTCCTTGACGGCCTCGAACTGGTGAGATCCCGCCAGGATGACCAGGGGGCCCATGTCGTAGGTGACGTCGTCCAGGGGCGTCCAGACCGTGTACAGGTTCGGCGTGCCCCGGCCCATGTAGACCATGTCGTAGTGCGCCCCGGTGTTGTCGCCCGGACCCACGGCCCGCAGCCACTTGTAGTCGAAGGTGAGGACGGGGCCGCCCAGGAACTCCGCAAAGAACCTCATGATTTCGGGCGAGTCGACCACGGCAAGGAATTCGTCCGTATGGGTCACCCGCTTGGCGCCGCCGAAGAAGGCCCCCCGCTTGCCGGGGGCCGCCACGCCCAGGTCCAGGGGATAGTCCGGGTCGATCTGCCCGTTGGCCTCGAGATTCTCCAGGACGACCCTGCGGGCTTCTGCGACCTTTTCCGGGTCATGGAGGCCGCGGATGAGCAGGTAGCCGTCTTCGGCCATGCGTAACCTCAGCCCCTCGGCGTCGTCCAGCAATTCGTTGGCTTCCCGCAGCGTGGACAGGTACTTCCCGCCCATCTGCAATTCGTCCTTGCCCATGATCAACTTCATCGTTTCCGGCGCGGTCATGGCGTCCTCCGTCTCTGAATATCCGCTATGCGTCCGCCGCGCATGATCAGCACTTCGTCGGCGATGCGGTAGGCCTGATCGTACTGATGGGTCGAGAGCACCACGGTCATCTTCCGTCGTTTGCAGGTCTCCCCGAGGATCTCCTCGATCTGCCCGCAGTTGTCGGCGTCCACGCTGGCCGTGGGTTCGTCGAGGAGCAACACGTCCGGTTCCGTGACCAGGGCCCGGGCCAGGCCCGCGCGCTGGGCTTCGCCGCCCGACAGGCTGTGGGCGGGCCGCTGGGCGAACTCCTCCAGGCCCACCTTCTCCAACATGCGGGTCACGCGCTCTTCGACGACTTCCTTCGCCACGCCGCGGAACCGCAGGCCGGACGCCACGTTTTCGAACACGGTGGATCGGAACAGGTAGACGTGCTGCATGAGCAGCGTGACGCGGCGGCGGTACCGGCGGCTGCCTGCCGGATCGGCGCCGTTCACGGGCCGGCCTTCAAGGAGGATCCGGCCTTCCTGCGGCAGGGTCAGCATGGCGAGGATACTCAGGAGCGTCGTCTTGCCCGATCCGTTCGCCCCGTAAACGGCGTAGGTCCTCCCGGCGGCCAGGGCGAGGTGTTCGACGTGCAAATGAAACCCGGAACCGAAGCGGTGCGTCAGATGCTCGACCGCGATGATCGGATCGGCCATCAGTCGTCGAACCCCTGCAGCCAGTGAAAGAGAATGTTCGCGCCGAATGCGGTCAGCAGCAGGATGACGCCCAGGGCGATGGCCAGGCCGAATTCCCCCTTGCTGCTCTCCAGGGCGATCGCCGTCGTCATGGTCCGCGTGCTCCCCTTGATGTTGCCGCCCAGCATCATGGCCGCGCCCACCTCGGCGATCACCCGGCCGAAGGCGGCGACCACCGCGGCCATGATCCCGAACCGGGCCTCCGAAATCAGCGTGCGGGCCGTCTGGGCCGTCGTCGCGCCCAGCGTCAGGGCGGTCTCCGTGATCCGGGAATCGACGGCGCGGAAGGCCGAAAGGGTGAATGCGGCCACGATGGGCAGGGCGAGGATGGTCTCGCCGATGATCATGGCCTTCGGCGTATACAGCAGTTCGAGAAACCCCAGGGGACCGCGCCGGGAGATCATGGCGTAGACGAAGAGGCCGATCACCACGGTCGGCATGGCCAGCAGCGTATTGAGCACCGTCGTGACCAGCCGCTGTCCCCGAAACCGGTGGGTAGCGAGGTAGTATCCCGCGGGCAGTCCCATCACGGAGGCCAGCAGGATCGCGGACACGGCGACGAAGACGGAAACGCCGACGATGGCGTACACGCCGGATTCGCCCGTCCACAACAGACGGACCGCTTCCTGAAATCCACTGAGCAGGTAGTCCATACCCCCTATGAAACAACAAAACGGGCCGTCGAATCAACAGGTTTTTGCCCCGCCGGACAGACCGAAATACGTTGACAGAATCACCGCGGGCCTATAGGTTGTCTGGCGGCAAGCGGGGCCTCGCTCCGTTGGCGCCGCAGTTCGCGGACGGGCTCGCCCCATCAGGCGGTTCCCTTAATCCTAACGGACCGCGGCACCGCATGTAATCATCCCAATCAGGCAAAGGATATGACGATCGGATGCCCGCAATAGGGATCATTGGCGTCCTGTGGCTGTTGCTCGTCCTGGCCGCGGGTTACTGGGGAGACCGGCGCAAGCTTGACAAGGCCTTCGTCAAGGGCGTCCAGGCGCTGATCACCATCGTCGCCCTGGCCGTCGCGGCGCCGCAACTGGGCGTGTTCAAGACCGCCCTCGCCGTGCTCTGGCTCCTCCTCTTCGTCGCCGCTTCCACCCTGATGCGCCGTTTCCGCGTGCCGAACCTGGCCGCGCGGGGCATCGCCCTGGCCGCCGTGGGCCTGGCGCTCTGGGGTACGGACTCCCTGAACGTCATGCTGATCCGCACGCTGATCATGCTCGCGGTGACCAGCATCTTTCTCCTCGGACTGAACCTGGGCTTCAAGTACCTGATCCGGCGCATACTCTGGATCTTCCCCGTACTCTTCGCCGTCTCGGTCATCACCTTCTCCATCATGCACGCCGTGCCCGGCGGACCCTTCGACGCGGGCGGCGAGACCGGCGGCATACCGCTGACGCCCGAGGTGCGGGCCAACCTGATGCGCAAGTACAACCTCGACCAGCCGCTGCACATACAGTACATCTCCTGGGTGAGCAACGTCGTCCGGGGCGACTTCGGCTACTCTTTCCAGCACCAGAGCAAGACCTGCCAGGAGCTCATCGCCCAGGCCTGGCCCGTGTCCGTCCACCTGGGCAGCATGGCCCTGGTCGTGGCCCTGACCGGGGGACTGCTGCTCGGCATTCTCGCGGCGGTGTACCAGAACACGTGGATCGACTACGTCGCCTCGCTCACCGCGGTGTTCAGCATCGTGACGCCCAGTTTCGTCGTGGCCGTGGGCCTGACCGTCGTATTCTCCCTCTGGCTGCATTTATTTGAAACGGGGGGCTGGAACTCGCCCAAGGACTGGGTCATGCCGGTGATCGCCATGTCCCTCGGGGATATGGCCGTGGTGGCGAGATACACCCGGTCGAACATGATCGAGGCCATCCGGGCCGATTACGTGCGCACCGCCCGGGCCAAGGGCCTGACCGAGTTCTCCGTCGTGGTGGTGCACGTGTTCAAGAACGCCCTGATCCCCCTGCTGACCATCGCGGGACCGATGATGGCCAACCTGATCACCGGGTCCTTCTTCATCGAGACGATCTTCCGGATACCCGGCCTGGGCCGGTATTTCACCACGAGCGTGTTCGCCCGGGACTACCCCATGATCATGTCCACGGCCCTGCTCTGGTCGTCGCTCATCGTCGTGATCTACGTGATTACGGATCTCATGTACGCCCTGGTGGACCCCCGCATACGGTATCGGAAGGACTAGCATGGAACCGATCGGCACATCGGGCGAAGCGGGTCTCGTCTGGGTCCTGGGCGCGGTCCTGGGATGGAGCTGGGACACCATGCTCCTCGAGGTGGGGCGGATCGCCCTGGCGATCCAGCTGGTGCTGTACCTGCCCCGCATGTACCGCCTGGGCCGGAAGAACGAGACCGGCCGGTGGGCGACCTTCTGTCACCGGGCGGTCCGGCAGAAGCCCCTCTTCGCCGCCGTGGGCGCCGGCGCCCTGCTGGCGGCGTGGTGGCTCCTCGGCCCCTGGATGGACCAGTACCCCTACGGCACGGAAGACATCCCCGAAAGCCTGTCGGAATCCCTGAGCTGGGAAGGGCTCGAACCCTTCTTCTCCTGGGCGGGACAGATCTTCCGCGTCACGCTGGCCACGGAGTTCACCCTGCTCTGGCCCCGGGCCTACCGGTATTTCAAGAAACACGACAGCGGGCTCTGGGCGGACGCCACCCGGCGGTTTTCCCGCAACAAGCTCTCCCTGGTGGGGCTCTTCCTGGTGCTGCTGCTGAGCAACACGGCCCTGCTCGCGCCCTGGATCGCGCCCCTGCACTATACGAAGCAGAACTTCCTGGTCGCCTGGCAGGAACCGTCCTGGATGTTTCCCTTCGGCACGGACGGCCTGGGCCGCGACCTCTTCAGCCGGGTCATCTACGGCGCCGAGATCTCCATGACCGTGGGCGTCCTCGTACAGGCCATCATCTTCGCCATCGGCGTGCCCCTGGGCGCCCTGGCCGGGTACGCGGGGGGCCGCGTGGACAGCATCATCATGCGGGGCGTCGACATCATGTCGGCCTTTCCGGGCCTGCTCTTCATCATCCTGATCATGTCGTGGCTGGGGGCCGGACTGTTCAACATCTTCGTGGCCATAGGGGTGACCGGATGGGTAGGGGTATGCCGGCTCCTGCGGGGGCAGATTCTGTCTCTGAAGGAAAAGGAGTTCGTCCGGGCGGCCAAGGCCATGGGCGGCAGCCACCTGCGCATCGTCGTGACCCACATCCTGCCGAACAGCCTGACGCCGCTGATCGTGGCCCTCGCCCTGGGCATTCCATCGGCCATCTTCGCGGAGGCCGGGCTGAGCTTCATCGGCATCGGCATCAGTCCGCCTACGCCGAGCTGGGGGCAGATGGTCGGGGAGAACGCCAACTACATCCGGTCTTACTGGCACCTGGCGACCTTTCCCGCCATCATGATCGCCCTCACCATGCTCGGATTCCAGCTGATGGGCGACGGACTCCGGGACGCCCTCGACCCCAAGATGAACCAGTAGACCGCTCCGCGGCGGGCCGTATAGCGCACGCACCCATGAAAAAAAGTGGCCTTGGGACTTGACACGGCGGCATAAACCCGTATATTAACCGTGTCGCCGACGCGGCGGCAGCCCGATACCTTGCAAGTTCCCCTGATTGATTCCTCAATGGAAAGCCGAATCTTCCTTAGAACAGATTCATGACGGCCGGTACCGCATTCTACGGGATTACTCCATCACCAAGGTAAGTTACGTTTGCCCGTATCCCTGATGGCATAACCAGAACGGCACAACCGCGCGTCTCCGGACGCGGAACGCCAGGCCCGACTACCGGAAACGACCCGTCCGCGTTCCGTCGTTTCCGCCGCTCATAATGCACTCAACCAGACAGTCAGCGGAAATACTCCCCACGATGCGCTCCGGGAATCGATTCCATCGGAACGCTACGATAGCGGGAGTCCACCATACCTTTCACAAAGGGAAGGAAGCATGCACATCCTGGAACTAAAGACCAAGACCCTGCCCGACCTGTACTCCATTGCCCAGGAGCTCGACCTGCAGAGCTACACGGGCTTAAGGAAACAGGAACTGATCTTCAGCATTCTCCAGGCGCAGACGGAGAAGGAAGGGGTCATCTTCGGCGAGGGCGTACTCGAAGTGCTGCCGGACAACCGCTGCGGGTTCCTCCGGTCGCCGGACTACAGCTATCTCCACGGCCCGGACGACATCTACGTGGCGCCGTCGCAGGTCAAGCGCTTCGACCTGCGGACCGGGGACACCATATCGGGACAGATCCGGCCGCCCAAGGACGGGGAACGCTTCTTCGCGCTCCTGAGGG
The DNA here is from genome assembly GCA_963693015.1 of bacterium. Lineage (GTDB taxonomy): Bacteria > JAAXHH01 > JAAXHH01 > JAAXHH01 > JAAXHH01 > JAAXHH01. Next base: position 1,095,777 of record OY843748.1, read on the forward strand.
TGGACACGGTCAATTTCGATAATCCGGAGGCGTCCAAGGAACGAACGCTCTTCGACAACCTGACGCCCATCTACCCGCTGGAGCGGTTCCAGCTCGAGTACCTCAAAGATAAGCTGCCGACGCGGGTCATGGACCTGTTGACTCCCATCGGCAAGGGGCAGCGCGGGCTGATCGTCTCGCCGCCCAAAGCCGGCAAGACCATGCTGCTGCAGGAGATCGCCAACGCCATCACGGACAATCACCCCGAGGTGGTGCTCATGGTCCTGCTCATCGACGAACGGCCGGAAGAGGTGACCGACATGGCAAGGTCGGTCCAGGGCGAGGTAATCAGTTCGACCTTCGACGAGCCGCCGGAGCGCCACGTGGCGGTCTCGGACATGGTCCTGGAAAAGGCCAAGCGGCTGGTGGAACACGGCCGGGACGTCGTGATCCTGCTCGACAGCATCACGCGCCTGGCCCGGGCGCACAACGCGGTGACGCCCCACAGCGGCAAGATCCTGTCCGGCGGTATCGACGCCAACGCGCTGCAGAAACCGCGGCGCTTCTTCGGCGCGGCGCGCAACATCGAGGAAGGCGGGAGCCTGACCATCGTGGCCACGGCGCTCATCGAGACCGGCAGCCGCATGGACGAGGGCATCTTCGAGGAGTTCAAGGGTACGGGCAACATGGAACTGGAGCTCAGCCGCAAGCTGGCGAACCGGTGGATCTTCCCGGCCATCGACCTGAGCGCGTCCTCCACCCGCAAGGCGGAGTTGCTGCTGGAACCGGACATCCTGGGCAAGGTGAAGATCCTGCGGAAGTTCCTGGACGGCCTCGGACCGGTGGAAGCCATGGAGCTGATGACCGAACGCCTGTCGCGGACCCCTACGAACGTGGATTTCCTCAAGTCCATGAACGAGTAGCCGCACACGCCCGATTCCGCCCGCTTCTCACTTGAGCCGCTTGTAGAACTCCCTGAACTTGCGCACCGATTCGGCCTTCTGCACGGGAGTCATGGCCTGGTAGAACCCGCAGTCGTTCGCAAAGGCGGGAGAGAGGGAATTCCGCCTCGGGACCTTGTAGGCCTGGTACTTGAAGGTATAGATCTCGCAGGTCACTTCGTCCCCCCGCATGCCGGGCATGACGTGGACGCAGTCGGAGCAGTCGCGCCGCGTTTCCCCCAGGTGACCGTGCGTCCGGTTTTGCATGATCGACTTCAGCTTGCTCATGCCGCGCCTCCTCTTCCATTTCCAGCGGCCTTTTCCGGCGAGATATATAAAGAAAGGGTAACCGCGCCGGCCCTCCTTGTCAAGCGCGCGGACCGGCGTACAGAATGACCTGGCCCTCTCGGCCCGTCCTGCTTGACATCCTGCCGGCCCGCCTGTAATAAGAAAGCCGTACAGCGGTCCGCGTCCCCAACCCGCAGGTGTGGCCCTTGACGACGAAGACAGGTTCGGCCCTCTCATACACCCGGCTGATCAGAGAGAACCGGACTTATCGGTTCGTGTGGCTGTCGCAGGTGGTATCCAACGCCGGGGACTGGTTCAACACGATCGCCGTGCTGGGTCTCACCCTGGCCCTCACGGGCTCCGGCCTCGCCCTGGGCATCGTCACGATCTGCCAGATGCTGCCGCCCTTCCTGATGACGCCGCTGGCCGGCGTGGTCGCCGAGCGGTACGACCGCAAGCGGGTGATGATCACCGCCGACATCCTCCGGGCCGCCGTGGCCCTCGGATTCCTGCTGGTCGAAACGGCGGACGACGTCTGGATGCTGTACCTCTTCATGGCCCTGCTGTCCGGCCTGGGCCCCTTCTTCGACGTCACGCGCACGGCTTCGCTTCCGAGCATCGCCCGGGGTAGGGCGCTGCTGGCGGCCAACGCGCTGTCCAGTACGACCTGGGCGGCCATGCTGGCCATCGGCTCTGCCCTCGGTGGACTGGTGGCCGATCACCTGGGCCGGTCCGCCGCCTTTCAACTGAACGCCTTGAGCTTCCTGGTATCGGCGGTCTTCGTGGCCCGGGTCGCCATACCCGTCGCGGCGGGCGCGGGACAACCGGTACGGTTCCTGTCGGATTTCATCGAGGGAATGAAGTACATCGGACGCGACCGGCCCACGCGGGTCTACCTGCCGGGCAAGGCGACCTGGGGTCTCGCGGGCGGCGGCGCCGTGCTGCTCTACGCCGTGTTCGGCGGGCAGGTCTACCGCGCGGGCGACACGGGCATCGCCATCCTCTACACGGCCAGGGGCCTGGGTACGCTCCTGGGCGCCGTGTTCATCAAGTTCTTCGACACGATGCGGCTGGGGAAACTGAGAACGGGCATCCTGGTCGGGCTGATCGGCTACGGCGCTTTCTTCATCCTGTTCTCCCAGGCTCCGTCTATCTGGCTGGCGGCCGTGTGCATCATCCTGGCCGCCGCGGGCAGCATGGTGATGTGGGTCTATTCTTCCCTCGGGCTTCAGCTGGTGGTGGACGAAGACTACCGCGGCCGGGTGTTCGCCGCGGACCACGGGCTCTTCACCCTGGCCTTCTCCATTTCGACCCTGGGGACGGGCCTGTTGCTGGACGCCCTGGCGGCACGCCTGGTGGCCTTCATGGCGGGCGCGGCCGGCATCCTGATCGTAGTCGCCTGGTACCTGTTCGCCCGGCGCATACCGCTTGGCAGGCACCATGCCGAAGGCGGGCACTATGCAGATGGCGGACATGCCGAAGGCCGGCACCATGATGAAAGCGGGAAACATGACGCGCGGGACCGCTAGAGGCTTACATGGTAACGTTCGAGGCGCTCGAAATCTTCGATCGTCTGATCAACGAAAGCCTTGATCTTCAGGTGTCCGTCCCGGAGTTCCAGGCCGTCCAGGGACTTCGGAATAAAAAAGAAAACCCGCTGCAGAAAACCCGCAACGCCCCGCTTCTTTCCCGAGAGCCCTTCGACATTGGTGTATCGCGCCCATCCGAGGCTGTCGTAAAGTTTGAACGTCACCAGGTAGCCGGTCCGGGGACCGTCGTCGGCGGCGTACGAGGTCTCCGCACCGTCGACGATCACGTCTGCATTCAGGATATGCCGGTCGAATCGAAACGTGTAGTTTTCGTTATAGAGCGCGCGGATGTGGACCAGGAAGTCGATTGATTCGACGGAATCCGGTACGAAGAATAGATATGCGACGTGGCGGAGCGGAAAGGTCAGGCCAAGAGAAAAACCCTCTGACAGGGCTTCCTCGACTGCGTCACCGGAGGCGTAGACGGGTACTTTTCGCTCGGCGACCCACCGTCCCAGGAACACGTTGACCCGCAACAGCGTAAGCGTATCCCGTTCCGCGGCGGTCAACATGTCCGCCACGTCCGCGCCACTTAGCCGAAGGGCCGTGGAGTCGCCCGCGAAGGCTCGCAAACCCTCGGGAACCGGCTGGGGCTGACGTTGTTCCAGGTCGGCAAGGAATGCGTCCAAATGGGGCGAAGGCGGTTCAAAGGCCCGCAGTTCGGACGGTAACAGGACTAGTGCGACGACGATCGTACCCGCCAGCGCGAGCGCCCTTCCCGCCAGCGCGAGCGCCCTTCCCGCCAGCGCGAGCACACATCTCGGCGCGTGCTTATTCAACCCGCTCAATGGTCAGTTTTTCGAGCACGACATTGAAAATGGGACGGTCGGCACGGGTCTGCACCCGGCCGATGGCGTTGACGACTTCCTGCCCCTTCATGACCTGTCCGAAGATGGTGTAGCCCCCGTTGAGGTAGGATTTCGGACCATGGGTAATAAAGAACTGGCTGCCGGCGGTATCCGGAGATCCGGCGTTTGCCATCGCCAGGCGGCCCGGCCGGTCGAATTTCAGCGAGCCCCTGATTTCGCCCTTGATATTGTATCCCGGTCCGCCCTGACCCGTACCCGTCGGGTCGCCGCCCTGGATCATGAAGTTTGAGATTACGCGATGAAAAAGGGTCCCGTCGTAGTAAGGGCGTTGTGTCTCCTGTCCGTTCCGGGGATCCCTGAACGTTTTGGTGCCTTCCGCGAGGCCGATGAAGTTGTCGACCGTGCGGGGGGCCAGCTTGTCGAACAACTTGCAGATGATATCGCCCATGTTGGTCTTGAACACCGCGTAGGTGCCGGGTCCCAGGGACTGGGCGGCCAGTTCGCCGGAGGCCGGCGGTGCGCCTTCACCTGACTGAACGGGCGTACCTGCCGGACTGGCCGGGACCGCGGGGGCCAGGACGATCAGGACCGCCAGCGTGGCGGTCAGCGCTGCGTTTCGAATCGATACGATCAATCTACTCCCCCTCCCCTCTGACCACGGTCACTTTGATGATGCTGACCTCTTCAATAGGCCGCGACTGGTTTGCGGGCACCTCCGAAATGGCGTCGGCCACTTCCTGACCTTCCACGACTTGGCCGAAGATGGTATGAACCATATTGAGGTGGGGCGTAGGCGCCACCGTGATGAAGATCTGGCCGCCGTTGGTGTTGGGGCCGCGGTGCGCCATGGCCAGGCGGCCGGGCTGATCGAACAGCAGTTCCTCGTGCAACTCGTCATCGAACATGAACCCGGGACTGCCCCTGCCGGTACCGGTCGGATCGCCGGTCTGGATCATGAAATTCGGAATGACCCGGTGAAAGATCAAGCCGTCGTAATAGGGCGTGCCGATCATGGCCGCGCCGGATTCCGGATGGGTCCACTCCCGGGTACCTTCAGCCAGGCTCGAGATGATGTCCACGGTCCTGGGCGTCTTGTCGGGATACAGTTCGCACTTCATGGTGCCCAGGGTGGTTTCGATAATCAACATGTTTGCGGGTTCTCCACTGCGCTGGGGTGGTTCAGGCGACTCGCCGCAGGACGCGGCCAGGAACATCATAGAAAAAACGACAGTCACTAGACCCGGTTTAAACATCTTTTACCTCCGCTTACTCGGTTTGATGATTAGATTCCAACTGACTAAACGCCCTGCCTGCCCTCCGCGTTCAAGGATCAGACCGCGGAACGCACTGCATCCGCCCGGAGTCAGACCGCGGAATGCGTTACATCCGTCCGGCTTGCGCGGGACGCTGACTGCCGTTTTCGATAGGGCAGGTTGTGACTCTTCCGGTACTCCCACCGGAGCCGGTGATGTTCCTTTTCCGTGGATATGAAATCCCAGGGCAGGGACTGCAGGTCGGCCATGTCCCCGAGATAGCGCGAGGTATCCATCCCCAACTCTGCCGCGGCGCGCTTCCAGTCGCCGTCCTGCCGCACGGTTTCCGTCAGGAAAGCGCTCAGTTCCCGGCCCCCGCGGGACAGAATGGCCTCGAAGTAGGCGGATTTAAGGCTCTCGTGCTTGACGTCCACCCCCGGCGTGCCGCGCAGGGCCTTCCGGATGCGGTTCAGCTTGCGCCTGACCTCCCGCGGAGACGCCATGGGACTCCATTGAAAGGGCGTCAACGCTTTCGGCACGAAGGGGTTTATGCTCAACCTCAGCCGGCCGCCCGGCTCTCCGTACTCCCGCTGCAACCCGGCCAGCTGCCGGGTCATCTCGATGAGCTCCTCGACGTCCGCGTCGGTTTCCGTCGGCAACCCGACCATGTAGTACACCTTCAGGTGCCTGATGCCCTTTTCGAGAATCCGCCGTGCGCCGGTCAGGATCTCTTCCGAGGAGATGGGTTTGTTGATCGCCTTGCGGAGCCGCTCGGAACCGGCTTCCGGCGCGATCGTCATGGTCCGCAGCCCCGTCTTCAGCATCAGGCGAAGCAGGCTGTCCGGGACCAGGTCGACCCGGACCGACGAGACGCCCACGCGCAGCCCGGTTTCTTCCAGCCCCTCGCACAGTTCGTCCAGGTAGGGATAATCGCACATGGCGGAGCTCACCAGGCCCACGGCCTTCAGCCCTTCCTTTCCCTCCCGGTCCAGGGACGCGTTCTTCGACCGGATCACGTCGAGTATGGTGGCGGGCTTCAACGCGCGGAATCTGGGATAGACGTAACTCACGGCACAGAAACGGCACCGGCGCGGGCACCCCCGGGAGATCTCGATCAGGAGCATGTCGCCGAACTCGGTGTCGGGCGTGAGGACGGCGGAATGGGCGGGATAGTCCTCGAATACGCCCACCTGCTGCTTGGCGATCCGGCCAGGGGGCGCACTTGCTCCGTCCGCCGTTTCAGCATCGCATCCGGCCTTCGCGACATCGCATCGACCATCTGAAGCCGGCCCATCGGCCGGCGAGACGCCACGGTCGCCCGGAGCAGCCCCTTGCAGGGCCGGAACGTACACACCCTCCAGCGTCACGGTGCGGGCGAGGTGGCCCTCCCGGTCCAGACCGCGGTCCGCGACGTAGCGGTCGATATAGGCGTAGGCCGCCTCTTCGCCGTCGCCGATGACCATCGCGTCCGCGAAATCCGCCAGCGGCTCGGGGTTGATGTAGGTAACCGCGCCGCCGACCAGCACGACCGGATCGAAGGGCGTCCGGTCCGCCGCGAGAACGGGGACGCGGGCGAGTTCCAGGATACGGATCAGGTTCGGGTAGTCGTTCTCGAAGGAAATGGAGAAAGCCACGATGTCGCACGAACCAAGCGGCAGGCCGGACTCCAGGGTAACCAGCGGCTTGCGGGTCCTGGACAGGGCATCCAGGTCGGCTGGTTCCGGGAGAAAGGCCCGCTCGCAGACGACGTCGTCCCGTTCGTTCAGGTGGCGGTACATGGTCTGAAACCCCAGGTTGGACATGCCCAGGTAGTAGGTATTGGGATACGCCAGGGCGATACGGACGGTCTGCCCGCCGGGTTTCTTGTATATGGTCCCGCGTTCGCGGGCGAGGGTCTGCGTCATGGATTGCGCGAACATGTACCTGTCCACAAGCGGTGACCGGCGGCGTGGTCCGACTAGTCCGGCCGCCGCCCCGCACCGGGTTGCTCAATCGGGCCGACATCCACTATGGACGGCAAAAATACAGCCCGGCGGGCCGGGTGTCAAGGCCCGCGCCGAGGGGGGTGCCGGGGTTCGGGCCGCGCGGGATGGGCTTGACATGCCGCTTCCCCGCGATTAGCTTTCCGAACGAAAGACGACCGAAAAGGGAACCTCCGGTTCACGGGAGCAGGTGCATGGCTTCGACGTTACACCGGATAAAGCGGAATCTCACCTGGAAACCGGCGGGCGCGCTGGCGTTCTTCTTGCTGGTGTTTCCTTCGCAGGACGCTTGCGGGCAGCAGGTGGAAGCCGAGGTCATGGTGCACCTGGAAGCCCTGCCGGTCCTGCACCGCGAGCAGATGGCGGACTTCGGCCTGACGCTCGCCGACTACATCGAGGAATGGGACTGGCTGGAGGAAGACCTGCCCGAGCCGGTGCACGTGGGATTCGAAGCGATCCTGGCCTTCATGGGCAGCCGGGTCAAGACCCAGTACGGCTCGCGCCTGACCGTCTACAGCGGCGCCGACCTGAAGTACCTGGACCGGTGGTGGTTCTTCGAATACGAACGGGAAGACCTGCTCCACCACGACGATCAGCAGTTCAACGGTCTGACGTGGCTGATCGATTATTACGTTCATATCATGATCGGACACGAATTGGACAAGTACGCGGAATTCGGCGGCGACCGCCATTTCCAGCGTGCCAATGCCATCGCCCTGGACGGCCGGTTCAGCCGCGAGTTCCAGCGGGGATGGGACGAACGGCTGGACCGGATCGACGGTATTCTGGCCGATGAATACAAGCCCCACCGCCTGATCAGGAACCGATATTACCGGGGTTTGGCGGCACAGAAGGAAAACAAGCCGGTGGAGGCCCGGACACTTTGCCGCCAGGCCGTGGATTTCATGGCGGAACTGCACGAAAAGAACCCGCGGGACGAGCGTCTGAAGGAATTCCTGAACGCCCATTACCTGCAACTGGCGGATGTATTCAGTTCGGAATCCCCCACGGAAGTCCTTGATGCGGCCTCTTCCAGGGAAGTCTACGACGTGCTCATGAAGATCGATCCCGCGCACGGGTCGACCTACGAAAAGCACGCGGAGCGTTTGGGCGGATGACCTGACGGTCCGTCAGGCCGGCCGTTCAGTCCCCGCGGCGGTGTTTCGCGGACCGGGCGGACCGGGCGGACGGGTACCTGGACCTGTTACGTTGAAACCGTACGCGGCCGCAGGAAGGGCACCGCCACTTCCGCTGCTTGTGAAAACTCCGCTTTGCCTCGTTCATGGATCGGTTACACCGGTTGCATCGCATACGCACCTGAGACCACGGCAATGATGAAGCGAATACGCTACACGCCCGGGACGCACGTCCTCCGGGCCCTGATTTTACTGGCGGTCCTCTGCCCGCCCGCCACGGCCCAGGAACCCTCGAGCCAGCCGGCCATCTGGCGCAAGCTGGTCCGGGCATCGACCACCGTGCACGAGGTCTTTCTTTCCCGCACGCCGCAGATCGTGATCTACGGAGACGGTCTCATCGTATTCCGGGACGACGATATCAAGACGCCCCACCGGCAGATCCGGCTGGAGGGAGAGGAGATCTCCTTACTATACGTGATGATGCAGAACAGCTTCGGCCTGTCGAGCCTGACCAACGAATGGCTCGATAACGAATTGCCCTACGCCAGGAGCATACAAAAGCCCTTTCGCGAAAACAACGACAAGGTGATCATCTGGATCGGGCTGCACGCCCCGCCAAGCCGGCACACCTATTCTCCCGCGCTGCTCAAGGCCCGTTCCGTCAACGAAGTAATCGCCCCGGCCTGGAACGCCATGTACAAATTCAACGACTTCCTCTCCGGGTTCACCCACTCCGGGGCCCAACCTTTCGTCCCGGACCGCGTCGAGATCGCCGTGCAGAAGCTGCCCGGTTACATGGAAGACCAGTCCGATGAAGCCGTGGACTGGCCGCTGGACTCGATCGACCTGGCCGAGGTGAAGGGGAAGCGCCCCCGCGGATACCGGAAACTCGACGGGGCGAGCGCCCGCGAAGCCTACCGGCTGCTGACCGGTCACCAGGCGATTCGATCCGGCGGGGAGGCATACCTCGTATGGGTGCGCCCGCTCCTCCTGCCCTGATCCTGCCGTTCCGCTCCTCCCGCTCCGACGCGTCGTCGAAGCGGCGTCCGCCTCGCGGCCGAGCCGTCCATCCCTTCCAGTCCGTTCTTTCAGCCTTTCACCGCACCCAGGGCCAGCCCCCGCACCATGTACCGCTGGACGAAGGCGAACACGGCCAGCGCGGGAAGCAGCGCCAGAGTGGCGCCGGCCATCATGCGTCCCCAGTGTACGTCGTACTTGCTGATGAAGTTGTACAGCCCCACCGGCAGGGTGAAGGTGGATTCCGAGTTCAGGAACATCACCGCGAACAGCAGTTCGTTCCAGGCGCCGACGAAGGCGAAGAGGAAGGTCGCGATCAGGCCGGGCCGGGCAAGCGGCACGGCCACGCGCATAATCGCGCCCATCCGGTTGCATCCGTCCACCATGGCGGCCTCCTCCAGTTCCGACGGCACGCCCGCGAAGAATCCCTGCATCATGAGCGTGCAGAAGGGGATGTTCAGCACGGTATACACGATCATCAGGCTGTAGAGGGTGTTGAGCAGGCCGAGCATGCGGAAGATGATGAAGAGCGGGACGATGAGCACCACCACGGGCATCATCTGGGTCGCCAGGAAGACCAGGAGCGTGGCCTGCCGTCCCCGGAACCGGTAGCGCGCGAGGGCGTAGCCTCCGAGGACGGACACGGTCAACGTGCAGGCCGAGGCCAGGCTGGCGACCGTGAGGCTGTTGGAGAAGAACCGCGGGATATCGGTCCGCAGGAAGGCCGCGGCGTAGTGTTCCAGCGTAGGCGCCGACGGGAAATACCGCAGGGGCCAGGCGAAGAGGTCCTTCTCGGGCGTCAGGGAAGTGACCACCATCCAGTATACGGGGAAGACCGCGAAGAGAAAAAACGCGCACAGTCCGGCGACCTGCAGCAGGCGGCGCATTGGATGCGTTCGGATCATCGTCCCCCTGCCTCAGATGGCGGCCTCGTCGCCGTAGAAGCGCGTGACCCGGAGGAATACGGCGGTGAAGACCAGGGAAACCACGGTAAGCGCCACGCCCAGGGCGGCCGAATACCCGAAATCCAGGCCCAGGAAGGCCTTCTGGAACACGTAGAGGGCCAGCGTCCGGGACGCCCCGGCCGGGCCACCCCCGGTCATGACCCAGATGAGGTCCGCCCAGTTGAAGATCCAGATCGCCCGGAGAAGTATGGTGATGACGATGGCCGGCTTGACCATGGGCGCGGTGACGCGCCAGAAGGACTGCCACGCCGTGGCGCCGTCCATGTCGGCCGCCTCGTACAGGCTGGGCGGAATGGCCTGCAGCGCGGCGAAGAGCATGACGGCGAAGAAAGTGACCCCGAACCAGATATTGGCCAGCACGCAGGAGAGGAGGGCCGTCTCCCCGCGGGACAGGAACCCGATTTTCTGATCCAACAGCCCGGCCCGTATGAGCAGGTAGTTGACCAGTCCGAATTCCCCGTTGAGCAGCCAGGCCCAGATGATGGCGATCAGGAAGCCCGATACCGCCCACGGCGCGAAAACGATGGCCTGGAATATCCCCCTGCCCCTGAACCGCGTACTGTTGAGCAGCAGCGCCAGGCAGAAGCCGAGGAGGAACTGGAAGAACAGTGATACGACCACCCAGACCACGGAATTCCAGAGGCTCCGCCAGAAGTACTCGTCCCCGAGCATTACGGCGTACTGGCCCAGCCCGACGAAAGGCGTATCGAGGGGATCCATGAGCTGGTATTCCCGCAGCGAAAGCAGGAACACCGTGGCCATGGGATAGAACAGGAAGCCGGCGATGAGCAGGTAGGCCGGCGTCAGGAGGAGGTAGGGTTCGGCTTTGTTCATGGCGAGACGGGTTGCGAGGCGGCCAGCGGCTGCGACAGGTCGGGCGGCCGGCGGCTGCGACAGGTCAGGCGGCCGGCGGCCGTGGCGTGTCGGGGCCGTGACGGTCCACGTAGCGCTTTTGGGCCCGGTCCAGGAAATCGGCCAGCCGGTCGAGCGTTTCCCGCGGCGACTGCCGGCCGAGGAGCATCCTCTGCTGTTCTTCGGTGACCAGCACCTCGATGAACTCGCCCATTTCGGGCAGGTAGCTGGGATACCAGTTCTGCAGGAGTTTCGCATCGGTGGCCATGTCCATGAACGGCCGCAGGAACCCCCGGCCGAAATAGGGGTCGTCCATGCCCTGCTTCACCGTCGGCAGCACGCTCGCATCCTTGCTGTAGGCGATGAGCCGTTCCGGCGACATCATCCACTCGTAAAAGGCCAGCGCCCCGTCCGGGTGCCGCGCGCCGCTCGAAATCGAAAGGATCCAGATGTCGTTGGACGCCACGTGGGCCCGGGGGCCGGCGGGCATGGGGGCCGTGGCCAGGGTCGATTCGTCCATGCCGTGTTCCAGGCAGGTGTGCACCACTTCGGGGTCCTGTTCGATGCACCCGCAGATCCCGGACCAGAACCCCTGCACCAGTTCGTTGTATCCCCAGTTCACCGAGTCCGCGGGCGCCAGTCCGTCCCGGTAGAGGTCGTTCCAGAAGGTCAACCCTTCCACGTGCTCCGGACTGTTGATGATACAGTTGTGGTCCCCGTCGAACCACGCGTTCGTACCGGAGAACTCCTCCAGCATGGGCCACCAGCTCCAGAATCCACCCCGGGCGCCGCGCAGGGCATAGCCGTAACGGCCCCCGTTCCGGTCGGTAATCCGCTCCAGCAGCGTGCGCCAGCCGGCCCGGGTCGACGCAGGTTCCAGCCCCTGCTCGTCCAGCCACTGTCTGCGATAGAACATGGCCCGTGTCGTCAGTTCCAGCGGCAGCCCGTAGACCCGGCCGTCCTCGATGGCCGTGCTGCTCTCGCACCGAAGCAGGGCCGTCTTCGTGAAGGCGCCGCGATGGGGCCACGAGGCGTACCAGTCCGTAAGGTCCTCGATGGCGCCCATGGCCCGGAACTCGGCCATCCACTGGCCCGTCGCCGTGATCACGTCGGGCGGATTGCCGCCGGCGATCATGGTCAGCAGCTTGGCGTGGCCCTGGTCCCAGGGCACGGGCAGCACCTCGACGCGCAGGTCGTCCCGAACGGTCATGAAACGGTCTACCTGACGGGCGAGGGCCTGGTTCTTCACCTCGCCCATGGGGCTGAAGACCGTGACGGTCCGGCGGCCGTCCCCGCCGCCGCAGCCGAGCAAGGCCGCTCCCGCGAAGGCCGTGCCGCCGAGCCGCAGCGCGTCGCGCCGGGTAAGGCGCCGGGGTTTCAGGACGGGTTTTGCGTGGTGACGCATCATATCGATCCGGTTTCGATGTGCCGTGTGCCGTTGCGGCGTCCCGATGCTCAGAACCGCCGCGCTACGCAGGCGGCCGGGGCGCATGCCTGTGCCTTCGTCCTGTCGTGCCGAACAGTTTCCTGGCCTGCTAGATCGGCGGCCGGGGCGTATCCGGTCCGTGCCGGTCCACGTACTTCTTCTGCGCCCGGGTCAGGAAATCGGCCAGCCGGTCGAGGGTTTCCTGCGGCGACTGCCGCTTCAGCAGCATCTTCTGGTGCTCCTCGGTTACCCGCACCTCGAGAAACTCCCCCATCTCCGGCAGGTAGTTGGGATACCAGTTCTGCAGGATGGCCGGATCGCTCACCATTTCCACGAAGGACCGGTAGAGGCCCCGCCCGAAATGGGGGTCTTTCATGGCCTCGGCGAAAGGCGGGATCATGTTGACGTCCTTGCAGTACCGAAGCCGTTGTTCGGGCGCCATGAGCCAGCTGAGAAAGGTCCAGACTTCGTCCTTGTGCCGGGAAGCCGAAGACATGGACGTATACCCCCCGTCGGACAGGGCCACGCGGGCCCGGGGACCGGCGGGCATGACCGTGATGGCGAGGGTGCGTTCGTCCAGGCCGTGCTCCAGGCAGGTCCGGACCACCTCCGGGTCCTGTTCCATCGTGCCGCAGAGACCGGACCAGAACCCCTGCACCAGTTCGTTGAAGCCCCAGTTCAGCGAGTCGGGGGGCGCGAGGCCGTCCTGGTAGAGGTCGTTCCAGTAGGTCAGGCCCGCCACGTGATCCGGGCTGTTGATGATGGACCGGTGGTCTTCGTCGAACCACGCGTTGGACCCGGCGAATTCCTGGGCGATGGGCCACCACGACCAGAAGCCGCCCCGGGCGCCGCGCAGGGCGTATCCGTAGCGCTGGCGGGACGGGTCCGTGATCTGCTCGAGCAGCGCGCGCCATTCCTCCCGTGTCTCAGCCGGCGCCAGACCGTGCTCATCGAGCCATTCGGTGCGGTAGAACATGGAACGGACGGCCACTTCCGTGGGCAGGCCGAATACCTGGCCGCCGTCGAAGGCCATGGTCGACCGGGTCAGCCTCTTCACCTGCTCCGTGTAGCCCTGCAGATGGGGCCAGTCCCGCACCCACGGACCGAGGTCCTCGAGGGCCCCCATGGCGCGGAACTCGGTTACCCACCAGCTGGGTATGGTCATGACGTCGGGGGGCGCGCCGCCCAGGATGGCGGTGAGATACTTGGAATGGGCCTGGTCCCAGGGCACCTTCACGTGCTCGATCCGGATACCGGGATGAATCTCCATGAACTCGGCAATCAGCGGCTCGAGGGACCGGTGCTTCTCCCGGGTCTGGGCCGTCATGAACTGCACGGTCGTCCGGTCGTCCCGACCGCCGCCGCAGCCGAATGCGGCCGCGCCGAGCAGGGCGCCGCCGCCGATTTTCATGGCATCGCGGCGGGACAGTTTCCGGGGGCCTGGGTTTTCGGGCATGAGGGGATGCGACATCGTTACGAAGGCTAACCGGGACGCGGCGCCAGCGGTCTACAGCCGGTTGCGCCGCGGCCTACCATTGCTCGAGTTCGAAGGTCATCGCCGCGAAGGCGAGCGGGGGAAGGAAGCACTGCACCCTGCCCCCGGCGACCTTGATCTCCTGGAAGGTCCGTTTATCGACCAGGTCGGGCTGCTCGAATGTATTGGCCGCCTTCGGGTCGCCGCCTCCGGTGAGGATCTCGGCGCTGACCAGGGACTCGATCGGCCGGTCTTCGAGGACGATGCGCAGGGGGATCGCGGTGTCCGTACTGCGATTCGTGACGAAGACATGTAATCTCCGATCGTCCTGGATCATGGCGGCGTCCACGTGGTTCACCCGGCCATAGCTTTCGCTCTTGTACCCCGTGCCGTCCACGAAGGTCCGGAGCGCCGTGCCTTCGCGCCGCCCCGCGTACATCGTGAAAGGATAGTATATGGACTGGACGAGCAGGTCGTCGCCGCGGGTGATCAGCGGGGCGATGACGTTGACGATCTGGGCGATGTTCGCGATGCGCACCGAATCGGCGTGGCGGACGAAACTGTTCAGGAAGCCGGCCACCACGAGGGCGTCTTCGAGATTGTAAACCTCTTCCACCAGGTGCGGCGCGAACTTCCCCGCCCCGTCGGTTTCGTGGTTCTTGTACCAGACGTTCCATTCGTCGAAGCACAGATACGTGCGCTTCGGGCTTCTGCGCCTGGCCTGGATGAAGCGGCACACCGCGTCCATTTCCTCGATCTGCCGGTCGATGGAGTTCGTAACCGCCAGATAGTCCGGCGTATCGTCCTTCGGGTTGCCCACGTAACGGTGCAGGCTGATGTAGTCGGCGTAGTCGCCCAGGTAGTCGAGGACCTGGCGGTCCCATTCCATGTAGGTGTCGAACATGTCCACCGAGCAGGAACCGCAGGCGACCAGTTCGATCCGCCGGTCCGCGTCCTTCATCATCTTCGCGGCCTGCTGGGCCCGGATGGCGTACTGGTCCGCCGGCACGTGGCCAAGCTGCCAGTGGCCGTCCATCTCGTTGCCCAGGCACCACAGGGCCACGTCGTAGGGCATCTCCACCCCATTGCCAAGCCGCATGTCGGCGAAATTCGTGCCCGCGGGGCAGTTACAGTACTCGACCCAGTTCCGGGCTTCCTCGGGCGAGCCCGTGCCGAGATTGACCGTGAGCATGGGCTGCCAGTCCATCTTACCGCAAAGCCGGATGAATTCGTCCGTCCCGAAAGCATTCGGCTCGACGCTCTGCCAGGCGAGTTCCCGCACGGTGGGACGCAGCTTTTGCGGACCCACGCCGTCCATCCAGTGGTAGCCGGACGCGAAATTCCCCCCGGGATACCGCATGACGGTCATGGACTGACGTTTCATCGCATCCATGACGTCCGTGCGGAACCCGTCCTCGTCCGCGTGCTTGCAGCCCGGGTCGTACACGCCTTCGTAGACGGCCCGGCCGATGTGCTCCAGGAATCCTCCGAAGATCCTGGAGTCGACGGGCGCGATCTGGAACCTGGTATGGGCGTAAAGCGTCGTCTGCCGCATTCAGGCTGGCCTCCCATTCAGCAGTTTCGCAAATCCAAACAATCCACCTGTTTCACTGTTTCAATTGTAACGTATTCGGCCGGATTACACAACCTGGAGCGTGGTCTTGTAGTGCAGCTTGGCTACCGCGGCCAGTTTATCCGTCCCGTGGCGTTCGACGTATTTGCGCGCCGCGGTGACGACCGGCGGGCCGGCGCCCTTGGGCAGCGTAAGGCCGGCCTCGTCAGACAGCCTGTCCAGGTATGCCAGGAACCGGTCGCGGGCGAGAATGGATGCCGCGGCCACGGCCAGGTACCGCTCTCCCCTGTGCTCCTGGATCAACTCGATCTCGCGGCCCTTGTTCATGAGCCGGGACCGAATGTAATATTCGTTTCCGAACTGGTCCGCCACGGCCAGTTGACATGGAGCGCATTCCAGCAGGCTCTCTATGGCGCGGGCGTGGGCCCAGGCGAGCAGATGGTTGAGGTTTCTGCCCTCCCGCCGGAATTCCTCGTACAGGGTGTTGTACCGTTCCGGCGGAATGATCACCTCGCGATATCGTTCCACGCAGATACGCCGGATCTCGGCCGCCAGCCTGCGGCACCGCGCGTCGCCCAGCTTCTTGGAATCCCGGATGCCCAGGGCCGCAAGCTGCTCCCGGGACCCGGTCTCGACCAGGACGCCGCCCACCACGAGCGGACCGAAATAGTCGCCCTTGCCGGACTCGTCCGTCCCGACGTGAGGCAGGGGAAGCTGCCGGGTCTTCGTCCGCTTCTTCGCGCCGCCGGCATCGTCCGCCGCCGTCTCCCCGGCATCGTTCAGAAAGGGTGAAAGCACGTGCATGACTACCCGGAGCAGGTGATCCGCCCGGCCCTGGATCATCAGGGTCCCCTTCCGGTACTGCTTGAGGATCAGCCTTTCTCCTTCGTCCTCGAACGCCAGCACCCAGTCGCACCACGCTTCGGTCCTGCGCTCCGATGGGCCGAGTTGCTCCAGGGCCTCGCGTATCCCACGGCGGGCGCGGGCGCCGGGGACGTCGTACCTGCGGGATACGGAATCCGGTCTGGCTCGGCTCATCGGTCACCGGACCGCCACGGGATCGGAACGTTCAGCTTCCGCAGCTTGGCTTCGAGCTCGTCCCGCTCCCGGCTGCGGCGCAGGGTCCCGGACTTTGAAGCGAAACGGTACGCCACCAACAGCTCTTCTACTTTCCCGTCGTCTCCCGTCTGGATCGCCCGGATGATCTCCCAGTCGAGGTGAGTCAACTGCATGGCGTTTACGCTGTAGTCGAGAAAGGCCTGCCACGCCACGGGACACCAGGCGGATACGATCTGGTGCCCGATCAGGTGGGCGTACTGCCGGATCTCCCACTGGGCGTGGTCGTCCATGCGCAGCAAAAGAAAACGCAGGAGGTTCAGGAGGTTTACCTTCCAATAGGCCTCGGTGTACGTGGACAGGGGCAGGTCCTTGCGGGCCTGTTCCCGGGCGATGCCGGCTTCGATGCGTTCTTCGTAGCGGGTCCGGGCGGCCTCCTGGAGTTCCCGTTCCCTTTCCGTGAAACGGGCCCCCTGCTCCGCGTCGACGAAACCACCGCTGCCCTGGCGGTTGCCCTGCGCCTGGAACCGCCACGCATCGGGCGGCGTGGTCTGCGCCGCGTCGATCGCCAGCGAATAGCGGGTGCTGTATTCGTTGACCGAGGCCGTCCGGTGACGGATCCACTGCCTCCAGCAGTCCATGGGCACCCGGAGATGAAACTTGATGTCGCACATCTCGAAGGGGGTGGTGTGCTGATGCCGCATGAGATAGCGGATCAGCCCCCGGTCCTGGTGGACCTGCCGGGTACCGGCCCCGTAGGATACGCGGGCGGCCTGCACGATGGAATGATCGCTGCCCATGTAGTCCACGACGCGGACGAACCCGTCGTCGAGTACCTTGAAGGGAACGCCGAGGATCTCGTCCAGTTCGGGCACGGTCGGACGGTCGAGACGTTGCGCTTCGATCTGCTCGGGTACTTCGGGTTCTTCGGACACGGCATCCCGGACGTAAAGCGGTGTTTTTGAAGGTAAGGGAACGAGATCCGTACCTGGAAACGGACTCCGAGAGGTTAACCGGGGCAGACCCGGGTGTCAAGGCATTTTGTGGGGATCGCCGCAGGGCTTCGGATCGTCGTTTTATCGTTGCGCGTGTCACCCGTCAGGCTATCTTCTGGTGCGTATACACCGCCATTCTGACCAGATTTACAGCATCCGGGGAGGATTCTCCATGGCCGAAACGCCGGCCTTTTCGACCATGAGCGAAGAGGAGCAGTACCTGTACGACCTGCAGGGGTTCCTGCACGTCCGGGGTTTCCTGAGCCGGGCCGAGGTCAGCGCGCTGAACGACGCGCTCGATGCCAACCCGGACCGGCTCGGCGCCTACGACGGGCCCAACGAACTCAGCGGCGACTGGCGGGGCAGGCCCTTCGAAGGCAAATGCGCCCCCTTTCGCCACTACGAAGGCATGCTCACCTGGCCACAACCGTGGTGCCAGCCCTTCCGCGATCTCCTGGCCCATCCGAAGATCATTCCCTATCTCAACACCCTCTTCGGCCGCGGCTGGAAGCTCGACCACGGCGTCGACGTGCTGATCGCCGAAGCGGGTTGCGAGGGGCTCAAGATCCACGGGTCCGGAAACGCCGCCTTCAACGGGTCCCGCTACTACCACTATCACAACGGGCGGATGCGGTCCGGCCTGATCGTCTGCCAGTTCGCCCTGGCGGACGTGGAGCCCGGCGCGGGCGGACTCTGCGTCATCCCGGGCAGCCACAAGGCCAACCTGCCCTGTCCCGAAAACATCCTGACCTGGGAGGCCAACCAGGAACTGGTCCATCACATCGTCCAGAAGGCGGGCGACCTGGTGATCTTCAACGAGGCCACCGCCCACGGCACCCTGCCCTGGCACGGCAGGCACGACCGGCGGGTCGTCCTGTACCGGTACACGCCCAAGTATCTCCACTACGCCGGCGGTATCTACGAAGCCACCCTGCCCGAATGGACCTCGGAGCTCACCGAGGCGCAGCGGGCCGTGCTGGAACCGCCCTATATCTATCACCACCCCCTCGTGGAAGACGACGGCGAGACCGTGGTGCGGCCGCGCAGGGAGGGTGAATAAAATAACCTACCGGGCGAGAACACGAGAGAAAACCATACTGTATTCGTAAATGTAAATCTGCTGTAATCCAGCATGTTAACTGTTACTGGTCTCACACTACCAAGCCTGGATTATGGTTGACATGTGTGAACCATAGTTTACATTTACGCATGGTAGAAGTAATTGAAAGTGCCACGTTCAGACGATGGATACGTGGCCTGCTTGACCGAAGCGCGGTTGCACGTATCAATGCGAGACTACGCAACGTCTCTTTGGGCAATAAGAGTAATATCAAACCGTTGGGGAGTGGACTGTTCGAGATGCGTGTGTATCACGGTCCCGGTTACCGGTTGTACTTCATTCGCGAAGGCGCGAAATTGATCCTGCTTTGTGGAGGCAATAAGGACAGCCAACAAAGGGATATCGATCGTGCTGGAGAACTGGCGAAAGCATGGAGTCGGAAATGACCGAGTTATTCACAAAGTGGGACGCTACGGAGCACCTGCGCAGTACGGAAGATGCGCGCCTCTACCTGGAAGCATGCGCGAAAGAAGACCCCGGGGACGGCAGTCTGATTCGTGCGGCCCTGAATGATATTGCTCGTTCGGGAAACATGAGTTGGCTAGCCCGCGAAATCGGAATGAGCCGCGAGGGTTTGTATAAGGCCCTGTCGGAGAGCGGCAATCCTGCGTTCTCCACGGTAATTCGTATCGTACGCGCTTTGGGTATGCAATTACGTTTTACTATGTAAACAGCGTCTATACTACCATCATTGCTTTCGATTCCATTATGACGCCTCGTTACACTCACTTGGAAGGTTAACTATGTACAACCTTCAAGGCAAAACAGCCCTGGTCACCGGCGCGGGCGGAGAACGGGGCATCGGCAGGGCGGTCGCCACGCGCCTAGCCAGGGAAGGCGCCGACGTGATCGTCAGCGACCGGGTCGCCAATCCCTATCCGGACGATTCCAGGGACTGGGACGGCCTGTCCTCGGTGGTCAGAGAGATAGAGGCGGCGGGCCGCAACGCCGAGGCCGTCCTGGCCGACGTCTCGAAAGCGGAGCAGGTGGAAAGCCTCGTATCACGGGGGATCGAACGGTTTGGCCGCATCGACATCCTCGTGAACGGCGCCGGTTCCCTGCCGGGCAAGGACCGGGTGCTCGTCGTCGATATGGAGGAGGAAGCCTGGGACAAGGAGATGAGCGTCAACGCCAGGGGCGTGTTCCTCATGTGCCGGGCCGCGGCGCGCCACATGATCGAACGGGGAAAGGGCGGCAAGATCATCAATATCGCCTCCACGTCGGGCAAGATAGGCCGTCCCAGATTCTCCGCTTACTGCGCTTCCAAGGCCGCCATCATCCGGTTCACCCAGGCCCTGGCGCAGGAACTCGGTCCCCACGGGATCAACGTAAATTCCGTGTCGCCCACCGCGGTCGATACCGAACGCGTGGGATTCATCGCCGAGGCCGTATCCGACGGCGCCATCCTGGGCAAATCGTGGAAGAACAGCGAAGCCCACCAGGAGTTCATCCGGGAAAAGGCCGATATCTCACCCCTCGGCCGGGTGGCCCGGGGCGACGACGTGGCCCAGACGATCGCCTTTCTGGCCTCTCCGGAATCGGATTATCTCACGGCCGTGGATCTGGTGGTGTCCGGCGGCGCCGAGATCTTCTGATGAGCGGTGCGTCAGGCCAGGTGGTGGCGGGCGGCGCCGGGCTCTTCCAAGACAGGGAGTTTTGATGACGACTCGAAAGCCCCGGCTGGACGGCAAGGTGGCCATCGTGACCGGCGCGGGTACGCAGAGCGAGGCGGCGGGTACCGGACAGGCGACCGCCGTGCTTCTCGCCCGGGAAGGCGCCCGGGTGCTGCTGGCGGACCGGAGCGAGGAGAACGCCAACCGGACATTGGACGCCATCGGGCAGGAAGGCGGGAAGGCGTCGGTCTTTACCGGCGACGTGACCCGGTCGGCCGACTGCCGGGCCATGACCGAAGCCGCGGTCAACCGGTACGGCGGGCTTCACATCCTCTTCAACAATGTGGGCGTCAGCTATCCCGGCACGGTGGTGGACGTGCGCGAGGAGCACTGGGACGAGATCATGGAAGTCAACCTCAAGGCCATGATGCTCGCGAGCCGGCATGCCATCCCGGCGATGATGGATTCCGGGGGCGGTTCCATCATCAACGTGGCTTCCATCGACGGTTTCCGGAGCGGATGGTCCTACAACGTCGCCTACGAAACTTCCAAGGGCGGAGTCGTTGCCCTGACCATCAACATGGCGGTACAGCACGGCAGGGACGGGATCCGCGTCAACTGCATCGCACCCGGACACCTGCACGGGTCCTTCACCGCCGGACTGTCGAAAGCCCACCGGGAACTCAGGCGGCGCTCCACGCCGCTGGGCACCGAGGGCACGGCCTGGGACGTGGCCCACGCGGCCGTGTTCCTGGCCAGCGAGGAGTCCCGCTGGATCACGGGGATCACCTTGCCGGTCGACGCGGGTTCCTCCATCGCGCTGCCCCTGTCGGTCCTGCCCAGGGACGAGGGTGGGATCCTCCCGGACAGCGGGAGCGCCCGGTTCTGAGCAACGGCATGCGCTTCCCGTTCCGACATTCCGACGGACAACCTTCCCGGTCCGAGTTGCCTCACTCCGGCACGTAGGCCGTCGGCGCCATGGCGTCGATATCGGTGGCCACGTCGACCACAACCGGTCCATCCGCCGCCACGGCCCGTTCCAGCGCGGGACGTATTCCCGACGGATCTTCCACGCGTATCCCTTTGCACCCCATGGACTTGGCCACCTCTGCAAAGTTCACGTCCTCGAAGACCCAGAGGTCGTCCGAACCCCGGTCGCGGCCGCCGCTCGCTCCTTCGAAAGCATCCCGGCACTGGTTGAAAGACCGGTTGTTGTTGATGACCGTGACGGTGTGGATGCCGAACCGGGCGGCCGTCTCCAGTTCCCCGACGTGGTACCAGAACCCGCCGTCGCCCGTGAAACAGATGACCGGACGATCCGGCGCCGCACATTTCGCACCCATGGCCGCGGGGAAGGCCCAGCCCAGGGAACCGGCGCAGCGGAGATAGGTCTGCCCGGGCCGCGTGATTTCGATCATGGCGCCCGTCCAGATGCCGGCGTGACCCGTGTCCGAGACGAGGATGGCGTCAGGCGGCATGAATTCGGTGATTTCTCGGCACAGGCGCTCGGGACGGATCGGTACGGCGTCGGACCGCAGCAGTCCGTCGAATTCGGCCCGCCAGCCGTCCACGTGTTCCCGCACCCTCCCCGTCCAGGCCGGCCTTTGCGGCACCGACTCCACGGACTCGATCAGACGCTCCAGTGTCATCTTCGCGTCGCCCTGGATGGCGACTTCGGCGGGATAGTTGCGGCCGATCTGGGCGGGGTCCACGTCGATCTGGATAACCGGCGTCCCCTGCCGGGGGATCTGCCAGAAGTGGGTGACCTGCCCTCCGGTATGACTGCCGATGAAGATTACCAGGTCCGCCTCGCCGACGACTTCGTTGGCGCACTTGCGCGAATAGGTGCCCACGACCCCGGCCGAGAGGGGATGATCCTCGGAAATCGCGCCTTTTGCATTCAGCGAGGTCGCCACCGGGATTGACAGCTTCTCCGCCAGTCGGACCACCTCGGCCTGCGCGCCCGATGCGGTGACCCCGCCGCCGGCGACCAGTACGGGCCGCTCGGCCCGCGCGATGCGGTGGGCCGCCTCCGCTACGCGGCCTGGTTCCGGTTCGGGACGGAAGGCCGGGTACTGGCGGAAGGACGTTTCGACGGCCACCTCGGTATCGAACTCCGACCCGGCCGCGAGATCGCCGGACAGGCCCAGGAAGTCCAGGTGGACCGGACGGGGCGCGCCCGTGGTGGCCTCGCGAAAGGCCTGGCGCAGCAGGAAAGGGATCTGTCCCGCGTCGTCCACGTAGGCATTGAACTTCGTGACCGGATCGTAGAGGGGGCGGTGATCGATTTCCTGGTAGGCCTGGCGGTAGAGGTAATGGGGCATCCAGCGGCCCGTGACGGCGATGACCGGTGAGCAGGCGAGCCAGGCGTCCTGGAGCCCGGCGGCGAGATTGGCCGCGCCGACGGACTGCGCCATGGCGACGCCGGGACCGCGGGCGACCCGCGCGTAGCCGTCCGCCATGTACGCGGCGGCCTTTTCCGAATGGCACCTGATCCGCCGGATGCCCAGTTTCTCCATTTCCACGAGGGCGCCGTCCAGGACGTAGGGGACGTGGAAGACGGCCCGGATCCCGTAGCCGTGGAACATCTCGGCGATGTACCGGAAACCGGTCATTTCAGCCATCGGCCGTTCCTCTGATGGTTTTGCGCTGTGATCAGCCTGAGTCGCTCCCCGCAGCAATACCGCTACGGCATTCCGTCGCAGGCCGGTCCAAACAGACCCGGCTATTGGGTGGTTGGGAATCCAAAACAAAAAGGGCGGTCGGGGAACCGCCCTGATCAATACGAGTAGCGGGGGGAGGATTTGAACCTCCGACCTTTGGGTTATGAGCCCAACGAGCTACCAGACTGCTCCACCCCGCGTCGTCTTAATGATAAATATACGGTACGCGCGGTTTCTGTCAACTGCTTTTTGCCGAATGGGGCGCATCCGTCATCGCCGAACCGTCCGTGATACCGCATCCCTTGAAGAGGGTTTCTTGCACCGCCATGTCGTGGTCCAGGGTATAGTCCGGCTCCTTCGCGCCGAATATGCAGGCCGCGAGTTCGGTCAACAACGAGGGCGGCCCCGGAGGCGCCGGAACGGTCACGTCCCGCCACCCTGCGGCATACTGTTCGAAAGGGTGCGCCAGGGACAGCGTCAGGTTGTTCGATCCGGTGGGGGTATGGATGGCCGTTCCCCCGGTGCCGTACAGCTCGATCCGTCGGGTCAGGCCGCTTTCCACGTGCATGGAAGCGGTATCGATCGTGCCCAGTCCGTCGTTGTCGAAGACATGGACGACCACGGCGTTGTCCACGTGCTTCCGCTCTCCGTAGTGCAGGCCGAAGGTCGAATTCACCGTCCGCGGCTTGCCCATGAGCGCGACCATGATGTCCACCAGGTGGCCGGCCATTTCGAAATACAGGGAACCCTTGTACCAGTCGAGTTCCTCCACCAGGCGGTCATGGTAGGCCATGGGCTTGGGGATATGGCCCCGGTAGTAGAAGGGTTCGCCGAAAGCGCCGGCCCGATTCATCCGGATCATTTCCGCGATGGCCGGGTTGTACCGCCACATGTAGGCCATCTGGAGGTGAAGCCCCTTGCGCCGCGCCATGCCGTGCAGCCGCTCCAGTTGGGCCATGTCCACCCCCGCCGGCTTTTCTAGCAGCACGTGCTTGTCCGCCGCAAGGGCCTGTTCGGCGTAATCGAGATTCTCCGAGACGCGTCCCTCGCAGATGATCGCTTCCGCGTTGCTGTCCAGCGCCTGCTCGGCCGACTCGAAAACGGTGAGATTCGGAAAAGCCCCCGCCCACTCCCCCATTTTGGCTTCACGGATCGCGGGATCCGGCTCGTAGACGCCCACGAGCTCGAACTCGTCCGGGCGGCTCGCGGCGTCGCGCAGGTGCATGGCGGTATGACTGTGCCACAGGCCCAGATAGGCGAATTTCAGGGGCATGATAGTTCCTTTCTTAGGCCGTGAAAGCCAGGGATCATTGCTGCACGCTTTGTATCACTACGGTCGGTTTCATGCCGGCGGTTTTCAGGGTTTCGCGGGTAACCATGACGCAGGTCAGAACATAAACAGCGAGGACGGGCAGGGCAACCAGTAACGGGGAAACTTCCGCCCGGTAGGCGTATTGCGCGATCCAGATGCTGTAAGTCCAGTAGACGACGGGTAGCGCGATGACCAGGGACAGGGCCATGGACTTTGAAATCGCTTTGACGTTCATGCCGACAATGTCGGCCGTTGAAGCGCCGTGGACTTTTCGGATCGCGACCTCACGAATCCGGTTGAGCGTGAAGAAAACCCCGTAGTTGTAGATGCCGGCGACGGCGAGCGCGAAGGCGACCAGAGCCAGCAGCAGGAGCGTATCCAGGATCTGCCGGTCGCTGCTGTAGGTCTCATCGAGTTTCGCATCCAGGAAGAAGTAATCGAACCGGTTATTGGGCAGCAATTCGCTGAAGGTCCGTGAGAGGTAGTCCAGCGTTTCGGCCTGATTCGATGGCTGGACATCCACGATCAAGTGGGTCAGGCGCCGACCTCTGGGTTTCAGCATAGCAGGTTCGATATCGTGATGCAACGACATGGTATGAAAATCGGACACGACGCCCACGATCCGCACCAATTCGTACGCGATCTCCTGCTCCGAACCCACGTCCTCTTCATCCAGTCCCAGCGCGTTGAACGCGGATTCGTTCAGCAATACCGCGTTGCGGAACTCTTCTTCTGCGAATGACCTTCCATGAATCAATGGGATCTTGAGGGTTCTGAGGAAGTTACGCCCCACGGTCAAGATCTGTAGATTTATCTCGGTATCGGTTCCCGTCACGCCTGTTGAGACCCTGATCCCATTGAAGCCTCCCGGGTAACCGGCTGCGGAACTGACGCTCCGCACTCCTGGATACCTTTCGAAGTGTTCGGCCAGCCTCTGGTGCCAGCCGGCCGAAGCCGATAACAAAATAACGATTTTGTCCTCCTTTTCATACCCCAGCGTCTTGCCGGTCAGGTAGTTCGTCTGGCTGTAGAACAGCGAGGTGAGCATCAGCAGCGCCACGGATATGGCGAGCTGGAAGAACAGCAGCCCCTTGCGCAGCGAGTCGGCGGTCCAGGAGGTGGATACCCGGTTCGCCAACATGTCGACCGGGCTGATTCGGTAAAAAATAAAGGCCGGACAAATCCCCGAAACGAGTCCGACGACGAGGAAGGCAAACCCCAGGTACCCGATGTATTCCACACTGATATCGGAACGGGAAAGATGTTCCAGGAGCGGTACTTGACTCGCCCTCAACACCAGTACGCATGCGATCGCGATAACCACGGCGGCCAGACAGTTCATCAGCGTCTCCACCACAAACTGGCAGATCACCTGGATCCTGCCCGCTCCGAATGACTTGCGCAGACCCATTTCCTTTACCCGACGAATCAGATAGGCGATGTTGATGTTCATGTAGTTCGCCACCGTCATGAACGAGATAAGTACCAGGTAGACCAGGGCGAAATACAGGTAGTTGATGTCTCCTTTTACCTGCCCCCAGAACGCGTATTGCGAGAAGTAAACATCGGTCAGGGGTTCGAGGTCGTAAGTGACGGTATGGGGCTCAGGTACGTAGACAGAAGGGAATGCGCTCAACTTATCAAGGAATCCTCGCAAGGTATCTTCCCTGTCGTCGATCAACATTACGTAAGTCAGGAACTGGTACATCCCCCAGCCAAAACCGGTTCCCCGGCCGACCATGTTATCAGGCACCGTGGCGAAGGAAACGAAGACATCCGGCTGCAGATGTGAATTGCGAGGGACGTTATCCATGACGCCTATCACCTCCAATATACCCGAGCCCAACCCGGTTAAATACAGTTGGCTCCCCGTAGGATCTCCATCTCCGAAGAACCGGTCCGCCATGGTGCGACTGATTACCGCCGTGTTCGGTCGGTTGAATTCCCTGATCGTTTCCGATGTAACCGGTCCGAACGAGAACATCCGAAAAACGTCCGGGTCAGCATACGCGACGTTTGCGGCACTGAATTCAGCCTGTGTATCGGGAGACCCTCTGAGTTGTAAAGACTGCATATAGTAAATCCGCACTGCAGTCTCCACTTCCGGGTAGACTTCTGCGAGTGTGGGTGCCAGCGGCCCCGATGTCTGGGCCAGCACGTTGTTATCAAATGCGGCAGTCTCGACCAAAGCGCGGTATATCCTGTCGTCTTTCTCATGAAAGTCGTCGTAGGACAGTTCGAAGAGGACGTAGCTCAGCCCGAAGATCACCACGATGAAATTCAGGGTGAATCCGAAGACATTCGCGGCGAATATTCCCTTGCTCTTCGCGATGTGCCGGATTGCGGATACGAGGTAGTGACGGATCACATGAACACCCTAAGTATCGCGTCCTTGCAGGATAGACCGGATATCCGTTGCTCACTGATGTGGAAGGGTTATATGTGTTGAAGGGAATCAAGGTAGTTGCCACGAACTTATGGTGCAAACAGTTTTGAGAGTCGACTTTCTGCTTTTCGGAGTATGAGTGGAATGAACATGCCTTGTATGTACTAATGTCTATACATGCGTGTCGATTAACTCGCATATGGTTCAGGCTTCGGATTATCCCGTTGACACTCCCTCTATTTACAACCATATAGGAATCGGCCTGTCCCGGTCCTCACACCGTTCCGCATTCCCGGGCCAGTCCGCCGACCGTTCGGCATGCCGTTCCTTGTCCCAGCCCGGATTGATCCCCACCCATGTCCACCGAACTCTTCGTCTTCGTCCTGCTTTCCGCCGTACTGCACGCCACGTGGAACTTCGTAGCCCGCCGAAACGCCGGGGATCTCACCGTGTTCTGGTGGTCCCTGTGGGTCAGCGGCCTCGCACTTCTGCCCTTCGTGGCGGCCGTGGCCGTCTCGCAGGGCGCGGCGGGATTCCTGTCGATGATGGCGGACGGCTGGTTATACGTGGTGGCCACGGGGATCATCCACGCCTTCTATTTCCTGCTGCTGGCCAGGGCCTACCAACACGGCGAGATCTCCCTCGTATACCCCATCGCCCGCGGCTCGGGGATCGGTCTCACGGGTTTTCTGGGATGGCTTCTGCTCGGCGAAACGCTGACGCCGTTCGGGGTGTCCGGAATAGCCTTGATCTGTATCGGCATACTCTCCATGGGGGTCTCGATCGTCGGACGCACGAGGGACGCGAGACGCGGTTTCGTTTCGGCGCTGGGCGTCGGCGCCACGATCGTCAGCTACTCCCTCGTGGACAAGGTGGGCGTGGGCATCGTCCATCCCGTCGTCTATATCTTCGGCATGTTCATGCTGAGCGGTGCGCTGGTCACCCCGTTGGTCGTCGCCCGCGACCGGGGTCGCCTGAGGCGTAAACTGGCGGAGACCTGGCGTGCCGCGACCCTGATCGGCGTCGGGTCCACCGCCGCCTACCTCATGATCCTGTTCGCCATGACCGTGGGGCAGGTGGGCTACATCGTCGCGCTGCGGGAGTTCGCCGTGGTCCTCGGCGCCGTGCTGGGATTCGTCTTTTTGAAAGAACGCGTCACCCCGATGAAGGTGGGTGCCGTGCTTATGATCGTTGCCGGTCTGGTATGCATCAAATTGGGATGAATCAAGATCAAAATACCATGTAACGCACCTTGATTTTGCGGACCGGCTTGACTACATTACCATTTGATTCCCACTGTGATTCGTTTTCGCTTCGCTGCTGTTGCGGGGCAATGTCAAAGGAGATCCCCGAACGTGTCCCGACTAACCCGCCGTTCCTTTATTCGAAATACCGCCATATCCGTTGGAGCGCTGACCGTCGGCGCATCGGCCCTTCAGGGACTGGTCGCCCGCCGGGCGCGCGCCCTGGTCGACGGGCACGCCCACCTTACGGCGGCCCGGGGTGAAGGCGGATACGGCCCCCTTGCCCCCGTACCTTCCCGGAATACCGGCGAAACCCTGCTTGAACTGCCGCCTGGATTCTCCTATACCGCCTTTGGAAAGAAGGGCGGCCTCATGTCCGACGGCCATCCCACGCCGGGCGACCACGACGGTATGGCGGCTTTTCCCGTGGACGGCATGGTCCGGCTCCTGCGGAACCACGAGGTTTCCTCAGTCACTCCGGGCGAGGCCTTCGGCAACCGGTCGGCGGCCTACGATCCCACCGCTCCCGGCGGGGTCACGACGCTGATCGTCGACCCGAAGACGCGCGAACTGGTCCGCGATTTCGTGAGCGTGAGCGGGACGCTGTTCAACTGCGCCGGCGGGCCTACGCCCTGGGGTTCCTGGATCACCTGTGAAGAGTCCACCCTGGGCACGGTTCGGTACTTCAGAGCAAGCGAGATGCGGTTCCGGGGCGGATACGACAAGGAGCACGGTTACTGCTTCGAAGTGCCGGCGGATGCCGAGGAGTCCGTGGCCGCCGAGCCTCTGACAGCGATGGGACGGTTCGTCCACGAGGCCGTGGCCGTCGATCCCGCAACAGGTATCGTGTACGAGACCGAAGACAACAATCCGAGCGGACTCTACCAGTACATTCCCGACTATCCGGGTGAACTTGCCCGTGGCGGCCGCCTGCGCATGCTCGCGGTAAAGGACCGGCCGGGGTACGACACTCGCGAGGGGCAGACCATGGGCGCTTCCCTGCCCGTTACCTGGGTGGAGATCGAGGACCCCGATCCGGCAGAGGCCGGGGTGGACGAGACCCTGGTCTACAAGGAGGGAGCGGACAAGGGCGGCGCCGCCTTCAACCGCCTGGAAGGCTGCTGGTACGGCAACGGCCGCATCTTCTTCACGGCGACTACCGGGGGTGACGAAGGTCTGGGACAGGTCTGGGAGTACCACCCCGATGGTGCGGACGAAGGCGTGCTGACGCTCCTTTTCGAATCGCCCGACGCATCGCTCATGGCCGCGCCGGACAACGTATGCGTGAGTCCCCGCGGCGGCCTGATCGTGTGCGAAGACAACCGGGACGGCATACCGTACATCCGGGGCCTGACAAAGGAAGGACGCGTATTCGACGTGGCCAAGGACGTGGCCGGCATCGCCTACCGTGGGGAGTTTGCCGGAGCGACCTTCAGCCCGGACGGCGAGACCCTCTTCGTCAACATGCAACGGCCCGGGCTGACCTACGCCATCTGGGGGCCGTGGAGTGAAGGCGCGGTCTAGCGACGCGGAAGCGACGGTCCGAAACGACTGCCCGGAAACGATGCGACGACGACTAAACCGCCCTGCCTGAGGAGCAACCGTCGTTTTCATGAGGAGCAACCGTTGTTTTCAAACGAAATAAGAGCGTTCCGCGAACGGCTTGCCGCGGGCGAACTCTGCCTGGGCGCCAGCGTGACCTTCACCGATCCGGCCGTGACCGAGGCCCTGTGCGATTCGGCGGATTTCATCTGGATCGACACCGAGCACCGGGCGATGAACCTCGAGTCGGTGACGGGACACCTCGTGGCCGCCCGGGCGGGCCGCACCGCCGCGCTCGTCCGCGTGCCTTCGAGCGATATCGGCCACGTAAAACCCGTTCTGGACGCGGGCGCGCCCGGGATCATCGTCCCCCAGGTCCGTTCCGCCGACGAGGTGCGCCGCGTGGTGGACGCCTGCCGTTATCCGCCCATGGGAGACCGGGGCTTCGGGCCCCATCGCCCCTCGAACTACGGAAGGGCCTTTTCGAACATCGACGCATTCGTGGAAGCCATGAACCGGGACCTGTTCGTTTCGGTTCAGATCGAGCACGTCGAGGCCTACCGCGAACTGGACGCCATCGCGGCCATACCGGGACTGGACAGCCTGGTCATCGGTCCCGTGGACCTGAGCGGATCCATGGGCGTCCTCGGGCAACTCGACGACGCCGGGGTCGTGGCCGCCATGGAGCGCATCATCGACGTGGGCCACGAAGCCGGCCTCTCCATCGGCATGGGCATGGGATCGCAGTACACCTTCGGCCAGCGCTGGAGCGAGCGGGGCGTCGACTGGATCCAGGTCGACTGCGACTACAGCTACATGATCGGCGGTTTCGAACGCGTTACCGCCGGGATACGCGGCGGATAGAACGGCACCCGCGACGGGATACGCGGCGGATAGAACGGCACCCGCGACGGGATACGCGGCGGATGACTTCATGATCGACGCCGGACGCGCGCGCCGGACCGGAAAGGGAAGCACGCTGGGCACCCACGCCAACCGGGCACAAAAGACGGATCAACTCTACGTACTGCGTACGCCGCCCGAACCCCTCGCGGAATTCTGTACCTCGGCGATGGTCGAGGCGGGGCTTTCTTCCGGGGACGCCAGGCTGACGGCGGATATATTGATCCGCACCGACATGCGAGGCGTCTTCACGCACGGCACGGTCGCCCTCAGGCGCTACGTGCAGTTGATGCGGGACGGCGGGATCGACACGGGCGCCGTGCCCGAGACCACGGACGAGGGTCCGGCCTGGGCGCGGATCGACGCCCGCCAGGCCGTGGGCATGGTGGCTTCGCACTACGGCATGGCGGTGGCCATGGACAAGGCCGCGCACTGTGGGATCGGCATGACCACGGTACGCCGCAGCAACCATTTCGGCGCGGCTTCGGCCTACACGATCATGGCCGTGGAAAACGCGGACCGGCCCATGATCGGCATCGCCATGAGCAATACCGACGTGGTCATGAACGTCCCCGGCGGGCGGGGCGCGGTCATCGGCAACAACCCTTTGTCCTATGGCGTCCCGGCCCGGTCCCAGCCGCCCATCGTCCTGGACATCGCCATGAGTACCGTGGCGGGAGGCAAGGTGGCATCCTACCAGGACCGCGGCGAACCGCTTCCGGATGGATGGCTGACCGACGCGGAAGGCCTTCCCACGACGGATCCCGGCGTATTCACCGTCACCGGCGCCCTGACGCCTTTCAGCGCACACAAGGGCTACGGCCTGGCGTTGCTGGTGGAATCCCTGGCCGGGGTGCTCGCCGGTGCGGCGTTTACCACGGACATCCTTTCGTGGGCCAAGGTCTCGGACGACACCTGTGACGAAGGACACAGTTTCATGGCCATCGACGTGGGCGCCATGATGCCGCTGGACAGTTACTACGATCGCATCGACGAACTCATCCGCCGCATGCGGGAAGCGCCGAAAGCCGCCGGGGTCGAGCGCACCTATGTTCCGGGCGAAATGGAGTACGACAGCGAAGCCCTTTCCCGCCGCGAAGGCGTCCCGCTCACGCGGATGGCGGCGGAGAACCTGGCGGGACTGGCCGAGGACACGGGGCTGGCCGAAAGATTGCCTTTCGACCCGCCTTGACGGGCTTCGACTGTTTCAACGAAGCGGACGAGCCTCGCCACCGGCGCGGCCGGCCCCGACGGCGATACAGCCGGCATGGTTAAATGAAGCAGTCGGCCCTCGCCACCGGCGCGGCCGGCCTGCAAACAGGAGGAAGAAATGTCCAGGATCAACCGCGCCGTGGAACTGCTCGAAAGAGGCCAGCCGATCTATTACGGCGGCGCCGGCGAACTGAGCTACGACCGCGGCGTCGAAGCCTCCGGGGCGTGGGAGGACTACCTGATCGTCGAGATGGAGCACGGCCTCTTCGACCTGTCGAGACTCAAGGCCTTCATGACCGGACTGGTCGAAGCCGGTCCCACGCCCACCGGGCACCTGACGCCCTGCGTCATCGTCACGCTGCCCACGAACGGGACCAGCGAGGCGGTCATGCGGGCGAACGCCTGGATGGTCAAGCAGGTCCTGGCGCTGGGCGTCCACGGGATCCTCCTGTGCCACGCGGAGACGGCGGGCGCCGTGCGGGCCTTCGTGGAAGCCGCCCGCTATCCCTTTCAGACGGGCGGCGTGGGGGAGGGACTCGAAGCGGGTCAGCGGGGATCGGGGGGCCAGGGCTTCGCCGCGGGCACCTGGGGACTCGCCGTGCCGGATTACGTGAAGAAGGCCGACGTCTGGCCCCTGGACCCGGACGGCGAACTGATGCTCGGCCTCAAGATCGAAAACCGCCGCGCCCTGGCCAACGTGGAAGAAAGCCTGCAAGTGCCCGGCATCGCCTTCGCCGAATGGGGTCCGGGCGACATGGGGATGTCCTTCGGGTATCCGGATCGCCACGACCCGCCTTACCCGCCCGAGATGATCGCCGCGCGGGCCGCGGTGCTCCAGGCCTGCAAGGCCAACGGCGTCGCCTTCCTGAACGGCGTCCGCCCCGATAACGTGACCGACATGATCGACGAAGGCGTGATGGTCGTCAGCGGGTCCAGGGAGGCCGCCGAAATCGGCCGCCGGTACACCGGCCGCGACAAGGAAGACCCTCCGGGCGACAGCAGCACATGACGACCTACAGCGTGTATTTCGCCGGCGACCTGTTCGACCACAAGCACCTCGCCGGAAACGAACTCCTGGCCGGGGCCATCGATCGACGGTCCGGCGGCCGGTACGCCTGCGTGGTGCCCCAGGACCTCGAACAGGCCACGGGCCGGATGGTCGACATACGCAACCAGGACCTCAGGCAGGTGATGGCCTGCGACCTGGGCCTGTTCAACTTCGACGGGGCGGACCTGGACTCGGGCACGGTGGTGGAGTTCATGATGGCCAAGATGCTCGACATACCCGCCGCCCTACTCCGTTCCGACTTCCGGGCGTCGGGAGACCGGGAACGGGAAGGGGACGACTGGAACCTCATGTGTTCATTCTATCCCCGGTCCCGGAAGGTCCAGTTCAACGCCATGGCGTGGTACCAGGAGGCGAGGCGATCGGGCGGCCGGGAGCATGACGGGCCTGCGACCGACTGGTCCGATCGACTGTACGATCGGATTGCGGACGCCGTGATCGAAGCGCTGGACGCGGCGCGGTCCGAGCCCTCCGCCTTCGGCGGCGACGAAGCACGTATCAGAGCCGTCTACGCATGGGCGGCACGGTTTCCGGGCAACGGATTCGACGCGGTGTGCGGACCCGGATTCGTAGAGAAAACCATTGAGAACAAGCGCCGCAAGGGACTGTTGTGACCGAAACGGACTGTTGTGACTGAAACGGACTGTTGTGACCGAAACGGACTGTTGTAATACGGAAATCCGGGCCCAGCCGGAAGGTTAACCAGCCGGAAGGTTAAAAGGAGTAGACATGATCGACTATGGCGTGTTCCTGATGCCCGTGCACGATCCAACGAAGCCGCCGGGACAGTGCTACGACGAAGACATGGAACTGCTGGTGCGTTCGGAGGAACTCGGTTTCAGCGAGTTCTGGGTGGGCGAGCACCACTCCTCGAGCTACGAGAATATCGTCATGCCCGAGATCTTCCTCGGCAAGGCCCTGGGCCTGACCGACCGCATGCGGCTCGGCGCCGCGCCCGTGTGCCTGCCCTACCACCATCCCGCCCACGTCGCGGGCCGCCTGGCCTTCCTCGATCATCTCTCCCACGGACGCCTGAACATCTGTTTCGGTCCCGGCGCCATACCGACCGACATGGAGATGTACGGGATACGTCCGGAGGACTCCGGCGCCATGGTGGGCGAGGCGATCCAGATGATCATGACCCTGTGGACGACCGATCCGCCCTATCACATCGACGGCCGCTTCTGGCAGGTGCACGTGGACCACGAAGTCCGTGAAGACATGGGCATCGGCGTCTACCTGAAACCCCTGCAGAAACCCCATCCGCCCCTGTCCGTCCCGGTGATCATGCGGGACTCGGCGGGTACCCGCATCGCGGGCCAGAAGGGGTATTCGCCCTTCAGCCACCACATGGTCGCGGCCAACGTGCTCGTGAACCACTGGGAAACCTTCGCCGGCGGCGCGCGTTCCGCCGGGCAGGAGCCGGACCGGAAAAAGTGGAAGATATCGCGGAATATCTTCGTAGCGGAAAACACGGCGGAAGCCCGGAAGAGGGCCCGGGACTCTTCCATGGGAAAATGCCTGGAATACATCATGAAAATGGCCGACCTGGGGCCCGGAAGAGTGCTGTGGAAACGGGACCAGGACATGCCCGATTCCGAATGCAACCTGGACTACATGATGGACGAGCACGTCATCGCGGGCGATCCCGACGAGTGCGTGCGGCAGCTGCACCGGATGATGGAGGAGACCGGGGAATTCGGCACGCTCATCTTTACCGCCCACGACTGGGACGACCGGGAGGCGTGGATCGACTGCCTCGAGCTTTTCGCCCGGGAGGTCATGCCCCGGTTGAACAAGTCGCTGGGATACGCCTGACCGGGCAGATCGGCGCATGCCGCGTATCGCAGGATCATATTACCAGGATCAGACTGACCTTAAACACGCGCAAAACCAGGAGCACAATATGAACTACGGGATGTTCATCATGCCCTTCCACGACCCGGTCAAGCCACCGGCGCAGTGCTACGACGAGGATCTCGAACTGATCGTGCGCTGCGAGGAACTGGGTTTCGCCGAGTTCTGGATCGGCGAACACCACACCATGAAGTACGAAAACATCGTGCTGCCCGAAGCCTTCATCGGCAAGGCGCTGGCCATGACCCACACCATCCGGCTCGGTACCGCGCCCACCTGCCTGCCCTATCACCATCCCGCCCACGTGGCCACGCGCCTGGCCTTTATGGACCATCTCTCTCACGGGCGGCTCAACCTCTGCTTCGGCCCAGGAAGCGTAACGGCGGACCTGGAGCTGCACAAGATCGATCCGAAACTCAATGGCGCCATGGCGGCCGAATCGGCGGAGATGATCCTGCAGCTGTGGAGCCAGGACCCGCCCTATCACCTGCACGGCCGCTTCTGGGAGATCGACCTGGAAGAAAACGTGGACCACGACACGCTGATCGGCTATATCCACAAGCCCCTGCAGCAGCCCCATCCGCCCATCTGCGCCCCGGGGATGAGCATGAACTCCCATACCATGAAGACCGCGGGCGAAAAGGGCTGGTCGCCCATCAGCGCGAACATCTCCCCCGTCAACGTCGTGGCGGACAACTGGCGGGTGTACGAGCAGGCCGCCCGCGACGCCGGACGGACGCCGGACCGGAACGACTGGCGGATCTGCCGCAGCATCTTCATCGCAGACAGCAGGGAGGAAGCGGCGGAGAAGGTACGCACCAACTCCCTGGGCCAGGGCTTCGAATACATCGGCGGCCTCTTCGACCAGGGACTGGGCAGGAAGATGCTCAAGCGAGACCCGGACATGCCGGATTCGGAATGCAACCTGGACTACATGATGCAGGAGCAGATCATCCACGGGGACGTGGACGAGGTGGTCCGCCGGCTGAACCTGATGCGGGAGGAGACCGGTGATTTCGGCACGCTGATCCTCATGGGATACGACTGGGACGACAAGGAAGCCTGGCTCCGCAGCATGGACCTCTTCGTCCACGAAGTCATGCCGCGGATGAACTGAGGGAGAAGCCATGAAAGGCCCCCGCCTGCCCTACCGCTACGATCATTACACGTGGGTCGAACTGAAGCAGAAGGTCGAGGAACAGCCGGCCGTCGTCCTGCCCGTCGGGTCCACGGAGGACCACGGCTACCACATGCCCATGGACGTGGACACCTTCCTGGTGAGCAGCGTGTGCGAGGGCGCCGCGAAGCTCATCCCCGACGAGGTGCTGATCCTCCCGGCCCTGCCCTACGGCTTCGAGGACCATCACATGGACTTCCCCGGGACGATCACCGTGCGGGACGACCACCTGCAGGACTTCGTCGTGGACATCACCCGGAGCGTGGCCCACCACGGCTTCCGGAAGATCCTCATCGTCAACGGCCACGGCTCCAACGCCACCATCCTGGAAACGGCCTCGCGGCGGACGGTCATCGAGACGGACGCCCACTGCGGGACGCTCAACTGGTGGAGCGTGGCGCAGTCCAAATTGTGGGAGATCGGCGATTCCGAGGTCCAGTCCCACGCCGACGAGATCGAGACCTCGGTCTACCGCTACCTCAACGACGACGCCATCCAGATGGACAAGGCGGTGCGCGAAGTCAAGATCCCCGTCTCGAAGTACTACTGGCGCGGCTGGATCCGGGGCAAGGGGGCCTCTCCCCTGCGCATGATGGACCAGTGGTCCCGGATCACCGAGTCCGGCGTCATCGGCGACGCCACCGTCGCCACGGTGGAAAAGGGCGAGGCACTCTACCGCGCGGCCTCGGAGGAACTGGCCGGGCTGATCCGGGAGTTCCGCGAGTTGCCCATCGAGCCGCGGGTGGACCGGCACTGACCGATAACCGCAAGCCCCGCAATCACATAGCACGCCGCAGCAGCAGCAGCCGTCAGGGTAAAACCCCACTGCATGGCGATGACCATGGCCAGCGGCGAAGCCAGGACGGAGG
This sequence comes from bacterium, assembly GCA_963693015.1. GTDB lineage: Bacteria > JAAXHH01 > JAAXHH01 > JAAXHH01 > JAAXHH01 > JAAXHH01. The sequence goes on from OY843748.1 coordinate 1,132,076, forward strand.
CGCATCCGTTGACGCCCCAGGCCCAGGGGACCAGGGCGGCGGAACGCTTTCCGAAGCGTTGCAGTCCGAGGGGGAAGGGCAGACCCATGGCGAAGGCCAGGGGTGCGATGAGGACGAGTGCCGCGGCGAGGCGAAGCGCCAGGGGCCATGCGCCCCCGTACAGGGTGAGGAGGATCAGGCCGGTGAACACCGGAATCGCCATGACTGCCGGCACCAGGACCAGTCTGGCCAGGGTGACGCCGGGCAGGGAAGCGATGCGGTCGGCCGCCAGGCTGCCCAGGCCCGAGCAGAGGAGAAAGCCCCCCACGGTGGCCGCGCCACCGATCACGGGGTCGCCCAGCAGGCGCTGAAGCCCGGACAGAAAGGCGATTTCCAACACCAGGTAGGCCAGCCCGATGGCCAGAAAGTATAACGCGGCGGAAGACCGGCCCGACGCGACCCGGATGCCGGACCGGACCACGAACGGGGCGAGGATCAGTACCGCGCCCGCGATCGCGGCGATGGCCGCGGCGGCCAGGACGAAGAGAAAGGCCAGTTCCGATCTCAAGAGCCAACCCGCTCCATAGACCCTCTTGAATTCGGGCAGGGCACTCAGCTTGCCGAAGTTGCCGAAAAAGGGACGGTCGTCGCTGGCGGGCCGCACGTCGAAGGGCCAGATATCGAAGAAGCCTTCGGTTTCTCCGGGATCCGGTGACAACAGCGAAAGCACCGCGTGGTGCAGGTAGTCGCCTTCCTCACCCGGGGGACCGGGCAGTTCGTCGGGGCGGTTCAGTTCGCCGGCCGTGATCCCGTCGAAATACACCGGGGTCAGGTTCCGCGCCTCGCACTGGTCGCGCAGCCGCCGGATTTCGTCTGCGCTCCAGGGCCGGGGCCTGACCATGGTGCAGACGCCCAGGAAATCGCGGACCATGGCGAGATGGGCCCCGGGCCAGGCGGACCGCGCAATCCCCGCCTGTTCCAGCGACGCGATGACCGTCGCCGCGATCTTCGCGTTGTCGCGGGGCGGCAACTGAATCCCGCGGGAGACGTGGAGGATGCCATCCGGGGACAGCCGCCTCAGGGCGGCCGCGACGCCCTCCGCCGTCATGAGATGTTCCTGGTTCAGCCCTTCGAGGCCGCCGGCGGCCGCCGACCACGACTCCATGCCCGCCAGCTGAATGAGATCGAAACGGTCCTCCGTCCCCTCGATGAAGGCCCGGGGCGCCATGGGATGGAGCGAAACTTCCGGTAAGTTGAACACCGCGCCGCCCTCGTTCTCAAGCGGACCGGTCAGGAGGTCCAGCTGGACCCGGTTCGGCTGCACGACTTCCACCGACGCCGCGCCGTTGCGGCGGGCGAGCCAGATGTTGCCTCCGCCCGTCTCGTCGAGCAGCAACACCCTGGGGCTTGACGGAACGAGCGCGTAGGGCAGGGCCATGAGCGTCCCGTCCAGGGCCTCCGCCTCGTCCATACCGTCGATCCGCAACAGGGATCCGGCCCGGTGACCGTCGACGACGATCGACGCCATGGGGGGCGGCACGCGCTCGTCGGTGAGGAAGGCCAGGTCGTGAAAAGTGTCGCTGCCGAAGACCTCCACGACCCCGGCGGGACCGAATGCGCCGGCCAGACGTTCGGCCTGCCCGTCCGCCGCCAATCGGTTCACGTAGGCGAGATACTTGTCGTCATCGATACGTATCGAAGGTGGGGCGAGCAACCCGAGCAGCGCGCCCGCCAGCAGGCCCCCGGAAACCAATCCCGCGCTCATTGCCCGACGCTCGGGGCGGACGACCGCCGGCAGGACGACCGCGCCGGTCACGTAACCCAGCCACGCGGGTTCCACGAAGTACATCGCGACCGTTACGCCCACCGCGCCCGCCGCGCTCCCGATGAGGTTAGACGCATATACCGCGGACGACCGTTGGCCAGCGGCCATCAGCATCAGGCCGACGGCCGTGGCGCCCAGGGCGAAGGGGACGGTCAACAGGACCCAGTAAACCAACCACCAGGCCAGTTGCTCGAATACCAGGCCGGGTACGAAGCGACCGGACACAGGCAGAAGCTGCGCAACCTGAAGCATGATGGGAATGGAGAGGGCCGTAAGCAGGGCCAGGAGCGGTACGGCTCCGTGGCTGTGCCGCAGGAAGCAGCCGCGCCAGAGCGACAGGATCGTGCCGCTCATGCCGAAACCCAGGAGAGCAACGGTGATGACGAGGAAGGCGAAATGGTACCAGCTCGCGTACTGCAGCACCCGCATCAGCCCGATCTCGAAGCCGATGACGCCGCAGGACACCAGGCCGGCGGCCCGAAGGAGGTAGGGCAGTGGCAGGCCGTCGGGCGATTTCGAAACAGCAGGCCCCGTCGTCACTGTTCCGCCCGGCCGGTCATGGGCACGAAACGTACGGGCAGGACGGTACGGGAGACCCGCTGGCCGTCCGCGGTCTTCTCGGCGACGACGAGTCGCTGCACGCCCGTCACCTCGCCGATGGGTATGACGATCCGGCCTCCCGGCTTGAGCTGGGACCACAGGAGCGGCGGCAGGTGGCCGGCCGCGCAGGTGACGATGATGGCATCGAAGGGACCGGCTTCGGACCAACCGAAATAGCCGTCGCCGTGACGGGTCCGCACCGTGTCATAGCCCTCCTGGCCCAGCAGATTCCGGGCCCGCTCCAGCAGGGGTTCGATGATCTCCATGGTATACACGTGGGGCGTCACGTGGGCAAGCACGGCGGCCTGGTAGCCAGAACCCGTGCCGATCTCGAGCACTTTCGAAGCCGGATCGAGTTCAAGCAGCTCGGTCATGTACGCCACGATGTAAGGCTGGGAGATGGTCTGTCCAAGGCCGATGGGCAGGGGCGTATCGTCATAGGCGATGCGCCGGGTCTGTTCGTGGACGAACACGTGGCGCGGCGCATCCCGCATGGCCCGAAGCACGGCCCCGTCCGTAACCATGGGAGACTTGCCCAGGATCACCTCGACCATGCGTTCCCGCTCATCCCGCCGCTCCTGGATGGATCGGGGGCGCGGCGGCGTCCAGGACGTGTCGGCGGCGGCCGTGCCCGGAGCATGACCCGCGGCCGCGGCAAACGTTTGCCCGCCGGGGCCTTCCGGATCCGTGGCCGACGCCGAAGGATCCGGCTCCGACGCGCAGGCCGACCACAGGATCCCGCCCAGGATCAAATGGATTGCTCGAACGTGAACACCGCGCATCGTTGTCCTCTTCCCGAATCCGGCGTCGAATCAGCCCGTATCCCGTCAGCCGGTTCGGCAGGGGTCTGTGGTTCCGCTTCCCGCGTTCGTCAGCGGCCGCGTGAAGTACCGCTGGGGGTTGGTCCGGGGTTCGTAGCCGAGGAGACGCCGGGCCTTGTCGATGGTGTATTTGCCCTGCTGCAGATAGCTGCCCATGTTGAAGGCCTGGAAATAGTCCGGCACTTCCTCGATTTCCAGGGCCAGGCGGCAGGCCTCCACCAGGTCGTCGTAGACGATGGTGAAAGGCGGGTGATCGGCGTTCTTTATCGGCTCTTCGGGCATGGGACCCAGTCCGTTGAACTGGTAGCACACCGTGTGTATCCGGTATTTACGGGCATAGATTTTGCAGATTTCCATGGCCAGGTGCTTGGTCAGCATGTAGTAGCCCGTGCCCGGCGCCTGGGGCACGTCGCCGATGTCGTGGTCGTGGAGGTAGCCGGGGATGATGATCTCCGGGCCCGTGTGCAGGATCTTCGTGATGCCGAGTTCCGCCGCCGCCTTCATGACGTGCCAGGCGCCCCGGACGGACACGGCGAAGCTGGCTACCGGATCCTGCCGGACCACGGTCCAGTTCATGATGGCGTCCATGCCGCGGGCGGCTTCGAGCACCTGCCCGTAGTCGCCCATGTCCACGTGCATGGTGGGTTTGCCGCCGGGATGGGGGCGGATGTCCGCCAGGCGCAGGTTGTAATGTTGCTCCAGGCCGGGGATGATGAATGGCGCGATGTTGCCGGAGGCGCCCAGGAGGAGGACGTTTTTCATGGGTTTGCTCCCTCTGTGAATTCCGTGGTCCGTTTGGCCGGCTTGGCCGGCCCGGTCCGCTTTAGCCGCTTGGCAGGCCCGGTCCGCGCTGCCCGTTCAGTCCATTTTCGCGATTACGTCCCGCAGCACCTCTTCCGCCGCCCGCAGGAGACGGTCTATATGATCGTCCGTGTGGGCGAGGGACAGATAGATCTTCTCGTAGGGACTGACGAAGAGTCCCCGCTTGATCAGCTCGACGCCGAAGACGAAAGCCTTTTGCCTGTCGGCGCGGAACATGGACCCGTAGTCGACGATTTCCCGCTCGCCGGTGAACAGCACCTGGAGCACGGGCCCTTCGCCGCCGACGAGCAGGGGAATCGACAGCCGATGGCCCATGGCCGTGATCTCCCGGGTAACGCGGTCGCCCATGGCGAAGAGCCGTTCGTAGGTCCCGGGCCGCTCCAGCACGTCCAGCGTGGCCAGACCGGCGACCGCGCCCACGGGATAGCCGTTGAAGGTGCCGGAGACGATGATCCGCTTCGGATCGTCGGCCGGACGCCAGCCATTCATGACGTCCATCACGTCGGCACGCCCGCAGATGGCGGCCATGGGATAGCCGCCGCTGATCGTCTTGCCATAGACCGCCAGATCCGGGATCACGCCGTAGCGCTCCTGGGCGCCGCCCCAGGCCATGCGGAAGCCCGTGACGATCTCGTCGAAGATGAGGACGATGCCGTATCGCGTGGCCAGTTCGCGCATCGCCTCGAAGAAACCCGGCCGGGGCAGGATGCACCGCTGCAGGGGCTCGACGAGGATCGCGGCGAGTTCCCCGTGATGCTTCTCCACGACCTCGGCCGCCCGATCGACGTCGTTGAAGGGCGTGGCCAGCACGTCGGCCGACCAGCTGCGGGGTATGCCTCCGCCGTCCGGCGCCGTGGCGGGGTAGGTGCCTGGCTTCAGCGTCCGGGCGCCGTGCAGCGCGGAATCGCTCACGCCGTGCCAGCCCCCTTCGAAACGGAGGTAGCGGTCGCGTCCGGTGTAAGCCCGGGCGGCCCGCAGGGCGAACTGGATCGATTCGGAACCGGTGACCACCAGTCGGACTTTCTCACCGCAGGGCGAAGCCTCGGCCACCCGTTCGGCCAGCCGGATGGACGGCTCGTTGAGCGCCATGAAGGTCGTGCCACGGCTGATTTGACGGGTGACCGCCTCCACGACTTCCGGATGACCGTGGCCGAGGATCATCGGGCCGGATCCCAGGAGAAAGTCGATGTACGCCTTGCCCGCGGTGTCGTGGATCGTCGCGCCCTCGCCGTGGGACACGACCAGGTTGGCTTCGGGCGGCAGCCGGAATTCCCCGTTCGACCCTCCGACCAGGACCCTTTCCGCCCGTTCGATCAATGCGGTCTGTGACATGCGCTTCCCTTCGTGTCTTATGCCAGGATCCGCTCCAGCGTCAATATGAAGGCCTGGTCGGCGTCCGGAAGCCCGACGCTGACCCGGATGCTGTGCGTCAGGCCGAAGCGGCTGCCCGATCCCACGAGCACGCCTCCTTCAGCGACGCGCGCGGCCAGATCGTCTGCCAGAATCGGCGTGCGGAAGAGGATGAAGTTGCCTTCGCTCGGCCAGTACCTGATCCGCAGCCGGTCAAAGGCGGCGTAGAGCCGCTTCTTGCCCCGTTCCGCCAGCGCAACGGACTGTTCCACGTGGGCCTGGTCGCCGATGGCGGCCATGGCCGCCTCCATCTCGAGCGAACCCAGGTGAAAGGTCCTGCGGAGTCTCGCCAGCCGTTCGATGATATCGGGTCGGGATATGGCCACGCCCACGCGAAGCCCCGCCAGCCCGTAGACCTTCGAAAAGGAGTGGAGGACGATCACGTTCCGTCCCGCCGCGACGTCGGCCAGCGAGTCCGGGTAGTCCGGATGGGTGACGAAGTGGTGGTACACCTCGTCGGTTACCAGGGCCACCCTGTCGGGCAGGCCCGCGTGGAGCCGTTCCATGTCGTCCCGGGTGACGATCGACCCCGTCGGATTGTTCGGATTGCCCACGTAAACCAGCCGCGTCCGGTCCGTCACCGCCCCCGTGACCGCTCCGACCCGGACGCTGAAATCCTCTTCGTCCAGGGGCACGTCGACGACCTTCGCGCCCTGCCAGGCAGCCGTCCGGGCATAGACGTGGAACGTCGGGCTGCAAACGATGACCTCGTCGCCCGGTTCAAGGTATACCCGCGCGATGAGATCCAGGGCTTCGGAGCCGCTGTACGTCGAGAACAGGTGCGCGGGCGTCACCCCCCTGCCGTAGAACGCCGCGAGGCAGTTCCTCAGCACTTCGTCGTCCCGGTGCGGGTAGAGGCTGAGTTCCGCCAGGTGATCGCGGATCCGGGCCAGCACGGCGGGAGAGGGTCCGAGGGGGTTCTCGTTGTAATGGAGGCGGTATGGCATATTAGACATGTGCGTACCGGAAAGCGGGCCGCCCGGGAGGTGACCGGGCAACCGTCCCAGGCCTGAACCGTGCCGGAAAGCGGGCCGCCCGCGGTAAACTCCGTGCCGGGCCGACAGCCGTCCGGTCGCCACCCGCGTAAAGCGGCCGGGTCCCGCCGCGGCCGGTTACCCGATGAGCCCCGCCGCGGCCGTTTACCCGATGAGCCCGCCGCAGCCGGTTACCGTATCAGTCCGTAGTCCAACAGGATCCCGCGCAGCTTCTCGCGATTCCGGTCCGACAGCGGGGCGAGGGGCAGCCGGACCTCGGGGCTGATCCTGCCCATCATGCCCAGGGCCGTCTTGACCGGCACGGGGTTGATCTCCATGAACACGGCGTCGTTGAGCGTCATCATGTGGTAGTGAAGCTCCCGCGCCTCCAGCCACTTGCCTTCCTGGACCAGGTCGTACAGCCGCGCCACTTCCGCCGGCATCAGGTTCCCCGTGGCGCTCACGAACCCGGCCCCGCCTATGGCGAGAATGGGATAGCAAAGCAGTTCGATGCCCGAATACACCAGGAAGTCCCGGCCCATGCGGTGCAGGAGGCGGTTGATATGCTCGAAATCCTTGTTCGACTCCTTGACGCCGATGAGATTGTCGTTGGCTTCCTTCAGCCGCGCCACGGTATCGATCTCGATATTGACGGCCGTGCGTCCGGGGATGTTGTACAGGATCACCGGCAGGTCCACGCATTTGGCCAAAGCGTCGAAATGGCGGAAGATGCCTTCCTGCCCCGGCCGGCTGTAGTAGGGCGCGATGAACAGCAGCGCGTCGGCGCCCATGGACTGGGCGAAGCGGGAGAGTTCGACGGACTCTTCGTGGTTCGTGGACGCGCTGCCGGGCACGAAGGGTACCCGGCCGTCCACCGCCCCGGCCGCGGCGCGTATCACCTCCTTGCGCTCATCCAGCGTCAGCGATCCCGGCTCGCCGGTCGTCCCCTGCACCGATACGCCGTGGGACCCGCTCCGGATCTGCCATTCGACCAGACCGGCCAGGCCGTCCAGGTCCAGCTTCCCGTCCTTGAAGGGCGTAACCACCGGTACGATCGAGCCGCGCATGGTTCCTCCTTGGTTCCTTTTTCGGCGCCGCGATTCGGGTCTTCCGCGCCGTTTTCAGACAAACGTGGCAATGTCTTCCAGCGGCTTCTTCGTGATCACCGGGACTTCCGCGTCCTCCGCCGGGTATCCGACGACCAGGAGCAGGAAGGGCCGCTCGTTGGCCGGCCTGCCCAAAAGCCGATTCAGAAACCCCATGGGGCTCGGCGTATGGGTGAGCGACGCCAGTCCGGCGTGGTGCACCGCGGCGATCAGCATGCCGGTGGCGATGCCCACCGATTCCATGGCGTAGTAGTGCTTGACGCTCCGGCCGTCGGGCAGCAAGCCGTGGCGCTGGACGAAGATCGCGATCAGCCAGGGCGCCGTTTCAAGGAAAGGCTTGTGTTCGTCCGTACCCAGGGGCGCCAGGGCGTCGAGCCATTCCTGCGGCGCTTTCTCCCGGTAGAACCGGCGTTCCTCCTCCTCGGCGGCCACGCGGATCTTCGCCTTGATCTCCGGGTCGGTCACCGCGGCGAAATGCCACGGCTGCATGTTCGCGCCGCTGGGCGCTGTGCCGGCCGCGAGGAGGCAGTGGTCGATGATCGACTTCGGCACGGGCCGGTCAGAGAAATCCCGGACCGTGCGGCGCCGGCGGAGCGCCCGGTAGAACTGTCCGGTCCGCCGCTCCATCTCGTCGGCCGGGTATTCCTCGTAGGTCGACAGGGGTTGAAACACGGGTTCTTTCACGACTATTTCCCTTTATCTTCATCCGATGAAGGCGCGTCTGAAGGCTGGTCATCCGATGAAGGCGCGTCTGAAGGCTGGTCATCCGATGAAGGCGCGTCTCCAGCGTTTTCTTCTCCGCTCGGCGGCCCCGGGGCCTCGAGAAACCCCGATTCCCCCAGGAACTGCCGGACCCTCTCCCCATACGCTTCCCGGCCCATTTCCCAGATATCTCCATGGGTCGCGCCGTCCACGACGAACATTTCTTTATTCGTGCCGGGAATCTGCTCGTACAGCCGCTCGTTGTTCGACAGCGGCATGCGCCGGTCCGCCGTGCCGCCCACCAGCAGCACGGAGACGTCCCGCAGGCCGGACACCGAACGGCCGATGTCCAGGGCATCGATTTTCAAGCCCACCCGGAGTTCCGTGATGGTACCCGTCAGAAACCCGAAGGGCACCGTGGGCAGGCCGAACATCCTCTTCAGGTCGCTGCGTAGCGTTTCGGAGGCCGCGTAGAAACTGCTTTCGGCGATGACGGCGTCGACCCCGGGTTCCTCCGCCGCCGCGAGCAACGCGGTGGCAGCGCCCATGGAAATACCCCAGAGGATCACCGGTCCCCCCTCGCCCCGCTGGTCCACCACGTACCGCAGGGCCGCCTGCGCGTCGCGCCACTCGTAATAGCCGAAGGTCGTCAAGTCGCCCTCGCTGTCCCCGTGGCGGCGGAAATCGAACAGGATCCCCCTGAACCCGTTTTCGTGCAGGAAGGCCGCCTGGTCGAGCATCTGGCCCCTGTGGTTGAGATGGCCGTGGCAGTAGATCACCGTGCCCCGGCCGGTTTCGTTCGGGATGTACCAGGCGGCCAGGTTCAGCCCATCGGACGTGGTCAGCGTCACCTCTTCGTAGGCCAGCCCATAGTCCGCGGGCGTGTTCTGCGCCTTGCGACGCGGTCCCACGCTGCCGGTGTACAGGGTCGATATGAAGTAGGGCAGCGCGATGAAGACGAGCAGAAGAATGACCACAACGCCCATGGCGGCGCCTCGATAGGAGACCTGTCTGCGGCGCATGGCCAGGGCCAGTACCGGCCAGATCAGCGTGCCCGCGATGAAGGTGACGACCGGCCAAAGCACGGCGTGGGGGATGACCAGGCCGAAGAGGACGCTGCGTCCCCAGGTGAAGTATTCGCCATCGAGCCCGGCCGTCTTGCCCAAAACGGACAGGAGCACGATCAGCAGACGGACGCCGGCCGTATAGAGCAGCGTCGCGGAAAGGAACCCGCCGTACCCTCGGCCGGCGCGGAGACAGACGACCGAGAGCCAGGCAGCGGCGGCCGGAATGGTCCAGTTGATGCTGAAGGGACCGCCCGCCACGAGGTTCGTGACGTCCAGCAGGAACCACAGGACGACCAGGCCCCAGGTAACGATCAGGGGCAGGCGGATGAGCGACAGCGACATGGACGGCCCCGTGCTGCTAGCTGGTCTTGCCCAGGACTTCTTTCAGCACGTTGAGGAAGACTTCCGTTTCCCGCTCGTCGCCGGAGGATACGCGGATCCACGTGGGCATCTGCTGCCTGCGCCGGTTCGTCACCATGACGCCCTTCTGGAACATCTCCCGCATGACGTTCATGGAGGGCTTGCCCAGGTCGACCATCATGAAGTTGCTTTCGGACGGGATGTATTCCAGTCCCATCTTCGTGAATTCGTCTTCCAGGCGGTCCCGGAAATGCTGAACGACCGCCCGGGAACGGTTGTAGTGGTGCCTGTCCTTGAGCGAAGCCTCGCCCGCGGCCATGGCCAGGGCGTTGGCGCGGCCCGTGCTGTAGAACCGGAGCTTCTCCTGGACGGCCTGGCTGCAGATCCCGTACCCGAGGCGCATGGCGGGCATGCCGAAGACCTTGGAAAAAGTACGCGTGACGATCACGTTGTCGTGCTTCGTGGCCAGCGACACCGCGGTCTTGTACTCGGGATCCCTGACGAAATGGATATAAGCCTCGTCGATCACCACGAGCACGTTCTCGGGCACGGCGGCGACGAATTTCTCCTGCTCCTCGAAGGACAGCAGCGTGCCGGTCGGATTGTTCGGATTGGTGATGACCACCACGGAAGTCTTCGGCGTGATGGCCGCGAGCATGGCGTCCAGGTCGTGCCTGTAGTCCTTCACGGGCACGCGGATGATGTTGACGTCAAGGCCGGCTTCCTGGTAGTTCTCGGCTTCGCCCGACACGTCGCCGTACCCCATGTCCGCCTCGATGACCTCGGTGCCGCCCCTGCTCAGGTACGCGAGGGAGATCTGCGAAAGCAGCGCGCCGGATCCCGCCGTAATGAAGAAGGGCGCCCGGCGCCTGAAAAATCCGCCCATTCGACCCGTACCGCCGAACCTGGGCGCGGGAGGCAGTTCGATGCCGTCGAATTCGGCCAGGGCGCCGTAGATATCGCCGCCGCCGAAGGAATAGCGGTTGATCTTGAACATGTTCTCGGCGATGGCCTGCAGCGCCCGCGGGGACGGCCCGATGGGGTTTTCATTCAGCGCCAGGCGGACGAGACCCGGTTCGACGCCGATCCCGTGTATATCCTTGGCGGTAAGGCCGCCGGATGCCATGGTCTGGGCCAGGGCAAGGCGGTCGCCCAGCGTCAGCGCGGCCCCGGCCGCCAGCGCACCCGTGAGAAAATGACGGCGGGAAAGGCGGGAGCCGGCCTTTGCGTTCATACCGTTCAGCATGGATTATCTCCCTGAATCAAGTGGATGCGGCCACATGGAAACGACCGCAACAGTCGAAATCGTCCCGCCTGATTACGCTCGACGGTCCGATCCGATAACGATGTCGAATATACCCGTCCGGGGCTGGCCTGACAACCCTTAAAGTCACTGGGCGCCGCCCGCCTGACCGGACTGTTTGTATATACTATCTGGATACATTCCAACCGTTGGTTTTCTTCTAACTTAATACCCTAAACCGGCCAGGCGTCCCACAGGCTGTCCGGACCGGGCGGGGCCAGCCCGATACCACCTTTTCCGGCCCCGTCGGCAGCCTTCCGGAGGCAATCGATATTGCTTGACACGTATCCACCTCGTCCATACTATTGCCTTGATCCGGGATCGACATCGATTACTGGATCGTTTACCAGCGTATTACGACGACCGGCCCGGAGCGCAGGGAGCCGGAAGAGATCAGTACACCGGGGATGAACCCATGCGGAGCAGATTCATCCTGCTGTGCGCCTGTACGCTTGCAGTCCTGACGAACGTTGCCCCCGCCGCGGGACAGGAAGACGACGACCGCTTCTCCTGGGGCGGCATGATCAGGTCGCGGTTGCAGGGCGATTACCAGGATGGCAGCCGGGCGGTGAATCGCTTCATGTACGGAGCCTTCCTGAACGCTACGTTGCGCGTGACGGACCGGATCGACGTGACGGGCAAGGTCATGACAGGCAATCCCAGGGCCATCACCGTGGCCGACTGGATGAGTTACGGCGACCTGTTCGTACGCGAGAATCCCCATATCTCCTGGATGTACGCGCGCATCAGGCCCAATCCCTCGCTCACCCTGACCGCGGGCAAGTTTCCCCTCCCCTTCTTCCGTCCGACCCAGGTCGTCCTGGACAGCGATCTCTCGCCGGAGGGACTCGCCCAGCAACTCACTACGAAAAGCGACGACGGCTCCGCCACCTTCGGCCTGAACCTGGGCCAGTTCATGATCAACCAGTTGGCCTCGCCGGTAAAGGACCTCGACCGCACCTATTTTCTGGGGGGACAGGCCATGGCCCGTTTCACCCAGCCCGGCAGGTCACAGACCCTGGCCGTGGCCTACTATACCGTGGGAGGCGCGGATTCGCTCTTCGCCGCGCAGAACCTGAGGTCCCCCGTGCCGATCGTTGCGGCGAATTCCAACCGGGCCAACGCGGACCGTACCGGATACCTGTCCGAATTCAGGATGATCAACTTCAGCGGCCAGTACACCCGGACCGTAAACGGACGGCCGCTGGCGCTCAACGCGGACTACGTCTTCAATATGGGCGCCGATGACATGCGGCACGGTATCACGGGTTCGGTGATGTACGGCAGCACGGCCAGGGTCGGCGACACCCGGGCCGGGGTCCAGGCTTTCCTCATGCAGCAGGACGCCACGCTGGCACCCTTCAGCAACATCGACTACTCCCAGACCAATACGAAAGGCGCCGCCCTCTTCTTCGGCCATCATCTCATCGAGAAGTTGACGGTCGATATCCACCTGTATACCCGCAAGTACGATTCCCCCGAAACACTCGTCTCCCCCGCGGCCAACAACGCGTGGCGAACGCGCCTTCGCGTCATGTTCATGCTCCGGTTGAATTGACGGCCTGATCCGGGATCGGTCCACAGCATGCGTCTCCGCCACATTCTGCTTCCGCTGCTCGCCATGGTTTTCGCGGCCGCCGCGGACGGTCAGCCCCGCCTCAAGCTCGCGACCACCACCAGCACCGACGATTCCGGCCTGCTCGACATCCTCCTGCCGCCATTTGAACGGGAACGGGACGGCGGGATCAGGGTGGACGTCATCGCCGTCGGAACGGGCAAGGCCCTGAAGCTGGCAGAAAACGGCGACGTGGACGCGGTGCTCGTACACGCGCCGAAACTGGAAGAAGCCTTTATCGCCGCCGGGTTCGGGGTCGACCGGCGCGGCGTGATGTACAACGATTTCGTCGTCGTCGGCCCCTTCGCCGACCGGGCCGGGATCGCCGGAACGGGCAGCGTCGCCGACGCCTTCGCCACCATCGCGCGCGAGGAAGCGTTGTTCTTCTCGCGGGGCGATCTTTCCGGTACCCACCAGAAGGAACGGGCGATCTGGGACCTCGCCGGGATCGACCCCGCCGGATACTGGTACGTGGAAGCGGGACAGGGCATGGCGGCCACGTTGCGCATGGCAGACGAGAAACGGGGGTACGTGCTGATCGACCGGGGCACCTACCTGGCCCTGCGGGAAACGGTGAACCTGCGGGTCCTGGTGGAATACGATCCCCCTTTGCACAATCCCTACAGCATCATCGCCGTCAACCCGAAGCGCTGGCCCCACGTGAACTACGGGCACGCGCGCGCGCTCATCGACTACGTGATCTCGCCGGCGGCCCAGGCGCTCATCGGCGGTTACCGGAAACACGGACAGCAGTTGTTCACGCCGTCGGCGGCGGACTGAGACGCCCGGCGGACCGGGCGGTAAAGCGGTGGACTGAACCGTCGGCGGACCGGGCGGTAAAGCGGTGGACTGAACCGTCGGCGGCGGACTGAGGCGCCCGCCGGGTCCAAAACGCTCGAAACGCCTTCGGTGAAAGGGATTTCCACACGGCGCACTGGAGGAGAGGCGCACAGGAGGAGATGAATTGATACGAATCGGTATTCTGGGCATCGGGTTCATGGGAACGACCCACTTCATGGCCATCAAGCAACTGGCCAACGCGGAAGTGGGGGCCATCTGCACGCGGGACGAGCGGAAGCTGAGCGGCGACTGGCGGCACATCCAGGGCAACTTCGGCGGCGGAGGCGGCGTGCAGGACCTGACGGGCATCCGTACCTGTACCGATATCGACGAGGTACTGAGCGACCCGGATATCGACCTGGTCGACGTGTGCCTGCCCACGGCCCTGCACCACGACGTGGTCATCCGTGCGTTGGACGCCGGGAAGCACGTGCTGGTCGAGAAGCCCATCGCCCTGCGCCTCGACGAGGCGGACCGCATGATCCGCAAGGCCGGGGAGACCGGCAGGACATTGATGGTCGCCCACGTGCTGAAGTTCTTCCCGGAATTCGCCTTCCTGAAGCAGGCCATCGACGACGGGCGGTACGGACGCCTCCTGGGACTCCACCTCAAGCGGGTCATCTCCAAGCCCCTCTGGGGCGAAGACAACTGGTTCGGGGATTACGAACGCACGGGGGCGGCGGGCATCGACCTGCACATACACGACACCGATTACCTGCGCTACCTCTTCGGCATGCCGGACAGCGTCCACGCCGACGGCATGACCAGCCCGAACGGATACGTGCTCTACCTGAACACGCAGTACGGGTACGATGACCGGGACATCACCGTCTCGGCCCAGTGCGGGGCGATCAGTTCGGCAGCCTTCGAACACGGCTACGACGCCTATTTCGAGGAAGGCACGCTCTGGTACAACGTGCTCTCGGGCCGGCCGGTCACGCTCTACACCCCCGACGGCGGAAGCAGCGAACCCGAAATCGATTTTCCCGAGGCTTTCGAGGCCCAGCTGGGATACGCCGTCACGGCCCTGGAGAAGGGCGCGGAACCCGACCTGGTTTCGGCTTCGGCGGGCCGCGACGCCCTGCGGATCTGCCACGGAGAAGCCCAATCGGTGAAGACGGGGGAGACCGTCCGGTTCACGGACTGAACCGGCTCGATCCGGGCTGAAAGCTCGCTCCGTCGCCCAACGGCTGACGCAGCGATCTCTCAAGCGCTTTCAAGGACGAAATCGACCGCTTACCCGGTTACCGCTTACCCGGTTACGACTATGCCCCAGTTATATTTCGGCACCGGCCGTACCGTCATCACCCCGCCCGTGGGAATCGAACTTTGCGGCTACGGTCCCTATATCGGGCGCCGGGCCACGGCGGTCCACCAGGACCTCCACGCCACCGCCCTGGCGCTGTCGGACGGCGAGCGGACCTTCGTCTGGACGTCGAACGACCTGGTCTGGACCGACCGCTCCCTGGTCGACGAGACCCACCGCATCGTCCGGAAGCGATACGGACTCGATCCGGCCCGCGTGGTCCTCACCAACACCCATACCCACTCCGGGCCGGCGACCATGAAGACCGTGGCCTGGGGAAAATGGGACGGGGAATACGCGGCGGAGTTGCCGGAGCGGTTCGCCGACGCCATAGGACAGGCCGTATCGAACCTGGAACCCGGGCGCGTCGGGTTCGGCAGGGCGCCTGTGCCAGGCCTCTCGGTCAACCGGGTCGACGAAGGGGGCGAGGCCGACGAGGAAGCGCTGCTGATGCGTATCGACGACACCCGCGGGAGGATGCGCGCCGCCGCGGTCAATTTCGGCGCCCATCCCGTTACGCTCGGCGCCGACACCGTGATTTGCGGCGACTACCCGGCCGATGCCGTCAGGAAGATGGAAAAGGAACGGGCGGGACTGCGCGTGCTCTTCTTCCAGGGCAGTTGCGGCGATCTCAACTGCCGGGGATTCGGCGAGGGCATGGAAATGATGAAGGCGAACGGTTCACTCCTCCGCGACAGCGTCCTGCCCGCCCTGGATGAAGTAGAGACCACCGCCGACGTGGCATTGGACGGGGACACCTACGAGGTTGCCCTGCCCACGGACGTCCCGGACCGGTTCGAGCTGGAAGCGGAACTCGCCGAATGCCGCGATCGTCTCACGGCTTCGAATGCTGACGCGGACCCCGGGGAAAACCGGAAGTTGCGCTTCGAGGTGGACTGGCGCGCGCAACGCCTCGATCTGCTCGACGGCCCCCATCCGCAACGGCTGGAGTTCCGGGTATCGTGGATGCGAATCAACGATTCCGTGCTGCTCGCCCATCCGCTGGAACTGTTCCTGACCTACGGCAAACAGGTCCAGTCGGCCTCGCCCTTCCCACACACCATGGTCATCGGGTACGCCAACGAGACCGTCGGATACCTGGCGCGTCCACAGGATTTCGAACAGGAAGGATTCGGATGGTACGCCGCGGTGTTCGCGCCCCGTATCTGCCGCCATCTGCCCTTCGAACCGGAAGCCGGCGGGGTGTTTCGTGATCACCTCATCGCCATGCTGCACCGGATCAGTACGCTTCGGGAATGAAGCGCTGGTCGTCTATGGGTGGACGCACGTAACCTGATTCGGTAATGCGGCCGGGCAGGGTCACGTCGACCCCGGCCGGTTCGCGGTCGTAGGGGAACAGGCTGAGCAGGTGGGCGATGCAGTTGAGCCGCGCCCGCCGCTTGCTGTCGGACGGCACGACGTACCACGGCGCCTGCCTGATGTCCGTGTACTTCATCATCTCGTCCTTGGCGTGGGAGTACTCGTCCCACTTCGTGTAGGACTGCAGGTCCATGTCGCTGAACTTCCAGTTCTTCAGGGGATCCTCGATCCGGCTCTTGAACCGCCGTTCCTGTTCTTTCGCGCTCACCGAGAACCAGTACTTGACCAACCGGATATCGGAACGCACGAGCATGCGCTCGAACTCGGGACAGGACCGGAGGAACTCCCGGTACTCTTCTTCCGTGCAGAACCCCATCACGCGGTCGACGCCAGCCCGGTTGTACCAACTGCGGTCGAAGAGCACGATCTCGCCCGCCGCGGGCAGGTGGGCCACGTACCGCTGGAAGTACCACTGCGTCTGCTCGCGTTCCGTAGGCTTCGCCAGGGCGGCCACGCGACAGACCCGGGGATTGAGGCGGGCCGTGATGCGGGAGATGATACCGCCTTTTCCGGCGGCGTCTCTGCCCTCGAACACGACCACCACCTTCCTGCCCTCCCTGACGACCCATCCCTGAAGCTTGGACAGTTCGACCTGCAGCCGGGCGAGCTCGGTTTCATATACCTTGCGGCTCAGCTTCTTCTTTTGCCTGCCGGGGGCCGCCGTCTGCTTTTCGTCCGTATGCTTCACCCGCGCTCCTTCCGCCCCGCACCCGGCGCGAATCAGCCCGAATCGACCCGCATCCGGCCGCGGTCTCCTCAGTGCCCGCTTATCCCGAATCACCCCGCATCCGGCGCGGTCTCCTCAGTGCCCGCTTATCCTTTATCACTGATTCTGAACCGCACGTCCATCCTGTCGAGTTCGCTGATCAACGTATCGAAACAGTCCCCGTAAATCGCCTGTTCGGGGGTCACGAAGGGGACGCCGGGACGGGGGAGGTCGCCCCGGGCGGCCATGCGCGCGGCGATGGCCGCGGTGAAGGCCGTGGTACGCGCCATGGAGGTGAAACCCGTTGCTTCGTCGTACCGGTCGACCATCTCGGCCGTGCGCGTGGCCGGGCGTCCGTCCTTCTCGCCGATTACCGTGACGCGGTACGCCGTGATGTCCCGGTCTTCCGGAGACATCTTCACGCTCGGGTAGAGCACGGCGTCCACCACGTGTTTGGGAATCACGGAAACGCCGTCCACGTCCAGCGGTTCCTCGCTGAGCAGGCCGAGTTCGCGCAGCACGGTGACCTTATCGGCATATCCCGGCCAGCGGACGGTCTTCTGCGTCCCGCTGCGCAGGCCCTTCAGGGCTTCCACCTCCAGGAGCCAGGGCATGAAGCCCTCGTGCCAGGCCTCGCATTCGCCCACGCCTTCGAAGACCGCCGGTTCCGGCTCGGAGTACCGGGGGACGTCCACGAGGCGCCCGTCGACGACGGCCCGGGCCGTGGACTCGCGCAGGGGCAGCCGCCTGCCGCCGAAGACGATCTTGTAGCCCAGGGGCGGCGACGGGTTCTCCGGAATGCCGCCGCACTGTATGTGCAACTCGTCGGTCCGGTCGAGCCGTTCCGCCAGGTGGCGGGCCATGATCTCGGTCAGTCCAGGCTCCAGTCCGCAGCCCAGGACCACGAACCCCCGCGAATCGGCGTAGGTGGTCTTCCATTCCTCGAGCGCCTCGTCGGGCACGCGGGTGAGGTCCACGTAGGGCATGCATGCTTCCAGCGCCAGGGGCATGGCGATCATGCTCGCCACGCGCGGCAAGGCCGCCACGCCCGCCCCATGGTCCTTCATGACGGCGATGGACTCGGCCCGGTCGTTCATGTCCAGCCGCCGGTAATCGACCTTGTCCGCCCCCGGCATACCACGGAGCGTTTCGCGGCAGGCCGAAAGCTGGTCTTCGCTGAGGTCGCAGACGGTGACCTTCTCCACCGCATCGTCCACCATGGCGTTGTACGCCGCAGCCGGGCCCATCAGGCCGCTTCCGATCACGAGTATGCGCACGGATGCCTCCAGTTACGGACAACAAGATCGCTGCAATAGATTTCGCGCTTCGATGTATTGTATGTATTTTAGGAACAGATGGCAACAGACCCTTTGACGATCCCATCCATGGCAATTCATCGTCCTAGGACCAACACCCTCGATGCTACTACCGTTTCCCCTTGATCCCCATCATCCGGTCCGGTATCTTGCCAGGACACTCCACAACATGAAAACCGGGTTGGATCCCGATCGCCCAATTGCGGCCGGGACGGATCGAATCCTGATCGAAAGAACCGCCATGATCCGCGCGCGCACCTCGTTCACGGTCGTCCTCCTCGCCGCTGGTGTGATCGCCGCCGGCCTGATCTGCGGCCTTGTCCCCGGAACGGCCCGGGCGCAGAGTCTCCCTTTCTCCATGGACGTCCGCGTGCCGGGCGTCGACGCCTACGATGCGGCCATCCCCCGTCCCGAATCGGTCATCGGCCACGTGGTGGGCGCAACGCACACGCGTTCCCACCTGGTGGCCGCGTACTACCGCGCGGTGGCCGATGCCTCAGACCGGGTCGTCGTGAACCGCCACGGCACTACCTACGAGGGGCGCCACCTGCTCCACGCCGTGGTCACTTCGCCGGCCAATCATGCGCGCCTGGAGGAGATACGGCGGGCCAATCACCGGTTGTCCGACGCCCCCGGCGAGGTATCCGACGCCATGATCGAGACCATGCCCGTGGTCGTCCACATGGGCTACGGGGTGCACGGCAACGAGGCGAGCACCACCGAGGCGGCCATGCTGGTGCTCTACCACCTGGCCGCGGGCAACGGACCGGCCGTGGACGACCTGCTGGACCGCGCCGTGATCATCCTGGATCCCAACTACAACCCGGACGGACGGGACCGCTTCGTCAACTGGGTCAACGCCAACCGGGGGCGCGTCGCCACGCGGGACGGCCAGGACCGGGAGCACGTGGAACCGTGGCCGGGCGGACGGACCAACCACTACTGGTTCGACCTGAACCGCGACTGGCTCGTGGCGCAGCATCCCGAATCGCAGGGCCGGGTGGACCTGTTCCACCACTGGCGCGCCCAGGTGCTGACCGACTTCCACGAGATGGGCAGCAACGCGACCTATTTCTTCCAGCCCGGCATCCCGAGCCGGAACAACCCGAACACGCCGGAACGGACCTTCGAACTGACGGCGGCGCTCGCCGAACACCACGCCGAGTGGCTCGACCGCCACGGTGCGCTGTACTATTCGGAGGAGACCTTCGACGACTTCTTCTACGGGAAGGGGTCCACTTTCCCGGACGTGAACGGCGCCATCGGCATCCTCTTCGAGCAGGCCTCCGCCCGAGCGCTGGAACGAACGACGAACGACGGGGTGCTGACCTACCCCTTCACC
The DNA here is from genome assembly GCA_963693015.1 of bacterium. Classification (GTDB taxonomy): domain Bacteria; phylum JAAXHH01; class JAAXHH01; order JAAXHH01; family JAAXHH01; genus JAAXHH01. The sequence goes on from OY843748.1 coordinate 1,151,550, forward strand.
ATCCGCAACCAGTTCGCCACCTCCATGTCGACGCTGGCCGGCAGCCTGGCCCTGCGGACCGAGCTTTTGTCCAATCAGCGCGACTTTTACGCCTCGGCGCCCGAAGCGGCCCGGCAGAACCCCGTCAAGGCTTATGTCCTCGACCTGGGCGATTCGCGTACGCGGACCCAGGCCCTCGTGGAGATGCTGCTCCGCCACCGCATCCGCGTGTACGAACTCGCCCGGACCGTGCGGGCCGAGGGAACCGGGCAGACTGGACAGGCCGCGGGATCCGTGCGGGCCGAAGGAACCGCGGGATCCGGCGCACGATCCTTCCGGACCGGCGAGGCGGTCGTGATCCCTCTGGACCAGCCCCAGACGCGGCTGATCAAGGCCGCCATGGAGCGGGTCACGACCTTCGAGGACTCCCTCTTCTACGACGTCTCGGCCTGGACCCTGCCCCTGGCCATGGGCGTGGCGAGCGGCGCGTTGCGCAGGTATTCCGACGATATGGCCGGCGCGGAAATCACGGCGGCGAGTTTCGACGGCGGCCGGCTGATCGGCGGCCACGGGTCCTACGCCTACCTGATGGAATGGGACCGCTACTTCGCGCCGCGCGCGCTCTACCGGATCCTGGACGCGGGCATCCGGCCCCGGGTCGCCAGAAAACCCTTTTCGCTGGCCACGAGCGTACCGGGCGTACCGGGCGTACCGGGCGTACCGGGCGGCACGGAACGGACCTTCGACCGGGGCACGATCATCATCCCCGTCGTCCCGCGCGACGCGGCATCCACCGTGACGCCCGAGCAGGTCAGGGCGCTGATCGATCGCGTCGTCGCGGAGGACCACGTGATCGTCCACGGCACGGACACGGGCCTGACGCCCTCGGGCGGCGATCTGGGCGGCCCGAACTCGCCCGTGCTGGTCAAACCGGAGGTGGCGCTGCTCTCGGGTCCCGGCACCCGCGCTTACGAAGTCGGCGAGACCTGGCATCTGCTCAACGAGCGGTTCGGCATGCCGGTCTCCCTGGTCGACGCCGACGGATTCCCGGACCTGGCCCTGGACCGCTACAACACTCTGATCATGGTGACGGGCCGTTACGACCTGGACGCCGAAGACGTGAACCGCCTGAAGTGGTGGGTGCGGGAAGGGGGCACGCTCATCGCCTGGAAGAGCGCCGCCCGCTGGCTGATCGAACAGGAGTTGATCGACGAGAGAGTCAAGGCCAGTCCGCCCGATTCGACCGACCTGCCCTACGAACTCGTACCGACCACACGGGGCGCACAACGTATCGGCGGCGCCATCTTCGCGGCGGCGCTGGACGCCACCCACCCGCTCGCCTTTGGGTACGGCGGCGTAACGCCCCTGTTCCGGAACCACGAGATCTTCTTCGAACCGTCCGCGACACCCGGGGCGACGGTGGCCCGGTACACGTCCTCGCCACTGCTGAGCGGCTACGTCTCGCCGAAGCGCCACGCCGAACTGGCGAATACCGCCGCGCTGATCGCCCGGAGGCAGGGGGCCGGCGCCGTCGTGCTCTTCGCCGACAACCCCAATTTCCGGGCCTTCTGGTACGGCACGAACGGCCTCTTCCTGAACGCGGTCTTCTTCGGCGGCGCGTTCTAGGTAGACAACCAGGCGCAATCCGCGCGTGCCAGACGCATCGGCGGCGCGTGCCAGACGCATCGGCGGCGCGTGCCAGGCGTAAGCCAGGCGCACCGCCGGGCGCGTTCCGGATACGCGCTCCTCGCGTTCTGTTTTGAAGGAAAACAGCCATGCCCGTGACCATCACCGACGTGAAGACCATCCTGACCCAGCCCGCCGGATCGCGCCTGATCGTCGTCAAGGTCCTCACCTCCGAACCCGGCCTGTACGGCCTGGGCTGCGCCACCTTCACCCAGCGGTTCCACGCCGTCCACGCGGCCATCGAACACCACCTGAAGCCCTTCCTCATCGGCAAGGAAGCGGACGCCATCGAGGACCTCTGGCAGACGGCCATGGTGAACGGTTACTGGCGCAACGGTCCGGTCCTGAACAACGCCATATCCGGCATGGACATGGCCCTGTGGGACATCAAGGGCAAGCAGGCCGGCATGCCCGTGTACCAGCTCCTCGGCGGAAAGTGCCGGGAGGCGGCGGCCACCTATGTCCACGCCGACGGGACGGCTCCGGAGGAAGTGGCCGAAAACGTACGCAAGTACATGGAGCAGGGCTACCGGCACGTCCGCTGCCAGATGGGAGGATACGGGGGAAGCAAGCCGCGCATCACGCCGCCCGAAGGCGCGAAACCGGGTGACTATTTCGATCCGCGGAGCTACATGCGCCGCACGCTCAAGATGTTCGAGCACCTGCGCGCGTCCGTGGGCGACGAGGTGGAACTGCTCCACGACGTGCACGAGCGGCTCACGCCCGCCGACGCCATCGCCTTCGCGAAGCAGCTCGAGCCCTACGACCTGTTCTTCCTCGAAGACGCCCTGGCCCCCGAGGACAACGCGTGGTTCCGGCGCATGCGGCAGACCAGCACGACGCCCATCGCCATGGGAGAACTGTTCAACAACCCCGCGGAATGGCTGCCCCTGATCGAGGGACGGCTCATCGACTTCCTGCGCATGCACGTCAGCCAGATGGGCGGCATCACGCCGGCCCGCAACGTCGCGGCCATGGCGGCCATGTACGGCATCCGCACGGCCTGGCACGGGCCGGGCGACGTCTCGCCGGTGGGCCACGCCGCCAACCTGCACCTGGACCTGTGGGCGCCGAATTTCGGCATCCAGGAATGGTGCCGCTTCAACGAACGGGTGTACGAGATCTTCCCCGGCACCCCGGAAGTGCGCGGCGGCTACATGTATCCCAACGACCGTCCGGGTCTGGGTATCGACGTGGACGAGAAGCTGGCCGCCCGGTATCCCTGCGAGGACGAGATCATCAACTGGACCCAGGCCCGGACGCCCGACGGAGGCCCCGCCCGGCCGTGACCTTCATCTCCGGCTATTCCCTGACCGAAGACTACGCCGGCCACCTGCAGCGGATCGGCGCCTTCGCCATCGACGTGGCGATCCTGACCGCGGCTACCGGGGCGATCGCGCTGGCGGTCGAATACACGGGCGCCTTGTCGGACCCGGCGTCCCTGCCGCTGATGAGCGCGTTCCAGCTGCTCATGCCGTGGTTCTACTACGCGGCCATGGAGAGTTCGCCCAAAGGCGCCACGATCGGCAAGATGATCCTGGGCATCCGCGTGGCGGACGACCAGGGACATCCCCCCGCCTTCGGCCGCGCCGCGCTCCGGGCCCTTCCCAAGTGCCTGCCCATCCTGTGGCCCGGCTATCTTGCCGCGGCCTTCACCTGGCGGAGACAGGCCTTCCACGACCTGATCGCGCGGACGCTGGTGGTGCGGGCCGGGCAGTCCGGGGATTAGGATGTCATGATTTCATCTTCGCGCGCCCCTTGCGACGCCCACGACGCCGGCCACGCCCACGACGCCGGAACCGGCGCAGCCGCCTCCCCCACCTCCTCCGCCCGCTGTCCCGACAGCTACCCGGATTACCATCACGCCGGCATCGGCGACGCTGAACGTGATCGGCCAGACCGTACAGCTATCCGCGCAGGTCTTCGATCAGAACGACAACGCAATGACCGGCGCTGCGCAAGGCGTCGAAGTCAAGGTCACGCTTTCGCCGGCCAGTATCGCCATCGAACCGACAGCGGCGATCTTGACGGCCATCGGCGAGACGGTGCAGCTCATCGCCGCAGTGCTCGATCAGAACCGCCAGCCCATCGAAGGGGCCAGCGCAACCTGGCAGAGCAGCGACGAGTCCGTGGCGAAGGTGAGTGCCGACGGCCTCGTGACCGCCGCGGGCAACGGCGTTGCGAACATCACGGCCACCCGGGGCGATATTTCGGAAAGTATCGACGTTACGGTCAGGCAGAAGCCAGCCAGTATCGTCATCGATCCGGATAGAGCGATCCTCGCGGAGGTCGGAAGGACTATGAAGCTCACCGCTACGGTACTTGACCCGAACGAACACAAGATCGAAGGCGCCGAAGTCACCTGGTCAAGTAGCGACGAAGCGATCGCCACGGTCGACGGCGAGGGCCTGGTGGCCGCAGTGGGCAGCGGTACCGCGCAGATCACCGCCCGGTCAGAGGCGGTGTCTTCCGTTTCGTCCGTTACCGTGAAAGGCGCGGGCCTGGACCGTGAGACGTTGACGGTGCTGTACCACGCCACGAACGGTGACGAATGGACCAATAACGACAACGGGTTAAGCGACGAACCCCTAGACAACCGGTACGGCGTTACAACAGACGACTCGGGAGAAGTGATCTGGCTGAATCTGTCGGGGAACAATCTCCGGGGCTCCATCCCTTCTGAACTGTGTCTACTCGCCTCCCTGCGCATACTGGATCTCAGGTACAACGATCTGACGGGGAACATTCCACCCGAACTGGGCGTACTCACCGACCTCATTTGGCTGGGTCTGTCGGGCAACGAGTTGACGGGCGACATTCCGTCCGAATTCGGACAACTCACCGACCTCACGGCACTCGCACTCGACGACAACGAGTTGTCGGGGAATATCCCGCCGGAACTCGGTCAACTCACCAATTTCACTAGGCTGAGCCTGATCAACAACCAGCTAACGGGCCCCATCCCACCCGAACTGGGGCAACTGACGGACCTTACGACCCTGGACCTCGCCGGAAACGATTTGTCGGGGAATATCCCGCCGGAACTCGGTCAACTCACCAACTTTGTAACCCTGATTCTCGGCGCGAACGAGTTGACGGGCCCCATTCCGCCGGAACTGGGGCAGCTGACTCGACTTACTGACCTGTTACTCGGTAGCAACAGGCTGACGGGGAACATCCCATCGGAACTGGCACAACTCACAGCACTCACCAGACTGTCCCTAGCCAATAACAGATTGACGGGAACCATCCCGCCGGAACTGGCAGAACTTACCGGGCTCACCTTCCTGGATTTCAACAGGAACGCGCTGACCGGCAGCATCCCGCCGGAACTGGCGCGGCTTTCGAACCTGAAGGAACTCTGGTTTAATCACAACCGCCTGTCAGGGACCATCCCTTCCGAATTGGGTCAACTCGCCAGCCTTGCGTGGCTGACTTTCAACAACAACCAGTTGACGGGAACGATCCCGGACGAACTGGGACAACTCACCGACCTGGTGTTTCTTTGGTTCGCCGAAAATCCCGGACTTTCCGGACCATTGCCGAATTCGTTCACCGGGCTCGTGAAAATGACATATCTGACGCTGTCAAACACCGATCTGTGTGTGCCGATTACCTCGGAATTCCAGGCGTGGATCGACGCTATACAAGAAAAACCCGGTGTGCGGTACTGTACCGGTCCTTAGCGCGAGGCACCCTGTTGTCGACACTAATCTTACTTGCTGATATCGGCCGGAGGACTTTCGTTTCTAATGGCGTTGGGATTGTATTTGAGGAATCCGATTACTTCGTCGATCCGGGTCTCTACACGGTCGATCCGGGTCTCTACACGGTCGATCCGGGTTTCCAACGCGACGATGCGCGCTTCGAGCCTGTCTTCCATTTTTGACAACTGGTCTCGTGTTCCAGACTCCACGAAAACGTACAGTCCGACAGCGCCTGTAATCAAGGCGGCCTTCATGGTTACATTTATCCACGTCCTGTCAGCCAACTCCGTCCCCTTTGCTATGTTCTCTAACCGACCTTGCGTTGCGTGATCAATACGCCTTCCAGTCTGCCGATGCGTGTATCCATCTTCTCTTCCAGCGTGTCAATACGTCTATCCATCTTCTCTTCCAAAGCGACGATACGCGCTTCAAGTTTATTCTCCGACGCAACAATGCGCGCTTCCAACTTGTTCTCCGTCGCGACAATGCGCGCTTCAAGCCTGTCCTCCATTCGATCCATGCGCTTTACCAACCGGGTTTCCAGCTCCAGCCTGCCGGCTTTGGCTTCTCTCCAGAAGAAGATGAAGGCTGCCAATAAGATAGCCGGTGACACGACCAGTTGAGCGATTTCCATAGTACCCTCCTTCCTTGAATCCGGCCAATCGGAAGCGACCGGCCGCCAATCTCCACTCTACTCGTTGCCGGACACACGCAAGTAGCCTTCGACTCGACCGAGGCGTGTATTCATATCGTGGATTTCGGAACGAATCGAGGCAAACTCGGATTGCATGTCCGTCCGCAACCCTGTCAATTCGGTCCGAATCTCATCCCGGAATTCCTTGTTGGATTGATTGATGAAGGTGACAACCGCTATAACGAGGATCCCTATGGCTGATACGATCTGCGCTCCAAAAGCCCAGTTTTCGCGGGACATTACGGTCATCGTCTGACTCCTTGCAGGTGTCGAGTTGAAACTCGGACGAACTCGTTTACGTTTCGTATTGACGGCGGAATCCTTCAAGACCTCTTCAGCATCTAAGGGAAGGATATCTGACTGATACAACCCTTTAGTCGGAGAGTACCTTGAATTCTCGTTTTTTAGAAAAATAAAGTAGAAAAGCGAGGATACGACGGGAGGAATTTTCCTGGCTCAGTCCCTCAGGGCGAGGCGCTCCCCGGCGAGGGTCACGTCCAGCGGCTCGATGACCACCTGGCGGGGGCCGTCTTCCACGACGCCGGCGACCCAGGCGCGGACGCCCTTCGCCTCGGCGCAGGCCACCGCCGCGTCCCCGTCTTCCGGGCGGACGAAGAGGGCGAAGCCGGCACCCATGTTGAGGCTGCCGTAGGCTTCTTCCGCCGTCTGGCGGGACTCTTCGGCGATGAAGGCCAGCACTTCGGGTACGGGGGGCACTTCGGTAATGCGGTAGGTGAAACTGCCGGGGTGGCGCATGATCTTGCGCCAGCCGTGACCGGTGATGTTGGCGGCGTAGCGCAGGTCAATGCCGGCCTCGAAGACCGCCTCGGTGACGGGCGGATAGAGCACGGTCGGGTCGAGCAGCGCCTCGCCGTACATCCGGCCGCCGGACAGGGGAGTGGCGTAACCCGCGGGCAGCCGCTCGGACAGCCTGCGGGCCAGGGTGAGGCCATTCGCGTGAATGCCGCTGCTTTCCAGGAGGATGATCGCGTCCCCGGCGCGCAGGTCCTCGCCCAGGGTGAGGCGCGATTTGGGCCGGATGATGCCCACGCAGGACGCGGCCAGATCGATGGCGCCTTCCTCCACCACGCCGATCAGGCAGGGTGTCTCGCCGCCGCCCCAGGCCACGCCCAGGACGTCGCAGGCCGCCTTCCATCCCTCGACCAGGTCGTTCATGCGTTCCGCGTCGTCGAACCAGTCCGACGAGCCGGCGGCCCAGTAGGCGTGGATGCTCAGGGGCCGCGCGCCCACGGTGACGACGTCGTTGACCGCCGTGGCGATGGTGTCCTGCGCGACGTGGTCGTACCAGGTTCGCCCCGACGCCTCGCGCAGCGCGTCCGCCACCAGGGCCTTGGTGCCCAGGCATTCGGTGATGGAGGCGAGATAGGCGTCGCCGATGTCCACCACGTACGCCGACTCCCCGCGGCTGGCCGCCACTTCCCGGGCGCCCGCGCCTTCGAGGTTGGCCCCCGTGGTCCGCGCCGCCCGCTGGGCAAGGACCTTCAGGGGATCTATCCGGTCGTAATCCACGCCGGATTCCTCGTAGGTCAGCCGGTCATCGGCCGGCTGGCCGTCTGACGCGCCCCTGCCGTTCGGCTGATTGCCTGACGCGCCCCCGGCGCCCAACTGATCGCCTGCCATGCCCCTGCCATCCGGCGTTTCGCCTGCCATGCCGCCCTTTCAGCTTCCCGTGGTGAACAGCTCCCGCAGCCTTCGGGCCACGAGTTCGACTTCGCCTTGCTCCAGCTGCAACGTACGCGGACCCGAGCCGTCGAAGAGGACCCGCGGATCGCCCGCGCGCAACAGCCGGTCCACGTCTTCCCGGGACAGGGGAATCACCGCCTCGTCCCAAACCAGTTCCACGTCGCAGTACCCGTGGGTATTGAGTTCATATCGCGCCTCAAGCCCGTCGATGCCCTGCAACTGGTCCGCCAGCCACCGGGCCTTGCCGTTCCAGGCCGCGATCTCTTCATCCTCGTCGAGGGCTACGTACCGCTCCAGCGCGGCCACCAGGCCGACGATCTCCTCCTTGCCGACCTTCAGTCCCCGCCCGATGCCGTTGACCGGCGCGTTCTGCATCCGGGCGGCGTGGATCAGGTCGGCGCGGCCCGCGAGGATCCCCGTCGAGTTCGGGCCGCGAATCCCCTTGCCCCCGCTGACCACGACCAGGTCCGCACCGGCTTCCAGGTACTTCGTGAGGTTCTCCTTCGGCGGCAGGTTGGACGCCAGGTCGATCATCACCGGCACGCCCTTCCGCTTGCCGATCTCGATGATCTCCAGGGGCATGAGCGTCTCGGGATCGTGGTCCTGGCGGTGGCGCACGGGAAAGGGCGGGACGCCGCGCGTCTGCCGCTCGATGTAAGCCAGGCCCACGAGCAGCGCCGTCCGGTCCGTGATGGCCGCCTCGTAGTCCGCCCGGGTACCGGCCTCCACCAGCTTCATGCCCGCGAATCCGAACACGTTGTCGTAGAAGAAGCGATGGGCCGTCTGGAACAGGCACTCCACCCTGGGCCAGTCCGGATTGGGCAGGAGCCGCATCCGGTCCTGGTCGGCGCCGGTCAGCACGCCCGCCGCGCCCACCAGCATCGCCGCGAAAGCGCCGGACGAGACCAGGGCGGCTTCCGCTCCCATGATCTCCGCGATGCGCCGTCCCGCCGCGTCGTGCAGTTCCGCCATGTCCACGAAGTAGCGGTTGGCCTCGGCCATGGCCGCCACCACCTCGGGCGGCATGCGCGAGCCCCCCATGCTCGAGAGGTGTTCGTGGGCGCCGACGTGGGGCCGCACGCCCAGCAGCCGGGTATAGACGTTGTCCCGCAGAGCGGCCGCCAGGGCTTCCGGGTCGCCGGGGTCTGCCGGGAGATCGTCAGCACCGCCCGATCCGCCTGGTTCGCCACCCGCGGCGCCAGTGCCTGCCACGCCTGAACCACGCGGGTTGCTGCCAGCGCCTGCGCCGTCCGAACCGCCCGCGCCTTCATCTCCCGCCGAGCCGTCCTGCCCGCCAACACCACCACAACCGGGCGCCACGACGCCCGCGGCGCCGGCCACGCCCGCAGCGCCGGCCAGGGCGCTCACCCGGATGAACGTGCGCCGGTCCAGCCGACTCTCCACCGGCACCGGCTCATCCACGCGCTGCTCTTCCCGGATATCCTCGTCCATGTCCTCGTCCTAGCGTCAAAAACCCCCGCCGCGTCTCCAGCGACCGGCCTGCGACCGCTCAGCATCCGCCTGCCGACGAGGTCCCGGCCGACCTTCTCCTCGCCGCGCCTCCAGCGACCGGCCTACGCCCGCTTCTTCGCTTCCATCAGCTTCGTCGACCGGCTCGCCGCCTGCGCCTCGATCTCCCGGCGCGTCCAGCGCTTTCCCCTGTTCATGCCCCCGCACGTCTCCGCTTCCCGTTCCCACCGGCGTTTCGATTTCAGGATGTCCTGCCAGAAGGGATAGCTGCTGCACTGGGACGGACGCACCGGATAGATGGAACATCCCTCGTCATAGAAGACGCAGGGACCGCCGTCCGGGGAGACCAGGGAGACGTAGCCGTCGATTTCCTCCGTGTATCTCTCGAGGAAAGTTTCGAAGGGCAGGTCCAGGTACTCGGCGATGCGCCGGAACTCCTTCTCGCTGCCGTAGACGAATCCACCCGGGAAGGTGCAGCAGTGGCCGCACCCGTGGCAGGAAAACTTCAGCCCGTCGTGCCAAAACTTGCCTTTAGCCATGGTTTTGACGTTTACCGAAAGAGATGCCGCTGAGTCCCGTCGATTGAGAAGCTGGTCTGGTCCGGTCCGCCCGCCTACTCGCCCAACTCACCCACCGTGGCGATCACCTCGACCTCGCACCGCGCGCCGAAGGCCAGTCCGCTGCCGGCGAAGGCGCTGCGGGCCGGCTTGTCGCCGGGAAAGTACGTGACGTACACCTCGTTGAAGGCCGGCCATTCGGAGATGTCCGCCAGCATGACCGTGGCCTTGATCACCCGGTCCATGGAGGATCCGTTGGCTTCCAGGACCGTCCTGATGTTCTCCATGGTCTGGCGGGCTTCGCCCTGGATGCCCCCCGGCGCCAGGTCCGTCGTACCGGGGAGGTTCCCGATCTGGCCGGAGAGGAAGAGCAGATGCCCCACGCGTACGGCATCCGAAAAGGGCAGGTTCATGCGCGCCGTGGTCTCCGAGGTGAGATAGACCGGCTCGTGCGAGGGAGCCGCTGTCGCGGCCGATGACGACGGCGCTGCCGGCGCTTGCGGCGCTGCCGGCGCTTGCGGCGTCGCCGTCGGGTCCGCGGACGTCGCGGGATTCTGCACTCCCGACGCCTGCTGCGAAGGCGGCGACGCGTCCTGCGACGGTTCCATGCAAGCCGCGGCAAAGAGCAGCGGCAAAGCGGCAAGCAGCATCGGAAAAGCAACTGATCGCAGCAACAAAGCGGCCACCGGCAGCGGCAACGGCGACGCGACAGCACGTAGTTTACCGGTCATGCTTCACCTCGCAATCATCGATGAATACAAGGAAGATCAAATCGCTGGAGAAGAAACGGATTCAGGGAAGCGCGTCAACCGAACACGAATGCGTACCGCCTCAGAAACTCATCCTGCCGACGAGACCGATGCGGTGGTCGGGCAACCGGCCGATCCCCGCGACGCGCTCGCCCGCGAGTTCGAAGCTCAGCACGCGTGTCAGGTCGCCGCTCTGTGCGCTGTTCGCGTCGCCAATGGAACCGAACCGCGCCCCGAGACGCACGCGCCGCCGGTCATCGCCGGCCACGTCCATCGCACCGAAGGGCGTCACCAGGATATTGCCCATCGCCGGATGCGCGAGGCCGTAGCCGATTTCGGCCTTCATGCCTGCGCCCATGCGGGACGGCCGCGTCAGACCCTCCATCGGCTTCTCGCGCCAAATATCGCCGGACATATCGGTATCGGCGCCGATGCGGGGAGCGACAGCCATCGAGAACCCTTGCCCGGCGGCATCCAACGGCTTTACATAGGCAGCCAACGACACACCGCGTTCCGAAACCTCTTCGCCCGTATGTACGGCCAACAGGCGACCGCGCGCTTCGATGCCGACTCTGCCGCCGGCGATATGGAGACCACCGGTTATCTCGAGGCCCATACCCGTCTGACCATCGCCACCGTCATACCGGGCGGCCACCTGGGAGAATGGCGTCAGGAGCAGGCCGTTGTCCATCTGGGCGATCAGCGAACCTTCCACGCCGACGCGCACACGATGTACGCCGGCATCCAGTTCGTTCAGGGAAGCGGATTCGCTTTCGGCGGTCGACAGGCTGGCGATGCCCGCGTCACCGATCACGTCCAGGTCCAGCCCTCCGGTGATCGATCCGGCCAGCTGCGAACGAGCGCCGATCAGCATCAGGTTCATGGACAGGTCGCTCGCGATCTTGCCCGCCTTGACTTCACCCGTACCGAAACCGCCGATGGCCCAGATCTCGGTGTCCAGTTCGGGGACCTTCCAAAGCGCGTAGGGGAACACGCTGCTCAGCGTGGTTTCCAGCGTGCCGTCCGCGACCGTCGCATCGTAGTCCGAAGTACCCATGGTACGGCCAACGGCCACGCCGGCGATCCAGCCGGCAACCCTCGACACGTCCATGCCGAGGTACCCCGAAGTCATCGATCCGTCGTAGGCAGCGGTCTGAGAGACCGAACCTTCAATGGAGTTCCAGTCACCGCTCCCCCAGAATGTATAGCTCAGGCCGTCATAGAGGCCGCGCTGCGGCGCGTCGTCGAGAGCATAGTAGAAGGAAGTGCCGCGTATCAGTTCCCGGTTGGATATGGGCTGCGCGCCGATGCGGTCCCCGGCGCCGGCGTCCATACCGTACTTCGCCGTTTCCCGCGTACCGGTCAGGCTGATCATGGCGCTCAAACCCGACGCCATGCCGTCGACCCGCTTGTGGCCCAGCGCGATCTGGCGGTCGGCCGCGGTCACCGAGAAGCGTCCGCCAATGGAATTGGACACGCTGGAGAGAATCCCCCGACCCATGGCCGCCAGGATGTCGGTATAGACCATCCTCTCCGCGCCGACCGCCGTGACGGTCACGCCAAAGTCGAAACTGACGGACCCGGCCTCGTTGGCCGCGACGACCGTTACACGGGCCGAACCCTTGCGTATGCCGGCGATCGACAGGGTAGAACCCGAGATTTTGGCCGATACCACTTCGCCCGAGGACGAGACCGAAAACGCAAGGGCCTTGCCCGAGAAACCGGCGCTTACGTCGATCTGCCTGGCGGCGCCGACTTCCAGGGTCTGGTCGGGAATCGCGTCCGATACCGCGGGCGCGGGGAAGTTGTCGGCGATGGTCAACGTGACGCTGTCGATTTCGCGCCCATTCCAGTTCGCGGAAACCACGATCGTCTCGTCGCCCGGTTCGTAGACTTCGTCGTCCGTCACCACGAAGTTCAACTCCGCAGTCGCAGATGTTTGACCGGCGGGAATGGTTATTTCCGGCTCTCCGCTCGGCACGTAGTCCGTGCCCCGGGCAGCCGTTCCACTCAATTCCAGCGCAATTTCGGACGGAACCGACACTGCGGCGCCGGACAGCGAAGCAGTGAAAGAAACCGTCTGTGCGCCGCCGTCTTCGGTCAATTCGGTCGGCGTAGCGCTCAGCGTGAACGCCGTGACGCTCACGCCGAATTCGTAGCTTGCGGCACCAGCTCCGTTGGCCGCGGCGACCGTTACACTTCCCGAGCCCATTTGGTTTGCGGTCACCTTCAGGGCGTTGTCCGATATCTCCGCCGAAATCGCGTCGCCCGAGGCCGATACCGAATAGGTCAGGTCCTTGCCCGAAAAGGTGGAGTCCACGTCGGCTTCGAAGATGCCGCCCGATATCAGGGTCACGTCGGGGATCGGGCTGATTACCTCCGGAGCCCCGTAGTTGTCCGGGATGGTCAACGTGACAGAGCCGAGTTCGTCGGCCCCCCAGTGCGCCGTCACCACGATCGTCTCGCCGTCCGGCTCGTAGACTTCATCGTCCACCAACGTGTAGGTCAGCTGCGTGCCCGCCGACGTCTCGCCGGCGGGAATGACGATTTCCGCGGTGCCTTCCCACGCGTAGTCGGTATCCTGGGTAGCCGTACCCTTCATGTCCAGCGTGATCACGGTGGGAATCGGAACCGCGGCGGCGGACAACGAAGCGGTGAAAGAAACCGTCTGAGCGCCGCCGTCTTCACGCAGAACGGCCGGAACGCCGCTCAGGCTGATGTCGGGCGCATCGTTGTCAACGACCGTAATTACGACCGGATCGGATATCGTTCCCATTAAACTACCGGCGAATGCCGCGTACTCGTCGGTTTCATATATCTCGTCGTCCACCGGAACGATCGTAAGGTTCCTGCTGCCCGTGGCCTGTCCGGCGGGGATCGTAATCACGAGGTTCGGATTGGACGCCAGTTCCGGCACGCCGATATCCGCGCCCGGTCCGAACAGGGTAGCGGTACTTTGCTGCAACAGCGGCACCAGACCCACGTGGAGATCCATCCCGCTGAGCCCGGAAGCGGTTGCCGAAAGGACACCCACCTGCGATCCGCCGCCTTCTTCGACCGCGTCCGGCGTTGTGCTCAGCGTAATGGTCGGTACCGGCTCGTCGTCCACGATATCCAGCGTCACCGGCGGCGTCAAAGCCAAGCCCATGGCGTCCACGCCCTGGAAGACAAACCGTTCCGTGCCTTCGTAGATCAGGTCGTCGACGGGAACGACGGTTATTTCCAGTACGCCCTCTGTCTGTCCCGGAGCGATTACGATCGGCTGGCCCAACGGCGACACGACGCCGTCCACCGGAAACATGGCCGTGCTCTGCTCGAGCACCAGGGCCGGCGCAATGCTGGTCGGCACGTCGCGCGCTTCCGACGCCGTAGCCGTAATGGTCACCTGCTGTGGACCGCCGTTTTCGTCGACGGACGAGGGTCCGATGGCCAGCGTCAGCGATGGCTGGGCTTCGGCTTCTCCGCCGGTCGTCAGAACGGCCGCCGGAACGAACGCCAGCAGATACAGCAGAGCCTTGACGCACAAGCCCCCCACGTGATCCCCGAGCCCGAAAGTGTAGCGCATATGCGTGATCTCCCTTACTTGGGCCATACCTGTTCGCAGGTCATGGAACAACGACGTTGCCGGACTCGCGATCGAAGTGCCTGAAACGATGGACTTGAGCATATCGGGGCCAAGTTACACAATCGCGGTTACACAAGCAAGCATTAAGCCCGCTCGAGAAGACGGCGCGTTACGGCAAGCTCGTCTCTCCGTTCCAGTTTTCGGGGAAGGGCCTGTAGGACGCGTGCGGATAGTCCTGCTCGGGCATCAGTGCGAACGGAACGGCCGCGGCGGCGCGTCTCCCCGCCACGTCGGGCACGACCCGGCGTCCGCTTGCCGTTACCGTATCGTAAAGCCGCCACAGTTCGTCGGCGCGGATGGCGAATCCGGGTTTTTCCGTCATGATGCGCATGGGCCTGCCGGTCGTGTTATCGTAAACGACCCGGTAGTACCCGGCGAAGTTCATTCCGATGATATATCCCGTGTGATCGAAGATGAGGCTGCCGCTCGTATGCCCGGACGTGTCCAGGGTATGCTGGATGACCCGGCTGTTCTCCGGCGTGGCGACCTCGTCTTCGAAGGGCCGCAGCGCGCTGATCGTGCCGTCTCTGAACGTGGCGACGGGGACCGAGACCGACTCGCCCGAGTATTCTTCAGGAAACCCGATCGTGCCGATGGGCTGTCCAACGCTCAGTCCCTGGACCTGGTCCCGGGGCAGGAAGAAGGGAACGTCCGTCAGATTGGCGTCGATGATCAGCAGGGCCGCGTCGGGGGAACCGGCCGTGCCGTCGTAATCCGGATGGACCCAGTAGGTCTCCAGCCAGTACGTATCGGCGCCGCCGATCTCCGTGCCCGATTTGACGGCAAAGGGCCGCGGGTCGAGATCTTCGACGAACCCGGTCGTGATGAGGACGGCCTGCACGACGTGGGCATTGGTCCAGACGCCATTCCAGAAGTGCGCGACGAAACCCGTCCCCAGTACGTAGTTCTTCCCCTGGACCTGTACGCCAATCGCATAGACGGCGTCCCCCAGGTTCTCCGTCGCGATCACGTTCGACCAGTCCAGCGTCTGACCCGGTTCGCCCTGCGGCCCGGCCGGACCCTGGATGCCCGGGGCGCCCGCGGGACCCTCCGGACCCTGGATGACGACCGAAACGCCCGATGCGCCCGTCGGACCCGTCGGACCCGTCGGTCCCGCCGGACCCTGGGGACCCGTCGGTCCCTCGCAAGCAAGAAACACGAGAAAGAGCATCAGACTGGCCGAGTGACGTAACACGATGGTGACCTCCCGGTGTTGCCAAAAGTGTCGGTTTATAAACGGGTGCGGACGCACGTTCAGCGAAACGGCTGAGGAAGAAATTAATCTACATCGGGGGCTTAGTCAAGCAGGCAAGGGGCGTGGCAGGGCGGGAGAAGCGTCGGCCATGATACTGAAATGGCTTGATACGGAACGGATCGATGCCAACTCGGCTTTCATGTCGGAACGCAGCCCGGTCAATTCCGTCCTCATGGGCAATTCCATGACATAACCCTTTCGAGGTCAGGAGATGGGCAGAGCTTACAACCGGTTTCTATTCGTCATCCGGAACACGCAGGAATCCTTCGACCCTGCTAAGCCGCGTATTCATCTCATGCATCTCTGAACGTATAGCCGCCAATTCCGAGCGCATCTCATCCCGAAACTCTTTGTCCAATTGTTCGACAAACGAAAATACGGCTATTACAAGAATACCCACAGCTGTAACGATCTGAATCCCAATGGTCCAGTTCTCACGGAACGTTACGGTCATCGTCTGGCCTCCTGGCGAGGGTGAGGGGTGATGGGTGGGGGGTGAACGCATCCCGATCATTCCCACAACGACTTTGTATTCACCCCTTTAGTCGAGGTCATGACGAGAATCTCGTGTAAAATCTACTTTCGGGGGCTTGTTATGTATTGCGTTGACTTTCGGGGAACACCGAGGTAGTGTAGCATCGCGTACGATGAACGTACCTTCCCTGCAGGCGTTGATGACAGCCTGGGCAGCAAGGACTTTGCCATATGTTGATGATGTTCAGACTGCCGGTAATCGTACTGATTTCGGCGGTATGGATCACATCGGCCAATGCGCACGGAGGGCGTACCGACGGCTACGGCGGCCATAACAACCGAAAGGCCGGCAATTACCATTTCCATGAGGGACCGTTAGCCGGACGGACGTTCAGTTCCAAGGCGGAAGCAATACGGGCATTGGACCGCCTGAGAGACAGGAAAGCGGAACCCGCACCTGCAAGGCGGCCGGAACTAGCGACCAAGACAAAGCCAGGACGCACGACCATATATGGTGTCGGCATTGCGCCCGAAGCCAGGCTCACGCCTTACGAGCGTCGCGATTACGCCTATCCACAGAGCATCGAGTTATCGATTATAACACAGCAGGGCGGTATTTTCTCACCGTACTCGCTTCGCTGCTTCGCACACCGGGGCGAGACCGATATTGAGCATGTAGTCGCGATGTCGGAGGCACACGACAGCGGGATGAGTTCCCGCACCGATGAGGAACGCAAGAAGTTCGGGAATGATCTGGACAACCTGACGCTGGCCGCCCCGCGACTCAACCGAAATCAGAAGGTCGCCAAAGACCCTGCGAACTGGCTGCCCGAGCACAACCGATGCTGGTACGTAGCGAAATACATCGAGATCAAGAAGAAGTACGGACTTACGATGGATACGGCCGAGGCCGCCGCGGTACAAGCGGTGTATGAGTCCTGCGAGACCTTTGAGATGACGAAGCCGGAATGTAACTGACCATGAGGGAAGAGGGATGCGTTCATGGAAAGCGTTTTTGCGTAAGGACGGGAAACGTGGGGTTGCTCATCCTCCATTGTCGAGGGGATTCTTCTGGCCGATTTGTCGGTAGTGCTTCGCAATGATATCTTTTTCGCGTTGTAATCTTCTTGCTTCTATTTTTTGTTTGGTTTTTAGACAAATCCCTCTGAACAACTCCACTACAATGACGACGGCAAACGCGGCCATTATGGATGAGTGACCGATCTTAACGATGGAATCAAGTAGAGACAGATAGTTACAGACAGATAAGGAGTGAACGATATAGACTTGGTAGGAAGAATAACCTGTGAAGACTACAAAGGCTGTAACAAATACATTCCCCATTCTTTGGGGTATACTCCAAATAGATACTGGCTCGTCCGGCCCTGGCTTTTTATATGTGCCATGTTTGAAAGCAGCTGCTTCTGCCTTACCTTTATCATTATCGCTTGTATGGCTTTCACGCATCGATCTCCTCAAGATGTTTGAGTAGAACGCGAGTATAGTACTTCTCCATAACGTCGTTCTGTATTACAGCCCCCAGTCCATGTTTCCTGATTGTCATGTCCCACGGAGACCCTTCCTCATGCGTGATACTTGAAAGTGAGATGCCATCACTGTTCCCGTATTTTTTTAGTACTTCGTCTATAAGAAAACTGGTAATACCTTCCTTGATCCGATTGCTATGATCCATCCCTTCTTCTTTGATCGCATTCCCTTTATACTTTTTGTAGTGATGATAGAGGTTTGGAATAACCGGACCATAATCCCATGCTTCAATCCGATCCATAATCAATGCTTCGCCGGTTCCCCCTAATACCCAACCATGGCACAGGTATACAAGTTTCTGTAATTGCATCGGAGTCGTCCATTTCCCTCGACGATTCCAAAGAATGTGTTGCGCTATGAATATTGCAGGTAAGGGAAGCATGGAATTGGGGTAACGAGGTTGATCGGCAACCCAGTTGACAACAATATACCATTCAGTGTTTGACACGTGCAAGGAAAATCACAAGCCCGGCTGTCGCCGCGGCGACCGGGGGTTTCCTGGTGCCGTCTTTTAGAACGGCTCCAACCCCCATCACCCCCTTTAGTCGATGCCATGACGATGATCTCGACTAAGATTTACTTTTAGCATGCTGCCCTAGGGGCCTCGCGCATTGCGACGCGAAGCGGCCGCCTTGTTGAAAACGATCAACGCAACTCTGTTTCGATTCCCAGGATTGCCGCGCGTCATGTTTGTCTGTCGGCCTTGCCGGTTAAACCCAGGTGCCCCAATACCATATCAACCTTGCTGGCGACTTCGTTAATCCTGGCGTGAAGTTCCTGGGACGTGGCGTCGATCTTGTCGTTAATCTCTTAGGACATGGAGTCGAACTTAGCGTCTAACTTGTCGAACTTGGCCTCTAACTTGGCGTCTAACTTGTCGAACTTGGCCTCTAACTTGTCGAACCGTTCGTCTATCCTGTCGAACCATTCTTTGTTCGCATCCCTCACTTTCCAGTAGTAGAATCCAATCATGCCAACCAACGTAACGGTATGGCCAAGCAATTGAAGAACCCACGGGGGCATTTCCATGACATAACCCCTTTCGTCGCGTGTGATTACCCTCCGGCTGCGAACCGGCGTCTTGATTCCGTGATCGTATCTGGAATATCTGAATCCCATTTGACGGCAGTCACCACGAGTACAGGATCGGATTCATGCCGTTGTTCGTTGCCGAGGTCGCCTGGAAGTAAAACCACCGGTGCGATGTGCGGCCGCGGGATCATTTCTGGCCGTTATTGACCAGATCGATAATCCGACCAAGCATCTCAGTGTGCGACGCTGAAATCTCGTGCAGTTTTTCAATTGCTTCGGTTGTCGATCTTCATACAGAACCTCAAGGTCGCCGACATGGAGTCCTCTACACTTCCGAAACTCCATTTCCCCCTTTAGTCGAGGTCATAGCGACTATCTCGACTAAAATCTACTTTTTTGCATGCTGCCCCGGGCGCTTTGCGGCATTGCATGCTGCCCCGGGCGCTTTGCGGCATTGCATGCTGCCCCGGACGCCTCGCCGCCTGCAGAACAGACGCGCCCCGGCCGCCTTGTCGCATTGCGACGCGAAGCCGCCGCCTTGTCGCCCGCAGACGCGGCGCAACTGGTTTTGCCGAGGTACGCGTTCAGAATCCGAGGAGTCGAGAGGAAAGAGGCGCGGGGCACGCCTTCAATAACCGATCTGGAGGAGGCTCACGGCGACGGCCGCGGCCGCGCAGAACCGAGGAGTCGAGAGGAAAGACGCGCGGGGGACGAATTCAGAACCGAGAAGTCGAGAAGTACCGACGGGAGACGCGTCAATCACAAACCAAGCCGAAGGACGATCGCATCCACGTCAGCCGCCGCGCAGAACCGCGCAACCAGTCCCTCGGGTATTGCCGACACCGATGCCAACCGCGTCTCGGGCCGTATCTCCACGTCGAGGCCGAGGCCCCGGTCGCCGAGCTTTCGGGTAATTTCGCCGGCTTTCTCCCGGGCCATCGTCTCCGCATCGGCCAGCCGCTCATCGAGGTTCAAAACCAGGTGACTTTCGATAGCCGTCCGCAGGGATTCCGCGGTCAGTCCGTAGTAGTCGGCCGCGAGCGTTTCCATCAAATAGGCGGACTCCGGCAAGAGCCTGGCATCCCTGAACGCAATACGTCTGCCATCTTCCGACACCTCGGGCCGGACCGAAATCGCTATCCGATGTTCCCCGTAGTTCCCGAAGTAATCGGCATGCAGACCCAGCGCCCTCAGTACGCGCTGGATGATATAGAGGACCCACCCAATAAACCCCTTCGGCCCGGCCGTCACCACGGCAGAGACCAGTACGGATTCCTCCGGGTTCGCCTTCAACGACGCGACGGCCGATTCCTCCGGGTTCGCCTTCAACGCCGCGACGGCCGATTCCCCCGGGTTCGCCTTCAACGCCGCGACGGCCGATTCCCCCGGACCGTGCGAAAGCCTGGCCTCGGCGATTTGCAGGCGGGCGTAATCTCCCTCGTAGAGGACGGGTTCTTCGAGACGTGCCGCGATCAGGCCGTTGGCCGTCTTCCAATCGACGAATACGGGCAGGTCCAGTTCGATTTTCCCGTCGGGGAGATCGTAGTCGAACTCGAGCGGAGGAAGCGGCCGGGGAGCCGGCTTCGGTTCATTGCCAATGACCAGGTCGGTCTCGGCGAATACGGAGATACCGATGTCAAAACCCGTTTCATTCACGAACAGGTCCGTGGCCGCGATCCTCGTCGGCCTCGCCACGAACCACGCCGCCACACCGCCCGGCAGCTGCTCGATCGATATGCGGTCGACGCGATGCATGTCGTTCCAGATCCGCTCCGCTTCCTTTCGCAGGAACAGACCTTCCGCGAATCTTTCGTTGACCCGTTCCTCCATGCGCGCCAGGTACCCGTCCAGCGCCAGCTGGGACAGGGTTCTGACGTTGACGTCGGCACCGAGGATTCTGGCCATCGCGCGCGTCACGCTGGCGTGTGCCGACACGTTGGGATGCAGGCGCCAATCGCTATCGAGCACGGGCTGCAACGCAAGCGCCGCGTCAATCGTGAGATCAGGCCCGGCACTGAAATCCGTCCCGATGAGCGGGACTTTGCCTTTGACCCGGACGCCGCCGGCGATAGTGGTATATGCACGCAGGCGGGCGTGCTCCGTGACCAGCCTTATCGGCGAACGTGTCATTGACCACGCCACGTATTCGTCCCTGAGCAAACTGGTATCAAACGCCTCTCTACCCTCCATTCGTCCCGGCACCGCGCGGTTGAGCAGCTCTTCAAGGGCGTCCTTCGGAGCGTGCAGCCGCAGCACGGCCCGGGTGCCGCCGCAGTCCGCCTGGGCCGACGCGGTCCCGCTGACCGTCGTCACGCCCAGGACCATCGCGAGCACGAAAACCGCCGTCCGCATGAGCCGTTTGCCTTTCCGCATGAGTCGTTTCCCTTTCCAGGAAGTATGCATGAGTCGTTTGCCTTTCCAGGATTCGAATAAGCGGGGATTGACCGCAACAAGTCGTATAACCGTTTCATGATGATTCTAAACAGGCCCCGGCCTGCAGGAAAGGATAAAGAATTTGACAAGTCACAGTGCATCGGCTATCATTCCTGTACGCGATTGTATTTCCTTCTCTGCCAGTTTCAGACACGAACAACTATCTCGCATCTCGCACGCCGCCGGTAGAAAGGATGAACATTGTGGAAGTAAGGCTGTTGGACGAAGAACAGATAACAAGCATCCGCGTCAGGCCCAGATGGCAGACCAGGGTTCTTTGGGGATGTGTGTTCGTATTGGCCTGCAACATCCTATTCCTCTTTATTTCCCTCTTTATCTAGTAGTATTCCTTCTAACCTGAATACCCTCTTCTCGACTTGATCCTGGCCTCTCTGTAGGCCATGTTCTACATGTTCTATATCCGCTCTCAAATCAATGAGGATGTAAGAAGCCAGACTTGTTAGAACGGTTATCCCTACCCCTATGTAGAACGTGAAGTTAGACGATTTCACGTTTTCCTTGCCCTTATTCATATTCGACCCTGCTTTCGAAATGTCTTTCAAGCCAATCACCCATCTGGTCCTCATCGTGCTTGATTAAAGAAAAGCCACTGATTGAAAGCACAGCCACGGAATCACCGGCCTCCGAAGTCTCAACGATTCTCCTTAACTCGACAGCACTGCCGCTGAAGGCAACGAAGAACATCGGTTCGGCTTTGTATTTGGGAAACGGCAAACGGGCTATTCTGTTTGTGATTTCACGTTTGATATCGTTGCCGTTCTCTTCAAAGACGACGATAGAGTAGAGTCTCACTTCTGCTTCTCCATCCTGCGGACAAGGGTGCTTAACCTGCATGAACAGGGGAAAATCTGCCATTTCCCAGGATTGCCGCGCGCGTCATGTTTGTCTGTCGGCCTTGCCGGTCAAACCCAGGTGCCCCCATACCATATCAACCTTACTGGCAACTTCGTTAATCCTGGTGCTGAGCTCTTGGGACGTGGCGTCGATCTTGGCGTGAAGTTCTTGGGACGTGGCGTCGATTCTGGCGTTAACCTTGTCGAACTTCTCGTCGATCTTGTCAAACCTTTCGTCTATCCTGGCGAACTTCTCGTCGATCCTGTCGAACCTGTCTCGGTTTGCATCCCTTGCTTTCCAGTAGTAGAATCCGATCACGCCAACCAACGTAACGGCATGGCCAAGCAATTGAAGAACCCACGTGGGCATTTCCATGACATAACCCCCTTCGGCGCGTGTGTGGTTACCCTCCGGCTGCGAACCGGCGTCCTGAGTTCGTCATGGTATCTGGAATATCTGAATGCCAATGGTCCAGTGCTCACGGCACGTTACGGACATCGTCTGACTCCTTGCGAGGGGTGAGTGCATCCTGATCCATTACCATAACGACCTTGCTTTCACCCCTTTAGTCGAGGTCATGGCGACTATCTCGACCAAAATCTACTTTTTTCATGCTGCCCCGGCCAGCGTCTTATCCAACCTTTCGATCGTCATTAGGAAAACGCCGGACAACGTCATAGTCGCATGCGTCTTGGGGTATCTCCAGACGTTCCGGGATCAAGTCCTTCGGATTAACGCCTACGTGCGCTTTCAGGTTTCCATATCGCCAACATAGAAAACGATCAACGGAATGCTGTTTCGACTCCCAGGATTGCCGCGCGCGTCATGTTTGTCTGTCGGCCTTGCCGGTCAAACCCAGGTGCCCCCATACCATATCAACCTTACTGGCAACTTCGTTAATCCTGGCGCTGAGCTCTTGGGACGTGGCGTCGATCCTGGCGTTAACCTTGTCGAACTTCTCGTCGATCTTGTCGAACCTTTCGTCGATCCTGGCGAACTTCTCGTCTATCCTGTCGAACCTGTCTCGGTTTGCATCCCTTGCTTTCCAGTAGTAGAATCCGATCACGCCAACCAACGTAACGGCATGGCCAAGCAATTGAAGAGCCCACATGGGCATTTCCATGACAGAACCCCTTTCGGCGCGTGTGGTTACCCTCCGGCTGCGAACCGGTGTTTTGAGTTCGTCATGGTATCTGGAATATCTATCTGAATGCCAATGGTCCAGTGCTCACGGCACGTTACGGACATCGTCTGACTCCTGGCGAGGGGTGAGTGCATCCTGATCCATTACCATAACGACCTTGCTTTCACCCCTTTAGTCGAGGTCATGGCGACTATCTCGACCAAAATCTTTTTTTATGCAACACCCGACCGCCGGGCAACATCGTAACGATCAACCCGTGGCGGCCCGGCGACTCCCGCCGCCTCCGCCGCCACTGCCGCCTCCGCTGCCACTGCCGCCGCCGCTCGCACCGCCTCCACTCGCACTTCCACCGGAATCACCACTCGCCCCACCACCCCCCTCCCGATCCTGCGGTTTGTACAGGAACCTGCGTTCGAGGAAGCCGGGCCGCACCTTCGCGGATCCCGCCGCGAACCGCCGGACCGCCCGGAACCACAGCCACCGGCGCAGCCAGGACATGCCCTCGTCCTTCAGTATCTTGCGGAAATCCCGGTCCGCCCGGCGGCGGAATTTCTGCCGGACCAGGCCGAGACGCATGGCCAGGTACAGCGCGTCGTGCAGGAGCGCGCCCGCCATGGCGTTGTCCGTGTCCACGGTAGGCCCGCTCGGACCGTCAAACAGAAAACCGGGATATACGACCGACTTCCCCGGCTTGCCGTCCATCCCGGCGTGAATCGTGGCGAGGGGCGCTTCCTGCTCGGGGAGATCGTAGCGATTGCGCATGATCCGCACGTCGGACGGTCCGGAGGGCATGTAGTTGGAGCACCTGAACGTCCACGCCCCGGTCACGACGTACTTGAACCCCATCGCGCGCCGGGCGTCGCCGTCCGACAACTCGACAATCGCGCGCCGGGCGTCGCCGTCCGACAACTCGACAATCGCGCCGCGTTTCAGGATACATGGTTTCAGATCGTTCATGATTCACCCCATTAGTCGAGGTCATGACGATTGTCTCGAATACAATCTACTTCTTTCGTCCTGTTTGATCCTGACTGGACGGACGGCCCTTACGAGGCGTTCCGGGGTGGGCGGAATACGTTTCCTCTTGATTCTGCTATTCAGTAGTGGCAGCGCCTTCCCGGTTGTGGTTGTTTCTTCAGGTCTTGTTCTTAGCCGTTTCATCTGAGTCAGGGCGGCTATCGCCCAGTGGGATCAGATCCTTCGAGATAGCAAGCGACCCCCCGATCAGTGCCATGAGCGGAGACTTTACCACTTCGTAAGCGCTTTCCGCTGTCATTCCTCCTCCCCAACACATCGCACCGAAGATAATCAGAAGCGAAACGTAACCCGCTCCTACGAGGATCAGTACGTTTATTCGCAACGGAACCCTTGCCATACAACATACCCCTTGTTCGGAAAGGATGATTGTTGTTCGGAGATTGCTCGCCGATCCGCTAAAAACGCTCAAGAAAATCAAGGTCAAAAACTGGAGTTGACCCGGTTAGCGGACATGTTCTCTTTTGTGCTTGAAAGGAGTGTCACATGCCCAGATCCCGTGCTCCTATCCGGCGGCCTTCGCCTTTTTAACGTTCTTGTCTTTTTGACCAGCACAACCCGCCTATGCAAAAGATTGTAAGTTGACCAAATCGCTTCAAAGATGTATGTTTGATGTATGCCTCCTTATCCATCCGCTGCAATAGCTAATTACTTCATCCAAAAAGCCCATCAGGACAAAACGACCTTGTCCCCGATGAAGCTATTAAAGATAGTCTATTATGCTTATGGTTGGCATTATGCGCTAACCGACAAACCCTTAATCAGTGAACGTATTCAAGCTTGGCGATATGGCCCTGTGGTAATGTCTCTGTATTATGAACTTAAAGGATACGGAAACAGCAATATTGCTGAACTGATATTAGATACTAACAAGAACCCCGTTTCAATAGATAACGATGATAGTTATGTAAAATCATTGTTAGATCGAATTTGGAAAATGTACAGTAGATTTACTGCATCACAATTGTCAGGTATGACCCATATTGATGGTAATCCGTGGCATCAGACCTGGTCTGAGGTCGAGAATAATGAGTTGTTTGTTGAAATTGATCCGGATTTGGTAACAAGGCATTTCAAGAAACAGTTAGAAAATGCAACTGCAACTGAGTAATAAGTGGCTAATTCCGCAGTCAACCCCGTAATACCTCCACTTCCTGATCCAGAAGCCACTGAGATAGTGGTTTCTCAAGATATAGAAGATGAAGAAGAATTATGGAGCGAACAGGCCAAGCAGGAAATAGAAGATAGAAAGCAAGACAGGGAAGAAAGAAAACTGTATGCCGGTAAGATCTACAAGTTGATTGTATGTTGGTTGATCTTTATTGCAATGCTGATAGTAATATCAAACCAAACGATCTATAAACTCATTGAAATTCCAGATTCCGTTATGACGACCCTCATAGTCTCAACGACAGGAAGCGTCCTGGGTATATTTGTAATCGTCGTCAAATATCTTTTCCACAGGTCATAATCACACCGATCACCAACGCGCCCAACCCCTACAACTCCCCGGCCTTCAAGCCAACACCCCCGCCCAACCCCTACAACTCCCCGACCTTCAAAATGAATTCGCCGACGCGCCTGCTCCATCCGCCCGCGTATTTGAGCTGAGACGGATCGCGCTTGAGGATGCGATAATAGAACAGGTTCCGGGTGTTGAGGACGTGCAGGTATACGGCCGTGGGGCGCCCGCCCGGGTCGCGCGCCAGGTGAGATCGATAGGCCGCCATGGTCCGCGGACCGATGAGGCCGTCGGGACGAGCGCCTACGGCCCGCTGGAACCACTTTGCCGCCCGGCCGACGCCGTGGTTCACCCCGGAATCGACCAGCAGCTCGTACAACGGACCCGAACCGACCTGGTCGAACCCCGGCCGGACGATATACTTGTGGGCCAGTATCTCGCGCGCCTCCGGTTCCTTGAGCGTTCGCACGTCATCGGCGGTCAGACGATTGTTCTTCCGCCAGGAACGCAGCGTCCGGAGCGTGATCCCGAATCGCGTGGGACCGCCCGGATCATCCGGGTCGTGGGTGAATCTGCGCCCTTCGCGCCGGATGATGTCATCGATCAGTCGATCAGTCGGGTCGTCAGCCACCGGAACCTCCCTGCGGACAAGGGTGCTTAACCTGCATGAACAGGGGAAAATCTGCCATTCCCCAGGATTGCCGCGCGCGTCATGATTGTCTGTCGGCCTTGCCGGTCAAACCCAGGTGCCCCCATACCATGTCAACCTTGCTGGCAACTTCGTTGATCCTGGCGCTGAGCTCTTGGGACGTGGCGTCGATTCTGGCGTCAATCTTGTCGAACCGTTCGTCTATCCTGTCGAACCTGTCTCGGTTTGCATCCCTTGCTTTCCAGTAGTAGAATCCGATCACGCCAACCAACGTAACGGCATGGCCAAGCAATTGAAGAACCCACGTGGGCATTTCCATGACATAACCCCCTTCGGCGCGTGTGTGGTTACCCTCCGGCTGCGAACCGGCGTCCTGA
Organism: bacterium; assembly: GCA_963693015.1. GTDB lineage: Bacteria > JAAXHH01 > JAAXHH01 > JAAXHH01 > JAAXHH01 > JAAXHH01. Next base: position 1,177,985 of record OY843748.1, read on the forward strand.
GTTCGTCATGGTATCTGGAATATCTGAATGCCAATGGTCCAGTGCTCACGGCACGTTACGGACATCGTCTGACTCCTGGCGAGGGGTGAGTGCATCCTGATCCATTACCATAACGACCTTGCTTTCACCCCTTTAGTCGAGGTCATGGCGACTAGCTCGACCAAAATCTTTTTTTTCATGCAACACCGCCCGCCGCCACCGCCCCAACGATTAACCCGTGGCGGCCCGGCGACTCCCACCGTCTCCGCTGCCGCCTCCGCTCCCGACTCCGCCCCCCCGACACCGCCACCGCTGCCGCCTCCTCCGTCGCCACCGCCTCCGACTCCGCCTCGGCGACTCCCACCGCCTCCGCCACCGCCACCGCCCAGCCATCAATCCGTGTGATGTTCCGGCAGGCAGTACGCGCAGCCATTGTAACCGAGGGCCACCCCTTCCCTGATGCTGCCGAAGGCGCGCTTGTTCCGGTCGGAGAAGAGGGGCCAGAAAGCGCACTTGACCGTATGAAGCTCCCTGGTGCGGACGTTGCCGTACACGAAATCCTCGGGGTCCTTGACGGCGATCACATCCAGGTTGAGCTGTCCCGCGAGCTGGCCGTCCTGCCACTGGGTCGCGACGAGCGGGTACCGTTGGTCGAGGTTGGCCTCGACGGAGAAATCGAAGGTCAGGGTCATATTGATCGCCTGGCGGGAGCGCAATTTCAGGTTGTCTATGACGCCGGCATTGCCGCCCTTCAGCGCCAACGTGGAGAAGCGGGCGTTGCGAAACAGGGGGGCGAAGTTGGTCATCCGTGAATAGTCCGGCACGCTGTTGGGCACGGTGATTCGAACCGTGGTGTCCCTTGGAAATCGGGTGACATCCAGACGAAACCGGTTGTTCGACCGTCCCACTATACCGCACAAACCCACACGAGTACGGGCCCTGGCACCCGAGCGCGGGGAGGGTACGCGAATCGGGGCCACATTGCGTTGTCCCGCATTGTTGGCGAAGCGCACGATCATCCAGTGAGGTACCGAGCCGATGAACTGGGGCACCACGGACGGGTCATTGACCCCGGAAGCAATAGCCAGCAGACACTCGTGATCGACAATGGCGGGCGTCCACGTAAACGGGCCCACGCGCACCGCGCCCCCGCTCGGGACGTCATCCACCGGCAGCGTACCAATCCGGGTAAAATGGTCCGGCCACAGCATGGCGGTGCCGGGATTGCAGTGGTACACCTCCACGTCCTGCCTGCCTGAGCCGGTGGTTCCTCGGTTGCGCACCCGTACGTACAGGTAGTTGACGGTGTTCACGATGGGCGCCTGATGCCCATTCTCGGGATCCTCGCCGGGTGTCGCGGGGGCGTCGTTGCGCACCCAGATATCCGGCGATGCCCAGTGGATATCCGGGCTCGGGGTCTGCCCGGTGTCGCCCGCGGCGTCCCGGATGTACACGTCGGCAGTGCGCGGGTCTCCCGTCTGCAAGTTGCCATGGCCGCCTTCATACCAGGCGACCTCCAGGAGCACGTCGCGCTCGTAGCGATATCCCAGGTCCCGGTGTCGCAGCATGGAGTCCGGCGTGGCGCCGCCGATCATCTGACCGTTCAGGGGCACCCGGGCGGCATTCACCGTGTTGTTGCGGCTGTCGCTGTCGCTGTCAATTCCGGCCGTATGGTTGTATTGCTCCGCGTTCCGATTATTCTGCTGCCAGATGGCCCACAGCCGATCCACGTTGCAGTGATGGAGGTAGAACAGGGGATCACGCGGCGAGTAACCGCTGCTCATGGTACCGCCGGTCCAGTTGTGCCCTGGCACATGACTGCCCATCCTTCCCTCATACCATCCCTCCACGGCACGGTAGGCTGTGAAGGTTTTGGCGTGCAATTCGGCGATGATTTTGGCATGCCGCGGGAGCGTACCCGAACCGGACGCACTCCGAGTGTAATTCCAGTGATCGAACCGGCCGCCTCTGTTGTTGCGGCCCCCGAAGAATGTATTCCAGATACCTGAGTCCAGGTTCCGCGAGTCAGTGCGGGTCCAGTCCCAGTAGGGCAGCGTCACGGAGGGTTCGACTGCCTGCAGGGCCAGCTCGAACTTGCGCAGGAAGTCGCGGTGCCATGGCAGAAAGGCAGGCCCCCCGTGGATGCCGTTGTTGAAGTTGGCATGGTGCAGGGTTGCATTGGCCTCGATGGTGCCGTCATCCCACAGCGCGTTTAGCGCGTTGGCCAGACGGTTCAGTTCGGTGGCATTCAGCTCGGTGAAGTTCTTTCGATACATGGCTGCTTCTCCTTCCGGATGCCCTTGTCTTCCGGATGCCCTTGCCGTGGCATGGATACGAAAAAAGCGAAGGAAATCCCTACAGCCCCCGGCCTTCAGGATGAATTCACCGACGCGTCTCCGCTGCCCCCTCCACCGCCACCTTCGCCACCCCCTCCACTCTCGCCCCACCACCCCCCTCCCCATCCTGCGGTTTGTACAGGAACCTGCGTTCGAGGAAGCCGGGCCGCAATTTCGCGGATCCCGCCGCGAACCGCCGGACCGCCCGGAACCACAGCCACCGGCGCAGCCAGGACATGCCCTCGTCCTTCAGTATCTTGCGGAAATCCCTGTCCGCCCGGCGGCGGAATTTCTGCCGTACCAGGCCGAGACGCATGGCCAGGTACAGCGCGTCGTGCAGGAGCGCGCCCGCCATGGCGTTGTCCGTGTCCACGGTGGGCCCGCTCGGACCGTCAAACAGAAAACCGGGATATACGACCGACTTCCCCGGCTTGCCGGTCATCCCATCGTGAATCGTGGCGAGGGGCGCTTCCTGCTCGGGGAGATCGTAGCGATTGCGCATGATCCGCACGGAGGACGGTCCGGAGGGCATGTAGTTGGAGCACCTGAAAGTCCACTCGCCGGTCACGACGTACTTGAACCCCATCGCGCGCCGGGCGTCGCCGTCCGACAACTCGACAATCGCGCCGCGTCTCAGGATACATGGTTTCAGATCGTTCATGATTCACCTGCTCGATTGGGCGTCATATCCCTTGAGTGCCGACAGGAAGGGGACGCTTCAAGTGGTTGGATTGTTCATAACCTACGGATCGCCTGCCTGTTGTCAATAACGCAAGGCAAAGAGAAACCCGTCCGCCCCGTTCGGCCGCGAAACCGCCTACTAAGGACGGGAAGATACACAGGTTTAACCCTTTAGTCGAGATCACGACAATTATCTCGTATAAAAAATACGTTTTTTTCATTTTTTTTACAGGGGCCGCCTGGCTGACGACAGGCGCGGCGTGGTTGGGCTTGCCGAGGTACCAGGCGGGGGATCGATCGGACCGACTGAGGACGTATTGCGTAGAAAGATCAGGTTTTACCGGCAGCGCGCTGGACCGGCCGGCTCAACGCGCAAAAAGCACATAAAAAACCGTCCGCCCCGTTCGGCCGCGAAGCGACCTACTAAGGACGGACGGGAAGATACACGGTTAAGCTGTGTATGCTGTATTGTCGTACGTTACCGGTCGGGAAGCGTTCCTGAAACCTGGTGAGTGGCCATAACCTGGTCAGCTACAACCACTCACTTTTCTCGCAGGAATATCCCTGACCCTTTGTTAGCCGCTCTCCGCATCCCGCTTAATAGTGACTTCGACGCGTATTGATGGCGCGTACGTTGCACCGATCCTGATGACGACCTTCGCGGAAGCCCCGGCCGCAGGAGCCTTGAGTAACCCAGTACTATTGCTGGATGAGAAAGAACCGATGTCAAGTTGGGTTTCACCAGCGCTAGTAGTCGGGGCCGTAGCTTGGGCACTAGCAATGGTCAGCCATTCACCACCGCTTTGGATTGCAAACGTCACCGTTTGGCCAGCATCGACTGTTTCCCACCCTGTTGCACCGGCACCGGTTTTCTCCTCAAGCTTGACCTTGATGGATGTTCCATCACGGAAAGTGGAATCAGCATTGACCCCGATAGTATACGGCTGCTCAAGTGCGGTCAGACGTCTTTCAGGCGCCGCAAGGGAATACACCGTGATCTCTACCGCGTCGCTCGTCTTGCCTTCCGCACTGGCCGTGATATTAGCCGTTCCGGCGCCCTTGGCCGTGATCTTAGCCATAGCGCTGTTACCCTTCACGGCCTCTACAGTTGCTACGCTGGTATCGCTGCTTTTCCAGGCAAACATAATGCCGGGAAGACGAACCTCGTTATCGGTATCGTCATCGCCCGCATCGTCATAGGCTACAGCCGAAATCATAGCGGTCGCTCCGACTGCGAGCTCGTTATCACCATCTAGCGTGGCTACGACGCGATCGACCGCATTATACACGGTGACGTCCAACTTGATCACTATGCCACGACCAGCGACTGACAATTCCAGCTTCGCGGTACCCTTGGTAACACCCGTAATGGTACCGTCGTCTACCGTGGCGACACCCGGAGTCATGGACTCCCACTCGAACCTTGAGGGAATCTCCATTCCGTCCTGAGATCTGGCCATAGGCGTAAGGCTGATCTCTTTACCGGTAACCAGGGCGACCGCCGCTATCGCGTTGTCAAAGCCAGGAGCATTGAGCCTACGGGCGTCTTTAGCCTTTTGATCACCCTCGATCAGGAGGATGTGGTTAATGTCGGCCAGGATGTTGCCTATGGCGCCCGGATCGAGATCGGCCGGATTGCCGTCATCACCCTTGTCGCCCTTCGGGCCTGCCGGGCCTTCGGGACCTGCCGGGCCTTGCTCGCCCGTATCACCCTTCTCGCCCTGCGGGCCTGCGGGGCCTGCGGGACCTTCAGGGCCTGCGGGACCTGCCGGGCCTTGCTCGCCCGTATCACCCTTCTCGCCCTGCGGGCCTGCGTCACCCTTTTCACCCTGCGGACCTGCCGGACCTTCAGGACCGGTGGCGCCCGTCTCACCCTGCGCACCCGCCGGGCCTTGCGGACCGGTCTGGCCGGTCGAACCCTGCGGACCCTGCGGACCTGCCGGGCCTGCGGCGCCGGTCGTGCCGGTCGGACCTGCCGGACCGGTCTTTCCTTCGCATCCATACATACTGAGAGCGAACGCAATCAGTACTACTATGAAGTAATGCATTTGTATCTCCCGTAGATGTAAACTACCCTTTGCAATCTGCTTCTGTACGAAAGTATACAACCTATATGCACTCCTTTCCCATATGATGCACTCCTTTCCAATATGCCCGATATTCTCGTATTCCAAGTGCCCTTTGTCGCGGCATGGGTATTAAACTGTGCCAGTAAAATACCTTCCAGTCGAGAATTAGTCAAGAAAAGAAGAATTAGTCAAGAAAAGAATTCCTTGCTGTTTGGTATGGGTAAGATAAGCACGAGATGGTTTAAGCGAAGAGAGGACCTGGCGTCATCTGAACTTCTTCGAGCACGTGAGCTATCTGTGGCTCAATAATCCGGGGCGCCTTACCGTCAGCCTTACCGCCAGGCAACGGGAGCGCTTCGAAGCCTTGCAGATGAAGAAGCAAAACCTGAAGACCGGTTGGACCCGGCAACGCGCAAGCGGCCGGCTCAACGCGCAAAAAGCACATAAAAAACCGTCCGCCCCGTTCGGCCGCGAAGCGACCTACTAAGGACGGACGGGAAGATACACGGTTAAGCTGTGTATGCTGTATTGTCGTGCGTTACTTCTTCGTCGAAATCGTGACGGGGACGCGTATTGATGGCGCGTACGTTGCACTGACCTTGACGACGACCGTTACGGATTCTCCCTTCGCAGGAGCCTTCAAAAGCCCAGTAGCATCAGTAACGAAAGCGAGAGAACCGGTTTGGGGGTAATTAGCGATGACGGCCTCACCGCTGTCGGAGCCAGAAGTAGCGTCGGCGTCGGCGGCGGCAATATTCAACCACGCACCACCACTTTGGATTGCAAACGTCACCGTTTGGCCACCGGCGACAGCCCACGAGTCAGCACCTTCTTTCTCCTCAAGTTTGACAGAGATCGCTCGTACAGTCATTGTTTCGCTGCCAGCGGTGGTGCTGTCGACCTCGATAGTATACGGCTGATTCTGTGCGGTCAGACGTCTTTCAGGCGCCGCAAGGGAATACACCGTGATCTCTACCGCGTCGCTCGTCTTGCCTTCCGCACTGGCCGTGATATTAGCCGTTCCGGCGCCCTTGGCCGTGATCTTAGCCATAGCGCTGTTACCCTTCACGGCCTCTACAGTTGCTACGCTGGTATCGCTGCTTTTCCAGGCAAACATAATGCCGGGAAGACGAACCTCGTTATCGGTATCGTCATCGCCCGCATCGTCATAGGCTACAGCCGAAATCATAGCGGTCGCTCCGACTGCGAGCTCGTTATCACCATCTAGCGTGGCTACGACGCGATCGACCGCATTATACACGGTGACGTCGAACTTGATCACTATGCCACGACCAGCGACTGACAATTCCAGCTTCGCGGTACCCTTGGTAACACCCGTAATGGTACCGTCGTCTACCGTGGCGACACCCGGAGTCATGGACTCCCACTCGAACCTTGAGGGAATCACCATTCCGTCCTGAGATCTGGCCATAGGCGTAAGGCTGATCTCTTTACCGGTAACCAGGGCGACCGCCGCTATCGCGTTGTCAAAGCCAGGAGCATTGAGCCTACGGGCGTCTTTAGCCTTTTGATCACCCTCGATCAGGAGGATGTGGTTAATGTCGGCCAGGATGTTGCCTATGGCGCCCGGATCGAGATCGGCCGGATTGCCGGCATCACCCTTGTCGCCCTTCGGGCCTGCCGGGCCTTCGGGACCTGCCGGGCCTTGCTCGCCCGTATCACCCTTCTCGCCCTGCGGGCCTGCGGGGCCTGCGGGACCTTCAGGGCCTGCGGGACCTGCCGGGCCTTGCTCGCCCGTATCACCCTTCTCGCCCTGCGGGCCTGCGTCACCCTTTTCGCCCTGCGGACCTGCCGGACCTTCAGGACCGGTGGCGCCCGTCTCACCCTGCGCACCTGCCGGGCCTTGCGGACCGGTCTGGCCGGTCGAACCCTGCGGACCCTGCGGACCTGCCGGGCCTGCGGCGCCGGTCGTGCCGGTCGGACCTGCCGGACCGGTCTTTCCTTCGCATCCATACATACTGAGAGCGAACGCAATCAGTACTACTATGAAGTAATGCATTTGTATCTCCCGTAGATGTAAACTACCCTTTGCAATCTGCTTCTGTACGAAAGTATACAACCTATATGCACTCCTTTCCCATATGCCCTCGTCGTGGCATGGACACTAGAAACCAAGTGGTAACCTCAAAAATGTACGAACCGATATCCAACTCCACTTCTCGCGTGACCAATTGTACTCCACAACCGCGCCCAGCCTGTTGAACACCGTGCCGATGCCGGCGTTCATTATCCAGGCGGTCTCGTTGTCCTCGTCGCCCATGACCCTGTAGGCGCTTCCGCCCGTTGCCTGAACGTAACAGAACATGTCGTCGTCCGAAGTGGTGGACAACCTCAACCCGGCCATGACCGGGAGGGACGTATAATCCTCGTTGTGTCTGTCGAGCGACAGGTTCCCGATGAACTGGAACCGGTCGTTCAGATCCCCCGCCAGCTCGACCCGGACGCCGTACCCGAATCCCGAATCGGTGAGATCCGCAAGACAGGAATAGGACCTGTTTCCGGACACGCCAAGATTGAGATCCAACTGGGCGTATGCGTCACGGCATACAAGCGTAGCGAGCAAAAGAAATACGATTCTTACCAACGATCTCCTCCGCAAAAATACATGTTTGGGGCCTATATAACAGACTCGATCTCGATAACGCAAGGAAAAAATGAATCTTTTTTTGCTGCTTCGCAACACAATCTTTGCATCCCCGGTGCAACCATAACCCTTACTGACCGTATAAGTTTTCAAAGAACCGGCTTTGCGTCCGGCCCGGGATTCCGCCCGGAAAGTCCATACTAATTGCAAGTATAGTGGTAGCCGCCCGGGACGTCAACTGTATTTTCTTTACTTTTTCTTGCCCTCGAACCCTTATTGAATCACCGATCTTACACGGTCCGCGGGAACCGGTCAACAGATTTCTCGGAATGACGGGGTATATTATTAACCTTAATGGTAATGAAGGTAAAGTTACACGCAGGTTGGCCGTTGCCAGGCGGTGCCTGACGGGGCTGATCGATGCCGCGCGGTTGATGCCGGTCTGGCTGCTGGTCGGCCTGCTGGTCTCGCTGCTCCTGGCCGGCCTTCCCGGATCGGCCCTCGCCCAGTTCCCTGCCGGCGGCGCGGGGGCGGCCGGCACCGAGGCCGATACGACGGACCTGCCGGAGATCGAATACAACGCGGACGCCATCGAATACGTCTTCCGCGACACCACGCTGGTGATGACCGGCAGCGCCATGCTGCAGTACGGCGACGTCGAGCTGACGGCCGGCCGGCTGAGGTTCCAGACCGATACCGAGGTGCTGACCGCGGACTTCCTGCCCCCTTCGCCGGACATCGACCCCGAGACCAATACCTATCCCAGGCTGAAAGACGACATGAACGTCGTGGTCGGGGACCGCATGCGGTACGACATGAAGACGCGCGAAGGACAGATCTGGAAGGGCCGCACCCAGTACGACCAGGGGTTCTTCAGCGGAGAGATCATGCGGCTCAACGCCGACCGGACCTTCGAACTCGAGGACGGCACCTACACCACCTGCGACAATCCGAACCACCTGCACTACTACCTGAGGATCAACCGGGCGAAGGTCGTCCCGGAGGACAAGGCGGTCGTCCGGCACGCGACGGGCTACATACTCGGCATCCCGGTATTCTATGTCCCCGTATACGTCTTCTCCGTGAAGAGAGGCCGGCAGTCCGGCCTTACGGTCCCGAATTACGGCAGCGGCGTGGACGAAGGCCGCTACCTGCGCAACCTCGGCTACTACTGGGCGCCGAACGAGTACTTCGACCTGAAGGTCACCGGCGATATCGAGGCCAAGACCGGGTTCATGCTGAGACCGCGGTTCCAGTACCGGCAGGACCGCCGGCTGCGGGGCACGGCGAGCGGCTCCTGGCGCACGGATTTCACCGGGAAGACCACGGGCTGGGACGTGTCCGGACGGCACCGGCAGGAGTTGCTCCCCGGGCTGACGGTCCGCGGGCAGACCAACTTCGCCCAGTCGCTGCGGTACCTGCATTCCACGACGCGGGGGACGGACCCCGGGCGCCTGCGGTCCAACACGCGGTCCAGCTTCTCGGTGGACAAGCGGTTCGGCCGCAACAGCCTGAACCTGAGCACGTCCACGTCCGGCAGGACGGGCCAGCCGAGCCGCCCGAGCACCACGCTGCGGTTCCGGTTCGCGACGCGGCCCATCATCCAGCCGCCGAAGCGCCAGACCCGGCGGGGCAGCATGCCCGACTTCAAGAGCCCCCGCACGGCGATCGAGGAGCGCTGGTACCACGCCTTCCTGTTCGGCTTCAACAACACGCTGCGGAACCGCCGGCAGAACGTGCGGACCGGCCGGGACACGACCTACGCCGGCCCGGATACCCGGTACCTCTACCGCCACGACACCATCCGGACCCTGGCCAACGAATTCAGACTGAGCGCGCCGCAGAAGATCGGGAACTGGCTGAAGCTCCGCCCGCAGGCCCGGTACAAGCGGACCTGGGAGCAGGAGAAGGGCGAGGAATCCGACGGCAAGATCGAAACGAAGGAAGACCATTCGGTGGGCATGTCGGCCACCACGACGCTCTACGGCCTCTTCCAGCCGAAGATCGGCCGCCTGAACGCGCTGCGCCACGTGGTCACGCCCCTGGTCTCCTTCACCCAGAGCGGCGGGCGGGGCAGCGGGCGGCGCGTCCGCAAGTCGCTGCGCTTCTCCCTCGACAACATCCTGCAGGCCAGGACGGAGCACGACAACCGCGAGAAGAAGTACAACCTGGTCTACGTCGAAACCTCGACTTCCTACGACTTCCAGGCCGAGACGAACAAATTCGCGGACCTTTCGACGAGCGTGCGCATCCCGAGCCGCCGCCTGAACCTGAACCTGACGATGAACCACGATTTCTACGATCCCGACACGGATGAGTTCCGGCGGCCGTGGCTGGACCGCTTATCGGTCAGCACGTCCCTCAACCTCGTGGGGCGCCGGCCGGACCGGGACGGCTTCGGGGAGTTCGGGGACTACGGCGGGTACGACGACGGGTTCTCGGGAGGCGGATTTTCGGGCGGCGGGTTTTCGGGAGGCGGGTTCTCGGGCGGCGGGTTCTCGGGCGGTGGATTCAGCGATTACGGCGGGTACGGCGGGTACGACGACGACCGGTTCGACCAGCGCTTCGCCGAGATCAAGCGGCCCTGGACGGTGCGGCTCTCTCACCGCTACACCATCCGGCGCTCCGGCCACGAAGACGATTTCAGCACCAGCAGCCACGAAATCCGCGCCGTGAACCGCTTCGGCCTGAACGACATCACGGACCCGCTCCGGCTCACCAACCGCGTGACCGACAAGTGGCGCGTCCAGCACTCGATCAACTACGACTACCGCCGAAAGGAGATCGTCTCCCACAGCGTCGACCTCTACCGGCAGCTCCACTGCTGGGAGTTCACCTTCCGCTGGGTGCCCAACGGCATCAACAAGGGCATCTACTTCCGGCTTAACCTCGTGGCCCATCCCGACGTGAAGATCGAGCAGGAACGACGGAGTGGCGGGGAGTAGGGTGGGGGAGTGGCAGAGGGCGGAGTGCGGGCGGGAGTGGCGGAGTGGTTAATCTGGGCGAAAGAGACAGATTGACGGCGGGTTTCAGGGAATCATACGGTATACTAAACCCCGCCGCCAACCACCTCCATAACTAACTATCCGGCCACCTCGTTCTGTTTTGATACGTTTCTCATGACAGATGTAAATCTGTTTAAGGCCTCTATCACTCCGTCTCTATATTCATCATTCCGACCTTCGGAAAGGTACTCACCACTCTCAATTCTACTAACCAACCCCTCGATCTTCAGTACATCGTCTGTTTCTAGATTCAAGTAATTGGTGCAGATGAGAGTAAGGAGTGCCTGTAGTCCGTCGACCCGTCCTTCAAGGTGATAACTATTCTTCTCAGTCATTAGGACCTCCTGAGCCAAAAGGCCTGTCGAAGACAGGCATCGCCATATCCATCCCTGATTGATTCAGTCGTAATCCGACTTCGTAATCTCGAACGATTTATATATTTTCTGCATTACGGCCGCCTGGTCCGGTATACATCGTAAACCGATTACTCGCCATCTCCGCGACCCCCTTCGGCGAGCATTCGGGCATCTTCTACAGACTAAACACCGTCCGGCTGCCCAAGCCATCTACCGCTCCAGCAGGAACGCCCCGGCCATGGCGCCCGCGGCGCAGATGCTGACCAGGCCGTAGCGGGCGTCGCGCCTTTTCATCTCGTTGGCCAGGGTCGTCAGGATGCGCGCGCCCGTGGCCGCCCAGGGGTGTCCCACGGCGATGGAACTGCCGTTGACGTTCACGCGGGTCCAGTCGACCGCGCCCGTCGGCGGCCCCTTCCAGCCCCGTTCCCAGGCGGCCGCGCTGGCCAGGGCCTGGGCCGCGAAGGCCTCGTGGATCTCGATCAGGTCGATTTCGGCCAGGGACACGTTGCCGCTTTCGAGGACCCGGGGCACGGCGACGGCCGGCGCCATGAGCAGGCCCTCGGCGGGATCGAGGGCGGCGTAGGCCATGCCCCGGATATACGCCAGGGGTTCCAGGCCGCACTCGGCGGCCTTTTCCTCGCTCATGAGCAGCACCGCCGCGGCGCCGTCGGTCACGGGCGACGAGTTGCCCGCCGTGAGCGTGCCGTTCTCCCGGTCGAAGACGGGCTTCAGCGCGGCCAGGGCCTTGAGGGAGGTGTCGGCCCGCGGCCCGGAGTCGGCTTCCTCGCCCAGCAGCGGATGGATCTCCCCGGCCAGCTTCTCGCGCGCGGCCACGGCGTTGCGATGGCTGGCCAGCGCCACCTCGTCCTGCCTTTCGCGCGGGATGCCCCACGCCTTGCACGTCAGCTCCATGTGCTCGCCCATGTTCAGGCCCGTGGACGGCTCGCGGAAGAGGTCCATGGAGGCCCGGGTCAGCGAATCGACCCCGCCGGCCAGGCCCGCGTCGATGCGCCCCCCGGCGATGGCGTCGGCGACGGCCGTGGCCGCCCGCAGCCCGGTGATGCAGTAGGAAGCCACGGTCTGGGCCTCGGCGCGGATCGGCAGCCCCGCCTCGAAGACGAGCTCCCGCGCCAAGTTGGGCTTCAGGGGGTCGGGCGTCATCGAGCCGAAGACGACGGATTCGATCAGCGCCGGGTCGACCCCGCTCCGGTCCAGCATGCCGCGCACGGCGTGGGCGGCCAGGGCCAGGGAATCGAGGCCGGCGAAGGCCTTCCCCGACTTGATGAAGGGCGTCCGGCCGCCCGCGACGATGGCGACGCGCTTGAGGCTCATGTGGGATACCTTTCGAGGGCAGATCAGATCTGGCGTGCGAAGCGGTGGCTGATTACGACCGCAGTGGCTGTTCACGACCGCAACTGTTAACGGCCACGGCTGCCAACGCCCGCGGTGGTTATTTACGCCCGCGGCTGTCAACGCCCGCGGTGGCTATTAAGGTATTTATATCGTTAATAGTAAGTCAAATCAAGGGGGTGTTTGTCGGGACGCCAACGAAAAAGTGCCGGGCGGTGAGGGTTGGTTCCGTGAGACGGCCAATGGCTTGACAGGGTGTAGGTTATGCGGTACTATACACCATAAATACATTGAGCCTGATGAGGATGGAAGGAGACCATCATGACCTCGCTCAGTAAGGAGATAGCAGCCTACGAAAAAATGCGAGATCACTTAGAGACAGACCATTTTGGCAAATGGGTCGTAGTATACAATGAAAAACTTCAAGGGACGTATCTGACCTCCGAAGAGGCGGCCTGTAACGCCGTCAAACAATTTGGTCGCGGCCCTTACTTGATCAGGCATGTTGGCGAGCCTCCAAAAACGCTGCCGGCCTCTGCGTTGTATAGGTTGTGAAATATGACGTCAATCAGGGTGGGATTCAGTGACGACGACGATGCCTTAGGTAGAGATCTATTGGTACGATATGGTCCGACGCTACCCGTCCAAATTGGATTTGATCCAAACTACCAACCCGGCCAATCACAACCCGATTTACCAAACGTACCTCACCCTGCCTTAGTCGATACCGGGGCAATGGAGAGTTGTATAGATTCCGCTCTCGCAATGGATTTGAGTCTGCCGATTGTTGATAGGCAGACGGTCTCTGGGGTACATGGACCAAATGCCGTGAACTTTCACCTTGCTCAAATCCACATACCTCAGATGCAGTATACGATGTATGGTTTATTTGCAGGGGTACATCTCACTGCCGGCGGTCAACTTCATCAAGCCTTACTGGGCAGGACCTTCTTAAACAAAGTCTCCATGACATACGAAGGTACTACTGGGTCGGTGACGATCAGCCCTGGTAGTGACGATACGGTTGATGACTAGATCGTACCCATTGCTTAACCGTCAAAACAACGTACGCCGCCCGTCTACCGATGAGCGGCGTTTTTTTGATGAGATTTTTGAAGGCGAGGTGTGCAGAACACCGGTATTGCCGGGGCAAGTCCAATACTGATTGTCACGAACTTTCTTAGTTTTCGTAGAAAAAGTTCGAGAATCCGGTTTGGACTTCTACTGTTACTCGTATAACAAGTATGTTGATAGTTTATGCGAGCGGGGCACGAAATGGAACGAAAAGACTGGGTTATGCTCGGTGGATTTGTTGGAACTATATTGACGATCCTGATCGTGTTCTTTATCGGGCTGCAAATAATGAACAGTCGGTTTGAGGCGATTGAGAATCGGCTTGAAGCGATTGAGAATCGGCTTGAAGCGATTGATGGTCGGCTCGAAGCGATTGGGAATCGATTGTTGTCCATCGAAGAACATCTACGCGCATCCAAACAACCTCCCGAAGATCCCGTTTCGACCTCATCACGCGACTAAGTCCTTATACTTCAGTTCCTTACCTTCCAGGCTCCATCCGGTCACTTTCAAGGCCCCATTCGGTCTCTCAGGGTACGGCGGACCAGCTTGCCTGAAGCGGTATGGGGGAGTTCGTCCACCATGACGACCCGGTAGATTCTGAATAATGGGTTAAGCCCGGCAGAAACCATGGACTGAAGTTCCGATTTGAGGGTATCGGGATCGGTCTGGCTGGCGGCATGGCGGCCGGCGGCACCGCTTCCGCCTTCGGGGACGATGTAGACGACCAGTCTTTCCGCGCCTTCGCCCTCGGGCTGCACCGCCACGGCCGCGCTTTCGTAGACGGCGGGATGTCCGTCCACGATCCGCTCCAGTTCCAGGGGGCTGACCTTGATGCCGCCCAGGTTCATCCCGTCGTCGGCCCGGCCCTGGGCCCGGTAACAGCCGCAGTGAAGCCGCTGGGTGTTGTCCCCGTGCCGGCGCAGGACCGTGCCTTCAGGCCCGGCCGGACAGCCTGCGTAGTAGACTTCGTCGTGATCCCCGTTGAGCAGCCGCTGCGACATGCCCAGGGCGGGCGGCACGAGGAAGAGTTCGCCGGTTTCCCCTTCTCCGACCGCTTTTCCCGCCTCGTCCAGGATGACGAAATCCACTCCGAGGTTCGCCGTGGTGAACGTCGCGGGCGAGCAGGGCTGCAGGACCGTGCAGGCCAGGTGGCCGCCGCCGATTTCCGTGCCGCCGAGGTATTCGATCACGGGCGCCCGGTACGCGGCCCGGCTCATGAGCCACAGGTAGTCGGTTCGGCTGGCGGGTTCGCCCGTGGAACTGAAGACGCGGATGGACGGCCAGTCGACGCCGTCGGCCGCGTCGCCGTCGATCGCGCCGCCTTCGGTCGCGCCGCCGTCGGTCGCGCCGCCTTCGGTCGCGCCGCCGTGCCGCCAGGTCCGCACCAGGGAGGGGATGACGCCCAGCATGGTGACGCCGGCGCGCCGGATGAAACGCGGGTATTCGGGCGTATTGGCCGCGCCGGGGAACAGGGCCATGCACGCGCCGTTGACCAGGGTGGCGTAGATGAGCCACGGCCCCATCATCCAGCCGATGTTGGTCGGCCAGGCCGTCACGTCGTCGCCGTGGATGTCCTGATGGTAGTATCCGTCCATGGCGGCCTTGATGGGCGTCAGGTGGTTCCAGGGGACGGCCTTCGGCGCGCCGGTGGTCCCCGAGGAGAACAACACGTTGGTCGTGCGGTAGGGGTCGCCGGTCGCCGATTCGAAGGTATCGTCGGAGGAGAGCAGGTCGGGCCAGGGGATGTCGCCGGGGCGCAGCAGGCGCGCGGGCAGTGCGGCACCGGAGGTGTCAGGCGGTTCGGCGCCGTCAGGTGGTTCGGGCACGGGCCCGGACGCGGCGCTGTCAGGCGGTTCGGCACCCGGCGGCTCAAACCCGGCCGCGGCGGCTCCTGGCGGTTCGGCGCTGTCAGGCGGTTCGGCACCCGGCGGCTCAAGCCCGGCCGCTGGCGGTTCGACCCCGGCCCCCGGCGCGGCGCCCGACGGCACGACGATGACCGTGGACGCCCCCGCCTCGACGACCGTCTCGTAGAGCGGGATGGCTTTGCCCGCGCGGACGTAGCAGTCCATGGTGACGACGCATTCCGCGCCGGCGATGGCCATGCGGCGCCGGACCTCCGCCGCCGGGAAGCTGTCGGCGATGGAGACGGCACGCGAACCCGCGCGGATGATGGCCAGGTAGGCGATCACGCATTCCAGGTTCAGGGGCATGTAGAGCGCGATGGCCTTGCCGGGCGCCAGACCCCGGTCGCACAGGCCGTTGGCGAGGCGGTTGACGAGGCTTTCCAGCTCGCCGTAGGTCGTCGTGACGAGCGGCTGGCCGTCCGGACCGGGCGTGATGACCGCGGGTCGGCGGGGATCGGCGGTAAAGCAGCTGTCGACGATGTTCAGTTCCGCGCCCGGGAGCCAGCGGGGGTCGCGGACGCCGCCGCGCGGCATCGACCGGGGGTTTCCGACACCGCTGGCCGAACTGCGGACGCTCCCGGCCAGGTCGAGGATGCCCTCCGGCGGTTTCGTGAACACGATGCCGAGCCGCTCGATGGTGTGGGTCCAGAAAGCGGGGCGGTCGCCGACGGACCAGGCATGGAAATCGGCATAGTCCTCCATGCCCGCGGCCGCCATGCTCGCCTGGAGATTGGACCTCTGGCGTACCGCCTCGTCGGGCGCCCAGACCACGGGCGGTCCGTCCTCCGGGCGGCGCCCCGCGAATATGCGATTGAAGGCCGCCAGGTGGGTCTCGAAGGACACGGGATCGCGCCGGGAACGGTCGACGAAGTCCCGCCAGGCCTGGTCCTGTTGCTCGGGGTCGGGCGCTCCGGTCTTTTCGGAGACGGTCGCATCCCGGCTCGACGCCGGTTTACCGATGCCGCCTGGGGGACTGCCCGTGCCGCCTGGGGGACTGCCCGTGCCGCCGGACGGGCTGCCGGACTCGGCGTTTCGACGTTTCGCGCACATGGGCCGGATTCAGTCCACCAGGACCATCTTCAGGCAAACGGCCATGGGGATATCGGCCACGATGCCCGAGAGATGGAGCAGGCCCGTGTCCGGGTCGAGACGATGATAGGTGACCGTATCCGAACTCTGGTTGCCGACGAGGACGAAGCTGCCCGTCGGATCGATCCCGAAGTTGCGCGGGTTCTCGCCGCCCGTGGGCACGATGCCGAGCAGCGACAGACGGCCCGAATCCCCGTCCACGGCGTACATGGCGAGGCTGTCGTGGCCGCGGTTGGAGCCGTAGAGGAACCGGCCGTCGTCGGTGATGTGGATGTCCGCCGTGTGGCTGACCTCGTCGTAGCCATCGGGCAGCGTCGTCACCGTTTCGATCGCGGTAAGCGTGCCGGCCGCGCCGTCGTAGGCGAAGGCCGTGACCGTGTTGCCCATCTCGTTGATCACGTAGGCGAACCTGCGGTTGGGATGGAACTCGATGTGCCGGGGCCCGGACCCGGGCGGCACCGACGCCTCCCCGTGGGGCGTCAGGACGGCCGTGTCCGGGTCGAGGGCGTAGATCATCACCTTGTCGGTGCCGAGGTCCGGCGAGAAGACGAAGTTGTAGTCCAGGTCGTGGCGGATCATGTGGGCGTGGGGTTCCTGCTGGCGGCTCTGGTCGACGCTCGAACCGGTATGCTGGATCACCGACGCCGCCTCGCCCAGGGAGCCGTCGTCGTTCACCGGAAAGGACGCGACGGATCCGCCGCCGTAGTTGGCCACGAGGACCGCCCTGCCGCTGCGGTGCACGTCGATGGAACAGGGCCCGGCGCCCCCGGACGACTGGCTGTTCAGGGGCGTGAGCGTGCCGGACGCGTCCACGGCGTAGGCGAAGACGCCGCCGTGCGGGTCGCCCGTCTCGCCCACGGCGTAGAGGAAGCGGGCGTCGGGCGTCAGGACCAGGAAGGAGGGGTTCGTGATGCCGCCCACGTGGCTGACGTACTCCATGACGCCGGTGCCGGGATCGACGTCGTATACGTAGATGCCCTTACTGGTGGTCTGGGTATAGGTGCCGACGAATACGCGTACGGTACGGGTGGTACTGGACATGTAGCGATTCTCCTTGATGGGCTTGATGGGTTGGGATTCACCTGTAATTTGTTTGCCATTCTCATTGCAAACGTTTACATTACACACATGAACACGGACAAATCCCTGCGAGACACCGAAGAACTGATGGAGGAAGTGTACTTCAAGGACCAGTGCGTGAAGGGGCGTCTGGCCGGTCTTGAAACATCTGAAGACAGCATGCGGGAACTCATAGAATACAACGCCGATCGGTTGAAAAACATGGAAAGAGAAGCACGGTGGTGGAGGAATATTCTGCTTACATGCGTTCTTGCGATGATTGGTCTCCAGGTCACGATTACGCTCCAACTGCTACTGCATCTGAACTGATCAAAGGGAGACGGTCATGTCTGCTAAAAAAGGCCGGGTGCTGACCCCCGAGGTCGTTGAACACATAAAAAACACGCTGCTGGAAACGTTGAACGACGAACAAATCCTGACCATGGGCATCGAGATCGATATCAAGCTCGCCAGCGGTTACCGGGACAAGATCTGGCGTGGCTGGAGGCACCCGAAACCTTCCAAAGGCCACCCTCCCCAGGTCGACTGACCGACTTCCAGGTTTTCTGACGGATCCCAGATCGACCGACCTGATCATTCAGTTCGACTGACCTCCGGGGATCCTGTCGCTATCCCGTCACTTCCCAACCGGCCATCTCTAATCCGCCGGCCGACGCTGCCAGTCCCACCACGCCTCCCGCGGGGCGTACCCCAGCATGCGCTCGGCCTTTTCCAGGCTGTATCTGCCCGGACCGTAGTGGCTGTGCAGGTTGAAGGCCTGGTAGAAACCGGGCACCGAGGGGAGTTCGAGTCCCTGGCGGCAGGCAACGGCGAGGTCGTCGTAGATGATGAGGAAGTCCCGCGTCGACGTTTTTTCGGCGGGCTCCGTCGGCCGGGGCGCCAGACCCTGGAACAGGTAGCAGACCGTGTGGATCTCGTGGTGCCGGGCGAAGCTCCTGACGATCTCGTTGCTCATGTGCTTGGTGATGAAATAGTAGTCGGTGGACGGCGCGTCGGGCGCGTCGACGGGGATGTCCGTGTCGTGGGCGTACGCCAGGAGCGTCTGGGCCGGGCCGGTGTGAATCACCTTCCTGATCCCGGCGTCGGCGACCGCCTTCATCACGTTCCAGGCCCCGATGGTGTTGACCTGGAAGCTGAGGACGGCGTCGTGGCGCAGGACCGTGAAATTCATGACCGCGTCCACGCCCTCCACGGCCTCGCGCACCTGGTCGTATTCGCGGACGTCCACGTCGAGGACGGGCTTCCCGTCCGGATGGTCCTTGATGTCGGCCAGCCTCAGGTCGTAACCCTGCTCGAGCGCGGGAATGACATGGGGCGCGATGAGCCCGGACGCGCCGAGCAGCAGGACTTTCTTCATGGGAGATTCCTTAATCTGGTTTCCATCGGCGGACCATCTTACGGCGGGGCCGTCTTCGGCGATCACCGGCCTATGCGCGGCCCGGACGCCTTGCCGGCTCCTCAGTCCCGCCAGTTGGCGGCGAAATTGTGGACCGGCGCGTAGCCCAGGTCGCGGGCCTGGTTGATGAGATACTTCGGATTGTCCAGGTCGGCGCAGACGTGGTACATGGCGTAGCGGCTCGTCCACCACACCTCGTCCGAGGCGTCGCGCGCCAGGGCCAGCCGGAAGGCCTGGGCGGCGTCGCGGTAATCCAGCCACAGCAGGTCGGGCGCCTGGCCCGCCACTTCCTGCTCGCAGACCAGTCTGCCCAGGCGCAGGCCCGTGACGGTCACCATGTGGTCCCGGGCGAATTCCCGGGCGGTGTGTTCGCCCAGGTAGCGGGACATGGCGGGCATGTCGGGTTCGGGCAGCGGCTTCCACAACTCGCTGATGTACACGTCGTCGGGATAGGGCCGGAAGAGGTCGAGGGTGCCGCCGTAGACGAAGCGCTTGACCCCGGCCTCCACGCCGGCCTTGAAGAGCTGGTGGGTGCCCCGGGTCGCCAGTTCCAGGAGATGCTTCTCGCGTTCCGTGTCGGATTCCGGGAGGTCCCGGGGCGGCTCGCCCGTGTGGACGACGGCGTCCATCCCCCGGACCGCCCGCCAGACGGCGTCCTGGTCGAGCAGGCTGCCCTCGATGGGGCCCTGGTCCGGCAGGCTGTCCCCGGTGGCGTCTCCGCCCTCGGGCGCTTCGACGGGCGACTCGTCCATGAGGCGGAGCGCGTGGCCCTCCAGGGCTTCGGCGACGGCCCGGCCCAGCCGGCTCGCGGCGCCGGTGATCAGAATGTTCATGGGTGCTCCTTTATGATTCAAACTTTTTCTACGAGTTATCCAACTGGATTCCGACCAATCTTTTAAGGTCACACGCCCGGGCTTGTCGCGCGTCCCGAAGGAGATAAGCAAGTTGCCCAAAGGCAACCTTGCCGCGCGCGTCCCGGCGGGACCGGCCCGGCGGGACCGGCCCGGCGGGACCGGCCCGGCCGAACGACCGCTTCAGGCCTTCGGTTCATCGAAGGTCCAGAGCTTCAGCGCCGTGCCGCCCAGCACGCGGGGCAAATCATCCGGTGCGATGAACGTCATCTCGTCGCGAACGACCGAAAGGGTCTGACCATACTCGGCTTTCCCCAGGCAGACGGGCCAGTCGGTCCCCCACATGATGCGGCCGCCGCCGAAGGCCTGGTAGACCGCCTTCACCATGTCGTGGGTATCCGGCCAGGGATAGCCCTGCTTCGAAATGGACCAGGTATGGCTGATCTTCACGTAAACCCGGGGGTACCGGGCCAGGTCGAGTACGGCCTGGATCTCCTCCGGCCGGTCGGGCTGCGCGTCGGCCATGTGGTCCACGACGACGTCCAGGTCCGGGAAACGGTCCAGGAGCCGGGCCAGGCCCGGAAGGCGGCCGGGCCGGGTGAGCATGAGCAGGGGGACTCCGAGTTCCTCGGCACGCCGGAAGATCGGCGGCATGAGGGGGCCCGTGAACCAGTTCCCCGCCGGACCTTCGGAGGGACTGAGCCGTACGCCCTGGAATCCGTGCTCCTCCACCCAGTGGCCGAGGTGGTCCGGCGCGGCCGGGTCCTCCGGGTTGACGCGGCAGACGCCCGCGAAACGGTCCGGGTACGCGCGCAGGACGTGGGAGACGTAGGCGTTGTCCCAGCGGTAGCCGATATACTGCACCAGGACCGTCTTCTCCACGCCGTGCCCGTCCATCAGCGCCAGGAGCATCTCGGCGGTCCGGTCTTCGGCGGGCGGGGCCTCTGTCTCGGCGGACCAGGGAAAGGCCGGGTCGCTGACCCAGACGTGGGTGTGGGGGTCGATGATGCGCATGAACGCTCTGATGCCGGTTTGCGGAAGATCGGAAACGAATTCCTGCTGATCCCGGTTTGCGGAAGATCGGAAACGAATTCCTGAAATGTTGAATCGGAATACAATATAATCAAGGAGAAAGTGAGGTGCGAATCACATGGAAAGGCAAAAACTGATCCTGGGTCTGCAGACCGTATCGGCAGTTGGTATTCTTGTGTTGGGCCTGTTGTCCTTTTTCGGGCAATCGACCAGGGAACTGCGCGTGGAAATGCAGGAGGGGTTCGCCACTGTCAGGGAGGAGATGAGGGACGAGTTCGCCGCGATCAGGAAGGAGATGAGGGACGAGTTCGCCGCGGTCAGGAAGGAGATGAGGGACGAGTTCGCCGCCATTCGCACGGAAATGAAGGACATGAATACCCGGCTGTCCCGCGTCGAGGGGTATCTCGGGATATCCGAGCCGGTTATGGGTAAAAAACAGGACGGAAGGTGAGCCGACCCCCGTCCGGAGCGCGGACGCCGACAGAATCAAGGAGAAAGTGAGGTGCGAATCACATGGAAAGGCAAAAACTGATCCTGGGCCTGCAGGCCGTATCGGCAGTTGGCATTCTTGTGTTGGGCCTGTTGTCCTATTTCGGGCAATCGACCAGGGAACTGCGCGTGGAAATGAAGGAGGGATTCGCTGCGGTCAGGGACGAGTTCGCGGCAGTAAGAAAGGAAATGAAGGATGACAGAAAGGAGATGAGGGACGAATTCGCGGCGGTCAGGAAGGAGATGAGGGACGAGTTCGCCGCGGTCAGAAAAGAAACGAAGGACGAGTTCGCTACGGTCAGAAAGGAAATATCCGAACTCACAGACCGGGTGGGAGGCATAGACACCCGGCTGGGCCGCGTCGAGGGGTATCTCAGGATAAACGTCGAGTCCAGAAAACCAGCGCCTTGAACCGTGGCGCATACCGACAGGGCGCATACGAACCGCACCAGAACTCGCCGCCCTTCTTTCCGTCGGCGCTGGCGTGCGGACCCGCGTGCACACGCGAACCGCACCTGCTAACCGCGCGTTCTCACGAACTTCTGCAACCGGGCATCGGCCTGCACTTCGCCGACGTAGAGGTCGCCGCGGGAGTCCATCCAGATGCCATGGGGACATCCGGCGAATTCGCCGGGCCGGTCGCTACGCCGTCCGCCGCCCCAGCGGGTGACCAGTTCTCCATCCAGGGTGTATATACCGACCTGCTGTTCGAGTTCGGCCACGTAGACAATATCCTCTGCCGGATCGAAACAGGTGGTGTCGGGCTTACCGGGAACGTGGCGTTCCTCGAGGAAATTGCCTTCCAGGTCGAAGAGCTGGATGCGCTGGTTTTCGCGATCGCACACCCACACGCGGTCGTAGCGATCGATGCGGACGCAATGGCTCAGGGCGAACTGCGAGGGACCGTCGCCCCAGCTGCCCCAGGAGTGGATGTGGTTCCCTTCGGCGTCGTACCGGTGAACCCGGGCGTTGTCATATCCGTCGGACACGTAGATGTCGCCGTTGGGCGCGACGACCGCATCCGTGGGCTTCCGGAAGGGGTCGCCGTCGCGGCCGCTGGAAACGCCGGGGGCGCCGATCGTCAACACCAGGTTTCCGTCCCGGTCGAACTTGCGCACGCAGTGGTCCAGCCAGTCGGTGAGGAACAGGTTGTCCTCGTCGTCGATGTAGATACCGTGGGCGTCCTTCAGGATGCCGTCGCCGATGGTCCTGACGAACCGGCCTTCGCGGTCGAAGACGACCAGGGGATGCTTACTCCGGGAGTAGACGTAAACCCGGTCCCTGGAATCGCACGCCACGCCGGTTATCCAGCCGAAGGCCCAACCGTCGGGCAGGGTCCACCAGTTTTCCTGTACCTCGTACGTATAGGCCCCGTCGCCGAAGCTCATGATCATACCTCTTCCTTTTGAATTTGGTTTTGCGCTGCCGCAATAACCGCTGCCGCAACAAGGCGCATCCGGCATGCAACCGCGCCGTTACGTTTCGATAGGGCGCGCCGCAGCTTCACCGCGCCGCAGCTTTACCATGTACCGCAGCTTTACCGTGCGCCGCAGCTTTCGCCCCCCGGCTTCACCATTGCCGCCTCGACCGCCGAATACAGATGCACGATCCAGCCGTATTCGATTAGCCACAGCAGGAGCGCGAGGACGAAATGCACGATCGCGGCCGGCTTGCGGCCCTGGTACAGCTGCCCCAGTCCGGGTATGATCAGGCTGCTCAGCATGGCGCCAAACCTGGCGCCTAGCGGTCGGCCTCAAAGCATGGCGTGCCTCCCGGGGGTAACGCACGCTTGGTGTAACGCCTCTTACTTCAACCCTTGCCTCAAGGCGCCTGCGCGACGCGGTGGGCCTGCTTCGGATTGCGGCTCTGTTCCTCCAGGGCCGCGACCCAGCTGTCCGCCCACGCCTGGTGATCGGTCAGCACGCGTTCCGGATGGGAACGGCTGCGCACGCAGAAATCGGGAAAGAAGGGCCTGCCGGTGGGCTGGCCGTAAGCCACGTACCGCAGGTCCAGGCTCCAGCGCACGTCCCACTCCGTCCGGTTCGGCGTGGACCGGTGGGGCGTATACTGGCTCAGGAACACGACCCCGCCCTTGCGCACCTCGGCCGGCTCCGCTACGGTCTCGGGCATGAGGTCCGGCCTGATGCGCGTGCCCGCGTCCGAAACGTGGTCGAGATGGCCGGTCCGGATCACGTCCGGGATCACTTCCAGGCATCCCCGTTCCACCGTGGCGTCCACCAGGGGCAGCCAGCACGTGAGCGCCAGCGTCCGGTCCGACTCCGCCCAGCTCACCCCCGAGTCCTGGTGCCAGGGCACGTTGTACGACGGGCTGCCGTCCAGGCGGGACGGCGGCTTGGCCCGCAGGTGCTGGATGGGCGAACAGGTGATGTCGGGGCCGACGAAGGACTCCACGGCGTCGAGCAGGTTGTCGTTCCGAAGGAAGTCGAAGACCGGCCTGGCCCGCAGGTCGTAGATGTCCATGCCGCTTCCGATCTCGGCGCTCTGGGCGAAGAGCCGGGCGTAGCGCGTCAGGAAGGGTTCGTCCTCGTGGAGGTCGCCGATCTTGCCCTCGCCATGCAGCTTGCGCGCCTGCCCGTCGACGAACTCGGTCATCGCGTCGATCACGGGGTCCAGGTCGGCGTCGGTCAGCACGTCCTCGACGACCAGCAGCCCGCGGTCGTGAAACTCATCCAGTTGTGCTTGGGTCAGGGCCATGGGCAAGCTCCTTCGGGTTTCCGGTTAGCGCGACAACGCTACTTCAACGATCGCATTTTTGCCGATCCGGCTACGGATTCTCCAATGCGGTACAGTTCACGACGCCGCTACGATCCTCTACCGTCCGCAACCACGCCTGGAACTCCGCGTCGGCCGGTGCGCAAAGGTCCGTACCTGATAGCGAGAGATTCTGAAGGTCCGTAAGGCCGATGAGCGTGCGGGGCAACGCGCCCGACAGTCGATTGTTACCCAGGTACAGATACTGGAGACCGGTCAGGTCGCCTAGTTCCGGTGGTACTCTCCCCACCAGTTCATTCCCCGTCAGGCTGATGCCTACGAGATTGGTGAGCTGACCGATCCAGGAGGGTATGGGGCCGGTCAAGCGATTGTCGTTGAAAGAAAAGCTAATCAATCTGGTTAAATGAACGAATTCAGAAGGTATCGGTCCGGTCAGACGATTACCTGAGATGGAGAATTCGGTGAGATTGGGCAGACTGCCCAATTCCCCTGGTACTGTCCCCGACAACCGGTTGCTGTTGAGGCTGAGGTGGAACAGTTGGTCGAGTCTACCCAGTTCCTTCGGAATTTCGCCCGTCAACCGATTGGACGTAAGCGAAAGTGAATGGAGTCTTGCGAGATCGGCCAACTCCGGTGGAATGGAACCGGAAAGTTGGTTGAAGCCAAGGTGCAGGATCTGCAGTTCGGAAAGCTGGGTCAGTTCGGTCGGTATGGGACCCCGCAATCTGTTTTGCTCCAGCAGAAGCGATTCGAGTCTGGTGAGCCGGACAATCGCCAGGGGCACTTCTCCCTGCAGTTCATTCTTCCGAAGGTCCAGCTCCGTCACCCGGCTGTAGGCGTCTGTGCGAACGCCGTGCCAAGCGTCCAGCGGTTCGTCACTCAACCACCCCCAGTCGTTAGTCCAAGATGGACCGCCCAGCGCATAGTACATCTCCACAAGGGCGGCGCGGTCTGGATTCTCCACCTTCAAAGAAACCTCGCCGCTTATGGTACCGGTAGCGGCCTTGATCGTGGTAGTCCCATCGCTCAGACCCCAGACCAGGCCCGTCCCGTCGACAAACGCCACGGTCTCCTCCGAGGACGACCAGGAGATCGCCACGCCGGACACCACGCTGCCACCCGAATCCGTCGCTTCCGCAGTCAACCGCAGGGTGTCCCGCGAAGCAATCACGGGCTCCCGAGGCGAGATGGACAGAAATCGAACGACCTGTTTCACCGTGACCGTGAGCGTGCCCGACGCGTCCCCGGCTTCCGCCGTGATTCGGACCGTGCCGTTCCCCACCGCAGTCACCAGGCCCGAATCGTCCACCGACGCCACCTCCGGATCGTCGCTCAACCACTTGATCTCGACGCCTGCCATGGGACGGTCACGCTGATCGCGCACGTCTGCCGAAAGCTGCACGCGCTCGCCGAAAGCCGACAGGGTTGCCGTGGGCGGCGTTATCGACAGGACCGTGGCGCTGGGAGGTCCGACCTCTATCTGCACCCGGCCGGTTACGCTGCCGGCAGTGGCGGTGACCTCCACCGTGCCTTCGCCTACTGCTAGAACCGATCCCTCGCCGTCCACTGTCGCGACGGATTCGTCCGAAGACGACCATGATATCTCCACGCCAGACACCACACTGCCCCCCGAGTCCGTCACCTCGGCGGTCAACCTCAAGGTGTCGCCCGTCACCATCGTGGCCGCCGGCGCCGTGAGTTTCACTGCGTCTACCTGTTGAGAAACCGTCACGTTCACCGTGGCGGACGCGCCCCCCGAACGCGCCGTGATTCGGACCGTGCCGTTACCCACCGCAGTCACCAGGCCCGAATCGTCCACCGACGCCACCTCCGGATCGTCGCTCAACCACTTGATCTCGACGCCTGCCATGGGACGGTCACGCTGATCGCGCACGTCTGCCGAAAGCTGCACGCGCTCGCCGAAAGCCGACAGGGTTGCCGTGGGCGGCGTTATCGACAGGACCGTGGCGCTGGGAGGTCCGACCTCTATCTGCACCCGGCCGGTTACGCTGCCGGCAGCGGCGGTGACCTCCACCGTGCCTTCGCCTACCGCTAGAACCGATCCCTCGCCGTCCACTGTCGCGACGGATTCATCCGAAGACGACCATGATATCTCCACGCCAGACACCACACTGCCCCCCGAGTCCGTCACCTCGGCGGTCAACCTCAGGGTGTCGCCCGTTACCATCGTGGCCGCCGGCGCCGTGAGTTTCACTGCGTCAACCTGTTGAGAAACCGTCACGTTCACCGTGGCGGACGCGCCCCCCGAACGCGCCGTGATCACGGCAGTGCCGATTCCCACGGAAGCCACCGATCCCTGGTTCGATACGGTCGCCACCCCGGCGTTGCTGCTTGCCCAAATCACGACCGCCCCGGTCATTATCTGGCCGTTCTGATCGTGTACCACCGCGGTTAACGTTTGGTTCTGGCCGAGGGCTTCGAATGCGAGGTTGGCGGGGGTGACCGCGACACGGGCCGCCACCGGCGTCGGGGGTGGCGGTTCGGAGGGCTGCGGCCTAGTCGGACTGTCCTTGCCGCAAGCGACGAGTGCAAGCACAGCGAAGCAGGTGAATATGTTGCATATCAACGGATTGATTCTATCCATGGCAGTGACCGGTTGATGCCCGGGGCAAATGTCGAATCGGATGCGACGTTCAATGAAACATATTAACCGACTCGATTAAGAAGAATCCTGTGTTCCATAATCGTACAGCGGGAACGGACTTTTGCAAGCCTTTTAAAAGGCTAACGTAACGATAAGGACTAATCCTGGTGAAAAACCTCCTCCATCTCGGCCCACCATTCGCCTTCCTTACGGCTCGGCAGCGGGTCCTGCATGGGCATCATGACGTCCCACCACTTCTGTGTGACCGGGTCGGCGGCCATCTTCGCCATGTCCGCATCGAAGTCGTCGCCCACGTATTCGAAATAAGAGAAGAGGTAGTCGTCTTTAAGGTAGATGGAGTAATTCGTAATGTTGCATTCGGTGATGATCTTCGCCACGCCGGGCCAGACCTCGGCGTGGTACGCCTTGTATTCCTCGATCCGTTCCGGCCTGACCTTGAGGACCATGCCGTAGCGTTGGGGGGTGGCCATTGGAAGCTCCTTGTGATTGCCGCTATGGGTTGTAACCGCGGGCTGAACATGATTTCCGGGCGCGCACGGCTGCTATCGCCGGCGGTCCACCGGCTCATGGTACGAATCGTCACGCCGGCGTCGGCGCCTCGTCAGGAATCAGTCCCTCGTCTCGCAATTCGGTCCAGAAGTCCGCGGGAATCTCGAACTCGAACATCCGCGCGTTTTCATCCACTTCCTCCGGGGAACGGGCGCCCGGAATGACGGCGGCCACCGCGGGGTGGGCCAGCGGGAACTGCAGCGCCGCCGCCTTCAGAGGTGTACCGTGGCGGGCGCAGACCTCCTCCATGCGCCGTACCCGGTCCACGATCTGCGCAGGCGCCTTCCGGTAGTCGAATTTCGCCCCTTCCAACGCGCCCTGGGCCAGGATGCCGCTGTTGTAGGGCCCGCCGATAATGAGGCTGATTTGCCGCTCCTCGCACAGGGGCAGCAGGCGCTTGAGCGCCGTGTGATCCACCAGGGTGTATCTGCCCGCACAAAGGAAGCAGTCGAAGTCGCCCTCCCGGGCGAAACGGGCCAGCATCTTCGCCTGGTTCATCCCGACGCCGACGGCCCGGATCACCCCCTCTTCGCGGAGCCGCAGCAGGGCGCGGTAGCTGCCCTTCATCGCTTCCTCGTAGTGGTTGTCCGGATCGTGGATATGGAGGATATCCACCCGGTCCAGGCCCAGACGGCCAAGGCTTTCCTCCAGGGAACGCAGGGTCCCGTCGTAGCTGTAGTCGAAGACCGGACCGATGGGCGGGAGATCGTCGGACCAGACGTCCTGGTCTCGCGTCGGGTCCGGGACGAGGAGACGGCCCACCTTGGTGGCGAGCACGAAGGTGGCGCCGACCCCGTTGCGGGCAGCGGTACCGGCGCTGGTCGAGGCATCGTTGCGTGCAGCGGAATCGGCGCGGGCGGCATCGGAATCCTGGACGGCGCGGGCATCGCGAACGCGCGCAGACAGCGCCGCACCCAGCCGGGTCTCGCTTACGCCGCTGCCGTACAGCGGAGCCGTGTCGAAGAATCCGAGGCCGTGATCGAGGTAGGTCGTCACCACCCGGGCGGCCTGCTCGTCGGAAACCCCCTGGTACAGACCGGCCAGGGGCGCGCCGCCGAGTCCCAGGCGGCTGACCGTCAGCCCCGTGCGGCCGATCTCCGCCCGGTCATCCTTCCTCATCGGTTTCGCCCGGCGTTTCGCCCTGCATGGACTCCCCGCGCAGGAGGAAGGCCCGGATATCGTACCGGCCGGGGCGCTCCACGGGCAGGTCGCCTGCCTCGATCATCTCCTCGATGGGCGAGCTGTGGGTGCGCACGGGCATCTGGACGACCTCGTGGAGGCGGGCCGACTCGTAGATGCCCATGATGATCTCCACGGCGGCCCGGCCGTTGGAGGCTTCGCCGCGGTGTCCCGACTTGCCTTCGATCCAGTCCGCCAGTTCCACGGCCTGGCCCACGCTCGGGTCTTCGCCGGTGGACGGACGCTCCTCCCAGCCGCCGGTCTTCGAATTGATGAGGAGTACGCGCTGCTCGTTCACGTCCATCATGCCGTCCGTGCCGTAGAGATACCCGCCCTGTCGCCGTTCGGGGTGCAGTTCCTGGAGGAGTTGCCCCACGGCGCCGTTGTCGAAGCCCACGATGCCCGCGCTGCGGTCCTCGATCCGAATGTCGCGCTCGTACCGGTCGGTCTTGCGTTCGATGTTCCCGATCACCCATTCGGGCGCGGGATCGCCCAGGACGTAGCGCATGAAGTCGAACATGTGGGAGCAGTCGTTGAGCAGGCCCTGGCTCCCGCTGCAGTGGACGTGCCGCACGTCGCCGATGGCGCCATCGGCCACCAGGTTCCGGGCGTCGGTCCACACCGGGTTGAAGCGCCGCTGATGGGCGATGGCCAGCTTGACGTCGTTCCGCCGCGCCGCGATCATCATCTCGTCGCATTCCCCCATGTTGACGGCCATGGGCTTTTCGCAGAGAATGGCCTTCGGCCGGCGCGCGCAGGCGGCGATGGTCAGGGGGGCGTGGAGCTTGTGCCAGGTACAGATGCTGACGACGTCCAGGTCCTCCTCGTCCATCATCTCCCGGGCGTCGGCATAGCGTCTTTCAATCCCGTAGCGGTCGCCGAAATCCTGCCTGGCTTCAGCCACCGGGTCCGAGAGCGCGACGACCTTGAACCGCGGCTCGCCGAGGTATCCAACCATGTGAAGATGCGAGATGCTGCCGCACCCGATTATGCCGACGCGATAGACCGTGGACATCAAGCACTCCTCCCGGAGAAGGTTTAAGTTTGGAGACGCGCAACTTTCCGAAGACGCACAACGTCCAATGCGAACACGCGCAGCGTCCGGAACGCCTTGAACGGTGGGCTCGGAAATCGAATATAGACCGCGGTGTGCGCCGTGTCAACGATCCCGGTGGCGGCCTCGCCCCCTGCTTCGATCCCGGCCCGGTCGCGAGAAACGACCGCAGAGCGGCGCCTGGTTTGAAGCCGGCAGACAACTTGACACGAATCCTCTTTATGACATAGTATGCAGTACCATGGAACTGCTGATCGTATTCAACCTATTGCTGCTCCTGTTCCTCATCGGGACCTACCTGTCCCTCTCGGGGCGTGTAAAGCGCCTCGAGGCGGCTGTCAGGCGGCACTTCCGGGAAACCGCGCCCCCGCCCGCGGGGGTTTCCCTCCAGGCAGAACCCGTCACCGGAACCAGCCGGATATCCCGCATGCTCCGGCCCCGCACCCGCGAAGAGTGGGAGGCCCTGATCGGCGGCAAGCTGCTGAATCGCCTGGGCGCCCTCGCCCTCATTTTCGGCGTGGGGTTCTTCCTGAAATACGCCTTCGACAACGACTGGTTGAATGAAACGGCGCGCGTGCTGCTGGGCGGAACGGCCGGTCTGCTGCTGATTGGGGGCGGCCACAGATTCCACCTGCGCCACATGGGCGTTTTCGCGCAGGGCCTGACCGGGGCGGGCGCCGCGGTCCTGTACCTGTCGATCTACGCCGCCTACGACTTCTACCAGCTCATTCCGCAACCCATCGCCTTTTTGCTGATGGCCCTCGTGACGGCCGCGGCCCTGGTGCTTTCCCTGCGCTACGACGCCCGGGCCATTGCCCTGCTGGGATGGGCCGGCGGGTTCCTGACGCCCTTCCTGCTCGTCACCGCCGAACCGAACACCCTCGGGCTCTTCGTCTACGTCACGCTCCTCGACGCCGGCCTGATCGCCCTGCTCCTGAAACGGCGCCGCTGGAGACTGCTCGAGCCGCTGGGCATCGCGGCGACCTACGGGACGTACCTGACCTGGTCGTTCCGGGCCGACCTGCCCGAAGGATTCGGAACGGCCCTCGTCTTCCTGGTCCTGTGGTGGGCGATGTTCGTCGGGATGGATCTGTACCGCTCGTTCACGGAGGAACCGGACAACCGCCGGTGGCGTCGGACCGCCGGGACAATCAATATCATCGGCTTGTTCTTGATGTTCGTCAGCCTTTTCCGTCACACGGAAGGGGTGTGGTCCTCTTTCGGCATCCAGTTCCTCTACCCCGACTACGCCTGGAACTACTCGGTGGTCATCGCGACGGTGGTCCTGTCTTTGGCCTATTTCGCCCTGGCTACCGTAACGGCGAGGCGCACAAAGGACACGCCCACGGTGTCGTTCTATGCCGCGACGGCCGTGGTCCTGGCCGTCCTGGCGCCGTTTCTGTACTTCGAACGCTACGCGATCATGGTCGTATGGGCTATCGAAGCCTTCGCGCTGTTCTGGTACGGAGTACGCTTCCGGCAACCTGTCGTCCGGCACGCAGGCACAGCGCTTTTCCTGATGACCATAGTGGGACTGTGCTTCCTGGCGGTCATTCCGAGGGGGATCATGGTCATCCTCGACGGCCGACCGATGGGTGCTGTGCGAACAAGCGCTTACTGGGTCCTGGCGGGCACGCTGCTTGCCTGTACCGGCCTGATGCGGAGCCGGACGGAGTCGAAGGCGGACCACCGGCTCCGGTCGGCCTTTCATGTCGCGTGGACCGTGCTTCTCCTGGCCTGGGGCACGTTGGAGACCATGGATTACTTCGGGCGCCTGATCGCCACCCTCGAGGAAGGTTCCCGGGAGCAACTGCACAACCTGCGGCAGCTGGCCGTTTCGGGGGTATGGGTATTTGGCGCGGCGCTGGTCATGATCATGGGGAGGTGGATGGACGTCCGCGCGCTGCGTGCCGCCGCCATCGTCTACTTCGGCGCCGCCGTAGTGAAGGTCTTCATCTTTGACCTCACGACGCTGGACGCCCTCTACCGGATCATTGCCTTCCTGGGGTTGAGCGCCATCCTCATAACGGTATCCTACCTTTACTACAGGAACCCTCCGGCTTCCTGATCCGTTTGTCTTCCTGACTCAATCGCTTAGCTGACCCGATCACTTACCTGGCCCGATCGCTTACCTGACCCGGTCGCAGTCCCTGGCCCGATCGCTTACCTGGCCCGATCGCAGTCCCTGATCCGATCGCGGTCCCGACTCCGGTCGCAATCCCGGCTCCAGCCTTTCTGGCCGGTCACGGCGGTTCCAGGTTTTTTTTGTTCGAGAAACTCGAGGCGTGCTTCGACTGGATTAGTATAGTCAGAAACAGTCAACTCATCCTCAGGGAGGGAAATCATGGGAGACGACAAGGTCAAAGAATCGCCGAGCGAGGTCTTCGCGACGGTGGCGGACGTGAACTCCGCCATTCATTCACAGGAAGACGTATTCGGAGTCCGGTTCCAGGCCGTCGAAGAAAAACTGGCCGCAACAGACATCGCAAACGAAAGGCAGTTCGCCAGCCTGGAAAAAAAGATAGCGGCGTTGGATGCCAGGGTCGAAGGCAGATTCGCCCTCCTGGAAGAAAAGATAAACGCACAGGATCTTAAGTTCGAAGGCAGATTCGATCTCCTGGAAGAAAAGATAAACGCACAAGGCCTTAAGTTCGAAGACGGTTTCGCCCTCCTGGAAGAAAAGATAAACGCACAAGGCCTTAAGTTCGGAGACGGTTTCGCCCTCCTGGAAGAAAAGATAAACGCACAGGACCTGAAGTTCGAAGGCAGATTCGATCTCCTGGAAGAAAAGATAAACACACAGGATCTTAAGTTCGAAGGCAGATTCGATCTCCTGGAAGAAAAGATAAACGCACAAGACCTCAAGGTAGCGCAGAGCGTGACCTCGGCGGCCAACAAACTGTTGATTATGATGCTTGTGATAGCCGGGTCGATCATCGCCAGCCTGCTTTACGTCGGTTAGTCCGTGCCCATTGTTCCATGGCCTGACTCAGCGATGTTTATTCGGCCGCCTCGCGCGAGGTGGCCTGGAGGGCGAATTCCGTCAACTCGACCGTCATGGGATAACGGTTGAAGGGCGTGATCAGGTAGAGGCCGTTGAAGTACGTCAGGACCGACTCGATGATTTCCCGCGCGATGGCGATGCCCTCTCGCCGGGCCCTTCGTCCCCGGCCCGCGCGGGCCATGCGGGCGCGCACGGCGTCCGGCACCACGAATCCGGGCACCTCGTTGTGGAGGAACTCGGTGTTGCCGTCGCTGACCAGGGGCATGACGCCCGGCAGTATGGGTACGCCGGCATACCGGGTCGCTTCATGAAGCGCTTTGGCCTGCCGCCGGTCGAAGAGGGGCTGCGTCATGATCATGTCCGCGCCGGCCTCGACCTTCCTTTCCAGCCTCCTGATCCTTCTTTCCAGGTTGGGTCCGTTGGGATCGAAGGCCGCCGCCACGGTGAAACCGGTTCTGCCGTTCAGGGGCCGGCCCGAAAAACCCACCCCCTCGTTCATGCGCTTGATCAACCGGATCAGCTCGAAGGAGGACACGTCGTAGACGTTGCTCGCCCCCGGCTGATCGCCGAATTTCACGGGATCGCCCGTGACGGCGAGGACGTGGTCGATGCCCAGGGCGTGCAGGCCGAGTACCTGGGACTGCAGGCTGGCCAGGTTCCGGTCGCGGCAGGTGATGTGCAAAAGCGGCCGGATACCGGCCTCCTCCTTGACGATCTGCCCCACGGCCATGTTGCTGATCCGCGTGACGGCCAGGGAGTTGTCGGCCATGGTGAGGGCATCGGCGCCAGCCGCTTTCAACGCCTTTGCGCCGCGCACGATGGGGCCGTGATCCAGGTCCCGTGGGGGATCGAGTTCGACGATGACGGTCACCCGCTTGCGGACCAGTTCCACGATCGCCGGCTCGGTCGCCGGGGGGACGCGCGCGGGACGGCCAGGGCGGGCCGCGCCTGCCTTGCGGGCCGGGGAACGGACCTCCACCGGCACGACCTTCTTGCGCGTGACGATCTCCCGGCCTTCGAGGGCCTGGGCCATGGCCCGGACGTGGTCGGGCATGGTCCCGCAGCATCCGCCGATCAACCGCACGCCCTGGTCGCGCAGCCGCAAGGCGCTCGTCGCGAAGTATTCGGGGGTCGCCTCGTAGATGAAACGTCCGTCCACGTAGACGGGGGAACCGGCGTTCGCGAAGGCGGAGAGCACCAGCCCCTCCGACAGGGGCACCGGCGCCAGGGCGTCCAAAAGGCCCTTGGGACCGCTGCGACAGTTGACCCCAACCACGTCGGCGCCGGCCGCGCGCAGTTGATCGAAGGCCTCCGCGACACCGAACCCGTCGTCGGTCTGCCCGTACTGATCCACGGCGAGCTGGCAGATCGTCGGCAGGTCGCATACTTCCCTGCAGGCCGCCAGCGCTCTTTGGAGTTCATCGAGCCGGAGAAAGGTCTCCAGGATGACCGCGTCCGCTCCGCCCGTCGCCAGGGCGGAGATTTGCTCCCGGTAGGCGCGGGCGCAGTCCGCTTCGGTGTATTCCCGTTGGGGCAGTCCGCGGGCCGGTCCGACGGCGCCGGCCACGTAGGCTCGAGATCCCGCCGCCGCCCGCGCGATCTCCACGCCCCGAGCGTTCAGTAATTCCGCCTGGTCCTCCAGGTTGTACTTCGACAGGGAAAGGGCGTTGGCCCCGTAGGTATTGGTTTCGATCAACCCGGCGCCCGCGTCGACGTATTCCTCGTGGACCCTACGGACCAGTTCGGGCCGGCTGTGGTTGATTTCGTCGAAGCAGACCTCCAGCGGCACGCCCCGGGCGTACAGCATGGTACCGATGGCGCCGTCCGCCACCAGCATGGAAGATCGGAGATGATCGAGGAGGGATGTGCCCATGGGAGTGGGATCCGTTCAGCGCGTATCGATGCACCTTGTTCAACGGCCGTTGCTCAACGCGTATCGACGCACCGCCCAGGCAAAGCCGTTCTCGTGGTTCGCCGGAGCGATGACCAGGCCCTGCGCCCGGCCCGCTTCCTTGACCGCGTCCTGGGCGTTGTCCATGATCACGCCCAGGCCCGCGTTGAAGAGCATGGGCAGATCGTTGTCGCCGTCCCCGACGGCCATCACCTGATCCATGGTTATCCCATGGGCGTGCGCGACGAACTCGACGGCGACTTGCTTGTTTACGTCGGCGTGCATGGCTTCGATCCGGTCCGGGTTCGTCTTGACGAGATAGAGGCGGGATTCGAAACGGGTCTTGAGCTCCGCCAGTACCTCCTCGCGCCGGTCCAGGCCGGGTAGGATCAGCATCTTGGGCGGCGGCGGGTACTTGCCCCGTCTCAGTTTCGCCGGCAGGTCTTCGTCCCGGTCGACGGCGGCGCGGCTCTGCTCCTCTATGGATGCGATGGACGGGGTATACCGGTTGGCGATCACGCTGTCCAGGGGACCGGTCTCGGTCACGCGCAGCCAGCTGTATACGAAGTTGAAGTCGTTTTCTTCGATAAAGTCGAGCAGGTCCATGAAGGAGTCCGGCTCTATGCGCTTTTCGAAAAGCAGCGGCCTTCGACCCTGGCGGACCGGCCCGAGAATGATCCCGCCGTTGTTGGCGATCACGTAGAGGCGGTCGAACAGCGGCCGCGCGGCAC
The DNA here is from genome assembly GCA_963693015.1 of bacterium. Classification (GTDB taxonomy): domain Bacteria; phylum JAAXHH01; class JAAXHH01; order JAAXHH01; family JAAXHH01; genus JAAXHH01. The sequence continues at coordinate 1,213,051 of OY843748.1, forward strand.
GGAAAGGTTCACTGCTGCGGTCGATGTTCCGTCCGCTCACGGAACTGACGATCAGTCCCCGGTCGAGGGCGGCTTCGATGGCGCTCAGCCCCTCGGGGGAGGGTTTTCCGTCGGGCAGCAGGGCCGTGTCGTCCTGGTCGAAGGCGATCAGCTTGATTTCAGGGGTTTCGGTGCCGGCTTTCGGTGCATCGGCGGTCATGGCGTTCCTTCCCGGGCCTTCGGTTCTCTCCTGCGCGAACCGTCAGCTCTCTGCTGTTTTTCTCCTGCGCGATCCGTCAGTGCTCTGCTGTTTTTTCTCCTGCGCGATCCGTCAGCTCTCTGCTGCTTTCTCCTGCGCGATCCGTCAGTGCTCTGCCGCCTCTATCCTTCAACTCTCTGCCGCCCTGTCCCGCAGTCGCTCTCCAAGATGCCCGCCCGGGTGGTACCGGGCGAAGTCTTCCCGGGTAAACCCGCGGCCGGCTTTCAGGGCCATTGCAAGCCCGTCGGCCACGGCGAGTTGACAGGACGTGCTCGCCGTCGGCGCAAGACCCAGGGGACCGGCCTCGCCCGCCACGGGCACGTGCAGGGTCGCCGCGCTCGACCGGGCCAGCCGCGATGCGGCGTTTCCCGTGATTGCGACGATCGTCGCGCCGTTTGCGACCAGCGTCTGCACTGCAGCCAGCAATTCCTCCGTCTCCCCGCTGTGGGACAGGGCGACGACCACGTCCCCCTCCGCCACCTGTCCGCTGTCGCCGTGGTTGCAGTCGGCCGGATCGAGGAAATACGCCTTCGTCCCGGTGCTCTGCAGCGTGGCCGCCAGCTTGCGGCCGATATGGCGGGACTTGCCCACGCCGGTGACGTGTACGCGTCCGCCTGCCGCTTCCGACGCTCGGATGACCGCAATGGCTTCGTCGAAGTACGTGCCGGGCAGGGCCGCCTGCAGTCCGGCGAGCGCCTCGGCGGTCCGCCGCACGGCGTTCAGTCCGGCCGCGCCGGGCGTTGTCTCGGCGGAATCGGCTCCCTCGGTTTTCACCGTTACCGTGACCATATCCGCGACGGCTTCTACCGTTTCCGTTGCCCTTGCCATATCCGCGCCGGCAACGGCTTCCGGCGCGTTCGGGGCGGGAACCGGGACGCCTTCGTACAGGGCATCCACCGCATCCCGACTCGAATCCAGTTGCGGAAAAGCCCCCGGAATGCCGCAACATACGGCGCCGCAGGCATTGGCGAGCGATGCCGTGTCCCGTAACGCAAGCCCGTGGAAAAGCCCCGCAATCAGGCCGCCCAGAAAGGCATCCCCGGCGCCGGTGGTGTCCCGGGCTTCCACGGGTTTCGCCGGCGTGCGGATCGTCTGCTTCCCGTCGGTGACGACCGCGCCCTGCGCCCCCTCGGTGATGGCCACCAGCCGGGCGCCGTACCGGTTGAAGATACGCTCGGCCCGTTCTTCGGAACGGTCGGCTTCCACCATCTGCAATGCGGCGGCCTTGGCGGGTTTCACGACGTCGGCGAGGCGCAGGGCCTCTTCGAATTCCTCGGCGGAGCCGAGCCCGGCCACTTCGATGGCGAAGTCCGGGGGGACGTCCACGTCCAGCACAGTCGGCACGCCCGCGTCGCGGGCGACGCGGAGTACGGCGATGACGGCGTCGAGCGGGAGCTGGGATATCTCCGTCGTCACCATGGCGGCGGACCGGATGCTATCGGCGAAATGCGTCTCCACGTCGGCGGCCGTGGTCTCCGCCGTCAGCGCGCGGGCCATGTAGATCGACCGGTCCGCGTCGGCGGCCACGTTGACGACGGAGAAGCCGGAGGAACGGCCCTCGAGGACCCGGACCGCCGACCGGTCGATGCCGTGGCGGTCCATCTCGTCCCGGATCATCGCGCCGTACCGGTCGTCTCCCTGAAATCCGAAGAGACCGGCAGGAACACCCAGCAGAGCCGACCAGGCCAGGTGGTTCAGCGTCACGCCGCCCGCCATCTCGGTCACGACCGCGCCCGCTTCATCCGGCAGGATATAGGTCTTCTCCTCCGGCCCGGCGATCCGGTTCACCCGGTAGATCACGTCCACGACGTTGCTGCCGATGCCCACTACCCGGCGGGACCGGTCGATGTCCTTGAACACGAAACTCAACTCCCCCCGTGTGTCCCTATGACAACCGCGCGATCCATTTATCCCGTAAAATCGAGATACAAACGACTGGGTTGAATGCCCGTGTTGTTTTGATACTTTCCACTTTCGTAGGTCTCGAAATCGCCATCCAGCGTATGATAGTAAACCTGGCAGATTTCCACGTTTGGGTAGATTCTGATGGGCCGGACACAGAACATCTCCAAAGTCCAGTAGCCGGCAAATCCCACGTCGCCGAAACCTGCGGTTACGTGTACGAACAGTCCCAATCTGCCCACTGATGACCGTCCCTCGAGCATGGGGACGTAATTATCCGTCCTGGTAAACTCCACTGTCCTGCCGAGATAGAGCGTTCGGGGTTGCAACTCGTACCCGTCGTCCGGGATCTGAATGGATCGCACACGGTTTTTCTTCTTCATATCGAGTACGTCATCCTCGTATGTCATAAGCTCATTGGCGAGCGATAGATTGTAACTATTCGGATTGAGCCTGGCAGGATCGAATGGCTCGATGATTATATCTTTTCCGATACGCTCGTGGATCATTTTTCCCGATAAGATCATTATGATGTTCCTTTTTTCAAAACGCGCACCCCGACCGTATACGCGGATCGAAAACGGCCCTTTAGCCGCTGTTCACCAGGACGACGGCGACCAGGGTCAGGCCGATGCCGACGAAGGCCAGCCGGCGCACCTGCTCCTTCCAGTACAATATAGCCACGAGCGTGGTGATGACAAGGCCGACCGCGCTGACGAAGGGAAAGACGACGGTGCCGGGAAGGTACTTGAGCGTGAGGACGAGGAGCCAGGTCCCCGCGACGTTGACCGCGCCCAGCAGGACGCTCCACCGCACTTCGGGCAGGCGCGCCCGGATCGGCTTACGCCAGAGATAGAAAAACCCCATGACTCCGGATACGGCGAAGAGGGAGAAGAGGTAGAGCGACATCTGACTCTGGGGCGCGAGTTCGCTGAAGACCTTCGGGGACAGGTGGCAGAAGCCGGTCGTGATGAAGAGGGCCCCGACCAGCCAGGCGACGCCGCGCAGGGACATATCGGCCTGTCTGCCCACGCCGAGCGTCAGGAGCGGCAGCGCGACGCAGACGGTGGCGATCCCCGCGATCTGCGGCAGGTTGGGGATCTCGTACCAGATGACGATGGAACAGAGGATGGGGATCAGGACGGACAGGCGGACGATGGCCAGCGTCACGGCGACGCCGCCCTGCAGGAGCGCCTGGATCAGAAAGTAGAAGGCGACGAAGTAGAAGAACCCGCTGACCGCGCCGATCAGCACGGTGGTCCCGTGCCAGACCCAGCCCGGGTCGGCAAGCAATAACAGGCCGGAGATCACGGCGCCCGCACCATAATTGAGGCTGCCCACCGCCAGGGCGTTGCGGCCGTTGTGGTGGGCGGATTTCAGAATCAGGCCGAAGCACGACGTCACGCACGTCGCCGTGATCAGCAGTAGGAGTCCGAGCGCCGTGGTCTGCTCTCCGTCCTTTGGTTACCGCGTGAAGGAGAAGGTCCCCACGTACGCGCTGCGCTTGTTCGGTATGCTCCACGTGGCAATCAGGTCCGAGCCGCTGTACGCGTGGGCGGACGTCTGGACCAGCGTGGCCGACGCGTCCTTCGTGAAGGGATCGTACCAAACCATGCGGTCGCAGTTGGGCTCGTGGTCCGTCGCCAGCATGGTCCGGGTAGCCACGCGCACCTGGCCGTCCACCGTCACGGCATAACCATCTCCACCGTCGTGCCGGAAGGAAATGTCGGTGGGCTTCACCGTCTTTATCGTGCCGAAGAGATCGCCGTACTGCGCCGTGAAGGCGTCCTTCAGGGCCTGGCGCTGGGTCGGCGTGGCCCGGTCATCGAGCAGCAGCACGGTTTCGCGGGCGTGATGGCCGAGTTGCAGGTTGCCTTCCCCGAGGATGACCGCGACGACGGACAGACCGGCCAGCGCGCCGTCCCGGATGCGCCATGCCACCACGGCCTGATTGGCATCGCCCCCCGCCTCCGCGGAATAGGTGCAGCCGCCGCCAAGGATGTGGTTGGAGCGCACCTCCACGTAATCGCCGGTAACCGTCGGGGAACCCGCCAGTGCCGGGGATGCCGCGAGGACGATCGCGGCCAGGAGAAAGAATCCGGTTTTCAACATTTTTACCTCCCTGCGCTGCGGTATATTCTTTCGTACCAGGAACATCCCGGTATATTCAATATATGTTCTCCCTTCCTTCCAAGTCAATCGCAAATTGAATCGATCGCGGGTCGCCTTTCGGGTTGGCGCGGGGTCGAACTTCCCTGGAACAAACAGCAAAGGATGTGGGAAATGGAATACAGACCACTCGGTGAATCGGGCCTGACGGTATCGGTCGTCGGCATGGGCTGCTGGCCCATGGCCGGCGTCGGGTGGACCGGAATCGACGACGACGCGTCCCTCGCGGCGCTCGAGGCGGCCATGGACGGCGGCATCACCCTCATCGACACCGCCTACATGTACGGGCGGAACGGCGAATCGGAACGGCTGGTGGGACGGGCCATCTCGGGCAGGCGCGACGAGATCGTCCTGGCGACGAAATGCGGCCTGTACTGGGACGGCACTACGCTGCTGCGCGACAGCTCGAGGAAACGCATCCTGGAGCAGGTGGAGGAAAGCCTGCGGCGGCTGAATACCGACTACATCGACCTGTACCAGGTGCATGCGCCGGACGAAGACACGCCGTTCGAGGAAACGGCCGTCACCCTGGCCGAACTGAAGGCGCAGGGCAAGATCCGGGCGATCGGCGTGAGCAATTACGACGTGGCCCAGATGAAGAGCTTCGCGGACCATGCGCCGCTGCACTCGGACCAGCCGCCCTACAACCCGCTCATCCGCGACATCGAGGCGGAGATACTCCCCCACTGCCGCGACAACAACATAGCCGTGATCTCCTACTGGCCGCTGTACAAGGGCCTGCTGACCGGGAAATACGGCCGCGGCCACAGCTTTCCGGAAGGCGATTCCCGAAACGAGGATCCCCGGTTCCAGGGAGATGAACTGGCGCACACGCTCGATACACTTGACCGGCTCAGGCCGATCGCGGATGAATACGGCAAGTCCCTCGCCCAGCTCATCATCCACTGGATCGCCCGCCAGCCCGGGATCACGTCGGTCCTGTGCGGGGCGACGCGGCCGGCCCACGTGGAACAGAACATCGACGCGGTAGGTTGGGAACTGTCCGGCGAGGACCAGCGGCAGGTCGACGGGATCCTGGCTGATCTCGGGGATCAGGCCGGGCTCGCGTAGACCGGCGCGACCCGGCGCCGCGCGCGGAACGGGCAAGCGGCAAAATGAGGCGGCCGGCGCGTCTCACACGGACTGCCGACCGATCGCGGTGCTAGTTGGCCAGCGCGCCGCTTGCGATCGAGCGGATCCTCTTGACCATGGACCGGAAGCCGTTGCTCCGGCTCGGACTGAGGTGGGAAGCCAGGTCCAGCCGGTCGAAGATGCCCTCGATGTCGGCGTCGAGGATCTGTCGCGGCGTCTTGCCGGAATAGACCATGAGCAGGATAGCCACGAGGCCGCGGACGATATGGGCGTCGCTGTCGGCGTCGAAGGTGATGGTCGGCGGCAGGGTCTCGGCGACGTGGGGCACGAGCCAGACCTGGCTCACGCATCCCTTGACCTTGTACGCTTCCGTCTTGTAGGCGTCGTCCAGGGAAGGGAGCTTCTTGCCCAGGTCGATGATCTCCTGGTAGCGCTCTTCCCAGTCGTCCAGGTATTCGAAGTCTTCCAGCACTTCTTCTATCGTCGTGTCAAGCGTCACGATAGAGCGTCCTCCATATCAACCCGCGCCCAGGAGCAACATGGCCGAAACCCCGGCGGCCGCGCCCGATACGAAGAGGTTCCACTGGCGGTGCGGGGTAGCCAGGAGCCGAAGGAACACGAAGGCCGCGCCCGCGAAGAGCGCGACGATCATCAACTGGCCCAGCTCCAGCCCGACGTTGAAGGACAGGAGCGGCACGACGATCGATTCTTCCATGCCCAGCAGCGCCCTCAGGTAATTCGAGAAACCCAGGCCGTGGATCAGGCCGAAGAACAGGGCCAGTCCGTAGCTCGTCTTCCGGCCGATTTTTCCCTCGAACGGCCGCCACACGTTCATCAGGCAAGTCGCCAGGATCGTCACGGGGATGAGCGTCTCGACCAGGTCCGACGGGACCAGAATGAGGCGGAGCGTGGCCAGCGCCAGGGTGATCGAATGCCCGACCGTGAAGGCCGTGACGAGCAAAAGCACCGAACGCCACCGGTTCAGCGGATAGGCGGCGCAGAGGGCGATGACGAAAACGATGTGGTCGTAGGCGTTCAGGTCTGAAATATGGTCGAAACCGAGTTGCAGATAGACCTGGAATTCGGACATCGTCCCGCCACAGTTGAGCAGACCCCGCGGGGCGGCCCCGGCCGCGGCTTATCCGACGCGGCGGTCGGATCGCTGTCGCGGCAGACGGGCCCAGTAGCGGCCGCAACCCCGCCATCGTCAGGATCCGAAGTGCACCGTCCCCTTGACGGTCCCCTTGCTCAGGTTGACGTATTTCTTCTCACCGGCGATCTCGAACCGCATCACGTTGGCCTGCGTGTCGAACATATCGATCAGGATCCGGTTTTCGACCTCGATCGTCTCCACGCGGTCCACGTCCGTAATCTGCACCGCGCAGGCCGTGGCGTCAAGGGCGTCCTCCATGCCGGCCCAGGACAGTTCCCGGTCCACGCCATTGACGCGGAAGGCCAGCCTGGAAAGCAGGTAGGCCGACACGTGACGGTCCCGGTCCTCCCGGGCCCGATCGGTCCAGAGCCTCAGCCGGGGGCCGCCCTCCGCCACGACAGCCTCTTCCAGGTCGTCCGTGAAGATCCTGACGGAAACGTCTAGACGCGCTTCCTCCACGTTCCACTTGACCCGTGTGATGCTCACGTAGAACACGTGCGCCGGGGCCGGGGCTGGACCTGGATCAGGGACCGCGGCGGGGGCCGCATTCGCGACAGGGCCCGGGGCCGGGACGGGGGCCGCAACCCGTTCGATCACGGGAACGAACAGGAGGCAGAGGAAGACCCTGAGCGTCGTCATCGCCCCTTCCTACTCGTCATGGCGGACTCCCGGCTCTGCTTTTTCCTGCCTACTGGGCCAGTTCGTCCCTCAGGCCGTACTTGTCGATCAGGTAGATCAACGAGGCGATGGACGCGCCGCCCAGCTCCAGCTCCCGCCGGTTGACCGCTTCGAAGACGTCGGTGGGCGCGTGATGGTAGTCGAACGCCCGCTGCGAATCGGGGATGAACCCGATGGTCGGCGTGCCCGTCTCCCGGCGGAGCGGACCGATGTCGGCGCCGCCGCCGCCCTTGTTGATATAGGAGATGGTGGCCTGGGGAAACAGGGGCAGCCACGACCGGAACCGTTCGATGACGTCATCTTCGGCAGACACGCCGAATCCCCGGGGGCTGAAGCCGCCCGAGTCGCTCTCGAGGGCGATCAGGTGCTTCTCGCCCGTTTCCTTCGCCACCTCGGCGTACTTGAGACCGCCGCGGAGGCCGTTTTCCTCGTTCATGAACAGGACGGCCCGAATGGTGTGGCGGGGCCGGATGCCCAGCTTCATGAAGGTCCGCAGCACGCCGATGGAGTGGACCACGCCCGCGCCGTCGTCGTGGGCGCCTTCAGACACGTCCCACGAATCGAGATGTCCGCCCACCAGGATGACCTCGTCCGGCCGTTCGCTGCCCCGGATCTCGCCGATCACGTTGTGCGAAAGGGCGTCGGGATGCCACTTCGAGGACAGGCGCATGTAGAGCTTTGCATCGGGCTGTTCCTCGAGCGCCCGTTCCAGGCGGTCGGCGGACCGGTAGCCCAGGGCCGCGGCGGGGATGCGCTCCACGTCTTCGGCGTAGCGCAGGGCGCCGGTGTGCGGCGCGTCGCCGAAGTCCGAACCGGCCGACCGGATCACCACGCCCACGGCGCCGAACCTGGCCGCCTGGGACGGACCGGCGGTTCGCTGGTCCACCGCTCCGCCGTATCCGGGACCCGTGGCAATCACCGTCTGGTCGAAGCGCCGGTTGTAGAAGACGATCTTCCCTTCAACGGCCTCTCGGCCGATTTCTTCCACTTCTTCCACGGAATGGACCACCACGACGGGCGCCGTGAGCCCCGTCGGCGCGGTCGGCACCGATCCCCCGATGGCCAGGGCACTCAGCTTGATCATGCCTTCCTCGACGTTGACGATCCGCACCTGCTCCGGTTCGCCCCGTTCCCAGTGGGGCACCATGACTTCCTGCAGGTAGACCCGGTCGAATCCATAGCCTTCCATCACCTCTTTGGCCCATGCCACGGCGCGCTCCGCGCCCTCGGAACCGCTCAGCCGCGGTCCGATGTTCTTGCTCAGGTCTTCGAGGAGGTAGTACATCTCGCCCGTCGTCAGCCGTTCGTTGAAAATCGCGGTTACGGTCTGCTCGTCGGCGGTCCGGGCGTCCTCGGTCTGGGCGCGGACGTCGCGGGGGACGGTCAGCGTCAAGGCCAGGCAGGAAGCCAGTGTGAACGCCAGAAACAGGGTCGGGGAGAAACGCGGGACCAGACGGCGCGCGGTTCCGGGCATGGCGGCAAGTTTCGGGGACAGCATGTAGACCTCCGTGTATTTGTGGCTGTTTGAAACGATCTGTGTCCGTGTCGATCACGGGACGGGTAGCGGTACCTGGCGGCCGCGGTTCGTGCCGATTGCCGGGTCGATTGGTCAGACCCCGGTCCGCGACGGGTACGCGGCGGCTACCGGGTCAGTTCCCAGCCCATGTGGGCGATCTCGGTGGCAATCAACTTCTCCCACGCGAGTTTCACCGCGGCGGGGGAGCCGGGCGTGGAGATGACCACCGTGTTCCGATAGACCCCCGCGGTGGCGCGGGAGAGCATGGCCGCCGAGCCGACCTGGTCATAGCTGAGCATGCGGAAAAGCTCGCCGAACCCGGTCAGGTGCTTTTCCAGTTTGCGGTTCAGCACGTCGAAGGTCCGGTCCCTCTTCGAGATACCGGTGCCCCCGTTGAATATGACGACCTGGACGTCTTCGCCGGTGCAGGCTTCCAGCGCCGCTTCCACCTGCTCGGGTTCGTCCGGGATCAGCCGGTAAGCGGCGACCCGGTGGCCCGCTTCCTCGACCGACGCCTTGAGATAATTCCCGTTGGTATCCGTCTCCGGAGTCCGGGAATCGCTCACCGTAACGACGGCGACGCCCAGGGGTTCGCCCTCGGCCGCGATGGATCTGTGGTCTGAAGTGCTTTTGGAAGACATGAGACCGGTTTCTACAGCACGTCCTGCAGCCGCAGTCCCTGTTTTTTCAGGAAAGGCATCAGCCCGATCTTCGTGACCGTCCGCAGGGCGCTGACGGACATCTTGATGCGCACTGTGCGGCCCAGTTCAGGCACGTAGATACGCTTCAGCTGGAGATTGGGATACTGACGCCGCTTGGTCTTGTTATGGGCGTGGGATATGTTGAAGCCGACCAGGGGTCCTTTTCCGGTCAACTTGCATTTTCTCGACATGGGGCAAGCCTCCAGGAAAGCCGCTACCGCGTCTCCCGGTACATGACGTGCCGCCGCAGCGTGGGATCGTACTTCTTAAGCTCTACGCGGGCGGTCGTGTTACGCCGGTTCTTCTTGGTGTAGTAGCAATGGGCGCTTTCCGTGCTCTTGAGCTTTACGAGTTCACGATTCTTGCTCTTGGCCATACTGTACTCCTGGACGAACAGATCTTCCGAATGCCGGTTTTACCGATCAGGAGACGAAATCTAATGGGCGCGCGCAGGAAAATCAAGAAAATAAAACAGCCCCTTATTACGCCTCGTCCATGGCGCAGGCCTTCAGTTCGTCCAGCGACACGAACTCCAGGGCCATGACGTGGGTGGCGCTCAGCACCACCGGCGGCGCCGCGCCCGCGTCGTAGGCTTCCTTCCACCGGTTCACGCACACGCACCAGCGGTCGCCGGGCTTCAGGCCCTGGAAGCCGAAGGCCGGCACGGGCGTGGAGAGATCGTTCCCCGCCGCCTTGGAAAAGACCAGGAACTCCTCGGTCATTACCGCGCAAACAGCGTGAACGCCCGCATCGCCCGACCCGGTGTTGCATGCGCCGTCGCGGTAAAATCCGGTCAGGGGATCCATCGAACAGCCGGTCAGGGGTTCGCCGAGTACGTTCATGATCACCTACAGATCGAAGAGGTAGGCCAGCTTGACCACCAGCGTCCGGTCCAGCGGTTCGCCCAGCAGGGCATCCGACGTGTCTCCGTTATCCCTGTTCTCGTTGTACACGACGTATATGTTGCTGCCCGGACTGATGATGTAGTTGAACCGGAAATTCGATACGAACCGGTCCCGATTCGTATCCCACTGCACCAGCGCGTTGAGGGACACATCGGGGGAAAACGAATAACTCGTCCGGATGCCGAAGAGGTGGGCGGTGACGTCGCGCTCCTCGTCGTTGGTATCGGTGAGCGTCACGTCGTTCAACTCGTAACGGGGCCCGAAGGTGAACTTCGAGCCGGTCCGCACGCCGCCCTCGAGATTCAGCGAACGCCGGTCGCCGTTGATATACTTGCCCACGATAAGCTGGGCATCGGCGAACAGGGGCTTGCTCAGGTTGGTGGTATAGTGCATGCGCGAGGCCGCGTCCGTGTAGTTTCCCGGGGCGAGCTTGACGCCCAGGATGGGCCGGGTGTCTTCGGTGACGCGCGTGTAGGCCCGGTCCAGCGTGATCCCGGCCCGTTCACCCCCGGTGAGGAAAAATTCGAAATGATAATGCTCCATCCGGGTCAGCTGCGTACCGTCGTCCCCGAACGTGGCGCCCACTACGACGTGGGGGAACCACCGCCGGACAACGCTGTTATCGGGTTCAGGCGTGTAGAACACACGGCCGGACACCTCGTGAAACCCGCCGAAATTACGCGCGAGGCTCCGTCGACTGAAGAACCCCATGCCGGGATCGAAAAACTCGGACACGCCCATGTAGAGTCCCTCGAGCTGCCAGAGCGGGCCGTTCCAGCGCGACCACAGGCGGCCCACGAAACCGGATTCGCTGTTTTCTCCCGCCTGGTACGAAGTCCCGGCCAGGAACCCGGTGACGGCCAGCTTGGGACCGATGGCCAGGTTGAAGTCGGCGCCGGCCGACCGGTTGTAGTCTCCCCCGCCGACCCGCTGGTTGGTCAGGATGAAGCCGACGTTGGATTTCTCGCCCACGTCCTGGCTTACCCGCGCCACGGCGTAGATGTTGTCCTCGATCTTGAAATCACCGAACCGCTCGTCGCCGGTCCGCATGAGCAGCAGGCCGAGGTTGGTTCGCCCGGCTTTGCCCGTCAGGCGGCCGCCGCCGGTGATCGGCACCTGTCTCAGCGCACCGGAATGATCGCGCGCCAGGCCGATGTTGCGGCTGTAGAACAACTCCGTCTCCCGGGCCACGCCGAAGCGGAACAGTCCGGCGTTCTCCAGGAAAAAGGACCGCTTTTCGGGGAAGAAAAGGTTGAACTGCGTAAGGTTGACCTGCGCGTCGTCCACTTCCACCTGGGAGAAGTCGGTGTTGTAGGTCAGGTCGAGGGACAGGTTGTTGGTCAGGCCGTACTTGACGTCTACCCCGCCGTCGAAATCGTCGTCCCGCCTGGTTTCAGTGGGATCGTAGGTCCACGTGGCGCCGCCAAGGGAATAGGGCGTGACCTGCAGGTACCGTTGGTCGTGCCGCGTGAGGTTCATGCCCGACAGGGTCCCGGCCACCGACACCTGGGAGATGCTGAAGGGGCGGATGACGGGCGCCCAGAAGGCCTGTTCGTTGCGGCGGCGGATCTGGCGCTCCAGGTTTACGCCGAAATCGACTTCTTCCCCGGCTTCGAAGCGCAGCGTGCTCCACGGAATGGCCATCTCGGCGTACCAGCCCTCTTCGTTCCGGGAAGTATACACGTCCCACACGCCGTTCCAGTCCGTCAGCACGTTGGTATTGAAACGCCCTTCGGACCGGCCCTCGTTGCGCACCTGGGCGTCGTACCGGGCGCCGTCCGGGTTGGTCGCGAAAAGTACGCCGTTCTGCCGGTCCATGAACGTATCCAGGATGATCTGGAAGTAGTCGTCATCCGCCAGGTCTCCGTCCCGGGCCATCTGGGTGGCGATGATCTGCGAAGGGTCCGAGTCGTAGGCCCAGACGCCGATGTACAGTGTCTGCTCGTCGTAGAGTATTCGCACCTCGGTCCGCTCCGACGCCGGCTGGCCCTCGTCGGGGCGCTGCTGGGTGAAACCGCTGGCCGCCAGGGCGTTCTGCCATATGCCCTCGTCCAGTACGCCATCCATGTGCAACGCTTCCAGGATGCGCAACGGGACGATCTCCCGCTCCTGTGCCGACGCGGAGCCGGCGGCCTGCATAGCCAGGAGTGCGGCCAGCAAGACCGTGAAGTAGAAGGTGGTCAAGGCGCGCGCGGATGTACGAATACTGTACATCTTTCTAATCCTCCATGGGCTGCCCGAACGGCACGGACAAACTGATCGTAACGTTCCGACCCGGATCGTCGGTAAAGTAGCGGAACCGGCTCAGGTAGTCCCGGTAGCGCTTGTTGAACAGGTTGTGCACGCCGAACTGCATGCGGACCGGTTGGTCGGCCACGGCCAACTCCGCGTGCAGCATCACGTCGAAGAGGTTGTAGCCGGCGGGTGGGTCCGCGAAGTCGATGCCCTCGGGAAAATCCTCCTGCCGCAGGACGAATCGGCCTTCGAACCCTATCCCGGCTTCCAGCAGGCGCCCGGCGGTGGGCAGGTGGAAATCCAGGCCGGCGATCAACCGGGTGGGCGGCATCTGGAACAGGGGTTGATTTTCCGCCGTGTTTCGTCCGCGAACGAACGAGGCGGAAACATGGGTGCCCATGTACCGCGTCAGGTCGTACTCCAGGTATCCGTCTAATCCCTGAATCACCGCGTCAGCCTGTACATAGGTGAATTTGGGGAACGCACCCCGAATTGTCAACACAAGATCGCCCGACGGCAGCAGCGAGATGAAGTTGCGGTAACTCGATCGAAAGAGCCCCAGTTCGCCGCGGCCCCGATCCCCCCGGTACCGCAGGGTGAGATCCGTGGTCAGGCTGGATTCCGTGTCCAGTTCCTTGTCTCCGATCTCGAACTGCGCCGTCCCGTGATGGACGCCGTGGCTGTACAGCTCGTTCACCCCGGGTGGACGCCAGGCCCTACCGACGTTGGCGGCGACGGCCAGGGTCGGGGTCATCTCGTAGATCAGGCCAATAACCCCCGTCACGTTGCGGTAGGTGTAAATACCCCCCTCGACGATCTCGGTGGCGCGCCGCCCTTCGTTCGAGTAGATCTCCGTCCAGCGGTAGTCGTACCGCAAACCTGTTTCTACCGTGGTCTTGCCTTTCGTCCAGGATTCCAGGGCGAACACGCCGAAGCTGTAGGCCCGGAAGTCGGGAATGAGGAACCCCGTGCTGAACCGCGCGTTTCGCTGACGCATGCCGCTGACGCCGACCTTTCCGTACCAGTTTCCGAAGTTCCGGTGGTGGTAGATCGCTTCGCCGCTGTGCGTCTGCAATCCAAGGTCGAATCCGGGTCTTGTCGGTGCGTTGCCGCTCCGGGTGGCGTCCCACTCCTCACGCCGGTTGTACTGCTGTCCGTACCGCAATTCGAGATTGCCCGCCCCCTCGAAACGTACCAGGGATCGAACGGACAGGAGATCGTGGTCCACCCGCTGACGCGGATTGTCGATTTCGTAGGTGAAGGAACCCGAGATCCATGGGTCGCCCCGCTCGATGGCCCGTTTCAGGTCCGTGGTGTTGCCGATGTGGGCGCCCTTGTAAATCCCCAGCCAGGTACCGAAATGACTGAAATAGGCCTCCGTGTCAATCCGGTCCGTCGTGTAACCCATCGCCACGGAGTAGTTTCGTTCGTCGAATCCGGAATTCTGTATGACGTGCCTGGGCGCACGGGCGTCGCCGGCCCGGCGCAGACTCCCCTGCACCCGCCACTTGAGTCCCGGCAGGCGGCGGAGCGCCCCCTGCACGAGGAGGGAAGCCGCCCCCTGTCTGTTGTTGGAAAAGAGATTCGAGTTGAATCTGCCGCCCACACCCGGACGCTCGGGCAGCTCCGGCGGTTCGAGTCGGATTACGCCCCCGATGGCGCCGGCGCCGTACTGCACGCCGGCGGCGCCCTTGAGCACCTCGATGCGGGCCGGGGCGAAGGGGTCGATCTCCGGTGCGTGGTCCCCGCCCCACTGCTGTCCCTCCTGGGTAACGCCGGCGTTGAGTACCAGCACCCGGGCGCTGTGGACCCCGCGTACCACGGGCTTGGAAATGGCCGGTCCCGTGGTCAGGGTGGATACGCCCGGCAGGGACTCCAGCGTCTCGCCCAGGGTCTGGCCCCGGCGTTCTTCCAGTGCGGACTGGGGCAGGACGAGGACGGACTGGCTGGACCCGGTGAGTTCGCCCGCCAGGTCCCGGTCGCCGGTCACGGTGACCTCATCGCCGATCAGGATCCCCGGCTCCATGCTGACTTCGAGCACGGGAGACCTGTCCTCGGTAACGAGTATCTCGCTTTGGACGGTCCGGTAACCGACGAAGCGGAATTCGAACGTGTGTGCGCCTACTGGCACGTTCTCCAGGCGAAATTCGCCTTTTTCGTCCGTAAAAGCTCCGATCTCGAGTACGGGCAGTATTACGGTCACCGCCGGCAGGGGTTCGCCTGATTCGTTCAGCACCTTGCCGCGCACCGCGACGGTCTGCGCTTCGACTTGAAGAACGAGGCTGGACAAGGCTATCGCAAGAAGGGCGCACAGGATTCCGTTCTTGCTCATAAGCAATCCTCCAAAGCGCGCTACCGCGAATAGGTCACAACCAGGTCCGTTCTGCTAACGCACTTCGACTTCGAAGGTCACTTCGATGTCCGTCTCGTCGCTCGGGGTCACGCCGTCCTTGGACCCGGCATCGTAGTGACTCTGAGAGACCCGGAACTGACCGTTCCCTGCGTTAGCCGGAACAGTAAGCGTGAATTTGAGTCCGACGGGATGATCGACGCCCGTGTTCGTCACGTAGTCGGATTCCTTGTCCGCATAAGCAACGGTGGCCGGTGCAAACCCCCCAAGTGTATGAAAGAACAACTGGTGGGCCTCGGCTTCCTCCTGTATCTCCTCGGTGATATTCTCCGGCGGGCTTTCCAGCTCGTTCAACTCCTGTATCGCACCGTCGTAGACCTTACCCTTGTCTACTACGATTTTGTCTATGACCGGCGCGTTGCCGCCCTCACCATCCAGGTCCTGGAATTGCACGGTGAGCGACGATCCCCCGTCACGGGGCGTAAGCGTGACCTTGACCGTCGTGATGAGCTCTACTTCACCCGGTCCATGGTCATGGTCGTCGTCATGGTCGTCGTCATGGTCGTCATCATGGTCGTCCATATCGGCGGCGACCGGATTGTTATCGTCGGCGCAGGAGAACGTCACCGCGGCGGCGAACACCGCGACAATCATAAAGGCCAGTAAGTTCAAGCGGTACTTCGACATATTGGGCTTCTCTTTCTTTGTTGTGCTGCGTTAAGGTGGAGTGCGCTGCCTTTGTTGCGTGAACTGAACTGCTTGAGCCAGGGTCTGTGCGGGTTCAGGCGCCGGGCTCCGAGGATCCGCGCCGGTCCGGATATCCCTGGTGGAAAATGCAGGTTCCGTTACCGGTTTCCGGAATGGCCGATGCAGGTGAACCCAGGGCCGTTGATCGAAATCGGCCCCTGGCCTTATGTGCATGGAATCATCCGGGCAGTATCGTTAAAGCCGGCGATTCGAACGGTCCGGACGGTCCGGACGTGTAAATCAGGGCTGTCCGGCAAGTCCGGAAGATCGTCATGGGCCGCGCCCGCGGGATTCGGGCGATGGACCGGAGCCTGCGGGCTTTCGGTTCAGGTAAGAGGCGGCGCGCGGTTTCGGTGCTGCGCGTCCTGAAGCCGGGGGTATCCGGGTTCCGGTGCGGAGGCCGCGGGGCCGACAAAATCGTAGTCCGGGAGTGTAGAAGATGGTTTCTCAAGCACCGCAGAGGATGCGATGGCGAAAAGGCAACCCTGGCAGTGGTCCGCATGTTCGGCGCCGGTCTCCAGCTCGGTGCAGTCGTGCGGAGGGCCGGTGAAAAGCAAGGCAAATGCGACGGCGCAGAAAAGTGTGAGGATTTTCATGGAAGACCCGTCGCCAGGTGGCCTGACCTGTCAAAGAAATGGAACATTTTCCGGCGAAATCCCAGTTACGTGAATTTAACGGCGAGCGCTGGTCTGTCAAGCGATTTCTTCTCTGCCGCAATCCGGACTTGACACGGCAGAAGGCCGTGTTTATTATTCGACGCCGCGAAACAAAGCGACGCGATAGAGAACGCGGACATCTGGAATTCAGGCCAGAACAGGAGTGGGAGCAGGGGTGTCCGAAAGAGTAATGATCGAAGCAAAGGGACTATGCAAGTACTACGGTTCCTTTGTCGCCGTGCAAGACGTCTCCTTCAAAGTACCCGACGGTCAGATCGTGGCGTTCCTGGGTCCCAACGGTGCGGGAAAGTCCACGACGATGAAGATCCTCAGCGGCTACCTCGGCGCCAGCGCGGGAAGCGCTGCCATCGCCGGGCTGGACGTCCGGCGGGACCGTCTGGCCATGTCGCGGCACCTGGGTTACCTGCCTGAAAACGGCCCGTTGTATCAGAACATGACGCCGCTGGAACTGCTGCGGTTCTTCGGCGAGGCCCGGGGACTGGAGCCCGGCCGCCTGGCTGGCAGGCTGGACTACGTCATCGACCGGTGCGGCCTGGACCAGGCCCTCGAGAAACCCATCGACAAGCTGTCCCGGGGCAACAAGCAGCGGGTCGGGCTGGCGCAGGCCCTGCTACACGACCCCGACGTGCTCATCATGGACGAGCCGACCGCCGGCCTCGACCCCAACCAGATCAGGGATTTCCGGCAGGACATCCGGTTGCTGGGACAGACCAAGACCGTACTCCTTTCCACCCACATCCTCCAGGAAGTGGACGTCATCGCCGACCGCGTGCTGCTGATCCACGAGGGCCGGCTGGTCTTCGACGGCACGCCGGAGGCGCTGCGCCGGGACGGTTCGCTGGAAGCGTCCTTCTACGCGCTGACCGGGAACGGCCGGGCGGAGGCGCACGAAGGGAAGGCGTCCGGCGGACGGGGCATCGGTAGGGTGAAAGGCGGGGAAGCGGAGACGGCAGGCCGGGAGGCGGACGCATGAACCTCGGACCGGTCGGCCGGCTCGACGGCAAGGTGATCGCGGCCATCCTCCGCCGCGACATGCGGCTGGCCTTCACCAACCCCACGGGATACGTCTTCGTCACCCTGTTCATCTTCCTCAGCGCGGCCGCCGCGTTCTGGCAGGTCCGGTTCTTCCTGGACAACCTGGCGAACCTCGACCAGTTGAACGCCGTGTTCCCCTACCTGCTGCTCTTCTTCATACCGGCGCTCACCATGGGCGTGTGGGCCGAGGAAGCCCGGCAGGGCACGGACGAGTTGCTGCTGACGCTCCCGGCGACGGACCTGGAGGTCGTCCTGGGCAAGTACCTCGCGGTGCTGGGCGTCTACACGGCCTCGCTGCTGCTGTCGCTGACCCACGTGCTGGTCCTCATGTTTCTCGGGAGTCCCGATCTCGGGCTCATGGCGGGCAACTACCTCGGTTACTGGTTCGCCGGGGCCGCCCTCATCTCCGTCGGCATGCTGGCCTCCCTGCTGACCTCCCACGTAACCATCGCCTTCATACTGGGCGCCCTGTTCTGCGGGGCCTTCGTGCTCATCGGCCCCATCGCGGGCGGCATCGGCGAGACCCCGCGGGACCTGCTTTCGCCCCTGGGCCTCTTCAACGCCTTCGACGACTTCGCCCGCGGCGTAGTCAGTTTCTCCGGCCTGGTCCATTTCGTTTCCGTGGCGGGCCTCATGCTGTATCTCAACGTGGTGCTGATCAGCCGCCGCCACTGGCCCGTGCAGGCCGGGGGTTACCGGATGGAAATCCATCACGGCGCGCGCGCGGCGGCGCTTGTCGTCGCGGTCATCGGACTCAACGTCATCCTGGGCCGCGCGGGTCTGCGTCTCGACGTCACCGCGGAAGGACTCCATTCCCTCTCCGACGAGACCGTGCAGATGCTGTCGGAACTGGACCCCGGGCGCCCCGTGTTCATCCAGGCCTTCGTGAGTCCCGAGGTGCCGGAATCCTACGTACAGACCCGGTCGAACCTGATCGACGTGCTCAAGGAGCTGGACGCCGTGGGCGGCAGCCGGGTCCAGGTGCGCATCCAGGCCACGGAGATGTACTCTCCCGAGGCCCGGGAGGCGCGGGAACGGTTCGGCATCACGCCCAGGGAGCTCCCCGACCTGCGAAGCGCCCGTTCGGGGTTTGCGAACGTCTTCGCCGGGATCGCCGTCACCTGCGGCCCCGAGGAACAGGTGATCGGGTTCCTGGATACGGGCCTGCCCGTCGAATACGAACTGGTGCGCAGCCTTCGCGTGGCCGCCCGGGCGGACCGCGCCAAACTGGGCATACTCTCCACGGACGTGCGGCTCTTCGGGGGTTTCGATTTCAATACCATGCAGAGCCGCCAGCCCTGGGCCATGACCGAGGAACTGCGCAAGCAGTACGACGTGGTGCAGGTCCAGTCCCAGGAGGATTACCCCGATGACCTGGACGTACTGCTGGCCGCCCTGCCCAACACCCTGACCCAGCCCGAAATGGACCGCCTTTCGGACTACATCGCGGCGGGGAATCCGACGCTGCTCCTGGTGGATCCCCTGCCGTCCTTCAACCTGACCCTTTCCCCCTCCGAGCAGAAAGGCGCCAGCGCCAATCCCTTCGCGGGAAACCAGCAGCCGCCCCCGCAGCCGAAGGGCGACGTCCAGGGCCTGCTGCGCAAGTTCGGCGTGGAATGGAATTCCGGCCTGATCGTGTGGGACCGGTACAATCCCCACCCGGGCATGGCCCACCTCCCGCCCGAAGTGGTCTTCGCGTCCCCGGGCAACGAGAACCCGGACACGTTCAACCCGGAAGCCGTCAGCACCGCTTCGCTTCAGGAACTCGTCTTCATCTTCCCGGGCCGGCTGCAACCCGCCGGGTCCGGCGACTTCACCTTCACGCCCCTGGTGCAGAGCGGCGAGGCGTCTGGGCTGACCGCCTATTCCCAGCTCGTTCAGCGCAACTTCTTCGGCGGTTCGCAACTGGTCCTCTCCAACGTCCCGAGACGGGCGAGCCAGAACGCCTACACCATGGCGGCCCGCGTCACCGGTTTCGCGGATGGGGACGGTTCGGACGGCATTCCGGCGGGCGGTGGCGAGGATGAACCCGATAATGAAAACACGACCGAAACACGGGACGCCGCCCCGGTCGATCTGCTCGTGGTGGCCGACGTGGATTTCGCGTCGCAGCAGTTCTTCGATATCCGGCGCGTGGGCGCCGGGGGGCTCAACTTCGACAACGTCACCTTCTTCCTGAACGTCATGGACGTGCTGGCCGGGGACGATTCCTTCATCGCCCTGCGCGGCAAGCGGGTGCGGTACCGGACGCTCGAGACGGTCGAACGGCAGACCCTGGCGTACACGCGGCAACGGGTCGAGGACGAGGACGAAGCCGAACGGGAAGCGCAGGCGGCCCTGGACCAGGCGCGCCGCCGGCTCACGGCCCGCGTGGACGAGGTGCGGCAGCGGACCGATCTCGACGAACAGACCCGGCGGATCATGGTCCGCAACATCGAGGAAGTGGAGAACCGGCGTTTCGAGACGCTGCAGACCAACATCGAGGCCGACAAGGAAGCCCGGATCCAGGAAAGCAAGGAGAAGATGGAGAGCCAGATCCGCGTGATCCAGAATACCATCAAGAACCTGGCCGCCCTGCTTCCCCCCGTGCCGGTCTTCCTCCTGGGCGTGCTGATCTTCTTGCGGCGCCGGCGCCGGGAGAACGAGGCGGCCGCCGCCGCGCGCCGGTTGAGGAGTTGAACTGACCATGGATGAGATCCGCAAGACCCTGGCCTTCGTCGCCGCGGCGGTGGTCGTGACCGTCGGCGCCTTTCTGGCCGCGCCGGCCGACCCCACGCCGGAGGCCTTCTCCGACCGCGGCGAAGCCTTCTTTCCCGAATTCGTCGATCCCAACGAAGCGGCCTCGCTGGAAGTCATCGACTTCGACGAGATGACCGGGCGCGTCGACGCCTTCAACGTGGTGTTCAAGGGCACGCGCTGGCGCATCCCTTCCCACCACAACTACCCCGCGGATGACCGGGACCGCCTTGCCCGCACCGCTGCCGGCCTCATCGAAGTCCGCAAGGACGACGTGGTCGCAGAGATCGCCGCGGACCACGAGGCCCTGGGCGTGGTGGACCCGCTGGACGAATCCGTCGCCTCCCTGGCCGGACGGGGCAAGCGCGTCACCATCAAGGACGGAAACGACAACCTGCTCGCCGACCTCATCATCGGCAACAGCGTGCCCGGACGGGAAGAAAGGTACCGCTACCTCCGGGTGCCGGGCCAGAAGCGGACCTACGCGGCGCACTTCGACGTGGACGTGTCGTCCCGGTTCGGCGACTGGATCGAAAAGGACCTGCTGGAAGTGGACCAGAACCGCATCGGGCAGGTCATCCTGAAGGACTACTCCATCGACGAACGGACCCGGGTCCTGGATCAGCGCGACACCATCGTCCTGACCCGGGGAGACCCCGACTGGACGGCCAACCGCATGCGGAGGGGGCAGCAGGTAGACGGGGCGAAGATGGAAGACCTGCTCAAGGCGCTGGACGAGTTGACCATCGTGGGGGTGCGTCCCAAGCCCGCCGGCCTGTCCAGGAGCCTGGAGGACGACGACGAAGGCATCAGCATCACCCGGAGCGACCTGGCCTCTCTGCAGGAGAAAGGATACTTCTTTACCCGGGACGGCCAGTTGGTCTCCAACGAGGGGGAGACCCAGGTACGCACGCAGGACGGCGTTTCCTATACGCTGCGCTTCGGCGAGATCGTGTACGGGGCCGGCGACGTGGTTACGGCCGGGCCGGGCGGACCGGCCGGTACGGGTACTGCCGAAGCCGGCGACCCGGGCAGTCCGGGCGGACCGGGCGAGAACCGGTACCTGTTCATCACGACAGGCTTCGACGCCAGCGTATTCCCCGAGCCGCGCAGACCCGGCGACCTGACGTTCCAGACCCGGGCGGACTCGCTCTGGACCGACGCCGACCGGGCGAACGCCGACCTGCAGGAGAAACACGAAGTGTGGCAACGGAACGTCGATACGGGGCGCAGGACCTCCGCCGACCTGAACGCCCGTTTCGCCCGGTGGTACTACGTGATCTCCGCGGACAGCTTCGACCGGATCCACCTGAGGCGCGCCGACCTGGTGACCTCCGAGTGAACACGGACCAGACCTGTGCGACGGTCATGGCGCGCACCCTGCATGACGCCGGCGTCCGCGTCGCCTTCGGCCATCCCGGCGGCGAAGTACTGGAACTCATCGACGCGCTCGAACGCGCGGGCATTCGGTTCGTGCTGACCGGCCACGAGTCCACGGCGGCGTTCATGGCGGCCGCCGCGGGACGACTGACCGGGGTCCCGGGGGTGTGCGTCGCGACCCTCGGTCCGGGCGCCTGCAACCTGGTCCTGGGCGTCGGGACCGCCTTCCTGGACCGTGATCCGATCCTGGCGATCTCCGCGCGGACGTCGACCGAGCGGCACCACCGGAGCAACAAGCAGAACCTGCCCCTGACCGATCTCTTCGCACCCATCACCCGGTGGTCCCTCGACCTGGAAGGCAACCCGGTCGAAGACGCGATGAGAAACGCCCTGTCCGTCGCGGCCGGTCCGCCAGGAGGGCCGGTGTATCTCGCCCTGCCGTCCGACGTGGCGGGGCAGCCTGCCGTCGAAGGCGGTTCCGCGCATCGAAAGGCCGGCCGCGGGCCTGTAAACCGGGCGGCCGCCGGGCAGACCGGGCGCCCGCCTCCTCCGACCCTGGCGGACGAATCCGACCTCCCTCGCATCGTCGCCGGTCTCAACGGCGCCGAACGGCCCGTAGCCGTAGTCGGCATCGCCATGGACGCGGCGCGGGACGCGCCGGCCGTAAGGCGTTTCCTGCGGGATACCGGCATACCCTATACCACGACCGTCCAGGCGAAGGGGATCGCCGACGAGCGCGGAGCCGGATTCCTGGGTACGATCGCACCGGCCGCCGGCGAAGACCGGATCATCGCATGGCTGGAGCAGAGCGACTGCGTCCTGGGCATCGGCTTCGATCCCGTGGAGATCTCCCGGCTCTGGCACTTCGACGCGCCGCTGCACGTGGTCGCCAACGCACCCGTGGGCTTCGGCTCCTACAGCCCGTCCGCTTCCAGCGTGGGCGACGTGTCCGGCCTGCTCGGCCGGATCGCGGTGGATTACACCGGACGAAGTGCGTGGACGGAGGGCGACGTCCGCTACCTGAGAACACGGGTCGACGCGGTCTACCACCCGCCGGCTTCGGCGGGACCGGCGGGCATGTCGCCCTATCACCTGGTCGGCGTCCTGCGGGACGCGCTCCCGGAAGACGCCATCGTCTCCTCGGACGTGGGCGCCCACAAGAACGTCATGGGCCAGCGATGGCGCGCGCCGGAGCCGGATACCTTCCTCATGTCCAACGGCCTCTCTTCCATGGGCTACGGCGTGGGCGCGGCCATGGGCGCCGCGACGGTCTGTCCCGACCGCCCGGTCGCGGCCGTCACGGGCGACGGCGCCTTCGCCATGATGGTGCAGGAACTCGAAACCATAAACCGGACCGGAATCGCCCCCCTGATCGTCGTCCTGTACGACGCCTCGCTGGCCGTCATCAGGATCGCCCAGCAGGCGCGGGGACTTCCCGAGACGGGCGTCGGCTTCGCGCCGGTGGACTGGGTGAAGGTCGCAGAGGGATTCGGGGTCGCCGCAGAGGCCGTGCGCACCCTGGAAGAGACCCGCGACGCCGTCGCGCGCTGGGTGCGTCACCGCGAGGCGCGGGTCCTGGTCGCCCCCGTGGACGAGACGTTGTATACGGGGCTGAAGTACTGAGCGGACATCGGGGTTCCGGCGAGTGATTTCAAGTAGATCCCGTCCCGCTCCCGGTCAAAATCCGGTTGAAGCAGACAGGCCGAATTCCATCACCTTGATCGTTCCCGATCGACGTAAAATAAACATGGCATCCGGCGACCCGTTCCATATATTATTACCCGCCTGAGCGGACCCGGCTCGCCGTCGTCCCGGCCCGCCATCCCGCCACCGACCGGACACAAGGAGACAAAAAGAAAACATGGGGGCCGATTTTACGCTCTATCTGGCCGTGGCGCTCGGGCTTTACATGGCCTTCTCCATCGGCGCGAACGACGTGGCCAACGCCATGGGAACCTCGGTGGGCTCCAGGGCGCTCACGATCAAGCAGGCCATCCTGATCGCCGGGGTGCTCGAGTTCCTCGGCGCCTTTCTGGTAGGGGGGCAGGTCACCAAGACCGTTCGCGGCGGCATTCTGGACCCCCAGATCTCCGCGGCCGCGCCGGAACTCATCGTCTACGGCATGCTCGCGTCACTCATGGCCGCGGGCACCTGGCTCGTGGTCGCATCCCGCCTGGGCTGGCCGGTGTCGACCACCCACTCGATCGTAGGCGCCATCGCGGGATTCGGCATCGTCGCCTTCGGTATCAACGTCGTACAGTGGGAACAGCTCACGCAGATCGTCGCATCCTGGATCGTCTCGCCCCTGCTGTCCGGCGTCCTGGCCTACCTGATTTTCAGCGCGATCAAATGGACGATCCTCCGCCATCCCGATCCCGTGCGGCGGACCCGGAAATGGGCGCCGCTCTACATCTTCAGCGTCGTCATCGTGATTTCGCTGGTCACCCTGTTCAAGGGACTGAAGAACATCGACCTGGATCTCACGCTCGCCGAATCCCTTCTCTGGTCCGGCATCCTGGGCATCTTCGCGGTGATCGCCGGTCACTTCCTGCTTAAAATGATCGGCAACCGACCGGGCACCGAATCCGTGGACACGTCGTCCGGAAATGGTCAGATGGCCGTCGTCGAGAAGATGTTCGGCGTGCTCCAGATCATGAGCGCCTGCGCCGTGGCCTTCGCCCACGGTTCCAACGACGTGGCGAACGCCATCGGTCCGCTCGCGGCGGTGGTGAACATCAGCCAGTCCGGCGTGGTCAACCCCGAGTCTCCGGTGCCGAGCTGGCTCCTGCTGGTCGGCGGCGTCGGCATCGTCATCGGCCTGGCGACCATGGGATACCGCGTCATGGCGACCATCGGCACCAAGATCACGGAACTGACGCCCACCCGGGGATACTCGGCCGAATTCGCCGCGGCGATAACCATCGTCCTGGCCAGCCGCCTCGGTCTGCCCATCTCCACGACCCAGACCCTGGTCGGCGGCGTCATGGGCGTGGGCCTGGCCCAGGGCGTCAAGGCCCTCGACCTGAGCATCCTGGGAAGGATCGCGGCCTCCTGGATCGTCACCGTACCCGTCGGCGCCCTGCTGGCGATCATCTTCTTCTACCTGTTCCGCGCCATACTCTGATCCCGCGATCCGGCGCGGCATGCCGGTCGACCGGCCTCAGCATCAGCGCCCGGCACGTGCGGCTGCCTTCATGAACGACACACCCCTTAACGCGGACGAATCGCCCGATCTGCCCCCGCCGCCGCGTCTCGGGTTCACCCTCGTGTCCGGCGCGCTGATCCTGGGCGCATATCTCGTGCTGCAGTTCGCCGCGACCGTCATCGCGGTGGTCATGCTGGACCTGGACCCCGCGGAACGCATGGGCGATCTGGTCGCCCTGGGCGTCCTCTCTTCCGCCATCCCCTGTACGTTGCTGGTGCTGCTCATCATCGGCCGCGAGCGCGACATCGGCCCGCGGTCCCGGCTGGCGCTCTTTCCGGTCCGCGCCGCGACCCTGCTCGGCTGGGTGGTGGCCGCCATCGTACTGCTGCAACTCGCCGACCTGGCCACGGTCGAACTCGGGCGTTCACCCGTGCCGCCGGTCATGGAAACGATCTTCGAAACCACGCGGTACACCGCGCTGCTGTGGTTCGCGCTCGTGGTCGCCGCGCCGGTATTCGAAGAGGTGCTTTTCAGGGGTTTCCTGTACGAGGGGCTGCGCAGGACGAGGATAGGCGCCATGGGGACGATCGTCGTCACGACGCTGCTCTGGACGCTGCTGCACGTCGGTCAGTACGACCAGTACTTCCTCACGCTGATCGCCCTGATCGGGATCCTGCTCGGGCTCGCGCGGGAGCGTACCGGTTCGCTTTACGTCCCCCTCGCCATCCACGCGGTGAACAACCTGCTCGGCACGCTGCAGATGTCGGAGGGAAGGGACGCGCTCGTCAGTGCGCTGTTTTAACCTGGATAATGGGGCAAAAGGCAGGAGCGGTTCGGAGGCGGGATTCCCTCAGACGCCCAGGGCCTTCTTGTTTTCGGGCGTCAGTCTGGCCAGTGTACGCTTGAACTTGTAGTGGCCTTCTTCGGACTTGACGGGTTTGACCAGCAGAACGGTCTGAACCTGCTCCTCCTGGCTCTTGTCGCTCCCTTTCGCCAACTTGGCCGCAAAGCTTCTGTCCTTAGCCATTTCTGTTTCCTCCGCTACGTTTTTCCGTGGGACGATCATCCAGGCGGGACCCTTCAGACTGTCCGCAATCCTGTTGGTCTTTCGGCGAGAAATATACACTTCCGGGAGGACGAAGACAAGGGAATTGTCCACCGCCGCGTTTCCCGGTCGTCATTCCGTGTATACCGGGATACGCGGGGACTTCCGACGGACGCGCCTCCACCGCTTTTCCATAGACATCGGCTTCGATCCGCCGTATCTTGCAACCGGTTCAGGCATCGATGGGAGCGGACCATGAAAGCTACTGCATCACGGACGGCAACGCGGGGCAAGCCCGACCTGAGGGGCCTGACGCTGCCCGAGATTTCTCGGCTCGTCGCCGAAATGAACGAACCGGGCTACCGGGCCGGACAAATCGCCTCCTGGGTATATGAGAAAGCGGCGGGTTCTTTCGATGAAATGACCAACCTGTCCCGGTCGTTCCGCGCCGCGCTGTCCGACCGCGCGCGCCTCGACCCGCTGATCCCGGTGCATCGGTCGAAATCCCGCCACGGACCCACCACGAAGTACCTGTTCGAACTCGGAGACGGCCAGCAGGTGGAGGCCGTGCTCATCGGCGGATCGCGGCGCAATACCCTGTGCATCTCCACGCAGGTGGGATGCGCCATAGGCTGCCGATTCTGCGCGAGCGGGCTGGAGGGCCTCGTTCGGAACATGACGTCGGCCGAGATCGTCGACCAGGTCGTGCAGGTCAGGAAACTGGCCGGTGAGGCCCGCCCGATCAACAACGTCGTCGTCATGGGCATGGGGGAACCGCTGGCCAATTACCGCCAGGTGCTGCGGGCGGTGCGGATCATCAACGCCGACTGGGGGCTCGGCATCGGCGCCCGGAGAATTACGCTTTCCACCAGCGGCCTGGTTCCGAAGATCTACCAGTTGGCCGAAGAGAAGATACAGTTCGAGTTGTCCGTTTCCCTTCACGCCGCCGACGACCGGACCCGAACCACGATCGTACCGCTCAACAAGCGCTATCCCCTCAAACAGCTCATGAAGGCCTGCCGCCATTACACCCGGGCGACCGACCGGATCATCACCTACGAGTACGTCCTGCTCAAGGGCGTGAACGACCGGTTCCAGGACGCCGAGCACCTCGTGAAGCTGCTGAAAAAAGACAAGTGCAAGCTGAACCTCATTCCCTATAACCCGGTGCGCGGCCTGCCTTACGAAAGGCCCGACGAACACCGGCAGTCGGCTTTCGTGGAAGCGCTGCAGAAGGGCGGACTGCATCTGACCATCCGCCGGGAACGGGGCCGGGACATCGACGCCGCGTGCGGACAACTCCGCCTTTCCGAATCCCGGAAGGGCCGCTGACGGCCGATGGCCGAGCGGACGATGTCGCGCGGGCGATGGCCGAGCGCACGATGTCGCGCGGGCGAGTCAGGCGGACCAGGCGGACCGGAGGATCGCCCATGGAACAGGCAACGACACCCCGGATCCTCGTGATCAGACCCGACCGGATCGGAGACGTGGTGTTGTCCCTGCCGGTGGTGGACGCCCTCCGGAATCGATGGCCGGGGGCCTATCTCGCCATGATGGTGCGTCCCTATACCCGGAGCGTGGCGGACAGGAATCCCTGTCTCGACGCCGTGATCGAGGACGACCCGGAAGACGGACATCGCGGTCCGGGCGGGTTCCTCGACCAGGTGCGATACCTTCGTTCCCAACGCTTCGACACCGCCCTGATGCTCATGCCGACGATGCGCCACGCCTGGATGATCTTCCTGGCCGGCATACCGCGGCGCATCAGCGTGGGCAGGAAGGTATACCACGCCCTCACCTTCACGCGGTCCCTCAGCAGGCACCGGTACATCCCGCTCCGCCACGAATCGGACTACTGCCTGGACCTGGCCCGCGTCCTGAACGCCCGGGAGCCGGGTGGGCGGCCCCTGATCGAGGTGAAGGAAGGGGAGAAGCTGGAAGCCCGGTCGATCCTGGATCGACAGGAAGGCGTGCCGGTCGTCGGCATCCATCCCGGCAACGGCCGGAACGCCCCGAACTGGACGGCGGAGCGGTACGCGGCGCTTGCGAAGAACCTGCAGGAACGACACGGTGCGAAAATCATCGTCACCGGGAGCGCAGGGGAAGGACATCTGGCTCATACGATCGTATCCGCGCTGGACGGACCCGCCCTCTCCCTGGCTGGGCGGCTTTCGCTGGACGAACTGATCGCGGTGATCGGTGAACTGGACCTCCTGGTGAGCAGCAGCACGGGACCCATGCACTTGGCAGGGGCGCTGGACGTACCCACTGTGTCCGTCTTCTGTCCGCTGCCCGCCAGGTCGCCGGAACGCTGGCGGCCCCTGGGCGGCAAGGACCGCAACCTGCTTCCGCCGGCCGGACAGTGTCCAACCTGCGAGCGCGGCCCTTTCTGCGATCTTTCCGGCATCACCGTGGATATGGTCGAGGACGCCGCGGGGGAACACCTGGCGCAAATGGCGCAAGAGTAACGTAGAAAGCGGGTCTTCACCGAAAGAACCGCAGCACCTGGTATGGATGCCATGAACCGGTCCGAAACGCCCTCCCGCATCCTGGTCATCCGGTTCAGCTCGATGGGCGATATCGTGCTGACCTCGCCTGTAACCCGGCGCTTAAGACGTATCTACCCTGATGCGGAAATCGACTTCCTCACGAGAGGCGAATACGCCCCGCTTGCCCGGGCGCTCCCCGGTGTGGGCGAGGTGGAGTGCCTCGAACCCGCGGCGGGACTGCTCCGTCTCGTCCAGCGCTTACGGCGGAGACGCTACGACCTGTTGATCGACCTGCACGGGAATATGAGAAGCAGGCTCGTGGTGCTGGCGGGCAATGCGAGGCGGGTGCTGCGATACGACAAGCGCAGGCTGGCCCGTATGGCCATGGTCAGACGGCCCCGTCGATCCAGGTCCGTCCCGCATACGGTTGACCGGTACCTGGAGGTGCTCGACAGGCTCGGAGCGTACGGCGCATTCGATCCGCGCGGGGCGCCTCCGGGCGACGTTCCGTGCGTCGTCGCGCGAGGAATGGAGGACAGATTTCCGGAGCTGATCGTCGCGGACTCGGCGGCCGAAGCGGTGGCGGAACGGCTCGCCTCGGCAGGCATTGGACCCGAAGTCCGTTTGTTCTGTATTGCGCCGGGCGCCTCCCACGGCCCTAAGCGCTGGCCTGCCGAACGATTCGCCCGGGTAGCCGACCGGTTGGCTGAAACACGCAACATGAGGGTCCTGTTGATCGGGAGCGAGGGGGACCGGGCGATCACCCACGAGGTCGCCGGCGCCATGAGCGGTCCGGCACTGGACTGGGCCGGGAAAACCGATCTCGCGCTGCTGCCCGCGGCGATTCAGCGGTGCGCACTCCTGGTCGGCAACGACTCCGGTCCCATGCACGTGGCGACAGCTGTCGGGACGCCGGTCGTGGGCTTGTTCGGCGCCACACATCCCCGCCTGGGGTTCGCGCCGCTCGGACCTGCGGACGCCGCCGTGACGCTCGACCTTCCATGCAGTCCCTGCAGCCTGCACGGGGACCGGGCCTGCCGGTTCCATACCCATGCGTGCATGGAGGAGCTGCCGGCCCATCGGATCATCGAAGAGGCGGAACGAAGGCTTACGGGATAAACGATTCTCCGCGACCGGCCGATCCGCGTCCCCATGCCGCCCTGCAGGATGGCGAGCGGCCGGGCAGGCTGACACGGTCCGGTTCGTGCCTATTCGTCTGCGCCGTATTCCAGGAGCGAGAAAACCGGGCGGTCGCCCAGTCTTTTTCGCCCGTCCAGGAAGGACAGTTCGATCAGGAACCCCACGCCGGCCACGACTCCGCCCGCGTCTTCGACCAACTGACAGGCCGCCGTCGCGGTCCCTCCCGTGGCCAGCAGGTCGTCCACGATGAGTACGCGGTCGCCGGGCTGCAGGGCGTCCAGGTGCATTTCCAGGGCGTCCGTGCCGTATTCCAGTTCGAATTCTATCCTGCGGGTTTCCGCCGGGAGTTTCCCGGGCTTGCGCAGCGGAACGACGCCCTTGCCCATGTGGTAGGCGAGCACCGGCGCCAGGATGAACCCCCGGGCCTCGATGCCGGCCACCAGGTCGATCGATTCGTCCGCGTATTCCGAGACGAAACGGTCCACGGCCATGCGAAAGGCCACGGGATCCTTGAACAGCGTGGTCACGTCCTTGAAGTTGATGCCGGCGATGGGAAAGTCCGGCACGTTGCGGATCTTCTGCTTGAGTGCTTCCAATTCACACCTCGATTCTGATTCAGCCGATGAAGCGTCGCTGCGGTGGCGCCGGCGGACCGGGCCGTCGTCTTTCGGCGGCAGTTCGCGTCGTTCACCGTTCGAATTCCGCTTTCCAGTTTTCGATGACGGTCAACACCGGCCGCTCCTCTTCGGCGTTGGTTGCGAGTACGAAACCCCGGCCATCGCCGGTAACGTCGAAACCGGCAAACCGCAGGTAGTCGGCGCCGCCCTGGATACCCTCGAAGAGCACCCGAGGCGGACCGAATCGTAATCCCTGTCCCGCCAGCACGGGAACGGACATCATCCGGCTGTCTTCCACGTAGAACAGTTCATCGCCCGCGGGGCTCCATCTCGGCGTCCAGCCTCCGTTGGCGGACACCCGCCAGCGTCCCGTACCCGTGGGGAACCGGGTCACGTACACCTCGGGAGCGCCGTCCTGGTTCGAAACATAGGCCAGGTACCGGTTGTCCGGCGACAGCGCCGCCTGGAACACACGGCGCTGGTTCTCCACGAGTACCTTTGCTTTCCCGTCGCCGTCCATGGCAACGTAACGAATGCTCTGCCGCCTGAAAAAGGCCAGGTGACGGCCGTCACCCGATATAATGGGTTCCCAGCCGGTGAGGGAATCGGGGGAGAAGAGCGTCATTCCCTCCATGGCGCCGAGGTCCATTCTCATGAGCAGTCCTTCGCGCCGGAACCGTCCGGGATTCAGGGAGGGCGAAACCGCAAAGACGATGGATCCGCCGTCATTGGTAAAGGTCGGTTTGCTGTAATCCAGGTCGTCATAGGTCAACTGGCTTCCCGCGCCGGTTTTCAGGTCATATAGCCAGAGCCCCTGCAGGTTGCCGTCCTGGCCGTCCACGATGACCCTCGTCCCATCGGGAGAAAGTACCGGATCGCCGATCCATTCCTGCGGGTTCCCGATGAGCCTTTCTATCCTTCCCCGGCGGTCCACGAGGGCGAGTTGCTGCCTGGGACGGAACGTCGGTCGGTACACCATGGTGCCATCGTCCGAGAGGCTGACCGTATTGACATGGCGGACCACCGGAAAGGGCGCACCCGTCAATTCGCGGTCCCGGGGAGAAAACGGCACGGCCCACAGATCTCCTTCCGCCTGGGCCGTCTCCCTGTAGTAGACCAGGTGGCCCGACGCGTATCCCGCGAGAGTGAGAAACTCGCCTTCCAGGGGAAGCGTCTTTCGCCCGGCGCCCGGTGACTCCGCGACGATGCGGGACGCGGAGATTCGGCCCTGGGATATCCCCAGGCTCAGGTCGGGGTTCCCCCGGTACCGCTCACTCAGATCCGCGATCACCTCCGCGTCGTCCGTGGTCATGACGACCGAGTACAGGCGCAGGTCGTGCTCGGACAGGTTCAGGGGGGTAATCAGCCCCCTCTCGGACCTGGCTTCTTCCGGTTCGGCCAACAGCTGCGGAGCGCCTCCGTGTTCGGAAACGGCATACAACCCGCCGCCCGACGTAAGGCTGATCATGCTGAAGAGGATCTGCCCGTCGCCGCCCCATGAAATGCCGACCAGCCGATAATCCGGCAAATCGCAGAGGCGTACCTGTCCCCCGCCGTCCGCCTCGACCTTCCAGATCGACCTTCTGGCCACGTAGCCGATGGAGCGGCTGTCGGGAGACCAGAATACCTGGTCGACGTCATCCGTACCGGGAATCTCCCTGCCTTCGACCTGGTCCAGTGGCCGCACCCACAGACGACCGTTCCGGGTAGAGACGAGCATGGTTCCATCCGGCGAGATGGCCACGTTGCCCCGCCCCAGGTTGTCCAGCGTAACCTGGAATTTGCGGACAGGCCCCGGATCTTCCACCTGGAGAAGACCGGACAGGCCCGCCATGCCGAGGATCACCCCGACGAGTCCGAGTACGCAGGCCCCGACCACGCCCGAGCGGTGAAGGAAGGACGACTTCCCGCCCGCGGGAGACAGGCCGCCGCCCCCTTCGGCCGCCGGTCCCGCCTCGAATTCCTCCCGGCTGTCGGCCAGGGCGTGTCCCACGTCGAGTACGGACTGGTAGCGTGACCTGGACTCTTTGCCGAGGCAGCGCCGGACGATCCGGTTCAGCCCGGGGGGCACGTCGCCGTTGGATGCGCTCACCGGCTCCGGATCGTCCTTCAGGGTACTGCTGATGACGGAAACGTAGTTGTCTCCGGTGAAGGGCCGGCTGCCCGTGAGGGCCTCGTACATCATGACGCCCAGGCTGAATATGTCGCTCCGATGATCGCCGTGGCTGCCGGTCGCCTGCTCCGGCGACATGTAGGCCGGGGTGCCCATGACCGTGCCGGCCTGCGTAAGACTCATCGTGGGCGCGACGCCTTCGGTTTCCCCGGCACCTCCGGATACGATCCGGGCCAGACCGAAATCCAGGATCTTGGGGACGCCTTCTTCCGAAATCATGACGTTCGCCGGTTTCAGGTCCCGGTGTACGACGCCGCGCTCGTGGGCGTGATCCAGGCCATCCACGATGGGCATGAACCAGTCGTAGAAGGTATCCACCGGAAGGGACGTGCCGGCGAGGTGCGCGTGGAGCGGCCGGCCGGGAACGTATTCCATGGTGATGAAATACATCGTTCCGGAACCGTCCGGTCCTCCAAGTTCAGTATCGCCACCGTCCGGACCGCCGCGTCCGGCATCTTCGGCAGGCGCTTCCTCGATGGCGTAGACCTGGGCGATGTTCGGATGGTTGAGCTTGGCGGCGGCCGCGGCCTCGACCCTGAACCGCTGGAGCAGCACGGGGTCGCGGGCCAGGTCCTCCGGGAGCACTTTCAGGGCGACCTGCCGTTTCAGTCGGGTGTCTTCGGCCAGGTATACCTCGCCCATGCCTCCCCGTCCGAGGGTGCTTTCGATGCGGTAGTGGAGAACGACGTCGTCCTTCCGCATGTCCCTTACTCCATCCCGGACGTCAGTCCAACTCGTCCAGGCGCACGGGCCGGCCTTCCGCCGCGGACCGGTCTGCGGCGAACACGACGCGGTGAGACTCGTAGGCGGTGTTCATGTCGGTCAGCGGCATGGGGCCGCCTCCGTTGATGCTGTCCACGAAAGCCTGGAACTGGGGCTCGTAGGGATGGTCCTGTACGTCGCCTGAATCGATCAGGGAAGTCTCGAGGGTGCTCCACCGGCTCCGGTCCAGACCGTCGAGCTTATGCGAGTAGAACCGGTTGTCCAGCAAGCTGCCTTCGCTGCCCACCAGGTGCACGTGGAAATAGTAGGGCTGAAGGCAGTCGATGCAGGAGGTCACCTTGCCGATCCGGTTCCCACCCTCGAACTTCAGAATGGATACGCTCGTCGTGTCATACTCGTACGGCGCGAAGTGGGGGCTCGACGACTTCGTGCTGTAGCCGGTGACTTCCTCCACCTTGCCGTCCATGAAGAACAGCAGGGCGTCCAGCGCGTGGCACCCTCCCGTCAGCAGGCTGGTCCCCCCGAATTCCTTCTTCACGTTCCAGTCGTACTGGCCGTACCACGGTCCGATGCCGTGGTAGTAGTCTACTTCCGCGAAGTGGAGGTCGCCGAGCAGTCCCTGGTCGATGACGGACCTGATCATGGTGAAATGAGCGCTGTACCGGCATTCGAAACAGACGCAGACCGACACGCCGGTCCGGTCCACCGCGGACTGGATTCGCGCCGCGTCTTCGGCGGTCAGAGCGATCGGCTTCTCGATGATGAGGTGCTTGCCGGCCTCCGCCGCGGCCACGGCCTGGTCGGCGTGGAAAGGATGGGGCGTGCAGATATCGACCACGTGGATACCGGGGTCGGCGAGCATCGCGTCGTAGTCGACAAAGGACCTGAGCGGCGTGCCGAATTGCGCGGACAGACCCGCGTCGTCATGGGTCCGGCGGGAGCAGACGGCGGTGACGTCCGCCCCGGCCACGGCCTTGAAGGCGTCGATATGTGCCCCGGCCACCCAGCCGAGGCCGACGATGGCTACGTTCAGACGGTTCACGGCAATCCTCCAGGATTCTGCAAAGCGTTCAGCATGTCCATCCAGCCGTCGTGGTCGGTTTCGAGCCTGGCGAGGGACGTCCGGTCGAACACGAAGGGATACCCGGCTATCGCCGCCTCGTGTTTGGCCGGATCGTCGGCGCAGCAGTCCTCGACGACCGCGGCCAGGAACCCGTGCTGTACGGCGGAAGCCGCGGTAAGCAGCACGCAGACGGAGGTCTCCAGCCCCGCTAGCAGTATAAAGGATTTACGCGCACGTTGTAAACGGGTTAATAGGTCCGGTTGCAGGAAGGCGTCGAAGGTCCGCTTGCGCAGGACGGGTTCGTCGCCTCGTTCCGCGGCGCAGGGCAATACGCCGGCGCCGGGCGTGCCCCGGACGCAGGGCGTCTTCCCCTTGATCCGGTAAGGCGCCATCCAGTCCGACCCGTCCGGTTCGAATTCCGCGCGCACATGCACGATATCGAGACCGGCGGAGCGGCAGTAAGCCAGCAGTTCGCCGATCTTCGACGGAAATCCGGGAAAGGCTTCCGCCGTCCTGGCCGGCCAGAAATCCCGCTGGACGTCGATGAGCAGCAGGACGAACCGGCGCCAGTCTTTCGGGGCGGACATGAGCATTCCTTCGACTGGAGGAGGAACGGTATTCGTGGAAACGAATCGGCCGGCTTTTTTCAAATTACAGGCCCGTAATCTAATTCCGCAGCGGGTTTCCGGCAAGGCGAATTGCCCATCCGCGCAGTGGTTTAAGGAGGACCGCAGTTTCATGATGAAACAATGACGTGAATTGCGCCTTCCCGCCCTTGACATTCCCGTGGGCCGGTATAGATTGAACAATATCCCGGTTATACGGCGCGGGCATCGCCCCGCGTCGCGTCGTCTTATGGTAAACCTTACATGCATTTCGATCCTCGGCAACTGTTCGAAGACGGCTTCATCGTGCTTCGTGGGGTGGTTCCCCCTGACTGGCTCGGCCCTCTGCGGGCCAGTTTCGAGCGCATGGTGGAGCGGCAGAAGGAGATCTGGGCCAGGGACAGGACGCCCGATGGTCCGCCCGGAGGGGAGTGGGAACTCAGCCACCAGCCCAGGCTGTATTTCGATACCCTCGTGAACGAGGACACGGCCAATACCCTGGCCTTCTGCCTCCACGACAACACCATGGGGGTCAGCCGGCGCATCATGAACGCGGAAGCCGCGGGGAACACGGGTTTCTATTTCATGTGCAACCCGGTGGAAGACCGGGGACCGGCGGCGTGGCACCGGGACATACATCCCATCGACCAGGCGCCGCTGAGAGGTCTCCAGGATGACCTGCTTCACAACGCGCCCGGATACCTCCAGTGGAACGTCCCGCTCTACGACGACAACGTGCTCTGGGTCGTGCCGAAGAGTCATCGAAGGGGGAACACCGACGAAGAGAACCGCCGCCTGGAACGAAATCCGCGGGAGCCGCTGCCCGGCGGCGTACAGGTCGAGTTGAACGCGGGCGACGGCGTGGTCTATACCAACACCATCCTGCACTGGGGGAGCAACTACAGCGCACGGCTCAGGCGCACCATACACCTGGGCTACCGGTCCTACGGCGGCCCGATCTTTCCCTACGTGAACAGAACCTTCCGGGACCTCGCCTTCATCGAATGCCTGCCTGCCGATCAGCAGGCGTGTTTCCACGACATAAAGCGCCGATATGACGAGGAGTCCGATCTGATCGAGTCCATCTTCCGCGCCGCCATCGACCGGGACGGGGACGCGTTCCGAAAAGGTGTCGCCGCGCTGCACCCCGGAGAGGCCGGACGCATCGTGTGCGTCGTGCTCCTGTCCAAGATCGCCTACAAGATGAAGTTCGCCACCCATCCGGTCCGAAAACACTACGGCAGCGACATTTCCCACGACGAAGACCTGAAGCCCCGGTTTACCGACGGGGAGCTGGACACCCTGTGGCGGCGCTTTGCCCCGCTGGACGAACAAATGCAATCCGAAGCCATGCAGTACGTACCGGGTTTTCAGTCGGACCCCATGCACTACTACTTCGAGGAAATGCCGTCCGGCCTGAACATGGACACCTTCATGGGAGCATGGCGCAACAAGTGAACGCGCCGCTTCCGCGTCAGCCGGGAGACCACGATGAAAATCACATCCGTCGCCGTGTGGACCGTTGTCGTGCCCATCATTCCAGGCCGCGTGCACAGTCCGATATACACCGACAAGTCCGGATGGGACCTGGTGCCCAAGCACATCATCCGGATCGATACGGACACCGAGTTCTCCGGCATCGGGGAAACCTGGCGGGGCATGCCCATCGACGAGGTCCGGGAAGGCGCGAAACAACTGATCGGCCGTGACCCCGAGGCCATCGCGCCCCAGGATATCTTCGGACGGCAGGCCGAAAAGGCCGACGACGACATCACCGTGGGCGCCGGTCCGGCCTACGACGCCTTCGAGATGGCCGTACTGGACCTGGTGGGACGTGTCAGGGGCGTGCCCGTGCACACGCTCCTCGGCGGCGCCGTGCGGGACCGCGTCCGGGCCGACTACTGGATGGGCCACCAGACGCCCGAGGACGGCGCGAAGGCCGTGGAACGGGCGTTGCGCCACGGGTTCAAGGGCGTCAAGATCAAGTGCCGGATCGAGGAGCCCATGTACGAGCGGCTGAAGGCCATGCACGACGTGGGCGGTTCCGAATTCAAGGTTACCGTGGACCCCAATGAGCGGTTCCACACCGCGGCGCAGACCATCGAGCTGGCCGAGCGCCTCGAGCCGCTCGGGAACGTGGAGGTCTTCGAGGATCCCATTCCGAAGACGGACATCGAGGGCTACGAAGAGATCCACCGGGCCATCCCCTTCCCCCTGGCGATGCACCTGGGAGACGGTCCCGGCGTGGTCCGGGCCCTGCAGGCCGACGGCGGCCGGGGCGTGGTGGACTGCGTGAACCTCGGCGGCAGCATGTTCGGCTTCCAGCGCAACGCGGCCACGGCCGCCGCCGCCGGGCTGCCCTGCTGGCACGGATCGGGCAACGACCTGGGCATCGCCGATACCTCCTACGTCCACGCCGCGGCCGCGGCGCCCAACTGCACCATGGCGTCCGATTTCGTGGGCGGCTGGACCCGGGAGGACGACCTCATCGTCGAGCCCGTAATCTACGAAAACGGTTACGTCCCCACGCCGACGAAGCCGGGGCTTGGCTGTGAACTCGATTACGACGCGCTGCAACGGTACACGCAAAGTCACGAGGAACTGAACTGAATCACCGAACGGAACCACGGAAGGAGTTTCCATGCGGTTGATCGCCGTGGGCTGCGAATACTCGGGCGTCTCGACGCTGATCGACGGCCTCCATGCCTGGGGCAATGAACGGGGCGTCCATCACCACCTCGACGACCACTTCACCATTCCGGACGCCTATCACCTGGACGAGGAGGAGCAGCAGGGATTCATCGACATGCTGCCGGCCATCAAGGAACGGTTTCAGCGGTTCCAGATCGTGTACCACGTGCGCCTCATGCACAAGTTCGACCACATCCTCCTCGGCGGGTTTCACATCGAGGAAATGGTCTACGGACCCCGGTACTACTATCCGGGCATCGACATCGCGGTGCGGGAGTACGAGCCGGACATGCCCGGCGACGCGATCCTGGTCCATCTCCACGCCCGGCCCGAGGTCATTAGGCGTCGCATGGAAACGGCCCCCCATCCCCGGCAGCTGGTGCCGCCGGAGGACGTGGAGATCATCCTGGACCGGTTCGACGAAGAAGTCGGCCAGTCGTGGATTCACCGGAAATTCGCCATAGACACGTCCGATTTGACGCCGGAGGAACTGCTGGACACGTTCCTGGCGCGGTCCGTCCCTTACCTGAACGCCCGGGACGCGCTGACCAGGATGCTGTGAAAGGAGCGTAAGTGAAAATCACACACGTGGGGGCCGTGCTGCTCGAGCCCATCCCCTGGGTGCTGGTCAAGGTGAAGACCGACGAGGGGCTGGTCGGCATCGGCGAAGCCTATCACGGGGCCGGCGTCCACCAGATCGCCACCGACCCGAGGCTGGTCGACCGGGCGCTCATCGGCCAGGACCCGCGGAACGTGGACAAGCTCTTCCACGACATGATGGGTTCCATGTCCGCCTCGGGCTTCTACCAGGGCGCGGTCATGAGCGCCATCAGCGGGATCGAGATGGCCCTGTGGGACATCACGGGACAGGCCTGCGGCGTGCCCATCTGGCAGCTGCTCGGGGGCAAGTTCAGGGACCGCATTCGTATCTACAACGACTGCCACGCGGGTGACGAGGAGACCCCGGAAGCCTATGCCGAAAAGGCCCGGGCCGTGGAAGCCCGTGGCTTCGACGCCATCAAGTTCGACATCGATCCGCAGCCTTCCCGGCGGGACCGGTACAACCGGACCATCAGCAATCACGACGTGGCCTACTTCGTCGACGTCATCACCGCCCTCCGGGAATCCCTGGACCCCGATACGGACCTGCTCATCGACGCCCACTGGAACTACGCCCCGGTGGACATACTCAAGGTGGCCTACGCCATCGAGGATCTCAACCTGATGTGGCTGGAGGACCCCGTGCCGCCGGAGAACATCGAGGCCATGGCGAAGGTGACCCAGGCCACGCGCGTCCCCATCTGCACCGGGGAGAACTTCTACACCCGCCACGGCTTCCGGGACCTCATCGAGGCGCAGGCGGCGGACATCATCTCGCCGGATCACGCCAAGGCGGGGGGACTGCTCGAAGGGCGGAAGATCGCCGACCTGGCCGACATGTACTATATTCCCCTTTCGCCGCACAACATCTGCGGCCCCATCGGCACGGTGGCCGTGTGCCACCTGTGCGCGGCGGCGCCCAACTTCCAGGTGCTGGAATTCCACCACCTGGACGACGAAGTGTGGAATACGCTGACGGTGGAAAGAGACCTGATACAGCACGGGCACATCGACCTGCCCACGAAGCCGGGCCTGGGCGTGACGCTGGACGAGGAAACCGCCCGGCGCGCGGCCCGGGAGGATCGGGGTTTCTTCTGACAGGGCGGGCAAGGAAGGCGCGTAACGTGCCGGGCCGCCTGCCGGCCGGGGCGCGCACGATCTACCACGAATGCCTATGGGATATGACGCCGAAATTGTCGGTCCGCGGATGAACCCGGACCTGACGCCTGAACTGGAACGGGAGGCCGGCTTCTTCCGGAAGTGGGGGTATCTCGTCGTGGAAGACGCGCTGACCGCTCCGCAGATCGGGCAGCTCCGGGAAGCCCTGGACGCGACCTTCGTCCGGCGCGGTGAGTCATTCACGCACCAGCTGCTGGAAGAAGACGACCGGTTCGCCTTCCTGCTCGACAACCCGCCCGTCCTGGACCGCATGAAGGCCATCCTGGGCAACTGCGTCCAGCTGCACAGCGCGACGGCCCGGGTAACGAAACCCGGCGAGCCGGACCAGCACTGGCACCGGGACATACCCTGGCCCAAGGACCCGGAGCCGCCGCCCTACGGCAATGAACCGGGCCAGATCAACTGCGGGTACTACCTCGACCAGTTGACCATGGAGAACGGACCCGTCGTCATCGTGCCGGGCAGCCACCGGGCGCCCTTCAAGCCGCCGGAGACTTCCGCCCGTTTTCCCGACGAGAAGCACGTGCTGGCCAGGCCGGGACAGGCGGTCATGTTCGACGGCTGGCTCTTTCACCGCGGGGCCGCCAACCAGTCGGACCGGAACCGCAGGGTATGCCTCATGTGCTACCAGAACGCCTGGATGAAGTCCCGGGAACCCTTCGACGGCCCCCGGGTGACGGCCATGCGGGAGAACGGAACGAAGGAGCAGAAACTGTTGCTCGGCGCCATCGACCGGTGGTAGAGCGCGCAGCATGAGCGAAACGGCATCGAGCCGGGCATAACGGACGAATCATGAGCGAAACGGTATTCAGCGGAGCTCCCGAGAGCGACGCCCCCCTGATGGACATCCACCGCGCCGAACTGCCCGTGCGCATCGGCATCTCCTCCTGCCTGCTGGGCGAGAGAGTCCGCTACGACGGCGGGCACAAGCGCGACGATTACCTGGCGGACGTGGTTGGGCGGTACGTGGAATGGATACCGGTCTGCCCGGAAGTGGAAGCCGGCATGGGTACGCCGCGGGAGACCGTGCAGTTGACGCGCGTCGACGGCGATATCCGGATACTGACGAAAGCGGGTGTCGATCACACCGACGTGGTGGACTGGTTCGCCCGGCAGCGCGTGCAGACGCTGAAGCAGGCCAGGCTCAGCGGCTACATCCTGAAGAGCCGGTCCCCTTCCTGCGGCATGGATCGGGTGCCCGTCGTCCAACCCGAGGGCACCATCCTCAAGAACGGACGCGGGATATTCGCCCGGCGGTTGATGGAAGCCCTGCCCCATCTGCCGGTGGAAGAAGAGCAGCGGCTGCACCACCCGCGGGTTCGGGAGAACTTCATCAGCCGGGTATTCGCCTGTTATCGCTGGCTGCAACTGGTCGCCACGGGACTGACCCGGGAATCGCTGATGAGTTATCACCGGGCTTACAAGTACCTCCTCATGGCCCACAGCCAGGTAGGCACGCGCCGTCTCGGCCGGCTGCTGGCCAGGCCGGAGCGTTACGCCACCACCCACGAACTGGCGGACGCCTATCTGGACGAATTCAACCGGGTCATGAAGCGTACCCCTTCCCGGCGTAACCATACCAACGTATTACAGCACATGGCGGGCTACGTCTCCGACCGGCTCGACAGCCGCACGCGCCGTGAACTGACCCGCATGATACAGAAGTACCACGAGGAGCTGCTGCCCCTGATCGTACCCGTTGTCATGCTCCGACACTACGTCCGGGAGTTCGACATCACCTACCTGAAAGACCAGACCTACCTCCACCCCTTCCCCGGCGAACTGATGCTGCTCAACCAGTTGTAGCGGCCGGAATTCACGGCGGCGGCCGGGCGGGACATACTCCTTGACCCGGATCACCGGCACCGTTTTCTTAGGATGATCGTTTTCGGACTCTTTGCGGACCGCATCCCAAATGCGTCCCGGACCGTATTCCTTCGTAAACAAGACAGCGCGAGACTTCCGTAAATGGCGCGGAAACCGTTACACGTTCAGCTTACCGGCGCGCAGGTCGCACAGTTCCACGCGGATGGCTATCTGGTCGTCCCCGACTTGCTGACGACGGACGAAGCGGAAGCGTTCCTGCGGCACCAGGCCGATCCGGAAGCCGAATCCCTGCGGCAGGGACTGCGCACCCACCTGTCCGATCCGTTCTGGCGCCGCCTGGCCCACCATCCCAACGTCGCCGGCGTCGCGGCCCAGATCCTGGGCGGCCGGCCCTGCATCGTGCAGACCATGTACATGGCCAAGGAACCGGCCGGGCCGGACGAGGAACTGGGCGGGGCCGGCATCTCGCTTCACCAGGATTCCCACTACCTGCCGAACGAACCCGACACGCTCATGGCCTGCTGGATTGCCCTCAGCGACACCGATCCGGAGAACGGCGGACTCTGCGTGGCGCCGGGCAGCCACAGGGACGACCTGCGGGAAACGACCCTGAACACCAACCCGGAGCACACCAGCTGGGTGAGCGAATACGGCATGCGGGCGCCCGACGGCCGCGAATGGACCGAGGAACTCTACTCCTTCGACGTCGTGGGTATCGGGGAAGAAGACCTCGTCCGGCTGACGGTGCCGTGCGGCAGCGGCGTATTCTTCACCAGCAGAACGGTCCACGGATCCTATGCCAACCGTTCCCATACCCGGCCCCGGCTGGCCTTCGCCGTACATTACGTGAAAGAAGGCACCTGGGTGTACCGGACCGACGTGCAGGACACCACGCCGGTGGATCTTCAGGAGGCCTGACCCCGGACGAGTCGGTCTGGTTCAAGGATTCTCATGGAAAGACTGAACGTCATCCTGCTGCCCATGCGCCGGCTGTACACCCCCTGGTGCGAGAACATCAAGGCCGCCATCGGCGACCGTCACAACCTGACGGAGCTCGACGACGACCGGCCCCTGGCGCCGCAGTTCGCCGGCGTGGACGTGGTGATCGACCAGGGCGGCAGCGTGGGCACGCGGGAGATGATGGACGCCGCGACCGACTGCCGGCTGTGGCAGATCGTGGGGACGGGCTTCGACCACTTCGACCTGGCCTACATCAAGACGAAGGGCATCCCGACGGCCAATACGCCCGGTCAGTTCAGCGACGTCGCCCTGGCCGAAACGGCCATGCTGTTCATCATCATGCTGTCGCGGCGCTACCGGGAGGCGGCGGACAATTTCAGCGAGGGCCGTTTCTACGACCCGATCGGGTACGAACTGGAGAACCAGGTTCTGGGCATTATCGGATTCGGCGCGAGCGGCCAGGCGCTGGCCCGGCGCGCGAAGCCCTTCGGCATGCGGATCATGGGCATCGACGTCCGCGAAATCGAGTCCGAAATCCTCGACGACATCCAGCCGGACTTCATGGGCACGCCGGACGATCTCGACCGGGTCGTGGCGGAGAGCGACTTCCTCTCCCTGCACCTGCACCTGAACGACGAGACGCGCCATATCATCGACGCCCGGCAACTGGGACGCATGAAGCCGACGGCGCGCATCATCAACGTGGCGCGGGGCGCCCTGATGGACGAAGCGGCCCTGTACAGCGCCCTCGTATCCGGGAAGATCGGCGGCGCCGGCCTGGACGCCTACGCCCAGGAGCCGCCGGACCCGACGCTGCCCGTCTACCAGTTGCCCAACGTGGTGGCCACGCCGCACATCGCAGGCGTGACGGACGGCACCGCCCGGCGCAGGGCCGCCGCGGCCGCGGAGAACACGGACCGGATCGCCCGGGGCCTGGAACCCCTGTACCGGATCGACCTGTGACCGCCCGAGCGGTCCCTGCCGCACCTTCGTCTTCCGTGAATGAAATGACCACCGCCGAAGCGATCGTCCGGACCTTGATTGCCCACCGCGTCGATACCGTCTTCGGACTGCCGGGGGTGCAGAACGACGCGCTCTACAACGCGTTCTTCGACCACCGAGACCGCATCCGGGTCATCCACACCCGCCATGAGCAGGGCGCGGCCTACATGGCCCTCGGTTACGCCCTTTCGACTGACCGCGCCGGCGTCTACAACGTGGTCCCGGGGCCGGGGTTTCTCAACAGTACCGCCGCCCTGTGCACGGCCTACGCCACCAACGCGAAGGTCCTATGCCTGACCGGCGAGATCCCTTCCAGGTTTATTGGCCGCGGCATCGGCCAGTTACACGAGATCAACGACCAGCTGAGCGTGCTTCGCTCCCTGACCAAGTGGTCCGCCCGCGTCACGGGACCTTCCGAAGCGCCGGCCAGGACGGCCGAGGCCCTGCGGCAGCTGCATGCGGGCAGGCCTCGGCCCGTGGGCCTGGAATGCCCCTGGGACGTACTCGCGGCCGAAGGCAAGGTGGACCGCATTCCGGGTCCGCTGCCCATCGCGCCCGACCCCGTCGACACGGACGCGCTCGAAGAAGCCGCGCGCATCCTCGGCAGGGCCGAGCACCCCATGATCTTCGTGGGCCGCGGCGCCATGAACGTGTCCGAAGAGGTCCGCCAGCTCGCCGAACTGCTCCAGGCGCCGGTCATCGGCTACCGGACGGGCCGGGGGGTACTGGACAGCCGCCACTAC
Organism: bacterium; assembly: GCA_963693015.1. Lineage (GTDB taxonomy): Bacteria > JAAXHH01 > JAAXHH01 > JAAXHH01 > JAAXHH01 > JAAXHH01. Next base: position 1,256,567 of record OY843748.1, read on the forward strand.
CTCAGCCTCACCAACCCGTCGGGACACAGGCTGTGGCCGAAGGTGGACGTGGCGCTGGCCTTGGGCTCCCGGCTGGAGATACCCCAACTCAACTGGGGCGTGGACGAGGAACTGACGATCGTCCGCATCGACGCGGACCGGCACGCCCACGACCGGATCGCCATGCCCGACCTGCCCATCACGGCGCGGACCGAGGACGCCCTGCCTCTGCTGGTCCCCCTGGTCGAAAAGCACAACCGGCGGCGCGCGTCCCGGAAATCCGAAATGCTGGCGTTGAAGGAAGAAACGGCCGCCAGGCTCGCCTCCGCCCTGGAACCCCAGGCCGCCTTCCTGCGGGTCATCCGCGAAGAACTGGGCGAGGACGGCATCTTCGTGGAAGAACTGACCCAGGTCGGCTACGCCAGCCGGCAGGTGATGCCGGTGTACAAGCCCTACACGTTCATTTCAACCGGTTACCAGGGTACGCTGGGCTGGGGCTTTCCCACGGCGCTGGGCGTCAAGGCCGCCCATCCCGATAAACCCGTCCTCTCCATCGCCGGGGACGGCGGGTTCCTTTTCGGCGTCCAGGACCTGGCCACCGCGGTGCAGCACGGCATCGGCCTGGTCACGCTCGTGTTCAACGATAACGCCTACGGCAACGTGAAGCGGATGCAGAAGGAACAATACGGCAACCGGGTCATCGCCTCCGACCTGCGGAACCCCGATTTCGTCAGGCTGGCCGAATCCTTCGGCGCCAGGGGGTTGCGGGCGCACACGCCCGATGAACTGCGCGCGGCGATCCGCGCGGGATTCGCCGAAGAGGGTCCGGCCCTGGTGGAGGTCCCCGTGGGCGATATGCCGGACGCGGACCGGTTCAAGCGCGGTCCCAGGGTGAGAGGAGGAGGCCGGGACGCATAGCGGGCGGTCCCGAGTGCGCCATGCTCCTCATTCCCGAAGACAGCCGACTGTTCCAGATCCTCCTGCACCTGGTGGACCGCCGGAAGATGGTCTTCCTGGCCGGTCTGCCGGGCACGGGGAAGAGCCTGGTGCTTCAGCAGCTTGCTCTTCTGGCCCGCGACCGCGGCCGGACGCCGCACCTGCTTCAGTGGGACGTCTGCCGGCTGCCCTTCTTGACAAATGCCCGCGTGAAGGAACATTATCACGAAGAGGACGGAATTACCCATGCCGGCGTGCGCAAGGCGGTCGGCATGTGGGCCCGGCGCGCCGTCGGCAACTGGTCGGAACAACACCGCGGCAAGCCGGACATCCTCATCGGCGAGGTGCCGATCATCGGCAACCGGCTGGTCGAACTGGTCCGCATGGAGTCGGATTCGGTCGAAACCGCGCTCGCGGACGAAACGTCCACCTACTTCGGCATCCCTACGCCTTCGCGCCAGGTAAGGCGGCTTATCGAGGCCCAGCGAAAGGAACGGAGCGCCAGTCCCCTGCATGAACGGGAGAAGGGGGACGCTCAACCCGGTATCATGTACGCGCTGTGGGAGGACCTGTGCGCGGTGGCCCTGCGATTCGGGCTGGTCGATGAAGAAGAAAGGAAAGACAGGGCGGGCGAATACGATCCCGACCTGTACTGCGACACCTATTCCGTCCTGCTCAGGCGCCGGCCCGCGGGCCGCATAGACCTCGACATTCCCCTGTCCACCGAGAGCCGGTCGGTCTACGACCTCGCCGTCGGACAAAGGGACCTCGTTCCGTCGGCCGGGGAAGTGGAAGCCGCAATCCGGGAGATGGAAGCACGGTATTCCCGCCCGGGGGAACTGGAACAAAGCGTGGAACGATGGTATGAGGTATAACGGAGACATAAAATGAAAACAGCGCGGTTCGCCTGCAACGGCCAGGTCCTCGAGGCCGTCTACGAAAACGGACAGCTCATGGTGGGCACGGTGGCCTACGACCCGGAGGACGTCATGTTCCTGCCGCCGGTGGCCCATACGGGCAAGGCCATCGGGGTCGCGCTGGGGTACACGGAACACGCGAAGGAACTGAACCTGGACCTGCCGGAGGAGCCCATCCTGTTCAACAAGATGCCCCAGACCTTCATCGGCCACCGGGCGAAGATCGTCGTCCCCCCGGAATTCGACTACCTGCACTACGAATGCGAACTGGTCGCCGTGATCGGCCGGCCGGCCCGGAAGGTGAAGGCCGAGCGCGCCCTGGACTACGTGGGCGGCTACACCATCGGCAACGACCTGACGATCCGCGACTTCGTGAGCAACTACTTCAGGCCGCCGATCAAGGCGAAGGGATTCGATACCTTCGGCCCCCTCGGCCCCTTCCTGACCACCGCGGACGAGATCGATCCGGCGGACGTGCGCCTGCGTACGTACGTCAACGGGGAACTCCGCCAGGAGGGCTGGTCCGGCGACCTGCGCCACAGCGTAGCCGAACTCATCGAGTACGTCACCGCCTACATGACCCTGAACCCCGGAGACATGATCTGGTCGGGCACGCCAGAGGGCATTTCCCACATCCACGCGGGCGACCGGCTCCGGCTGGAGGTGGACGGGCTGGGCGCCCTGGAAAACGACGTGGTGGACCGGCTCAAGGAGGACGTATCATAACCAACCACGTTCATCCGAACGAGGCGAAAGCGCGGCGGCACGTCGCCCGGTTCCGCGAGCGGGGCATCGGCCATCTCATCGGCGGTTCGTCCGTGGCATCCGCCAGCGGCAGCACCTTCGAGAACGCCTCGCCCATCGACAATGCCGTGCTTTGCACCGTGGCGAACGGCGGACCGCAGGAGATCGATGCCGCGGCCCGCGCGGCAAAGGCCGCCTTCGGGGACTGGCGGGATACGGCCGGCACCGAAAGAAAGAAACTGCTGCACCGGGTCGCCGACCTGATCGAAGCGCACGGCGAAGAGATCGCCCTCCTGGAGACCTGCGATACGGGCCAGCCCATCCGGTTCATGTCCAAGGCCGCGGCGCGCGCCGCCGAGAACTTCCGGTTCTTCGCGGACCGTGCCGAGCGCGCATCGGACGGGCTGGCCCTGCCGGCGGCCGGGCACCTGAACTACACTATGAGGCAGCCTATCGGACCCGTGGGCATCATCACGCCCTGGAACACGCCCTTCATGCTCAGCACCTGGAAGATGGCGCCCGCGCTGGCGGCGGGCTGCACCGTGGTGCACAAACCCGCCGAATGGAGCCCGGTCACGGCCATGCGCCTGGCCGAACTGGTCCACGAGGCGGGCGTCCCGCCGGGTGTGGTCAACGTGGTCAACGGCATCGGCGAGACCACGGGGCGTGCCCTCACCGAGCACCCGGACGTCAAGGCCATCGGCTTCGTGGGGGACACGCGGACGGGCCGCGCCATCATGCGCCAGGGCGCGGAAACGCTCAAGCGGGTGCACTTCGAACTGGGCGGCAAGAACCCGGTGGTCGTCTTCGCCGACGCGGACCTGGACCGGGCCCTGGACGCCACGGTGTTCATGATCTACAGCCTCAACGGGGAGCGGTGCACCTCCGGCAGCCGGGTGCTGGTGGAACGGGACGTCTATGACGATTTCGTCGGCCGGCTCGCGGAACGCGTGAAGCGTATCCGCCTGGGCAACCCCTTCGACCCGGCCACGGAGCTGGGCCCCCTGATCCACCCGCTGCACCTCGAGAAGGTTCTGGGTTACGTGTCCGCGGGGCGGGAAGAAGGCGCCACGCTGGTGGCCGGCGGCGTATGCCCGGAAGACGCGGCGGACGGGAACTACTTCGAGGCCACGCTTTTCGGCGATGCGGACCGGTCCATGCGCATCGCCCGGGAAGAGGTCTTCGGGCCCTTCCTCACCGCCATCCCCTTCGACACGGAGGAGGAAGCGCTGGACATCGCCAACGACGTGGACTACGGACTGGCCGCCTACCTGTGGACGGGCGACGTCACCCGCGCCCATGCCTTCGCCCAACGGCTCGACGCCGGCATGGTCTGGGTGAACTCGGAGAACGTGCGCCACCTGCCCACGCCCTTCGGCGGCATGAAGGCGAGCGGCATCGGCCGGGACGGCGGCGATTACAGCTTCGACTTCTACATGGAAACGAAGAACATCGACGTCGCCCTCGAACACCATCCAGTACCGAAGCTGGGCAAGGGATGACGCGCGTCTGAACACCACCGGTACCGAAGCTGGGCAAGGGATGACGCGCGCCTGAAACCCATGCTATAGCGCACCTGAAACCCATGCCGCAGCAGACCCGCACGAGAGGACACGCCGTGCCCGTACCCGTTGCAAATCCGTCCCCGCCCTTCAACGTCGTCCGCGCCAGCCACGCGGAGTGGGGCGTGACCGATCTGGACTACGCCCGGGACTTCTATGTCGACCTGCTGGGGTACGTCTGCGAGGACGATCTAGGCGACGCGCTCTACCTGCGCGGCATGGAGGAACGCAATCACCATTCGCTGGTCCTGACGAAGGCGGACGAACCGGTCGTCTACCGCATCGCCTTCAAGGTCGCCGCCGAAGCCGATCTGGACCGGGCCGAGGCTTTCTACGCTTCGGCCGGATGCCCGGCGGCCTTCGTCGACCGGTACGCCCAGGGCCGCACGCTGCACGTGGAAGACCCTTTCGGCGTTCCCCTGGAGTTCTACCACGAGATGGAGCGCCGGGACCTGCTGCTGCAGGAGTACAACCGGTACCGGGGCGCCCATATCCAGCGCATCGACCATTTCAACCTGTTTTCCCATGACGTCAGCGGGATGACGGCCTTCTACGCCGAATCGCTGGGATTCCGGCCGACCGAGGTGACCGTGGCCGACATGGAGGACGGGGATTCGGACCTCTGGGCCACGTGGCTGCACCGCCGGGGCGGCGTCCACGACGTCGCCTTCACCAACGGCCTGGGGCCCCGCCTGCATCACATCGGGGTCTACGTGCCCACGGCCATGGACGTCATCCACTTCTGCGACCGCCTGGCCAGTTCGGAGCACCGCGACGCCTTCGAGCGGGGACCGGGACGCCACGGCATCTCGAACGCCTTCTTCCTGTACCTCTTCGACCGGGACGGCCACCGGATCGAACTGTTCACGGGAGACTACGTCACGGTCGACCCGGATCATCCCCCGCGGATATGGGACCTGAAGGACCCCCGGCGGCAGACCCTGTGGGGACAGGCCGCTCCCCGGTCCTGGTTCGAGCACGGCACCCGTTTTCACGGGGTCGATCCGGTTCCCTCGCAACTCGAGGCCGTGCCTGTCATTGCGCCTGAATAGACCGGTTGATGAACATCCAGATTGTATACCAACAGGAGCCCTCATGTCACATACCCATGACGACGAACTCGTAGAGGAGATATTACCGGCGGGTCAGCCCAGGCTGCTCCGGGTTCTGAGCGCGAAAACCGGTACGGCGGTGATTATCGGAGCCATTATCGGCTCGGGCATCTTCATGGTGCCGAGCACGGTGGCCTCGCAGGTCGGCTCGCCCGCGCTCAGCCTGTTCGTGTGGATCGTCGCCGGCGTGCTTGCCCTGGCGGGCGCGCTATGCTACGCGGAACTCGGCGCGGCCATACCGAGGAGCGGGGGCACCTATGCCTTCCTCAGAAGGGCGTACAACACGGACCTGATCGCCTTTCTCTTCGGGTGGGCGTTTCTCTTCATCATCATCACCGGCGCCATGGGCGCGGTGGCCACCGTTTTCGCCCGGTACGCCGGCGGGCTCTTCGGCATCGAGGACCTCTGGACCGAACGTTGGCTGGCCGTGGGATGCATCCTCTTCCTGACCGTGGTCAACTGCCTGGGCGTCAAGATCGGCGGGTCGGTTCAGAACGTGTTCGCCTTCATCAAGGTCGGCGCCGTCCTGGCCGTCATCCTGCTCGGGTTCTTCCTGGCATCGGGCACGGAAGTCTCCTGGACCCCGCTGGTGCAGGAAAAGACGGGGACCGCGCTCCTGGGCGGCCTGAGCCTGGCGATCCTGGGTGCGCTGTTCGCCTACAACGGCTGGTTTTTCGTGACGTTCATCGCGACGGAAATCAAGGACCCGGCGCGGAGCATTCCGCGGGCGATTTTCGCCGCGCTGGCGATCGTGGCCACGGTCTACATCCTGGCCAACGTCGTATACCTCACGGTCCTTTCATTCGAGGAACTGCAGGTGTCCCGCCGGCCGGCCGCCGATACCCTGCGAGCCCTGGTGGGACCCACGGGTGCGATGGCCATTTCGGCGGCCATCATGCTGACGACTTTCGGCACGGTCAACGCGCAGTTGATGGTAGCGCCGAGGGTCTATCACGCCATGGCCAACCACGACATCTTCTTCAAGGTCTGCCAGTACGTACACCCCCGGTTCCGGACCCCGGTGGTTTCCATCGTCATGCAGGGGCTGTGGGCTTCGGTCTTCGCGCTGACCGGTACCTTCGTCGAGATCGTCAGTTTCGCCATGTTCTACACCTACGTGTTCCTGACGCTGGCGGTCGTCGGTCTCATCATACTGCGGAGGAAGGAACCGGGGCTGCGGCGGCCGTACCGGGTCTGGGGGTATCCGGTGACGCCGGTCCTGTTCCTGTTGATCGCCGTCGGCGTCCTGGCCAACTCCCTCATCACCGATTACACGCGACCGTTGCTGGGCCTCGTGATCCTGGCCGTCGGCCTGCCCTTCTATATCTACTGGAAGAATCAGCAGCGGGCGAATACAGCGGGAGAGTAAAGGGATCCATGCCCCGACCACACGTCATCTACATCCTGTCCGACGAGCACGCGGGGCAGGCCATGGGTCACGCGGGCGATCCCAACCTGCGGACCCCCAACATGGACCGCATGGCCCTGGAGGGGGCGAGCTTCGTACGCGCCCGCGCCAACTGTCCCGTCTGTACCCCGTCGCGGGGCACCATCTTCTCGGGCCGCCACGCCCACGCCGGTCCGGTGCAGGGGTTCCACGACGTGTACAAGCCGGCGGCGCCGAGTATCGCCACCGAGTTGCGCGAGGCCGGTTACCGCACCGCCTACTTCGGCAAGTGGCACTGCGGGACGGTGCGCGACCAGATCCCGACGGAAGTGCGGCGCGACCCGAGCTACTACGACCTGGAAGCCGCGCCGCGCACGCCGGAAATCCACCGGGGCGGTTTCCAGGACTGGTACGGCTTCGAGATGAACAACGCGCCGTTCAAGGGATTCTACTACCGGGACGGCGACGTCGATCCGACGCGCATGCCGGGCTACCAGACCGATGCGCTGACCGACATGGCCATCGCGTATCTCCAGGACTACGATCGCACGCAACCGCTCTTCCTCGTCCTCAGCGTCGAGCCGCCCCACTGGCCCCTCGAAGCGCCGGACGCCTGGATGCGGTTCGATCCGGCATCCCTGAAGACCCGTCCGAATTTCGGTGGCAAGCCCGGTCTCCGCCAGCGGCTTGCGGCGTACTACGCCATGATCGAGAACCTGGACTGGAACCTCGGCCGCCTGCTCGATGCGGTGGGCGGGATCAACGGATTCCGGGACAACACGGTTACGGCGTACTTTTCGGATCACGGCGATTTCATGGGAAGCCACGATCAGATGGAGGACAAGGGGCATCCCCACGAAGAGTCCGTGCGGGTACCGGCGATCTTTCACGCCCCGGAGATCCTCGAGCCGCAGGGGTCGCGGACGGACCTGTTCAGCCTGGTGGACGTGGCGCCTACGACCCTGGGCCTGGCCGGCGCGCCCGTACCCGGACACATGCAGGGTACCGATTTCTCTCCGGCCTTAAGGGGCGGTGATTTCGACGGCCCGCAAGAAGTGCTGCTCGAAATGGTGGGGGCGCCGCGGGTGCATTTCGACTATGCCGACTGGCGCGGGCTGGTCACGGACCGTTGGAAATACGCTTGCTACGAGACCGGGCATGAGCTTCTTTTCGACCTGTGGGAGGACCCGTACGAAACGCGGAATCTCGTGGAAGCGAACCGGGCTGATCTGCAGGAAATGCGGACACGCCTGCTCGAACTGCTGGAAGCCACGCGGGAGCCTTATTTCGACGTGATCATGCGCCACGGCGTCCGTCCCGACGGCCCCGCCCTGAACATATCGCGGCGCAGACGCGACGGCATCGCCCCGTCGTGGGACGACCTGATACGCAACGCCTGAATACCAAGCAATTCGCGGCACGCGCGCCAGAACCTCTGAACGCGTGAGAGAGACCAACCACCGACACCGGGGGAAAGCCATGCTGGAACAGTTTCGACGCGATGGATTCGTCCTGGTTCCGGACGTCTTCAGCGATGAAGAAATGGACGCCGCGCTGGAGGCCATGGAACGCGCCTTCTACGGAAAATCCTACGCGTCCTGGCTTGAGGACTTCGAACGAGGCGAACAGGGATCCGTGGGCGACGGATTCACCACGAAGCAGGACGAGGTGGTGGGACGGTCCCAGTTCCCCGTGGGCGATCCGGCGCTGGACCGGCTCATCGAGAACGACCGCTATCTTGATCTGTACGAACTGTTCCTGGGCGATAAGCCGAGCTATTGCAACGCCCATCTCTTCATGCGCACGGGACCGGTGGACGCGCGGTATCCCGACGAGTCCTGGAACGGATACCACGTGGACCACAACACCAACTGCGTCCTCCCGCCGTCCCCGGACGCGGGACGCTTCTCCTACGTCAACTCCGGCGTATACCTCCACGACGTCACCGGCGACGGGGCGCCCATGCTGCTCGTGCCCGGTTCGCACACGCGGGCGGCCGACGTATTCGCAGCGGGATGGGATTCAGGCAACATGGCCAGCGTAAGCCACGTGCGGGACATCCGCCAGGCCGGCCTTGCAGCGCCGGTTCCGGCCGTGGGCGCGCGGGGAAGCGCGCTGTTCTATTCCTCCTACCTGCTCCATTCGGCGCAGCCCTTCGAGAACCGAAAGAAACAGCGGGCGTTCTGGACGCTGTCCATGTGCCGGCGCGACGCCGACCGGTGGACCCGGTTCGCGAATCCCTACATCTACGGCGAGCGGGAATATATGCTTCCCTTCATCACGCAGACTTCGCCCCGCGTGCGCTCGCTGTTCGGCTGGCCCGAGCTCGGCCATCCGTACTACACGGAACACACCCTGGGCCTGCTCGGTCATGCCTTTCCCGGAATGGATCTGGCGCCTTACGTCGAAGCACTGTCCTGATGATCATGGCCTTGACAATAACGCGCATTTCGCGTTATCCTGATGCTGCATAAGCCTTCCCCCACTGTTTCCGGGGACGCATCGCCGCCGAGCACGCAGGGAAGACGGGTTACAAGACCCGCAGCCCTGAAACCCGCCCTGGACCATGTGCGACTACACCGGCCCCAACCCCATACCCAAGATCGACATCCATACCCATATCCTGCCCGAGAGCTGGCCCGACCTGCACAAGCGGTACGGGTACGGCGGATTCGTGGAACTGGATCATTACCGGCCGGGATGCGCGCGCATGATGATCGACGGCAAGCAGTTCCGCGAGATCCAGGCCAACTCGTGGGACCCGCCGACCCGGATCGGCGAATGCGACGACGCCGGCGTGCACGTCCAGGTCCTTTCCACCGTCCCGGTGATGTTCAGCTACTGGGCCCAGCCCGCGGACGCGCTGGACCTGTCCCGCATGCTCAACGACCACATCGCGGGGGTCGTCGGCACATGGCCCCGGAGGTTCATCGGCCTGGGCACGGTGCCGATGCAGGCGCCCGACCTGGCCATCCGGGAAATGGAGCGGTGCGTGGGGGAACTGGGGCTGGCCGGAATTGAAATCGGGACCCACATCAACGGCAACAACCTGAGCGAGCCCCACCTGTTCCCGGTATTCGAAGCGGCCGCCGAACTCGGCGCGGCGGTGTTCATCCATCCCTGGGACATCATGGGACAGGAGTCCATGGAGAAGTACTGGCTGCCCTGGCTGGTGGGCATGCCCGCCGAGACGTCCCGGGCGATATGCTCGATGATCTTCGGCGGTGTATTCGAGCGCCTCCCCGATCTGCGCGTGGCCTTTGCGCACGGCGGAGGTTCCTTTCCCGCGACCATCGGACGAATCGACTACGGTTTTCAAATCCGACCCGATCTTTGTGCGGTAGACAACGACGTACTGCCGAGTGCCTACCTGGGCCGGTTCTACCTCGATTCCCTCGTCCACGACAGCCGGATCCTGGACTACCTGATCCACCTCATCGGACCGGACCACATCGCCCTGGGCTCGGACTATCCCTTCCCCCTCGGCGAAGCGATTCCGGGCAGGATGATCGAATCGATGGACCACCTCGACGACGACGTCAAATCCAGGCTGCTGTACCGCTCCGCCCTCACCTGGCTCGACCTGGAAGCGGACCGGTTTTTCGATGGGAACGATTAACCCATGGATGCTACGCTCGACCAGCGAACGCATGCCGCCGAGATGGACGCCGGGGACGAACTTTCGGCCTTCCGGTCGCGCTTTCATTTTCCCCGGGCCGGTAACGGAGCGGATACGGTCTACCTGGTGGGCCATTCGCTCGGACTCCAGCCGATAACCGCCCGGGACTACGTGGATCGGGCGCTCGAGGACTGGCGCAGGCTGGGGGTCGAAGGGCATTTCGAGGGGGAAAATCCGTGGATGCCCTACCACGAAGCGTTGACGGAGCCGCTGGCCCGCCTCGCCGGCGCCCTGCCCGTCGAAGTCGTGGCCATGAATACGCTCACGGTGAATCTGCACCTGATGATGGTCTCCTTCTACCGTCCCACGCCGGAGCGAAACCGCATCCTCGTCGAAGGCTCCGCTTTCCCCTCGGACCAGTACGCCGTCGCCTCGCAGGCCGCCTGGCACGGTTTCGACCCGGACGAAAGCGTGATCGAACTACGGCCCCGGGAGGGTGAAGAGACCGTCCGTACCGAGGACGTCGCGGACCTGCTGGAACGGGAGGGCGAGACCATCGCCCTGGTCTTCCTGGGCGGGGTGAACTACCTGACCGGCCAGGCCTTCGACGTGGAACGGATCACCCGGGCGGGCCATCGGCAGGGATGCGTCGTGGGGTTCGACCTGGCCCACGCCATGGGCAACCTGGAACTGCGTCTCCACGACTGGGACGTGGACTTCGCCGTCTGGTGTTCCTACAAGTACCTGAACGGCGGACCCGGCTGCGTCGGCGGGTGCTTCGTCCACGAACGGCACAGCCGGAGAGACGACCTGCCCCGGTTCGCCGGCTGGTGGGGACACGACAAGGCCACCCGGTTCAAGATGCCGTCCGCCTTCGAGGCGATACCGGGCGCGGAAGGCTGGCAGCTCAGCAACCCGCCCATCCTCCCGCTGGCGGCCCTGCGCGCCTCGCTGGAGTTGTTCGACGAGGCGGGCATGGACCGATTGCGCGGCAAGAGCATGGAGCTGACCGGGTACCTGGAACACCTGCTCCGGACCCGCTTCCCGGGTGATCTGACCATCATCTCGCCGGCGGACCCGGAGCAGCGGGGGTGCCAGCTTTCGCTCAGAACGGGGCCGGAAGGGCGCCGGTTGCACAGGCACCTGGCGGAGCGCGGCATCTGGTGCGACTGGCGGGAACCGGACGTGATCCGCATCGCCCCGGTGCCGCTGTACAACCGTTTTTCGGACGTTCATCGTTTCGTGGAAGTCATGGCGGAGGGGATGGAATCGGCCGGCTGACCTCGATCTCATCCCGATCCGTCAGAGGGTGCCCATGGGTGTCAAGCGGGAGACCATAACCCTGGTAGGCGCGGGTCTTGCCGGATCCCTGCTCGCGGTCTTTCTCGCCCGGCGGGGATTCCGGGTCGAGGTGTACGAGAAGCGGCCCGACATCCGGCGCCCATCGGCCGGCGCGGGTAAAGCCGGCCGGTCGATCAACCTGGCCATGTCCGTCCGTGGACTCCATGCGCTGCACCAGGTCGACCTGAAGGACGAAGTCCTGGGCATGGCGATACCCATGGCGGGGCGGCTGATCCATCCCGTGGAAGGCGAACGGATCCTCCAGCCCTACGGCCAGCGGGACGACGAGGTCATCTATTCCGTCTCCAGGGGCGAACTGAACCGGGTCCTGGTGAGCGCGGCGGAGCGGGAGGACGGCGTAAGGATTCATTTCAACGCCCGGTGCACCGGGGTGGAGTTCCGTACCGGCGTGCTGTATATCCGGGACGACGCGACCAATCACGTCCACTCGCTCCGCCCGAACCGAATCATCGGGGTGGACGGCTCCGCTTCGGCCATTCGGACCGCCATGATGAACGCGGGCCGGTTCGACCTCTCCCAGCAGTACCTGACCCACGGATACAAGGAACTGACCATTCCCGCCGGACCGGACGGCGCGTACAGGATGGCGCCCAACGCCCTGCACATCTGGCCGCGGGGGCTGTACATGCTGATCGCGCTGCCCAACCTGGACGGGAGTTTCACCTGCACCCTGTTCTTTCCCCACGAAGGCGAGTACAGTTTCTCCAGCCTCCTGGAACCGGAACAGGTGCTCGGCTTCTTCGGCCGCCAGTTCCCCGACGCGACGGCGCTGATGCCGGACCTGGCCAACCTATACCGCACCAATCCCACGGGATCCCTGGTCACGCTCAAGTGTTTTCCCTGGCACTACCGCGACCGGGTCCTGCTCCTCGGCGACGCCGCCCACGCCATCGTGCCCTTCTTCGGCCAGGGCATGAACTGCGCTTTCGAAGACTGCACCGTCCTCGACGAATGTATCGAGACGTACTGGCCGGACTGGGGGAAGGTGTTCGCGTCCTTCGGGCAGCGCAGGAAGGAGAACGCGGATGCCATCGCCGACATGGCGCTGGCGAATTACGTCGAGATGCGCGACCTGGTAAGCGACCCCGGGTTCCAGTTGCGCCAGAAGGTGGGATTCCTGCTGGAACGGAGATTCCCCGACCTGTTCATCCCGCGGTATTCCATGGTGTCGTTCCACCGGATTCCCTACAGCGAGGCCCTGCGCCGCGGCGAAGTCCAGGACGGCATCCTGCGGGAGCTCTGCGCGTCCGTCTCCTCGGCGGACCAGGTAGACTGGAACGCGGCGGACCGCCTGGTCAGGGAGCGGCTCGGCAAACACTGACCGATCATCCGGGCAAGGCGGGCGCAGGTCCGCGTGGACGAACCCGGCTGGGCGAACCCGGGCGGACGAACCCGGACGGACGAACCCGGCTGGGCGAAGCCGGGCGGACGAACCCGCCGGCTTGACAGGCTATCCGGCCACGTCTACATTACAAGTTACCTTGCGCGGCGTTCAGGCCACACGCTTCCACCTCCACCTCTCCAACGGTTCTCCTGGCAAAATGCATGTGCTCAATTTCATCGGCGGCGAATTGCGCGAACCGGCCGGCGGCGGCTACCTGGACAATATCGATCCCGCCACGGCTGCCGTGATCGGCAGGATTCCCGACTCGGACGCCCGGGACGTGGACGAAGCAGTGAACGCGGCGGAAGAAGCCTTCCCGGCCTGGTCGTCGTTGTCCGTTCAGGAGCGTTCCCGGCATCTGCTCCGCATCGCCGACCTGATCGAGGCAAGGCGAGACGAACTGGCCCTGGCGGAATCGGACGATACGGGCAAGCCGGTGACCCTGGCGGAAACGGTGGATATCCCTCGCGCCGCGAGCAACTTCCGGTTCTACGCCACGGCCATCGAGCACTTCTCCAGTGAATCCCACGCCATGGGTAGAGCCGCCCTGAATTACACCCTGCGCGCGCCCATCGGGACCGCCGGGTGCATTTCGCCCTGGAACCTGCCCCTCTACCTGCTGACGTGGAAGATCGCGCCGGCGCTGGCCGCCGGCAACTGCGTGATCGGCAAGCCGTCGGAACTGACGCCCACGACCGCGTTCCTGCTTTCCCGGATATGTGTGGAAGCGGGACTGCCCGCCGGGGTGCTGAACATCGTGCACGGCTACGGCCGCAGGGTGGGCGCTGCCGTGGCGGGCCATCCCGGGATCCCGGTCGTCTCCTTCACCGGTGGGACGGAAACGGGCAGGAAGATCGCGGCCGCGGCGGCCCCGCACTTCAAGCGGGTCTCCCTCGAACTGGGCGGAAAGAACCCGAACATCGTCTTCGCGGACTGTCCTTACGAGGATGCGCTGCATACCGCCCTGCTGTCCTCCTTCTCCAACCAGGGCGAGATCTGCCTGTGCGGTCCGCGCATCTTCATCGAACGTCCCCTGTACGAGACCTTTCGCGACGATTTCGTCGCGCGGACCCGGCAACTGGCCGTCGGCGATCCCCGCTCCGAGGGCAACCGGCTCGGCGCCGTCGCGTCCGAAGCCCACATGGACAAGATCCTGTCCTACATCGAACTGGCCAGGGACGAAGGCGGACGGATCCTCTGCGGCGGTCACCGGGTGCGGGGGATCGGGCGCTGCCGGGACGGCTGGTTCGTGGCCCCCACGGTGATCGAAGGCCTGCCGCCGGACTGCCGGACCAACCAGGAGGAGATATTCGGTCCCGTCGTGTCGCTCCTGCCCTTCGATACTGAGGAAGAAGCAATCGCCCAGGCCAACGGCACGCCCTACGGCCTCGCCGCCATGCTGTGGACCGGCAACCTGGGCCGGGCTCACCGCGTCGCCGAGCGCCTGCACGCCGGCATCATCTGGATCAACTGCTGGATGCTGCGGGACCTCCGCACGCCCTTCGGCGGCATGAAGCAATCGGGGGTGGGTCGCGAGGGGGGTTTCGAGGCCCTGCGGTTCTTTACGGAACCCAAGAACGTCTGCATAAGCATGTAGCGGACGGCAGCGACGAATCCGGTAAAACGTGCGCGCAACGAGGAGACTGAAATTGCATCGGCATTATGATTCAGACCGCGCCCCCGAGCCGGTGGGGCCCTACCCCCATGCCCGCCGGGTGGGAAACCTGCTCTTCCTCTCGGGCGTCGGTCCTCGCGCCAGGGGCCGGCAGGAAATCCCGGGCGTGACCCTGGGACCGGACGGCGAGATCGAATCCTACGATATCGAGGCGCAGTGCCACGCGGTCTTCCATAATGTCCGCTGCATCCTCGAAGACGCGGGCAGCGCCTGGGAGCGCCTGGTGGATATCACCGTGTACCTCACCGACATGGAAAAGGACTTCGCGGCGTTCAACCGGGTCTACCGCGCGTATTTCAAGGAGAACCAGCCCTGCCGCACCACGGTCGGCGTCTCGCGGCTTCCCACCCGGATTGCCATCGAACTGAAATGCATCGCCACCATCTGAACAAGGAGGTTCGATCATGGCGGTAACGGCCCCGTTCAATTTCAAGGCCTGGATAGACGAGCACAGGCACCTGCTCAAACCTCCGGTCGGCAACCAGTGCGTATACACGGAGGCGGAGGACTTCATCGTCATGGTCGTGGGCGGGCCGAACGCCCGCAAGGACTACCATTACAACGAGGGCGAGGAGTTCTTCTACCAGGTGGAAGGCGACATCGTACTGAAGATCATCGACGACGGAAAGCCGGTGGACGTCCCGATCCGGGAGGGCGAGATCTTCCTGCTGCCGGCCGGCGTGCCCCACTCTCCCCAGCGGCCGGCGGACACCGTGGGACTGGTCATGGAGACCAAACGGAGGCGCGGCGAAATCGACGGATTCATGTGGTACTGCGAACGCTGCGGGGAGAAACTCTACGAGGAACGTTTCGAACTGGAGGACATCGTCAGCCAGCTGCCGCCCGTCATGAACCGGTTCTTCGGCAGCGCGGAGCACCGCACCTGCAAGCTCTGCGGCGCGGTCATGCCGAAACCGGAAGGCAGGTGACTAAAGTATAAACGCGGCGCGAAGGCAAATTTCCAGGTTTTCCACGATTTTTCGGGCCCTTTTCCGACTGAAAGGTTGAATAGCATCGAGTAGCGCGTTGCAGGGAACCCAACGTCCATTCGCGGGAAAAATACCCGGCGAACATGGGAAATCCTCCCGACAACGCGGCGATAGACTGGACCTCTAAGCATAAAAACCGACAAAAAGTTGACAAGTTGCCGGTTTCTGCTTATCTTATGTTTAGTAGTCCGTCGATGCTTTCGGAAAGGGGTAGAGTATGGTGCTCATTTACCGCGGATTCGAAGGCAACAGGGTGTTCAAGTGGAGCCGGGGAAAGTCGGACCGGGTTACCGTGATGTTTCCGGCGAAACCGTTCTTCAACCGGTGCATCAGCCGCGTGCTCGACCAGACACGCGCCGGGAAATCGGTCCTGGCCTGGGGAGATCCCGAAGGCCTGTCGCGCCTGGGACTCGCCCTGAACGAGCGGCATATCCCGACCACGCCTTTCGGCGACGGGGTAGTCGGTGGGTAGCCGGCGCCGAACGGCTGGACGGAAAGCGCGCAGCGGCGATGATCAGAACTCCAGGCCCAGCAGCAGGGTGTATATGTTCGTGTTCTCGCCGCTTCCGCCCCTGGCTGATCCGTATTCCCTGTCGTGTATCCACTCAATCGTTCCGAAGAGCGTGGCCTTCCAGAGGTCGACGGTGACCACGGAGAGGTAACGAAGCGCCGGTATGCCGAGTCCTGCCGCCTCGGATGTACCCTGATACCCCAGCGTGAAGTCTCCGCCCCTTCCCGCCAGTTCAAATCCATAGCCGGCCTCAAGAGACCAGGCCGCCGGGCGGGCGCCCCGGCCATCGAAGGCCAGCACGCCGGGCGCGAATCGATCCTGGGAGATCATGTATTCGGCGGCGAACGCAACACCACCGTAGTGAATGGCGGCAGCCGCCGACCATCCAGGCATCCGTTCATCGCCACCGGAAAGCGGCTCGCCGTGGCTCGCGTGGTCCGTCTCGCCTTCGTGTCCGAACACCTCTTCCTGAAAACCGGCCAGCGTGCCCACGTCGTCGATAAAGGACAGATTGAAGGCGATTTCGTCTTCTTCATCCATTTGCTTTTTGTAGCCCACCGCGGCGCCGAATCCGGACCGGGATTCATCCGAGCGCGCATCGTCTCCATAGTATCCGTACACGCTACCCAGGAACTGGCCGACGGATACGCCCAGCAACAGGGACTTTTCCCTTTTGGATCCGAACTCGAACGACAGCGGATCGACAATCGCGCCGGTCCCCAGGGGTCCGATACTGGCATCGCGCACCACCTGCACTGCGGCCGACTCAAACATGGTAAAGGGCAGGAACTGTACGCCGCCCTTCAACCACCACGTACCGCCGGGTGGCCCGACGATTATCGTACCCGTAAAGATCCCCAGGTCGTGACCCGCTTCTCCATCGTGCTCTTCTTCGTGCGCGCGAATCCATCCAAACTCCGAGCCAATCCATTCGTGGGGCTCGATTCCAATGCCCATTTCCAGCTGTAAGGCCGCCGGGGACGTGGAGCTTTCTCCCCCGGACGACTGTTTGCGCGATACGGCAAACTCCGCCACACCTCCGATTTCCATGTACCTGAGCAATGATTCCGCACCGGAGTCCTTGTTGGCTTCCTGCCCGGACACGGAGCCTATGCAGTAAACAGCCGCAGACACCATGGAGAGGGCAGCAAAGAACCGTGATGCGTTTTTCAACAGATGAGTCCCTTCACGCGTTCCACGTCGAAGAGGCGGAAGACAAAACAACTTGCGACCGGACCGGATTCCGCCTTAACTTCAACGCGGGCAACTGATCACGACGCGAAGCGGGCAACCGATCATGACGCGAATCTATCAGCACACTTCGCCGTTGTCGACTTTCAGCGGCGCGTGAAGCGTGACGCGGCGCGTGACGCGATACGAACCGGCATGATTTTTAGACTAGGCTAAACATATAGTTAAATGACATATGTGTCAATGATTAGATATAGAAAACAGCATGAGCCCATCTGAACTGAAACCAGCAGTTCCATCTGTGGTGGACGATCGTTTTCTCATCGAAAATCGGCGGGACCATGCCGAAGAAAACCCGTGGAGCCGCAACCAGTCCATGACCCGTGAAATCGCCATAGGGCCGCACCGCATAACGTCGCTCAGGCCGGGCATGCCGATCCTCACCCTGGCGCCCATGGCGGGCATCAGCAACTGGCCGTTCCGGCTGATCTGCGCGAAAATGGGCGCGCAGATGGTCGGGGTGGAATTCATCAACTGCAACGCCATCCTCCACAGGAACCCGAAGACGCTGCAGATGATGAACTTCTGCGACGCCGACATCTACCGGGATACCGGCATGTCGCTCCTCGCGGCGCAAATTTACGGGAACGACATCGGCCGCATGGTGGAGGGTGCGCTGGTCCTGGAGGAAAAAGGCGCGCAGATCATGGACATCAACTTCGGGTGCTCCGTACCCAAGATCCTGCGTTCCGACTCCGGCGCCGCCTTCCTCAAGGACATCGACCGGATGATGAACGCGGTGCGCAGCGTGGCCGACGCCGTCTCTATCCCCGTCATCATCAAGACGCGGCTGGGCTGGGACCACGACAACATCAGCATCCTGGAAGTGGTGAAACGCGCCGCGGAATCCGGGGCCCACGCCGTGGCGGTGCACGCCCGCACCGTGGCGCAGAAGTTCAACGGGACCGCGGACTGGTCATGGATCGCCCGGGCCGTGGAGGTGTCGCCCGTCCCCATCTTCGGGAACGGCGACGTGTTCACCTACCGGGACGCGGTGCGCATGGTGGAAGAGACCGGGTGCGCCGGCGTGATGATCGCGCGGGCCGCGCGGGACAACCCCTACATCTTCTCCGGCGACAGGATGCCGTCGTTTTCCGAGCGGGTCAGGCTCGCCCGGGATCACCTGGCCATGATGGTGGAATACAAAGGGGAGAAGGTCGGCGTGATGGAAATGCGCAAGTTCTTCGCCTCCTACTTCAAGGGCTTCCCCAACGCATCTCATCTGAGGACCAGCCTCGTGCAGGTGGACACCGTCACGCAGGCCCACCGGATTCTGGACGAGTGGGTTGCGGATTCGGATCGCCATTCGTATGATGCTTGATCACGCGGCCTCCTGAAAAATACACCACGCCTTCGGCGATGTTGGTGGCATGATCGGCGAGGCGCTCGATGTGGCGGGATATGGAGATCAGCTGGAGCGCCTGGGGTACCGACCCCGAATCCTCCATCATGTAGGTCACCAGTTCCTCGAAGATCTGATCCTGCAGCCGGTTGACCGCTTCGTCCCTGTCGCAGACGTCCATGGCCAGTTGCTCGTCTCCGCGGACGAAGGCATTCAGGCTGTCCTTGACCATGGCCCGGGACATCTCGGCCATGCGCGGAATGTCGATGAGCGGTTTCAGGTGCGCCATCCCGGAAAGCTTCTTCGTCTTCTTGGCGATGTTGACCGCGATGTCGCCCATCCGTTCCAGGTCGATGGTGATCTTCATGCCGGCCGCGACGAAGCGGAGGTCCCGCGCGATGGGATGCTGAAGGGCCAGCAACTGTATGCATTGTTCGTCGATCTCCAGTTCCATGGCGTCGATGGGCGGATCGCCCCCGATAACCTGCTCGCACAGTTCCAGGTCCCGCTCCACAAACGCCGTGATCGCCCGGGCGATCTGTTCCTCGACCAGCGCCGCCATCCTCAGCAGCGCGGATTTCAGGTCTTCCAGTTGTTGTTGAAGGTGGGTTCCCATGGAGGTCTGATTCGTGAGATGACGGACGGTGCTATCCCGCCCTGCCGGTGATGTAATCTTCCGTGCGCTGGTCCCTCGGCGTGGTGAACATCACGTTGGTCACGCCCGTTTCCACCAGTTCGCCCTTGAGCATGAAGCCCGTGAAATCGGATACGCGCGCTGCCTGCTGCATGTTGTGCGTCACGATAACAATGGTGTAATCTTCCTTCAGATCAAGCATTAATTCCTCGATCCTGGACGTGGCGACCGGGTCCAGCGACGAGCAGGGTTCGTCCATGAGGAGCACTTCCGGCTCTACCGCGACCGCCCGCGCGATGCAGAGCCGCTGCTGCTGCCCGGCGGAAAGCTTGAGGGCACTTCCTTCGAGCTGATCCTGGACCTCGTCCCACAGCACGGCCCGGCGCAGGCACCGTTCCACGATCTCGTCGAGAAAGCCGCCGGACTTGACTCCGTGGATTCGGGGACCGTAGGCTACGTTCTCGTAGATCGACTTGGGGAAGGGGTTCGGCTGCTGGAAAACCATGCCCACGCGGCGCCGCAGCCGCGTCACGTCCACGTTCGGCCCGTAGACGTCCTCCCCGTTCATCCGGATCGATCCCGTCATGCGGGTCTGGGGGACCAGATCGTTCATGCGGTTCATCAACCGCAGCAGCGTCGTCTTGCCGCATCCCGAGGGACCGATGTACGCCGTGATGCCGTTGCGGTCGATGGACATGGAGACGTTTCGCAATGCGGCGTTTTCGCCGTACCAGAAGGACACGTCCTCGATGTCGATGACCGGAAGATCCTGCACGATCTTCGGCGTGGATGGCCCGTTATCTGTCGTCATGGGCTTGAATCCCTTTGAGACGTGCGGCCCGTAGCCGGCCCGTACAGGGCTAGGCCGCGGACAGTGAATACCGCCTTCTCAGTCGCGCGCGCAGTCCGATCGCCGCCGCGTTCAATACAACCACGATCACCAGCAGGAGCAGCGTGGCGGCATAAGCCATCGGCAGCGCGGCCTCCCCGCCGGCCGGACGAAAGCCGGTATCAAATA
Organism: bacterium; assembly: GCA_963693015.1. Taxonomy (GTDB): domain Bacteria; phylum JAAXHH01; class JAAXHH01; order JAAXHH01; family JAAXHH01; genus JAAXHH01. The sequence goes on from OY843748.1 coordinate 1,276,989, forward strand.
TATGATAGCCAAGGTGCATGAATTCACGCTCCAGGTGTATGAAGGGCCATACGCCGTCCACGGGCAGTTCAGGCGCAAAGGCGACCACCCCGATGATCATCAACGGCGCCACGGTACCGGCCGCCCGCGCCACGGACAGGATCAGGCCCGTGAGTATGGAGGGCAGCACCACCGGCACAACCACACGCCAAAGCGTTTCGAACCGCGTCGCACCCAGGGCGTGGGACGCTTCACGGAGTTTCAGGGGCACGCCGGCCAAACCTTCCTCCACGGCCACGATGACGACAGGCAGCGTGAGCAGGGCAAGGGTCAGCGAGCACCACAGGATGCCGCCCTGGCCGAAAGTCGGCGCCGGAAGATCCTCCGGGTAGAACAATCGGTCCAGGGTGCCCCCCAGAAAATACACGAAGAAACCGAGCCCGAAAACCCCGAATACGATGGAAGGGACCCCGGCCAGGCTGTTTACGGCGATACGTACCGCGTTCAGGAACGGACCCGGACTGCCGTATTCTCTCAGGTAGAAGGCCGCAAGAATGCCGAAGGGCATGACGACGACCGACATGAGGATGACCATCGCCGCGGTACCGAAAATCGCGGGGAAAACCCCGCCATGCCGGTTTTCGGCCCTCGGCGGCGTCCACAGAAACGACCACGCGCCGGCGGCGTAGTGTCGGATCCTGTCCCACGAGTTCATGGCATTCGGCGCGTAAATGTGCCGGACGTTTGCAAGGGAAATGGTGTGCCGCCGGCCATCGGCCGAAGACAGGACGATGGACTGCGCCCTCTGTCGACGCAGTCGTTCCAGTTCCGTATACTGCTCCAGGTAACGCGCCCGAACGGCATCGTAACCCCGGGCGACGACCGTACCGTCGTCCACGAAGGAATCCAGGAACCCGAACATCTCCCCGCCCCGAACCTGTTCAACGACCACGGCCTCACGGGGCACATCCCGCCCGGCGACCCGGCCTTCCTCCAGCCAGATATACCCTTGCGGATACCGGTCCCGGTTTCCTGTCCGGACGTTCACTCGATACGCCATAGATCGCCCGCCCGCGGCGTCGGTGGTTCGGATGCCTGCGCGGGAGGTTTCGTGACCCAGGATGGTGCTGCCGTCGCGCAGCGCGTATCGTGTCAGATCCTGGGGCCAGAACCGGTCCAGTCCGTGCACGAAAACCACCAGGACCAGTCCCGCGACCATCAGGAAGCAGAGGACCAGGCCGCCGCCGGACAGCCAGATCAGGGCGTCATCTTTTGACCACTTCGAACCCATCGGTTCTCCTTGAGCGCGGACGGAACATCCTGCATTCAGGCAAGCCGCCGTCTTAGTCTTCGTCGAACGAGTTCGGCCACGGTATTAATCGTAAAGGTCGAAACGAGCAGGAGAAAGGCTGCTAAAAACAGGACCCGGTAGAGACTGTCGTCCCGCGCAGCGTTCGGCAGTTCGAGGGCCACGCCCGCGGACAGCGCCCTGAACCCCGAGAATGCGGACCAGTCCAGGGCCGGAATATTGCCCGAAACAAACACCACGATCATAGTCTCCCCGATGGCCCTGCTGAAAGCCAGCAGGACGGCGGCCAGAATGCCGGCGCCCGCGGCGGGCAGTACGATGCGAACGGCGGTCTGCCAGCGCGAGGCCCCCAGTGACAGGGATCCTTCCGAAAACGAACGGGGCACGGCGGAAAGCGCCTCCTCGGATATAGTGAATATGATCGGTGTCACGGCCAGGCCCATGACCATGCCCACGACAATTGCGTTTCGCTGCGCGTAGGTGAGCCCCAGGGATTCGTTAAACCAGGTTTCGTAGCCGGTATGCAGATAGGCGGCCTCCAGCAACGCCCCGCATTCCAGGGCCAGCCACCCCCCGGCCAGGACGGCGACCAGGAGCAGCCAGATTTCCCGGCCCGGATGTTTAAACACCCGGAACCAGGCCGGGGCCTGGTGCCTGAGCACAAAAACGGCTACTACGGCGCCTGATATGAATACCGGCGCCAGGAAGAGGGCAAAGACGTGAGACGCCAGGAATGGCGCGAGCCAGACGCCGCCGATAAATCCGAGCACGACAGTCGGTACCGCGGCCATGATTTCCACCAGCGGTTTCAGGTTTTCATTCAGTGCCCGCGGCAGGAACTGCGACGCGTAGAGCGCCGCGAGCACCGAAACGGGTACCGCGAAAAGCAGGGCGTACACTGCGCCTTTCAGGGTCCCGAAGATCAGCGGCAGGAGGCTGTACCCCGGTTCGGTTCCATCGGGGCCGGAGATTCCCCAGCGGTATTCAGCGGGCGGCAGGAACAGTGGGTAAATCACCCACAGTAACACGGCAAAGACGGACAGGATGGTCAGTATCAGAACCATTCCGCCTAGCGCGGCGAGGCGACCAACCAGTAGATCCAGCAGACGGCGCCGGTCAATCCGGCGATGGCGGGTGCGATCGGTCATCCGGGCTTCCTCGGTCGGACATTTTCAATGAGGGCATCGTGTGAATAATAGAGGTGGACCCGTACCGCGTCAACCCCGGCGGAAGGCCGTATAACCAAAGAGCCCCGCATAAATGCATCTGCGAGGCTCTTATCGTCTTTGTTATACGATCCGCATTGGCGAAGTAAACCGCCTGCGGCCTTGGAACGACAGCTTCCGGATCACTTCAGAAGCGTCATCTTCCGGTTGAAAACGTGGGCGGTCCGCCCATCCGCGGTAGCCTCGAAACGGTAGAAATACACACCGCTCGAAAGATGCTGCGCGTCCCAGTGCTCCGTGTAGTACCCCGGAAGCCGGATATCGTTCACGACGGTAGCTACCCGTTGCCCCAGCAGATTATACACCTCGATCTTGACGTGACTGGCCGAGGACACCGCGTAATCGATGTTCGTAGTCACATCGAAGGGATTCGGACTGTTCTGGGACAGGCTGAAGACGTCGGGAGCTTCGACACCCGGCTCCTCGGGCAGCGTCGGAACGGGTGGAGGCGCGGTGCTGAAATAGCCCAGTTCCGCAAGGGCCGACCAGTTCGCCGCCCAGTTTTCCGTACCGAAGGCACCCGCGTAATCGACGTCCGTATAGAAGCCGCTGCTCCGGGGCTCTTCCATGAGCTTGCTTGCATCCCAGGCGGGGCTGGTATTGCCGGGACGCGGATCGAGGCCGCGGTTCCGGTTCCAGCTGATGCCCTGGAGCCTAGGGTCGGTGATCCGGTTGGCGTTGCCCTCGTTGGCCAGCAGTTCCCGCGAGTGGATATCGCCGCCCAGGTCGGCCGGCGTGTTGCCCGCGCCGAAGGCGCCCAGGATGTTGTACTGGAAGGCCAAGTCGCCCGCGTCCAGACGCGCCTTGCTGTCCTGCGCGCTGCGGGACGGGTCCAGGTCCTCGATGGAAAGCATGTGCCCCTGGAACTCGGTGAAGATGCTGTTGAAATACATCCCGCCCGCATTGTCGCGGAAGATGATGCCGTTGTTGTCCTTGCCGCCCGTGGACGCCGCGCCGCGGCCAATGTAGGTGGCGTTCATGATCGTGGGGCTGGCATAAGGTCTGCCGTCCTCGGGATCCGTGCCGCCGTCGTGCTCGCCGGCGTGGTCGCCGATGGCCGGGTCCTGGATCGAGAACCAGAACTGGTGCTCGCCCCGGAAGCCCTCGTCGTAGTCGAAGGCGTCATCGCCTGCGAAGGCCGAAATCAGGTAGCGTGTATTGACCGTGCCGCCGAACCACTCGAACCCGTCGTCCTGGTTGTAGAACACCTCCACGTGCTCGATGGTCGTGCCGCGGCCGACGCCGCCCATGGTCAGCCCGTTGATCTCGTTGTTGGCGCCGATGTCGGTCCCTCCGTGGCGGATCGAAACGTAGCGGAACACACCCGAATTGTCGTCATCGTTCGGGTTTCTGCCGCCGCCGTATATGCCCCGCGGCTCCGTGCTCGCATCTATACCCTCGATGTTTCCCTCGCCCGTGGCCGTATTGATGGACGCGTTACCCAGGATGATGACGCCGCCCCACAGGCCGCGGGAAGCGGTGGGTGAGGAGAGCAGGATATCGTTGGGATCGTTCACATCGTCGGCCTCGGCCGTGAAGATGATCGGATTCCTGGCGGTACCGTCAGCGAAGATCTTGCCGCCCCGGGCTACGATCAGGGCCGAATCGTCACCGGAAGTACTCGTCGCCCTGCCCTTGATGACCGTACCGGGTTCGATGGTCAGGGTCTCGCCTTCTTCGATGAAGACCAGTCCCGAGAGAATGTACACGGAATCCGCGGAGAAGGTTGCGTTACCCACGATGTCGGCATCGGTGACAACGCGCATGTTGCCCTCGACAACCACGTCTTCCTTTTTCCCTATGTAACCCAATTCGGACAGCGCGGTCCAGCCTTCCAGCCAGAGGTCGTTACGGCTGAAGGCGCCAGCGTAGGTGTTCTGCCTGAGACGGCCGGTTGTATTCGGGCTTAACGCCGCCGGAATCTGCCACACCTTGCTGCCGTCCAGCGCCGGACTCGTGCTCGTGGGTCTCGGATCCAGGCCCTCGTCCCGTTTCCAGCTGATGCCCTGAAGCATCGGATCCGTGATCCGGATCACGTTCGACGCGTCGGCCAGGAGCTCGGCGGTATGCGGATCGCCGCCCAGGTCGGCCGGCGTGCTCCCTGCGCCGAAAGCGCCCAGTATATTGTGCTGGAAGGCCAGGTCACCAGCGTCCAGCCGCGCCTTGCTGTCCTGCGCACTGCGGGACGGGTCCAGGTCCTCGATAGACAGCATGCGGCCCTTGAACTCGGTGAAGATGCTGCTGTAGTACATGCCCCCGGCGTTATCCCGGAAGATGATACCGTTGTTGTCCTTGCCGCCCATGGCGTTCGCGCCGCGGCCGATGTAGGTCGCGTTCACGATCACGGGACGAGCGTAGGGCGTGCCGTCCTCGGGGTCCGTGCCGCCGTCATGCTCGCCGGCATGATCGCCGATGGCCGGGTCCTGGATCGAGAACCAGTACTGGTGCTCGCCCCGGAAGCCCTCGTCGTAGTCATAGGCGTCATCGCCTGCGAAGGCCGAGACCAGGTAGCGTGTATTGACCGTGCCGCCGAACCACTCGAAGCCGTCGTCCTGGTTGTAGAACACTTCCACGTGCTCGATGGTCGTGCCGCGGCCCACGCCGCCCATGGTCAGCCCGTTGATCTCGTTGTCGGCGCCGATGACCGCGCCGCCGTGGCGGATCGAAACGTAACGGAACACGCCCGAATTGTCGTCATCGTCCGGGTTGCTGCCGCCGCCGTAGATACCGCGCGGTTCGGTCGTCGCGTCTATACCTTCTATGTTGTTTACGCCCGTGGCCGTGTTGATAGACGCCTTGCCCAGGATGATGACGCCGCCCCAGAGCCCGCGTGAAGCGGTGGGGGACGAGAGCAAGATGTCGTTTGGATCATCCACGTCGTCGGCCTCGGCCGTGAAGATGATGGGGTTCTCGGCCGTGCCGTTGGCGAAGATCTTGCCGCCCCGGGCCACGATGAGGGCCGTGTCCTCGCCCTCGGCGCTCGTGGGCTTGCCCTTGATGACCGTGCCGGCCTCGATCGTCAGTGTCTCGCCGTCTTCGACGAAAACCAGGCCGGAAAGCACGTACTCCGTGTCGGAGGTGAAGGTCACATTGCCATCGATATCGGCATCGGTGATCAGACGCCTTCCGTCGTCGACCAGTTCAGTCTCGCCCACGTATCCCATCTGCGACAGGGCCGTCCAGCCGGAAAGCCACAGGTCCTGGCGGCTGAACGCGCCCGTGTAACTCGTCTGAATCAGACTATCGTCGGTATTGGGACTTATAGAAGAGGGGATCTGCCATATCTTGCTGCCGTCCAGGGCCGGACTCGTGCTCATGGGCCTTGGATCCAGGCCCTCGTCCCGGTTCCAGCTGATGCCCTGGAGCATCGGGTCCGCGATCCGGATCACGTTCGACGCATCGGCCAGGAGTTCAGTGGTATGCGGATCGCCGCCCAGGTCGGCCGGCGTGATCCCTGCGCCGAAAGCGCCAAGGATGTTATACTGGAAGGCCAGGTCGCCCGCGTCCAGCCGCGCCTTGCTGTCCTGCGCGCTGCGCGTCGGGTCCAGGTCCTCGATGGACAGCATGCGGCCCTTGAACTCGGTGAAGATGCTGTTATAGTACATGCCGCCCGCGTTGTCGCGGAAGATGATGCCGTTGTTGTCCTTGCCGCCCATGGCATTCGCGCCGCGGCCAATGTAAGTGGCGTTCACGATCACCGGACGGGCGTAGGGCGTGCCGTCCTCGGGGTCCGTGCCGCCGTCGTGCTCGCCGGCGTGGTCGCCGATGGCCGGGTCCTGGATCGAGAACCAGAACTGGTGCTTACCCCGGAAGCCCTCGTCGTAGTCATAGGCGTCATCGCCCGCGAAGGCCGAGACCAGGTAGCGCGTGTTGACCGTGCCGCCGAACCACTCGAAGCCGTCGTCCTGGTTGAAAAAGACCTCCACGTGCTCGATGGTCGTGCCGCGGCCGACGCCGCCCATGGTCAACCCGTTGATCTCGTTGTCGGCGCCGATGACCGCGCCGCCGTGGCGGATCGATACGTAACGGAAGACGCCCGAATTGTCGTCATCGTCCGGGTTGCTGCCGCCGCCGTAGATGCCGCGCGGTTCGGTCGTCGCGTCAATACCTTCTATATTGTTCAGGCCCGTGGCCGTGTTGATGGACGCCTTGCCCAGGATGATGACGCCGCCCCACAGGCCGCGGGAAGCGGTGGGTGAGGAGAGCAGGATGTCGTTGGGATCGTCCACGTCGTCGGCTTCGGCCGTGAAGATGATGGGGTTCTCGGCCGTGCCGTTGGCGAAGATCTTGCCGCCCCGGGCCACGATGAGGGCCGTGTCCTCGCCCTCGGCGCTCGTGGGCTTGCCCTTGATGACCGTGCCTGGCTGGATCGTCAGCGTCTCGCCGTCTTCGACAAAGACCAGGCCGGACAGCACGTAGGTTCTGTCTGAGGTAAAGGTTACGTTACCGACGATATCGTCGTCAGTGATGGTTACGGGATCGGTGAGTGACTGTGCTTCTGCGAGGACTGGTACAAAGAACGGAACAGCAATTAAGGCGATGGAAATCCACCGAAACATACCTTCTCCTTATAGGTCTTGCGGTGATATGGTGATGACGAATGCATAAACATCCTCGCAGGTCGACCGGATGGCCGTGGCTATATCCCGTACGAGAAACCAATGGAGTACGTACGTCCTCTCTTGTAAAGACTGCGGATGAACTCCTCGTTGTTGAAGGGATGCACTTTCTTGATGTCCGGATCCAGCAGGTTCTTGGCGGAAAACTTCAGGGTTACCCGATCCCAAAGCCGCTGCGATCCCGTGATATCGAGCATGCCCGCCGGCTGCTCAAAGGCGTTGGGCGTCCCCCCCGTACTTACTTCGGAGAGCCGTTCGCCGAAGACATTGTAGTGGACGCTGACCAGGGTGCCCGTATCCGTGTTGTCGTACATGGCGTCGATATTGACCACGTAGGGAGACTGGCCCTGCAACTCGCGGGTATCCGCCGCGTTGGGATCGAGCGCCCGAATGACGGCGAGTTCCGACGGCGCGATATCCACCTGGGACCTGACCAGGGACAGGTTGCCGCCGATCTGGAAGTTGCTCAGGGACGGATGGAGCTGGTCCAGGCGCTTCCTGTACTCCAGTTCCACCCCGGTGACGAAGGCCGCGTCGACGTTCTGAAACTGGATTTCGCCGTTCGTCGTCACGATCACGCGCTCGATCGGGTTTTCGAACTTCTTGTAGAAATAGCTGAGCGCGGCGATCTCGCCGGGACGAGTGAACCACTCCCAGCGCAAGTCGTAGTTATCGATCAACGTCCGTTTTAGTTCGCTGTTGCCGACGAAGATATAGTCGCCGACGAAGAGAAAGGAGGCAAACGGCGCGAGTTCCCGGAAGGAAGGCCGTGCCAGGGTCCGGCTGTATGCGCCGCGGACATTCATGTTATCCACGACCTGGTACACCGTGTTGACCGACGGCAGCCAGTCCTTTTCGTCCAGTTTGCCCGGCGAAAGCGAAGCCTCGTGGCTGGCCACGTCCAGCAGGGTGGACTCGTACCGCGCGCCGCCCGTGACCTTGAAACGCCTGGAGAAGGGCAGGTCCAGCATCACGTAACCGGCCCTGATCTTCTGTTCGCCGTCATAGTTGTTCTTCAGGTCGGAATCCTCGGATACGAAGTTCCCGAACCGGGTGAACCCGGGCGTATCCTGCAATTCATTGGGCAGAATGCCGGTGCGCGCCGATGAGAAGAAGACCACCGGGTCGTTTCGGTACTGCAGGTTGTCCTGCCGGAAGGAGAAGCGCCGTTCCCTGAAGGTGTGGTCCTTGTCCAGGTAGGCGCCGCCGAGTTTCAGGCGGGCCGTCAGTCCGGACCACGGCGAGAAGGGCAGCGTGACATCCAGCTTGAAGTCCCGGTTTGACTCTTCCAGGTTCCGGAAGTAACGGGTAGGCGCCGCGTAGTTGGACAGGGCGATTGTATAACTGTCGATATCCGAAGCGCCTTGACCTTCGGCGTCGATTGTCTGGAATTCATTGGTGAAGTACCGAAGATCCGGCTCGTCCTGGGTGGACCTGATGAAGGCGCCGGTCCACTCGATTTCCATGTTGGATACGGACGGCAGGACGTGTTTGCCGCGGAACTGCAGGGAACGCATCTCGCGCTCGATGAAGGACAAAACGCGCGTCTCGTACCGCACGTTGTCGCCGGGCAGGGATGAAGGCCATGCGCCGGTCTGGAACCTGGACAGTTTCTCGCCGCTGCGGTTGTAAAGGAGGTTGGCGCCGATTTCATGGGTGATGCTCGGACGGTAGGTGGCGTTCACCAGTCCGCCCCAGAGTACCTCCTCGGAACCGCTCGAGTCCGTCGCGAAACGCTCCCTGTTCAACCCTTCGGATTCCCGGGACACCCGCTTCCATATCCCGGAGGCGCCGTTGTCGTACGCCGAAATGTTCCGACTGTAGCTTACGCTGCCCAACATCCCGAAGGGGCGGTCGAAAACCGTCGTCTGGTTGCCGATTGAAAAGGAGTAGCTCTGCCCCAACGCGCCTTCTATCGTAGTCGGCGTCATGGTCTTGTCGGTAAACGACTTGGAATACACGTCCAGCAACTGGGCGGCTTCCGGATCCCGCAACGCGCTGGTTATGCTGGGAATCTCCACGTCGGGATTCTGCAGGGGCAGGGGGATGTCCCGGGTGCCGTCGTCGAAGCCCAGGAAATCGTATTCGCCGCCGTCGTAGCTCAACATGTCCTTGAAGGAAGACTGGGAGTTGTACTTCGTGGACGTGGAAAAGGACATGGTGAAGGATTCGGGCAGCGACTTGGTCTTCACGTTGACGCTGCCGCCGGTGAAGTTGCCGGGTTTGTCCGGCGTGAAGGTCTTCTCCGTGGTGATGTTGTCCAGCAGGTTCGTCGCGAAGATGTCCATCTGGACCGACTTGCTGTTGGGATCGGTGTTCGGGAGGGAGGTGCCGTTCAGCTGCGCGGTGCTGTACCGTTCCCCCAGTCCGCGAATGTAGACGTACTTGCCGTCCACCACCGATGCGCCGGTGACGCGGGTCATGGCCGCGGCCACGTCGCCCTGGGCGCCCCTGGAGATATCCTCGGCGCTGATGGCGTCGCTGATGGAGAGGGCGTTCTGGCGGCGCTTCAACAGGGCTGCTTCCGTGTTTTGCAGGGATCGGGCCGTTACCTCCACGACGTCGGCTTCAAGGATTACCTCTTCGACGGAGACATCGATCTTCGTCACCTGGCCGGGGTCGACCTGAATCTCCGTGACGCGCTTCTGGGCGTACCCGATCATGGAGACCACGATCGTGTGCTGGCCGGCGGGAACGTTACGGATGAGGTAGGTTCCTTCGAGATCGGCCATCGCTCCGAGCGCGAGTCCCGTTACGATCACGGAAGCACCGATCAGGGGATCACCCGTGTCCGCGTCGACGATCGTACCCGATATGCGGCCTTCGAGCCCTTGTGCGCGGACCTCTGTCAACGTGACCGCGAAGAGGGTGACGGCGGTCACCGCGGCGAGCATCGACCCGACCATCCATCCGGGCACGATCTTCGGGAATCGGCAATTGGCAAACGGAAACGCTGACGTCATTCAATTTCTCCTTTCGGCTCGTTGACAACCCGCCCGCGAGCACCTGACCGCAGGCTTCTATAAATCATCCGCCAGCATTATAATCGGGTTGTTTGACAATCCTGTTACGAACAGCGTACAAGGCCATGACGATGCAATTTCTTTTCATGGCAGCTTCGCGATTCTTCGACGCGCCTTTGCTTACCTGCGGCTTACGATAGTGATGCCGGATGACAGAACCATGACGATGGAATGACGATATCATAAACATTCATTATTCTTGAATCGCGCGATCGACCGGGTAAAGACGGCTTGACAAAACCAACCCGCGTCCTTCTATTTTTACTCGAACCGGGACGTTTGCCGTCCGCGACCTGAAGGTTCCTCAAGCTGTATTCGCCGGTTTCAGTATTACGCGCGTCTAGTCTCTGACTGTCCCGCAAACCATTCCACGTCCGGGTGAATCGGTCATGTCCACCTCAAACGGAAACAACGCAAGGGCAACCGCTGTTCGGACCATCGCTTCCAGGAGAGCCGGCCGCCGGTTTACCCGAAAGCCCCGGCCGCCCGAAGCGCCGCTGGTGACGAACTACTGGCGTCCGGAGCACTTCTTCAACCGGGAACTGAGCTGGCTGGAATTCAACGCGCGCGTGCTGGAGGAAGCCCTCGACCCGACGGTTCCGCTGCTGGAACGGGTGAAGTTCCTGGCCATATTCAGCACCAACCTGGACGAATTCTTCATGATCCGCGTCGCCGGCGTCAAAAGGCAGATCGACGCGCGGATCCAGTCCACGCGGACGGCGGACGGCCTGAGTCCCAGAGAGGTCATGACGGCCCTTTCGGCCAGGATGCACGAGCTGGTCAACAAGCAGCACGGCCTGTTCATCAACGAGATCTTTCCGCAGCTGACCGGACAGGGCATCGACATACTCAAGCCCGAGCAGCTCAGCCCTTCGCAGAAGGACTATCTCGACGGGTATTTCCGGAAGACCATCCTCCCCGTGGTGACGCCGCTGGCGGTGGACCCCGGACATCCCTTCCCCTACCTGGCCAACGGCACGCTCTGCCTGGTAGCCGAAATCCGCAAGATCCAGCGGTCCGTCTTCCCCCATACCAATCTTTCGGTCATCCACCTGCCCACCTCGGTCATGCCGCGTTTCCTCGAGCTCCCGTCGGAGAACGGCCGGCAGGCGTTCTTCATGCTGGAGGACGTCATCCTCATGAACCTCGACCTGTTCTACAACGGCTACGAAGTGCTGAACTGCGCGTCGATCCGCGTGACGCGGGACGCCGACGTGGATTACGAAGAGGAAGGCGCGGAGGACCTGCTGACGGTCATCGAGGAAGGCATACGAAACCGGCGCAACGGGGCCGCCGTCCGGCTGCAGTACGACCCGGAACTGTCCCCCCGCATCCTGGATATCCTGGTGGATGAACTCGAACTGGAGCCGGAGGATCTCTATCCCACGGAGGGCTTCACGGCCTTTTCCGACCTCATCGAGTTCTACGACGCCATCGACCGGCCGGACCTCATGGACGAACCCTTCCCGCCCCAGCCGGCGACGGCCTTCGAAGGCGCTCCTGCCCTCTGGGACGCCATAAAGAAGGAAGACGTCCTGCTGCACCACCCCTTCCATCAATTCAACGCGGTGGTCCGTTTCGTTTCGGAGGCGGCGGTGGATCCCCAGGTGCTCGCCATCAAGATGACGCTGTACCGGGTCAGCGCCAATTCGCCCATCACCCGGGCGCTGACGCGGGCGGCGGAAAACGGCAAGGAAGTGTCGGTGCTGCTGGAATTGAAGGCCCGGTTCGACGAGGCGGCGAACATCCAGTGGGCGAGGCAGCTGGAGGAGGCGGGGGCCCACGTGATCTACGGCATCCCGGGCATCAAGGTCCACTGCAAGGCCTGCCTGGTCGTGCGCCGCGAGGGTGAAGGAATTCACCGCTACTGTCACCTGGGCACGGGGAACTACAACGACAAGACGGCGCGTATCTACGCCGATTTCGGCCTGTTCACGGCCAGGGAGGCATTCGGCGAGGACGTAACGCAGTTGTTCAACCTGCTCACCGGCTATGCGCTGCCCTCGCGCTTTCACCACCTCATCCTCTCTCCCACGTCGATGCGGGAGGACATGGTGAAACGGCTGCGGCGGGAGAGCGAGCGGGCCCGCAACGGACACCCGGCCCTCGTAATCGCCAAGATCAATTCACTGGTCGACCCGGACATGATCGTGGAACTGTACCAGGCCTCCCAGGCCGGCGTGCAGATTCAGTTGATCATACGGGGCATATGCTGCCTGAGGCCGGGCGTTCCGGGCCTGAGCGAGAACATCAGCGTCATCAGCATCGTCGACCGGTTTCTCGAGCACGTCCGCCTCTTCTATTTCTACAACGACGGGGACCCGGAATACCTGCTTTCCAGCGGGGACTGGATGGACCGGAACCTCAACCGGCGCGTCGAGGTTTCCTTTCCGGTCATCGACCGGGCGCTCCAGGCGGAACTGTGGGCGTATCTGAAAATCCAGCTGAAGGACAACGTGAAGGCGCGGGAACTGCAGTCGGACGGATCGTACCGATACGTGAAAAAGGCGGGAAAGCGTTTACAGTCTCAGCGGGAATTGTACGAAATGGCCTGTGAAACGGTGCGGGCCAACAACGGCGCGAAAGGCGGCCGTACCCGCAGGTCCTGAGGGGTCAGGAGATATTCCTGACCGCGATATGTGATAAACAAAAACCGACTAATCTGATTCATCCGGTTCGACCTCATTTACACTCAAGCCAGAAAGTTGTTCCAACTTTGCAATAAACTCCCTGTCCCTGCCTGAATCCGTCGACAACGGTATTGCGTGCAGATTCTCTTCATCCTCGACGATCAAGACTGAATCCTCAAGCCAAGTATCCGAATACACTACATATAGCGTCAGGATAGAACTTATTGGAACTACCCGCTGCTGGTGTTCTCCATCTACTGTTTCATTGATAACGATAGTGTCTTCAGTAAGCACGTAAAGGTTCTCATTTATATCGGTTAGGCTGGTCGAGTAAAGGAAAAGGATACGATTCTCATCGGCCAGTAACCCGGATTCTCTAAGTGCTTGCTGGTTACGAGGATCCACTTCTTCCCACGTAACGACTCCTTCAGGAGGCGCCATAATGCCAATCACCATTAGTCCCAGAAATCCAATGGTGACTATAATGGCAACACTTATACCCACGCGTCGTTTCAAAGGTGATTTTGCCGTTTCATCCAATTGCTGCTGAAGTTCGGCATTTTGAAACTTGTGATATGCGAACGTGCCTCGAACAGCGTTTAACCACATCATTGAAAGTGCAAGGAAAACCACGGTACCGCCGACATCGGACTGTAAGTTTAAGATTCTTAAAACCAAGTTCGAGACCACGAAAAACAGCATTCCAAACAAAGCGGCGAACCGATTGAGCCTATATCTAATAAACCACGCAGCTACAAGCATAATACCGACATCAATCAGTGAAATTAACTCGATACCATGTACAATAGTTCTTTCGGTTACTTGACCGTAAATTATAACCAATACAGTCACTGACGAAGTGATCAGGGCCGCCCAGACTCCTTCCCGAGACGCCTTAATAGCGGATTCCGTGTCGGATATGGTTGGCCAGAACCAGTTGAATTTTGGTTCACTGGTTTCCCGAGATGACGCGTGGTTCATGATGTGATTCTACTGGAAATGTTTCTTTAGAGTTAGGATACAGCGGAAAATGAAACAGGCGGACCAGGGAGGTTACGACTTCCCCGATCCGCCTGTATCTGGATTACCCTGTACTGCGGGTTACCCCTTGATGCGGGCCGCGGCCCTCTTGACGAGAATGGTCACGACGCCCGCGTATAGCACGGTGCTGACCGGATCGATGATCGCGTCCAATTGAGCGCCGATGGCCGGTATGTTGCCCAGCACGTCCATACCCGACGCCGCGCCGACGGCAATGGTAACCGCCAGGTAGCCCGTCGCGTCTTCCGCGTCAACCGAAAGGTGCGCGTGCAACAGGCCGAGGATGACCAGTAACAGACCGACCACCGTACCGTCCAGCAGCAGACCGGCTACCAGCCCCTCGTGTAACGCCAGAAGCACCGCGAGTCCGACGACTATCCGGGATGCCATATATCTTACCTCCTAAAAGTACACGTAAGTGACTCTTCTCAGGAAAATCCGGAAGAACCGGCGCGGCACAGTCGGCCGCTGTTTCCGGTTCTATCCCTTGAGCCGGTTTATCGTACGCATGATCAGGATGGAAACCACGCTGGCGTACAGGGCCGAACTGGCCGGATCGAGTATGGCGTCCAACGACGCGCCGATGGCCGGTATGGCGCTCAGCACGTCAGCTCCCGCCGCCGCGCCTACCGCAATGGTTACGGCGAGGTAGTCCGTCGCGTCTTCAGCGTCGACCCCCGTGAAGCCGTAGATGATACCCAGGACCACGATCAGGACCATGATGAGACCGCCATCATTCATCATGCCGCCCGCCAACCCCTGGATAATCGCCAGAAGGGCGATCAGACCCACAATGACTCTGGTTGCCATTTCTACCTCCTAACTGGAGATTAATTTTGCCACGGTCCGCGCCAGCGCGTCCGTGACGTGAAACGACGGCGCGACAAACCTGCGACGTGTACGCACAGTAAGCCGCACCTGTCACTAACTTCCTTCGAACCGATTCAGTCCAGGCGCGCGTCCGCGTCGTAGACTGCCTTCAGAAGCCTGGTCGGAATTCTGCGGAATCGGGTCTGATACCCGATGGTTCTATTGCGTTTTTGTGGTTATGCAACCCAATAAATACCGGTGGGGAAGGACTGTCAAGGGTATTTGTACTTTTACGCAAAAAACACCGGAAATCCAGTGATCTCCCGGCAATGCGACTTGCCGCGCATGCAGCTTCGTCCCGATCCCGGGCCGAAGTGCGATCGAAGGTATACGTGCTGTCTAAGTGTTACCACCCGATGAAGTTCCGGAGACTGCCGCCCGCTCCGACCGTGGAAGGCGCTCCGATACCCGGGTCGTCTCATCTTCCGCCCAGGCGGGGAGCGAAAGGAAGAAACTTGCGCCTTCGCCAACCCGGCTTTCGACCCAGACCCGTCCATTGAGCAATTCCATGGTGTGGCGGACGATCGCAAGGCCGAGACCGGTTCCGCCCAGCGCCCTCGATCGTGCCCGATCCACCCGGAAGAATCGTTCGAAGATCCGCGGCAGGGCATCGGACGGTATGCCGGGGCCCGTATCGGATACGGACAGGACGATCTCTTCGCCCCGTTCTGCGATGCCTATGGTGATCGACCCGCCGTCCTGGGTATACTTGACCGCGTTATCGACCAGATTGGAGACTGAACGCTCCATCAGCGCGGCGTTGCCGCGCACCGGCTTCTCCGTTTCGAACCTGAGCGCAAGCTTCAGATGCTTGCGGGCGATCTGTTCCGCGAATCCCTCCACCACCCGTTCGGACACCCGGTCCAGCCGGCAGGACGCGATTTCGACCTCGTATTGTCCGGATTCGATCCGGGAGAGCTGGAGGAGATCCTCGACCAGCGCCTGCAATCGGTCGGTATGGTGTAATATGGAGCCTACGAATCGGCGCAACGCGGTCGTATCGTCCATGGCGCCGTCCAGCAGCGTCTCCACATAGCCCTTGATGGAGGTCAGGGGCGTCCTGAGCTCGTGGGACACGTTGGCCACGAAGTCCTTCCGAACCTGCTCGAGGCGCCGCAATTCGGTCATGTCGTGGAACACGGCGACCACGCCGTGAAGCTCCTTTCCGATGCGTATGGGCGTCAGATGCACCTGGAAGATGCGCTGGCTCCACTCCAGCGTCAGGTCGAACACGGTGTCCTCGTTCAGGGAGGGCGCGGAGTCGATGGCGGCGTCCACCGCGCTTTGCAGGTCATGGTTGCGCACTACCTCGATCGGACGCTTGTTCAAACACCAGGCGTCCACGTCCATCATGCGCTTGAAAGCCGGGTTGACCATCAGGATCCGGCCATCGGCGGAGGTGACCATGACGCCTTCCGCCATGCCTGACAGCACGGCTTCGAGCTGGGCGTTCTCTTCCCGGATCTGCGAAATCCGCTCCTTTGACTGTTCGGCCATCTCGTTCAGGGCGGCGGCGAGAGAGGCCAGTTCGGCGTGGGCGGGCACGGAAGCCGTGACCTCGAGATCCCCGGCGGCCTGTCGCAGGGCGACTTCCGTCATGCGTTCGATGGGGCGGGATACCAGCCTTTCCGTGGCCCAGCTCAGCACGACGCTCAACAAGAAACCGACGCAAAGGGCGGCAAGCACGATCTTCCATATGTGAGACTCGATCCACTGGAACTGCTGAAGCGGCAGCGCGACGCGCACGACGCCCCGTGCTCCTTCGATCCGGAAAGGCACCGCCACGTATGCCATGTCGGTTTCCAGGGTATTGCTGTAGCGGATGCTGTTGCCGACGCCCGACGCGACGGCCTCGATGATTTCGGGCCGGTCGCCGTGGTTTTCCATGAGTGGAACGCCGGAAAGGGGGATGGATGAATCACCGGCCACGACGCCGTCTTCCGCAACCACGGTCACCCGGGCGCCGCATTGTTCCCCCAGGCGGTCCGCGATCGGATCGACCCTCCCCGGCGAGAGCGAAGGGAGCGGGGTGTTTTCGAGGTAGGACTGGATCAGGCGCGCGTCGTGGAGCAACTGTTGACGGGTGTGGCCGCTGACGTCCCCGCGCAGGGACGTGTTCAGGTAGACGTAAACCGCGCCGGCCACCACCAGGGTGAAGGCGACGTAGCCGACCAGGATCTTGGTTTGGAGCGAAAGTCGCATGATCCGGCCTACCTGGTGAAGCGGTAACCTACCCCGCGCACCGTTTCCACCATGCCGCTGGCCTCGCCGAGTTTCTCTCTCAGGCGCTTGACGTGGGCGTCCACGGTGCGGCCGTATCCCATGTAGTCGTAACCCCACACCACGTCGAGCAATTCTTCCCGCGTCTGTACCCTGCCGCGGCGCTGATAGAGGATGACCAGCAGTTTGAATTCAGTGGCCGTCAGGGATACGGTGCGGCCCGCGACGGATACGTGGTGCCCTTCCACGTCGATGACCAGCGGGCCGACCCGGACCGGACCCTGGGTTTCCGGGACGGTACGCCGGCGCAGTATGTTTCGGATGCGCAGGGCGATCTCACGAGGGCTGAAGGGTTTGACCACGTAGTCGTCGGCCCCCAGTTCAAGCCCGATGATCCGGTCGATTTCCTCGCTTTTAGCGGTCAGCATCAGGATGGGAATGGACCGCGTACGTTCGTCCTGCTTCAGAATGCGGCAGACGTCGGTGCCTTCGAGTCCGGGCAGCATCAGGTCGAGCACGATGAGGTCGGGCGTTTCGTCACGGGCTTTCTCCAGGGCCCCGGGGCCGTCCGCCGCCACGATGACATCGAAACCCGACTTTTCCAGGTTGTACTGGATGATTTCCACGATATCCGGTTCGTCGTCGACAACCAGTATCGTCTGTCGCATGTTCAATCCCCGTCTCTTGCGGCCGGGTCTACCGCTGTACGCGGCCGATCCTTCCGCCGCGCGGGGCCGGGCCTGTCGTCCTGCGCCGCCCGAGCCTTCCGCCGCGCGGGGCATCGAGGCCGCCGCGTGCCGGCCGGATCTCCATGAGGTGGCGTAAATATATCTGGAAAGGGAGCTGTTGAAAACACAAAACAACGTCCGAATCGGCAGCGGCGCCTACTTCGCCGATGGACAAAGGTCGCTCAGTACGCATTCGTCGCACCTCGGCCGGCGGGCGATGCAGGTCTTCCTGCCGTGGTTCGCAAAGAGATGCCCCAGGCCCGTCCAGTCCGACTCCGGTACGATCCTCGCCAGGTCGGATTCGATCCGGTCGGGATCGGTCTGTTTCGTGAATCCGAGGAGACCGGACAGTCTTTTCACGTGGGTGTCCACGGCGATGCCCGGGATGCCGAAGGCGTTCCCGAGCACGACGTTGGCCGTCTTGCGGCCCACGCCGGCCAGGCGCGTAAGATCCTCCAGGTTCGCAGGTACCGCTCCGCCGTGGCGGTCGATCAACGCCTGGCAGCATTTCCGGATATTGGCTGCCTTGTTGCGGTAGAACCCCGTGGTGAAGATATCCGCTTCCAGCGCTTCGGGGGACGCTTCCAGGTAGTGTCCGGGGGTCGGATACTTGTCGAAGAGGGTCTCGGTGACGATGTTCACCTGGTGGTCCGTGCACTGCGCCGATAGGATCGTGGCGATCAGCAACTCGAAAGGCGTGGTGAATCTGAGCGCGGGCCCCACGTCGGGGTAGGTCTTCTTCAGGCGGTCCAGCACCTCCTCCATCCGCTCCCGCTGCGCTTTCCTGCTCGGCATGCTTCAGGTTCTCCTCGCGGAACCGGGCCGCGCGGGGACGTGCCGGGCCGTTCCGCCGGGGTCACAGCTGCGGGCCGTTCCGCCGGGGTGCCGGGGACGAAAGTCCGCATCGCCGCCACGGCATCGGCCGCGGACCGCTCAACTCGCCGCCGTGCTGTGCTTTCCCGCCTTCAGCCGGATCAGTTCTTCCGCGGCCAGGTGGTTCAGGAGACGGTCCGCCGTCACCCCGCCCTTGCGGACCATGGAAAGCCCGTAGTCCACGTAGTCCAGTTCGTCCACGTGATGGGCGTCGGGTCCGATGCTGAACCGGGCGCCCCGGGCCATGCCGTAATCGAGATGCCGCCAGTCCAGGTCGAGGCGGTGGGGATTCGCGTTGACCTCGATGGCCACGTCGTGGGCGACGGCTTCATCGATGAGGCGGGCCACGTCCACGGGATAGCCGTCCCGGGCCAGCAAAAGGCGGCCCGTGGGGTGTCCCAGAACGGTGGTGTACGGGTTCCTGATCGCCCGGACCATGCGTTCGGTCATGTCCGCCTCGGACATGTTGAACACGGAGTGCACGGACGCCACGACCAGGTCGAAAGTGGCGAGGACTTCTTCAGGGTAGTCCAGGCTTCCGTCGGGAAGGATGTCGGACTCGATGCCCTTGAGGATCCGGAAGTCGTCGTACCGGGCGTTCAGGGCATCGATTTCCCGCTGCTGTTCCATGACCCGTTCGATGCTCAGTCCATGGGCGTAAGCCGCGGTCCGGCTGTGATCGCAGACCGCGATGTAGCCGAATCCCCTCGCCCGGGCGCCCTCGGCCATTTCGTGGAGACTGTGCATCCCGTCGCTGTAGGACGTATGGTTATGGATCACGCCATGGATATCCGCCCTGGCCGGCAGTGCCGGCAGGCGGTTTTCCGCCGCCCTGGCGACCTCTTCGCCCCCTTCCCGCAGTTCCGGGGGAACGAACTGAAGGCCGAGCATATCATAGATCACGGACTCGTCGGGACAGGGTATCACGGCGCGGTCGCGAATGACGTGCCGGTCGGTAATGGTGATCCCCCGGTCGTCGGCGTGCCGGGCGACGCGGGTACGGTGGTCATCGCTGCCCGTCCAGTGATAGAGCGTCACGGCAAAGGTGTCGTCCGGAACGCAGTGGACGCGGACGGGAAGTCCGGAAGGTCCGGTGACGGTCACGTCCGGGCCGTCCTCCTCGTGAACCTGCCCGAATCGATGCAAGATGGCCTGGATCCCGTCCCGGTCGGGATGGCCAACGACAACGTCTATTTCGCGGATCACCTCCATCCTGCGTCGGACGTCTCCCGCGATCTCCACGCGCCACACGTCCGGGTGGCGAAGCAGGTCGTCCACCAGGGATTTCGCCTCGTTCAGGGCGCGGTCCAGGAGGTGGAACCCGCGGGACCGCTTGATCAGGTCGATCCCTTTGAGCACGCGCTCCTGGGTCTTGGCGCCGAACCCGTCCAGCCTGACCAGCCGGTTTTCACGGCACGCGTATTCCAGTTCCCCCACGGTGTCGATACCCAGATGGTCGTAAATCGTCCGGACCTTCTTCGCGCCGAGCCCCGATATGGCGAGCATTTCCTGGAACCCGGCCGGCACCGTCTGAACCAGGGTCTGGTGATAACTCGACTGCCCGTCCCGGACGAGTTCCGTGATGTGACGCACCATGGACGCGCCCAGGCCGGGGACCTTGCCCAGCCGGTCTTCGTTCACCATGTCTTCCACGGGTTCGGAGAGGGTTTCCACCCGGCGCGCGGCATTCGCGTAGGCCCGGGTCTTGAAAGTGTTCTCGCCCTGCAGGATCAGGAGCGATCCGATCTGGTTGAGGACCTTGCCAATCTGCTTGTTGGTCATGTCTGGATTCCGTCCCGGCGCGGATTCAACCCGCGGTCCGGGCAGTCCGCAAACAGGTTTCGACGAATTCCGGCAGACGTTTCACGAATTCCGACCTGGGTACGGCCCGTTCGCAGCCCGCTTCCCGCGCGCGTACGAAGGCTTCGGGCCGCGTATGCCGGCCGTAGGCCATCATCGGTACATCCCTGGTCGCTTCGCCGGCTCTCAGGTGCGAAATCAAACCCACGGCGTCCGTACGAGCAAGATCGAGATCCACGATGATCGCGGAGGGCGGACGGCCATCGAGGTCATCGGGGAACTCGCCGGCCTCCGCTGCAAATACGGGGGCGCCGGCCAGTTGCCGTATGGTCTCTCCGATCTTCGAAGAGAAAAACAGGTCGTCCACCACGACGAGTACGGTGCGGTCGGTCATCACGGCTCCAGGGGCGTTCCACTCCGGCGGATGGCGCTTCGGCATTCGAATATAAGGGCGGGATTCCACCGGAAACAAGCGTATTGTTCAGCCCCGCGGCGCCTGCCACAGTTGGATTTGCCGGTTCCTGCTTTGGATCGATTCATGTTTTCCATATCTAATTGTTGACACATATATCATATAACTATATATTTAGTTTCGTCTAAAAATTATCCTGGCCGTGCTTGGCCGTGCCGGTTCATACCACGCGGCAGGCGGCCGCTGAAATCGGTTTGCGGAAGTTTCCCATGCCCACGCCAGCCACCGAAGATTACCTGAAGGCCATCTACAAGCTGCAGGAAAACGCGGAAGCCGCGTCGACCAATGCCGTGGCGGTCCGAATGGGGGTTTCGGCCGCTTCCGTCACCAACATGATGAAGAGATTGTCGGAGACGGGCCTGGTCGAACACCGGCCCTACCAGGCGATCAGGCTGACCGAGGCGGGCAGGAAGATCGCCCTCGAAATCATCCGCCACCACCGGTTGCTGGAGGTGTACATGGCGGAAGCGCTCGGGTTCACCTGGGACCAGGTGGACGCGGAGGCGGAACGGCTCGAACACGTGATCTCCGAGGAGTTCGAGGACAAGATCGACGCCATGCTGGGATACCCGACGACGGACCCCCACGGATCGCCCATACCGGCAAAGGACGGGTCCATAGTCCGCACGGACCACGACAGGCTGTCCGACGTGGAGCCCGGTCGTACCGTGGTCATTCGCCGGGTGACGGATACGGATCCGGCCCTGCTCCGTTACCTGGGGAAACTCGGTCTCCGGCCGGAGAACGTCGTGGAAGTACTGAGCAAAGAACCCTTCGAAGGACCCATGTTTCTGCGCGTCGGCGGTGAGGAACACCACGTGGGGCACCAGGTCGCCCGCAGTGTCCTGGTCGAATGCGTGCCGGGCGGCGAAGGGGAAGACGACCGGCGGGCGAAGTCATGACCGGAATCATCATTCTCCTTGTCATCGGCGTGTTTTTCGTGCCGCAATACGGCCTGTTCTGGCGTTTCCGGCGCGGGCGGTGGCTCCATTCGAGGCAGGCCATCGAGGACGCCCTGGCCCATCTGCATCAGTTTCAGCACGACGGCCGGCCGGCGTCCGTGGAATCCCTTTCCAATACCCTGGGCACGTCGACGAAGCAGACGCTGATCCTGGTCAACCGCATGGCGCAGCTGGACCTGGTGGTCGTGACGGGCCAGGGCATGCGGCTCACGGCTGCGGGCCACCGCTGGGCGCTCCAGATCGTCAGGGCGCATCGGCTGTTCGAACGATATCTCGCCGACGAAACTTCCGTACCCCGTGAGAAGATCCACGCCCATGCCCACCAGCTGGAGCACACGGTGACCGAAGCTCAGGTAGACAAGATGGACGCCGATATGGGCCATCCCACCTTCGATCCCCAGGGAGATCCGATCCCGAACGCCGCCGGCGACATGAAGGAGATCGAAAGCCGGAAACTCGTCGACTGGCCGGCGGGCGAACCGGCGCAGATCGTGCATATCGAGGACGAGCCCCCGGAGGTATATGCGCAGATCATCGCCGAGGATCTCCATCCGGGCATGGTCATCACGATCGTGGACATGTCGCCCGTGCGGGTGGTCATCGGCACGCCGGAGGCCGAACACGTACTGGCCCCGGTGGTCGCGGCGAACATTTCCGTGCGGGAGGCGCCCGCCGACGGCATCGAACCGGCGGGCGCTCCGCTCACGACGCTGAAACGCGGCGAACAGGGCCGCGTCGTCGGACTGTCACCGGCCTGCCAGGGTCTGACCCGGAGGAGGTTCCTCGATCTCGGCCTGACGCCCGGCGCCCGCATCGAGCGGACCATGCAGAGCGCCCTCGGCGATCCCACGGCCTACCGGGTTCGGAATACCCTGATCGCCCTGCGACGCGAACAGTCCGACCTGATCAGGATCGAACGGCCCGCATGGAACGAACGGAACGAAGGGAACGAAGGGACCGAACGGAACGAAAGGGAGACCGGAGTATGAGTACGGAATCCGCGCCGCCGGGACCGCCTGCAACGCCCGGACCATCTGCACCGAACGCGCCGCCCGGACACGACTGCGCGTCCTGCGCGCTGCAGGAAAACCTGGTGCAGATGGGCATCTCGCTGGACCGGTGGGACTACGTCATCGCCCTGGCGGGGAACCCGAACGTGGGCAAGAGCACGGTCTTCAACGCGCTGACCGGCTTGAAGCAGCATACGGGGAACTGGCCGGGGAAGACGGTGAACCGGGCCGAGGGAGGCTTCGAGTTCAACGGCAGCAGGTACAAGATGATCGATCTGCCGGGCACGTATTCCCTCCTTTCGGCCTCCATCGACGAGGAGATCGCCCGGGACTTCATCCTCTTCGGCCGCCCGGACTGCACGTTGATCGTCGTGGACGCCACCATGCTCGAGCGCAATCTGAACCTGGCGCTCCAGGTGCTGGAGATTACGGATAAGGCGGTGGTCTGTCTGAACCTGATGGACGAGGCCGAGCGCAAGGGCATCTCCGTGGATCACCGCGCGCTTTCGCGCGAACTGGGCGTGCCGGTCGTGCCGGTATCGGCGCGGAAGAAGGAGGGGCTGGGCCTGTTGATGCGCACGGTCGCCGACGTGATCCAGGGTACGATCAAGAACGCGCCGCGGCGCATTACGGGCAACGGGGACCTCGACCGGACCGTGGATACGATTACAGACATGCTGCGCGAATCTTATCCGGACCTGCCGAACCCCCGCTGGATCGCCTTCAGACTGCTGGACGGCGACTACCGGGTGCGCCAGGCCCTGGAACGGGGAGAATTCACCCGGATGGGCGTCCGGGCTGAATTACAGACCCGGGGACAGGCAAAATGAGCGAAACGTCGACGAAATCCGCTACCGGCGGGGACATTCTCGACCGGGTCGAAGCAATGCAGCGGGGGCTGGAAGGCTCGTACCGGGATGAAATCGTCGAGGCCATCTACCAGGACGCCGAGACCATCACCCGGAAGGTCGTCCGCACCGACGAGAAGACTTCCTATCCCTGGGACCAGAAGCTGGACCGTATCGTAACCTCGAAGGTCTGGGGGCTCCCCTTCATGGCCCTGCTCCTGGGCGTCGTCTTCTGGGTCACGATTTCGGGGGCGAACGTGCCCTCCGCCATGCTGGCCGAAGGGCTCTTCTGGCTGGGCGCGCGGGGCGTCGAGTCGTTCGAAGCCCTGGGCATGCCCTGGTGGGTCACGGGGTTCATCTGGCACGGCGTATACCGGGGACTGGCCTGGGTGGTCTCCGTCATGCTTCCGCCCATGGCGATCTTCTTTCCCATCTTCACCATCCTGGAAGACTGGGCTACCTCCCCCGCGTGGCGTTCAACGTCGACGCGCTGTTCAAGAAGGCGGGCGCCCACGGCAAGCAGGCGCTCACCATGAGCATGGGGCTGGGCTGCAACGCGGCGGGCGTCGTAGCCTGCCGGGTCATCGATTCGCCGCGGGAACGATTGATCGCCATCCTCACCAATAACTTCATGCCCTGCAACGGCAGGTGGCCCACGCTGATCATACTCGCGACCCTGTTCGTGGCGGCGGCCTTCCCGCCGGCCTTCGCGGCCATGGCCGCGGCCGGTTCCCTCGTCCTCATCGTCCTGATCGGCGCCGCGACGACCCTGCTGGTATCGGCCATCCTCTCCCGTTCCTTCCTGCGGGGCGAGGCCAGCAGCTTCACGCTGGAACTCCCGCCCTACCGGCGTCCCAGCATCCTGCGGGTGCTGTACACCTCGCTGATCGACCGGACGATCTTCGTATTGTGGCGCGCGGTGGTCATGGCCGTGCCGGCGGGCGGCGTGATCTGGCTGCTGAGCAACATCTACGCCGGGGGACAGAGCCTGACGGTATGGGTCTCGCAGTGGCTGGAACCGGTGGGACGGGCCATCGGTCTCGACGGCGTGATCCTGCTGGCCTACGTCATCGCCATCCCCGCCAACGAAATCGTGGTCCCGACCATCATCATGGCCTACACGGGCGCCGGGATGATGATCGAACTGGATACGATGGAGGAACTGCGGCAACTCCTGGTGGACCAGCAGGGATGGACCCTCCTCACCGCCGTCTGCCTCATGCTCTTCTCCCTGCTGCACAACCCGTGTTCCACGACCATGTGGACGGTCTACCGGGAAACCAGGAGCGTCAAATGGACCGTCGTCAGCGGTCTCATGCCCCTGGTCATCGCCTTCGTCCTGCTCTTCGTCGTCGCCCAGACCGCCTACTGGATCATGGGTCTGGCGGGATGGTGACCCGCCTGGGAAGCAGATAGCCTCTTTCTTTCATCGACTCGACGATGCGCGAAACCGAAAGGTCCACCGGATCGGTCTCCGAAGAAACGGTCACCGCCGGATCGCGGGGCCTTTCGTAGGGGTAATCCACCCCGGCGAGATTCCGCAGCAGGCCCCGGTCGGACTTCTCGTAGCATCCCGTGGCATCATGCTTCCGGCACCAGTCCAGCGACGCGTCGACGAAGACTTCCACGTACCGGCCGGTCCCGATCCGTTCGGCCACCTGGCGGCGGCCGTCCTCGCCCGGCGAGACGAAGGACGCGATGACGACGAGGCCTGCGTCGTTCATCACCGCCGCGCATTCGGCCACGCGCCGCAGGTTCTCCGCCTGGTCCGCCGCGGAAAAGCCCAGATCGCGGCTGAGCCCGCTTCGAACGACCGAACTGTCCAGCACCACCACGGAGTAGCCCGCTTCGTACAGCGCCTCTTCCAGGCCGTAGGCGACGGCTGACTTCCCCGAGCCCACCAGGCCCGTGATCCAGATCGTGCAGGGCTTCTGGCCGTACCGCGCGATGCGACGATCCAGGTTCACCAGGCTGGACCGTTCGGCAGTCGAGGCGCGCGGCTCGGAATCGGCGTCCACGTCCATGGGCACGCGGTCTTCCGGCAGCCGGTCGATGATCATGCCCGCGGCCACGGTATTGTTGGTCAGGTAGTCCACCAGGATGAAACTGCCGGTCAGGCGGTTGTTCTGGTACGCGTCGTGGAAGAGGGGCCGGTTCGAGGTCAGGGCCACCCGGCCGATTTCGTTGAGCGAAAGACGGGACACGCCGACTTTGTGCAGGGTGTCGACGTCGATGCGGTAGTCGACGTGGTCGATGCTCACCCGGGCGGTCTGCGTGGTCTGCTTGACGAGGTAGTGGCGGGACGGGTCCATGGGGGCTTCGCCCATCCAGACCATCATGGCCTCGAACCGCCGTTCCACGTGGGGCAGGTTCTTCGGATGAACGATCATGTCTCCCCGGCTCACGTCCACCTCGTCCTCGAGCCGCAGCGAAATGGACATGGGCGGATAGGCCGCGTCCAGGTCCCCGTCGTAGCTGGACACGGACTTCACCCGCGTCCGGTTCTGACCGGGCAGGATCAGGACTTCGTCCCCGGGCCGGACCACGCCGGACAGCACCGACCCCGCGTAGTACCGCGCGTCCTGGTCGGGGCGGATGACGTACTGCACGGGGAAGCGCAGGTCCACCAGGTTGCGGTCGGTCAGGAACTGCACGTCCTCCAGGATATCCAGCACGGTCTGGCCGTGGTACCAGGGCATCCGGTCGCTCCGCTCCACCACGTTGTCGCCCAGGAGGGCGCTGACGGGAACGAGGCGGATGTCGCTCACGTTCAACTTCGCGGCGTAATCCAGGAACGCGCGGCGGATGCCCTCGAAGACCTCTTCGCTGTAATCCACCATGTCCATCTTGTTCACGGCCACCACGAGATGCTGGATGCCGAGGAGGGAGGTGATGAAGGCGTGGCGGCGGGTCTGCGTCAGCACGCCGTTGCGGGCGTCGACCAGCACGATCGCCAGGTTGGCGCCGGACGCGCCGGTGGCCATGTTCCGGGTGTACTGTTCGTGGCCCGGCGTGTCGGCGATGATGAACTTCCGCCTGGGCGTCGAGAAATACCGGTAGGCCACGTCGATGGTAATGCCCTGCTCCCGCTCGGCCTTCAGGCCGTCCAGCAACAGGGCCAGGTCGGGGGCTTCGTCCGCGCGGGACAACTGCTTGAGCGAGGCGAGGTGGTCCTCGTAGATGTTCTTCGAGTCGGCCAGGAGGCGGCCGATCAGCGTGGACTTGCCGTCGTCCACGCTGCCCGCCGTGCTGAAGCGCAGCAGTTCCTTTTCTTCGTTCTGCGTCAGAAAAGTCCGGATGTCGGTCATTTCAGCCTTTGCGTCGGCGACTGAACCGCCGCTTCGGCGGTTGAACAGGCGCTAGAAATAACCTTCCCGCTTCTTCAGTTCCATCGAGCCTTCCTGGTCGTGATCGATGATGCGGGTGGAGCGCTCGGAAATGCGTTCGACCATCATTTCCTCGATGATCTCCTCGACGCTGGTCGCGGTGGACCGCACGGCCCCCGTGCAGGGCGAACAGCCCAGCGTACGGAACCGGCAGACCATGGAACGGGGGGTTTCGCCGGGCAGGATGCGGGCCTGCCCCTCCACGGGAATCAGTTGTTCCCCGCGGGCCACGACGGGGCGCTCCCGGGCGAAGTAGAGGGGCACGACCGGGATGGATTCCCGGTGTATGTACATCCAGACGTCCAGTTCGGTCCAGTTGGAGAGGGGAAAGACCCGGATGGATTCCTCCTGGCCGACGCGGCAGTTGTACAGGTTCCACAGTTCCGGCCGCTGGTTCTTCGGATCCCACTGGCCGAACCGGTCCCGGAAGGAGAAAAAACGCTCCTTGGCCCGCGATTTCTCCTCCTCGCGGCGGGCGCCGCCCAGCGCGGCATCGAAACGTCCCGCCTTGAGCCCGTCCAGCAGGGCCTGGGTCTTCAACAGGCCGCAACAGCGCTGTGTGCCCAGGTCGTAGGGGTTGGCGCCGTCGGCGATGGCCTCCTCGTTGCGGTAGACGATCAGGTCCGCCTCGTATTCCTCGGCCATGCGCGCTCGAAAGTCGTACATCTCCTCGAACTTGTATCCCGTGTCCACGTGCATGAGCGGGAAGGGGAGCTTCTGCGGATGGAAGGCCTTGCGCGCGAGGTGCAGCATGACCGAGGAATCCTTGCCGACCGAATACAGCATCACCGGCCGTTCGAATTCCGCGACGACTTCGCGCATGACGTGGATGCTCTCGGCTTCGAGCTGCATCAGGTGTGAAATGGAATACCGGGGCATGGGAGATTAACGTCCGGCGCGGCGTTACACCGGGCACGGTTAAAACCGAAGGGTAGCGTTTTCTTCCTGCTACCTGACGATTCATAAGTCGTAAGTCTATGCGAATTACCGCGAAAAAACGCCGCTATATATAAGGCTCGACGTGGTTCATCGCAACCGCCGCGGATTCCTCCACGGTCAGACGCGAGGTGTCGATGGCCAGCTCGGGCTTTTCAGGTTCTTCATAGGGATCGTCTATACCGGTAAACCCCTTGATTTCACCCCGTCTCGATCTGGCGTAAAGTCCCTTGACGTCCCGCGCCTCGCAAACCTCCAGCGGGGTGGATACGTACACTTCGAAGAACCGCCCGCAGCGTTGCCTTGCTTCGTCCCTGGCTTCCCTGTAAGGTGAAATGAGGGACACGATCGTACAGATACCGTTCCGCTCGAGGACCGATGCCAGATAACCCACGCGGGCGATATGGGCCATGCGCCCCGCTTTGTCGAAACCCGTATCGGGGAAAACGGCCCGGATTTCATCGCCGTCGAGCCGTTCCGCCTTGATTTTCCTGTTCCTCAGCGATTCGAAGACCCGGTCCGCAATGGTGCTCTTTCCCGATCCGGACAACCCGGTGAACCAGAGTACGAAGGGTCTGCGGGCCTCGCGCGGTCTGTCTGCCATGCTTCATCTCTTGCGATTGCCGGTTTGCCGCTTCTTCCCATTGGCGGCGCATTCCATTTTACGGCGCATACCATATTATGGATCAAACGACGAATTGCAACAGAATATATGCGCGGGCGGGCGCCGCAACGCCGCCGCGTGGACTCGGCGTCAGGCGCCGCCGCCCGGCGAGGCCCCGGATCCTTAAACTGCTTGACTGAAAACCGGGATTTGCCGAATTTCCCGACGATGTCCGTCATGCCCACGATACGTACGCACGAAAATCCGGCCCAGCGCGCCGCGCGGGGGGCTTTCGTGCGCGCAGTCCGCGTCACGCTCGCCTCCGCGATACTGTTTTTCGGTTGCGCTTCGGCGCCTGAGTTGCAGCGCCCTTCCCTTGATACCCACGTCCCGACCGGTTGGACCGCCGCTCCATCGGAAGGTGGCCGAATCGATGGGCGCTGGTGGGCGGATTTCAGCGACGCGGGGCTGGACGCGCTCATCGACGAGGCCCTCTCCCGCAACTTCGAGCTCAAGGCCGCCTCGGGCCGCATGCGGGCCGCGCGGGCCCAGGCGCGCATCGTCGGCGCCCCGCTGTTTCCGCAGGTCAGCCTGGACTTCAACCGCACGCGCACAAGACGGAACTTCATCGGTTTTCCCCTTCCCGGCGGCAATGGCGGCGTGCTGAGCACTACGTCGACGAACTACGGCGTGTCCACGAACGTCAACTGGGAGATCGACCTCTGGGGCCGCCTGAGCGACGACAAGGCCGCCGCCCTCGCCGATCTCCAGGGATCGCAGGCCGACCTGTACGGGGCCCGGTCGTCCGTCGCCGGACAGACCGCCAAGGCGTGGTTCGCCGCCATCGAGGCCCGGCGCCAGCTCGAGCTGGCCCGGGCGACGAGAGACAATTTCAAGGTGGTGAACGAACGCATCGGGAACCGGTACGCGCGCGGACTCAGACCCGCCCTCGACCTCCGCCTTTCGCTCTCCAACGTGGCTGCGGCCGAGGCCGTCGTCCTGCAGCGGACGCAGGCGT
Organism: bacterium; assembly: GCA_963693015.1. Lineage (GTDB taxonomy): Bacteria > JAAXHH01 > JAAXHH01 > JAAXHH01 > JAAXHH01 > JAAXHH01. The sequence goes on from OY843748.1 coordinate 1,306,543, forward strand.
TCGACAGCGTCGTCCGTCAGTTGGAACTCCTGCTCGGCAGGTATCCGTCGGCCGGACTGGCCATAGCTTCAGACCTTCCTTCCGTGCCCGAGGCCATACCGGCGGGACTGCCCGCCGATCTCATCGCGCGGCGGCCGGACCTGATGCTGGCCGAGCGGCGGCTCGCGGCGGCCGGCGCACGGATAGGCGTTGCGAAGAAGGCGCGGTACCCGGCCATTCGCCTGACCGGATCGGGCGGGACGTCCTCGGCCGCGTTGACCGATCTGCTCGACGGCGATTTCATCGTCTGGAGCCTCGCGTCCAGTCTGCTGCAGCCCCTGTTCCAGGGCGGACGTCTCCGCGCGGGCGTCGACCTTGCCGAAGCCAACCGCGACCAGGTCCTCGCGAACTTCGCGGGACAGGCCCTGCGCGCCTACGGGGAGGTGGAAACCGCCCTGGTTGCGGACGGGCTCCTCAAACGGCGGGAAGCCGCCCTCATGGAAGCTGCGACACAGGCGACAGCGGCCCGCGAACTGGCGGAATCGCGTTACGCCAGCGGGCTGAGCGACGTGATCACCATGCTGGACGCCCAGCGGCGCGCCTTCGAATCCGAAGGACAGTACCTGGCCGTGCGGCGTCAGCGGCTGGACGCCCGGGTCGACCTCTACCTGGCGCTGGGGGGCGGATTCGAACGCATGGCAACGGAAACAGGGGAAATGGAAATACAGGAGTAACGGATGAATAAGTGGGTCAAGACATTCCTGCCGCTGGTCATCGTCGCGGGATCGGTGCTGGTCCTCGTCTTCCTGGTGCGCAGCCGACCCGTGGTGGAAAGCAAGCCGCCGGTCGTCCCGGCGCCGATCGTTCGCGTAACCTACGCGACCCTGGACACGGTCCGGCTCACGGTGCGGTCCCAGGGCGCGGTGATCCCGCGGACCGAAAGCGCGCTCTCGGCGGAGACGGACGGACAGATCGTCCACGTTTCGCCGTCCTTCGTACCCGGCGGGTTCTTCGAAAGAGACGAATTGCTGGTGCGCCTCGACCCGCGCGACGCGGAACTGGCGGTCACGCGGGCCGCGGCGGATACGGCCCGGTTTGCCACCGCGCTGCAGATCGAACGGGAAGAAGCCCGCCTGGCCCAGGACGAATGGCGCCAGCTTGGCTCGGGCGCGCCCATGCCGCTGGTCCTGAGGGAACCCCAGCTGGCCCAGGCCCGGGCCAACCTGGAAGCGTCCGTCGCGGCGCTTCAGCAGGCGAAGCTCAACCTGGAACGGACGGAGATCCGCGCGCCATACGCCGGCCGGGTCAGGAAGAAGAACGTGGACGTGGGCCAGTTCCTCCGTCGGGGCGAGGCGCTGGCGACCATCTACGCCGTCAACTACGCCGAGATACGGCTGCCTATTCCCGATGAAGAACTGGCTTACTTCGACACCCCCATGCAATTCCGCGGCGAGACGGCCCGGGCCGGGGGCCCTCCGGTCGTGATCAGCACCGAATTCGCCGGCCGCCGGCATCGGTGGGAGGGCAGGGTGGTCCGCATGGAAGGCGAGATCGACCCCCTGAGCCGCATGGTCTACGCGGTGGCCAGGGTCCAGAACCCCTACGGCCGGGGCGCGAATCCGGACCGGCCGCCCCTGGGCATCGGCATGTTCATCGAGGCGGAGATCCTGGGCAGCAGCTACCCGGACGTGGCGGTATTGCCCCGGACGGCCATGCACGGCGAAAACCGGATCGCCGTAGTCGATGACGAGAACAGGCTCCGGTTTCGCAACGTGGACGTCCTGCGGGTGGAATCGGATCGGGTGCTCATCCGTGACGGAATCGAAGAAGGGGAACGGGTCTGCCTTTCCGCCCTCGAAACCCAGGTGGACGGTATGGAAGTGCGTATTCTCGAATCGAGTACGTCCGGAGCCGTCGTGCAGGAAGAGGAAGGTACGGACAAATGAACTACGTGCTGGCCTGGTTCGCCCGGAACAACGTGGCGGCCAACCTGCTCATGATGACGATCATCGTGGGCGGCATCCTGATGATCTCCTCGATCAAGGTCGAGATCTTTCCTGAATTCGAGACCGACATCATCATCGTCACCGTCCCCTATCTCGGTGCGGCGCCGGCCGAAGTCGAAGAGGCGGTCTGCGTCCGGGTGGAGGAAGCCATCCAGGATCTGGACGGCATCAAGAAACTGAGTTCCACCGCGTCGGAAGGGGTCGGCAGGATCCAGATCGAAGTGGACCCCGACGCCGACGCCCGCACGCTGGTCCATGACCTGAAGTCCCGCGTGGACGCCATCGACACCTTCCCCGAGGAAACGGAAAAACCGGTGATCCAGGAGATCATCTTCAGGCGCCAGGTCATCGACGTCGCCGTGGCCGGGAACCTGGACGAGCCCTCCATGAAACGGCTCGCCGAGGAGATCCGGGAAGACCTGCTGGTCCAGCCGGAAATCAGCCACGTGAACCTGGCGAGCGTCCGGCCTTACGAAATATCCATCGAGGTTTCCGAAGCCGCGCTGCGCCGTTACGGACTGACGTTCTCCGAGGTCGTCGGCGCCGTGCGCAATTCCTCCCTCGACCTGCCCGGCGGTTCGGTCAAGACCCCGGGCGGGGAGATCCTGCTCCGATCGAAGGGGCAGGCCCTGGTCGGATCCGAATTCGACCGGATCGTGCTGCGGTCCCGGTCCGACGGCACGCGCCTCCTCCTCGGCCACGTGGCCCGGGTCGTCGACGGATTCGCCGAAACGGACGTCTTCTCCCGATTCGACGGAAAACCGGCCGCCCTCGTCAAGGTCTTCCGCGTGGGCAACGAGAACATCCTGGACGTCTCCGGCGCCGTGCACCGATACGTGGCCGCAAAGCAGGCGGAACTGCCGGACGGCATCGAGCTCATTACGTGGCAGGACCAGTCCCGGCTCCTCGAAAGCCGGCTGGACCTGATGATCAACAACGGCCAGCTGGGCTTCCTGCTCGTCTTCCTCTGCCTGGCGCTCTTCCTGCGCATCCGGCTGGCGTTCTGGGTCGCCCTGGGCATCGTCATCTGCTTCCTGGGCACCTTCTGGATGATGCCGTTGCTGGACGCTTCCATCAACATGCTTTCGCTTTTCGCCTTCATCATGGTACTCGGTATCGTCGTGGACGACGCCATCATCGCCGGGGAGAACATCTACGCGCACCAGGAAAGGGGGGTGGAACCCGCGACGGCCGCGCGGATGGGCGTCCAGGAGATCGCCAAGCCCATTACCTTCGCGGTCCTCACGACCATCGTCGCCTTCTCGCCCATGTTCTTCGTGGAAGGACTCATGGGTAAGTTCTTCGAGGTTTTCCCCATCGTGATCATCCTCATGCTGCTCTTCTCCCTGGTCGAATCGCTGCTCATACTGCCGACCCACCTGCGCCACGGCCAGCCGAAGCGCAGGGACGACCCGCTGCCCCGTACCTTCGTGCTTGTCAGGCCCTTCTACCTTGCGCTCTTCTACGCCGACAAATGGCTCTACGATCTGCAGGACAACGTGGCCCGGTATCTCCGGCGCTTCGTGGAGGGCGTCTACGTCCCGCTGTTGCAGAAGGCCCTCGCCTGGCGGTACGTCACCCTTTCCATCGGCGTCGGCGCGATCATCCTCACCGTGGGACTCGTGGCCGGCGGCATCCTGCGGTTCGTGTTCTTCCCCGTGGTGGAGAACGAATTCGTCTCGGCCCACCTGACCCTGGCCGAGGGGACGCCCGCGGAGGTCACCGGCCGGTACATTTCGGTCATCGAGGACAGTGCCCTTCAGCTGCAGGGGCAGTTCGGCGAGGAGATCTCTCCGGATGAACCCGCAAACGATAACGGGATCATACGGAACATCATGGCGTTCATAGGCGAACAGCCGAACGCCGCCCAGGCGCAGCAGAACGCGGGGAGCATCATCGGGTCCGACCGGTCCTCCCACATAGGGGAAGTCGTACTGGGCCTGTCTCCGTCGGAGACCCGGAACATCAGCGGCGAGGAAATCGTGAACCGCTGGCGGGAACTGATCGGGCCGATCCCCGACGTGGTGGAACTCTCCTTCACCTCCTCCCTGTTCAACGCGGGCGAGGCGATCAACATCCAGCTTTCCAGCCCCGATCCCGAGGGCCTGCTCCTGGCGACGGCCGAATTGAAGCGGACGGTGGCGAATTACGACGGCGTCATGGACGTCGCCGACGATTTCCGGCCCGGCAAGCAGGAAATCAGACTGAACGTGACCCCGGAAGGCGAAGCGCTCGGCATCACCATGTCCGGGTTGTCCCGCCAGGTCCGGCAGGCCTTTTACGGGGAGGAAGCGCAGCGGATCCAGCGGGGCCGGGACGACGTCCGCGTGATGGTGCGGTATCCCGAAGCGGGAAGACGATCCCTGGGCGACGTGGAGAACATGCGGGTCCGGACGCCGGCCGGCATCGAGGTCCCCTTCTCGCTCGCCGCCCGTGCGGAGATGGGCAGGGGCTATTCCAATATCCGCCGCACGGACCGGAAGCGCGTCATCACCGTCACCGCCGACGTGAACGACGCCGTCGCCAGCTCCAATGACATCATGAACGACCTCACGTCGTCCTACCTGCCGTCGCTGATGGCCAGGCACCCCAACCTGACCTACACGCTCGAGGGACAGCAGCGCAACCAGCAGGAGTCCATCGAAAGCCTGAGCTTCGGCTTCATGGTCGCCCTGCTCGTGATCTACGGATTGCTGGCCATCCCCTTCAAGTCCTACGTGCAGCCCATGATCATCATGAGCGCCATTCCCTTCGGCATCGTGGGCGCGGTGATGGGGCACCTGATCATGGGGTTCTCCATCTCCCTCCTGTCCCTGTTCGGCATCGTCGCGCTCTCCGGCGTCGTCGTGAACGACAGCCTCGTGCTGGTGGACTTCATCAACCGCGGACGGGAACGCTCGGGATCCGACGCGGACCTGCACGAGATCATCCGGAACGCGGGGGTCGCCCGTTTCCGGCCCGTGCTGCTGACTTCGCTCACGACCTTCGCGGGACTGACGCCCATTCTGCTGGAGAAGAGCCTCCAGGCGCAGTTCCTCATCCCCATGGCCATCTCCCTGGGATTCGGCGTGCTCTTCGCCACGGCCATCACGCTGATCCTCGTACCCATCTGCTACTACATCCTCGAGGACGGTCTCGCCTTCCTGGCCCGGGCCCGGAACCGGCTGAGAGGACAGGCCCTGGAATCCGTCGAAGCCGTCGAGACACCGGCTTCCTGATCCCACCCGCCGAGCCGGTACAAACTCCTTGCCTGCACCCGGGCATTCCTCCATCTTTCAAACAGGTGCGGCAACGCCGGAATGGACCCGATCGGGTTGATCCCCGCCGGCGGAAGCCGCGGCCCGTCAACGAACGGAGGCCTCCTTGCCCTTCCACGCCGATCTGCATCTCCACTCCCATTACTCCCGGGCGACCAGCAAGAACCTGAACCTGGAGCACCTGTACAAGTGGGCCCAGTTGAAGGGCATCCGGGTGGTGGGCACCGGGGATTTCGTTCATCCTGGATGGATGGATGAACTGGAGGAAAAACTGCAACCGGCCGAGGAGGGTTTGTTCCGGCTGAAGCCCGAGCACGAAAGGGCGATGCAGGACCAGGTGCCGGCCGCCTGCCGGGCGCCGGTGCGTTTCATGCTGACGGTCGAGATCTCGAATATCTACAAGCGGCTGGGACGTGTCCGTAAAGTGCATAACATCATCCTGGCTCCGGGATTCGAAGCCGCAAAGAACATACAGGCGCGGCTGGGTACCATCGGAAACATCCGGGCGGACGGACGGCCCATCCTGGGGCTGGACTCGCGGGACCTCCTGGAGATCACCCTCGAATCCGACCCCATGGCCTGCCTCATTCCCGCCCACGTCTGGACGCCCTGGTTTTCGGCCCTGGGGTCCAGGGGAGGTTTCGATCGCATAGCGGACTGTTACGGCGATCTCACGGAGCATATCTTCGCCGTTGAAACCGGTCTTTCGTCCGATCCGCTCATGAACTGGCGGCTGGAACAGCTCGACCCCTATGTGCTCGTATCGAACTCCGACGCCCACTCGCCCGGAAAGCTCGGCCGTGAAACCACCCTGTTCGATACGTCCTGCAGCTATCCCGCGATCTACAGCGCCCTTTCCGACCCGGAAGACGAGGGGCTGACCGGGACGGTGGAGTTCTATCCCGAAGAGGGCAAGTATCACTATGACGGGCACAGGAAGTGCGGGAGAAGGATGCACCCGGGGGAGACCATCGCCGCGAAGGGCCTGTGCCCCGATTGCGGCAAGCCGGTGACCGTGGGGGTCATGGCCCGCGTGGAAGAACTCGCGGACCGTGACGAGGGGAAAAAACCCGCCCGTTCGCGCCATTTCTTCAGCGTGATCCCGCTCCCCGAGATCATCGGCGAAGCGAAAGGGGTCGGGCCGGGAACCAAAACCGTGGATGCGATCTATCAGGCCATGGTCTCCCGTCTCGGCAGCGAACTCGACATCCTGCTGGAAGTACCCGAAGACGACATCGCGCAGGTTGGTGGATCCCTGATCGCCGAGGGCATTCGCCGCATGCGCGTCGGAGAGGTGGATATCCTCCCGGGCTATGATGGAGATTACGGAGTGATCAAGTTGTTCAACCCGGCGGACCGCCTCGGCGGCGACACGCAGATCGCCCTGCTGGACGAACTGCCCGTGGAGACGAAGACGCCTTTGCGAAAGGATGCCGTGCCGGACCATGCACCGGAGGTGGCAGAAGAGGCGCCGGTCCGCACCAATGGAACGGTCGAAGTCACAGAACCCCTGCCCTTCGTCCCGGAAGTTCCGGAATCCGCGGGCCCGGCTGTCGCGGATGCTTCGCCGGAGACACAGGAGTCCGCGCCTTCCGTGACCGTGCTCGAAGCGCCCGAACCGCGGGAAGACGCGTTATTGATGGACGTTCCGTTGAACGAAGATCAAAGAAAGGCCGCAAGCCACCGCGAGGGCCATCTTCTGATCGTGGCCGGGCCCGGCACGGGAAAGACCCACACGCTGACCCACCGCATGGCCTATCTGGCGCGGCAGGACGCCACGCCCGGCCGCATGCTGGCCGTGACCTTCACCAACAAGGCCGCCTCGGAACTGCAATCGCGCCTGGCAGACTTGCTCGACGGTCAGGCGCAGCAAGTCATGGTCGGCACGTTCCACGGGATCTGCCTTGCCCTGATGCGCCAGTGGTCCCGCCACGCGAGCATCCCGTTCAGCCTGAACGTGGCGACGCCCGACGACCAGGAACGGCTGGCCCGCGCCCAGTGGCCGCTGGACAACACCGCGCAACGGCGGCGGCGGCTGGAGGAGGTCGCCAGATGGAAGGCGTCGGGCCGAAGCGGTGAGATTCCGGAAGCGGTTTCCGCCTACACGCGCCTGCTGCGCAGACACGGGCTGCTGGATTTCGATGACGTCATCCTGGAGACCACGAAGCTGCTGCAATCGGACGAGCGGTTCCGGCAGAGCGTGCACGAGCGGTTCCGCTACGTTTTCGTGGACGAGTACCAGGACATCAACCCGGCCCAGCACGTCCTGCTGAAGATCCTCGTGGAAGGCGGCGCCCGGATTACGGCCATCGGCGATCCCAACCAGGCCATTTATGGCTTTCGCGGAGCGGACCCCCGTTACTTTCATACCTTCGAGGACGATTTCCCCGGCGCGAAGGTGCAATACCTGAAGGAGAACTACCGTTCGGCGGCTTCGCTGCTCGACGCCTCGTCGCAGGTCATGGGCGCTTCCGGCGTTGCCACGGCGCCGCCGCTGGTCGCCGCGCTCTACGTCCAGGGACACCTGGTCATTCGCGAGGCCCGGTCGGACAAGGCCGAAGCCGAGTACGTCGTGCACCAGATCGAACGCATGGTGGGCGGAACCAGTCATTTCTCCCGGGATTCGGGGCGGATGGAAGACGGGGCGGACCCGGGCGAGGAGCGATCCTTCGGAGACATCGCCGTACTTTACCGGGTGAACAGTCAGCATACGTCCCTGGCGGAAGCCTTCGACCGCAGCGGAATACCCTACCAGGTCGCCGGCGACACGTCCCTCATCAACAGGCCGGGCGTGCAGGAGATGGTTACCCTGCTTCAACTGGGCGACGGGCGGACCGTCACCACCGGTTCGGCGCTGCGGTGCCTGTCGTCGACGATTGACGGGCTGGGGGACCGGACCGTGGAGCTCATCGAGGAACGGTGGAAGCAGCGGACGCAGATCACCATCGACCACGTGGGGGAACTGATGGACCACCCGCGCCTGCTGATGAAACGATCCAGGGTCGGCGTGGAGGCCCTGTTGCGCGACCTGAAGACGATCAATACCGACCTGGAGAAACGCACGGCGGCCGACATATTGAAGAACCTGGCGCGCACTTCCATCTGGGACAAACTGAAGTGGCGCTATCCCAGGGCGGATGAAAGCCTGGGCGAGTTGACCCGGTACGCCCGAATCGAAACGGAATTGCCGGTGCTGCTCGACAAGCTGCTGCTCAGCCGGGAGTACGACGCCTACGGCGAAGCGTCGGAGCAGGTGAATCTCATGACCCTGCACGCCGCCAAGGGACTGGAATTCCCGGTCGTCTTCGTGGTGGGCTGTGAAGACGGACTGATGCCTCTGCAACACGGCGGCATGGAGTCCGACGTGGAGGAAGAACGCCGCCTGTTCTACGTGGCCATGACCCGCGCCAGGGAACGGCTCTACCTGGTACGGTCCAGGAAGCGCCTGCTGTTCGGCGAGGTGCGCTCGACCCGGCCATCGCCCTTCCTGACCGATATCGAAGAACAGTTGAAGCAGTACGACGACCCGCGTGGACCGGACCGGCGCCGTCGCAAGAAGACGAAACCGAAACCCACGAACCAACTGGGCCTGTTCGGATAGGGCGGGTCCCGGGTGGGAACGGCTGGATGCGACCGGACCTGCCCGATAGAAAGGAACGGTCATGTTACGCAAGAAACACACGCTGGCAGCCGTGCTGATCGCCGGACTGTTCGCATTTACCGTATATACTGTGGTCAACTCGAAGGCAGGCCCGCAGCAGCCATCCGGAGAAACCGACGAGACCACACAAACCATGGGGGCCGGGCAGATCGGACAGATCGGGCAGACCGGGCAGGCCGGGCAGACCGGGCAGACCGGGCAGACCGGGCAGGCCATGCGGGCCATGCGGTCCGGCGAATACGCGCTGGCGACCTTCGCCGGGGGCTGCTTCTGGTGCATGGAACCGCCCTATGACGAACTGGACGGCGTCATTTCCACCGTCGCGGGCTATACCGGAGGGAGGTTGCGCAATCCAACGTACGGAGAGGTCTCCGCGGGGAACACCGGACACACCGAAGCCATGGAAATCCGTTACGACCCGTCCAGGATCACGTACCAGGAACTGCTGGACGTGTTCTGGGTGAACATCGATCCCACGGTGGACGACCGCCAGTTCTGCGACAAGGGCAGCCAGTACCGCGCGGGGATCTTCTATCACGACGCCGAACAGAAAGCGCTGGCCGAGGCGTCGAAGCAGAAGATCATCGATTCCGGCCGCTTCGACCGCGTAGTCACCGAGATCACCCCGGCGTCGGCGTTCTACAAGGCGGAAGAATACCACCAGGATTACTACGTCAAGAACCCGTTGCGGTACAAGTTCTATCGGTACAACTGCGGCCGGGACCGCCGCCTGAAAGAACTGTGGGGCGACTGACCGCACCATCGTCGCAGGGGAGGATAGCAAAAGCCGCCTGCCGGACGAAGCCTGCTGGGACCGGCAGCGATTCCTACAGCCCGTAACCTTATCCCGGTTCTCAGGAAAACCGGATCGAAAACTCATGGGAGATCGAGCATGGCTGAACTGGAGGATCTGGTCAAGACCACCCTGGGCGAACTCAGAGAGGTGGCCAAAGCGCAGTCCGTTGTCGGCGACCCCGTCAAAATGGGAAATACGACGGTCATCCCCCTGGTCAAATTAGGTTTTGGCTTCGGCGGAGGCGGAGCGTCGGGCAAAGACGGATCAAGGAGCGGCAGCGGAGGCGGAGGCGGTGTGCAGCCGGTCGCCGTCCTGGTCGTCAGGGACGGCGACGTGCGTCTGGAACGCATGTCGGGACAGTCCGGGTTCTCATCGGCCGCGAACACAGTGGCGGATCTCGTGAAGTCCGCGCTGGACCGTTGGGTGAAGCCCAAAGTGAAAGAAGAAAGATAAACCTTGTTTCCGCCCATCGAACCCTATCTTCTCATAGCTGTTGCCGTTCCGCTCTCGGTGCTGCTGCTCCTCTCCATTCCCGTGACGGTCTCCTTTTCGATCGTTCGCCGGGAGGCGTTCTCGGGGAGGATCACGATCGGGTGGTTTTTCGGCCTCCTCCGTATCACTCCTTCGATATCGAAAAGCGGCGATCGCACGAGAAAGAGACGGCGACCGCCCAGGGCGCCGGCTGAGCCGGGCGAGCCGGACGATCTGGAGGAGCCGTCCGCGAAAAGGCCGGCCGAAGCACCGCGTGATTCCGCGAAACGCTTCCTGAAAGTGCTCAGGAGCAAGGGGTTCGCCCGGGGCGTGCTGAGATTCCTGCGTGACGTGGCGCGGGGCGTGCGTTTCGTGTCATTGCACGGCGCGGGCCGCTTCGGGCTGGACGATCCCTGTGACACGGGCCGCCTCTGGGGCGCCGTCTGCGCGTTCACCGGATTCCTCCACGGCGCGGAGCGCGTGAGGTTCCTGGTCGAGCCCGAGTTCAACGAAGCCGTACTCGAATTGGATGGACGGGGCGAGGTCCGCATCGTACCCGTTACCCTGCTTTTGCCCGCCGCCCGGTTCGTCCTTTCTCCTTCCACGCTACGCGCGGCCTGGACGGCGTCGAGGCGCGCCGGGTAGGCCGAGGCATCCATCGATCTCAGCCAGGAGCCTGCATGTCAACACCGCTGCGCAGTACCCGCTGGTTCGGCCCCAGGGACAAAGTGGGCTTCATCCATCGAAGCTGGATGAAGAACCAGGGGCTTCCGGACCACGTCTTCGACGGCCGGCCCGTCATCGGTATCTGCAACACCTGGTCGGAACTGACGCCGTGCAACGCCCATTTCCGGACCATCGCGGAGCGGGTACGCCGGGGAGTCTACGAAGCGGGCGGGTTCCCGGTGGAATTCCCCGTCATGTCCCTGGGCGAACCCCTCATGCGACCCACCACCATGCTCTTCCGCAACCTCGTCAGCATGGACGTGGAGGAGACCATCCGGGCCAATCCCCTCGACGGGGTCGTATTGCTCGTCGGTTGCGACAAGACGACCCCGGCCCTGCTCATGGGCGCGGCAAGCTGCGACCTGCCCACGCTGGCGGTTTCGGGCGGCCCCATGCTCAACGGCCGCTTCAGGGGACGGAACATAGGGTCCGGCACGGACGTCTACAAATTCAGCGACGAGGTGCGCGCCGGGACGATGAGCGAAGAGGAGTTCCTCGAAGCGGAATCGTGCATGAACCGGTCCACGGGCCACTGCATGACCATGGGCACGGCTTCCACCATGGCCAGCGTCGTGGAAGCGCTGGGCCTGGGCATGCCCGGCAACGCCGCCATCCCCGCGGCCGACGCCCGGCGGATGAAACTCGCTCACGAGGCGGGCCGACGGGCGGTGGAGATGGTCCGGGAGGACCTGCGCATGTCGCGCATCGTCACGCGCGAGGCGCTGGAAAACGCCATCCGGGTGGTCGGGGCCATCGGCGGTTCCACCAACTCGGTCGTACACCTGCTGGCTGTCGCGGGCCGCCTCGGCGTCGATCTTACCCTTGAGGACTGGGACCGCCTCGGCTGCGATATCCCGTGTATCGCGAACCTGATGCCGTCGGGCAAATACCTGATGGAGGATTTCTACTACGCGGGCGGGTTGCCGGCCGTGATCCGGGAACTGGGCGGCCTGATCCATCGCGGCGCCCTGACCGTGAACGGCAGGACCATGGGCGAGAACACGGCCGACGCGCCCTGTCACGACCGGGACGTGATCCGTACCCTGGACGCCCCGCTGACCCCGACCGGCGGACTCGCCGTGCTGCGGGGCAACCTGTGTCCGGGCGGCGCCATCATCAAGCCCTCGGCGGCGTCGCCCGAACTGATGCGGCACCGCGGCCGCGCCGTGGTGTTCAAGCACATCGAAGACCTCCACGAGCGCATTGACGATCCGGACCTGGACGTGGACGCGGACAGCGTCCTGGTGCTGAAAAACTGCGGGCCGAAAGGATATCCGGGCATGGCCGAGGTGGGAAACATGCCCCTGCCGTCGAAGTTGCTCCAACAGGGCGTCACGGACATGGTCCGCATCTCCGACGCGCGCATGAGCGGCACGGCCTTCGGCACGGTCGTGCTTCACACGGCGCCCGAAGCCGCGGCCGGCGGTACGCTGGCCCTCGTTCAGGACTGCGACATGATCGAACTGAACGTCGGTGAGCGCCGGCTCGAACTCGACGTGGCCGAGGAGGAACTGGCCCGCAGAAGGGCCCGCTGGACACCGCCCGAACCGACGATGGACCGGGGATACTGCCGGCTGTACGTGGACCACGTGCTCCAGGCCGACCGGGGCGTGGATTTCGATTTCCTGGTCGGCGGCAGCGGCGCGCCGGTGGCGCGGGATTCGCACTGATTCTCCTGGAGGCCTGGAGGCGGTTTTGCAGCACGTGTCGATCGATATCCTCTCATCCTTCACGGAAAACGGCTTCTTCATGGCCGAAGGCGTTTTCACGCCGGAAGAAATGGCGGCCTGCAAGACCGCCGCGAAAGATCTCGTGGAGAACACGTCCGGGCCGTCGGGCGTACACGTGTGGATGTGCGACACCATCCCGCCCCTCTTCGAATCGATCTCGTGCGACCCCCGGATGGCGGCCATCCTGCGGCCATTGATCGGTCCCCGCATCGAATTCCTCAGCGCAAAGCCCGTATTCAAGTCTGCCAGGGTCGACTTCGCCTCGCCCTGGCACCAGGACCAGGCGTACTGGGGCGGCGCGACCAAGTACTCCGGCTGGATCGCGCTCGAAGACGCGACACCTGAAAACGGCTGCCTGCGGGTCATTCCCGGCTCTCACCGGCGGACGCGCGGTCATGCCTCCGTGCAGGACGCCAGGGGGTTCGCCAACCGCATCTCAGATGACGATCTCGAGGGCGAGCGGATGATGGACGTGGAGATGAAATGCGGGGACGTGCTGGTGTTTCACGACCGCCTGCTGCACAGTTCCCATCCGAACCGGTCCGGCCGGGACCGCTGGTCCTTCATTCCCACCTACAGAAACGCGGACGTGCCCGATACTTCCACGGTCTGGTCCACGTCGAAACGCATCGGCGACGCAGTCTGACGACGACGCAGTTTGACGACGACGCAGTCTGACGCAAACCAAGGAGACGAAATGAAAATCGCCCTGCAGGAAGGCCTGCTCCCCGGGAACACACTCGACGAAAAACTCGACTTCGCCGAAGCCTTGAACGTGGAAGGACTCGAAATATCCGGGCGGGGACCGGCCCGGCGGATCGAGGAACTTGAGTCTGCGCTTCGGAACCGCACCATACGGCTGGTCTCACTATGCGGTCAGGGGACCTTCGACTTCCTGGACCCCGACGTCGACAAACGAAACCACAGCATCGCCGAGGCGAAGGAGAACCTGGCAGTGTGCGGGCATTTCGGCGCCGTGGGCCTGATCCTGCCGCCCATATTCGGGCCGCCCCGCATCCCGGATCTTACGCCGCTGGCCGACGCCATCACCCTGGAAATGCAGCTGCTGACGGAGATCGTCCGCGATCTGGCGGCATTCGCCGCCGGGCAGAACACGAAGGTGTTGCTGGAACCGTTGAACCGCTACGAAGAGCACCTGCTGAGGCAGCAGGAACGGGGCATCGAGATCATCAAGGGTGCCGGCGACCCGCCGTCCGCCAGCCTGCTGTGCGACTTCTTCCACATGCACATCGAGGAGACGGATACGCCCGCCACGCTGCGAAGAGCGGGACGGCGGTACGTGGGACACGTGCACATGGCCGACAACACGCGCCAGGAACCGGGTTCGGGCGACATCGACTGGAAAGCGGGCCTCTCGGCCCTTCGCGACATCGGATTCGACGGGTACCTGGCCTATGAGTGCGGCATCACGGGGGACAACGAAGCGGAACGACGGGAGACCCTGACGCGGTCCGTGCGGTTCATCCAGGGTATCATCGGGGATTTATCCTGACCGGGCAGGCCGGAAAGCCGGGGTCTTCAACGAAGCTGCGGTCATCGAAGCGGGCCGGAACCGCGGTGCGCTCATCCCGAGGGCGGTTGGCCGCACCGCGCGTCCCGTCACGGCAGGAGGATGTCCCGGTTCTCGTACCGCAACCGCATCAGGAATTCGGGACCGAGGGTCTTCCTGACACGCTTGACCGAGGCCCGGGCTTCGAGATGGAGGGGGTCCAGGGCGATCGCCTCCACGTAGGCGTCGTGGGCCTCTTCCAGCCTGTCCAGCTTCTCCAGGGTCCGGCCCAGACCGAAGTAGCTTTCGACGGTCCATAACCGGTCTTTGTCCCGGGAGATCGCCTCCCGGTATTCGTTTGCCGCCGCTTCGTACTGCCCCGCGGCGGCGTACAGGCGGGCGGCCATCAGCCAGCAGGGTACGTAGTCCACGTCCCGCATCCTGGCCAATTGTACGTACCGGATGGCCTCCTTCACGTCCCCCCGTTCGAAGAACAGGCGGCTCATCCCCACGTAGGCCGGCGCGTAGCCGTCGTCGATCTGCATCGTACTGCGCAACGCCGCTTCCGCTTCGTCATGGTTGCCGGATTCCAGCAGACTCAGCGCCTTGGCGTACGCGGCCTCGGGCGTATCGAGCGAATCCGAAAACTGCATGGTCTTCGCACCGCACCGGGCGAATACCAGCACCGCAATGATCAGGCCCAGACAGACCGCCGACCGGCGCACGGACACCTCCCTCATAAGAAAACGCCCCGCGGATGGACGAACCGCGGGGCTGCCAGGCGGGAAACGGGGCTCGAACCCGCGACCCTCAGCTTGGGAAGCTGATGCTCTGCCAACTGAGCTATTCCCGCGGGATAAGCAGAAACCTTAGATGGCCGCAGCTTACCGTATTCTATCCCCGCACCCGGCGTCCTGTCAAGCGAAATCCGGCGCGGTCCGTACCCCAAGTTCCCGGCCGGGCCCGGTCCGGCCAGCCGACCCAGGGCAAGCCGGGCCAAGCCAGACCACCCCATTCACAGGTTACGTTTCCAGCGATTTCTCTTCGTCGAATCTCTCCAGCGCGAGCTGGATCAGCCGGTCGATCAGGTCGCCGTAGGAAAGGCCCGCGACTTCCCAGAGCTTGGGGAACATGCTGATCCGGGTGAACCCGGGGATGGTGTTGAGCTCGTTTACCAGGACGTCGCCGTCTTCCTTCAGGAAGAAATCGACCCGGGACATGCCCTCGCAGGCCAGCGCCCGGTGGGCCTCCACGGCGGTCGCGCGGATCCGCTCCGTCAGCTCGGGCGGCAGCGCGGCCGGAATCTCCAGCTCGGCGCCGTGCTCGTCGATGTACTTTGCCTCGTAGGAATAGAATTCGTGGGTGGGTCGGACTTCACCCAGGCCGGACGCTTCGGGCCGGGCGTTCCCCAGCACCGCGCATTCGATTTCGCGGCCGCGGACGTATTCTTCTACCAGGATCTTCCGGTCGTAGCGAAAAGCCTCCCGGACGCCCGCTTCGAATTCCACGGCGCCACGGGCCTTGGTGATGCCGACGGACGAACCCAGGTTGGCCGGCTTGATGAAACACGGCACGCCCAGGCGTCCGCGGACGGCATTGAAATCGATCCTGTCCCTGTCGGAGGACGCGAACGTCATGAAATCGGGGATGGCGATGCCCGCGTCCCGCAACAGACGCTTCATCACGTCCTTGTCCATGGAGACCGCCGAACCCAGTACGCCGGAGCCCACGAAGGGCAGATTGGCCAGCTTCAGCAGTCCCTGAACCGTGCCGTCCTCGCCGAAGGGTCCATGGAGAACGGGGAATATGACGTCGATGTTCCCGGCCGGGCGGTGCGTCGTCCGGGTCGTCACCTGGTCCCTGTCCGTCCCGGGCGCGAGGGTTACGGTTTCGCTCAGGCGGTTCAGGGCGATCAGCTTCGGATCGTGGGCGTCGAGCAGGAACTCCGCCGAATCGCCCAGGTGCCACTGTCCGGTACGGTCGATTCCGATAAGGACCACTTCGTACCGGTTCCGGTCGATGGCGTCGACGATGTTCCGGGCCGACTGAAGCGAGACCTGGTGTTCCGCCGACCTGCCGCCGCACAGGACCCCTACCCTGATCTTCTTCATGATGCCGTCTCTTTCGGTTTGCCCATCGGTCCGGCGGCCCGGTTACATGAGTCTTGCATGCCGGCCCGGCGGTCCGGTTACATGAGGTAAGCGCAAACGCTGTCCGCCAGGGCCAGCCCTTTTCGCGTCAGGCGAATCCGTGACCCGCACTCCGCCAGCAAACCCTCCTCGGCCAGGGTATGGATTGCCCGGTCCCGTTTGCCTAGGGCGTCCTCCCCGAATCGGTGCCGGAAGACCCGGGGGTCCATGCCCTCGACAGATCTCAGGCTCAGCAGGATATACTCGTGTATACGTTCGTCCACCGTGAGCGTTTCATCCATTTCAATGGCCTCGCCCCGCTCATCCATGGCCGACAGATAATCGGCGAGGTTGCGCGCGTTGGCCAGTCTCCGGCCCGCCAGGTGCGAGTGGGCCGACGGCCCCAGACCCAGGTAGTCGCCGCCCTTCCAGCAGGATACGTTATGCCTGCATGCAAAGCCGGGTTTCGACAGATTGGAGACCTCGTAGTGCAGGTAACCCGCGGCGGCCAGCTCGTCGAGGGCCAGGTAGTAGTAACCGACGTGGCGGCCTTCATCCGGCAGATCGAGCAGGCCCTCTTCATCCATCCGGGCGAAATCCGTTCCCGGCTCGATCGTCAGTCCGTAAACCGACACGTGTTCCGGGTCCAGGGATACCGCGCGTTCCAGCGTATCCGCCCAGTCCGACGCCGCCTGGCCGGGCACGCCGAACATGAGGTCGAGGTTGACGTTTCCGAAACCGGCTTCCCTTGCAAGCCCGATCGCCCGTGCGGCCTGGTCCGCCGTATGACAACGCCCGAGTTGCCGCAGGATCTCATCGGAAAAGGACTGGGCGCCGATGCTGAGCCGGTTGACGCCCAGATCGCGAAGCCGTTGCAGTTTGGAGATCCTGACCGTTTCGGGATTGGCTTCTACCGTGACTTCGGCGTCCGGGCCGACGCGGAAGGAATCATGGATCATCCTGAAGACGCGGTCCAGCTGACGATCCGTCAGGCAGGTGGGGGTGCCTCCTCCCAGGAAGATCGTGTCTACGATGCCGTCCGGCCAGGGGGGTTCACGGCCACGACGTACGGCCTCGGCTTCCAGGGCCGCCAGCAACCGGTCCACCCGGCCGTCTCTGAGCAGCTCGAAGGAAAAATCGCAATAAGGGCAGGCGTGGGTACAGAAGGGAATGTGAATGTAGAGACCGGCCATCGTGTTTGCGTCCCGATCTACAGGACGATCCTGCCAATGCGATTCCAGCGAACGCGCCACGGAACGTGCACGACGTTGTACCCCAGCACATAGACCAGGGAGGCGACGCTCTCCAGGGGGCTGGATGACAGCCACACCAGTTCAGGGTCGTCCCGGTGCCGTTCCCAGGACCAGTAGATGACGAAGGCGTTGCCCACAACGTCCTTCGTTTCTACGAATCCCCAGTACCTGCTGTCCGAGCTGTAGTCCCGGTTGTCCCCCATGACGAACAGGGACCCCGCGGGAACGATCTTGGGCCCCCAGTTGTCCCGCGTACTTCGGGGGGCGGCCCTTACCGTGGGATCGTCGAACCTGACCTGCGGCGGATTCTCCACCGGCGCGTCGTCCACGTATACCTGCTTGTCCCGGATCTCCACCTTCTGGCCGGCGACGGCGATACACCGCTTGATGAACATCTGCGCCGGGTTCCGGGGATAGGGGAACACCAGGATATCGCCGGGTTCCGGATCGCGCCAGGCGGGCAGGCGCACGTCGGTAAAGGGAATGCCGGGGCCGTAGATGAACTTGTTGACCAGCAGGAAATCACCCACCTGGAGGGTGGCTTCCATGGATTCCGACGGAATGCGAAAGGCCTGGACGACCTCCGCCCGGATGAAGAGGAAGAGCAGTACGGTGAACAGCACGATTTCCGCGTACTCGCGAAGCAGGGACTTTTCTTTCGCCAATTCCCGATATCCTCTATGGTTATGGTCCTGCGGGTTACCCGAAAGGCGTCCTTGCCCTGATGAACGCCTAGCCGGCGACGGCCGCGCCTTCGCCCCGTATGTCGAGCACCGCCAGGAAGGCCTCCTGCGGCAGTTCGACGTTCCCGACCTGCTTCATGCGCCGTTTGCCTTCCTTCTGCCTCTCCAGCAGCTTGCGCTTCCGCGTGACGTCGCCGCCGTAACACTTGGCCGTGACGTTCTTGCGCAGGGGACGGATCGACTCCCGCGCGATGACCCTGCCGCCGATGGCGGCCTGGACGGCGACCTCGAACATCTGCCGCGGTATGATCTTGCGCAGCCGCTGGCACAGCTCGCGGCCCCATTCGTAGGCCTTGTCCTTGTGGATGATGATCGAGAGGGCGTCCACCAGGTCGCCGTTGAGGAGCAGGTTCAGCCTGACCAGGGGCGATACGCGGTATTCCAGGAAATCGTAGTCGAAGGAAGCGTATCCGCGGCTGATCGATTTCAGCCGGTCGTAGAAATCGAAGACGATTTCCGACAGCGGCAGCTCGTATTGCAGGGCGACCCGGGTGGGGTCGAGGTATTCCATGGACTTGTAGACGCCTCGCCGGTCCCGGGTCAGCTTCATGATATTGCCGATGTAGTCGTGCGGCACCACGATCTGGGCCTGGATGAAGGGCTCTTCCACGCAGGCGATGAGCGAGGCGTCGGGCATGTGGGCGGGATTGTCCACCATGAGTTCCTCGCCGGCGGTCGTCGTGATCCGGTACTCCACGCTGGGCATGGTGGCCAGGATCGTGAGTCCGTATTCCCGCTCGAGGCGCTCCTGGACGACTTCCATGTGAAGCAGCCCCAGGAATCCGCAGCGAAAGCCGAATCCGAGGGCCACCGAGGTTTCGGGTTCGTAGACGAGGGCGGCGTCGTTCAACTGGTATTTCTCCAAGGCGTCCTTGAGCGGTTCGTAGTCTTCCGACGTCGCCGGGTAAAGGCCGCTGAACACCATGGACTTGGCCTCCCGGTAACCGGGAAGGGGTTCGTCGCAAGGGCGTGAGGCGCCGGTGATCGTGTCGCCCACGCTGGCGTCCGCCACGTTTCGGATATTCCCGATCAGATAGCCGACTTCTCCTGCCGTGAGCGCGTCCACGGGCGCCTTGTCAAACCGGAGGATACCGGTCTCCGTGACCTCGAATCGCTTGCCGTTGGAACACATCATGATGTCCATGCCCGGCCGGATTTCACCGCTCATGACGCGCAGGTAGGGCACCGCGCCGCGGTACTGGTCGAATATGGAATCGAAGATGAGGGCGCGCAACGGACCGTCGTCGGGCTCCGGAGGCGGGATGCGGTCCAGTATGGCCTGAAGCACCTGTTCGACGCCGATACCATCCCGCGCGCTGGTCAGGATGACGTCTTCGGGGCCGACGCCCAGCAGGTCCACGATCTGCCCCGTAACGACGTCCGTGCGGGCGTTGGGCAGATCGATCTTGTTGATGACCGGGACGATGGCCAGGTCGTTCTCCAGGGCCAGGTACAGGTTGCTGATCGTCTGCGCCTCGATGCCCTGGACCGCGTCGACGATCAGCAGCGCGCCTTCGCAGGCGGCAAGGCTTCGGGAGACCTCGTAGGAGAAATCGACGTGCCCCGGCGTATCGATCAGGTTGAGGGCGTAGGTCCGACCGTCCGGGGACTCGTAGGACATGCGGATCGCGTGGGCCTTGATCGTGATGCCCCGCTCCCTTTCCAGGTCGAGGTTGTCGAGCATCTGGGCGCGCATCTTCAGGGGAGACACGGTGCCCGTCATTTCCAGCAAACGGTCCGCCAGCGTCGACTTGCCGTGGTCGATATGGGCGATAATGGAGAAGTTGCGAATATGATTTGTCGACATGAGCATCCCGTTTGGCCATCCAGAAAACAGGAAAGACCGCGTTGTTGCGAATCGTATGCAACCGGGGGGAATAAAAGGCGAAACGCGCGGATTGTCAACAAGTATGCGGGTTGCCGAGGACCTGTTTCAAAGGCGGGAACCGTTGTATTTCCGGGTTCGGAGGGCGACGTTCGGAGAGCGGCGCGGTTCGGTAAGTTACGATACGGTACGGACGCGTCGGAAGGTCAGGACCGCCTGCCGACCCGCACGTTCGCGTTCCCGACGCCCAGCGTCTCGGCCGTGCGCACCAGGACGTAACCGACCACCAGCGTGGTGACCACCAGCAGCAGGGAACCCCAGTCGACGGAGGCAGATACCGGTTCAGGGAGGGTTGAAACCACCGTGCCGGCCTGCGAATGCACGTAAGCCTGGAGGTCGCGAATCACGGTCGCCACCGGCTCGATCACAGCCTGTACGGGCAGGAGACTTCCGACGATTTCGGCAAACGTCGCGCGGTACAGCCAGATCAGCGCCGCGGCCACCAGCGTGGCGGCGAAGGCCACGCGGGGGAAGACCACGGAAGGCGCGAACCGCGGCGACGGCTCAGGCGCGGGAAGCCTTGCCATCACGTTGGCCCGGAAGGCGTCGGAGGGTTCCAACGCCGGGGTCGTCTCGACCGTCTCGATCAGGGCGTCGAGCACGGCCATCTCCGCCCTGCAGCGTGCGCACCCGGTCAGATGGGTATCCACCAGGCGGCGCTCGTCCGGGGCAAGCGTCCGATCGACGGCTTCATACATCAGGCGTTGTACGGCTTCGCAGTTCATAGTCGATCTACTCCGGTTCCCGCGCCCGAATCAACCGGGCGAGTCGGGCTCCATGGACCGGGAAACCAGGTTCCTCAAAGCGGCGCGGGCGCGGAAGAGCCGGGCCTTGACGGTGCCTATCGGCAGTTCCAGCGCTTCCGAGATCTCGTCATAGGACAGGCTTTGGATATGATACATCGAAATCACCGCGCTGTAAATAGGCGGAAGCGCCGACACCAGGCTCCTGACCTGTTCCCTGAACTCGGCCTGCTCGAACCGTTCCGCGGGATTCGCCGACGTGTCCGGTATCTGCATCGGCAATCCATCGTCGCCATCTTCCGGCTCCGAAAGGGAAGAGGTGGACAGGTCCCGCCGGGAACGCCGTGCCGAGCTCAGGCTTACGTTCACGGCGATCCGGTAGAGCCACGTGGCAAACCTGGCGTCGCCGCGGAACCTGTCGAGACTCCGGTAAGCCCGGACGAACACGTCCTGCGCCGCCTCTTCGGCGTCTTCCCGGTTTCCAACGATCCTGAAGGTCAGGTTGAACACGGAAACCCGGTGCCGATCGACGAGATGGGCGAAGGCCGGCCTGTCGCCCTTCCGGGCCCTTGCGACGAGTTCTTCATCGCTCAAATCCATGGGTCGCCTCATCCTGTCTCAAGCGAGCTCAGCCGCTTACAGGGCCGTTTCGCCGGACAGATTCGACCCCTTGAAGAATCCCGGTCGGTTCCCTTCTCGTCAATAAGACTACCGGGAATCTACAAATGTTTCAATACATGCGTATACTTTTTCCGTGGCAATACCGGTAAATCGATTTAATTTTCAGTTTCCGAAACAAAACGGGGGGATTTTGTGTCGAAATCTTGAGCGGCATTGCCAAACAGCCGATGCGACTGAGAAAGCAGGATCCATTTGGAGGCGGGTATGGACAGCTGGAAAGCCTGGGCGGTTTTTTTCCTGAGCGTTTGCGTCATGGTTGTGGTCCTCGCCAATCAGGATTACTGGCAAGCTGCCGTAACGACGGTTGCCATTTCCTTCGGACTGGGCATCGTCTGCGCGTTCCTGGGATATCTGAAAAATGGCAGGGAAATACGTCACCGGGAGCGGCTCGCGATGATCGAGAAAGGGATCTACATCGAAGCCAGGCAGCACGAGTCCGGCGTGCCTTCTCTTATCGTGGTACTCCTGGTGGGCATCGGACTGGCCACGGTCATCGCCAGCGACGTGGAGTTCTTCGGTTTCGTGCTGCTCTTCGTGGGCATCGGCCTGATTGTGCGATCCCGGCTGCTGCACAACAGGAACCAGGAGCAGGCCAGCCTTCAGCAGGTCCAACCCGGTCCCGATCCCGGCACCGCGGGTCCCGATCCAGAACCCGATCCCGATCCAGAGCCCGGCGCCGAAGAACAGGCGACGTCAGGGAAAGACGGAGGGTAACGTATCCGTGCCTGAGAAGATCCTCTACAGATCCACTTCCAACAGGATGATCAGCGGCATATGCGGCGGCCTGGCCGAATACTTCGACGTGGATTCCTCCGTGCTTCGGATCGCCCTGGTCGCCTTCACGGTCATAACCCTGCCCGCTTTCGGCCCTTTCGTCTTCCTGGCGTACCTGGTGTGCGTTTTCATCATACCCCGGAACCCCGACCCGACGCCCGCGAATGCCGCCGACGCGCCAGCGGCTTCCGGGGAATCGGGCCAGACGGGCCAGGCTGTGCAGACGGGCCAGGCTGCCCAGGCCGGCCAGGCAGTCCGGCAAGCCCAGGGCTACCCGGGCACGTCCCGGAACAACAGTACGGTCTGGGGCATCCTGCTGATCCTGCTGGCCGTGGTCGTGCTGACCTGGTCATATGCTCCGGACTTCGGGCGATTCTCCTTCATCCTTCCGCTGGTTCCCGTCCTGGCAATCGCCGCTGCGATCTTTATCCTGTTTACTTACAGGGGGCAGATCATGGAGTTCTTCAGACATCGACGACTGTACAGGCTAAGTGAAGGCAAGAAGCTCTTTGGCGTGTGCAACGGTCTTGCGGATGCTTTCGACCTGGACCCGACCCTGATTCGCATCGGGTTCTTCATCGCCTTTCTGTTTTCCGTGGGAACGGTAACCCTCCTCTATCTCTTCATGGCTTTCGTCATGCCCGTGGGTCGTCCCGAAAACCCCGTCGACGACGCATAATGCACACCTGTTGACACGGCCGGGGCCGGCGCTGGGATACAGCCTCATCTTTCCCCGAATGGGCTTGACAACCGGCCCTCAGACGACTAGAGTATACCGCGATCGGTCAGCACCCCGGACCGGTCGCTTTTTTACATTCCATATCGGCGACATGGGTATGGCGAAATGGGTATGAGAAGAAAGCACAATCTGCGTCTGGCCCGCATCATTCAGTGGATCAGCGGCGGGCTTGCCATCATCGTCATCTACCCGGTATTCCGCCTGATCTGTCCCTGCTGGCGCAGGATAAGAGGTACCGGCAAGCTCGGGGAAGCGGGCGTCCCGCGCTCATCCGCTTCAACTCATTCATCAGAAACACGCTACACCCCATCCGGTAAACCCGTTCCCCAGGACAAGTAGGCCGCGGTGAGACTGATCGTTACCAACGACGACGGGATTGAGGCGCAGGGTCTGCTTACGCTCGAGGACCTGGCGTCGCAGTGGGGCGACGTGGTCGTGGTCGCGCCGGCGGAACTGCAGTCCGGCGCCAGCCACCAGCTGACCAACAACCAGCCGATCCGTGTGGATGAACTTTCCGAACACCGATACAGGGTATGGGGCACGCCGGCCGACTGTGCGCGCCTGGCGCTAAACCAGCTTGCGACCGACGGGGACTGGGTGTTGTCCGGAATCAACCACGGTGGAAACCTCGGGGTGGACGTCTACGAATCCGGCACCGTGGCCGCCGCCCGGGAGGCCGCTATCCACGGATGCAAGGCCATGGCGCTGTCACACTACACGGCGGAGGGCCGGGAGATCGACTGGCCGCTGGCCGCGGCACGGCTGCGCCCCGTCCTGGAACGCCTGCTGCGCGAGGACCTGGAGGCCGGTTTTTTCCTCAACGTCAACCTGCCCCACCCGGATCATGAAGAACCCTGCCTGGAAATGAAAGCCGCTCCAGTGGACACGAGCCCCTTCAAGATCGCCTTCACGCCCACCGGAAACGGCTATCTGCATACCGGAATCTACCAGGAGCGGCACCGGAAACCCGGCAGCGATATCGACCAGTGCTTCGGCGGACACATCTCCCTGTCGAAGATCGGGGTCTGACCGGCGTCGGCGCCACGCCTCGATCTACGAGGCTGCCGGTGTGACACGCATCCCTACCGCCGGCGGCAGACTGTAGCCGGTACAACTGGCTGACAAGCATCATGCCCACAATCACCATCATAGGCCGGGGCCACTCCGGAACGCGGGCCATGTCGCACACGCTCTATGCGAGCGGCGTGTTCATGGGCCGGACGATCAATCCGTCGGGCGACAAGGTGCCGCCGGGCGACCTGTACGACGCCTGCCGCGTCTTCGCGAAGTACGTCGCCTGGCAGGGCGGGTTGTCCTGGGATTTCTCTCGCGCGCTGGAAGTGGACGTCGATCCCGAATTCGTGGAAAAGGTGGAATCCTACCTGGCGGACGTGCTGGAAAACGGGGACCGTTTTTGCGGATGGAAACTGCCGGAAACGACGCTGGTCTATCCGTGGATTGTCCGCATGTATCCCGAAATCCGGTACATCCACTGGATTCGAGACCCGCGGGACGGCATCCTGGCCCCGCACAGGACGGACGATCTCGGTGATTTCGGCATTGTGTATCCTGCCACCGAGGATATCCGGAGGCAACGGGCGATTTCCTGGCTGTACCAGTACCAGCTCATGAAGACGACGCCGAGACCCGCACATCTGCTGACCGTACGGTTCGAAGACTTCGTGTTGAACCAGGAAGAGACCTTGCGGCGCCTGGAAGCCTACCTCGGCATTCCCCTGGCCCGAATCGTCGTTCGACCCGAGGCGGTCGGGCGCTGGCGAAGGGCCACGGGCGATCTCCAACTCGACCTGCTGGGCGAAGCGCTGGCGGAACTGGGATATGAAGTCTGAGCAGGGCCTGAGCGATGCCAAGCCCGAGGGGTCTGTCACGTATTTTGTGTAACTGACTGTTTCATGATATGGGCACTCTGTCTTCGTACATGATGACGAACTGGTTGATTGCGCCTGTCCAGTTGGCAAGGGGCCGCGTCCACCTGCGGGACAGATTGAGCAGGGCCAGGTAGAGCAGTTTCCTGGCGGCCTCGTCGGTGGGGAAGGCGCCCCTGGTCTTGATGATCTTGCGCAGTCCCCGGTTCATGGATTCGATGGCATTGGTCGTGTAGATGACTTTCCTGATCTCCTGGGGGAAGGCGAAGAACGGACTCAAGTGGTCCCAGTGTCTGCGCCACTGCCGGCTGATGGTGGGGTACTGCTCGTCCCAGCGCTCGGCGAAGCGGTCCAGCGCGGCCTCGGCCTGCTCGCAGGTCGTGGCCTGGTAGATCGTCCGCAGGTCCCTGGCCACCTGCTTGCGGTCCTTCCAGGAGACGTAGGTCAGGCTGTTACGCACCAGGTGGACGATGCAGAGCTGCACCTGGGTCCTGGGATACACCGTCTCTATGGCCTGCGGAAAGCCGGTAAGACCGTCGCAGCAGGCGATGAAGATGTCGTTGACCCCACGGTTCTTCAGTTCAGTGAGTACGTTGAGCCAGAACTTCGCGCCCTCGTTCTGCTCGATCCAGAGGCCCAGCAGTTCCTTGTCGCCGTTCTTACTTGACGCCCAGGGCCAGGTAGACCGCCTTGTTCCGTATGCTGCCGCTGTCACGGATCTTGACGAACAGGGCATCCAGGAACAGGATCGGATAGACCGCGTCCAGGGGGCGCGACTGCCAGGCCGTAACTTCCTCGGTTACCGTGTCGGTGATCCGGGAGACCAGTTCGGGCGATATGGCCACCCCGTAGAGGTCTTCGACGTGGCCCTGGATATCGCGGGTGCTCATGCCCCGTGCGTACATGGAGATGATCTTGTCGTCGAAGTCCGGCCAGCGCGTCTGGTACTTGCGGATCAGCCTGGGATCGAAGGTGCCCTCGCGGTCCCGGGGGATCTCTACCGGCAGGTCGCCCGTCTGGTCCTTGAGCGTCTTGGTCGTCTTGCCGTTGCGCGAGTTGCCGCGGTTCCTGCCGTCGGGGGCATGTTTCTCGTAGCCGAGATGCTCGGTCAACTCGGCTTCCAGGATCCGTTCGGCCATGCGCTTCTTCATGCGCTTGAGCAGGCCGTCTTCGCCGAAGAGGTCCTCGACATCCACACCGTCTTCCATCAGCTCATCGAGAAGACGGTCGATCTTACTGGGGGTTCGTTTGTCTCTGGCCATAGCACTTCCTCCTTTTGAGCAAGATATACGCTATCACCAGTTACACAAAACATGTTACATACTCAGCCCGAGCGGGTGGCCCGGGTACGACTGGATCGGTTCCCGCCCGGCACGGCCTCCGCACCACCCTACCCTTCCCGCCGCACCAGTTCCCTCAGCTTGTCCACGCACCGGTCGATCTCGTCTGTCGTGACGTAGTAGTGGGTGGAGATGCGCAGGCCCCGATGCCCGTCCCGGTCGTGGTCGTCCACGTGCAGCTTCGCTTCCTCCTCCAGGGGACCCCGCCACCGCGCCGCGTCGATGCCCTCGAATTCGAAGATGGTGGAACCGGGCGACGAGACGTCGTGAGACCGGCTGGTGATCAGACGCAGCCGGGGGACGTCCAGAAGGGCCTGTCGCAGGTAGTCCGACAGCATGCGCAGACGCTTCTCGATATTGCCTATGCCGATGCGGTTGAGGAAATCGAGGGAGGTGCCCAGGGCCGCGCGCACGGGAAGATCATAGGTTCCCTGGGTCTCGAAGCGGCGGGCATCGTCCCCGGGATCGTCCGCGGGTGCGTACAGGGAAGCGAAGGACGGCTGCATGGCGCGGCTGACGTAGAGGAAACCCGTCCCGGCCGGGCCAAGAAACCATTTGTGCAGGCTGTTGGTGTACAGGTCGCACCCGATCCCGGCCAGGTCGACGTCCAGCATGCCAACCGCCTGGGCGCCGTCGATGGCCGATATCAGCCCCCGCTCGCGGGCGAGGTCGCTAAGCCGCTTCACGGGATACAGGTATCCGCCGCGGGTGACGTGGCAGAAGAAGAGCACTTTCGTGCGTACGTCGATCGCCCCGGCAATACGTTCCACGATATCGTCTTCACTGACGAGTGGGCTGGGGATATGGACTTCTTTGATCTCGATTCCGTCCCGTTCCGCCCTGACCCGCCAGGGCCGCACCGCGCTGGGATGCTCCTGGGTCGTCATGAGGATCCGGTCGCCCGGCTTCAGGTCCAGCCCGTTGATAATGTGATAAAGCCCCTCGGTCGCGTTGCGCGCCAGGGCGATTTCAGCGGTTTCCGCGCCAAGAAAACGCCCCATGGCCGGCCGGAGTTCGTCTTCGATGTAGTCGTGAAAGACCCGCTTGGCCTTCGAGGGATTCTCCGCCATCAGACGAAATCCCGCGGCGATGGCGTCGCCCACCGGTTTGGGCGGCATGCCGATGGCGGCGTTGTTGAGGTAGGCGTGGCCCGCTTCGAGGACGAACTGAGCGCGGACCCGGGACCAGTATGCATGATCGCGGGGGTCTATCTGTCGGGATTGCGGCGCGGCGATGGCAGTAAGCATGTGCGGGTCTCGATTCCTGTTCCGGGTTTGATTTGCCTGGTGGTGTCGGTTTTCCTGAGTCGGGGGTAAATCGACCCGATTCGACGAGGTCAGATGCCTTCGAGATCGTCCCGGGAGAGCCAACCGTTCTTGCCGTCCGGAAGGCGGATTCTCATCCAGTCGTCCCGCCGTTCGACCAACTGGACCCTGGCGCCTTCGTGCAGCGTAAAGACCGGTTCGGACGCTGCGTCGGGGCTCGTCCTGACCATGACCGTCGGACTCAGTACGATGCCTTCCTCATTGCCGAGGCTGTCGTAGATCTTCAGCCCCAAAAACCCCCCGGCCAGGAGCAGAACAAGGCACGTGACCAGTAAGGCGTAGCCCGACGCGGACCGCGCGCGCGGTTGCCTGGCAAGCAGATAGAACACCAGGGCCAGCGACGCGGCAAACCCCGACGCGGTCGCGGCGACCGTGGCTTCGTTCACCGTTACTCCGTCCAGCGCCTGTCTGCCGAACCACGGCACGGCGCCGGCAATCTGGTCCGCCGTCCTTTCCTTCGCCAAATCCAGATTGTTGTGCAGGTCCGCGTCCCGGGGCATCAGGCGGGTGGCCCTTTCGTAGGCCAGGATGGCCCGGCCGATCCGGTCCTGCTTGTAATACGCGTTACCCAGGTTATAGTACACGTGTCCGTTACGTACGCCGCGCTGAATGATGCGTTCGTACGTCCGGCTCGCCTCGGCGTATTTGCCGCCTTCATACAGCAGGTTGCCCTGCCGGTACAGTTCCCGGGTCTGCCGGTCGACCGGATCTTCGGCACAGCCGGAGGCCACGCAGCCGCTGGTCACAACGATCAGGATCAGCCACGAGATCGGGTTGCGGCGGCTGTGGATCTCCGGATTCCCCTTCGGTTTCGAAACGGCCCCCGGTACGCCCTTTTTGCGCATGACGGATAATGGCGTGTCTTTCAACGGTCTCTGGTCTTCTGCGATTCGATGGATTCGATTCCCCTCCGGGCCTTGTCCAGGACGTCTTCGGTGTGTTCCGCCGTGAGCGCCGTCGGGGCGAACCGGGCCACGTCGCAGGCGTCCAGGCAGTCCTTGACCAGATCTGCCACGTCGTCGTCCACACCCCGTTCCCTGAGGAGTTCGACGACGCGGGGCGACGTCAGACCGGCCGTCGGCAGATCGCACTTGTCCGCGACGTAACCGTACAGGGCGTTGGATATACCCGTGAAGGCCTGGTCAAGCGCGCCCCGGTCCAGCTGCTCTTTCGCTTGCCGCAGTTCGCCATGGGCGTTGCTTCTGGCCTGGCGCCGCCGGGCGTAACCGGCGTCGCTTTGCAGACGGTGGGCGTGGGACCTGTAAAAGACCGCGGCCAGGATCGCCACGACGGGCAGGGCATGCAATAGCAGATACCAGGACGACCGGAAAAGGACCGCTCCCTGGTCGCCGAGGAAAGCCGTTTCGGGCTTGATGTACTGTATATCCTCCCGAATTTGCCGGACGACCGTCTTACGCGGCATGCCGACGACAGTCGCCTGTTCTCCGCTGGCCGGCAGGACGGTGACCGTCAGCGGATCGGTTGTCGTAACCCGGTAGGCATCCGCATCGGGATTGAAAAAAGGAAAGGAAAGCGAGGCGATGGTATGGTCGCCGGCAAGCGTCGGGATAAGCACGTGCTCCCAGGTTTTCGTTCCGGACATGCGATGTCCGCCTGACGCGTACTCCGCCTTGTTTCCGGACTGGTACTCCTTGAAATAGTCGAGTGACGGCAGGACGGGGTCTTCCACCGTCTTCAGGTTGCCCTCGCCGGTCAGCACGATGGTCAGCGTCACGGGCTGGTTTACCTCCGTGGTGGTCTGATCCACCATCGCCTTGAGGGAGAAATCGCCCACCGCGTTGCTGAAGCCCGCCGGCCGGCCCGCGTCCGGAAGAGGCAGAACCGTCACGGTCTGCTCCTCGGAGGCCACCTTGATCTGGCGCGTAGTCGAGAAAAACGTATCGAAGGGATCGTTCAGAAAGCTGTCGAAGAGACTTCTGCGGGATCGTTGGCCCTGTACGTCGCAGATCATGGACAGCGGCTCGATCTTCAGTTCGCCCGTCACCGTGGGAAACAAGGCGATCTGCCGCAGTTTCGATACGGCGTACCGCTTGCCGGCGATGATTTCTTCCATGAAATCAAGGTGGTGCGCGGAGAAGAGTTCCTCCAGCCAGAAACCGGTATAGGATGGAACCTCATCGTACCGTGCATTCGACAGCCCCAGACGGGTGTACAGCGTATAGGTCACCGCGACCTGCTCTCCCAGGTAGACCCGCTTCTTGTCCACGGTGGTGCGGATGTACACCGCGTCCCCCAGGTCCGGTGGGCCCGGGTCGTCCCGTGAAGGACCTGACGCGTTCGGAGGACCGCCGGGAGGCGCGACGCGGGTTCTGCCCGGCGGCGCCGGACCCGAGGCGCCCGGCGCAACCTCGATCGATATGGGCGTCGTCTCGTGGGAGACCCCGTCGTAGGTCAGTTCGGTCGAGCCAATGACGAAGGTTCCCGTCTCTCGGGGCTTCAACTGGTAGATGAACCGGACGGATCCGGAGGAGGACAGCTTTCCGTTGACCAGATTGAAGCTGGAGGAGGATGTGGAAGTGCTGCCGATGACGAGGAAGGCCTGCATGTCCGGCAATTCGGGCTTCGGGACGTCGCCCAGGTCGGACCCGGACACCGAGATGGTCAGGATCAGCGTTTCGTCTACCGTCACCCGGGTACGGTTCACTTCCGCCGTTACGGAGATCTCCTGTCCCGCTATGGACAGCGGCCCCGAAAGCAGCAACGCGAACAGACTTCTGTGCATCCACTGTCTCATGCGCTCAGTCCAGGTATCCCCGGGTCCGCAGCAGCTCCGCGTTCATGATGGCGGTGCCCGCGGCCCCCCGGATGGTGTTGTGGGAGAGTACCACGAATTTCATGTCCAGCACCGGACAGGGCCGGATGCGGCCGACGGTCACGGCCATGCCGTTTTCGGCGTCGCGGTCCATCCTCGGTTGCGGCCGGTCCGGTTCATCGCGCACGACAATCGGATGGCTGGGAGCAAACGGCAGGCCGAGCTCCTGGGGCAGCCCCCTGTGGTTCCGGAGCGCCTCGGCGAAACGCCCCGTATCGGTTTCGTTCTCCAAACCCACGGAAACGCATTCCATGTGGCCGTCCTGGACGTGGACCCGGTTGCACTGGGCGCTGACGACGGTCCGGGCGTTCTCGATCCGGTTGTCCTGGTACCTGCCCAGCAGCTTCAGGGTTTCCCGCTCCATCTTGTCTTCTTCTTCCTTGATGTAAGGAAGCACGTTGTCCAGGATTTCGAGGGAAGGGATCCCCGGGTAACCGGCCCCGGACAGGGCCTGCATGGTGGTGACCGCGACCTGCCGGAGACCAAAATGGTCGACGATCGGCTTCAAGGCCATCGTAAGGCCGATGGTGGAGCAGTTCGGATTGGTCGCGATGAACCCGCGGTCATATCCTCTTCGTTTCCGCTGGTAGTCGATGATCCCGCAGTGGTCCGCGTTGACCTCGGGAACGAGCAGCGGCACGTCGTCGTCCATGCGGTGGTTCTTCGAATTGCTGACGACGGCGTAGCCGGCCGCCGCGAAGGCCGCCTCGATCGGACCGGCCACCGAGGAATCCAGGCCGGAGAATACGAGATCGCAGTCCAGGCCCGGTTCGCAGCGCGATACCTGGAGGTCGCGCACCGGTCCGGGGATCGGCGTATCCAGCCGCCAGGTCGCGGCTTCCGAGTAGGGTCTGCCGGCCGACCGTTCCGACGCGGCAAGAGCGGTCACCCTGAACCATGGATGGTTATCGAGCAACTGGACGAACCGCTGTCCCACCGCTCCGGTGGCGCCCAGGACACCCACTTTAATCTCATGCTTCACACTTCAGGCTCCGAATCAGGTTGTAGTGGTTATGGTCGATCGCCATCGGGCAGCATCCTCGCCGCCTTGATCAGATCGCCGAACAGGCCGCCCGCCGTCACCTCCGGCCCCGCGCCCGGTCCCCGCACGATCAGCGGGTTGTCACGATACCTCTTCGTGGTGCAAACGACCAAATTGTCCGGACCGGCCAGGCTTCCCGGCGGACTTTCCCGGTCCACGCTTTCGAGTCCTACCCGGCAGGCGCCGCCGCCCACCCTGGCGACGAATCGCAGCACTTGCCCGCGTTTTCTGCCGGATTCCACCCGCTGCGCGTAGACCGCGTCCTCCTGCGGCAGCATCTCCATGAACGCATCCACCGAGGGGGCGCGCAGCAGCGCCTCGGACACCATGCCCCTGACCTCCAGCGCGCCGAGTTCGAGCCGGTATCCGATCTCCCGCGCCAGGATCAGGGCTTTCCTGGCCACGTCCATACCGTTCAGGTCGTCCCGGGGATCGGGTTCCGTATATCCGAGCGCCTTCGCTTCCCGGACGATTTCCGAGAAAGCGAGGCCCTCGTCCAGCCTGGAACAGATATAGCCCAGCGTACCGCTCAGGCATCCGACGATCTCAGATACTTCGTCCCCGGTGTCCACCAGTTCCCTGACGGTACTTATGACGGGCAGGCCGGCGCCCGCGGTCGTTTCGTACCAGTACCGCATGCGGCCGGCGCGGCCGAGCCGCCGGATCTCGTCATAGGCGGCTTCCCGGTCGGTTATGGGTTTCTTGTTGGCCGTCACGACCGGGATGCCCCGGCGGAGACAGGCCAGGTGCACTTCCGTCATATCGGCGGACGTCGTATCGATCACGCATAGACGCCGCGGAGGATCATTCAGCAAACGCTCGATCATGGCCGGCGCGCCCGGGTAATCCGCGCTCCTGTCCCCGTCGTTCAGCAACCGGTCAAGGCCGCCGGGGACGCGAAGCGACGCATTGAGCCCCCGGGGATCGAAGACCACCAGGCTCCGGCCGCATATCCCGACGTACTCGAAGGAGAGGCCGCTGGCTTCCGCCAGGGGCCCGGATCTTGCCGCCACCTGCCGGATCAACGCGCCGCCTATATTTCCCTTCCCGAACTGAAACAGGTTAATCGTACGCACAACCTCCGTCCCCTCCCAGTCCAAAGGACGCGTGCACCAGTTGAACCGTTTTCTGCAGGTCGCTGCCTTCGACGACGAACGAGATGTTCAGCTCCGAAGAGCCCTGGGCGATGGCGATGATGTTGATCCCGTGCTCCCCGAGAACGCCGAACGTGCGCGCCGCGATACCGGGGGTTCCCTTCATGCCGCCGCCGACCACCGCCACGACGGCCAGGTCGGGTTGAACCGAGATCTCCTCCAGGCTGCCTTCGGCGACTTCATGACGAAATTCCTCCTTCAGCGCCCGGACGGTTCCGGGGCCGTCCCTTTCGTGGACCAACAGGCAGACGTCGTGTTCGGATGAAGCCTGCGTAATCATGATGACCTGGGTCTTGCGTTCGGCCGTGGTCTTGAACAGCCGCGCGTGGGTGTCCGGCGTTCTGCTCAGGCTGGTGCCTTCGACCACGATCAGGCAAAGCCGGTCGACACTCGTCACGGCCTTCACGCCCAGGGGCGCCGCACGGGTCCGCGACGAAATGACCGTGCCGCCGTTTTCGGGCCGGAAGGTGTTCCGGATCCGGATGGGAATCTCCTGCTTCACCGCGGGCAACATGGTCATGGGATGAAGTACCTTGGCGCCGAAGTAGGACATCTCGGCGGCCTCGAGATACGAAATCTCCCTGAGTACGCGGGCGTCCTCCACGATGCTCGGATCGGCCGTCATCGCGCCGTCCACGTCC
Source organism: bacterium (assembly GCA_963693015.1). Taxonomy (GTDB): domain Bacteria; phylum JAAXHH01; class JAAXHH01; order JAAXHH01; family JAAXHH01; genus JAAXHH01. The sequence goes on from OY843748.1 coordinate 1,339,847, forward strand.
GTCCAGATCCAGATTTCCGCGGCATGCAACGCGCCGCCGACCAGGGAGGCGGTATAGTCCGAAGCGCCCCGTCCCAGGGTCGTGGTGACGCCTTCATCCGTCGATCCGAGAAACCCCGTAATGATCGGAATGCCGCCGCCGGATACCATGGGGACGAGTCCCTCCGAAAGACGGCGGGCCGTTTCCGCGAAATTCACCTCCGCCTCGGTATAGCGCTCGTTGGTCTTCACGTATTCGCGCGCATCGACGGGTACGGACGGAAGACCGGCCGATCTGAGCGCCGCGGAGACGACGATCACGGACAGGCGTTCGCCGAAGGAACTGACCAGGTCGGCCGAGCGCGGCGAGAGTTCCCTGAGCAGCGTGATCCCGTGGAGGATGCCCGACAGTTCATCGATCAGTCCGGCACAGCCGGCGAGGGCCTGCTTCCGCTCCGCTCCGTCGGCCACGGCGCACACGGTCTCCTCGTGGCGTTTCCTCAAGGCTTCGAGGGACGCCGTGGGTTCCGTTCCCCCGCAGGCCTCCACCGCCATCGCGCGAAGGGCGTCGGTCACCTTGCTCATGGCGGACAAGACGACCGACAGCCCGTGTTCGCGGTAGTTTCCGACGATTTCGACGACTCGCCTGATGGCCTCCGCGCCGCCTACGGAGGTGCCTCCGAATTTCATGACAATCATAATACCTGCCGTCGCGATTCGGCGGACCGACTACCAGTCCTTCTCCGGGTTGACCTGCGTGGCCTGTTGTCTGCGCAGTCGACGCTGTATATCCTCCTCGTCCCTGTTAAGGGCATTCAGCAGACGTTCCGCCTGGTCCCTGCTCAGTTCCCCTTCCCGGGGAGCCGGTTGCCGTTCCCGGTCTTCTTCTTCGTCTTGATTCGGCGGCTGGTCGGCCGGCGGATCGTCCCTTTCCTCGTTCTCCGGCTCTTCCTGGCCGTCCGGTTGATTCTGCCGTTCCTGCTGTTGCTGCCGTTCCTGAAGCTGCCGGGAGACGTATTCCAGGTTGTACTTCATGTCGACGTCGTCCGCGTCGATCCGCAGCCCCTCCTTGTATGCCTCGATGGCTTCTTCCAGGCGGCCCATTCGATACAGGCCGTTCCCCATGTTGTACCAGGCCCGTCCATTGAGCGGCGGATCGCCGTCCAGGGCGTTCGTGAAGGCCTGCACGGCCGTGGGATACTGTTGCTTGCGATACAGCGCGTTCCCGCGGTTGTAGTGAAGGGCGGGATTTTCACCGTCCTCCGCCAGCGCTTCGTCATAGGCCTTCAGGGCCTCATCGTATTTCTCCTGGTGATACAGCTCGTTGGCACGCGCGTTCTTCGCGGCCGGCTGCCAGCCCAGAAAAAGCATGACGATCAGTATCGCGCCCATGACTCAGCCTCCCTGTTCCTGCGTTTCGACGCGTATCCTGCGGTCCCGGACCAGGGCATCCACCACCAGGAGCAGCAATCCGAAAAACAATATATACTGGTATCGCTCCACGTACTGCGTAAATTCTCTGCTTTCGTACTCGGTCCGTTCCAGCGAGGCAAGCGTATCGTATACCAGGTCCATCTCCTCGCCGCCCGGCGACGCCACGTAGTACGCGCCTCCGGTCGCCTCCCCGATGTGCCGCAGCGTAGACTCGTCCAGCCGACTCATGACCACCTCGCCGGAACGGTCCCGCATGTGTCCTTCGATCCCGCCGTCTTCGCCTTTCACCGGAATGGGTACGCCCACGGGCGTGCCGATGCCCACGACGTACACGCGGACGTCCAGGGCCGCCAGCTCCGCGGCGGCGGCAACGGGGTCGTCCTGGTGGTCTTCACCGTCGGTGATCAGTACGACGGCCTTGTGCCCCCTCTGGTCCGCCTGAAACGAACGTCCCGCGATCCGCAGGGCTTCGGCTATGGCCGTTCCCTGCGTTCCCACCGTCCGGGTATCGATACCGTCCAGAAAGAGTTCCACGATACTGTAGTCGGAAGTCAGGGGACACTGGAGAAAAGCCGACCCGGCGAAAACCACCAGTCCAACCCGGTCGTTCCGCAGTTTCCTTACCAGGGACCGGACCGCGTACTTGGCCCGAACGAGCCGGTTGGGCCGCACGTCTTCGGCCAGCATGCTGTTGGAAACGTCCAGTGCGACCATCACCGAGAACCCGGTCTGGCTCACCGTTTCGGAACGGGTTCCGAACTGCGGCCTCGCGAGGGCTACGGCGAAGCAGGACAGCGCCACGAGCGTCAGGGCCGCCTTGACCGGCTGCCTTCCCGCTATGGTTGAACGCGACAGCCTGTCTACCAGTTCCGGTTCTCCCAACTTTCCGAGCGCTTCGCGCCTGCGTCGGAACCGCGCGGCGAAGAACAGAATCAGCAGGGGCGCGACCGCCAGCAGATAGAGGAATTCGGGTTGTGCAAACCGCATATTTGCTCCATGGCCGCTGAACGCCGCCGCCGGGCCGTAAGCGCTAGGGCAGTCTTCTCAGCCGGGTGTGCGACAACAGGATCTCCACCAGTACGAGAAACATGGCCGGCAGAAGGAAATACCCGAACAGTTCGGTGTACCTCGAGTAGGCGATGACTTTCATCTCCGTGCGTTCGAGGGCGTCGATACGCCGGTAGATGTGGGACAGCATCTCGCCGTCGGTCGCCTTGAAGTAGTATCCACCGGTAATACGCGCGACCTGCCGCAGCGTTTCTTCGTCGATTTCCGTGAGGGCGAGGCTGCCGTCGCGATTCCGGGCATATGTACGGCCCATGACCGGGTCGTCGACCGGTATAGGCGCGCCTTCTTCCTTTCCTATTCCGACGGAGTAAATCCTGACTCCGAGTGCCTTGGCGGCCTTGGCCGCGGTGACCGGGTCGATGGCGCCCGTGTTGTTCACCCCGTCGGTCAACAGGATGACCACCTTGCTTTCCGCGCCGCTCTGCCGCAACCGGTTGACGGAATTGGCGATGCCCATGCCGATGGCCGTGCCGTCTTCGGTCAACCCGATCTCCACCTGGTCGAGCAGGCCGAGCAGCACGTCGTAGTCCAGCGTCAGGGGACACTGCGTGAAGCTGCGTCCCGCGAAGACCACCATGCCGATACGGTCGTTTTTCCGTTCCCGGATGAAATCGGAGATCACGGATTTGGCCACATAGAGGCGGTTGCGGGGCTTGTAGTCCTCGGCCCCCATGCTGCCGGAGATATCGAGGGCCAGCACGATGTCGATACCCTCGGTCATCACTTCCGCCCCTTCGGTACCCGTCTGCGGTCGGGCGAGGGCGAATATCGCCAGGCCGATGGCGGCGGCGCGCAACGCGACGGGGACGTGGCGGAACTTCAGGATGGACGCGGGTTTCAGCCGGTTCACGACGGAGATATCGGAAAACCGCAATCCGCCGCGCCGTCCCTTCATCTGGCGGCGGTACCACCACAGGAGCACCGGCACGACCGCGAGCAGGACAAGAAGCGCGGGAGTGGAAAAGAACATGGCGCGTCAATCCTTTACCGGTGCCTGCACAGCACCCGGACCGCCGTCCGAAGCCGCGCCGGCGACGGGCGCCTCGCCGTCAGCCGGTCCGTCCGGTGCGGTAGTTTCCGGCACCTCGGGCGGGCGCGTAAGCGCGACGATCTCCCTTCCTTCCCGTAAGGAAAGGGCCTGGCGGTGCGATTCCGGCGTATGTCTGGCGAATTTGACCATGTCGCATTCCTCGAACAGCACCCGGACGGCCCGGGCTTCTTCGGCACCAAGATCGAGCGCGTTCAACGCCGCCATCAACTCGGAGGTCGTGTATTCCATGGCGGCTATCCGATAGCGGGCGGACAGGTACCGGCGGAGGATCTCCGACAGCGCCGAGTAATGGGCATTCACCCGGCCCCGGGCAAGCCATTCCTCGAGGGCCAGTCGATCCAGTTCTTCCAGGGCGATCTCCTCGGGAGGGCGTTCGACCGCCGTTTCCGCGTCCTTCGGGTCACCCCGGTTCCGGCGGCGCCTCATGTACAGCATGAACGCCGCCGCGGCGGCGAGCAGTACCAGTCCGCCGATCACCCACAGGTACCAGGGCACTCCGCCGGGGATTTCCACCGGATCCTTCAGATCGCGTATATCCGCTGCATCATCGTCGATGACGCTGACGACGGTAACGGGAATGGCATCCGATACGGCGGACAGTTCGGTACCGTCCGACAGAACACACTTAAGCGAAAAGGGCGGTATGGAGTGCTGGCCCGTCCGATACAGGGTGAGTACGTAGCGGAGAGAATCGACGTTCGCGCCGCCGGGACCGGACAGGGGTCCCTCGTGCTCGAAGGATACCAGATCGAAACCTTCCGGGGGGCGTCCGGATTCCGGCCACTCGATCGCGGCGTTACCGGGACTCTTCACGGCGACCCGGTACAGGAAGGGATCGCCCACGGTGATCCGGTCGCGGTCCACCGAGACCGCGATCGAAAACGCGTCTTCTTCTTCCTGCGGCGCCGGAACGGCTCCGGCGTCGACCGGATTCGTCGAGACAGCCACCAGGAGGATGGCGAGTAGACAGGAACACCTCACCGCACGCCGCCTCATGTCACGATTTCGGTGTCTGGGCGACCATATCGTTGATTCGGGCTATAAACCCGGCCTTGGCCAGGGACACGACGGGGCTGTTTCGTTGCTTGACGTAGACCAGATTCTCGTCTCCGGGAAAGGACTTGCCCACCAGGAGCGATACGCGTTCTTCCGGCACGTCGTCCCGGCCCCCGATCTGCAGCGTAAGCTCCATGATCGGCCTGTCCAGTCCGTAGGAGGTCAGGTCCACATCGGGGTCCGCCGTTACGAAGGCCTGAGAATACAGTGAATCCAGCTCGCTGAACGCCCGGCCGACCGAGATCGCGTCCGCATCGCCCGTTGCAGGCTCTTCCATTTTCCACACGACTCTCTGCTTCTGGTCGCGGCGCACCCGCACGCGTTCGTCGGGCGTGATCACCTCGAACATGTGTACCTGGTAGCCCTTGAACCGCAGGATCTTGTTGTCGCGCAACTCGAGCGCGGTGGCCGGCATACGCTGCAGGCTGGATGCGTCCACCGCATAGATCCATTCCTCCGCGGGATCCATCACGTATGCGTGCCGCCCATCGCCGGAGACCGCCCCGACCAGGATTTCCTGGGGTCTCACCCGGTCCTCGATCGTAAGCGACAGGCTGGCAGCCGGATTCTCGAAACCGTGCGCCGCCCTGTTCGCGGACGTCGCCGGGATGTGCTCCCGCACACGGGCGATCTCCAGGCTGTCCAGCATGGCCGTTATGAAACGGTCGTTGGCTCTCAACGCGTAAGGGGACGTCATCCGCCAGTCCTCGAAGGCATGCTTGACCAGGGTCACGGACTCGTTTCCCAGGTCCATAGAGAACGTCGGTACCCGGTAGGATTGAAAATCGAAAGCCGTCACCCGCCGGTAGAAGTCGGGTTCCCGGTCCAGCTGGCGCAGGATCGACGTCGAAACGGAGTATACGTTGCGCCTTTCGCTGGTCATGGCATAGACCTGGCCCATTTCCTCGTTGCCCAGCGAAAGCGTACGCAGGATACTGCCGTCTCCGGATTTCACGGTCGCCGTCATCACCGGATTCGCCAGACCGTATTCTTCAAGCGAAGACGGCGCCTCGTCGATGAAGGAAATGGCCGAGGCCCCGGTGATCGTGCTTACCGCGTTCACCACTTCATCACGCTCCGCCGGCAGTCGATAAGGCGCTTCCACGCGCCAGGTCCCGTATGGGTCCAGTCTGAGGACGACTCTGCGGTCTCCCTTTTCAAGGACGACCTCTTCCACCTCGTCGCGCTCTACCCGCACCAGGCCGCGGTCCCGCAGCGCATCGGTCGTCCTGCGCAGATTCCCATTGATCTGCGCGGAGACGAGAAATACCCGCCGCGTGCCCTGTTCCGCGGCGTAATAGGCCGCGCCCGTGGGGTTCACGTCGCCCAGCAGCAACACCATGGGCCTGTCGAGACCCCGGATCACCTCGACGGACGCCGATGGGGACTCGAGGCCGTATTCCGACAGGACTTCCGCCGAATCGGCCACGGTACGGGCCGGGGACAGGGTGGTAAATTCCCGCAGCAACGTGCCCACGACGTTCGGGTCCGCCGGGTACCTGATCGGATCGGTTATCTCCCAACCCTCCATCGGCACCTTTTCTATCGTCGTGGCCGCACCGTCCACGGTAACCCTGATCCCGACGACCTCCTCCGCGCCGATCTCGAACACGCGCTCGGCTTCCGCGACCTGTTCTTCTTCGTGCACGAAAAGGAAATAGCAGGACGCCAGCAATCCCAGAATGACGACCAGGATGATCGTGTAACGGCCACCGCTCACGGCACTTCGCCTCCTATTTCCTTCTCCACCACACCATGACGCCCACGATCAGGATGCCGATGGGCGAAAGGATGCCGGTGATGATGAAGATATCCCGCATCTGGCTCAGCGAAATCTGAACCAGCCTGGTGTCGCTGGATTTGGGGCGGATGGCGAGCAGGTCTTCCTCCTGGGCGAGCCAGTTGAGGATGTTCAGGGCCAGGTCGCCGTTGCCCGGCAGCATCAAGTAGGCGTTGGAGGCAAAGGACGAATTACCGACGACCACGATGCGCGTCTTCAATTCGTGTTCCTCCGGCCGCAACGCCATCTCCTGGGGCGTCAGCGTGGCCATGTCCCTGCGCGGCAAGGCCCGCGGGACGGCCGTAATGGCGACGGCAATGGAAACCGGGCCGGGCTCGTCTTCCGCCGGGTCCAGTTCGGGCGTGTACTCCATGGCTTCTTCCGGCGTGCCCGGCAGGGTGGTTTCCGCCCAGCTGCGGGCGCCGGTCATGGCGATGGTCTGTATTTCGACGGTGTCGTCGGAAGCCGACGCCGGCGCTATGGAACGCACCAGCGGAAAGAAACTCACGGTGTTGCCGAGGGGGCGCGTGATGGGATGGGCCGGGTATTGCATGACGGCCGGCATGTACTCGTTCATGCCGGGCAACCTGCCCACGGCGCTCTCGTCGATCACCACGTCGTCGCCGATCCGCACCTTCCAGCGGGCGAGCAACTCCGACAGGTCGGCACGCTCCTCGGGATAGTCGGGATTGAGGAGGAAGAGCGCGCGGCCGCCGCGGTCGAGGTAGTTGCGAATGGCTTCCTGCTCGTTGCCCACCAGGTTGGTCCTGGGACCGGCCACCACCAGCACGTTACAGTCCGCCGGCACTTCCACTTCGGTGAGCAACGAGAAGCTCCTGACGACGTAGCTCTGATTCTCGAGCAACTGCATTATCCGATGGTAGCCCGCCTGGTCGGTCAGGTTGACGTTGTGCTCACCGTGGCCTTCCAGGAAGTATATGGTCTTCTGGCCTTCGCGCGTGACCTTGACCAGCGCGTTGGTCACGCTTTCTTCGAGGTACCGGTTGACGTGCTCGGTCTTGCCCTCGCTTTCGAACACGACGGTTCCGTAGGCGGAGATGTTGTACTGACGCGCTATGCTGGGCTCGAGATCGGGGTCTATGAATTCGTAGCTGATGTGATCGGAGTGGTACTGGAACTGATTCAGCATGTCGTCGAGCTGGCGTTGAATGGCGGCATCGGATCCGCTGGACCTGAAGAAGCCGACGATATGCACGTCCTGGTCCAGTTCCTGCAGGACGCTCACGGATAGGTCCGCCAGGCTGAACCGCTTATTGGCCGTGGTGTCGACGCGCTGGGCGTAGCGGGAACCGATCAGGTTGACGAAGGCCAGGATACCGATCACCAGCAGAACCATTACGACGGTATTCGCGCCGTAGCGCGTCGTGCGCCGGCCCAGCAGGTTCCAGACCGTTTCCCATTCGAAAACCAGCCAGACGGCGCCAAGGGCCAGTCCGACCAGGAGGACGATCAGCGTCGTCCGCTGGGTCGTCGCCTCCGAGACGTACAGATACCCGCTGACCAGGATCAGGATGAGGCCCAGGTAACCGGCGGACGAAACGAGATTTTTCATGTACGGATTTCTTTCCTTTGCCTGTTGCAAGCTATCGAAAACGCGGACGCTCCGTCCTGACTGACAGGCACGGGCGGTTTAACCCCGCCAGCGCGTCGATTCCACCGATCGCACGGTGAGAAAGAGGCCGAAGAAGATGAAACTCGCGAAAAACAGGCAGTCCGTCGAGTCTATGACGCCCTTCTCAAAGGTATTGTAGTGCCGCAACACCGACAGATATCCGATCACCTCGCCCAGGGTGCCGGTCATCGATTCCACCGCCACGTCCAGCATCCAGAGTATGAGTGCGGCGCCGAAGCAGATCACGGCGGCGACGATCTGGTTCTCCGTGAGCGAAGAGGCGAAGAGGCCGATGGTAATCACGCCGCCCCCGAGGAGCAGAAGACCCAGGTAGCCGGTCCATATGGGCCCCCAGTCGGGGTCGCCGTACACCTGGAGCACCAGCGGGTAGATCATCGTCAGTCCGATCATGACCGTGTACAGGGTAAAGGCGGCCAGGAACTTGCCCAGGATCACGTGCCAGTCCCGGACCGGCGAAGTCAGCAGCAGCTCGATCGTGCCGGACTTCTTTTCTTCGGAAAAGACCCGCATGGTGAGCATGGGCATGAGCGTCAGCACGGCCACGAAGCTCATGGTATTGAACAGCGGGCGCATGATCATCTCGTTGATGTTGATCCGCTCCATCATGGGCGGGGCCTGGGCGGCCTGCATGAAATACTGGGCATAGTACTGCAAGTACTGGAAGAACATGAAGCTTACGATAAATATGAATACGGTCGAAAGGGCGTAGAAGATGGGTGAGATGAAATAGGCCCTCAACTCCCGGCTCCATATGGCCAGCAATCCCTGCATCGTCAGGCGACCTCCTCTTCCTGGGTCGTCAACTCCAGGAAGATCTCTTCCAGGCTCATGCCGACCGTGGTGAGCTCCACGAGATCCCAGCCGTTCCCGACCACCGACGAAGCCACCGACGGACGCAGGTCCTGTCCCGACTCGACTTCGATGTCGTACTGCCACAGGCCGTCGCCGAGGGAAGACCGGGTCTTCACGTCGACGATGCCGTCCTTCTGCTTCAGCAGGTCCATCACGTCCTTGACCGGCCCCCGGATCTGCGCGGATATGGACTGCGAGCCCCGAAGCCGCGCGTCCAGGTTGGCCGGCGTGTCTCCGGCCACGATGCGGCCGCGGTCGATGATCAGCACCCGCTCGCAGGTCTTGCTCACCTCGGGCAGGATATGACTGCTGAGAATGATGGTGTGGTCCCCGGCCAGGCTCTTGATGACCTCGCGGACCTCGTTGATCTGCTTGGGGTCCAGGCCGTTGGTCGGCTCGTCCAGGATCAGGACCTCGGGGTCGTGGATCAACGCCTGCGCCAGTCCGACCCGCTGGCGGAACCCCTTGGAACAATGGCCGACGATCCGGTTTTCCACCGACTCCAGGGCGGTCAGTTCGATGACGCGGTTCACGGCCCGCTTGCGTTCGCGGGAAGGGATGTCCTTTATCCGGGCGATGAACTCCAGGTAGGGGCGGACGCGCATGTCCAGGTAGAGGGGTACGTTCTCCGGCAGGTACCCGACCCTGCGCCGCACGTCCAGGGACTGCCTGAACGTGTCGAACCCGGCAACGCGGGCGGTTCCGCTCGTGGCCGGCATGAAGCACGTCAGCACCCGCATGGTCGTGGTCTTGCCCGCCGCGTTCGGTCCGAGGAATCCGAGTATTTCGCCTTTCTCCACCTCGAAACTCACATCCCGGACCGCGGTGAAGTTCCCGTACTTCTTGGTCAGATCCCTTACTTCGATCACATCAGGCTCCCCGTGTCATTCAGTGCAGGCGTCGCGCGAAACGGCCAGCGATTGTCAAAGTGACCTAATTTACCGCGCAAAGTGATGAAATGCAAGCCTTTGTTGCCATCGGTTCCTATCCCGCGGACCGCCTGGACCGCCTGGACGCGCCTGGACCGCCTGGACGCGCCTGGACCGCCTGGACGCGCTTGACGCGCGGTTTTCGATTCACCGTGCGAATTTGCGTTCGCGCAGCTTGAAGAACTGCAGCAGCGGATCGATATAGGGCTGGTCCGTACGAATGTGGATGGCGTCCACGCCGGTGATCCTGAACTGCTGGTCGCGTTCTTCGCGTATGGCCTCGTTGTATTCCGCGTACTGTCTGCGCCAGGCTTCGTCGCCGGTGTCGATCAGCACTTCTTCTCCCGACTCGGCGTCTTCCAGTTCGATGAGGCCGACGCCGGGCAGGTCGAGTTCTCTGGGGTCCGTGACCGTGACGGCGACCACGTCGTGCCGCTTGCTCGCCACACGTAGTGGTTTGATATAATCCGCGGCCAGAAAATCCGATATGATGAAGACGATGCACCGGCGCGTCAACAGCCGGTTCAGGTAATCCAGGGCCTGGGCGATATCGGTACCCTTGTGCTCGGGCCGGGTATAGAGCACTTCCCGTATCACCCGGAGGATATGGGTTCGTCCCTTCTTCGGCGGGATGAACTTCTCGATCTGGTCCGTAAACATGAGCAGGCCGACACGGTCGTTGTTCTGGATCGCCGCGAAGGCGAGGAGCGCGCAGATTTCGGCGGCGATCTCACCCTTCATCTGGTTCACCGTGCCAAAGGATTTCGATGCGCTCGCGTCCGCCATGAGTATGACCGTCAGTTCCCGTTCCTCGATGAAGCGCTTGACGTAGGGGCGTCCCAGGCGGGCCGTGACGTTCCAGTCGATCGACCGGATCTCGTCGCCCGGCGCGTACTCGCGCACCTCGGCGAATTCCATGCCGCGTCCCTTGAAGACGCTGTGGTACTCGCCGCTGAACACGTCGTTCACGAGATGCCGGGTCCGGATCTCGATCTGCCGGATCTTCTGGATGATCTGCCTGGGTATCAAGGGATCTCTACACAGTCGAAGACGCGCTGAAGGATCTGTTCCGAGGTCATGTCCTCCGCCTCCGCCTCGTAGGTGACGATGACGCGGTGGCGCAGCACGTCCAGCCCGATGGACTTGACGTCCTCGGGGGTCACGTAGCCCCGGCGCCGCAGGAAGGCGTGGGCGCGGGCGGCCGTGGCCAGGTAGATCGTCGCGCGGGGCGAGGCGCCGTATTCGACCAGGTCCCGGACGTCGGCGAGTTCGCCGTAGTCCTCCGGGTTGCGGGTCGCGAAGACCAGGTCCACGATGTACTGCTTGATCTTCTCGTCCATGTAGACCTGGTTGATGATCGATTTCGCCCGGACGATATCCTCCAGCGCCACGACCTGCTCCGCTTCCGCCGGCTCGCCGGTCGTCATGCGGTTGAGGATCTCCAGCTCTTCTTCCTTGCGGGGATAGGTCGTGGTCAGCTTGAGCATGAACCGGTCCACCTGGGCCTCCGGCAGCGGGTAGGTCCCTTCCTGCTCGATGGGATTCTGCGTGGCGAGCACGAGAAAGGGATCCTCCAGCGGGAAGGTCTCGTCGCCGATGGTGACCTGGTGCTCCTGCATGGCTTCCAGGAGGGCGCTCTGCACTTTCGCGGGCGCCCGGTTGATTTCGTCCGCCAGGATCAGGTGGGCGAAAACCGGGCCCTTCTTGGCGATGAACTCGCCGCTGGACGCCTCGTAGATCATGGTGCCCGTGAGATCGGCGGGGAGCAGGTCCGGCGTGAACTGTATGCGCTGGAACCGCGCCGCGACGGTCGATGCCAGGGTCCGGACGGCCAGGGTCTTGGCCAGGCCCGGCACGCCTTCGAGCAGTACGTGCCCATTGGTCAGCAGGCCGATCAGGAGACGCTCGATCATGTACCGCTGACCGACGATCACCTTTCCGATTTCCGAGATCAGCCGGTCGACGAAGACGCTCTGTTCGTAGATCCGGTCGTGGATGGCCTTGATGTCGTCCGGTGATTTCGCTTCTGCCGTGCTCATGTTGGCCCTTCAGTCGGAGGCGGCCGAACCGGAAGACGAATCGGCCTTCGAGGAAGTTTCTGATTTCGACTTGCCGCCCGACGCGTCGGAGGACCCGGCGCCGTCGGACTTTGCGCCGTCGGACTTGGGCGACGAGGATTCCTTGTCGGCCTTTTCCGCCTTCTTGTAGTTTTCGCTACGGTAATCCGTGGTGTAGAATCCGTCGCCCTTGAACAGGAAACCCGCCCCGCCGCTGATGAGGCGTTGTACCGCGCCGCCGCATTCCGGACACGCCGAAAGGGGATCCGCCGAGATCGACTGGAACTCGGAAAACTCGTGGCTGCATTCGTTGCAGCGGTACTGGTAGGTAGGCATGCGTCCTTCCTGACGAAACCGGCGCCGACTGGAACAGCCGACGCCGGTCGTCACCCATCCGAACTGCCGGCAGGGACTTACATCATGCCGCCCATGCCGCCCATGCCGCCACCGCCGTAACCGCCTGGCGCGGGAGGTGGCTCCTTCTCGGGAATATCGGTGACCAGGGTTTCGGTCGTCAGCAGGAGGGACGCGATGCTGGACGCGTTCTGCAACGCGATGCGCGTCACCTTCGCCGGGTCGATCACGCCGGCCGACATGAGGTCCTCGTAGTCGCCCGTATTGGCGTTGTACCCCACGGCGCCGTCCTTCTGCTTGACGTGCTCGATGATGACCGAACCTTCCGCGCCGGCATTGGCCGCGATATGGCGCAGCGGCTCCTCCAGCGCGCGCCGGACGATGCCGACGCCGGTTTCCTCGTCGCCGTCGACCTGCAGCCCGTCCAGTGCGCCGCTGCCCCGGAGGTATACGACGCCGCCGCCGGGAACGATGCCTTCCTCCACGGCCGCCCGGGTCGCGTGGAGCGCGTCCTCCACGCGGGCCTTCTTCTCCTTCATCTCCGTTTCGGTCGCCGCGCCGACGTTGATCACGGCCACGCCGCCCGCCAGCTTGGCCAGGCGTTCCTGCAGCTTCTCGCGGTCGTAGTCGGACGTGGTCTCATCGATCTGACGGCGGATCTGGCCGATCCGGCCTTCGATCTCGGACTGCGAACCCGCGCCCTCGATGACCGTCGTCTCGTCCTTGTCGATGACCACGCGCTTGGCCTGGCCGAGGTCCTCGAAGGTCACGTTCTCCAGCTTGATGCCGATGTCCTCGGTGATCACCCGGCCGCCGGTCAGGATCGCGATGTCCTCCAGCATGGCCTTGCGGCGGTCGCCGAAGCCCGGCGCCTTGACGGCCGAGATGCGCATCGTCCCGCGCAGCTTGTTGACCACCAGCGTGGCCAGGGCCTCGCCTTCCACGTCCTCGGCGATGATCAGCATGGACTTGCCCTGCTGCACGACCTTCTCGAGGATGGGCAGGAGGTCCTTCATGGCGCTGATCTTCTTCTCGTGGATCAACACGTAGGGATCGTCCAGGCTGCACTCCATGCGCTCCGAGTCCGTAACGAAATAGGGGGAGATGTACCCCTTGTCGAACTGCATGCCCTCGACCACGTCGAGCATGGTGTCCATGCTCTTGGCCTCTTCGACCGTGATGACGCCGTCCTTGCCCACCTTCTCCATGGCGTTGGCGATCAGGTCGCCGATCTCGGCGTCGTTGTTGGCGGAAATCGTCGCGACCTGGGCGATCTCGGTCTTGCCGGCCGTGGGCTGGCTGATGCCCTCGATCTCGTCCACCACCGCGGCCACGGCCTTCTCGATGCCGCGCTTCAGGGCCATGGGATTGTGACCGGCGGTCACGTTCTTCAGGCCTTCGCGGTAGATGGCCTCCGCCAGCACCGTGGCGGTCGTGGTCCCGTCGCCGGCGATGTCGCTGGTCTTCGAGGCCACTTCCTTGACCATCTGGGCCCCCATGTTCTCGTAGGGGTCCTGCAACTCGATTTCCTTGGCCACCGACACGCCGTCCTTCGTGACCGTCGGCGAACCGAACTTCTTGTCGAGCACCACGTTCCGGCCCTTGGGACCCAGCGTGACCTTCACCGCCTTGGCCAGGGCCTCCACCCCGTTCAGCACGGAGCGTCGCGCGTCATCCCTGAATTTCAACTGCTTTGCCACTGGTTCAACCCTCCTTGCATACGCTCAGGTTCGACCGCAACCGGTTCGCGGCTGCGGTTCAAGCACGCTGTGATCTACGACACGATACCCAGGATGTCCTCTTCACGCATCATGAGGTATTCGGTATCATCCAGATTGACTTCCGTGCCGGAGTATTTGCCAAAGAGGATCTTGTCGCCGACCTTGACTTCCAGCGCCACGCGGTCGCCGTTGTCGCCGACGCGTCCAGGGCCGGCCGCCACGACCTCGCCCTGCTGCGGCTTTTCCTTGGCCGTATCGGGAATGATGATACCGCCGCGCTGTACCTCTTCTTCCTCGAGGCGCTTGACCAGGACCCGGTCGCCCAAAGGTTGTACGTTCATTGCTGCCTGCTCCTTTCACTTGTGATGAAGTACGCTGATTCTACAATCAGCACGGTTTCGAACTGCCGTATAATTATGCAATTTCCGTGCCAGCATGAAGAAGCTCACCGGCCACGTCCTGACGGCGCATACTTAACATACTGTAATCCATCATGTTAAATCATCCGAATGACGGATGGGCATACGACAGCACCTGGCCGCCCGGATATGCCAATCTGTCATATAGTGACCATGTGGCCATTATGGCAATGTCAAAATAACACAATGCGCCAACTTATCCATGTCGATATGGCTTGTCAAGGCCGTTCGCAATTCTGATTGTCATTGCCCCGCGATGCGATATTTTACTCTTTTGATCCGTTGCGGTTTCCATTCCCGGCTGCGGTCTCCATACCCGTCACGAACCCGTCACGAGCAAACCCGGCACACTGGCTATATCACTGATCACTGAAGATCACAGGAGCAGATCCATGCCCGTAGTACCTTACGAAACGCTCAATCGCCTGAGCCGCGCGATCTTCGAGGCGACCGGTATCCCCGAAGAGGACGCCCATATCCTCGCCGATCACCTGACGACCAGCAACCTGCTGGGGCACGACTCCCACGGCGTGTGGTTCATGCCCCGCTACGTCCCGTCTCTCCAGTCCGATTACAGGCTCTGGGAAGACCACACCGTGATCGCGGACCGTCCCGGCTTCGCCCAGATCGACGGGAACGGCGCCAACGGCATCGTGGCGGTGACGAAGGCCCTCTCCCTCGCGGTGGAGAAGGCGCGCAACGCGACGATCGGCATGGTGGCCCTGCGGAACGTCTCCCACATCGGCCGGCTGGGCGATTTCCCCCCGCGGATCGCCGAAAACGGCATGATCGGCATGGTGGGCCTGAACGGAGGCGGCGAATTCGTGGCGCCCTACGGCAGCGCCGACCGGCGCCTGCGGCCCGAGCCCATCGCCTTCGCCGTGCCCCGCGCGAAAGGGCCGCCGCTCATGCTGGACGTGACCCTCAGCGTGGTGGCGGGCGGCAAGGTGGAACAGAAGATCGAGCGCGGCGAGCCCATGCCGGACGGCTGGCTGATCGACCAGCAGGGCCGCTACGTGAACGACGGGAGCCGATACCACGCCGAGCCGGACCAGGTGGCCGTGCTGCCCCTCGGCGGCCTGCAGTTCGGCCACAAGGGGCACGGACTGGCCATGATGATCGAGATGATCATCGGGCCCCTGTCGAACGCAGGATGCACGGGCGGCAAGGGTGGCGGCGGCGGGATCCTGATCGCCGCGATGGACATCGGGGCCTTCATGGACCTGGACGAATACACGGCGGAAATCGAAGCCCACGTGGCCTACGTGGGTTCGGCGAAACCGCTTCCCGGTTTCGAGAAGGTGTACGCGCCGGGCGAGATCGAAGAAGACACCCGGCGGAAGCGGCTCGCCGAGGGCATCTATATTCCGGACAAGACGTGGAATACGATCTCGGAAACCGCGGCTGAACTCGGCGTGGACATGCCCGATCTGACGTGAGTAGTCAATCTCGGAAACCGCGGCTGGACTAGGCGTAGGCATGCCCGATCTGACGTGATTCAGTAGATGAGGCTGGCAGAGTCACAGCCGGTTCATCCATGATCGATCGCCCATTCAGCCGCAAATCGCTTCTAAAGATCCCGCGCGAATCGCTTAAAGATCCCGTCGATTCAGACGGATTGCGTTCGATTCATATATATTCATACAAACTGGAGGGTTCATGACCGCCAGGCCCGTACGCGTGGCCGTCTACGGCACCGGCAGGTTTGCCCAGGCCACGCACCTGCCCAACCTGAGCCAAATCGACGGCGTTGAAATCGCGGCGCTGTGCGACATCAATGAGGACGCGCTGCGCGAAGCGGCCGCGCAGTTCGGGGTCTCCCGTAACTACACGGACGCCCACCGTATGCTCGAGGCCGAGAGACCCGATGCCCTGTGGTCCATCGTGCCGGCCTTCGCCCGCACCGACGTGGAAATCGCGGCGGCCGAACGCGGCATCCAGCTCTTCAGCGAGAAGCCCCAGGCCATGAACATGGACCTGGCGAAGCGGATCGACGCGGCCGTGACGAAGGGCGGCGTGATCAGCACCGTGGGCTTTCGGGAACGGTACCGGCCCATCTTCCAGGAAGCCAGGCGGCTGCTCCGGGACAAGCGCGTGGTGCACGTCCGTTTCCAGCAGGTCACACAGAACATCAAGGTGGCCAGATTCGGTGCGGACGACTGGACGAACCTGGTGGAAAAGGGCGGCGTCCGCTTCTTCGACTGGGGCGTGCACGCCACGGACTACACCCGGTTCATGACCGGCCAGGACGTCCACAGGGCCCAGGCTTTCCTGTACCATCCGGACGGATACCATACGCCGCTTTCTTCATCCTTCCATTACCAGCTTTCGGCCGGCGCCACGGCGACGCTGACCTTCATCGAGTGCGATCCGTCCGGTCCGGGCGAAGAACCCTATTTCAAGATCTACTTCGACGGCGGGAGGCTTTCCGTCTTCGGCTACGAACGCATCGAGGTGAACGACGAGGTGGTCTACGAGGCCGACCCCTTCGACCCGTGGCTGGCACAGGACCGGGCCTTCGTCGAGGCGGTCCGGTCGAACGACCCGGCATTGCTTCAGAGCGACTACCACGACGGCCTGCGGTCGCTCGCGCCTATCCTGGCGAGTTGGGCGTCGGCAAGCCAAGATGGCGTGTGCGTGGACGTGGAGGAGTTTATCGAGGAGGCGTAATAAGCACACTGTAGCTGCGTGATCACCGTACCGATGAAGTGTAATCCTCTTACTGAAGAGGCGTAACTCACTGGAATTGAAGACGAGATACATCCGGGAGACAACGATGTACCTGAAAAGCATGGGGTTTCTCATACTGGCTGCCCTGCTTATGGCTATGGGCTGCGGCGGTCCGAAGGAAGATCTTACCCATCTCCTGGTTGCCGGTGATCGAATCGGGATCGTGGTGGAGAACGAGATGAGCGTTTCGCTTAACTCGAAGGAGAATGAACCGGTCACATGGGTACTGAGCCGGTTCGGCGGGGAAATCGAGTCATGGGACGCAAAGGGCCTGACCGTCGTCGTGGATGATGCCGACCTGCCGGAAGGCTTACTGGATTCGTTCTCGTCCGACCGCAACCGGCTCGTGCTCGGCATCGCCAGTGCAGGGGGCAGGAACAAGAGTCCGAGCATGTCGTTCGAGCCCGTCGGCGAGTCCGGGCCGGGCGTAGTCGTCCGGGTTGCCGGCGATTTGGTGGAAGACGGCCTGCGGGAGACCGGGGACGGGCTGGAATTGCGGATTTAGCTGGAGCAGGTCTCCGACTGCGAGGAAGTCACAGAGTATGTAACATGTTTTGTGTAACTGGCGATAGCGTATATCTTGCTCACAAGGAGGAAGTGCTATGGCCAGAGACAAGAAGACCCCCAGTAAGATCGACCGTCTTCTCGATGAGCTGATGGAAGACGGTGTGGATGTCGAGGACCTCTTCGGCGAAGACGGCCTGCTCAAGCGCATGAAGAAGCGCATGGCCGAACGGATCCTGGAAGCCGAGTTGACCGAGCATCTCGGCTACGAGAAACATGCCCCCGACGGCAGGAACCGCGGCAACTCGCGCAACGGCAAGACGACCAAGACGCTCAAGGACCAGACGGGCGACCTGCCGGTAGAGATCCCCCGGGACCGCGAGGGCACCTTCGATCCCAGGCTGATCCGCAAGTACCAGACGCGTTGGCCGGACTTCGACGACAAGATCATCGACAAGATCATCTCCATGTACGCACGGGGCATGAGCACCCGCGATATCCAGGGCCATGTCGAAGACCTCTACGGGGTGGCCATATCGCCTGAACTGGTCTCCCGGATCACCGACACGGTAACCGAGGAAGTTACGGCCTGGCAGTCGCGCCCCCTGGACGCGGTCTATCCGATCCTGTTCCTGGATGCCCTGTTCGTCAAGATCCGTGACAGCGGCAGCATCCGGAACAAGGCGGTCTACCTGGCCCTGGGCGTCAACCTGAACGGCGACAAGGAACTGCTGGGCCTCTGGATCGAGCAGAACGAGGGCGCGAAATTCTGGCTCAACGTACTCACTGAACTGAAGAACCGTGGGGTCAACGACATCTTCATCGCCTGCTGCGATGGTCTTACCGGCTTTCCGCAGGCCATAGAGACGGTGTATCCCAAGGCCCAGGTGCAGCTGTGCATCGTCCACCTGGTGAGAAACAGCCTGACCTACGTCTCCTGGAAGGACCGCAAGCAGGTGGCCAGAGACCTGCGGGCGATCTACCAGGCCACGACCGCCGAACAGGCCGAGACCGCGCTGGACCGCTTTGCCGAGCGCTGGGACGAGCAGTACCCCACCATCAGCCGGCAGTGGCGCAAAAACTGGGACCACTTGAGTCCGTTCTTCGCCTTCCCCCAGGAGATCAGGAAGGTCATCTACACGACCAACGCCATCGAATCCATGAACAGAGGGTTGCGCAAGATCATCAAGACCAGGGGCGCCTTCCCCACCGACGAGGCCGCCAGGAAACTGCTCTACCTGGCCCTGCTCAATCTGTCCCGCAGGTGGACACGGCCCATCGCAAACTGGACGGCCGCCATCAACCAGTTCGTCATCATGTACGAAGACAGAGTGCCCATATCATGAAACAGTCAGTTACACAAAATACGTGACAGACCCAAGTCACATATTGATCTGATGATTATTCATCAATCCCCAGCGCTCCGGCAACTTCTCTGATTCGTGACAGACGTGCGGAAGCATAGTCAGTCGCCTCGTATCGCTGTATCTGTTGCTCTTTCAATCCGAGACGCTCTGCCAGGTCTTTCTGGCTTAAGCCTTGGGCAATTCTCGCTTTGATCAGTATGGTCGGGATCTCTTTGACGGTTTTAAACTGATCCGGCTTGAATTTGCCGGCTTTCAATGACTCATATTCGCGTAAATCGGCTTCCAAATCGGAAAGCTGGCTTTGCACCGCTTCTTTTTGTGCTTTCAAGATAAGCGGATGTCTCCCCCCCACCTCACTCAGGCCTTCCAAGGAACGTGCGAATCGCGATACCTGCGCTTTAGTGATTAGATATTGTCTCTCGTTCTTAATCAATCGAGATCTCCCAAATCCAGAGCGATAATTCCCTTCTTGTTCCCCGTGAGTTTATCTGTTCGGATAGCCGAATTCGTAGTCTCTAAGCTGTGGTTCAAGTCGTATGTCAAACGCTATCGTATATAAAACGAAGGAGGACAGTACGCGTGGTAGTCATAACCGAACAAAAAAGGAATAGTTCAGATATTAACGCAGAAGCGACCCATTGCCGAATTAGTCACTAATGATCCCGGGGATCCGATTGGCCAAACCATCTGATTCCCACAAGCCAGTTCCCAGATTTCTGAGTCTTTCGCAAAACCAACCGTGTCAACGATTCGAGCCGTTGTCTTGATCGCAAACGCTATCATCAAGAAACGGCGGAGGGTTCTGCTTTGGTGTCCCAAGCGTGCCAGCCTCCTGTTCCCTGCTGATCCACTCCCTGTAAGCCTGGTCTCTTTCTCTTCGACCCTCCGCACGACCTTCCTCTCTGTGCCGTCTTTTTATAGATTCATAAGAGCCATCCCATGAAATCCACTCCTTCGATTAAAGTGAACGTGGCGAAAACTGATGATCCTCCGACCTTGATGATGTTATCGAAGGCCATCTCGATTGAAAGCGCGTAACGCCCGAACGCCAGAAGATCGAACCGGTTACCGCCACGATGGCCAGAAAGACCACGGTATCCGGTCGCTTCAGCGAACCGCAAACAACCGGGACACCCTCGCGCAAAGCCCGCCGCACGAATTCGTTGCCCGTCTCCAGCAACGCGTCCAGTTCCTCTCGCGTGTAAACCACAACATCGACGCCCACGCCGATACCCGTCGTGTGGTAACGGGCCGGCCGATCCCGAAACGGCTCGGCGGCGTGACGCACCACGACCAGCAGGTCCGCGTCGCTGCCCGGCACGGCGTCTCCCCAGGCCAACAAGCCGAACAGATAGATCGATTCGATCTCGGGGTTGTCGGTCACCCAGCGTCCGGGCCGCTCGATTGAGACGCTCCATCAGTCGAGAGCGATCCAGCCAAGATACTTTTACAGAAGTCGATGACTTGCGCGGCGTTCGCCAGTGCGCTTTCCGCTTCCGCCCGGGTGTAGTATTCATAGGGGGCTCCTTGCGGATGCGAGTAGGGGTACCGGGCGGGTATATAGTGTTTGTCCAACGCTTTGGCGGCATCCAGCAACTGCCGGCCGGACCGCAAGGAGTCGGGCAAGGCCTCGAGCAGGGTCGTGACCGAATTTCCCCACGTCACGCCGCCCGCTTTCTCAATCACCGCTTTGACGGCTTTTTCGGCACCCTGCTGGGCGGCAAAGCAAGCCCACTCATAGTCGCCGGCTTCGAGCGAATGGCGTCCGTGGTCCAGGTCTCGCCGGCCCTGTTTCATCCAATCCGCGTGTCGGCTCGCCATAGAAACTGCCACCTCTCTCCAATAACCGCCAAATTCGCGAGGGGCTTAACAAATCCGGGGAACACGGACTGCCACCGATCAGAGCGATGCGCCCTTGTCCTGATCGCAGACTCCATCATCAAGAAACGGGGGCGGACTTTTCGGCGTGCCAAGTGTGCCGGCCTCTTGTTCCCTCTTGATCCACTCTCTGTAAGCCTGGTCTCTTTCTCTCCGGCCCTCCGCACGACCTTCCTCTCTGTGCCGTCTTTTTATAGATTCATAGAGCCATCCCATGAAATCCACTCCCGAAACGCTGCTTGAAACAAACCGATGATCACTGATTGAAGCGACGCACAATGCAGGCAGATCGAACGCAATAAGCCGAATGCATCAAACGCATCTCTACCTGGATGCGCTTTCCAGGATTAGTCGATGTCTGAAGCTGAATCTCGAAATCTATTTTGTTTTGTTCCACGAGCAGACGCGCTTTAGATAGCCGTATCTCAGCCTTCGGGTAGACGATATACTTCCCGAGATGCGCACAGAGCGTTCGATCCTCAACCACAAACATACCGTCAGGCCTTCAGAGGCGGCAAACTTGCCAACTCACCCCACAAAATCTCCAGTGCGCGCCATCTAGCCGCGGTATCTTCCAAGTCGTCGAACCCGTCCACCAGCGGGAACAACCTCGTTGCCAGGTCAGGCGGCACGACATCAAACGCTGGAATATCAACGTGGGTCCATCGCGGCGTACTCAGAAACCGCCCATTCCGGATATACAACGCGATCAGGAAATCGTTCACGGCCTGGTTGGCGAGGCAGTAGAGGTGTATCCGATCGTCGCAACCTCGCGCCTTCTGCCACTGCTTGCGAAACAGGGGCAGCCGTCCCTGCGCTTCTTCGAAAATCGCCGTGACCAACCTGGGCGGAATCTGTTCCAACACCATATCCCACTCCCTCAACCGTCCGTCCGGATCGATCAGCATATGACCGTGCTGCAACTCCTCGGCGAGAATGCGCTGTGCAGGCGGCCTGGGAAACGCGGCCAGCATGTCTTCCACGGTCTGCCTGGTCCAGTAGCGGATATGGACCATCGCCCCATCGAGCAGGACGCTGTCGCAGGCCGGTTCGATCAAGGGTCCATGCGTTACGTCCGGCCAGGCCGAGATCAGACGGCGGCGATCGGCCTCCGCGGGTATGCCCGGTCCGAAAACGAGCAGGTCGATATCCGACTGGCGATCGGCCAAACCCCTTCCCAGGGATCCGCCCAGTGCCACGGCGTTCACGCCGGCCAGGAGCCGAATTCTCTCCGCGATTTCGGCAGCCAGCGCGTACAGTTCACCGGGGTCCCGAGATTGATCCGGCTTGAAAGCCCCTTCCTCGATTTCCCGGTCCGCGCCGGTCACCACGCCGGGGTAGTCTGTTGCTTCCGGCGCGTCGTTCAGCAACAGCAGGGTATCCCGCATCAGCCCGGCCGCGGCCGTCCACGCTTGTTCCGGATCCCGCGCCGTCGCCAGCGTCCACAGGGCATCGCCCGAGTCTTCCGGCGCCCTGGACAACCCGTTCAGGCGGTTCCGCGCACCTTCGAGCCTTGACGGATAGTACATGGTCTCCGGCAGGCCGTTCATCCCGTAGAGCACGGTGGCGACCTGGTGGATCATCAGGTAGAGGGCGTGCCGGAAGCGGACGTGGTCGCCCCGGTCGATGAGGTTGGTCGGAGGAAGCCGCAGCCACCATCTGAGCTGTGTCGCCGCTTCCGCAACGTGGATCGACGTGGGAAGCCGCCCAGACTCGGTCATTTACGGCCCTCAAGAGCGTGGATGGGAAGCCGCCCAGGCTCGGTCATTTACGATCCTCAAGCGCGTGGCTCGGCATGGGAAACTTCCGAAATCGGTCAATCACGGCCGCTCGAAGCCGGATTACCGAGGGGCGGGAGACGGCATGATCAGGGTGGGGTCCTGCTGCATGGCCGGCAGGGCCGGTTCCGGCGCGCGCTGGTCTTCCGGGATCAGCGTCCGGGCCATGGCGATCTCGTCGCAGTGGGTGAAACGGGCGCAGTAGGTACAATCCTTCCAGACCTTGTGGGGCAGCGTCTCCCGGTCGACCACCTCGAACCCGTGGCGGCCGAAGAAGCTGGTCTCGTAGGTCAGGGCGAAGACCCGGGCGACGCCCAGTTCCTCCGCCTCCGCGATCAGTTCGTCGACGATGCGTCCGCCGACGCCACCGCCCTGGCATCCTCTCCGGACGGCCAGCGACCGGACTTCGGCCAGGTCGTGCCACACGATCACGAGGGAACCGCAGCCCACCACCTGGACGCCGCGCTCGGCGACGACGAAATACCGGATGTGCTCGAACAGGCGGTAGACCGACACCGGAAGGAGGATATCCTCTTCGATGTAGGGCTGGAGGATCTCCATGATCTCGGGGACGTCCCCGATCACGGCCGGGCGGATGACTGCCTCGCTCCCGTTCGAATCCGGCGTTCCGGACGCGTTCGCTTTGTTCATGGCCGTCCTGCTCCCTTACCTGCCGGGCTTACCCGCTTCCTATGATCTCGCGGGCCTGTTCCAGTTGCTGCGCGACAGAATCCCTTCCGGTGCCGCCGGGCAGGGCGCGCTTGTCGGCGCTGTCGTCGAACCTGAGCTGGGTGATCGCCTGCTCGTCGAAATGTTCCGAATGCCGGCGGTACAGATCCAGCGGCAGGTCCCGCAGGCTGCAGTTCCGGCGTATGGCCTCGTCCACGAGGGCGGCCACGATGCCGTGCCCCTCGCGGAAGGGCACGCCGCATTGGGTCAGGTAATCCGCCAGGTCGGTGGACAGCATCGCGTCGTCCATGCTTTCGCGAACCCGGTCGACGTTTACCTCCAGCGTCTCCCAGATCGCGGTGAACACGGTCAGCGCGACGGTCACCGTGTCGATGGCGTCGAAGAGCGGTTCCTTGTCTTCCTGCATATCCTTGTTGTACGCGTGGGGCAGGCCCTTGAGCATGGTGACGAGGGAGACCAGGTCGCCCACGACGCGGCCGGCCTTGCCCCGGAGCAGTTCAGCGGCGTCCGGGTTCTTCTTCTGCGGCATGATGCTGCTGCCCGTCGCCAGCCGGGGATGCTGCGTGACGTACCCGAACTCCGTGGACGACCAGATGACCAGGTCCTCGCAGGCCCGGCTGACGTGGATCATGAGCATCGTGCAGGCGGCGAGGAACTCGACGATGAAATCGCGGTCGCTCACCGCGTCGATGCTGTTGGGCGACAGGCCGTCGAAACCGAGTTCCCCGGCCAGAAATGCCCGGTCGATGGGAAAGGCGCTGCCCGCCATCGCCCCCGCGCCGAGGGGCAGGACGTTGATGCGCTTCCGGCAGTCCGCCAGGCGCTCCCTGTCCCGCTGGAGTCCGAAGAAGAGGGAAAGGGCGTAATGGGCGAACCGGATCGGCTGGGCCTGCTGCAGGTGCGTATATCCGGGGAAAACGACGTCCACGGTGCGTTCGGCCAGACCCAGCAGGGCCGCCTGGCAGGCGCGAAGTCGCCCGTTGAGGTCGTCCACCACTTCGCGCAAGTAGAGGCGCTCGTCCGTGGCGATCTGGTCGTTGCGGCTCCGGCCCGTGTGCAACTTGCCGCCCACAGGTCCTGCCTTCTCGATCAGGCGTTTCTCCACGGCCATGTGGATGTCTTCCAGATCGCGCGTCAGCACATAGGCGCCGCTTTCGATCTCGCCTTCGATCTCGCCCAGCGCATCCTCGATTACCCGGCCTTCCTCCCCGGTGAGCACACCGATGCGCACCAGGCCCCGGGCGTAGGCGATGCTGCCCCGGATGTCCACGCGAAACAGGCGGCGGTCCACGTCGATGGACGCGTGGAAATCGTCCATCAGTTGCTTGAGTGCCTCGTCCCGGCTATCGGTCATGGTTTCCCTGTTCCAGTATGACTCACATGTTCGGGTATGATTTTCCGTTCCGTCCTGATTCAAAGTTCATTCTGACTACTTCGCGGGTAACTCGCCGCACGTCACAAGTGGCTCGCCGCGCGTCACAGATAACTCACCACTTCGCGCCTGCCTCACCACGCGTCCAGCACGCCGCACGTTACAGGTAACTCGCCGCGCGGCGCGGCCGACTCACCGCGCGTCCAGCACGCCGCCGATGATCCCGAGCGCCTCGTCCACGTGCTCTTGTCCGATGACCAGGGGCGGCGCGCAGCGCAACACCTTCTCGCCGGCCGTTCCCAGGATCAGTCCCGCATCCCGGCAGGCGCCCATGATGCCGTCCACCTTGTCTTCGAATTCCACGCCGATCAACAGGCCCGCGCCCCGGACGTCCTTCATGTCGGCGTGCTGCTGCCCCAGTGCCCTCAAGCCCTCCGTCAGTTTCCCGCCCATTTCCAGGGCCCGGTCGGCCAGGCCTTCTTCGATCATCTTGCCGACGACGGCGTGGGCCACGTGGCAGGCCACCGGATTCGCCCCGAAGGTGGAGCCGTGCATGCCCGGCTTGAGGACCTCGGCGATATGGGGCCTCATCATGACGGCGCCGATGGGCAGGCCGCCGGCCAGCGGCTTGGCCAGGGTCATCACGTCCGGTTCGATGCCGTGGTGCTGGTAGGCGAAGAGCTTGCCCGTCCGGCACAGGCCGCACTGGATTTCGTCGAAGATCAGGGCGACCCTGCGTTCGTCGCACAACTTGCGCAGATGTTGCAGGAATTCGACCTGCGACGGGTTGACGCCCCCCTCGCCCTGGACGGGTTCCACCATGACGGCCGCGGTCCGCTCTTCCGATATCGCCTCTTCGAGGGGTTCGATCTCGTTGAGCGGGAGGTAGACCATGCCCGGGACCATAGGCTTGAACCCTTCGTGGTACTTGGGCTGGGCCGTGGCGCTGACGGCACCGTACGTGCGGCCGTGAAAGGCGTTCTCGAAGGTCACGATCTCGTGCTTGGCTTCCCCGCCGACGTCGGACGCCCACCGGCGCGTGAACTTCAGGGCCGCCTCGATGGACTCCGACCCGCTGTTGCAGAAGAACACCCTGGCCGGGAAGGCGTTATCCACGAGCAGCTTCGCGAGCCTCACGTGGGGTTCGGTGTGGTACAGGTTGGAGACGTGCATCAGCTTCGCGGTCTGCTGCGCCACGGCGCCGATGACCTCGGGCACCCCGTGGCCCAGGGAGTTCACCGCGATGCCGCCCAGGAAATCGAGATACCGCCTGCCCTCGAGGTCGTAGACGTAGACGCCGCTGCCCCGGTCGAACACGACGGGCGGGCGCACGTAGGTCGGCGCGATGTATTCTTCCTCCAGGGCGATGATCTCTTCGGTAGTCATGCTGTATCCTTTCATCCGTGGTGGCGTGTGCCGTGGTGGCGTGGTGGCGTGTGGCGTGTATCCCCGGGTAGCGTCGTCGTACTATCCGGCGGCAACTACAGTTCCATAGGTGCTTTCTTCCGATGCCAGTTCCCCGCGCAGCGTCCCGGGACCCTGCCAGGCGATGATGCGGGCGCGGCGGACGCCGTGCGACAGGCATTCCAGGGCGGAATGGACCTTGGGAATCATCCCGCCCGTGATCTCCCCCGCTTCGATCAGCGCATCGGCGAGTTGAGGGGTCAGCCGCCGCACGGGCCTTCTATCCGACCGGTAGATGCCGGCCACGTCGGAGATGAAGACGACGTCGTCGCAGGCCACGGCCCGGGCGATGTCCAGCGCCGCGTGGTCCGCGTTGACGTTGTAGGTCTCCCCGTTGGCACCCCCGGAAATGGGCGAGACGACCGGCGTGACCCGGTTCGACGCGCAGATGCCGAACAGGGCCGTGTTCACCTCAACGATCTCGCCGACGAAGCCGATGTCCACGCCGTCCTCCCGGTACTTCTCCGCCCGCAGCAGGCCCATGTCCTTCCCGCTCACGCCCAGGGCGTTCACGCCGCAATGCTGGAAGCGCGAGACCAGTTCCTTGTTGACCTTGCCCGACAGGACCATTTCCACCACTTCCACCATGTCGCCGTCCGTGACCCGGAGGCCGTTCACGAAGGTGAACTCCTTGCCCAGCAGTTCCAGGTACCGGCCGATCTCCGACCCGCCGCCGTGGACGACGATCGGGAACACGTCCGGCATGTCCCGCAGGTCGGCGGCCAGTTCTTCGACCACGCCGTCCTGCTCGATGGTCGCGCCGCCCAGTTTTACCACGATAGTTCGTTCCATGATGTTTCCGTCGCCTCTAGATCAATCCCGTCGTCTCGTCCAGGCCGAACATGACGTTCACGTTCTGGAGCGCCTGGCCCGCGGCGCCCTTGACCAGGTTGTCGACGGCGGACGTGACGATGGCCAGGTCCGATCCGTCCACCCGGTCGACGCGCAGGTCGCAGTAGTTCGTCCAGGTCACGAACCGCGTCTCGGGATAGCCGGACCGGGACAGGCGGATGAAGGGCTCTCCCGCGTAGCGCTGCTCGTACAGGCCCGCCAGGTCTCCGCTGGCCGCGCCGTTCTTCACCCGCACGTACGTAGTCGCCAGGATGCCCCGGCTCATGGGCGTCAGGTGGGGTGAAAAGACGACGTAGGACGGCTCGTCGGAAAACCTGGACAGTTCCTGCTCGATTTCGCCCACGTGGCGGTGCGAATGGCCGATGTTGTACGGCGTGATGCTGTCGTTCACCTCCACGTAGAGATTGCGCAGCTTCAGGCCCCGGCCGGCGCCGCTGACCCCCGACTTGGCGTCCACGATGATCTGACCGGCGTCTATCGCGTCCGCTTCGAGCAGCGGAGCCAGGCCGAGAATCACGCCGGTGGGATAGCAGCCCGGATTGCCCACGAGATCGGCGGTCCGTATGCGGTCCCGGTTCAGCTCGGGAATCCCGTAGACCGCGGAATCGAGGAGCGACGGGGCCGTATGCGGCCGGCTGTACCAAGAGGTATACACGTCGGGATCGTCGAACCGGAAATCGGAACTCACGTCCACGACCCTTACGCCCCGGTCCAGGAAGGCGCCGACCCGGTCCATGGCCACCCCGTCCGGCGTGCAGAAGCAGACCACGTCCGCCGGTTCCTGGGCGATATCGTCCAGGGATCTCAGCGTGATGTCCCGGTCCGGATCGACCCGGGGAAAGACCTCGCCGAGCTGCTGGCCGCTGTACTGTTCCGACGTGGCGAAGACGACCTCGACGCCGGGATGCCGCGACGCCAGCCGGTAGAGTTCCATGCCGGTGTACCCCGTCGCGCCGATGATGCCCAGATTGATCATGTGCCTTCCCTCTTTTGATTTACCTCTTCTGCTTCATGATCTGCCTGACGCGCTGCAGCGTCTTCCTGGCCTGGGCGGCCGACTTGGTGATCAGGAGAATCGTATTCTCGCCCGCGACGCTGCCCACGACCTCCGGCCACTCCGCCTGGTCGACGGCTTCGCACACCCCCGACGCGTGACCGGCCGAGGTCTGCAGGACGACCTGGTTCATCGCGTCGTCCGCGCTCACGACGAAATCCCGGATCTCCCGTTCGACCAGTTCGTCCTGCGTCTCTACCGAGTAGTAGCGCGGCAGCACGTACTTGTACTGGCCGTCCGCGAGACGCGTCTTGATGACGTGCAGTTCCTTGAAGTCCTTGGACAGCGTGCCCTGGTTGACGTCGATCCCTTCCGTGTGCAGGGCCGCGATGACCTCCTTGTGCGTATGGAAGTGCCCCCGCTCGATGAGCGATCGTATGGTGCCCTGGCGCTGGTGCTTGGCGTTCATGTCGTCATGATGAATAAATATGAATTTGAAAGAATAATTATTCCTATCGCCGCACCACAATATATGGACGAATCGCATGGCGTCAAGAAAAACCTCGATTGCCCGCCTTTTTCGCGACCTGTCGCCCGATCAATCAGGTTGATAAACAGAGCATGGAAACGTAAGGTATGATAAATCAAATACGTATTTCACGTGGAGGAAATATGAAAATCTCCAAGCGAGGACAGATTACCATTCCGAAGCGGCTGCGAGACCGTTTTGGCATGCATCGCGACGTCGAAGTGGAGATCACCGCGACGGAACAAGGTCTGCTGATTCGGAAACGAGCCACGGCCCGGCACCCCGTGGAACGGGTCTACGGCATTTTGGACAGCGGTGAAAACACCGATGAATACATCGAAGAAATAAGGGGAAGATGATCACCGCCTTCGACACGAGCATCTTGCTGTCTGATAAGAAACAGGCCATGTCGCCGTAGGCCGTAGACGGCCTGTTTCTTGCCGTTCAGATCTCCAAATTCGCGAGATATTCTCCTTAAAATCCGTAAAAATCACATATAAGTCACTATTTATTCTGTATATTATAAACGTCTCCTGCCAAAATCCATGGAGCAATTGCGCGTTCTCGATCGGCGGCGCGTTCGAGAACGGCTCGTTTGAAAATCCCAATCCCTGAATTCCCACCGAAAAGCGCGGGATTTACCCAAAGCGAACGGCGGGGATCATTCACGCAGACGCGATCCCTCAACACAGTTGTCGTCCCATACTCAAACCGTCGAAGCCGGGATTCATTTTGTTCTCTTCGCGATGCTCATCGATCAACCCCATTCGCCGCGTGCGTTCACGGCGGGCCTTGCAGATCGCATCGGGCCTCCTGCTGTTCCTTTCCTCTGCCGCACTGCTTACCTGCGGCAAAGACGGTCCGACGAATCCCACGCCAGCGCCCGAGCCGCCGAGACCCGCGAAGATCGCCATAGCGCCAACGACGCCGGCGCCGTTGACTTCCACGGGACAGACCGTTCGACTCACGGCGACGGTAACGGATCAGCACGGCAATACCCTGCCCGGGACCAGCATCACCTGGAAAAGCAGCAATGCGGCGGTGGCTACGGTGAACTCCGCCGGTACCGTCACCGCCGTGCGCAACGGCTCGGCCACCATTACAGCCGCCGCCGGCAACGTCACCGCTGCGGTGCAGGTGCAGGTTGCGCTCTCGTCCATGAGCATCATCATCACGCCGGCGGAACCGGAAGTCCTGACGCCAGGTCAGACCTTGCGGCTCGAGACGGAAGCGAAGGATCAAAACGGAATCGTATATAGAGGCTTAGCCTACAACTGGGGCATCACCATCACTTGGTCCAGCAGCGACACGTCGGTGGCCACGGTGAACGCCAAGGGCGTGGTCACCGCGGTGCGTGAAGGCTCGGCCGTCATCACCGCTGCCGCCGCGAATACCGGCGGCGCGCGCGTTACCGTCGCGCCCGGCACGGTACAAGTGCGAGTTGCGGCTCCCGCGACCATCGCCATCATGCCGGCGGAACCGGACACGCTCAGGGTGATCGGCCAGACCTTACAGCTCACAGCCACAGTGAGGGATCAGCACGGCAATACCCTGTCCGGGACCAGCGTAACCTGGAGAAGCAGCAATACCGAGGTCGCTACGGTGAACGACAGCGGCCTAGTCACCGCCGCGCGTACGGGCTCGGCCACCATTACGGCCGCCGCCGGCAACATCGCCGGCACGGTGCAGGTGCAAGTTGCACTACCGGTTCCCACCACCATCGCCATCACCCCGGCGGAACCGGACACGCTCAGGGTGATCGGCCAGACCTTACAGCTCACGGCCACAGTGAGGGATCAGAACGGCAATACCCTGTCCGGGACCAGCGTAACCTGGAGAAGCAGCAATACCGAGGTCGCTACGGTGAACGACAGCGGCCTAGTCACCGCCGCGCGTACGGGCTCGGCCACCATTACGGCCGCTGCCGGCACCGTCGCCGCCGCGGTGCAGGTGCAAGTTGCACTACCGGTCGGCCCAGCGAGGATCATCATCACGCCGATGGTACCGGACACCCTGACGGTGGACCAGACCCTGCAACTTATCGCAACGGTGATAGATCTGAAGCAAAACGTATCGAGCCGATTCACCGTCGTTTGGACGAGCAGCGATGATGGGGTGGCCACGGTGAACGCAAGCGGGTTGGTCACCGCCCTAAGTTCCGGCTCGGCCACCATTGAAGCCCGTATATCGGCCCAACCGGGTGAGGAAGGTGGTCACATCGCCTCCCATGTCCGGGTCACCGTTAAAGCCCCGCCTAGTCCAGACGACAGGGCAGCATTGGTCGCGTTTTACAACAGCACGAATGGTCCCAACTGGGCCAACAACACAAATTGGCTGACGGATACCTCGGTGTTGTCCTGGTACGGAGTGAACCCCGTACATTCCGAAAACAGGGTCACACGGCTTGAATTGCAGGAAAATCGGCTCCAGGGCGCGATACCACCTGAAATCAGCCTATTGAGCTTGGTTGAAGATTTGTGGTTATGGGGCAACCAACTGACCTCTATTCCGGCCGAGATTGGACAACTCAAAAACCTGAAGGTTCTGTCTCTTGATAGAAACCGATTGACCTCCATCCCGCCCGAGATCGGACAACTCAAAAACCTGGAGCAATTAGAATTCTATCATAACGATCTGACCTCGACCTCCATCCCGCCCGAGATCGGACAACTCAAAAACCTGAAAGTCCTCTCTTTGGGTTGGAATCGACTGACCTCTTTCCCGGCTGAAATCCTGCAACTGAGTGCCCTCGAAAATCTTGATCTGGAAAGAACACAAATAACGGATATCCCGGCTGAGATCGGTCAAATGAGCGCTCTGCGTCAACTGATAATGCAGACCGGCCAATTGACTGGAAGTATCCCGCCTGAAATCGGACAGCTGAAAAACCTGGAAGATCTGGGGCTGAATGTCAATCAACTGACCGGTCCGATTCCACCTGAAATCGGACAACTTGAAAACTTGCGGAAACTCAATCTACATCAGAATCAACTGACCGGCAGTATACCACCTGAAATCGGACAGTTGGTTGGTCTGGAACGGCTTAGTATCCATACGAATCAACTGACCGGCAGTATACCACCTGAAATCGGACAACTTAAAAACTTGCAGTACCTGGCGCCTGGAGACAATCAACTGACCGGTCCGATCCCACCTGAAATCGGAGGGCTGGTGAACCTGGAGTATCTAATCCTCCGGAACAACCAGTTAACCGGGAGTGTTCCGCCTGAAATCGGACGGTTGCGGAATCTGATTCAGATGAACCTCGCGGGGAATCCCGGCCTCTTCGGTCCCCTGCCGAGAGAGATAACTACACTGACAGAACTCAGTAGCCTGACAGTTGACGGCACGCAGCTATGCGCACCGAAAGATCCGGAGTTCGACGACTTCCTGAAGGGACTCGTCGTATCTCGCGTTCCACGATGCGGACCGCAGGCGCGTTCGGTTGCCTATCTTACGCAGGCGACGCAATCGATTACCTATCCCGTTCCGCTGGTGGCGGGGGAGGACGCCCTCCTGCGCGTATTCGTACTGGCGGACGAAGAGGTCGTAGCCGACATGCCACCCGTCCGAGCGACCTTTTACAACGATGGCGCGGAGGTCCGCTCGGTGGAGATACGCGCACAGGTTTCCCGGATTCCCTCGCTCCTCGATGAAGGCTCGCTGGCCTCGTCGGCAAACGCCCTCGTGCCCGGATCGATCATAGCCCCGGGACTCGAACTCGTGGTCGATATCGATCCGGAAGAAACCCTGGAACCTCTATCGGGCGTCCAGTCCCGCATCCCGGAAGCGGGCGGAATGGCCATCGAGGTCCTGGACGTGCCGCCCCTGAATCTGACCATCATCCCCCTTGTCTGGTCGGAGGACCCGGATCTCACCGTCGTGACGGAGACGGAAGGATTGACGCCCGAAGACGATCTCTTCCGGTTCACGCAGGATCTGCTGCCCGTCAGGGATTTCCATCTCAGAAGACTGGAACCCGTGTACACCTCGGTGAATCCCGTGTTTGACAACTCAACGGAGGCGTTTGAGGTAGTCAGGGCGATTCAGAAGACGGATGGCAGGGGAGGCCACTACATGGGGATTCTGAGCGGCCTCGGGGGTACGGCGGCTGGAACCACTGCGCTCACGCTTTCCGGACTTGCCGCAGACAACATAGCACACGAACTGGGTCACAACATGTCACTTCGGCATGCTCCCTGCAACGTTCCGAGTTGGGATCCTGCTTTCCCATACCCCGAGG
The DNA here is from genome assembly GCA_963693015.1 of bacterium. GTDB lineage: Bacteria > JAAXHH01 > JAAXHH01 > JAAXHH01 > JAAXHH01 > JAAXHH01. Next base: position 1,372,601 of record OY843748.1, read on the forward strand.
GCAACGTCGGAGCCTGGGGGTACGATTTCCTCAACGGCGAATTGGTTTCGCCGGATACCCCCGATCTGATGACTTACTGCGGTCCGCCGGACTGGATCAGCGACTACAACTTCAGCAAGGCGATACGGTACCGGCAGACCGAAGATTATATGAAGAGGATAGCCCCGGCGTCCTCGGGCGTGGCCGCCCGGACGCTGCTGCTGTGGGGCCGCGTAGACCAGAGCGGCGACCTCGTGCTCAATCCCGCCTTCGTAGTGGACGCCGCCGTGTCGACGCCAACCGAATCCGGACCGTACCGGATCACCGGTGAGAATGCTGACGGCCGCGCGCTGTTCTCCTTCGATTTCGATATGGAAGAGATCGACGACGGTGAGGGCGCCGTCTTCGCCTACACCATTCCGGTGGCTCCGTCGTGGCGGGGTCGTCTCGACCGGATCAGCCTGTCCGGTCCGGAAGGCCTGGCGACCGTCGATGCCAGGGGCGACGCCGCGATGGGCTTGCTGTTGGACAGATTCACCGGACAGGTGCGGGGTTTTCTGCGCGACCTGCCCGTCACTCCCACGGGCGTGGTATCCGCCCGCCGATCGCTGCCCGAACCCGGGCTCGAAATGGTCATCAGCCGGGGCGTGCCCGATCCCTCGGACTGGTGATGAAACGGCCGGACGAACTGTACGCCACGATCAGGTGAGGGTACGATACTCTTGCCGGGCAACGGCAAGGCACCAGCCTACCCCGGACCCTCCCACCCCGCCCGCCGGAACGCGCCCGACTTGCCGCCCTCCTTCTCCACGAGCAGGATGGAGGCGATCTCCATGGTCCGGTCCACGGCCTTGCACATGTCGTAGATGGTCAGGGCGGCCACGGAGACGGCCGTCAGAGCCTCCATTTCCACGCCGGTCCTGCCGGACGCCACGGCCGTGGCCAGGAGGCCGATCTTCCCCGCGTCCTCGTTCAGGGTGACGTCGATCTCCACGTGGGTCAGCGGTATGGGATGGCACATGGGGATGAGGTCGCCCGTCCGCTTGGCCGCCGAGATGCCCGCGATCTTCGCCGTGGTCAGCACGTCCCCCTTGCCCATCTCGTCGGCGGCGATCTTCCGGATGGTGTCGGTCGCGGACCTGACTTCTCCGTAGGCCACCGCCCGCCTTTCGGTGACCGGCTTATCCGTCACGTCCACCATGCGGACGCGTCCCTTTTCATCGAGGTGCGAGAGGTCCATGATCGCTCCGTTTCAAGGCGTTTCTCAACAGGACGGACAGGGGCAGGGCCGCCACCACCGCCACGCCGGCCTGCGTCAGGTTGCCCGGGATCTCCGTCAGCGCGGCGACCCCGCCGAACAGCACCGTTCCGGCCAGATAGTACCCGGTGACCATCCAGGCCCCGCCCGCCATCACCGCGACGAAGGCCGCGATCCGGCGGGGACCGGTCCCGGCCCGGCCGCTTCGGGCACTCCCGCCGCTCCGGACGCCCCAGGCGTCCCCGGCGCCCCAGGCCGCGATCCATCCGACGAGCACCCCTTCGATCCCCTTGATGACGAGCGTCCAGGGCGCCCAGAGGAAATATCCGCCCAGCGCGTCGGCCAGGGCCGAGCCGACGCCGCCCGCCAGGCCGCCGATGCGCCAGCCGAAGAGGAGGGCGATGGTCATCAGCATGGCGTCGCCGAGATTGATGTACCCCTGCGTGGCCGGATTGGGGATCCGGATGATCAGGGTCGCCAGCGTCATGAGCGCGGTCATGAGCGCGGCCAGCGTCATGCTCCGGACGGTAACGTGGGCCATTTCAGCCGCCTATCCCTGCCAGTGGTAGAGCATGAGGTACACCAGCACGCCGGTAACGGACACGTACAGCCAGATCGGCAGGGTCCACCTGGCCAGCGGCGCGTGGCGCTCGAACCGACCCTTCAGCGCGTGGCGCAGCGTCAGTACGACCATGGGCACGATGGCCGTGGCCAGGATCGTGTGGCTGATGAGGATGGTGAAATAGACGTAACGCGTCCATCCTTCGCCCGTGAAGGGCGTGCTGCCGTGGTTGAAGTGGTAGATCAGATAGGTCGTGAGGAACAGGACCGACGCCGCGACCGCGCCCAGCATGCAGATCCGGTGCGCGGCGATCCTGCGTCTTCGGACGTTTACGTAGCCGGCGACCAGAAACGACGCGCTGGTCGTGTTCAGGCAGGCGTTCACCAGGGGCAGGTCGGTAATCTCCAGCATGCTATACCTTGTCGTAGGCCATGACCGAAAACTGGACCAGCAGGAACACGAGCGACGCGAAGAACAGGTTCCGCGCCGAAGCCTCGGTCCGGGTCACGGTCAGGTGGATGGAGAAAGCGAGCAGGCCCATCCCGGCGGCGAAGGCCGCGTAGAAATACAACTCCCCCGCGATGCCGAGCATGGTCGGGACCAGGCTGAAGGCGGTCAGGGCCAGGCAGTTGATCAGGATCTGCGCGCTCGTGAACCGGCCGTCGGGATCGACGGCGGGCAACAACTGAAACCCCGCGCGGGCGTAGTCTTCGCGGAAGAGCCAGGCCAGCGCGAGGGCGTGGGGCATCTGCCAGAGAAAGAGGATGGCGAACAGCGCGCCGGCCTCCAGCCCCAGTTCGTTCCGGGCCGCGGCCCATCCCGTCACCGGCGGCAATGCGCCCGGCACCGCGCCGAATACGGTCGACAGCGTGGTGCGGTGCTTGAGCGGCGTGTAGAGAAACAGGTACGTGGCGGTGATCGCCGCCGTAACCGCGCTGCTCAGGACGTTGACCGCCAGGGCCAGGTAGAGCAGCCCCGCCACCGTGATGGCCAGGCCGAACCCGAGGGCCTGCCCGGGCCGCAACTTCCCCGCGGGGAGGGGGCGCGTCCGGGTCCGCCGCATCAACGCGTCCCGGTCCCTTTCCATGAACTGGTTGAGGGCGAGCGTCCCCCCGGCCGCCAGGGTGGTCCCGGCCAGCGTATGGAGCAACAGGGCCCAGACCAGCGGACCGTCGGACCCCAGGTAGAACCCGACGCAGGTGGTCAGTACCAGCATGATGACCAGGCCGGGCTTGGTTAACGCGATGAAGTCCTTCATGGGCGGTTTCAGACCGAGACGTTAAGCGTCAGCAGCACCAGGCCCAGCAGCACCGCCGCCGCGAAGAGCACGGCGCCCACGATGCCCGACGCCCTGGACTTGAATCCGATGCTGCCGTCTTCCAGGACCCGGGGTTCCAGGAGCCGGACCGCGTGGTGTACGATCAATGCGATGACGATCAGGAGCTTGACGGTCATCAGGGCTTCGTACCCCGGAGGAAGCAGCGGGTAGAGTTCCGGCTGGGAGGACGCGGCCCGGGCGGCTACCCCCTCCATGATCCGGTTGTAGAGACTGAACGAACCGCTCACGACGAGGATGATGATCGCCGTCCAGGACACACGCCGGAATATGGCGCCGGTCCTGCGCATGATCTCCACGCGTTCCTCCGATGCCCTGCCCGACCGGAGCGCAGGGGTGAGGGCGACCAGGACGTAGAAGAAGCCCCCGGCCCAGAGGATGACGCCCAACACGTGCAGCCACATCCACAGAATCTTGGTATCCAACAACATATGCCGAACTCCTCCCATTCCTGAGCGGGCCGCACGACGGCCGCGGATCCACACGTCGGCCGCGGACCCGCGCGCCGAGGCCGGGCCGCCCATACCGGCGAATCGGTGAAGCAGCCTTCCGACTCCTGCAAAAATGCCCGGAACGGAGGGTTGCTGTCAATCAGTTTTTGGCTGCGCCGAAGGGCACGGAAGAGCGTCGCAACCCCGTTGAAAGCAGTTGACACGGGCCGCCCGCGGGCTATAATACCTGCATGCTTTCCGGAAAGCCGGAACGGGGCCGCGAAGCCCCGGGATTCAAGCGCTGACCCTTAAAGGACTATGCCCGAGCCAGATCGGAACGCCCCGTACCTCCTGGGCCATGATATCGGCGGCACCAAGCTGGCCGTGTCCGTCGCCGACCGGGACGGGCGCATCCTGCACAAGGTCCGAAGGCTGACCGAAGCCGCACGGGGCCCGGAAGCCGTGGTGGCGTCCCTGGTGGACATGTCCCGCGAAGTCCTGGCGCGCGCTTCGCTCGCCACCGCGGACATCGCCGGCGTCGGCGTCAGTTGCGGCGGACCCCTGGACACGGAAACGGGGGTGGTCTACGCCCCGCCCAATCTGCCGGGCTGGGACGAGGTGCCGCTGAAGGCCTGGCTCGAAAGCGCCCTGGCGCTGCCGGCCTTTGTCGAGAACGACGCCAACGCGAGCGCCCTGGCGGAGTGGTCCTTCGGGGCCGGCCGGGGCTTCCGCCACATGGTGTACATGACCATGAGCACCGGTATCGGCGGTGGCATCATTCTCGACGGCAGGCTCTACCGCGGTCCGGGCGACACGGCCGGCGAGGTGGGGCACATGGCCATCGTCGAGGACGGACCGGCCTGCGGCTGCGGCAGGCGGGGCTGCCTGGAGTCCCTGTGTTCGGGGCCGTCGATCGCCAGGCGGGCCCGGGAAAGGGTGCGGGCGACGCCCGGTTCGCTCATGGCCGATCTGGCCGGCGGCGACCTTGCGGGCATCACGGCGGAAACCGTCATGGCGGCGGCCCGGCAGGGCGACCCCTGCGCGCGGGAAATCGTGGACGAAACGGCCCGGTACATGGCCGTCGGACTGGGAAACATCGTGAATATCCTGAACCCGGAGATCATCGTCATCGGCACCATCCTGGTCAAGGCCCGGGATCTGCTGCTGGAACCCATCCGCAACTACCTGCGGAGCGAAACGTGGCCGCGGGTGTACGACACGGTGCGGGTCGTTCCCGCCGGACTGGGCGACGCCGTGGGCGATCTCGCGGCCATCGCCGTGATCCGGCAGGCCGTGCGGGCCGCGCGGGCCGAAGGGAGCGTGTAGGTCATTGGACTGGAACGCGTTGGGGCGGGAAGCCGTGCAACTGCTGAGCGAATACCTGCGCATCGACACGACGAACCCGCCCGGCAACGAAGATCGCGCGACCGCCTTCCTCCGCCGCGTCCTCTCCGAAGAAGGCATCGACTGCCAGGTCTGCGAATCCGCCCCGGGGCGGTCCAGTCTCTACGCGAGGCTGAGGGGGGACGGTTCGAAGCGGGCCGTGGTGCTGTTGAATCACAGCGACGTGGTGCCCGCCGACCGTGCGTACTGGTCCGTCGATCCTTTCGGCGGCGTGATCCGGGACGGCTACGTCTGGGGCCGGGGCGCCCTCGACATGAAGAACCTGGGCATCGCGGAACTGGTGGTGTTTCTCGCGCTGCACCGGAATCGCTTTCCACTGAAGCGGGACGTGATCTTCCTCGCCACCGCGGACGAGGAGGCCGGCGGGTCGGCCGGCGCCGGGTGGATTACCCGGAACCGGCCGGAACTCGTCTCGGACGCGGAATTCCTGATCAACGAAAGCGGCAAGGGACGCCTGGAGAACGGCCGGGCCGTCTATTCCATCGACATCACCGAAAAATCGCCCTGCTGGATACGCCTGATCGCCCGCGGCGAACCCGGTCACGGTTCCCGCCCCACGCCCCATTCCGCCGTGAACCGGCTCATCCGCGCCCTGAACGCCATCATGAAATACACGCCGCCGGTCAAGGTGACGGACGCGGCCGCGCGCTACTTCGAAGGCATCGCCCATCTGCAGAAAGACGGATACCGCGAACGCTTCGCGCGCATCCGCGAGTCCGTCCGGGACAAGGGATTCCTCGCCGAACTGCTCCGGAACCGGCATCACGCGTCGATTCTCCGGAACACCATATCGATAACCATGTTGCAGGGCAGCGAGAAAATCAATATCATACCTCAGGCGGCCACGGCCGAGCTGGATTGCAGGCTGCTGCCGGGGGAAGAACCGGAAGACTTCCTTCGGGAGTTGAAGAGGGTGGTCGGCGACGACCGGATCGAGATGGAGACGACGCTGAACTTCAGCAATTCGTCCTCGCCCTTCGATTCTCCCCTCGTGGACGCCGTAAGGGAGGTCGTTTCCAGGTATCATGAGCGCGTGGAGGTGGCGCCGAACATGCTCTCCGGATTCACGGACAGCCACTACTTCCGCGACCTGGGGATTCACTGCTATGGATTCATGCCCTTTCTCATGACCGACGAAGACCTTCGCCGCATCCACGGCAACGACGAACGCATCTCCGTGGAAAACATGGAAAGGGGGCCGCGGATTCTCTACGAAGTGATGGAAAGACTCTGCGGCTGATACTGAATTGAGGAGACGTACATGGAAGCGATCAGAATTCACGCCTTCGGCGATCCGGGCGTAATGAATCTCGAAACCAGCGCGGATCTCCAGGTGGGCGGCGGACAGATACTGGTGGATATAGAGGCGGCCGGCGTGAACCCGGTGGACACCTACATTCGCGCGGGGACCTACGCCATGAAACCCGACCTGCCCTACACGCCGGGCATGGACGGCGCGGGTATCGTCGCCGCCGTCGGCGACGAAACGGCCCACGTCTCGGTGGGAGACCGCGTATACCTGGCCGGTACGCTGACCGGTTCATACGCGTCCCAGGCCCTGTGCTCCGCGGGCCAGGTGCAGCCGCTGCCGGACAACGTTTCCTTCTCGCAAGGCGCGGGCGTCTACATCCCCTACGCGACGGCCTGGCGCGGCCTCTTTCAGCGGGCCGGGGGCCGGGCCGGCGAGACCGTGCTCGTCCACGGCGCCAGCGGCGGCGTGGGCATTGCCGCCGTACAGCTCGCGCGGGCCGCGGGCCTGACGGTCATCGGCACCGCCGGTTCGGAGCGGGGCGCGGACCTGGTGACGGAACAGGGCGCCCATTACGTGGTCAACCACCATGACGCCGACTACACGGACCAGATCATGGACGTCACCGGCGGCCTGGGCGTCGACGTGATCATGGAAATGCTGGCCAACGTCAACCTGGACAAGGACCTGAACATGCTGGCCTATGGCGGACGGGTCGTCGTCATCGGCAACCGGGGCGTCATCGAGATCAATCCCCGAGACGCCATGGCGCGCGACGCCAGCATCCTCGGCATGGTCCTGCTGCTGGCCTCGCCGGAGGACCTTGCCGCCATCCACGCCGGTTTGCACGCCGGGCTGGAAAACGGAACGCTCGACCCGGTGGTGGGCACGAAGTTTTCACTGGCCGAAGCAGCAGAGGCCCACGTCGCCGTGATGGAACCGGGCGCTTATGGCAAAATCGTCCTGATACCCTGACTAACCGGCGCACAAAGGAATCCGCCATGGCTAATCCCCTCGTCCGACTCGCACGACACGGCCAGAGCTTCTGGCTGGACAACATCAGCCGGGGCCTGATCTCTTCAGGCCGGTTGAGGAGACTGATCGAGGAAGACGGGCTGAAAGGCATGACCTCGAACCCGGCCATTTTCGAAAAGGCCATTGCCGGCAGTACGGATTACGACGCCGACATCGGGCGGATGGCTGCGCAGGACCGGAACGCCGTGGAAATCTACGAAGCCCTTGCGATTTCGGATATACGGGCGGCCGCGGATCTCCTGGCCGGCGTGTATGACTCCACCGGGGGCGCCGACGGTTACGTGAGCCTGGAGGTGTCCCCGGAGCTGGCGGACGACACCGCCGGTACCATCGCGGAGGCCAGGCGGCTGTGGAAGGCCGTGGACCGTGGGAACGTCATGATCAAGGTGCCGGCGACCAGGGCGGGCATTCCGGCCATACGGCAGTTGATCGGCGAGGGATTGAACGTCAACGTGACGCTGCTTTTTTCCGGGGACGTGTACGAAGCGGCGGCCGAAGCCTATATCGGCGGCCTGGAAGACCGGCACGCCGCGGGCGGGCGGATCAGCGGGATCGCCAGCGTGGCCAGTTTCTTCATCAGCCGGATAGACACGCTGGTCGACGCTTTGCTGGCCGAACACGCGGCGCGGTCAGCCGACCCGGCCGAACGCGCCAGGTGCATGGACCTGGTCGGAAAGACGGCCATCGCCAACGGGAAGACGACCTACCGGCGGTACAAGGCGCTCTACGCGACGCCGCGCTGGAAGTCGCTGGCCCGGAAGGGCGCCGTGCCCCAGCGGCTCCTGTGGGCCAGCACGAGTACCAAGAACCCGGACTACCGGGACGTGTTGTACGTGGAAGAGCTGATCGGCAGGGACACCATCAATACCCTGCCCGATGAAACGCTGAAGGCCTTCCGGGATCACGGACGCCTCTCCGATTCGCTGGAAGCGGATGTCGACGACGCCGTGGCGGTCATGGCCGGCGTCGAGCGCGCCGGGATTTCGATGCACCGGGTGGCGGACCAGCTCGTCGAAGAAGGGGTGCAGAAATTCGTGGACCCCTTCGTCAAACTGATTGACGCCATCGAACGGAAGCGTCTGCAGCCGGCCTGATTGCCGGCGGAAGTCGAATCACCGGAAACCGACGCGCGCTGATCGGAGGGCGCGTTCGCGGAAGCCCGGGAGGAGTCCATGCAACTGGGCATGGTCGGACTCGGTCGGATGGGCGGCAACATGACCCGGCGGCTGTTGCGGGGCGGTCACGACGTCATCGCGTACGACCGAAGCGGCGAAGCGGTCGGCGAGGCGGTAGCGGCGGGGGCCGCCGGTTCCTCGACCCTGTCCGATCTCGCGGCCGGTCTCGAAGCGCCGCGCACGGTCTGGGTCATGGTACCGGCCGGCGACGCCACCGAAAGGACCATTGGCGAACTGGCCGGCCTGCTGTCCCCGGGCGACACCGTCATCGACGGCGGAAACACCTACTTCAAGGACGACGTCGCCCGCGCGGAGCGGTTGGCCGCCAGGCGTCTGCACTATATCGACGTGGGTACCAGCGGCGGCGTATGGGGGCTTGAAAGAGGTTATTGCATGACCATAGGGGGCCCCGCGGAGATCGTCGAACGCCTGGGCCCGCTGTTCGAGACGCTCGCCCCCGGTCCCGGGGAGGGCGGCGCGGCCCATGGGGGCGGCGCGCCAGGGGCGGAGGCGCACGGCGCGTCGGATGCAGGCGGAGCGCCCGGGTCGACGGCGCCGAAAGGCTACGTGCACGTGGGACCCGCCGGCGCGGGTCACTTCGTGAAGATGATCCACAACGGGATCGAGTACGGCATGATGCAGGCCTTCGCCGAGGGGCTGGAAATCCTGCGCGAGTCCGGTTCCGGCCGCGTGGACCCGCGCCACCGGTACGACCTGGACCTGCACGACATAGCCGAAGTCTGGCGACACGGCAGCGTGGTCGGTTCCTGGCTGCTGGACCTCCTTGAAGCCGCCCTGCGGGAGGACCGGGACCTGTCGGCCTATTCCGGGTACGTCCAGGACTCGGGGGAGGGCCGGTGGACGGTGCAGACGGCCATCGAGGAAGACGTACCCGCCCACGTGCTCACGGCCTCGCTCTTCACGCGGTTCCAGTCGCGGCAGGACGCATCCTACGCCATGCGGGTGCTTTCGGCCCTGCGCCACCAGTTCGGCGGTCACGTGGAACAGAAAGAAACCGGGGGAGGACCATGATCCGGGTCTCGCCATCCATCCTGTCCGCGGACTTCACCCGTCTGGCCGACGAGGTCCGGGCCGTGGAGCGCGCGGGCGCGGACCGGATACACATCGACGTGATGGATGGCCGTTTCGTCCCGAATATATCCATGGGGCCTTTCATCGTCGAAGCCATCGACTCCCTCACGGACCTGCCGCTGGAAGCCCACCTGATGATCGAGGAACCGGAGCGGTACGTCGACGTCTTCATGGACGCCGGGGCGGACGTCATCATCGTGCACCAGGAGAACGCGACCCACCTTCACCGCGTGGTGCAGTCCGTCCGGGAGGAGGGCAGGCAGGCCGGGGTCGCCCTGAATCCGGCTACGCCCGCCCGGGTCCTCGACGAGATCATCGACGATCTCGATCTCGTATTGGTCATGTCGGTCAACCCGGGGTTCTCGGGACAACGGTTCATCGAATCCGTGCTGCCGAAGATCCGGCGGCTCCGCAAGACCATGACGGACCGGGGAATCGATTGCGACCTGGAGGTGGACGGCGGCGTGAACGCCGATACCGCCCCGGCCGCCGTCTCCGCGGGCGTGGACGTCCTGGTGGCCGCCACGGCTGTCTTCAAGCATCCGGACGGGATCGCCGAAGGCATCCGGACGCTTCGCGAATACGCCTGACCCCGCCTCAGGTCCCCCCGGAACGCGGCCTCTCCGTCAGACCACCGCCCGCTTCCAGGTTCCCTTGAAGTAGCGTCTCAGGGTGAGCAGGCCCTGAAGCACCGCCGCGGCCAGCCAGGCGATCCAGATGCCCGTCGCGTCCAGCCCGAGGGGAAAGGCCAGGACGTAGGCGAACACGAGCATGATGCCCCACTGGGAGATCAGCGTGTAGTAGAGGGACGGCCGGGTCTCGCCGCCGCCGGCCAGCACGCCGCTCGCCACGATGGACAGCGCCGAGAAAACCTGGGCGATGGCGAAGAAGCGCAGCATGACGGAACTGATCCCGAGGACGGTTTCGTCCGTCGTGAATACGGCCGCGATCGCTTCGGTGAAGAGCCAGATCAAGGCGGACCCGGCCGCGATGAGGATCATGCAGAGCAGAATCGTCTGGCCGCCGTACTGCTCGGCCGACCGGATCTGGCGTCCGCCCAGCCTCTGGCCGACCAGCGAGGTGGCCGCGACGGAGAAAGCCAGCGCGGGCATGATGGCGAAGAGCCGGATCTGAAACCCCATGGTCAGGGCCGCGATGGCGGCCGTGGGGCGGCTTACGCCCGATATGACCCGGTAGAGGAGCACGCGGGCGCCGTTCCGGAAGAAACCCGACGCGCCGGAAGGCAGACCGATGTCCAGCATGCGGGACATGATGCTCCAGTCCGGCCGGATACGCCAGTTCGCGGAAAGCCGCACCTGCCCGTGGCCCCGGACCAGGATCGCCAGCCCGATGACGCATCCCGCCAGCCGGGAAATGATCATGCCCACGGCCGCGCCGGCCACGCCCAGGGCGGGCAGTCCCCACGCACCGAAGATAAATCCGTAGGATATCGCACATTTCACGACTATGACGATGACGGAGATCTTCAGCGGCGTGCGGGTGTCGCCGACGCCGCCGAAGATGGCGCTCATCACGTAGTTGAGGATCATGAAGATCATGCCGGCGAAGTAGAGCCTCAGGAAGAGGATGCCGTGGGTCAGCACTTCTTCCGGCGCGCCGAGGAGGACCAGCGCGGGCCGGGTGAGGACGATGCTGACGGCCGCCAGTCCCAGGGCCAGGTACGTACCCATCAGGATCGCCTGCTGGCCGGTCCGGCCGACGTCCCCGTGTCTTCCCGCGCCATAGTACTGGGCCACCAGCGTCCGCGTGCCGCCCGTGATCGAAATGGCCATGACCATGACGATGAACACGATCTGCCGGCTCATGCCGATGGCGGAGATCGCGGCGGGACCGAGGAATCCCACGAAATAAATGTCTACGAGACCTTCGGTGGCGTCGATCAGCGAAGCGACGACGACGGGCCAGGCAATGGCCCAGACGTGACGGAGGACCTGGGAAGGCGGGACCTCTTCGTCGGCCGGTTTCGGGGAAACGGCGGTATGGTCGGCCATGGTTGTTCAATGTACCTCCGCCGATGCCGGTCGGCAAGGCAATTCAGTGAACGGGGAATACCCTCCCAAGTCCTTGTCTTCGCGATAGATAAGAAAACTGATGACAGGGGAAACGGTGTGTTGTATATGTATCCTGATCACACACGCGAAACGCGAAATCGGACACTCGAAACCAGATGAACGCGCTGAGAAGGAGGCTTGAAGATGCAAGGACCGCGTCCGGCGTACTTTCCAATCGTAGCCTGTCTGGCAGCCGCCCTGTCGCTGGCCGTCCTGGCGTCCTGCGGCAAGGACGATCCGGTTTCGCCCGCACCGCCCGAACCGCCGGTCGAAACCCCCGCCCTGAAGATCGGCCTGCTGATCGACCTGACCGGGGGCGGGTCGGAACACGGGATACCCATGCGGCGGGGATTCGAGATGGCGATCGAGCACGTCAACGAGGTGGGCGTACTGGGAAACCCGGTGACGGGGATCGTGGCCGATACCGGGCTGGATGCGGAGAGGGCCGTCACGAAGGCGAGGGGCCTGGTTGAAATCGACAGCGTCCATGCCATCGTCGGAGCCTGGGCGAGTTCTTCGACGCTGGCCATCGTGGAGAACGTGACCGGGCCGGCAGGCATCCCCACCATCTCGCCCGCCTCTTCTTCCCCTATGCTCACGGAGGCGATGGACGACGACTTCCTGTTCCGCACCACCCTGTCCGACACGGACCAGGGTCCGGTTCTTGCCCAGATCACCCTCGAGCAGGGATTCGGCAACGTCGGCCTCATCTACCGTGACGACGTCTGGGGCCGCGGCATCGCGGACGCCTTCGAGAACGCCTGGGAGGGCAAGCTGGTCCGGGTCGCCGCCGACCCGGAAAAGACCACCTTTGCGGACGAACTGAAGGAGACCACCCTTCAGGACGCACAGGCCCTGGTGGTGCTGGCCTTCCAACCCCAGCAGGAAACCATCGTTCGCGAAGCCCTGGAGAAAGGCTATTACGAACAGTTCATTTTCGGACCCACCGGCCGCAGTCTCGAACTGATCCGATCGGTTGGTCCGGAGCACCTCGCGGGTATGATCGGTACGTCGCCGGGCGCCGCGCGGGACACGCCCTCGGCGCTGGCCTGGGAGAACGCGTACAAGAGCGCCTACGGGAATCCTCCGCCCTTCCCCTACGTAAAGCAGACCTACGACGCCACCGTGGCCCTGGCCCTGGCCGCCCGGGCGGCGGGCAGCCTGGACGGCGCCGCCATCCGCGGCCAGTTGCGCGGCATCGGCAGGCCGCCCGGCGAGCTCGTCATCGCCGAGGCGGGCAGCATCGCGAACGGACTGAGGATCCTGGCCGGCGGAGGCGCGGTGAACTACGAAGGGGCGGCCATGCCCCTGGACTGGGACGAGAACGGCGACCTTGCCCGGGGCTTCGTGGCGGTCTGGCGCTTCACCGAAAACGGGTTGATCGAGGAAGTCAAGGTCGTCCCCTTCACGCACTGAACCGGACGGGAGCGGCATGGACGCCCGGCGGAGGAAGCGCCATTTGGAGAGAAGCGGTGGAGATGAACAGAAGACGGCGCGTCTACCGGAGACTGGGCCCCTGTCTGGCGATTGTCCTGGCGTTGACCTTCCTTCCGTCCTGCGGCAGGGACGATCCGGTATCGCCCGAACCGCCGGATACGCCCGCGCTGAAGATCGGCCTGCTGATCAATATGACCGGGAGCGGGGCGGAGCAGGGCATACCCATGCGCCGGGGATTCGAGTTGGCGATCGATCATATCAACGGGGAAGGCGTACTGGGAAAACCCGTGGAGGGCCTCGTGGGCGATACGCGGCTGGACGCCGAGGTGGCCGTATCGGAGGCGAGGCGCCTGACGGAACAGGAAGGCGTGCACGCGATCGTGGGGGCCCGGGCCAGTTCCCTGACGCTGGCCATCATCGAGGACGTAGCGGTCGCGGCGCGCGTCCCCATCGTCTCGCCCGCTTCCTCTTCACCCCTGCTGACGGACGCGCCGGACTACGATTTCCTGTTCCGCACCACCCCGTCCGATCGTGAAGAGGGCCCCGTGCTCGCGCAGATCATCCGCGAGCAGGGATTCGACAACGTCGGCCTCATCTACCGCGACGACGTGTGGGGACGGGGCATCACCGGATCCTTCGAGGAAGCGTGGGCGGGGAAACTCGTGCGGGTCGCGGCCGATCCTTCGAAGACCTCCTTCCTGGCCGAACTCCGGGAAAGCGCCCGCGAAGGCGCGCAGGTCCTGGTCGTCCTCGCCTTCCAGCCCAACCAGGAAACCATGGTGCGCGAGGCATTGGAAGAGGGTCTTTACGAGCGATTCTTCTTCGGCGCCACCGGCCGCAGCCTCGCGCTGGTCCGGTCCATCGGCGCGGAGCGCCTCGCGGGCATGTACGGCACGTCGCCCGGGACCGCGCGGGGCACGTCGTCGGCCCGGGCGTGGGAGAACGCCTACCGGAACGCCCACGGCGAGCCGCCGCCCTTTCCCTATGCGAAGCAGACCTATGACGCGACCGTGGCGATTGCCCTCGCGGCACAGGCGGCGGGCAGCGTGGACGGGGACGCCATCCGCGACAGGCTGCGCGCCGTCGGGAGGCCGCCCGGCGAGGTCGTGAACGCCGAAGCAGGGAGTATTGCGAAGGGACTGCGCGTCCTGGCCGGGGGTGGCGAGGTCGACTACGAAGGCGCCGCCACGACCCTCGACTGGGACACGAACGGCGACCTGGCTACGGGCTTCGTGGCGGTCTGGCGCTTTACGGAGGCGGCGACGATAGAAGAAGTCAGGGTCGTTCCCTTCGTCCATTGACCAGGCGGGCAGGAATGACAAAGGGGCCGTGGACACGGCCCCTGTCGTACGGATATTCGGTATGACCCCAACGGGATTTGAACCCGTGTTGCCGCCGTGAAAGGGCGGTGTCCTTGGCCAGGCTAGACGATGGGGTCGCGGTTCCTCCAAAGCCGTCATAAAATAGGGGCCGGGACCTCGCAGGGCAAGTCTTTTTTACCCTTCGTACCCCATGTCCTTCCATATGCGCCGGGCGTACGGGACGTGCTCCGGGTCCGGCGCCCGATAGCCCAGAACGCTGGACGGAGGCTGTCCCGGTCCGGCATGTTCGGGCCAGGGCGACCAGTGGTCGTCCTCCCAGGGTTTACGGGCGGCCTCGTCCCTGAAATCGGGCACCTCGAAGGGGCGCCCGTCTTCCAGCGCGCTCTTCCAGGCCAGGATGCCCACCGAGGACATGGCCACCCCGCGGTAAACGTCCAGGAAGGGCTGTTTCCCCGAACGGATGGCCCGGGCGAAATGGAAGCTGGTCCAGAAGTCGCCGCCGCCGTGCCCGGCCTGGCGCGCGAGATCGCCGTGCTCCGGCCAGTCCGGCCTGTAGACCCGTTCCGCCTCCTCGCCGGGTTCCAGGTGCCACGGTTCATGCCACACCCGCACCTCTCCCGGTCCGAAGTAGCCCGGTCCCCGGGTGATCTCCATGGCCCCCCGCTCGCCGTGGAGGCGGTACCAGTTGCTGTGGCCGGGCATACCGAGTCCGAAGAGCCGGAACACCGCCCCGTTGTCCATGCGGCAGAGGATGACCGATCCCGGATCTCCTCTGCGCAGGGTGAGGGTGCGCTCGGGCCGGGAAATGGCCAGGGCGTTCACGCCGACCGGCCGCGTATCGGTGATGTGTACCAGCGGGGCCAGGGCGTGGGTGCAGTAATAAGTCGACGGAATCCATGCCCGCCAGTGATCGAAACCCGGCGAGAGCCGCAGGCTGTCGTCCCGGGCCATGGGGTGGTTGTATTCCCCCTCGGCGTAGGTCACCTCGCCGATTTCTCCCGCGCGGTAGAGCCGGTGCATTTCCTGGTTGAAGACCGTGTACGGGTAGTTTTCGGCCAGCATGTAGATCAGGCCGGATTCCTCCACGGCGCGGCAGAGGGCGACCCCCTCGGCCAGGGTGGCGTTCGAGGCCGTCTCGCTCATGACGTGCCGGCCCGCCCGCAGGGCCTTCATGGCTAATGGCGCGTGTTCGTGGAAGTAGTTGGCCAGGACGACGGCGTCCATGTCGTGGGCGAGGAAGGCGTCGTAATCGGTGTACGCGGCGACGGAGAGTTGTCCGGTGAGTTCGCGCAGCCGCTCCTCCCAGGTGTCGCACAGCGCCACGAGCTTCATGCCCAGGGCGTCCGACGCGCTCTCGGCGAAACTCTTGCCGCGGCCCACGCCCACGACGCCGACGCGGATCGGTGGGTCGTTCATGGCGCGTCCCTGTTCATGGCGCTTCCTTCATGATGCGTACCTCACGATAGGCCCAGCAGCCCGGGCACGTCCGTCAGTTGCCGGATGGTGGGCAGCCGGTAGCGTCCGTACTTGTCGTATCGGTCGATGAGGAGGGCATCCAGGCCGATCCGTTCCGCGGGCAGGATGTCTTCCTCCGGATAGTCGCCGATGTACAGGATACGGTCGATGGGAGTCTCGGCCCGCTCTATGGCCAGGCGGAAGATCTTTTCATCGGGCTTCTCGCAGCCGACTTCCGCGGAAACGACGAGGAAGGAGAAGTACCGGTCCAGGTCGAGTCGCTCCAGGACGAGGGAAAGGTGTTCCGACCAGTTCGACAGCACGCCGAGGCGCACGCCGCGGGCCTTCAGTGTTTCAAGCGTGGCCCGGACGTCGCCGTACACGTCGAGGTACCTGCCGTCCTGAAACCGGTCGTAGTACTGCTGCAGTCCGGGCAGCAGGTCGCCCTCGACCCCCGCCGTGTTCAACACGCGTGCGTAGAGATCCAGAAAGTAACGCCGCGTCTGAACCGGCGTGCTCATGCGGCCTTCGCGCGACCGGAATCGGGGTTCCTCCTCCACGGTCCTCGCCAGCGCCGCCTTTACCTGATCCAGTGTGATCGCTGTCCCGAGTTCCCCGGCCGCGACGACGAAAAACTCCTCGAAGAAATCGGGAGAATCCCGGCCGACGAGCGTACCGGCCGCATCGAAGATCACGGTATCGTAGAACATGGAGGGTCCGTACCGCCGCAGGTCACCCGTTCACTCCGCGGGCATGCCCCATTTTTCGGCGGCGAGCTTCTTTACGGCGGGGTTGACGAGGCCGTCGTCGGGCCAGCGGCCGCTGAGGATGCTGACCAGTTGCCTGCCGGCCTTCCTGGCGCGCTCGACGGCACCCCGAACCGATGCGGAAGCGTAATGGGGCGTGAGCACCACGTTCTCCATTTCGCGCAGCGGGTTGTCCGGGGCCGGCGGTTCCTGTTCCTGCACGTCCAGCCCCGCGCCGGCGAGCCGACCTTCCTGGAGCGCCCTGATGAGCGCCTTTTCGTCCACGACCTTGCCCCGTCCCGTATTGATGAAATAGGCGGAGGGCTTCATGTTGCGGAAATCCCGCTCCCCGATGATGTGGTGGGTACTCGGCGTCAGAGGCACGTGGCACGAGACGAAGTCCGATTCCCTGAAGAGCGTTTCCTGGTCCACCATGGTCACGCCCCAGGGATCGGCGTCGGCCTGGCTGACGAAGGGGTCGCAGGCGATGACGCGCAGATCGAACCCGGCGGCGATCTTCGCCAGGGCCCGGCCGATATTCCCGAAGGAAACCAGGCCCAGCGTCTGCTCGTAGATTTGCTGAATGGTGCCGCGGCTGACGGGGGTGCCTTCGAGCATGGACCGGTTGATGGGCATCAGCCGGCGGGCGCACGCGAGCAGCAGCATCATGGCGTGCTGGGCGACTTCCCTTTCGAATACGCCCGGGATGTTGTAGACGATGATGCCCCGTTCCGTGGCCGCTTCCACGTCGATGAAATCCACGCCGATCCCGCCCGCGCCCACGACGCGTATCCGCTCGGGCAGCCTCTCCACTGCTTCCCTGGGAAATACCAGGCCGCCCTGGGTGAAGCCGTCCACGTCCTGGGCCTCAACCAGCATTTCCTCTAATGTACGGAAAGGCCTGATCTTCAATCCGGCGTCTATGGTTTCCAGTTCTTCCTGAATGTACTGATTGGGACCCGGGTTATCGGGATTGCCGGGCGCGAGAATGGTAAATCGGGCCATGCGGACTCCTTCGGAATTGGGAATTCGGGGCACTTTCGATCTGTGAAAAGTAACGCGAGGCGAAGGGAATGGCAATATGAGATTTCGATAACGGTCCAACGCGTTTTCGCGCCTGGCTTTACGGGGTGCATCGGACCTTCCCGATGGGCAGGATTGGCCGCCCCGATCATCCAAATATCCCTTGCCCTGACCCGAATATCGTTAATTTTAGAGGAGATCGTAAAAGCCAACTTCGACCTGTAGAATCCAATCAGTAGCAACGAAGGAGACTACATGAAATGGCTTGCAATCTTCGGTACGACAATGGTCTTGTCCTGCGCCCCGCTTCTTCATCTTCCACCACCCGCCATCCGACTCACCGCTATGAGTCCATCAGGAAGCGAACACGGTATGCGAAGCAGTCAATATACCGGCCACCCGTTCGCAATGCGATTTCCTGCGTATCGTGGAGGCCAGCGGGAAGGAACGTGAAGGGCGTGGTAAATACCGCGCTTGCGATTCTACAAATCCGAAGCCGTGTAGCCGAACTGGGTGGTAACATCTTCGTGGTGATCTACTATCCCGGCTACTCTTTAAGCCGACGAAGGGAGCGGGCTGAATTTAATGAGGCAGAGGCGTACCTGTGCTCATCACTGACAACGGAAGACGCCGATCTCCTCGGCCGTGGACACCCGTAAAGCCCCTATCCGTGCTGTTAAGCCCTCTCACGCCCATCCTCCCAGCATGATGAGGTATACCTTGTCTGGGGGATGAGACAGATGAACCTATTTACCCTGCTGAGTGACATTGCGGTTATCTACTGCGAGACCGCCGGCCGGAATCCGCAAAAGTATAGAAATCAAATGAGTTGACGGCAAAAGTAACTTCGCATTATTAAGCTAAGCGGAAGTTATCTACTGATGGCATGGACAAGGAGCAAGCGTGAGTGTGAACCATACCAAATGCCCAATCTGGAAAACGTCAGCGACTTTCGTCGACTCTGCAACGATAAATGACACACTTGTGAGTATAGATTCGCCCCGTGCAGGCGGTAAATATCGCATCGACGTGATTGGTAGAGCAGAAAAAATGTTTGCAGATCTCGATAATCATGCAAAGGCGCGTCTGACGACCTGGCTGATCGAACAGCGACGGTTGGGCGACGATTGCCCGGAAATCCGCTCTTCTCAAATAGAATCGATAATACAACGACCGCACCTACCCGTCCACGCCCGTGCTGATGAGTTATTGAAATGCATTCAGGAAAGGACTCCATTCATTGGGGAGAAATCTGTGGTGCCCAATAGAGGAGACTCGTCAAATGAATTACTGGCGGGATTTCTTGCCTACACGGAAAGTATCGAACTAAAAGAAATGCAATACCTGCTTAACTACTTGATCGGGCAAGGTTGGCTTAAATCAGACGCCCCGACCATCAACGTGACAAAGGTAGTTAGTCAATGACCACCGCCTGAAGGCGGTGGCTTGAGCAGGTCGTCTGAAAGACGACTGCACCGGTTCATGCAGGCTACTCTTCGATGGTCACATCGGCGTCCTGGACTTCGCCACCCTGGTCGTTTATATACGCTTCGATCACTTTGTCGGTCACATTGCCCGATGAGGCTGCGAAGTAACCGCGACCCCAAAGGTGACGACCCCAGAACGCCTTGCGAAGCGGGGCAAACTCGCTCAGCAACTTGTACGAACTCTTACCCTTCACCGCCTGCATGAAACGGCTCGCACTCAAATGAGGAGGAAGGGATACCAGAAGGTGGACATGGTCTGAGGACAAGTGCCCTTTGATGATCTCCACATCGTGCCGTTGGCATACCTCCCGGATCAACTCCCGCGTGCGTTCCGCTATCGGACCACGAAGAATGCGTTTGCGGTATTTCACGATCCACACAAAGTGCACTTTCAGATCGTATACACTATGGGAGGTCTTGCGGTATTCATCCATACCGCAAACCTTACTCAAGTCTTCGCCTTAAGGCGAGGGATTTTCTCCCATTCCCCGAGAACAGACATTAAGGTGGAAGGATACGCTCGCCTTGCTGAATTGGAGACCGTGAGAAAAGCCACTTCTCAAGCGTTTGTAGCCATGTGGTTCCATGAAGACCTGGTTCCCGCTTGGAACGAGGGTATTGAACCAGCGATAAAGGACACTGGATATACCGCCGTCAGGGTAGATAAGGAGGAATATATCGAAAAAATTGACGATCGGATCATCGCGGAAATCAAAAGATCACGTTTTATTGTGGCGGATTTCACACATGGGGAGGATGGAGCCCGAGGCGGCGTATACTATGAGGCGGGTTTTGCTCATGGTCTGGGCATCGACGTCATATTCACCTGCAGACAAAACGCTATTAAACACGTTCATTTCGACACTCGCCAGTACAACCACATTCTATGGGAAACACCCATAGAACTCAAAGAACGCCTCACTAACCGCATTGCGGCGGTAATTGGCGATGGGCCGCTCAAATCAGTACTCTGAGAACAGGAGACAACGTAATGACAGAAATCATCTTCGAGGTGATCGAGTCCGGTGACGGCGGCTTCGAGGCACGCGCACTCGGATACAGCATCTTCACGCAGGGCGAGGATTGGGACGATTTGAAGGAAATGGCCAGAGAGGCTGTACAATGCCATTTCGACGAACAGAGTACGCCCAAGGTTATTAGATTGCACCAGGTTCGCGACGAAGTCATCGCCGTATGAAACTTCCCAGAGACTTGTCTGGCGAACAGGTCATCCAACTGCTGAGCCGCCACTACAACTACCGGCTACGTAGAACGCGGGGCAGCCACATGACCGCGACCTTGACGACGACAACGAACGAGCACAGCGTTACGGTTCCGCACCATCGTCCGGTGCGGATCGGTACTCTGGCCCGGATCGTATCCGACGTGGCAACATTCCTGCGCGTACCAAAAGACGAAGTCCGAAGGAAACTGTTTGGACCGTGAACATTGTCATTACATATCCTTGACCTAAGCTGGTATGGGCACTAAGCGGAAGCTATCCAGCGATCAGGAGGGCCGGCCCGACGTCGAGGTGCCACCCAGGTGTTCCGGCCGCCTGTCACAGACTGACAAGCTGCTCGAGGAAATCGCCGCGCTCGATACGGAAGTGCTGAAACTGACGGAACAGGTCGAGGTCCGGGTCGCGGAGCTGAAGGTCGCGCAGGAAACCCTGGTGCAGATCGAGTGGGAAGGCAAGCCGGGCGGATCCTTGGGCAAAGGCGACATCGGCAACGTGGTCCACTTCGCCAGGAAAAACACGCCCGGACCGCGCAGGCCCAAGTCGAGGCAGATCTGCGCGACGACATACGATCCTTAGTCTGAACGAGCAGCGAATCGGACTATCAAGAAGCGTAACATGACCATCGACGAGTTGACGCGCCTGGTCGAAGCATCGCCGGGCGGCGCCGAGGTGCTGAAGACGCTGGATCTGTATCGAAAGGGAATCGCCATGACACTGCGCATCATCGCCGCGGCCGTGCTCTGCTGGTTGCTGCTGGTTGCTTCCAGTTGCGCCGGCTACTACGCAGCCCTGACGGCCAAGGAGAAAGAGCACTTCCGGGAGATGGAAAGGGAGTTTCCAGGCTTAGTGGTCAAAGCGGAAGAGTACGCACAACGGGCGCAGGATGCGGCCGCGCGTGCAGAACGGGGAGCCGCCCGGGCCACGGGTGAAGACGTGCCGCTTGCGGAGGAATGTTTGGCCAAAACCCTTTCAATCTCGAGGAGCTTAACCAGGTCATACGATTCCTTATACAGAGGATACTTGAGGGGGCTTCCGTATCATTATCCGACGAGGGTCAAACGGTATACGTCGGCCTATAGATTAGTGCAAGCCATGTCGGCACTTGCGGATCGTGTAGACCAGGTGGCCGATTGCGAACCGGAAGCGTTACAGACGGATCCGCCGCCGCTGCCAGAACTGGAAGTATCGGACTGATTGACAGACAACTAACGAGGAAGGGAATCGTGATGAAATACAATGTCATAATACTACACCGCGGGGCCGCCTTGGAAGTTGGCAAACCTATAACGCGAGATGCTGCGGTCCTGATCGGGGTTAACCCGTCCGCCGTCGGCAAAATGGTGACGGATATAGTTCTAAAAGACGACGGCCATTTCCATGTACGCATTGCCGACGGCGGCCTTGTCATCAACCACCGACACGTAATCGACGCTGACCCCCCGAGGCGGCCCTGTTGCTGAAACCACGAAAGGGAACATCATGACTGAACGAAAAGAGCGGTGTGGAAATTGCCACTGGTGGCATCCTGCATCGAGGGCGTCCAAGGACAGCCAGGGACAAGGCGAGTGCCGAGTGCATCCGCCCACGCATGCCAGCATCAAGCGCGTGTGACCGACGACCGATGAAAACGACTGGTTGCGGGTCAGTACAAGCCCCAGCCGAAGGGATGCTACGGCCTTTGAGGCTTTACATAATCCCCGGCCAGCTGCTTGAGGCACTGTCCGGACCGCCCAGGCCCTCGATCGTGCGTCTGTGGGCGTCTGCGGGTTTCGATAAGGTGTATTGTATTACACGAAGGCCGACGAATAAGCAAGCAGGATAGCAACTTTTTGACGATCATCCTGGTGTTTCTGCTGGCTTTGGTCGCGTGGGCCGGGCGCAGTGGACAGGGGCAGGGACCCCTACGGCGGTTTCGCGAGGCGGCGGCGGTTCATTGACTTCAAACGAGGATCGCTTGACACCACGCGGGCTGCAGGCCATCATCAAGTCGCGGGCGCGGGCGGCCGGCGTCGAGGGCAGGATCAGCGGATATTCGCTTCGTGTGGGGTCGGCGCAGTCCCCGGCGGCCGCCGGTGCAAGGGTCGTTGAGATGCAACAGGCCGGCAGGTGGTCGTCTCCAGACATGCTAGGGCGTTATGCCCGCGACAAACTCGCCGATCGCGGCCCCGTGGCGCGTCTACGCTATGGCCGATAAGATGTAGCAGTGACTTTTGTCCTCGCTCACAACTAGAGATACAGTCGCATCAGACCCGAGAGGCCACTATGGCAATCATCGTTTACACGAGGACGGGATCCACTTTTAAAGATGCACTACCTTCCGTAACGGATATCCAATCCTTTACCTGGTACCGCGATATTACAAGACCATCTGGCTTCACCCCGGAGGAACCATGCAATCATTCACCCTGTTGCTCACCGGCCTTTGTTTTATCGCGCTGACCGCCGCGTGCGCGCCGGCGGAAGAACCCATGCAGGAAGAACCGCTGCCGGAAGATCCCGTCGAACGCGCCAAAGCACTCCACGCGAAAGTGCCGCTGATCGACGGCCACAACGACCTGCCCTGGCAGATTCGCAGGAAGGCGAACCGGGACGTGTGGGCCATGGACCTCGCCGAGCCGCAGCCGGACCTGCACACCGACATCCCCCGCCTGCGCGAGGGCATGGTGGGCGGCCAGTTCTGGTCGGTCTACGTACCCGTGTCCATGCAGGGCAAGGAAGCGACGCGGGCCACCCTAGAGCAAATCGACATCGTGTACCAGATGATCGCGCGGTACCCGGACACGTTCCAACTGGCCACAACGGCCGATGAAGTGGAAGCGGCCTTCGCGGCCGGAAAAATCGCTTCCATGATCGGCATAGAGGGGGGCCATTCCATCGATTCCTCCCTCGGCGCACTCCGCATGTTCTACCGGCTGGGCGTCCGCTACATGACCTTGACGCACGGCCGCAACATTCCCTGGGCCGATTCGGCCACGGATACCGTGGGCGTCGACGGCCTGACGAAGTTCGGAGAAGAAGTGATCCGGGAGATGAACCGCCTGGGCATGCTCGCGGACCTGTCCCACGTTTCCCCGGCTGCCATGCGGGACGTCCTGGAGGTGACAGAGGCCCCGGTCATCTTCAGCCATTCCTCGGCTTTTGCCGTGTGCGGCCACGTGCGCAACGTCCCGGACGACGTCCTGATGCAACTGGCCGAAAACGGCGGGGTAGTCATGGTCACCTTCGTACCGGGCTACATCTCGGAAGAAACCCGCCTGCACGGCGTGAAACGCAACGAAGAACGTGCTCGGCTCGAGTCGATACCGGGCAGTACGGATGAATCCGTGGCCGAAGCCATGGCCGCCTGGAACGAGGCCAATCCCACGCCGCCCGCCACCCTCGCCCAGCTGGCCGACCATATCGACCACGTCCGGCAGGTGATCGGCATCGATTACATCGGCATCGGCGGGGACTACGACGGCATTTCCACGGTCATTGTGGGGCTGGAGGACGTGTCCACCTATCCCGATCTGACGGCCGAACTGATCCGGCGGGGGTACTCGGACGAGGATATCATGAAGATCCTCGGACACAACGTGCTGCGCGTGATGCGCGAAGCCGAGGCGGTGGCGGCCCGGCTGCAGCAGGAGCGCAATCCTTCGGGCGCGCGCATCGAAGTACTGGACGGTGAATAGCCCGTGAACGAAGCGCAGATCAGGCAGTTGCTCGAGCAGGTCCGGTCTGGCGGCCTGTCCGTGGACGAGGCTTCCGCGCGGATGCGGTCCATGCCCTTCGAGGACCTCGGTTTCGCGCGGGTGGACCACCACAGGGCACTACGCTGCGGGTTCCCCGAAGTGATCTTCTGCGAGGGGAAGACCGCGGAACAGGTGGCCGCGATCGCGGAACGCATCGTCGCGTCGGGCAGCGACCTGCTCGCCACGCGGGCGACCCCGGCCATGTACGACGCCGTGACGGCGCGGTGTCCCTCCGCGGAGTACCACGAGACGGCCCGGGCGATCGTGGTCCAGGAAACCTGGGAGGACCTGGGCACAGGCGAGGTACTGGTCGTCTCGGCCGGCACGAGCGACATTTCGGTGGCCGAAGAGGCCGCGGTGACCGCCCGGGTCCTGGGCAACCGCGTCGAAGGCCTCTTCGACGTCGGCGTGGCCGGCATCCACCGTCTCCTCTCCCACCATGAGACCATCATGAAGGCATCGGTGCTCATCGTCGTGGCGGGCATGGAGGGTGCTTTGCCCAGCGTGGTCGGCGGAATGGTGTCCAGGCCGGTGATCGCCGTGCCGACGAGCGTGGGGTACGGCGCCAGCTTCAACGGACTGGCGGCCTTGCTGGCCATGCTGAACAGCTGCGCCTCGGGCGTCACGGTGGTGAACATCGACGGCGGGTTCAACGCCGGTTACGCGGCGGGCCTCATCAACCGGAAGCACGGATAGGGACGGCGGGTCCAATGGCTGTGGCGGGTTACCTCGACCAGTTATCCGGTTTTACGGCGGACATGCTGCTCGGCGCGCTGATCGACGCGGGCGCGGACCGGAACGCGCTCGAAGCGGCCTTGCAACGCCACCATGGCGTGGATTGCGAGATCCACGTCGCGACGGGGCGGGTCGACCGGACGCAGGCGACGTACGCCTCCCTTTCGTGCGTCGAAGCGTCCGTGCCGGAAACCTACCGGACCATCCCGGACGCGGGAGCGGGCACGCCGGCCGGCGGTCTCATCGGCAAGGTGACCGGCCACCTCGAAAGGAACGTAAACGAACTCTGGGGGACACGGGATCGGGAGCCGACAGCGGAGGAGCTGGGCGGCCGCCACGCCGCTGCAAGGATCCTCGTCCTCTGCAACGCCCTTCATCTTCACGGGATCGATGCCATTTACCACGAGGCGCTGCCCTTCGCCACGGGAATCGATTCCACTCCGCCGCTCCTGGCCGCCCTGATGCGGGGCGCCGCCATATTACCCGTCGACCGCGCCCCCGTCGACCTGCCGGGTTGTGCCGTCTTGACCGCGCTGTCTGCGGGATCGATGCACAGAACCGGCTTTACGCTGCGGACGGTGGGCCATGGCGGCAACGACGCCGGCCGTGACCGTGGAGACGTGATCCGGCTGTGCACGGGTGAAGTCGTCCAACCGGTCGATACGGAATCCGTACAGATCCTGGAAACGCAGATCGACGACATGAATCCGCAGTTCTACGGCCACGTCCTGGACCTGCTGCTCGAAGCCGGCGCGCTGGACGCCTTCCTTACGCCCGTGATCATGAAAAAAAGCCGGCCGGGCGTCCTGCTCACCGTGCTGGCGCCAACCCCCCTGACCGGCCGGCTGTCCGAGGTGATTTTCAAGGAAACGACGACGATAGGGATCAGAAGCTACCCCGTCTCCAGGAGCGTGCTGCCCCGAAGCGAAACAACCGTCGAAACCCGCTACGGCGCGATCCGGATCAAGATCGTGCGGCGCGGTGACGCCCGGCGCTATACCCCGGAGTACGAGGACTGCCGCCGGGCCGCGCGAAGGACCGGGACACCGCTCGCCGACGTGTACGCGGCCGTCCACCAGGCCGCCGGCCGCCTGGACCTGGACAACCTGCCGTGATCGTCGCCGAGGACGTAACCTTCAGTTACCATCTCCAGTCGGGGAGCGAACTCCCCACGCTGCGGGGCCTGTCCCTCGAGATCGCCGAATCCGAAAGCGTGGCCGTGATCGGTCCCAACGGCTCGGGAAAGAGCACCCTCGCCCGCTGTCTCAACGGGCTGATCGTGCCCCAGTCCGGCCGGGTCCTGGTGGATGGCCTGGATACGGCCGAACCAGGGAACAAGTGGCAGGTCCATCAACGGGCCGGGATGATCTTTCAGAATCCGGACAACCAGTTGGTCTCGACCACGGTGGAACGGGAAGTGGCCTTCGGGCTCGAGAACCTCGGCCTGCCTTCCCGGGAGATCCACCGGCGCGTCGCGTGGGCGCTCGACCGGTTTCACCTGGCGAAGTACCGCCATAACCCGCCACACAGGTTATCGGGTGGTGAAAAACAACGGCTGGCCATCGCTTCCGTGGCGGCGATGCGCCCCCGGTACCTGATTTGCGACGAGCCCACCTCCTCGCTCGATCCCGGCGACCGGCGGGACGTCCTCGACCTCCTCATGGCCATCGTGGACGAATACCGGTTGAGCGTGGTCTTCATCACGCAGTCCCCGGAGGAAGCCGCCCGGATGGACCGTATCGCGCTGGTGGCGAAAGGGGAGGTCGTCGCTTCGGGCACGCCGCAGGAAGTATACCAGGACACTGAACGCCTCGCGGCGCACGGCCTCGCGGCGCCGCTGGCCAAACGGCTGGCCGATGCCCTGCGCGCCCGCGGCGTTGAAGTGCCTGCCGCCACCGTCCATCCCGAATCCCTGGTACAGTGGATCTCGGAGCAGAAACCGGCGGCGCCGGCAGACGGAGAACCGGGGGGGTGTATTCCACCGGCGGCGCCGGCAGACGGAGAACCGGGGGGGTGTATTCCACCGGCGGCGGCCCGGCCCCCGGCACGCACCGCGCCATCGCCCGCAACGCCGGCACGTACCTCGCCATCCGCCGCAACGCCGGACAGACTGCTTTCCGGCCGGCCGTCGGCCGCGCCGCCCGTCATCGAATTCGACCGGGTGAGTCATACCTACGCCCCCGGTACTTCCCTGGAGATCCCGGCGTTGCGCGACGTGACCACGCGGGTTTTCCCCGGGGAGTGCGTCGCGTTGACCGGGCCGAACGGTTCCGGAAAGTCCACGATGATTCAGCATCTCAACCGCCTGCTGAAAGCGGATTCGGGCACGGTCCGGGTAGCGGGCGGGGATGTATCCTCCCCGGAGACCGACCTGCGGAAGCTGCGCCGGAAGGTGGGGCTGGTCTTCCAGTTTCCCGAGGCCCAGCTGTTCGAGGAAACCGTCTTCGACGACGTGGCCTTCGGCCCCCGCCAGATGGGCGCCGCGGCATCGGAGATTCCCGGCATGGTGAACCGGGCCCTTCAGCGGGTCGACCTCGATCCGGCGCGCTTTTCACACCGCCATCCCCTGTCGCTGAGCGGCGGGGAAAGACGCCGGGCCGCGATCGCCGGCATCCTCGCCATGGAGCCTGCCGTACTCGCCCTCGACGAGCCCACTTCCGGTCTCGATCCGCAAAGCGCCGGACAGGTCGAGATGATTTTCAAAGGCTATCGGGATACGGGGGCGACCCTATTCCTGATCACCCATGACATGGACCTGATCTCCCGCCTGGCCGACCGGGTCCTGGTCATGGAGGACGGCGGCATCGCGGCGGACACAACGCCGGATCGTCTATTCGCCATGGAGGGCGGCGTCGATTCGCGGTCGCCGGGACGGCCCGGCCTGTGCAATCTGCTGACGGCCGTCAGCGAAGCCGGAATCCCTGTCGATCCCGGCTGTTTCGACCTGGAAGAAGCCGCGGACATGATCCGCGCGTGCGTATTCAACGGCAACGATCACTCCAGCCCCGGGGAAAGCCAACCATGCTAGTCGACATCCATACCAACCTGATGTGGTACCCGGACCATATGTCCGACGAATTCGTGGAGTTCGCCTACGCGGCAAAGAAGGCCAAGATGCGGCTGTCCGAGGACGTATACTACGCCGGCCACGAGGACGAGTACAAGAACGCCTTCGACTCCACGCCCGAAACGCTGCTGAAGGCGACGGAAGACTGCGACAAGGTGGTGGTGTTCGGGCTGAAAGCGCCCTACTGCGGCGTGGACGTGCCCCAGGAACTCGTCGCCGGATTCGTGGCGAAACACGCGGACCGGTTCATCGGCTGGTGTTCCGTCGACCCGAACGACGAAGACGCCGTCGAACAGCTCGAATACAACGTGAACGAGCTCGGCCTGCGCGGACTGAAAGTCGCCCCGATCTACCAGCACTTCGACCCGCAGGACCCGGCGTATCTACCCCTGTTCAGGAAAGCGGAGGCGCTGGACGTCCCCGTCATCTGGCACCAGGGCACCTCCTTCGTGCGGCCGGGGCCCCTCAAGTGGGCCAATCCGATCCAGCTGGAGGACATCGCGGTGGCTTGCCCGGACCTTCGGATGATGATCGCCCACATGGGACATCCGTGGGAGGACGAATGCGTGGTGCTGATCCGGAAGCATCCGAATCTCTACGCGGACATATCGGCGCTGCACTACCGCCCGCTTCGGCACTACATGGCCTTCATGTCCGCCCTGGAGTATGGCGTCGAGCACAAGCTGATCTTCGGCTCCGATTTTCCCTCCGCCACGCCGGCGCAGGTCATCGCGGGGCAGTGGAAGGTGAACGACGTCGTACGGAATACGTCCCTGCCCGTGTTTCCGGACGAGGCCATCCACAACATGATCTATGAAAACTGGAAACCGTTTCTCAGGGAGCAATAAAAAATGGGCGGCCCATACTAAAAGGCCGCCCCTGTTTCCAATTTCGGTACTAACGGTACGGGAGACGCCGGGAGCGCTTACTTGCGCATCAGCTCCGCGCGCCGGTTCTTCGCCCAGGCGCTTTCGTCGCTTCCCGTGACCGCCGGCTTCTCTTCACCGAAACTGACCGTTTCGATGCGGGTGTCCGCCACGCCGGCATCCACGAGGTACGTCTTGACCGCCTGGGCACGCCGTTCACCCAGCGCCAGGTTGTATTCGATCGTACCCCGTTCATCGCAGTGGCCCTCGACGACCACCATGTCTTCGGGCTGATACTCTCGCAACTTGCGGGCGTTCTCGTCCATGGCCGCACGCTGGTCTTCCCTGACGTTCGACATGTCGTAATCAAAGTAGACGGTCGCCAGGGACATCATCTCTCTGTGCAGCGCCGCGGCCGCGAGACGGGCTTCCTCTTCGGCCAGACGGCGGGCTTCTTCCTCGGCCGCGAGACGGGCTTCTTCGGCCAGGCGGCGGGCTTCTTCCTCGGCCGCGAGACGGGCTTCCTCTTCAGCGCGTACCGCTCTGAGAGAATCCGCTATGGCCCGCTGACGCGCCGCTTCCATGGCGGCCAGTTCCTCCGCGGAAGGTCCCCGGGATACGGCGCAGCAGGCACCCATCCAAACGGGCGCGGCGACCATGACGCAGAGCGTCAGGACCGAAGCCGCATTACTCCATCGTTTCATGAAGAACTCCTTTCGCATGGGTGCGTTACCCATCCCGCACTGATCTGGCAAATCCTGCCATTGCCGCTAAACATTCGTTCACGCTGCCGCTAAACGTTCGTTCACGCTGCACGGCAAGTATATGGACACCTTCTCCACCCCACAATGTTTTTTTGCGATGCGCGGGTTTATCCCGTACATCCAAAGGAAAATCCCCGATTCAGCGGCCAAAGTAAAGAAAAATCAGTCGGCCGACATCAGATCCAGTCTCATCCTCGCGAGTTGGGCTTCTTCGGTATCGGGAAATTCACCGATTACCCGTTCCAGGTAGGTCCTCGCCTCGGGCAGCTCCTTCCTGGCCACCTTGATGAAAGCGATCTTCAACAGCGTGGCCGGCACCTTGTTTCCATCCGGATACGCGTCCAACAGCATCTCGTAGGCATCGAGCGCCTGCGTGTACAGGCTCTGCGTATAGTAGCAGTCGCCGATATAGTACTGCGCGTCGTCGGCCAGCTCCGAGTCCGGGAAGTACTCGATGTACTGGATAAACTGCCGGACCGCCACGTCGTAACTTCCCTGCTGGTAATCCCTCAAGGCGAGGTCGTACAGTTCAGCCGGATCGACGGACCGGGGCTGCGCCACGGAAGTATCCGGCCTTCCCGACGCGCTCAACTGGACCTGAATGCCCTCCAGCCTGCGCACCAGGGCCGTAAACTGACGGTCGCTTTCCGTGATGCGCGTAGTAAGGATCCGCAACCGGCTTTCCACGCCGCCGACGCGCTGTCCCAAGTCCGCCCGCATTTTCAACAACTCATTCATCTGGTCTCGCACGAGGACTTCCAACCGCTCGACGTGCACCTTCAGCGAATCTATGTCCTCCTGAAGAGCGACCTCCTCGCGCATGACCTGCAGTTGGGCCCGCAGATGCGTCGTGTCGTTCTTCAGGTTGGTCAAGTCGGACTGAACGCCGCACGCGCTTGTCACGATCAGGGCGCAGGCCGTCGCCAGCACGCCCCGGGTGCGGTGTCTTAAGGTCCTTTCTTCCATTTCTGCTCAATCCGTTTCGAAGGCTTCAGGGCCTCGGCCCCCAGCTGGGTTGCCGGTTGTTCCCCCCCGTGATGACGGGATGGACATCCCCTCCGTTCCAGTACATCCGGTAGATATGGTACTCTCCCCTGCGGACGCGGTCGGAACCGAAGAGAATGTGCAGTCCGTCCGGGGACCAGGTCGGGTTCACGTTATCCCCTTCCAGTCCGCGGACGCCCGTGAGTTTCACGAGGTTCCTGCCATTGACGTCGCAGGTGTAGATGTTGAAGACCCGTTGGGAGCCTCCCCGCCTTCCCGGCGCCATGTCGCCGCCGACGAAGGCGATGCGGTCGCCCCGGGGCGACCACGCGGGCGACCCGTTGTAACCGCCTTCGAAGGTGATGCGATGATCGTCCGAACCATCTATATTGATAACGTACAGGTGCTTCTGTGTCAATCGGTCCGACATGTACACCACCTGGTCGCCCCGGGGTGACCAGGACGGTGAAACATTGATCCCGTAACCGGTCGCCAGCGGGATCAGTCCGCTTCCGTCTAACGTACTGATGAAAAGCTTGGAAATCCCCTCCGTGATCAGGCCCACGATCAGGTGGCGGCCGTCCGGCGACCAGCGTGGCGAAAGCACCGTTCTCCCCTCGAAAGAGATCTTGCCGGTTTTCCCGCTCCGCAGGTCGAGGATATACAGCTCGTGGGGCCCGTCCCGGTAGGAGGTGTAGACGATCCGGGTGCCGTCCGGCGACCAGTTCGGCGAGTATTTCCGCGCGCCGTCCCGGGTCAACTGGCGGACGTTGAAACCGTCGTAGTCCGACATGTACAGTTCCGGGGCGCCGCTGCGCTGGGAAACGAAGACGATACGGGTCTGCGCGACACCCCGGTCCCCGGTCAACTGGAACACGATGTCGTCGGCCATGAGATGCACGATCCTTCTCAGGGTCAGATCGAAGGCGGCGTACCCTTTTTCCAGGATCGTTCGCCGGGTGCCCACGTCGGTAAGACGCAGGGCGATTTCCACCCGGGATCCTGAAACTTCATACGTACCCGACACCATGACCTGCACGGACAACTTGCGAAGCAGCTCGAGGTCCACTTCGCCGGCGGCGTCCAGGAACACGTAGGCGGTGTCGCCGGCGCTGTCCGTCAGCACCGCGGAGCCATCGTCCGCTTCAAGCCGGACCGGAACGGAAAGATCCCGCACGGCAAATACGCCGGAGAACGACAGGTCCCGCGTGAGCACCTGGTTGATGGTGTCCTGCACGGCGGCGTCGAAGGCCGTTCCGTCCCGGGGGGTAAAGGACTTGAAGGCGATCGGGACGCGGGGGGATACGCGGGCCTGCACACTGAGATTGACCTCGTCCTGGCCCGACGCGGAATTCGCGCTGAGCAGGGGCAGGACGAACGCCGCCAGCAGCATCCACAACGGCCGGACACGTCTCTGTTTTCTCATTTCAGGCTTTCCGTGCTGGAAACCAGTGTCATGGTCTCGGTCTGGTCCTGTGGGCATGCGCGCCTGCTTCACAACGCGTATTGGAAGGCGAAATGCACGCCCAGGTAGGACTTCCTGTACCCTTCCGGAAGCGGCGGCAGCGGATCGGCCGCGTTCAACGCCCGTTGCGCCGCCAGGTCGAAGACCGGGTTGGAGGACGAACGCTCCACGACGACGTTGGAAATCCGGCCCGAACGCCTGACGCGAAAGTAGATCACGGTTTCGAGGTGCGTTACGCCGAGCATCCTGGGTACGGTGAAATGCTGTTGGATCTTTCGCTGCATCACGCCGAGGTAGTACGGGAATTCGAAGTTCCGCTCGTCCAGGCGGATTCCCGGGGAATCCGTCTCGAAGGACTGCGGCGTTTCCGGTCCGGGGTCCGGTTCTTCAGAGACCAGGCGCGGCGTCCGTTCAAGCGCCAGGGCGGCCTCCTCCTGCGGCGCGGCGGCCTCCTTTCTCGAGACGACTTCGTACGCCTCGTCTATCATGGGCGGCCGCCTTATAGACGGGCTTTCGGCCAGCGTCACGAGATCGACCCGGTAGACCTGCCGGTCCAGCGACGACGCCGGCGCGGACCACCAGGTATTCAAACCGACGAGCCCGGCGATAACCGCGATATGCAGAAATCCGGAAGCCCATATCATGCGTGCCATCATCGCGACGGCCTCAGACTGGTCGCCAGTCCTATCCGGGTTACGCCGTGCTCCTTGAGTTTATCGAGCACGGCGATGACGGCGCCGTAGGGCACCCGCTCGTCTCCACGGATGAACACCGGTCTATCCTGCTGTTCGCCGAATATCTCCCTGAACACCCCGTCGAACTGGCTCATCGAGAGCAGCCGGTCTTCCAGGTACAGCGACCCCTCGCTCGTCACCGTGATGACGAGCCCCTCGGCAAGGTCCGGCGCGGCCGCGCTCGCTTTGGGCAGGTCCACCTGGACGCCGCTCTGGATCATCGGCGTGGTGATCATGAAGATGATCAGCAGCACGGTCATGACGTCGACCAGCGCCGTCACGTTGATCTCCGAAAGGGCGCGGGGCGAACCCGCGCTGTTGAAATCAAACGAGTTCATGGCGTCCCCGCAACTGGAGGATGTTCAAGACCGCGGTGGCCAGATCTTCAAGTTCCAGGCCCAGTTCTCTCGACCGCTGCACGAAGTAGTTGTACGCCACCATGGCCGGGATGGCCACGGCCAGGCCCGCGATCGTCGTGATCAGGGCTTCCGCGATGCCGGGCGCCACGACCACGATGTTGGTGGAGCCCTTGGTGCTGATGTCCAGAAAGGCGGTCATGACGCCCCACACCGTTCCGAAGAGGCCGAGAAAGGGGCACACGCTTCCCGCGGTGGCCAGTACGGGCAGTCGTTTTTCGAACCGGGCCAGCTCCCGGTGGGCGGCCAGCCGCAGGTCGCGATAGACGGATTCCACCAGGTCCTGGCCGATTTCCTCGGGCCGGTCTCCGTTGCCGCCCGGAGGGGAGAAGGCCGACCCGTGCTTCGCGTATACCTCCCGGAAGACCACGGCGGCGGGACTGCTGGGCCACTTCGAAGCGGCGGCATAGACCTGGTCGTAGTCGCGCCGGGATTGAAAGAAAGCGAGGAAATGCCGGGACTGCGCCTGGGCCCGGCGGAAATACCGCCAACGCTCCGCCATGATCGCCCATGATACGATGGAGAAGATCAGCAGGACGATGATGACGGCCTTGGCGACGGTGCCCGAATCCAGAATCAGATTCAGGATACTGATTTCGGAAGACAAAGCGCTTTCTTACCCTTTCGATCGATCTCGCGTCCCCTGCCCGGCGGCTTGAAAGTAAGAACCCGGAAGGTTCCGTGTCAAGCGCTACGGGATCCCGGATATGGTCGATCCCTATGACCTGACCAGCGCGACTTCAACGGCCAGGTTCGGATGTCCGTCGATCAGTTCGAGGGCTTCGGCGACGCGATGCACGGGATACACGTGGGTCAGCAGGGGACGCAGCCTGACCGCGCCGATGCCGACAAGCTTCAAGCCCCGTTCCACCAGGCAGGAGGTTTCGAAGGGCTGTTCCCGGCCCATGATCAGGTGCAGCGATCGTTCCGACCATTCCCGCATTTCGATGGATACGGGTTTTGTCACGGGTTTGAGGACGACGAGCTTCCCGCCCGGCCGCAGCAAAGCCGCACATTGGAAAAAGGAAGTTTCGTTACCGGCGCATTCGAGGCAAACGTCCACACCCCGGCCGCCGGTCCGGTCCATGACGCGCCGATGGGCGTCCTCCGTGGATACGTTGACCACGGTGTCCGCACCCGCGGCCCGCGCCCGCTGCAGACGCGTCGCGTGCAGGTCCGCCGCGATAATCGTCGTCGCGCCCGATATGCGCGCGATCTGCGTACTCAGCAGGCCGGTGGTCCCCGCGCCGCTGATGAAAACCGACCTGCCTTTCACCTGTGCGCGTTCCATCCCGTTCAGGACAGTCGGCATCAGGGTGGCGATGGCGCCCTCTTCGAAACTGATGCCGACCGGCAACTTTACGACGTGGTACGCGGGTACGCTGTGGTATTCTGAAAAACCGCCGTCGGTATGGCAGGCGACGACCCGGTCGCCCGGGGTGAGCGCCTCCACGCGTCCTCCGGCTTTCTCGATGATCCCCGTGAAGCACCGGCCCAACGATGCGTGGCGGCCGTTGGCGGTCGACACCGATGTGCCGTCGGCGTCGTCGATGCCCCGGTGAGACAGAACGCACGCCCGCGCCTTGAGCAGCACTTCCACGTCGTTGCAGGAGGGCAAGGGGCCGCTGGATACCTCCGGATTGCCTTCCGTATCCAGCGTCAGTTTCTGCATGGCGGCCTCTTCGTCGTACAGGATGCGGCCCGGCTCCGGCGCTCCGGATGACCGGAGACGCCCGGGAGGCGGGGCGCTTGTCCATCCCGCCGCAAACCGGCCGGCCCTCCGGCTACCAGTACTCCTCGAAGTGTATGTTTCCCTTGTCCCTTCGATGATCGGCCTTGAATCCGCGCGATTCGAGCAGTTCGACCATGCCGGTGGGCGAGGGGTAGGACTTGTCGCCCTCCCTGGTGTAATTGGGCACGCCGATCATGTCGGGGTTTCCGCAGATGTACACGTGGGTCCGGTCCGGGTCCAGGACGATACCGGTCCGTTCTTCGAGCTCCCCGGTCCCTACGAGGTCTTGTATATACACCTTGCGGTCGAGGTTGTGCGCCTCCCGGGTGGTCAGCGTGATGTAATGGTAATTCGCATGCAGTCCCTCCAGCCGCTCGTTGGTATCCTGGTAACCCAGGTCCCGGGCGTACCGTACGCAGACCACCGATATGATGTCGGGCCGGTGGCCGTTCCGCAGCAGATCGGCGATCATGCAGTTGTGGGGCGCCTCTCCGGTGCCCGTCGCGGCGAAGATGACCTGGTCGTCGGGACCCACGTGTTCCAGGGTATAGTGGCCCGTCACCTTGGGTCCCATGAAGAGCCGGTCGCCCTCCTTCAGCATCCAGAGCCGGGGCGTCAGGGACGGATCCTGGCCCTCCTCGCCCTCGCGCGCCACGAGCGTGATGTAGAACTCGTAATAATCCATGTCCCCGGGTTCCAGCAATTGGCCGGGGTCGTCCTCGTACATGGGAAAGGACATGGAATAGGCGCGGCGGATGAGCTTCGTCTTGAGGTTCTCGTTTACGTCCTCGTTGTGGGCCGGATCGTTGGTGGGCTCCCAGTCGCCCAGGCCGAGGGTCGTATACTGGCCGGGTTTGTACGGCGGGAGTTCATCGTCCGGTTTGACCTTTATGATCCACAGTTCCGGGTTCAGTTCGTGGATTTCGGTGAGCGTGGCGTTGTAGTGCTGCTCCCTCAGGGCCTTGATTTCTTCTGTCGTCAGCATGGATTCCTGTCGCGTCTCCCTTGTAACGGCAACGGTGAATCAACGGAGGATGTACCAACCGCCGGGGCCGCCCGGGCCGTCCGGCGAGATCGATCCTCGAAATCGGCGCCTCTAGAAATCGGCGCCTATCGTAAAGAAGAACTGGGTATCGTTCAGCGCGTGCCTCAGGCGGTACGAACGCGTGCCCGGGAATTCGGACTCGAGTCCACGGGGTACGTTGGGGAGTCCCTCGTTGTTGTACCAAGATGGGCGCCTTCCCAGGTCGAACTGGCGGGCGATATCTAACTTCAGGATCAGGAAGCCGACGCGCGCCCGCGCACCGATGCCATAGGCCACGGCGATCTGTCCTCCTGCCATCTCTTCCATCGTACCCGGCCCCAGCCCGTTCGACCTGACCAGCCTGCCGTCTACGAATTCTCCCACGTTGGGATAGCCCGCGTACTGATTGGCCTGAGTGGCACTGGTGTTCTGGTCCCATGCGCTTCCCGCGTCCACGAACAGGGAACCCCGGATCTGCTGGAAAGCCAGTGGAAGCGGCCAGCCCATGGCCAGCACTTCGATCAGCGGAAACCGGAACTCCGCGTTGACCATGGCGACCTTGCTCCCCCAGACGGACCAGTAGTTGGCGCCGCGAAAGTCATAGGGGCCTCCGAAGGGGTAGAGTTCCTGGTCGCGCCCCTCGCTGGCCAGCCCGAACAGGCGGAAGGCAAAGGCGTAGCGCTGCAACACGTTGAAGTACGTGCGGTAGTCGATGACGGCGCGTGTAAACTGCAGCTCGCCGAAGGTCGGTATCACTTCCACGCGGCCCCGGGCGCCGGCGATCGGACCGGTAACGCCATAGAGGGTGTGATCGGTGACCATGGCGACGCTGGGTTGAATGAAATTCACGCTGCCGAGGTTCCCGCGCCGGGTTCGACGAATGCCGAAGTAATTGAAACTCACGTCCACCAGCTCACGCGTCCTGTGCACCCCCTGGACGCCCAGTTCGATGCGGCTGAACTGGCTGAAAGGCCGGCTCACGAAGAGATGGACGCCGCGGTTGATCTGGGTGGTCACCTGGGTAAGGATGGGGCTCTGGTAGTTGTAGAACAGGTCGTAACTGTACTGAAACGCCGCCACGCTCCAGTTGACGCGTCGGGTCAGGTTGGTGTATTGAAGCAGCAGGTTCGCATCCGTCAGGGACCCGAAAACGTTGGCGCCGACGACAATCTTGTGGTTGTTCAGGATATCGCTGAAGGACAGGAGGGAACTGCCCACCAGGCCGACGTTCGTGGCGTAACCGGCGTTTCCGCCGATAAAATCGAGGCCGAAACGGGGGGAGTACTTCTTCTTCTTGAACGTGCCGTCGATCCAGGCGGTCGTGTCCGGCAACTCGCCTCCCGGTCCGATGCCGCCCGTGACGGGTCCGAAAGGAAACTCCGGTTCCTGGAGGAGTTCGGTACTCTTCGTCTCATCGGGCGCATCGTCGGGCGGCGTTGCTTCCTCGGCGGACTTCGTATCGGGAGGCGCCGTAAGCACGGTCTGGACCGCGGTGGCCTTTTCCCGCTCCGCGTTTGAAATCGACCGCCCCGTCCCGGACGCGGCGTCCGGCGACGCGGACAGGGTATCGGCGGTCGTCGCGGCGGGATCCTGCGCTGACGCCTCTCCGTCCCCGGAAGCAAAGGATTCTTCCGAAGGTTCGGTCCTCCGGGGCGGGGCGAGTAGCTGTCCCGACGGCGCCGCGCCGGGCGTCGCCGCCACGGCGTGATCGTAGGGTTCTTTCATCAGCGACGCCGGATCGGAGATGGCGAACAGGTCGAACCCTCCCCAGGACAGGGAGGAGAAGACCAGGCGGTCCGCCTTCTGCGCCCAGGTGATGGCGGGACCGGCGGCCGTGACGTTGGTCACCCCGGTCAGGATATTGGTAATCTGGTAGGTCTCCCCGGATTTCGAGTCCCAGATGAAAATGTTGGAAATGCCGGTGCGGTCCGAGATGAAGGCGATCTTCTCGCCATCGGCGGACCACTGCGGCGATATCCCCTTGCCGATCTGGCCGGGGATCTTTTCGACCTCTCCCGTAGCCAGGTCGTAGAGCGCAAGTTGCTGGTACCCGAAGGTGAGCGTCCTGAAATTGGTCACGTCGCCCCGGTCCGTGGAGAAGGCGATCTTCTTTCCGTCGGGCGACCATACCGGATCGCGGTCCGTGTACCTGTCCCGCGTCAGGGCCGTAAGGTTGCCGCCCGTGGCGTCCACCACGTACAGATCGGACTGCCCGCCCTGGAGCCCGACAAAGACCAGCTTGCTGCCGTCGGGCGACCAGCTCGGCGACGTGGCGCCGTCCAGGTTGACCTTGATGCGCCTGATCACCTTTCTCTTCCTGACGTCCATGACGTACAGGGCGTCCCGCGCCCCCACCTTGGCCGGGAAGGCGATGAACTGCTCATCGGGCGACCAGGAGATGGACGTGGAGAAGAACCGGAGCGACTCGAAATCGGCCGATCGTTCTCCTTCGACGAGTTTCGAGATGACCTCTCCGTTGATGGCGGAGGCGAGATAGATATCGTTGTAAAGGCTCTTGTTCGAGATGAAGACGAGCTTGTCGCCCCGCGGCGAAATCGCCGGAGCGAGGTGCAGGCCCGCCCGGGATTCCCGGACGTCGGTCAGCTGCCGGGCAAAGGCCTGCGGTTTGTCGTAATCCTTGATCTGCGGAAGGTAGGTCTTGCGGACGTGCTCGTTCCACTCGTCGGACAGTTTGTCGATATCCTTGCCTATGGAGGAACGAAAGGCTTCGTTCACGTTTCGCATGCGGCCCGCCTTGCGGAGTATCTCGCCGATCTTGCGATCTCCGTACC
Source organism: bacterium (assembly GCA_963693015.1). GTDB lineage: Bacteria > JAAXHH01 > JAAXHH01 > JAAXHH01 > JAAXHH01 > JAAXHH01. Next base: position 1,411,220 of record OY843748.1, read on the forward strand.
GGTCTGCGATGTAGGTAAAGAGGGCCTGCCCGAACCGGTATACCCCGAAACTGTAGTCCATGGCCGGTATGGACGGGGGGAGGTAGCCCTGCAGCGCGGCGTCGCGCAGCCACATGTGGGTATACGCGTCGATACCGCCCAGGGAAAGGTATTCCGCCATGCCCTCCATGAACCAGAGGGGCGCGACGAAGGCCATGGGATTCAGGATGGATACACCGGGGCCGGCGCCGTAGAGTACGTCTCCCTGGAAGGCGTGCACGAGCTCGTGGGTGAGTACGTGCTCCAGTTCCGCATACGACCCGGTAAAGGGAAGCAGTATGCGGTTCTTGTTGAATTCCGTTACGCCGCCGGTGCCTTCGCTGATGAAACCGGACAGGACATTGGTCTGCTGGAAGTCGGTATGGGAGGCGTAGAAGATGATCGGGACCTTGTCGCTGAACCGGTGCTGGAGAATCCGGCTCAGGCGGTTATACGACCGTTCGGCCATCCTGGCGGCATCGTAGGCGGCTTCTTCTTCCCCCTGGTAGTAATAGATCTCGAAGTGGGGCGTGGATATGATCTCCCACTTGAAGTCGCGGTACTGGACCTTGTTCCGACCGAAGTATTCGCCCTGCGCGAGTGCCGCCGCCGGCATGGCCAGAATGCACAGCAGGACCGCCAGTATATACCGCCACCGATTTGGCATTTTCAGTCTCCTTGAGGATGGACTCATCTTACCGCCCTGCGCTCCCCGTGTCAAGCCAATATTGGGCGGTTGGCGAACCCGCGCCGCGGAGCCGCGGGACCTGAGGTGGCATCCGGGACATGCCTGTATTCCATTGCACGAAAAACCGGCGGCAGAGTTCGATATTTCGATATGATGAAGATCGCGGTATGCGACCCGGGAGTGGAAAGCGGCGTTTCCCGTCAGACCCTCGAGGGCGGGTTCATATTCCCGGAAACCGGGTAGATCAAGAAAGCGGACCCGGGGCGGGCCGCCACGCCGTGCCTGACCGCAAACGCGCGACCGCGACGTAATCGGGTGGCAAACGTTCCGGGCAGGTTCCGTCAGAAACGCACGGCCACGCCGGCGGAAACCAGTCGCCCGATTTCCGGGGCGCCGATAAAAGAGCGGTACCTGTTGTTAAACAGGTTGCTGGCTTCCACGCTGACGGTTATGGGAGAAAACTCGTAAGCGACGTTCACGTCCATCAGGGTGTAGGAGTCGATAGGCCCGCCGTACACGCCGTCCAGCATCGGGAAGGGTCCCCGGTAACTGACCTTGCCTCCGAGGGTCAGCGGCCATCTTGCCGGGCGAAACGTAACGCCTCCGCTGAACTTGTGCTTCGGCGCGTTCAAGGGGACGTCGCCGATGTCCTCCACGTTCTCGAACAGGTTCTCGTTGAGGAAAGAGTAACTGCCCGTAATGTTCCACGACCGGCTGGGAAAATAGGAGAAGCCGAAGTCGGCCCCGTAGACGGTGACGTCGCCGAAATTCCGGTAGGTAAGCGCTATCGCCGTAGGATCGGAAACCTGCTCCGGCGTCACGGTTCCGAAGGGAATCATCGCGGCGCCGTCCACGATCTGGTCGACGTACCCGTTCATCTCGTCCGTGTAGTCGCCGTTCCCGTTTCCGCCCAGGCCGGGTTGGTCCAGCAACGGAATCAGACCGGCCAGCTGTGCGTTGTCCGGGTCCGCCAGATAGTCGGCGATGCCCTGGCTCAGGGCGCTTCGAAGGGAACCGGCGTCGAGAAACACGGAGGGCGTGAAGATCCACAACGGCAGGGTATAGTCGTTCATCTGCGTACGGTAGAAATCGGCGGCGAGGACCAGCTTGTTCCTGATGACGCCCTTGTATCCGATCTCCAGGGTCTGCGTGATGGTCGGCCGTATCTTGTCGATGTCCTGGACTTTCGAGGCGTCGTAAGGTGTGAAATCCTGCGTTTCCGCGTTGAGCAGTCCCAGGCTGTTCTTCAAACCGGTGAGTCGTTCGGGGATCACGCTGGTGAACTGCCGGGCCAGTTCGGGCGTAACGATCCCGCCGCTGTCCTCGCCCAGTTGCCTGATCATCTCGGAGACGACCAGGTCCCTTGCCGCTCCCCACAGCATGTTGGTCGCGACCGGATCGTCGAGACGGAGGAAGGTATCCCTGGAAAGCCCGGCCGCGGCGGCGAAGGGCGATCGGTACATGGGGAGGCCGGCTTCGTCGCGGCGGAAGGTGAAGGCGTTGGCCGCGCCGTAGGACCGGATGTCGATGGTGTTCTCCGGTCCCAGGCCCTGGTCGGCGAAAAGGGCGCCGAATCCGAAAGCGTCGTTGACCGCCTTGAGGTCCAGCGATAACGTCGTCACCGTGGGCGTGTTGAACGCCCGGTTGTAGGTGATTCTGAAGGTGCTTTCCGGATTGGGTTTCAATACCAGCGCCGCCCGGGGCGAGAAGACCGGGTTCTCGAGCCTGTCGTGCCGGTCCAGGCGCCCGGCCAGCATCAGGCTCACCTGGTCGGTGAACCGGGTCTCGCTCTGCAGGTAGGCTCCGTATTCATTGGTTTCGTCATCGTCCTCGTTATCGCCGTGTATGGTCCCTTCGGTCCGGGGACGGGTGAGCAGCAGGTCCACGCCGTAGATGAACTGCTGGCGCGCGCCGACGTCCGAGGTGTGCTGCAACTGCATCACGGTCAACGACGACTTGTCCACCACGGGTTCGTCCGTGCGCAGCAGCCTGGTTCCGCCCGCGTCGCTCTTGTTGTAGAAGAACTGGCCGAACCAGCCCCTGTACAGCATGCGGCCCTGGAGATAACTATAGATCCAGTCCTTGCCCTGCGCCGAGCCCTGGCCCGTCATCTGGATGCTGCTGCTCTTCGAATATCCCGCCGAGGTGATGAAGGTCAGTTCCTCCGATGGACGCATGTCGAGTCTGATCTCTCCGTAATGGCCTCCGATGTCGAAATCCCGCGGTATGATTTCCTCGGGATCGTGGAATTCCCAGTCCCGGGCCTTCAGGTACTTGCCGGAGATCTTGAGTCCGATCTTGTCGTTGAGGCTGCTGGCGTGGCGGAAGGACGCCTTGCGCAGGCTGCGTTCCCCGCCGGAAAGAGATACGAAGTTCCCTTCCGACCCGAAGGGGGAGCGCGAAATGATGTGCATCACGCCGTTGGAGCTGTTGGGACCGTAAAGCGCCGAACCGGGGCCGCGGACGATCTCGATGCGTTCGATGTCCTCGCTGGTGATGGGAATGACGTGGAAGGTGTTGATACGCAGCGACGGCATCCGTGCGATGCGGTTGTCCACCATCGTAAGCACGAGTCCGGACAGGGCCTTGTTGAAACCGCGGATCACGGTGCTGCCCTGCACGACGCCCGTCTTGGCGTAGTCGACGCCGCTCAGGTCCTTGATGTGCTCATTGACGGCCAGCGCCTGGGAGTCCCTGATATCCTGCATTTCGACCACCTCGACGGACGCGGGCGCGTCCAGCGCCTTTTCACGCTTTCGGGACGCCGAAACCACGACCTCCTGGCCGAGGAGCGCCGAAGCGGCCAGCACGAAATCCCTTTCCGTGGGCGCTCCGCCGCGAATCATGATCCCGGTCGCGGCGTACGACTCGTAACCCAGGAACGACACGGCGACCTCGTAGGCTCCGGCGGGGAGTCCGTCGACGCGGTACGTCCCGCGGTCATCGCTCGTCGTGCCCCGGAGCCCCTCGATCGCGGGCCCCCTGACCACGACGTTGGCTCCATAGAGGACTTCGCCGGCCTCCGATACGATCCTGCCGGCCAGGCTTCCCGTTTCCTGCGCCGCTGCCGGCATTACCGTCATTGCAATGGCCAGAAAAACGCTAGTCAGTCGCATCTCGGCGGTTCCTTATCGCGGGATGGGTCGTGAGGACAAAGAGAGCCGCAAGCCGGCGCGAATCCGATCTCCGTTTCGCGCCGGCTCACGGAATTCGTTCACACCACATAATTACTTACAAAATATACACATAAGCGGTTTTGTCAAGCCGATTATCGCCGGACGTTACCTCAGAAACGCAACGCGAGACCCGCCATGACCATGCGCCCGATCATCGGCGCGCCCACGAATGCCTGGTACTCTTTGTTCAGCAGATTGCTGGCCTCCACGTTCAGGGTGAACTTCGAGAACTCATAGGCCGCGTTCACGTCGACGACGGTATGGGACGCCACATCCCCGGCGTACACCCCGTCGGCCATCCCGAAGGGACCGCGGTAACGCAAGCGGGCCCCGAGGGTGAGCGGCGTGCCGGGCGGCTTGAACCCCATCGCCATGGACAGCTTGTGCTGCGGCGCGTTCAGCGGAATATCGTCGATGCCGTCCACGTTTTCAAAGAGGTTCGTGCTGATGTAGGAATAACTGCCCGACAGGTTCCACACGTCGCTGGGATAGTACGAGAATCCGAGGTCGGTGCCGTAGTAGGTCACGTTGCCGAAGTTGCGGTAAGTCAACATCACCGCGTTGGGATCGGACGCCTCTTCCGGGGTCACCGTGCCAAAGGGAATCGCGGCCGCGGTACTCACGAATATCCGCGTCAGTTCGTCCACCGGGTCCCCGTTCCCGTTTCCTCCCACACCCGCGGCCGGATCGTCGAGCGCCGCGAGCGCCGCGGCCAGTTGCGCGTTCTCCGGCAGGGCCAGCTGCTGCGCGATGCCTGTTCCCAGGGCCGTGCTCAAAGGTCCGGAATCAAGGAACACGTTGGGCGTCTCGATGCGTATGGCACTGATGAAGTCGTGGATTTTGTTCCGGAAGAAGTCCGCGGTCACCACCAGCTTGTTGCCCACGACGCCTTTATACCCCACTTCGAAGGTCTCGGTAATCTCCGGCCTGATCTTGTCGATATCCCGGACCGAAGCGGGGTCGACCGGATTGAAGGCCCCCGTTCCGGTGTCGAGCATGCCCAGCGAATTCGTCAGCCCAGGCAGCGCGGACGGAATGACGCCCGGGAACGCGGCGGCCAGTTGCGCCGCCTGCTGAGCCGCCAGCTGCCCGGCGTTATCCGGCGGAAGTCCGAGCGAAATCAGGTACTGCGTGATGGCGCCGGTCGCCAGTCCCTGGAGCTGCGGCGTAAGCTGCGCCAGCACGGCGCCCCGCGCCACGCCCCAGAGGAGATTGGTGCTGGCCGGATCGTTCATGGGGAGGAAAGCGGCCGCAGGCAGACCCGCCACGGGCGCGAAGGGCGAACGGTACATGGGCAGGCCGTTGTCGCCGCGCCGGAACGTGAACCGCGACGCGACGCCTTGCGTGCGCAGGTCGATGGTACGGTCCGGTCCCAGGCCCAGCGCGCTGAAATTCGTGCCCAGGCCGAATGGATCGGGACCCGCCTTCAGGTCGAGGAAGAAATGCAGGGGACTGGGCGTGCCGAACGCCCGGTTATAGGTGAGTCTCAGCGTACTCTCCACCGAGGGCTTGAAGACCAGGGCGGCCCGGGGCGAGAACACCGGATCCTCGTTCTTGCTGTGTTCATCCATACGTCCGGCCAGCATCAGGCTGACCTGGTCGTTCAGGCGGGTTTCGCTTTGCACGTAGAACCCGTATTCATTCAGGTTGTCGTCCGCTTCGTTGATGCCATGGGTCGTGCCCCCGGTGTTGGGCCGGGTCAGCAGCACGTCGGCGCCGTAGGTGAACTGCTGCCGCCCGCCCAGTGCGAAGTTGTGCTGCAGCTGCATGACGGTCAGCGCGGACGTATCGACGATGGGCTCGTTGGTCCGAAGCAGCCTGGTCTCGCCCGCGTCGTTCATGTTGTGGAAGATCTGCGCGAACCAGCCCTTGTACTGCGTCCGCGCCTGAAAGAACCGGGTGGACCAGTCGACGGCCTGCGCCGCGCCCTGCCCGGTCATCTGGATGGCGTTGATCCGGGTATATCCCGCCGAACCGATGATGGACAGGTCGTCGGTGGGACGAAGGTCGACCCGGATTTCCCCGATCAGGCGTTCGTTGTCGTTGTCGCGCGGCGAGACTTCCGCCGGATCTTCATATTCCCAGTCGCGGGCCTTCGTATACTCGCCCGAGACCTTGAACCCGATTTTGTCGTCCACGCTGCTGGCGTGCCGGAAGACCGCCTTGCGCAGACTGCGTTCCCCGCCGTAGACCGCGACGGAATTCCCCTCCGAACCAAAGGGCGAACGGGTGACGATGTGCATGACCCCGTTGGCGCTGTTGGGGCCGTAGAGGGCGGAACCCGGACCGCGTACGAGCTCGATGCGCTGGATGTCCTCGCTCGTGACGGGGATGGAACTCGACAGATTGAGCCGTAGCGAGGCGATCCGCGCAATGCGGTTGTCCACCATGGTCAGGAGAGCCCCGGTGAACGTGCGGTTGAATCCCCGGACCACCGTGGAACTCTGCGATACGCCGACCTTCGCCTGGTCCACGCCGCCCAGGCCGTTGATGTAGTCTGTCACCGACAGGGACGGCCGGTTCAGGATCTCGTCCAGCTCGACCACGTCCACGGAAGCCGGCGCGTCCAGCAGCTTTTCCTGCTTGCGCGACGCGGAAACCACCACCTGCTGGCCGATCAGCGTCGTGCCGGCAAGATCGAAGTCGAGGCGCGTGGTCTCGCCGCTCCCGATCCCGACGTTGGCCGTGGTGACCGATTCGTAGCCCAGAAAGGACGCGGTGACCTCGTAGTCGCCCGGCGGCAGGCCGTCGATACGGTACGTCCCGTCTTCGTCGGTCGTCGTTCCCCGCAATCCTTCGATCGCCGTCCCCTTGACGACGAGGTTGGCGCCGGGCAACACCGTCCCGTCTTCGGCGGCCACGCTGCCCGCCAGTGCCCCGGTTTCCTGGGCCGACGCCGGAAGCGCGCTGAGCAGGACGAGCAGGACGAAGCTTGTGATTCGCATGATGAAAACCTCCTCACGATATCTGGTGGCGATTGAAGGCCGTCGTTACGGGCCTGCAGTCGAGCGCTCACGTCTCGAGCACTCACGTAATGAACACGTATCTTGCGATGAAGACAAGGGCCAGCGCGTCCACGAGCGGATGGACTTCGCCGCCCCTGCCGCTCAGTCGCTTGATGATCGGATAGGCGACGAAACCGATGGCCAGGCCGTCGGCGATGCTGAACGTCAGCGGGATGGCGATCAGCGTCAGGAAGACGGGGACCGCCTCGGATGCGTCGCTCCACTTGATCTGCGCGGCCGAGGCCATCATCAGTACGCCGGTAACGACCAGGGCGGGCGCCGTGGCAAAAACGGGGATGGCCTCGACCAGGGGCGTCAGGAACAGGGCCCCCAGGAAGAGGACGGCGACGACCAGGCTGGCGAATCCCGACCGCGCGCCCGATGATATCCCCGTCGCGCTCTCGATATAGGTCGTTACGGTCGACGACCCCAGCACGCTGCCGAACACCGTCCCGACGGAATCGGCAAGCAGCGCGCGGTTGGCCCGGGGCAACCGGCCCCGGGCGTCCAGGTATCCCGAACGCTCCGACAGCCCGACCAGCGTGCCCATGGTATCGAACAGGTCGACGAAAAGAAAGGCGAACACGAGATGCAGCACGGCGGAGTCCAGCGTCAAAGGCAGATTGACGACGGCTTCGCCGAACAGCGTGGCCGGCCAGGCGGGCATGCTCGCCACGCCGGCCGGCCACGGCGCCACCCCGGCGATCATGGCCAGCAGCGCGACGCCGGCGACGCCGAGCAGGATCGCCCCGCGGATACCCCGTGCGATCATCACGCCGGTGCCCAGCAGTCCGACCAGCGTCAGCCCGGCCGTCCAGGAGCGCATATCGCCCAGGCTGACCAGGGTGGCCGGACTGTCCACGATGATGCCCGCGTTCTTGAGCCCGATGAAGGCGATGAACAACCCGATGCCCGCGGCCGTCGCCCGCTTCAGCGATTCCGGAACCGCCGTAATGATCGCTTCCCGCACCCGCAGCAACGTCAGCAAAAGGAACAGGAGTCCGGAAGCCAGCACCACGGCGAGAGCCAGACGCCAGTCCACGCCCATGCCGAGTACGATCGTATAGGTAAAAAAGGCGTTGAGCCCCATGCCGGGCGCCAGGGCAAAGGGATAATTCGCCAGGAGCGCCATCAGCAACGTACCGACCGCCGCGGAAGCGCACGTCGCGAAGAGCAGTTCCCCGAACAGCGCGCCGCCCATCGCCTCCGAGAGCATGCCCGGGTTCACCACCACGATGTAGGCCATCGTCATGAAGGTGGTCAGGCCGCCGGTCGCTTCGGTGCGCCAGTTCGTGTTCAGTTCGTCAAACCTGAAGTAGGACGCGATCCGGTTCATGGGCAGGTTCACGGTCTCCGAAATGACTCTTGATTCGACCGAAATGGTGACATCCGGGTCAGCCGGCCCCGTTCGAGCCGCACAGCCGCGCGCGGGGATGAACGGAAAGCGACAGCCCGTCCCGTTGTCCCGTCCCGAAACGATAGGCCCCGGCCGCCGCGATCATGGCGCCGTTGTCCGTACACAGGATGGGCGCGGGATAGACCACCCCGATGCCCCGCTCGGCGCCCCTTTCGGTCATACGCGCGCGCAGGCGGCTGTTGCAGGCCACGCCTCCGGTGATCAATACGGCGTCCACGCCCGCGGCGGTGGCGGCCAGGATGGATTTCTCGACCAGCACGTCCACGACGGCTTCCTGGAAGGCGGCGGCGATATGCGCCCGGTCGCGGTCAATCTCCTCTTCGGATCGTTTCGACAGGTACATGCGCACGGCGTTCTTGAGGCCGCTGAAGCTGAACTCGAATCCCCGCGGGTCCAGGTACGTCCGGGGAAAATCCAGGAACCCGGGATCGCCGTTCCGCGCCAGCCGGTCGATGACGGGACCGCCGGGATACCCTGCCCGCATCAGCCTGGCGACTTTGTCGAAGGCCTCGCCGGCCGCGTCATCGCGGGTATTGCCCAAGATACGGTACCGGCCCCAGCCCTCGACGTGCACAAGCTGGGTGTGGCCGCCGGAAACGATGAGCGCGACGAAAGGCGGGTCGAGGCCGGCGTCCGCCAGGCGTCCGGCGAACACGTGGCCTTCGATGTGGTTCACGCCGACCAGCGGTTTGCCGAGCGCCAGCGCGATGGATTTGACCGTGGACAGACCGATCAGCAGGCATCCCGCGAGACCGGGGCCATAGGTCACGGCCAGGGCGTCCAGGGCGTCCGGTTCGCAGGAAGCCTGCTGCAGGGCCGATTCGATGGCGGGCAGAAGCAGGGTCAGGTGCGCCCGGGAGGCGAGTTCCGGTACGACGCCTCCGTACTCCTGGTGTATGCCCTGCGAGGAAATGACGTTCGACAGGACGGTCGTCTCATCGCGCACGACGGCAGCCGCGGTTTCGTCACAGGAAGTATCGATTCCGAGGATGAGCACGGCACCCCCATCTGCTCACTTGTGAGACTGCGTCATGGGCCGTCCGTAACTGATATCGCCGTTGTCGATGCGAATGTTGAAACCGCATTCCGGATGGGTACACGCCCAGGCCTTGTACTCGATCGTCGCGCCGTCCCGGCCATAGTCGGAAAGCGGAACCAACACGCCCGCCTCGCATTTCTGACACAACGGAAAAGTCCAGTCCGGCACGAATGCATCTCCCCTTCCGAGGTTTGCCCGTAATACGTAGGATGGGGGCAGTCCTGAGCCCGAGCACCGCGAATGTTTTCAAAGTATGATGTGACACCGGCGGCATTGTCAATGATTATACCGCGGATCGTGCCATACGGGCCGCGATACCGGCTGCGATATGCCTTGGCGCCGGAAGGCATACATACCGCGGCACCGCGGGCATGACCGCCCGGACCGCCCGGACCGCCCGGACCGCCCGGACCAGGTACCGGGACGGCATGGGGCCGGGTTGTGTAGGAGGGGTTGTGGAGTGGAGCTCAGTGGATGATCTTCAAAACGAACTGGGCGAACGGCGCGCGTACGTCGTAACGCGCACATCGCAAACGGACTACGGATCGCGCTTTCTCAACTGGAATCTGGTGTGGTCGCCGCGGAGTTCGAGCAATGAGCCGCCCCCGTTGATCGTGCCGGCTATGATGCCTTCTTCGTGCCGGAAAACCCGGGTCGATATCTCGAAATCGGAGTCCAGTTCGCTCTGGTGGCTGACGTCGGAGTAGAGGTCGAATCCCTGGTAGCGCGGCAGGTACAGTTCCGTCAGACCCTCGTGCGCGCGTATCCGCGTATCGCCGCTGATTCGCGCTGCTTCCATGCGCACGTCCGCGTGTTTCGCGTCCAGTTCGACAGAGCCTTCCAGTTCCGTCAGCCGAAGCATGCCATGATCCATGTCGAGGCGCACCGGCCCCGTCCAGTCCGCGCCCGTTACCTCGCTGTAATGCGCATGGACGCGAATCGCGCCTTCCACGTCCCGGATTATCGTATCCGTATGGCGGACGTCCAACGCCAGATGGATGCGGCGCGGCGTCCGGATTTCGTAGTGGACGTAGGGGAGGTGCCGGATACTGATGAACCAGCGTTTGTAAGCGGGGATATCGTCGTAGTCGGACCGGATCCGCAACGATCGTCCGGATCCTTCCACTTCGATTCGCAGCGCCGTTACGATCTCACTTGCGTACTCGGAGTTGATGTCGAAGGGCGACTCGATACGGGCGACGATATCCACCTCGTTACGGTCCCATGACGACAGTTCGAGACTGCCCCTGCCGGTGTTTATGTCCAGGTGGCCGCCCGGTTCGAACGCGACCGTTTTTGCGTAATGCCTGACCTCTGCGAAGGCGTTCCGGGGAGAACCCGTCAGGTCGCCGGGCAGCAGGGTGAGTACGGTGACGGCGGCAAGGACTCTGTATACGAGTGTAAACATAACGCACCTCCCCATCCAGGTGACTGAAGTTTCTTTGCGATGGACCCCGCCGAACGAAGGACGCGAGGTCATCGCGCCTACCACTTTAGACCCCGTATGGGAGGGATATGTTACCGCAAAAGGAAGGAGTTGGAGCATGCGGCCCCGGCGAGCCGCCCGGCGCGCCGGTCTCAGCGCCTGACCAGGTTCCGCAGGACGAACCATACGTTTTCCCTGCGCTCCCGGAGCCGCCGGTAGAAGTAGGGCATCCACTCCGTGCCGAAGGGCACGTAGATCCGCACGCGGTAGCCCTGTCTGCGCATTTCCCGCTGGTACCCGGGCCGCAGTCCGTAGAGCATCTGGAACTCGAAACCGTCCTTTGGAACCTCCAGACGCTCGGCGTGCCTGGCGACGCCCTCGATCAGGTAGTCGTCGTGCGTCGCGAAAGCGGGGAAACGGCCATCCTTGAGCAACTGTTCCGCCATGGACAGAAAGGCGCCGCGGATGTTGGGCATCCGCTGCAGGGCCAGGTCGGAGGGTTCCCGGTAGGATCCCTTGCACAGCCGCACGCGGGCGCCGATCTTGTTGAGCACGAAGATGTCGTGGGGACTGCGCAGCAGCATGGCCTGGATCACCACCCCGGTATTTTCGTAGCTGCCGTACAGGTCGTAGAAGAGGTCTAGGGTCTGCTGCGTGTAGGGCGACCCTTCCATGTCCAGTCGGATGAAGACGTCCTTCTCTTTCGCGGCTTCCAGGATCCGGTACAGGTTGTCCACGCAGTACGCTTCGTCTATATCGAGCCCCAGGTGGGTCAGTTTGACGGAGATATTGGCCTTCAGCGCGCCGTCCCGGATCAGGTCCAGCATCACGAGGTACTGCCTCACGGCGTCTTCCGCCTTTTCCCGCTCCCGGGTGCCTTCGCCGAGCATGTTCAACGTGACGTCGAGGCCCGATCCGTTCAACGCCCGGACGACTTCGACCGCGGCTTCGAGGGATTCCCCCGCCACGAATCTCCTGGCGAGGAAGAAGAACCGGCTCATTTCACCTCCGGTACGCCGTGCGGCGGACGAGTTACGCGATGAGTCACGCCACGAAGGGATTGCGCCCGAACCCGGGGCGGCGTTCATAGGTCCACGCGACCCGGCTCGCGTCCTCGTTGGACATCCGCCAGTCCATGAGTCTCACGCGAAGGTCCTGGACCACCTCGGCATAGCGTGGATCATCGGCTGCGTTTCGAAGCTCTCCGGGGTCCGCCTCCAGGTCGAACAGCACGTCCGGCATGCCGTTGAAATGCCAGTACTTGAACCGGTCGTCCCGTATCATCCAGCCCCGGCACCTCTCCGGCGGGATGCCGAGTTTCTTCGGCGTCCAGTAGAACCGGAAGTCCCAGTCCGCGTAGACCTCCGTGCGCCAGTCGGCCGGCCGTTCCCCCCGCAGGAGGGGGACCAGGGACCGGCCCTGCAGGACCGCCGGCGCGTCCGGTCCGCCCGGTCCGCCCGGTCCGCCCGGTCCGCATAGCCCGCACGCGTCCATGCAGGTCGGCAGGACGTCGAGGGATTCGACGAAGTCGTCCATCACCCGGCCGCGCGTTCCGTCGGCGCAGGACCGGGGATCGCGGACGATGAAGGGGACGTTGTACGCCTCGTCGTAGAAGAGTTCCTTTTCGAACATCCAGTGGTCGCCCACGTATTCGCCGTGATCGGACGTGAAGATGATCAGCGTGTCCTCCCAGAGCCCGCGGTCCTTCATGAAGCGGAACAGCCTGCCCAGGTGATCGTCGATCTCCGTGATCAACCCGTAGTAGGTGGCCCTTCGCTGGCGCCAGACTTCCTCGTCGTCATACTCCACGCCCTTGCGTTCCACGCGGAAGGGGACGTGAAAGGGATGGGGCCGCGCCAGTTCCTCCGGGGACCGGTTCGGCGCGGGGGAATCGGCGGGGTCGTACAGCGCGTTGTACGGATAGGGCGCCACGATGGGCAGATGGGGCTTGAAATAGGAGAGGTGAAGAAACCAGGGCGTTTCTCCGGCATCCTTCATGAAGGCCATGGCGCGGTCCGTCATGAAGGCGGTATCGCTGTCCTCCCGCCTGAAGCGCGTCGGATAGGCGGCGTGATCCCGGTCGGCGTCCGGGGGCGCGTCCACGGCAAACGGGTCGGCAACCACCTCGTCGGCATATCCGCGGCTTCGGAGATGGGCCAGCCAGCCCTCCCCCCTGCTTTCGTTCAGTTCCCATGATTCCAGGCCGGCCAGCGTCGTCCGCCGGATACCATCTTCCGGCTGTGCCTGCGGGTCGCCAAGGGGATCGGGGGTGTGATGCGTCTTGCCGCACAGGGCCGCCCGGTAACCGCCATCCGAGAAGTAATGCCCCATGGTCCGCTCGTCCGCGGGCAGGGGGACCTCGTTCCAGGGCGAACGGTTCGCGTGGGGGTACCGTCCCGTGTAGAAGCACATGCGGCTCGGACCGCAGACCGCCGACTGCACGTAGGCCCGCCGGAACAGGACGCCTTCGGACGCGAGATCGTCGAGGTGGGGCGTCCGGACAACGGGGTGGCCGACACGGGACATGCAATCCGCCCGCATCTGGTCGGTCATGATGAAGAGTACGTTCGGTCGACCACCGGGCATGTGGGATCTCCGCGTGCTGCCGGGTGCGGGCGCGGGCGGTCCTTTTCCGCCGACGCGCGGTTTGCGGGTCCTGCCTCACATCGGCAATATGCAGCCGGATTTCCGTTAAAGCAAAAGTATATTCGGCGGCGCGCGCGGACCGTACGGCGGAAGCCGCGGACAGCCGCGGACGGGGCGGACAGAGCGGACTAGGCGGACCGGGCGGACTAGGCGAACCAGGTGGGCCGGGCGGACCGGTGCATCCGCTCAGGGAAATACGCGGACAGGTTTTGTGAATACGGACTTCCGCGAGGATGTATGAAGTAACGTTCGGAGACGAAAGACCCGGGTGGAAGTCCGACGTGAAAGAACGCAACTATTCGCGCGGGTCTCAAGTCATAGAAGCAACAAGTTCATGCGGTTCCCCGATGGACAGGATGACGGCAGGAGGCAACACGTTGCGTATGACAGGATTAGTCCGGTGGATCACGGCCCTTTCGATCGTACCCTTGCTCGCACCGGTGGAATCGGAGGCGCGCCAGTCGACGCCGGAAAAACGGGTGTACAACACGCGGCACGCCGGTCCGCAGCCCCCTGACATAGACGGTCTGGAGTCGGACCCGGCCTGGCAGAGCGTCGACTGGTCCGGCGACTTTACCCAGTTGAATCCCGACGACGGCGCCGAACCCACGCAGCAGACCGCCTTCAAGATCCTGTACGACGATCACAACGTCTACGTCCTGATCCGCGCCTTCGACACGGAACCGGATCAGATCACCAAACGGGTCGCCCGGAGGGACGATTTCTCAACCGACTGGGTCGAGATCCAACTCGACAGCTACCACGACAGGCGTACCGCATTCTCCTTCACCCTGACCGCGTCGGGCGGGCGCGGCGACGAGGCCATCTCCAATGACGGCGACGATTGGGACGACAGCTGGGACCCGGTCTGGTTCGGGGCTTCCACCATCGACGAACAGGGCTGGCTGGCGGAGATGCGCATCCCGTTGAGCCAGTTGCGTTTCTCCGGCGAGGAAGGCCAGGTCTGGGGCATCCAGGTCCAGAGGCGGCTCTATCGCCGCGACGAGCGGTCGGGCTGGCAGCACATCCACCGGAACTCCCCCGGCTGGGTCAGCCTCTTCGGGGAACTGCACGGCCTGGACGGGATAGAGTCGGCTCACCGGATCGAGGTGCTGCCCTATATCGTGGGCGACCTGAACCGGTACCAGGCGGAGGAGCGGAATCCGTTCCGCGACGGCCAGACGACCGATGGACGTATCGGGCTGGACGGGAAGGTGGGTCTGGCCGGGAACCTCACCCTCGACCTGGCCGTGAACCCGGACTTCGGACAGGTGGAGGCGGATCCGTCCCGGGTCAACCTGTCGGCCTTCGAGCTGTTCTTCGAGGAACGGCGGCCCTTCTTCGTGGAAGGCAAGAACATCACCCAGTTCCACGTGGGCGGCGGCGGCCCCTTCTGGAACGACCAGCTGTTCTATTCCCGCCGTATCGGCCGGCCGCCCCAGCGCAGCCCGGACCTGTCCGACGGCCAGACAATGGAAAAACCCACGAACACGCCCATCATCGCCGCGGCCAAGGTCACCGGCAAGACGCCCGGCGGCCTGTCGGTCGGCCTGGTCAACGCCGTCACCTCAAAGACCTCCGCGCGCATCGATACGGACGGCCTGCGAAGCAAAGAATCGGTGGAACCGCTGACCAACTACCTCGTGGCGCGCATGCAGCAGGATTTCAAGGACGGCGCCACTACGCTGGGGTCCATGCTCACGGCGACCCATCGGAACAACAACGCTTCGCACTTCAACTTCCTCAACCGGGCAGCCTACTCGGGCGGGATCGATTTTCACCACCGCTGGAGCGACCGCGCCTACTGGATGAACGCCAGCCTCTCCTTCAGCCACATCCGGGGCGACGACGAAGCGATCACGCGCGCGCAACGCAGCTCGGTGAGGTACTACCAGCGACCGGACGCCTCCCACGTGCGGCTCGACTCCACGCTTACCGCGCTGAGCGGCCACGGCGGATCGGTGGGCATCGGCAGGTCGGGAAACAGTCCCTGGGACATGGGGATCGCCGGGACGTGGCGCTCCCCCGGGCTGGAACTGAACGACGTGGGCTTCCTGCGCCGGGCGGACATCTTCATGCAGAACGCCTGGGTCGGGTATGAATCAAACCGACCGCGGGGGATCTTCCGCGAGTACAACGTCTTTCTGAACCAGTGGCAGGGGTTGAACTTCGGGGGCGACCGCGAGTTCCTGGGCGGCGCATTGAACCTGGGCGGCGAGTTCACCAACTACTGGGACGCGTGGTTGAACCTGCAATTCGGCGCCAACGGCCTGTCCGCCAGCGCGCTGCGCGGCGGGCCCTCGTTGAAGACGCCGGGCGAGGTCAACTTCGACGTCGACGTGAACACCGACGACCGAAAGCCGGTCAGCCTCGGCTTCGGCGGGAACCTCAACCGCACCTTCGAGAACGCGGGGTATTCGAACGAGGTGTATTTTTCCCTGCGCTACCGGCCGAACGACTCGATGCGCGTTCTCATAGACCCGTTCTTCGACGTCGACATGAGGGAACTCCAGTACGTGTCCAACGAGACGTTCAACGAGACGTTCAACGGGGACGACCAGGCGGACCGGGCGGACCAGGCGGACCGGTATCTCCTCGGGCGGGTAGACCAGAAGACGCTGGGGATCAGCATCCGGCTCAACTACAGCATCACGAACAACATGTCCATCCAGTACTACGGCCAGCCCTTCGTTTCGGCCGGCCGTTATTCCCAGTTCAAGCGCGTTACGGATCCGCGGGCCGACCGGTACCAGGACCGGTTCGAAATGCTGTCGGAGGGTGCGTTGACCTACGACGACGCGGATGAGGTCTACCGGGTGGATGAAAACCTGGACGGCGCGGTGGACTATACCTTCGACGATCCCGATTTCAACTTCCGCCAGTTCCGATCCAACCTGGTCTTGCGGTGGGAGTATACGCCGGGCTCGACCCTGTTCCTCGTGTGGGCGCAGCAGCGCAGCGGCTCGGGCGGCTCGGGCGGCTCGGGCGAGTTTGCCGCCCGCCGGGATCTCGAAGGCCTGTTCGACACCTATCCCTCGAACATCTTCCTGCTCAAATTCAACTACTGGTTCTCGCTCTAGCCGGGGCGGGCTAGGTGGGCTGAAGCCTGTTCACCATTTCCAGCATGGCCGTCATGTATCCGATGGCATAGGCGCGGCCGCGGTGGTTCCAGTCGGTGTCATCGACGAAGTCGGGTACGTGGTCGGTGATCATGAACCCGGTGAACCCGATCTTCTTCAGGGTCCTCATGACCTCGTAGGGATCGACGTTCCCCTCGTTGATGAAGCACTCGTTGAAACAGGGCACGTTGCCCTGCACGTCCCGGAAGTGCACGTAGATGATCTTGCCTTCTCCGCCGAAATGCCGCACGGCCTTGAGCACGTAGTCGTGGCCGCCCATCTCAGACCAGCATCCCATGCAGAAGTCCAGGCCGTGAAAGGGACTGTCGAAGGTGTCCATGGCCCGCCTGAACCCTTCGAAGTTGCAGAACAGGCGGGCCACGCCGCCCAGCATCGGCACGGGCGGGTCGTCTGGGTGCAGGGCGAGCTTGACGTTGCTTTCCTCGGCGACCGGCAGGATCCGCGACATGTAGTATGCGTAGTTCTCCCACATCTCGTCCGCTGCAAAAACCCTGCCGTGCGTGGGTTCCGCGTCTTTGTGGGCTTCGAAATCGAACCGCGTGGCCGTCGCTCCGCCGCGCAGTACGGCGGGGTCCGGCGTGCGCCACACGGCGCTCGGCATCCAGTGGTAGCCCAGGATGGGGATGCCGGCCCGGCCCATGTTCCGGATGGTGTATTTCATATTTTCGATCTGGGCGTCGCGGCCCGGCAGGCCCAGCATGGCCTTGTCGTAAAACGAGACCGGCACGTTCTCCAGGGCCATCAGGCGCAACCCGGCGTCGTCCGAACGCCGTTTCAGGTCGGCCAGGCCCTCCAGTTCCCAGCGCTCGTCACCGGGCAGCCGGGGCGTGTTCATGAGGAAATCGTCGGCGCCGAGCTGCTTGATGTAGGCCAGTTTTTCGTCGGTGAGCACGTTGAACTGTCCGAGGCCGATGCGCATCTCCAGCGTCATGTCAGTCCGTCCCTTTCTTTTGGCCATGCTGCGATGAAGGCTGATCGGGCCCTTCGGGACCTGGCGGCGCTCCCGTCTGCTCCCGGCCGTTCCGGCCCGCCGAAGCTTCATCCGTTTGTTCCGGCTTCCGCGACAGCTTCACGCCCTTGAGCGCCTTGGGGGCCAGCCGGATGCCCCTGGCCCGGTTTCCCCGCACCGGAAAGAGGGACAGGTCGAAGACCTCCTCGAATACCCGCATGCGGGGCGTGGGCTTGTAGGCGACGGTCGCCAGGACGTCCCCGTCCGTGGTCAGTTGCAGGATACGGCAGCCTTCCGGGACGAGTTCGTATCCCCGGTTCAGGATGAACTTGTCCAGCTTGCAGCGCTTGACGAAGGGGTGGCCGTTCCGGTCCCGGTAGACCATCGTGAACACCAGGTCGGGGTCGACGAACCCGCAGTACAGCATGCCCTTGTCCACGAAGAGCCGTTCGATCTCGCCGTGGAGCGCGTAGGCGCCGGTCT
Organism: bacterium; assembly: GCA_963693015.1. GTDB lineage: Bacteria > JAAXHH01 > JAAXHH01 > JAAXHH01 > JAAXHH01 > JAAXHH01. The sequence continues at coordinate 1,429,207 of OY843748.1, forward strand.
TGCGGATCACGAGCACCCGGTCGTAGGGGGAAACGTGGAAGAGGGTGTCGCCGCTGCCCAGTCCGTACCCCAGGTATCCGGTGTTCCGGTCGTACTTGAGCGCGAGATTCCGCTGCGCCGCCTCCCGGGCGTCCACCCGCTTGAAGGAGGCGATGGTCGTCCTGCGCTCAAAAGCCCCGCGGTACTGCCCGATGAGTCCTTCCAGCAGCGTGACCGCGTAGGCCGAAAGGTTGCCCAGGTGATCCCGGATCTCGCGCAGGCGGCTTCGGATGCCCTTCATCTCCTCGTTGGCGCGGTTGATGTCGTACAGGGAAATCCGGCGGATGGGCACCTTGAGCAGCGTATCGATATCCTCGGACGTCAGTTCCTTCACTTTGGACTCGAAGGGTTCGAATCCCGCCCGGACCGCGTCGTGGATCTTTTCCTGTTCCCGGATTTCCTCGATGCGCTTGTAGATACGCTCCTTGATGAAGAGCTGTTCCAGCGTCTTCGCGCGCAGCTTCGCGTGCAACTGCTTCCGCTCGATCTTCAGTTCCGCTTCGAGGATCTCCAGGAGCCGCTGCGTATTGTGCCTGAGCACGTCGGACACGGGCAGGATGCACGGATGGCCCGCCCGGATGACGAGTATGTTGGTGGAGATGGAAGACTCGCAGTCGGTGAAGGCGTACAGGGCGTCCACGGTTTCGTCGGAACGCACGCCCCGGGCCAGCCGGATCTCGATTTCCACCTCGTCCGCCGTGAAGTCGGATATGCCCGCGATCTTCAGCTTGTTCTTCTTCGCCGCCGACTCGATGGACGCGATGAGGCTCTCGGTGGTCGAACCGAAGGGCAACTGGCGGATGACGATGCGCTTGGGATCCGTAACGTCCAGGTGGGCGCGGACCATCACCTTGCCGTTGCCGTCGTTGTAATCCGAGACGTCCACCAGCCCGCCCGTGGGGAAATCGGGCAGGACCTCGAAGGACTCGTCCCGGAGGCAGGCGATCTGGGCCTCCATGAGTTCGATGAGATTGTGGGGCAGGATCCGGGTCGCCATGCTCGAGGCGATGCCCTCGGCGCCCATGGCGAGGAGGACGGGGATCTTCGCCGGAAAGGCCACCGGTTCCCTGTTGCGGCCGTCGTAGGAGTCCACGTATTCGGTGATTTCCGGGTCGTGCAGCACCTCCCTGGCCAGCGGCGTCAGGCGGCATTCGATATACCGGGCCGCGGAGGCGGGGTCGCCGGTCAGGACCGACCCGAAGTTGCCCTGCTTCTCGATGAACATGTCCTTGTTGGCCAGATTGACCAGCGACCCGAAGATGGACTGGTCCCCGTGGGGATGGTACCGCATGGTCTGACCCACCACGTTGGCGACCTTGTGGAACTTCCCGTCGTCCATCTCGAAGAGGGTGTGGAGAATGCGCCGCTGGACGGGCTTGAGGCCGTCGTCGATTTCCGGAATCGCCCGGTCCTTGATGAAATAGGAGGCGTACTTCAGGTAGTAGTCGTCGAAGAGGGTATCGGCGTAGGCCATGGGGATCCTATACTTCGTCCAGCAGGTTTTCCACGATGTAGTCCCTGCGCTCGGGCGTGTTCTTGCCCATGTAGAACGTGAGGGTATCCGGTATGCTGTGGATGGAACGTACGTTGACCTTCACGAGCCGCATGTCGGGACCGATGAACTGGCCGAATTCACTCGGTGAGATCTCGCCCAGCCCCTTGAACCGGGTCACCTCGGCGCCCCGGATCCGGTCGAGCGCCGCGTTGCGCTCCTTCTCGCTGTAGCAGTACACGGTCTCCTTCGTGTTGCGCACCCGGAAGAGCGGCGTTTCCAGGATGTGGACGTGGCCCGCGAGCACCATGTCCTCGAAATAGCTCAGGAAGAAGGTCATCAGGAGGTTGCGTATGTGGTAGCCGTCGTAGTCGGCGTCCGTCGCGATGATCACCCTGTTGAACCGCAGGTTCGACATCCCTTCCTCGATGCCGAGGGCCATCATGAGGTTGTACAGCTCCTCGTTCTTGTAGATGGCCGCCCGCGTGCGGGAAAAGACGTTCAGCGGAACGCCCTTCAGGCCGAAGATCGCCTGGGTCAGCGGGTCTCGGGCCGATACCATCGAACCGGCGGCCGAGGGGCCCTCGGTGATGAAGATGGAGGATTCCTCCCCGTGCTTCGCGTGGCCGAAGTGGTACTTGCAGTCCTTGAAGTTGGGGATCTTGATGGCGATGCGCCGGGCCGCCTCCCGGGCTTCCTTCTTGACCGCGTTCAGTTCTTTCCGAAGGCGCTCGTTCTGGGTGATCTTCTCCTGAATCTTCTGGGCGGACGCCTGGTTCTTGTGCAGAAAGTCCACCACGGCGCTGCGGATCTCCGATACGAGCCAGCCCCGGATCTCCGTGTTGCCCAGCTTGTTCTTGGTCTGGGATTCGAAAATCGGATCCTTGAGCTTGATGGCGATGGCGCCCGCGATGGACTCCCGCACGTCCACCCCGCCGTAGCTTTTCTTGAAGTACTCGTTGACGCCCTTGAGGATGCCTTCGCGGAACGCGCTCTGGTGAGACCCGCCGTCCGCGGTATACTGGCCGTTCACGAAGGAGAAGAGCGTCTCGCCGTAGTTGGTGGTGTGGGTGAAGGAGAACTCGATGTACTGGCTCTTGTGATAGGAGGGCTCGTAGAGAACGTTCTCTCCCACCTCGGCCTTCAGGAAATCCAGCAGTCCGTACCGGGAGACGAAGCGCTTCTTGTTGTAGTTCATGCGGAGGCCGCTGTTCAGGCAGGCGTAGTTCCACATGCGGCGTTCGACATAGTCCGGATGAAAGGCGTATTCCCCGAAGATCTCCTCGTCGGGCAGGAACTCCACGTAGGTGCCGTCCGGTTCGTCCGCGGCGCCTTCGTTCTGCCCGAGCAGCTGTCCCCGCTCGTACACCGCCTCCGCGAACCGCCCGTCCCGGTACGCCACGACCCGGAAATCGACGGAGAGGGCGTTGACCGCCTTGGCGCCGACGCCGTTCAGCCCCACGCTGAACTGGAAGACCTCGTCGTTGTACTTGGCGCCCGTGTTGATGATGGAGGTGCACTCCACGACCTTGCCGAGGGGAATCCCGCGGCCGTAGTCGCGGACGCGGACCCGGTTATCCTCGATGGTCACGTCGATCTTCCGGCCGTGGCCCATGATGAACTCGTCCACGGCGTTGTCGATGACTTCCTTCAGGAGGACGTAGATGCCGTCTTCCGGATCGCCGCCGTTCCCGAGCCGGCCGATATACATGCCGGTCCGGAGCCGGATGTGTTCCAGGGACGAGAGGGTCTTGACCTTGCTCTCGTCGTAGACGGCCGCGTCAGCGGCGGCCGGTGATCCGTTGCCTTCAACCGGCGCCGGGCCGTTTTCCGATTCGACCGCTTTTCCGTTCGTCGCGGCGGCGCTGCCCCGGGCGGATTTTCCATTGCGGGAACCGCCGTCCGGCGTGTTTGCAGACGGCGAAAGCAGGTCGAGCTGGGTGTGCTGTTCTTTTCCGTTGCCCGAATCGTTCTGGGTCGCCATAGATCCTGCCTCAAGCGGGTTGGATTGCGGCAGTGGACGTCTTCTATATCAATACGCCATTAGAACATGTCGTGTCAGGACGTTTATTTGACACAATATATGCTCAGCGGACCTAAGTGTCAACATACCATACACTTGTTTGGTGACTTGTCAAGGCAAACGATACCCGGGCGGGTTCCTCCGCATCGAAGGAAACGGCTGACGGCCTACGAACCGGCGCCGTCCGACTTCAGGATGTTTCGCGAGATGACGATCTTCTGGGCTTCGGAGGTGCCTTCGTAGAGGGTGGTGATCCGCGCGTCCCGGTAGAAGCGCTCCACGTCGAAGTCGCGGATGTACCCGTAACCGCCGTGGATCTGAATGGCCTCGTTCGTGATCCGGATCGAGGCTTCCGACGCGTAGAGCTTGGCCATGGACGACGCCGTGATATAGTCCTGCCCGGCGTCCTTGAGCCACGCGGCCCGGTAGGTCATCAGGCGGGCGGCCTCGAGTTCGGTGGCCATCTCGGCCAGCTTGAAGGCGATGGCCTGGAACTCGGCGATGGGCTTGCCGAACTGGGTCCGTTCCTTCGCGTACCGCACGGACGCGTCGTAGGCCCCCTGCGCAATGCCCAGGGCCTGGGCGGCGATGCCGATGCGGCCGCCGTTCAGTATGGACAGCGCGATGTTCAGGCCCCGGCCTTCCTCGCCCAGCAGATTAGTCTGGGGCACGCGACAGTTCTCGAAAAGGAGTTCGCTGGTATCCGATCCCCGGATGCCGAGCTTCTGTTCCTGGCGCCCGACGGTGAATCCGGGGGTGTCCTTCTCCACGAGGACCATGCCGAGACCGCGGTGACCGGTGCCGGGGGCGGTGGTCACCAGCACGAGGAGGTAGTCGGCGAAACCGCCGTTGGTCACGAAGTGCTTCTTGCCGTTGATGACGTAATCCGCGCCGTCCTTCAGCGCCGAGGTGGCCGTCGAGCCCACGTCCGTCCCGGCGCCGGGTTCGGTCAGCGCGAGGCAGGCCTGCGCTTCGCCGCGACCCAGGGGCGGCAGGTAGGTCTGCCGCTGGTCTTCGGTCCCGAAGGCGTAGACGCCGTCGGCGAAGAGGGAGTTGTTGACGGAGACGCATACGCCGGTCGACGCACACACCCGGGAGAACTCCTCCACGGCCAGTACGTAGCTGATCGTATCCAGTCCCGCGCCGCCGTATTCCTCGGGAATCATCATCGCCATGAAGCCCATCTCGCCGAGCTCCCGGATCGTTTCGTAATGCACGGACTCCCGTTCGTCGATTTCCCGGGCGTGGGGTTTCAGCTTCTCCTCGGCGATCCGGCGGGCGGTATCCCGCATCATGACCTGGTCGCTGCTCAAAGCGAATTCCATCGGTTCTCCCTCTTCAGTTTACGCCAAGCAGCCGGACCGCGGTGACCGCCATGACCTTGCAGCTCTGCACGAGATGGTCGATCTCGCAGTATTCATCGGGCTGGTGGGCGAGATGCAGCAGTCCGGGGCCGTAGGCGATGCACTGCTTCACCCGGCCTGTATTGTACACGTGTTTATGGTCATAGGTGCCCGGACTGGCCACGTATTCGGGCGGCGTGCCCAGAAGATCGGCCATCGTCCGGGCCGTGGTCCCGACCAGCTCGGCGTTCCGGTCGGTTTCGACGGGGTGAACGACCATCAGGTCGGAAAGCTCGGCCCTGAAATCCGGGTCCGCCGCGGACAGACCGTCGATCAGGGATTCGATTTCTCTTCTTACGTCGTCGAAGGACTCCTCTTTCAGGAAACGCCGGTCGAATACGGCGGAGCACCGGTCGGCGACGCACGGCGAACCGACGCCTCCGTCCGTTTGACCTCCCGTAATCCCGTTCACGTTGATGGTGGCGTGGCGGGCTTCCGGAGGTTCGACGGGCATGTCCGTGGTGCGCTTGCGAAGCGCCGGCGCCAGGTTCGATTCGATCCGTCGCAGGACCTGCTCCATCTGGCCGATGGCGCTGACGCCCAGAAAGGGCATGCTGCCGTGGGCGGAGCGGCCGAGGGTGTCGATCCGGAACCAGTAGACCCCGCGGTGCCCCAGGCAGATGCGGTCCGGACCGAAGGGTTCCGGAATGATCACGTACGACGTCCGTTCCGGAGCGATCAGCCCCTCGCGGGCGAGATGGTCCATGCCGGCGAACCCGCCGGTTTCCTCGTCCACCGTCGCGCTGAACTCGAGGCTGCCGCGCAGGGCCACACCGGCCTGACGCAACGCGGCCGCCGCGAAGAGCGCCGCGGCGATGCCGCCCTTCATATCGCACGCGCCGCGGCCGTAGACCCTGCCGTCCTTCACCACGCCGCCGAAGGGATCGACCGTCCAGCCTTCGCCCGCCGGGACCACGTCCGTGTGGCCGTTGAAATGCAATGTGGGCATCGGCGACCGGCCGGGAAGGCGGCCCAAGACGTTTACGCGGGGATATTCCGCGGAATGGTCCGGATGACCCTCGGCGGTCACGTAGCGGGTTTCGAAACCCAGCGCCTTCAACCGGTCGCCCACCAGCCGGGCGCAGGGCAGGTATCCATCACCCGGCGGATTAATGGAGGGAATGCGTATCAGTTCCCGCAAAAACCCCAGCATGTCGTCGCGGAGGACCTCTACCTGTTCCACGATACGCTGTTCCAGCGGGGTGATCATGGGCTCGCGCGGGAAAGTGTCCGTCCGGCGCCGGGTTACCCGGCGTCCTCCATCTCGTCGTAGAACCTGGCCATGCTGCCCCGTTCCTTCGTTGCGTTGAACCGCATGCCCGCCCGGGGATGCTGGTTCATCAGGCCCGTGATCATGTAGGGGATGTCGAATCCCCACATCAGTTCGGCCCGCATCGGCTCGACGTCGTACTGTATGCACTCCAGCAGCGGACGCAGGCGGAACTTCGGGTTATGAAGGAAACCGACGATCAGTTCCATGGCACAGTTGCCGGCGCCGCGGCCGAGGCCGGCGAGGCTGGCGTCCAGGTAGTTCGCCCCGCGGATCAGCGCCTGGATCGTGTTGGCGAAGGCCAGTTGCTGGTTGTTGTGGGCGTGGATGCCCACCTGTTTGTCGGTGGACTGCAGGGCGTTCAGGAACTTGTCCACGAGCGCTTCGACCTGTTCGCTGTACAGCGCCCCGAAGCTGTCCACCACGTAGACGGCGTCCACGTCGGATTCGGCCAGCATGGAAAGCGCCTCGTCCATCTCGCTTTCGGGAACCGTCGAAGCCGCCATGAGGTTCAACGTGGTCTCGTAGCCCTTTTCGTGGGCGTCCCGGATCATGTCCAGCGCCAGGGGGATCTGGTGTATGTAGGTGGCGATCCGAATCATGTCCAGCACGCTTTGATCGGCAGGCAGGATATCGGTCTGGTAATCGGATTTCTCCGCGTCGGCCATGGCCGCCAGCTTGAGCGGCGTGTCGTTGTCGCCCACGATGCCGCGGACGTCCTCTTCGGCGCAGAACTTCCACGGTCCGTGCTCATCGGGGGAAAAGATCCGGCGCGAGTTGATGTAGCCGATTTCCATGTAGTCGATCCCGGCGGCGACGCAGGCCTGGTAGACCGCCCTGACGGTATCGGCCCCGAAACGGTGGTCGTTCATCAGGCCGCCGTCCCGTATGGTGCAGTCTATGAGCTTGATCTCCGGCCGGTAGGTCAGCCACTTTCGTGTGGGCGCTTCGTTGAGAGCTGATTGGTCCATGATCCTTTTGACGCCACTCCTGGTTTCTGGTGAATACCCGTAAATGCCGTAACGATGACGATACAGGGGCACGGCCCCGGACTGAACATACACGCCGGGGGCGAACGGGACAAGGTATTTCAGGGACCGCGCGGCGGTTCGAAACGCCCCTTCGAGACGACCCTTGAATGCCCTTGACTAAATCCCCTTGCCCTGTATCATGCATGGTGCGCGCCGCGCCAGTCAGGCGCGCGCCCGGACGCGCCGGGCTTTCGTTGACGCGCCGGGCTTTCGTCGTCCGCGTGCTGAAATTCATGTGATGAAGATCATGGGCATCATACTCAAAACGGAAAAGCAGATCGAGACCATTCGCCGCAGCGGCCAGGCCGCCACCGCGACGCTGCAGCGCATGGGAGAAGCCGTCAAACCGGGCGTCGCGACTTCCGAACTGGACAGGATCGCCCGCAAAATGATCCGGGACTTCGGAGGCACCTCCTCCTTCCTGGGATACCGGCCCACCTTCCACCCACCCTTTCCCGCCACGATCTGCGCGTCCATCAACGATGAGATCGTGCACGGCATCCCCAGCCCGCGGCGCAGGGTCGTGGAGGGGGATATTCTCAGTCTCGACTTCGCCATGATCATCGACGGGTACCACGGCGACACGGCCTTTACCTTCCCCGTCGGCCGTGTTTCGCCGGAGGCGCAGCGGCTGCTGGACGTCACGCGGACGTCGGTCTTCAAGGGGATCGAGGAAGCGAAACCGGGAAACCGCATCGGCGACATCGGCCACGCCGTGCAGCAACACGCGGAATCCCACGGGTACTCGGTGGTGCGGGACCTGTGCGGACACGGGATCGGCCGCAGTCTCTGGGAGGAACCGCAGGTCCCCAATCACGGCAGGCCGCAACGCGGCATCCGGCTCAGGCCGGGCATGGTCATCGCCATCGAACCCATGGTGTGCGCGGGCGCGCACCGGATCAGGCTCCTCGACGACGAATGGACGACCTCCACCGCCGACGGCCGGCTGTCCGCCCATTTCGAGCATACCGTCGCCATCCTGTCCGACGGTCCCGAGATCCTGACGGAAAACTCCGACCTTTGGGGCTCGAACGGACTCCCGGGATGACGCGGTCCGGCTGATCACCCTTTACCGGCCTCCCCGTCGAGCATTCCCGTCGGCTCGACGGGATCACCGCAGATCCTTCAACACCGCGTACCGGCGTGCTTCTTCCCTGGAGTCGGCCAGGACCAAGTACGCGGTCATTTCCTCGGCACCGTGGGCAGGCGCCTCGAACTTCTTCTTGAGTCTGAAGTGTCCGCCGCTGGTGCCCCAACCGTCCATCCTGGTTACTTTCCGGGGCGATACGAGCACGAAAGTCCGTCCGGTTCGCGGATTGGCGGCAGCGGTCCAATGGCCGCCATGGTGACGGAAATACCAGTCGGTCTGCCGTTTCCGTTCGTAGTCCGCCGAGAACAGGACGGTGTCCTGCATCTCGCCGTCGGGCTGCAAGAAGAGATGCCACCCGCCGCTCAACTGGCGAAACGCGCCCCCTCCGTTCACGAGTCTCCATACCAGCTTGATCACCGGGCTTCCGCCCAGGGTCAGCGTATCGAGTTCAAGGGTCAGCCCGCGGGTCTCTTCGAGGGATAGCGCCGCCCGCTGGCGGACGCCGGTCCATTCGATGCCGCGCGCGTCTTCCCAGGAGACCGTCTCCGCCGTAAAGGTCTCGCCTTCCAGGGCGGCCGTCCAGGAAAGCCGATCCACTTCTACTCTAGGCTGTAGCCCGCCGTACCAGGGGTAATTCGATCCGAAAACCCCGGGGTTCGGAAAAGCCGACGCCAGGTGGTTGCATTCGTCCCCGGCGTCCCGGATCGCGCTCACGGAGCCGAGGAAGGAAGGGACCACGTCGATTTCGAGGCGCTGGTTTCGCATGGTGAGTATCCTGTGGCCCGTGGATTCGCCTTCGTCCACCTCCACGGCCGACCCGTCTCCCAGACGGACGAGCGGCATTTCGGCCTCGACGTTTCGCTCCCCGCCTTCGAGTACCATCCGGCCTTCGTAGACACCCGGCGGTCGGGACGTGGCCAACCGCACCGAACCGGTGAAGGGATGTTTCCAGTCGATTTCCGAGAAGGAAACCCACATGGGATCGCAGCGCCAGCCGTCGGGCATGGCGAAGGTGACGGTCCCGCTGGCCTTCCGGGACTTCCATTGCGCTACGCGGAACCGGATTTCGGCCTCTTCCCCGGCGACCACGGCCACCGGCGGATCGGTCGACACCTCGATTTCGCCCAGGACCGGCGGGAGCGGGTCGAGCCCGCTGGCCTGGTGCCCATTCATGCGTTGCCATACGCGGCGCACGCCCTGCCAGCCGCCGTCGCCGACGACGAGACGAAGGCGGCCAGGGGATACCCGCGACTGCGGCGCGCAGGTCGTCTCCCGGCTCACCGACTGGAATTCGAACCCGTTCCATTCGATTTCGTCCAGGCCGCCGGGCCAGAGGACCCCGATCGTCCCTTGAGGCATTTCAAAAGCGCCCCACGTCTCCGCGAATGAATCACCGCCCTTGAAGTCGTAGTCGTCCGGTGCGGGGCGGTCGGCGCATGGCGCGCTCAGCATCCCTTCCCTGAGTGGCAGCGTCAGCGTCGTGAACTCCGCGCCCCCGTTCGTCACGAACTGGTAGAGGCGAAAGGTACGGGGGTCGAACCCGGTGTTCTCCACCGCGTGTTCCACCGATATAACCGGTCCGGCGTTCAACCGGATGACCCGGCTGAAGACCAGGCCGGGGGTTCTTTTCGGTGCAAGGCTTGCGGTGAGGACCACGCCGTGTCCGTCCCGCTCGGCTGTCAGCCTGAAGTCCGACTCGCTGTATTCGCTGGGCCACTTCGGCGGTATGGGGCGCGCGCCTTCCGTGCCCAGATACCTTCCGGTGGCCCGGTCCCTGATCTTGAGCTGGCCGCCCCCGGCCTCCAGGGTCGCCCTGAAGATTTCGTTCTCGAACCGTACCGCGCCGTCCTGGTGGTACAGCAGTCCCCCCGGTTCCAGCGCGAAGACGGCGTGCTTCGCATCCGCGAGGTCGATTGTCCTGTCCTTCCATGCCACGCGGCCCGAAAAGGTCAATTCGAAAACGCCCGGACCGTCCGCCTCGAGGACCGTTTCGAATCCTCCGTATCCCCGGGCGGGCACCGCGACGGCGTGTGCGCTCCGGTCGACCGAGAGGCCGTCTGAAACCGTGAGGCGGACCTGTGCTTCGACGTCGTCGGGCAGCTGGCTGTGCAGGATGACGCGCACGTGCCGCGGCGTGCCGGGCGCCAGGGTGATCTCCTCGGGATCGATGGAAACGGACATCTCGACGCGAGGGCGAATGCCCGTGGCGAGCGCGATGGGAAGATCGTCCCAGCGAATGTTGGTGCGGACCCTCGGCGCGGTTTTATCCCTGGCCACGGCCGCGGCCTGTGCCGATACGCTCACCGGCGCCTCGAGGGTAACCGTCTCACCGGGGCCCAACGTGTTCTGATGGTGGTAGTCGATGGACAGGTCGCCCGTCTCCTTTGCCGTCAACGCGAAGGCGACCGGCGTGTCCCTTCGGTTCTGCAGTCTCCACCGCATGGTGGTCCGACCGCCTCGTACCGGCTCGATGTCGTCCACCGTCGCCGATGCGGACAACTCCGCCGTCTCCACCGAGGCGACGTGCCGCGCCTCGCGGTCCACCCGAACCGTCAATTCCTCCCGGTCTTCGGCAGGACCGGCCTCCTTGAACCGGTAAGTGAAAACCCGCAGCCCTTCCCACGCTTCCTCGTCGGGACGCTGGTCGATCTGCCGCTGGAGGGACTCGTACCAGTCGTGCCGGTCGAAGAAGTACCGCGTACACGGCATCGTCAGGATCGCGGGCATATAGTTGCGCATCAGCGGCCAGCCTCCGGCGTCCCAGAAGAAGCCCGTCCGCTTGTACGGCGCCATCGCCTTCACGTTCCCCGACCAGGTATCGAGGTCGACGTGGGCCTTCTTGTCCTCGATGGTCTTCTCCACGGACCGGACGAGCATCCGCCGGCCGATACTCCTGCCCTGGAAACGCGGAGAGACGTTCAGCAGCGCGAGGTACAGGGCCTCGTCGTCGTCCTTGTCGTATACCAGGGAACAGTACCCGCCGATCTTCTCCCCTTCCTCCCACACGAAGACCGCGATGTACTCCTCCCGTTCGTGCCAGTCCCGGATATCCCGCGCCGTCACGGGCACGCCGCCGCTCCACGTGCCGGGCCATTCCAGGTCGCTCTCGTTCCACATCTCGGCGAGCGCGGCGGCATCCCGCACGGGGTCGATCAGCCGCAGATCGGCTTCTTCCGCCATCTCGTCTCCTCTTCGTCTCAGGTAGCTTCTGCTCTCAAGCAGTCCCTGCGATGGTCCGACTATCCGCGTCGGTGTCGATCAGGCGGGCGGACCGTGTTGTCGTGCGGGATCGCGCCGGCTTCGTTCACTTCATAGCCGAATCGTTCCAGGTAATAGTCGGCGGGCAGCAGCGCGTCGCCCCGCCGGGCCATTTCTTCATTCAGGCGATCATCCAATCCGCGGCGCAGGCCGGCGTGTTCCGCGCTGCCGGCCAGGTTCCGCATCTGGAGGGGATCTTCCCGGTTGTCATACAGCAGCCAGGGTCCGTCGAGATTGCGCACGTAGGTATGCCCGGTGGTCCGGATTCCCCGCCAGGGCTGGCCCCGGTATTCCGAAAAAGGCGCGATGCTCATGATATAGGCGGCTTCGTTGCCCGCAAAGTCCTCGCCTCGCACGGCCGGCGCGTGGTCGCGGCCCTCGCAGGTCTCGGGTACGGGGACCCCGGCCAGACCGAGCAGCGTCGGCATGATGTCCACCACGTTTAAGGGGGTTTCGATCCGGTGCCCCGCGTACGCCTGGTCCGGGCAACGCATGACGAAGGGGACGCGAATGGACTCGTCCCAGGGGTGCTGCTTGCGCTGGCGGCCGTGCGACCCGAGCATGTCGCCGTGGTCCGAGGTATAGACGAAAACCGTATGATCCGTCATTTCCAGTTCGTCGAGGACGCTGCCGAGCCGCGCCAACTGCTCGTCCAGGGCCGTTATATGGGCATAGTAACCCGCCAGGTCCGCGCGGCCGGGTTCGGGGCAGTTGGGACGGACTTCGATCTCGTCCGGCGGATACAGGTCGAGATAGCGGCCGGGCACGGCGTCGTAGGGATTATGCGGCGGTCCCCACGAAAGCACCAGCGCGAAGGGACGGTCTCCTTTCCTGTTCCGCATGTAATCGATGGCCAGGGAAGTCTGGGCCTCCGCGTCGTACCCCGTCCAGTAGAGCGGATCCTCCGAATCCCGGTAATGCAAAGAGTGCATGTAGTCGTGGGTGCAGTTGCCCACGGCCCAGAAATCGAATCCCTGTCTCCGCGGTCCGGGCGGGGTATATCCACCCCGGGCGGGACCATCGAGATGCCATTTGCCGATGTAGGCCGTGTCATATCCCGCCGCGCGCAGGACCGTGCCCAGGGTCGGCCGGTCCACCGGCAACCTGACGTCGTTCATGAACATGCCGGTCGTCAACGGGTACTGGCCCGTCAGAAAGGCCGCCCGCCAGGGCGTGCAGACCGGGATGTTGGCGATCGCCAGGTCGAATGCGACGCCTTCACCGGCCAGGCGGTCCATGTAAGGCGTCCGGACCTGCCGGCTGCCACCGAACCCGGTACTGCACCATCTGTGCTGATCGCCGAAAACGAATACGATGTTGGGAGATTCGCGCCCGGCCATAGATCCCGGTCTCCGTTATAGGTCCTCGTTTTACTCGCCCAAGGCCAGGTTACCCGCGCCCGACCGCCCGGTCCAGCAGCGATTTCAACGCCGGGGAAAGATCGACGTCCAGCGCGGCCGCGCGACCCGCATCGGACATCTTCTTCCAGGTCTTTGCCAGGATATCGACCAGCTTCTCCTCGCTGTGCTTTTCCGCGAATGCGGCCAGGTAATACCGGAGAAACACCAGGCAGGCGACGTCCTCGAGGGTCTGCGCTTCGGGGTCGACCTTGAATCGCTCTTTTCTGACGAGGGACTGCACGCGGTCCACGAGGGCATCGCCATAGCCGACGTCCCGCAGGATCGAGCCCGCGGTCTGGGCATGGTACCAGGCCAGTTCCGTCCGCCACTGCCGGTAGCCCAGCCGGCCGATGGGGAAATCGCCCCGGGGTATCTTCCATCTTTGAATATGCTGGCATCGCACGGCAAGCCGCAATGCTTCCGACGCATCGGGCGCCAGGCCTTCCAGGCAGGCGGACATCCGCCGGCCGTACAGCAGCGCCTTCGGCACCGGCCGGCCGTCGACTTCTTCGGATTCCGGGTCCGCGCCGTTGGCGGCGTCGATACGTTCTATGGCGTCCGCGAATCGATCAGGATCCATCAAACCCCTTGCTTTCATTTAAAAAGCCGCCGGAGGTCGATTCCGGCGGCTTCGTTCTGTCTCGGACACGGGATTGCTGCTCAGGCGGATATGGCCAGACGGCCATGATGGTTCCCCGGGCCGAAGACCTGCTCGTCCGGTTGAAAGTCTATACCGTGCCGGGCGCACAGCTTGCGCAGCTTGTTGACCGCGCCGCCGATATGCTTGCCGTCCCGGCAGATTCCGAACAGGTGCTGGCTGACGACCCTGCGCGAGATGCCGAGGATCTCCGCGGCCTCCTGCTGGGTCTTCTGGTAGATGAAGTACAGCACCACGACCTCGCACTGCTTCCGGGTCAGGTACTGGGAGAGGAAATCGTAGACCGCGTCGGCCAGTTCGTCCACCCGATCCTCGCGCTGGTACCGATGCACCCGGTCTTCCCCCGTTTCGTACCAGATATTCGCTTCGTTGGGAAACTGTTCCAAATCAACCTGATCCAATCGTATTTCCCAGAATTCAGGATTATACATGAACTGACTTCACCTCCGGTTCGATACGTTAAAGGACAGAAAAAAACCGCGTGACTCGTGTCTCGCGGCTCCGGAGGACGTGCGTAATACCCCTTTTCAGATCCGGTTTCAGGGGCTGCGCCAACAACACTCCGGAGGCGGGAACGGCTTGCCTGCGTCAGAGACGAAGGCCTTCGGCCCGGTGACGGACCGCGTCGCATGGATATCTGTTGCCATCTTCATGCCTCCTTTGGTGTGTATTCACCCGGGGTGGACGCCGGTAACCTGTGCCTTTGCGATACGAGTCGTCCATGGCGAACTGCAAAGTGGTTCCCCCGGGTATGAGGACGCTATCTAAGTATCTACAATCCGGATGCACTTTTCCTTCGATTCGAAATACAAAAAGTCCACTAAACCGAAGCTCCATACTTGATCCGAGATTTACCTTCGTAAAACTGAATTGTCAACACAACTACGTACGTCAGTATTGACTTCATTCTTAGTAGTTTGTAGTTTCAACTAAGGACGACACGACCTTCTTGTCAGACTTGACGTAAATTCCGGAAATACACTCCTCATTGAGGGACTAATACAGTGCCTTCCACACGTGGAGTTAGTCGACCTCGTGTAGTACAAAATGGATCTCCTACAAACGATTTAATCTACAGTGCTTACAAGGAAAGTAATGAGTATGTTTTCCCTCGTATCTTAACCTTGTATGTACCGGACGGAAGCGTTGTAGCAGACGTAACCTATGGAGAAGGTGTTTTCTGGCGTCGCGTTCCCAAAGAGCAGTATGTACTGTTGAAAAGTGATATTCGTACAGGAACAGACTGCCGAGAGTTACCATACAAAAATGGTGAGATTGACTGTGTAGTATTGGATCCTCCATATATGCATACGCCCGGCGGCACTGCCCATCTTGGTCAATCAGCATTTGAGAAGCACTATCGGAACAACAGTACGGTCAATGTAACTAGAATGAAGTACCATGAGGCCGTATTAGCCCTTTATGAAGAAGCCGGTAAAGAATCCTATAGGGTACTTAGGGATAGAGGGGTGTTCATAGTCAAATGCCAAGATGAGGTATGTTCTAATCGTCAACGCTTTACACACATTGAGATTCTACAGAGATATATCGAGATGGGTTTCGTCGCTGAAGACCTTTTTGTCGTAATGAGAAGTAACAGACCAGGAGTGAGTCGAACTAAGAGGCAGGTACATGCTAGAAAGAACCATTCGTATTTTCTGGTTTTTTGGAAACGAGGAATGTCCGGATCAATTTGGGAGCCACCAAATTGAACGCCGTTGATCTGCTAGTATCGATAATTAAGGAACATGCCCCAGAAGATATCTGGCAAGATTCAACTCTGATTGGTTATCGGATGCTTGGAAATACAAACAGGGGAGAAATCGGAGAAGAGTTCATTCGCAGATATCTAACTCAAAATGGTCTTGAAGTTAGTAATGGTAACCGAACCTCCAAGACCGATGTCCGGGTAAATCAGCTTAAATTCGAGATTAAGACGGCTTCACTCGGGGCAAATCAAACTTTTCAGTTTAACCATGTTCGCCTTGATAGGGACTATGACTACCTGCTTTGTCTTGGTATCTGCCCAAATGAGGTCGTGTTTAATATGTGGAGAAAAGGTGTTGTTGCTGAAAACAGAGCGGGCAAGTTAGTCCGAATGGCTGAAGGCCAGTCTGTTACCTACAAACTTACAAAGAAACTATCAGATATGATGGAAATATCCAAACTTCCATCCTATGTAAGGGAATTGGAGTCAGAATAGTTGGTGGCTCTCGAATTACAGATAGAATTACATACTCCGAACTACTCGGTCACCCTTGGTAAAACCAAATGATACAGACCTCCGGTTTCCTCATGTCATGATTACCAGGGCCAGGGGCCCCACGCACCTTCATTAAGAATACCCCTGTTTTGCAATACATCGAAGTAACCTTCTCCAGTTTTGACATTGAGCAATCTGCTAGTCTCATCGTTTCGCTATATTGAACATGTAGCTAACCAGCCGTGAAATCATGCCTGTATTTCATGGCTGGACCTTTGGAGTGCACTAAACTGAGTGGATATGATATCGGCGAACGATGGTCCAAGGGTCATAGATCATGCCATCATCGGCAAGCGCAGCCTCCATCGGATTGTTCAAAACAAAGTGGTTAGAACGACTAATGATTGCGTTTCGTGGTTTTACAGCTAGGTTTTCCCACCAATCTGGTTTCATGTAAACATTTTCAAAATAGCTGAAAATAAATCGAAGTAACGCTGTTGACACCAACTCATCTGGTATCGCCACCAAACTCTCAATGAATGGTCTGCAGGTCGGGTCATTCTCCGCCAACCAACAGAAAGCAGCAATACCGCGTTCTCCGCCAAAGAAGGATGTAAAACAGAGTAAGTCTAGGGTTTTTGAAAAATCTGAGACATCTTGTAGTTTGGCGCCCTTAAAATCATATTCGGGATTGGCAACCCCACTACAC
Organism: bacterium; assembly: GCA_963693015.1. GTDB lineage: Bacteria > JAAXHH01 > JAAXHH01 > JAAXHH01 > JAAXHH01 > JAAXHH01. The sequence continues at coordinate 1,445,783 of OY843748.1, forward strand.
ATTACGGGTTGTGTATTCTCGAACTCAATGATATACGCACGTACTTTGCAGAAGTCATGGTTTTCTAGTATAGAGTCATATATTGGTTTGTAGTGGTCATAGTCTTTTAGTGCCGTTCTAACACTGATTTCAAAGGCATTTTTGAATGTCTGTATCTCGAATTGCTCCTCGAATGTCCTTTCATCATCTGTAGGCAGTATAAAACCCAAGGATCTATATAAAGCGTGTTTTTTATACATCTCCATGGCAATAGCTCGGTATCCTAGCAAGAAACATTGCTGCGAAGTACCACGAAACACTTCTTTCTCAATCGGCGCAAAAACGCTCTGGTCATGCCGAGAGCAAAACCCATAAAATGTCGAAGCCAAGTTTACACCTATGAGCTTCGGAACAATTCTACGCTGGTTTTCAGTTCGTGTGTTTCGTGTGTGTGGTGACGACATATTGTAGACATGCCCATCGCGTGCGATACGTTTTAGACTCCCAGATTTTGGAACGGTATGAGCTTGGCAGATACCACCTTTACAATCGTCAAGCCACCCTTCTGGTGCCATGCATCTTTTTACGCTGAACTCTCTTCTTAGACTCTTAAAAGCCTCGTGAGGAGTCCTAGTTATCTGATTCTCCTGATTAAGATGGCAGTACTTATACTTCTTTCCGGATCCGCACCAACATGGATCGTTACGACCGAGTTTTTGTCGAGACATCCGTCGTTTCTTTCTGTTCACCTGCAAGGAAGATTGAGGAGATCATTTCAAGTAAACTTGGATTGGAACAAACTACGTACAGGGCCTTAGATCATACTATGCATCTATACACACTCGTCAATTTAGCAATCAGAATGCATAGGATTCTCTGATCGTTTTACAATGGATGTATCCTCATTTCGTGGCCAGTTCTCGACGTTACTCCAGAGAAACCACTTTCAAAAGAATCTCTGACGGGCAATACGATCATAGATTCTAACACCATTTCCATAAATCCACCCTTCGATCCATCTAACGCTGCAGTCCCGACCCGGTTCCCTCGATCTGCGCCGCCAGGTCCTCCCTGGTGAACCAGTTCAAAGGCCCGGGAACGGAACAGGCCAGGGCCGCGGCCCCGTTGCCGTACTGCAGGGCTGAACCGGTGCATTCCCGCAGGCAGCCGAAGAGGAAGCCGGCCGCAAAGGCGCCCAGCGCGCCGTCGGGGTCGATGACCTGCACCTCGGTAGGGTTTCCCGCATACGATTCGCCGGCATCCGAGACCGCGATGCCGTCCCAGACACCCTGCCGGGAAGCGGAGAAACAGTGTTCCAGGACCGCCGTCTTCTTGCCGCCGAACCGGGCCCGCGCCTCATCGGCCGCCGAGGCCAGCGGTCCCTCGTATCCCCAGATCGTCTCCAGGGCCCGTAGCGTCACCATGAGGATTCCCGCGGTTTCCACGAGATCGAGGACCCGGTTCCTGACTTCGACGTCGAGGCGCTCCCCGTCCGGCACGTCCAGGAGGATACTGACCTGGCTGTCTGTGGCCCGCGCCGATTCGAGGGCCGGTTCCAGAACGGCTTTCAGCCGGCCGGCGTTGGCGGGATCGACCATGGGCACCGTGAGATCCAGGTGGAAGACGGCCGCTTCACGGGCGGAAGACCAGTCCTCCGGGCCGGGGCAAGTCGAACGAAAGGCGGTATCGTCCATGTCGTACCAGGACCGGGCCGGCCTGGGCGCGCTGCCCGTCTCGGCGTAACACAACCCGGTGCGTCCTTCGGGGATCCGCGCCACGTGTTCCGTATCCACCCCGTGCTCCCGGACCTTGTTGACCACCTTCATGCCCAGGGGCGTGTCGCCCACGACGGACAGCCACGCCGTCCGGAGGCCAAGCCGCGCGAGTCCCACCGCCGTTTCCAGGGCGCCGCCGGCCACGGATACGTCGAAGCCCCCGGCCTGCTCGAATCGTTCCCGCCCCCTCGGGGACAGGCGCAGAAAACCCTCGCCCCAGGTTGCGACGTCGTACCTGGCTCCATCTTTCCTCATCGCGGGTTCTCCTTGCCGTCTGCCTCGATGGACGCCAGGAACTTCAGCGACTTCAACTCCCGTCCGTCGTCCATCTGGTACAGATAGAAGGCGCGGATCGCGCGCTGAATCTCCTGCCGGGACGTCCTGACGGGTTTCAGCCTGGGCAGGTGCTCCAGCGGCATTTCGCGCACCCGGGACAGCAGCCGCGTGGTGCCCAGGGAGAGTTGCATCGCTTCGCCGTCCTGGCCTGCCTGGGCCTGGCAGCCGCGGCACAGAATCCCGCCCAGGGAGGGACTGAAACGGACCGACGCTTCCTCGGGGCGCCGCCCGCATCCCATGCAGGCGGAGAACTCCGGTCCCGTGCCGTAAACGTCGGCGAATTCGAGTTGAAACCGCCAGAACAGCATTTCGCACGCATCCGCGGACAACCGGTCGATGGCGTCCAGCGTACGAATGATCAGTCCGAAGAGCGCTTCGCCGGGTTCTTCGCCGAGGACCAGCCTGTTCACGAGTTCACACACGGCGCTGGCATAGCCCACCTTCGTAAGGTCTTCCCCGATATGCCTGAAGAACGGCCCCGCCTCGACCTTCGAAAGGTTTTGCAGTTCGCGGTTTTCGCGGCGGTTGAACGATACCGTGATCACGCAGAACGGCTGCAGGGAGGACGCCATCCTGCTCTTCGGACGCCGCGCCCCGCGGGCTACGAGCTTGACCTTCCCGAACGCCCGCGCGTACACCGTGACCAGGAGACTGGTGTCCCCCAGCGGGATCCGGTTGAGCACGACGGCTTCCGAGGATTGAATGGCCATGGGAGGCCCGGAGGTTCAGGGAGAATATCGCTTCAGGGGTCGGGGTCTGACGGCTCGACTTCGGTCGTATCCTCTTCTTCGGCGGGGAATCGGTAGATCAGTTCGTCTTCCCGGGCCATGCCGTGTTCCTCCCGGGCCAGTCTTTCCAGCTCGAAGCGCGTCCGTTCATCGGCCTCGGCGTCGCCCCCCAGCAGTTCCAGTTCGCCAGTCAGATCCTGCTTCCGGGATTCCAGTTCCTTCAGCTCGGCCTGCAACCCGGATCGCTGCTTCCCGAGTTTCCACATGTTGTACCAGCCGTAACTGCCTCCGATATAGAGGTAACCGAAGACGATGGCGATCACGCCGAGGATGATCCACCTCAAACGGTTCCCCTTTCCGACTCGCCCGCGCCGCCCGGCTGGGCCGGTCTGCCCGGACTGCCCGGCGTCGGCTCCGGCGGCTTCGTCTCTGAACGGCTTCATATCGGTCATGGTGGCACTCCGGTTACGGGCGGACGCGCTCTGGCTATGAGGCCCGGCGCAGGACGGACCGGCCCGCGTACCGGACCCGGTCGCCCAGTGATTCTTCTATCCGCAGCAGTTGATTGTACTTCGCGACCCGCTCGGAGCGGCAAAGCGACCCCGTCTTGATCTGGCCGGCCGATTTCGCCACCGCGATGTCCGCGATCGTCGTGTCTTCCGTTTCCCCGGATCGATGGGAGATCACCGTGGCATACCCCGACGACTGCGCCATGTCGATGGCTTCGAAGGTCTCAGTCAGCGTCCCGATCTGGTTGATCTTGATCAGAATGCTGTTGGCGACGCCGTGCCGGATGCCGCGGGAGAGCCGGCCGGTATTGGTCACGAAGAGATCGTCGCCGACGAGTTGCACGTCGCTGCCGAGGCGTTCCGTCAGCAGTTTCCAGCCGGTCCAGTCGTCCTCCGCCAGACCGTCTTCGATGGACGCCACGGGATACCTGACGGCCAGGTCCGCGTAGAAGTCGATCAACTCCTGCGCGGATTTCTCGGGCGTGGTTTCCGCTTCCAGCCTGTAGACGCCCTGCCCGTGGAATTCGGAGGCCGCCGCGTCGAGGGCGATCACGACGTCGTCGCCCGGGTCGTATCCGGCATCGGAAATACCCGACATCAGCATCTCGATGGCCTCGGCGTTCGAGGAAAGATTCGGGGCGAAACCGCCTTCGTCGCCCACGGAGGTCGCGTAGCCGTGTTTCTGAAGCACCGCCTTCAGGCTATGGAAGACCTCGGCGCCCATGCGCAGCGCTTCGGAGAAGGTGGAGGCGCCGACGGGCATGATCATGAACTCCTGGAGATCGACATTGTTGTCGGCGTGTGAGCCCCCGTTCAGGACGTTCATCATGGGCACCGGGAGCACGCAGGCCCCTTCCCCACCCAGGTACCGGTACAGCGGTTGGTCTGCCGCCGCCGCCGCCGCGTGGGCCGCCGCCAGCGACACGCCGAGGATGGCATTGGCGCCAATGACGTCCTTGTTGGCCGAACCGTCGAGTTCGATCATGGCGCGGTCCACGCCGGCCTGGTCGGTCCCGTCCCGGCCGCGCAACGCCGAGGCGATCTCGCCGTTGACGCTGGCTACGGCCCGAAGCACGCCTTTCCCAAGGTAGCGGGAGCCGTCGCCGTCACGGCGCTCGTGCGCCTCGTGCGCGCCGGTCGAAGCGCCCGAAGGCACGATCGCCCTTCCGAAGGCGCCGCAGGACAGCCGCACCTCGGCCTCCACGGTGGGGTTCCCCCTGGAATCCAGTATTTCCCGGCCGTGTATCGAAACGATATCCGTCATACAGGTACATCCCGTGTTGCGGTGCGGGGTGTCGGCGGCGTCTTCACCTTCTGACCGCGCATTGCGTACACAACGTCCAATCGCTGCTTCAGTGTCCAATCGCTGCTTCAGTGTCCAATCGCTGCTTCAGCCGCTCAATATGTTAACGGCTTCGATCCGCGCGTCAAGGACAAGACGGGCGCGTCACGGCGGATTTCCCTCCAGCGTTCTGAGGCGCCTGCTTACCCGTGCCAGTTCGATCAGTAGCTCTTCCATCTCCGCCGCGTATTCCTCCGGGGCCGTTTGGCTCTTCCTGGCTTTGAGTTCATCGATCATCACCCGCAGTTCCTCCACCCTTGCCCGTAACGACCGTTCTCCGGGCGAACCGGTCGTCGCGGCGGTGACCGGTCCGCGGCCGAAGTACACCCTGCCGGCCAGCGTCCCGTCCGTACCGCCGGGCCCCGGCTCCCGGCTCCCCCTTCCGTCGCCGTTGTCGTCCAGCAGGGGATGTTCGGTCGCCAGGAGTCCCTGACCCTCATACCATTCCGCGGTCCGGTTCCTCGCGTAGATGAAGGACTCCAGGACGGAGATCCGGCCGTTCTTGTCCAGGTCGCCCGCTTCCTCCTTCAACGACGCGATCAGGTGCTCCGGGAAGATCGTGGACAGACGTTCATTGCCGCTCCTGGTCGCCGTTACGATCACGCGGCCGGGACCGCTGAGCGCCTGGATGAAGGGGGCGCTGGAACTCGCGCCGTTCACCACGACCGTGTACCGCCCCCTGATTTCGCCGAGCGCTTCGCCGAGCGTGGCCGCCGTCAGATCGGGACCGGGGATGTTCAGCCTGGCGCCTGTACCCGCGGCGCTGCCATGGCCGATCAGCAGGATGAACAGGTCGTCCCGGGGGCGAATGAGACGGGCCAGGCCGGCCAGCGCCCTTTGAATCTCCTCAAGCGTGGACTTCCCGGCCCGGAGTCCGCCCATGGCGGCCGGATCCTCGACCAGGAGGGTCAACCGGTCCTCCGCAAAGCCATAACCGGATTTCATCAGGTCGTAGAGACCCTGCGCCCAGGCCAGGTTACGGTCCACGTACTGCTGCGCTCCGCCAAGTCCCGCGATGATCAGTCCGTACTGCACGCCGGAAGACGGTCCCGTGCCCACTCCGGCCGGCGGAGCGGTCGATTCCTGCGATGTATCGGCGGCTGGCGGGAAGGCGGCACCTGGCGGGGAGGCGGCCGGCCTCGGCGGGTCGGCGCCGGGCGGGGAGGCGGCCGGCCTCGGCGGATCGGCGCCGGGCGTCGAATGAACTTGCAGGGGCAGCAGGCAGCTTAGCAGCAGCCCGGCGGATAATCCGGATCCCAGGCCCATCACGACAGTCCCTTTTGGCGTCTCAGAAACCACTCGGCACTCAGGAAGAGCAGAATGGCCGCGAAAAGGACCGGCGCGTCCCGCAAGTCTCTTTCGCGGGTCGACGTGGCCGTATCCTCCACGGGCCGGATCATTTCCGTCAGTCGACCGGCCTCGGATAAAGGCAGGTACGCGCCGTCCGTGGATCGGGCGAGCCTTGCAAGGTCCTCCGCGTGAAGCGCCGCGTCCGTGAATTCGGTGGCCGACGGCGCCACGGTAAAGCCGGTCTGGTCGCGCAGCAGCGTGTCCTCGTCCGCACCGGGCGGGCGGACCGACACCTCGACCCGGTGCACGCCGCCCAGTGCGGGGCGGTATTCGCCCCGGTACAGCCCTTCCTTCCCGAGGGACCATTCGAGCTGCACGGCCGTCGACTGGCCGGCAGGCCCCGTTACGTGGGCCCATACGCTGGCGCCGTCGACGGGTTCGTAGTTCCGGTCGAACAGGCGGCTTTCGATGATCACCGTCTCGTGCCCGCCGTAGTTCGTCTTGTCCGTGGCGACCGCTACCCGCCCCGGGGCGTACAGGGCGATCCACCGGATCATCTGACGCCAGAACCGTTCGTGCGACTGATCTTCCGACGGCAGATGCATCTGCCAGCGCCACGTGCTGAAGCCCGTGAAGGCCATGGACCGCCCCCTTCCGTAACGCTGCGCCGCCAGGAGCACGTTGGACCCTTCGAGTACGTCGACCGTGGGATCGACCGCCAGCACGGCGGCGCCGGGCTTGACCCGGCCGACCCGGTTGTATCCGATCAGTTCCGGCAGGCCGTCCCAGACGGCCCGGTTTTCCTCCGGGGTCGGCCCGAAGCGGAGCAGGGGGTGATGGACGCCGTCCTCGGCCGGTTCCAGGCGAAAGGCGTGGTCGACGATACCCATGGCCCATTCGTCCCCGGTGAGTTCAACGGGAAGCAGGTCCTCGATCGGCGTGCCCGCGTAACCCCCTTCCCGGAAGGCGTTCAGGCCGCCGAGCATCAGGAAGCCGCCGCCGCGCTCGCTGACGAAGGCCTCGGTGATGGCCAGTTGACCGGGCGTGAACCACGACGCTTCCATATCGCCGAACACGACGGCGTCGTAGGTAAACAGTTCGGCCCTGCTTCCCGGGTATCCCGCCGACAGTTCCTGTTCCGGATCCCGGATGCCCTGCCGGTAGATCCGCCCGTCGGGGGAAATCCTGACCATCGAGATCATGTCGATCCGGGGGTCTTCGTCCAGGGCCCGCCGGATGAACTTGAACTCCCGGCGGGGATATCCTTCCACGTACAGGACCCGTCCCGTCTTCGAGCGGTTGTCCACCAGGAAGGAACGCGCGTTGTTCTCGACGATCATCTCCGAGCCCTGGGGGGAGACTTCCGCCGTGTATTCGAGCATCCCCGGCGATTCGGGCGAGAGAAACACGCGGACGCGCTGTATGTCCCCGTCCCGGCCCAGACGCACCGGCACCGTCTCGACGAGGCGTCCGCCTTCCATGATGTTCAGGTCGATCGATCGGCCGGCATAGCCGAAACTTCGAAGCGTAACGGAAAGGTCGGTAACCGTGCCCTCCGTTACCTTGTCGGACGCGGCTACCTTGAGTATCTCGACGTCCCGGCCGATCCGTTCCTCCCCTGCGCCCACGGTATAGACCGGTATGTCCTGCGACGCCAGGTACGCCGTCGCGTTCTCCAGTTTGTCCGTTCCCGCGCTCATGTTGTCGGCGCCGTCCGTCACGAGCACGACGGCGGCCACGGGCAGGTCCCTGAATTCGCCGGCGGCCTGGCTGAGGGCCCCCGACAAATCCGTCGCGCTGCCGGACGCGTCCAGCGTCGCGATATCGGCAACGCGCTCCGCGCTTTCCGCGAAACGGTAGGTTCTCACCCTGAACCGGCTGCCCAGGCCCTCGAGGAGCCCGTCGTCCAGGAACCGGCGCTTGACCGCTTCCACGCGGGACAGGCCCTGCCCGCCGTCCTGTATGCCCATGCTCCTGGAGTCGTCGAACATCAGCAGAAGGAACCCCTGCCGGGGCGTGACCCTGGATGTTACGATCACGGGTTCCAGGAGACAGCATACGATCAGCAGGAGGGGGAGGATCTTAAGCGCGGTGAAAACGGCTTTCATCCCCGGTGAGGCCGCCACGGGCAGACGGCGGTAGAACAGGATCACGAGCCCGGCCGCCGCCAGGGCGATGAGGACGAAGATCCAGATCGGGACCGGGGTTCGCAACGCCAGGTGCTCGGACGCGCCGATCAAACCAAGCGTTCGAAGTAACGAATCCATCACGGCGGATACCAGGCGGGGTTTTCTCGAGACCGGACATCGGCGGACCGTCCGGGGCGACTGTGCTTGAGACAGCTCGGCCGGACGGTTCGACGGTGCTTGCGACAGCTTGACCGGACGGATTCGTTTCCGGGCCGGTCCTCTGCTATTGAAACGGCAAATCCGCCTTGCTGTCAATACAAATAAGGCGGCCATCCGGGCCGGTTTGGAAGAGTCGGCGCGGGGCCGTCCGTCCCTGCTTCGTGCCTTGATTTCGACCGCGGCGAAGGTAATCCGCAGAAGACGAGGGGGATGCTGAAAGGCCTTGACAGCACACCGGGGCGGGCCTAAGTTTTTTGAACTGCCGGCCGTGGAAGAAAGGAACCCCGCGGCGTGGACTGATACCCGAAACACCCACGAGGAAAGGAGTCGCGATGAAGACGAAAGGAGTCGCGATGAAACGGATCGTACCGGTCATTGCCGCGTGTTTCGTGCTGACGGTCCTGGTTGACGCGAGCGTAGACGCCCAGCGCGCCCCTAAGAACGTCCAGGTCCTGACGGATCTTTCTACCCGGGAAATCCGTGATTACATGAAGTCGGTCAGCAGCGGCATCGGGGAGAAGTGCGTCTACTGCCACAATCTGAAAGACTATTCCAGCGACGAAAAGGAAACCAAACTGGTCGGCCGCGAGTTCATCAGGCTCGTCGAGCAGATCAACGAGCAGGTAGCGGCCATCAACACCAACGTCATGAAGAAGGCGGAACTGCAGCCCGTTACCTGCTACACCTGTCACGCCGGCGAACTCGCCATCATATCCGAAGACTGAACCGGGGTCGGTAAACCATGACGAGATACGCGGCGGTCTTCGTGCTTCTGGCCCCTGTACTGGTGCCTTGCGCGTCGGCCCATCCGGCTGAAAACGCCTTCGAGGGCAGCCTGCGCTTCGACCTGGCGTTTTCCGGCGGCGACGTGCAGGAGCGGGCCAAGGTGGCCATGCTGGTGCCGGAGTCGTACAGGCTCTACTTCAAGGGCAACCAGACCAAGATCCACATGCAGGGCGGCATGATCGGCTTGACGATGGGCGAAGTCGTGATCGACGGGTCGACGGGCCGCGGATACGTCATCAGCCACATGAATAAGAAGGCCTACGAAATCGCTGCGGACTCGAACCTGAAAGAACGTATGGCGCCGGTCATCGTGGCCGAAGACGAAACGATCGCCATAGCCGGCTACGAATGCAGGAAATACAAGATCACCCGGGCCAATCCGTCCGGTACGATGATCCAGTACATGTGGGTCACCGACGCGATTCAACTGGACCTGGCCGCTTCGTTGGGGGGCGCCCTGAAGAACACCATGCCCTTCTGGACCGAGGGCCTGTCCGGCTTTCCCCTTAAGATCACCACCGCGTTCCCCGGCACGGCCATGACCATGACCCTGACGGCAACCGAGGTGAAGCCCCAGTTCGTCGACCCATCGATATTCGCCGTCCCGGCCGGTTACGCCATTGAATCCATCGATCCCGGCCAGCTCTTCGGCAGATGACCCGAACCGCCCTTCCTTGCGCTTCGTGCAGGACGCGGGCCGGAACCCCACGCGGTCCTCTTCCCCGGGCAATCCATTGAACGGGAATCGGTCCCGGCAAAAGGAACTGCCATGAAAATCGCATCCGTCGAACAGTTCTTCCCCCGCCACCGCACCCGCCTCGTCAGGATCACCACGGACACGGGCCTTACCGGCTGGGGAGAATCCACCCTCGAAGGGAAGCCCGCGAGCGTGGAAGGCGCGGTCGGGGAACTCGCGGACTACCTGACCGGCAAGGATCCCCTGCGGATCGAGCACCACTGGCAGCACATGTACCGCTCCGCCTTCTTCCGCGGCGGCGCCATCCTCATGACCGCCCTGTCCGCCCTGGACCAGGCCCTCTGGGACATCGCCGGCAAACACTACGGCGTCCCGGTCTACAAACTGCTCGGAGGCGCCGTGCGCGACCGCATCCGGGTCTACGCCCACTGGGGCATCGGAAGCCTGGCCGAGGAAAGCCAGTCCGCGGCCCGGGAACGGCTCGACCTGCTGATGAAAAGCGGCTACACGGCCTTCAAGACCGGCCCCGGCGGCAAATGGCGCGGCCATGAGCCGCCTGCCGTCATCGACGAATTCGTCGAATGCGCCTTTCTCATGCGGGAGTGGGTGGGGCCAGACGTGGAACTCGCCTTCGACTTCCACGGGAAGATGACGCCCGCGCTGGCCATCGAGGTCTGCCACGAGATCAGGGACATGCGGCCCATGTTCGTGGAGGAGCCGGTCCCGCAGGAGAACGTGGACGCCCTGAAGCTCGTCTCGGACCACGTCACCTTTCCCATCGCCACGGGGGAGCGGCTGCTCAGCCGCTGGGAATTCCGCCAGGTCTTCGAGAAGCAGGCCGCGGCCTACATCCAGCCGGACGGGTCCCACGCCGGCGGCATCACGGAGCTGAAGAAGATCGCCAACATGGCCGAGGTCTACTACATCCACGTGCTGCCCCACTGCGCCATCGGCCCCGTGGCCTTCACGTCCTGCATGCACGTGGACGCCGTGATCCCGAACTTCCTCGCCCAGGAACAGGTCGACTGGGCCCTCGGCGGGGGGATTCTGACGGAGAACTGGCAGGTCGTCGACGGGCATATCGAGCTGCCGGACAAGCCGGGACTGGGTATCGATATCGACGAAAAGGCCATAAGCGAACGAGCGCCGTACCGGGAAGAACTGGGCGGCGAGCATTTCTACGAGACGGACGGCAGCGTGGCCGACTGGTAACGCGGGTAACAGGAGTACCCATGTCAAGATCCAAAACCACGGCAACCGTGGCGCTGAGGCTGCTACCGGCACCGGCCCCGCTGGCTGCGGCGTTCCTGCTATCGGCGCTGGCCCTGCTGTCAGGCTGCTCGCAATCCCCGGGGCCGGCTACGCTGGTCGTCCGGGATGCCCGCGTATGGACGGGAGACGAATCCCGGCCGTGGGCAGAAGCGGTGGCCGTTTCGGGAGACCGCATCCTAGCGGTGGGTGAAAACGAGGAAATCGAGGCGTTTGTCACTGGCGAGACGTCCGTGATCGACGGCGCCGGCCGCCTCGTCACCCCGGGTTTCATCGACTCCCACGTGCACTTCATCTCGGGCGGGTTCAACCTGTCGTCCGTCCAGTTGCGTGACGCGCCGACCCCTCAGGTGTTCATCGATCGCATCGCCGAATTCGCCCGGGACCTGGAACCGGGCGTCTGGATCCTCGGCGGCGACTGGGACCACGAGCAGTGGGGCGGGGAGCTTCCGCGACGGGACTGGATCGATTCGGTCACGACGGCCAATCCGGTCTGGGTCAACCGGCTGGACGGGCACATGGCCCTGGCCAATACGGCCGCGCTGACCGCCGCGGGGGTGACGCGGGATACGGAGGAGGTTGACGGCGGTACCATCGAAAGGTATGACGACGGCGAACCCGCGGGCATCCTGAAGGACAACGCCATGTACCTCGTCGACCGGGTCATTCCCGACGCCCCCGACGCGTTGAAGGACCGCGCCCTAGACGCCGCGATGGACTACGTGGCGGCCCAGGGGGTCACGTCGGTCCACGACATGGGCTCCTGGAGCAACGTGGAGGTCTTTGAACGGGCGCGAAACGAAGGCCGGATGAAAACCCGTATCTATGCCGCCATTCCGCTGTGGGACTGGCAGAAACTCGAAGCACGGATCGACTCCACCGGGCGGGGGGACGAGTGGGTGCGCCTGGGCGGACTCAAGGGCTTCGTGGACGGCTCGCTGGGGTCCCACACGGCCGCCTTCATGGAACCCTTTACCGACGCGCCGGACGATACGGGCCTGCTCATCAGCTCCAAAGAAGACCTGTACGCCTGGACTTCGGGGGCCGACCGGGCCGGCCTGCACGTGATGGTCCACGCCATCGGCGACCGGGCCATACGGTTGCAACTCGATATCTTCGAACGGGTGGCGGCGGAGAACGGTCCCCGGGACCGCCGCTTCCGAATCGAGCACGCCCAGCACATCGATCCGGCCGACATCACGCGGTTCGCCGCCCTGGAGATCATCCCCAGCATGCAGCCGTATCACGCCATCGACGACGGCAGGTGGGCGGTAAGGGTCATCGGTCCCAAGCGGATCAGGACGACCTACGCCTTCCGGTCGCTGCTGGACTCCGGCGCGCGCCTCGCCCTGGGAAGCGACTGGTCCGTGGCACCCGCGACGCCCATCGAAGGCATCTACGCGGCGGTTACGCGCCGTACGCTGGACGACCTGAACCCGGACGGATGGGTGCCGGAGCAGAAGATCACCGTGGAGGAAGCCCTGCGGGGATACACCATCGACGCCGCCTACGCCGTCTACGAGGAAGACATCAAGGGTTCGCTGGAACCCGGGAAACTTGCGGACTTCGTGATCCTGGACCGGGACCTGACCACCCTGCCGCCCGATGAGATCCGGGATGCGAAGGTGGACCTCACCGTGGTCGGCGGCAAAATCGCATATGAACGGTGACGGATCGCGGGGTGTTCCAGCCGGTACGCGGACGTCATGGTATTATGGCACGGTCGCCTATGACTGACGATGGCCCCAGGCGCGACGGAACGTGGCGGACGGCGCCCTCCGACGCGGCGTGGCAGTCCGAAGCGGCGTGGCAGGCCGAAGCGGCGTGGCGGCTTTCCCCCGGCCAGATCCACCTCTGGCGCGCTTCCCTCGATCTGCCGCCGGTACGGGCCCGGGAGCTCGAGCGATTCCTTTCCCCGGACGAACTGGCCCGTGCGAAGCGTTTCGTCGTGCGCAGCGCGCGGGACCGGTACACCACCGCCCGCGCCGTCCTGCGAAATATCCTGGCGCGGTACGTTTCTGAAGCGCCGGCCGACCTGCGTTTCAGCTACACCGAACATGGGAAGCCCCACCTCGCCCAACCCGCGACGTCCCTCCGGTTCAACGTAACCCATTCCCACGACCTGGCCGTCTATGCGCTGACCGGCGGCCAACCCGTGGGGGTCGACGTGGAATACCTTCACCGGCGCGCGATCGTCGACCGCCTGAAGATCGCCCACCGCTTCTTCTCCGACCGGGAATACAACGCGCTGGCGTCCATGCCGCCTTACCGCCGCGACCAGGCCTTTCTCGCGTGCTGGACGCGGAAAGAGGCCTTCGTCAAGGCGATCGGACAGGGGCTGTCCTGCCCCCTCGACCAGTTCGACGTCACCGTCGATCCCGTCGAACCGGCCGAACTGCTGGCCACGCGCTGGGATGCCTATGAGGCGCTGCGTTGGTCCATGACATCCATCGAACCGGGACCGGACTATATCGGGGCGCTTGCGTTGAAGGGCCAGATCCTCCGGGTCGCCAGATGGCAATGGGATCATGAGCAGTTCGAGTGAATATCGAAACCGTTACGAACGCCGCGGGTCCATGCTGATCCGCTGCCTCCAGCGTGGATATCCGTCTGTCGCGCCGTGGCGCAATGACACCGGCGTCCAATCCGAGGAGCCCACATGTCCGCCAAATTCTGCCCGCTGAACCTGACCCCGGACGAACTCATCGAATACACGCCGGACTGGAACGGCGAACGCTTTCCCGGCGGCCGACCCATGGTGCCCGACGGGATCATCGAACGGATGAAGAACGTATCCATCACCCAGGCCTGGGGCGTGATGTGCGGCGCGGGCTACGAACACCAGTACGAGGGTGGATGGCAGCGTACCCATCCCGGCAAGACCCTGGTGGGACGGGCGGTGACGGCCATGTACATGCCCCGGCGTCCGGCCATGCGCACGGTGATGGAAGCCAGGGGCGCCGCCCACGGCTGCATCGGCGACCAGATCTCCTGGCCCATCGACATGCTGGTGCCGGGCGACGTCTACGTGGCCGACACCTACGGCAAGGTGGACGAGGGACCCATCATCGGCGACAACCTGGCCACGGCCATCTACGCCAATTCGGGGAACGGGGTCGTCTTCGACGGCTCGGTCCGCGACCTGGAAGGCATCGAGGAACTGGCCGACTTCGCCTGCTTCGTCCGGGGCTGGCACCCGTCCTATGCCTCGCCCACCATCATGCTCCTGGGCGTCAACACGGCCGTGCGCATCGGGCAGGCCACCGTCATGCCGGGCGACGTGGTCCTGGGCAAGCGCGAAGGCGTCGTCTTCATCCCGCCCCACCTCGCCGAAACCGTGGTGAAGACTTCCGAACTGGTCCAGCTCAGGGACCTGTTCGGCAAGCAGCGGCTGCGGGAGGGCAGGTACACGCCCGGCCAGATCGACGACCGGTGGACGGACGAGATGGAAGCGGATTTCTCGGAATGGCTGGAGGGCCGCATGGACGAGTTGCCCGTCCCGAAGGAGGCCATCCAGGACCTGCTTAAGGAGAGGACGTGGTAGGCGTGGACGTGGCAGTAGAGGACGTGATGGAATCGGATGTGGTGGGGCCGCGCAGCCAGCGCACCAGTTCCTCATGGTTCATGTCCGCGATTTCAGCGCTGATCCTGTCCCGAATCCGACGCATGTCCTGTACGCAATCATATCCTGCGGAGGCATGATCGCGCACTGTCCCGGGGCTTCCCAAGATTGCCCGCGGCGTCCGAATCTCGATCAGAGGATACCCCTGTCTCAGGTTTATCGAATGGTACCCGCGAATACGACTCAGGTTGACGATATGCCTGAAGTTCCAGCTGACCAGCACGTCAACGCGCGCGACGCTGGCGAGTCCGATATGCAAGGCGTCCGCATGCATACCGGGTTCGATAATCCCTTCCGATACATATTCGTCCGCGAGATCTTCCGCTTCCCGCGACAACGAAACCGGCTCGATGAATGATAAAGGAATCGGGGAGATCACTTCCCGGACAGTCGACGGAGCGCTTTCGAGTTCGCGGCGAGTCAGTTCGGATAGCACGAGGACCCATTCGCCCCTTGCAAACCCCTCGACAAGTCTCCTGGAAGGTTCGCGAAACGCATCTTCCTCGCATCCGCCCAGGACGGATGTATCGGTGTATATCCTTAGCTTCATGCTTTAATCGATTTGAACGAATCAGTCGCCGTCTACGCGGCGGTTGCGCGAAATCCAGTGTGTCGGTCTTACAGGGACTTCAATTCGGTCCGCTGCGATATCTGCCATTATCTTCCCAACATCCTGAGTCGATGTCAAGGTCTATGTAGACGTTCTCCGACATCTCCCGCGTCTTTACCACGGCATTTCCAGTGAACGCGACGTGCAGGGTGTCCGTATCTTCAAAGTGATTGATCTTCATCATCTTCGTCCACTTCGGTCTTATCCTCGCCCTCGACATGGCCGTCTTGGCCGTCCGTCAGCTTCTGAACCGTATTGGGCACACCGTCCACCGGAGACACCTCATCGATCTGCTTCGTGACACGGACGTTTAACTCCGGAAACCTGTTTACCGCGGGCGCGATGCGGGAATCCCATGAAGCCACGCCCCTGTTGTATCGTTCGACTGCCTGCCGCAACGACTTGCCCACGTCGATATAGTGCCCGGCGAATACGGCCAGCCGGTCGTACATCTCCCTGCCCAGATCGCTGATCTGCCGGGCGGTCTCCGCGACCCGTATCTGCTGCCAGGACATCTCCACGGCCTTGAGCAGCGCCAGCAGGGCGGGTGGCGTCACGATTACGATGTTCTTCTCCAGCGCGCGTTCCGTCAACCCGGGTTCCCGTTCGATGGCGGGCAGAAAGGCAAATTCGGGCATGACCATCACCACCATGTCCGGTGTCGAGGCGAGAACGTTCCAGTACTCCTTTTTTGCCAGGGAATCCACGTGGCTCTTGACCTGGCTGACATGGCGGTCGAATGCGGCCGACCTGATCTCGTCATCGTCCGTCTCGAAGGCTTCCATCAGGGCGGCCAGCGACACCTTGGAATCGAGAATCACCGTCCGGTCCTGCGGCAGATGGACGATTACGTCGGTTCGTATGCGTTCCCCTTCGCTGTCGAAGCTGTCCTGCACCGTGAAGTCGATGTCCTTCCGCAACCCGGAAAGTTCCAGTACGCGTTCAAGCTGCGTCTCGCCCCATCGTCCACGCACGTCAGGCCGCTTCAACGCGTTCGACAGGGCTTGTGCCTCGCCGGCGAGTTCCTTGTTGGTCTGCATGAGGCTCAGCATCTGCGTTCGAAACTCACCTGCGTTCTCGGCGCGGGCCTTGTCCAGCGACTCGATCTTCTCCGACAGCGGTTTCACCAATTTCTCCACCGCTTCCTGGCGCGCCTTCAACGTTTCCTCGGCATTGGCCTTGAACGACTCCTGCTGCGACTTCAGGACCTCCGAAGACAGCGCTTTGAACGTATCCTTGAACCGCTTCTCTACCTCGTCGCGCTCGCCGAGACGCTCCTCCGCGTTTGCAAGTTGCTGAAGCAGCTTCGCCCGTTCGACCTCCAGCTTCCGGGCCTCGTCGAGTGATTCCCGCGCTTCGGCCAGTTGGTCCCGCGCTTCGGCCAGTTGGTCCCGCTTTATTCCCAGTTCGGTCTCCATGCCGGCCTTTTCACCGCTGAGTTGCTCGATCCGGGCGTGGGATTTCAGCAGCCGGACCAACAGGACGATCGCACCGGTAGCCAGTACGACAAGCAGTATGATCGTAAATGTATCCATTTAAAGGGACCTCGTTCCCGGTGTTCCTTCAATCATTCGGCCTACAGCCTGCCAGGATCGGCACAACGGATTGACATTGTTAAGGTAATAAGGCGCGAACCAGGGATTTCGGTCAAGCGGTCTGAGTTGTCTGAACAAGTAGGCTGAATGCAAGACCGTCTTATCCGACCCGCGCTCGCAGAGCATCGTCGCGGACCAGCACAGTCTGAACAAGTAGACGGGATACAGGACCGCCTCATCCCTTCCCAGTCAACCCGCCATCCACTCCGCCGCCACCCTGGCCAGTTCTTCCATGACCGGTTCGTCGGTGTTCCGGCGTTTGAGCACCTTGAATCCATGATCCGCGGTATCGACGACGTGCAGGCGCGCATTCGCCAGGTCGTCCACGACCGGCTGGAGCAGGTCAAGGTCCGCCATCGAGTCCCGCTGACCGGACAGGAACAGCATGTGTACGTCCACGTCCTTCAGATGTTCGGCACGCTCCGTATTCTTCTTGCTTGAATGCAGCGGAAAGGCGAAGAACACGATGCCGCGCAGCCCGGCAATGGGTTCCCGGGCACAGGCCATCGAGAACATGCGGCCGCTCATGGAGTGTCCGCCTGCGAATACGGGCAGTCCGTCCGCGTGCTCCGCAGCCGTCTCAATGGCGGCCCGCACCGTGGCCAGACGCACCTTCTCCCCGTCCATCCCGCCGCCGCCCTTTTCGGAATAGGGGTAGTTGAAACGGAACGTGGCGATCCCCGCGCCATTCAGCGCGTCGCTCAGTTCCTCCATGAAGCGATGGCGCATATTCGTTCCGGACCCGTGGCCCAGCACCAGCAGGGCCTTCGCGCCGTCCGGACCGCCTGGTCCGCCCGGTCCGTTCGGTCCGCCCGGTCTCGCCAGTATGGCCGACACCTCGCCCTTTTCTTCCGTCGCCGTGAACTTCATTTCCTTTGTTTCAACTGCCATTGATTCCTCCTGCTGATTTCGTAGACTCTAACTGGATCAACCGTTGGCCCTGCCTCGAGCCCGCGCGTGTGCCGCTGACGATCTACGACGATAAGCGCTTGGGGAAGTCGTACAAAATCTCCTCGCCGGCAACCGGGCCGATCGCGTCCTGGCCGGCAACCGGGCCGATCGTACTCCAAGATTTGGTGTTGAAGCGCAGATGCAGCACGCCGCAGGTGGGCATGTTGAAGATCTCCCGCGGCCCGAGATGATTCGCGAGATCCGTCAATCCGGGGTTGTGTGCGAAGAGCATCAGGGTCCCCACCGCGTCATCCGTGCCGCGAATCACATTGAGCAGGCCGGCTACACTGGCGTGGTAGAGACGGTCCTCCACCCGGATGCGCTCAGGGGGAAACCCGAGTCTCCCGGCGATAACCCTCGCCGTCTCCAGGGCCCGAACCGCCGAACTCGAAATGAACAGATCCGCGTCATACCCGCGCCGCGCGAGCCGGTCGCCCATCTCGGGCGCGTCCCGCTTCCCGCGCTTGTTCAGCGGCCGCTCGTGATCGCGGAGCGCAGGGTCCTGCCAGCTCGACTTGGCATGCCGCACCAGGATCAGTTCTTTCACCGGGAAGCACCCTCGTACCGGACAGTAAATGTACGCCGACTCAGGCCGCAGAACACCGGTCCGCCGTCGAACGTCGCCCGTTCCAGGCTACCGAGTGCCGATCCGCCGTCGAACGTCGCCGCTTCACGCCACCGAACGCCGGTCCGACTTCGTGGCGAGGATCGACTGCCGCCCGCTTCACGCCACCGAACGCCGGTCCGACGCGGACTTTGCAGGCAGGCTGAACGGGCGGTCGTGGCGCAGACTCGGCACGCGCCGGCGCGCGCTGGCGACGCTGTCCAGATCCACCGTGGCGACAGTGACACCCACCTCTTCGCCGCCGTCGGCCAGGACCTCGCCCCAGGGCGAAATGATGAGCGAATGGCCGTAGACCTCGCCGCCGCCCGGAACCGAACCCGCGGCGCACGGCGCCACCACCACGGCGCCGTTCTCGATGGCCCGGGCGCGGTTCAGCACGTGCCAGTGGGCCTGTCCCGTCGTCTTCGTAAAGGCCGCAGGTACGGCGAGGATCCCGGCGCCGGCCTGGGCCAGTGTGCGGTAAAGCTGGGGAAAACGCAGGTCGTAGCAGGTGGTCATGCCGAGACGGCCCCAGGGCGTGTCCGCCACCACGGCCGACTCGCCGGGAGATACCACGTCCGATTCACAGTATTTCTCATCCCTGGAGAGGTCCACGTCGAACAGATGGATCTTGTCATAACGCGCTCGGATTTCCCCCTGGTCGTCCACCAGGAATCCGCGGTTGATGAGCCGGTCGTCGAGTCCCTCCACCGCCACGGAGCCGACGAGGGTCCACACGCCGGCGTTCCGGGTGAATTCCCGCAAGGCCGCGACCACGGGATGGCTTGCCTCGGGCGCGGCGGGCGGGCAAATCATCCCGTTGTCGGTTCTGAGACCGCCGCAGAACTCGGGCAGACACACCAGCTCGGCACCCTCCGCCACCGCGTCACCCGCCAGCCGCCAGGCGACCTCGATGGCCTCGTCAAAGGTCGCCGAAGCGGGCGTCTGCACACAACCGATACGTACTTCGCGCTTGGTACTCATGCTGTTCTCCTCTTGATATCGCGAAATCTACTTATTCATCTGTTTCTACTTCGTTAATGCGCCTAATGCGGTATCCCCAGCTGGTGCATCCTCCGGTGGATCGCCTCCCGGGCCTCGACGAAGGGACGCTCCAGGTAGGCCAGGTGGTCCTCCTCGCCGTGATGGTGCGTGGCGGTGCCGGGTTCGTGCCTCGCCGCGGTCCGGCGGATATACTGCAGGTCGCCGTCGATGAGGGTGAGCATGTACTGGGCCGCGTCCCTGTCGAACATCCACCACTCGCCGCCGCAGGCCACGTAGATCGGCGACGTATGGGCGAAAATGCCCCGGCCCCAACCGTCGTGATGGGGGACGCTCGTGTAATCCGGCCCCGCGCATCGGGCGGCCAGCCACGTGTGCCCGTCCACCTTCACCCGGGCCCTCAGGTCCAGCCGGCGGGTGCCTTTGCGGTCCTCCGTGGCCGCCACGACCTGTCCGCCCCGGACGATCTCGAGCGTATGAATCGGGAAGATGCTCTCCGACCAGGCCTGGACTTCAACGGTTCCGGGGCCGGACACCTGCACGGTATCGCCGACGTCGTGCCCGTCCACGGAAAGGTGGATGATGGGTCCTCCGCTGTGGAAGGTCCGTCCCTTCGACACGGCGTTGCACCAGTTGTCGTAGGTGAAATCCTGGTCGGGCATGTAGGCGTAGGTGCGGTACAGGCCCACCGGTACGTCGCTGCTCATCTTGTCCGTCCCGCCCACCAGCGGCAACTTGTATCCACAGTTCAGGTAGCGGTAGTACTCGATGTGGTTGAAAGGCTGGTGCCGCAGCATCTCCACGCCGTCCACGCGGCCCGTGGCGATCAGCGCCGCGGGCTCGCCGTTCGGGTTCGGGAGATGGGGGATGATGACCGAGCCGCCCTGGGCGTGGCACTGGTCCGCCCAGTCGCTCATGGTGATCTCCAGCGTGCCGCCCAGCTCCGCCTCGCCGGGACCGTCGCTGCACCAGGGCATGACCGGCTCCTTGAGGCCCCACAGGATGAGATGTCCCAGGAAGTGCTGCCGGTTCTCCTGGCCGACGTAGACGATGTTGTTCCCGTCCTGCGAAATACTCGGCCGGCCCGTGAAGTCCTCCGTGTTCGTGAACAGATTGCCCCACTGCGAGGGGAGCAGGTTCACGATATTCAGGTCCTCGCCCTGGGACTCCGTGTGGCTGCCCTGCGTGGAGAGGAAATGGACGTGGGAATCCCCGCTGTACCAGCCCTGGGCGTTCATGTTGACCCAGCGCTTGAGCCGCAGGGTCAGTTCCTGCTGGCCCGGTTCGATCTTCACCCGGGTCCGCAGCGGTTCGTACTCGAATCCCCGCGCCACGTCCACGATCACCTCGCCGCGGGGCAGCCAGCCCTGGCATTTGCCGTCGATGTACGCGTAGGTGATCTGACCGAGCCGCAGGTCCCCGCCGACGTCGATATGCCAGGTGTCCAGGTTGGAATTGACCTGGTTGTGGTGCCCGTAGGGCTGGTAGGGTATGCCTTCCGGCGAGCGGAAGTGGACGCGGCACGGTACCGGCCTGCCCGTATCGTCGTCCAGGACGGTGACGTTCACCCAGTTCCGGCCCCGGTCCAGGAGTTCCACCCGCATGCGCGGGGTCTCTACCACCTTCTTCTCCTCGACGTCGCCCCATTTGACCTCGCCCACCTTCTCCTCGCCCTGCTTCACCGTCACCGTCGCGGACGGAATGGCGGCGACCTCGACGTAGGCCGGGCTCGACTTCGGGTTCTGCGTCTCGCCCCACCCGGCAAAATCATCGCC
The DNA here is from genome assembly GCA_963693015.1 of bacterium. GTDB lineage: Bacteria > JAAXHH01 > JAAXHH01 > JAAXHH01 > JAAXHH01 > JAAXHH01. The sequence goes on from OY843748.1 coordinate 1,467,001, forward strand.
CACGAAATCATCGGCCGAAGCCTCGGGCAGGGGATGGACGTAGGAGGCGATGCCCCGGTCCACGTCCACGCGCAGATCGAAGGGTTTTTCCGCGTCTTCCGGATCGGTCAGGGTCAGGCGCGCCTCGCGCTTACCCTGGCGGACGAAAGGATGCTCGTTCGCATGAGAAACCGTAAGACCTGCAATGATAAACCGGGGACCCTTCGGAACGACCTCCAGCGATTCGATCTCACGGTCGGGATGGGGGTTCCGCCAGGCCCAGAGGAAGTATCCTTTGGAATAGTCGCCCGTAACTTCCGTCTGGCGCCGGCCCATGTCGGACCAATGCCCCTCGTAACGCCGCATCCTGGTTTGACCGTGATCCGGGAGCGCGACGAAAGGCTTGCCGCCCAGAGAGATATGGGCGATTTCAAAACGCTCGCGGATGGGCACGCGTACTTCCTCTCCGCCCGCCAGCCCTCCGTCCGCCAGCCCTCCGTCCGCCAGCCCTCCGCCAGCCAGCCCTCCGTCCGCCAGCCGGAACACGTAATCCGCCACGGGTTTCCCCAGCGGTCCGCCTTCCATCAGGTCGGATTCCAGCAGCCGATGGGCCAGGATAAGTCCCGTCGCGGAACTGTTGATGGGGATCGTGACGCTGTCCGATGTGCCGTCAAAGGCGATGAAGCAGTTCGACGGGTCTTCGTTTACCCGGAAGGGCAGACCCCGGAAGGACTGGTCGCCGATGGGGGCGTTGGTCTTTTCGGCAAGGACTTCAAGGCCGGCATTGCACAGTGACGACAGATCGAGGGGTTGGTAGTCTGCCATGGGAGGCCGCCCTTTCCGTTTCAAACCAAGGGGATGCTCATAGCGTTTTGAACGGTGGTGCTTCTAGCGTTTTCCAGCGATTCGAAACGCGTTTTGGTACAAAACTCAAGTTCAACTTGAATTTTGTACCGGATTACCGTATATATCTCACATACGTCAATCAGGTGGATTCATAAGAACCGGGATCAGGGCCATGATTTCAAGGCAAATCTCCAGCGAGTTGTCGGCGACAGCGGCAGAATACCCCGTTGTGACCATCATCGGACCGCGCCAGGCAGGCAAAACCACGCTGGCGCGCAGGCAGTTCCCGGACCACGCCTACGCGAACCTGGAAGCGCCCGAAATCCGCCTGCTTGCCATGAGCGATCCCCGTGCCTTCTTCTCCCAGTTTCCACCGCCCGTCATCATCGACGAGATCCAGCGCGTCCCCGAACTGCTGTCCGTCATCCAGGTCCTTGCAGACGACAGCCGGCTACGCGGGCAGTTCATTCTCACGGGCAGCCACCAGATGCGATTGCAGGAAGCGGTTTCCCAGTCTCTGGCCGGTCGCACCGCCCTCTTGCGCCTGCTGCCCCTGTCGATATCGGAACTCGAGGCGGCCGGCATCACCTGCGCGCGTGACGAATACATCCACCAGGGATTCATGCCCCGCCTCTACGGCGAAAACGTCAACCCGACTCGACTTTACCGCAACTACTGTCAAACTTACATCGAGCGCGACATCAGACAAATGATTAACATCAGACGGCTGACGGATTTCGAGCATTTCATGCGTCTGTTGGCCGGCCGGGTCGGCCAGGTGCTGAATCTCAGCGCCCTGGCCAGCGACCTGGGCGTATCGAGCACTACGCTGAAGGAGTGGCTATCGGTGCTGGAAGCGTCGCACGCCATCTTCAGGTTGAATCCCTACTTCGAGAACTTCGGCAAGCGCGTCATCAAATCGCCGAAGGTCTATTTCACCGACGTCGGACTGGCTTCCTACCTGCTCGGCATCGAATCGCCCACGCACGCCGCCAGGGATCCGCTGATCGGCGGTCTCTTCGAGAACATGGTCGTCATCGAGGCGTTGAAATCCAGGCTCAATGCGGGGAAGACACCAGAGCTCTACTTCTATCGCGACAACAAGGGCAACGAAGTGGACCTGCTGTTCAGGCAGAACCGGCAGTTGATCCCCATAGAAATCAAATCGGCCATGACCTTCAATACGGAGTTCGTCAAAGGAATCACGCGATTCCGGAAAATCGCACCCGCCGCACAGAAGGGGTACATCGTCTACGCGGGAGACCTTACGCCCGAGTTGTCCAATGCCGATGTGCTTCGATTTACCGAGGTGGAGAAGATCTTTCAAGCGAAAACATGAGGCTTGTATGTCTTTACACCAGAACAGTATACATGGGGCGTCCGGGTCTCGTTAGCAGAGTAATAGATTCTTGTTCTTGACATCTTGAAACCAACAGTGTATAGTTCGTTCGTAAGTTAAACATAATAGAACCTCGACGCTTTGATGCAACTCTGCATCTCTTCCGGCCCTGGTAAGCCTATACCAGGGATCCCAGAGGTTCGATCTTGATTATCAAGATTTCCCCCGGGATTAGCTTGCCTTGAGAGGAGCGGAATATGTCTTCCAAACTGGTTTTCCCTCCTGATCACACGACCGATGAGGTTTCGGAACTAAGGCGAATCCTTCGGGACGCGGATTTTTCCGATGCCGATTCGGAATGGCTGATTCACGTCTTCAAACGACCAGACTGTTTTGGCCATTCCGAAGATGCGTCCGAATTCAAAGAGGGACTCGTTGATCTCTTCGAGCGCGACCTTCCTCTTATTTTGGAAAAAGCGGATCCCGAAGACCGTCAAACCCTCCTGGCCCTTCTGTTCGGCTTTATGCTCAGCTGTGGTCCGTTCTATTACAGTGCAGAACTGCGGCCCCGTGTTGATGGCCGCTGGGTCAGCGAGTTTCGGCGGCACGCCGCGTTTCGTGCAAAGAATCTGGACTGGCGCACCCTCAACGCAATGAAGGATGCCTCCGCATTCCTGTTCGCCGACCTGATTCCACATCTCTTCCCCGAAGGTCTGCCTTTGGCTGAAGTCGTCAACCTAGACAGACTGAATCCCGTTCAGCGTAATGGATGTTCCAGCAGTGATTTCAGAGACCCCGGAGATCTCGAATTCTGGCTGATCTGGCGCTTTCGAAAAGACGCAGAACATCGCAACACAGTCAGTCTAGAAACTCTGCTGCCGGCCTTTGCCGAATTGCCGACCGATGCCCAGGGCACGAAATCTCTCGGTCTCTTGAATGCTATTGGCGACGCCCTGAACATGGCCAACGCCTTGTATGCGCTCCGCTTGGATCCCTTGAATCGAGGGTGGCGAATCGTCGCCCGAGAGTTGATTCCCTTCTTCAATCTCTTGGATGAGAAACAACCCGACTCGCATCGCGAACGCTCGGCCGTGCTGAAGGCGTGGTGGAAACTGTCCGTGACAGTTTACGGTTGGCACATGGGCGGCCTGCAAGCGGAGCTTTCCACCGAGTTGAGATGCCGGCTCATCGAAAGCGCGGCCAGACATTTTGGCTTTCTGCGCAAGGTATTGCGGGAAACGCCCGAAACTTTTGCCGGCAAGGACTCGACAGGCGAGGTCGTTGATTTTTATCACGAGGCATTCAACGTGTTGTGCATCTTCGCTCCCCCGTGGAAACGGCTGAAGGCCCTGCTTCTGGCCTTCACCGAAATGGCCGTGCCCGCCGTAGCCTCGGACCTGCGCCCATGGTCCGAAGCCGACCGGGAACCTCCGCCGCATCCGCACAACAAAATACCACTGTGGATCGAAATCGCCATGTATCCCCAAAACCTGCGAGATGAACTCGAGAAGGATCCTTACTTGCGGGATCTGCGGGAAGAGTTCGCCATATTTTGTCTTGGGCGTCTCAAGACAAAGTCCAACGAGACTTCCGGCTATACCGACGATGATTTCGTAGAGCCTCGACCTCATTGGCGGCGTTGTTACGTCCAGGCCCTCGCAGCCTTGCGCGTAAATCCAGGCGGACGCACACACCGGACTGTGTTCTGGCTACTTAAAAACGACCCTGACGATGAGGTCCGCGACCTTGCAAAGAAAGCGCATAGAAGAATCCGTCATCTGGACCGCGGGAAACCCAATCTGGATGCAGGAGCCTCCCCTCGCCGTCCACTTTTCGAAGCGTTTTGGTGGCTCCGCCAGGCACATCTGTTGACGCTCGGAAGAGAAATCGATGCCGACGGGGCCATGCGGACGCGGCGCAGGGAACTGCACCGCACGCGGGAGAAAGACGACCGGCTCAACTGGGAGGCATAAATGGCGCGCGAAACGGGGAATGCGGATATGGGCAATTCGCAGAAGAAAAATCGATCTACTGTTCGTCAATAACCAACGGGTTTGGGTCACTTATGAGGGTGCCAGGCCATTATCTTGGAGTTCCCGGAAGCTGTTCATGCACTTTCTGAGTTGGAATTCCGGCAAGGGAACTCTCGGACCCGACGTGACGTATTAGTAGGCAATAGGACTTCGGATGGTAAACGCCAGTCGCTCTTCAATTGGGATTTAGATACCCCTGTGAGGCGACGGACTCTGAGAACGGAAAGGAGGTGATTAAACATGGCCAAATCAACCGGTAGCCAAGGAGGTAGCAAAGGCAGCAGTGGCGGGAAGGCCGGCTGGCCGAGCACGACCGGTCGACCTTCCGGCGGTGGGCGGGACAACGCTCCGGCCGGTAGCGGTAAGGGTAAATGATCTATCCACGGGGATTGACCGGCACTGACGCGTGAACCCGGTCAATCCCCACCCGCCTGTTCCGCTTCATCAGATGCGTCGCATTTCGCGGCTCGATAGTCGCACTTTGATCCTTCGGGGATCGTGCCATGACGCAACTTTCAGACCAGCGGGAATGGAAAATACGTTCCCTAATGTTCAACTGAGAAAGGGTTCAAAATGAAGATCACGACAACGGCTAACTCGGCTAGTGCTACCTACCAGACTGATCTGTTGTTTCTATCTTTGGACTGGTCTCGCCCCAAAGACCCGCGGCGACCACTTGCCATGGCTTCAATAGAAGCTTATTTCAAGAAAAATCAAACCGGCAATACGAAAGCAAGATTCACGAATTTCGACTTGAACTCTCCAAACTTCGACCTTCGTGATGCGCTAGTGCTCATTGACGAGACTCGACCGAAAATCCTCGCACTCGGAGCTTATATTTGGAATGAGAAATACGTTCCAGAGATAATTCGTTGGACTAAAGACCACCATCCGGAGACCATAGTCATTCTCGGCGGCCCCCAAGTCACATATGGAAACTGCGACTTGGTGAAAGAATACCCTGGGGTGGCTTACTACATCAGGGGTGAAGGCGAGGTACCTTTCACCGAATTGATCAACGTGCTATGTCACTGTGGAGTTCCCGATAGAGAGTTTTTGACTAAATATGCTATTTACACACCAGAAATCCTCAACAGCGGTATCTGTGATCGCATTTTTACCGTGGAGTTGGATACATTAGAATCCCCTTACCTCAGCGGTATTCTTCCCATTGAACAAAACCAGCCATTCGTCCGTTGGGAGACGTTACGCCGATGTCCCTACCGCTGCTCTTTCTGTCAGTATCATTTGGCAGGACATAAAATGGGAGAAATAAGCCATGGACGGCTCTTTCGGGAGCTTGAGCACTTCAAGGAGAGGGCAGTTCAGGAGATTAACGTCCTCGATCCGATATTCAATCTTAACCCTGATCACTACTTGGAAATCTGCAACAAAATAGAAGTTTGCGGAGTTCAGGCTCGATTCTACTTCCAGTGCCGGCTTGAATTACTCTGCCATAAAGGCGGCAAACAGTTCCTGGAATTCTGCCGCAATCATGACGTCTGGCTTGAATTTGGCGTACAGACTTTTCAGGAAAAGGAATCCAGGGCAATTGAACGAAAGAACAATTATCCAAAAATAGATAAGGCGATTGAACTTCTAAATCAGTTCAACGTCCCCTTTGATCTCCACCTTATTTTTGGCTTGCCGTTTCAGTCATTAAGTGATTTCCTGTCGAGTTACTATAGAGCTATAAATGCACAGCCTCACGGACTTTACGTCTTTCCACTCAACGTGCTCAAAGGCACAAACCTATATCAAAATCGAGATGAATGGGAATATGAATTCGACACCGAGGACAATAACATCCTGTTGCAAAGTAAATGGATGGGAAAGGACGAAATCGAACGTTTGAAAGAAATTGCAGAAGACATTAATCAACGTTCAAAGAACACGCGGGATCACGAAAGTTTGCTTCAACTTCCCGATTTGCGGTCGGAACAGATCAGTACGTTGCATCATCCAAGGTAAGCACTACACTCCCTGTCAGGTTCTTCCGCCTTCAAACGTCGGTCCTTGGTCCAGATATGAACGTGCCGTCCCGATCCCCTGTATGTTTCCTGCTTGAGCCTGCGCGCTTCGTCTATCAAGGTGCCGTCAGCGAGATCGATACCATCGTGTATGTGGTTTTCGACGAAACTCGATACCAGTCTCCCTAGTGCGTCGAGCCGTTGTGATGGAATAACGGTCCACGGGGATCCACTGTCGAGGCTGGACAATACAGCATCTCTCATGTGGATAGCCTTTCCGCGTCGTACATTACCGTCTTGAATTCGAGAGATGTGTTTTGCCAATTCATAAACAGAAGGAACGGTAACGTAAAGCGGTGATCCACGTTCGGCAGCACTACGGAGGCGTTTTCTAACCTCCGCGATCGCTTCTGGTGTGGATTTTCCTGGAATCGCATACAGTTCCAGCAAGTAACTGGTATCGATCACGTAGGCCGCCACCGGTTTCACGGCAACCCCTCAATCCATTCCGCAACCTTCTTTCGGTGCTGCTCTTCGAATCCCGGCGCCAGATGTTGCTCCAGGACCAAGCGGGACACCAAGTCTCCCAATGTCCCCCGCTCCAGCAACTCTTCATATCTCGGCAACTCAACCAATCTTACGAGATCGGCGGCCTCTTTGGCTTTACTCCACGTACAGAGAACGACGCCTTCTAACTGCTTGGCAGTCAGATTGTTCATGGTGGCAGGATTGTGAGTCGTTACAAGTACTTTAAGGTTACGTTTCTCGGTCGCTTCTGTTATGGCAGAAGTCAGCAGGTTCGTCCTGCTCGGGTGCAGTCCGTTATCGAATTCTTCCACAATCACTCTTGACTTTTTCTGAACGGTCTCCATAGCGGTTAGGATCGCAAGCGTTCTTAGCGTACCGTCTGACAATGAGCGGGCATCCGCAGTGAATCCGGTTTTATCTCGCAATCCGAAGACAACACCGCCACTATCGGTTGTAGTGAAGTCGAATTCTTCGTAAGGCTCGTCAGGAAGTTGCCTTATCCTGGAGAGCAATCTGGCCAACGACGCCTTCTGAGATTCGTCTCCAATCGATAACTCATAGAGCACGGCGGAAAGATTCGCACCGTCTTTGGAAAGCGCGCTGTCACCGATTCGTTCGCAGTCTCGCATCAATTTCGGATTGGGGTCGAAGACGAACGAGGCTTGAAGGTGCGACATCATGGACAGCACCAATCGGACACAACTTGGGAAATTACGATTCTTACTTGCGAATTCCCGATATTGAGACAAGACCGAACGTTGCGAAGACACTACGGCTTGAGGCTTTCTTCCGCCCTTGGCGAAATTGTCGTATCTCACCGTCAAATCTTCCGAAGTCAAACCTTTGTGTTCAGGTAGCGTCTGAAAGATCACCCGATCCCCCACTTTCAGGATTTCGTGCAGTATTTGGGGATGCGAGATGATACCAATATCTATTGAGTAATGAACTCGCCCGTGCCCTCCTAAATCAGCATCGAAGCCCAGCCCGAACATAATCGAACCTTTTCGCCCACAAGCCTGCAGTCCGCCTCGAACCTGAATGCCTGTTTCCGTGCGACCCATGTCGGCAATCTCATGCAGGGGTTGTCCCCGTGCTATGAACGAAAGCAGCTCGAGGGCTTCAATGACGTTGGTCTTACCCGTACCGTTTGGCCCGATCAGCAACGTGAACGGTTTCAGGAGGTCAATACTCGCTTCTTTGAAACCTTTGAAGTCTTTGAAGTAATGCATCGGGTGACCTCTGGGTAGTACGATGAAGAAAGTGCCGTTTTTGCCCGTCACCTGGCCTCGAACGTCACGCAGTTGTTTTCACTTCATTTAGTATACGTCGTCAAGTTCTTGTAGAATCTCGTGTGTGATATTGAGGGATGTAACTATGCGAGAGTATGTGCGAACGTCGTCGAGTTCAGGACGACATTCCTTGTGGTCCTTTCAACCACTTATCGCAGACCCGGTAGCCGCCTATAGAGTCGGTCATTCGCAGTTATCAGGAGCAACCGCAAGTTGCTCTTTACAAGACCCGCAGGTGATCATCAGTTCAATAAGGACATTCGGAACTCGGTTCCTTGATCCACATCTTGCGCACCTGATCATGTATGGCGCCAACGGTTGTTTTAGATATCCAGCACGCGGCGTCTTCCCAAACGGTATGGGATACTTGTTTGCGACCTGATCCAGCGCACCCACGACGGTCTGGAGCGGAGCCTGAAAAAACTCTTTTCTCGGATTGACGCGAAACTTCTGCAAAATGCTGTGTGCCTGCCCTTCAGCCGGGTCCCGATTCCCGACGTGGACGAAATATACCAGATCGAAATCCCTGTAGACGGCCGTATTGTTGCTTAGTTCCGCTACACGGACACCCGGCGGCCTGGCCGACTGGCCTACTTTAAACACCCGATCCACAAAGGAGCGATTTCGCGCCGCGTAGATCCAGCCGAGTTTCTTGTACTCGCGTCTACGCCTGTCAAATGAACCAATCACTTCGATAGACTGCTGAACGGGATCGTACGTGTTCACGGTCACCACGCAATTTGCATTGATCAATCGGTCGAATCAGTAAAGGCCTTCGATTCCCCGAATGTACCGAATCCTGAAATCTACTTCAACCCAATAACGCGCTAACACACACGGTTCCATTGATTCTTGATGTACCGGTTCGGCGGTCGTATAATACAAAACGGTACTGGCATGCAGACAGCCCGGCTATGCATGTTATGCTTATTCGTTGCGATCCCACGAAAGGATCCCCAAATGGCCCACCACAAGGCCCTCCTAAAAGACGGCTTCGCCCTGCCCACCTGCGAGAAGCACTTCCACGACCATGACGAGACGTGGCTGATCCTGAAAGGGCGTGGAACGGGATTCTGGATCGATCACGACGGCAACCGGGAAGACTTCGTGCTGGAAGCGGGGGACGTCTGGATGATCCCCGCGGGGTTCGAGCACGGCAGCGACGGTCCGAACAGCGACGACTTCACGATCAACGTCTTCGACGGCACGAAACCGCCCGGATGCCATGAGACCGCCCACTACTACATTGAGCAGGAAGGCTATATCCCCTCGTTCAAGCTCGTGAAGACGCCGACGGACCGGTACAGCGGGGAGCAGGACTGATACTCCGCGGGAAGGGATGGCTTTCCATGCTGCTCTCGATCTTTCCCCGATTCAAACTGAAACAACACCGGTAATCGAATGGACCTCAGCTTTTTCACAAGCGCGGGAGGGGATGCCTGGTCCCTGGAGGAATGCGCCCGGTGGGCGTCGGAGAACGGCTTCGACGCGGTGCGCCTCTCGGCCGGCGGCGCCGTAGATCCGGACCGCATCCTCGCGGAGGGACCCGACGAAGTCAACGACACCCTCAGGCAACACGGCGTCTATCTCGCCGCGCTGTCGGCCCACAACAACCTCCTGGACGACGACGCGGAACAGGCGGACGCCGCGGAAGAACGCCTGCGCAAGGCCATCCTGGCGGCCTCTGCCCTGGGCACGCCCGTGGTCGTCACCCATGCGGGCAGTCCCGTGGGCTGGCATTTCTACGGGCAGTTCTCGTCGCCCCCCGGCAACCCGGGCGACCGCTCCCTGGAACTGGTCGAACGGTTTCGGGCGCGTTATGAGCCTGTCGTGAAGCTGGCCGAAGATCACGGCGTCACCATCGCGCTGGACGGGGCGGTGCGGATGGGCAACATCGCCTGCAATCCGGAGATGTGGGAACGGGTGCTGGACGCGGTCCCTTCCGATCACCTGGGCCTCTCATGCGACCCCTCCCACTGGCTGTGGATGATGATTCTGCCCGCCGAGGACGCCATCCGCACGTTCGCGGGCAAGTGGGTCTACGCGGACGTCAAGGACGCCGAGGTGAGCAGGCGCATGCTGTTCCGCCAGGGCATCATCGGCAACTCGTGGTGGCAGTACCGGGTCCCGGGACGGGGCCAGCTCAACTGGGGGACGGTCGTCGGCGCCCTGGTCGAGTCGGACTATGACTACGTGCTCTGCGTCGAGAACGAGGACCGGGGCATGCCCGGCCTGGCCGGATTCGCCCTGGGCGGCCGTCATCTCCGCCAGTTCCTGCCGTCCCCCGGCGCGGCATACCAGCGGCCCGCCGGTCCCTGGAACGTATCCTGATCCGGCCACGCCAATACGCTCTCGGCGGCTCGACGCGCAAGCCACGCCAATACGCTCTCGGCGGCTCGACGCGCCGGCCGAACCAATACGCCGCACCGCTCGTGCCGCATCACTGCGCCTGACGCGCCTGCTCCAGACCCGCGCTATGAACCGACGTCCCTCTTACGCTTCGGAGCCCGCCATGCACAGCTATGACCCCCTGCCGCCCGTCGACCGCCGCAGGACGGAGATCCGCCACCTGAACCTGCCCTGCGAATTCGTCGCGCCGGCCACGAAGGAAGCCTGGGAGAAACGCGCCCGGGCGCTGCGGGAGCATATCCTGGTCAGCATGGGACTCTGGCCGAACCCCGTCAGGAGCCCGCTGAACGCGGAGATCACCCGGCGGATCGAGCGGGATGGCTACAGCATCGAGAACGTACGATTCCAGAGCCTGCCGGGCTTCTACGTGACCGGAAACCTGTACCGGCCCTTTGGCGCCGACGGCACGCCGGGCGCCGACGGTCCCTTTCCGGCCATCCTGAATCCTCACGGCCACTGGCAGGAGGGTCGGCTGAACCACGAGCCCGATGGTTCGATACCCGCGCGGTGCATCAACTTCGCCCGGCAGGGTTACGTGGCCTTCGCCTGGTCCATGGCCGGCTACAACGACAGCACCCAACTGGCGCACCGGACGTTCGGCGATGACCGGAAGCTGCTCTGGGGGCTCAGCCTCATGGGGCTGCAGCTCTGGAACAGCATGCGTTCCGTCGATTTCCTCGTATCGCTGCCGGACGTGGACACCAGCCGCATCGCCTGTACCGGGGCCTCGGGCGGCGGCACCCAGACCTTCATGCTCACCGCCGTGGACGACCGGGTCCGTGCCGCCGCGCCCGTCAATATGGTATCCGGTCACATGCAGGGCGGGTGCATCTGCGAAAACGGCCCCAATCTGCGCATCGAGACGAACAACATGGAAATCGCCGCCCTGGCCGCGCCGCGCCCGCTCCTGCTGGTATCGGCCACCGGGGACTGGACGGTCAACACGCCCGTGCTGGAATATCCGGCCATCCGGGCCGTCTACGCCCTCTACGAAGCGGAGGACAGACTGGCCCAGGTGCAGATCGACGCGGGGCACAACTACAACGCCGCGAGCCGCGAGGCCGTGTACGCCTGGTTCGGCAAGTGGGTGCTTGGGGCGGATGGACGGGACGCTGGCGATCGATTCAAAGACGAACCCGTCGAGGTGGAACCCCCGGCAGAGATGCTGGCGGTCGCGCCCGGCGCTGAACCGGACCTCTGGGTCGACGAGGACGGCCTGACGAGCACCTGGATAGAACGGGCCCGAAAACAGCTCGATAAGCTGAAACCCGCCGACGCCAAGTCGCTGCGCAGGTTCAGACAGGTCACGTCGGCCGGATTCCGGTCGATCATCGGATCGCCCAACAGGTCCGATGACGACCTGGTCGTGACCCGTCAGGGCATGCACCAGTCCGGTTCCGGCACCGTCCGCTCCGGCTTCATTGGACGGAGGAACCGCGGCGACCGCGTACCCTGTACCGAGTTTCGACCGCCAGGGCGCCCCCGGGGCGCGGTCCTGGTCGTCCATCCCGGCGGGGCGGCGGAACTGACGCAGGATAACGGACGGGATCCCGGACTGCTGATTCAGCACCTGCTGGAAAAGGGCCGGTTGGTCCTTGCGGCGGACGTGTTTCTCACGGGCCTGGCGGACGGCGAACCGGACACCGGGGAACACGCCTACTTCTCGACGTACAACCGCACCGCGACCGCCAACCGGGTGCAGGACGTCCTTACGGCCGCCGCCTGGCTCAGGCGTTCGAGCGAATCTCCGTCGGTATCCCTGGTCGGCGTCGGCGCCGCCGGACCGTGGTGCCTGCTGGCCTGCGGGCTTTGCCCCCAGATCACCAGGGCCGTGATCGACGTGGACCGATTCGATACCGAAAGCGATGAGGAATACGGGGAGAAACTGTTCATACCCGTATTGCGCCGGCTCGGGGGACTGGCCGCGGCGGCGACGCTCGCGACCCCCGCCGAGTTGTATCTGCACAACACCGGCACGACCTTCGAGATCGATGAAATAGAAGCGGCCTACCGGGCGGCGGCCGCGCTGGACCGGCTCAGGACGCAGCCTACGCCCGCGGATATGCGCCAGGTCGTCCCATGGATTGTCGAAGGGTCGTAGCGGCATAGCCCATCGAAGCGGTGCTCCGAGGCAAAAACGCAAAACCTGTTCTCGTGCTGCCAAAAACCTGTTCTCGTGCCGTCCCGGATTGCGTATATTACCGTGCTGTAACCCCCTGCCGAGTGGACGGTTACGCGGCGGGTGTCCGCGTTTACGCGGCAGGCCGATCGAAAAACCGGACTTAAAGGCATCTTGCGACAGGGAATGTCCCTTATGACCAAGCCTCCCGACATGGGTGATATTCAGAAAGACCTGAAGGAGTTCTTTTCGAACAAGTACGGCGCGCAGGTTCAGTTCGCCCAGCCGGAGAAGGAAGGCGTCCCCGCGGACCCGCCCGCCGAGGAAGCCCCGCTGCCGGAGATCCGCTTCGACATGAAGCCGGAGGAACTGGAGGCGTATCTGGACGAGTACGTGATCCGCCAGGACGAGGCGAAGGAGATCCTCGCCACCAAGATCTGCACCCATTTCAACCGCATCCGGCTCCAGGAAGAGCAGGAACCGGTCGGAAACATCAAGAACAACATCATCCTCATCGGTCCGACCGGGGTGGGAAAGACCTACCTCATCAAGCTCATCGCCAGCAAGATCGGCGTGCCCTTCGTCAAGGGCGACGCCACGCGGTTCAGCGAGACGGGCTACGTGGGCGGGGACGTGGACGAACTGGTCCGTTCGCTGGTGCACGAGGCCGACGGCAACATCGGGCTGGCGGAATACGGCATCATCTACATCGACGAGATCGACAAGATCGCCTCGTCGGGCAATATCGTCGGGCCCGACGTCTCGCGCACCGGGGTGCAGCGCACGCTCCTGAAGCTCATGGAGGAGACGGACGTGGACCTGCAGGCGCCCCACGACCTCACCTCGCAGATGGAGAACGCCCTCCAGTTCCAGAAGACGGGCAAGGTGGAGAGAAAGCGGATCAACACGCGCAACATCCTCTTCATCGTCAGCGGGGCCTTCGCCAACCTGGAAGAGATCATCAAGAAGCGCATGAGCGCCTCGGCCATGGGATTCGAACAGGGTGGAAACGCGGAGAAACCCCGGGACGAAGAATGGCTGCCCCACGTCACGGCGGAGGACCTGATCGAATACGGCTTCGAATCGGAATTCATCGGTCGGCTTCCGGTAACCGCCGTACTCCACAAGCTCAGTGTCGACGATCTGTTCCAGATCCTCAGGAACCCGAACAGCCCGGTCATCATCGCCAAGAAGCTGGACTTCAAGGCCTACGGCATCGACGTCGATTTCGACGAGGAATCGCTGCGCCTGATCGCCGAACGGGCCCACCGGTCGGGCACGGGCGCGCGGGGTCTCATCGGCGCCATGGAGCGGATCCTGATCAAGTTCGAAAAGAAACTGCCCTCCAGCACCGTGAAGCAGTTCGACGTGACGGCCGTGGTGGTGGAAAACCCGGAGCGCGAACTCGAAAGGATGCTTGCCGAAGCGCCTCCCGAGCCGGCCGAGGAGATGCGGGTGTACTTCGGGGAACACGACATAACCCTCACGTTGGACGAAGCCGCTTCCGCTGCGTTGGAAAAGCTGGCGGAGCAGCACGGGCGGACTACCGAAGACATGGGGACGGAGCTGTTCAGGGATTACGTCCACGGGCTGAAGTTGATCCAGGCGAAGGAACTGAAGATCACGAAAGAGGCCATACGGAATCCGGGGGAATACCTGGACCGGCTGATCAAGAAGTTCTACGAGAACCAGGCCAGGACCACCTGACCGGGACGCTCCGCGGGAACCGGACGAGGCGCCCGCCCGACGGCCAACCGAAGACCATGACCACCCACGCGAATCACCTTACATGATCCCCGTAGCGCTCACCATCGCGGGATCCGACTCCGGCGGCGGAGCCGGCATCCAGGCGGACCTGAAGACCTTCTCGGCCAACGGCGTGTACGGCACGTCCGCCGTGACGTCGGTCACGGCGCAGAACACCGTCGGCGTGCAGGCGGTTCACAACCTGCCTCCCGAGGCGGTGGCGGCCCAGATCGATTCCGTCCTGACGGATATCGGCGCCCAGGCCATCAAGACGGGCATGCTGGCCAATGCGGACATCATCGCCGCCGTGGCGGAGGCGCTACGGGGGTATCCGGACCTCCCGCTCGTCGTGGACCCGGTGATGATCGCCAAGAGCGGCGACGCGCTATTGGAATCCGACGCGGTGTCCACGCTCATCGAGCGGCTGATCCCCCTCGCCACGGTCATTACGCCGAACCTGGACGAGGCAAGGGCGCTGACGGGCATCGAGGCGTCGGACGTGGAAGGGATGCGGACGATCGCCCGGAGGCTCTTCGAGATGGGGCCGCGGCACGTGGTCGTCAAGGGCGGCCATCTGGAAGGACCGGCCATCGACGTGCTCTACGACGGCGCGGATTTCCAGTGCTTCGAGGCCGAACGCGTCGATACGACGAGCACCCATGGCACCGGCTGCACCTTCGCCTCGGCGATCACCGCAGGACTGGCGAAAGGCGCCGGCGTCGCCGACGCTGTGGCAGCCGCCAAGGCCTACCTCACCGGCGCCCTGCGCCACGCCGCCCCCATGGGCCGGGGACACGGACCCGTCCATCACTTCCACAACCTCTACCGCGCCGCCGACCGCATCGGGGTCCTGGACCAGCTGTCGGCCGCGGCGCAGCGCCTCGAAAGCGCCCACGCGGGGGATCTCGTCCCCGAAGTACAGTGCAACCTGGGCATGGGGCTGGCCGGCGCGCGGTCGGCGGATGACGTGGCGGCCTTTCCCGGCCGGCTCATCCGCGTGCGCCGCGACATCCGCTCCGTGGCGCCCCCCGAATTCGGCGCCTCTTCCCACGTCGCCCGGATCATCCTCACCGCCATGCGCCGCGATCCGGACAAACGGTCCGTCATGAACATCCGCTACGACCAATCGATCCTGGACGCCTGCCGGGGCCTGGGCCTCTCCGTCGCCTCCTTCGACCGACACGAGGAACCCCTGGAGTCGAAAAACCGCGAGGGTTCGTCCCTGGAATGGGGGACGGGCCGGGTCATCGAAGAACAGGGTTTCGTACCGGATATCGTCTACGACCTGGGCGACGAGGGGAAGGAACCCATGATCCGGGTCATCGCGGGCGACCCCGGGCGGGTCGCGGACATCGCGCTGGCGGTGTTGGAAAGGTCCCGGGGCAAATAGTCCGGGCGGATCGGGCCACGGCAGGTTGAACGAGCGCGCACAGTCCGCCGGTCACCGGGACGGTCAATACCCCAGTTTACGCAGGTAGGCCCGTTCCCGCCGCATCTTCTCGAGGTCGGGCAGGTCCGACTGGCTGGGACACACGGTCACCCACCGGTCGTAACCGATCTCCTCCAGCGCCTTCATGGCGGCGCCGAAATCGAGCAGCCCGCCGTCCCCGAGCTCGACGAAGCGGTAATCCTTGTAATCCTGCAGGTGCACGTAGACCAGCCGGTCCCTGAAATCCCGGATGGACTGGGCGGGATCGTAGTGCCAGAAGGCCGAATGGGATACGTCGATACAGAGCTTCGCCCGCTTCATCAGGCCCATGAGCAGTTCCCATTCTTCGCGGGAATCGACCGTGGTACTCGTGTGGATGTGGTAGCACACGTCCAGGTCGTACTGCGACGCGTAGTCGGCGAATTCGTCGGACAGGTCCGCCAGGGCCCGGATGTCGTCCGTGGTCGAGGCGCGTCCGTAGGGTCGGCCCGCGCCCATGAACATGAAGGTGTCGGCCTCCACGTCGGCGGCAAAGTCGATGCGGCGCTTGTTCCGCTCCTTCATCTCGTGGTTTCCGTCGATGGATATGCCGGTTCCGGTGACCACGGCGACCGCGACGCCCGCGCGGTCCGAAATGGTCTTCACCCGCCTGGCCGATCCCAGCCAGTCCAGCGACTGGCGGATTTCCCAGCCGTCCCAGCCGGTCTCCTTCAACTGCCCGAGGATTTCATCCAGGTCGGGGGTCTGCCATCTGAGTCCGCTGAATCCAAGTTTGAATGCCAAGGCAAACTCCTGTTCGCTGCACTTCTCTAACCGGCCACCTCGCCTGAAATGGCGATCTTCCGCACCTCTTCGCCGTCCAGCCGGTAGTTGGTCGACAGGGCGTCGATGGCCTCGCCGACCCGGCTCAGCGGCAGGGTGTGGGAAACCATTTCCTCGAAGGGATAGCGGCCCGATTCGAGGATGGGCAGGCCGCGGACGAAGTGGGAGATGTTGCTCGCCCAGACGCCGACCAGGGTGATGTGGCGAAACACGAAGTGGTTGAAGGGATTCATGCGGACGTCGCCTGCGTCGGTGAAATGGCCGCCTTCCACGTAGGTGCCGCCCCGCCGCAGCATTTCGACGCCCTCCGGGATGGCCGGCGGCACGCCCGCGCACTCGAACACCACGTCGGCGCCGTATCCGCCCGGCGTTTCCGCCTTGACCAGCTCGATGCGTTCCTGCGCGTCCGGCACCTCCTCGATATTGACGGTCACGTCGGCGCCGAAGGCCTTCGCCAGTTCGAGCCGGGACGCGGGCGCGCCGACCACGATGGTGCGGTGCGCGCCGGCCTCGATGGCTGCCGCCAGACTGAACAGGCCGATGGCGCCGGCGCCCTGGATCACCGCCGTGGACCCGAGTTTCATCCGGGCCTTCTCGGCGAAGTGCAGGCCGACGGTGAAGGGTTCGAGCAACACCGCGATCTCGGGCGGACTCTGGACCTTGAGGAACTTGGACCGGGGGATGTTCAGCAGGACGTATTCCGCGTACCCGCCCTGGAAGTGGGGCTTGGCGTCGGCATAGGGCCGGAACCCGTAGGCCAGCACGTTTAGACAGAGCCCTGGCTCCCGCACCACCGCGCAGAAGTAGCAGGTTCCGCACTGCTGCCCCGGGATGATGGCGATGAGATCGCCTTCCTTCACCGGCTTGTCCATGGCGTCCGCGTCGACGCCGGACCCCATCTTCTCGATCACGCCGACGATTTCATGGCCCAGCACGAGCGGGAAGGCCTTGCGCCGCGCGTGACCGTTGTAGACGTGGACGTCCGTGCCGCACACGCCGCACATGGTCTGCCGGACGAGCACCTCGCCCGGACCGGGGTCGGGGACCACCGCCTCGCCGACGGTGAAGGTTCCCTTCTCCCCGTCCAGGATCGCCGCTCTTCCCGTTCGCGCCATCGTACCTCCGGGTTTCATCCGGCCGCTCGCATTATGCCGTCGATGCTGATCAACGGTCGCCCCTGGATCGGTGTGGCCGTCGTTGACCGGCAGAGCCGGCCTCGGATCAGCCGTTGAAGCGTCTTTCCGCCTCCGCCCAGTCCACGACGTTCCACCACGCTTCAATGTAAGCGGGACGCAGGTTCTGGTAATTCAGATAGTAGGCGTGCTCCCAGACGTCCAGCCCCAGAATGGCCGTCTTGCCTTCCATGATCGGGCTGTCCTGGTTGGCCGTGGAGTAGACCTCGAGGTTGCCCGCTCCGTCTTTGGCGAGCCAGGCCCAGCCGGAGCCGAAGCGCGTGGCGCCCGCTGCCGCGAACTGCTCTTTCATCGCGTCGAGGCTGCCGAACGTGCCGTCGATCGCCGCGGCCAGGTTGCCCGAGGGGTTCCCCCCGCCGCTGCCGCTCATGATCGTCCAGAACTGCGTGTGGTTGGCATGGCCGCCGCCGTTATTGCGCACGGCCGTCTTGATGGCGTCGGGCACGATGGCGCAGTTGTCCGCCAGCAGTTCGTCCAGGCTCTTTCCGGCCAGGTCGGCGTGGTCCGCGAGGGCGTTGTTCAGATTGGTGATGTAGGTGTTGTGGTGCTTGCCGTGGTGGATCTCCATCGTGCGCGTGTCGATATGAGGCTCGAGCGCGTCATGGGCATAGGGCAGGTCGGGCAGCGTGAATGACATGGTACTCTCCTTTGGAGATGGATCCGCACAACTGTTGAGAATCGTAGTGCCGGCCAGACCGGCCAGGGCACCACCGGCTATTTGGCCCAGGAACCGGCGGCGGGACAGGCCGGCGCCGTCCCTTTCCGCTTTCGGGCTCATATCCGCATCGCGGACCGAACGCCCGTCGAGTTCTGTTGGTTTCATCTTGTGCCGTTTCCTTTGTGTTCACCTGCCGCGGCAGGTGTTGCTCCGTATCAGAGCAAGGCTATGCCGGCGGCGCGACGTCGCCGAACAGGGTGAAGGGGGTGGAGCCGTTTACGCGTACGGGAACGATCATATTGGATTCGATGCCCGTCCGCGCGGGGAACACGACGGTCTTGAAGGCGTCCGTCTTGCCGAACAGCTTGTCGGCGTCCCGCCTGGACCGGCCTTCGACGAGCACGTGCACGGTCTGACCACTGAACGCCCGGTTCCTGGACGCGGAAATCGATTTCTGCAGGTCGATAATGGTCGTCAGCCTGCGGGCCTTCACTTCTTCCGGCACGTCATCTTCCATCCGTTTGTGGGAAGCGGTGCCGGGTCTGGGAGAATACTTGAACATGAAGGCGCTGTCAAACCGTACGTTACGCATCACCTCGCACGTGGCTTCGAACTCCGCCTCCGTTTCGCCGCAGAATCCCACGATGACGTCCGTCGTCAGG
Organism: bacterium; assembly: GCA_963693015.1. Classification (GTDB taxonomy): domain Bacteria; phylum JAAXHH01; class JAAXHH01; order JAAXHH01; family JAAXHH01; genus JAAXHH01. Next base: position 1,486,023 of record OY843748.1, read on the forward strand.
GCGATACGGGGTATGTTCTCCCGCAGCCGGCGGACGACGTCGAGGAAGACCTCGGGGGTGTAATCCCGCCGCATGCGGGAAAGGGCAGTCGCCGATCCGGACTGCAGCGGCAGGTGCGTATGAGGGCAGATCTTCGGAGAGGCCGCCATGATTTCGATCAACCGGTCCGGGAAGTGGCCCGGGTGGGGCGAAGTGAAGCGGATGCGTTCGATACCCTCCACTTCGGACGCCCGGGCGAGCAGGTCCGCGAAATCCACCTCGCCGTCCACGTACTTGTTCACCGTCTGGCCGAGCAACGTCACTTCCCGGTATCCTTCCGCCGCGAGATGCTCGATCTGGCGAATCACTTCGCCGTGGGGCGTGCTGCGCTCACGGCCGCGGACGAAGGGGACGATGCAGAAGGAGCACATCTTGTCGCACCCGCGCATGATCGTGACCCAGCCGTTCACCCCCGCTTCTCTCACGGGATCGATATCCAGGTAATGCTCCGCCCGGTCCCAGGTCAAGTCGAGCGCAGGTTCGCTGCCGGCGTCCAGGGCCCTCAGCATGGAAGGCAGACGGCGGTAGCTGTCGGGGCCCGCGACCAGGTCGATATAGGGGGCTTTCTCGATGATCCGGTCGCCGAGGTGCTGGGACATGCATCCGCAGAGCCCCAGGATCAGATCGGGGTTGGCCGTCTTGAACCGGTTCAATTCCGACATGCGTCCGAGTACCCGCTGCTCCGCGTTTTCACGGATGGCGCAGGTGTTCACCAAGATCACGTCGGCCCGGTCGACGCGGTCGGTCACCCGGTATCCCGCCCGGGCCAGCAGACCGGTGATCAACTCGGAATCCGCCTTGTTCATCTGGCAGCCGTAGGTCTCCACGTACAGGGAGCGGTTCAGTGTGGCCGGAACGGCTCCCGGCGGTTCGCGCATCGTCTTTTCCGTAACCATCACGTCCCGTCTTTTCAGGTGTTTTCAGGTTCCGTCAATCTATAGGCGCACGCCGTGACCGTCAATCAAAAACATACCCGTACCGGCGTATCCGACACCTCAGTTGTTCCAGTCCTTCCCGGACTTCATCGCGGGGCAGTCCGCCCCCTTCCAGGCGGTCGTCCGCGAGGGATTCGAGGCGTTCATAGAACCCCAGGCCGAGCCGTGCGATCTCGGGATCGGCCGGGCCATCGTCCATTACGTGGAACAGGACGTCTTCCGCCTTGCCGTACTGGCCGAACCGTTCGTAGTACCTGAACAGCAGCAACGTGGTCGGCCCCGGAAGCGGCGTTTCGGCCAGAAGTTCCAGCAGCTCTCCGATCGCTTCGCGGGGATCCGTCACGAGACCGGAACGGTTGATCTCTTCGTTGATCCAGCGGAAGTCATCCGCGCCGACAGACGGCTCCACGGCGATTTCAAGGTAACAGTTGAGTGCCTTCAGGTACAGGCCGCGGCCGTCGTCCTCCTGCCCGTCCGCCATGGCCAGGGCGCCGTCTTCTTTGAACAGGCGCGCGGCCATGAGGGCCGTGTCGACGGCCCCTCCGCTCCGCTTCAACAGCATGGACAGCAGGGTGCGTTCCGACAGCGCCATGACGGATGCCGTCGAAAGGCCGAAGATGTCTTCCCATGTCTGGGCGATAATCGAGCGGGCGCGGTGATAGTCCTGATCGCGGCGCGACCGGATCAACAGGATCAGCGCATCGATGAAAACGCGAATCGTTCTCATGATGTAGTCCTGGCGGAACATCGAACTGGCCCTCCACCCCTTCCCCGGCCGTCACGCATCGCCAGATGCCCCGGTAGCGCATCCGGGCCGACCGGCGCGCCGATGGGGAATACCAGCTTCTCCGCGTGGCATGGGGTTTCTTACGGGGTTCTCTGACGGAATAGGGGGAAACGTCGGGAAGACGGCCGCGGCACAGATAAGAAAAGGCAGGGAACAAGCGGCGCCCTGCCTCTGATCACACTTCGTGGTCGGTACGGATCAGCAGTCGTTTTCAGACTGGATGAACTTCATGGGATTGATCCATCTCCCGTCCTTCCGAATCTCGTAGTGCAGGTGGTGTCCGGTGGCTCTTCCCGTCATGCCCACCTGGCCGATGATATCGCCGCGTTTCAGTGCCATGCCCTTCTTCACCAGGACGACGGAAAGATGACCAAAGCGGGTCTGGAATCCGTTCTGGTGGTCCACGTCTACGAACAGGCCGTACCGGGCGTCCACGCCGGTCTTGACTACGACGCCCCTGGCGGGCGACTTGACCGGCGTGCCGGGGGCCGCGGCGATATCGATACCATGGTGCATGGCGTAGAGACCGGTGAAAGGGTCGTTCCGCGGTCCGTACCGGCTGGTTATGACGCCGGTCACCGGGGTGACCGAAGGCACGAATTGCCAACGGTCGTCGACCTCCCGGATCTGCCGCTCGATATCCTCCATGCTCTTGAGCGAAAGGCTCGACTTGCGCCTGGAGGTTTCCATCTCGGCGTGCAATCTGGAAGCCCGGTAGAAGGGAGAATCGAGACTGAAGCCCGGATCCGGCAACTCGGCTCGTCCACCCACGCCCACCTGGCGAACGTCCGGATGGATACCGGGAAGCCCGGAAATGAGGCGTGCGGCCTCTTCCGATGCGATGAGGGATTCCAGCCTGGACCTGTTGGACCGGCTGGACTGTTCCAGGGTCCTGATCTCTTCCTGAATTCTGCTATGCCTGAATTCTGCCAGCCATGACCGCGCGCCGGCGTATAACACGCCCGTTACCATCACCAGCACGGCCAGCATGGCGGTAATCAGCAGTCCGGGTACACGAACCGTTCTATCCCCGAAATGCAAGACCATGAGCCTGGTCGGCATCCGGTATTTTATCAAAACTGCTTTTCCTGAAACAAATGGCCGAACGAATCTTAGTCTTTGCGAGTAAACCAGTTACCGCGACAATTATGGCACATAAAATGTAGCGGCCGGGGCTGCGTGTCAAACTTTTTTTGCAGTTTGCCCACCGCCAGCGGGCGACTTACAGACCCCGATCCGGGAAAAACGAGGTCGACGGATCGAGTATGCGGCCCTCATGGTGGACCTCGTAGTGAATATGGTATCCATTGGTCTTGCCGGTCATTCCAACCAACCCGATGACCTCCCCGCGTTTCACCCGTTTCCCTCTTCGGACCAGCACTTCAGAGAGGTGACCGTACCGCGTGAGGTACCCATTCCGATGGGTGATGTCCACGTACCGGCCGAGGTTCGCGTTCACCCCGGTCCTCGAAACCACCCCGAAAGCGGTCGCCCGGACCGGGTCGGACCGGTTCGCGGCGATGTCCAGGCCGCCGTGCACGCGCTGATCGTCGCTCAACAGGCCGCGCGATGAGCCGAAGGATCTCGAAACGGGACCGCGCACCGGCGACACGACGGGGATGCCGTGCCAGTACGTCTCGTCCTCCCTGGACTTCGCTTCGATGGACTGCAGGCTGGCCAGTTCCGCGCGGGTTTCGATCAGCAACCGGTCGATCCGCCCGCTGATCCTGCCTAGCGCCGCATCGGGCGATTCGGACCATTCGATGGCTGGCTGGGCGGAAGGGGGATCAGCGGCTTCGGCAGCCGGACCGGCCGCCTCGGGCCCGTGAACGATCTTGCCTATGTCCGCCGCGCGTTCCGACAACGTCCTGATCTGCGATTCGAGGGTGCCGTCCAATTCATGCAGGGCCCGCATCTGGTCCCGCAGCCGGGCGTTTTCCCTTTCCCTTTCTGCCAGGGCGCCGCCGTCCAGCAGGGGAATCACATAGGGCGCGCCGAAATGCCATCCCCCCAGCATCAGTAGCAACAGGCAGGAGATGCAGGCCAGGATCCACCAGATGCCCCGTTCCCTGGGATCGTTTCGGGCACTCGCCGGCATATGAATGAATGAGATGGACCTGCGTCGCAGCATACCCGACTCCGCGCCCCGGCGGGCGGTGCGTCTCTGTCGCGGAAGAAAAACGGCGGGATGCCCGGGGTGGGTCCCGCCGCGTCACGGATAGGGATCGATCAGTTCAGATAGGCCCGAAGCTTCTGGCTCCTGGAGACGTGGCGCAGCCTGCGAAGCGCCTTTTCCTTGATCTGTCGCACGCGTTCCCTCGTGAGACTGAACCGCGACCCGATCTCCTCCAGGGTATAGGATCTTTCCATGTTGATGCCGTAGTACAACGCGATCACGGCCGCTTCCCTTTCCGTCAGGGATCCGAGGGCCCGAAAGATTTCCTCTTTCAGCGAATCGGCCATGAGGGCTTCATCGGGCGCGTCCTGGTCATCATCCTCGATGAGATCCAGCAACCTGTTGTCTTCACCCGCCTTGAGCGGCGCGTCCAGCGATACGTGGCGGCTTGCGATGCGCATCGTGTCTTTCACGTCGCCGGGATTCATATCCAGTTCCTGCGCGATTTCCTCGGTGCTGGGCTCGCGTCCGTACTCCTGCTCGAATTCACTGGACAACCGGCCGATCTTGTGGAGCGTACCGACGCGGCTCAGGGGCAGCCGGACGATACGGGACTGCTCGGCGAGCGCCTGGAGTATGGACTGTCTTATCCACCAGACCGCGTAGGAGATGAACTTGAAGCCCTTGGTCTCGTCGAACCGCTTGGCCGCCTTGATCAATCCGATATTGCCCTCGTTGATCAGGTCGGACAGGGAGAGGCCCTGGTTCTGGTACTGCTTGGCCACGCTGACCACGAACCGGAGATTGGACGCCGTAAGCTTCTCCAGCGCCTTCTGGTCGCCGGCCCGGACCGACCGGGCCAGTTCGGTTTCTTCTTCGGCCATTAACAGCGGCACGTTGCCGATCTCCTGAAGATAGAGATCGAGCGAACGGTCTTCCGATACCGCCGAATGGCTCTTGGTTAAGGTACTCACGCGCTGCGACAACTCCTGTTGAACCGTTTGACATCGGGACTGCTTCTCGTCCCACTTACCCGGAATTTCCCGCCCGTCAAGGCGTTCCGGCATACGCTGTCGAAAACCGACAAGTTTGCCATTATAAGCAACCTGGAGATATTGTCAACAAAAAAACAGGCAGGCAGGGGACGCCACGTCAGCCCGGAAGGGCCGCCAGGGTGCCGCGATCGTCGAATTCCAGCGGACCGCGGCGGTCCGTGATCTCGACGTCCTCCCGGCCGGCCAGCTCTTCCGACAGGGCGTCGGAAACCGCGACGCGCCCGAGGGACAGCGTGTTCCTGATGCGAACGGCGCGTCCGTCCCGCGGCGGTTTCATTCCGATGGTGGAGAAGGCGGCTTCGATGACTTCGCGGTCCGTGTCGAAGAACACGGGTATGCGGGATTTCTGCGGGCTCATGCCCGTGATGGAATTGACGTAGGTATACCGGTGGTTGATCCGGTCCACCAGGCGGCGGGTCGTGAAATCGGCCAGGCCGACGCCCACGGCGTTGCCCTCGCTTTCCGGGGTCAGGTCGCGGACGATGATACGGAGTATCCGCGGAATCTCGGGTTCGGTCTCGAAATTCTGCATGCGCCGGCCGATGATGTTCGTGTCCATTCCGGTGCCGCTGATATTCTTGCCCATCTCGTCCACGATCAGGATGTCGATGTCGTCGGACGGGAGGCGGGGCATCAGACGCTGCGCCTCCCGGAAGAGCCGGCGTTCTTCCTGCTGCAGCACGTTCGCCGGGACGCCGACGACGTGGGCGGTCTGATCGTAGGCGTTCTCGATGACGGCCAGTCCGAAGGCCACGGGCGCGTGCTCGAGCACGTGCTGCGACACGGTCGTGATCATGTGTTCGAATCCGTACTCGAATACCGCGCCGTGGTAGTAGCTGGCGCCCTTCTGCTTGCCCAGCCCGATGGCCAGCATCTTCATCAGGCCGCTCCCGACCGAGCCCTTGAAGTCGGTATGGGGCTTCACGCGGTTGACCACTACGATATGATCGGCGCCGAGGGCGTTTCGGTCCAGGTAGACCGGCAGCCCGTCCGCGGTCTCACCGAGACTCGCCGGCTCGATGTCGGAGCGTATGGGACACCCGGTCGTCGCTTCGCTGATGCCGTAGTTTTCCAGTACCCGGCGCTGGCCCTCGGAAGTCGCCCCGCCGTGGCTGCCCATGGCCGGCACGACAAAGGGTTTCAGACCTGCTTCCCCGAGTGCGGAAACGACGTTCCCGACGATCGCGGCGATGTTACCGATCCCGCGGCTTCCCGTCGCCACGGCCACCGTGGATCCGGCGCCCATGCCCGTCTCCTCGATCATGCGGGAGACTTGCTCCCGGGTCGTTCCGGCCAAGTCTTCGACGACGGGTGCGTCGAAGCGCTGACGTATCTCCCTGAATTCAGGCAGTTTCATGTGGGGTCTCCCTTCAGCCGGGCGACGGGTGCCGCATCCTGGCGCGGCACAAGGCCGGCTCCTTCATATCCCGTCGACGAACCGCCCGGGATTCAACGTGCCTTTCGGATCGAAACGATACTTGAGCATCTCCATGATATTTCGGTTTCCGCGGGTCGAACCCCACACGCCGGCCCGTTCCTTCAAAGCGGCCGGGGCATGTTCCACCACGAAGGCGCCGTGTTGTTCCGCGGCGCTTCGCAATTCCTCGATCAGACCCGCCAAACCGTCGAAATCCGACGCCTGGAAGGGGCTGTCCCGGTAGAAGACGAAGGCGACGTGGCCGCTGGCGAAATGGGAGAGCAGGCCGCAGCCGACAGACAGCCGCCGGCAGCCTTCGTCCGCCAGTCGAAAAAGCGTTTCCACCGCGTCCGGGGTAACGCCGGCGCGGCAGGTCACCCCGGGCCGCACGCCCCGGGGCAAGAGCCGGCCCGCGGGAAACGCCCGCATCGCTTCGAGTACCCGGCAGTATCCGTCCCCGTCCATGCGGACGACCTCGACCGCCCCCATCTCCCGGAAGATCCCTTCGCATTCCCCGGCCTGCCAGTCCACCGTCTCCTCCGGTCCGGTCATGCCCGCGACGACCGGGAAACCCGGTCCGTCCCGGAGGTTGCCGCCCTCGCCGCCTTCAACCTGATTCCCGCCAGCCTCCCTTGCGAGCAATGCGCAGGTTGCGGGATTGGCCAACTCCAGGAAGGATGGCATGATCTCCGAATCCATGACCCGGAAGGCGCAATCGGCCGCCGCCGAAAGGTCCGGCATGCTTCCGAGGACCATCCTTCCCGCCGCCGGCAGGGGCTGGAGCTTCAGGTTGATCTCCGCCAGGATGCCGAGCGTGCCGAGGGAACCGATGTACATCTTGTTCAGGTCATAGCCCGCCACGTTCTTGACGACCTGCCCGCCGGATCTGACCACCGTGCCGTCGGCCTGGACCACGCGGATCCCGATGACCATGTCCCGGGCCGTACCGAAGGAGGTCCGCAGTACGCCGGAGGCGTTGGTGGCGAGCACCCCTCCCAGGGTGCCCGCGTCGCCGTGGGGCGGGTCCAGCGGAAGATACTGACCCCTTCTGCCCAGGCCGGCCTGCAGCCCGGCCATGGTGATGCCCGCCTCCACCGTGGCCGTCTGGTCCGCGGGCTCGTGGGCGACGATCCGGTTCAGGCGCGCCAGGGACACCACGATATACGCGCGGGCGGGCGGATGGCCGAAGTCCATCTTGGTGCCGCCGCCCCGGGGAATCACGGCGTAACCCAGTTCCGAGGCCATTTTCACGGTGGCCGAGAGGGACGCCACGCTCTCCGGGGCCGCGATGGCAGAGGGAACGACCCCGTCCACGGCGTGGGCGGCCAGCGCTTCCTCGCTCGCGGGGGCATAGCCTTCCACGAGGGATTCGAGCCTGCTGTGCAGCACCTCGTCGGGCATGGGCGAACCTGTGTTCCATCGAGGCTAAAGCCTGGTCCTTCAAGACTATAGCAGCGCCGCCTGGCGATTGGTGTATTTAAGCTCCGCCGTACCGCATCCGATGCAGGAACGGTTCGTGGGAAACATCTTGCCGGGGTTGCTGAGGTTTTGCCCGTCGAACACTTCTTTGACCGTTTCCATGGCCCGGATATCGGGCTCGTCGAAAATCAGGGGCATCAGGTCGACCTTTTCGTACCCGATCCCGTGTTCCCCGGTGATGGAACCCCCGAGTTCGACACAGGCCTGAAGGATCTCGTTACTGGCTTCCACGGTCTTCCGCGCCTGTTCCGCGTCCCGGTCGTCATAAGCGATACAGGGATGGATGTTGCCGTCGCCGGCGTGGAACACGTTACCGATCAGCAGTCCGTATTTTTCTGCGGTCGTCTGGATGACCTTCATGATGTCCGGGATCTTCGTCCGGGGGACCACGCCGTCCTGCACGTAGTAGCTGGGACTCAGACGCCCCATGGCGCCGAAGGCCCGCTTTCGGCTCGTCCACAGCAAGGCCCGTTCTTTCTCGTCTTCCGCGGTGCGGATATCCCGGGCCCGGTTCTCTCTGCATACCGCGGTCACCGCTTCGGCCTGGGTGTCCAGTCCGGCCTCGTGCCCCTCGAGTTCGATGATCAGCACGGCTTCCGCGTCCAGGGGAAAACCGAAATGGTAGGCCGCCTCGATGGCGCCGATGGCCACCTTGTCGATCATTTCCAGGGCCGAAGGGACGATGCCGCGGGCTACGACGCCGGCGACTGCACGGGACGCGTCTTCCGCCGCGTCGAAAACCACCAGGAAAGTCCGCCAGGCCTGCGGAAGGCGGGTTAATTTGACCCAGGCCCGCGTGACGATGCCCAGCATGCCCTCGGAACCGATCAGGAGACCGCGCAGATCGTACCCCGCGGCGTCTTCCGCCTTGCCGCCGAACCACGTAATTTGCCCGTCCGGCAAGACGACTTCCACACCCAGGGTATGGTTCGTCGTAACCCCGTACTTCAGGGTGTGGGGGCCTCCCGAGTTCTCGGCGATGTTGCCGCCGATGGTACACGCGTACTGGCTCGACGGATCGGGCACGAAATGATAACCCCGCCGTCCGACTTCCTTCGACAGGTGCAGGTTGACCACCCCGGCCTCCACGAGCGCCCGCTGGTTCCGGAAGTCGACCTCCGTGATGCGGTTCATCTTGGTCAGCGCGATCATGACCCCGCCGTCCGGCGGCAGGCTCCCGCCGCTCAGCCCGGTGCCGGCGCCCCGCGCCACGAAGGGAATCCCCGCTTCGTGGAGTATCCGGACCACGGCCGCCACCTCCTCCGTCGTGGTCGGGTAAACCACGGCGTGGGGAGCGTTCCGGTCGATGGTCAGCCCGTCGCATTCATAGACGATCAACTGGTCCGGGGCGTCGATGACGTTCTCCCGGCCCAGCGCGGCCGCGAGTCGATCCACGAGTTGGTCTTTGTTCATAAGGGTGTCCCCGTCAGTCTGGCGGTCCGGCGGACACGCACCGCCGTGCCGGGCGCTATCGGCCGCGCCAGGCGCTATCGGCCGTGCTTCGAGCCGGTCAGGTCGAGGAATTCCATCCGGGTGCTGCGATCGTCCCTGAACACGCCGAGCATGGCGCTCGTCGTCGCCTTGGAGTGCTGTTTCTCCACGCCCCGCATCATCATGCAGAGATGGCTCGCTTCCATGACGACGGCCACCCCCAGGGGATCAAGCCGGTTCTGCAGGGTCTGGGCGATCTGGGAGGTCAGGCGCTCCTGCAACTGGAGACGCCGCGAGAATACATCCACGATGCGGGGGATCTTGCCCAGTCCGATGATCTTGCCGTTGGGAATGTACGCGATATGGCACTGGCCGAAGAACGGCAGGAGATGATGCTCGCACAGCGAAAAGAACTCGATGTCCTTTACCAGCACCATCTCATCGTAGTCTTCCTCATAGATAGCGTTATTTATGACGGTTTCAATGCTTTTTTCGTAACCCTGGGTCAGAAACCGCAGGGACTGGGCCACGCGGTGGGGGGTCCGCCTGAGGCCGTCCCGGTCCGGATTCTCGCCGATTTCCGCGAGCAGCGACCTCGTCAATCCTTCGATCGGGTCCATCGTGGTTACCGCTCCTCTTCTCCAAAGTACTCGAAAGCGTTCTTGGCAGTCTCCACCAGCCGTAGCTTGTAGAGCGAGGGACTGTCGAAAAACGGGAGCAGCCGCTTCCAGATCACTCTGAGCAGCTCTTCCGAAGTCGGATTTACCGACCTGAACTCTTCCAGGTCGTGGTTCAGGTGCCGGTGATCGTAGCGGTCCACGACTTCCTGCTGGAGGATGTCGTCCAACCGCCCCATGTCGATGACCGTCCCCGTCTCTTCATCCACGGGGCCACGGACCGTCACCGCCAGTTCGTAGTTGTGGCCATGACCGTGCGGGTTGTTGCACTTGCCGAATATACGCACGTTCTCTTCGTCGCTCAACCTTATACTGTGCAGACGGTGGGCGGCGTTGAACTCGACGCTTCTGGTGACATAAACCATGCTGTCGTCTCCGGTGTATTCGATGTTTCTCGTGCGGCTTTCGTGAAGCCGTATGCGCTTCAGTACGCCCGGTCCGGTTCCCTTTCCCAGCGCCTGCCAGAGATACCGAACCAGTCTTTCGCTGGTGGGCGCCGGGTCTTTCAGGGCCTCGTGGTCATGGTTCAGGTGGCTCAGGTCCAGCGGTTCGATAACGGCGGCCAGCCGGTCCTTGACCTCGGACAGGTTCAGGACGATGCCGGTCCGTGGATCGACCGGTCCCCCGAAGGTGAATTCGGCCACGTAGTCGTGGCCGTGGCCGCTGCCGACGGCGCAGGTGCCGTATACCCGCCGGTTCCTGGCTTCCGGCCATGCCGGGTTGCGGCACAGGTGCGCTGCCGAAAACCGGGCTTTACGGGTGAGGTGCATCATGTTTCGACGGGTTCGGAAGGCGGGGCCCCGAGGGAAGAACTTCCGCGCTAGAGTGCGGTGACCGCCGCCGCCGTGACGGCCTCGACGGCTTGCTCGATCGTACCGTTGAACACGGCGCCCGCGGCGTTCTTATGGCCGCCGCCGCCCAGGCCGACGGCGATCTGGTTGATGTCGGTATCGGGACGGGACCGTAAGCTGATCTGGACCGAGCCGTCTTCGGCCTCCACGAAAATGATCCCGATTTCAATGCCGGCGATGGTCATGGTCACGTCCACGAAACCGCTGGTATCCGACGACAACGCGCCGGTTTCCTCGATCATGGCCCGTGTTACGGTCAGCCAGGCGACGCGGGCGCACCCGGTGAACTGTATGTTTGAAAGCGCGCGGCCCATGAGCCGGGTACGGGCGCCCGTGTTGTGATTGTATACCTGGTCGTAGACCCGGGACGGATCGACGCCCGCGGACAGGAGCCTGGCCGCGATGATATGGGCGCACGGCGCGCTCCTGGCGAAGCGGAAGGACACGGTGTCGGTCAGTATGCCCGTGTACAGCGCGTCCGCGGCCCGTGCCGTCAGCGGCGCGCCCATCGACTCGATCAGATCGTAAACGAGTTCCGCCGTGGAAGAGGCCTTCGTCTCGATCACCGATACGGGCGTAATCAGTTCGCTGTAGGGATGGTGGTCGATCACGACCTTGACCGCCGCCGATGCCTCGAGCGGCTTCCGCAGGCGCCCCAGCCGGTCCCAGCCGTTGGCGTCCACGATGACGACCACGTCCGTGGAACCCAGGCCTTCGACGTCCGCGTCCGTGGCGGGCGCGAGGATATCCCCATCGGGGTCCAGCCAGGTATAGGCATCGGGGATGGCGTCGTTCATGGCGACGACGGCGTCCTTCCCCAGCGCCTTCAGGCATTCGTAGACCCCCAGGGCCGACCCGACCGAGTCCCCGTCGGGATTGACGTGGCTGGAGATCACGAAGGACTGGTTCGATTCGATGACTGCCTTGACTTCATCCCACATGGCCATATTCCGTGGATCGGACCGGGCAACGCGCCGCGACTTGTCCATGCCGGATTCCGGACCGACTGAATCGGGGAGCCGGTTTCCGGTAAGAATCGCCGAATATATCTTTCATGCGCCCCCGATGTCAAGGCTTATTGTCGATCCGGAGCAGGCCGGGATCGGGTTAAATGGTTGATAAATAAGCATTTTAATTGACACGCCGAGGAACGCCGGGTAGTATGCGTGGATAAGCGGGAACGCATCGGTTTCAAAGCCTTTCATCCTTCCGGGCAGGTCCGGCTTCTCCGGTCCGGTCCTTTCTTCAGGGCACGCCTGTGTCGAACGCGCTCGTCCTCTTTATGAAAGCCCCGAGACCCGGGACGGTGAAAACCCGTCTGGCCCCGCGGGTTTCGGTCGGCGGGGCGGCGGCGCTCTACCGCGCCTTCATCCTGGACACGCTTCATCTTGCTCAACGGATCGGCGGCGCGTCCCTCTTCGTGGCCTGGACACCCGATGACGGACGGGCGGAACTCCAGTCCGCCCTGGGCAATCCCGACGTGAACTGGTTCGAACAGCGCGGCGGCCATCTCGGGGAGCGGTTGTCGAACGCCTTCGCGGCATTGTTGCAGAAGGAGGGGGACAAAACGGTCGTGCTGGGCGGAGACAGCCCCCTCCTCCCACACGCTTTTATCGAAGAGGCCTTTAACGCGCTGGACCACCACGACGTCGTCCTGGGGCCCGCCGCCGACGGGGGCTACTACCTGATCGGACTGGGCGGACCGGGTGAAACGGGCGGACCGGGTGAATCGGGCGGATCGGGACGCAGAAGGCGGGCCTCCGACCACTACCCCCGCCTGTTCGAGTCCATCCACTGGGGCACGGAACGCGTGCTGCGGCAGACCCGAACGGCCATCCGGGCAAGTGGACTGTCATGCCGCGAGCTCCCGATCTGGCACGACGTGGACCGTCCCGGCGACCTGGACCGGATCGCCCGCGAGATACGGTCGCTTCGCGCCGGTGGCGACCAGGTGACCGGACGCCACACGGAATCCGCGCTGGATGCCCTGGCCCGGGGAAGGGAACCCGCATGAAATCCGTCCGGGAAAACCTGAGGCTTCTGCTCGCCCGCCTGCCTTCCGTGCACGCGCTGCAACGCCAGTCCGGCATCAGGGCGCTGCGCGGCCGGTTCGAATCCGGGCAGATCGATACCGCGATCCGCCAGGTGCTGCGCGACACGCGGAACAGGATCCGGCTCCGTCCGCACGCGGCGGAAGCGGTCCGGTCGGACTGGCTGGCGCCGCCGAGCCTCTCCGAACGGGTCGCCGCGCTCCTGGACGGCGAAGTCCGTGCTACGGCCGGCGAGCTGATCAACGCCTCCGGCGTCGTATTTCATCCGCGGACGCGGGACAGGTACGTCGGCAAGGCGGCGAGGCGGGCTTCGGAACTGGCGCTCACGCTCGCGGCATACGAGGAGAACGGCCGCATCGCCGGGCTTCTGCGCGAGTTGACCGGCGCCGAAGACGCCCTAGCCGTCCGTTCCGTCTCCACCGCCATGCTTCTGGCGGTCCAGTCCCTCGCGGAAGGCGGGGAAGTCGTCATCAGCCGCAGCCAGTCGGGATTGATCGATGCGCCGTACGAGGAACGGCCCGTGAATCCGATATCGATCTGCGCGCTCGCGGGCGCCAGGGTGGTCGAGGCGGGCGCCACCAACAAGACCCGGTTGTCCGACTACCAATCCGTCGTGGGCGACCGGACCGCACTGATCATCACGGCTCGACCGTCTACGTACGCCCTTCGAGGTTTCACCGAAGAAGCCGGGCGGGAAGAAATCGTTCGAACCGCCGGGGAAACCGGCGCCGCGGTGCTTCACCTGGCCGGGGATACGACGTTGCGACCGGGCCCTTCCGCCGCGTATCTGTCCGCGTGTTCCGTCGCGGAAGCCGTGCGGTCCGGTACGCCGCTGATCATCACGGCCGGCGGCGGCCTGATCGGCGGACCGCCCTGCGGCCTGCTGATCGGAAGCCGCCGCATCATAGCGCGTATAAGAGGACACGGCCTGTGGCCCGCGGTACAGGCCTCCAGACACGTAAGGGCGGGGCTCGAAGCGAGGTTGGCGGAACTGGCCGGCAGCCCTTGCGACCTCGATGGCCATCCGGCGGGCCACATGCTGGCGGCGTCACGCGGGGAGGTAGGCGGCCGGGCCCGGGAGTTGCTGGATCGTCTGTCGGAAAACGGCCGATGCCGCGCGGCGTGCTCCGTGGCCGGACGACAGACCCATCTTACTGCGTACCGCCTCCCCGGCGGCGGCATGCCCAGCTTCGCGGTATCGGTCCGGCCGGCGGGGGGGCGGCCCGAAGACCTGGCGGGCCGCTGGTTGAAGGGGACCCCGCCTCTGCTCGTCGACTGCAGTCGGGATCGTGTCCGGATCGACGTGCGCGGCGTGGAAAAATGCCGGATTCCGGACGTGGCCCGTATCGTGATGGCCGACTTTTAACTTATGTAAACAATAATACTTGTACGGAAAAGGCGGGCCCGATATATTCGAAGCCTTAGGACTGAAACCTGTCGTCATTCACATGGAATGAGTTATCTTGCATCTCGAGCAAGTCGTATCCGACGTGATTCACGTTGGCGAGCGGATGTATGCCCGGGGGTACGTAGCCTCGAACGATGGCAACCTCAGCGTTCGACTGTCCGAAGATCGTCTGCTGATCACGATGACCGGCGTCAGCAAAGGTTTCCTGACCCCCGACAAATTGATCGTCGTGGACTATGACGGAAGGATGATCTCCGGGCGCGGCGAGCCGTCGTCCGAGATGAAAATGCACTTGATGGTGTACCGCGAGCGTCCGGACGTCCACGCCGTGGTCCACGCCCATCCCCCGACGGCAACGGGATTTGCCGTGGCCGGCGTGAATCTGCCCGACACCCTGTTGCCCGAAGCGGTCGTCTCCCTGGGATTCGTACCCATAGCGCCATACGGGACGCCGGGAACGATGGAACTGGTCGAGTCGCTCAGAGCCTACGTGCGGGATTATGACGCGGTCCTGCTGGAAAACCATGGCGCATTGACCCTGGGGCCGGACGTCGTCGCGGCGTATCACAAGATGGAAATCATGGAACACTGCGCACAGATCGCCCTCGTGGCGCGCATGATCGGCCGGGCCAACCCCATCGGCGAGGAGAACGTGGACAAATTGCACCAGCTATATGGCCGGCCGGAACCGTTCACCAGAAGCGAACGATTCCGGTCCGAGGAACATGCATGACGACGACGCGCAGAGAACTGGTCAATGAAATCAGCGATGCGCTGGGACTGAAAAAGACGCAGATCTATCCCGTCATCGACGCGCTCTTCGAAATCATGCGGGAAAACCTGGTCGAAGGCAACCGGATCGAGATCAGGGGATTCGGCGCGCTGGAAATCAAGCACACCCGCCCCAAGCCTGCGGCCCGCAACCCGCGGACCGGGTATACCATCGAGGTTCCGGCCCGGCGAAAAGCCAGGTTCAAGCCGGGAAAGATACTCAAAGAAGCTTTGCGCGCCCAGCGGAAGCGGC
This sequence comes from bacterium, assembly GCA_963693015.1. Lineage (GTDB taxonomy): Bacteria > JAAXHH01 > JAAXHH01 > JAAXHH01 > JAAXHH01 > JAAXHH01. The sequence continues at coordinate 1,501,293 of OY843748.1, forward strand.
GGGATTGACCCGGACGCGCCCGGGCGCGCCCATCCGAACCGCCCGCTAAGGCCAAGGCGCGCGGGGACCGAACGTCTCCACTCCGATCAGCGAAACATGCCTCCCTATTATCCGGTCGGCAAGCTGCCCGCGGAAGATCTGGACCGCATACTGCGCCGCTATGCTTCCGGTACCGACCTGAGACTGCTCGTGGGTCCGGGTATCGGTCGGGACGCCGCGGTCATCTCATTCGGCTCCAGCGTACTCGTAACGAAAACCGACCCCATCACCTTCGCCACCGAAGAGATCGGCTGGTACGCCGTCAATATAAACGCCAACGACGTCGCCGCCATGGGCGCGGCGCCCCGGTGGTTCCTCACGACCGTACTGCTCCCGGAAGGGAAGACGGGCCCCGATCTGGTGGACCGCATATTCTCCGGGCTGTCCGACGCCTGCGCCGAACTCGGCGTCACCCTCTGCGGCGGACATACCGAAATAACCCACGGCCTGGACCGGCCGCTGCTGATCGGACAGATGCTGGGCGAAACGACACCCGACGGCTACGTTTCCGGTTCCGGCGCCAGGGCGGGCGACCGGATCCTGCTGACCAAGGGTATCGCCATCGAGGCGACGGCGCTGATTGCCATGGAAAAGGGGGACGAGGTCGGGGCCCGCTTCTCCGACGAATTCCTCGAGACGTGCCGCCGGTACCTCAGGCGGCCCGGTCTCAGCGTCGTCAGAGAAGCCCGCATCGCGATGGAAACCGGAGGCGTCCACGCCATGCACGATCCGACGGAGGGCGGACTCGCTTCCGGATTGCGGGAAATCGCCGTTGCCTCCGGGGTGGGCATGCTCATCGAGGAGGACCAGGTTCCGCTGCTGCCCGAGTCGGAGGCCCTTTGCGCGCACTATGGCCTGGACCCCCTCGGAACCATCGCGTCGGGCGCCCTGCTGATCGTGGTGGATCCGGCGCGCGCGGAGCCTGTCGCCGCCCGCCTCTCGGAAGCCGGAATTCCGGTCGCCTCGATCGGGTCCGTACGGCCTCCCGATTTCGGAATCCGCATCAGGAGGAAGGGATCGCTGGTCGATCTCCCGGCCTTCGACCGGGATGAAATCGGCAAGGTGTTCGAAGCGCCGTGACGGCATCCCGGTTCGGGAAAAAGCCCTTGCATGCAACCCCCCGGAAGATTAGATTTGCACATCGTAAAGCAGGAAACGCGGCAAGCTGTCAGGGGTGGTTGTTCGACCCGGTCCTGTTACCGTCTTCGCATTCCTTCAGGAGGGCGTCATGGAAAAAGTGATGGAAATCATCGTTTTCCTGATGAAGCACATGCAGGATGAAAAAGGCCGCTTCAACGACATCGCCGACGTCTCGCAGACCCTGGTCGGGCACGGCTATACCCAGCAGGAGGTCAACACGGCCTTCGCCTGGCTCTTCGACCGCCTCCAGGCCCAGGCGGAAGTCGTGGTCGATCCGACCAAGCCGCTCCAGCCCAAACCCAACCGCATACTGCACGCCGTGGAACAGCTGATGATCCGGCCGGACGCGTACGGCTACCTGCTGGAACTCCGCGAACTGGGCCTGATCAACGATACGCAGACCGAACTGATCATCGAACGGGCCATGCTGACGGGCGCCCGTTCCGTCACCCGGGAAGACATCAAGACCATCGCGGCGCCGATCCTGCTCGAATCGGAATCCGGCCAGGTCATGATCTGGTTGCCCGACGATCTCGAAGACGGCATCATCGGAAACTGAGGCCGTCCCTCCTCCATCCCCACCGCGACTGCGCACAGCCATGTCCAAATCACTCGTCATCGTGGAATCTCCGGCCAAGGCCCGTACGATCAAGAAGTACCTGGGCAAGGATTTCGAGATCATGGCCTCCGTGGGCCACGTCAGGGATCTGCCGGCCAAGAGCCTGGGCGTCGACGTCCAAAATGACTTCAAGCCCGAGTACGTCACGATTCCGGGGAAGGAAAAAGTCGTAAAGGATCTGCGCAGCGCGGCCCGGTCGGCCGATCATATCTTCCTGGCGACGGACCCCGACCGGGAAGGCGAAGCCATAGCCTGGCACGTGGCCAGCCAGTTGGGCAACAGCAAGAAAGAGGTCGGAAGAATCCTCTTCCACGAAGTAACGCCCCAGGCCGTGCGGTCGGCGATCGACAGGCCCGTCACCATCGACATGCAGAAAGTCAATGCCCAGCAGGCGCGCCGGGTCATGGATCGGCTCGTCGGATACCAAGTCAGTCCCTTCCTCTGGAAGACGGTCCCCGGAGGTTCAAGCGCGGGCCGGGTACAGTCGGTGGCGTTGCGGCTGATCTGCGAACGGGAGACGGAGATCGAGAAGTTCGAGGTCGAAGAATACTGGTCCATTACGGCCCGCCTCCGGTCGGAGCGGGACGCCGTATTCCCGGTGAAACTGATCCGCGTCGACGGGGAGAAGGTCCACATACCCGACGAGAAGTCGGCACGGGGCATGATCGAGGACCTGCGCGGGAAGGCCTTCGAGATCGAGGACGTTACCAGGAAGCACACCAAACGCAATCCCTCTCCGCCCTTCATCACCAGCACTCTGCAGCAGGACGCGGCCAGGCGCCTCCGGTTCACCACCCAGAAGACCATGATGATTGCCCAGCAACTCTACGAAGGCATCGATCTGGGGGACGAGGGGGCCATCGGGCTCATCACCTACATGCGGACGGACTCGACCCGTATCGTGGATGAAGCGGTCGCAGCCGTCCGGGACCTGATCGCCCGGGTCTACGGCGCCGAGTACGTACCCGCCAAACCCCGGAGATTCAAGACCAAGGCGGGCGCCCAGGACGCCCACGAAGCGATTCGGCCCACGGCGGCGGACCGCAGCCCGGAAAAACTGAAGTCCTTCCTGACGCCGGACCAGTACAGGTTGTACGAACTGATCTGGCTGCGCTTCGTGGCCTCCCAGATGCAGCCGGCCCGTTTCGACGTGACCACCGTGGACGTCCGGGCCGGGACGTACCGGTTTCGCGCCACGGGTACCGTACCGACCTTCGCGGGATTCCTGAAGGCGTACGAAGAACCCGTCGACGATGACGCTGAACTGAAAGAGGACGAAAAATCCCTCCCGGAGTTGCGGAAGGACGAAAGACTCGCCCTGGAGAAACTGGAGCCGAAGCAGCATTTCACCCAGCCGCCGCCCCGGTACACGGAGGCGAGTCTGGTCAAGGAACTCGAGGTCAGACAGATCGGACGGCCCAGCACGTACGCCCAGATCATCAGCACGCTGCGCATGCGCAAGTACGCGGCCATGAAGCAGGGCCGGTTCACGCCCACGGACCTGGGCATGGCCGTGAACCGCATCCTGGTCATGGCGTTCCCGGACCTGTTCGACGTGGCGTTCACGGCCAGGATGGAAGACGCGCTGGACCGCATCGAAACGGGCGAACTGGACTGGACCGGCACCCTGGGGGACTTCTACCAGCCGTTCAATGAGCGGCTTCAGTCCGTAAACGCCCAGCGGGCGGAATTGAAGAGCACGCTGACAGAGGAAACGGACGAAACCTGCGAGAAGTGCGGCAAACCCATGATCATCAAGTGGGGCCGCAACGGCCGTTTCATGGCGTGCGGGGGATTTCCCGAATGCAAGAACACCAAGCCGTTGGACGACAACGAGTACGCCGGCCTGAGCGCCGACGAAGTATGCGACAAATGCGGTGAGAAGATGGTCGTGAAAACCGGACGGTACGGCCCGTTCCTTGCGTGCAGCGGATATCCGCGCTGCCGGCAGACGCGGCCGGTCAACCTCGGCGTCGACTGCCCGGAAGAGGGTTGCGGGGGATTCCTGACGGTGCGCAAGTCGAAGAAAGGCCGGGATTACTTCCCTTGCAGCAACCACGAAACGTGCCGGTTCGTGGTATGGGACGCCCCGGTAGATCGCCGCTGTCCCCATTGCGACTATCCCCTCATGGTCGAAAAGCAGGAACGATCCGGCCGGTCGGCTTTGCAGTGTCCGAAATGCAAGCACCGAATCCGGTCCGCCGAGCCGGTACCCGCCGGTTCGGACCAGGCGGACCAGGCGGACCAGGCGGACCAGACGTTCCAGGAGGCGTGACCGATCATGGAAAAAGAGATCGGCAAGTTCCTCGAGCATCTCGATATCGAGCGGAATTACTCCCGGCATACCCGGTCCGCCTATGCCGGCGACCTGGCCCGGTTCCAGTCTTTCCTCTCCGACTACACCGGCACCGACACGCCGACGCCGGATTCCATCGGCAAGTCCGACGTACGGGCGTTCCTCCATCACCTGCACCGGGAAGGTCTCAGCAGGCGGACCATCGCGCGCCGTTTCGCGGCCGTGCGGTCCTTCTTTCATTTCCTCTGCCGGGAAGGGGTCGTTTCCTCGAATCCGTGCGTCTATCTGACCACGCCGAAATGGGACCGTCACCTGCCCCGGTTTCTGGACCGGAGCCAGGTGGAAGCCCTGCTCGGCCAGCCCGACCGCAGCCAGATACTCGGACTGCGGGACGCGGTCATCCTGGAACTGCTTTACGGGGCGGGCATGCGGCTGTCGGAACTCGTCGGACTCGACACCGGCGCGATCGAACTGACGGAAGAACGAATCCGGGTGATCGGGAAGGGGAACAAGGAACGCATCGTACCGCTGGGCGGGCAGGCGCTTTCCGCACTGGAATCCTATATGGACGCCCGTCCCCTGTTGATCAAGGCGGAGCGGGAAGATACGACCGCGCTGCTGCTGAATCAACACGGCCGCAGGCTGACGGGCCGCGGGGTCCAGTACATCCTGGGCAGATACGGCCTCGGGATAAGCCAGCAGGGGCTGACCCCCCACGTCCTCCGCCATACGACCGCCACCCACCTGCTCGACGCCGGAGCGGATCTGCTGGCCGTCAAGGAACTGCTCGGCCACGAACGGCTTTCGACCACGCAGATTTATACCCACGTCGCCCTCGACCGCTTAAAGAAAACGTACGAAGAAGCACATCCTCGCGCCTGATCTATGAACGGGACGCCGGTCATTTTCGCTTTGATGCTCTCGCTCGGCATGACCGTCATGGCCTGCGCCCGGGAAGGCTTGCCGCCCGGCGGCCCCCGGGACCGTATTCCGCCCTATGTGGTCGAAACCGATCCGCCATCGGGCTCCACCCATGTCCCGCCTGACGTCTCGCCGAAGCTGATCTTCAACGAACGCATCGAATCCCGATCCCTCGAAGGCAACATCTTCATTGCGCCCATCGTTGAATTCGAAGCGGAAGCGAACTGGCGGGGCAACGAGGTCACGATCCGGTTCGAGGAGCCCATTTCAGGCGAAAGGACCTATATCGTCACGGTAGGCACCGGCATCAGGGACATGGGAAGGAACCGCATGGATTCCACCTATGTGTACGCGCTTTCGACAGGCTCGAACATTGACCAGGGGGAGGTCAACGGCATGGCGGTCCACAACGGCCGGCCCGCCAGGGACGCCTACGTCTGGGCCTACAGCCTCTCCGGGAAGCCCGACCCGGACCCGGCCGGCACGCCCCCCGACTACCTGATCCAGGCCGGGAAGGACGGCACCTTTACGTTTACCCATCTCTCCGCCGACCGTTACCGTTTCTTCACCTTTCTGGACCAGGGCAGAGACCGCCTCTACGATGCGGACGTGGATCCCATCGGCGTACCCACGCGGGACGTCATCCTCTCGGAAGAGGAAATGGCGGACGGCCCCCTGTGGTTCCGGATGGCCGTGAACGACACCGCTGCCATGCACGTGGTTTCCGCCCGGCCGTCCCACATGCGCGAACTGAGTGTCTTCCTGAGCGAGGCGCCCCGCCGGGAACTGGTCCCGGACGTGGATGCCTACGTCATCAGCGGCGTGGAGGACGGAGAAAGCCTCGCGGTCGAGTCCGCATACCAGGACCCGGCCGATTCGACGACCATCGTACTGATCACGGCGCCCCAGATCAGCGGGAAGGCCTATCTTCTGACCGTGACCGGGCTCGAAAATAACTGGACGGAACCTATCGACTCGACGGAAAACTCCGCCGAGTTTACGGGATCGTCCATTGAGAACCCGCCACCGCCCAGGGTGCTCGACGTGCATCCGGGCGACCGTTCGCGCGATATCGCGCTGTCTGTGGGGATCCGTTTTTCCTTCAGTGAACCCGTTACCCTGGAGGAGCGGGCCGCGGTCCTTCTGGACTCCACGGGCCGGGAGATCGGGAGCGACCTTCGATGGATTTCCCCCATGGTCGCCGAGATGCGGCCTGACAGCGTGCTGCGGCCGAATTCCGAATACGAAATCCTCTTACTTGCCGACCTGGTCAAAAACCGGTTCGACCAGTCTCTGCAAGCCACGGGCAGTCGTCCCGATACGCTCGCATACGCCTTCTCTACCATCGATCCCGCAAAATACGGTTCGCTGTCAGGACGGTTCGAAGACGAAGACGCGACGTCGTCGGGACCGGCGGGAATTTCGCTTTTCCGTGAACGGGACGCGGACGCCGCGTCTGAGGTCAGGCTGGCTGGTCCCGGCGAATTCCGATTCGATAACGTACTGCCCGGCCGGTATCTCCTGCAGGCCTATCGCGACGCGAACGGAAATGGAAGATTCGACTTCGGTTCCGCCATGCCGTTCGTTCCCGCCGAACGGTCCATGGTCCACCCGGATACCCTGGAGATACGGTCGGGATGGGAGACGGAAGACGTAACGCTCAGGCTGAACCGCTAGTCGCCCGGTGCATAGCACAAAAGGAGCGCCCGTGAACCACAGGCAAGCCATCCTTACGTTGCAGGACGCGGCGGATACCCTGAAGACCCAGGGTATCGTAACCGTCGAAGGCGTGTTTTCGCCGGAAGAGATGATGGAATTCCGGACGCTGCTGGACCAGACCATCGCGGAAGCGGGCAACGTCGCCGCGTACAAGGGGCGTCCGACCGACAAGCTCCTGGGCAGATCAAAGGATACGGTCTGGCTGCTGTGGGAACTCTATGCCGTGTGCGAAGGCGGACTCCGGTTCTCGCGGCATCCCGCCATCGTAAGCGTGCTGGAAACGGCCCTGGGCGAACCGGTCAGGCACGCGAGCATCGGTACGATGTTCGACAAGGTGGCCGGCGGGGACGCCGAGATCGGCTGGCACCAGGATACCTTCTTCATCGTCGATCCGCCGAAGGACCGGGAAGTCGATCTGAGCGGCTACTGGACCCAGTTCGGCCACGTGCACGTCCGGCCGGTCGATATCGACTGGAAGGAAGACTACTTCCGCAAGACCATCATCGTCCGTATCAACGTGGACCCGCAGACCATCGAGAACGGCGCCATGAAGGTCCTCCCCGGCTCCTATCTCGAAGGCCCCCTCGAACTGGCGGCCAGCCGGGGCGGACCGGGAGGACCGGGCGGACCGGACGGACTGACGGACTACGTCGCCGCCCATGAACACGAGGCCGTCGACTGCACGGCGGGCGAGGGAAGCGTTACGTTCTACTACCCCACCATGCTCCACAGCTCGGAGGTGAGCACGGCGCCGGCGGGCGTCCACCGACGGGCCGCCGCGCATCGTGTCCGGGCCGAGAGCCTGGAAATACCGGGCTGGGAGTGGCCCACCGACTGGCCCGAAGGCGCGGAACGGATACGGCCCCAGGCCGGTTTCGACCTGGACCCCTTTTCCTGAGCCTTACCTGCGGCCCGAGATTTCGCTTGCCCCTTACCTGCGGCCCGAGATTTCGCTTGCCCCTTACCTGCGGCCCGAGCCTTCCCCGAGGTTTCCGATGTACAGGGTGGCGAAGGCCGGCGCGAATCCGCTCCACCTGCGGTCGCCGTACCGGTTCTCCCTGATACCCAGGACCCACGGCTTGCTCAACGTGGCGTTGACCATGTTGTGCAGGAACACGCCCGCGGCCTCCTCGGCCAGGATCACCTCGGCGTCCTGGTACATGGCCACCCTTTTCTCGTCGTCGAATTCCCTCGCGGCGGCATCCACCAGGCGGTCGAACCCGTCGTGCTTCCAGTCCTGCCGTCCCGATCCCGCGGGCTGTGAGCGCCACGGCACGGCGATCATGTCGCTGGGGTCCGGGTAGTCCATGTTGAACCAGAGGAACCCCCACGGTATCTCGTGATCGCGCATGAAGGCGTTGAAGGCGTTGGTGGACTGCTGACGCAGGTTCACCTCGATATCCAGGTGGTCCTCGAACATCTGCTGCATGGCGACCACCACGTTCCATTCGTCGGGCGTCGGCGGCTGCCCCCGCACCCAGAGTTCAAGCGGGGGAAGGCCCCTGCCTTCCGGATACCCGGCTTCGGCCAGTCGTTGCCGGGCCAGTTCCGGGTCGAAGGCCTGGTATCGGCGGATCCGCTCCGCCTGGTAACCGGGAAAACCCTTCGGCAGCATGCCGTAGGCCGGCGTGGCGCCGCCGCCGAGTACGACGTTGCAGATGGACTCGCGGTCGATGGCGTGGGCGAGGGCCTGGCGCAGCCGCATGTTGTTGAAGGGCGGTTCGCTGGTCTTGAAGATCGTGTAGTACGTCCCGAAGTTCGGGTAGGTGATCAGTTCTCTGCTCAGGACGGGATCCATGCGCGCGTGATGGTAATCGGGGCCCATGACGCCGATCCGGTCGAATTCGCCGTTTTCATAGGCGGGCAGCCCCCGCCAGCCCGGCAGGATGAAGGTGAACTCGATACGTTCCAGGTAACCTTTCCACGGCCCGTTGTAGTGGGGATTCAGCCCGTAGGTCATGCCGACGCTCTTGTCCCACGACGCGAGGCGCCAGGTGGAATTGGACACGCAATACTCCGGCTCGGTCCACCGTATCCCGTATTTCTCCACCTGCCACCGGGGCGCGGGCACGGAGGTGAAGAAGGTCAGGACGTAGGGAAAATAGGAGCAGGGCGCTTCGGTTTCGATCACCAGCGTGCGGTCGTCCATCGCCCGAACGCCGACGGTCGAGGCGTCGCTCGTCTGCCCCGAGTTGAAGGCCCGGGCGCCCTTGATCGAATAGTAGAAGTAGGCGAAGATGTTGGCGCTGGCGGGATCGAGCAGCCGGCGGAAGGACCACTCGAAATCGTGGGCGGTCACCGGCCGGCCGTCGCTCCACTTCGCGCCCTCCCGGATCCTGAAGGTCCAGGTCACGTGGTCGTCCGCCACGGACCAGGACTCGGCCGCCGCGCCCCTGATCTCCATGTCTTCGTCGAAGACCAGCAGGGATTCGAAGAGGAAGGCGTTGAACTGGGCGTCGAAGAGGGATATGCCCACGTCCAGGGTGGACGGTTCCAGCATGCTCAGCCGGATGAACTGCTCGCTCAGCGGGGCGGCGTCGGCCGGGAGTTCCCGTCCCACCGTATTGACGCGCGAAGCCGGCGTTTCGGCGCCGGACCCGTCACCCGGTGATCCGCAGGCCGCCGCGAGCAATGCGACGGCGCAGACGAAGGCCGGTGTCCATCGTCGCATCGATCCCTCTCGTTTACCGCGCGGCGCTACGCCATGAGATGTTTTCCGGTACTATGGTCACTCTTCCGCGAAGGCGGCGTCGAAGGCCACGTCGGAAGGTGGAAAGTCCACGCCCTTCGTGAAGGCGCAGGCTTCCTCGGCGCCGTGCTCGCGGTCCATGCCGCTGTCCTCCCACTCGATGGACAGAGGGCCCTGGTAACCGATCTCGTTGAGCGCGCGGATGATCTCCTCGAAATCGATGCTCCCGCGGCCGAGGGACCGGAAATCCCAGTAGCGGTCGGGATGTCCGAAGTTGACGTGGCCGCCGAACACCCCGGCCCGGGTCGGCCGCTCCGACCACCATACGTCCTTCATGTGCACGTGGTAGATGCGGTCCCGGAAGTTCCGGATGAACCCCACGTAGTCCACGCCCTGGTAGCCGAAGTGGCTGGGATCGTAGTTGAAGCCGAAAGCCTCGCGGTTGCCCAGGGCATCCAGCGCCCGCTGGGCCGAGGAGACGTCGAAGGCGATTTCCGTGGGATGCACCTCCAGCCCGTACTTCACGCCCACCTCGTCGAACACGTCCAGGATGGGGTTCCAGCGCGCCGCGAAATCGTCGAAACCGGCGTCGATGGACGACGGGTCCACGGGCGGGAAGGAGTAGAGCAGGTGCCAGATCGACGAACCGGTGAACCCGTTGACCACGCCGAGGCCCATGTTGGCGGCCGCCCGGGCGGTCAGCTTCATCTCTTCGGCCGCGCGCTGCCGCACGCCTTCCGGGTCCCCGTCGCCCCAGACGTGGGGCGGGAGAATCGCTTCGTGACGGGCATCGATCAGGTCGCAGACGGCCTGGCCGGCGAGATGATTGCTGATGGAGAAGATCTGCAGGCCGTGCTTGTCGAGCAGCGCGTGGCGGTCCTCGCAGTAGGCCCTGCTCTCGGCGCCCTGCCGCACGTCGAAGTGATCTCCCCAGCAGGCCAGTTCGAGACCGTCGAACCCCCAGCTTGCCGCCTTCCCGGCGAGGGTGTCCAGCGTGAGGTCCGCCCACTGGCCGGTGAATAGCGTTACGGGACGAGACATGGTTGCTTGCTCCTTTCCTTGTCATCTTCGGCGCGGTATACGCCCGTTTACGGCTGTCCTCTCCGCGCCGGATTCGTGTTTTACGGGATGGCGGCCTACAGGTCGGCGACCCTGACCCAGGCGCCGTGCTCCGCCGATAGCGAAATGGCTTCCAGCACGGCCTGGTCCCGGACACCTTCGTCGAAATCCGGATGGAGGTTGTCGTCGGCGCCGGCGATGGCCTGCATGAGATCGTACACCTCGTGGATGAAGGTGTGCTCCCAGCCGATGATATGACCCGGCGGCCACCACCGGTCCATGTACGGGTGGGCGCCTTCGGTCACGATGATCTCGCGGAAACCCTGTACGTGGTCCTCGTCATCCCGGTTGTAGTACTGCAGTTCGTTCATCTTCTCCAGGTTGAAGGCGATGGACCCCTTGCTGCCGTTGATTTCGAAACGGTTGCCGTTCCGCCTGCCGCCTGCGAACCGCGTGGCCTCGAAGGAACCCACGGCGCCGTTCTCGAACCGGGCGAGGGCCAGGGTCGTGTCGTCCACGGTCACCGGTCCCTTGCGGGTGGAACCGCCGGCACTGGCACCCAGGGCCGCGTCGATCTCTTCGGCGATGGGACGTTCCTTGATGAAGGTCTCCTGCATGCCGGTCACTTCGGTGATCTCGCCGATGAGATACCGGGCCAGGTCGATGATATGGGCGTTCAGGTCGCCGTGGGGGCCTGATCCGGCCTTCTCCTTCTGCAGCCGCCAGACCAGGGGAAAGTCGGGGTCCATGATCCAGTCCTGCAGGTAGACGGCGCGCCAGTGGTAGACCTGGCCGATGCGGCCTTCCTCGATGAGCCGCCTGGCCAGCGCGACGGCGGGCACGCGGCGGTAGTTGTAGGCGACCATGCTCTTCACGCCCGCCCTGTTCACGGCGTCGGCCATGGCCCGGGCTTCGGCGAGGTTGTTGGCCAGCGGCTTCTCGCAGAACACGTGCTTGCCCGCTTCCGCGGCGGCGATGGCGATCTCCGCGTGGCTGTCGCCCGGAGTCGAAACGTCGACCAGGTCTATGTCGTCGCGGGCGATCAGCGTCTTCCAGTCGGTCTCGTATCCTTCCCAGCCGAACTCGGCGGCCGCGCCTTTTACGTTCTCCTCGTTGCGGCCGCAGATGGCCTTCATGACCGGTATGCCGGCCGCGTCCGGGAAGAAGAAGGACATGTCCTTGAAGGCGTGGCTGTGCGCCTTGCCCATGAACGAATAACCCACCAGGCCCACGTTAACGTTGCGTGCCATGTATCGCTCCTTTCTCGTCTCGCGGCCCGCCTGCGCCCGCCGATCTCGCGGCCCGCCTGCGCCGGCCGAACGGGCGGTCCGGCTCAGGATGCCAGCTTTTCTTCCACGTACTCCTTCAACTCGCCTATGGCCACCCGGTCCTGCGCCATGGAATCCCGGTCGCGGACCGTCACCGCCTGGTCGTCGATGGTCTGGAAATCGACCGTGACGCACAGCGGGGTGCCGATTTCGTCCTGGCGCCGGTAGAGCTTGCCGATGGCGCCCGTGTCGTCGTACACCGTGCGAATCCTGCCCCCGGACTGCAGCGACTTGCGGATATCCCGGGCCGTGGAAGCGAGCCGGTCGTCGGTCCGCTTGAGCGGGAAGACCGCCACCTTGACCGGGGCCAGGTGGGGCCTGAGCCGCAACACCGTCCGGTAGTGGTCGCCGATGACCTTCTGCGACAGGTTCCGCAGCGTCTTGCCCTCCTTGATCCGGTCGGCGCCCGCCATGGCCAGGAGCGCGTCGATCCGCGGCATGCTTTCCGGCAGTTCACTCGAGATGGACTCCCCGAAAGCCAGCATCGAGTCCCGTGAATCTTCCGGCAGCTTTTTGTTCTGCGCGACAGCCGCGTTGAAGGCGTCCAGTCCGGCCTTGATTCCGGCAAGCCTGTCCTCCGGCGGGGCCTTGACCATGGGTTCGTCATAGGCTTCGCTGAGGACGGCCAGCAGGCAGCGCCCGACGCCCGCCGAGGGCTCGACCACGAAGGGGATCACATGTCGGTTCGTCTGCGGATCGAAATAGGAAAGGCGCGTCGTGCTGGACGGGTTCTCCTCCACCTGCGCCGTGAGTTCGTACTGCTCCTGGTACCGCGTATGGGAGCCCAGGTCGAAGTCCGTCCGGCTGGCGATGCCCTCCAGTTCCTCGTAGCCGAGCGTGGGGTAACCGTACATCAGGTCGTAGGTCTTCTTGGAATAGTGGGCGAGATCCTCCCGCGGCACGTCAAGGATACGGATGGCGTCGCGGCGCACGCCGATGTGTTCCCACCAGGCGAGGCGGTCTTCCAGCCACCGGTCCTGCCACTCGTCCTCCGTGCCGGGATGGACGAAGAACTCGATCTCCAGCATGTCGAACTCGCGTACGCGGAAGAGGAAGTTGCGGGGATTGATCTCGTTGCGGAACCCCTTGCCCACCTGGGCGATGCCGAAGGGCAGCTTGCGCGCCGTGGTGGTCAGCACGTTGTTGAAATTGACGAATATGCCCTGGGCCGTTTCAGGACGCAGGTACGCGTAGGCGTCTTCTTCCGAGACCGGGCCCACCCGGGTCTTGAACATCAGGTTGAAGGGCCGCGGTTCGGTCAGGTCCGTGGACCCGCACACGGGACAGGAGGCTCCGATCTGGTCGGCGCGCCACCGGCCCTGGCACTTCCGGCAGTCCACCAGGGGGTCGACGAAGGTTTCCTCGTGGCCCGAGTACTTCCAGGTCAGCGGATTCATCAGAATGGCGCTGTCCAGCCCCTCCATGTCATCCCGCTCGTAGACGTTCCTCCGCCACCAGGAATCCACGATGTTGTTCTTCAGCTCGACGCCCACCGGGCCGTAATCGTACAGGCCCTGCAACCCGCCGTAGATTTCGGAGCCCGGGTAGATGATTCCGCGGCGTTTGCAGAGCGAGACGAGTTGTTCCAGCGAGGCAGCGGGCACCGTGAACCTTTCCGATTGAATGAAGGGGAGATGACAGGTAGCGCGGTGCTTACGGCACGCCGCGCATAACGCGTTCAGCATAACGGAAACACCGTGCGGTGTCAACCCAAAAGGCCCTGCCACATCGAAAATATAGATTGACAGGAAGGGGGGCGGCGCGCATTGATACATAGCGTTTTCGCGGTGTATCGCGCCGACGCCTCCAACCAACGGGCAACACCCGGGCGACCGATGAGCGCAACGACCATATCCCACGACGATTTCGGCGCGGTGGCCGGCGACTTCCAAGGCCGGCCGGCCGTGCTGCACTACGGGGACGCCGCCGCCGAATACCGCGCGGTCCGGACCGCCGCCGGCCTGTGCGACCTCTCCGGCCGCGGCAAACTGCGTATGACCGGGGCGGACCGGCAGCGCTTCCTGCACCGCGTGGTGACCAACGACGTGGAGCCGCTCGGCGCCGGAGAGAGCGTCTACGCCTGCATGCTGACGCCCCATGGGAAGATCATCTCGGACATGACGGTCTACGTACGCGAAGAGGACCTGCTCATCGACGTGGAACCGGGGATGGCGGGCGTTCTCCGGGATACGCTCGACCGGTACGCCCTCATGGACGACGTCGAGATCGCGGACGTCACCGCCCGGTATGGACTGATCGGCGTTTACGGCAGGCGGGCGGACGCCTGCCTCCGGGGCCTGGCCGCCCCCCCGGCTCCGCTTCCGCCCGGCGGAAACGCCGAGATCGAATGGAACGGCCTGTCCCTGACCGTGGCGCGCTCCCACCGCACGGGTGAGGTAGACTACGACGTGTACGTCCCCGCGGAAAGCGCGGACGAGCTATGGAAGGCGTTGCTCGGCGGCGAGGGAGACGCCTCCTGCCACCCCGTCGGCATCGACACCCTCGAGGTGCTGCGCGTAGAAGCGGGCATCCCCCGCTGCACGGCGGAACTGGACGACCGGATCATTCCCAACGAGGCGGTGAAGGACCGGGCGGTCAGTTTCACCAAGGGATGCTACATCGGGCAGGAGCCCGTCGTGATGATGGAACACCGGGGACGCCCCAACCGGTTGCTGTCGGGCCTCGCCATAGAAGGAGAAACGCTGCCCGAACGAAATGCCGCGATCCGGCGGGACGGGAAGGACGCCGGCTGGATTACCACGGCGGTCCGTGGACGGGCGGTGGACGGAGTCATCGCGCTGGGATTCGTCCGGCGCAGATTCAGGGAATCGGGCGGACCGTTAGAGGTCGTGGTAAACGGCGGCCTGGCCGGCGCCGAGATCGTGGACCTGCCTTTCTACGACCCCGGTCCTTAATTGCCGAAGACGTCATTTCAGAAAACCGCTGCTCATCTCATGTCGAACACCACCTTCTCCCTGCATTCCCCTCTGGACATGCACATCCACTTCCGCGAAGGCGATATGCTCAGGCGCGTGGCGCCGCTGAGCGCCGGCACCTTCGCCGGCGGGGTGATCATGCCCAACCTGGTGCCTCCCGTGGACAATCCCGGCCGGCTGGAGCGATACGAGGCGGAAGTCAGGGAGGCCGTGGCCGGCCACGCCTTTGAACCCTACATGACCCTGTTCATGCGGCCGTACACCGAAAGCGAACTGGCCGCGATGAAGGACCGGATCATCGGCGTCAAGCTGTACCCCGAGGGCGTCACCACCCACAGCGACGCGGGGGTCGGCGACCTCCGCGACGTGGAGCCCACACTGGCCCTGATGCAGGACATGGACATCCGGCTTATGGTGCACGGTGAATCCACGGATTTCGTGATGGACCGCGAACGCGCCTTCCTCCCCGTCTACGAAGACCTTGTCGCGCGCTTTCCCCGGCTGGCCGTCGTCATGGAGCACATCACGACCCGGGAGGCCGCCGCGCTGCTGGACCGCCACGAGAACCTGTCCGCCACCGTCACCCTGCAGCACCTGTTGATCACCCTGGACGACGTGGCGGGCGGACTGCTCAACCCCCACCTCTTCTGCAAACCCATCGCCAAGCGCCCGGAAGACCGCGACGCGCTCCTTGCGTTGGCCCTCGAAGCCCACCCCAGGCTCGCTTTCGGCAGCGATTCCGCGCCCCACCCGGTGGACAAAAAAGAGGCCGCCGGATGCGCCGCGGGGGTATTCACCGCCCCCATCGCCCTCCAGATGCTCGTCGGACTCTTCGAAGAACACGGCGCGCTGGACCGGCTGCAGGCCTTCGTTTCGGACAACGCGAAGCGGATCTACAGGGTCGTGCCGCCCGAAAAAACCGTGGTGTTCGAGAAGACCGGGGCGGTCATCCCCGAGCGCTACGGCGACGTCATCCCCATGTATCCGGGAAAAGAACTGGACTGGGCGGTGGCGGAGGTGCGGTAGACCGGTCCCGGCGGACCGGAGGCAGCGCCCTACTCCACCCGGATGGCGTTCGAGATGATCCAGAGTCTTTCACGTTCGCCACGCAGCAGGGTGCCGCGCAATTGGTAGACTTCGGTGTGGTAGACGCCGGGGCCGGGAACCTCCAGGAACAGTTCATGCCCCTCGGTCTCGATCAGCGGCACATCGTTTCGATATAACCGTATGCGCACCGGGCCCGATGATGGCGCGGTCACGTGCAGCCGTCCCCCTTCCCGAAAACCGACACTGGCCCCCATGGACTTAGTCTCCGGCCCCATGGTAAGCTCGAAGGAAAAACCGGGAGCCGGCTCGTACCCTTCCAGCACCACGTAGCAGCTACCGCGGCGGATCGCGTCCAACAGGATGCCCTCGTCGATCCCGGCGTCGCCGGTCAGTTCCATACCGGTGATCACGTAGGTCCGGATCAATCCGAACATGCGTTCATAGGTGGGGAAGGCCAGATGGCGTTCACCCCAGAGCTTTATGCGCTCGTGGGCATCCAGGCTGCCGATCACGGTCACCGGCTGACGCTGCGCGCGATGCATCCAGAGGCGGATGGCTTCGTCGGGCCGGTCGATGAGGCTGTTGAAGACCCCGTCGGGCAGGAAAGGCAGGAAAACCACGGCCCGCAGCAGTTCAAGCACACCGTCGTCGCGCCAGTCGCTGTTCGCGTTGAGCAGCTCCAGGCCGTCCATCTCTTCAACGGTCCAGTCGGTCCAGGGCCGCCTGCCCGTGGGATGCGCCGCGATGGAGACTCCGCCCGCCTCCGAAATCTCGTCGATCAGCGCGGGCAAGCCCAGGGGGCCGTCCTGGTCCACGTCCCTGCCAACGCCGAGAGCGAGCAGGTGGCCCGCGCTGGTGTTGACCTCTTCGCCCACCAGCAGAAGCAGGCCGTCATGATATCCCTGGTGGCCGTCAAACCTGGGCTGCAACGTGTCGTGGTCGGTCAGGATGAGGAAATCCGGTCCCGCGTTCTGTCCCGCCCGGACGATATCCGCCACCGATCCCCCGCCGTCGGAGTAGGTGGAATGGATGTGGATGGCGCCGGAATAGCGCGGCGGGAGCTCAGGATCGGGGTCCGGTGCGGGACGGGGATATTCGGACCGCATGAGCAGGCAACCGTCGACGATCCAGAGCAGGACGCAGGCCGCGGCGAAGACTTTCAACGTGTTCCGCATCATACCGTACTCCAGAATGCGCGCTCTATGTGGGTCACCCGGGGTGGATTCAGCGACAGATCGATCCCGATGACATCGAATCGGCACGGAACCTCATGCCAGTTGCGTTCCTGCAGGAAGCGGCGGGCGGCCCGGGCGATACGCTGCTGCTTCCGCGCGTCTACCCGGGACTGCGGATCGCCGAACCGCCGCCCGGCGGCGGCCTTGACCTCCGCGAAGACGAGTTCCTCCCCGTCCCGGGTGATGAGGTCGATTTCACACCGGGAGACCGTATCCCGGTAGTTCCTGGCGAGAACGACGTGACCCTTCCGGCACAGAAAGACTTCCGCGATGGATTCGGCGCGCGAACCCCGTTCATGCGTCGATTCTCCCATGGCGCCTTCCGAGTCGATGTCAGGGTTGATTCGAGTTGGCAAACCGGCGAAATGATCCCGGCCTGGCCCGGGTCAGGCCGTAGCGACGCGAAATCTCTTCCGCAGGAAGGTACGACGATGCACGGTTGACGGACCATGGGCCTCGAGGGCGGCCAGGTGCGCCGCCGTGCCGTACCCCTTGTGACGGGCGAACCCGTATTCCGGTAGTTCCGTGTCGCAGGCAATCATGATCCGGTCCCGGGTTACCTTCGCGATGATGGACGCGGCCGCGATGGAGAGACTGCGGGCGTCTCCTCCCACCACGGTGGTCTGGGGGCCCTGCCAGTCGATGGGGTCGATCCCGTCGATGAGCAGATGGCCGGGAGCCGGTGAAAGGGCTTCCACGGCTTCCTTCATGGCGAGCAGATTCGCGCGGCGTATGTTCACGGCGTCGATCACGGCCGCGTCGGAACGGCCGACACCGAATGCCGTGGCCACGTCCATGATCTCGTCGTAGAGCGCATCCCGTCTCGCGGGAGAAAGGCGTTTCGAATCGTCCAGGCCGATTATCATGGCGTCATCCGGCAGGATGACGGCCGCCGCGATCACGGGACCGGCCAGGGCGCCCCTTCCCGCCTCGTCGACACCGGCCGCGTAACGCACGCCCCGGTCGCGGAGCGAGCGCTCCAGGACGGCCATGGACCGGAGCCTGTCCCGCTCCGCATCGCCCGGCGTCATGGTCAATTGCGCCGCTCGGCGATACGCGCGGCCTTGCCCTTCAGCTTCCTCAGGTAGTAGATCCGCGACTGCCTTACCTTGCCCCGGCGCAACACCTGGATATTTCCAACCGACGGAGAATGCAGCGGGAAGATGCGTTCGACGCCTATACCCTGCGATATCTTGCGTACCGTGACTGTTTCGCCGACGCCGTGGCCGGACCGCTGGATGACCACGCCCTGAAAAAGCTGTACGCGTTCCTTGTCGCCTTCGCGGACCTTGACCTCCACCCGGATGGTGTCTCCGGCGCGGAATTCCGGCAGGTCGGTCCGCAACTGGTCCTGGGCTATCGTGTCTAGTACGTTCATGGTTCCGCTTCCGTCCTTTCGAACGTTCCCGGGCTTTGATGCTACCCGTTCCCGTTCCGTTGAAGGGTTTTCAGATAGGTCTTGTCCTCTCCGGTCAATTCGGCGGTTTCCAGCAGGTCGGGTCGATCCAGAAGGGTTTTCTTCAGGGCGTCCCGCCTTTCCCATCTTTCTATGCGCTCATGATGCCCGGAAAGCAACACCTCGGGCACACGCCAGTCCCGGTAGCGCTCCGGACGCGTGTACACGGCGTTGCCCAGCAGTCCGTCGTAGTGCGAATCCGTGACCGCGGAGGCCAGTTCGCCCAGGGCCCCGGGAATGAGCCGGATCACGGCGTCCGCGATCATCATGGCCGGGATCTCGCCGCCGGTTACGACGAAATCCCCCACGGAGTATTCTTCAGCGCCAAGCCCCGTCGCCACGCGTTCGTCGACGCCTTTGTAGTGCCCGCAGATAAGGATCAGCTGGTCCAGTTCCGCGAAGGATCTGGCGGTCTCCTGCACAAACGGCCTTCCCCGGGCCGAAAGCAACACCGTGCGGGACCGGTCCGCCTGGGCCGCCTCGTCCGCCTGTTGCCGTATATGCCCTACCCCCCGGAATATGGGCTCCGGCTTGAGCACCATGCCCGGGCTTCCGCCGTAGGCGTAATCATCGATGGTCTTGTGGCGGTCCGTCGTAAACGCGCGCAGGTCGTGGATGAAGATGTCCACCACGTCCCGCCTGCAGGCGCGGCCCACGATGCTCTCGCCAAAGGGGCCCGCGAATACACCCGGAAAGGCCGAAAGTATGTCGATACGCATGATCTGTTCCGCTACGAGATCAACCCCGGAATCTTTCGTATGACGATTTTCGATTCCTCGGGATCGAGTTCCACCACGATGTCCCGGACCGCCGGGATCATCGCCTCTCCCGCCGGCGTATCCACGACGAACACGTCGTTCGCCGGCATGGACATGACTTCCCGGACGATTCCGATCTCCTCTCCCGCCTCGGAAACGACCGTGCAGCCCTCGAGTTCGAATACATAGTACGCGTCCACGGGCAACGGAGCGACGGCTTCTTCAGGCACCTGGATGTAGCCGCTGCGGAGCCGGTCCGCGCTTTCCGTCGTATCGATCCCGAGGAACTTCATCAACCAGCTGTTCCCGTCCTGCCTGCAGCGCTCGATCTCCAGCGACTCCCGCCGGCCGTCTCTGAGTTCCACGCCGATCCGGTCCAGGCCCGCGAACCGGTCCGGAGCGTCCGACAGCGCGTCCACCCGGACGTAGCCCTTGAGACCGTGGGGTTTGCGGATGAATCCGATATTGATCCAGTCAGCGTTCACTGCACTCCGCCCCGGCGTACCGGCGGCCGACCCGTTTCAGTTCACTCGGCTGCTTCCGCCGCCTGGTCTTCTCCGCGCCACTTCGCCATCACGCCGCTCTTCACCAGAAGCGACCGCACCGTATCGCTCGGCCGGGCGCCGCGGTTGAGCCAGTCGACGGCCCTGTCCACGTCCATCTCCAGCTGTTCCGGCGATATGGGGTTGTAGTAACCCAGGCTTTCGATATACTTCCCGCCCAGGCGGGTTCTGTCATCCGTCACGACGATACGGTAAAAGGGTCTTTTCTTGGCTCCGGTGGGTCGAAGCCGAATGGCCACTGCCATGTTTCGCTCCTTGGGCTACCTGAAGGGCAACATCCTGTGACCGAGCCGCTCGAGGGCGCCCGGCCGGTTCAACTGCTTCATCATTTTCTGCATCACGTGGTATTGCTTCAGTAACTGATTCACCTCCTGCACGCTCGTTCCGCTTCCGCGGGCGATGCGGCGGCGCCTGCTGCCGTTGATCACCGCGGGACGCGCTCTTTCGTGTCTGGTCATGGAACTCAGGATGGCGTCCATGCGTACGAGCGCCTTCTCGTCCATGTCCATACCCTTCAACGCCTTCTTGTTGAAGCCGGGCATCATTTCGACGAGTTCCTGCATGGGACCCATTTTCTCCAGTTGCCGGAGTTGCGATCGGAAGTCCTCGAGATCGAAGGTCTGCTTGCGCAGCTTCGCTTCCAGCTGACGGGCTTCCTCCACGTCTATCGCGGCCTGCGCGCGTTCGACAAGGGACACCACGTCGCCCATCCCCAGGATCCGGGACGCCATCCGTTCGGGATGGAATACTTCCAGGGCGTCCGGTTTCTCGCCGACGCCCAGGAACTTGATGGGCTTGCGGGTAATCTGCCTGATGGACAGGGCCGCGCCGCCCCGGGCGTCCCCGTCCATTTTCGTCAGGATGCAGCCGTCGACGTCGAGGCGCCGGTCGAAAGTCTCCGCCACGTTGACCGCGTCCTGCCCCGTCATGCCGTCTACGACCAGCAGGATTTCGTGGGGGTTGACCGCGCTGCGTATGCCGCGCAGTTCGTCCATCATCTCGTCATCGACGTGCAGGCGGCCCGCCGTATCCAGGATGACCGCGTCGACGTCCTCCTGTCCGGCGCGGTCCACGGCGGCCCGGCAGATTGCCTCGGGAGACCGGTTGTCTCCAAGGGACACGACCGGCACGCCCAGTTGTTCGCCCAGCACCTGAAGCTGTCTGACCGCCGCGGGCCGGTAGACGTCCGCCGCGGCCAGCAGGGGCCGGCGGCCCGCTTTCAGGAAGTAATGGGCCAGCTTCCCCGAGGCCGTCGTCTTTCCGGATCCCTGCAGGCCGACCATCATGACTATGGTCGGGGGGGTCTCCGCGAAGGAGACCTCGGCGGCTTCCTCGCCCATCAGGGATACCAGTTCCCGGTGGACGATCCCCACCATCTGCTGTCCCGGGGACAGGTTGCTCAACACGCCCTGCCCGAGGGCCTTTTCCTTGACCGTATCGATGAAGGTGCGGGCTACCTTGAAATTGACATCGGCTTCCAGCAGGGCACGGCGCACCTGCCGCAGACTGTCGTCGACGTTCTTTTCCGTCAGTTTGCCCTGGCCGCGGAGTTTACTGACGATCCCCTCCATGCGGCCGGATAGTTCTTCGAACACCATCCCCTCCAATGCGGTCAGCCGGCTCTTCTCAGCCTCGCCGCAAAACTACCGTCGATACCGTGTATGGAAGGCAGCGTGGCGATCCTGCCCGCGCCGTCCAGTACTCCGGCCAGTTCCCCGGGCCAGTCTCCGGGTCGCTCCAACCTGAACCCGGGATGCCTGCCGCAAAAGGCGGCCACGACCTCTTCATTCTCTTCCGGCTCGATGGTGCACGTGCTGTACACCAGGACGCCGCCCGGCTTCACCAGTCCGGCCCCGCTTTCCAGCAGCGCCAGTTGTTCGCTACGGAGCCTGTCTATGTCCTCCGCCTTCCGCCGCCACCGCAGATCGGCCCGGCGCGCGATGGTGCCGAGCCCGGAACACGGGGCGTCGACCAGGACGCGGTCGGCCGCGAAGTCCACGCCGGGCGACCGGCCGTCCATGCCGACGAGACGCACCTGCCCCAACCCCATTCGCCGCCGGTTTTCCTCCACCCGGCGGAGTCGGTGCAGCGACGTATCGCAGGCGATCACCCTTCCGCCCGCGCCGACAATTTGCGCAATATATGTTGCTTTTCCCCCCGGAGCGCAACATAAATCGACAATGGTCTCGTCCGGCCTCGGGTCGAGTAACCGCACCGCGAGGCCCGCGCTTTCGTCCTGTACCTGGAACAGGCCCGCTTCGTGGGCGGGCAGACGGCGGAGGTCGCCCGTGTGCCGGATCGACAGGAAATCATCGAGCCACAGACCCGCTTCCACGCGGATACCCTCCCGTCTCAACGCCTCGGCGAGGTCCCGGGGAGTGGACCGCGACGTATTGACCCGGACGGAAAGAAGCGGCGGCCGGTTGCCCGCCTCCATGAGCTCGGCGGCGCCTTCCGCGCCGTATCGGCCGACCCAGCGCTTCGTCAGCCACGCGGGGTAGGAATGCGTGACCCCGAGTTCCGTGACGGGGTCTTCGCCGCGTACCGGCCGCTCCAGCTGATCCCGCTTTCGAATGGCCGTCCGCATGATGGCGTTGGTCAGGCGGACGGTACCCGGGTGTCCGTACCGCCTGGCCAGCTCCACGGACTCGTGGGTGGCGGCGGCGGCGGGGACCTGGTCCATCCTCATCAACTGGTACAGGCCCATGCGGAGGATATGACGAATCCACGCCGTCAGCGATTCCGGGTCTCCGCGCATCAGCTGACCGAGCATCCAGTCCAGGCGCCGCCGCCAGCGGATCGTGCCGTATGCCAACTCGGTCGCGAAGGCCCGGTCCCGGTCGCCGCACGCGTACCGCCGGAAGAGGGCGTCGAGGGCGTCCCGCGGCGGGACCCTCCCGGTCTCCGCGCGATGCAGCGCCCTCAGGGCGATCTCGCGCGCCCCGGGCGGGCGTCCCATCAGCCAGACTCCGCGTCAGGCGCGCCGAACCGGTCGCCCACCGCGGGCCGGTATCCCCGCAGGAATTCCGCGCCATCGAGCCGGTTTCGTCCCCCGGGTTGCACCCCGACCAGTTCCAGGCCGCCTTCTCCGGTCTGAACGATGATGCCCCGGCGTTCGTCGGCGCGGACGATCCCGCCCGGCTCGAACATGCCGTCCTCATCAAGGCCCACGGGCCGGCTCCGTATGACGCGGAGGTTCTTCCCCTGCCAGGTGGTGAAGGCCATGGGAACCGGGTTCAGGCCCCGCACCCTGTTGTGTATGGCACGGGCCGGCAGCCTCCAGTCTATGCGGCCGTCCTCCCTGGCGATCCTGGGCGCCGGCGTCGCGTGGCCCGTCTGGGGCCGCGGCCGGACGCCGCCGGCCGCCATCAGGTCCAACGTGCGCAAGAGCAGGCCCGCCCCGATACCGGACAGGCGATCGTGCAGTTCACCGGCGGTTTCTTCCGGTCCGATCGGCACGGTCTCCTGGCACAGGATATCTCCTGCGTCCACCTTCTTTTCGATCAGGAACGTGGTGACGCCCGTCTCCTCGTCCCCGCTCATCACCGCCCACTGGATGGGCGCGGCGCCGCGGTACCTGGGCAGCAGGGAAGGATGCAGATTGACCGTGCCCCTCGGAGGTATGGCCAGCAGTTCGGCGGGCAGGATGCGAAAGGCCACGACCACGAAGAGATCGGCCTCCAGGGTCCGCAGGGCGCGCAGGAAACCCGGGTCGCGCAGCTTGTCCGGCTGCCAGAGGGGAATACCGTGCCGCAGGGCCGCTTCCTTCACCGGAGATGAAACGGTCTTCAACCCGCGGCCCTTCGGCCGGTCGGGCGCGGTGACGATACCGGCCACCTCGTGTTCCGTCCGCCGGCTCAGCGCTTCCAGACTCGGCACGGCGAAATCGGGCGTGCCCATGTAGACCACACGCATTTCAGTCCGCCTGGCTGTCCGCCTTGAGTTTCTTTAAACGGTTGCGAAGGAACTGGAGCCGGAACCTGCTGAGGCGATCGATGAAGAGTATGCCTTCCAGGTGGTCGTATTCGTGGACCAGGACCCGGGCCAGGAGTCCGCTGCCTTCGATTTCCAGGGGGCGGCCGTCCAGGTCCGTGGCCTCGACGCGCACGACGTCGGGCCGGGTCACCTTGTCGTAGAGATCCGGAAAGCTCAGGCAGCCCTCCTCGCCCGTCTGCTCGCCCTCCTGCTTGACGACGCGCGGGTTCACCAGCACCAGGTGGTCCGGGCAACCCTCCAGAGACGGTCCCCGGCGGTCCCGGAAGAGTTCGGTACGGATCGCTCCGAGATTCACCACGTACATGCGGACGGTCTCACCGACCTGCGGCGCGGCGAGCCCGAGGCCCTCCGCTTCGATCATGGTATCGACCAGGTCCTCCGCGAGGCGGCGAAGCGCGGCCGTCGTCTCCTCCACCGGGCGCGCTTTTTCCCGCAGGACCGGATCGCCGTATATACGTATGGGTCTGACCGCCATGACCGGTTCCTATTCTTCCTTATTTCCCTTCTTGCTGCTGATCAGACGGGAAATGGCGCTGCGTTGCAGATCGACCCTGACGTCATCGGCGATGCGCACCGTGACTACGTCCGCTTTCAGGCCGGTAACGACACCGATGATCCCGCCCTGCGTCACCACCTTGTCCCCGTTCTGCAGGGCGTCCAGCATGGCCTGGTGTTCCCGCTGTCTCTTCTGCTGCGGCCGGATCAGCAGCAGGTAGATGATGGCGAACATCAACAGGATGGGGATCATGGAGATCAGGAATCCCGGTCCGGAGGCGTCTCCTCCACCGCCGCCGGGACCCATGGCAAAGGCATCTTGAATCACTGGGAATACTCCTTTCTTTCGGTTTCACTGCGATACGCGGTCAGAAACGACCTGCTCCACGCGGGGAACCGTCCCGCCAGGATGGCTTCTCCCATCTCGGCGGCCAGGCCCACGTAGAAGTGGACGTTGTGCAGGGTCCCCATTCTCGGACCGAGGATCTCTCCCGCCCGGAACAGGTGCCGGATGTACGCTCTGCTGAAGGTGCGGCAGGCGTAGCAGGAACAGGATGGATCGATCGGCTCCGCGTCGGCCCTGAAACGGGCGTTGTAGATGTTGATGCGGCCGGAACGGGTATAGAGCGCGCCGTTACGGCCTTCGCGGGTGGGGATCACGCAATCGAACATATCGATCCCCCGCCCCACCGCGTCGACGAGGTCCTCCGGCGTCCCCGCGCCCATGAGGTAGCGGGGCCGGTCCGCCGGCAGACATGCGACGGTGGCGTCGATCAGGTCCCCCATGGTCGACTTCGGCTCGCCGATCGACATCCCGCCGATGGCGTAGGCGTCGAATTCCTGGTCCACCAGCGCCCGCGCGCAGTGGACCCGCAGGTCTTCGTACACGCTGCCCTGCACGATGCCGAACAGCGCCTGGGCATGCGCTCTTTCTCCCTCCAGTTCTGCGAAACGCTTCCGGGACCGGGCCGCCCAGCGCAGCGTCAGGGCGGCTGAATCCTTCGCGTACCCGTAATCGCAGGGATAGGGCGGACACTCGTCCAGGGGCGCGATGATATCGGCGCCGAGGGCCGTCTCGATCTCCATGACGGATTCCGGCGTGAACAAATGCCGCGAGCCGTCGACGTGCGACTGAAAGGTTACCCCCTCTTCCCCGATCGACTTGAGGTCCGACAGGCTGAAAACCTGGTAGCCCCCGCTGTCCGTCAGCAGGGGACGCCGCCAGTTCATGAAGCCGTGCAGTCCGCCCATCTCCCGGATCAGTTCGTGCCCGGGCCGGAGAAACAGGTGGTAGGTGTTGCCGAGTATGACCTGCGCGCCCGCCGCTTCGAGATCCGCCGGCGTCAGCGTCTTCACCGTCGCCTGGGTCCCCACGGGCATGAATACCGGCGTACGGATCTCGCCGTGGGCCGTCTTCATGCGGCCGGCCCGCGCCCTGGAAGCCGGGTCCTCGGCGAGCAGATTAAAGTCCAGCGACGCCATACCGGGAGACCCGCGGTCCTCCTGTCGAGTGATCCATGGTCGAGTTATCCATGACTATTCCAACGACTTTATGGGACCCTCGCCGCGGCCGAGGATGAACTGCTGCACCAGCGGGTCGTCGCAGTGCCTGATCTCATCCGGCGTCCCCACCATGTGAATCACCCCGTCATGCAGCATGGCGATCCGGTCCGCGATCTTGTACGCACTGATCATGTCGTGGGTTACCGCGATCGCCGTCACCGACAGCCGCTGGTTCATGTCCAGGATCAGGTCGTTTATGATGTCCGCCATGATCGGATCCAGGCCCGTGGTGGGTTCGTCATACAGAATGTACTCCGGATTCATGGCGATAGCCCGGGCGAGTCCCACCCTCTTCCGCATGCCGCCCGACAGTTCCGCGGGCTTCTGTTCCTCCACGTCGGACAGGCCGACCATCTGGAGGCAGGTCCGTACCCGTTCTTCGATCTCCATCTCGGTCCGGTCGGTGTGTATCTTGAGTCCGATCCCCACGTTCTCCCCCACGGTCATGGAGTCGAAGAGGGCGCCGCCCTGGAACAGGAAACCGAACCGCTTCCTGATCTCGTCCAGTTCGAGTCCCTTCAACCGGGTCACGTCCCTGCCGTCCACCAGGAGGGTACCGCCATCCGGGCGCAACAGCCCCGTGATGTGCTTGAGCAGCACGCTCTTGCCACATCCGCTGCGGCCGATGACGACCATGGTCTCTCCGGACTCGATGGTCAGGTTGACGTCCTTCAGCACCGATTTGCCGAAGGCCTTTCTCAGGTGGATGATTTCGATCATGCGCGGGTAGCGGACGTACCTTGTGAAGAACGGTCAGCCCGGATCTTCGTGGAACAGATCGGGGTTCTCGAAACGGGCGAATCGGTCCACGAAAACCAGGTTCACCGTACCTACGGGACCGTTGCGCTGCTTGCCGATGATGACTTCCGCGTGGTTCTCCTCGTGTTCCTCCCCTTCCCCGTAACGGGCGGGCCGGTAGATGAACAGTACCACGTCGGCGTCCTGTTCGATGGCGCCCGATTCCCTGAGGTCCGACAGTTGCGGCCGTCCGTCCCCGCCGCGGGTTTCCACTGCCCGGGAAAGCTGCGAGAGGGCGACGACGGGGATGTCCAGCTCCTTTGCCAGGGCCTTCAGGTTCCGCGAGATGGCGGAGATCTCCTGCTGCCGGTTCTCCGCGTCGTTCGGTCCCCGCATCAACTGCATGTAATCGACGGCCAGCAGACCGATGTCGTTATGCTCGGACATGAGCCTCCGCGCCCGGGAACGCATTTCGGTGACCGACAACGCCGGCGTTTCGTCGATATATACGGGCGCGGTGGCCAGGGCCCCCACCGCGATGCTCAGGTTCGACCAGGCGTCTCCCGGCAGCCGGCCGGTGCGCATCAGGTGGGAATCCACCCGCGCTTCGCTGCACAGCATCCGCTGGGCCAGCTGGTGGCTGGTCATCTCGAGACTGAACAGGCCGACGCCGACCCGGGTCTCCACCGCGACGTGGCGGATGATATTCAGGCAGAGGGCCGTCTTCCCCATGGCCGGGCGGGCGGCGATGATGACCAGGTCCCCGCGTTGAAAACCGGCGGTCATTTCGTCCAGCCGGGTAAACCCCGTGGGAACGCCGGTCACGGTGCTGTCCTGTTCATGGAGTTTTTCGATGTTCTCGAAGGTATCGTGCAGGATGGGATTTAGCTGGGTGAACCCGCGTCGGGCGTCACGCTGGGACAGGGAAAACACCATCTGCTCGGCCTCATCCAGCAGGTCCGAGGTGTTTTCCGTTGATTCATACGCCCGGGAAGCGATCTGCGTGGCCACGTTGATCAGCTTGCGTGCCTGGGACTTTTCGAGCACGATCCGGGCGTGGTACTCCACGTTGGCCGCCGTCGGAACGCTGTCCGTCAACCCGGCCAGGTAGAAGGATCCCCCCACGGAGGCGAGTTCCTGCCGCTTGTCCAGTTCTTCGCTGAGCGTGATCAGGTCGGGGGGTTCGTTCCGGTCGTAGAGGGCGATGATGGCGTTGTAGATCTTGCGGTTCGCTTCACGGTAGAACGCCGTATCGTCGAGGATCTCGAGGACGATCGATATGGCGTCCTGTTCAAGCAGCATGGCCCCCAGAACAGCCGCCTCCGCTTCCACGGCCTGCGGCGGAAGGCGTTCCGCTCCGTCGCTCTGGCTGTTCATGGGCTCGTGCTCCTCAGGTCGCCTTCGCATCGGACTGCACGATGCGGTCGTATTCCTTCCGCAACATCTGTACGTCTTCCCAGGCCGGCCGCTTGTACGCCGGATTGTGCAGCAGGCCGGACGGGTGGTAGGTCACCAGGAGCTTCACGCCGTGATAGTCGTGAAACCTGCCGCGCAGGGTCCGGATCGAACCGTTCTTCTTCAGCAGCGCCTGGGCCGCGACGCGTCCGAGGGCGCAGATCAGCCGGGGCCGGACGAGTCGGATCTGCTCCTTCAGAATGGCGTCGCAGGCATCGATCTCATCAGGTTGCGGGTCCCGGTTGTTCGGCGGCCGGCATTTGAGGATATTGGTGATGTACACCTCGTCCCGGGTGAAATCGATGGCGTGCAGTATGCGGGTCAGCAGTTTGCCCGCCGCCCCCACGAAAGGCTGCCCCTGTTCATCTTCATGGGCTCCGGGCGCTTCGCCCACGAACATCACGTCGGCGTTTTCATTGCCGGCGCCGAATACGAAGTGCTTTCGCCTGTGTCCGAGCGCGCAGGCCGTACAGCGATGGTACTTGCCGTACAAGGCGTCGAGCGAACCGACCCGGGCATTCGGTTCAGGCCGGCGTTCCGGTTCCGGCATCGGGATCGACGCGTCCAGGCCAGCCGGCATGAAGAACGATTCCAGCCCCTGCTCCCCCTCCTGTTTCACGACCTCGGCCGTCTTGCGTATCAGGTCGGCCAGCGACGCCTGTCGGTTCATGCGGGCACGCCTTCCCGCTTACTCAGCAGGGCGGCGACCTCGTCCATGATACGGTCCGCCACGCTGGACTTGGACTGCTTGGGCAACATCTCCTCGCGGCCGTCGCGGTGGATGAGGGTGACGATATTGGTATCCGTACCGAAGCCGGCGCCTTCGATCGTGATATCATTGTAAACCACCAGGTCCAGGTCCTTTTCCGCCCGTTTTCTGCGTGCGTAATCGAGGCCGTCGTGGGTCTCGGCCGCGAAACCGATCAGCACGGGGGGGCGGTCGGCGGCCACTTCCTTCAGGATATCGGTGGTCCGGGTCATTTCCAGCGTAAGGCTGTCCTCCCCCTTCTTCATCTTCCGCCGGGCCTGGACGCCGGGCCGGTAATCCGCCACCGCCGCCGCCATGATCACGGCATCCTGCCCTTCGCGGTTCCGCAGGACGGCTTCGCGCATTTCATGGGCGGAACGGACGTGTTCCACGGTGATCCCGTAGGGATCCTGGAGGCTCGTCGGTCCCGATACCAGCGTGACCGACGCGCCGCGACGCGCCGCGGCCCGCGCAACGGCAAAACCCATCTTTCCGCTGGAACGGTTGGTGAGGCAACGGACGGGATCGATGTCTTCCTCGGTGGGTCCGGCGCTCACCAGCACGTTGCATCCGGCCAGGTCCCGATCAGGGTCGGCGAGGATGGCGACCGCTTCCACGATACGGTCCGGCGCCGCGAGCCGGCCTTCCCCCACTTCTCCATTGGCCAGTACGCCGAATTCCGGTTCGACGACGTGAACGCCCCGGCTTCTGAGCCCTTCGAGATTCGCCTGGACGGCCTCGTTTCTCCACATGCGGAAATTCATGGCCGGCGCCAGGCAGCAGGGCGCTTCGCAGGCCAGCATCACGGTGGAGAGCAGGTCGTCCCCCAGGCCGTTCGCCATCTTGCCGATGATATTGGCCGTGGCGGGCACGATGGCCACCGCATCGGCCCAGGCGGCGAGATCGATATGCGCTTCGCCGGACCCGCCGGTCTCGGGAAACTGCTCGACGGCCACGGGATGCGCGGTCAGGGCGCTGAACGTCACGGCGCCGACGAAGGCCCCGGCTTCGCGCGTCATGACCACGCGGACGTCCGCGCTTTCCTGTACGAGACCGCGGACCACCTCCGCCGCCTTGTAGGCCGATATGCTGCCCGTCACCCCGAGGACGATCCGGCGGCCTTTCAACCTGGACATGGGGAACCCCCGCGTTTACTCTTCGGCGTCGTCGCCGCCGGCCGCCCGGTAATCATAGCGCAACTCGTCGCCGAGCAACCGGTCCAGCGCGATGGTCGTCACCTTTTCGGTACGGTCCTCCTGCGTACCCAGCATCTTGTTGTGGAGATTGATCCGCCGGGCTTCCATGGCGGTAACCATGACGGCCTCGTAGATGTTCGCGGCGACTTCTCTCATGCGTTCCTGGGATATGTACTGCGATGATCTGCTGGCGTTCATTGCGGCTCCCATCGACTGATGCGACGCCGTTCGGCGGTTATGATCCCCCGAATGGCATCGACGGTTGACTGCTGCTTTCCTTCGTCATTATCCACCCCGTAATCATAGGCGGGCAGGTACTTCATTTCGGTACGCGCCTTGACCAGCCTCTTCTGAATCTGCTCGTCCGTTTCCAGGCCCCGTTGCTTCAGCCGCCTCGACAGGCTGTCCAGGGAAGGCGGGATGA
Organism: bacterium; assembly: GCA_963693015.1. Lineage (GTDB taxonomy): Bacteria > JAAXHH01 > JAAXHH01 > JAAXHH01 > JAAXHH01 > JAAXHH01. Next base: position 1,531,713 of record OY843748.1, read on the forward strand.
GAAAGACGAGCACGGCTTCGGGGAATATGGCCTTGACGGCCCGTCCGCCCTGGACATCGATGACCAGCAGGGCCACATCCCCGGATCGAATGACCCGGTCGACGGTCTCCCGCGGGGTGCCGTACAGCACGCCGTCGTAAACTTCCGCCCATTCGAGAAAGGCGCCCTGGCGTATCTTCGCCTTGAATTCGTCCGGGCCGACGAAATGGTAATCGACGCCGTCTTTCTCCTTCGGCCGCTTCGTCCGGGTCGTCATGGATATCGACCTGACGATGGTCGGATCCCCGGTGGTGAGCAACTCGCCGACCGTGGTCTTCCCCGTGCCCGACGGCGCGGAAAGGACCAGGCAGAACCCCTTCGAAGCCGCACGACGGCATGGAACGAAGTCACTCAATATTCTGCACCTGTTCACGAACCTTCTCGAGCTCTTCCTTGGCCCGGATGACGGAGTGACTGATCTCCGCGTCATTCCCCTTCGATCCGATGGTGTTGATCTCCCGGTTCATTTCCTGTATGAGGAAGTTGAGGCGCCTGCCCGGACTCCCATCGGCCACGAGCGCTTCCAGAAACGCGTCGCAATGCGCTCTCAGACGGACGCATTCCTCGGTCACGTCGCTGCGCTCCGCGAACAGGGTGACCTCCATGGCCACGCGCTGCGGATCGACCTGCCGTTCGTCCAGCAGGTCGACGAGCCGATTGCTCAAGCGTTCCCGGAACTCGGCGACCCGGTCCGGCGACCTTTCCTCGATCGCCCGCAGTATGGCCAGTATGGCTCCGGTCCTGTTGCGCAGGTCCGTTTCGAGGGCCATCCCCTCGTTTCTTTTCATGTCCTTGAAAGCGGCGAGCGCTTCCACCAGGGCGGCTTCAATGCCCTTCCAACGCTCGGCCGGGTCGACTTCCTCGTCTTCCGGCGCCACCAGGCCCGGATACGCGGCGACCATATCGAGGGACACGTCGCCCGCAACGCCGAGTTGCGCCTTGAGCTTCCTCAGTGCGTCGCAGTACTTTCTTCCCGCCTCCACGTCGATCCGTATCCCATGGGCGCCCGTATCGCCATCGTCGCACCGGATGGACACGGAAACGTTGCCCCGGGTCACGTTTTCCTGCACGTACGCGCGCACGCGGGCTTCCAGCGACCCCAGCGCCCTGGGCAACCTTACCGCGATGTCGCAGAATCGACCGTTAACCGAACGCAGTTCGACGACGGTGCGGACACCGGCAAGGTCCGATTCCCCGGCGCCGTAGCCGGTCATGCTGCATATCATTCGAAGCCCCTGGATCCCCGTTTCAGACCATTTTCAAGAAAAATGAAAGTACACGCTAAGCAACGATTTGTCAATAACATATTGGCGGTTTCCCGGAGGTGGTTTCTCGACTTTTCGGTACGTCGAATCGAATATTCACGATGCTTGACGCACCGGCCGGTTATATTATGAAAAAGGTAATGCAAGGATCGCCCGGCGTCGAAGAACGCCGTTGAACCCGGAACGACCGGACAAAGGACCGAACCGTCATGGACGCCCTGGCGTTGCAGGCCGTGATAGACGAATGCAGGGACCTGGAAGGGGCACGTATCGTAGCCATCGACCAGTACGCGCCCATGGAAATAGGTCTCGTGCTGAAGCACGGCTCGGGCAGGCGGTTGCTGTCGCTCTCCGTGCAGCCGGGTTTCGCCCGGGTTCATTTGTCGGATAACCCGAAGAAGAGCGCGGCTTCGTCTGCTCTGCTTACCGTGCTGCGTGATCACCTCATCCCGGGAAAGCTGGAGAAGATCGGGGCAGCGCCCTTCGAACGGGTGGTGGACATACGCTGCCAGGGTCGATCTTCGCCGGAGCCCCGCGGCTATCGCCTGGTCGCCGAACTCATCGGAAACCGGGGCATCCTGGTGTTCCTTTCCGAGCCGGACCGGGTTGTTCTGGAGACCCTCAGGCGTATCCGGGGCACCGACAGGCCCCTCGTCCCGGGCGAGACCTACGCCTTTCCCCCGCCAATGAAGAAGACGCCGCTGAGCGAAGCTGCGCGCGAACTGCTGGAAGGAACGGGGCGCTTGTCGGCTCCCGAAGATCTGGCACGGCATTTGACCGGCACGTTTGCGGGGCTTTCCCGCGAAATGGCCCGGGAGGTCCTGGCCCATGCGGGCCTGGCGGGGACATCGGACTTTGCCGGCCCGGACGCGGGCGGCCGCGTCGACCGGATCTGGGAAAGCCTGCAGGATCTCGTCCACCGCGTTCGGGCCCGGGACTGGACGCCCTGCCTCGGAAGATCGCCGGACGGCCGGGCCCGGATCCTTTCAGCGGTCCCGATCCACTCCCTGCCGGAGGAACAGGTCGAATGCCACGAGTCCATGAGCGCAGCCGTAAAACGGTTCTGCGAAGAGCGGATCGCCGAAGAAGAGACGAAGCAGCTCGAGACCAGGGTCCGGCGCGCCCTGCGGGACGAGATACGGCGCCTGGAGCGATTGACGGGAAACCTGGCACGCGACCTGGAACACGTGGAGCGGGAAGAGGAGTACCGCAGGTACGGCGATTTGATCACGTCTCACATGGGACGGCTGAGAGCGGGCCTGACGGAAGCCAGGGTCGAAGACTACTTCAGCGGAAGCCGGGAGGAAATCGCCATACCGCTGAAGCCCGGCCTGTCCCCGTCAGAAAACGCCCGGTGGTACTTCCGCCAGGCGCGAAAAGCCAGAGACGGCCGGAAGGCGGTGGCGCGTCGGATCGCCCGGACGCGAAAACGCCTGGAAGACGTTACGGGCATCCGCGATATGTTGGCGCGCGACACGGGCGGGGAAACGCTGGAGCAAGTCCACAGGGCCTGCATCGAACTGGACCTGGTCAAGGCGCCCCGCAAACCCGACGTCTCGAAACGACCGCGCAAAAAGTCCAAAGGGGACATACACCCGAGGAGGTACCTGACCTCCAGCGGGCACCTGCTGCTCGTGGGCCGGAACAGCCGGGAAAACGAAGCGCTCACCAAATCGGCGGCGCCGGACGACATCTGGCTCCACGCGCGGGACCTCGGCGGTTCCCACGTGATCCTGCGGCGGTTGGACAAAACGCAGATGCCGAGCCGGAAGACCCTTTACGAGGCAGCCTGCCTGACGGCGTACTTCAGCAAGGGCCGGGGATCCACCACGGTGCCGGTGGACTACACGGAACGCCGTTACGTCCGGAAGATGAAGAACGGCGCGCCCGGACAGGTCATCTTCACCCGGGAGAAAACGCTCTTCGTCGAGCCCAGACTGGCGCTCAGGCAGGCCGATTCGCCGGGGACGGCCGATCGCGGATGATCCGATACTTTCACCTCAGTCAGACCCACACCCGTCGGACCCACACCCGTCAGCCCCGATCCACAACCCGGCCTTCGGCGTAGGATCCCAGCAGCCTGAAGTCGGCCGAGATCTCCCGGAGATGGTTGAGCGCCCGGCTGCAGAGCACGCTTTGCGCGTGCCCCTCGAAATCCAGATAGAACAGGTACTCCCAGGGGGATCCGACCAGGGGCCGCGATTCGATCTTGTTGATGGAGATATCCCGCAGGGCGAACACGCTCATGGCCTTGAACAGCATGCCGGGTTCGTGGGGTACGGAGAAGACGACGGACGTCTTCGACCGCGCGCCTTCCGGCGGCTCCGCTTCCCGGCCCAGGACCAGGAAGCGCGTGTAATTCTGCGTATTGTCTTCGATGCCGCCTTCCAAGACCTCGAGGCCGTACCGTTCGGCGGCCCGGGTGCTCGCGATCACGCCGACTTCCCGGGCCTCTCCTTCACAGAGCATCTTGGCCGCGCCGCCGGTATCGTACACGGTTTCGGGTTTCAACGAAGGATGCTCCCGGAAGAACCGCACGCACTGCTCCAGCGCCTTGGGATGGGACTGCACCCGGCGGAGTTCCTCCCGCCGGACACCCGGTTTCGCCATCAGATTGTGGACGATGCGCAGCATGATCTCGCCGACGATCTGCAGATCGTGCTCCTGCATGAGGTCGTAATTGACGTGAATGCTGCCCGCCAGCGTGTTTTCGATAGGCAGCATCCCGTAGTCGCAACGGCCCTGCTCGACGGCCCGGAAGACGTCGTCGAACCATTCGTGGGGCACGGGTTCCGCCGCATCGCCGAAATACTCCAGCACCGCCATCTCGCTGAAGGCGCCCAGTTCACCCTGGAAGCCAACTCTGCACTTCTTCAATCGGAACTCCTCTCGCTGAAGGCCTTCGACCGGCCGTCCCCGGCCCGCGACAGCACCTCCACCAGACCCGTTTCATCCCCCCGCGCTATATGTCCCGCCAGTTCGTCCAGCAATCGCTTGACGTCATCGATACTCCGCAGAATGTGTTGCCGGTTGGTCAGGCAGATGTCCGCCATCACGCGGACGTTGGACGCGGCCAGGCGGGAGGTGTCCCGGAAGCCCGACGCGGTGAACTCCCAGGTGCATTCCTCCCCGGACGCCGTTTCTTCCGCGGCGAGGACCAGCGCGGCGGAAAGGAGATACGGGACGTGACTGGTGATGGATACGATCCGGTCGTGGCGCTCCGCGGAGATGAGGACGGGCCGGGCGCCGATCCGCCGGACCAGGTCCTTGAGCAGGCCGACAGCCTCTTCGTCTGCCCCTGAAGGCGGAACCAGGGCAAAGCTCGCGCCGCGCAACAACCCGTCATCGGCGTGCTCGATACCGGAGTGCTCGGCACCTGCCATGGGATGGCCGCCGACGTACCGGGCGATTCCGGCCTGGCCGCTCACCGTGGAGACGATGGCCTCCTTCGTGCTGCCCAGGTCGAAGAGGATCGTATCGCGGCCGAGCAACGGCGTCACCACCGGCAATAGCGCCAGGATGGACCGGACGGGCGTGGCGAGGACGACCAGGTCGGCCCCGGCCACCCCTTCGGCGAGGTCGAGAAACCCCTCGTCGATGGCGCCGCGCTCGCAGGCCCTGTCCAGCGTGTCCCGGTCCAGGTCGACGCCCGATACGCGATCCGCCGCCCCCGCCTTCCGGACCGCCATGCCGAACGATCCGCCCAGCAGCCCCACGCCGATGATGGTGATTCGCATAGCCGAACTCAGCCGATGGTACGGTTCACTGCCGCCGCGACAGCCTGTAATTCCGGTATCAGGGAGGTCAGCGCTTCCGGCGTCAGGGACTGGTCCCCGTCGGACAGCGCGCGCTCCGGCGTCGGATGCATCTCGATCATGAGCCCGTCGGCGCCGACCGCCACGGCCGCCCGGGACGCCGGCCCCACGAAATCCGCGTTTCCGGTCCCGTGGCTCGGATCGATGAACACGGGCAGATGGGTGTATTTCTGCAACACGGGCACGGCGGAGATGTCGAGCGTATTCCGCGTCCACGTTTCGAACGTGCGTATGCCCCGTTCGCACAGGATGACGTTGTGGTTTCCCGCCGCCAGGATGTACTCGGCCGCCAGCAGCATCTCCTCGAGCGTGGCCGACATGCCCCGCTTGAGCATGACCGGCCTGGCACTCTGCCCGACGGCGTTCAGCAACGGATAGTTCTGCATGTTCCGTGCGCCGACCTGCAGCATGTCCACGTACGCCGACACCATGGGCTCCGTCTCCGGTTCCATCACCTCGGAGATGGTCGGCAGGCCCGTTTCCTCGCTTACCCGCGCCATGATCCTGAGGCCTTCTTCGCCGAGACCCTGGAAACTGTAAGGGGAAGTCCTCGGCTTGAACGCGCCGCCCCGGATGATGTGGGCCCCCGCCGCTCTGGCGTGTTGGGCGGCTTCGAGAAACTGGTCGTAGGATTCGACGGAGCAGGGACCGGCGATGATGGTGACGTCATCCCCGCCGATCGTGACGTTCCCCACGCGGAACCGGGTCTTGTGGGGCTGCACCTCCCGGCTGACCAGCTTGTAGGGCCGCTGAATGCGCTGTACCCGGTCCACCCCGTCCAGGATTTCAAACTGTTCAGGTGAAAGACTCAGGGTATTGCCGATGACGCAGATGATGGACATCTCGTCACCCTGTATATCCCGCGGTTTACAGCCGAAGGCCCGGATGGTCTCCCGGACGTGCTCCTTCTGTTCTTCCGTAGCCTGAAGTTTCATTACAACCACCATTTCAGCCTCCCTCGGCGATGTCCGGCCGGAGCACGACGGCGCCGTCCAGGTACACGTGCCGTATTTCATCCTGTGGTGTTTCCGTGTTCACATTGACCAGCACCCGTATGCACCGGGCGAGTCCGCCCGGAACCTCCATCTCCTGCGTGCAGAACAGGGGAATCGAAGTCCAACCCATCTGGCGCGCGCCGTAAGCCGGCGTCTCCACGTCGAGATCCTTCGTCGCCGAGAAAATGACGCTGGCGATCTGATCCAGTTCGATGCGGTTCTGGTCGACAATCTCAGACAGGATCCGACGCGACGCTTCCCGAATGGATTCGGCGGTATTCGATTCAACGGTTATGGCGCCACGTACGCCTCGAACCATATTCCCTCCCGGGATGGTGAATGCCGAACGTTACCCCGGCGCAGTCACCGGTGTTTTTCTGTCGATGCCCGCGCGCAGCGAGGCTACGTACTCGCCAACGGCCCGGAGCATATCCGGCTCGCCGGCGTGTTCTTCCATCACGTTGATGATGGCGCTGCCCACGATGACCCCGTCGGCGAGGCGCGCGGCCTCGTTAGCCTGCTCCGGCGACGAGATGCCGAACCCCAGTCCAAGGGGCCGTTCCGTGTGGGACCGCACCTGCGCCATGAAGGCGTCCACCCCGTCCGCCAGCTTTCCCCGGGCGCCCGTGACGCCGGTCAGGGAGACGCAGTAGACGAATCCCGTGGTATGGCGGTTCACCAGTTCGATCCGCGCCTTAGTGCTCGTGGGCGCCACCAGGAAGACGACCGTGAGTCCGTGCCTCCCGCAGGCATCGGACAGCTCGGACCCTTCTTCCGGCGGCAGATCGGGCACGATCAGCCCGTCCACGCCCGCCCGGGCCGCATCCCGGCACAGGACCTCGATCCCGTACGCGAGCACCGGGTTGTAATAGGTCATCAGGACGATCGGTATGCCGGACTGCTCTCGGATGGATTCGACCGTCTGGACGATGCTCCGCAGCGTCGTGCCCCGGTCCAGGGCGCGCAGCGCGGCGCGCTGGATCGTGGGTCCGTCGGCGATGGGATCGGAGAAGGGCACGCCCAGTTCGATCAGGTCGGCGCCGCGGCGATCCAGTTCCGCGACCAGCGCGGCCGTCGTTTCCAGGTCCGGATCCCCCGCCATGACGTACGGGATCAGCGCCTTGCGGTCCGCGGACTCAAGCGACGCGAAGGTCTCTTCAATCCGGTTCATTCAGCGCTCCATCCGTTCCGGGTCCATGAAACCGCAGACCTGCTGGACGTCCTTGTCCCCGCGGCCCGACAGTCCGGCGACGATGACCCGGTCCCGGTCCATTCCCGGTGCGATCCGGGCGATATGGCCGATGGCGTGGGCGCTTTCCAGGGCGGGTATGATGCCTTCGACCCTGGACAGCAGTTCGAAGGCTTCCAGCGCCTCGTCGTCGGTCACGCTCACGTATTCCGCCCGGCCGGAGTCCTTCAGGTAACTGTGTTCGGGGCCCACCCCGGGATAGTCCAGTCCCGCGGAGATGGAATGGGCCACCTGGATCTGGCCGTTGGCGTCCTGTCCCGTATAGCTCATGGCGCCGTGCAATACGCCCGGCGTGCCCAGGCCGAGCGTCGCGGCGTGCATGCCGGTATCGAGTCCGTGCCCCGCGCCCTCCACGCCGACCAGCCGAACGTCATCTTCGAGAAATGGATGAAAGAGCCCGATGGCGTTGCTGCCGCCCCCCACGCAGGCGACGAGCGCGTCGGGCAGCCGGCCTTCTTTCTCGAGGATCTGCTCGCGCGTCTCGCGGCCGATGACCGACTGGAAATCGCGCACCATCATGGGGAAGGGATGGGGGCCGGCCACCGATCCGATGATGTAATGGGTATGGCGCACATTGGTCGCCCAGTCGCGCAGGGCTTCGTTCAGCGCGTCCTTCAGCGTGCGGCTCCCCGCGTCGACGGCGATGACCCGGCTGCCCATCAGACGCATGCGGAAGACGTTCAGGGCCTGGCGTTCCATGTCCTCCGTACCCATGTAGACGTCGCATTCCAGGCCGAAACGGGCGGCCACGGTCGCCGTGGCCACCCCGTGCTGCCCGGCTCCGGTCTCCGCGATGACGCGGGGTTTCTTCATGCGCCGGGTCAGCAGGATCTGCCCGATGGTATTGTTGATCTTGTGGGCGCCCGTGTGGTTCAGGTCTTCCCGCTTGAGATAGATCCGGGCGCCGCCCAGCGTCTCCGTCAGCCGCTCCGCGTAGTAAAGGGGGGTAGGCCGGCCCACGTAATCCCCCAGGTAGTAACGGAATTCTTCCTCGAAATCAGGGTCCCGCCTCGCCGCTTCATACACGTCGAGGAGCTCGTCCAGGGCCGTCATCAGCGTCTCCGGCACGTAGCGGCCGCCGAAGACCCCGAAATGCCCCCTCTCGTCAGGCAGCACGGTTCCCGTCACCTTTCGCTCCCCTTCCCGATGTGATCGACCAGGGCCTCCAGGCCCAGCAGGTAACTCTCGCTTCCATGTCCGCAGATCTGCCTGAGCGCCACAGCCTCGATATAGGAATGATGCCGGAAAGACTCCCGGGCGTGAATATCGGACATGTGTACTTCCACGACGGGCAGGCCCACGGCGACGATCGCGTCGCACAGGGCGATGCTCGTGTGCGTGTACGCCCCGGGATTGATCAGGATCCCGTTCTCCCGCCCGAGGGCCTGCTGAATCTCGTCCACCAGCACGCCTTCGTGATTGGATTGACGAATGCGCAACGCGACCCCCCGGTCCGCCGCGGCCGACTCGAGGGACCGGTTGATGTCCTCCAGGGTATCGCTGCCGTAGACCTCCGGCTCCCGTACGCCCAGCATATTCAGATTCGGTCCGTGCAGCACGAGTATTCTCATGATTCCATCCCGGTTTTCGCGCGGACGCGCCCGCGGTCAGTCGCCCTTCGTCAGGACCGATCGGACGTATTCGTCGGGCACGTCGTCCCGGATGGCCACCTCGCCGATGCGGTTCGGCAGGATGAAACGCAGGCGGCCGCCCACCGATTTCTTGTCGAGTTTCATGGTTTCGATGGTCCCGGAGACATCCAGTCCGTCGCACCGGACGGGCAACCCCACCCGCCTGACCAGATCGATCAGGCGCCGGACGCTCTCTTCGTCCAGCAAGCCCATGCGTTCCGCCACGCGGGCCGCGTAGACCATGCCGATCGCGACGGCCTCTCCGTGCAGCATGCCGGTCCGCGTCTCGATGGCGTGTCCCATGGTATGGCCGAAGTTGAGTATGGCCCGCCTTCCCTGCTCGCGCTCGTCTCCGGCGACCACTTCCGCCTTGATCTCGCAGGACCGGGCCACCACGTGCGCCAGTACGTCGCGTTCGCGCCCGAGTATCTCGTCCAGGCGCCCCTCAATATAGGTGAAAACCTCTGCGTCTGCAATGACGCCATACTTGATCACTTCCGCCATGCCCGCGCGCAGTTCCCGGTCGGGCAGGCTGTCGAGCGTATCCAGGCTGGCCAGTACGAGCAGGGGCTGGTAGAAGGCGCCGATCAGGTTCTTTCCGCGCCGGTGGTCCACGGCGACCTTGCCCCCGACACTCGCATCCACCTGGGCCAGCAGAGAGGTGGGCACCTGAATGAACGGGACGCCGCGCAGGAAGGTGGCCGCGGCGAAACCGGTCAGGTCTCCGACGACCCCGCCGCCCAGCGCGATGACGGGGGAACGGCGGTCCATGCGGTGCGCCAGCATGGCGTCGTAGAGCTTCCCGGCCCATTCCAATGATTTCTGTCCTTCGCCGTCCGGCACCTCGATGACGACCGGTTCGAACCCGGCCGAACGCAGGGACTCCGTCGTCCGTTCTCCATAGTGCTTCGCAATGCCCGGATGGGTTGCGACCAGCGCGCGATCAGTCAGATCGAAGGATCTCATCAAGAGGCCCAGGCGGCCGAGACAGTCGGGTCCGATCACGATATCGTAGCCGTCGGCCCCCAGATCCACCCGGACTACGCGTTCGCCGCCATGCGTCCATGCCATGACCATCTCCACGGTCTCGTCTATCGTATGCCGCGACGTGTCGACTTCGTGATCCGCCCGGCCATAGACCGGAGCGCGCTCCCGTTGCAGCGACCGGATCCGTTCCAGCGGGTCGCTCCCGGCCAGGAGGGGCCGCACCCCGGCGTCGCCCTTCGTGCGCGCCAGGATCGTCGACGCCGGCGCGTTCAGGTGGATGACCGGACCGAGAGACTGCAGCACGGCGAAGTTCTCCCGATCGAGCACCGCGCCGCCGCCCGTGGCGATCACCCTGCGTTCCCCGTCCGCGAGACCGCGAATTATCTCCTTTTCGACCACCCGAAAGCCGGTCTCGCCCCGCGTCCTGAAAAGCTCCGGGATACTCGTCGCGGTCTTCTCCTCGATCAGGGTGTCGGTATCCACGAACGGCACGCCAAGGGCGCCGGCCAGCCGCCGGCCCACTGCCGTCTTCCCGGTGCCCATGAAGCCGATCAGGACGATGCCGCCGGCGTTCCGTATACCTGTCTTCAACACGTTCCACCCACCTCTTCTTCGTGCCTCGATTTGTTAAAACGAGACCGCGGAAGTCTGCCGGTACCCGTGCCGATGATCACCTAATAGCGGGCAATCTGGTCCATGTAGCCCCGGTAGTTGCGCTTCATTTCTTCCAGGCTGTCGCCGCCGAACTTCTCCTGCATGGCGTCGGCGATGACGAAGGCCACCACCGCTTCGCCGATCACGCCGGCGGCGGGCACGGTGCAGACGTCCGAACGCTCCTTGGCGGAATCGAAGGCTTCCTTGGTCTCGATATCCACCGACATGATGGTGCGCATCAGGGTCGCGATGGGCTTGAGGGCGCCGCGCACGACGATTTCCTCGCCCTCGGTCATGCCGCCCTCGATACCGCCGGCCCGGTTCGTTTCCCTGTAGAACCGGCCGTCGCCGTAGAAGATCTCGTCATGGACCTCGGAACCCAGCACCCGGGTCACCCCGAAGCCCAGACCGATCTCGACGCCCTTCACGGCCTGGATGCTCATGACCGCCTGGGCCAGGCGGCCGTCGAGCTTGCGGTCCCACTGCACGTGGCTGCCCAGGCCGGGGGGCGCGTTCAGCACCTTGACCTCGAAGACGCCGCCGATCGTGTCCTTGAGGGACTTCGCCCGGTCGATTTCTCCGATCATCTGCTCTGCGGCGTCCGCGTCGGCGCAACGCACGGGCGACCCTTCGGCCCGTTTCAGGATTTCGTCGTTCGAAAGGCCGGCCACGTCGGCGTCCACCTGTCCGATGCGGACGACGTGGCTGAGCACGCGGACGTCGAATTCCGCCAGGAACGCCCGGGCGACCGCGCCGACCGCCACCCGCATGGTCGTTTCCCGTGCGCTGGCCCGTTCCAGGATGTCCCGCAGGTCGCGGCGGTCGTATTTCAAACCGCCCGCCAGGTCGGCGTGTCCCGGCCGGGGCCGCGTCACCTGGCGTCTCACCGGGCCATCGGCTTCCTCGATGGCCATCACGTCCGTCCAGTTCTTCCAGTCCTGGTTCCGGACCACCAGGGATACCGGGCCGCCCATGGTCCTTCCGTGGCGCACGCCGCCCCGGATTTCGATCGTATCGGTCTCGATCTGCATTCTACGGCCCCGTCCGTAGCCGCCCTGGCGCCGTTTCAGATCCCGGTTGATCTCTTCCGCCCGGACCGGTACCCCCGCGGGCAATCCTTCGAGGATCGCCGATATCGCCGGTCCGTGAGATTCTCCTGCGGTCAGGTATCGTAACATGCCGTCTCCTCCTGAATCATCCGGCGCCGCAACTGATCTTCCAGGGCGCTTCTCATCGCCTCGACCGGCGCCGCAACTGATCTTCCAGGGCGCTTCTCATCGCCTCGACCGGCGCCGGCCGGCCGGTCCAGATTTCAAATGACGCCGCGCCTTGAAACAGCAGCATGTCGATGCCGTTCGACGCGCCGGCACCCCTCGACCGGGCGCACCGGATCAACGCGGTTTCCTCCTGATCGTAGCGCGTGTCGTAGACGAACTGGTCCGCGCTGAACCAGTCCTTATCCAGCGTCAGGTCCGTGGGAATGGCGTTGATGACCAGGTCGGCGTTCCCGAGCGCCGGACCCAGTTCACCTGGCGCCAGGGAAACCACCGAGGCGCTTCCCAACCGCGCGGTGTCCCGGGCCCGCGTCGCGTTGCGTGCGGCTATGACGATCGAGCCCGCCCCCGCGTTCCCGGCCATATCGCAGGCCGCCCGGGCCGCGCCGCCCGCGCCCAGAATCAGCACCCTGGAACCCTTGACGTCGACCCCCTTTTCCCCGAGCGCCCGCAGGAGTCCCGCGCCGTCCGTCGAAGCGCCGGCGAGCCGGCCCGAACGGTTGACGATGGTATTGACCGAACCGATCCTTCGGGCTTCGTCGGACACCTCGTCCAGGTAGGGCAGCACGTCCGTCTTGAGCGGCTTGGTCACGTTGACGCCCGCCAGCCCGAGTCCCCGGATCCCGTCCACCGCCTGTCGAACGGCGGCTGCCGCGATTTCAAAGGTTACATACACGTAGTCCAGGCCGCAATGCCGAAAGGCGGCGTTGTGCATGGCCGGCGACAGGGTGTATCCGATGCCCCGGCCGCATACGCCGACCACGCGGGTGGAACCGGAAATGGCAAGCCCGGGAGCGCTGCCTTCGGTTTGAGTGATCATGACGATCCCCTCGCGGCCTCCACGAAGGCCCGGACCTTACCGTGATCCTTGCGGCCCGGTTCCCGTTCCACGCCGCTTCCCGTGTCCACGGCGTAGGGTCCCACGCGCCGCACGGCTTCGGCCACGTTACGGGGGTTCAGCCCGCCGCTCAGTATGACGCGGTGGGGACTGCCTTCCACGAGCCGCCAGTCGAAGATTTGCCCCGTACCGCCGTACCGGTCTTCAGCGAACGTATCGAGCAACACCGCGCCGACGGCGTAGGCCGCGGCTTCGGATTTCCAGGATTGGTCCCTGACGCGCAGAGCCTTGATGACGGGACGGGCCAGCTTACTGCAAAAACCCGGCGATTCGTCGCCGTGGAGCTGGACGACCTGGATACCCGTGGTCTCGCAGATTTCGTCGACCTCGTCGACCGCCGCGTTCACGAATACGCCCACCGGGACGACGAAGGGCGGCAGGCCGGCCACGATTTCCGCGACCCGCCCCGGCTCCACGTAGCGGGGACTGCCCGTATAGAAAATGAATCCAAGCGCGTCCGCGCCCGCGCGCACCGCCGCGGAGGCGTCCGCTTCGTTCGTGATGCCGCAGATTTTGATCTTGACCGGGTTCATAGTCGTATCCGCTGAGATCGTTCAGATCCCCTTTTCCGTTCGCGCGGTCGCCTGTCCTGTTGGCGTCGGCGCCCGGCCCAGCAGGGCGTCCAGTTGTCCGCCGATGTCCTCCGCCGCCATGAGGGACTCGCCCACGAGTACGGCGTCGAATCCCGCCTGCTGCAGGAGAAGGACGTCGTCGCGGGTGTGGATGCCGCTCTCGCCGACGGTAGCGATCCCATCGGGAATGCGCGGCCTCAGGCTCAGCGAAGTATTCAGCGAAACGGTGAAATCCGTCAGGTCCCGGTTGTTGATGCCGATGATACCGCTGCCGGCTTCCAGGGCCCGGTCCAGCTCCCGCTCGTCGTGTACTTCCACCAGGCAGTGCAGGCCGTAAACCGCCGCGGTCCGCTGCAGCGCGGCCAGGCGGGCGTCGTCCAGGACCGCCGCGATCAGCAGCATGGCGTCCGCGCCCATGGCCGCGGTCTCGTGGACCTGGTATTCGTCTATGATGAATTCCTTGCGCAGCACAGGCAGCGATACGCTCCGGCGCAGCGCCACCAGGTCCTCGTCACACCCCCGAAAGAACCGCCGGTCCGTCAGCACCGATACGGCCGAGGCCCCGTGAGCCGCGTAGACCGGTCCGATCTCACCGGGTATCGCATCGGGACGTATCGCGCCTTTAGACGGCGAAGCCTTCTTGAATTCGGCGATGACCCCGATGCCGTCCCCCTGCTTGAGCGCAAGGTCGAAGGGCCGAACGTCCACGCGGGGTCCGGGCTCGACAAGAGGCAACGGATTCCGGGCCTTTCGTTCCTCGACCTCACCTGTCTTGTGCGCTACGATCCGGTCCAGGGTATTCATGGCTGCCAGTTTCGCTCTTCCTACGCCCGCCTCCCGCTGATACCCGGGGACCTGGCGCCTATTCGTTGGTCATCCTGATCAACGCGTCAAGTTTCGCTTCAGCCGCCCCGGAGTCGATCGCCCGGGCCGCGCTGTCGATACCCTCGTCGAAATCCTCCGCTTTGCCTCCGGCAACGATCGCCGCCGCGGCGTTCAGCAGGACGATGTCCCTGCGGGGCCCCTTTTCCCCTGCCAGCAGGGACCGGATGATCGCGGCGTTCTCGTCGGTCTCGCCGCCCTTCAGGTCTGCTATAGCAGCGCGCGGCAGCCCGTAATCTTCCGGCGCGACGTCGTAGGTCCTGACCGTGCCGTCCCTGACTTCCGCCACGTGAGTTGGCGCCGTGGTCGTGATCTCGTCCAGTCCGTCCGCGCTGTGCACCACGAACGCGCGCTCCGCCCCGAGGTTGTTCAGTACGTGAGCCGCGGTCTGAACGACACTTCCGTCGTACACGCCCATGACCTGCGCCGTCGTGCCGGCCGGATTGGTCAGCGGGCCCAGCAGGTTGAGCACCGTCCGCACGCCGAGTTCCCGGCGCGGGCCGCTCGCGAACCGCATGGCCGAATGCAGGGCGGGGGCGAACATGAATCCGATTCCGATTTCGTCGATGCAGGCCGCGACCCGCTCCGGCGGCGTCTCGATATTCACGCCCAGGGCCGTCAACACGTCCGCGCTGCCCGCCTTGCTGGACGCGGCGCGGCCGCCGTGCTTGGCGATGAAAGCGCCGCCGGCCGCGGCCACGAACGCCGCCGCCGTCGATATGTTGAACGTATGCTTGCCGTCGCCCCCCGTACCGCAGGTATCCACGATGGGGTAGGCGCGGCATTCGATCCGCGTGGCTTTGGCCCGCATGACCCTGGCGAAGCCGGTGACTTCCCCGATCGTCTCGCCCTTTAACCGAAAGGCGACCAGAAAGGCGCCGATCTGCGCAGGCGTCGCGTCGCCGGACATGATCCCTTCCATGACTTCCATCGCTTCCGCCTCGGTCAGCGAGTTCCCCTCGATGGCTTTCGATATGGCCTGCTGTATCATGGACGCCTTGCCTTTCTCCGTCGCGCTTGCCGGGTCTCGACCGTCGCTATCTCCCAACCGCCTGGCGTACTTTCTCCATGGTAGGACGTGCCAACTCCCGCGCTCTGCCGGCGCCTGCTTCCAGCACACGATCGATATGGGACCGGTCGGACATCAACTCGTCATACATCGCCCTGGGGCGATCCAGGAGATCATCGATAAGGACGTATAACTCCTCCTTGGCCTCTTTCCAGGAGATAAGGCCCTGCTGCAGTCTATCCCGCATCGTCTCTGTCCGTTTCCGGTCCGCGAACTGCTTGAAGATCCGGAAAACGAGCGACGCATCGGGATCCTTGGGCGCGCCCGGCGCGCTGGAATCCGTCTTGATCCCGAATATGGCCCTGCGCAACGCCTCCCGCGGTCCGAAAAGCGGGATGGTGTTGTTGTAGGCCTTGCTCATTTTCCTTCCATCCGTACCCGGGATCTCGGCGGATGAAGGATCCGAGATGTACAGGGGTAGCCTGAAAACCTCCCCGTAGCACCGGTTGAAGCGGGCGGCGATGTCCCTGGCTATTTCGATATGCTGTTCCTGGTCCCGGCCGACCGGAACATACTTCGCCCGGAACAGCAGGATGTCCGCCGCCATGAGTATGGGGTAGGAGTACACCCCCATGTTCACTCCCGCGTCAGGATCCCTGTCGCCGCTCCGCGTACTCTGATCGACATGCGCCTTGTACGCGTGGGCGCGGTTCATCAGTCCCTTTGACGTGGAACAAGACAGGATCCAGGACAGTTCGAACACTTCGGGTACATCTGACTGGCGGTAGAAGACCTGCCTGTCGGGGTCCAGGCCGCAGGCGATCCAGGTGGCGGCAAGCTCGTGGCACCGGTCTCTGAAGAGCGCCGGGTCCTTTACGAGCGTCAGGGCGTGGAAGTCCGCGAGAAAGTACATGGCGCTCGATTCCGGAGAACGCCTTGCCAGGTTCAGTGCCGGCCGGATGGCGCCCACATAGTTGCCGATGTGCGGACTGCCCGTCGGCTTGATGCCGGTCAGGATGACATCAGGCTGTATCATACGCGCTCCGTCTCCACGAAATTCCGCAACAGTTGCTTTCCGACTTCGGTCAGGATGGACTCGGGGTGAAACTGCACGCCGAAAACAGGCAACGACGCATGCCGGAGTCCCATGATCAGGCCATCTTCCGAGTGTGCCGTCACCGCCAGGCATTCCGGCAGCGTCTCTTTTTCCACGATCAGCGAATGATACCGCGTCGCCGTGAAGGGATTCGGCAGCCGATCGTAGATGGATGTCCCGTCGTGAGCAATCGAGGAGGTCTTCCCGTGTACCGGCTCGCGCGCCCGGACGATCCGCCCGCCGAATGCCTGGGCGATGGACTGGTGTCCCAGGCATACGCCCAGGATGGGCAGCCGGCCGGAAAAGCGCCGGACCGCGTCAACGGAAATCCCGGCCTCGTCGGGCGTACACGGCCCCGGTGAGAGGACCAGGTGATCCGGATCCAGGGCTTCGATTTCTTCGATGGAGATCCGGTCATTCCGATGCACCGTCACTTCCTGGCCCAGTTCTCCGAGGTACTGGACCAGGTTGTAGGTAAAGGAGTCATAGTTGTCGATGACGAGGATCACGTGACCACCTCGGCTTGCTGCAGGGCCCGGAGCAGCGCCTCGGCCTTCTTCCGGCACTCTTCGTATTCTTTTCCCGGATCGGAGTCCGCGACGATGCCGGCGCCCGCCTGGATGTAGGCCCGGCCGTCCTTGATGACCATCGTCCGAATGGTGATGCACAGATCCAGGTTGTCCGAGAAGCCGATGTATCCGAGCGCGCCTCCGTACACGCCCCGCCGGGTGGACTCCTGTTCGTCGATGATTTCCATGGCCCGTATTTTAGGGGCGCCGGACAAGGTGCCCGCGGGGAAGGTCGCCTCCAGCACGTCGAAACCGTCGACGCCTTCCCTGAGGCGGCCCTCCACGTTCGATACGATGTGGCTCACGTGGGAATACCGCTCTATGCCCATCAGCTCCGTCGTTCGGACCGTGCCGTACTCGCAGATGCGGCCGATATCGTTCCGGCCCAGGTCCACCAGCATCACGTGTTCCGCCCGCTCCTTGGGATCGTCCAGCATCGCTTCGATCAACATCCGGTCCTCTGCCTCGTCCACCCCCCGCCGGCACGTCCCGGCCAGGGGACGCACCGTCACTCTGCGGTTTTCCGCGAGCACCATGGTCTCGGGTGAGGCGCCTACGATATGCACGTCGTCCAGCCGCAGGTAGAAGAGGTATGGCGATGGATTCAGCCTGGCGAGCGCCCTGTAGACGTCGAAGGGGTCCTGGTCGATTTCCATGCTGAACCGCTGGGAAAGCACCACCTGGAAGACGTCGCCCGCCGCGATGTACTCCTTGGCCGTTCGCACCGTGTCTTCGAAGTCTGCCCGCGTCACGTTGGAAGACACGGCGCGGACGCGCTCCGAAGGAGGCCCCGCCTCCAGGGCCAGGGTGTCAGGCAACGGCTGATCGATCCGCTTCAGCATGTCGTCCACCTGGGTCATGCCCTGCCCGTAGGCGGATGCGGGATCGGTCGTGTTGGACAGCATATTGACGATCACGCACATGCGCCTGCGCGCGTGATCGAAGACCACGATCTTCCCCGCCACGATGAAGTGCAGGTCGGGCATCATCAGGTCGTCCGGGTTGTCGTCCGGGATCTCTTCGAAATGTCGCACGACGTCATATCCGAAGTATCCTACGGCGCCGCCCGTGAACCGGGGCAGGTGTTCGAGCACCGGGGTCCGGTATTCCCTCATGATCTCCCGCATCAGCTCGATGGGGTTGCCTTTCAGCGTCAGCACCCCCCGGTCGTTGATGCGGTTGATCCCGTGTTTCGTTCCGACGATTCGCTCGAAGGGATCGGCGCCCACGAAGGAATACCTCGCCGTCTTCTGATCGCCTTCCATACTCTCCAGCAGGAAGGCATAGCGGTATCCCGCGCTGATCCTGTGGAAAGTCTCTTCGGGCGTCTCATCCGTCAGGTCCCGTTCGTGCCAGATGGGCACCAGCGGGAAATCGGGTTGGCTGTTGTACTCCAGAAAGGTTTCGTAGGATGTCCTGTACATGGTTGCGGACCTTTGCATGGTGACAAGTCCCAGCGGTTTCCTCTACTGCAAGCGGCCCTTCGTCATTTTTCCACAAAACAAAAAAGGCCGCTACCTTGTGAGGGTAGAGGCCGGTCAAATCAACGAAGGATGAATCTACTACAATCAGGCGCCGCTTCGCATGACATGCCGCCTCGTCCCGTAAAAAGGCCACCAGGTAAACAGATCGCTCTGCTTCCGCCAATAGTTGAATCGGGATGACCGGGAGGAATCAACGGCTGTCATTTGAGTCCGGTTTCTGATGTGGAACCCCTTCGGCTAACGCTTGTAGATTGCGCCATTATAGCGCGGACCGGCGGTAAAGTCAAGGATTTTTCTCGCCAAGAAAACAGTTGCGATTTCAGCGGCGAGCCTGTACCATGCAGGCGTTGTCGGGCGGACCGGGCCGGCCCTTGGAATCGGGCTTCGCGAACCACAGCACTCGACCGTGTCGGCCCGTGGATTGGGGTTCTGCAAGCCGCGGCGGCCGGCCGAAAGCCGCGTGACAGGATACGCCGCATATGCCGGACAAGGAACCCGGGCTGTTCAGAAAATGGTTCTGGAATACCTATGATTACCTGGGAACGCTGATCGTGATCAACATCCTGTGGCTGTTGTTTGCCCTGCCGCTGGTTACCCTTCCCTTCGCGTTCGCCGGACTGTTCCGGGTCACTGAACGCATCGCGGCCTACGAAGAAACGGGCATTCGGGATTTCTTCGTTCACACCCGGGCGGACCTGGGCCGCAGCTTTTGTATCTGCGGGTTGTACGCGGGCGTTCTGTTGCTCCTTGCCGCCAACGTGTTTTTCTACGCACGACTCATGGAGAGCTGGCCCTGGACGGGTGCGATACTGAGCGGCGTGATGATGTGGCTGATCGTTTTCGTCTGCATGACGGCCATATACACCCTGCCGCTCCTGCAGCGGAGCCGGGCTCCCCTCAGGCGGATCATCCGGTCGGGCGTATTCCTGGTCATGGACAACGGACGGGCCACCTTCGCCCTCCTGCTGGTGGGATCCCTGACCATGGCCTTCAGCCTGGCCAGCGGCGTCGGACTGCTCTTTATCGGAGTCGGGGCCGTAGCGGTGTTGTTCAGCACCGGACTGAGGGAGATGCTGAAACGTTACGAATCAGCGAAGGGGAACGTACTGGAAGAAGCGCGGGGATGGCGGGACCTGCTCCGTCCATGGGGGTATTCATGAAGGGGAAGGAGGTCCGCGGCGACGGCGGGGACGCCGCCGCGCCGTTCATCGTGATCGAGGGGATCGACGGCGCGGGCAAGACGACCCAGTTGAAACAGCTTCACCAGTGGATGGAAGCACGTTACGGTTGCCCTGTCCATACCACGGGCGAACCCACGAACCGCCCCATAGGCAGGCTGTTGAAAGAAGCCCTGCAGCGGCGGGTGGAACTCGACGGCATATGCCACGCGCTGCTGTTCGCGGCCGACCGGATCGACCACGTCAAGTCGGAGATCGAGTCCAGCGTGAAGCGCGGAATCCCCGTGCTGTGCGACCGTTACTTTCTGTCGTCCTTCGCCTACCAGTGGCGGGAGATGCCCGGCGAGCTGGACTGGATCGAGTCGATCAACGCCAGGGCGATACACCCCCACCTGACCCTGCTGATCGACGCGCCCGCCGAGGTCTGCATGGAACGCATACGCCGGGCGCGTTCGGATACCGAACTGTTCGAGGACCTGGTAACGCTCCGCGCCATCCGGGAGAATTACCTGGAACTGGCGCGCCGGAGAAGAGCCGTGGACCGTATAGAGATCATCGACGGCGCGCACCCGCCCGGCGAGGTGCAGCAGGCCGTGCGCGAGCATGTCGAAGCAGTGATGCAAACCTACAGCGGCGGATAACATCATGCTCGCATACATCCTGAGATTCGTGATGAGATTCCTGGCGGGGATCCTGATCCAGCAGGCCCTTCGTTTCCTGGCCTCCCAGATCACCCGTCCCCCCCGGCCGGCGCCCGAACCGAGACCCAGGGCGCCCGAGAAACCGAAGACGACCATCGATCCCAAGAACATCGTGGACGGGCGGTTCGAAGACATCCCCGAGAAGTGAAACCGGGAGCATCGCATGCTGAGAAACTTCACCTGGGTCATTCCCCGGCGGCTGGCCGGCATGGCCCTGCCCACGAGCGCCACGAGCCCCTATCGTCCGCGCGACGGAGATACGACGGACCGGGCCCTGGAACGGGACCTGATGAGCCTGAAAGCGCTGGGCGTGAACGCCGTGGTGTCCCTGACGCGCGATCCGCTGCACGAGGAGACGCTCGACCACTGCGGGCTGCGGCGCCTGCATCTCCCCGTGGAAGACATGACCGCGCCTTCGCCGGAGCAGATTCGCCGGGCCGTCCTCTATATAGATGAACATATCGAAGAAGGCGGCGTGGTCGTGCACTGCATGGCGGGCATAGGCCGGACAGGGACCGTATTGGCCGGGTATCTCGTCTGGCGGGGATCCACCCCGGAAGCCGCCATAGAAGAAATCCGCCACGCCCGTCCGGGGTCGGTCGAGACCTCCGACCAGGAATCGTCGATCTTTCGTTTCGCCGAATCCATGGCCGAACACGAAGCGTAGCCGAACACGAAGCGTGAGGGAGAACGCAGGCGCCATGTTCACGATCGCCGTGATCACCGACGAAGTATCGCAGGACCTGGATACGGTCATCGCATTCGCCCGGAGTTTCAACCTGGACGGGATCGAGATCCGATCGATCTGGGACAAGCCGCCCCAGGACCTCGGCGACGACGAGATCGCGCGGATCCGGGACCGGACCGGCGAGGCCGGACTGTCGGTCGTCGGCGTGGCCGCGCCGTTCTACAAGTGCGGCATCGAAGACGACGCCGCGTGCCGGGAACATCTCGATAACCTCCGCCGGTGCGTCCGGGTCGCCCACGGCCTGGACACGACGCTGGTCCGCGTCTTCGCCTTCTGGAAGCAGGATTCCCTCGAGAAATGCTGGGACCGGATAATCGAACGGTACGCGGAACCCATCCGGATCGCCGAAGGCGAGGGGGTCGTGCTGGGGCTGGAAAACGAGGCGTCTACCCTGATCGGCACCGGCGCCCAGACGCGCCGCCTGGTCGACGCCCTGGATTCGCCGGTCGTCAAACCGCTCTGGGACCCCTGCAACGAGCTGTTCGCCGACGGCGGGCAGAAACCCTATCCCGACGGATACGATCACGTCCGGTCGGATATGTGCCACATGCACTTCAAGGACGGCGTCCGGGGAACGGCCGAAGGCGACGTCAACGTGCCCATGTGCGAAGGCGAAATAGACTACCGGGGGCAGTTCGCGGCCCTGATCGAGGGGGGATACGGCGGCTGCCTGTCCCTCGAGACCCACTGGCGCATGGGACCGGAGCAGATCGAACAGACGCTGCTTGACCGGCCCGGGGGGAAGCAGTTTTCGGAGGCGGGGGAGGCGGCCTCGAGGATTTGCATGCAGAACACGCTGGACCTCCTGGCCGAACTGGGCGCGGATCGACCGGGATAGCGGGTTGATCCGTATACAGGTTCGCCCGCGTAGAAATTAGACCCGCGCAAGCGGTCCGACCGTACCGGGGAAGAAAGGACCCTCAGATGAAAGACCACCCGTACAGGACACATACCTGCGGCGAATTGCGGCAGAGCGACGACGGAACGCCGGTGCGGCTGGCCGGCTGGGTACACCGGAAGCGGGACCACGGCGGCCTGCTCTTCATCGACCTGAGAGACCACTACGGGATCACCCAGGTCGTCATCACCCCGGAAAGCGGGTTCCACGAGGAGGCGGGGGACCTGCGGTCGGAGACCGTCGCCACCTTTACCGGCGAGGTGATCCTGCGGGCGGAAGATGCCGTCAATCCCAACCTGCCCACCGGTCACATCGAAGTGAAGGCCGATTCCATGACGGTGCTCGGCGCGGCGGAACCCCTGCCCCTTTCGGTCGCGGACGAGCGGGAATACCCGGAAGCCACCCGGCTGACGTACCGCATGCTCGATCTCCGCCGGCATCGGCTGCACCACAACATCATCATGCGGTCGCGCATCATCGCGAGCATACGGCGCCGCATGACGGACCTGGGCTTCAACGAATTCAATACGCCCATCCTCACCAGCAGTTCGCCCGAAGGCGCCCGCGACTACCTGGTCCCGAGCCGCGTGCACCCCGGCAAGTTCTACGCCCTGCCCCAGGCGCCCCAGCAGTTCAAGCAGCTCCTGATGATCTCGGGGTTCGACCGGTATTTCCAGATCGCCCCGTGCTTCCGGGATGAAGACGCCCGGGCCGACCGGTCGCCGGGCGAGTTCTACCAGCTGGACGTGGAGATGTCCTTCGTGGAGCAGGATGACGTGTTCGACGCGCTGGAGACCTTGTTCTACGGCCTCTTCACGGAATTCAGCGACTGGGAGGTCACCGCCCCGCCCTTCCCGCGCATCCCCTATCGCGACGCCATGCTCCGTTACGGGACCGACAAGCCCGACCTGCGGTTCGGCCTGGAGATCGAAGACGTCACCGAAGCCTTCCGGGCGTCGGAATTCAACGCCTTTCGCCAGGTCGTCGAGAAAGGCGGAGTCGTGCGGGCCCTCGCCGTCCCGGGCGTGGCCACGCGGCCCCGCAGCTTCTTCGACAACCTGGACCGGACCGTGAAGGAGGAATTCGGGGGGCGCGGCGCGGCGTATATCTCTTTTGCGGAGGACGGGGTCAGAGGATCTATCGCCCGCGTGCTGGACGACCGGACCCTCGAGCAGCTGAAATCCGTCATCGAACCCGTACCGGGCGCATCGTGGTTCTTCGTGGCCGACACGGAGGACCGGGCAAGCGACGTGGCGGGCAAGCTCAGGCTGCATTTCGCCGACCTGCTTTCCCTGCGGGAACCGAAGGCCTACCGGTTCTGCTGGATCGTGGATTTTCCCATGTATGAACAGGACGCGGAGACGGGCAAGGTGATCTTCTCGCACAATCCCTTCTCCATGCCCC
This sequence comes from bacterium, assembly GCA_963693015.1. Lineage (GTDB taxonomy): Bacteria > JAAXHH01 > JAAXHH01 > JAAXHH01 > JAAXHH01 > JAAXHH01. The sequence goes on from OY843748.1 coordinate 1,555,061, forward strand.
AGGGCGGCCTGGAAGCCCTCGGGAACACGCCGCCCCTCGAAGTACTGGCCTACCAGTACGACATCGTCTGCAACGGCACGGAGCTGTCCAGCGGCGCCATCCGGAACCACCGGCCCGACGTCATGTACCGGGCCTTCGAAATCGCGGGCTATTCCGCCGGCGAGGTCGACGCGGAATTCGGCGGCATGATCAGCGCGCTGAAATACGGCGCGCCGCCCCACGGCGGGATCGCGCCCGGCATCGACCGCATCGTCATGCTCCTCACCGACGAGACGAACCTCCGGGAAGTCATCGCCTTTCCCCTGAACCAGAACGCCCAGGACCTGCTGATGGGCGCGCCGGGCGAGGTGAGCGAAAGACAGCTTCGGGAACTCCATATCCGCCTGCGCCGGTAATCCAATCCGGCCGCCATTTTATTTTACATACACCCTTGACAAAGTCAGGGATGTTGATTATATTTGCCTGTCTGTGTTCTTGAGCTGCTCAAGACGCGGATCCGTACTGATTATAATGGGCCACCATAGCTCCAATGGCAGAGCGGCTGATTTGTAATCAGTAGGTTCTCGGTTCGAATCCGAGTGGTGGCTTCCTGGCAGCCGGGGGAGGTTCCAGAGCGGTCAAATGGGACGGACTGTAAATCCGTTGGCTCAGCCTTCGCAGGTTCGAATCCTGCCCTCCCCATGTCTTATGAAGAGGGCCGACCAGGCTGACGGGCAGCATCAGAACGAAGACCGGCGGGAATAGCTCAGTTGGCTAGAGCATCAGCCTTCCAAGCTGAGGGTCGCGGGTTCGAGTCCCGTTTCCCGCTCTATGACGTCCCGTGTCCGGGGTTCGGAGAAACTGAAGGTTTCGGCCGTTGGAATGTACAAGTCTATCTGAACCTTGAACGAAGCGCCCTTGTAGCTCAGTTGGTAGAGCAACGCCATGGTAAGGCGTAGGTCGCCGGTTCAAGTCCGGCCGAGGGCTTTGGCGCTGACTTTTATGGTGTATCCGTTTCGTTAACCTAACCGGTTCAGGAGAAAGTCTCCATGTCGAAGGAAAGATTCGAGCGTACGAAGCCCCACGTGAACATCGGCACGATCGGCCACGTGGACCACGGCAAGACGACCTTGACGGCGGCGATCACCAAGGTCCTGGCCGAAAAGGGCCTGGCCGAGTTCCAGGACTACGACCAGATCGACAACGCCCCCGAGGAGAAGGAGCGCGGCGTCACCATCAACGTACACCACGCCGAGTACGAGACCGCCAACAGGCACTACGCCCACGTGGACTGTCCCGGACACGCAGACTACATCAAGAACATGATCACCGGCGCGGCACAGATGGACGGCGCCATCCTCGTGGTCTCCGCCGCCGACGGACCCATGCCCCAGACCCGCGAGCACATCCTCCTGGCACGGCAGGTCAACGTCCCGGCCATCGTCGTCTTCCTCAACAAGTGCGACCAGGTCGACGACGAGGAACTCCTCGAACTCGTCGAACTCGAGGTCAGGGAACTCCTCGCCTCCTACGACTTCCCCGGCGACGACATCCCCGTGATCCGGGGCAGCGCCCTGCAGGCCATGGAAGGCGAGGCCGGCTCCGACGACACCGCGCCCATCGCCGAACTCATGGACACCGTGGACGAGTACATCCCCACCCCCGTCAGAGACGAGGACCGACCCTTCCTCATGCCCGTGGAGGACGTCTTCTCCATTACCGGTAGAGGCACCGTCGGCACCGGACGCGTGGAGAGCGGCGTCGTCAACAAGAACGACGAGGTCGAGATCATCGGCATCAAGGACACCCGAAAGACCGTCGTCACCGACATCGAGATGTTCAGGAAGTTCCTCGACGACGCACGGGCGGGAGACAACGTGGGACTGCTCCTGCGCGGCGTGGACAAGGAATCCCTGGAGCGAGGACAGGTCGTGGCCAAGCCCGGGTCCATCACACCCCATACCCGGTTCAAGGCCCAGGTCTACGTCCTCAAGCAGGAGGAAGGCGGAAGGCATACCCCCTTCTTCAACAACTACAGGCCCCAGTTCTACTTCCGTACCACCGACGTCACCGGATCGGTCGGACTGCCCCAGGGCGTCGAGATGGTCATGCCCGGCGACAACGTCGACATGGAAGTCAACCTCATGCAGCCCATCGCCATGGACACCGAACTGCGCTTCGCCATCAGGGAAGGCGGAAGAACCGTCGGCGCTGGCGTCGTCACAGAAGTCATCGAGTAACGGCAGGTATTGACGCATACGCACGGGTCGGAACGACCGAAACGGTCTCCACCCGTCTGGTCCGGATGATTTTGACACGGAAGACACGCAAAACCGCAGGCCGGCGACTCGAACTGAGCGGAAACCACAGTTCCGGCCTGCCTTTTTATGCAACCTGCGACGCGCGCAGGCACACGCGGGAACCATTCAATCTCAATCAGTGTGAATGACCGTGACGTTCCGAATAGACGGAAGACAGGCGGTCATTTCAGCACGAAACACGGAACATGTACGAACGAACGGTAGACTTTCTGAGAGAAGTAAGGACGGAGCTCTCCAAGGTGAACTGGCCGAGCCGGAACGAATTGATCGGTTCGACGACCGTGGTCATCGTGATCACGCTGATCCTGGCCGCCTTCACCGGGGTGATCGATTTCATTCTGTCCATCATACTGAGCCGTTTGCTCGGGGCCTGACGCGCAGCGAGAGAAGATGAGGGGAGTCATGGACAAGCGCTGGTATGTGATTCATACCTACTCAGGTCATGAGAACAAGGTGAAGACCCACCTGGAGAAACTGAAGATCCGGGAAGGGCTGGAAGAGAAGATCGGCGAGATTCTCATCCCTACCGAAGAAATCGTAGAGATGAAGCAGGGTAAGAAGACGTCTACCATACGCAAGCTCTTCCCCAGCTACGTCCTCGTGGAAATGGAGATGGACCGCGATTCCTGGCACCTGGTGACCAATGCGCCGGGCGTTACCCATTTCGTCGGGAGCGGACCCCGGCCGCAGCCCTTGCGGGAGAGTGAACTGAACCGCATCCTGCACCGGGACGAACCGCACAAGGAAAAGGGCGAAGGCGTGGAAATCCCTTACCGGACCGGCGACCAGGTCAAGGTGACCGATGGTCCCTTTACCGATTTCACCGGCGTCGTGGAGGCGATACACCCCGATCGGCAGAAGCTCAAGGTCATGGTGAGCATATTCGGACGTGCGACACCGGTGGAACTCGACTTCCTTCAGGTCTCCCACGTTACCTAGGAGGGTTTTGTGGCCAAGAAGATATCGACGGTGATCAAGCTCCAGGTACCGGCAGGCCAGGCGAATCCGGCGCCGCCGGTGGGATCGGCCCTCGGCCAGCACGGCGTCAATCCCATGGAGTTCTGCAAGGTCTTCAACGCGAAGACCCAGGACCGGATGGGGCTGATCATACCGGTCGTGATCACGGTCTACGCCGACCGGAGCTTTTCCTTCATCACGAAGACGCCCCCGGCCGCGGTGCTGCTCAAGCGCGAGGCCGGTCTGGCCAAGGCGTCGGGTGAACCGAACCGGGATAAGGTCGGCAAGGTCACCCGGGACCAGGTCAGGCAGATCGCCGAACTGAAGAAGCCGGATCTGAACGCCGCGGACACGGAGGCGGCCATGCGCATGATCGAAGGCACGGCCCGCAGCATGGGTATCGAGGTGGAAGGATAACCGGGGAAAGTCGTTAAGGAGACGGACCATGAAAAGAGGCAGACGCTATCTGGGCGCCAGGGAGAAAGTGGAAGCCGGAAGGGATTATCCCCTCGAGGACGCGTTGTCGATCGTCAAGGAAACATCGAAGACGAAATTCGACGAGACCGTCGAGTTGGCCATGCGGCTGAACGTGGATCCCCGTCACGCGGACCAGATGGTACGGGGCGCGGTGGCGCTGCCCCACGGAACGGGGAAGGAAACCAGGGTGCTCGTGCTGACGCGGGGCGAAGCGCAGAAAGACGCCCAGGAGGCCGGCGCGGACTACGTCGGCGCCGACGAGTACATCGAGCAGATCGAAAAAGGCTGGACCGATTTCGACGTCGTGATCGCCACGCCCGACATCATGCGTGACGTGGGCAAGCTGGGCCGCGTACTGGGTCCGCGGGGACTCATGCCCAACCCGAAGAGCGGCACCGTGACCTTTGACGTGGGTCCCGCGGTCCGGGAAGTGAAGTCCGGCCGGATCGAGTACCGCGTGGACCGCGAGGGCAACCTGCACGGGCACGTGGGCAAGGTGTCCTTTTCCGTTCAGCAGCTGAAGGAAAACGCTTCGACGTTCATCGACGCGGTCATGCGGGCGAAGCCTGCATCCGCCAAAGGGCAATACATAAAGCGACTTACCATATCATCCACCATGGGGCCCGGTGTGTCGGTCGATCGCCAGGCGGCGACCGTCGAGGCGTAGACGCATCCGCGGTCTCGAGCCGACGGAAAAAGGAGTCTTGACAGCATGCCCCAGCCGCGTGCCGTAAAAGAGCAGATCGTCCGGGATCTGACGACGCGATTGAAGGAAACCGAGAGCGTGTACCTGACGGACCTCACCGGCCTGGACGTCGGCGAGGTTACGGAGCTGCGAAGTCGGTTGCGGGCGGAATCCGTGGAATGCCGCGTCATCAAGAACACGCTGACCCGCCTCGCCGTCGAAGGCGCGGGGCTGCCCGACCTGGGCGATACCCTGGATGGACCGACCGCCCTCGTCCTGTCGAACGACCCCGTGGCGCCGGCGAAAGTGCTCATCGACTTCGGCAAGGAACACGAGGACCGTCCCCGCGTCAAGGGCGGCTTTTTGACCGGTGAGATCATCGATGCCGCGCAGGCCGAGACGCTGGCCAGGCTGCCGGGCAGAGACGAACTGCTGGCCAGGACGGTCGGCGGTATCGCCGCGCCGATCACCGGCCTGGTGTTCACGTTGTCCGGCGTGCTGGGCGGGCTGGTCCGCACCGTGTCGGCCATTTCTCGGCAGAAGGCGGCGCAGGAAGGCGGCGAGTGAGGGCAGCGCGCCGGTATTCCGGAACCGCCGTCCGTCGCCGAACGTACGTTTCGAATCGTGTGAAGACCGTCAAGAACGGCAAAGGCAGCATCCCTTAAAATCCCAATGGAGGTATGTATCATGGCCGTGTCCGATATCGTGGATCAGATCGAACAGCTGACCGTGCTGGAACTGAATGATCTCGTGAAGACGCTCGAAGACAAGTTCGGTGTTTCCGCCGCGGCGACGGTGGCTGTCGCCGCGCCCGGCGCCGCCGACGCGGCCGCGCCCGCGGAAGAAGAAAAGGACGCCTTCGACGTCGTGCTGACCGGTTTCGGCGACAAGAAGATCCAGGTCATCAAGGTCGTGCGGGCGATCACGGGCCTGGGTCTGAAAGAGGCCAAGGCGCTGGTCGACGGCGTTCCCGGCGCGTTGAAGGAGGGCGTCACGAAAGAGGAAGCCGACGATATTCAGAAGCAGATCGAAGAAGCGGGCGGAACGGTCGAACTCAAATAGGCAGGGCGGTAAACCGGATCGGGTCCGCGTGGCGCGTGTGGCGATCCTCATGACGCGATGGCGCGCACGGGATCGTTCTCGTTTTTCGTCCACGGGTTCAATTAACCTACCTGCCGAAAGGATGTGGTCAGCCGATGGAAAAAACTCGGATCACGCGCCATGATTATTCCAAACTGCCCTCCATCATCGAAATGCCGAATCTGCTGGCGGTTCAGATAGATTCCTTCAGCGCGTTTCTACAGGCCGAAGTACCCGTTTCCGAGCGCAAGAACCAGGGTCTGCAGGCCGTTTTCACCGACATATTCCCCATCACGGACATCCACGAGCACTTCTCGCTCGAGTTCATCGAATACATGCTCGGCGAGCCCAAGTACACCGTCCTCGAATGCCAGGAACGGGGCATGACCTACGCGATTCCCCTGAAGGCGAGGCTTCGCCTGGTGATCCGCGAGGAGGGGAACGGCGACGACAAGAAGGTGAAGGACATCATCGAGCAGACCGTGTTCCTCGGGGAACTTCCGCTGATCACGGAGAAGGGCACCTTCATCATCAACGGCGCCGAACGGGTCATCGTTTCGCAGTTGCAGCGTTCCTACGGCGTGTTCTTCTCTGAAGAAACCCACCCCAACGGAAAGCAGCTTTACTCGGCCCGCATCATACCGGAACACGGCACCTGGCTGGAATTCAGCCTGGACGTGAACGACGTGCTCTTCGTCCACATCGACCGGAAGCGGAAATTTCCCGTAACGCTGCTGCTGCGCGCCCTGGGTTACGAAAGCAACGAAGAGATCTACCAGTTGTTCTATGAATTCGACGCCGTCCGGGCCAACAAGGCCGCCGAACTGATTGGCCGAAGCGTCGGTGCGCCGGTCGTCGACAAGGAAACCGGAGAGATCGTTGCCGACAGCGGCGAACCGCTGACGGAGGCGCTGGTGGAACGGCTGGCCGGCGGAAACGGCCAGGCCGGACGGGCCGGGCAGTCCAGGCAGGCCGCGAAAATCAAGATCGTCCGGATGGACCCGACCCGGGAGCCGGACGTCCTGGCCAATACGTTCAGGAAAGACTCGACCACATCGTCGGAAGACGCGCTGTCGAAAATGTACAGCCTGCTGCGGCCGGGCGACCCGCCCAACCTGGAAACGGCCCAGGCGCTGATGGACCGCATGTTCTTCAACCAGAAGCGGTACAACCTGGCGGCCGTCGGGCGCCACCGGATCAACAAGCGCCTGAACCTGGACGTGCCGATCGACACGACCATCCTGACGGCGGAAGATTTCATCGCCATCATCGACTACCTGCTGAAGCTGCGCCGGGGCGAAGGCGTCACCGACGACATCGACCACCTGGGCAACAGGCGAACGCGGTCGGTGGGCGAACTCCTCGCCCAGCAGTTCAACACCGGGTTGACGCGGATGGCCAGAACCATCAGGGACCGGATCAGCCTCCACGACGCCGATTCGATCACGCCCCAGGACCTGGTGAACGCCCGGACGGTCTCTTCCGTCATCGCCGCGTTCTTCGGCAGCAGCCAGCTGTCGCAGTTCATGGAGCAGACCAATCCCCTGGCCGAACTGACCCACAAGCGGAGACTGAGCTCCCTCGGCCCCGGCGGACTGGACCGGTCGCACGCCAGCTTCGAGGTGCGCGACGTCCATCATACGCACTACGGCCGCATCTGTCCCATCGAGACGCCGGAAGGCCCGAACATCGGCCTGATCGCCTACATGGGCACCTACGGCCGGATCAACCGGTTCGGGTTCATCGAAACGCCTTACCGCAAGGTCCTGGACGGCCGGATCACCGAAGAGATCGACTACCTGTCGGCCGACCAGGAAGAGGACTTCATGATCGCCCAGGCCGCCATTTCGCCGGACGACGAAGGACGGCTCGTCGGCCGCGTCCCCACGCGGAACAAGGGCGACATCAAGCTGGTCGAGCCCGGCGAGGTCGATTACATGGACGTTTCGCCCAAGCAGATCCTGGGGGTTTCGGCGGCCCTGATCCCCTTCCTGGAGCACGACGACGCCAACCGGGCGCTCATGGGATCCAATATGCAGCGGCAGGCGGTCCCCCTCCTGCGCACCGAGTCGCCCCTGGTAGGCACCGGCATGGAGCGCAAGGTCGCCGTGGATTCCGGCGCGGTGGTGGTCGCCAGACAGGGCGGCACGGTCACGCAGGTCTCCGCGGACATGATCACGGTGACGCCTGACGACACCGATGATGCCGATCTCTTCGATACTCCGCCCGACGTGTATCCGCTTACCAAATTCAAGAAATCCAACCAGGAAACCTGCATCAACCAGAAGCCGATCGTTCGGACCGGCGCGCGCGTGGAAGCGGGGCAGGTACTTGCGGACGGGCCCGCCACGGCCGATGGCGAACTCGCCCTGGGCCGCAACGTGCTGACCGCCTTCATGTCCTGGGAAGGGTACAATTTCGAAGACGCCATCGTCGTCAGCGAAAGGCTGGTCAAGCAGGACGTTTTTTCTTCCATCCACATCACCGAATTCGAACTTCCGGCCCGCGAAACGAAAGTGGGCACCGAGGAATTCACCCGCGAGATCCCCAACGTGAGCGAGGACGCCGTCCGCAACCTGGATGAATCCGGTATCATTCGCATCGGTGCGGAAGTGGGACCCGGCGACATCCTCGTGGGCAAGGTGACGCCCAAGGGCGAACGGGAGCTGTCCCCGGAGGAACGCCTGTTGCGCGCGATCTTCGGGGAGAAGGCCGGCGACGTGCGGGATGCCTCCCTGAAGGCGCCTCCCGGCATGCAGGGCATCGTCATCGATACCCGTCTGTACAGCCGCAAGGACAGCGACAGCGTCGCTCGGGAGAAGGAAAGAGAAACCCTGCGCGAACTCGAACGCGACTACCAGCGGCGGATCGACCAGGTCAAGGAGACGCGCAACGAAAAGCTGAGCGAACTGCTCAAGGGCAGGGTGTGCGTCGAACTGCGGGACGGAGAGACCGACGAAGTCGTGGTCCCGGCCAAGAGAAAGTACACGGACAGCAGGTTGGCGGACCTCGATTTCGACCGGGTCATCCAGAGCGAGCGTTGGGTGGTCAACGCGGACGTGAACGATATGGTCCAGAAGGTGATCCGCGCTTCCTCCAAGAATATCCGGGAAATCGAAAACCAGCTGGAACGCGAACAGGAGAAGATACGGCGCGGAGACGAATTGGCCCCGGGGGTGATTCAACTGGTCAAAGTGTACGTGGCCAAGAAGAGGAAGCTGTCCGTGGGCGACAAGATGGCCGGGCGGCACGGGAACAAGGGCGTGGTGGCGAAGATCGTCCCGGAAGAGGACATGCCCTACCTGCCGGACGGACGCCACATAGACATCATCCTGAATCCCCTCGGCGTGCCGGGCCGCATGAACCTCGGACAGATCATGGAGATCCACATCGGGTGGGTCGCGAAGGAAACGAACACCTATATCGCGACCCCGGTGTTCGACGGGGCATCCATTGCAGAAATCAAAGGGGCGCTGGATGACGCGGGCCTGCCTGAATCCGGAAAGAGTACGCTCTTCGACGGCAAGACGGGCCTTCCCTTCGACAAGGAAGTCACGGTCGGTTACATGTACGTCATGAAACTGAACCATCTGGTGGAAGACAAGATCCACGCCCGGTCGATCGGGCCCTACTCCCTGGTTACGCAACAGCCCCTCGGAGGAAAGGCCCAGTTCGGCGGTCAGCGTTTCGGCGAAATGGAGGTCTGGGCCCTGCAGGCCTACGGCGCTTCGTACACGCTGCAGGAAATGCTGACCGTGAAATCGGACGACGTCAACGGCCGTTCCCGGCTGTACGAGGCCATCGTCAAGGGCGACAATCCACCGGAACCGGGTATACCGGAGTCCTTCAACGTCCTAGTCAAGGAACTCCAGAGCCTGGCCCTGGACGTCCAGCTCGAAGAATGAAACGGTTAGCACCTCACCCCGCGGAGTGCCCGACGGGACTCCGATCGCCGACACGCCGGCCAGAGGCCTGCAGAGAAGATAAAGATCAGGAGGTGTCACCAGTGGTCGATCTAATGCACAAGCAGCCCAAGAAACGCAGCACGATTCGGATACAGCTGGCCTCCCCCGAAACGATCCGCAGATGGTCCTACGGGGAAGTGACGAAACCGGAAACCATAAACTACCGGACGTTCAAACCGGAACGCGACGGCCTGTTCTGCGAACGCACCTTCGGCCCCGTGAAGGATTGGGAGTGCAACTGTGGAAAATACAAGCGCATCCGGTACCGCGGCGTCATATGCGACCGTTGCGGCGTGGAGGTCACCCAGGCGAAGGTACGGCGGGAACGGCTCGGGCACATCGAACTGGCCGTTCCGGTATGCCACATCTGGTATTTCAAGTCGCCGCCGAGCCGTATCGGCAACCTGCTGAACCTGTCCATCCGGAACCTAGAACGCGTAATCTACTACGAGTCCTACGTCATGCTGGACCCGGGCGACACCGACTACCAGAAGGGCGAGATCATCGACCAGGACACCTTCATGGATCTCGAGGAAGCGGGGCACGAATTCGAGGCGGACATGGGCGCCGGCGCCCTCCGCCGCCTGCTTGCCGAGATCGACATCGAAGAGCTGTCCGTCGATCTGCGGACCCGGGTGCGGATGGAAACGTCGGTACAACGGAAGAACGACGCGCTGAAGCGGCTGAAAGTGGTCGAGGCCTTCCGGAATTCCAACGGACCGGACTCCGACGGCAACCGGCCCGAATGGATGATCATGGAAGTGCTGCCGGTCATCCCGCCCGACCTGCGGCCGCTGGTGCCCCTGGAAGGCGGGCGGTTCGCCACTTCAGACCTCAACGACCTGTACCGGCGCGTCATCAACCGGAACAACCGGCTCAAGAAGCTGCTGGAGATCCGCGCGCCCGACGTCATACTCCGCAACGAGAAGCGTATGCTGCAGGAGGCGGTGGACGCCCTGCTCGACAACGGCAGGCGGTCCCGGGCCGTGCGCGGCGACGGAAACCGCTCGCTCAAGTCCCTCTCCGACCTGCTCAAGGGCAAGCAGGGCCGGTTCCGCCAGAACCTGCTCGGAAAACGGGTGGATTACTCCGGCCGTTCCGTGATCGTGGTGGAGCCCGAACTGAAAATCCACCAGTGCGGGCTGCCGAAGAACATCGCCCTGGAACTCTTCAAGCCCTTTATCATACAACGGCTGGAAGACAAGGGCTTCGTGCAGACGGTCAAGAGCGCGAAGAAGATCGTCGAACGCGAGGAACCCGAAGTCTGGGATATCCTCGAAGAAATCATCAAGGATCATCCGGTCCTGCTGAACCGGGCGCCCACGCTGCACAGGCTGGGTATCCAGGCTTTCATGCCGGTGCTCGTGGAAGGCAAGGCCATCCGCATCCACCCCCTCGTATGCGAGGCCTTCAACGCCGACTTCGACGGCGATCAGATGCCGGTGCACGTCCCCATGTCCTTCGAAGCCCAGATCGAGGCCCGGGTGCTGATGCTGTCCTCCAACAACATCCTCGATCCGAAGAACGGACAGCCGATCTGCGCGCCGAGCAAAGACATCGTACTCGGATGCTACTACCTGACCAAGGAACTTAAAGACTGCCGGGGCGAAGGCAAGGTGTTCGCGAGCGTGTCCGAGGTCATGCTCGCCCACGACAACGACCTCGTGGACCTCCATGCCCTCATCAGGTTGCGCCTGGACGGAAAAATGATCGAGACGACCGTCGGCCGGGTCATATTCAACCAGATCCTGCCGCCGGAGATCGGCTTCCAGAACGAGGTGTTCGACAACAAGGCCATCCGGAACATGGTGGCCGACGTCTACCGGCAACTCGGCAATTACCGCACCTGCCTGGTCCTCGACGAGGTCAAGCGGCTGGGCTTTCACTACGCGACCCTTTCGGGCCTGACGTCCGGGATCGACGACGTCGTCATTCCCGACGAGAAGGAACAGATGATCCGGGACGCCGAGGCCGAAGTGCAGTCCATCCAGGACCAGTACGAAGGCCACGCCATTACCGAGGGCGAGCGGTACAACAAGGTGATCGACGTGTGGCAGCATACCCGGACCAAGCTGAACGAAATCGTCGAGACCACGCTGGCCGAATCGGACGACGGCTTCAATCCCTTCTACATGATGATGGCGTCCGGCGCGCGGAGCAAGCTGGACCAGGTGGGCCAGTTGTGCGGCATGCGCGGTCTAATGGCCAAGCCCCAGCGGAAAGTCGTCGGTCAGGTCGGCGAGTATATCGAAACGCCCATCCTGTCCAATCTCAAGGAAGGATTGACGGTACTCGAGTATTTCACTTCCAGCCACGGCGGCCGCAAGGGACTCGCGGACACGGCCCTCAAGACCGCCGACGCCGGATACCTTACCCGCCGGCTGGTGGACGTGGCGCAGAACGTGATCATCACCGAGGCGGACTGCGGCACGATCCGCGGCATCGAAATCGGCGCCCTGAAAGAGGGCGCGAACGTCATGGAACCGCTGGGCGACCGGGTGCTGGGCCGGGTGGTGATGGACGACATCTACGACCCCATCACGCGGGAACTGCTGACGGCGGGCGGCGAAGAGATCAACGAGGAAGTCGCCGACCTTATCGAACAGCGCGGCGGCGTTCAGTACTCCTCCGATCCCGATGCGGAAATGAGCGAGACCGTGCATATCCGGTCCGTGCTGACCTGCGAGACCAAGCGCGGCGTGTGCGCCCGCTGCTACGGCCGGAACCTCGCCACGGGCACGATGGTGGAAATGGGCGAGGCCGTCGGCGTCATGGCGGCGCAGAGCATCGGCGAGCCCGGGACGCAGCTGACGCTTCGCACGTTCCATATCGGCGGGATCGCGAGCCGGGACGCCACGCAGAACAAGATTACCACGAAGCAGGCGGGCAAGGCCGTCTTCACCGCGGTCGAAACCGTCACCCAGGAGAACGGCGCCCAGGTCGTCATCGGCCGGGCCGGCGAGATCACCATCCTGGACAGCGACGGCAACCGGAGGGACCATTTCTTCATCCCCTACGGCGCGGTCATGCTCACGACGGACGGCGAGACCGTGGAGGAGAACCAGGCCCTCTTCGAGTGGAACCCCTACAACATCCCGATCATCGCCGTGCGGGCCGGATACGTGCAACTGGAAGACGTGGTGGCCGGCGAAACGCTGCGCGAGCAGCTGGACGACACCACGGGCATGCGCCAGAAGGTGATCACGGAAAACCGGGGGCAGCAGGCGCTCCATCCCCGCATCTACATCGCGGACGCAAAGGGCAAGAGCAAAGACGAATACAACCTGCCCACCGGCGCCCATCTGCTCGTTACCGAGTTCACGGACCAGAGCAATGCCGAGCGCACCTACGTGCAGCCCGGCACGGTCCTCGCGCGCATTCCGCGTTCCATCGGCAGGACCCGGGACATCACCGGCGGCCTGCCGCGCGTGGCCGAACTCTTCGAGGCGCGTAAGCCCCGCGATCCCGCCACGGTGGCGAAGGTGGACGGCGTCGTGAAGGTCGCCGGCATCGTCCGGCGCGCCCATCGCCTCCTCGTACGGGCCGACGACGGATCGGAACAGGAATACCTGATCCCCCAGGGCCGGCACTTGAGCGTGCGCGACGGCGACCGGGTGCAGGCGGGAGAACCCCTGTCCGAAGGTTCGATCGACCCCCACGACATTCTCGAAATCCAGGGCGTGAACGCCGTGCAGGAATACCTGGTCAACCAGATCCAGGAAGTATACCGCATGCAGGGCGTGAGCATCAACGACAAGCACGTGGAAGTCATCGTGCGCCAGATGCTCCAGAAGGTCAGGGTGGACGACCCGGGCGACACGGAGTTTCTCAAGGGCGAGGAAGTGGACCGCAGCCGTTTCCAGTCGGAGAACGACCGCGTGTTGCGCGAAGGCGGCGACCCGGCGACGAACCAGCCGCTGCTGCAGGGCATTGCCAAGGCGGCGCTCAGTACGGAAAGCTTCGTCTCCGCCGCGGCTTTCCAGGAAACGACCCGCGTGCTGACCCAGGCGGCCATAGAGGGCAAGAGAGACGCGCTCCTCGGCCTGAAAGAGAACGTCATCATGGGTCACCTGATACCGGCCGGCACCGGGCTCGACAGGTATAGCCAGATGCGGCTCGTAGACGAAGAGGGCAATGAGATCGAGCACCCGGCGATACCGGCGGAATCCCTTTTCGACGCGGAATCGGTGAACGGCGACGCGGAAACCGGAGCCGGAACGCTGCCGAACGTGGCCGAAGCCGAGCCGCCGCCCGTGGAAACGGTTCAAGAGGGCAGTTGATTTCATGCATCGGGCGCCGTGGAACCACGTTAAACGCGGCGCTCGTTTTTTTTTGAAAAACGCTTGACACGACAGACGGACCTACGTAAATTTACCTACCTGTGGCTTTTGGAAAAAAGCCCTATTGATCGACCTTGAACGCCCATGTTTCATTGAATGGGCCGGGTCCAGGTACGAGGGGATGGTCAGGCGGAAATGCCGACGATAAATCAACTTATTCGCCACGGCCGGAAGAAGGCGCAGCGAAAGACGAAATCGCCCGCGTTGCGCGGTAGCCCCCAGAAGCGGGGGAACTGCCTGCAGGTGAAAACGCAGACGCCCAAGAAGCCGAACTCGGCGTTGAGGAAAATAGCCCGCGTCCGCCTGATGAACGGCATCGAGGCCACCTGCTATATCCCGGGCGAGAGCCACAACCTGCAGGAGCATAACATCGTCCTGGTCCGGGGCGGCCGGGTGAAGGATCTGCCCGGTGTGCGGTATCACATCATCCGTGGCGCACTGGACGCCAGCGGAGTGCCCGACAGGCGCAACGGCCGGTCGAAATACGGAACCAAGAAACCAAAGTAGGCTGAGGCGAGCCCTCGCGGGAGACGGCCGGGAGTACGAGATGGCAAGAAGGAAAGAAGTCGTAAGACGGGAACCGGAGCCGGACTGGAAATACAACAGCGTGCTGGTATCCAAGTTCATCAACGGACTGATGCGCAAGGGGAAGAAGAGTGTCGCGGAACGCGTTTTCTACCAGGCGCTCGATCTGATCGAAGAACGGACCAGCCAGGAACCGCTGCCCGTGTTCGAGAAGGCGATCAAGATCGTCGGTCCCGTCGTTCACGTCAAATCCCGCCGGGTGGGTGGTTCGACCTACCAGGTCCCCGTGGAAGTGAGGGACGACCAGCAGCGGGCCATGGCCATACGCTGGCTCATCGATGCCGCACGGGCCCGTTCCGAGAAGAACATGTACGAGTGCCTGGCCGGAGAGTTTACCGCCGCCGCCAAAGGGGAGGGCGCGGCCGTCCGCCGCAAGGAAGAAACCTACCGGATGGCGGAAGCGAACCGGGCCTTTGCCCATTACAGGTGGTAAAGGCGTATCGATAACACGTCGAAACAGTACACACGGATCATCCAGCGCGATGATCCGTACTTTATGAGGTGCAAAGCGCAGTGACCGAAGCAACGATCAGAACGAAAGAGAAAATGACCGCGGAAAACCGAAAGAACGCTTCCGAATCGAACCTGGAAAAGACCCGGAATATCGGGATCATGGCCCATATCGACGCGGGGAAGACGACCACGACGGAACGTATACTCTATTATACGGGCCGCGTGCGCAGAATGGGCGAGGTCCACGACGGCGCCGCGACCATGGACTGGATGGACCAGGAGCGTGAGCGGGGCATTACGATCACGTCCGCGGCCACCACTTCCTTCTGGCGCGACCACCGGATCAATATCATCGATACACCCGGTCACGTGGATTTCACGGTCGAGGTGGAACGATCGCTGCGCGTGCTTGACGGCTCCGTGGCGATTTTTTGTGCCGTGGGCGGCGTCGAGCCGCAGTCCGAGACCGTCTGGCGGCAGGCCGACAAGTACGGCGTACCCCGCCTCGCCTACGTGAACAAGATCGACCGCGTGGGCGCGGACTTCCACCAGTGCGTCTCCATGATGCACGACCGGCTCGGGGCCAATGCCATCCCGATCCAACTGCCCATCGGTTCCGGCGACCTGTTTACCGGCAGTATCGACCTGATCACCATGAAGGCCCGCAGCTACCACGAAGACAACATGGGCGCCACTTTCGACGAGCACGACGTTCCGAAGGATCTGGCGGAGTATGCCGCGGAGCACCGGAACAAGCTGATCGAGAGTCTCGCCGAAGTCGACGAGGAATTGATGGAAACCTACCTGGCCGGCGAGGAGCCCACGGTCTCCGAACTGCAGGGCGCCATTCGCCGGGCCACGCTTTCGGTCAGCCTGATCCCGGTCCTCGTGGGTTCTTCCTTCCGCAACAAGGGCGTCCAGGCGCTGCTCGACGCGATCGTCGACTACCTGCCGTCGCCCCAGGACGTACCTCCGGTTTGCGGAAAGAACACGTTGAGCGGCGAACAGGAAGTGCGGGAAAGCATGCCCGAGGCGCCGCTCTCCGGGGTGGCCTTCAAGATCATGACCGATCCCCACGTCGGCAAGCTCGCATTCTACCGGATCTATTCCGGAACGCTTCCGGCGGGATGCTACGTGTTGAATACCCGGACCAACAGGCGCGAACGGATCAGCCGGATCCTGCAGATGCACGCCAACAAGCGGGAGCAGCTAAAGTTCGCCGAGGCGGGCGATATCGTGGCGCTGGTGGGCGTCAAAGACGTGGTGACGGGCGACACCCTTTGCGACCCGGAATGGCCCATCGCCCTCGAAGCGATGGAGTTTCCCAAGCCGGTGATGTCCGTCGCGGTCGAGCCCAAGACCCGGGCAGACGAAGAAAAGCTCAGCCAGTCCCTCCAGAAGCTCTCCGAAGAAGATCCTACTTTCCGCGTACATACCGATGAAGAAACCAGCCAGTTGATCATATCGGGCATGGGCGAACTGCACCTCGAGATCCTGGTCGACCGCATGCTGCGGGAGTTCCGCGTGGAAGCGAACGTGGGACGTCCCCAGGTCGCCTACCGGGAAACCATTGGCACGTCCGTGAAGAGCGAAGGCCGCTTCGTCCGGCAGTCGGGCGGACGCGGTCAGTTCGGTCACGTCTGGCTGGAAATGGAACCCATGGAAGACGGGGACGGCGTCGAATTCGTCAACGGCATCGTAGGGGGCGTTATTCCCCGGGAATTCATCTCGTCCGTCGAGGCCGGCGTGCGGGAAGCCGCGCATAACGGCGTGCTCGCCGGATACACGGTGCAGGGCGTCAAGGTCACCCTGTACGATGGTTCCTATCACGAAGTCGATTCGTCGGAAGTAGCCTTCAAGGTGGCGGCTTCCATGGCCTTCCAGGACGGCATGCGCAAGGCCGATCCCGCGCTGCTGGAACCGGTCATGGACGTGGAAGTGGCCGTTCCGAGTGAATACGTGGGCACCGTGGTCGGCGACCTGAACGGGCGGCGCGGCCGCATCGGCGGGATCATTCCCCGGACGGACGCGCAGGTCGTGGCGGCCACCGTTCCCCTGAGCGAGATGTTCGGTTACGCGACGGCTTTGCGTTCCGCCACGCAGGGGCGGGCCGTGTCCACCATGCAGTTTTCGCACTATTCGGAAGTACCCGAAAGCATCAAACAGGAAATCCTCGAAAAGATTCGCGGCGGCGCATAACGGTTTAATTTCTGGAGGATCTGCAGCATGTCGAAGGAAAGATTCGAGCGTACGAAGCCCCACGTGAACATCGGCACGATCGGCCACGTGGACCACGGCAAGACGACCTTGACGGCGGCGATCACCAAGGTCCTGGCCGAAAAGGGCCTGGCCGAGTTCCAGGATTACGACCAGATCGACAACGCCCCCGAGGAGAAGGAGCGCGGCGTCACCATCAACGTCCACCACGCCGAGTACGAGACCGCCAACAGGCACTACGCCCACGTGGACTGTCCGGGACACGCCGACTACATCAAGAACATGATCACCGGCGCGGCACAGATGGACGGCGCCATCCTCGTGGTCTCCGCCGCCGACGGACCCATGCCCCAGACCCGAGAGCACATCCTCCTGGCACGGCAGGTCAACGTACCCGCCATCGTCGTCTTCCTCAACAAGTGCGACCAGGTCGACGACGAGGAACTCCTCGAACTCGTCGAACTCGAGGTCAGGGAACTCCTCGCCTCCTACGACTTCCCCGGCGACGACATCCCCGTGATCCGGGGCAGCGCCCTCCTGGCCATGGAAGGCGAGGCCGGCTCCGACGACACCGCGCCCATCGCCGAACTCATGGACACCGTGGACGAGTACATCCCCACCCCCGTCAGAGACGAGGACCGACCCTTCCTCATGCCCGTGGAGGACGTCTTCTCCATTACCGGTAGAGGCACCGTCGGCACCGGACGCGTGGAGAGCGGCGTCGTCAACAAGAACGACGAGGTCGAGATCATCGGCATCAAGGACACCCGAAAGACCGTCGTCACCGACATCGAGATGTTCAGGAAGTTCCTCGACGACGCGCGGGCGGGAGACAACGTGGGACTGCTCCTGCGCGGCGTGGACAAGGAATCCCTGGAGCGAGGACAGGTCGTGGCCAAGCCCGGGTCCATCACGCCCCATACCCGGTTCAAGGCCCAGGTCTACGTCCTCAAGCAGGAGGAAGGCGGAAGGCATACCCCCTTCTTCAACAACTACAGGCCCCAGTTCTACTTCCGTACCACCGACGTCACCGGATCGGTCGGACTGCCCCAGGGCGTCGAGATGGTCATGCCCGGCGACAACGTCGACATGGAAGTCAACCTCATGCAGCCCATCGCCATGGACACCGAACTGCGCTTCGCCATCAGGGAAGGCGGAAGGACCGTCGGCGCAGGCGTCGTAACCGAAGTCATCGAGTAACACGGGAGAAGGAGGCCGCCATGGCCGATCGAGCGGACCAGAAGATCAGGATCAGGTTGAAGGCCTGCGACCACGCCATGCTGGACAAATCGGCCAGGGAAATCACCCAGGCGGCGCAGCGGGCCGGGGCCCGGGTCATGGGACCGATACCGCTGCCGACGAAACGAACCGTCTATACCGTCCTGCGCTCTCCTTTTATCGACAAGAAATCACGGGAACAGTTCGAAACGCGCGTGCACAAACGGCTTATCGATATCTATGACACGTCACAGCAGACGGTGGACGCGCTCCTCAAGCTGGACCTGCCCGCCGGCGTGGACGTGGAAATCAGGGTGTAGGAGTCTCGAAGATGCACGGTCTGATCGGCAGGAAAATCGGGATGAGCCAGGTCTTTGCCGAGAACGGCGACGCGGTGCCGGTCACGGTGATCGAAGCGGGGCCGTGCTACGTCACCCAGGTGAAGACGCTGGACCGGGACGGCTACGAGGCGGCTCAGATCGGTTTTGAAACGAAGAAGGAAAAGCAGACCACCAGGCCGCTGCAGGGCCATTTCAAGAAGGCGAAGGTCGATCCGCAGCGGATCGTCCGCGAGGTCGCGGTGGACGATATCGAGGCCTGCGAACCCGGCCAGGTATACGGCGCCGACATTTTCGAGACCGGCGAACTGGTCGACGTGACGGGGTATTTCAAGGGGAGAGGTTTCCAGGGCGTCGTGAAGCGGCACGGTTTCCGGGGCGGTGACAAGACCCGGGGACAAAGCGACCGATGGCGCCATCCCGGATCGATTGGACAGAGCGCGACGCCTTCCAAGGTTTTCAAGGGCACCCGCATGGGCGGCCGGATGGGCAACAAGCGCGTGACGGTAAAAAATCTGCAGGTGGTCGGGGTGGACGCCGAGAAGAACATCCTTCTGGTGAAGGGAGCGGTCCCGGGCCATCGGAACGGATACGTACTGATCAACCGGGCCGGGTAAAGGTCGGCCTGGACCTGGAAGGCCAAGGTGGGAGCAGTCATGCCGGTAGCGAAATTGTTCAACAGCGAAGGGACGGAACAGGGCCAGATCGACCTGGAAGATTCCGTCTTCGGCATATCCGCAAATGCGCACGCCATGTATGAAGCGGAGAAAATGTACCAGGCCGGCCAGCGGCAGGGCACCGCCAGTGCGCAATCCCGCTCGGAGGTGTCCTACGCCGGCAAGAAGATCTACCGGCAGAAGGGCCTGGGCCGGGCCCGCATGGGCTCGCGCCGGTCTCCGGTTCGCATCGGGGGTGGAAGGGCCCACGGGCCGAAGCCCCGCAGCTACCGTTACGAGATTCCGAAGAAAGTGCGCCGCCTCGCGCTGAAGTCCGTGCTGTCTACGCGGGCGCAGAGCGGCTCCGTACTCGTAATAGACGCGCTGGAGTTCGAGGCACCCAAAACCCGGCGGATGGTCTCCGTGCTTTCGAACATGAACGTGAACGAAAGGAAGTGCCTGGTCCTCATGGACCGAAGCGACGAAGCCGTGTACAAGTCCTGCCGAAACATACCCGGCGTGAACGTCAACGTGGCCACGGATACCCACGTGCATGAGATTCTGCGCAGCGACTTCCTCATCTTCACCCGCGAGGGGCTGAAACAGGTCGAGGAGGCGTTGAAGTCATGACGAAAGACCCGCGCGCCATCGTGGCGCGGCCCCTGGTAACGGAGAAGAACCACGTGCTTCAGGAAGAGGAGAACAAGTACGTGTTCGAAGTGGCCCGGGACGTGAACAAAGTGGAAATCAAGCGGGCCGTCGAAGAGATCTTCGACGTGCGGGTCGAGTCCGTGCGCACGCTCCGAATGAAGGGCAAGGTGAAGCGCCTCGGGCGTTTCGAGGGCCGGCGGCCCGACTGGAAGAAGGCCATCGTGAAACTCGCCGACGGCGAAATCATCGACCTGTACACGGGGACCTGATCACCCGGCCGCGCATGGCCGCGCTTGGTCACGCATGGCCGCGCCAGGAAGAGGAAGACCAGTTATGGCAGTACGTACGTTCAGGCCCAAGACACCCGGTCAGCGGTTCAAGACCGTGTCCTCCTTCAAGGAGATCACGAAGGAGACGCCGGAGTCCAGGCTGATCCGTCCCCTGAAGAAGTCGGGCGGCCGGAACAACCTGGGACGCATGACCGCCCGCCACCGCGGAGGCGGCCACAAACGGCGCTACCGGGTCATCGACTTCCGGCGCGACAAGACCGGCATCCCGGCCAGGGTACACGCCATCGAATACGACCCGAACCGTTCGTCGCGCATCGCGCTGCTGCACTACGCGGATGGCGAGAAACGCTATATTCTCGCCCCCCTCGGCCTTTCGGTGGGACATACGGTGATGGCCGGCAGCCAGTCGGAGATCCGAAGCGGCAACCATATGCCGCTGGAAGACATCCCGCTGGGCACCCTGCTGCACAATATCGAACTCACGCCCGGCCGCGGCGGCCAGCTCGTCCGGTCCGCGGGAGGATCCGCCCAGTTGATGTCGCGGGACGGCGGCTTTGCCCAGTTGCGCCTGCCATCCGGCGAGATCAGGCGGGTACCCGGCGCGTGTTCCGCCACGATCGGCCAGGTGGGCAACACGGATCATGAGAACATTTCGCTCGGCAAGGCCGGGCGCGCCCGCTGGCTGGGACGGCGCGGCTATTCCCGCGGCGTGGCGAAGAACCCCGTGGACCACCCCATGGGCGGTGGAGAAGGCAAGAGTTCGGGTGGACGGCACCCCGTGTCTCCCTGGGGAAAGAAGACCAAGGGATTGCGGACGCGCAAGAAGAACAAGAAATCGGATACGTTGATCGTCAAGCGGCGTAAATAGGCGAAGGAAGATCGCGGGAGGCGATGATGGCTCGTTCGGTAAAAAAAGGGCCGTACATTGACGGCAGCGTCAAGAAGAAGATCGACGAACTGAATCGCACCGGCGAGAAGCGGGTCGTCCGCACGTGGGCCCGCGCATGCACGATCACGCCGGATTTCGTCGGCCACACCCTGGCCATTCACAACGGCAACAAGTTCATTCCGGTCTACATCTCGGAGAACATGGTGGGCCACAAGCTGGGCGAATTCGCACCGACGCGTACCTACCGGGGGCACAGCGGACGGGTCACGGAACGGTCTACGCAGTTGAAGTAGCCGGACCTTGGAACAGGGGAGAGCATAGCGATGGAAGCCCGTGCAACGGCGCGGCAGGTACGCGGGTCCGCACGCAAGATACGCCAGGTGGCGGACATGATCCGCGGCCGGTCCGTGCAGGAAGCCCTGAACATACTGCAATTCGTACCCAAGGCGTGTGCCAGGCCGATTGAAAAAACCGTGCGGTCCGCGACGGCGAACGCCATGAACGTGGACGACGAACACACGGTGGATATCGAAGACCTGAAGATCAAGACCGTCTATGTGGACGGCGGACCGGTCATGAAGCGCATCCATTACGGGCCCCGGGGCAGCGCGTCCACGATCCGGAAGCGCACCAGCCACATCACCGTGGTGGTCGCGGCCTAGTCTGGTCTAGCCTGGCCTGGCCTGGACCGGCGCGGGCGGGCCATTCACCGGGGAGTCCCGACAACAGGAGTTGACGACGTGGGTCAGAAAACACATCCGATCGGTTTCCGTCTTGGCGTGATCAAGACGTGGCAGTCCAACTGGTATTCCGACAAGAATATGGCGGAACTGCTCCAGGAAGACCTCATGATACGTCGTTACATCAAGAGCCGGCTCTCGCGGGCAGGCATCGCCAAGGTCGAAATCGAGCGGGCGCCGCAGAAGGCCACCATAACCATACACACGGCCCGTCCCGGTATCGTGATCGGACGCAAGGGCGCCGAAGTGGACAAGCTCAGGGATGAACTCCAGCATCTGACCAAAAAAGAGATATACATCAACATACAGGAAATCCGCCGTCCGGAACTGGACGCCCAGCTTATCGGCGACAGCATAGCGAGACAGATCGAACAGCGGATCAGTTTCAGACGGGCCATGAAGAAATCCATCACCGCGGCCATGCGCATGGGCGCCGAGGGCATCAAGATCACCTGCGGCGGCCGGCTCGGCGGCGCGGAAATGGCCCGGTCCGAGTCCTTTAACGACGGCCGCGTACCGCTGCACACGCTCCGGGCGGACATAGACTACGCCCGGTCCACCGCCCATACCACCTACGGGTGCATCGGCATCAAGGTGTGGATCTGCAAGGGCGAGATCATCAAGGGCGAGGAAGCGGAAGCCGGGATCGGACGGGAAGCGACGGTTTAAGACGGGTTGTCAGGGAGGTCCCGTTACGGAAACGGGACCATTCGAGGAGACATTGCGATGTTAATGCCCAAGCGACTGAAATACCGGAAGAAACAGCGCGGACGCATGGCGGGCACCGCAACGCGCGGCGCCACGCTGGAATTCGGCGATTACGGTATTCAGGCGCTTGAACCGGGCTGGATCACCAACCGGCAGATCGAGGCGGCCCGTATCGCGATGGTCCATCACATGCGGCGGGGCGGCAAAGTGTGGATCAGGGTCTTTCCGGACAAGGTGCTCACGGAAAAGCCCGCCGAAACGCGCATGGGCAAGGGAAAGGGCAATCCCGAGCACTGGGTGGCCGTAGTCAAGCCGGGACGCATCCTCTTCGAATTGCGGGGCGTGGCCTCCGATATGGCCAGGGAGTCCATCGCGCTGGCCCAGCAGAAATTGTCGGTCAAGACCCGCCTGGTGGTCCGCGATGACCTGTAGCAGGCCCGTTCTCGAGGAAGGGAAGGCATGAAACTATACGAACTTCGGCAGTTGTCCGAGACGGAACTGCATGATCGGGTGGCCGAATTGAGAGAAGAGATCTTCAATCTGAACTTTCAGAAGGCGACGAGGCAGATGGCGGATGCGAAACGTCTTTCGGCATCCCGCCGGGAAATCGCCCGGATTCTCACGCTCCTGCACGAGGATGAGCAAGGCATCCGATCCATCCAGGCGGCGAACGATCAGAACCGGGAAGACGGACAGGGTAATCCGGGAGAAGAAGCATGAAGGAGCGGGGACACCGAAAGAACCGCGTGGGACGCGTGCTCAGCAACAAGATGGACAAGACCATTACCATCGCCGTGGAACGGATGGTGAAGCATCCGTTCTACGGCAGGTACGTGCGGCGCACGACCAAGCTGACGGTCCACGACGAAGCGCAGACGTGCAGGATCGGCGACATCGTCCGGGTGACGGAGACGCGCCCGTTGAGCAAGAACAAGCGCTGGCGGCTGACGGAAGTCATCCAGCGCGCGGAACAGGTCTAGTTTTCCGGCGTCGGTTCCGGAAAGTGGTGAACAGGACGGATCGAAGATGATTCAAGAATACACCTGGCTGAACGTCGCCGACAACACGGGCGCCCGGCAGGTCCGTTGCATCAAGGTCCTGGGCGGAACCGGCCGGCGGTACGCCAGCGTGGGAGACCGGTTCGTCGGATCGGTGAAGGAAGCCGCTCCAGGCGGTTCGGTGAAGAAGGGCGAGGTGGTAAAGGCCGTGGTCGTGCGCGTTCGCAAGGAGGTGCGGCGCCGCGACGGATCCTACATTCGATTCGACGAGAACGCGGCCGTGCTGATCGATGACCAGGACGAGCCGAGGGGCACGCGCATTTTCGGCCCCGTCGCCCGGGAACTGCGCGAGCGGGAATTCACCCGCATCGTGTCGCTCGCCCCGGAGGTCCTGTAGGTTCCGCGAACCCGCCGAGTGGGAGGAGCTGTCGGATGCACGTCAAGAAGGGCGATACCGTGGTAGTGCTCACCGGCGCCACCCGGGGCAAGACCGGAAGAGTATTGAAAGTACTGCCGGACAAGAACAAGGTGATCGTGGAAGGCCTGAATTTCGTTACGCGCCATACACGACCCACCCAGACCAACCCGCAGGGCGGCCGGCTCGAGAAAGAGGCTCCCATGCACGCATCCAACGTGAAAGTGATCGCCGAGGGATAACGGGAATACGAGCATGGCACGATTGAAAGACCGTTACAACAGCGAGATCAAACCCGCGCTCCTGCAGCATTTCGGCTACGGCAACGCCATGCAGGTGCCGCGTATCGAAAAAGTGGTCCTGAACATGGGCGTGGGCGAGGGTTCGCAGAATGCCAGCCTGCTGGACGGCGCGGTATCGGAATTGACGGCGATCACCGGCCAGAAGGCCGTGGTGACCCGGGCCAGGAAATCCATTTCGAATTTCAAGATCCGGGAAGGCATGCCCGTCGGTTGCCGGGTGACGCTCCGGGGCGCGCGCATGTACGAGTTTCTCGATCGTCTGATCAACGTGGCGATACCCCGCATCCGCGACTTTCGGGGCGTGTCGACGCGGTCCTTCGACGGCCGGGGCAACTACACCCTCGGGTTGACCGAACAGACGATCTTTCCGGAGATCGACTACGACGGGGTCGATCTGTTCCGGGGCATGGACATCACGATCGTGACCTCGGCGGGCACCGATGAAGAAAGCGCGGAGCTGCTCAGGCATCTCGGCATGCCCTTCAGGGATCAGCCGGTGTAAGGTCCGGCCGTGCCGGCCGTGTAGAGCCGGACGCCGGAATCATCGAGAGGGGGACGAGTGGCCAAGAAGTCATTAATCGCGAAGGCGAAAAGAAAGCCGAAATACAGCGCGCGCGCGTACAGCCGCTGCAGGCAGTGCGGACGTTCCCGCGCCTATATGCGCCGCTTCGGGATCTGTCGCATCTGTTTCCGGACGCTGGCCCTTCAGGGCGAGATTCCGGGCGTGACAAAGGCCAGTTGGTAGAAACACGGGGCTGTTTCTCAGGGAGAACCGCAAGATGTCAATGACAGATCCGATCGCGGACATGCTGACCCGCATACGCAACGCGTGCCAGGCGAAGCATCCGAGGGTCGAAGTGCCGGCTTCGAAGGTGAAGAAGGAGATTGCCCGGATCCTGATGGACCACAAGTTCATCAGCCACTACACCCAGGTGGAAGACGGAAAACAGGGCATCATCCGGATCTACCTCAAGTACGGACCGGTGGGCGAATCGATCATTTCCACGCTCAAGCGCATCAGCAAGCCGGGCCGGCGCGTATACGTCAAGGCGGATCGCCTGCCCAGGGTGCTGAACGGGCTCGGCGTGGCGGTTTTGAGCACGCCCAGGGGCATCGTTACGGACCGCGAAGCGCGTCAGTTGAACACGGGCGGCGAAGTTTTGTGTTACATCTGGTAGTCCGGAACACCGGAAGGAGTCGGGGTGTCACGAATAGGTAAACTTCCCATTGCGATCCCGGACGGGGTCCAGGTTTCGGTCGATGACCGGACCGTCAGGGTAAAGGGTCCAAAAGGCGAGCTTTCCCACCGGATCCCCGCCCAGATCAGCGCCGTCCTGGAAGACGGCCGCCTGCTGGTGGGACGTCAGAACGAATCCCGGCACTCGCGCGCGCTGCACGGCCTGAACCGTTCGCTGATCGCCAACATGGTGGAAGGCGTCGTCAAGGGATTCGACCGTACGCTCGAAATCGTCGGCGTGGGCTACCGGGCGGAGCTGAAGGGCAGGAACCTGACCCTCAGCCTGGGGTATTCCCACCCCGTGATCTTTCAGGCGCCTCCGGACGTGGACCTCGAGGTCGCCGGCGGCAACCGGATAACGGTCAGGGGCATAGACAAGCAGCTCGTAGGCCAGGTAGCCGCGGTGATCCGGTCGTTCAAGAAACCGGAACCTTACAAGGGCAAGGGCATACGGTACGAAGACGAACAGGTACGCAGGAAGGCCGGCAAGACCGGCGCCTGACGGGAGACGGGTGAGGTTTCATGTCCAGGAAGACACAGCAGAGAGCCAGGATGCGCAAGGTCCGCCATCGCCGCGTAAGGAAATCCATCCGGGGCGATGCGGCCCGGCCGCGCCTCAATGTTTTTCGGAGTCTCAAACACATCTACGCCCAGGTCATCGACGACGCGGCAGGCGCCACGTTGCTGTCCCTCTCCACCAACACGCCCGAGATCAGATCGAAACTGGAATCGGGCATGGACCGGAAGGCGCAGAGCAGGCTCGTGGGCCAGGTGCTGGGAGAGAAGATGAAGGCGCAGGGCGTATCCAGCGTGACCTTCGACCGCGGCGGATACCTCTATCACGGCCGCGTGAAGGCCCTGGCGGAAGGCGTGCGCGAAAGCGGGCTGGAATTCTGAAACCGGGCCGCTCAGCCGGTACGTCCGGCGAATCACAACCGATGAAGGGAGCAGACATTGCCGAGAATCAATCCCGATGAATTCGATCTGTCGTCGGAACGTCTGGTCGATATCAACCGGGTTGCCAAGGTCGTCAAGGGCGGCCGCACGTTCAGCTTCAACGCGTTGATCGCGGTGGGCGACGGCAACGGCCACGTGGGCCTGGGCATGGGCAAGGCCCTTGAACTGTCCGAGGCGATCCGCAAGGCCACGGAAACGGCCCGGAAGCACCTGCACCGGGTGCCGGTGGTCAACGGTACGATCCCCCACGACGTCATCGGGAGGTTCAGCGCGGCGGAAGTGATCCTGAAACCGGCGGCGCCCGGCACGGGCGTCATCGCCGGCGACGCGGCGCGGGCGGTGCTGGAATCGGCGGGCATTCACAACATCCTGACGAAGTCGATCGGTTCCTCGAACCCGTACAACGTGGCCAAGGCGACCCTGCAGGGCCTCCTCGACCTGAAGGTGGCCTCCGAGGTCGCCGACGCGCGCGACGTGGACGTGGAAACACTGAAAGGGTAGTATTCATGGCGACGCGGCTGCGCATAACCCAGAGAAGAAGCGCCATTGGCAGACACCGGCGGCAGAAGCGGACCCTGGAAGCGCTGGGCATCCGGCGCCTGCATCAGAGCGCCGTCCATGACGATACACCCCAGATTCAGGGTATGATCGCCCGCGTCGGCCATTTGCTGGAAGTGGAAGAGATCGCGACGGATGACGAATAGTCGGCGGCGGGTCATGAAGAAAGGAACAGGGCGGTTATGAATGGCGGCAGTTTGAAACACGCCTCCGGCGCGGTACGCAAGGTCAAGCGCCTGGGAAGGGGACCCGGCTCCGGCACGGGCAAGACGTCCGGCCGGGGGCACAAGGGTCAGCGTTCCAGGTCGGGCAAGAAAATCCATCCTTCCTTCGAAGGCGGGCAGATGCGCCTGGTGCGCCGGCTGCCCAAGCGGGGCTTCACCAATATATTCCGTACGACCTACCAGATCGTCAACCTGCGCGACCTTGAAGGATGGGATGAAGAGACCGTTGTGGATGCCGCTTCGCTGGCGAAAAGACGCCTGATCCGAAAACCTGCGGACCCGGTCAAGATACTCGGCGAAGGCGAGGTCGACCGGCCCCTGAAGATAAGCGTCCACAAGGTGAGTGAGACGGCGCGGCATAAAATCGAGGCGGCAGGCGGTTCGGTCGAGGTGATCTCCGGATGATCGAAAGTTTTCAGAACGTATTCCGCGTTCCGGAACTGCGTCGGCGCATCCTTTTCACCCTCAGCCTGCTCGCGGTATACCGAATCGGCGGCCAGATTCCGACGCCGGGCATCGACCACGAGGTGCTGAGCGCCTTCTTCAGCCAGATGGGCGGGACCATATTCGGTCTGTACAACATGTTCGTGGGCGGCGCCTTCGAGCGCGCGACCATCTTTGCCCTCGGCGTGATGCCCTATATCAGTGCGTCCATCATCCTGCAGTTGCTGGGGTCCATGTGGCCCTACCTGCAGAAACTCCAGAAGGAGGGACAGGAAGGGCAGAAGAAGATCAACCAGTACACGCGCTACGGCACCGTGTTGCTGTCGATGGTGCAGGCCCTGGGCATCAGCTACTGGCTCCAGGACATCCGGGACGAGGTGGGCCGTTCCGCGGTCATCGAACCCGGGGCGGGATTCATCTTCGTCACGGTCGTGACGATGACCACCGGCACCATCTTCCTGATGTGGCTGGGCGAACAGATCCAGGAGCGGGGCATCGGGAACGGCATATCGCTGATCATCTTCGTGGGTATCATCGCCCAGTTCCCCATCGCGGCCAAGAGCGAGATCGACGCCGTGATGAACGGGCTGCGCAGCGGTCTCGTCGAGATCTTCATCGTGGCCGTGTGGATCCTGATCATCGCTTCGGTGGTGCTGATCACGCAGGGGCAACGGAGAATCACGGTTCAGTATCCGCGGCGCGTGGTCGGGCGCAAGGTGTACGGCGGACAGAGCACGCATCTGCCGTTGCGCGTCAACGCCGCCGGCGTGATGCCCATCATCTTCGCCCAGTCGATCATGTTCGTTCCGGGGACGTTCTCGAGCTTCTTCCCGAACATGGCCGTGTTTCAGACCATGGTCGAGTGGTTCCAGCCCGGCGCGTTCATCTACAACGCCATGTACGGCCTGCTGATCGTGTTCTTCACGTATTTCTACACATCCATCATATTCAACCCCGTGGACGTGGCGGACAACATGAAGCGCGTCGGCGGGTTCATCCCGGGGATTCGGCCCGGCAGGAGAACGGCGGACTATCTCGATCACATCCTGACGCGCATTACGTTGCCCGGCTCGGTCTTTCTGGCGATTATCGCCATCGTGCCGTTTCTCATCATCCGAAGCATGAACGTCTCTCTGAGCGCGTCCTCGTTCTTCGGCGGCACCGCCCTGCTCATCGTGGTGGGCGTCGCCCTGGATACGCTCCAGCAAATCGAGTCGCATCTCGTGTCCCGCCATTACGAAGGGTTCATGAAACGCGGGCGCGTACGCGGGCGGGCGGGCTAGGCTTCGGAACGTCCGTTCCAGGCGTCTGGCAGGCTGTCCGGCGGCCTGGTGCCAGGTGAGCAGGGGTTATGCGACTGATACTTCTCGGAACGCCGGGAGCGGGAAAAGGCGAACAGGCGAACAGGCTGTCGCAGAAGTTCGACATACCGCACATTTCAACGGGCGAACTGTTGCGGCGGGAAATGGAGGATGGGACCCCGGTCGGACGAAGGATATCGGAGTTCGTGAACAAGGGCGAACTGGTGTCGGATGAAATCACCCAGGCCATACTGCAGGACCGCGTGCGGCAGGACGACTGCGGATCCGGGTTCATACTGGATGGCTTCCCCCGGAACCTGAACCAGGCCGAGTTCCTTGAAGCGGCCCTGCAGCGTATGAACGCGCCCGTGGACGTGGTGCTCAACATCGAGGTGCCCGACGGCACGGTGATCGACCGCCTGATCAACAGGCATCGGAAGGACGATACGCCGGAGACCATCCGGCACAGGCTGAGGATCTACAGGAACGTTACGGCGCCGCTGGTCGATTATTACGACGGGGCGGGATTATTGAAGCGGATCGATGGCGATGGTTCGCCGGAGGAAGTAACGCAACGCATTATGACGAGTCTGGCCCGAACAGCGTGAACAGGGCCGGAAAACCGACCGCGGTCGTCGTCGGACACGACTGAGTGTTGAAAGGTTGAATCGCATGCCGAAAGAACCCCCGGTACAGGTGGAAGGTACGGTGGTGGAGCCATTGCCCAATGCGTCGTTCCGCGTTGAACTGGAAAACGGCCACAGGGTCCTGGCGCATATATCCGGCAAAGTTCGAATGAACTTCATAAAGATCCTGCCCGGCGACAAGGTCATGGTCGAACTGTCGCCCTACGATCTGACGCGTGGCCGGATTACGTATCGTTACAAGTGACCCCCGGGACGGACTGCATCCGGGTTCCGGTTTCAGATGGGATTCAGGCACGACCGGAAACACAGCGAAACTGAGGATCGGAAGATGAAAGTACGCGCTTCGGTAAAGAAAATATGTGAACACTGCAAAGTCATCCGCCGCAGGGGCGTCGTACGCGTGCTCTGTCGCAACCCGCGACACAAACAGCGGCAAGGCTAGCAACGACTCGTTGCCAAGGAGGGCATGGTGGCACGTATCGCCGGTATCGATCTGCCCCGCGACAAACGCGTGGAGATCGGCATCACCTACATTTTCGGCATTGGACTTACGACCGCCCGCAAGGTGCTCGAAGCGACCGGCATCGACCCGGAAACCCGCGTAAGGGACCTGACCGACCGGGAGATCACGAAGCTCCGCCAGAGCATCGAAAACGATTACCAGGTCGAAGGCGCGTTGCGCGGCGACATCACGTTCAACATCCGGCGGTTGATGGATATCGGATGTTACCGGGGCCTGCGTCACCGCCGCGGGTTGCCGGTGCGGGGGCAGCGGACCCGGACCAATTCGCGCATACGAAAGGGACCCCGACGCACCATCGGCGCGAAGCGCAAGAAGAGCTAGTATCTAACTTTAACCCGTGGAGGTAGAAGGTTGGCTAATACCAGGCGAAGTCGCGCCCGCAGGCGTGACCGGCACGTGGACTCCATAGGCGTGGCCCATATCAAGGCGACGTTCAACAACACGATCGTTACCCTCGCCGATCTGCAGGGACACACGATCAGCTGGTCGAGCGGCGGCAAGGGAGGCACGTTCCGCAACTCCCGGAAGAGTACGCCTTTTGCCGCGCAGATCGCAGCGGAGGCTGCGGCAAAGGAAGCCATCGAACTGGGGTTGAAACGCGTCGAGGTCTGGGTGAAGGGACCCGGGGCGG
Organism: bacterium; assembly: GCA_963693015.1. Lineage (GTDB taxonomy): Bacteria > JAAXHH01 > JAAXHH01 > JAAXHH01 > JAAXHH01 > JAAXHH01. The sequence goes on from OY843748.1 coordinate 1,585,847, forward strand.
GCCGCGAATCGGCCATTCGGGCCCTGCAGGCCGCGGGCCTCGAGATCTCCGCCATCAAGGACGTTACACCTATTCCACACAACGGATGCCGGCCACCGAAAAGGCGTCGCGTCTGATCGTGAAACACCGGGTGGCGCCTTGGGCTGAAGCCCGCCGGCGTACGTTTGCCCGGGTCGTGCGTGTTAGGAGCAAACATGTCTCGTTATACGGATGCCAACTGTCGAATCTGTCGACGGGAAGGCGTCAAGTTGTTTCTGAAGGGCGATCGATGCTTTTCCGAGAAATGCGCGGTAGACCGCCGCGCGTTTCCGCCGGGCCAACACGGGTCCGTCGGACGGAGGAAACCCACGGAATACGGGATCCGTCTTCGTGAAAAGCAAAAGACGCGCAAGACGTACGGTATCGGCGAAGGACAGTTCCGTTCGTACTTCGTGAAGGCGGCGCGGACCAAGGGCAACACGGGCGAGCGTCTCCTGCAACTGCTCGAAACCCGGCTGGACAACGTCGTCTACCGCCTCGGCTTCGCACCGTCGCGCAAAGCGGCCCGTCAACTGGTTCGCCATCGCCATATCCTGGTCAACAACCGTATCGTCAATATCCCCTCGTACATCGTCCGCACGGGCGAAGTCATTCAGGTCAGGGAGAAGAGCCGACAGCTCGACAGCATTCACGCCTCCCTGAGCGCCGCGAGCCAGCGTCCGGCGGTAAGCTGGCTGGACCTCGACAAGACTACCCTTGCCGGACGATTGCTGGAAGCACCCATTCGAGAAAACATACCGACACCTGTACAGGAACAGTTAGTCATCGAGTTGTATTCGAAATAGGGCCGCCATGCCGCCCTCCCTGTGTTCACTCGAAGCGCGCTATGAGGGGCAACGAACGTTATGAAATTAAAGAACTTCCAAATGCCGAGAGGCGTCATCATCGAAGAGGATACCGTAACCGATGGCTACAGCAAGTTCGTTATCGAACCGCTGGAACGGGGATTCGGGACGACCATCGGCAATTCCATCCGGAGGGTCCTGCTTTCTTCCCTGCCCGGAGCGGCCGTGGTCGGCGTCCGCATAGACGGAGTCGCCCACGAGTTCTCCACCATGCCGAACGTGGTGGAAGACGTGGCCGAGATCATCCTGAACCTCAAGGGACTGCGGCTCATCCTGCACAGCGACGAACCCAAGACGCTGATGCTCGAAGCGGAAGGCAAGGGCGACGTCACCGCCGAAGACATACAGACAGACATCGACCTGGAGATACTCAATCCGGATCTTCACGTCGCGTCCCTGGACGAGGGCGGACAGCTGAGAATGGAGATCTACGTCGACAGCGGACGGGGATACGTGATCGCCGAACAGAACAAGATGCCGGACCAGCCCATCGGCGTTATTCCCATGGACGCCATGTTCTCTCCGGTAACCCGTGTGAATTTCCAGGTGGAGAACACGCGTATCGGCCAGCGTACCGACTACGACCGGCTCGTGCTTGAAATCTGGACCGATGCGAGCGTCGGTCCGCAGGACGCCCTGTCGACCGCCTCCCAGATCCTGCGAAACCACCTCCAGTTGTTTATCTCGATCGACGATCAGTTCGTCTCCGAGCCGGAAGATGAGGTGGACGAGAAATTCGAAGAGATCAAGAAGCTGCTGCAGATGAACGTGGAGGAGCTGGAACTGTCGGTTCGCTCCAGCAATTGCCTGCGGGCGGCGGACATCAAGACCCTGGCGGACCTAGTGCAGAAGAGCGAGACCGAGATGCTGAAATACCGGAACTTCGGCCGCAAGTCGCTGACCGAACTGAGCCAGATCCTCCAGGAGATGGAGCTCTCGTTCGGCATGGACGTCGACGCGTACTTCGAAGTCGAAGCCGAAAACACGTAATCGAATGGCCCGTGGCGGGTCATTCGGGCAGTTTGGACAGGAGCATTCGGAATGCGACATCGAAAGCAGGGGCGCGGTCTCAGCCGCTCTCCCAGCCACCGCAAGGCGATGCTGAGCAACCTGGCCGCTTCGGTGCTGGACACCGAACGCGTGCGGACCACCACGGCAAAGGCCAAGGAAGTCCGGCGCCTCGTGGAACGGCTCATCACCTTCGGCAAACGCAATGATCTGCACGCCCGGCGGCAGGTGCTCCGGGTCATCCGCAACGAATCCGTAGTGGCAAAGCTGTTCGGCCCGCTGGCCGACCGGTACGCAGACCGGGCCGGGGGATACACCCGGATCGTCCGTGTCGGACACCGGCAGGGCGACGCCGCGGACATGTCGATCCTCGAGTTGATCGACCGGGACGGCGCGACGGCGGATCAGGCCGCCGAGACGGCGGGTGAAAAGAAGGAAGGCCAAGCGGAGAAGAAAGAGCAGGCGGAGGACGAAGAGACCAGCTGAGTGCGGCGGCGGAGCGCGGTAGCGGCAACGCGCTGGCAGGACGCGGCGGAAACGGTGGCAACCGCGTCCCGCGGTTAAGATCGAAGGAATAAGAAAACGGCGGCAACCGGCACCGGTTGCCGCCGTTTTCGTTGTGTATGCCGGACCGCTTGGACCGCCTGGATCGCTCAGTCTTCGTCCAGCTCTTCGGGCGTGAGCACGAATTCGGGATAGGCCTCGATCCCGAGTTCCGCGACGTCCTGGCCCAGTCGCTCGACCTGGGTCGTAACGCGGACGGACATGACCAGGTCGATCAGCTTCCAGACCACCCAGGAGACCGCGAAGACGAAGACGCCGATCGCCAGGATGCCGATCAGTTGCACCCCCAGGTTCCCCCCGCTCACGATACACACCGCCAGCGTACCCCAGATGCCCGCGAACAGGTGGGCGGGCACGGCGCCGACCACGTCGTCGATCCGCACCGATTCCAGCAGTTTCATCCCGACCGTGCAGATGACGCCGCCGATGGCCCCGATGATGATCGCCCAGTAGTGCTGGACCATGTCAGGCCCCGCGGTGATCGAGACCAGGCCCGCGATGGCGCCGTTCAGGCAGGCGAAGAGATCCGTGCGGCCGAAGACGGGCCGCGCGCAGAACAGCGCCATGAGCGCACCGGCCGCCGCCGCCAGGTTCGTATTGACCAGCACGTGGCTCATGGCCACCGCGTCCAGCGGGCTGCCCAGGGCCAGCTGCGAACCGCCGTTGAACCCGAACCAGCCCAGCCAGAGGATGAAGACCCCCAGGGTCACCACCAGCACGTTGGAAGGCGGCGTGGGTTTGACGGTGCCGTCCTTTCGGTACTTGCCGAGTCTCGGGCCCACGACCAGCAGGCCCGCCAGGGCCGCCCATCCGCCCGTGCTGTGCACGATGGTGGAACCCGCGAAATCCTTGAATCCCAGCTGGCTGAGCCATCCCTCTCCCCAGGTCCACGCGCCGACGATGGGATAGATGACCCCCGTGAGGATCAGGACGAAAAGAAAGAACGACCAGAGCCTGACTCTTTCCGCCAGCGCGCCCGAAACGATGGACGCGGCCGTGGCTACGAAGACCATCTGGAAGAACCAGTCCGACATGGTGGCATATCCCAGGGCGATCACCTCCGAGGCGGCGCCCTCGGTCCCGTTGACCAGCGCGATCTCGTCGGCCGTCGGTCCATACGAAAGCGAGATGGATCCGATGAAACTCCCCACGTCGACGTACATGAGATTGTAGCCGATGAGATAGTAGGCGATCCCGGCGATGGAGTAGAGGCCGATGTTCTTCATGCAGATCATGGAGGCGTTCTTGGTCCGCACCGATCCGGATTCCAGCATGGTGAAGCCCGCACACATCCACATCACCAGGGCCCCCCAGAGCATGAACGAAATGGTGTTGAACACGAACTGGTCCGGCGGTTCGACCGCGATGCTTTCGTGCTCCGCCATGGCGAAGGCGGTTCCGGCGCCGCAGACCAGCGCGGCCAGCACGGCCAGCAGTTTCACGGCCGAGATGCCGCGAGGCCCGTGTAACAAGAGGTGACTTAAGAATGCACGCATGGGGTGATCTCCCGGTTGACACCGATGAGGGCAGGTGAGTTGATGGTATTTTCAGGACAAGGATTGTTCATTAGAAATAAAGTCAGCGGAACAAAGTTAATACTACAGACGGGGATATGCTGCGTCAAGAGTGAATCAATGCCTTAACCTGCGCTTGTGAAGCGCGTTATTCCAAACCGTACCACCCCGACATCCGGTCCATGAACATCTTCTGCCCGCCGTGGCTCGGGTGACGCACGGCAAGGGTATCGTATCGACCGAACAGCCGGTCGGCCGTCCAGGCCGCGTCTCTTCCCACGGCCACGATCGTGGACGGTTCCAGCATGTGTACGAGCCGGGAAAGGACTTCTTCGCCCGACGCGCGCTCCCGTGCATTGTGCTTTCTATTGCTGAAAGGTTTGCCCGGTTCGTGGGGGTGCAGGGGGAATACGTTCCAGAGAAACACCGGAGCTTCCACGCGGGATAACACGTGCCAGATCGCACGGGCCGACCGTTCGCCGGTCATGCCGCCCCGGGTCGGGCTTTGAACGGCCAGCCCCCATCTCTGCGCGTGTTCGGGAAGATGATCGTCGTCCGTGAAGGCCAGGCCCGTCCGCCGGCCGCCTCGATAGCCGAAATCGCGGCCGATCCACAGCGCGTCCACGGGCTGCCTGAGCGCCGCCTCGAGCACGGACAGCAGGATGCTCGATCGCCGTTCCGGGGCGTCTGCCAGGTCGTAGACGGGGCAGCGGTCCGCGTATGGGTTGAACGCGTGATCGAACTCGAGCTGCTGAAGGGACCTTACGAACGATGCGGGGGTCATGTGGCCGGTAGTCAAGGATACTGCAGGATGTACAGCAATATGCGCTGCCCAGACGCCCGGCAGTGGTACGTCCCGCCCTCAGTTCACCCGGCGGCGGCGGTTCTTGACGTAGTCCACGAGGATGTACTCGCCGAGGCTGTCGAGGGAGGAGTAATAGGCGCGGCCGTGGTTCATCTCCGTGAGCTTCTCCACGAAACCGACCAGGTAGGGGTCCCGGGTGACCATGAAGGTGCTGATGGTGATCTTCTCCCGGCGGCAGGTCATGGCCTCGTCGAGGGTCCGGTTCACGATCCGGGGATCGAGGCCGAAGGAATTCAGATACAGGCGGCCGTTCCGGTCGTAGATGGCCGAGGGCTTGCCGTCGGTGATCATGAAAATCTGCTTGTTGACGTTCCGCGTCCGGCGGAGGATGTTCCGGGCCATGAGGAGGCCGGCCCGGGTATTCGTGTGGTAGGGGCCGACCGAAACGTAGGGCAGGTCCTCGATCTTCACCTGTTTCGCGTCGTCCCCGAAGAGGACGAGGTGCAGTTCGTCCCGGGGATACTTCCGGATGATGAGTTCCGCCAGGGCCATGGCCACGCGCTTGGCCGGGGAAATCCGGTCCTCGCCGTACAGGATCATGCTGTGGCTGATGTCCAGGAGCATGACCGTGGCGCAGGACGTGGTGTGCTCGACCTCGTAGACTTCGAAGTCGTCCTCGTGCAGGTCGAGGTCGAATCCGGACCGGCGGATCGCGTTGCCGATGGTGGAGGTGAAATCCACGTTGGACGCCTGGTCGCCGTACCGGTAGGGCCGGGTCTCGCTGAGCCGCTCGGCGCCTTCCCCCTCGAAGGGCGTCTCGTGCCCCCCGCTCAAACCCTTCCTGAGGCTGCTGTAGACGAACTTCAGCGAGTCCTCCCGGATGCGCCGCCCGCCTTTGTCGGTCAGGGAGAACCCGTCGTCTTTCTGCTTCACGTATCCCCGCTTCTCGAGCTCCTTGACGAAGGATTCGTAGCTGAAATCGTCGTCGAAGATGCCCTGCCGCTGGTCGATGTAGCGCATCCACTTCAGGGCTTCTTCCACGTCGCCGCTGGTGTGGATGAGGATCTGGCTCAGCAGGCCCAGGAGCTGTTCGATCCGGTCCTCGGCATCCTCGGCGCGGGGCACCCACTTCGTGTACTGTATCTCGAGCACTTGAGGTCACCGTCTTTCCACAACGCCTACCTGATCTTGAGGGTCGACAGACCGATGATCGCGAGGATGCCCGCGATGATCCAGAACCGGATCACGACCTTCGTCTCGGCCAGGCCCCGGTACTGGAAGGCGTGATGGATCGGGGCCATGTAGAAGATGCGCCGGCCGAGCCATTTGATCCCGATCTTCTCCTGCACCAGGACCGAGAAGGCCATGGCGACGAAGATCCCGCCGGTGATGACGAAGAGGAACTCCTGTTTGAGCAGCACGGCCAGGGTGCCGACGATGCCGCCCAGCGGCAGGGCGCCCACGTCGCCCATGAAAACCTGGGCGGGATAGGCGTTGTACCAGAGAAATCCCATGCAGGCGCCGAAGACCCCCGCGCAGATCACCGTCAGTTCGCCGCTGCCCGGCAGATAGGTGAACTGCAGGTATCCCGAATAGATGGCGTTTCCGATGACGTAGGCGAATACCCCGTACACGATCACCGTAAAGGAGACCGGGACGATGGACAGTCCGTCCAGTCCGTCGGCGAAATTCACCGCGTTGGCGATGGCCACCACGACGAAGGCGATGAAGGGCAGATACCACCAGCCCAGGTCGAGGACGGGATCCTTGACGAAGGGGAGATAGAGTTCCGAGGCGATTTCCGCCGATACCGGGGACAGGCCGGGCGCCAGGAAGATCAGGCCGAAGCCGAAGCCGAAAACCGCCTGGAAGAACAGCTTGGCGGCCTGGGACAGGCCGCGGTCGCTGTCCCGGTGCCTGATCTTCCGGTAATCGTCGATGAATCCGAACAGGGAAAACCAGACCAGCGCGAGCAGGAAGATCATGGTGAAGCGGTTGAGCAGGTCGCTCCACAGCAGCACGCTGGCGAAGATGGACGCGATGATCAGTAGTCCGCCCATGAGCGGCGTGCCGGACTTCGAGGCGGAGGAAATCACCTCGTGCGTCCGGGGATTGTCCCGTACGTGATTCACGTACAGCAGGCGGATGATGCGCTGGCCGAAGAGCAGCGTGACGCCGAAACCCGTCAGCGCCGCGCAGATCGCACGGAAGCTCAGGTACTGGAACAGGCGCAGGAACGACAGCGAATCGACGGTATCGAAAAGATACGTGACGAGGTGATAGATCATAAGGCGCTCATGGGGTTTCCCGCTGGCGGCGCATCATGTCGATGAGCCCGTTCAGGGTTCGCTTGATCGGGAAGTCCGGGTCGAAGTGATTGGAGGTGACCAGGAGGCCGTCGAGTTCTTCGTGCAATCCGTCCAGGTCGACGATCAACTTCCGCCTGACCAGGTCGGCCAGGGCGTCGAGGACGGCCTGGCGAACCTTCCAGTTCGGATCCTGGTAAAAGGGCCTGAGCCATTCCACGACGGCGCCGTCGCCCATTTTGCCCAGGGCATGTATGGCGGCCGACCTGACTTCGAAGGAGGATTCGCGCAACAGGCCGCGCAGTCCGTCCAGCACGGGTTCGTCCGTTTCCCCCGATTCCGGGGCGAGGGCGGCGAAGGCCCGCGCGGCCGCGGAGCGCACCTCGTAGTACGGATCGGTCAAAAGGCCGAGCAGCGTCGCGCGCACCGATGCATCGTATACGCCAAGCTGGCTGATCGTGGTCACGGCGTTTCGGCGGATGAAGCCGACCTGCCGGTAGTCGCCGCCGAACAGCCGCTGGAGCAGGGACGCCGGTGTCTTGTCGCGGAGCAGCGCCAGAACGAAGGGCAGGCGGTCCCGGTAACCGAGCAGTCCGACCAGTTTGACGCCCTCGTTCCGGATCGGCCAGTGCGTGGCCTTGAGGTATCCGTCCACTCGGTACTTCAGGTAGTCTTCACCCACGGACTCGATGAACGCCTCGTCACGTCCATCCGCGAACCGGCGGACAAGAGAGAAGGCCGACAGCACGGCGGCCGGGGGTTCGGCCAGTCCCGCCGCTTCGGATTCTTCGGGCTTGCCGTTCAAAATGACGCGGTCCGCCGCCCGGTCCAGAAGCAGATGATCCAACTGATCGACGATCCGGTCCAGCCCGCCGCGATCGAAGGTCTCCCGTGCCCGCCGGGCCATGGCGTCATGGCGGGCCGGGTCGTCCAGGATCTCGAGGACCAGGCGGGCCAGGCGTTCGCCGTCCACCGCCCCGATGGCCCGGCCGTCTTCGAGGGAAACGGATTCGTACAGGACGCTGGCCGCGCCGCGCGATTCGAGCGTCCGGGCGTTCATGGCCTGGTGGTCGCCGGGAGCGTAGGGCAACGGTACGAGTATGGAGGGGATCCCGCAAATGCCGATCTCGGTGACGACGCCGGCGCTGGATCTGCCGATGACCAGGTCGCTGGCGGCGTAGAGCCTTTCGATTTCGTGCGAGTAATCCGACTGGTGGTATCTCGACCGTTGTTCATCGGTCAGGCCGAGGCTTTCCAGGCGGCCCCGGGTGTCTCGCTCGGCGTCGTAATCCGAACTGCGCGTCTGTCCGATGACGTGGATGACGTGGATTTCCGGGCGCGTGAGCAGGCGCGGCAGCGCATCGACGACGGCCCGGTTGATGGAACGGGCGCCCGACGAAGCGCCGAAGGCAAAAATGACCTTCGCGTCGTCCGGCAGGCCCTGCGACGCACGGGCGTCGCCCCGGGACACGGCGCCGATCTCCCGTCTTACCGGATAGCCCGCCCACGTCGCCTTTCCCGGCGGAAAAAACCGCAGCGACGCTTCGAAAGAAACGCCGATGCGGTCCGCGATACGGCCGGCAAGCCGGTTGACCTTCCCGGGCACGACGTTCTGTTCGTGGACGAAACACCGGCGGCCGCCCGAGAGACCGAGAGATTTGAGGATCCAGTGGGCCAGGAGGACCGGGCTGCTGGCGTAACCGCCCGTGGCTACGATCATGCGAGGCCGGCGTCTTGCCAGGTGGAACAGGCTCTGGAGGACGCCGAAGCCGGTGCAGATCGCGAATCGCAGGAGAGCGAGAGGCTGCCTCCCCGACGGCAACCCCCGGGCATGGACCAGGTGGATCGGGTATCCCCGCTTCGGGACGAGGGAGGCTTCCATTCTGCCCCGGGCGCCGATGTACACGATGCGGGCTTCGGGGTTCCGGGCCCGTACCTCGTCGGCGATGGCCAGTCCGGGGTAGACGTGGCCTCCCGTTCCGCCTCCGGTGAACACGTAGGTCGCGGGACCGGTTCGGGCGGCCGGGGCATCGGCAGGCGGCGTTGCCGGAACCTCAGGCGCCGCTTCACCCGGTTGTCGTGCCGTATCCTGTTGCGAGGTCGTCTGAGACATGTACGGGATATCCGCTATCGGCAACGCCGGCATCCGGAAGGAGCGCGCTGATCCGTACCGCCGGATATCGGTCCTGCCTCTTCGGTTCCGGTAGGCGTCCGATCAGAATGAGGGTACTGCCATCCCGTAATAGTGGCTGCCCAACCACTCTTGTGGGATAATCCGAATGTAGCGCAATAGTCGGTGCTGTCAAGCCGGAAAAGTGACTTCATTAGACGCCTGCCCGGAGGCGTCCTGCCCATTTGTTTCATGTTGTCGGACTGTTCTGTGTGATGAGGAAGGCCGCACGTCGAAGCGGCCACGTTTTCCAGGTTTTGACAAAACGACCCGGGCGCGCGGTCGCCTGGTGGCGGCGGTATGTACAGTTATTCCCCGATGGCTGGCCAGCCAATATCTGGATCGGCACGTCAGTCGAGTTCCAGAAGTACGCACCACGATTGACGGTTCTCGCACGCTTACCTGCTGATGTGAAGTTTGTATCGGCCGAGCCACTGCTGGAGAGATTAAATCTCGCCCATTGGCTCAAAGCAGGAGATTTGCAGTGGGTTATCGTGGGCGATGAGAGTGGGTGGGGCGCCAGACCCATGAACCTTGATTGGGTACGTGAACTTCGAGATCAGACAAACGACGCAAACGTACCGTTTTTTCTCAAACAACTGGGCGGGATACGAGACAAGCGAGGCGGCGAAACTGCTATCGTGGACGGTCGTCTTTGGCGTGAGATGCCGGGAATGGGGTGAAGAAAGTGGTTACAAGGTAATCGCCTATACCAATCGTTGACATAAACACGTTCACTATATTTTTTGAAGCATGCGAACTACAATTCACATCGATGATCACCTGTTCGCGGAACTGAAGGAGATCGCGGCACGTACTGGCCGGACGCTGACCGCCGTCATTCACGATGCGCTTCGCGACTCGCTGTCACGTCATCGCAGCTCGGAGCGACACCCCGTCAATCTGCCGGTTTTCAAAGGGACCGGGATCATGCCCGGCGTGGACCTGAACGACTCGGCCGCACTCCTCGATCTCATGGAAGAGGGCGATGAACCGCCCCCCGCCCTTTGATTCCGCGAAAGGACCACCATGTCCGATCTCAAGACCAGACCCAACGACGCCAGCGTGGAGGCCTTCATCGACGCGGTGGAGCATCCGCGCAGACGGGAAGACGCCCGCATTCTGCTGGATCTCATGCGCCGGGTGACGGGCGAAGACCCGGTGATGTGGGGGGCGGCCATCGTGGGGTTCGGGCGTTATCACTACCGGTACGCGAGCGGACAGGAAGGCGACTGGCCCATCGTCGGGTTTTCGCCGCGCAGGCAGAACCTGTCGATTTACATCATGCCCGGTTTCGAGGCATATGGAGACCTGCTTTCCCGCCTGGGCAAGCACAAGACCGGCAAGTCCTGCCTGTACGTCAACAAGCTGGCCGACGTGGACGTGGACGTGCTGGAGGCCCTGGTGCGCGCGACGGCGGAAGAGATGAAACGAAGGTATCCAAGCTGAATGGGGGTCGAACCGGAATCCCTGGCGTTGACCGTCGCCCGGACTCGACATACGCCGTGAAAGGGAAAGATCGTCCGATTAGTCCGCGTATGTTCGAGAACTGCGTCTAGTATTCTTGACAAATCTCGACTTAAACGGAAAGATCGTCCGATTAGTCCGCGTATGTTCGAGAACTACGCCAAGTATTCTTGACAAATCTCGACTTCACGTGTATAATTGAGTATTATCTGAAATCTGTATCTACCGTGAATCAAGGCGATTCGCACAGTAAAACACTCTAATGGAGGAAACAAATGCGAGGTATATTCGTACTCCTATCCATGGCATTGCTCGTGGGATGCGCAACCGAGCCTGCGAACTTCGAGGAGCTCGTGGATCGGTTGAACACCACGGAGCAGGAAATCCGCGCCAAACAGGATGAGATACAGGCGACGATATCGACGTTCATCGAGTCAAATCCCGACAGGCAGGTCGATGCGGAATCGTTGACCAACATGGCGCTGAATCCCGACCACGAAGCCGTTTTGAACGAAATGCTGGCCACCGAGGCGGACGTCTCGTACCGCGGTCTCGTGCAGGAGATCATCGATACCCGGGGCGAGGTCGCGGAACTGCAGCAACAGATGCAGGAGCTTCGAGACGATCTCCCGGCCCCATACACGGTTCAGCGCGGCGACTCCCACATCCAGGTCGCCCTGCAGTATCTCATGGAGAATCACAGTCTTTCGACAGCCGAAGCCCGCGACGTGGTGGAGCAGACCGCGCTGGTGGAGGATCTGAACGTCGGCAACCAGATCTGGCTGCTTTACAAGGACGGCATCCTCGGCACCTACGTGACGCAGGGCACGTCGGACATGTCGCCGGGCCGCGCGCAGCGCATCGCCAGGGCGCGTATAAACCGCACCATCGCGACGCTGACCGACGAGCGCGACGCGGCCGAGGCCCGGGCGGCTTTCATCGCCGACTCGCTGGGCCAGGTCAAGGACATGCTCGAGGAGCGGATCGTGTTCCTCCGCAGCGAGGAAGAGCGTCTCAACGGACAGATCGCGATGCTGAGCGACGCCCGCGACGAGGCGCTGGCACAGCGGGACATGGAGGAACAGGCGAAGCTTGCGGCCGAAATGAAGTTGAACTCCATTTTCTTCGCGGTAAACACCATGGATCACTGGAAAGACGCGATGGTCATCAAGGATCCCTTCTTCGGCGGCCCCCGCGTAGAATCGCTCTCCGGCGTGGATTTTTCACAGTCCCAGGACTTGCGTGACGGCACGGTACTCACGATCGAACGGTCGGCTTTCCCGTCGTTGGACAGTATCAAGAAGGTGGACGTGTTTCCGCGTACCTTCAGGGACGGGCAGGATTACGTCGTCGCGTTCCATCCTTCGGGCGACAGGGTATCCATAGAACTGCTCGTACCGGATAACTTCGCCGGCCAGAACGTGCTTTTCGCCCTGAGAGACTGACGTCAGGATTCCCATCGAACAACTTGATTTATCCATACGCAACGCAGATACGAAGGCGGGTAGCCGGCAGTCACGCAACCCGCCTTCGTCTGCTTAGGAGCCGGGTTGCATGCAGTGGAAACAGGTACGCATCGTCCTCATTCTGGTTGTAATCTTCACCGCCCTGTGGTACGTCTACCCTTCCGTCAGAACCTCCGACTACTGGCAATACGCCCCCGTTCAGCACACCCTTACCCCCGAACAGAGCGAAGCAATCGACTCGGATCCCCTGCTGACCGGGGAAGACAAGGCCCTGCTTAAAGGACTGAATCTGTCCAAGGCCGAACGCGACCGGCTGCAGGACCAGTCCATCCGCCTGGGCCTGGACCTCCAGGGCGGGGTGCACATCAAGCTCGAAGTGGACAAATCCAACCTGCCGGAGGAGGAAGCCATCGACGTGGTGGAACGGGCCATGCAGGTCATCTCGAACCGCGTCAACGAATTCGGCGTCACCGAGCCGATCATCCAGCAGGAAGGCGAAGACCGCATCATCGTCGAGCTGCCGGGACTGAAGGATATCGACCGGGCCATGACGCTGATCAACCAGACGGCCCAGCTGGAGTTCAGGCTGCTGCGCGACGGCAGCGAACTGCGGTCGGCGGTCGAGCGCATAGACGCCCTGCTGGCGGCCCGGGATACCACGAGCGCCCCGGCGGATACGAACGCCCTGATACCCGAAGCGGCCGTTTCGGCGGAACGCAACCCCTTCCTGAGCCTCGTCGACCTCTCGGACAACGAAATCATCGTACCGGCGAGCAACGTCGCCCGGGTGGACGAGATCCTGGCCCAGCCCCAAGTGCGGAGTTTCATTCCCGACGGCGCGGAAATCCGGGGCGGGGTGATGCGGACCACGGCCAGCGGCCAACGCGTCAGGTCCTACTACTACATGAACGCCCAGCCGGAACTGACCGGCGCGGTGCTGGCGGACGCCTATCCGCAGACCGGTTCAGGCAGCGATATCGGCAGCATGGGGGTGGCTTCGGTCGGTTTCACGACCACGGACGACGGCGCCAGGACCTTCTCCCGCGTGACGGGGAACAACATAGGCCGGCGCCTGGCGATCGTGCTGGACGGCCGGGTGTTCTCCGCACCGGTCATCCAGGGGCGCATACCCAACGGCCGCGGTGAGATCACCGGCATCAACTCCCTGGAGGAAGCCCGGGACCTCGCCATCGTCCTGCGCGCCGGCGCCTTGCCCGCTCCCATGGAGATCATCAGCAAGTACGTCGTGGGGCCGTCCCTGGGCGAGGACGCCATCAACTCCGGCAAGTGGGCCTCGATCCTGGGCCTCATCGCCGTCATGATCTTCATGGCGGTGTATTACCGGACGGCCGGATTCATCGCCAATTTCGCCCTGATCCTGAACCTGCTCTTCCTCCTGGCCGTCCTCGGGGCCTTCCAGGCTACGCTGACGCTGCCCGGCATCGCGGGAATCATCCTGACCATGGGCATGTCGGTGGACGCCAACATCCTCATATTCGAACGGATCAAGGAGGAGTTGAGGTCCGGCCAGAAGACGATCCGGCAGGCCGTGGACAGCGGTTACGGCAACGCCCTCCGCACCATCGTGGACGCCAATATCACCACGCTGATCACCGCCTTCGCCCTCTACGAGTTCGGTACCGGTCCCATCAAGGGATTCGCCGTGACGCTGGGTTTCGGCATCCTGATCAGCATGTTCACGGCCATCTTCATCACGCGGTCCCTCTTCGACGCGCTCATCGACCGGTGGCAACTCGCCCAGGTCAGCATCGGCCGGACCGATCCCTTCGGCCGCCTGTTCTTCGGATTCATGCGGTTCGGCAAGCTGGCGTTTCTCATCACCTGGTGCGTGATCGCCGTCGGCCTGGGGACCATCGTCCTGCGCGGCGGGGTGAACTGGGGCGTCGACTTTCAAAGCGGGTCGCTGATCGAGATGCGCTTCGATCCCCCGGTGCAGGTACAGGACATTCGCGGCGCGCTGGGCAACGTCACCATCGAGAACCAGGAAGTGGACCTGAGCCAGAGCGAGATCAAGGTGATCGGCGAGGAAGACAACATCCTGATCCGGGCGGCCGCCAGCGACTGGAACGAGCAGCAGGTCGCATCAGCCGTGAAGACGACGCTTCGGGAACAGTTCCCCGACAACCTCAGGGGCGACGAACAGGACTGGCTGCGGCAGGAATACAACGTCAGTCCGAAGATCGGCAAGGAGCTCACCGTCGACGCCATGGGCGCCGTGGGGGCTTCCATCATCGGCATCGTCCTCTACATCACCATTCGTTTCCGGCAGGTCAACGGGTTCCGGTTCGGGATCGGGACGATCGTCGCGCTGATCCACGACGTGCTGATCGTGCTGGCCATGCTTACCCTCGTGGGCGAGGAGCTGACCATGGCGGTCGTGGCGGCCCTGCTGACCGTCGTGGGGTATTCCACGAACGATACCATCGTGGTCTACGACCGCATAAGGGAAAGCCTGGGCCGAACCCGGACGGAGGGGTTTTCCGGCGTGGTGGACCGCAGCATCAACGAATGCCTGAACCGGACCATGATGACGTCGCTCACCGTCCTCCTGGTCCTGGTCTTCCTGCTGGCCGGCAGCGCGTCGACCAACTGGGGCTTTGCCCTGGCGCTGACCTTCGGCGTCGTCACCGGAACCTATTCTTCGATCTTCATCGCCAGTCCCATCGTGGTCTGGTGGCAGAACTGGATAGCGAAGAAGCGCGAGGAAATCCGACGCGCCCGGAAATCATCGCGGTCGAGAGTCGCCCGCGCCGGTTAGCTAAAGCCCAATGTCAGGACGCCAGCGCAGGGCGCGTCCCGTGACGAACCGAAAATCGCCCGCGCCGGTTAGCTAAAGCCCGCGGATCCCATGTCGCCTGCCGAACGCATTGAAGTCCTGCGCCGGGAAATCCGGTTGCACGATCACCGGTACTTCGTACTCGCCGATCCGGCCGTCAGCGATTACGACTACGACATGCTGGTGAACGAGCTGCGGGACCTGGAATCGGCCCACCCCGCCCTGATCACCCCCGATTCGCCCACCCGGCGCGTCGGGGGCGCTACTTCCTCCTTTTTTCCCGTCGTCCGGCACCCCGTGCCCATGCTCTCCATCGGCAACACGTACAACGACGAGGAGATCAGGGACTTCGACCGCCGTATCCGCGACATCCTGGGGCCGGACAGGGTATACGGCTACGCGGTCGAGTTGAAGATCGACGGGGTGGCCGTCAGCCTGCGGTACGAAAACGGTTCCCTGGCCCTGGGCGCCACGCGGGGGGACGGCGAGCAGGGCGACGACATCACGGCGAACCTGCGCACCATCCGGTCCATACCCCTTCGCATCGCCGAGGAACGGCCAGGGCTCAACAACGTCGAGGTGCGGGGCGAAGTGTATCTCCCCCACGACGGTTTCCGGGAACTGAACGCCCTCCGCGCGGAACGGGAGGAACCGCTCTTCGCGAACCCCCGCAACGCTACGGCGGGATCGTTGAAACTCCGCGATCCCCGCGTCGTCGCCGAGCGGCCGCTCAGGATATTTCTCTACACGGTGAGGTTCGAGGACGAAGGCGGCGCGCGCGCGGTACGGCCCGATCTGGACAGCCATTTCGAGCGACTGGGCTGGCTGGCCGAGCAGGGGTTTCCGACCAACGCGGAAGCCCGGCGATTCGCCGCCATAGGCGAGGTGATCGATTTCTGCCACGCCTGGGAGGAACGCCGGTCGGCGCTGCCCTACGATATCGACGGCATGGTCATCAAGGTGGATTCCATCGGACTGCACGGCGAGTTGGGCACTACGTTGAAGAGTCCCCGCTGGGCCATCGCCAGCAAGTTCGCCGCGCAGCGGGCCGTCACGCGGCTCACGGACATCCGGCTGCAGGTCGGCCGGACCGGCGTGGTGACCCCGGTCGCCGAACTTGAGCCGGTGTTCCTGGCCGGATCGACGATCAGCCGGGCCACGCTCCACAACGAGGAGGAGATCGCCCGCAAGGACCTGCGCGTCGGCGATACCGTGTTCATTGAGAAGGGCGGGGACGTCATCCCCAAGGTCGTTTCCGTCGATATGAGCAAGCGGGAGGTCACGGCTTCGCCCTTCGTGATGCCGACCGCTTGCCCGGTCTGTGGAACTCCTCTCGTGCGGGTGGGCGACGAGGTGGCGGTGCGTTGCGGGAACGCGGCCTGTCCGGCGCAGACGCAGGCGCGGGTCACCCATTTCACCGCCCGGAACGCCATGGACATCGAAGGGCTCGGCCCGGCAGTCACCGAGCAGATACTGGCAAACGGCCTGATCGGGGACGTGGGCGACATCTACCGCCTGGACCAGGAGCAGTTAGGATCACTGGAACGCATGGGCGAGAAGTCCGCCCACAACCTGCTGCAGGGCATCGAAGCCAGCAAGGACCGCCCCCTGGACCGCCTGCTCTTCAGCCTGGGCGTTCCCCACGTGGGGGAGCGGGCGGCCCGACAGATTGCCGAACACTTCCGCTCCATCGACGGCATCAGGGCAGCGTCGGAAGAGGAACTGGTCGCGGTACCGGAGATCGGTCCGAAGATCGCCGAGAGCATCGTCTCCTTCTTCCGGAACGAACGGAACCTCGAGATCGTAGGAAAACTCAAAGAGGCCGGCCTCCGCATGGAACTGGAAGCGCCGGAGGGCGGCGCGGGCGCCCAGGCGCCGGAAGGCGCGCAGGCCCGGGCGCTGGCGGACAAGATCGTCGTGATTACGGGCACGTTGCCGAACTACAGCCGCGAAGAGATGGCGGACTGGATCACGGCCGCGGGCGGGCGGGTCACGTCCAGCGTAAGCAAGAAGACGGATTACCTGGTTGCTGGCGAAAACGCCGGCTCCAAGCTGCAGAAAGCGCAGTCCCTCGGTGTCGAGATCCTGAACGAGGAAGAAACCGAAGCGCTACTTTCCGGACGACAAACGACATGATATCTCTTTTTGGGACTACAGGCGGCATGACACCTTTATCCGGCCAGCGAACGACATGATACCCGTACCCGGACGACGATCACCATGAATTCATACGGCAGCCAGTCCATGGTGGCCCCGCTCAAGAAGGTGCTGGTCAAGCGCCCGGAAGAAGCCTTCGAAAGCCAGGAACGGATCGACGCGCAGTGGCGGTCCCTGGACTATCTGGCCAGGCCGGATTTCAGCCGCGCGGTAGAGGAACACCACCGATTCACTGCCCTGCTCGAAGCGGCGGGCGCCGAAGTGGCATGCTTGCCCGCCGACGGCCGGACGGGACCGGATTCCCTGTATACGCACGATCCCGTGGCCGCCGTGACCGACCAAGGCGTGATCCTGGGCCGCATGGGCAAGGACGCCCGTATGGCGGAGCCGGAGGCCCAGGAGGCCTGGTACGCCGAAGCGGGCATCCCCGTCGCGGGACGCATCGAACCGCCCGGAAGCGTCGAAGGCGGGGACGTGGTCTGGCTCAAGGACGACCTGGCCGTCGTCGGGCTGACCTACCGCACGAACGGCGAGGGGATCCGACAGTTCCAGGCCCTGCTGCAGCCGCGGGGCATCGACGTCGTGGCCGTCCCCATGGTCCACTGGGACGGTCCGGGCGCGGTGTTGCACCTCATGTCCGTCATCAGCATGCTGGACACGGACCTTGCGGCCGTCTACGAGCGCCTCCTGCCCATCCCGTTCCGGGAAATGCTGGCCGCCCTGGGCATTGACCTGGTGCCGGTGCCGGACGAGGAATACGACAGCCTCGGCTGCAACGTCCTCGCAACGAGCCCCCGCCACGTCCTCGTGCGAAGCGGCAATCCCGTTACGGTCGATCGCATGCGGACAGCCGGTTGTGCGGTCGAAGCATTCGACGGAGATCACATCTGCTACGCAGGCAGCGGAGGGCCGACCTGCCTGACGCGCCCCATCTACCGGGCGTGACCACCCCCATTCTCCGGGCGTCACAATAGACGCCCACACGGGAAACCCACGGATGAGGAAATACCGGGCAGGCTTCATCGGTTGCGGCGGCATCGCCACCGCCCACGCGGACGGATACCGCCACGTCGGAAACGCCGAAATCGAACTGATCGCAGGCTCGGACATCCATCCGGACGGGGAGAAGGCGCGGCGTCTCGCCGACGAACACGGCCTCCGGATATACAAAGACCATCACGAAATGCTGGAGCGGGAGGACCTCGACCTGGTGAGCGTATGCACCTGGCCCCGGGGACACTGCGAAGCGACGAGCGCGGCGGCGGAGCGCGGCGCGAAAGGCATCCTGTGCGAGAAACCCATGGCCGTCTCCCTGGACGAAGCCGACCGGATGATCGAAGCCTGCGGAAAGGCCGGCACCGTCCTCGCCATCGGCCACGCCCACCGGTTTTCTCCCCAGGCCGTCCGCGCGAGGGAACTGATCCAGGCGGGGGAAATCGGGGAGGTCGCCATGATCTGGGGCCACTGTACCCTCGACCTGATGAACAACGGCACCCACGTCATCGACCTGATCGGCTACCTGAACGGCGACAGCCCGCCCCTGTGGGTCATGGGCCAGATCGACCGTCACAGCAAGATCGACGGAAGACGAAACCATCCGGATATGGCGGCCGAAGATATGGCGATCGGGCGCGTCGGGTACCGCAACGGAGTGGTGGGATTCATCGAGCTGGGCGAGCGGGCGAATCAGTCCTTCTCCTTCCGGGTCATCGGTTCCGACGGAGTCATCGAAGTGAACAACCCCGCCGGCCCGCCGCTTAAGATGCTGTCCAGCTACCGTTCGGACGGCTGGCACGCGCCGCGGCTGGACGAGGTCTATTCGAACGTCTGCGGCGAGCTGGAGGAGCTGATCTCCGCCGTGGAAGGCCAGGTTACCCATCGGTCCGAGGCGAAGACCGCCCGCGTGGCCCTGGAGACTATCATGGGCATTTTCGAGTCCTCCGCCCGGCGGTGCGTCATGGAGTTCCCCATCGACGTCCGCGATTTCGCCCTGGAACGCATGGTCAGGAAAGGGATGGTGTGAATTGAACGATACGCGGAACGCAGAACAGCAGTCAGCGCAGCGGGACGGACAGCAGGCCAACCGCCTGTTCCACGAGACCAGTCCCTACCTCAGGCAGCACGCCTACAATCCCGTGGACTGGTATCCCTGGGGCGAAGAGGCCCTGGAAAAGGCCCGGTCCGAAGACAAGCCCGTGCTGCTGTCCATCGGGTACTCCGCCTGCCACTGGTGCCACGTCATGGCCCACGAATCCTTCGAGAACGGGGAAACGGCGGAGATCATGAACCGGCACTTCGTCAACGTCAAGGTGGACCGGGAAGAACGGCCCGACCTGGACGAGATCTACATGAACGCCGTCACCGCCATGACGGGCAGCGGCGGCTGGCCCATGACCGTCTTCCTCACGCCCGGACTCAAACCCTTCT
Source organism: bacterium (assembly GCA_963693015.1). Lineage (GTDB taxonomy): Bacteria > JAAXHH01 > JAAXHH01 > JAAXHH01 > JAAXHH01 > JAAXHH01. Next base: position 1,605,412 of record OY843748.1, read on the forward strand.
ACGGCGGCACTTATTTTCCCCCGGACGACCGGTACGGCCGGCCCGGGTTTCCCCGCATCCTCCAGGCGGTGGCCCAGTTCTACCGGGAACGCCGGTCAGACGCCGAGGAACAGGGCGAGAAGCTCAAAGAACGCCTGGTCGAACTGGCCGGATTCGCCTCAAGCAACGAGACCCTGGATACGGGACTGCTCGACAAGGCGTTCACCGGGATCGCCGCGTCCTATGACGCCACCAACGGCGGCTTCGGCACGCAGCCCAAGTTCCCCCCGTCCATGACGCTGTCCTTCCTGCTGCGCGAGCACCTCAGGTCCGGACGGCAGACGGCCCTCGACATGGCCAGCCATTCCCTGGCGAAGATGGGCAACGGCGGCATCTACGACCACCTGGGCGGCGGGTTTCACCGGTATTCCGTCGACGCGAAATGGCTGATCCCCCACTTCGAGAAGATGCTCTACGACAACGCCCTGCTCATGCGGACGTACACCGAGGCTTTCCAGGCCACGGGGGAGCCCCTGTTCCGCAAGGTCGTTTCGGAAACGGCGGCATACGTGATCGGAGAGATGCTGCAGCCCGGCGGCGGATTCTATGCGACCCAGGACGCGGACAGCGAGGGCGAGGAGGGCCGGTTCTTCGTGTGGACCCCGGAAGAAATCCAGGACGTCCTGGGGGAAGAGAGAGGCCGCCTGTTCTCCCGGTACTATGGCGTGGAAGAGGGGGGAAACTTCGAACACGGGACCAGCGTCCTGCACGTGGACGTCGGCCTAGAACCGCTGGCCGCCCACCTGCGGGTGGCGCCGGACGCATTGCGGACGATCGTGTCCGAAGGCCGCCGGATCCTCTTCGACCACCGCGAAAAACGGGTCCATCCCGGCCGCGACGAGAAGATCATGACGGACTGGAACGGGTTGATGATCGGCAGCCTGGCCCGGGCAAGCCGCGTCTTCGGAGCTCCGGCCTGGCTTGACGCGGCGGCGGCTTCGATGGGGTTCGTCCTGGACGCCTCGCATGAAGACGGCCGCCTGCTGCACACGTTCAAGGACGGGCGCGCGCGGTTCAACGGCTACCTGGACGACTACGCGTTTACGGTCTCCGCCCTCCTCGACCTCTACGAAGCGACCTTCGATCCGGCCTGGTTCGCCCATGCCGCGAGGCTCATGGACGCGACGATCGAGCGGTTCTGGGACGAGAAGGACGGCGGCTTCTTCTTCACCAGCGACGACCACGAAACGCTTATCGTCCGGTCCAAGAATCCCTACGACAACGCCATCCCCTCGGGCAACGCCGTGAGCGTGCAGAACCTGCTCCGGCTGGGCGCCTTTACCGGCAGGAACGAATACCGGGACCGGGCCGGGCAGACTCTCGCCCTCTTCACGGACTACATGGGCGCGGCCCCGGGAGGCTTTGGCCAGTTGCTTTGCGGACTTTCCTGGTACCTCGACACGCCCGTCGAGATCGCCCTGGCCGGCGCAAAGGAAGACGCCGCCACGCGGGCCATGCTGGACCTGATCGACCGCACGTTCCTGCCGAACAAGGTCGTTGCCCTGCACGATCCGACCGAGGACGACGGCCGTGCCGGCGACCGGGCCGCGGAACTCATCCCGCTCCTCGCCAACCGGCCGCAGATCGATGGCGCGGCCACGGCCTACGTCTGCGAAGGGTTCGTGTGCCGCCAGCCCGTGACCACGGTAGAGGGGCTTGGGGCGCTGCTGAAGAAATAGAAAAGAAGCAATACGCGGCGGGACCTTGCGGTGTCAGTCGTTCTGCGGCGGTCCGGAGGGTCTTGCGGACGCACTTTCGTCGGTCGTCCCCGTGCGGCCGGAGATCACGCAGAGGACCACGCGGGGCTACTTTCGTCAGTCGTCCCCAAGCGGCCTGGAGATCACGCAGGCGTTGATGCCCCCGATCCCCATGGACAGCTTGCCGGCGATGCCCTCGGGAAGCGGGCAGGACGTATCGTAGACGAAGCGGTTGTGCAGGCTGCCGATTTCCGGATTCACCTCGTCGCGGGCAAGGGGCGTGGGATACAGCGCACCCCGTTCGTAGCCGAGGTACTGCGCCGTCAGTTCCCACCCGCCTCCGGCGCTCATGCCGTGGCCGAAGGTGCCCTTCCGGGCGGTGACCGTAACGGAGCCGGGCACCATTTCGAGCAGGTTCTCCATTTCCAGGAAATCCCCGGGCGTCGCTGTGGCGTGCAGGTCCCACGAGGCGATGTCTTCGGGGGAAACGCGGGCGTCCGCTATGGCCTGGCCGACCGCCATCTGCGGGCCTTCCTTCGACGGCGTGATGATATGGTCGGCGTCGGAACTGACGCCCACGGCCAGGGGTTCCATCCCGACCGGGCTGAAACCCCTCTCCGTCATGTATTCGTAGTCCCCGATGATCCACAGCACGGAGCCGCCCGAGACGTGGGTGCCGCGCAGCCCGGTCAGGGGCTTGGACACGGCGCCGTCCGCGGCGGAAACGCGGGCGCGGTAGAAGGCGCCCACCAGCAGGGCCGTGGGCGGCGGGTCCGTGGCGCCGACGACGACGGCTTTCGCCTCGCCGCGCCGGATGGCGTCCATACCGAGCTTGAGACACACCCCGAAGGTGGAGCAGGCGGCCACGGGCGCCAGGGACAGTCCGTGGATCTGCCCCATCATGGTGACCTGCGACGCGGGCGTGTTGTGGATATTCCAGATCAGGTCGGCCGAGACGCATTCCCACGGCGGTTCGGGGGCGCCCCACTCGTCCTGCAACTGTTGCTTGCGGCGCTGCTTATCGCGGATGAGCTTCAGCTTGCCCGATTCGACGGTACCCTCGACGTTCATGCCCTCGATCCCGGCGAGGGTCTCCAGGTAGGCGCTCAGTTCTTCCGACTGGGACGTCCAGTAGGCGTTCCAGGCTTCTTCGGCCTGGTCCCGCGCCGCGGAAGGCGCGGTCTCCGGGTGAGGCGGCATGGCTTCGTCCACGCCTTCGTCGTCGTGCCGGGTGAGATACGCACGAAGCCGGGCGTTCCGTTCGGCCGAACCCCAGAACCGGTCCCACGCCCGCTGGGCCCGGTACAGTTCCATGCTGATCCGGCTGATCGTCGGGATATTGCCCACGCCGGTACCGACGTACACGTGAGCTGCCGTCCCCAGCGCCTGGAGTTCCTTCTCCAGGCCCGGATTCTGTTCCAGCGCCTGGATGAAGGCCCCGACGGCGTGCAGCGTGGTGGGGTCCATCTTGTCGACCAGGCGGGTGTACCGGTTCGACGGGAACCGGGCGTCGATCCATTCCCGGTAATCCCGGAAGTCGAAATCGGGCTCCCCGACCAGGAAGTTGTTGGGGCCGAACCCGTCGAAAGGAGCGAGCCAGCTTTCCGACTGCTCCAGGTTGCGGGCAAAGGCTTCCATGTCGGGCGAGCGGGGCGCCACGATGCCCCACCCGAATATGCCGATTCTACGCAAGTCGAACCTCATCGAGGTTAAGGGAACTCCGTCCTGGCTGCGTCTATACAATCCCATCAATATACGCCGCGCGTGGGGTGGACTCAAGCCAAATCACCCTGGCGGTTCATTCCCTTGACCGTCCTCGAATTACTCGGATATTATCTGGCATGACAGGACGCCGGCCTTCCATCTCCTTTAGATGACGAAATGCGGTTGTCCATTTTACCGATTCCATGTCACGTGTTGATCGTCCCGGAGCCCTGAATACCCTTGCGAACCCTGTTCATCGGCGACATCCACGGCTGCGCCCGCGAATTCGAACAACTGCTTGGCAAACTGGAGTTCAGGAAAGATTCGGATCTCCTCTACCTGACGGGCGACGCGTTTACCAAGGGGCCGGATCCCGTCGGTGTCTGGAAGCTGATACAGGATACCGGTGCGAGGATGGTCCTCGGCAATCACGACGTCCGGTTGCCGGAACGGCTTCGCCTGCACCGATCCGGAGACTCGGTGCCCACGCGCTGGCTCGATCACCTCCAGACCCTGGAAGCCCTTGCGCCGGTTGCCGAGGCCCTGGTCCCCTGGCTGGAATCGCTGCCCCTGTGGATCGACGAACCCGATTTCCTTCTGGTCCATGCGGGGATCAATCCGGAAAAAGGCCTGCAAGGCACTACCAGGGACGAATTTCTCGTCATCCGAACCTGGCCTCCCGTGGAAGGCATCGCGGGGCCGCGTTGGCACGACGCGTACGATCCGTCAGGCAAGCTGATCGTATTCGGCCACGACGCGCCTGGCGGCCTCGTCGTCAAGCGACGGGACGACGGCTCGCCCTATGCGATCGGCCTGGATTCGGGATGTATCTACGGCGGGCAGTTGAGCGGTTACGTGTTGGCGGAAGATCGGGTGGTGCAGGTCGAATCCAGCCTTCCTCTTAACGAGAGACCTCATTCAGGACCATGAGATCTTTCTGAATTCAGGCGATATCTCCGCGCTAAGCAGCCTATGGATCGGAGAAAACGCTTTTGAATCTCGCGACCGGCGTTCACACGTGCCAGATGTACAGGTCCCGGCTCGCCAGCGGCAGGTCCACCCACGCGCCGCCGCGGCGGTGGCTCTCGGCGACGGCGATGCAGGCTTCCGTGATATGGTGGGCGACTTCCACGTGTCCCAGGCTTTTTCGCCCCGTTTCATACGCGTCGACGAGATCTTCGAGACAGGATACGACAGTGCTCTTCGGCGTAACGAATTCGAAGGGCGCCTCCTCCCAGTTGCTGCGCCCCCTGCGATCGCCGCCCTGGTCATGAACCTTTCGCAATGACGCGGCGGCCCCGTTGTTCAGGGACCGGATCGTCCCTTCGGTCCCGATGATCTCGTATTCCCATCCCGCCGCGGGGATCGACCACGCCCGAACGCCGTTCTCGAAGATCAGTTCATAGGTCGCGATCGGGTCGTAGGGGACGTGGTCGTTTTCTATGACGTAGTCCCGGGGGTCGATCTCGCCGCGGACGGACGTAATGGCGGGATCACCGATCAGCCAGGACAGCGTGTCGATGGAATGGATGTGCCCGTGCATCAGGGATGACTGCGCGTAGTGCACGGCCGCCCTGGGCTCGCCCACATCTCCGCGAAGCACCGCGTCCCGCACCACGCCGTACCGGTTGTCGAATCTGCGCAGCACGCCCGTATTGAACACGGTCCCGTGCTTCGATACGGCGTCCCGGATGTCGTCGGCCGCCGCCATGGAACTGGCCATCGCCTTCTCCACGTAGAGCATGGGCACACCCAGTTCCGCCAGCGCGACGGCCAGCCCGGCGTGGGAATCTCCACGGAACGAAGCGTCGGGCGCCTCCCGGGCCGGTTTCTGCAGGCCCGACGCGGTGGTGCATACGGCGACGATGTCCGGGCGCTCCTCCCGGACCATCTCCCCGAAATCCTCGTACAGCGCGCGGACGTCCCAGCGCCTGGAAAAGTCTTCCCTGCGTTCCGGCCGCAGGTCGCAGCCGGCGGCGATCTCCAGCCGTTCGCTCGCCCTGCAGGCCGCGGCGATGGAATACGGCAGAGGCGTGTGCCCCTCGTCGTCGATCGTACTGCCCATGCGACCCAGCCCGATGATTCCCACGCGATAGGTTTTCATGATGTGCTCCGGATTCGAGAGATCTGCACAAGAAAGATCTGCACAAAGGGTTTGCCTGGTGAACCGTCACGTATGATTTCGGTTGAAGATAGAACCGGACCGGCGGCAGGGCAAACATTCTCGTCCCTTCCGGCGCCATTAATGCGCGGGCGCGGGTCATCGAGCCCCCGGCGAATTGTATTGACACGCCCTGCCCGGTGGTTTAGCATGCCCTAACCATCTTCCCCCTTTAAAACGCGTGACACAACCAAGGTTCAGATACCCCAGGAGACGGATCATGGCGTCGCTACCCACCACGAACGCGGGCTGGCTCGAACTCGGCAACCAGTATCTCTTGCGTCATCCGATGCGTACCGCGCCCCTGGTACCTGAGCGCGGCGATGGGCTATACATGTGGGACGTGGAAGGCCGGCGGTTCATCGATTTTCAGTCGGGCCAATTATGCGTGACCCTGGGCCATTCCCACCCGGAATACGTGAAGGCCCTCTGCGACCAGGCCCACAAGATCATCCAGGTGGGCACGACCTTCATCGCGCCGTCAGAGGTGCTGCTGGCCAAGAAGATGGCCGAGATCGCGCCGGACCCGCTACAGAAATCCTTCTTCGCCTGCACGGGGTCCGAATCCAACGAAATGGCGCTGCGCCTCGTGCGCAAGTACACGGACCGCTTCGAGGTGATCGCCCTCATGCGCGGCTACCACGGCCAGTCCTACGGCAGCGCGTCCATCACCGGGCGGGGCGGCATGCTGCGCGAAGGGTACGGCCCCATGCCCACGGGCGCCTCCTTCATCCCGACGCCCTACGAGTACCGCTGCCAGTTCTGCCGGGATGAAGCCTGCTGCAACCTGGGATGCGCGGACGCGGCGGAGAACGTGATCGACTCGTCGACTTCCGGGCGGCCGGCGGCCTTCTTCTTCGAACCCCTGATGAGCGCGGCGGGACAGATCGTGCCGTCGAAGGAATGGATCCAGCGGATCGTGGAGATCTGCCGGGAACGGGACATCCTGACCGTCGCGGACGAGGCGCTCACGTGCTTCGGACGGACGGGCAAGTGGTTCGCCTTCGAGCACTTCGATTTCGTGCCCGACATCGTGACCTGTTCCAAGGGGCTTGGCGGCGCCGTGCCCCTGTGCGCCGTCATGACCAGCGCGGAGATCGCGGACGCCGCGGTCGAGAAGGGATTCATGCCCTTCTCGTCCCACGCCGGGGACCCGCTGCTCTGCGAGACCGGCCTGGCCAATATCGAGATCGTCGACCGGGACAACCTGGTGGAAAACGCCCGGGTCGTGGGCAACTACTTCATGGACCGGCTCAAGGCCATGGAGGCGGAGTATGAAATCGTGGGCGAGGCGCGCGGGCTGGGCCTCTGCCTGGGCCTCGAACTGGTGACCGACAAGCAAAGCCGGAAGCCCAACTTCGATGGCGCGGCCATGGTGACGGAGTACTGCTACGAGAACGGACTCTGGCTGCCCATCGTGCCCAGGATGCTCAATAAAGACCCGTTGAGCCTGCGCTTCATGGAGCTGTCGGGCTCCCAGGTACTGCGGTTCATGCCGCCGATCACCATTACCGAAGCCCAGATCGACGAGTCCCTCGAGATCATCGAAGCCGGCGTGCGCATCGCCGAAGAAAGAACGGCGCGGGTGGCCCCGGCGGTCGTGTAGGACCTGATGCCTGCGCGGTTCGAGACGGCGCGGGTGGCCCCGGCGGCGGTGTGATATACGCGGCCGTCCGGTCCGCAGATCAGCCGGTCAGCCGAACGAAGACGTACCACAGACCGATGCTGATGTAGGTCGCGGTGATGGCGACCATGATGACCCGGGTGAGGGGATGGGGTTTGACCCACGAAGGGAAGGCCCGGGGTACGAGCACGTAGTTCAGGTAGATCAGGCCCGGACAGAACAGCCCCATGGCCATGAAGGCGATGACGCCCCGTATGATGAGCAGATCCCCAGGCTGCGCGAGGGGCAGCGTAATCGTCGTCAGTATGGTGAATACCACGACGAATCCGTAGTACAGCGTGCGGAAGTGAAACCGGCGCGCCCGCTTTACGTTGGCGTAGATGAAATCGGCCTGCATGCGGGCGAAGCCGTCGGTGGACTGCAGCCAGGCATCGCAGAGGAAGGCCGCGGCGATGACCAGGAAGATGATCTTGCCGATGGCGCCCCAGCTGACCTCGAAGAAGGCGGACTGCACCACGGCGATTTCCCATCCTTCGGGAACGATGCCCTGCGGCATCAGCAGGGCCCACGCCAGCCAGCACATGATGACCGTCGTAACCAGGTTCAGCCCGACGCCGAGCCCCGACTCTATCTTTAGATACCGCATGAACTTACGGTAGTTCGTGCGGTTGGCTTCGTTGTCCTCGAAAGCGTAACCCGTCGCCGATATGGCCTCCGGCGCGGTGCGAAGCGGGCTGGTTATGCGCCCGATATAGGCCGACATCCCCACGCCCTTGTCCCGCATCCAGTAGGACAGGAAGAGCTGGCCGAAGCCGCCGGCGCCGGCAAAGACGATGGCGGTGAGCACCGTGGACAGGTCCGCAGGATCCCAGTTGGCGGGCTTATGGTAACCGGGCGTGAGCAGGACGCCGAAGAACTCGCCGGCCACGTCCAGCACCGGCCGCTGGAACACGGCGAAGGTGATACCCACGATCGTGATGACGACCACGGCCATGGTGAGCCGCTCCACGATCAGGTAGACCACCCGGCCCATGAACAGGGCCACCAGGTAGATCCCGATGGTCAGGTAGGCCCAGAAGAGCGACTGGCCGCGGACCGTCCATCCGTAGGGGAACCCCGTGAGCTCCGCCAGCGCGCCGCCGCCCGCCGAAGCATAGGCGCCGAACCAGATGTTCTCGAGGAAGACCCCCACCCAGATCAGGGACACGTACCACTTCCCGATGCGGCTGAACCCGGTCAGGGCCGTCTCGCCCGTCATGATCGTATACCGGGCGATCTCCACGTTCACCCAGTACTGCATCAGGGCGGCCGGGATGAGCAGGCCGATGAAGGCCGCACCGTACTTGGCGGTCAGGTAGGGCCACCAGATGAGCTCGCCGCTGCCCTGGGCCAGTCCGGCCCAGACGATGCCGGGACCGATGTATTTCAGCATGCCGGCGAAAGTGGGCACGGCGGCCAGCTTCAGGGGCGACAGGCGGCCGAGGGGGCGGGAAGCTTCGGTAGGGGTTTCAGCGGGCATGAAGCAGGATCCGAGAATTGGCGTTATTTACCGTCTATAATGTTTAGCCCGATCAGCGCCGAAGACGAACGATCGGACAGAAAGCGAGGGAAGTCGTTGGATCCGGTCGAACCGGGGTCGATCCGGTTGAACCGGCACCGAACCGGCATAGTACACGGGGCCGCGCGATAGTTCAAGCACAAAAAGGACACCACGGACGCCTGATCCCACGGGTTTCGCAAGGCTGGTCCGCAACCGGCCGTCGGACGAATGGCGAGGCTGTAATTCCGTTGACTACCCGCCTTTGCACGGGTAGCTTATGATTGTCAGTATATCTGCCGGTAAAAGCGCGTCAGTCCGAGATCCTGTACGGATGCGAAAGGAGGTATTGCAACAGCAAATGCTCGGTCAACAGTTGTTACATGAAGGCAGTCAGGTCCTGTGAAGCGGAAGGAAGTAATCAAATGAGCGAAAATAAAACACAAAGCACCACCGATGATGTCATGGTCGAAATCTATTACAAAGACAACAGCATCAAAAACCGGTTGGCCAGACTTGAAGCGTCAGATGATCACATCAGATATCTGATCGAAAGTAATGCTACTTACTTTCGATGGATCATCGGCATTATTATCGTAGCGTATCTGTCTGTGATGATCAAACTGGTTTTCATTCCATGAGGAACGGGCTATGTCGAAGAAGAAAGGGCAGATTCTGGACGTCGAAGTCGGCGAGCGAATCAAAGACGCGTTGATGGATGTTTTAAGTCACGAAGAGATCGCCGCATTACGTATGGAAATAGACGTTGAACTTAAAAGCGGCTACAGCGATAAGGCTTGGTACGCCTGGAGGAACCCCGTTTATACCGAGAGCATCTCCTCCGGAGGCAAGTAGCGCAACAACGTACTCGTAACGCGGAAACCGATCCGGGCCGGTTCGATATCGGTTGCCGCCCTGTTTTCCCCTTAACGCAACACGCCCTGACAGAGGCTACGCTTTGGTGGACTTCCCCATCGTCGATACCCATGTGCACCTCTGGGACCCGAATCACCTGCGGTACAGCTGGCTGGACGATATCCCCCTGCTGAACCGGCGGTACCTGCTGGACGAATACCGGCAGGCCTGCGGGGACGTCCAGGTGGAGCAGATGGTCTTCGTGCAATGCGAATGCGACGCCGGCCAGCACGTCCAGGAAGCGGAATGGGTTTCCGGGCTCTCCCGGCAGGACGGCCGGATTCGCGGGATCGTGGCCAACGCGCCGCTCGAACGGGGCGCGGCGGTCAATGAAGATCTCGAGGTCCTGGCCGGGATTCCGCTGGTCAAGGGCATCCGACGCCTGCTTCAGCCCGAATCCGTTGAGTTCTGCCTTCAACCGGGGTTCATCGAAGGCGTCCGCCTGCTGCCGTCCCACGGGCTGTCCTTCGATATCTGCATCTTCCACCCGCAACTGGCGAACGTGCTCGAATTCGTCCGGCAGTGCCCCGAAGTGTCCTTCATCCTGGACCACATCGGCAAGCCCGACATCAGAAATCAGGTCTTCGAGCCGTGGAAGGGCGAGCTGAGGACCCTGGCGGAAATGCCCAACGTGTCCTGCAAGATCTCGGGACTCGTCACCGAGGCGGACATGGAACGGTGGACGGCCGAGGATCTGAAACCCTACATCGATCACGTGATCGATTGTTTCGGCATCGACCGGGTCATGTACGGCGGGGACTGGCCGGTCGCCTTCCAGGCCACGGAGTATCCGCGCTGGGTGGAGACCCTGTCCTGGGCGACCGACGGACTCTCGGAAGTGGAGCGGCACAAACTGTTCCGGGAGAACGCCATCGCCTTCTACCGGCTGTAACGGTCTCTTTCTATCCCGGTTGTCATGAACCTCGCTTCCCTGCGCAAGAAGCTGCTGCCCGGCGGACCGGCGCTGGACATCCACGTACATCCCCTGAACTGCTTCGGGTCCTATAGGGTTTCCTCGCCCGGGGAGGACGCGGAAAGGCTTGTGGCCACGGCCCGCAGGTCCGGCGTGCCCAGGATGTGCGTGTTCTCCCTGTACGAGACCACCCCCTACGAACCCACGCCCGAACAGTGCCGGCAGGCCAACGACTACGTGCTGCGGATGCGCGACGCCGAGCCGGAGGCGATTGTGCCCTTCTGCTACGTGACGCCCGCCTTCCCGGACGAAGCCGTCGCCGAAATCGAGCGTTGCGTGGGCGGCCAGGCCATGGCCGGCGTCAAGCTCTGGGTGGCGCGTCGTGCGACGGACCCCGGCCTTGATCCGATCATGGAGGCGGCCATCGCGAAGGACGTGCCCGTATTGCAGCACGCCTGGCTGAAGACCACGGGCAACCTGCCCGGGGAGTCGACGCCCTTCGACGTGGCCCATCTCGCCCGCCACCACCCCCGGGCGAGGATCATCATGGCCCATCTCAACGGCGTGGGGTATCGCGGTATCGAGGCGATTGTCGACATGCCGAACGTGGTCGTGGATACCTCGGGCGGCGACCCGGAAAGCGGCCTGGTCGAAGCGGCCGTCCGGCGTCTGGGTCCGCACCGGGTCGTCTACGGCTCCGACGCGCCGATAAGACACTTCAGCGTCACGATGAACAAGGTTCTGGGGGCGGATATATCGGATGCGGACAAGCGGGCAATCCTGTGGGATAACGCGTTGCGGATATTGAAGTTGGAGGGGAACCGGGGAGAGGTGCCGTGAACATCGACGCAACAAGCGACGTGCGCAATCAGCCAGCGCCGGGACGACCATCCAGGCTACCCGGAGGTTCGCCGTGATCATCGACGTCAATGCCTGGACCGGGCCGTGGCCCGCGCTGGTCAACGTACCGTGCGATGCGGCTTCGGTACGGACCTCACTGCACAAATACGGTGTTGAGTGCATCTTCATGGCACCGCTGGCTGCCGCGTGGAGCGCCAATCCGCATCTTTGCAATGCGGCCGTCTATGCAGCGGCGTCCGAGTTCGAGGATATCAGCCCAGTGCCGGTCATCGATCCGACGCTGCCCACTTGGCGGGAAGAGATGGAGAAGGCGGCCGGACATCGTGCCGTCCGCATGATCAGGCTGCTGCCGGGGTATGGAGGGTATGAATTGGTCGTGGCGGATGAACTGTTCGAAGAGGCGGCCCGGGCGAACCTGGTCGCGATGGTCCAGATCCGTATCGATGACCCGCGGCGACATCACCCGATGGCGATGGTGCCCGATGTACCGGTCGGCGATGTGGTGGAAGCGGCGAAGCGCCATCCCAATCTGAAACTGGTCATCGGCGGGGCGAGCGCGGCTGCATTGAGAGAATTCGCGGCGCAAGTCCGCGACCTGCCCGGTCTATACGCGGATACTTCCCAGGTGGACGGGGTGGACGGCTTGAAGATGCTCGTGGACGCGGGGATCGGGGGCAAAGTACTCTTTGGATCCCACGCCCCGGTATTCATGCCGGCGGCGGCCGTGGCGCGGGTGCTCAACGACCTTTCGGATGATGTGGCGATGCTGATTCTCGGCGGTAATTCCAGGGGACTGCTTGGGCTGCCTTGAAGAAACCAGAAGATTCATCCAGATGGAAAGTCCAGTACGCTCGATTGGCGAATGCTATCATGATGGATTGAGCACTTCTATAGTATGTGCCTGTTTAAAACGTTCTTATCTATTCCCAAACAACGGATTTGACATTTAATTAGGTGATATTTGATACGGTGATATTTGAACAACCTGTCGACGGACGCTTAATCCAGTCGACAATACACTACCTTTGATACCTGCTTGCTCCCAATAATATACGCGATCAGGAAGTAACACATTTGGGAGGGTATATCCATGTTTAACAGGTTACGAATACAGAACTTCAAGGGCTGGAAGGACACCGGCAATATACGCATGGCTCCAATATCCCTGTTCTTCGGAGCAAACAGCTCGGGAAAGTCAAGCATCGGCCAATTCCTGATGATGTTGAAGCAAACGGTTGATTCACCAGACAGAAAGGCAGTTTTCAATCCAGGGGGTAGGAATTCTGCAGTACAGCTAGGCTCCTATCAGGAAATGGTCTATCGCCGTGACCCAAAATCCAAGATCGAATTTGAATACAGTTGGTCAATTGCGGAACAACTGAAGTTCAGAGATCCTTTGTCAGGCCAGGTGTATTCCGGTGACGATCTTTTTTTCTGTGCCAAGGCTGGCTTGAGCGAAGACGATCAACAGGCCATGCTGCTCGACCACCTGAAATATGAACTGATGCAAGATAACCAAGCTACCGTGACCATAGGCATGGAGCGCAGATCCAACACTAAGTCCGAATATAAAGTTGAATTCTCGAAACATACACTGAAGCGTAAGCGGGGGCGTGGGTGGTCGCCTGGCGCGCCTGTTAGATTCTATGGATTCCCTGATGAGGTCGTGGCTTACTACCAAAACGCGGATTTTGTTCAGGCCCTTAACCTGCAGCATGAGCAACTGTTCAGATCACTCTACTATCTCGGACCACTGCGCACCAAGGCGGAACGATTGTATTCCTGGACTGGCGTAGAACCTGAAAGCGTTGGCTATGACGGAGAGAATACCATCGCGGCAATCCTTGCGGCACGTAATCGAAAAATCGGTTTGGGATATAGACAGTGGGTAAAGCCTTTCGAGGAAATCATAGCCCTGAAGCTCAAAGAAATGGGATTGATTGAGGAGTTCAAAGTCAATCAGATTTCCGATCAACGACAGGATTACGAGGTTAAAGTTCGAACTAAGGGCTCAATTGATTGGGTCGATCTACCGGATGTAGGCTTTGGTATTTCTCAGGTATTGCCGGTGTTGGTGCAGTGTTTCTATGCACCGGCAGGCTCAATCATCCTTATGGAACAGCCCGAGATACATCTGCATCCAAACGCGCAAACGGCGCTGGCTGACGTGATGATTGATGTCATAAACTCCAAAGAAAATGGGAAGGACAGGAATATCCAGTTGGTGATCGAGACACATTCGGAACATTTCCTTCGTCGCCTACAACGTCGCATCGCCGAGGACACAGTTCCAGAGTCGAAAGTATCGGCCTACTTCGCCAATATCAGCAAGACGCCTGCAACCTTGGATCCGCTGAAATTCGACTCCTTTGGCAACATTCTCAATTGGCCGGAGAACTTTTTCGGCGCCGAGATGGACGACATCACCGAACATGCCATAGCGGCAATGATGAAGCGAATGCGGGAAGCCGATAATGCAGAGGTTTCCCAATGAGCCTGCCAATGAAGTGCCTGGTAGACACCAATGTGCCAAAGACCGCCAATCTTGCAACACAGCCAGACCCACAATCCGACGTACCTGATGCGTGTGTGGTGGCATGTATCGAAGCGATTAGGCACGTTATCAACAAGCGCAGCCTGATTATCGACGCAGGTGATGAGATCTTCGATGAATATCGCCGGCAGCTATCAATGAGGGGGCAACCCGGTGTAGGAGATCGTTTTATGAAGTGGGTTCATGACAACCGCTGGAGCCTGCATGAGTCGCAAAGAGTGAACATCACCAAGAATAACGAATCCTATGTAGAGTTTCCGGTGCACGAGGGATTGGATCAATTCGACAAGTCGGACCGGAAGTTTGTCGCAGCGGCCAATGCCCACCCCGATAAACCGCCCATTTTGCAGGCGACCGACACGAAGTGGTGGGGATGGAAGAACGCATTAGCCGAGGTCGGTATAGACGTCGATTTCATATGTCGTTTGTACGTAATTTCCAAGTATACTGAGAAGGCGGGCGCATGAAGGACGGTTTCGTCAAGTTTCCATCGACTCCTCATCTTGCGGCACTGCCGGGAGCTGACCTCAGAAGCGATAAGGTGCTGACAGAAACTGAACGAGATGCATTCCTGAAGTATGAGCTTCTTGTCGAAGAAAAGGTGGACGGAGCCAATCTGGGGATTTCTTTTGATTCAGAGGGGAATATTCAGATTCAGAACCGGGGTGAGTATTTAAATCTACCGGACTCAGGCCAGTGGACAAAACTAGGAGATTGGTTAGTTAACAGAATTGATACATTGTTTGAATACCTGACCGATCGTTACATCCTTTTTGGCGAATGGTGTTATGCCCAGCACTTGATTTACTACGAACGCTTGCCCGATTGGTTCCTTGGATATGATATTTACGATAAACTGTCCGGGCATTTCCTTTCTTCATATCGGCGTAACCAAATTTGCGGGAAGATACACATCACCCGTGTGCCAGTCATTGCTCGCGGGCGTTTTCTTCTTCCAGACCTCGTGAAACTCCTCACACGATCACAACTTACCGATCACCCTGCAGAAGGTCTCTATCTTCGATATGATCAGAACGAATGGCTTGTACAACGGGCTAAGTTGGTTCGTCCGGAGTTTATACGTTCAATAGGGAAACATTGGTCGCGAACACCCATCAGGCCTAACCGCTTGCACCTCGAGAAAGGCAACGAGATTATACCCTGTTTTTGTTGATAGTAGGGTGCCTCCTGAGTAAACATTCACGTCAGTTCCCCAGTACGGCCCGGATCCATCGGCCGATCTGATCGATTTCCTGCGGAGACACCTCGTGGCCCATGGGATACACGTGGTATTCGGGAACCATGCCCAATCGCCTGAGAGATTCGGCGGCGGCGCGGGCCAGGGATTCATTCAGCATCGGGTCCATCGATCCGTGGCAGACCAGTACGGGAAGCCCGGATTGAGCGGGATGCACGACGACACTGTCGGCCGTGGGAAAGTAGGAGGACAGGGCGATGATGCCTCCGATCCGGTATGGGCACGACAGCCCGGCTTCGAAACTGACCGCACCACCCTGGGAGAAGCCCGCCAGCAGGATCCGTTCGCTCGGAACGCCTCGATCGATCTCCCGTCGCAACAACGCCTGCACTTTGCCGGCGGAAGCGCGCAACCCGGCTTTGTCGATACGACGGGCATCGCCCAGTTCCATGATATCGTACCAAGCGGGCATAACCATCCCCCGGTTGATCGTCACCGGGATGGATGGGGCCGACGGAAACACGAAGCGGACTGCGTAGGCCGCCGGCAGCCCGAGTTGAGGAACAATCGGCGCAAAATCGTCTCCGTCCGCCCCCAGACCATGAAGCCAGATGATGGATGCGTTGACCTCGGCCGAAGTGTTGGATACGCGTTCTATAACGGGGAGATCGGTCATTCAGATATAGAGATCCTGACACCTACTTTCGGCAATTTCGAATCGCAGGCCCTTACCCTCTTCCATTGCGCACATCGCCCTGGCGGTTGCATGACGCGGTACCCGGATCGCAGAAGGCAATCGTTGCTCGTTCACGCCTAAATCCGCCAATCCTCCAGCACCGTCTCCTCGACCGGGGCCGGTTCGAGGAGACCAGCCCGGTTCCGATTATCGATCCCACGCCCCGGTTTTCATGCCGGCCGCGGCCGTGGCTCGGGTGCTGAACGACCTTTCGGATGATGTGGTGAGGTTGATTGTGAAGGACAGTACGGCGAGACTGTTGGGGGCCGAATGCTAAACCCGGGGAACTCGATCGCTGGGACCTGTGTATCGGAAGCCCAAACGTTGCAGGAACCTCAAGTTCGAGACACGTTAGTGGCAACTTGAGCAAGCACTTCAGAGATCAGATCACGAAAAAGGCCTCGGTACTATTACAACACCGCCCCTTGCCCTCATTCAATTCATCCATGGCCTCGATGGTTTTGATTCGGCACCTGAACATCAAATGGCAATCATTTTCATTCGCAACACGCAAAAGAAGCATCCGTATCGTGTCGAACATCGACAAACCCATAGCCTGAAAGGTGCAATCCTAAAGTGTTTGAACGTACTCGTATTCAAGTATCTTCGAATCCGCTGTCAACAGTTGACAGTCGAGTGTCCTCGCAGTAGCTACGATAATCTGATCCGCTGGATCTCCATGAAATCCCTCGGGCAGTTGCGTTGACTCAATTGCAATTTGCGCCGTCAGTTCGAGAAATCGGATTCCTGGATACGAAAGTGCCTGATCCATCCACTCTTCGATCTGACCAGGTAACACGAGTCTGCCGTACTCGACCAGTTTTGCGACTTCCCAACATGAAATCGCGCTCACCCCAAGACCGTGAGACTCATTTTGTTGCAACCAATCTATCTGCTGGCGGGAGAGGGACTGGTCTCAATGAACCCACCAAACCCATATATGCGTATCGAGAATGATCATCGAAGTACATCCCAATCCCCAGGCACCACGGGTTCAGTGGGATCAAAGTACTTTACGGGAGTACCGCGTAACGGATATCGGTCATCCGCATTGTTTTTCGAAGCACATCGAAAAACGACGACTTCGACCGACTCACCGACATTGAAAGGCACATTTTTCAGAAGAACCGTTTTGTCCTGACCTACAGTCGTCTCAACACGATGGGTATTCATTTACTTTCCTCCAGATTGCTGTGTCAGCATCAGGCTGACGAATAGGTGTGGTCTAACGACCGGTCACATTAGGTTAGACGCCTGCCTCGGCGGGCCGCCTTGCGGACGCATCCGCCATTTGATCTCGGCGGCTTCTGCTCGTTCCTTGCGCGTCTGTTCCGCAAAAGCCTTGTCGCCGTAGATCACCTGCTCCTCGCCGTGCAGACAGGCCTCCATCACTGATGCACAGGAGACCAAGGCGAACGGTATCATATTACTTGATCCTGGAAAACAATTCCAGATTAAGAACTTGATCAGAGATTTCTTGGACAAGAGCCAGAAAGTAAGTAGCAATGTACGTAGGGAACCAATTGGTCGAACGGTTCGGGGAGCTTCTCTGCGGACAGCACTGTGCGCAACGCTGTCTCCCACTCCAATTCCAATCGGTCTCCCGCCTGCAACTGTATGGTGGTCAGGAACCGGTAGCAACTATTAAACGACGTCAGCGAACCCCAAATCCGTTTGTAGGATTCTGGATCTGAAAATCTGTACAGGCTCGCCATAGTCTTCGTACCCGAGGAACACATTGGCCGTGAAAGGATTCGAGGAAATGGCAGGTTTACCTTAACTCCTGACCACTTGCCGCCTGCGGAATTGCTGTATATGGGGGACAGTTTCCGATGTAGATAGTGTTCCACACCAAGTTGGTACGCGCCTTTCACTGTAGCGCAAGTGTAGAACAAAGGCCAATGCTCAACAAACCTATTGTGGTGCGTATGAAGTCGTTCCTGGATGTGGCCTTGGCCGACGTAGCACACGACACCAAACAGGTGGACGATTATATATACCCCCTGCAGGCCGTTCACTTCCGGATCGTAGTCACCAAGTTGCCTTAGTGGCTGCCATCGCAGCCGTAGTCCTTTTAGCATATCGCTCCTACCTATGACTGCAACCGCACCGTCAGGAACTCCCTACCTAGATTGTCCTTTATCGCATTACAACACCCTCACATATAAAGAAGTTTGACCCGGCGTATTTCCGGGTCCCTTCCAAGGCAGCCCGACCGGATGGTGCCGTAGGCAACGGCACCAAGTCCGAAATGGACTTGCTGTCTGGCGAGGTAGGTGATTTAGAGCAGCCGACCAGGATCAAGATGAACACTATACAGTGCATCATAACCCCAAAAAACAACGAGGACACCACATCTCCGGGTTGGCACCCTGATCAGCTCTGAACTGCTCGTACGTCCTGAGTCGGTCTTTCGGGATTGTTTCACCGCACTTCGTTTCTTCCTCCCACATGGTCCGTCCAAAAACATCCACCTTATTGTTCGGGATCCGACCGCTTTTCGGTAGATGCCACTCCCACATAGTTTGCTTCCCCTCCGCCATCCTTACATGGAAACGACCTCGCGGTCGGTAATTAGTCTACCTATGTTGCAGGGCGATCTGTGCGCTGATGAGTACTCGGGACGGCAATACACCGTCCCTAAATCCGCCACTCCTCCACCACGGCCTCCTCGACCGGGGCCGGTTCGAGGATGCGTTCGGTGTCTTCGTAGCGGCAGGCCACGGAGGTGCCGGGATCGGCCTTCGAGCCGGCGTACCGCACGGTCATGCCCGCGATCCGCCGGAGGTCCTCGTCGGTGGGATGGCCTTCGACCAAGGTGGTCGGACCCGTGACGTCCTTCGTCTCCAGTCTCCACCGGCCGGGCGTATAGCGTTCCAGGAACTTGTTTTCCCCTTCTTCCCGTCCCATCACCACCTTGACGTCGGGCTTGACGCGGAAGTGGCGGCCGATCTTGAGGAGCATCACGTCGTCCATCGTGAGGTTTTCCTTGCCCTCGTACTCGAAGAAGTCGAGGATGCGCCGGCCGAAATTCTGGTCGGTCAGGAAGCAGCAGCCGCCCGCGGGAGAGGGATAGTCCTCGATGCCGTACTCCTCGGCCAGTTCCATCTGCTTCTGCCGGGAACGGCCCTGGATGTCGCCGAGTTGCTCCCGGTCCACCCAGCCCTTCTCTTCCGCCACGGTGGGCGGCAGGCGCTTGGCGGACAGGGGCCGCAGCAGCAGGCCGTCGAGTTCCGCGTCCCGGTCGATGACGTTCATGGGCTGGCGGCGCTGGGACATGGGCCGCTGGCCGAGGACCTCCCCGGTGAACATGAACTGGGCGCCGATCTCGTCCATGTACTGCCGGGCCCGCCGGAACATGAAGATCCGGCAGTCGATACACGGGTTCACGGCGGAACCGTAGCCGTATTTCGGGTCGGTCAGTACTTTCAGGTAGTCCGGTCCGGAGATATCGATCATCTCCACGGGCAGGTCCAGTTTGGCGCCGGCCTGCAGGGCCTCGTTGCGCACCGGTTTCTTGCGCTTCCGCGTCTTGGACCGGCGGTTGTGCTCCACCACGCAGAATCCGGTGTAGAAGGTGAGCCCCTGGATTTCGATGCCCTGCCGCATCAGCATGGCGGCCGCGATCGTGCTGTCCAGACCGCCGGACAGCAATCCGACTGCTTTCACGGGTTTGGACATGGTGGTTTCTCCTTATACCCCGATCGATGCCCGGAGCGTCTCCGCCACCTGACGGAAGGCTACCGTCTGCTGCGAGTCCGGATCCCTCCGGACGATGGGGGTGCCCTGGTCGCCCGCCAGGCAGACCGCCGGATCTAACGGCAATTCGCCGACGAAGGGCACGCCCAGCGCCTCGCTGGCCCGTTTGCCTCCGCCTGTCGTGAAGATATCCGTGCGCTCGCCGCAGTGGGGACAGTTGAAATAACTCATGTTTTCGATGATGCCGAGTATGGGCACGTTGACCTGCTGGAACATGGCCACGCCGCGCCGCGCGTCGATGAGGGCTACGTCCTGCGGCGTCGTCACCACCAGGCCGCCGGTGAGCGGCACGGACTGGGTCAGCGTCAGATGCGCGTCCCCCGTGCCCGGCGGCATGTCGATGACGAGGCAGTCCAGTTCCCCCCACAACACGTCGCGCAGCAACTGCTGTACGGCCTGGTGGACCATGGGACCCCGCCAGGTGACCGACTGGTCTTCCGGGATCAGGAAGCCGAAGGACATCATCTTGATGTCGTGGGCGATCATCGGCAGGATCTTCTGTCCCACCACGCCCGGCTGGTCCTTGACGCCCATCATCGTCGGAATGCTGGGGCCGTAAATGTCGGCGTCGAGCAGCCCAACGCTCGCGCCGGCGTCGGCCAGGGCCACGGACAGGTTCACCGAGACCGTGGATTTGCCCACGCCGCCCTTGCCGCTGGCCACCGCCACGATGGTCTTGACCCCGGGCAGTTCGATCTTGCCCGGCTGTCCGGCCTGACCCGCCGCGGGTCCCTGGGCCGTGGCCGACTGTCCCGGCGGCGGCCCGGTGATCTGCACGTCCCGCACCCCGGGCATGCGTTCCACCGCTTCTTTGGCCGTAAGGGTGATCTGGCGCCGCATGGATTCGTCCTGCGTGGAGAAGGCCAGGCTGAACGCCACGTGCCCATCGGAGGCCTGCACGTTCTTCACCAGGCCGAAGGAAACGATGTCGCGGTCGAACCCCGGGTACATGATCTGCTTCAGCCGGTCCACCACGTCCCGCATGGTCACTTCATGGGCCATCTCTTCCTCCTGCACGACGCCATTACGGCGCGGAGTCCCACGGTTCCGGTTTCAGCGCACCGCTTCGTGAAAACTGATGGATGGCGCGCGATATACGTGCTCACCGGCGTCCATGGCATGTTCCGTTGTACAATTGTACAAATCCGAAGACACCGCGTCGCCACGTGATGTGCCGTCTACGCGCCGCGTTCCGCTTCGCCGCCCAATGTACGGTTTCAGGGCCGCCAGAGCAATCATTTTACCTTTCTTACGTACAGCCTGAACTCTTCGTCCTCTTCGATTGTTTCGAGCAGGACGTGCCCATTGCTCGCACACCAGGCCGGCATGTCCTCCAGGATCTGGGGATCGTCGGCCAGCACTTCCAGCACTTCGCCCACGGAAATCTCCTTGATGGCCGCCGCGGTCTTCATGATCGGCACGGGACAGAGCAGGCCGTAGGTATCGAGGGTCGTGGCCGGTTGGATCATACCGTTACACCCGCGATGGCGCGCAGTTCCCCGACCACTTCGACGAGCGCGTCCAGCGCTTCCCGGACCTCGGATTCCCCGGTGTCCGGACCCACGGTGACCAGCAGCGAACAGCGGGCTTCGGCCGCGGTCCGCCCCAGGGCCAACAGCACGTGCGAGGGCCTGGCCGCGTGGGCGGCGCACGAGGAACCGACGGAAACGGCGATGCCCCGGGCGTCGAGCATCAGGACCAGGGATTCCCCGTCGGCCTCCGGTATCCAAAGGTTCAGGTGGCCCGGCAGGCGCAGGATCGGATGCCCATTGATGGAGGCATCCGGCAGGCGGTCCTTCAAACCCCGCAACAGCAATGCGTCGAGCCGCTTCAGCCGTTCGATCCGGCCAGGCAGTTCATCCGCCGCCAGTTCCGCCGCCCGGCCGAAACCCACGAGGGCGGGGACGTTCTCATGGCCGCCGCGGCGGCCTTCTTCCTGCACGCCCCCTTCCACCTGGGGACGCAACCGGGTGCCTGCTTTGATATAGAGGGCGCCGGCGCCGGGCGGACCGTTCAGGGACCGGGCGGAAAGGGACAGGGCATCGACGTTTAATTCATCTACGTTAACGGGCAGCCGCCCCACCGCGGCCACGGCATCGGCGTGCATGACCGCGCCGCGCCGGTGGGCGACTTCCGCGATTTCGCGGACGGACTGGATGGTCCCGGTCTCATCGTTTGCGCGCGTGACGGAAACGAGCACGGTGTCGTCCCGCATGGCCCGCGCGACCTCACCGGGCTGCACGACGCCGTCCCCGTCGGCCGGGACCTCCGTGACCGTGAACCCCTGCCGTTCCATGGCTTTCGCGGCATAGAGCACGGCATGATGCTCGATGCTGGATACGACGATGTGCCGGCCCCGATTCGTCCTCGCCTGCGCCAGCCCCTTGACGGCCAGGTTGTCCGCCTCCGTGCCGCTGGCCGTGAATACGATTTCGTCCGGACCGGCACCGATCAGCCCGGCGACCCGGCCGCGCGCGCGGTCCAGCGCGCCGCGGGCTTCCACGCCCGACCGGTGCAGGCTGGACGGATTGCCGGCGTGTTCCCTGAGACAGGGCACCATCTCGTCGATGACGCGGGGGTCAACCGGCGGCGCGGCGCCGTGATCGAGGTTGATCATGACAGGGGCCGATCGTCACGAGTTGCCTGAATTGGCGGTCAGGACAGGGGCCGATCGTCACGAGTCGCCTGAATTGGCGGTCAGGATTGACGCTCCACCCATTCCCGCTCCCCGTCGGCCCAGATTTCCTTCTTCCAGACGGGCACGATCTGCTTTACGCGGTCGATCGCGTAGGAACAGGCCTCGAATGCGTTCTTGCGGTGGGGGGCCGCCACGGAAATCAGGATGCTGATCTCCCCGATCTCGAGCGTGCCGACGCGGTGAATCATGGCCACGTCCCCGATACCCCACCTTGCGCGGATTTCCTCGCCCACTTCCTGCATCTTGGCTTCGGCCATCTCGGCGTAAGTCTCGTACTCCAGCCGCAGCGTCCGCCGGCCGTCCGTATTGTCCCGCACCGTGCCGGCAAAGGTCACCACCGCGCCGTGGTGGGGTTTGAGGGACCACTCGAAGAGGGCGTCCGGTTCGATTCTGTCGGTCGTGATCTTGTACACGCGCTCGTTATCGTCCTTCACTTGGGGCCGCCGCTTCATCACAGGTTCGACTGGGGCCGCCGCTTCATCGCGGGATCGAAGCTTCAGCCCGGATCGGTAATGTCCTTCACCGAGGACCGCCGCCGCTCACGGGCGGAATGCACGCCAGCTCGTCGCCATCTTCCAGCACGGCCTGCCGATCGGCGTATTCCCGGTTGACGGCCAGCATTACGCTCCGATCGTAACCCGCGAGGGCGGGATAGGATTCGATCAGCCCCGCAAAGGCCTCGCCCACGGTGGTCCCCGCCGGGAATTCCACCGAAACCGATGCCGCGCCCACCGCGTCCCTGCATCCGGCGAAGCATTTTACGATGATCCGCATGGCCGTCCTTTGCAGGCGTCGTTCGAAGGCGGAAAAACCGTTACAGAATAAGGCAAAAACGCCAGAATGTCAAGCAGGGCGTCCGTTCAGGACGGGAAGGCGGCTGGCTGTGCGAAGCGCGTATCGCGGGCCTGTCGACGGGGATCGCAGGAAGGAGGCCAGCGCCTGGCGCCGGTCGATCGGCGGGGGATCGGCGGGGGATCGGAGGAAGGAAACCAAGGCCTGGCGCCGGTCGACTGGCTGGCGCCGGCGGACAGTCGGGGATCGTGCCGGGGCCTACTTCAGCTTTCTCACCCGGTAAAAGCAGGCGGCGGTCAGGCCCGTGATGACCGTCCACGCGATGATCAGAAAGACCCACCCGCCCGTGGTCAACTCGGTGGCTTGCTGTTCCATGGGAAGCGTACTCCAGGGTTCCGTTTCAGCATCGGGTTCGAAGTTGTCCGGGCTTACCCTAATCCGGGTTCCGGTCCCTGTCAAGCCATTTCCCTTGCGGGTTCCCGCCATGGAACGCCAGACCCCCTCTGTCGTCCTTCCGTCGTATCTTACATCGTATGAACAGATGTTGCGAGTGTCGCATTCCAGGCTTATTTTCGTTTATCTATGAAACGCACCTGCCCGATCGTATTCAGCCATGTGCTGGTATCCCTGTGGGCCTTCGCCGCGCAGGCGGAAGGGCCGGAGATCCGGCTCGAAAGCGCACGGCTGCACGTCGTGGCTTTCGAAGAGGTTGACGAAATCGCCCGCGGGCAAAGCAGACCCGCGCTGCGTACCCTCACCGACCGGCCGTGGCCGCTGGGCGGCCGGACCGTCGTCTATCCCCATCTCCAGCTCCTGGCGTTCATCGACGAAGAAGAAGGATTCGGCCGGCGCGTGCCGCTGGTCCTTTCCTTCGACCAGTACTATCGGCTTCGCAGTACCGCACAGTTCAGGAAGCTCTGGCGGACCTCCGTGCTGACCTACGTTTTCGACACCGAAACGCGCATGAACCAGGAAGGGCTGCTGACCCTGGACGTGCCGGTGAACCTGCCTACTTTTCTGGGCGGCGGCACGCCGGTGATCCGGATTCTCGGAAACCAGCGGATCGAGATGGACATGGCCAGCGAATGGGAGGAAGGCAGCGCGAGCACGGCGACGAACCGGATTTCCCGCGCGCCCAACGTGTCCATGAAACAGAACCAGGAGTTTACCGTCACGGGAAACATCGGCGAGAAGATCGAGGTGAACATCAAGCAGAACAGCGAGGCGTTTACCGACCTCGACAACAACCTCGCCATTCGCTACCAGGACGTTTCCGACGACGGACGGGAAGGAAACGGCATACTCAAGAGCTTCGAGGCGGGCAACGTGTCCCTCGACCTGAAGAACACGGAGTTCACGGGCTACACGCAGCAGCACACCGGCCTCTTCGGGATTAAGATGGTAAGCCAGCTCGGCGGCTTTCACCTGACCGCCATCGCCAGCCAGGAGAAGGGCGAAGGGGAATCCGCCACGTTCCAGGCCGGCTCGAAGGGGTCCCGGCGGACGATCAGGGACCTCGACTTCAGGCGAAGGACCTACTATTTCATCGACGAGCGATACCGCCGGGACTTCTCGCGCAGGGACGCGAACGGTTCCCGCGTCACGGCCGAGGACTCGGTCCGGGTGATCCAGGTCTACGTGTCGGGGAGCCTCACCCTGACCAACCAGGCGAAGCTGGTCAACGCCAACGCCTATCCGGATCCCCCGGTGTACGACGCCGCGGGTACGCTCATCCAGGGATCGGAGGCGGATGAATTCGTGGAAGGGAAGTTCCGGTACCTGGAATCCGACGAATTCTACGTGAACGAGCGATTCGGCTACATCGCACTGAATACGCCCCTGCAGGAGGACGACATGCTCGCGGTGTACTACGAGACCGTGAACCGGGACGGAGCAGTCAGGAGGTACGGCCGCCTGGACGGCGGCGTCCCGCTGCTGCGCCTGCTCAAACGACAGCAGGAAAGCCCCCCCGATGCGCCGGACGATCCCGCGCAGTGGGGCACCTGGCAGTACGAGTGGCGCAACGTGTATTATCTCGGCCAGACGGATATCGAACCGGAGAATTTCGACTTGAAGATCTACCGTTTGCAGTCCGAAGGCGAGCACAGTGAAGTCGACCGGAACGGAACGCCCTTCATCCAGTTGCTGGGACTCGACCGCAGGGGAGTGGACCCCGGTTCCGGTCCCGATCGGCTTATCGACATCGACTACGCTCTGATCGATTTCAGGCGGGGCGAACTGATCTTCCCCGACCAGTATCCCTTCGCGCCGATGCTGACGCGCACCTCCGCCGGCCAGCTGGCCTATCCGAATACGCAGGGTGAAGGCCTTCCCGACGAAACGCCCGAGTTCTACACCCTCACCAGCAAGCTGGTCAACAGCCAGTACAGCGCGTTGCACAAGTACTTCCTGGAGGTCGAATACCGGGACCAGTTGTCCCAGTACTCCCTCGGCCGGTCCAATATCATCGAGGGCAGTGAAATCGTTCGGTTGAACGGCCAGCAACTGCAACGGGGAACGGACTACGTCATCCTGTACGAGGTCGGGCAGATCCGCTTTACGAACGAAGAGGCCCTGAGCCCCGACGCGGACGTGACCGTCCAGTTCCAGTTCGCCCCCTTCTTCAAACCCGTGTCGAACACCCTGCTGGGATTGCAGGGGGAATACCAGTTCAGCGAACAGTCCTGGATAAAGGGCACCCTGCTCTACCGGTCCGACAAGTCCCTGGAGCAGAAGTCCCGGATCGGCCGCGAGACCGGCCGCTACATGATGTGGGGGATCGATACCCGCCTGGCTTTCGAACCGGACTTCCTGACTTCCTTCATGGATTTCATCTCCCCCGCCGATCTGGCGGATGAAGCGTCCTCCCTGGTCATCGAGGCCGAACTGGCCCAGAGCGTACCCAACCCGAACGTACTGGGCGACGGGTTCATCGACGATTTCGAAGGAAGCAAGGAGGAAACCGACCTGGGCGTGCGCCGCAGCGGATGGCGGCCGGCCAGTCCGCCGGACCGGCACGCGCACGACCAGCGGGGCCGGATGATCTGGTACAATCCCCTGGAGCAGGTCGACGTCCGCCAGATCTATCCCACCCGCGAGGTCACGGGCCGGGACCAGTTGCAGCACGTGCTGATCATGGAATTCGATCCCACGGAGCCCGACCTGCGCTGGGGCGGGATATCCGCGGATTCCACCTTCAACGCGCCGTGGCGGCAAAGCGGGCCGGATGACGCGCTGAACCGGTGGGCCGGGTTGATGCATCCGCTGGCCGGGGCAAACGTGGACCAGACGCGCAGCAGGTTCATCGAGATCTGGGTGAATGGAAACCGGGGTGAACTGCACGTCGACCTCGGCGTGATCAGCGAGGACGTCAACGACGACGGCCGGCTCGATACGGAGGACGACAGAAGCGACGGTTTCGGCAATAATCTCCTGGAACCGGAAGAAGACATCGGCATGGACGGCCTGAGGGACGAGGAGGAGACCGGTTTCGACCCGGTGACCAACCCCGATCCCCATGGGGACAACTTCGCCTTCGAGGGCACGATGGGCGGCGCCGTGCCGGTCGACCAGGTCGACTACGGCAAGATCAACGGCCCGGAAGACAATGCTTCGGACCCCGATCAGAACCGGCGCCCCGATACCGAGGACCTGGACAATTCGGGCTACCTGGAAAGGCAGAACGACTATTTCAAGTTCGCCGTGAACCTGAGCCCGGACCACGAAGACACGGTGCTCGTGGCCGGCGGCGACCGGGAACGGTCCAACTGGGGGCGTCCGGACAGCTGGCGCATGTACCGCATTCCACTGGATACCGAATTCTTCGGCGCCGGTCCGGACGGCACGGACCCGGAGGACGACGGCACGGGCCGGCAGGACGGCGCGGGCAATGAAACGGCAGGAGGCGTTTCCACCCCGGCGAACCGGGCTTACGACGGTACGGTGGGCACGCCGGAATTCACCTTGATCGAAATGGTCCGGATCTGGATCACGAAGGTGAAAGAACCGGTAAAAATGCGTATCGCCTCCATCAATATCGTCGGCAACCAGTGGCAGGAAGACTTCCATGGGGCCATAATCGATTCCAGCGGCAATCCGGTACCGGCTTCCACGCTGTCCGCCTTCGGGGAGACTTTCGACGTCGCCGTGAAGAATACCTACGACAACCCGGGTGAATATACGTCGCCTCCCGGCGCGATCATCGAATACGATCGCGTGACCGGACTGCAGAACAAGGAACAGTCGCTCGTCCTTACCTATACGAACCTGCAACCGCATCACGAAGCCCAGGCCTACCGGACGTTGTTTTCGGATCAGGATTACACGCTTTACAACACCTTGAGACTCTACGTGCACGGCTCGGACCACTTCGAACCCGGCCGTTCGCCCGAATTCTTCATTCGATTCGGGAGCGGGGAATCCGACTATTACGAATATCGGACGCGGGTGTTGCCCGGCTGGGACGAAGCGAATCATCTCAGGGTGGATTTCGACGACCTGACGATCATCAAGAGTGAAACGGAGTCGGCGCGGAGCACGGCAACCGCGGCGGACACCACCTACGCCGTCACGCTGGGCGACGGAAAAGGATATCCCGTGCGGTTCGCGGAAGGACCGCCGGGCGAGGGGCTTACGGTGGCCATAGTCGAACTGGAAGGGAACAGGCAGTACAGGGTGCTGGGTTCGCCGGCCCTGGCCCGGATTCGCCATATCACGGTGGGGATCTACAACCCGTACGACCAGCCGCTTGCCGGTGGCGAGCTCTGGCTGGACGAACTGCGGGCCGGCGACGTCAGGCGTGACCGCGGCCTGGCCGGCCGCTTGAAAGTCGACGCCGATCTTGCCGACGTATTCTCGTTTTTCGGAACGGTCAGAAGCGTGGGCAGCCACTTTCGCAGGATAGGCGGAGAAGAAGCGGGGAGCCGGTCCACGGTGATGAATCTTTCCACCCTGCTGAACGTCGGGAGCATGCTGCCGGAAGACTGGGGATTTTCCATCCCGCTGCGGTTCCGATGGAGGAACGACCTGAGGCTGCCGCGTCTGCAGGTCGGCTCCGACATCGTATTGCAGAACAGGGAACAGCGCGAAGCGCAGCGCACGGAGAACACCGACCACTCCTTTTCGGCGTCCTTCTCCAAGAGCGTCGGTTCGGAGAACCCCCTGGTCGCCTGGACGCTGGAACGAATCCGGCTGGATTTCACGTCGTCCAGCTATTTCCGGCACTCCGTCTCCAGGATCGACACGTCGGGTACCTATCGGGCCCGGATGTTCTACAACCTGAGCCCCCGTTCGAAGATCCAGTGGCCGGTGCTCAAGTGGACGGGGTTGCCGGGGTTCATATCGGACCTGACCTTCAACCCGCTCCCGGTTCGGCTGGAGTTGTTTTCCGAAATCAACCGCGACAGGCGGATCTATCTCAGCAGGCTGAACCAGGCAGTCGCGGACGACGAAAGCAGTGAAGGCGGAACGGCCGATACGAACCGGGGAGAACGGTTCACCCGTTACTTGAATCGAAACGTAAGGGCGATCATGGAGCCCTTCGGTTCCGTGAGAATGAACTACAATCTCGCGGTGTCGAACGACATGAAATCCGATTCCACGGTGGCGTTGACCCGGCTTGAATTCGGTCCGGAAACCGGCTACCGCCAGAACCTGGGCGTCGATTACCGTCCCCAGATCACGACCTGGTTCAGGCCGTCCTACAACTTTACCACGGCTTACGCCGAGAACAGGAATCCCCAGTTGCAGCTCGCCGGCGCTTCGCCCGAAGCCCGGACCATCACGTTCAGCAACCAGCAGGGCATAAGAACAAACGTCAACATGGCCAGGATGGTATCGGACGTTTTCGGGAGACCTTCCCGGGGATCGGGCCCGGACGATTCCGGATGGTTCCGCCGCAACGTGGCAGGCCGGCTTGCCGCGGTCTTGAGGAATCTCACGCCGATTACCCTGAATTATACGACCAGCCGCAATCAGAACTTCTTCAACGCGATCTCCCGGCCGGCCTTCCGGGAGCGCATGGGGCTGTCGGATCATTTTTCGGTGCCCTTCGATACCCTGGGCTCCGGCGGCGGGGCTGCCGGCATCCAGCGCAACCGGGAAGCGGAAGCGAACCGGTCTTCCTTCAACCTGGGGACGGGATTCAGGGTCTTCGGGGCGACCCTGAACATCCGGCCCACGTGGGTATCGACTCACAACCGGTCCACGAATCTGAACCGGAAACAGAGCAACGTCACGTGGCCCGAGATGAACCTGCGCTGGAGTCCCAACCCCAGGAACATGGGCGACTTCGGCCGCATGTTCCGCCGCATCGAATTGTCCAGCGGGTATTCGAGACGCCAGGGGAAGAACACCGACCTGAACCTCGCGGCCGCGCAGGGAAGCGCAGCCACGGGAGCCGCGGATCCCGACGAGGCCGGCGTCACCCGGACGACCACGACTATGCTGTCTCCGCTGATCGGCTTCGTCTTCGACCTGAACGCGGGCCTGGTGTTGAGAGGCAATTTCACCACGTTGGACGGATTGACCCGGTTCGGACGGAACGCGACAGACCAGAAACAACAGAACAGGTCACTCACCATCGCGGTAGACTACCGGCTCAGGCCAGGTATCCGGATCTTCGGGAGGAGAACGAGCGGGGACATTAACGCCCGCCTGCAATTCACGCGGAATGCCAACAGAACGCTTATTTCGCGCATAGGCGGCGATTTCCAACCCAACAACGGACAGAATCAGAACCGGTTCTCGGTCACGACGGACTACCGTTTCAGCAGGTACGTCCGCGGTGGAGTCACGCTCGAACTGACGAATACGCTGAACGTGATAACCCAGCAAAAGCGGCTTCGCCGAGGCGGCGGGCTGTGGACCGAGTTCGTATTCAACTGACGCCCGGCGCGTGCTACCACGGAATCGGGTTCAACTAACCGACAGACACTAATTTACGGTCAAACCATGACAAAAGGGGAGATACAGGCCGTCCTGTTCGTCGCGGTCAGCCTGCTGGCCGGGGCCTTCATTCTGCTGGTGAAGCAGTTCGATGCGGATTTCCTGCCCGATCTGGCTCCAGCCTCGGCGGACGTGCGGCCGGACGGCGGGAACCGGACGGAATCGGCGGCGCCCGCCGGAAACGCCATGGCCGTGACGGAGCCGTCTTCGGGTGCGGAGGCCGGCCCCGGAACAAGCACGTCCTCCGCCGGGGTGTCCGCGAATTCCGCCTCATCCGTCGATAACCTGCAAGTGCCCATAAACACCGCCTCGGCGTCCGAACTTCAGAAGCTGCCCGGCATCGGTCCCAGTCTGGCGGAGCGAATCATTGCCTACCGGAAACAGTCGGGGAACTTCGCGACCGTCGAGCAACTGCTCGAGGTGAAGGGGATCGGCCCGGCCAAACTCAAGCGGTTGCGCCCCTTCGTGGCACTCCCGTAGCCGGCTGGCCAGCCCCCATCTAACAGGGTTCCGGCTACCCCCGCGGACCGCCGTTTGACAGGGGTTCTACGTCCGCCTTTTTTGTTGACAACCACCCCTTTGCAATTCTATTTTCGATGTGGTCCGAACGGTAATGGCTGGAAGTGGGGGATTATGCTGCGAATCGGCACAGGTATCGCCAAGGGACGGCGGCTGAGGTCCTTAACCGGTACGATTCGTCCCACCGGCAGCCGCGTGCGCGGATCGTTGTTTGACATCCTGTCGACCCGGATCGTCGACGGCACCGTGCTGGACCTGTGCGCCGGCAGTGGGAGTCTGGGCATTGAAGCCCTGAGCCGGGGCGCGCGCTGCTGCCTCTTTGTCGATAGCGACCGGCGCGCCGTCCGGATGATCAGGGACAACCTGGACCGGTGTGGATTCGGTAGTCCGCCTGGACAGCCTGGCCGGTCCGGTGGACAAGGGCAGCCTGGCCGATCCGGTGGACAAGGGCAGCCTGGACCGCCCGACCGGGATGGCTCGCATGGACGGGGCAGGGTCTGGATGGCCGATGCCGTTCGGTGTCTCGGTCACCTCGCCGACCATTCCTGTGCCGTGGACATCATACTCGCCGATCCGCCCTATGGCGATCCCGTCGCCCGGGAAATCATCCGGACCCTGGGCGAACGGAGCGTACTCGCGCCCGGCGGCCTGCTCGTCCTGGAGCATCGCGGAGACGATCCACCGGAAAGCTGTGGCGGGCTCGACCTCGTGCGCAGGCGAAACATCGGCGAGACAGCGCTGTCGTTCTTCCGGTCCGCCTGGCCCGCCCGGTCCGCCCGGCCCGCCTGGTCGGATCGGCCCGATCAGGCCAACCGGTCCGCTTGCTCCGATCAGCCTGGTCCGGCGGCCACCGTGCACCGGTCGGAGATCCTGCCCATTGATCTTCCACCTCCCCCATCGAGAACCCGGCGATGAAAGTTGCGGTGTATCCCGGCACATTCGATCCCGTGACCAACGGGCATCTGGACGTACTGAAACAGGCGCTGACCGTGTTCGACCGGGTCGTGGTGGCCGTTGCGCCCAACACAGGGAAGCACCCGATGTTTTCGGTGGAGGAACGGGTGGAGATGTTCAGGGAGGCCGTGGAGGGCTGGCCAGGGGTCGAGGTGTTGTCCTCGGACGGGCTGACGGTCGACCTGGCGGGCAGGCTCGACGCCCGGGCCATCATCCGGGGCGTCCGTTCCGCCGGAGACCTGGAGACGGAATCCCAGATGGCGCTCATGAACCGGCGCCTGGCCCCATCGGTGACCACGGTATCGTTCTTTCCCGGGGAACCATCGGTGTACGTGAGTTCTTCGCTCGTCAAAGAGGTCTGCCGCTTCGGTGGCGACGTAAGCCGCCAGGTCCCTCCTTCCGTGTTGAAGGCGCTGTCGGAAAAGCGCGGCTCGACCAGCTGACCCCGGTTATCCAAGGACTGCCCGACACCACCCTCCGCCCCATTCCCATGCCCGCTATCCGTCCCCTTTCCCGAAAACTGGATCGCATCGCACCCTCCGCGACCACCGTGCTCAACGAACGGGCCATCGCGATGAAACGCGACGGCGTCGAGGTGTTCAACTTCGCCGTGGGCGAACCGGACTTCCCCACGCCTGAGCACATCAAGGAAGCAGGCATGGCGGCGATCCGGGAGAACATTACGCGGTACACGCCCGCGACGGGGATCCTGGACCTCAAGGAAGCGATCTGCCGCAAGCTGGCCAGGGACAACGGGCTCGAATACGCGCCGAACCAGATCGCGACGACCTCCGGGGGCAAGCACGCCCTCTACAACCTGCTCTACGTGATCTGCGACGAAGGCGACGAAGTCCTCGTCCCGGCGCCCTACTGGGTCAGTTATCCCGAGATGGTGAAACTGGCGGGCGCCGTGCCGGTGGTGTTGAATACGGGACCGGACGCTTCTTTCAAAGTAACGGCCGGCCAGGTGCGGTCCGCGATTACGCCGAAGACCAAGGCGCTCATGCTCAACACCCCGTCCAATCCCACGGGGATGGTGTACACCCGCGAGGAACTCGCCGCCATCGCCGAAGTGGTCATGGATTCGGGGATATACGTCATCACCGACGAACTCTACGAGAAGATCCTCTACGACGGCCACCGCCACGTAAGCATCGCCGCCCTCCATCCACAGATGAAGGAACAGGCACTGGTGGTCAACGGGCTGTCCAAGGCCTACGCCATGACCGGCTGGCGCCTGGGTTACGCCGCCGGGCCCCGGGAGGTGATGGACCTGGTCGTGAAATTCCAGGGACAGACCGTCATGCATCCGAGCGCCATCACCCAGCACGCCGCCGTTACGGCGCTGACCGGTCCGGAGGACTTCCTGCCGCCCATGATCAGGGCATTCGACCGCCGTCGGAACTACATCCTCGAAAGACTGGAAAGCATGGACGGCGTGGCCTGCGCCCGGCCCGGCGGTGCCTTCTACGTGTTCCCGGACCTCTCGGCCTATACGGGCCGCAGACGGCCCGGCGGCCGCGCCATCGGAGGATCATTGGACCTCGCCATGTACCTGCTGGAGGAGTACCGGGTCATCTCGGCGCCGGGCGCCGCCTTCGGGACGGAAGGATGCCTGCGGTTTTCCTACGCGACCACGCTGGATATCATCGAAAAGGGCATGGACCGGGTAGAGGAGGGGTTGTCGGCGTTAACAGGTTGACCGCGCATTCCCGCGGACCTGTCGAACGCAAGGCGCAGACATGGAAAACGCGAAACCCACTTTGCCGGACTATCGGCATCTTTTCAGCCGGATCGACGAAAAGGGACTTGCCCGGGTCCTGGAACTCGCCCTCGACCGACAGTTGATCGTCAAGCTGTTCCATATCTGCGGACTGGCCCGTGACGGCCAGGACCTGGAGACCACGGCGATGCATACGCTCGCCGCCCGACTCGCCGGGGATTGCTTCGAGCGGGAAGTCACCGCCGCACAGGTCATCAGGACCCTGGTCCAGACCAGTGCCAGGGAGATCGAACAGATCGACCAAACGCCTCCTGAACGCGTTCACGCCCTGCTGGGCGATCGGACCGACGCCTACACCCGGGAGTGCGGGCGGATGACCTTCGCCATGTTGCTGGATGAGCGGGAGGCGGTTTATGGACCGGCTGTCGAAGGCTTGAAGCGGAACGCGGCGTACTTTGCCGGGTCCGGCGTATCAGAAGAAACGGCATCCACGTACCTGCGGGACGATCCGGTGCCGAACGGGGAGGCGCCGGACGGGGAGGTTGCCGACGGACGACAGACGGAACACCTGGTCCAGGCGTTGATCGAAGCCCGGCGGAACGGGGCGGACCTGGAAAAGCGCAATCGAATACTGGAAGACCGCGTCAGGGAGATGCAGCGGCGAGTCGAACAAGCCCGGCAGGAAACCGGCGGCGCGGCTGCCGTGGTGGACCGGGAAGCGGGTACGGAGATTCGGGACGCCGTGGAACGCCTGGCAACGCACTACGCGGGAGTTCAGGAGACCATGGACGCGGTCCGGGAAGAGGTGGACCGGTTGCGCAACCTGCGGCGGGAATCGGCCTCCGCCGCCTGCGGCGTATCCGGGCGCTCCGCCGATGAACGGGTGAGCCTCTTCGTCGACGTGCAGAACATGTGGTACGCCGCCCGGCAACAGCACGGGATTGCGGCGCGCCTGGATTTCGAAAAGCTCATACAGGCCGCCCTGGGCGAGCGGCGCCTGATACGCGCTTACGCGTACCTGATACAGACCCCGGAGGTGGACCAGAGCGGATTCGTCACCATGCTCGAGCAGTTCAGTTACGAGGTGAAACGCAAGGACCTCCGCAGGCGCAGCGACGGATCCGCGAAAGGCGACTGGGACATGGAGATGGCCATCGACATGATCAGAATGGCCGAAAAGGTCGATGTCGTCATCCTGGCCAGCGGCGACGGCGATTTCGTTTCGCTGGTCCAGCTGCTCAAGGAACTGGGGCCGCGCGTGGAGGTGTTTTCCTTCCAGCACAACACGGCGCGGGACCTCATGGAAGCCGCAGACCGCTATCATCCCATCGACAAGTCCCTGCTGATTGCTGATCGGCACGGATCCGGTCCGATGACCTGAAAAGCGGCCGTTTTCAAGGGGATTCAGAGGGCGTTTTCAACGAGAGTCGGAGGGCGTTTTCGACAGGAGTCAGAGGACGGTAAGGATCGAGGAACCTGAAGTTGTTGACGTTTGTGATCCGGGCGGGCCGTACGAAGTCCGGTACATCGTTCATACATGGAGGATCAAATGGTAAAGATCGGCATGGTCGGCGCGGGTAACGTGGGGGCGACCGCGGCGCTGTACGCCGCCCAGAAGGAACTGGGCGACATCGCTCTCATCGACGTGGTCGACGGGATCCCGCAGGGCAAGGGGCTGGACATGATGGAAGCCGGACCCGTGCTGGGATACGATTCGGCGATAGAAGGATCGAACGATTTCGCGGCCCTGGAGGGCGCGGGCCTCGTCGTGGTCACCGCCGGCCTGGCCCGCAAGCCCGGCATGGACCGGCTCGACCTGCTGAAGAAGAACGCGGAGATCATCACCTCGGTGACCGAAAACATCGTGAAGTACGCGCCGGACGCCCAGATCCTGATGGTCAGCAACCCGCTGGACGTCATGACCTACGTCGCCCTCAAGGTTTCGGGCTTCGGACGGAAACGGGTCTACGGCCAGGCCGGCGTGCTCGACTGCGCCCGCTACCGGTCCTTCGTCGCCATGGAACTGGGCGTTTCCATGGAAGACACCCAGGCGATCATACTCGGCGGACACGGCGACACCATGGTCCCCATTCCCCGGTACACCACGGTCTCCGGCATACCCATTACCGAGCTGCTGTCCCGGGAAGCCATCGACCGCATCGTGCAGCGGACCCGCGACGGCGGCGCGGAGATCGTCAACTACCTCAAGACGGGCAGCGCCTACTACGCCCCGGCGGCCTCCGTGGTCCAGATGGTGGAATCCGTCCTGAAGGGCAAGAATCGGGTGCTCCCCGCCTCGGTGATGCTGGAAGGCGAGTACGGACTGCGGGACGTCTGCGTGGGCGTACCCGTCAAGCTGGGCAGCGGGGGCATCGAGGAAGTGATCGAACTGGACCTGTCGGACGACGAACGCGCGGCATTGCATGCTTCCGCTTCGGTGTACCAGGAGAGCCTGGACGAACTGGGCATATAAACTTCACCGGGCATAGATCATCACGCAGATCAGGACGAGGAGGAAGAAAGAGACATGGCTGCAAAACCACCCGCTGGTGGAAAGCACATTGCCATTGACGCGCAGGGCGTGCTCGACGTCCCGGACCACCCGGTCATCCCCTTTATCGAGGGCGACGGCACGGGACCGGATATCTGGCGGACGGCCCGGCGCGTTTTCGACGCCGCCGTGGAAAAGGCCTACGGCGGAGACCGGCGCATCATGTGGCACGAGGTGCTGGCAGGAGAAAAAGCCTTCAACCTTACCGGCAGCTGGCTGCCGGATGAGACCGTCGAGCGTTTCCAAGAGTACCTGGTGGGGATCAAGGGCCCCCTGACGACGCCCGTGGGCGGCGGCATCCGCAGCCTGAACGTGGCGCTGCGCCAGATCCTCGACCTGTACGTATGCCTGAGACCGGTAAGATGGTTTACCGGCGTGCCCAGTCCCGTGCGTCACCCGGAGAAGGTGGACATGGTCATCTTCCGTGAAAACACGGAGGACGTCTACGCCGGGAAGGAGCAGGAGGCCTACAGCGACGAGGCCGGCAGACTGATCGCCTTCTGCAAGGAAGCGTTCGGATGGGACATTCGGTCCGATTCGGGGATCGCCATCAAGCCGGTGAGCGAGACCGGCAGCAAGCGGCTGATCCGCGCGGCGGTCGAGTACGCCATAGCCCGGAACAGGAAGAGCGTCACCCTGGTGCACAAGGGCAACATCCAGAAGTTCACGGAAGGCGCCTTCCAGAAATGGGGATACGAACTCGCGAAAGAGGAATACCCGGACCGGCTGGTCAGCTGGGACGAATGCCAGGGCAACGTTCCGGACGGCAAGATCCTGGTCAAGGACGCCATCGCGGACATCTTCCTGCAGCAGATCCTGACCCGGCCCGACGAGTTCGACGTCATCGCCACCATGAACCTGAACGGCGATTACATTTCCGACGCGCTGGCCGCCCAGGTGGGCGGGATCGGCATCGCGCCGGGCGGCAACATCAACTACAGGACCGGACACGCCGTGTTCGAAGCGACCCACGGCACGGCGCCGAAATACGCCAACCAGGACAAGGTCAACCCGGGTTCCGTCGTCCTTTCCGGTGAACTGATGCTCCGGTATCTCGGGTGGGACGAAGCGGCCGACCTGATCATTCAGGGGATAGAAAAAGCCATAGCGGACCGCATCGTGACGTACGATTTCGCCCGCCTGATGGACGGCGCGCAGGAAGTGAAGTGCTCGGAATTCGGCACGGCCATCATCGAGCGGATGTAGGTTTCGATTGCGGGTGACCGGATCTTCGGGAATCCCTCATGTTCGTCGACTTTGCGAGAATCCACGTGAAGGCCGGGCGCGGCGGCAATGGATGCTGCAGCTTTCGCCGAGAGAAGAACGTACCGCGGGGCGGGCCTGACGGCGGTCACGGCGGCGACGGCGGCCACGTCGTCCTGCAGGTCGACCCGGGCAAGCGCACCCTGCTCGATTTCCAGTACCAGCACCTGTACCGTGCCGGCAACGGCACGCACGGACAGGGCAAGGACATGCACGGGCGGAACGCCCCGGACCTGGTCATCGGCGTCCCCCCCGGGACCATCGTCAAGGACCGGGAGACCGGAGGCGTGCTTTCCGACATGGTCGGGGAGGACCAGTCCCTGGTCATCGCCCGCGGGGGAAG
Source organism: bacterium (assembly GCA_963693015.1). Classification (GTDB taxonomy): domain Bacteria; phylum JAAXHH01; class JAAXHH01; order JAAXHH01; family JAAXHH01; genus JAAXHH01. Next base: position 1,642,898 of record OY843748.1, read on the forward strand.
CGGAGGCCGGGGCAACTCGGCCTTCGCCACGTCCACCAACCGGGCGCCACGGCGCTGGGAAGAGGGCCAGCCGGGCGAAGAACGCCTGCTGGAACTCGAACTGAAGCTGATCGCCGACGTGGGGCTGGTCGGCCATCCGAACGCGGGCAAATCCACCCTGCTCTCGCGCCTTTCCGCCGTACGGCCCAAGATCGCCGACTATCCCTTCACCACCCTCGAACCCAATCTGGGCATCGTCAAGCTGGGGGACTACGACCGTTTCGTCCTGGCGGACATCCCCGGCCTGATCGAGGGCGCCCACGAAGGCAAAGGGCTCGGCCATCAGTTCCTCCGGCACGTCGAGCGTACCCGGATCCTCGTCTTCCTGCTCGACGCGAGCCGGCCCGATCCCCTGCGCGACTATGACGTGCTCGTCAGCGAGCTCCGCCAGTTCAACCCCGTACTCCTCTCCCGCCCCGCCCTGGTCGTCTTCTCCAAACTGGACCTGATCGTGGATCGTGCCATGCTGGAAGGTCTCGCGGTGGACCCCGACCGCGCGAAACACGCAGGCCAGCGCAACAACCCCGTGCTGGCGATCTCGTCCGCCACCGGAGAAGGCGTCCCCGAACTCCTCGGGGAAATCGGCAAGATTCTCTACGAGATCGGACCTGCCGCCCTCGACTAATCCCGACATGCTCGACTCAGTCCAGGTCGACGTTGCATCTGTTCGAGCGCTTAGCCGTTATCCTCGACCTGAACCGATACTTCGCACCGAATGAAAGGAGAGAGCCTTGTCGGATCTGTCATCCTGGCTGACACTGACGCGCGTGCCGGGCGTAGGCGCGGCGCGGTTCCACGCTCTGCTGCGCCGGTTCGGATCGCCCGCCGCGGCGCTTTCCGCTTCCGTGGACGAACTGGCCAGAACGGAAGGGTTGGGACCGCAGATCGCCCGGGCGATCCGCACGCACCGGGACGAGGCCTTCGCCGACCGGCAGTTGCGCCTGGCCGAGCGACACCAGGCGCGGATCGTCACCTTCCGCGACGGGGACTATCCCGACCGGCTGCGGGCCATATACGATCCGCCGCCCCTGCTGTTCGTCTCCGGCGGCTGGGAAACGCAGGACGAGCAGTCCGTCGCCATCGTGGGGACGCGGCTTGCCTCTTCCTATGGCCGAAGGATGGTCGAATCCTTCGGCGCGGAGCTGAGTGCCTACGGATTCACCGTCGTGAGCGGCATGGCGCGGGGCGTGGACACGCTCGCCCATAAGACCGCGCTGAAAGGAGACGGCCGCACCGTGGCCGTACTGGGATCGGGCCTGGACAAACCGTACCCCGCCGAAAACCGCAAGTTGATGGCATCGATCGGGGAGCGCGGCGCCGTGATGACGGAACAGCCCTTCGGCACCGGTCCGGACGCCGTAAATTTCCCCCAGCGAAACCGGATCATCAGCGGTTCGACGCTGGGAACGGTCGTCGTGGAGGCCGGCAAGAACAGCGGCGCGTTGATTACCGCCCGCTACGCCCTGGAACAGGGTCGCGAGGTCTTTGCCGTCCCCGGGCCGCTGAACGCACCGGGCAGCGAGGGGGTCAACCGGCTGATCAAGGACGGTACGGCCAAACTGATCCAGCGGGTCGAGGACGTGATCGACGAGCTGGCCCCCCGCCTGGGGTTCGATCCGGCCAGGATCGAACGCAGGCCGTCCGCCCCTTCGTTCGACCTGCTGCCGGAGGAGCAAACCATGTACGGCCAACTGTCCTCGGATCCGAAACACATCGATCAACTGGCTTCCTCCCTGGCCCTCACTTCCTCCCAGGCCCTCGGCGTCCTGCTGTCGCTCGAGCTGAAAGGCGCGGTGCGACAGTTGCCCGGCATGATGTTCGTGAGGTCCTGACCTGTCCCGCCGGCCCTTTTCCTTCCGGCCGATTTCGATTTTCCCTCCGGACTGATTTCGGTTGACACGACCCCCGCGGGGCGGTATTAAGTCAGAACGAATCCCTGGTCTCCCCGAACACAGCGATCATTGGCCAGTCATGCACTTTCGGCAGACCCGCGGCAAACTCGTCGACCGCGATGAACTCGCAAAGGTGGTGGGAAACGCGCGGAAGAAGGGCGAAACCGTGGTTTTCACGAACGGTTGCTTCGACCTGCTCCATCCCGGCCACGTCCATCTGCTGCAGAACGCGCGGTCCCTGGGCGACCTGCTGATCGTGGCCATCAACACCGACGAATCCGTCCGGGCGGTCAAGGACGAGGGACGACCGATTTACGACGAAACGGAACGGGCTTACATGCTCAGCGCCCTGGCCTGCGTAGACCACGTCGTCCTCTTTCACGAACCGACGCCTGTTCCGCTGCTCAACCTGCTCAAACCGGATGTCCTCGTCAAAGGGGACCATTACGGCCCCGAAGACGTGGTGGGCTGGGACGTGGTGGAAAGCTACGGCGGCCGCGTGGAACGCGTCCCCGTGCTGGACGGGATGTCCACAACCGGCACGATAGCGCGTATCACGGGAACGGACTGACCGGAAGGTTCCCGACTGGCCGGAGGTTCCCGACCGGCCGGAAGGTTCCCGACTGGCCGGAGGTTCCCGACTGGCCGGCATGGCAAGCGTCCGGTCCAAAGACGCCCGCGCCGCCCCGGACCGCAGTCGAACCAGAACCCGGTCCGCAGCCGAACCAGAAAGGATCAAGATGTCTGAAACACGCCAGAAACTGCTGGTGCTCTATCTTCGGACCCCCGACCTGCACGCCGGTGTCGTGGCCTGGTCCGAATACGACGGGACCGCGCCCGCCGACGAACGCCATACCTCGGGCGACGCCGCCGACTCGGGCGGCGAAACCGAGCCGCCCTACGACTCCGTGGTGGACGCCATGCGGGACGGCTGGCGGGTCGTCCAGTTTCCGCAGCAATACCCGGCCTATCCGGGTACGGAATACGAGGTGTCCTATCTCAAGTACGAGTACATACTCGAAAAAATGGAGGTAGTCGATGGCTGAAAGCACCCATCTATTGAACTCGAAGCAGATGGCCCGGTTCGTCGCGGAGGGATATCTCCGCTTCGATGAACTGGTTCCCGATGAGCTTAACCGGGCCGTGAAGGAGGAAATGGACAACCAGGCCGTCCCCCGGGAAGACGCGGGAACGCCGCTCAGCGCCATCTGGCCGGACGCGGCCGTGGGGCGGGTGTTTCGGATGCCGGAGATCGAAGGCATCATCCATAGCCTGGTCGGACCGGATCCGCTATACGACCACCATGCCGTGCACACCGTCGCGGCGGGCCACCATTTCGGACAGCACTGGCACGCGGACGCCATCATCGACACGCGGAAGCATTTCGACGTCCAGTTCATGTATTTCGCCCACGACACGCCCAGGGAGATGGGCGGGACGCTGATCCTGCCCGGGAGCCACTACCGCCGCATCAGCGAATCCGACATCGCCCGGTACCACAACTTCGTGGGCCAGGTGCCCATGGTGTGCAAGGCCGGCACGTTGATCGTGGTCCATCACGGCATGTGGCACTGCGCCCAGCCCAACCGGACCAACGAGATCCGGTACATGTTCAAGCTGCGCCTCAACCCCACCGTCCGGCAGCTGCGCCTGTGGAACACGGATGATATCGACGACCCGGAAGTCAGCCATATACTGAGCACGAACCAGCCGTGGCACGGGAACGAAGAACGGATCGAACACGTCAACCGGATCCACTTCTGGCGTTTCCTGACCGGCGACGACCAGTTCGACAACCACTACTGGCTGAGCCGTATCGAAAACGAACCTGAACTGGTGTGATCAGCCGGTCCTTTTCCCGGACTCAACGAAAACGCGTACATGACCTCGGGTAATCTGCGTCGTCAACTGGGTATCTGGCCGACCACGGCCATGGTGATCAGCGGCATGATCGCCGTCGGCATCTTCCTGGTGCCCGCCGGGATGGCCAAGTCCCTGGGATCGCCCCTGCTGCTGCTCGTCATCTGGCTGTTGATGGCCGGGATGGCTCTGAGCGGATCGCTGTGCTTCGGCGAACTGGCGTCCAGATATCCTCACGCGGGCGGTGGATACGTCTATCTCCGCGAGGCCTACGGCACGCCGACGGCCTTCCTGTACGGCTGGATGTCCCTGATGGTGCTGGATCCGGGCATCACGGCGACCCTCGCGACCGGACTGGCGAGCTACGCGGGCCACATCTATCCGATGGAACCGGTCGCGATGAAGGTGCTGGCCATCGCCGTGCTGATCGTCCTTACGGGCGTCAACATCTACGGCGTGCGCATCGGCGCCTGGATCATCGTCCTGCTGACCGTGTTCAAGGTCGGCGTGCTGGCGGTCATCTCCATCCTGGGGTTCGGCCTGGGGCTCGGCGACTGGTCGAACTTCACGCCCTTCGTGGAGCGGCCACCGGATTCGGGTCCGCTGTTCGGCGCTCTTGCCGGCGGCATCGTGGGCGCCTTCTTCGCCTTCGCCGGATGGTGGGACCTGAACAAGGTGGCCGGCGAAATCCGCGATCCGGCCAGAACCCTGCCCCGGGCGCTGCTGATGGCGGTGGGCATCGTCGCGCTGACCTACATCTCCACCAGCGCCGTCTTCATGTATCTCGTGCCCGTCTCGCAGGTCACGAGCGACGAGACCTTCGCGGCGCAGGCCGGCGAGGTGCTCTTCGGACGCAGCGGCGGCATCCTGTTCTCCTCCGTGGTCATCCTGTCCATCGTCGGCAGCCTCACCGGGCTTTTGCTGATGGCCCCCCGCGTGTATTTCGCCATGGCCAGGGACGGAGTCTTCCTCCGCTTCGCCAGCGCGGTCCACCCCGCCTTCGGCACGCCCTACCGCGCGATCGCCATCCAGGGCGGACTGGCCGCGCTGCTGGTGTGGCTGGGGACCTTCAGCCAGATCCTCGACTACTTCATCTTCGTGGCCGTCCTCTTCATCGCCCTTACCGTGGCGGGCCTGTTCGTAATCCGCCGCAAGACGACCGACACGCCTCCGTACAGGACCCCGTTCTACCCCGTCACGCCGATGCTCTTCCTGCTCCTCGCCGCGGTCCTCCTCGTGCTGCTCTTCGGGAACAGTCCGTTGCAGGCCATGCTGGGCGTGGGCGTGACCGCCCTGGGCATACCGGTATACTACCTCGTCTTTCGAAATCAATCCACGCAGCAAAGTCGGACAGGAGAAGACCATGGCCTGGATTAAAACCATTTCCGCGGCAGACGGGGACGAACGGCTGCTCGCCGCCCTCGAAGCGCAACGTTCGCTTTACCCGGCGGAGTACGACACGCCCGTGCACCCCACCGACGACGGCACCTCCGGCATCGTATCGTCCCATTCGCTGATCCCGGAGGCGCTGCATCACGCCTTCGCCACTTTCGGCGTGTTGATGTCGCCCGATCTTCCGCTGAGCCGCCGGCAGCACGAGATGATCTCGACCATCGTCTCGGCGAGAAACCGGTGCGTTTACTGAATTGATTCGCACGCAGAGTTTCTGCGTCGGGTCACGTTGGACGGCGAACTGGTCGAAGCGATCAAGTACGACTACGACAAGGCGCCGCTGAGCGAGCAGGACCGGGCGATGCTGGATTTCGCCGTCCGGCTCACCGAGGATGCCACGCAAATCCGGAAAGACGACCTCGAAGGACTGCGGTCCGTGGGGTTCGACGACGTCGCCATCCTGCAGATCACGCTGATCGCGTCGTGGTTCAATTACATCAACCGCGTCGCGGACGCCCTGGGGATCGGGCGGGACGAGGAGGATGCGTGAGACGCCGCCTTGCCGATGATGGGTTGAACACCGCTTTCCGGGGCGGGTGACGAAACCGGATACACGGCGGTATCGCGATGGGCCGGCCCGGTCCGCCGTGGTTGTCTTCAAGCCGGGGCTATGGATTAGACAGAATTGCCTACACCGGCGATGACGCGAAAAGCAGGCCGCAGTCGAGCGAAAGTTCGAACTCATCGGGGAGGCGCTGAATCGAACGTATGACGGCGCACTTCCGCAGGAGACCCGCTGATGTACAAGGTAGACCTTTCAGAAAACCGCCTCGTCCAGCTTGAAGAACGGCGTTTCAGCGAACTGAATCTGAATGAGCGCGCGCATCTCCAAGAATGGCTGGTACACGCGCCGGAAGCGCTTGGCGAGGATCTCCTGATCATCCAGAAGGAATTCGACGGCTTCGAGGACACCCGGGAGCGCCTCGATCTTCTGGCGCTCGACAAGGCCGGGCGGGTAGTGGTCATCGAAAACAAACTCGATGATTCGGGGCGCGACGTGGTATGGCAGGCGCTCAAGTACGTTGCCTATTGTTCGAGTTTGAAAAAAGCGGAAGTCGTTGACATTTATCAGAGGTATCTGGACCAGTGGGTCAAGGGGGAGAGTGCAGTGACGAACCTGTGCGAGTTCCTCGAAGTTGACGATCTTGACGACGTAGTGCTGAACGTAGGCAACGAACAACGACTTGTGCTGGTCGCCGCGAACTTCCGCAAGGAGGTCACGTCGACGGTTCTCTGGCTGATCGGTCACGGGATCAAGGCTCAGTGCTTCCGGGTGACGCCATATGGCTTCGGCCAAGAGACCCTGATCGACCTGCAGCAGATCATACCCACGCCTGAGGCCGCGGATTACATGATCGGAGTGGCAGACAAGGAATCCGAGGAGAAGTCAAGTCTGCGCAAACAAAAGGGAAGGCAGGAGTTGCGACAGTCGTTCTGGACAAAAACGTTGAAGGAACTCCGCACTCGTGGGATTTCTCGTTACGAGAGCATCAGTCCGTCTCGAAAATCCTGGCTGGCAAGCCCAACAGGTTTATCGGGCTGTGGGTACAACATGGTCATCTCCAAAAACCTATCGCGCGTGGAGCTCTACTTGGATCGTACTCGAGCAACCGAGAATAAATGGATTTACGACAAACTCGAACAGGAAAAGAAGGAGATCGAAAATCGTTTCGGCGCAGAACTTCAATGGCAACGATTGGACGACAAGAAGGCATGTCGGATCTGCTATCGGCGCCCGTTCAATGGCTTTGACGACGACAATTGGCCGGAGATGACCGATTGGCTGTGCGAGCACATCGTCAAGCTGGAGGAGGCGTTCTCGGAACCGCTGGGCCGGTTGAACGAGCGAATGAAGTCCCAGGAGGGCACATCAGCCGCCTCGAATGGGTCCGGCTGATGAAGATCAACTGTCGTTGTTCCGCCGGAAGGATATTCCAAGTACCAGGGAAACCCGTCCTGCCATAAACCCAGTAAAGGAGCATCACCCGTGTCTAACCTGCGCGTCGGCATCATCGGACTGGGCGGCATCGCCCGGCCCCATTGCGAGGCCATTACGAACCAGGACGGCGTGGAGATCGTCGCTGTTGCGGACCTCCTCGAGGAGAAGCGCCGGGAATACATGGACAAGTACGACATCCCCAGGGGGTACGCTACCCATACGGACCTCCTGAAGGACGAGGATGTCGAAGCGGTGGCCATCGTCCTCGGCCACCAGCTTCACCACCGCCTGACCGTGGACGCCTGCAACGCGGGCAAGCACGTCCTGGTGGAGAAGCCCATGGCCATCAGCCTGGACCAGTGCGACGACATGATCGCCGCCGCCGCGGCCAACGGCGTCAAGCTCATGGTGGGCCTGACGCAGCACTTCTACGGCACCAGCGTCAAGGCCAAGGAAATCCTGGATTCCGGCGCACTGGGACCCGCCATCACCGGCGTATGCTATATGTCCAAGAACTGGGGGCACAGCGGCCGCAGGCCCCAGTACCGCAGCAGGTTCCACGGCGGCGGCATGTGGATGACCAACGGGGTCCACGTGGTGGACCGGCTCTCCTGGGTCATGGCCTCGCAGGCGGTCGCGGTCTCCGCCTCCATCGGCAACCGGGCGCACTACCAGGCCGCGGACGATTCCGCCACGGCCTTCATCCGGTACAAGAACGGCACGGCGGGCGTGGCGGTGGCCGTAGGGTACGCCAACGGGGGCCCTATCCACGAATGCCAGGTGATCTGCGCCAACGGCTCGCTGCGCTTCTGCGAAACCGGCGAGAAGTACGTCCGGGTCGGGAGAGACAACCAGTGGGAGGACGTGCCCTTCGACGACCCGCCCCATCCCATGTACAACGAGTGGAAGGGGTTCGTCGAGTCGGTCCGCAACGATATAGAGCCGCCCACTCCCGGCGAATGGGGCCGCCACGTCATGGAGATCCTGTTCGCCGCCGAGCAGTCTTCCATTTCTGGCCGGGAAGTTCCGCTGGCCAGCGGCGGCCAGTGGACCCACCAGCGGTCCGGCTCGCCGGTCGCCATCGATCACGGCTGGATCTAGGCGGGGGCACACCTCTCGAGCGCCCCTCCCGCGGCGGACAGCGGCCGGGCGGTGAGATCACGTGTGTTCCACCACGGCCAGGGTGACGTCGTCACATTGCCGGGACCCCGCGGAAAACTCGAATACCGCCGCAATGACGGTGTCCTTCAGATCTCCCGCGTGCTGACCCCTGTGCTCCGTCAGCAAGGACTCGAGCCTGCGTTCTTCGTACAGCTCGCCGTCCGGACGGGCCGCCTCGGTGACGCCGTCGGTATACATGACCAGCCTGGTCCCGGGCAGGAAATCCACGGTCTCCGCCTCGAAGATACAGGATACAATCCCCAGCGGCGGACCCGCGGGAGCCAGCTTCTTCAGGGGCGCATCTTCCGGCAGCAGAAGCATGGGCGGGTTGTGCCCGGCGTTGCAATAGCGCAGGGTTTTGGCCCTGGTATCGATATCGGCGTGGAAGAAGGTGATGAACTGGCTCTCCGCGGAATGGTGGATCATGTATTCGTTCAACCTTTCGGCGCGTTCCGTCAGCGGTACGCCCATGTCGATGAGCGTGGTCAGCATGGTCTTGCACGCTACCATCAGCAGGGCGCTGGACGGGCCGTGGCCGGTCACGTCGGCGATCGTTACCGCAAGCACGTCGTCGCCGCAGGGAATGAAGTCGTAGTAATCCCCGCCGATTTCCTCGCAGGATACATGCGCGCCCGCGCACACCAGACCATTGAAGGCATAGCGTTCACCCGGCAGCAGGCCCGCCTGTATCTCGCCGGCCAGGGCCAGTTCCTTGTCCAGCGCGCTCCTGGCCACGGCGGCGTCGAACAGGCGCAGGTTGTCGGTCTTGATGGCGGCCAGATTGGCCGCCGCGCTGACCAGGCCGAGATGGTCCACGGTAAACTGCACGGCGGGGTCTGAAGAATCGAGGTACAGCAGCCCGAATACCCGGTCTTCATGCCACAGCGGTACGCATAGGATGGACGCCAGCCCGCGGACGATGACGCTCTGCCGATCCCGGTATCGTTCATCTCCCAGGGCATTCGTCGTGATCGAGGCCATCCGGTTTTCCAGGGCCTGCTTCACCGCCGTCGTGCTGATCGAGATATCCCGGTTTTCTTCCCCGGTCCGCGTGGCGAGCGCGCTGATCTCGAGGTCGTACCCTGCTTCGGACGCCCGGGGGTGAACGACCGCGCAGCAGTCCGCCTCCAGCCAGTCCAGCAGACTCCGGGTCACGAGGTCTCCCAGTTCCGCTTCGCCGCGCACCGTCATGACGGCCTTGCTCAGATCCGTCAGCTTCAGCAGGTGGCCGTCGGCGTCCGCGCGCCGGCCTGCAACGGCGCCGCGGCGGTCCGGAACGCTCCCGACCATCGTGTAGGGGAGTTGATCTGCCCGGAAGAGGGACGGCGGCTGCTGTAAATCGTCCATGCTCTCCGCGGTCCCGGCCCCTTCAGGTCCCGCTTCATGTTTCGCCCCTCCGGGTTCTCCCCCCTCGAAGACCAGGACCGTATGACCGATCCGGATATGATCTCCCGGGAGCAACGGGGCCGGCTCTCCGCCGACCGGATGATCGTTGACGTAGGTCCCGTTTCGGCTGCCCAGGTCCGCGATCACGTAACCCGTCGCCGCCGTTTCGATCCGCGCGTGCAGCTTGGAGACGCCGCGGTCTCCACGTACGGGGACGTCGACTTCACCGGAACGGCCCAGGGTAGTGACATCCTTCGACAGGACGTGCACTTGCGGGTTTTCCGCGCGTAAAAGCTTCAGGTAGGGCACGGGATGGGCTCCGATTCGTTCGGTTTCAGACAATCACGACTTACGGTTCCGGTTCGTTTCTCAGGTCGAAGGCCACCTTGACGGCCCCTTGACGGCCGGCTTCCATGGCCCGCCCGATCGCCTTTCGATAGTCTTTCAGGGGAAACAGGTCCGTCAACAGCGGTTTCAGGTCGATCCCGCCCCCTTCCAGCAGCTCCATGGCCAGCTCGAAGGTCCGTATGGATCGATCCTGATAACGCTCCGTCCCATAGGCGTAGGCGCCCTGGACGTTCAGTTCCTTGTACCAGACGGCCGTCCAGTCGATGCCCGACGGTATGCCCGGCATGCCCACGACGGTGACGCATCCGCCGGATCTCGTCAGCCGAAGGGCGTCGTCGATGGTACGGGACGAACCGACGCAATCGAAGGTCCGGTTTACGCCGCCGATGAACACGGGCCGCCCGATCTCGGGGCGATGGATCTCCGCCCCGGTCAACCCGCTCACCGTTTCGTAGAGGTCGTCGCCCCGGCCGATCACGCGGTCGGCGCCGAGTTCAGCCGCCATGGCCTGCTGATGGGGATAACGGGCGGCGGCGAGGATCCGGCATTTGCTCCCCAGGGCCCGGATGGACGCTATGGTGAGCAGTCCAATGGCGCCGCAACCGATTACGAGCACCGTTTCGTCGTCGGAGGGCAAGGATTTCAGCACGGCGTGCAGGCAGCAACTGAAGGGTTCGATCAGGACCGCTTCCTCGTCGCTGAGCCGGTCGGGCACCGGGTGGACCTGGAAGGGGTGGGCCACCAGGGACGTGCTCCAACCACCGCCGGTATCCCTGCAGTACCCCGTCTGAATCCCCGGGGAAACGTCGCCGTGCATGACCATCTCGCACAGGCCGAAATCACCCTTCCGGCAGGACGGACACGGCGGGTCGATGCCCCGCACAGGGCAGCAGAGACCGGGTTCGATCACGACACGGTCCCCCCGGGAAACGCCCCCGGAATCAGAACCGGTCTCCAGGACCTCGCCCACGACTTCGTGCCCCAGGACGAATGGGGCGGAGATCAGGGGAGAAAAATAGGGGCTGCCCTTCGCTCGTATGGTGGACAGGTCCGATCCGCAGATTCCGCTCAGGAGCGGCCTGACACGCAGCCATTCGGGGGTCGGAAGCGCCGGGGGATCGACGTCCGCCATGCGAATGCACGACATGGCGCCGGTGGCCGAGGCGGGGCGTCGATGGCCGATTCCTCGGACGAACAGGTACCGGGGGACGCTTTTGATGTATTGAACCGCTTTCATGCGTGGGTCCAGCGAACGATTTCCCAGCCGCCGGCCTCCGCGGCCTTCTTGAGTTTCCCGCCCGGATTCACCGCAACGGCGTGACCCACCAGGTCCAGCATGGGCCGGTCCGAACTGCTGTCGGCATAGGCATAACTCCGGTCCAGGTCGATCCCGCGCCGCGCGGCGTAATCCCGGACGATACGCGCCTTCTCCTCGTCGCCGATCGGCGGCCCTTCCGTCTCTCCCGTCAACCGGCCGTCTTGCTCCTTCATGGACAGGGCGATGAGGTCATCCGCCTTCGTGTACTCCGCGAGCGGTTCCATGATGAAATCGAGGGATCCGGTGACCAGGACCACGCCCTCGCCGCGCTGCTGATGTTCCCGTATGCGTTCGACGGCCCCGGTGAACATGCGCGGCCGCATGACCTCCTCGAATAGCTTTTCGCTGCGGGACACGCAATCTCCGCGCTCGAAACCCCGGTATTGCCGGTAGAACGCCTGGATGAACCGGCTCCTGCTGTATTTGTCCAGGACGAGGTAGTACAGGATCTTCGGCAGGAAGCCTATCGACCAGAGCAGGCGCATCAGGGAAGAATAGCCCCAGGTCCTGTACCAGGCATAGTAGTGTACGACCGTGGCGTCGATGATGGTGCCGTCCACGTCGAAGAAGGCGGTGGCGCTCCGGGACCTGCTGTTCCCGGACCGTCCCTCCTTGCCATCGGACGAACCCTCCGGGGCGGTCCCGCGATCAGGATCCAGGCGGTCCTGGCGGGCCACGTGGTCGATGCGGGCCACGCGGTCGATGCGGGCCATGCGGTCCAGGCGGGCCACGCGGTCCAGGCGGTCGGCGATATAGAGGTAGCCGTCCCGGTCGATGTAACCGACGTCCCCCGTGCGGAGCCACCCGCCGCGGAGCCGCTTCTCCGTCGCCGCAGGGTTCTCGAAATACCCCTGCATGACGTTCCTCCCGCGCACGACGATCTCGCCTTTTCCCTCCTCATCGGGGTCGGCGATGCGCACGTCGACCTCCGGAAGGGCGATGCCGACTGAAGCCGGTTTGCTCCGGTCCATGGGGTTCACCGTCACGACCGGGGCCGCTTCCGTGAGCCCGTATCCTTCGTGTATGGTGAGACCGATCTCGCGGTAGGCGTGGTAGAGATCAGGATCGAGCGTGCCGCCGCCGCTGACCAGCAGCCGCACGCGGGAAACCACGCCCGTGTCCGGTTCTTCGGCTGCGGCTTCGGCTGCGGCTTCGGCTGCGCGCCGCAGCGGCCGGTGCAACAGGCCGAATATCCTTGGCGCCGCGATCAGGCAGTTGACTTCGGCTTCATCCATCAGGGCGACCAGGGTTCGAGGCCTTACCGACGCGGTATAGGTTATGGTCGCGCCCGCGTAAAAGGGCATGAGGAATCCCCCGGTGAACTCGAGGGCCTGGCTCATGGGCAGCAGGGACAGGAAACGGTCGGTCCGGTAGGCGCGCAGGATCTCGGCGAGGGACAGCAGGTTCGATACGAAATTCCGGTGGGTCAGCACCACGCCGTGGGATTCCGCCGCCATGCCCCGGGTAAACATGATGGCGGCCGGCGCGTCGGGTTGAACCGGCGCCCAGGCGGGCGGTTCCTCGTTCAATGCGACCGGTGACGCCGACCGGCGCGGGGCATCGAAGGAAAGGCCGTAGTTGTCGATATTCCAGAACGTGACGTCGTGACCCGGCGCTTCCGAGGCGTTCAGCAGCTCGAAACCGCTTTCCGAGCACAGGATCGCCTTCGACCCGGTGAACCGGGCGATGCGCCACACTTCCTGCGCCGAGGACCGCCGGTCGACGGGCACGAGCACCGCGCCGGCCACCATCCCGGCGAAACAGGCGATGCCCCATTCGGGCTTGTTCTCCGAAAAGAGCAGGACGCGGTCGCCCGGACGCAGCCCGCCGGACCGCCACTGCCAGCCCATGTGACCGGCCAGGGCGCGCACGTCCTTGAAGGAATACCGGACCCAATCCGCGCCGCGCGCCATCTGCATCGCGGTCTTGTCTCCATACATATCGGCGCTCTTGGCCAGGATGTCCGTCAACGTGTCGAGATGGGGCAGGGGGTCATCCTCCGCCTGGGCAAAACCCGACCGCTCCGCGACCTCTTCCGCTTCCGTGATCGTGGGCCGGGGTTCATCGGTCTTCAACACGTGACGCTTCAACCCGGGTATATGGATATCCTGGAAGTACGTCTTCCAGTGAATCCGGGATACGTCGCCGTCGAACATCCGCCGGTCATCGGGACCGAGACGTTCGTGCAATTCGACCGTCCGGCCGGTCTCGAAGGTACATTCCAGGGACGTGTACGGACTGTAGATCGAAGCGTAGTACAGCATGCGGGAGATCGCCGACTTCAACACGGTGATCCTGCGTTTCCAGTTGTTCAGCAAGGAGATCCGGTTGAAGCGGTTGAACACCCAGAGCGCGGCGTTCAGCGGATAGACGTAGCGCAGATTGTACCGGCGCCGGAACCGGGCGAGGGTCGGATAGGTCCAGCGCCGGATGGGTATGGGCTCGTCGTTCCGGTTCCGGCGCGGATGCTTCTGGAAGTACTCGTAGGAAAGTTCGAAGGCCTGTTGGAAGCGGATCGGGTTCCGGTCGCCCGTCGATACGTGGTACACGCTGATGCCGCCCTCCCGGGCCGTGCGCGCCATGGCGGCCAGCATGGCGTTTACCACGATATCCACCGGAATGATGTCCACGATCATGTCCTTATGGCCCGGAAAATCCGGCAGCCGCCCCTTGCTCACCGCGTCGATCAGCGGGTCGGCGACCTTGAGCCCTTCGATCCATCCCGGTTCGGGCTCGACCAGGGCGCTTTCCACGATGGACGGGCGGATGATGGCCGTGGGCAGGCCGCCCCGGTGCTTGACGATCAGCTGTTCGCCCATGGCCTTCGTCAGGGTATAGCTGTCGTGCCATCCCCGCTGCTGTCCGCGGCGCATCCCCTCCTCGATGAGTCGTTCCTTCAGCCAGCGCTTCCGGAAGGTCTCCACCTGGGCGTCGAGCCAGCGCTGCGTGGGGCGCGCGTTCTGTTGAAGCGCCGTTTTCCGGAACCGCTTCTGCTGGACCGCCGACCGGGACGCATCATGGATCTCTTCGGCCCTTGCCAGGATGTCCCGGATCTCCTGTTCCAGGTCGAAAGGCGCGTCGGCGATCCCCATTTCCTGGGCCATGGACCAGTCCGGCCGGGGCGGGACCTCCGGGATGCGTCCCTTGAGCTGGCCGTTGACGTAGGCCGTGGATACGTGGACGAGTATGGCGTCGGCGCACGTTCTGGCGAATTCCATCATCCGCCGGGCGCCCAGGGCGTTAAGCTGGAGGGCGGCGTCGATTTCTTCGTCGAAGGTGACGGAAGCGGCGCAGGTCAGCACGACGTTGACTTCCGCCGCGAGCCGGTGGTACAGGTCCGGTTCCAGTCCGAGATGGTCCAGGGTCAGATCGCCCTCGACGGCGTGGACCTTCTCGACCATGACCTCGGCGAAACGGTCGCCGTGGATCTCACGCAGCCGGGCGAAGGCGGCGGACCGGAGTATTTCTTCCTCCACCCGCTCCGGCGCCGACAGCGTGGTGCCGTCCTTTTTGCGGCGGGACCGGACCACCAGGTATACGCGGCCGACGTCCGGCGCGCACCGCAGGATCTTTTCCACCACCGCTTTCGCGAGGAATCCCGTGGCGCCGGTAATCAGCAGCGTCTTTCCACGCAGATATGTAACGATTTCACTCATGCCGTACCGTCTTTCGATGCGTGCCCCGGGGACGGGGCGGCGCGCGGCGGGTCTCGCATCATCCGCCGGGGGTCCGGTTACATTCTCCGCCGGGGATCAGGTCACGTCATCCGCCGGGAATCCGGTTACGTCATCCGCCGGGAATCCGGTTACGTCCACCTGCGCATGGCGCCTCAGTCGGCCATGCGCCGCTTGAACTGATCGACCCAAGGGATGGGCGATGGATCGGTGTCGTTCATGACCGCCTGGTAGAAACTGGCATAGGCCCCGAGCAGGAGCAGGTCGAAAGCCTGTTCCAGAACCGACTCTCCCCGGGGCGTGACGACCGGACAGGCGATGCCCTGTTCCTCGAGCAGTATGCGGGTGATCTCGTGGCGGCGCCGGTTGCGCGGATCGTAGAGGCCGGACTGAATCAACACGGCGGCGAGCCGGGACCGGTTCTCCGGGGGATGGGTCATGCCCTCGAGCAGGTGGTGATTCAGCTCGGGGATTGCAAACCACGCGGCCATGTTCTTGGCGTTCTCGTTCCACTGGTTGGCCATGATGTGGGCGTTGCCGGTGAGATGCTCGGAGGCCATGATCATCACCGATTTGCCCCGCGTCGATCGCGCCAGCTCCCAGGCGGGATTCTCCTCCCCGGGGACCGCGTAAACCGGGTTCATCTCGCGAAGCAGCATGATGGCGCCTGTAACCTCGGTTCCGGCGAGTTCGATGAAGCCCAACTGGCGGAATATCCCGAGGAGGTAGGTCACCGCGTAGCCCAGGCCGATCCGCGGCTGGCCGCAGGTGTTCAGTTCGCCGCCGAACACCACGGCCGGCAATCCCCGCCTTGCGGCCAGCGCCGCCAGTTCACCGCCCGTGGTCAGCGCGATCATGGGAACGCCCCGGGACGCGCCCTGTTCCGCCATAGCCAGCACCTCTTCCGTGCCCCCGGAATAGCTGGACAGCACGATGAGCGTCCGTTCGTCGATCCACGCGGGCGCCGCGTAATCGGAAACCACGGTCACCGGCACGGACAGTCTCTCGCGGAATACGTCCTGTATCAGATGGGCGCCCAGGGCCGATCCGCCCATCCCGGCCACGACGACGTGGTCCACGTCGCGGCAGGCGCCGGGGAAGGTGCGGCCCGCCATTTCCGTCCAGGCCGCTTCCACCTGGTCGGGGATGGAGCCGATGGAGCCGTGCATGTCGGACGGGTCCAGGCGCGCCATCTTCATCCCTGCGGCTTTCGGTTCAAGGATGTTGTTCGACTGTTCGGACAAGCTCATCGGATGACCTGCCTGGTTCAGGATGGGGGTGGAGGGCCGAGTCGGACGTCGTGATCGATGCGTTCCCGTCCCATCGGTTGATCCGTTTGATTCAGGAGTCGCCGCGATGCGCCCGGACGGCCCCGATTGCTTTCAGATAGGCGACGCTTTCTTCGAACTGCCGCGCCTCGTACGCCTTCAGCGCCTCGATGGATTCGTCCTTCTCCCTGGGCGTGCGCCAGTCTTCCCCTCCGGGGCGCACGTGGGCCCAGTACAGCCGCAGAAACGGCAGCATGTCCCTGATGTCCCGTTCGGGATATTCCGCCCAGTAATCGTCCATGAGCATCCGCACGTGCCGGGCGTATATGGCGCCCAGTTCGATGGTCTTCGTGATCGCGCCGGTCCGGTCGCCCCGGCCCCCCTCGCCAGATTGACCCTGGCGGTCAGGCCGGTCCCGCCGACCGGGTTGTTCGGATCGACCGCGATATCCGTCGATCAGGGACAACAGGCCGGGATAGTCGACCACGCCGCCGCCCAGCGGGCACCGGGCGATGCGGTATCCCTCGTCGGATGGATGAATCGTATAGTCCTTCAGGTGGACGTGGCGGAGATAGGGCAGGAGGCGTTCCGTGTATCCGAAGGGTTCTTCGCAGACCGCCAGCACGTTGCCCACGTCGAGCGTGATGCCGACGTACGGGCTGTTCAGTTCCTCGCACAGCCAGCGCATGTCGTGGGACGTGGCGTCGGAGTGGTTTTCCACCGCGATGGTCACGCCATGTTGCTCCGCCAGGGGCAGCGCCTCGCGCAGGATATCCCTGCACGCCGCGAGATGGGCGTTCCACCGGCCCGCGAGCGGCCGGCGGTCGCCGCCGAGCACGCCGCTCATGACCACGCGCAACGTCGAGGCGCCCAGCCCGGCGGCCGCTGGAATGAGTCGCCGGAGCATCTCCCGTTCCACCTGGCCGCCGTCCGCCACGACGAACAGGCCGCTTTCCTCTGCGCGGGCGCGGACCTCCGCCAGCGTGGACTGCGCCAGATCGGGCAGGCAGTCGTCGGGTGGAAACTCCACGCCGCCCAGGCCGTGCTCTACGGCCATGTCCATGAGCTCAAAAGCGTCGTGGCCGGTATTGAACGAATAGGCGCAAACCCCTACTGACATATGTTCTCCTTGCCGCTATTCTCCTGGCGATGGTTTCTCGCCGGTACTCCCGCGGCTGCCGGCCCTGGACCGCGTAGCCGGGCGGCTGCCGAAGAGGCGGATCGTTTCCTTGCCGCTATTCCGTCGGCTGCCGGCCCTGGACCGCGTAGCCGCCGTCGCACCGGATGTCCGTCGCCGTGATGTCGCTGGATTCGTCGCTCGCCAGGAAGACGAATACGTTGGCGACCTCTTCGATGGTGGCGATCCGCCCGATGGGATGTAGCCGGTCGAAGGCCCGAAGCGAGGCTTCCGGGTCCTCGGCGTGCTCCTGCACGAAGTTGTGCAACATGGGCGAATCCACCGTGCCGGGAGAAACCGTGTTGACCCTGATCCGGTCCGCGGCGAGTTCCATGGCCTGTCCCCGGGCCAGCGCGATCAGTCCACCCTTCGTCGCGCCGTAAATCGCCACGCCCGGGTGCCCGTTATGGCCCGTGACGCTCGCCATGTGGATGATCGACCCGCCGCCGGAAGCGCGCAGGTGCGGGATGCAGTACTTGCTGAAAACGGCCGGCGCGAGCAGGTTGACGGAGAGGATCCGGGACATGGTCTCCTCGTCCTGGTCCTCGATGGGGCTCACCGGCATGATGGCGGCGTTGTTGACCAGGATATCGATCCGCCCGAACCGGGACGCCGCGTCGTCCACGAAGGACCTGACCCGGCCGTGGTCGGTGATGTCCAGGGACTCCGACAGGACGGGCCGGGCCACCTCCGCGATCAGACGGCCTGTCTCCGCAACGGTTTCGGCGTTCACGTCGCATACCGCTACCGAGGCCCCTTCCCGGGCGAGGGCCAACGCGATGCCCCGGCCGATCCCGTCCCCGGCGCCCGTTACGATCGCCGCCCTTTCCGCTAGTCGCATGGCGGCTCCGTCGGACTCACGACGGTTACGCCGCGCTTGAATCGTACAATTGTACAATACAAATTCGTTTCCTCAATCCAGTGCCGCGGAGTCCACACTGTATTCCTCCCCCGCGGACGTCGACACGGTACGCCTGCCCGCAGACGCCGACACGGTACGCCTCCCGTCCCTTAAGCCTGTCTCCCTTTCAACAACTGTCCCAGCCAGTGAGACATGGGCGCCGGGGCGGGATCGCACACCTCTACCATCCGGCCCGGCAGGGGTTGGCCGATGACGGCCTCCATGTCGCCGCGGCGATCGGACACGATCTCAGGATGCAGACCGGCCACGTTCCGCCGTTCCTCAGGGTCGTGCTCCAGGTCGAACAGCTCATCGCCGGCCTCGTCCTCGTAGCCCACCGAGGTACAGAAGTTCCACCGGTCGTCCCGCACGCTGGCCCGGCCCACGGCGTTGCCCGTGACGAAGGACGCCCAGCCGGTCACGATGCTGTCGCGGACGGCGGCCTTTTCCCCCGTGACCAGCGGCCACAGGTCCTCGCCGTCCGTCCAGTCCGCCCGGACCCCGAGCCGGCCGAGCAGCGTGGGCATGAGGTCATGGTTCTGCACGAAGGCGTCCACGTCCAGCGCCGTCGGTCCGCCGGGCACCTGCATCATGAGATTGAGTTGGGTATTGAAGGGATGGAGTTCGTCCGGTCCCTTGCCGAAACGTCCCTGGTCCAGCAACTGGGTGCCGTGGTCCGACAGGATCACGATCATGGTCTCATCGAGGAGGTCCAGGTCCGCCACCGCGTTCAGCAGCCGGCCCACGTACTCGTCCACGAGGGTGACCTCCCCGAGATAAAGGGCCTCGATGCGCCGGAGTTCCGCCTCCGATGGCCCGCCTGGCCCGCCTGGGGTGCCTGACCCGCCTGATCCGCCTGGCCCGTCACTCGCGTAAGCGGGGCCGGGCACGATGAAATCGAGGCCGTCGTGTTCGAAATACCGGTCGGCGTATTCCGGCGGCGGGTCCCAGGGCTCGTGGGGGTCGAAGCTGTCGACCCACAGGAAGAAGGGGCCCGCGGTATGGTTGTCCCTCAGCCAGTCGCAGGCCGCGTTGAACACCCGGGCGCACTGGTAGTCGTCCTTGCCCTTCCTGTGGCGCTGGTTCAGCAGGTAGTTCACCAGGCCCACGTGGGCCGACATATTCACGGGAGGCCGCACGTGGCGGGCGAGTTGCGCCTCGACCAGCCTCGGGTCCCCGCTCTTCCAGTTGTCCGATTCCTGTCCCCGCACGAATTCCAGATGGGCGAACCCCCGGGAGAAGTTCATGGTGGGCTTGAACATGTGGTACGTGTCGGCGATGAGGGCCGTCAGGTACCCCCGCTCCAGCAGCACCTCGGCGATCGTGTCCTGCTCCGGCGGGATCTTGTGCCAGCCGGGCGCATGGTGCCAGTGGCCGCGCCGGTCGAAGTTGTACCGCCACGGGAAGCTGCGCATCCCCGTGAACAGGGCGCGCCGGACCTGCAGCGTGGGCTGTCCCTCGCCGAAGGCGCGGTTGAACCGGATGCCGCTGCCGTGGAAGGCGTCGAGATTGGGCGTGTGCGCGTGGCTGTACTTCCTGCCCGGGCCGACGATATCGGCGCGGAAGGTGTCCAGACAGACACAGATGACGTTCACGGGGGCTCCGCTGGGTAACGGGACGGGTACTCGTACAGTCCTGTAGGCTTTAAGAAATAAGGGAGAACTTAAGGAGGAAGGGCCGTTGCGTCAACGGATTTGCGGGGCGAACCGGATAGATATCAAGGCCGTGTAAACCGCTCCGCATAGACGGGAAGCGGATCAGTCCGCGAAATCCCATTTGAATCAAATTTGAAGTTGGCTCAACAAGGTAAAACGGAAATCCGGGCGAGAGATCCCAAGAAACCCTGAGAGCATTTCTACGGTGCTTCGATACGGACAACCTGTCCGCGCTTCAGGTTCTGCAAGGATTCCAGGATTCGGGGCACTAATGGTTCCAGGTAATCTATACGGCTCCTTCTTGCGACGAGCAGTATGACCGGAATATCCACTTCGCTCATGTTCTGTTGATGTTCAAGATTCTTGTCGAGCGTGATGAACGCGTCGAATTCGTCGCGGGCTAATGCCAGTAGCTCGCCGTTGCTCTTGCTGCTCCATCCCATATACCTTACTGTCTGGACGTCATGCCCAGCCAACAGGCTTCTCAACTTCATGGGCACCGATTCATCGAGCAGCAGCCTCATAAGCAACGCTCTCCAGGACTTCCCTCGCCATATCGATAGTCCTTATCGCCTGTTCACGACCTACGCCCGGGAAGTCCTTCAGGAATGCATCCAGCCCTTGTCCACCCGCCAGATAATCGAAAAGGTTCTTAAGCGGCACACGCGTCCCTTCGAAAACGGGGGTACCGCTCACAAACCCTTCTTTGCTGCGAAATACGCCGGTGTCTATCGTAAGCGTCACGTTTTCGGTTGTCTGCGTCATTGTCTCCCCTCCCGATGACAACATAGACTCCGATCAACGAAGTGCAGAATTTACATTATGAAGGAAAGGGGTTGGATCGTCTGTGTCAAGGAGTCTCCCGCACCCGGGAAAGGCACGGGAAAGGGCCCTGGACCTTCAACCCGGACGGCGCCGTCATCCCGACCCGATCTTCCCCAGCAACTGACCCCGCATATCAAGATCGTCGACCTGCCTTTCCACGACCAGGAACAGGCACCTGCCCTCGCTCTCCCGCTCCCACAGGGCGCCTATGGTCCGCTTCTCGGCCGTATCGCTTCCTTCGGCGATATGCTCGCCTTTGTATTCGACGACGAGAAGGCGGTCGTCTTCCAACCGGGCCACGAAATCCGGGTAGAACCTGCCGGTTGCCGTGGGCAGCCAGAATGATTTGGGATGGCGCGCTACGTTGCGCAGCCAATACGTCACGGCAGGCAGGCTGTCGATAGCCTGGGCGCACTGAGGGAAGTCAGCCCAACAGATACAGGTCTTAAAACCAGAGTGCCATCAATCAAAAAACACGGAGGTATTCTTGGCAGGCAGTTTCCAGCGATGGAGGTGCGGGGGATCGTAGTCTTTCTGCTTCGCACATATCGTAAAGTACGTTGACGTGTCTCTTACACTCACGCTCCCGATTCAGTTTGGGATAACGATCTTTCTCATTGACGGCCTCGCCATCCAAATAGGCGAGCCAGGTTTCGATGTTACGCATAGGCACGAAGACCACCACTTTGTCGGTACGTTTACGTGGAGTAACCCCTCGATTACTACAGGCCTCAGCCAACTGTTTTAATCGTTTCTCTATACTGAGATTATCACCATCAATCATCGTCACCAAGATACCGCCACGCTTCCGCACAGCGTCCAGATAATCTGGAAACTGATCCATTACAAATCGATCACCAGCACCCGAACTTGCTCGCTGAACGGCATACACTCTCCGATTACGTTTCCTGAGAAACTTTCGGATGAAAGACTCATGCTGTTTATCTTCGCAGAGCACAGTGATTTTAAGACGACTCAAGGCACAAGTCCCTGCGCATATAGTTCGGAAACCTTCAGCATGGTATCGTTCTTGACTTCCAGGATACGCGTGTGGCTCTCCGGCTCGCGCCCCAACCATATCGCCTTTTCAGCGAGGAAATCCAAGGCTTCCGGGTGGTGCGAGATCAATACGGTTTGTGGCAGTTCGTCGCCGCAGCCATCCTCAAACTCGGCGAGCAGTGGTTGCAGTTCAGGGAGAGTGATGTAATTATCCGGCTCGTCCAGAAACAATGTGCGTCTGGAGTCATCAGCAAAAAGCAACAGATGTTGCACGATCAAAGCGCGTTGCCCATCAGAGAGTTTGTCAAACCGATAGTTATTACCCGTAGTACCTCCCTGTGGAGCGAATTCAACCTGCAGTTCCCTGTAATCACTGCCTTTTTCCACGAGTTTAAGATCGGCAAAGCCGGGCAGAACGTTACGTAGTCGATCCATCGCCTCAAATACACGTCGCGGATTTTCCTGAAGTCGTCCCTGATACCAAGAGGCGAAATTCTCGCCGCTATCACTCAGTCTGTCCGTAGACGATTCGGTACCGCCTGCTATACGTCTCGTCTCCAGAAAGAGCGTCACGAAACGGCGGACCTGATCTCTGAATGCGCACAATCGCTTATTGTCGGGTCCCCCGGCCACCGGCGCAATTCCGGATTGATTCCAATCGAATGAGTACATCGGCCCTTTGCTGTGGGTCTCGCGATCGCGATAGAGCTGTACCTGGCCTTTGGCGAATTCGAATAGCGGGAGGTCGTTGCAGGTAAGTTCTTCCCGTTTAACTCGTGCCTTTCGCTCTTCCAAGTTGTGTTCAACCACAAGACGGTAAAGAAACGTGGCATCGTCAAGGTCGAATTCCAATTCGAAGGACTGCTCGCGCTTCTTTGTCCATTTTGTCAGGTCGCCAGCGGAAAACAACTCGCCGACCTTACCATCGCCGCGTATGAAATCACGCAACTTCCCCGCCACTTCGAATACCGCCGACTTGCCGCATCCATTTGCGCCGATCAATAGCGTCAAATCCCCGAAAGTCAGATCGAAGTTGATGAGGCATTTGTAGTTGTCGATGTGTATGCGTTTCAGCATGAGTGTCCTCACTCAGATTCAGGCTACCAAAGACTCAAAGACTCAAAGACTCAAAGACTCAAAGACTCGTTCAAGGAAAGAGATTGGATCGTCCGTGTCAAGGAGTCTCCCGTGCACGCAGGGAACCTGCCCGAAAAGGAGGCCGGGATATCCATGCCAGGTGATTTCCCGCGTTATCGGATATGTTCTCGGACTTCGGGTCTCATTCAGGTCTCGTATGAAGCGGTCGAGGCCATGGCGATTGGCGGTCTTTCCAGAACGAGCTTGATCTACGGGATATCCGCGATTTACATGATATTTGTACAGACAACCCCGAATTCGCCCTTGTCCAGACAAAATCCAAATCCGCCCGGAGAATCATAGTTACCGGAGAAACTCGAATGACGCACCAAAACGAAGCCGAATACGACGCTATCGCCGGGGCCTACAAAGACTCCAAGCAACTGTCGTTTCGCAAGTACATGGAGGAATACACGCTTTTCGAAACGCTTGGGGACATCAGCGGGGTGAAGGCGCTTGACCTGGCCTGCGGCGAGGGGTTCTACACGCGCAAGCTGAAACGCGCCGGCGCCGGGGAGGTGCTCGGCGTCGACGTCTCGGCCGAAATGATCCGGCTGGCCGAGGCCGAGGAACGCGCGCGCCCCGCGGGTTGCCGGTATCTGAACCGGGACGCGGCGGTCCTGGTCCTGGACGAGCCGGTCGATCTCGTCGTGGCCATGTACCTGCTGAACTACGCCCGCGACGCGAACGAACTCCTTCGCTTCGTCCGGGCGGCGCACGGCGCGCTGAAACCGGGCGGGCGGTTCGTGGGTTTCAACGACAACGTGCTGAGTGCGCCTGGCGGCACGACCTCATACGCCCGGTATGGATTCGTAAAGGAGTATACCGGGACGCCGTCCGGCGAGACGCCGTCCGACGGCGACCCCATTGTCTACCGGTTCACGAACGACGACGGCACGCGGTTCGAGTTCAACAACTACTATCTCTCGCCGGACACCTATCGCCGGACCTTCGAGGAAGGTGGCTTTACCGGTTTTCGCTGGGTCGACCCGCAGTTGCATCCGTCCGAGCGGACGAACCCGTTCTGGGACCAGTTCATGGCTGCGCCGCCGGTGATCGGATTTGCCGCGGTCAGGGCGCCAACGACTCAGGTAACCGATCGATCATAGATTCCGACAAGTAAGTTGGGGACGCTGATATCTTCATCTATTTCATCCCAATGGATGCCCGTGCCTCCGCCGCTAAGCTCATAGCCTTCCCGTTGCTTTTGCGTGGCTTTAAGCAACCGGGGGAAGTAGACGAGGGGTACCGATAGCTGCCGCCCATCCGAAAGATTCAGCCACATGTTATCCGTATCAAACCAGATACCGGAAGCACGGGCTTCAAAGGTCAAAGTACTCATTCCAGAACTCCTCAATCACAGGTTTGATTTCACGCACTTTCGCCTCCAGACGATTCAATTCCTTGGCATTCATACCCCATGAGGAAGCTAACATCACATCGGGAGCGACCCAGAACTTCGCGACATTTCTACCTTTACGGACATGAATATGACAAGGCTCGAGAGGGCCTCCTTCATTCGAAAAGAAAAAGAACCTGTACCCTCTCCATTCAAAAACTTTCGGCATAATGATCCATTAGCGACAGCCTACTCCGCTCCCTCCTTCAAATCATCCGCCGCCTTGCAGTTGCGAATCCAGATCTCGTCCTGCGTGGGTTCGTAGCCTTTCCAGGCGTAGGGGTCGGTGCCGGAAACCGGCACGATGGTCCGCCGGTCGGCCGTGGCGGGGCGCTCGCCCTCCTGGATGCCCCACGGCAGGAGGCTCCACGCGTTGCAGTAGTGGTTCACCAGCACGCGGCGGGTCTGGTCGCTCCGGTTCTTGTAGGACCGGTGCAGGAGATAGCCGTTGAAGAAGACCAGGGCCCCGGCGCGGACTTCGACGGGCACTTCCACGGACTCGTCGAAACCGTGGCTTTCCGGGGCGAAGTCGAACTCGTCGGGGTTCTCGTGGGCCCGCTGGGGATAAAGATAGCCGCTGCGGTGGGAACCCGGTATGACGTAGAGGCAGCCGTTCTCGATCGTGGCGTCGTCCACGGCGATCCACGCACCGATCAGGGACCGGTCCCGCGTGGGGATGAAGATCTCGTCCTGGTGCCAGGCCTGGCCCTGGAACCGGGGCGGCTTGATGAAGTACAT
Source organism: bacterium (assembly GCA_963693015.1). Classification (GTDB taxonomy): domain Bacteria; phylum JAAXHH01; class JAAXHH01; order JAAXHH01; family JAAXHH01; genus JAAXHH01. Next base: position 1,668,066 of record OY843748.1, read on the forward strand.
GGACTGCATGCACTTGACGCTCCCGTCCCAGTGGGGCAGGTGGGCCGCGGTGATCTGGCTCAGCACGCCGCAGATCTTCGGATGGCGCACGTACTTCTCGATCACCTCGCTGACGAAGTGGGGCTGGTGGATGCAAAGGATACGCTGCAGCACGTCGTCGTCGGTGTCGTCGGGCCCGGGCGGATCGAGCCCCCGGCAGGGGTACTTGCCCCGGGCCACGTCGACCAGATCGTCCTTCAACTCCTGCAGTTCGTCGCCGGTCATCAGGTCGGGCACGACGAGATATCCGTTGTCCACGTAGAACCGGATCTGTTCGTCATCCACGATCCGGGGGACCTCGATCGCGGGTTCGGTCTGTCGGGAAAGGTCGGTCACGGGATGTTCCCTTGCGGTAGTCGGTTGCGTATCGACGGTCATGGGATGCCTCTTTGCGTTGGTCTTTTTCTTTGCGTTGGTCTTTTTCGAACTCGCTTCATTCAGGAAATCATCGCCACGGTGGCAAAGAGTACGAATCCCGCACCCAGCGCGCCGACCGCCAGGCCGGAAAACCACATGGACTTCTTCTTCAGTATGGCGGATACCGCGGTGATGGTTATGGCAATGGAAAGCAGGGTAACCCCGATTGCAAACAGCTCGTGTTCGAACAGCGCCCGGCGGCTCAGCTCGTCTTCCTCCGCGACCAAGGGCGCCAATACAAGGGCTTCCTGCCTGTAATCCTCGAGTTTTTGCACTTCGGCGCTGTCCAGGGGTTCGCCGAGCACCGTCAGGATATGATGCTTCGATTCCAGCACCTCCATGTTGACCCGGTCCACGCCCAGCCTGCTCAGTTCAACCAGTTCCTGGGTTCTCTCGAAGAAGAACTCATTGAGCGTGATCCCCGCCAGCAGGATGCCGACCGCGGTAATCACCGCCATCGCCATGGTCGATATCGATATCCAGGTGAGCCACTTCGGGTCTCCTTCCGCGGCTACCTCCAACGCGACGTCTGCCACGTCATTCATCTCTTCGAAGCTCATGCCAACCTCCAGAAAAGGCCAGTCGGCCCATGGTCTTCCGCTCCGGCGGATCGGGAACGGACGACCCGGCCGTTCACCAAAGACGAAAGGCTACGGGGAGTGGGACGAAAGAAAACGGATTTTCGGTCTCGCGTCAACCCAATATGGAGATTGCCCGCGCCTGGAGAACGCTTTCGGGATTGCCTCTACCCCGGAACGTCCGACTTCCGTTCGGGTTCAGACCATGATACCCGGCCGGTCGCTCCGCTGCCTTATCGCGATAATCGTTTTCGCAATCGATGAAAGTCCATTATATTATCGTCATCGTATCATCTCATCGTGTTATCATCAGTATGCTCATCACGATAGTATGCTCATCACGATAGTATGCTCATCACGATGCGGTCGTCACGCGGCCGTCCGGTCCGTGACGATTCGCCGCATCCTCAGAACCAGATGACCGAACCGAGGCATCCTCAGAAACGGATGACTGAAATGCAGTATCCTCAGAACCGAATGACTGTAACGAGAAGGGGGCGATTTTGCTGAAGCCAGTGAACGGCGCGCCGGAAAACGTGACCGACTATAGCTATACCCGCATCGAATACGACGTGTCCGCAGGCCGCGTCGTGCGAAACGAAGAACACCAGGTGCGGGACGACATGGACTTCCTGGGGGGCATCGGCCGGTCGTTCAAGATCCTCTCGGGTTATGACGTGAGCGATCCCTTCGCGCCGGATGCCCCGCTGGTCATCAATACCGGCTGCTTCACCGGCACGCAGTTCATGACCGGGCTGCGGGCCTATTTCTCGGGGTTCTCCCCCTTGAAACGCACCCGTGCGGGCATGCCCATGCCCGTCTGGTCGGCCATGAGTGGCAGTTTCGGACGCAAGTTCTCCTACACCGGCATCGGAGACCTGGTACTCACCGGCCGGGCGGCCGGCCCCAGCTTCCTGGTAATTGAGCAGACCGGCGACGGGGCCGATCTTTCCCTGATCGAAGCCCCTGGGCACCTGGTGGGCGCGCGCGTCCGGGACAAGATGGTCTGGCTGCACGATCGCTACAACGACGACGTCAACAAGAAGTACGACGCCCATTTCGCCGTGCTCGGACCGGCCGGTGAAAACTGGGAAACGGTCTGGTACGCGGCCGTGGTGGGATCGACGCAGGAACAGTTGATGAGCGGGGAAGACAAGTGGCGGTTCGCGGGCCGGCTCGGCATGGGATCGGTGCTCGGTTCCAAGAACGTCATCGGCATCGTGGCCAGGGCGGAGACGGACTATTACCGAAAGGGCGACGACCGGCTCAAGGTCATCAACAACGAGATCGGACGGGGCGAACAGAGCCGGGGGTACCGCCACCCGCACAACCGGAACGGACTGGGCGGAACGGGCAAGAACAGCAAGATACTCGACGGATTCGGGGTGCTGCCCTACAGGAATTTCGAGCCGCCCGGCGAGAACGTGGCCGTCCCGGTACACCTGGAGACCATGCGGGAATCCGACGATTTCATCGTCATCGACAAGAGCTGCTACGGCTGCCAGATCACCTGCCACCAGGACTTCTACGACGTGCCGGAAGGCGGCAAGGACCCCGACTGGCGCCAGGCCCGGAAGAACCACGGGGAATACCTCGGCCGGTTCGAGTTCGAGCCCATGGAACTGTCCGGGGCCAACCTGGGCATCCTGGATCCCCACGCCAACCTGGAACTCGCCCGGCTGGACGACGACCTGGGCTTCGATACCATATCGGCCAACGTCGTGCTCTCCTTCCTCATGGACTACAATGCCCGGGGCAACGGCACCGTCGCGGGCGGCGTCACCTTCGGGGACGCGGAAGGCGCACGCCGGCTGAAGGAAGATATCGCCTACGGCCGCGAGCCCCTCTTCGGCAAGGGCGTCCGGGCGATCGCCGAAGAGATCGGCGGCGAGGCCTTCGCCATGCACGCCAAGGGGGTCGAGTTCTCCGCCTACCTGGGACAGACCAACCCGGGCTACCCCTTCGCCGTGGCCGGCGGGCACATGTCCATGCGCACCTTCCTGCTGTACGTGATGGACCCGGACTGCAAGCCCGATTCGGCGGACTACTGGGTCCACAACATCACCGAGGAGGGCTGGAAGATGGTCAACAAGGACCTGCACGGCGGGTGTTTGTTCACCATGGCCCCGCCGGACCAGGTCAGCGAAGGGATCGAATCCGTCTTCGGCGTGCCCTTCTCTGCCGAGCGGGTGCTGGACGCCACCTACCGGGCCCACATCCTGGGGTTCGCCCTCGAGCAGAAACAGGGGATCACGGAGGCCGAATACGATCTGCCGTCCGACATCTTCGTGGGCCAGCCCAAGGGCAACCTGCCCGGGGTGCATTTCCTCACCCGGGATTTGTTCGAAGAGGTGCGGACCAGGGTGCTCGATCGACTGCACCGGGACGTAGAAGCCCTCGGCTACGGCGGCCACGCGGCGCCCGTGTCCGGTTAGCCTGCCCAGGCGGTCACCGGGAATATCGATTTCAACCCGGGCGGCGAACGGCTCCTCGAGTCCGGAGACGTCCTGATCGTCATGGGGAGCAGCGACGACCTGGCGGGGCTGGGAGAAACGGCCAATCCTTCCGGCGTCACCCGCAACACCCACCACGCGCACCGCGCTTAGCACCCGCCGAAGCCTACTTCTTACCGCCTTTCTGACCACCGCCCTGGCGGGAGGAACGATGCGCGGGGTGGGCGGGGTTCATCTGATTGGCGCGGTTGTCCCTGGCAGCTTTGTTTGCCGGGTTGTTGGAGTTCTTGACATTGGCACGCTGATTCCCGCCGTTTTGCTTTCCAGCCATAATATCACTTCCTTTCCCTTTCGTGAATTGATGTATGCGGATTACGATCCCATGGTTCTCAAAACGAACTGATCCATAACAGACTACATCGATTAACGAGACACGATACTGATCGAACCCGGTCCCCTTCAGACAATCACGCCAGAGACCTCTGCGACAGATCCAGATGTGCGGAGTCCCGGGCCGACGCGAATTCAGTCCCTGGCCTGGACGGTTCCAGAAAGGTAATTGCCTCGTAGAAATCGTCCAGAGCGACGAATACGCCGTTATCCTGCGCCCACTTGCGCATGCGTTGGTTGCATGAATGCGCCCAGGAGAGGATTTCCACTCCCCAGCCGCGTTTGTGCATACGCTCCAATGTGCTGTGAAAGCCTGCGCCTTCCAGGTAACCCGCTCCGTCGCCGGTCAGCAACACGACAATACCCGGATTCCCGTTGTAATCCAACGCATCTTCGAGCATGCGCAATTGCAGAACGCGGTCGGGCATGTCCTGCTCGCCGCGGCCGGCACTGCCCCGGTCGAACAATTTGACATCCACGCCCCTGCTTTCCATTCGATTCCACAACTGACGCATTTCCGGGGGCACCGAACCGACGGCGAAAGCTTTCTCCATGTGACGGTCGGCATGGGCCAATCGCATCATATTATCGAAATTGATGCGCACGCGGTAACGGGCGTTGGCGCCTTCGTTGCGTTCTTCCGCGAGTCTTTGCGCCTCATGGAAGATATTCGAATTGTCCCAGTATATGAAAACGCTATCCATCCCGGCCTACCTCCCGTCCGCCAGCGCGGTCATTGGAGCATGCGGTAAACTTAAATCCATATCGGCAGGACCGGGTACGCGAACGCCCCGGCCTCCGGCTCGCGCCAACCCCTCACAACCCCTGCCGCAGAGTCCGCAGAAAGCGTTCCATGCCGTTGACGGCGTAATCGAGGACGTTGGCGTTATTCGGCAGACCGCGGTACCAGTCTCGAACGACCCCCTCCGCCGGTTTGCCCGCGAAGTTGTAGCCCCGGTCACGCCCGCCCCTTTTGTCCGGTTCCCATACCCACAGGTACAGGCCGGCGAACCGTTCTTCGCCTTCCCAGGCCAGTCGCAACGCTTCGTAGCACCGCCGCTGCTCCTCCAGGTCCAGGGGGCCCTTCGACACGTAGTTCCACGGATGGCCCGCGACGCCGTCCTGGCTCATGTAGCCGATCTCCGTGAACAGCAGGGGCTTGTTCCAACGGGCCTGCCACCGCAACAAGTCCTCCTTGACCGGCCTCCAGGCGGAGACCAGTTCTTCCACGGTGGGATCCTCCGATTCCGACAACTCATAGTACGCCGAAACGCCCAGGAAATCAAGATCGTTCCAGAAGGCGACCCGGTCATGCCGGTCCCAGTTCGCCGAATAGGTGAGTCGTCCCGGATAGACACGGCGCACCTCGGCGATGATCTCCCGCCACTGATCGGTAAACCCTTCGGCCGATACGAGTTCGGTACCCACGCTCAGGTACTCGACGTCCGCTTCCGCGGCCAGCATGGCGTAATGACGAATGAAAGCGCGGTAGCTTTCGAACCAGGCGTCCCAGTCGCGCGGAGCTATGGTCCCGCGCCACTCCTTCGCGCGGGGGCGGTCTATGTTGACGATGGGCGTCAGCAGGACCTTCAGTCCCAGCCGGTGGGCGTATTCGATGACTTCCCGGACCACGCGGTCGTGCTGTTCCGGCGTAGCGCCGTCCGACGGGCGGGAGAAATGGGTTTCAGAATCAACGGAATCCTGCAGGAAGAAGACGGGGACGGAAAGGTGGGATGCGCCCAGGGCGGCGATCTCTTCCAGGGAGGCCTGGTAATAGGACATCCCCTCCGAGGCCTTGAATATCCCCAGGGCGACGCCTTTCTGCATCACGGGCCGGATGGCCGTGCGGCCCGACCACAGTATGGTCAGGTCGAAGAGCAGCAGGGTGACGGCGAGCAGCAGGCCCAGGAAGGGCAGGACGAGGCGGCGCATGCTACCTGCGCGGAGGGGCCTTCCGCTTCCGCCGGCCAAACGCGGCGGGAGGAGGCGGGGCCTCCTTCAGTACGTCGATGAACTCGGAGGGAACGCCCGTCGTCAGAATGACCGGGGAACGATCGTAGAAATCCACGCCGGCCTCGGTGGCCGCCCGCGCCTTGATGCGGAAGACGACGGGCGTCTCCGTCTGGTTCCGGGCCACCTGGGAGGCCGTTTCTTCGGAAAGGGACAGGTGGACGTACTGCCGGTCGCTCGGCGTCAGGCCGCCGTTGCTGATGACCGAAGCCCGTGCGGGTACCGTCGCATAGTAGAGAAACTCGGGCGGATCCGCGGGAGGCAGGCCCAGGTCGATGGGGAAACTGTGGCCGTAGCGCGCGCGGATGCGGTCCTCTTCGACCTCGAATCGTCTCTTTTCCGCGCCGTCGGCGATCTCCAGGATCTCATCCCGCGTCAGATCGTCGAACTTCTCCAGGACGCCCTCGACGATGTCGTCGATCGGCGCGTATCCCCGTTCATCGAGGGTTATGGAGAATCTTTCGGGTTTATGGCGGAGTATCAGGGAGAGCAGCTTGGACAGTCTTTCGCGTCTTCTCGGATCCATTGGAGGTGTCTTTCCTGTGCGTGGTGGAGGTGTTTTTCCCGTGTCTGGCTCGTGCGGTGTACTTGATCAACCTGAGGATTTTGAACCTATCGAGTATATGGCGGGCCTCCCCCACTGTCAAGATCAATCCCGGCTGGCCGCGGGGCGCTCGCCGCGCGGCGTGTGCCGGCCGCGGGCTCAGTTCATTTCCATACCGCCGTCGACGTTGATCGCCTGGCCGGTGATCAAGGTGTTCTCGTCGGAGGCGATGAACACGGCCGCGGCCGCGATCTCTTCGGGCTCGGAGACCCTCTTGAGGGGGATCTTCTCCACGAGCCGGGCGCGGGCCGTTCCCCGCTCGTAACCGAACAGGCGGGCGCGGTCCGCGTCGATATGATCCCACATGGGCGTGGCCACGACGCCCGGGCACAGCGCGTTGACCAGGATCCCGTGACTGGCGAAGGCGAGCGCCGCGGACTGCGTGATGCTGATGATGGCCATCTTGCTGGCGGCATAGACGCTCGAATCGGCCCGGCCGTGGCGGCCGGAGATGGAAGACATGTTGATGATGCGGCCGCCGCCACCCTGCCGGATCATCTGGCGCGCGCCCGCCTGCATGCAGAAATAGGTCCCCTTCAGATTGAGATCCATGACCTGGTCCCACTCCGTTTCCGTGACGTCGAGAAAGGGCTTGATCTCCACCCTTCCCGCGTTGTTGACCAGGATATCGAGCCTGCCCAGCTTCGATACGGCCTCTGCGATCATGGGCTCGATGCGATCGACGCGGACCAGGTCGGCGGTCAGCGCCGCGGCGGTCCCTCCGCCGTCACGGATCCGGCCGGCCGTCGCTTCCGCGCTTTCGCGGTCGATGTCCACGGCGGCGACGTGGGCGCCCTCCTGCGCGAGCCGCAACGCAATGGCCCGGCCGATGCCGCTTCCCGCCCCGGTGACGACCGCCCTCTTGCCCGCCAACCGTCCCGTTTCACTCATCTTCAACTCCTGGATCTTTTGCCTGCGGGGCCGGTCATCGGGCGACCCGGACGGGCCTTCCTTCCTCTACCGACCGGTATGCCGCTTCGCTGACCTGGGAAACGGCGAGCGCGAAGTGCGGAGGCTCGTATCCTTTCCCGCCGTTGCGGATCATGCGGAAGAACGCCGCGTCCGGCGTGTCCTCCCGGATCCTTGCCGGGATCTTCAGGGGCTCGTCGTTCAACAGGACCGACTTGACGCGCCACTGGTGCAGGTGGAAGACCAGGCTGCCCTTGCTGCCGTGGATCGCGATGCGTTCGTCATGGCGGGACGCGTTTCCAAAGGTGTTCAGCGTGCCGTACGCGCCGCCCTCGAACCGCACGGCCACCACCATGTTGATGTCCACGTCTTTGTCTACCCGATCCAGAAAGGCACTCGCCTCGAGGGGCTTCAGATCCGTAATCCACAGCGTGGAGGCCACGAGATGGCTCCCCGTGTCCAGGAACATGCCGCCGCCGGAGAGGACCGGGTCGAGCCTCCAGCCACTGGTTCCGCCCCAGTTCTGCGTGACGTAGGCCACCACGCCGCGCACCTCGCCGATGGCGCCTTTTCGGATCAACTCCCGGGCGTAGACGTGGGGCGCCATGAAATTGCGCTGGTAGCTGACCAGCAGGAGCCGTTCCTTCTCGCCGGCCTTACTGATCAGGGCGCGCGTATGGCCGGATGAAATGGTAAGGGGCTTTTCGACGAGGACGTGCAGACCTTGATCCAGGGCATACGCCACCTGCTCGTAGTGCATGGCGTGGGGCGAACTGACCATCACCGCGTCGAGCGGGTGATGCTGAATCATGTCCCGGTAATCGGTGTAGAAGGGCACCCGGCCGCCCCAGCGTTCCATCAACGCCGACGCGGCTTCCGCCGAAGTATCCGCGGCCGCGGCGAGATCCACCGCGCCATCGGCCTGGATGCGCGGCACGTGGGCGCCCCGCATGTTGCCGCCGCAGCCGATGAGACCGATTTTCAAACGCTTCCTGGCCATGTATGGGCACTCCGATGGATCGGCGCCCGCGAGCCTGCACCGGCCGGGGCCGGTCAGCCTATGAAGCCTGGTCGCGGATCGCCTGTACTTTCGCCTTCTTCTCCTCTTCCAGCCGTTCCCGTTCCTGCGCCAGCTGCTCCCGCAGGGCATATACCTGTTCCTGGAACTCGGGACCCGTCGCCTGTGCCGCGAGTTGTTTGACTTTCGATTCGATCATGATCTCCTGCTCCGCGATCTTGGCCTGGTATTCCTTTTCCAGGTCGCCGATCGCCGACCGCTGTTCATCGGTCAGCCTGCCGCCCTGCTGCGCGCCGGCGGTCTTCTCCATGGCGATTTCCAGTGCGCTTTTCATGGTACCTCCAGATTGTTCATCGGGTCCGCACGGGTCGACTGCCTCTTCCCGGCCGGCTGCGCCGAACGGTCCGCACGGGCCGCCTACTTCACCCCGAGCAGACGGCGGAAGCGTCGGGCGGTGTGCTCAATGTAGCCGTCCAGTATCAGGTGACTGGCGTAGGCCGATACCGATACGACGTAGCAGACGATCGGAAAGGATTCGACCGTCCGTTTCAGATACATGGGGACGAGCAGGAAGAGCGCCGGCACCAGCAGCATGGCGAGCCAGGTGTGGGTCCACCCCCGGTGCTTGCCGAGCAGCGGCAGCATCGCGCCGAGACCCAGCAGGGCAGCGGTCCTGTAGTCCCCGATCAAGATAAACCATATATCGAGCAGAATCAACAGGCGGTAGAACAGGCGCTGCGATTTGCTCTCGGTGTCCACGTCCGGGAAGCAGGCGGACAACAGCCCGATGGCGAGGAGCAACAGGACCCTCGGCCATACGTCCAGCGTCCGGTATGACTCGAGATGCCCCGTCCACCAGAGGCCGGCGACGCAGAGCACGCCCGCCAGCAGCGTGGCGGCGAAACCGCCCCAGAGATGTCCCCGGAAATCGGCCATGTGTCGTCAATCCGCTATTCGACCGGCGGCGGGCCGTCGAAATCCCGGGCGCCGTCGAAGTCCCTGGCGCCGTCGAAATCCCGGGCGCCGTCAACGAACCGGGCGCCGTCAAAGTCCTTCAGGGTCACCAGCAAACGGGCCAGGGGAAGGCCGATCACGTTGTAGAAGCAGCCCTCGACGCGGGTGACCAGCCCGGCGCCCAGGGCATGGGCGCCGTAGGACCCCGCCTTGTCCAGGGGCTCGCCCGTATCCACGTACGCCCGGATCTCCTCGTCTGTACAGGCCCGCATGAAGACGGTCGTCCATTCGTGTCCCGTCACCGCGCGATCCGCCCCGGTATCCAGCAGGGCGAACCCGGTGAGGACCCGGTGGGTGTGGCCGGTCAGTTTGCGCAACATGGCGCGCGCGTCATCCGCGTCCAACGGCTTGCCGAGTATCTGCCCTTCGAAGAGGACGACCGTGTCGGCCCCGAGTACCAGGCAGTCCCGGCCGCGGACGCCGGGCCGGTCCGACGCGCTCCGCGCCTTGGCCAGTGCGAGCCGCTCGGCGGTGCCCGCCGGATCGTCGTCAAAGGCATACAGGGACTCATCGACGTCGGGGGGAACGACTTCGAAGGGTATCCCGATTTGCCGGAGCAGATCAGATCGGCGGGGAGAGGAAGAGGCCAGGACCATGTTCTTCATCGGCGTGACTCGACGGTCAAAGTCACCGGGCCGTCGTTGACCAGGGACACTTCCATGAAGGCACCGAACCGCCCGGTGGCCACCGTCAGTCCATGTTCCCTGAGGCGTTCCACGGCCAGTTCGTAGAGCGGTTCGGCCCGTTCCGGCGGCGCGGCGCCCTCGAAGCTTGGCCTCCGGCCCTTGCGGGTATCGCCGTACAGGGTGAACTGGGATATCGCCAGTACTTCGCCCGCCACGTCGAGCAGGGATCGGTTCATCTTTCCTTGATCGCCGCCGAAGATTCGGAGCCCGACGCACTTGCCTACGACGTATTCCACATCCTCTGGCGTATCGTCCTTCGCGACGCCGAGGAGCAGGACGAGGCCGGCACCAATTGCTCCGGTTATCTCCCCATCGATTTTGACCGAGGCGCGTGATACGCGTTGCAGTACGACTCGCATGAAAACTGATCCTGTTAAAACGTTCAATCCGGCGTTATCAGGTTAGTCGTCCAATTACTTCCTGTCAAATCGGATACGACCTCGAATCTTATTGTCCTTTAGATCGCCACGCGTTTCCAGCGTCCGCGGCGGAACAGGAAATAGGCGATCACCAGGCGAATGCCCCAGTCCAGCGCCGTGCCGTACCATACGCCCGGCAATCCCCAGCCCAGTTCGATCACCAGCACGTACATCATGCCGATCCGCAGGAAGATCGCGCCGAAGATGCTGATCAGCATGGGGCTCAGCGTATCTCCCGCCCCCCGCATGGCGCCGGTGTAGATCATCAGCAGGGCCGAAGTGGGCAATTCGAGGGCGGCGATCCGCACGCAGAGCACGGCCAGGCCGTACACCTCGGGCGACGGACTGTAGATGCCGACGAGCAGACCGGGCACCGCGACGAAGATGAGGCCCAGCGCGGTCATGGCGATCAAGCCGATGCGGGCGGCCTTCTTCACGGCGAGTTCGGCGATTTCGGGACGTTCGGCCCCGAGGCTCTGTCCGACCACGGTGGCCACGGCCATGGAAAGCCCGAATACGGGCATGAAGGACACCATCTCCACCCGGATGGTCATGAAATGGGCGGTAAGGGCCGTCGTGCCCAGGCTGGTGACGATCCACATGAAGGAGAAATAGGCGCTCTGCATGACCATCTGTTCTCCCAGATTCGGCACGGCGATCCGTACGATGGTCCGCATGTGGTCCGGCCTGATCCTCCCCAGGTCGCCGCCGTGCAGCCTGAATTCCGCGCGACGGCGAAACAGTCTGAATACCAGAAGGGAAGCGCCCAGGACGTAGGCCGTACCCGTAGCCAGGGCCGCCCCCGTTATGCCCAGTTCCGGGAAGGGGCCGATGCCGAAGATCAGCACCCAGTCGGCGAAGATGTTGTACACGTTCATGACGCCCGTGATCCACATGGGTGTCCTGGTGTCGCCGGCCGCCCGAAGGATGCCGCTGGCGGTGTAGATGAACAGGCGCAGCACGCTGAAGGCGAAGACGATGGGCATATACTCCCGGGCCCGTGCGACGACGTCCGGCCCGGTGCCGAGGAACACCATGAGGTCCTCGCCGAACAGCAGGCCCAGCGAGGCCACGAACAGGCCTATCGAAGTGCCCAGCAGGATGCCCTGGCCGGCGGCTTCGGCGGCGGTCCTGTGGTCGCCTCGGCCCAGGTTCCTCGCCACCACGGCCCCCGTGGCCACCCCGACTCCGTAGAACACGAAGACCACGGTAAAGAGGATCATGGAACTCTGGCCGACGGCGGCAAAGGCCTGCGTGCCCAGGGACCCGATGAAGATGCTGTCGACGATATAGACCGACGTGTGCATCAGGTTTTCGAGAATGGCCGGCCAGGCCAGGGTGAGAATGGTACGGTTGAGGCGTTGCCTGGAGAGGTCGAGCATGGGGCGCTCACGGGTGCCTGAAGATGGTGGCGGCTGATCGTTGTAAGACCCGGTAAATCAGTTATTTACCGAAATCTTCTCATGTTAGTAGGGTAGGTCCGAGCGTGTCAAGTCCGTATCTCGCCTTTCGCGTGGGAGAAGGGCCGGGCCATGCCGTTTGCGTATCGCGCGTGCGGCGCGCCTTCGACGCGCGTTCAGTAAATCAGAGCCTGTAGTCGAAGAGCCCATAGACCTTGACATCAGGGGCAAAATCGATCATATGTTACGGTAGCAAGCCGCAATGCCGTCGCACCGCACGATCTTTGCGGTGCGTGGACGGGCAGAAGAGACGGCGAAGACCCGTCTCCCGGATTGGATTCACGCGGTCGAATTCCGTCTATGGAATATGAAATCGGCAACCCGGACCTCGCTGACTCGGGGGCGGCCCGCGTCGAATGGGACGCCCGCGAGATGCCGATATTGCGGTCGATACGGGATCGGTTTTCGCGCGAACGGCCCCTCCGGGGACTGCGCGTCGGGGTGTGTCTGCACATCTCGACCAAGACGGCCAACCTGGTCACGGCGATCAAGTCGGGCGGAGCGGCGCCCATCGTCTGCGCTTCCAATCCCCTCAGCACGCAGGACGACGTAGCGGCCAGTCTGGTCATGCATCACGGGATTGCCGTGTTCGCGAAGAGGGGAGAAGACGGCGGCACCTTCAGCCGGCACCTGCACACCGTGCTGAACGCGCAACCGGATATCCTGCTGGACGACGGGGCCGACCTGGTTACGACGGCGCATCGGGACCACCGCCGGAATCTGGATCGGATCATCGGGGGCACCGAAGAGACCACCACGGGAATAAATCGCCTGCGGAGCATGGTCCGAAGCGGTGAACTGGCCTTCCCGGTCATCGCGGTGAACGACGCCAGGACCAAGCACCTCTTCGACAACCGGTTCGGCACGGGGCAGAGCGCGCTCGACGGGATCCTCAGGGCCACCAACACGCTGATCGCGGGCAAGACCGTGGTGGTCTGCGGCTACGGCTGGTGCGGAAGGGGCGTGGCGTCCCGGGCCAGGGGCCTGGGCGGCCAGGTCATCGTAACGGAAGTGGATCCCGTACCGGCCCTGGAGGCCGCCCTAGAAGGATACCGGGTACTGCCCATGGCGAAAGCGGCCGCACTGGGCGATCTCTTCATCACCGTTACCGGAAACCGCGGGGTCATACGCCGCGATCACCTGGAAGCCATGAAGGACGGCGCCTTGCTGGCCAACGCGGGACATTTCGACGTGGAAATCGACCTGCAGGCACTGGACGCCCTGGCAGCCGGGAGAAGGTCCGTGCGGCCATACGTGGAGGAGTTCACCCTGACGGACGACCGCAGGCTGTACCTCCTGGGTGAAGGCCGCCTGGTCAACCTGGTCGCCGGCGAGGGACATCCCGCCGCGGTCATGGACCTTTCCTTCGCCAACCAGGCCCTGGCGGTGGAGCACCTGGTGAGGAATCGTGAGGGGTTGTCGCCCGGCTTGCACACCTTACCAGAAGAAATCGACCGGGAGATCGCCGGCCTGAAACTCGAGAGCATGGGCGCGGCCTGTGACGAATTGACGCCGGAACAGAGGGATTACCTGGATTCATGGCGCTAAGCGATAGCGGGTACGAGTGATCGCGCTCCCGGGGCTACGAGGCGGGATTCGGCCTTTGCGAAGTAAAGACGAACCTTGAAAGTGCGTAATCCCGACCGGAATCAGGAAGGACCCAAAATGGCTCGGAAGCATCAGGAAAAGCGGAACGCGGGATCGGGTATGGAAGCGCTCAACGGCCTTCAGATGCCCCCCGACGTCATGCTGGAGCTCGCGAACAAGACGGCGGAACTGATCGTAGAACGGATCCGGAACCTCCCCGGGGAACATGCATGGGACGGCGAGTTCAAGAAGGAACTGGAAGATCAGCTCATGGAGGACCCGCCCGAACGCGGCAGCCCCGCGCTGGAGGTCCTGGAAAGGGCGGCGAGGGAAATCCTCCCCCTGGGGGCCCGCAACGATCACCCCCGATCCTTCGCGTTCATCCCTTCGGCGCCGACCTGGCCCGGCGTATTGGCCGACTTCATGGTTTCCGCCTACCAGGTCAACCAGTGCACCTGGCTGACTGCCAGCGGGGCAAGCCAGATGGAACTCGTGGTCCTCGACTGGTTCCGGCGCTGGCTGGGTTATCCCGATTCCGCGGGAGGCCTCATGACTTCGGGAGGCTCCGCGGCCAGCCTGGAAGCCCTGGTCGCCGCACGGGAGTCGGCGGGCGCTCCCGATGGCGGCACGGTCTATATGAGCGACCAGAGCCATAGCGCGCTGGTCCGCGCAGCCAGGATCATGGGCATCAGACCCGATCACGTCCGCATGATCAAGACGGACGCGCTCTTCCGCATGGACGTGGAAACACTCATCCGCACCGTTGAACAGGATCGCGCCGCGGGATACAATCCGGTCGCGGTTTGCGCGAATGCCGGCGCGAGCAGCACGGGCGCCGTCGATCCGCTGGAACCGATGGCGGACTTCTGCGAAAGGGAAGGTATCTGGCTTCACGTCGACGCCGCCTATGGCGGCTTTACGATCGTTACCGAACAGGGGAAGCGCCTCCTGCGGGGCATCGAACGCGCCGACTCCATCGGACTGGACGCCCATAAGTTGTTCTTTCAACCCTACGAAGCGGGCTGCCTGATGGTCAAGGATCTGAGCAACCTGGAACGGGCGTTCGCGGTACGCCACGATATCCTGCAGGACACGATATGGGGCGCGAACCATCCCAACTTCGCGGACCGCGGACTGCAACTCAGCCGGTCGGTACGGGCCCTGAAGATCTGGGTATCCGTCAAGACTTTCGGGATGGCGTCGTTCAGAAACGCCATATCCGGCAGCATGGAACTGGCCGCACGGGCCGAAGCGTATATTCGAAACAGCGGCGACATGGAAATGTTTCTGCCCGCTTCGCTCGGAATCGTATGCTTCCGGATCAATCCCGACGGTAAGCGCCTTGACGAAGAAGCGCTGGAAGAGATCAACCGGAAAGTGCTCGTCCGGGTCTTCTGGGAAGACCGCGCTCTCATGTCATCGACCCTGCTGAGCGGCAAGTTCTCGCTGAGACTTTGTATCGTCAACCATACTACGACCTGGGACGACGTGCGTGAAACCCTGGAAGCCATCGAACGGTTCGGAAACGAAGCGTTATCTGAATGAACCGTTTCCGGCAGAAAGATACGAACACGTGAGGGTGCATTAACCTGGACCGGCTTATACGTTACGCTGCCCTGGACTCGACTGAGCCATAGCCGCCCGATGTAACCCATCCTGATACGGGAGACGCAAATCATGATTTCCTCTGTCGCTGACAGATCGATGCTGTCCATTCTGGTTCTGGGAGTAATGGCAGGATTCCTCGACTTACTCCTCGAGGCGAAGCCCCTTCGTGCCCAGGAGGTGGAGGTGCCGATCACGGCCGGCGACGTGGTGAATCGCGAGACGTTGAAGGGTTTCGTTGAGTCGGTGGCGGATTCGCTGGAACGGGTGACCGACACCAACGACTTCCCAACCCTGGCGATCGCCTTCCGAACCGAAGGCGACTGGAAACGCGGAAACCTGTACCTTTCGGTCGTAACCCTTTCCGGCGAGATGTTCTTCCACGGTGACGATCCCTCCCGCGACGGACTCGATATAAGCGGCCTGGAAGACGATGACGGCGAGAAAGTCGTGCAGGAGATCCTCGCGGCGGCCAACTCCGGAGGCGGTTTCGTCGAATTCACCTGGGATGATCCGAATGATCCCGATGACGATCCCAACCGCCTGGCCTACGCCACCAGGTACACATCCGGGTTCGGCGTGGGTGATTACATCCTGGTAGGCGGTTTCGACATGGATATCCCCGATCCGGCGGATGAGGCCCCGCTGCCCGAGCCGCCTGCGGTGCATGCCCGGGACGCGGTCGACAAGGAGAGTCTCAAGGCCTTCGTGAAAGGCGCCATCAAATGGGCCTTCACCGCCTTCGAGATCAACGGGGTGGATGCCGGGGCACTGACGACCGCCTTGCGAGACGAAAACGGGCCCTTCAGAGAAGGCTCCATCTACCTGTTCATCCTGACCACGGAAGGGTACGTGTTCTTCCACGGGGCGGACGTGACCCAGCAAGGCGCGATCAGGATCGACCTCGAAGACCTGAACGGCAAGCGCTTCATCGAGGATCTCATTAACGTCGCGGTCGCAGGCGGTGGATTCGTCGAGTACAACTATGACGATCCTGCCGTCGAGGGCGATGAAGAGCTGGGCTCGCCCAAGGTGAGTTACGCCGAAACGATCGAATTCCCGGCGTTCTTTCCAGGGCAGACCTTCGTCGTTGGCGCCGGCTTCTACCGCAGGCCGGTGGACGACGTGCCGGAAATCACGCTGGCGGTCGACCGCGCATCCCTGGCCGAGGGCGATGAAGGCCAGGAGGTGATCGTGACGGCCACGCTGACCGACGATCCGGTATCGGTGGCGACGATCATCGACCTGTCGCTGGAGGGCACGGCCACCGGCGACGACTACACGGTGGAAGGGACGCTGGAGATCGTCATTCCGGGGAACGCCGCCTCGGCTTCCACGACGCTGACTTTCGACGTGATCGACGACGCGGTGGAGGACGCCGGCGAGACCATCGTGGTCCAGGCCGGCTACGAGGGCAACGACCTCGCTTCCGCCGTCATTACGGTTATTGATCGGGGCAGTCCGACGTTGCAGCCCGGCGAGGTGACCGCGGCCGATGTGACGGACCGGGCGACCCTGAAGTCGTTTGTCCGGGCGGCGGCGTCCGCGTACACCGGAGCCATCGACGAGGTCGGTTTCGACCGGCACGATGACGTCGTCAGCGCTTTCCGCGTCGAGGACGGGGTCTGGCGGGTGGGCGAAATCTACCTGTATTTCCTGCAAACCGACGGCCTGCTGGTTTTTCACGGCGCCAACACGTCGCTCGAAAACATGAACATTTTCGACGCCCAGGACCTGAACGGGGTCTATTACACCCGTGACCTTATCGCGGCCGCGCAGGCCGGCGGTGGTTACGTCGAGTACTATTTCGACAACCCGGCCGTGGTCGGAGACGAAGAACTGGGATCGCCCAAGGTGGGTTACGCGGAAACCGTCACCGTCGATGGAAGGGAACTCGTCATCGGCTCGGGGTTCTATTTCGACCTGACCGGCTACGTCCCCGAGATCGCGCTTTCTGCAAGTCCGGCGACCTTGTCCGAGGACGGAGGAGCGCAGACCGTGACTTTGACTGCCACCCGTACGGATGCGGCCATACCGGTCACCATCACGATACCGATCGCGCTTTCCGGTACCGCCACCGGAGACGACTACAGCGTCAGCCGGGAACCGGGCATTACAATACCCGGTGAGACCACGGAAGGATCGACGCAGCTTACCTTCACGGTCGTCAACGACAGCGTGTACGAATCCGGCGACGAGACGATCGTGGTCACGGCGAGTTACGACGGGCAGGATCTCGATACCGCGACGATCACGGTAACCGACTCCTACGACGCGCCGGCAACCGTGGGCGCTCCGCCGGCCGTAACGCTGGAGGCGGGAGGCTCCAGGACGATCGACGCGGGCGCGCTGTTCAGCGGCACCGATCTGAGCTTTTCAGCCGCTTCGTCGGATAACGGCGTGGTCGAAGCCGTCCTGTCCGGCGCCACGCTGGCCGTAACGGGCGTGCGCAAGGGCGCCGCCACGGTGACGGTCGCCGCCCGGAACGCGGCGGGAACGGCCAGCGAAGCCGTGAGCGTGACGGTAACGGCCATCGCGGCGGAGCGGATGGCCTACGAAAACATCCTGGGCGCCATGGGCCGGAACATGCTGTCCAGCGTCTCGACGACTATCGGCGGCCGCTTCACCGCGGGCGGCGGAGGTGAGATCACCGTGGGCGGCCGCAGGATAGACGGGCTTGCATCCGGCATATCGGCCCTGGCCGGACTCACCGGTCATGGACGCCAGGTTTCGGCGAAACACCTGGCTCTGTCGAACGACGCCGAACACCGGCGCAACGCAGGCGGCGATTACCTGCTGCGGACGAGTTCTTTCTCCTACGCATTCGAGGACCATACGGCGGCCGGAGGACTCAGGTGGTCCGTCTGGGGGGCCGGCGATCTGCAGAACTTCCAGGGTGAACCCGACGTAGACACGAGTTACGACGGAGACCTCAGGACGGCGTATCTCGGATTCGACGTGGCCATGCGGCGCAACTGGACGGCCGGGATCGCCCTTTCGCACGCGTTGGGCGCGTCCGATTACGACGTGACCGTGGCGAGCGGCAGCCTGGAATCGCGTCTTACCAGCGTGCTGCCGTACTTGCGCTGGATTTGCAGCACCGGTCTCACGGAAGCGTGGTCGATCGTGGGACTCGGAACCGGCGAGGTCGAAGTGGAGGACGCCACGGCCGATCTGTCCATGCGCATGGCCATGTTGGGCGTGCGCACCCGGTTGGCTGGGACGGGCGGCACGGGACTGGACGTGGTGGGTGACGCGGGACTGGTCCGTCTGGCGACCTCCGACAGCGAATCGGCTGCCCTCGGCGACATAAACGCGGACGCACAGCGGATCCGGATCGGGATCGAAGGTTCGCGGACGACGAAACTCTCCGGTGGAACCACCATCACCCCCTATGCGCAGGTCGCCGGGCGTTATGACGGCGGCGCCGGCCAGACGGGCCAGGGCCTGGAGGTTTCCGGAGGTCTGCGTCTGTCGGGCGGCCGGGTGGGCATAAACGCACAGGGCCGGTTCCTAGCGGTACACACGGCCGAGGGATACAGCGAAAACGGGGTCTCCCTCGTCGCCTACCTGAGTCCCGGCGCGGGTGGGAGAGGCCTCTCCATGTCCGTGGCGCCCCGCATGGGCGCGGGCACGGAAGCCTCGGGCATGATATGGCGCGAAAGACCGCTTGAGGATGGGTCCGCGAGCGGCCGGAACAACGCCCGGGCGCTCAGGGCGGAGGTCGGTTACGGACTCGCCTACCCGTCCATGGGCGTGTTGATGACGCCCTTCGGAGAAATGCATCTTCAGGATGACGACCGGCGGCAGATGCGGCTGGGCGCCAGACTCGCCCGGTCAGGCGCTCAGGCCGGCGGCGCATCCCTGGAGCTTTCCGGTATGCGGATCGACCGGCATGGCAGCGTATCCGACCACCGAATCGGCCTGTTGGCCCGCATGAGCTTCTGATACCACAAGACTGCGCTGAGGCCGGCACGTCACCGGAACCGGCCTCGCGCATGAACCGGTCCACGCCGGCCCCTGTGAAATGTGAAAGGTGAACCGGGGCACTCCAGTCGGACCAGGCAAAGGGTTTGGACGATGGCACTTTCAAACGAAGAAGTCGACCATTTCAGGTCCCATGGCTACGTGGCCAGACCCGGGTTCTTCTCGGACCGGGAGACCCGGGCTTTCCAGGCCGAGATCGATCGTCTCATGGAAGAAGGCGCTTTGCGCAACGTCGCCACGGAAGGCGACGGGAAGACGGCTTCCACCACGCAACGCAACCTGCAGCTCTGCCCGATGTACCGGCACAGCGACCTGTTCAGGGCCCTTCCTTTCCAACCCGACGTGGTCGCCGCCATCTCCCAGCTGATCGGGGATCCCTATATTCTGCACCTCGACCAGGTCTTTCTGAAGCCGGGCGGGGACGGCATGGGCACGCACTGGCACCAGGACAACGCCTATTTCAAAATCCGTGATCCGTTGAAGGGAACGGCCGTATGGATCGCCGTGCACGACGCCACGGTCGACAACGGCACCATACAGGTGATCCCCGGCAGCTACAGAACGCCCTACGAGCACAGCCGGGACCCCTACAGCGACCACCACATCCGCTGCTATCCCCCGGAAGACCAGGCGGATACCATCGAACTGAAAGCGGGCGGCGCCCTGTTCTTCTGCTACGGCACCGCGCACTGCACGGGACACAACCAGACGGACAGGCCCCGGGCCGGCATCGCCTTCCATTTCCTCCACGCGGACTACGCGCCGAATCAACTCATCGAGGACGACCGCGACTACCGGCCCTACGTCACCGGACCGCGCGCAACGGGTGGTATCGCGGAGTATGGCGTTCGTGTGGAAGGCACGTGGGAATCCGAGGTGGACAAGACGCTGGAAAGGGACTGCTCTCCGGCGTAGATCCTGCCCTATTTCGGCGAGGCCGATTCCCCAAGGCTGTTCAGCACGGCGTCCCACGCCAGTTCCGAGGCGATCAGCCCGAAATCGGTCGTGCTCTTCAGACGCCTGTTCTCCACCTCGCCGGTCGTCGCGGTAAACAGCACGTCTCCGTCCTGCGTCGTGTGAAAGGGCTGGATCGCCCGGGCCATGGACGCGTGGACCTGCCTGCCGATCTGGCTCAGTTCGCCCTGGGTCCATTTCTGGTTGGTCACGACCAGCGTCAGTGTGGTGTGCCTGCCCACCTGGTCGGCTGATGATCGCCCTCCCCCGGCAAGACGCGCTTCCAGCCTGTCATGGGGATGGCGATGATCCCGCGTCCGGATCCGGCCTTCGCGGTCGACGATATCGCCCAGGGCGTTCACCACGGTGAACACGGCGATCTTCGTCGGTCCGATCTCCCGGAAGGCGCCACCCTGACCCACGCCCGCCCAGCGGCCCGCGCCCCGCCGGCCGTAGTAAAAACGACCCGGGGCGGCCGCAACGGCGGCTGCTTCGCCAAGCGCCTTGTCCGGGTAGACGAAATCCTTACGGTTGAACCAGTCGAAGATGATCGCGCCGGCGACCAGGGGCAGGGGCGGGGGATTACTCGGCGCCTCTTTCGCGGTCAGGGCGGCCCGCACGCCGGATACGGTTTCCAGTCCGTGCAGCGAACCGCCTGCGAAACAAATGGCATGATGGAACTGGTACTCGGATTCGACCACGCCGGGCATGCCGCCCCGCACGTCGACGGCCGTGACGACACCCTGGTCGAAGAGGAAGACCGTACAGCCCGTCGGACCTTCGTCGTATTCGGCGAATCCGATACTCAGGCGGGGAAAGTCAAACTCGAGACATGGAGCAGTAAAGCAGGTAACCGGAACGGGCACCTCACACCTTGGTCACATTCGCGGCCTGGAGGCCCTTGGGACCTTCCGTGATATCGAAGGTCACCTCATCGCCTTCGTTCAGCGTCTTGAATCCCTGGGCGACGATAGCGGAGTAATGAACGAAGACGTCGTCCCCGTCGTCTCGCGCGATGAACCCGAATCCCTTACGTTCGTTGAACCACTTTACCGTGCCGCGTTCCATACCGACACTCCTGCCTTCCAGGAAGAAATGGCTTCCCTGACAGCCGCTTCGTACCTGCTCGAATACAAAACACTACGACGACTGCTTGAACAGATCGCCGCGGGTATGCATAAGGTTGTCGGGAAGGGGTTTTTAAGAGACTTGCACCTGAGTGCAAATATACGGAACAGGGGCGATTTGTCAAGTGATTTCTTCGCCGCGTGAGCAAAAACAGGTTGCCTGTAATTGCCCTATGGCACATAATATAAGTAACTATTCCCCCTCGCATCTCAGCTGCTTCGACCGGATGCATCCCAACGGCCTGGCACCGCCGCACACGTTCCCGGCGTCAGGCTGCCGAACCGGAGGTACTCCCATGTATTCCTCGCCCGATCTCAACTTCGATCCAAGGTTCGAAGATCCCAAGGAAATGGCGGCACTCAGCCGCCGCGGTTTCCTGGGCCGCTTTCTCGGCGGAACGCTGGCCGGCGCCGCGCTGGCGTCGCTGGGCGCGAAGACCGCCCATGCCGCGGTGGACCTGAACGACGTGGGCGCCGCCGCCGCGCCCGACGACGAACCGTTCTGGGAACTGGTGACCAAACAGTTCCTGATCCGCCCGGATATCGCATACATGAATACCGGGACCCGGGGACCCTCCCCGCGCAGCGTCCACATGGCGCAGGTCGACGCGCTGAACCGCATCAACAATGATTACGTGAGCTTCAGGAGGGATTTCTGGACCGAGGAGTACAGCGACGGGTTCATGGCCAAGTTCGCGGAATTCGTCGGCTGCAAGCCCAATGAGCTCGCCCTGGCGAACAACACCACGGACGGGATGATCACGGGCACTTTCGGCCCGGTCCTGGAGCCCGGGGATGAGATCGTATACACCAACCACGACCACGGCGCCGGGACGAATCCCGTGCTGAACCGGGCGCACCGGGACAAGCTGAACGTAGGGGTCATCGATCTCTCCGACCCGAAGCTCCATCCGCCCGATTCGCCGGACGAGCTTCTGAAGGCCTTCGAAGCCGCCATCACGCCGAGGACCAAACTGCTCAGCTTCTGCCACACGAACTATACGGACGGGTTGTTCATGCCGGTCAAGGAGATCTGCGAGATGGCCCGGTCGAAGGGCGTCATCACGCTGGTCGACGGCGCCCAGCCGCCGGGCATGGTCAAACTCGACATGCACGACCTGGGATGCGACATGTACGCCGGCCCGTCGCACAAGTGGATGCTGGCTTCCATGCAGTCCGGCTTCTTCTACGTCCGCGAGGACATGTTCGACCGGATCCAGCCCGTCACCTCGACCACGCCCTTCGCGGGAAAGAACATGTACGGCGAAGATCTCTCCTCGAACGAGCGCTGGCTCGAACGGATGAGTTCGGCCGGTCAGTATACGCGCCGGGGTTCCAGCAGTTATCCGAAGTGGGTGGCCGTCAACGCGGCGCTCGATTTCCACAACCACCTGACCCGCGAAGGGATCGAGGCCCGCATCCGCTACCTGGCCGGCAAACTGGCCACGGGGCTTCGCAACATCGACGGCGTGGAGGTATTCGCTTCCGAGGATCCGAGACTTCACGCGGGACTCGTCCCATTCAGGATCAAGGGCGTGCCGACCCGGGACCTCAACACGAAACTCTGGGAAGATTACAATATCTACATCCGCAGCGTGACCCACATGCAGGTCGGCTGGGACGCCAACCGCGCCTCGATGCACATCATGGTCACGGCGGCCGAAGTGGACAAGATCCTCGGCGCCATCGAAGAGATTTCGAAATCGGCGAAGGGGTAGCGTCAGGGACAGGAATACTTCAGGGCTGGTCTTCTGTGGCCGGCCTGCCGGTCTTCTTCATGGCCAGCCGCGCCCAGAGGCGTCTCATGATCCAGTCCAGCAGGCGGGGCGACAGCCAGTGGAAGAAGACGAAGAACTTGCCGTAGAAGGAAACCACGACTTCCCGGCTGCCCTTGCGGGTCGTCCGGACGATTTCCGCCGCCACGGATTCGGCCGAGATCGACGGGGCGCTCATCCGCTGCCCTTTCTGCCGCATCAGGGGCGTGTCGTGGAACGTCGTGTCTACCCGGGGCGGGCAGACGACGGATACGGCGATGCCGTGTTCGGCCGCTTCCATGCGGAGGCTGTCCGAGAAGGCCTGCACGGCGAACTTGCTGGCGCAGTAGGCCGATATGTGGGGCAGCGCCCGTTTTCCGGCGACGGATGAGACGTTGACGATCTTGCCGCGTTTCTGCCTGATCATGTAAGGCAACGCCGCCTGCGTGCACCAGATCAGGCCGAAGAAGTTCACCTCGAAGACCCGTTTCAGCTCCTCCGGATCCATGTTCTCCACCGGGCTGAGCAGGCCGATCCCCGCGTTGTTCACCAGCACGTCGATCCTTCCCTGGGATTCCGCGACTTCTTTCATCTTCCCGAACACGGCGGACCGGTCCGTCACGTCCACGGCCATGGGGACCGCGCGGCCGCCCGCTTGCTCGATCTCCGCGGCGATCCGGACCAGCCTTCCCTCGGAACGGGCCGCCAGGACGACCGTGGCGCCTTCCCGGGCGAAAGCCTCTGCCGTGGCCTGGCCGATACCGGTCGACGCGCCGGTGACCACCACTACGTTGCCGCTCATCGAGGCCATGAGCGATTAACCTCCTGCTAAGTCCGGTCCCGGTCCAGCGAGACCATGCGTCCCGTTTCGCTGGACTGGTAGGCGGCTTCTATGATCCGCAGAACACGCAGGGCGTTTTCCCCGTCACTGGCGGGGCTAGCCGCGCTGGCCGCGCTGTTCGCGCTGTCCGCGCTGGCCGGGCTGGCCGGGGAATCCCCCCGCATGGCCGAGGCAATGAACCCAGCCACGAAATCCTGTCCGTACTGACCCCCGTAGGCGTCGGTTTCCGCGATGACGTATTTCAATTCGCGGCGGGGCGTCGTGCTCCATTTCTTCGAAGTGCTCTCGACGATCACAGGCCGATCCTCTTCCGTGGGATACCAGGTAATGTTCCCCTCGAGCCCGCGGAAACTCAGGTAGGTATCGTAGCTTCCCGACAGGTACCCGGCCGGACTGATGGGCAGGAGGTACCCCGCGTGGAGCGTGGCGATCGCGCCGCTTCCCAGGCGCATGACCATTCCCGCCGTGTCCTCCACGTCGATGGGCTGCTCGTTCAGCGTGCCGACCATGGCGGAGACGGCCGTTACCTCTTCCCGCGTGATATACCGGATCGCGTCTATCCAGTGACAGGCCAGCCAGCTCAGGATGCCGCCGCCGGAGACCTCCTTCCGAAAGAGCCAGTGCGAGGGATCGCGGAAACGGACCTGGGACGTGACCATCCGGCCTTCCACCGACAGCAGCTTTCCGATTACGCCCGCTTCGATCACCGTCCGGAGATCGTTGACGATGGGGTTGGACCGCCAGGTGTAGAAGACGCCCAGGCGGACGCCCGCGCGGCGGACCGCGTCGAGCACGGGCGCCATGTCCCTGCTGCTCGCCGCCACCGGCTTCTCGGTCAGTACGTGCTTGCCCGCCTTCGCCGCCCGGATCACCCAATCGGGATTCCGGTCGTTCGTCGCCAGCGATACGACGATGGGGACGTCCTCCCGCTCCATGATCTCTTCGAATGAAGCCCCTGCCGTCTCCAGCTTGGGATGGGCGTCGCCTCTCAACCGTTCCACCGCGCTTTCGTCCTCGTCCCAGGGGACTACGGCAGCGACTTCATCCAACAACTCGAGCGTGCGCAAATGGGGAGCGGAATGGGGATGGGTAACCCCCAGGAATCCTACCTTGACCTTCATGCCATCCTTCCTTCCACGTCGCATTGTCCAATCGTGTTCATCGAAGATGCCGCCCTGTCTCTCTTCGTATCGCGCTAACCTTCCGGGTCAAGATCCCGGCCCGCGTCGTACAGGTACTCGTACGTGTATATACCGGTATTGTGGCCGTCTTTCCAGGTGAACTGGAGGGCGTACCGGCCGACGGTGCTCATGTCGATCACCTCCACGCTCGGATCCAGGGATTCGTTGGCGAGCAGGGTCAATCCGCCGGTCGAGGACAGCTGGTCGCGGAGATCGCGGCAGGTGGCGCAGGGGCAGGCTTTTCTCAGTTCGGCAAGCGAGTATTTTCTCGCGCTGCCGTCATTCCAGAAGACGGTCAGTTCACCCTTTTCCGGGTGGTCCAGGGCCACGTGTTCGGGTGCGGGAGGGGCGGTGGACATGACGACTCCGTCACTCCGGTCCTTCGGCGCTTTCCTGCATCATATCAGGAGAGACCGGCGCCGGGGACGTAAATACCAGGTCGTCGACGTGTTCGTACACCGCCACGTCTTCGTGGGAACGCTTCTGGCCGTCCATTCGTTCCCGTTCCGCGGAAAGCAGGATGCCCCCGTACCTGCGCCAGTCGTTCCACTTCCATTCGCCCCGGCTTCGCTCATCCTGTCCTTCCCGAAGCTGCAGGAGATAGACCCATTTGTCCATCAGGCGGGTCTCCCGATTGATATAGGCCCAGTATTCATCCCCCGGCGTGTTGCCCACGTCGTCGAAGCTGAGATGGAGTCTGTCGTAGACGACGCCATCGACGATTTCCTCGCCCGTGTAGGCCAGGTCGACGCCCGGGTCCTGCAGCTTGTAGGGCATCAGCAGCCAGTACGTGTCGTTTATCCACGCGCCGCGGGCACGTTCCAGGAACCGGTTCCGCGCCCCGGCGTCCACGACTTCCATTCCGTCCGTATACGCCCTTCCCTCGCCCGTGTTCAGGTTCATCAGGACCACGTGGGCCTGCCCGTTTTCTCGGTCGGTCCAGGACACGCGGTATCGACCGGTGTCCTTGTCCCAGTAGTGGGTGCGAAACCCGAAGAATGTAAACCGGATATACCTGGTGGCATGCCAGCTTTCCCATCCGCCCATGGCCTCCATGACCTCTTCCGCGATGACGCGGGCTTTCTCGCGACTGGCGTCCGCGGGGTCCGTCTCCGATGCCGGACCGGCGCAGCCGGGGATCCGGAAGAGGATCACGAAAGCCAGCGGCAATACCATGTGCCGGGGCGCAATCCGCGGCGACGTCATGAGAGGGAAACCCATGCCTGCTTCTCCTTTGAATCCGTTATGGCGTCGGCGACCTGTTGCACGCAGAATCCTTCGTGGAAACTCGGATTGGCTTCCCCGCCGGACCGGATCGCGTCGACGAAGTGTCTCTGCGGAGACAGCGCGTCCTGCCGGGCGGGTACGGACAGCGGCTGAAGGTTGCCGCGCAGGCCCTGTCCCCCTTGCAGACTGGCCTGCATGGTGTCCCGGACGAACTGGAACTGCAGCGCGCCGTTACTGCCGTGGATGTCGATGTGGATGTAGTCCGTGCACAGGGCGCATCGGCTCACGTGGAATACGGCCTGTATGCCGTTCCGCATCTGGGATATGAAGGCGCAGGCGTCTTCGAGTTCGGATTCCCGCATGCCGGTGGCATCGGGGGCCGGACGTTCCGGTATGAGCGTATGCATGAGGGAACAGACCCGTTCGAAATCTCCGAGCCACCACCGCGCCATGTCGATCAGGTGCACGCCGAGGTCGCCCATGGCGCCGAGTCCCGCCTCCACGCGCCGCTCACGCCAGCTGTGCTCTTTTCGGGGACTTGCCCGGTAACCCATCATGTAACGGGCGTTGAGATGGTAGGCCTTGCCGATGTATCCCTCGTCGAGGAGGGATTTCACGCGGAAAGCCGGACCGTTGAACCGCCAGCCGAAGTTGGTCATGTGCACCATTCCGCTCCGGCGGGCGCGTTCGAGCATGTCCCCGGCTTCTTCGGCGTTCAATCCCAGCGGCTTCTCGCACAGGACGTGCTTCCCTGCTTCCAGGGCCTCGATGACCATCTGCCTGTGCAGGTGCACGGGCGTGCAGATACTGACGGCGGCAATGTCCTTGCGGTCCAGGACCGCACGGTAGTCCGTGTGCGTTTCGGCAATCCCGTAGTCATTGGCCACGCGCTGCGCGGTTGCCGTGGTCCTGCTGCAAATGGTCTCGACCACCACGCCGGGACAGGCCTGGTAGCCGCGGACGTGATATTGACCGAAACCCAGGCCGATGACGCCCACGCGCAACTGGTCTGATGCCATGTATGATCCCTTTGCGTTCCGGCCATGCCGGATGCGATGAAACGACAATGAATCCTACGGACGGAACGGGTCATTGTCAAGCACATTGGGGGCCGGTTCCGGCCCGGATTCCTTACTGTCCGGTCCTTTCGGCGACGACGACCAGCTGGTTCGTATCCCAGTCATAGGGCCTGAAATCGAGTCCGCCGTGTACCTCCCCGATCGTCATGCCCGCGGCGGCCAGGAGCAGATCCAGTTCGGTGACCGTGTAGACGCGGATGGAAGACGCGTACTCTCGCTTTTCGGCGCCGATGAATACGGTCGTCCGCGTATGGACCCGGTTTGCGACCGGATCGAAGTCGCGCTCTTCGAGTACGACACGGTCATCCCGGCGATGGATCTCCTGGGCGTTGAACCGGCGGACCAGGTAGTCCCGGTTGACCAGTTGACACACGAATCGGCCGCCCGGCCGCAGCGCCTCCGCGACCGACTTCAGGACCCTGAAGTTCTCGTCTTCCCCTTCGAAGTACCCCATGGCGTTGAACAGGCTGATGACCGCGTCGAAAGTGCCTGCAAAAGGCAGTTCCCGCATATCGCCTCTTACCCAGGTTCCCCCGGGGTCCCGCTCTCGGGCGCGCTTCAGCAGCGGGGGGGACAGATCGTATCCCGCGACCCGGTAACCGCGTTTTCGGAGCGGCGTGGCGACGCGCCCGTAGCCGCAGGCGAGGTCCAGGATCTCGATCCCATCCGGCGGCCCGATCAGGTGCGCCAGGCCGTCCACTTCGAGGTCCGTGTCCTCGTGGTGGTCGAAGTGGTAGTAGTCTTCGCCGAAGTAGTCGATGTACCAGGGATTTGCCATGATAATCGTCCGGCCGCGTGTGTACCGCCCGAAAAAAGCGGGGCTGAATTCCAGCGCCGACTGCCTCAGGTTAACCCCCGCCGCTGCGCATTACAAGCGTCTTTTCCGAGATTCCCCGGCCGCCGTGAAAATACCTTGATTTCTAAACACCCGTATAGCAACTTCCGGTTGCTGTACCGACGCGCGACCGACCGATCCGCCGACCTGCGACAGCCTGATCCACCGACCCGCTCATCCAGCCGTCTTTCCATGGCCAGAACGACCATCCAGATCAAAGGCGCCCGCGTTCACAACCTGAAGAACGTCAGCCTCGATTTACCCAAAGACGCGTTGATCTGCTTCACCGGGGTATCCGGTTCCGGCAAGTCCTCGCTGGCCTTCGACACCCTCTACGCGGAGGGTCAGCGCCGCTACGTCGAATCCCTTTCCGCCTACGCGAGGCAGTTCCTCGGCCAGATGCAGAAACCGGACGTCGACCGGATCACCGGGCTGGCGCCCGCTATTTCCATCGAACAGAAGGCCTCCGGACTGAACCCGAGGTCCACGGTCGGGACGATTACCGAGATCTACGACTTCCTGCGCGTGCTCTACGCCCGGGTGGGCACGCCCCACTGCGCGAAATGCGGAGACGAGATCGGGGCGCAGACCCTCGAACAGATCGTCGCGCGTATCCTGGCGCTGCCTGCGGGAACCAGGCTGCACGTCCTGGCGCCGGTGATCCAGGGGCGCCGCGGCGAATACCGGGACCTCTTCGAGGACCTGCGCCGGCAGGGCTACCTGCGCGCCCGGGTGAACGGCGAGGTCGTCAACCTCTCCGAAGATCCCGACCTCGACCGCAACATGCGGCATACGATCGAAGTGGTGACGGACCGGCTCGTCCTGCGGGACGACGTCCGCACCCGGCTGGTCGAAGCCGTGGAAGGCGCCTTGCATCTGAGCCAGGGTACCGTGATGATCCAGCTGGAGGAGGAAGGCCGCACGGCCGACCAGCTCTTCAGCACCCGGTACGCCTGCAACAAGTGCGATCTGAGTTACGAGGAGCCGACGCCGCAGCTGTTCTCCTTCAACAGTCCCCAGGGCATGTGCGCGAACTGCCACGGGCTGGGCACCATGATGCGGATCGAACCCAGGCTCATCGTGCCCGATCCGTCGAAATCGATCAACGAAGGGGCGATCGAGCCCCTCGGCACGATCACCAATCTGTGGAAACGGCACTTCTTCGAGGGGATCGCCGATTACGCGGGGTTCAGCCTGGACACACCCTGGGAGCAGCTGAGCGAAGATGCCCGGCGGGTGGTGCTGTACGGCCTGGGCTACAAGCGCATCCCCTTCACCTTCCGCAACGGGAAGGGCGGCGAGTGGACGCACAAGGACCGGTTCAACGGGGTCGTGCCCGACCTGGAGAAGCGTTATCACCAGCTCAAGTCGCGGCGGCACAAGGCCGATCTGGAGCAGTACATGGCCATCGGCGAATGCGACCGATGTCACGGCGAACGTCTCAAGCCGGAAGCGTTGTCCGTCACCCTGGGCGGCCTCTCCATCGCCGAACTGTGCCGCAAGTCCATCCTCGACGTCCGCGCGTTCTTCCGGACGCTGGCGCTGACGGAGATTCAAAGCCAGATCGGCGACGAGGCGCTCAAGGAGATCGTCGCCCGCCTCGACTTCCTCCTCAACGTGGGCCTCGATTACCTGACGCTGGAGCGCACGGCGCCGACGCTCTCCGGCGGGGAAGCGCAACGCATCCGTCTGGCGAGCCAGATCGGCCGCGGCCTGGTGGCCGTAATGTACGTGCTCGACGAGCCGAGCATCGGCCTCCATCCCCGGGACAACCGGCGGCTGCTGGATACGCTGGGCCAGTTGCGGGACCAGGGCAATACCGTCATCATCGTCGAGCACGATGAAGAAACCATGTGGGCGTGCGACCACATCGTGGATTTCGGTCCCCGCGCGGGCATCAACGGCGGCGAGATCGTGGCCGAAGGCAGTCCCGGCGTCGTGGCCGCCAGCGCCGCTTCGTTGACCGGGCAGTACCTGTGCGGGAAGAAGGCGATCCCCGTTCCGGCCTCCCGCCGCGGCGCAAACGACAAGTGGCTGACGATCCTGGGCGCCCGGCAGAACAACCTCAAGAACCTGGACGTCCGCATCCCCGTGGGACTGTTCACCTGCGTCACGGGCGTGTCCGGTTCCGGCAAGAGCTCGCTGATTAACGACATCCTGTACGCGGCCCTGGCCCGCTCGCTGAACAAGGCCGGCACGGACCCGGGCGAATACGACGGTCTCAAGGGCGTCGGACACCTGGACAAGATCATCAACATCGACCAGGCGCCCATCGGCCGTACGCCGAGGTCGAATCCGGCGACCTACACGAAGGTCTTCGACGCGATCCGCGCCCTCTTCGCCGAGACGCCCGAGGCCAGGGTGCGCGGCTACAGGCCGGGCCGTTTCAGTTTCAACGTGCGCGGCGGCCGGTGCGAAGCCTGCGAGGGCAACGGCGCCACGCGGGTGGAAATGGACTTCCTGGCGGACATGTGGGTCTCCTGTCCGGTCTGCGAAGGCAGGCGGTTCGACCGGGAGACCCTGGAGGTGAAGTACAAGGGGCATTCCATCGCCGAAGTGCTCGACCTGGACGTGCAGGAGGCGCTGGCACTCTTCGAACACGTTCCGTCCATTGCCCGGGTGCTGCGGACCCTCTACGACGTGGGCCTGGGGTACATCAAGCTGGGCCAGCCCGCGCCCACGCTGTCGGGCGGCGAGGCGCAACGCATCAAGCTGGGCCGCGAACTGTGCAAGCGCAGCACGGGGCGAACGCTGTACGTGCTGGACGAACCCACGACCGGCCTGCACTTCGAGGACATCACCCATCTGCTCGCCGTGCTGAACGCCTTCGTGGACAAGGGCAACACGGTCGTCGTCATCGAGCACAACATCGACGTGATCAAGACGGCCGACTGGATCGTCGACCTGGGGCCGGAGGGCGGCGAAGCGGGCGGGCGCGTCATCGCGGAGGGGACGCCAGAGACCGTGGCGGCCGCCGCCGGGTCGTCCACGGGCCGGATCCTGGGGAAAGCGCTGCGGCCTTCAGGCCCCGCCGAGCCTCCGAAACCCGTCGGACCGGTCGCTGAAGGAGACGGGCACATCCGCGAGATCACCGTGCGCGGCGCCCGGGAACACAACCTGAACGATCTCTCCGTGGCCATCCCCCGGGACCGGATGACCGTGTTCACCGGCGTATCCGGCTCCGGCAAGACCTCCCTGGCCCTCGACACGATCTACGCGGAAGGCCAGCGCCGGTACGTGGAATCCCTTTCCGCCTACGCGCGCCAGTTCCTCCAGCAGATGCAGAAGCCGAAGGTGGACCACATCGTCGGCCTGTCCCCGGCCATTTCCATCGAACAGAAGTCCCCGGGACGGAACCCCCGCTCCACGGTGGGCACCATAACGGAGATCTACGAATACCTGCGCGCGCTCTACGCCCTGGTCGGCGTGCCCCACTGTCCGGCCTGCCGCGTTCCCATCGGCGCCCAGACCCCCAGCCAGATCGTGGACCGCATCATGTCGCTGCCGGAACAGACCCGCGCCACGCTGCACGCCCCGCTGGAACCCGAAGGCGCCGAGGGGTATGACGCCCTCCTGGACCGGGCCCGCCGGAACGGGTTCATCCGGGTGCGCATCGACGGCGAATTGCGGCGGCTCGAAGAGGATATACAGATCGACCGGCGCCGGCGCCACGAGCTGTGCGTGGTCGTGGACCGGATCGTCATGGCGGGTGACGTGCGGCAGCGCCTGGCCGATTCGGTGGAGACGGCCCTGGAGCTGTCGGGGGGACTGCTGATCGCCGAGGTGCAGGAACCGGGTTCGGGCGGCGCCCGCGATATCCGTTTCAACCGATACTATTCCTGCCCGTCCTGCGGCGTCAGCTACGAAGAACTGTCGCCCCAGAGCTTCTCCTTCAACCACCGGTCGGGCATGTGCCGCGAATGCGAGGGACTCGGAACCCAGCCCGGCATCGACCTCGACCTGTTGATTCCCAATCGGTCGAAATCCGTCCGCGAAGCCGCGGAAGCGATCTGGAGGGAAGGCGCGGTGGGCGAACGGTCCATGCTCGACCTGCTGAAACAGGTCGCGTCCGCTACGGGATTTACCCTGGAAACGCCGGTTGACGCACTGTCGCCGGAACAGCTCCAGGTGCTGCTCTACGGAAGCGATCGGTGGATCGAAGACCGCCGGGCGCCCGGCCTGTCCTTCCAGTTCCGCGGCATATTCCCGACGGTGGAACTGGCCGCCCGGTACGCGAATCGGTTCCCCGAGCTGGCCCGCCTCCTGCAACCGACGCCCTGCTCGGCCTGCGAGGGCGGGCGGCTGCGGCCCGAAAGCCTGTCCGTGCTGATCGACGGCACGTCCATCGCCGGGCTCTGCGCCACGTCCATCGACCGCGCCATGACGTTCATCGACGAACTGGACCTTTCCGACGCCCAGATGGAAGTCGTGGGCGAAGTGATGACGGAGATCCGGAACCGCATGCGCTTCCTGCTGGACGTGGGGCTGGACTACCTGACCCTCGACCGCCGGGCGCCCACGCTCTCGGGCGGCGAGGCGCAACGGATCCGGCTGGCCAGCCAGATCGGATCGGGACTGACCGGCGTGCTCTACGTGCTGGACGAACCCACGATCGGCCTCCATCCGCGGGACAACCTCAGGCTGATCGACGCCCTGGAAAACCTGCGCGATCTCGGCAACACCCTCATCATGGTCGAACACGACCGCGATACGCTGGAGCATGCCGACAACCTGGTGGATTTCGGTCCGGGCGCCGGCACGTACGGGGGCCGGATCGTAGGCCAGGGCACGCCCGCCGCGCTCAAGGATCACCAGGATTCGCTGACCGGGCGTTACCTGAGCGACCGGCTTCGGATCGAAGTACCCCCGAACCGCCGCAAACCCGGGCGGAACCGGCTGCGCATCGTCGGCGCCCGCCAGAACAACCTGAAGAACGTCGACGTGACGCTGCCCCTCGGCCTCTTCATCTGCGTCACGGGCGTGTCCGGCTCGGGGAAGAGTTCCCTCGTCAACGATATCCTCTATCCCGTGCTGGCCTCCACCCTGCACCGCGCCCAGGTAAACCCGGGTCCCCACGACGAAATCAAAGGGCTGCGGTTCGTGGACAAGGTCATCAGCATCGACCAGACGCCCATCGGCCATTCACCGCGGTCGGACCCCTCGACCTACGTCGGGCTCTTCGCGCCGATCCGCTCGCTCTTCGCCCAGACCGTCGAGGCCCGGATGCGGGGCTACGAACCCCGCCGGTTCAGCTTCAACGTGCCCGCGGGCCGGTGCGAGGCCTGCCAGGGACTCGGGGTGCGCAAGATCGAGATGCATTTCCTGGCGGACGTGTGGATGACCTGCGAGGTCTGCGACGGGAAGCGCTACATGAAGGAAACGCTGGAGGTGACCTACAAGGGCAAGACCATCGCCGACACGCTGGAGATGACCGTGGCCGAGGCCCTCGAGCACTTCGAGAACGTGCCGCGCATCCGGCGCATGCTCCAGACCCTGTACGACGTGGGACTCGACTACATCAGGCTCGGCCAGTCCGCCGTAACGTTATCGGGGGGCGAGGCGCAGCGCGTCAAGCTGGCGAAGGAACTCTCCCGGCCGGGCACCGGCAAGACCATCTACCTGCTGGACGAGCCGACCACGGGGCTGCACTTCGACGATATCCGCAAATTGCTGAGCGTCCTCAACAGGCTGGTGGACAAGGGGAATACGGTACTGGTCATCGAGCACAACCTCGACGTCGTCAAGACGGCCGACTGGATCGTGGACCTCGGTCCGGAAGGCGGTGACCAGGGCGGCCACGTCGTCGCGGCGGGTACGCCCGAGGAGATCGCCGGCTCCCGTGTCTCCCACACCGGGAAGATCCTGTCGCGGGAACTGGGGGACAATCAACATGCCGAATGATACGCGGAAGGTAGGGGAAGAAGCTGGCCGGATATCCGATCCTGTCGTTCACAACGTGAACAGAATGATGGATGACATGTATTTCAAGGACGGGAGTATCAAGGAACGCTTGCAGAGCATAGAGGAAACGCTAAGGCATATGCCCACAAAAGCCTATATACTTGGCGTTATACTAACTGTGGGAGTTCCCGCAATAATCGGCATCGTGACGATTATCGTGCGATTGTTTACGCATACGTCGCCCCCATGATCTCGTCCCAGGGCCGAGAACGATTTCTCGCGGTTGAAGATCACGTTGATCCCCGGGGGCCTCAGTCAGGGGTCGCGGTATTATCGTAGTGTAGCTTCCAGGAAAGATGAGCAAGCACGGAGTTCTCAGGCGCCCTTACGCCAGGCCCGGGCCAGCAACTCCCAGACCCGTTCGGGCCTCAGCGACGCTTCCGTCTCACCCCGGCAACTGTACCAGCACCGGTTGCAGTCGATCTCTTTTGAAACCCGTTTGAAATCGGCGTAACCGGACTGTACGGGCAGTTCCGCACAGGGCTTTACGTCACCGTCGGGGGTCAACTGCACCAGCCACTTGCCCGCCGCCGTGCAGGTCCGCGGGAGGGCATCGCGGAAGTAGGCGGGGATGCGGCGCAGGTACCAGGCGGAGTTGACGATGTTCCCCAACCGGGACTTCAGGTCGATCAGATCCTCGATCACCGATTCCAGCTGCTCTGCGTGACCGGGATCTATCAGGTGGGTTTCGTTCCCGTTCTTGTAGTCGCTGTAACAGCTGTAGGAAACCTTTGCGCCCATGGATCGCGCCAGGTGCGCGATGGGAATGACGTGGTCCAAGTTGTCGCGCATGATCACGGTGTTGAAGATCACGTTGATCCCCCGGGCCGTCAGTTGGGGCACGAGCGTGGAGACGTGCTCGTACAGACCCGTGATCCCCCGTTCCTCGTCGTGCTCCCGGCCGATATAGTTCAACGAAATCGAGATGTGGTCCATGCCGGCTTCCCACAGGGCCGCGGCCTTTTCTTCGGTCAGGAGAGAACCGTGGGTGACCATGCCGATATAGACGAAGCCCAGGGCATCCTTGATGCGCTTGACGGCTTCGGGCAACCGCTTGTTGATCGTCGGTTCCCCGCCGGTCAGGGTGACCGTCATGGGATTCAGCTTCCTGATCGCGTCCACGTAATCGTAGTCGCCCAGCTTGCCCGAACGTTTGACCTTCCAGTAATCGCAGAAATCGCAGCTGGCGTTGCACAGGTAGGTCACCTCCATGTTCACCGCCATGGGACCGCCCCGCAACCGCACCCAGAGGTACTTGAACACGCCCCGGAGCTTCCTGCCGAGCGACATGGGCCGCAACAGCGCCCGGTCGTGCCCGAGATGGTCGGCCACCGGCCGGGCTACGGGAGGCGCGGGCGACGGAGGCGCGGGCGACGGCGGCGCGAGTTCCGCCGTCGGATCGACCTGGATTAGTTCGGACATGGACTGCTACTCCTTCAACTCCGCGCTTCAGGCGACGATAGTCGCGCTTCAGACGACGATAACCGCGCTTCAGGCGGCGATAGTCGCGCTTCAGGCGACGATGACCGCGCTTCAGGCGGCGGCAATGAAATCGGTGCCGTCTATATCGCCTTCCACCGAATGCCCGGTCAGTCGCAACATGGCGGGAAACAGGTCCACGGTGCGCACGTAGTCTGCCGGAATCTGCGTACTCATGAGCAGCGGGACGTGCATGTGATCGCGGTGGAGCGAACCATGGGACGCCTTGTGCTCGGGATATTCGTGCCGGATTCTCAGATCGTATCCCTTCCGGGCGCTGACGATCACGTCGCCCGACCGGGGCGATTCGACGACCTTCAGCAGCTGGTACGGCGCGTCGGGATAATCCGTGTCGAACGTGGCGGAAAGCGCCTGCGCCTGGGACATCTCGACCGGCAGGTCACCATAGCCGAAGGGGTCCTCGCCCTCGCGCACCCGGTAGGTCAGGCCGTTCCGTATCTCCCGGATCTCGGCCGTTCCCCGGCGGCTGCAGACGATCACCCCGTCATCCTGGGCGCCGACCGCCACCAGGTCTACCGCTTCCTGCGAGAGCAGGGCTTCGATGACATCCGTTTCCCCCATGGACCGAATCTCGTCATGGGACGGTCTTTCCGCCCACGTATCGCCGCTCTTGAGGTAGATATGGGCCATCCCGTTTCCGGAAACCATCGAGGCCGCGTTACACCCGTTGCGCAGAATCCTGGGATAATAGAGCGTGTTAAAACCCAGTCCGTCCAGAAACGACCATAGTTCGAAGTGCGTGTGGGTCGTGGTCAGTCCATGGTCGCTGGACACCACGAACAACGTATCATCCAGGCTGCCCTCGCGGCCGAGCCGTTCCGCCAGCCTGCCGAGCCCCCTGTCGAAGGCCCGGTACGCCTCCAGGGTCTCGTCCGAGAAAGGATCGGTGTAATGGGAATACTCGTCCACCGCGGGAAACACGACGGACAGGAAATCCGCCCGGTCGACCGCCCGGTCGATGTACCGCCACGCCGCGTCGTCCACGGCCTGCCAGCGGCCGGAGTAATGGCCATAGAGCCAGTACCAGTTCTTGGCCAGCAGCGTCTTGTTCTCGAAAACACCCAGTCCCCTGTTCAGAAAGCTGAATACCCCGGCCGGCCGTTCGAAGTATTCGAAGATGGTGCGGACATCTTCCCTGAGGTCCCGGTCCATATAAAACCCGCCCGGTCCGACGTAACTGCGCGACTGGTTGAAATGGGTGAATCCGTGGGGTTGTGACCGGTCGAACCAGCGGATCCCGGGAAGATTGGATGAACCGGGCATGCACCCCGTGAGGAAGGGGACGTGACCCGGGCCGGTCGTGGACGGAAAGGAAGTCACCGCCGTCCGGTAGTCGCCCCTGTCGAGCACGTAACGCTGCAGGGACGGGAGTTCGCCCGCCTCTATGAAGTCCCGCATCACGTCCGCGCGGGCCCCGTCGATCAGGAAGAAGAT
Organism: bacterium; assembly: GCA_963693015.1. Lineage (GTDB taxonomy): Bacteria > JAAXHH01 > JAAXHH01 > JAAXHH01 > JAAXHH01 > JAAXHH01. Next base: position 1,705,135 of record OY843748.1, read on the forward strand.
ACACCGCTTGAACGGCCTTTCCGCCATGCTTACTCCTAAAAACTTAGGACATGGGTTTGCTGAAAAGACAGAATCTTGAAACGCACAGGCTACAAAATATACATCATTATTCAATCGGTTTCAAGGGTTTTCGCACGGAGGGTGCCGAGGAGTTCCTCATAGGAGGACTGGCGGATCTTCTTGTAAAAGGCGTCCCGGTTGGCCAGCGCGACGCTCGCTCCGTCGATCACCATATCGTAGATGAGCCAGTCTCCCTGCTTGAGCTCCATCTTGTAATCGACGAGCGTTTTGGTGCCCTTGTACCATACCGTCGTCCTCACCAGCGACCGGCCGCCCCGTGTTTCTTCCCCCTCGTAGGTTGTCTTGTCCGATCGCTTGCGCAGTTTATCGAGGGCCCTGTTCTCGGTCCATCGGCGCAGGACCGAAACGAATTCTTCCCGCGCCGCTTCCGACCGCTCCCGCCAGTACCTGCCGAGCGAGATCCGGCTGTGCCGTTCGAAGTCGAATCCCGATACGACGGCCTGGCGCACCAGGCTGTCCCGCGCCGCTTCGGTGGTCGACCCGTCCAGGGCGCGCAACGCGGCGTCCCTTCGCTTCAACGTCTCTATGGGAGACGTCTCCTGCCCGGAACTTCCCGAAGGCGGCGCGGAAGCCACCACCAGCAAGGCGGCGATACACACCCGGCGGATCTTAGGGTTCAGCGAATACATGTCTTCCTCCATTCAGACGGGTCAGGGACCGGTGTTTCGGCGATGAACCACGAAGTCGTCGTAATCCCCCTGCGAATCCGTTCCCGTCGCGTTGCCGTCCGTCAGAACACCGATCCCCACGGCTTCGCGGGGCGGTTTCTTCCCGAAGATCCTGACGTAATCCGCGTGTACGTCGACCGACTCCTCGACCCACTGGCCGAGCTTCTCCTTCCCGCTTTCGAGCACGATCACGTGGGGACGGCCGACACCGTCGCGGCGGTGGTAGGTGCCCACCGGCAGGGTGGTGCTCCAGACGTACTTCAGGGTCTTGGGCACGCCGATGAAATTCTGGTCCAGGACCACGTAGACCGCCACGCTGCTGTCGTTTCTCGAACCGATGCGCTCGTCGCCGTCTTCCGGCAACACTCTCGCCCTCCAGCGCCAGGACAGCACCGGGTATTCGTTCGCGTCCCATTCGCCGAGCCGCTTTCGAATGATGATGGAAGAACCGTCGTCGGCCGCGTGGAGATACCGGTTTCCCCCTTCTTCCCGGATCGAATACGTGTTGCGGGCCAGGTCGTCATCCCCCCGCCAGGCTTTCCAGGTCGAAGGAAAGCCCCCAGGGGCCGAACTGTCGAAGTCTTCGATGACTACGGACGTGCGAAGATCATCGCGGCGCTGGGGATGGTCGGCCCGCGCGGCCGCCGGAATGAACGAATCGATCCGCGGCCACGTAACGACGGGCGGCGGCGGCGTGCCCGTCGAAATGGGCACAGGCGGCGTGCCCGTCGAAATGGGCACAGGCGGCGTGTCCGTCGAAACGGACCGCAGGATGGAAGACGGATCGATGAGCGCGGCGCAGCACAAGAAAACGCCTCCGATCAGCAAACAAAGCGTCTTGCCCGACCCTGTGCGTTTTTCCTTCATGGCCAGACTCCCATGACCAGGCTCCGGTTTCGCGCGCTAGCGCCGCCCCCGTGAAACGCCGCTACCCGTTACGTGGTCGAGTTCGGCCAGCGAGACCCGGTACGCAAACAGGGACTGCCGGTGCACATGCTGCATTTTCGCGTGGGCGGTGTAGGCGTCCAGCAGTTCCGAACTGTCCCCTGTAACGTCGAAACCCAACGTCGCGGCCGTCAGCCATGCCCTGGCGGAACGGAGCGCCCGGTCGCTGTTGACTACGTTGGTACGCGCCTCGATCACGTCCCTGTAGGTCTGTTCCACCTGCAGTTCGACGGCGTCCACCGCCTGCGACTCCCTGCTCGCCAGCGACGCCAGTTCCGCTTTCCGCGCCATGTACTTGGCGCGGGTCAGACCGAAATTGAAGTTCTGCCGCAAGGTGATCACCGCGCCGCCGCGAAGGAAATTGAAATCGTCCCGGAGGAATGGATTGTCGAGTTCCGGCCTGTGGGGCGCGATACCCCACTGGAGCGACCCCGCCAGGGCGATCTGGGGGTAGAAGTCGCTCTTGGCCACCTTCAGCAGCGCCCGGCGGGCCAGCACCCCTGCCCTGAGCTGCCGGACGTCGTGCCGCCGGTTCTTCGCCTGCTCGATGTAAAGGTCCAGTCTCTCGAGGCGCCCCGGATCGGTTCCGGCGGCCGCGTCAACGACGTCGACGATATCGAAATCGCTGGAGCGATCGAGGCCGAGGACGGCCATCAGCGCCGCCTTCCCCATTTCGATCGACTTCTCGGCACGGGCCCGGCTTTGTTGCACTTCGAATTCGAAGACGTCGATTTTAAGCAGGTCGTTCTGTCCCACGTCTTCCGAATCCTCCTCGATCATCTCGTTTACGCGCACGCGCGCTTCCCGCACTTTTTCCTCGCCTTCGAGGATGATGTCCCGCAATTCCTTAGCCAGCGCGAGACCGTAGAACAGTTTCTTCACCTGGAGCGCAACGTCGTTCTTCTGTGCCTCCACGCCCGCTTCACCCGCTTCGAGGCCGTATCCGGCCGCCTTCTTCGCATTGCTGATCTTTCCGAAGGTATAGAGCGGCTGGACCAGTTCGATGTGCGTACGGGAGAAAACGCCCAGATCGGAGAGATCGCTCCGGATGGTCTCGATCTGTTCCGTATCGCCTGCTATGCCGGGCGCCGGTCCGAATATATTGGTCCACTGCAACCGGGGCGCTATACCGGCGAATTTCGCCTCGCTCAGCCTGGCCTCCAGGCCCTTTACGGCAAGGACCGCCTGTTCGACGTCGGGACTGACCTTCAACGCGCGGTCCACGCATTGTTCCAGCGTCATCCGGACGGGTTGGTCCGATCCCTGCGCGATGACGGACCCTGTAATCAGCGATGTCGCCAGCAGGTGGGTCAGTAGACGAAACACGATGCCTCCGCACAGCATAGAAGCCGACTCGCTGCAGACGCCGACTCATCTCAACGCCGACTCACTATCGTTCCTGACTATATTAAACGCGGCCGTTCACCGGGCGATCCATTAAATAAGACGCGGCCGTTCACTTGTTTAAGACGCGGTCGTTACACCGGTCGATCCGAAAGATACTGTCGGCCAGCCCGCAGACGTTGGAAATCATGGCTGGCGGCCTTGAACGGACCGGTTGGCCTCGTCAGCAGGCGCATGCTTCGAAAACAGCCAGATCGCCCGCGTCCAGTGAAACGCCGCCGTGACCACCGTCCAGAGGGCCACGAAAGTAAACGCTTCCTCCGGCATGCCGATCGACGTACCCCCCAGCAGCAGGAGGACGTTCGTATTTCGCCGGGCGCCGATGCGGCGGAAGAAGCGATCCACGGGTTCGTAATCGAACAGTTCGATGCCCTGTCTGGACTTGAACATCCCCGTGGCGGCCTTGTCAAGCAGATAAAAGAGGGTGATCACCGTGCTGAGCACAAAGGGGCCGACCACCTCGCCGCCGCTGAGCATCCACGCCAGGGCCCAGTACCAGGTCAGTTCCCAGACCACGTCCAGGACGTGTTCGTAACGATCCCCGAACCGGGTGCATCGCACCGTCACGCGGGCCAGCTTGCCGTCGACCCCGTCCAGTACGCCGACGACGAAGGCGATGATCAGTCCGGCGAACAGGTACCCCGCGCCCAACAGGAAGGTGGTCAGAAAGGCGAGCACAACGGTGAGCGTGGTGACCTGGTTGGGCGTGACGGTTCCGACCGAAATCCATTTGGTAAGCAGGTTCTCCAGCGGGGGATGGATGAACTCCGCCGGGAAATCCAGCGTACCCTTCTGCGCGGCGTCGATCAGCAGTCCCTCCGCCCGGCGGACTTTCCGGGCCGAGTCGAGGACCAGCCACCAGGGGGGCAGGCGGCGGCGGAGATCCACGATATAGGGGTCCACATCACGGATATCGTAGACTGAACAGACCGGTTCCGGCGTCGCGTCCAGCGCCGACCACAGCGATTCGGAGCCGGTCCAGGATGCTGTGAGTTCCGTGAGCAGATCCGCGTCGGCTGCCAGGAGCCTGCAGGACTCCCGGGCCGCCGGGTCCACGGCCCTCCTGTTCGAGCCGCCCTCGATCATGGCCCGCAATACGCGGGGATCGTACAGGTGTCGGGCGTCCAGGACCAGGGCCGTTTCGCCCGCTTCGGGCAGCCAGCGGGCCGGGCTTTCGTCGGTCCGCACGCAGTCGACGGCGTGCAGCTCCCGGAACCAGCGCCCGTCGAATCCGTCGACCCGGACGTCCGGCGCCTGCCCGGGCGAGGGGCCGACCACCGAGACCCGCCGGGCCCCCAGGGAAGAAAAGACCCGAAGGTGCCGTTCGAGCAGGGAAATGCCGTACACAGACTGCCCGGCGCCGACCGCGATTTCCTCCGTATCGGCGAATATGACCACGCTGAATCTCGACACTACGTAAACTCCCTTTCGACCGAGGTGCGGGGTACGCCCTCGTCTTCCGTTTCCCGGCCTGCGCCCGACCTCTTTCCGATAAAGGACAGGGGGCCGCCTTGTCCGCGCAGCCGCCGGAGCAGGACCCGGTCCTCCTCTTCCAGTCCCAGCAGGCTCAGAACGCCCAGATAGGCGGCCAGGAAGATCGAGGGCAGCAGGGCCAGGCGCAGCCAGGGGGCGTCGGGGCCGTAGCCGCCCGCCAGGAACGCGCATCCGAAGGCGAGGGCCGCGGCGGCGCAGGGCTTCAAGATGCGCCAGGTCAGGGGATGGATCCGGAACAGATGATATACTTCGGCCAGGCGTATCAGCGTGAGCAGCATGAAGGACGCCAGCGTCCCCAGAGCGGCGCCCAGGATGCCCAGATTCGGAATCAGCCACAGGTTCAGGGCGAAATGCACGATGACGACCACGACCGTGTTGACGAGGTTCAGCCAGGGCCGGCCCGACATGATGAGCACGGTGTCGCCCGACCCCATGGCAGCGTAGACGACCTGGCTCATGGCGAGGACGACCATCGCCATGAACCCCGCGCCGAATTCCGGGCCGAACAGTCCGAGCAGTTCATGGCCGATCAACGAAACGACGCAGAGGAAACCCAGGCCGATGGTCAGCACCCACCGGGTGACCAGCCGCAGGTTGCGTTCCAGCCTCGGCAGGTCGTTGCGGTGATTCAGTTCGGCGACGATGGGACTGAAAATCGGGTCGAACCACTGCCGGACCTTCTTGGTCAGCAAGGCGATTTCGACCGCGATCACGTAGATGCCCACCTGCGCCGCCGGCAGGAAGTAGCCGACCATGAGCACGTCGAGCCGGATCATGACCATGTAGACCAGTTCATAGCCCATCACCGGCAGCGAGAAGCGGGTCAGCGGGGTGACCAACCGCAGTCCGCGCAGATGGGCGAGGCAGGCGCGCCAGGAATAGAACCTGGTGAACACGTAAAGGGCGAACAGCAGGCCGCAGGCCAGCGCGGCCAGTTGGGCCGCGGCGAGGCCATAGGTGCGCCAGCCCCAGTAGAACGATGCGCCGGCCGTGCCGAACAGCACCAGCGGTTCCACGACGCCCCGGATCATGGCGTCGTACTTCATGACCTTGTGGGCACGGGTGACGCCCAGAATGATATGAGTCAGGGCGATCAGCGGCAGGGCGGCCGCCAGCAACCGCAGCATGCCGGCAAGCCGGGGCTTCCCGAGCAGACCTTCGGCCAGCGCGGGCGCGGCGATGAAGAGCGCCGCGCCGACCGCGGCGCTCAGCAGCAGCCCCACGCCCAGGGCCTGCGCAATGATCCGGTGGACGGCGTCCGCATCTCCATCCCCGCGCAAGCGCGGGATGAAATTGACCAGTCCCTTGTCCAGCGAGAACTGGCCGACCTTTGCCACGAGATCCACGATGGTCCAGCCGAGCATGTACAGGCCGAAGATCTCGGCGCCGAACAGCCGCGTAAGGACGATAAACGACACGGACTTCGTAAGCCGCGCCACCGTTCCGATGAAATTGACGGCCGCGCCCCGGGCGATGGTCGACGCGTCGGACGCGGACCGGACCGGGACAGGCTGCGCTCGGGTTCGCGTCATGATGGGGGATTCGCCGGACGGGGGGTCGTCCTGCTCGCTTCGATCAACAGGGTCCATCCCCGATGGTTTTTCGTGAACAGATTGAACGCCGCGGATACCAGCCTGCCGACCGACACCAGTCCCAATCGGGTCAGCGCCGCGGGTATCCCGGGCATGCGCTCCGTGGCGTAACTCAGCCGGATCAGCGCCAGGTCCGGCCCGGAACGAAGCAGGTACCGGTATCTTTCCAGTTTGAATCCACACGCCTCGAGCAAAGAACCCACCGACTGGTGCGTATAGAACTGCCGGACGCTGTGACGTTCCCGGTGCGTGTCGCGCCACGCCTCGCCGACTCCATCGAGGCTCAGGCTGTCCAGCGTCAACAGGATGCGGCCGCCGGGCCGCAATACGCGCCACATCTCCCGCAGCGTCTGCCGGTCGTCGGGCAGATGCTCGAAGACGCACAGGCTCATGACCGTATCGAACCGGCCCGAGCGGAGGGGCAACGCGCCGGCATCGGCGCAGAAGAAGCCCGTGAAGGGCGTCTTGTGCCAGACCGCGGCACGGCGCAGCTGGTCCCGGTTCAGATCGAAGCCGAAGACCCGGGCGCCCCGCAAGGCGATCCGGTAGTCATAGGACCCCTCGCCGCAGCCGATATCGAGGATGCGCTCGCCCCTGCCCGGCCTCAGCCAGCGCAACGCCGGAACCGTTTCCTGGACCCTGCGGAAATTGAAGTCCTTCCTGATCCGCAGGGAGAAAAACCCCCGTGCCCGGTACATCAGTCCGCTCATGTGCCCATATCCCTGGCCGGCCTTCCCTGACCGGCCGTTCGAATCCTGTACATGCCTGTATCCGCATGCACGATCCCGGCACGCATTCCGTTATCGGGCCTTCATACGCCGGCCCGGCCCGCCTGTTTCACCGTCCGGTCCCGCGCCAGCAGCCGGCCCGTCGAAATGAAGATGGCCAGGCCCATGACCAGGCCTCCGGCCGTCACGGTCCAGAACATCCAGTTCAGGCGTCCCAGCGCGGCGAAGCAGAGCAGCAGCATGGTAAAGAAGTCTCGCTTGGCCATCATTCGAAAAAGGTTGAGCAACCGGGCGGCCAGGTCGCGGCGCCGGCCGACGGCGTGCCTTTCGAAGGCCCGGTTGAACCGCACGAGACTGCCGCTCCCGCCGGTCTGCAGCAGATAGTAGTACATCACGAGGATCGACGCGGCCACGACGGCGACGGCTCCCAGGCCGAGGGACCGGATCACGGTGTCGCCGGAGTCGCCCGCGTAAGCCCAGACCACGGCGGAAAAGAACGCCAGGTAGGTCAGGTTGTCCGTGATCGTGTCGAGCCACGACCCGTATTTCGATTCGCGGAAGGTCAGGACGGCCACCTCCCCGTCGCATCCGTCGAGGATGGATGAAACCTGGAAGAGCAAGGCGCCCAGCAGCACCGGCCAGTAGGCGCCGTCCAGCACGAACCACGCGCCGAGCAGGCCGGAAAGAAAGGTGACCAGGGTGACCATGTTGGGCGTGACCGGCGTCCGGACCAGCCATCGGCTGATGCGGGTCGAGACCGGCCGGTTGACGTACCGGGAAACCCAGCCGTCGGTGGGCTTAACGAGGCGCCTCATCAGGGCCTTTTCACCATGGGCGAGCATTTCGGGCGTATCCACGTCCTGCCAGAAGCCCTCGCCGATGTCGAAGGCGCCCATCCGCCCTTCCCCGGCCAGCGCCCGGATGCCGTCGCTCAACGCGCATCCCTCCGGTCCGTCCACGGCATCGAGGGCGTCGAACAGGGCCGGCGTGCAGAGGAACATGCCGGTATCAACGGCGTCGAACTCCCGCAGCCCTTTGTCGATTCCCACCACCCTGTCTTCGCGCACGGCTACCCTGGTGGCGTCGTCCAGATCGTAGACGCTTTCGATTTTCCGGTCGACGGCGAGCAGGCACTCCCCCTCGGCGACCGGTTCCTCGAGCAGCCGTTCCAGCGTCCGTTGCTCGAAGAGGTGATCCGCCATGAGCAGCACGAAGGGCTCGGTCAGGCGGGACCGGGCGGCCTGGACGGAAACGCCGTTGGGCATGTGCCACCGTTCGTTGTGCACCCATTCGATCCGGCAGCCGTCCAGGCCGGGATCGTGCGACAGGGTCTCGTGGAAGCGGTCCGCTTCGTACCCTGTTACGATCACGAAGCGCGTTATGCCGGCCCTGGCGGCCGTCAGTATGATGCGCTTGATCAAGGGCACGCCGCAGAGCTTCATCAGCGGTTTGGGCACCGGCCCGGTTACCGTTTGAAGGCGCGCGCCCGCGCCGCCGGCGATGATGAGCGCCGAGGTCGCTCTGTTCGTATGCTGATCCATTTGCCTCAGATTCAGATGGCCACGTGGACGAATGAAGGCGCTAGAAGATGGCGGAAACGCCCAACGTCATCTCCGGGTAAGGACGGGAGACGACGTCCAGTTCCTTTCGGTAGGCCGCCTGCGCGACCAGGGCGACGTGCCGCTCCCAGAAGTAACGCAGCCCTATCCCGGCGTCGACCATGGTCATGTGGCGGTTTTGAGGTCTGATCTCCAGGCCGGTGCCGCAGCCGAAGAAGGGCGTGAAGGAACCGCCCGGGACGGGAAGATTGTACCGATAGAAAGCGCCGATCCTGGTAACCCGGTCCGCCTGTTCTTCCTCCTGGGTTTCAAGCACGTCCGCGCGCAGGGCCGCATTGTCCGTGCGCAGGACCGCATTGCCGAAACCGGCCAGTTTCCTGGCTCGAAGCAGGTTGCCGCCGTATGCAGCGCCGGGAGTTCGCCGGGTGTCTTCAAACGCCTCCGTGTCGTTCGGCCGCCGGATGGAAAACACGCCGCCGAACTGGTGGGTGGGCGTAAGGAAATAACCGGCGCTCACGGACACCGTCGCCGGATCGAACAACGCGCTGCCCGTCTGCCCCACGCCCTGCACCTCGAAACGCCCCTGCCTGAGCCTGTTCTCCGACGACAGGGGTCGATCCGGCGCGCTCACGGCAACGGAACGTCCGAGCGCGGCGGGGTTTATGCGATGGCGTCCCGCGGGTTCGAAGGCCCCGCCTGAGTAACGGACATTCGGTTCAATCATCCTGGCGGCCATGGACCTGCGCGGCGAGGGCCGGCCATCGACCATGGTCTTGGGAAGATCTTCTCGGGCGGCCGCTTCCGTCTCACGGCTGGCCGATGCATTCGACCCGCCGGGTTCCGCGGCGTCATGGTCCGGCCGGGCCGGGGCCGGAGTGATCCGGCCGGGTTCCGGCCGGGCAGCAGATCCGCTCGTCCGCGCCGCAGCGGGCATATCGGCCGGGCCACCCAGGGCACCCGGACCGCCCGGACCGCTCAGACCGCCGAGGTCGGCCGGGCCGACCGGACCGGCCAGACCGGCCATGCCGACCGGCGCATTCATACCGGGGCGGAACAGGGGCACAACCGCGATCAGCGTACAGAAGCCGGCGGCCAGCAGGGAGAAGAGGGCGCTTTGCTTCCGGTTCACCGCCGAACCGAGCACGTCCCGGATGCGCACGGCCACCATGGAGGCCGACCTCGCCAGCTCGAGGGCCGCCTGCCAGTGGGGCCGGACCTTACTCCCGGCAACTTTAAGCAGGGTGGAAGCGTAGCGCTCCGGGTGCCTGGAAACGCGGACGACGGCCACGTCGCAGGCCCGTTCCGCTTCAATGCCGATCCGGTGTGCGGCGTACCAGACCGCCGGATGGAAGAAGAAGAAGATCCGGGTGAACTGTACCAGGAGGACCGTGAGGTGGTCCCGCCGGGCATAATGGGCGAGTTCATGGAGCAGGACCTGCTTGAGTTCCGCGCTGGAAAGCTCCAGGATGCACCACGAGGGGATCACGACCACGGGCCGCCCCACGGCGATCAGGGCGGGGCCTTCGAACTCGTCTGAAACCCGCAAAGCCACCTTGCGCTTCAATCCGACTTCGGCCAGGCAACGGTCGAACAAGGCGCGTACCCGGGGTACGGCGACCGGTACGGCCCGCCGCTTTCTCCGCGTCAGCACGACGCCCGCGGAAACGACGCGGATCAGTCCGAGACCGGCGAAGGCGATCCAGGTCAGGCCCGTACCGGCATAGAGGTAGGCTTCCAGGAGGTAACGATCACCCGGTACGGGGCCGCCATCGTGTGCCCCGGGCGCCCATGGGATCTCGAAGGGACCCTGCCACGGCAGCACGACGGAGAGGAGCGGTTTCGCCAGTACCAGCAGCCAGAGGAAATGCCTGATCCCGGGCGGACAGCCCCGGTTCGACAAGAGCAGCGCCCAGACCAGCGCGCCCAGCAGCAGCGCTTCCAGGCTCGGCAGCCACAACAGATCCACGACCTGCCGGCCCAACCGGTCGAAGAGTGGGATCGCGTACCCGGGGTCAGTCATCCGAGGCCTCCGAGGCCATCCGGTCCAGCAGGTTGCGCAGGCTTTCGGCTTCTTCCGCGGTCAGCGCGTCCGATTCGATCAGGTGCAGCACCAGGGACTGCGGCGAGCCGGCGAACAGTTTGTCCACGACGGCCTGTATGGTCTCCCGGCGCACGCCTTCGGGCTTTACGATGGCGGTGTAGACGAAGGCCCGCCCTTCGCGTGTGTACCGCACCACGCCCTTCTGGGTGAGGATGGACAGGACCGTCTGTACCGTCGTGTACGCCAGGGGACGCTGGTCCCGGAGCGAATCGACGATCTGGCGCACCGTCGCCCGTCCCAACCGCCAGACGACGTTCATGATGTCGATTTCCAGGTCCGTCAACGAAGACAGCTTCTTTCTGGCCATCCGGTCCTTCTTCCGGTTCCCCGCCCGCACGCCGAAGCCGTGGGCGGCATGACTGCGTTTTTCAGTAGTTAAATATATGGCCCCATGTATCTTAATTAACGCGCGGGAGGTGTATTGTCAATTCAAAGTTGTCCCCCTGAACGCCCGGGAAACCGAGCGGTTCCCGGCAGGATTCGGGTCTGATGCCGGCCATGATGGAAGGTCCCGTCTACTTCATTTCCGATGCCCACCTGGGGATCGAAGACTACGCGGCAGAGGCGGGGAGAAGAGCGCGTCTGCTGGCCTTCCTGCGAAGCCTCAGGGGCAAGGCACGGCAATTGTACATCGTGGGCGATCTGTTCGATTTCTGGTTCGAATACCGCACCGTGGTGCCCCGCCAGCACTACACGGTGCTGCATGCCCTGAGTTCGCTGGTCGAGAGCGGCGTTCGGGTCACCTACCTCGGCGGCAACCACGATTTCTGGCTGGGGACGTTCCTGAAGGAGCAGGTCGGCGTGGAGACGGCCGACGGACCGCTGGCCGTCACCCACCAGGGCCGGAAGCTCTATATCGCCCACGGCCACGGGCTCATCTCCAGCGACCTCGGATACCGGCTGTTTTCGAAGATCACGCGCAGCGCCCTGTGCATCCGCCTGTTCCAGATGATTCACCCGGACTGCGGTTTCAGGATCGGCCGCCTGGTATCGCGGCTGAGCAGACGCCACGGCGCCCCCACGGCGTGGGACCCGCGGGAAGCCTACCGGGATCTGGCCTTCTCCCTGCTCGACCAGGGCTACGACGCGGTGGTCTTCGGGCACACCCACCGCCCGACGCTGCAACACAGGGGCGACAAGGTGTACGTCAACCTCGGGGACTGGCTTCGGCACGATACCTATGGCGTGCTGCGCGACGGAACGATGACCCTGGAGCAGCACGGGACCGCGGAGAGACCGCCTCCTGTCGACGAACCCGGATCATCCCGGGCCGGGTGAACGGCTATGGCTTCGGCCTGTTGATGAAGATCGGCGCCAGCGGTAGATCCACAGCTCCGGGGATCGAAACCACCAGGTACGCCGTTCCATGACCTACGATCCAAGTCTTTTTGATGGTTATTTCCTTGAGAGCGCCGTCTATCGAAATTACAGGAGCAGCGTCGGGAATGGTGACCACGTCGGGATTCTGGCTTCGGACCATCGCCGTCAAATCATCTTTATTGTTGGTCGTCCTGCCATTAGCCCCGACCTTCAGTACCTGGATTTCAAACGTGATGTCCTCATTGGGTACCAACGCTCGTTTCACCGGAGGATCGGCATCTGGATCGGCAAGCGTCAAGATCCGGGTACGGTCGGCGAGTTTGGAGGGGTAAGGACGCATCACGTGTGTGATGAGCCCGGTAGCGGGGCCGACGGTGACCTTGATCTTGGATTCGGACGTGACCCCCTGAGCCTGGGCCGTGATCTCGGCCTCGCCTTCACTTTCCGCCGTAATCACGTTGTCGTCCACACTGACTATCTTGGGCGCAGAACTCACCCAGGCAATGAGCGCTTCGGCGCCTTTGATGGCCTCCCCGCCCTCCTCCCTGTTGTAGGCTACGGGTGTCATCAGTTCGACTTCTCGGCCGACCGGCAGCACGTAATAGAGCGCCTGATCTGAAGCGAACTCGATCCGCCTGATCGCCTCGGGCACCCTGACCGTCACCTCGATCTCCACGCCTCTGCCCAAGACCTCGATGGTAACTTTGGCGCCGGTGGTCGGTACCACGGCTTCGATCACGCCACCGTCGACCACGACTGCGTCATCGTCGGACGCCCAGCCGAAACTGACGTTTCTCAGGACCGTGCCGTCCTGGGCGACGGCTTTCGCGACGATCGTGGTCGTACCCCCCACGGCCATGATCAGATCCAACGAATTCACCTCCTGGCCATGCTCATCGATTCTGAGGTCGTAATCGGGCGCGTCAAACACGGCGACCCTCTTGTCATCGCCATCCTGGGTCAGTTCAATGTGATGAATGGCGACCAGCGCGCCGCTCTCAATAAACTGGTCCATATCGACACCTTCACCCGGATCACCCTGCGGACCGGGGGGACCAGGGGGACCGGCGGAACCGGGAAGTCCCGGATCACCCGGGTCGCCCTTGGGACCGGCGGGACCGGCGGGACCGGGAAGTCCCGGATCACCCGGGTCGCCCTTGGGACCGGCGGGACCGGCGGGACCGGGAAGTCCCGGATCACCCGGGTCGCCCTTGGGACCGGCGGGACCGGCGGGACCGGGAAGCCCCGGATCACCCGGGTCGCCCTTGGGACCCTGCGGACCGGCAGGGCCCTGAGGACCGGCAGGACCGGTGGGACCGACAGGCCCCCGGGGACCCTGCGGACCCGTCGCGCCTTGCGGTCCGGGCGGGCCGGCGGGGCCTGAAAGGCCTTCGCATCCCATCACGGATAACGCGAACGCCATCACCATTACTGTGCGGTAATGCATTATTGTCTCCCGTCTATCACATGTTTCTCTTTAGCGCTGTAAGATGTCGCCGCGTAAAAGGCACGGATCTATACGGCCTCCTTTCTCATCCTGCATCGCGCGGGATGGACGCCTGCCTGCCGTCGAGACGGCATGAATACCGGTATCGACCGAAGTGGATCATTCAAACTCACATATTCGTTTCAGTCTGATCGATCATGATTTTCTCTTATTCAATTTGACTCATACATGATCTTACGGGGCCGGCCTTTGCGTATTGAACCTGGGTTACTGGTGCAGGCGCGGGATGGTAAGGCGCGGGCAGTTTCGGGGGATGCGGGACAGACGCGGACACCGCCCTGCGGGGTATTTCGCAGGATAGGGGGAAGGTACTCGGAGGAGAACCGGGAGACGCTGCCGGCCATCGTCATTAGGTTGGGAACGCGAGGCGAAGGGCTTGCGGAACGTGGAGTGAGAATCGCGAGACGAAGGACTTGCGGAACGTGGAGTGAGAAATGCTGCGCGCCATGAAGAAGGCGGAAAACATCCGCCAGGTGAAGGCGCAGCCGACGGGGGCGACCGTCACCGGGCTGCCGCCCCTTCCGCGGGTGCGGCGGGTCCGCAGCGAACGCCCGGCGTTTATGAGGTGGGGACTACGCCGATGTTTATGACTTGGGCGCCACGCCGGTGCTTATGACCTGGGGGCGTCACACTGGCACCTACGACCTGGGCGCCACGCCGATGCCCGGCCCCTTCGGCAGGACCAGGCGGCCCTGCCGCACGGCGGCGCCGATGAAGGGATCGTTGGAGATCAACAGGTTGCCGTCCAGGTCGGCGTAGTCAGCCAGGGGGGACAGGTGGGCCGCCGCGGTGATGGCGACGGACGATTCGATCATGCAGCCGATCATGACCCGCATCCCGTGAGCCCGGGCCGTGTGGATGAGCCGCAGCGCCTCGCGGATCCCGCCGCACTTCATCAGCTTTACGTTGACGCCGTCCACGAGGCCGGCCAGGGCCGGCACGTCCGCCGAGGTCAGCACGCTTTCGTCGGCGATGATCGGCATGGGCGCCGCCTCGCGCACCCTGCGCCAGTCTCCCGGCGACCCCGGGGGCAGGGGCTGCTCCACGAGCTCCACGTCGAACTCGGACAGGCATTTTACCATTTCCACGGCCTGGTCCGCCGTCCATCCCGCGTTGGCGTCGATCCGGATGGGCGCGTCCGTCTCGCTCCGGATCACACGCATGATCTCGAGATCCTCTTCCGAACCGAGCTTGATCTTCAACGCCGGATAGCCGGCGGCCTCGCCCACCTTGCGACGCACCGTTTCCGGCTCGTCGATGCCGATGGTGAACGAGGTGACGGGCGTCTTTTCGGGATCGAGGCCAAGCCACCTGTAGAGGGGGACGCCAAGCCGCTGCGCGGCGAGGTCGTGGAGGGCGATATCCACCGCCGCCCGCGCCGAGGGACCCCCCGGCAACCGCGACGCGAGGCGGTCCATCGCGCCTTCCAGTTCGAAGGCATCGCCGCCGAGCAGGCCGGGCGCTTCCTCCAGCGCCCGCAGCACCGACCCGGCGTCTTCTCCGTAGTAGCGGGAAGGCGCGGCTTCGCCTGTCCCGGTCAACTCGCCGTCGGAGATGCGTACGAGCACGTTCCGCTTGTGGTCGCTGACCTCGCGGGCGATGCGGAAGGGATGGATGAGGTCCAGGCGGATCGTCTCGGCGCTGAAGCGCATGGCGGCGGGAACCCTTCGTCCTAGAGGCTGCTGAAGAGATTGGTCATGAGATTCAGGCAGATCTGCATCGGCACCGCGATCCAGGTCCGGATGATGCCCAGCCGCAACATCTGGTCCGCGATGATCAGGCCGATCAGCAGGATCGGACCGTACATCTCCAGTTGGCCGTAACGCTGCGCCTGCGCAGGTGGCAGCAGTCCCTTGAGCACCCGCGACCCGTCCAGCGGCGGAATGGGCAGCATGTTGAAGAAGGCCAGCGCCAGATTGATGATGATGCCGTACCGGACCATCTGGCGCAGCGTGTCGGTCAGGGCGCCTTCCGCCGGCATATGGGTGAAAACGCCCACCAGGATGAAGGCGAGGATGATATTGGACGCCGGTCCGGCCAGGGCGATCCAGAGCATGTCCTTCCGGGGATTGCGCAGGTAGCGGGGGTCCACCGGTACGGGTTTGGCCCAGCCGATGCCGAATCCGCTCATGACGGTGATGACCAGCATGATGGTCCCGGCCGGGTCGAGATGCACCAGGGGATTCAGCGAAAGCCGCCCCATGCTGCGCGCCGTGGGATCGCCCAGTTTCCACGCCGCCCAGGCATGGGCGTATTCGTGAAAGGTCAGGGCGAAGAGGATCGCGGGCATGGCGATGAACAGGATGGTAAGATCGGGCATGTATGCTCCTTTGCTGCGGCTGCGGATCGATTCAGGTGCCGGGGCGGTGAAGGCGCGACCAGAGATCCCGCGCGGCGCGGCGCTCCTCCTCCGGGGTCCCGATTTCGCCGTTGATCTTCATCGAAAGGACTTCGTCCAGGATCTGCCCGTACGCCGGTCCTGCGGGGATTTCCAGCTCCTTGAGCGTTCCTCCGTCGATGGACAGGGCCATATGCCGGTGATGGCGGTAGTAGGATTCGCAGCGGCGCCGGACGTCGTCGTCCGGATGGGTCAGGGTAAGGAAGAGCATCGTGTCCTCCGAGATCGTCCGGACCGCGCGGTAGAAATCCGCCGGCGTCTCGACTCCGCCCGATGCGATGTCCTGCTCCACCCGGGACCACCGGGACATGTCCTCGATGGCCTTCCGGAGCCGCCTGTTGGGTTTCAGCCGGTCCACGATGCCGTGCAGCGTCTCCTCCCTGCGCGGTCTGAACAACGCGACCAGGTACAGTATCCACCAGCCGTCGTACGTGGAAGACGCCAGATCGCCGGACCGGGTGATCTCCCGGACAAGCGTCTTCAGTCCATCGTCGGACGCGAGGGCGGGGTGGATGGCCTTGAGCGCCTCGAGCCGTTCCAGCCGGTTGAAGACCCGCCAGGGATCGGGTTCGGTGCAGATCAATCTCAACTGCTCCAGCAGCCGGGGTCCCGAAAGGTTCCCGATCATGTCTCCCGATACCGCTTCCCGGATCCTGCGTTCCGTCCCGCGTTCGAGCCTGAACCCCAGACGCTGTTCGAACCGCACGGCCCGGAAGAGGCGGGTCGGGTCGTCGATGAAGCTCCGGTCGTGGAGGACGCGGACCAGGCGTTTCTCCAGGTCGTCCCGGCCGTTGAACGGATCGACCAGCCTGCCGAAGCGTCGCCCGTTCAACGGGACCGCCATGGCATTGATCGTAAAGTCGCGCCGCGCCAGGTCGACTTCCATCGAAGCGGGGGCCACCCGGGGCAGCGCCCCCGGGCGTTCGTAGGTCTCGCCACGGGCCGTGGCCACGTCCAGGCTGTTCCCTTCGGGCAGCTCCACGGTGGCCGTCAGGAACCGGGGATGGGGCGTGTAACGGCCTTCGGTCCTCCGCGCCAGGCGGCGGGCGAATCCCATTCCGTCTCCTTCCACCGCCAGATCTACGTCCGTCCGGGCGCGGCCCAGGAGCATGTCCCGCACGGTCCCGCCGACCAGGAACAGGTCCAGTCCCCTTTCATCGGCCAGGCGCCCGGCCTGGCGCAGGCGCTCCCGGATTCCCTCCGGCAGTCGGGCAATGGCTTCTTTCATGTCCGTTCCGATCAGGTTACGGGGTCAGCCCTCTTTCAGATCAGGTACTGCGGGGTCAGCCCTCTTTCAGAAACCGGTGAACGATGATCCTGCTGTCGTTCGCGTCGAACTTTATCCTTCTAGGCTGCGCGCTGTGGCGATAACCCCGGGCGATCATGGATTCGACGAAGGGGGCCGCCGCCCGGCGGTCCGGATCGCTCGCGAGGAACATGCCTTCCGGTTCCAGCGTGTCGTCGAGCAACTGTCGGATCGGTTCGTGATTCGGCCTTTCGTACAGGATGTCCGAACCGATTACAATGGCGTATTTGCGGTCGAGATCCGGGTTTCTCCAGTCCAGGAAGCGGTAGGATACGCGTTCTTCCAGGCCATTCAAACGGGCATTGTACCGGGCGAAGGCCAGGGCGTCTTCCTCGTAATCGCAGGCGGTGACCACCAGCCCCGCCGCGGCCGCCGCGATACCGGCCACGCCAACCCCGCAACCCAGTTCCAGGATCCTGGAACCGGCGGGAGCGGGGTACTCGAACAGATGGCGGCCGAGTCCGATCGCCGCAGGCCAGATTTCCGCCCAGTAGGGCAGGCGTTCGTCTTCATCGTAGCATTCCGGGTCGAGTTCGTCGATGAGGACGTCCGGATCGCGCACCGAGAGTATGTCCAGGTTCACCCACTTGCCAATGGCGATGGACTTGAAACAAACGTCGTAACGGCGGGCCAGCTCGGCGGGTACGGCGAACGGTGGCATGGCCTTGGAAATTAAGCGGGATCATCCCGGCGGTCAATCGAATTCAGGCTTGACACGGCCTTGCCGGGCGACTATACTATGTCGTTGTCCGGGCAACAAAGGGTTGCCTGATTTTGTTTTGAGCAATACAGGTTTCAACGCATCGCAATACAGATAGCAGTCAGGCAGGAGAGATCAGCAAGGAGTCTCGTATGACCTATATTATCGCAGAGCCATGTATTGACGTGATGGACAAGGGGTGCGTCGACGTTTGCCCGGTGGACTGCATACACACCAAGGACGGCGAACGCATGCTGTACATCGATCCGGAAGAGTGCATAGATTGCGGCGCCTGCGAACCCGAATGCCCGGTAGAGGCCATTTTCGCCGAAGAAGACACCCCGGATGAATGGCAGGAATACATCCAGATCAACGCTGATTTCTTCAACGATTGACAGATCCGGGCCCGGGCTCGGCGCTAGCCGCGGCCCGGGCAGATCTGGATGCCGCACAGGCAGCCATCCATACGCGGCGGGGGAGGTCCGCCTTCGAAACCCCTCCGTCGCCGAGTGGTCCCGCGTACCACAGTCCCCAATAGGACCCGTCGCACCACGAAGCCAACCCCAAACGCACGGTAACGGTCTCCATTCATGAAGGCGCGCACCGTCAAGAATTTCCTGCTGGCCCTGTCCTGTCCCAAGCGCACCGGGCTGATCTACACGGTGACCCGCTGGCTGGCCGAACAGGGTTGCCACGTCATCGAAAGCGATACGTACATCGATCCGTACAGCGAGCGGTTCTTCATGCGCGTGCATTTCGGCGGCAGGGTCACCCTGGGTTCCCTCTGGCGAACCTTCGCGCCCATGGCGGAGGAACTGGAGATGCAGTGGGACCTGTCGGCCGACGACACGCGGCCCCGGGCACTGATCATGGTGTCGCGGGAAATGCACTGCCTGCTGGACCTGCTGAACCGCACGCGGATGGACAAGCTTCGGCTGGATATCCCGCTGATCATATCCAACCACGCGGACGCCGGGCAGCTGGCCGGGGAATCGGGCATCGACTTTCTGCACCTGCCGGTCACCCCGGAGAACAAGGAGGAGCAGGAGGAACGCCTGATCGACGAGATCGAGGAGAACAACATCGACTTCGTCGTGCTGGCCCGGTACATGCGGATCCTCGGCCCCGAGGTCTGCGACAGGATGGCGGGGCGCATCATCAACATCCACCACTCCTTCCTGCCCGGATTCAAAGGCGCCCGTCCCTACCACCAGGCCCATCGGCGCGGCGTGAAGCTGATCGGCGCAACCGCCCACTACGTGACGGCCGACCTCGACGAGGGTCCGATCATCGAGCAGGACGTGGAAGCCGTGACCCACCGCATGTCGCCGGCGGAACTGACGGCGGTGGGGCACGACATCGAACGCATCGTGCTCGCGCGGGCCGTGCTCTACCACATCCAGCGGCGCGTTTTGATCAACGGACGCCGAACCGTCGTGTTCAGGTGATGGTGCGGGATTGAAGTTGCCGGCTCAGGCGTACTGGTCCATCAGGGCGTCTATGGTCGCCTGCTCTTCGCCGTGGGCCTTGGCGTACACGTCCTGCAGCTTGTCGGTATAGGTGCGGTACTCTTCCTGGAAGAACACGCCGCTGTGGAATACCCCCTCGCCCACCTCTTCCATGGCCTTGTCGATCGCCTTGATCCGGTCGCCGGTATCCCAGCCGTCCGGCAGCGGCATGAAGGATTCCTTCCAGGGATCGTAGGTGTTGTAGAAGGTGGGACAGGGACTCATGGCGTGCACGAAGGCGAATCCGGGGTGGTCGAGTCCCCGGCCGATGATCTTCGCCATTTCCGTCGCCTGGCTCGAGAAGGTGCGCGCGACGAAACTGCAGCCGTATACGATTATCATGGCCAGGATGTTCAACTGGCCTTCCAGCACCCCTTCGTAGGGCGCCATCTTGGGCATGGAAACGCTGCGGCGCAGCGCCTGCATGCCCTCGGGCGTGCTGGGCGACGGCTGGCCCTTGGTCAGTCCGTACACCTGGTTGTCCATCACGATGTAGGTGATGTCCTGGTTCCGGCGCACGGCGTGGGGCACGTGGCCGCCGCCGATGGCGAACCCGTCCCCGTCGCCGCCGACGGCGATGACCGTCAGATCGGGATTGGCCGCCTTGACGCCCTGGGCCGCGGGCAGCGCCCGCCCGTGCACCACGTGCAGGCCGTAGGCGTTGACGAATTCAGGCAAGCGGCCTGAACAGCCGATGCCGGAAACGATGACCACGTCCCTGGGATCCAGGTTCCGTTCGGCGAGGGCGCGCTGCAGCGCGGCGAGCACGCCGAAATCCCCGCAACCGGGGCACCACGTGGGCTTGACTTCGCTGCGGTAATCCTTGAGCGCGCGCTTGGCGGGTTGCCCGGCCTGACCGGGTTGCCCGGCCTGACCGGTCCGTTCAGGCGCCGCAGTCCCGGCGGTGTCGGCCGTACGGACTTCAGCCATACTGCAGTACTCCTTCGATGTATTCCTCGATGTCGCCCGCCTTGAAGGGCAGCCCCGTAATGATGTTGAACCGCTGCAGCGAAAGGGCCAGACGCCCCTGCAGGTAGTTCGCGAACTGGCCGCTGGCGTTCAGCTCCACCACCGAGACCACCGGGATGGATTCGATGAAGGCGCGGGCTTCCTCCTCCGGCAGGGGATGAAGCATCTTGAAGATCAGGGCGGCTACCTTGTACCCCTTCGCCAGGGTCCGGTCCAGCGCTTCCAGTATGGGACCTTCCGACGATCCCCAGCCGATCAATCCCAGCTGGGCGTCCTCCGCCCCGTACCGCTGAACGAAACCCGGCTCGTTCACGGCGGATTCGATTTTCTGATGCCGTTTTTCGGTCATGCGAATGTGGGCTTCCGGCGAGTAGTCGATATGGGCGTGTTCGTCGTGCTCCAGGCCCGTTGCCACGTAGTGCTGCCCGTGCCGGCCCGGCAGGGGCATGGGGGATACGTAGTCCTCGGTCATCTCGTACCGGTCGAATTCCTGAGGGGAGACGCTGCCGTTTCCGTCGGGTTGCTTTCGCTCGACGATCTCGATCTGGCTGAGATCGGGACGGGACATGACCTGCGCCCGCTGCGACAGATGCTGATCGCTGAGCAGGATGACCGGCGTCTGGTATTTCTCCGCGAGATTGAAGGCCTTGACCGCCGTATAGAAACAGTCTTCGGTGTTGGTCGCCGCGATGACGATGCGGGGCGCCTCGCCGTGGGCGCCGTGGATGGCCAGGTTCAGATCCGACTGCTCCGTCTTCGTGGGCATGCCGGTGCTCGGTCCGCCGCGCATGACGTCGACGACTACGAGGGGGATCTCCTCCATGGTCGCCAGGCCGAGGGCCTCGACCATGAGCGACAGTCCCGGACCCGCCGTGGCGGTCATCACCTTCGCGCCCGTGAAAGAAGCCCCGATGGAGGCCGTTATGGCCGCGATCTCGTCCTCGGTCTGCATGAGGACGCCGCCCACCCGGGGCATCGCTTTCGCCAGCGTCTCCATCACGTCGCTGGCGGGCGTGATGGGATAGCCGGCGTAATACCGGCATCCCGCGGCCAGGGCGCCCATGCACAACGCGTCGTTTCCCGTCATGATCAACTGGGCATGGCCGTTTCTCTGGTTCACCGGGACCCGAAGCCCCAGGTCGATCCCGTTATCCGTCACGTAGACATAGGCTTGCTTCAAGGCGTTGATGTTCGACTCGAGGAACTCCTTGCGGCGGCCCCACCTGCTCTCGGCCACCATCTGCTTCGCGGATTCGAAGGGAATGCCCAGGCAGGACGTAAGCACCCCGAAGGCCAGCACGTTCTTGGACTTCATCGTCTTGATGACGGTCTTGGTGATCTTCTGGAGCGGCACGCCGATCTGGGTCAGCGCCAGGCCCTCGTCCGCCTCGCATTCGTCGGGATCGAAAATCACGACGCCGGTGGGCTTGACCTCGCCCACGTGAATGTCGTAATTCTCCTGGTTCCACACCATCAGGATATCGAGGGCGTCGCCGGGCGAACGGACGGGGGTGTCCTGCACCCTGACCTGGGTCATGGAGGCTCCGCCCTTGATTTCGGCCGGGAGGTTCTTGAAGGTATAGATATGGAGGCCGGACCGGGCCAGCGCTTCGGCCAGCACGTCGCCCACGGTAAGCACGCCTTCGCCGTTCTCGCCGGCAATGCGTATGGTAAGGTCCAGATGATCCATGAAGCGGCCCTTCAGGGTCCTCTTTTCGGACGAAAACCGCAAATCGTTAGATTATATACGGCAAGACGACCGAAAGTCAATCCTATTCGTCACGGAATCGCAACAATCCTTTCCTGTTCGCACCTTCCCGCGGATCGGCCCCCCGGCGGCTGTCTCCCGTTCGATTCAAAGCGTTTCCACCGTGGCGGGGCCTGAGCCGCTTCCGGCCTCGTATCCTCAGCGGCGTCCGCAGCGCGGCCCTCGGCCGCTACCAGCCGTGTATCCGGTGGCCCTGTCCGGGAAACCAGATGACGTCGACGATATTGGACAGGACCAGGCCCGTGCAGAAACCGACCAGCATGCCGAGGATCAGGGGCTGAACGCTTCGGAAAAGGCCGATGCCGCCGGACCGGAGCAGGAGGACCTTGACGGCCCAGGCCATGAAGAGGGTGAAGGCCCCGTTGTCGATCGCCACGCCCCGGGCGATGGTGAGTCCCACGGGGTGCAGCGGCCATCCCGGGAACTTGTAGCGAAGGAAGATCAGCACCATCATGAGGAAACCGCCCAGGAAGAACCAGGCGGTTTCCGTGACCGACATCCGGGTCGGGTTCTGGATCCAGATCTTGACGCTTTCGAAGAAGTGGATATTGCCCGTGGTGAAGGCCCACTGGTCGAATTGCGACGCGCCAACCGTCTCATACCCGGAATAGACGGTATACGCGGCGCTGATCAGGAACGCCAGGGCGAAGGCCCCGCAGATTGCGGCGAACATCAGCTTCTTGTCGGTCCATACGCGGTCCCCGAGACGGGTGACGTGGGAGACGGAGACCATGGTAAAGGTCTTCCAGTTCCGGGCGAAGGCATTGGTCAGGCCGAAGGCCGTGAGGGACGACGGATCGATGCCGGACGAACCCACGCCGCGTATGAGAAACTCGTGGGAGTTCATGGGGAGGTCGAGGGCGACCAGCCCGGTTTCCGCCACGATCCGGGCCACGCCGACGTAGAAGACGAAGAGCAGAAACAGGAAGGGCGCCATGATGGCGAGACCCATGCCGGCCACGTGCAGGAAGGCCGCCATGTAGGCGACGCCCAGCGCCACGCCCAGGACGGCCGCCCGGTAGGAAAAGAACTCGTCGGAATCGTCTACTTCAGGCGCGCGGCCCAGGGCCTTCCGCGCCACGTCCCACAGGTGGCGCCGGGCGATCCAGAAGCCCCAGAGGACGAAGACGATCAGGGCACCGATCTCCTGGAGGCGGACCGCGGCGTCCGGCGACGCGCCGGTCTCGAGCAGTCCCACGGCGTTCATGCCGCCCGACTCGAGGATGGCGAAGAGGTGGAAGACCCAGATGCTGAACAGGATGTCCACCGGCGAGAAGAGCGCGAAGCAGAAGAGGTACCAGTTGACCTTGATCTTGATGGCGGGGAACAGGTGGCCGACGACGAGATCCGTCGCGTAGGGCTGCCCGATGGGGATCACCCCGACCGGCGTAAAGTAATCGACCACGTTCCAGCCGATTACGGCCAGCGGCAGCGCGAACCCGATCCAGAAGAGCCGCCCCTGCATGAAGGGCGGCAGGAACGAACGGCCTTCGGGTTCGTGTACGATCCGGGAGAGGACCTGGGCCAGCGGGAAACTGAGTCTTTCGTGGACGACCCACTGCTTCCGCAGGATCACCACCAGGCAGGATCCCGCGAAGAACAGGGCGATGAAGAACGTGCCCCACCAGAACAGGGGGACGACCCAGGGACGCCACGGCAGATGGGCATAGGCGGGCAGTCCCTCGTAGAACCAGCGGACCGTATGGTCGGCGGGGTCGACAAGCAGCCAGGCCGGGAGGTATTGGAAGAAAACCTCTACCCACTGGTTTTCCGGCGACGCAAAATAGTAGGGCGTGGTGATCACCCCGATGAAGTAGCTCATGAAGGCGTGGGAGGGCACGGTGGACGCGATCAGGCCGAAGGACAGGACCACGAGGAGTTCCGAGGTGCTGAACGTCGCGGCCGGCCGGTACTTGCGCAACAGTCCGTTCACGACGATGACGAAGAAGAGGAAGGGGGCCATCAATGCCGCGGAGACGTGCTCGAAATCCATGAAGGTCGCCCGCGCGACCCAGACGTTGTACGGAATCCAGAGGCTGATGAACGCGGCCAGGACGATTCCGACCAGGATCGAGCGCAGCGTCACGCGGCGGTGGTCTTGACGGTGCATGTTCAGTTAAGCGCGGTCCGTGCCTGCGACGTGCCAGGCGGACCTTGAGGAGACGTTTTCATGCCCGGGAACGTATACGAGCCCGATGCGTTGAACAGGCTGTACCGGACCGGCGGCGATCCCGTGGACGATGGCCGCTGCCGGCTGCGCCGCCCGCGGTTCGATTCCCGCTGGACCGGCCTGCTGCTGCCGGAAGACCGGGGCATCGCGGAAAACCGCGCCTTCCATTACCTCATGGTGGAACCGGTCGACCTGCCCGCAGGCGGCGCCGAAGAGGTCCTGGTCATATTCCACGGGTTGAACGAAGGCAGCTACGCCCGGATGCTGCCCTGGGCCTGCAGTTTCGCCCTGCGGCTGCACGTCCCCGTCATCCTCTTTCCCCTGGCCTTCCACGTGGGAAGGCGTTCGGAGCTCTGGAGCACGCGGAACCAGACCCGTATCGCCGCGCGCCGGGCCGACCGGACGGACAACGGGCGGACGAGTCCCTTCAACGCCCGCATCAGCGAACGGCTTTACCGGTCGCCCGAACGCTACCTGCTCGGCGGGCTTCAATCCTATTACGACGCCGTGGACCTCAAGGACCGGATCGAAGCGGGCGACCACGAAGGCTGCCGGGCCGGCGCACGGGTGCGCTTCCTGGGTTACTCGGCCGGCGGCTACCTGGCCCTGGTCCTGCTGCTTTCCGATCCGGAGGGCCGTTTCTCGGAAAGCCGCGCCGCCCTCTTCGCTTCCGGCGCTCCCCTGGACGGCATACGCCCCGAAAGCCTGTTCATCATGGACGAATCGGCCGCTCGGCGTTTGTCCGGGTACCTGGGAGACCGGTCCTTTCTGCGTGGAGCGGCCGGGGGCCGCCGCCGGCAGCTGGTCGAAGCCCCCGCCCGCTGGCTGGCGGAAGTGCTGCTTCACGGCGACGGGCTGGTGAAGGGCATGGAAACCGTGGGCGATCGACTGCTGGTCGTGGTCAACCCCGCCGACCGGGTCATCTCGGCCGACCGCGCGGCATGGAATCTGCGTCCGGCGCCCGTCCTGCGGCTGGACCTCGGCGTCCACGAGTTCCCTTTCACCACGGGGGTTCCGCTGCCCGACGCCTACGACCGGCACGCGCCGGAAACCCGTGCCATGATCAGGGAAATCCGAAACGTCCACCGCGTCGACCCGGACTACAGAAACGCTTTCGACCGTTTCATCCACGACATATCGGCCTTCCTGTTCGCCTAGCGTTCTGCGCCGCGGGACGTGCTGCATGGCGCAGGCGCGCGCCGTCCCGTCCAAAACCGGCTTGACAACGGCCCATTTCGTCCTGTATCTATACGGATACGAGGTAACCTATTGTAAATTGCCGATGTTACATCTGCAATCCGAGCGTGTTGAACGCGCGGGCATGATCGATGCGCACGGGCATGAATTAGTTTAAGGTGCCCCGCCGACCTGTCAAGCGGCATAGGACCCGTACCCGTTGATCAAGTGAGCATCCCGATGGCTGCGACGATTGAAAACGCCCTTACGCACTCCGCGATCGTTCCGGTCCAGGTCTTGCTGGAGCAGTACGCCATTTCCCATCCGGAGATCGATTCCGACGAGGCGCTGGAAGCCCAGCTGGACCTCATCGAACGGGCCTATCATTTCAGCACCCTGCACCACGCCGGCCAGGTGCGCAAGTCGGGCGAGCCCTTCATGGTGCACTGCACGCAGGTCGTGCTCACGCTGATCGGCCTGCAGCTGGACGCCGTCACCATCGCCGCGGGACTGCTGCACGACGTGGTGGAAGACGTGGAAGACGTGTCCATCGAACAACTGGCCGCGGAGTTCGGCGAGGAAGTGGCCGTCCTGGTGAACGGCGTCACGAAGATCACCGGGCTGTCCTTCAGAAGCCAGGAGGAACTGCAGGCCGAGTACTTCCGCAAGATGCTCGTTTCCATGGCGAAGGATGTGCGGGTCATCCTCATCAAGCTCGCGGACCGGCTCCACAATATGCGGACGCTGGCCTACCTGGCGGAGCAAAAACAGCAGCGCATCTCCCTCGAAACCCGGGAGATCTACGCCCCCCTCGCCCACCGGTTCGGCATGGCCAAGATCAAGTCGGAACTGGAAGACCTCAGCCTGAAATACCTGTCTCCCGATATATACCGGGACCTCGCGAGCAAGCTGGACCAGAAGCGGGCAGAGCGGGAAAAGCTGATCGACGAGATCCGCCTGCCCATCGTCAAGGCCCTGAAGGACGCGGGCATCGACGCCACGGTCAACGGCCGCGCGAAGCATTTCCACAGCATCTACACGAAGATGCAGCGCCGCAACCGTCCTTTCGAAGAGATCTACGACCTCCTGGCGCTCCGCGTCGTGACCGACACGGTGCCCAACTGCTACCACGCGCTGGGGATCATCCATACCCTGTACACCCCCATCTTCGACCGCTTCAAAGACTACGTATCCCGCCCCAAGATGAACATGTACCAGTCCCTGCATACCACGATCATCGCGTCCAACGGGGAAACGGCCGAGATCCAGATCCGCACGCGGGAAATGGACCGGGTCGCGGAAGTGGGGATCGCCGCCCACTGGCTCTACAAGGAAGGGCGGGAAGAGGATCGGCAGAGCGGAGTCCGGGAAGACTGGCTCAGCCAGGCGCTGGAGTGGCAGACCGAAATGACCGATCCGAAGGAGTTCATGAGCTATCTTCGGATGGACCTGTACGACGACGCCATCTTCGTATTCACGCCGCGCGGGGACCTCAAGGAACTGCCGCAGGGCGCCAGCGTGCTGGACTTCGCCTTCGCCATTCACACCGATATCGGACTCCACTGCAGCGGAGCGAAGGTGAACGGCAATATCGCGCCGCTGGCGAGGAAGTTGAACAACGGCGATACGGTCACCATCTTCACTTCCCCGCACCAGACACCGAGTTCGTACTGGCTGGATATCGTCAAGACGACCAAGGCGTCTTCCAAGATCCGGTCGTGGTTCAGGAAGGCCACGCTGGAACAGAGCATCAGCCTGGGCGAAGACCTGCTGGAACGGGAGCTCAAGCGGCTCAAGGTCGGGCGCAAGGGATCCGACGAACTGGAGGCCCTCGCGAAGGAGTACGGGCTGCCGGACGCGGGCCGCCTCTACGCGGCGATCGGACGCGGCGAGTATTCCGCCGCCCAGGTGGCTCAGAGACTGCTTCCCGAAGAACCCGCGGCCGAAGAAGAACCGCCCAAAGAGTCGGTGCTGACCCGCTTCGTGGACCGGATGCGCCGCTCCCGGGGCGGGGTCAAGGTCACGGGCATCGACAACCTGATGATCCGGTTCGCGCAGTGCTGCCAGCCGGTCCCGGGAGACCCGATCATCGGCTTCATCACCCGGGGCCGCGGCGTCACGGTGCACAATAAGGAGTGCACGAATATCGTCGACGACCTGGAACGGCGCCTCGAGGTGCACTGGGACGTGGAGAAGGACCAGTTCTTCGTCGTCGGCCTGCGTATCTACGGCACCGACCGGCCCGGTCTGCTTGGCGAGATCTCCCGGACGATCACCGAGGCCGGCATCAACATCACCCACGCCGCGATGGACACGACGGACGGACTGGCGGACGGCAATTTCGGCATCGAGGTGGAACATCTCAGCCAACTGGAACGCCTGATCGTCCGCATCAACAGAATCAAGGGCGTGGACCGGGTGGAACGGGAAACCGGCGTGAAGCACGGCGGCGTATCGGAAGACGTCTTCGATCATCTCGGCCAGGTTCCCGACAACTGATCTTCGGCCGGGCCTGCTGCGCGGGGCCGGGCCTGCTGCGCGTGACGCGCCGTATGCCCCAACGTCGGCGCCGTACTCGCGGTGGACCGCGTCCGGACCTGCCGCGTGGACGCGCTGTACGCCCGGACCACTGTTCCACCCGCGTTCACCCATTCCGATGGATCAACCCCGTGTCTTCTCCGAACATGCCAGACGACCCCGAGCATCCCTTCGAGATTTTGCCGGACGGATACCCCGGAGACGATCCCGTATCGCGGAGGGACTTCCTCCTCGGCGGGCTGGCGGGCGCCGCGGGACTGATGGCGGGGGCCCCGTCCGGCGAGGCCGCTGCGTTACAGTCCCGTGAAGCGGCGGCGACCCTGCTCTCCGGGCGTCGCCCAGCGGGCGTGAAGGGTGTGGGCCTCCCCCCGGGCCGAGTGCGGCTGGCCTTCAACGAAAACCCCCTGGGCGCCTCGCCCGCGGCCATAGAAGCCATGCTGAGGCACCGGGACTGGATGAACCGGTACGATTACACGACGACCCTGCAGCAGGCGATCATCCGGCACCACGGCCTGGACATCCCCCGCCCGTCGGGCTTCGATTTCAAGGCCACCGGCGACCGCGATGGTCTGCTGCTGGGCGTGGGCACGACGGAACTGCTCCAGATCCTGGCCCTGCAGGCCCTGATGAAACATGGCGAGGTCGTGGAAGCCCTCCCTTCCTACGGCCAGGTCACGCGCGTCGGCGACGAACTGCGCGACGCGGGCCACGCGGTGGAGGCGCGGCGCTCGCCCGTCCTGCCGGACGGCAACCACGATCTCGAAGACATGGGGAAGCGGATCAACGACCGCACGGGCCTGGTCATCATCTGCAACCCCCACAACCCCACCGGGGCCCTGCTGCCCCACGAGCGGGTCCTGGATTTCATCGACCGGGTGCCCCCGCACGTCCTAGTGGCCGTCGACGAGGTCTACGTCCATTTCGTACGCGACCCGGAATACCGGGACTTCATCCAGGTCGCCAGGGAACGGGAGAACGTGATCGTGCTCCGGACTTTCTCCAAGGTGTACGGCCTTGGCGGCATGCGCGTGGGCTACGCCGTCGCCCACCGGGACGTGATCTACCGCCTCGCGCCCTTCTCCATGGGTCTCCTGGGGCGGAACGTCCTGTCCGTCCACGCGGCTGCCGCGGCACTGGGCGACGCAGAACACGTCAGGCGGTCCCGGCAGGCCGTATGGGACGGCAACGACTACCTGACGGCCGAACTGGAGCGGCTTGGCGCGCGGGTCGTGCCCGGCCACGCGTGTTTCCTCTGGGCCGACTTCGGCCGGGAGACGCAGCGCATCGTCCGTCAGTTGTGGTCCAGGCGGGTCATGGTCCGCGCCGGCGCCGGCCAGTGGGCCTCACCGAACCACATCCGCATCTCGACGGGTTCGAGGGAAGAAAATGAAGCCTTCATCTGGGCACTGGAACGGACCCTCGGATGAGTTCCGCTCATCCCGCGGGGAATCGCTGCCGGTCCGTCGTGCGCCCAGGCAAGAGTACGACCCGTTGAAAGACCCTCCGAACCATGGATAAGCCCCTCCGAATCAGCGTCATCATCCCCACGCTCGACGAAGCGGCGGAAATCGGCGACTGCCTGGACCAGTTCGATATCCGGGCGGGCGCTGCAGCCGGGACCGACTCCGACGCCTCAACCGAGTTGGAAGATCCGACGGGTTCGCTTGCTTCCGTCAGGGCGTCCGCTTTGGAGATCATCGTCGTGGACGGAGGAAGCAGCGACGGAACCGGCGCGATCGTCCGTGCGCGCCCCAGCGTCCGCTTCATCGAACACGGCGAGCGGGGCCGTGCCGTTCAGATGAACGCGGGCGCCGCAACCGCCACGGGCGACGTGCTGCTGTTCCTTCACGCCGACACCCGGCTGCCCGAGCGCTGGCGGGAGTACGTGACGGATTCGATCCTTCGCGGCGGGATGGCGGGAGGACGGTTCCGATTCGACGTGGCCCATCCGAGCCGCGTATACCGCTGGATCGCGCGGGGCACGAATTTTCGGTCGCGCTTCCTGGGCATCACCTATGGCGACCAGGCCATCTATGCCGCGCGGACGAAGTTCGAACAGGTGGGAGGCTACCCCGAGATTCCAGTCTTCGAAGACGCCGGACTCGCCGATCGTCTGAAGCAGGCCGGCGGACTGGACTGGGTCGACGAACCGGTACTCACCTCCGCCCGGCGCTGGGAACGCCGGGGGGCCCTGCGCACCTTGCTCCTGACCTGGACGCTACGGGCGCTGTACACGCTCTCCGTTTCGCCGAGTTTCCTGACGCGCTTCTATGGGGTAGTGCGGTGAGGCTTAGTATTCAGTTCCTGATCCGTCGGACTTCCTGCGAAGGCTTTACTTGATTGTACCCTGATCGCGCAAGAGATCAAAATACCCGTTCTTATCAAGGGAGCAGGATATCAGTTCTTTTACCTCTGCTCGCCTGATTTTCAATTGACTTGGAAGGAAGTCATGGCCTTTCTCTTTGCTACTTCGCCTGATACCGAATCCCAGAATGATCTTCCCATCGTATTCAATTAATGCCCTATCATGTCTATTGGATTTTTTGTTGATTCTGGCGTCCAGCTTCTCCACTATTTTCAATGCATCCTGTTTACTGAATGACATCACCTTTCATCCTTATGTATTTCCTTAGTACCTTTAACTGTTTCTTAGGAATCGGCCCTAAGTTTGCTTCCTCTGAATGGTAAACCTCCAGTGCGTTCATTATATCACAGGCCAGAGCTGATTTAGCGTCTTCGGGGTCGCTCCCGGGCATCCCTATTTCAGCCTCCTCAAAGTACGCGGCCCAACCCACGTCGATATCGCGTTCAATCAGAACAGGGACGGGTTTCAAAACGTCGTACTGATCGTCAGGCAACTCGTAAAGGTAGGTACGTATCCGCTGCCTGTAACCGGACCACGCTACGTTTTCTCTCGGAGGCAGGTGCCGATCATCCACGATGGATACCGGCGAACCTTCACGCGATTCATGCTCTGCATGGTTCAAAACATACGACTTCACACCAGTATAATCAGACCCGATTACAGCGTATATGAATCGTCCTTCCCGAACCATCCTCGGGAGGTCTGTTTTTATCGATAACATATTCTTAACCTTCTTCCGTTTCATTGTACTCAATAGTCAAAACAGATTCATATACGTCACCATTTGATTGAAAATGAAGCAGGATTTCCAGTTTAGGATTTTCTCTGTCGGGCAATTCAAAATGCAAATCCCGGACGACCTTCTCCATATCGATCTTCACCTCTTGTCCATGGGATCCATAGAACACAATCAATGGTTGCTTCTTTCCATCTCGAAACAGTACTTTTCTCTCATAATCATGAGAGGAGAAATCATTAGCAGGAATGCGAGTCATAATCTGCCCTACCTGTTTCAGCGATTGGAATCAACATTCGAGGTACCCTTAGCATACCGTAGCCAAACCGGACCGCTGGAAGACTCCCGACAGGGTGCTGGTTGCCGCGTTTATTATCCACATAACAAGCAATGAAGTCGGAGGCTTCCTTGTCAATGCCTTTAAGATTCAAAACAACTGTCGAGAGCGAAACAGATTTCTCGCAAATAAAGTGCATGCGGATACCGAATCGACCCATCGCCGTCTCAGTCCGGATCAGCTTCCGGGCCAATGACCGGCGTCGACTCGAGGTTCATCGCCTCAGTTCGACGTTGACATCGGAGGACGGCCCCTATAGATTGAGCACACAATCGAATACAGCCGCAGGTGGCGGAAAGCAAACCGCTGAAAAGGGAAGATGGTGCGAATCCATCACGGTCCCGCCACTGTGATCGGGGACGAAACTCAAACTCGTCACTGCCGGTAAGGGTTGGCCCATGGACCGGCGGGAAGACTTGAGGAGTAGGATGATCCGTCAGTCAGGAGACCTGCCTGCGCGCTGTGCGAACGCTTCTCCGTGAGCAGAGAGGCCGAGCCCGGATGCGCATGTCCGCCGTCCCGTCCCAGCCCTTCCGTCATGGAGCGGCTGGTTTTTTTTTGCGATGGAGCCGGCATGAGGCGATGCGTCGCAGAGTCGACGCGTCGCAGAGTCGACGAAAGACCTGGAAACTGTCATTGGCGGAGAGCCTGCTTTATGAAAACCGCCATCAGAGTCGAGGACCTGTCCTGCGGATACGACCGGCGGCCGGTGCTGGAAGGCCTGACTTTCGACCTGCACCAGGGCGAGATCCTGGGCGTGATCGGTCCGAACGGGTCCGGGAAGAGCACGCTGATCCGGGCGCTCACGAGGATCCTGCCGCTCAGCGGGGGACACATAGCGCTCTACGGCAGGCCCCTTCAGGATTACACGGTCCGCGAGATCGCGCGCCAGGTCGCCGTCATTCCCCAGCTGACGCCCGTCACCTTCGCCTTCTCTTCGCTGGACGTGGTCATGATGGGCAGGACGCCGCACCTGAGCCGTTTCCAGCGGGAGGGTCCCGAAGACCTGGATATCGCCCTCGACGCCATGGACCGGACCGACTGCCTCGCCTTCAGGGACCGCCCCATCCACGAGCTTTCCGGCGGCGAAAGGCAGCGGGTCATCATCGCCCGGGCGCTGGCCCAGCAGCCGTCGATCCTGCTGCTGGACGAACCGACCTCCTTCCTGGACCTGAACCACCAGGTCGAGATCTTCGATCTGCTGCGCCACGTGTGCGCCAGCGACGGGCTGGCGGTGCTGTGCGTGTCCCACGACCTGAATCTCTCGTCGGAGTACTGCCACAGGCTGATGATGCTGAAAGACGGGCGCACCTACGCCGACGGGCCGCCCGAGGACATACTCACGCACGGGCACATCCGGGCGGTCTTCGAAACGGACGTAACGATCATACCGAGCCCCTACTCGGGTTCGCCCCAGATCATCCTGAAGCCGGGAGACTGACCGAAGTGACGATGAAGCGACCGATCATCCTGGTAACGACCGCCGCGGTCCTCTTCGCCGCCTGCGTCTTCTCCATGGGCGTGGGCGCCGTGTACATCCCGGCCGGCACCGTGCTCCGGGTGCTTGCGGATCACGTCTGGTCGACCGGCGCGATCGAAGCGGCGAATACCGCGGTCGACACGATCGTCTGGGAGATCCGCCTGCCGAGGACCCTCCTCGCCGTGCTCGTCGGGGCTGCCCTGGCCAGTTCCGGCGGGGTGATGCAGGGGTTCTTCCAGAATCCCATGGCCGACCCCTATATCATGGGCATTTCGGCCGGCGCCGCGCTGGGCGCCACGGTCGCGGTAACCCTGGATCTGGAATTCTGGATGCTCGGGCTGAACGCCGTATCCATCGCGGCGTTCGGGTGCGCCCTGGCCGTGACCATGGTGGTGTACGCCTTTTCCCGCCGGGGCGGGCGCGTGGCTTCGACCACCCTGCTCCTCACGGGCATCGCCATCGGCGCCATGGCGACGTCCTTCACGTCCTACATGCTCGTGATGGGCGGCGAAAACCAGCGCCAGTTGCTCTTCTGGCTCATGGGCAGCCTGTCCGCTCGGAGATGGGACCACGTCTGGATGCTGCTGCCCTACGCGGCCGTGGGGCTGACCGTCGTCCTCCTGTACGCGCGGGAACTGAACGTGCTGCTGCTGGGGGACGAGCAGGCGTCCCAGCTGGGCGTGCACGTCGAGCGGGTCAAGCTGATCCTGCTGACGGCGGCCGCCTGTCTCGCCGCGGCCGCGGTCTCCGTGAGCGGCATCATCGGTTTCGTCGGCCTGCTGGCGCCCCACGTGGTCCGGCTGATCGTGGGACCCGACTACCGCATCCTGACGCCCATGGCCGCCCTGGCCGGCGCCCTGCTGCTGGTACTGGCCGACCTGGTCGCCCGCACGGCCATGGCGCCGGCCGAAATGCCCATTGGTATACTGACCACGGTGCTCGGCGCCCCCTTCTTCCTGTACCTGCTGCACCGGCAACGGCGCGTGTGACCGGTAGCGCCGGGTCTGAACCGGTAGTGCCGTGTTGAACGGCAGCGCCCACGTTCATCGGCGACGCCGCATCTGAATCGAGGAGGAACTATGCCGAGGTTGACGAAGATATACACCCGCAAGGGCGACGACGGTACCACCGCGCTGGGCAGCCGGCAGCGCGTGCCCAAGGAATCCCCGAGGGTGGCGAGCTACGGCACCGTGGACGAACTCGATTCCGTCATCGGGATCGCGCTGGCCCACGGCCTCGCGCCGCGGCTGGCGGAAACACTCCCGGTCATCCAGAACGAACTGTTCCACCTGGGCTCCGACCTCTGTTTCCCGGAAGAGGACAAGGCGAAATACCAGATCCCGCTGATCGAAGCCCGACACGTCGAAAGCCTCGAAGCGCTGATCGATGAACTGAATGCCACGGTCGGACCGCTGGAAAACTTCATTCTGCCCGGCGGATCGCCGGGCGCGGCGTACCTCCACCTGGCGCGGACCGTCTGCCGGCGGGCGGAGCGGGAAGTGGCGGCCCTGTCCCGCAACGAGGCCATCGGGGCGTACGTGCTGGCCTACCTGAACCGGCTGTCCGACCTGCTCTTCGTCATGGCGCGATACGAGAACAGGGAACGGGGCGTGGACGAGCCGCTGTGGGATTCGAGGCTGTAAGCTGAAGGAGAGTCAAATCGGATTGCAGACTCTTTCAAGTTTCTCATCTATCGAGTCCAGACGCTTGTCGATCTGATCCAGACGCTTTTCGAACTGGTCCATTCGCCGGTCGATCTGATCCAGTCGTCGGTCAATCTGATCCAGACGCTTGTCGAACTGGTCCATTCGCCTATCCATCTGATCCAGTCGCTTGTCGATCTGATCCAGTCGCCGGTCGATCTGATCCAGACGCTTGTCGAACTGGTCCATTCGCCTATCCATCTGATCCAGTCGCTTGTCGATCTGATCCAGTCGCTTGTCGATCTGATCCAGACGCCGCTCAATTATGGCCAGTCGCTGGTCTACTTCATCAAGTCTGCGGTTTGTCTTCCCGAACTCATCCTCGATGAATTTGAAAAGCTCATGATGCTGGTCGTTTATGTACGTGACCTTATCATCTAAAGACAGCGCATTCCAATCTTTCATGACTCCTCCATCCGTTCCTGGTTGGCAAGGTATACAGGTCTCTTATCGGATAATCGAGTTGACCGGAGATTCCTCAGTTCGTCAAATAGCCGCCCCCTTTACGGTTCGGCGGGTTCACGCGGGGGACCGTCGCGCCGGAAGACGGGGTGATACTTGAGCAGGCCGGCGAGTTCGTCGACTTTCGTCTCCACCCGGTCGACCACGTCGTTTATCCTTCGTATTTCCTCGGTAAGTTGAAGCGTGTTCGCACGCATTTCCTCGCGCATCTGTCGCATATCTTCTCGTATTTGCGCTATACTGGCCCGGTTTTCCTGGCCAAGTTCGGCAATCAACAGCGACACCATGGCAAAGAATCCCGCTATCACCGCCGCAGAAAGGGTCAATATGAGCCTGGTCCCGTTTCTGTCCAACCAGCTGCCGAGTCCCATGAATCAAAGCCTTCCGTTTAGCGTGCGGCCGATGTCCACGGACCTTGATTGGTCGAAAACCGTTGACACGGCTGCATCTCTCTGCCAATACCTTCTTCCAGTTCAGTCGATGAAAGGCCTCGAATCTCGTAGAAAATGTTCTACACCCTTGAATTCCATGCTACCTGGCAAGTCGTCACATCGGCATCTCCGGGCAACAGAAGTCACACGGGCTCAAAACGTTTCTGACAATACCCTGGTTCAATGAGGGCTACTGGTATGGTCGACATAATGACTGCCGAGCAACGTAGTGCGCTTATGAGTCGAATAAGGTCGGTCGACACCAAACCGGAGTTATTCGTGCGTCGGGCACTGCATGCCATGGGCTACCGATTTCGTACTCACGTCCGCGGCCTGCCCGGCCGACCTGATCTGGTGTTTACAAAGCGACGCGCTGTGATTTTCGTACATGGATGCTTCTGGCACCGACACGGTTGTAAGAAAACCTACGTGCCAAAGGTCCGTGAAGAGTTTTGGGAGGGGAAATTCGCGGCTAACACAAGCAGGGACGAGCGAAATCAGTCGCAGCTTGTTCAATCAGGCTGGAGAGTCTTGGTGGTCTGGGAGTGTGAGGTAGAGAGTAAAAATACACTTATTGATCGAATGGTCGCTTTTTTGGGACCGCCCGTTTTCAATCAAAAATAAAAACTCCTTGTACCACATTAAGGTCGTTTTATCAATTTCAATCGTACCAAATCTTCATCATTCCATCCTATACGACTCAACAAATCCTTCAGCAACTTCTTACCATACGTTTTACCGGGATGGAAATGAATCACAACATCCATTCCGTCTTTTTCATAGCGAGCGGTGTTGTTTTTCCTGGTAGTCCTTTCCCATCCATCCCTTTCAAGCGCTCTCATTATTCTTCCAGCGGTAATAGACCGAAGTTGCTCAAACGCTGACTGGGAGATCGGCACTGATTTTCGCCCTCCAGGCCTCACGCGGTTGGTGACGAGATGTGTTTTGAGTTACTAAACTGACCGGATAATCAGGCAATTCAGTTATACTGAAATCTTCACCTACAGGATACGGAAGACCGTTCTCATCCAGAAACTCCAAAGCCAGGTTTACAGCATCAGGCACTTGGTCCAATGCTTCCTGAACTGTCGCTCCGTATATGAAGATGCTTGGGAAAGCCGGACATTTAGCGTAATGTCCGTCTCCATCTGGCGTCACCATAACGGTTACTTCAACATGTCTACGCATACAATCTGCGTCCCCTTTCGATAATAGTTTACATAATACCGTCCC
The DNA here is from genome assembly GCA_963693015.1 of bacterium. GTDB lineage: Bacteria > JAAXHH01 > JAAXHH01 > JAAXHH01 > JAAXHH01 > JAAXHH01. Next base: position 1,741,814 of record OY843748.1, read on the forward strand.
GCTTGGAGCACAAAACCCCGTATCTTCAACAGCAAAACACGGGGCCTGTAGTCCATATCGCAGGTATACTCCGTAATATACACCTTAGTTGCACATCACGACAGTAATTTCCGGAAAACACTTGACTTTTCATATCCCGCTAATTGTCGCCATTGTCGCTGATTCCCTTGGTGAAACCTTCGGAATCACTGGTAAGTCTTTCGTCCAAGACAGGTTGCGCGAGTTTCTCTCGGGAGACCTCCACGGCGAGCAGCAGGCCGTCTACGGCGACATGGCCTGTTTCGGATCAGACTCGCAAGGAACGAAACGAAGGGAGAGATGCGGAATGGCGAGTTCCTGGCAAGGCCCAGCGGCACCTCGTGGATGAGGCGTGTGTTGAAGAGGCAGAGATCGCGCTGTTCGAGGTCGAAGATGTAACCGCCGGCCGGCAGGGGCCTCGGTCCTTCCTGCCGACCGGCGAAACACGCTATATCTATCAGTTCATCTTGTTGCGTCAGAAGCTCATGCGGGCCAGCAGGCCGATACGGTGGTCGGATACGCTGCCATGCCGGTCGATCCGCATACCGGAGAGTTCCAGGGATGCGCCGCCGGCATGAACGCCTGACCGGGCGAGCCTGGCGCCCAGCCGCATCTGCCGCCAGTCGTCACCCTGAAGATGCATTTCTCCGAAGGGCGTCATCAACACGCCCATGGACGGATACGCGAGCCCGTAACCGACCTCCGCCCTGAGCGCCCTGGCGTTGTTCCGGCTGCTCGCAGGCGCAGCAGACCCATCCTGCAGCGGTCTTTCGCGCCACATCATCCCCGAGGCGCTCGTGCCGGCGCCCATGCGCGGCGCCACGGACAGGGAGAGGCCTCTTCCGCCCGCGCCGGGACTCAGGTAGGCGACGAGGGAGACCCCGTTTTCGCTGTATCCTTCGGCGGTGTGCACCGCCAGGAACCGGCCCTGGGCGTTTATGCCCACCCGGCCGCCCGACAGACGCAGACCGCCCGAAACCTCCAGGCCCTGCCCCGTCTGGCCGGCCCCGCCGTCATAACGTCCGGCGAGCTGCGCATAGGGGGTGAGGGTGGTCCCTTCCGAGAGCTTCGTCGAACGAGACCCCTCCAGGCCCACGCGCACGCGCTGCACGTCGCTCGCGATATCACTCAGCGATGCCGACTCGCTGTCCGAGGTCGACAGGCGGGCCAGGCCCGCGTCGCCCACCACGTCCAGCCCCATGCCGCCCGTCCCCGCCAACCGGGTGCGCACGCCCACCATGGCCATGCGCATGGACAGATCGCTCGTGGCGTCCTCCACTTCGACCTCGCCCGTGCCCAGGCCCGCGATCGACCACACCTCCGTGAGACCGCCGCCGCGGCTCCAGCGCACGTACGGCAGCACGCTGGTAAGACGAGACTCCAGGCTGCCGCTCGCCACGGTCACGTCGTAATCGGACTGGCCGATCGCGTGCGAAAAGGCGATACCGGCCATCCAGCTCCGCTGCGCGGCCACGTCGAATCCCAGGTACGCCGTCCTGAGGTCTCCGTCGTAACTCGTGTCCACGTCGGGCTCGCCCTGGAAGTTCTGCATATCTCCCGCGCCCCACACGGACCACCTGAGTCCGCCGGACGCCGTGTGGTCCTCGACGGCGTAGGCGAAGGAACTGTGTTGCAGCAGATAGTCGCCGCTGACGCTGTAGCGGCGTTCCGGGTCGGCAAGCAGAGCCAGCTCCTTCGACGCAGCCTGGCGCCGGTGACCGGTCAGTCCGGCTAGCGCCGATACGCCGGACGCGAGTCCGTCTATCCTGCGGCCGCCCACGGTGACCGCCCGTCCGCCGCCGCCTGCGCTGAAGCGGCCGCCGATAGTCGTCGAGACGCTGGACAGCATGTTCCGGCCCATGGCGCCCAGGATGTGCTCGTAGGCCATGCGCTCCGCCGCGATGGCCGTGACCGTCACGCTCACGGCGCCGCTGGCCTCGCCCGCCGCGTTCCGAGCGGAGATCGTTACCGTGGCGGCGCCCTTACGCACGCCCGTTACGGTCAGCGTGGCGCCGGACAGGACGGCTGAGGCCACCCCGTTATCCGACGAAGCGGCCGAAAAGCTCAGATCGGTGCCGCTGAACAGCCCGCCCGCGTCGATTGTCTCCGAATCCCCCGCTTCCAGCGTTACCGCCGGCAGGGCGCCCACGGTGGCCGGGGCGTCGTAAGCGTCGATTACCGTGATCGTCGCGGTATCGAGGTCCGCTCCGTCGTAACGCGCCGTGACGACGATCGTCTCGCCGCCGGATTCGTACACGCTGTCGCCCGTGGCCGTGAGGGTAAGCCGCGTCGATCCTTCCGTGGTCTCTCCGGGAATCGTGACGCTCAGGTCGCCGCTCACGCTGTAGTCGTCGCTCGTGGCTGTGCCGGAAAGCGACAGATCGATGACCGTTTCAACCGGATACACCGGGACCCCGTCCAGCGTGGCCGTCACCGTCACCGTCTGAGCCCCGCTCCCTTCGGTGATGGACTCGGGATCCACCGCCAGGGTGATCTGCGGCATGTCCTCCGCGGGATCGCTCAGATAGATGCCCGCCCCGAAGATGAGCGGGTATTCGATCGTGCTCCCGTCGGGCCTCGGGATCCGGAAGACGTGCTGGAACGCGTAGGTCACCTTGGGCACGTCGGCGCTGTCGCTGTCGTCGTCCGGATTGTCGAAATAATACCGCACGAAGCCGCCGCCGGGGTTCTTCGCCGCCTCGATGATCTGCGGCAGGATGAGTTTGCCGGTAACCTCGTCCTTGAGCGTGGTCGTGGGCGCCTGGAACTCGAACTTGTCCGGGAACGCCCCGTGGAAGACCGTGTAGCCGTTAGGCTCCATCATGAAGAGGTACACGGGGCCGTGCCGCCATCGCCCGTTCGGCTCCCGGAGGACGCTCTTCGCCTTCGCCAAGGCGTCACGGCCTCCTGAACGGAGAAGTTCGCCAACGTAGCTCGCCGCTCCTGTCACGAAGGTTTTCAAACTCGCGCGGTCCACCACCTGATCGGCCCGGACCCGCGGATTGCCCGGGTCGACGGTTTCCTCCGCGAGGTGGGATTCCCCGATGTCGAGGCCGGCGGTCATGATGAACGTGCTGACTCCGGCGGTTCGCTTGAAGCCGACGGCGTAGCCGCCGCCGATCTGCGCCGGCAGGGCGCCGCCGTCCGGGTTCCCGAAGGCGCCCGTCGTTCGCAGGGCGGCCGCGCCGGTCGCGGCGGCTATCGCCTTCCAGACGGCGGGCTTGAGCGGCCTGCCGCTCAAAGCCACGTTCTTCGAGTGGAAGAGCACCCTGCCGTCGGTGGATAGGGTGACGACGTAGGTGGCTCCGGACTTCCAGGGACCCTCATGCCTGATGAGGCACGCGCTGAACGCCAATTCCTGCCCCGGACGGATGCTCGCCAGGTACCCTTTCGCCGCCAGGGAGAAGGCCTTGAGGTTCCCGGCGCTCTCCGCCGCCTGCGCGGCCGTCACGGCGGGCTGTTCGAGCGGGTTCACCGCCAGGCCCTCCGGGCGCGGACAGACGTCCTCCGACACCGTGTCCGGGTCCCCATAGATGCCCGCGCCGAAGATGAGCGGGTATTCAATCGTGCTGCCGTCGGGCCTCGGGATCCGGAAGACGTGCTGGAACGCGTAGGTCACCTTGGGCACGTCGGCGCTGTCGCTGTCGTCGTCCGGATTGTCGAAATAATACCGCACGAAGCCGCCGCCGGGGTTCTTCGCCGCCTCGATGATCTGCGGCAGGATGAGTTTGCCGGTAACCTCGTCCTTGAGCGTGGTCGTGGGCGCCTGGAACTCGAACTTGTCCGGGAACGCCCCGTGGAAGACCGTGTAGCCGTTAGGCTCCATCATGAAGAGGTACACGGGGCCGTGCCGCCATCGCCCGTTCGGCTCCCGGAGGACGCTCTTCGCCTTCGCCAAGGCACTGCGGCCTCCTTCCCGGAGAAGTCCGCCAACGTAGGCCGCCGCTCCTGTCACGAAGGTTTTCAAACTCGCGCGGTCCACCACCTGATCGGCCCGGACCCGCGGATTGCCCGGGTCGACGGTTTCCTCCGCGAGGTGGGATTCCCCGATGTCGAGGCCGGCGGTCATGATGAACGTGCTGACTCCGGCGGTTCGCTTGAAGCCGACGGCGTAGCCGCCGCCGATCTGCGCCGGCAGGGCGCCGCCGTCCGGGTTCCCGAAGGCGCCCGTCGTTCGCAGGGCGGCCGCGCCGGTCGCGGCGGCTATCGCCTTCCAGACGGCGGGCTTGAGCGGTCTGCCGCTCAAAGCCACGTTCTTCGAGTGGAAGAGCACCCTGCCGTCGGTGGATAGGGTGACGACGTAGGTGGCTCCGGACTTCCAGGGGCCCTCATGCCTGATGAGGCACGCGCTGAACGCCAATTCCTGCCCCGGACGGATGCTCGCCAGGTACCGTTTCGCCGCCAGTGAGAAGGCCTTGAGGTTCCCGGCGCTCTCCGACGCCTGCGCGGCCGTCACGGCGGGTATCTCGAGCGGGTTCACCGCCAGGCCCTCCGGGCGCGGACAGGCCTCGCTAAGGGGCGGAGGTTCAGGGGCGCTCCCATAGAAGCCCGAACCGATGATGAAGTCTACCGGGAGCACGCTTCCGTCTGCTCTCACGCGTTCGCCGGTAAACCGACGGGCATAACCCACCTTGGGGACGTCGGCACTGTCGGTGTCGTCAGAGGGATCGTCGTAGAAATACTCCACGAAACCGCCTTCCGGGTTGCTCTTCGCCGCTTCGAGGACCTGCGGCAGAATGAGCTCTCCGGTAACGCCGTCCCGGGCAATCCCCACCAGAGGCCGCAGCTCGAATCGGTCCGGAAACGCGCCGTGGACCAGGACGATGCCGCTGACAAGGTCCAGGATATAGAGGTACACGGAACCGTGTCTGAAGGGCCCGTTCGGGTTCCTCAAGGCCACCCTGGCTTTCGAGATCGCGGCCGGGTCGGCGCCCTTCTCCTGTGACGCGAGGAAAACCTTTCCTACGTTCGTAACGAAGGCTTTCAGCGTTTCCCGGTCCACCACCTCACGCGCAGTTACGGCCGGAACAAGATAGTCGAAGTCTTCTTCGGCCAAGTGAGATTCAGTGAGGTCGAATCCGGCAAGCAACACGATGGGAGCGCTGTAACTTTGCGATAGATAAACAGCGGCATAACCTGAAGCCCCCGGGATATAAGGCACGTTGAACTCGCCGCCATCCCTGCCCGCAGCCTCCATGAAAGCAGCGGTGATCGCAGCAGGATCAGTCAAATCAGTCAAACTGATGCCCAATGCTTGAAGAATTGCGCCATAGATCACACGGTTGAGCTGCCTGCCCGAAAGGGCCATGTTCTTCGAGTGAACAAACACTCTGCCGTCAGGCGTCAGTTGCACAAAATAGGTAGAACCGGAGTGCATATCGCTCCCATCAAGCCTCATGCGACAACCGACGTATAACTGCACTTCACGAGAAGGTGTCCCTTGACTAAAACGGTTTCTCGCATCCAACGCGAATGCGCTCAAGGTAGCGGTGCCGTCTTCCACCTGTTGCGCCGTCACAGACAAAGGATCGGGAGGCGTCACGCCGGGAGGAAGTGGACAGTCCTGCTGCGTCTGCGCCAGGGCGGGGCGCGCGTCGGAAAACACGCCAGCCAGCGCGAGCAGGCCGGAAAAGAGAATGGAAGATATACCGGTTGTTCGGGTTACGCTCCGCATCTGATGTACCTCCCGTTTGACGTGGCAAGTGAAAGCACTAGCAAAGGCACGCTTTCTGGGTAAGACGACGTTTTAGAAACTGCCGTCATCCGGTAGAGTAAGCAAGGTATTTTCAGAGATTGCGAAGATAAACAAGGCAAAGAAAGAATGACGCGGAGCGCCGCGCGACACACAGGGCGAATCGGTGGCGCGCGGCGGGTTTTTAGTGAATCGTGCGGCGGGCTCAGTGGGGAAACCTGGGACTACGGACTCACCACTTCACGACCAGACGTAGACTTCCGGGTCGTCGGGGGAATAGCCGATGAAGGTGGCCAGGACGATGCGCGGCAGGTCGCCCTCCACGGCCGGCACCTCGTGGATGAGGCGGGTGTTGAAGAAGTAGAGGTCGCCCTGCTCGAGGTCGACGGTGTAGTTGCTGACGCCGTTGCGGCGGGCATAGTCGGGGAAGGTGTCGGTCGCGATGGATTCCTCCACCTCGGGGGTCCACATGCACCGGTGCAGAACGGCCTGGGTGCTGCGTCCCTCGTGCAGGGCGTTCTGGAAGCAGAGGACGCCGGCGAACTGGTGGTCGAAACGGGTCACGTCGTAATCGAACCGCTTCTCGCGGAGCGTGACGTGGTCGATGTGGGGCTTGTAGGTATGCCCCCCGTAGTGGATGCGGAAGATGGCCGGACCGTACCGGCGGCCGTCCGGCTCCCGGGCGGTCAGGGCGCGCTTCTCACCCGCGAGCGCGTCCAGCACCCCGTACAGCAGCTTCACGGGATCGTCGTAGTCGTCGAACAGCGTCTCGTACAGGGCACGGGTACCCTCGGCATGGGCCAGGAAAGCCTCCTTGTCCGAACCCCGGTTCGCCAGGCTCGTCCCGATGTCGATCCGTGTGCGGTTGTCCTTTAACGCGGCCGCCGGATCGTCGGGATCCCGCATCAGCCCGCGTTCGATGAACCGCTTTATCAGCGCCTGGCAGTGGGCGGGCGAATAGGCCTGCCGGCATATGATGGCGGGGACCCGGCCCTCCGCCAGGGCCAGGAGCGGATCGCTTTCGGCGGCCAGGATGGATTCCAAGTCCGGACCGAGGGGCTCCCATCGATTGTTTTCCGTCATTTAAGACTCCTCGATTTACTCACCACTCCGCGCGCATCCCTATACGCGCAATACGCGCATACCTATACGCGCATCCGCAGCATGGGATGGGAAAAGGACACGTCGATGTACGCCCCGTCCCGCATGCGCTTCGTGCCGGGCGTCATGTAGTGGATGGCGAAGGCCCTGCGCTGTCGGTCCGTGACGTTGGCCGGGGTGTGGTGCATGGTCTGGCAATGGTGGAACATGGCCCCGCCCGCGGGCAGGTCGACGACGGTCGCCGCTTGCGATGCCGCCTTATCGCCCAGGTCGAGGAGGGCGCTGGTCTCGGCCGACCGCTCGTGGGAAACCAGGCGCCGGTGCGACCCCGGGATCAGGTGCATGGCCCCGTTCGACGCGTCCACGTCGTCCAGGGTGAGCCAGCAGCTGACCAGATTGGCGGGGGTGCATTGCCAGTAACCGTTGTCCTGGTGCCAGAAGACGGGGCCGCCCTGGCGGGGCGGCTTGTAGAGGGCCTGGTCGTGGAACAGCTGGATATTGGGCCCGAGCAGGGACTCGACGACGTCCAGTATGGGCTCGTGGTATAGGAGTTTCCTGAACACGATGCTGCGTTCGCACATCTGCATGATCTGCAGCATCTGCGACCGGGCCTTCCTCTTTCTGTTCTTGTCTTCCGTGTCGTCGATGGAAAGGTTGCGGTAACGGCCGCTTTCCCGGGCGGTCTCGAACATGCGATCGTACTCCGCCCGCAGCACTTCGACGTGGTCGTCGTCGAGCAGTTTGCCGGCCACCAGGAACCCCTGGTCTTGGAACAGCCCGACCTGTTCGACGGTCAATCCGCCCTGGGCTTCCGACGGTGCGGCAGACATGGAAAACCCTTTTCTTGCGATCCGCTCCGGCCCGATCCTCCGGGAGGGAAAATCGCCCTTGCCCCGCGTGAAGAGCTGCCTGTATTATGGAATACTCATGACCCAATTTAAGGGCGCCTGCACGACAGGCAAGTTTTTTAGCCGGAGCGGGTGATGCACGGCGACAGCGGGAACCGATTCGAACTCCACCGGTGGCTGTACCGGACCATGTTCACGATCCGGACCGTCGAGGAACGGCTGGCTAGATCGTTCATGGCCGGCCTGATCCACGGCGCGTGCCACACCTATGTCGGCGAGGAAGCCGTCGCTGCGGGCGTCTGCGCCGGATTGACCGATGACGACGCGGTCTTCAGCACGCACCGGGGCCACGGCCACGCGCTGGCCAAGGGGGTGTCGCCGGCCGCGCTGATCGCCGAACTGTACGGACGGGAGACCGGGGTCTCCCACGGCCGGGGCGGCAGCATGCACCTCTTCGCCCCCGAGATCGGTCTCATGGGGACCAGCGGGATCGTGGGCCCCTGCATCCTGCAGGCTGCCGGCGCCGGGTACAGCGCCAAACTCCTGGGCAACGGCAGTGTCGGCGTGGCCTTCTTCGGCGACGGCGCCGTGGGGAACGGGGCCTTTCACGAGGGCCTGAATCTCGCCGCCATCTACGGCCTGCCCGTCCTGTTCGTCTGCGAAAACAACCTGTACGCGACGGAAGTACCCTTTTCCTATGCCTCCAGGAACCCGGACGTGGCATCGCGCGCGTCCAATTACGGCATGCCGGGCATCGGCGTCGACGGCAACGACGTGCTGGCGGTCCACGAGGCGGCCTCCCGGGCCATTCGGCGCGCCAGGGATGGCGAAGGGCCGACGCTGATCGAGGCCCGGACCTACCGCACGCGCCCCCACGCCGAGGGCATGAGTCCCACCGGCGTGTACCGCACCGGGGAAGAGGTGGCCGAGTGGCGGGAGAAGGACCCCATCACGAGGTTTAAAAGCCGCATCCTCTCCGAGGGAACGTTGACGGAGTCCGACCTGGACCGGATCGAAGCCGATATAAGGAACGAGGTGGACGAAGCCGAACGGGAGGCCGCCGCCAGTCCATGGCCCGATGGCGGCACGGCAGCCAGCCATGTCTACCGGGAGACGACGTGAACGAACGGCACACGGGCCGCACCACGGCGGCCTCATCGGGGCGACGCGACCCCGGGGACTGTGACGACATGACCGAACGTACCTTCACGGAAGCCGCGCGCGAAGCGCTGTCCGACGCCATGGACGCGGACCCCACCATATTCGTGGTCGGCGAAGGCGCGGGCGAACGGGGGGGCAACTTCGAGACTACGGCCGGTCTCTACGAGAAGCACGGTCCCCTGCGGCTCTGCGACACGCCCATCTGCGAGCGGGGCTTCATCGGGATGTGCACCGGCGCGGCCATGACCGGGGCCCGGCCCGTGGTGGACTTCATGTTCACGGACTTCATCCTCGACGGCCTGGGCGAACTGATCAACCAGACCTCGAAGATGCAGTACATGAGCAACGGCCGGCTGAAGATGCCCATGATCCTCCGGGGCTGCATCGGCATCGGCCACTCCGCGGCGACCCACCATTCCGGCAGCTACTATCCCTTCTTCGTCCATATCCCGGGTTTCCGCGTGGCGCTGCCGTCCAATCCCGCGGACGCGAAGGGCCTGTTCGCCACGGCGCTGCGCAGCGAGGACCCCGTTTTCTTCATGGAGCACCGGAATCTGTTGAGCATGAAAGGGCCCGTCCCGGAAGGCGAGCACCGGGTGCCCTTCGGGCAGGCCGCGGTGGCGCGGGAAGGGACCGACGCCACGGTCGTGGCGCTGACCGTCATGGTCCACCATGCCCTGCAGGTCGCCGAAGAACTGTCCGGCGAGGGGATCTCCCTGGAGATCATCGATCCGCGCACCGTGGCCCCCCTGGACGTGGAGACCATCCTCTCGTCCGTGGAGAAGACCGGCAGGCTCCTCATCGTGGACGAGACCTTCATGCCCTGCGGGATCGGCGCCGAGATCTCGGCCCACGTGACGGAACACGGATTCGACGAGCTCGACGCGCCGATCAAGCGGCTGAACGGCGCCCACGTGCCCACGCCCTACAGCCCTTCGCTCGAGCAGGCTATTGTGCCGGACCGGGCGGCGATCCGGCAGGCCGTCCGCGATCTGCTCGCGGAATAGCAATGAGCACGTCCGGCGAGATCAGGATGCAAGGACGGGACGCGAGTGGAGTGGAAGCAGTAGAGAATAGGAACCGCTTATGCCCTACGAAATCGTCATGCCCCGGCTGGGCTGGAACATGGAGGAAGGCACGCTGGTCGAATGGCTGAAGCAGGACGGCGAGAAGATAAGCCAGGGCGATACGGTATGTACCATCGAAGGCGACAAGGCCGCGACCGACATCGAATCCTTTGAATCCGGTATCCTGAAGATCCCGGACGCTTCGCCGCCCCCGGGCCAGACCGTGGCGGTAGGCGCCCTGCTGGGCTACATCGTAGCCGAAACCGAACTGGAGACCTTTGATCCGAACGCCGATCGGGGGCGCGATGGACCGGGCGAAAGCGTTGCGGCCGTTCCCGGGGGGGATGGCGCCGAACCCGGTCACGATCCAACCGGACGCGCACTGGAGGGCTCACGCGACACTGTGCCGACGGTCGGAGCGGCCACGGGTACCCTGCGCGAACGGGACCTGCCGGCCGTCAGTCCCCGGGCCCGCCGCGCGGCCGAAGCCGCGGGAATCGACTGGCCGTCGCTGAAGGGGAGCGGGCGATCGGGCCGGATCGTGGAGCGGGACGTACTCGAAGCCGCGGGACAGCTTGGGCGGCGCGCGTCCACGATGGATGGAGCGGACGGGCAGGCCGCCGCCGCACAGGGCGGCCTGCGGCGCGTCATTGCCCGCCGGATGGCCGAAGCCCACCGGACCACGGCGCCGGTCACCCTGCACACCGAGGCGGACGTCACTGCCCTCTCGTCGTTTTTCAAGGATGCTTTCCGGCCCTCCTGGTACGACCTCATGGCCGGGATAGCCGCCATCGCCCTCGCCGAGCATCCCGTCATGAACGCGTCCTGGCGCGACGGCGTAGCGCTCAACGACGGGATTCACATCGGTATCGCGGTGGACGCCGAAGGCGGGGTGATCGCGCCCGTGATCAGGGACGTGCCCGGCAAGTCGCTCCAGGAAGTCTCTGCGGCATCGAAGCGTCTGATCCGGGCCGCGCAGGCCGGCGGACTGACGCTCGATCAGGTCGAGGGCGGGACCTTTACCCTGACCAACCTGGGCATGTATGACGTGGACGCCTTCACCCCGATCATACATCATCCCCAGTGCGCCATCCTCGGACTCGGACGGGCGGCGCCGAGGGTGGTCGTGCTCGACGAATCGAGTGGTTCGACCGGCATACGCAGGATCATGGCGCTCAGCCTCACCTTCGACCACCGGATCGTGGACGGCGCGCCGGCCGCCCGGTTCCTGCGGCGGATCAGGCAGATCGCGGAAAGTCCCGTTGAATGGCTCGGGGACGTCGGGGACGATAAACACCTCGAAACCTGATACAACTAAAGTAAGGGACCATCATGGCGTCCGATTCGTCTACCGGTCCAAACAGCGCAATCACAGGAGATTCCAGGATGCAGAAACCGAACCTCACAGCGTTCAGCCAGCCGATCGCCGTGGTCGGCATGGCCTGCCGATTCCCGCAGTCCCCCGATCTGCCCTCCTACTGGCGCCTGCTCGAAGAAGGCAGGAACGCCGTCATAGAGGGCGAGCCCGGTTCCGGCGTGGGACGGGTGGGCGAACTGTTTCCCGATTCTGGGGTGCCGAACTCGTCCTGCCGGTTCGGCGCCTACCTCGACGAACTGGACCTCTTCGATGCGCCGTTCTTCCGTATCTCTCCCGTCGAGGCGGAACGGCTGGACCCGCAGCAGCGCATGATGCTCGAGGTGAGCTGGCAGGCGCTCGAGGATGCCGGGATAGATCCGGAAGGTCTGAAAGGCAGCCGCACGGGCGTCTACGCGGGAATCAGCAACTACGACTACCGCAACCTGATCCTGGGCACGGGTGAAACGTCCGAACCTGCCGCAAGCCTCTATACGGTCACCGGCACGTCCTTCAACACCGCCATCGGCCGGGTCGCCTACGTCATGGGACTCGAGGGTCCCGCCATGGCGCTGGACACGGCCTGTTCGTCTTCCCTGGTCGCCATGCACCAGGCCGTTTCGGGACTGCAGCGGGGTGACGCGGACCTGGCGCTCGCCGGCGGAGTTCACGCGATCTTCTCCGGCAGGCTGCTCGAACTGCGGGCCAACGCCGGGATGCTCTCGCCGGACGGCCGGTGCGCGACCTTCGACGCCGGGGCGAACGGCTACGTACGCGGTGAGGGTTGCGGAATCGTCGTCCTGAAACGGCTCGAAGAGGCGGAAGCCGATGGCGACCGCATCTGGGCCGTGATCCGCGGGTCGGCCGTAAACCAGGACGGGGCCAGTCCGGGTCTTACCGTGCCGAACGGGGCGGCGCAGGAACGGGTGATCGAGGAAGCGCTCGCCCGTGCCGGCGTCCGGCCTTCGGACGTGGACTATGTCGAAGCGCACGGAACGGGCACGGAAGTGGGCGATCCCGTTGAAGCGCTGGCCCTGGCCGCCGCTTACGGCAGGGGACGCGAAGCGGACCGTCCGCTGCTGGTCGGCTCGGTCAAGACCAACATCGGCCACTTGGAGCCCGCGGCCGGCGCAGCGGGTCTCATGAAGACCGTGCTGGCGATGCGACACGGGGTGATTCCCAAACACCTGCACTTCCAGACACCGAATCCACAGATGGACTGGGACCGGCTGCCTCTCCAGGTGACCTCACAGCCGACGGAGTGGCCTTTGCGCCCGGGACGCCCTCGCCTGGCGGGGGTGAGCGGGTTCGGGTGGTCGGGGACGAACGCCCACGTCGTCGTGGAGGGATACGACGGCCGCGCGGAGGCCGAACCGGGCGCCTGGCCCACGGGATCCCCGCGGCAGGTGACGGTCACGTTGCCGGAGCCGATTGCCGATCAGCCGTCCGAAACACGCGGGATCGGCGCGCGCGAAACACGATTTCTCCCGCTGTCGGGCAAATCGCCCGCGGCGTTGCGCGCACTCGCGGAACGCTACGTGGAGTGGCTGGACGAACGTGCCGCCGATCTGTCCTCCGGAGACGCCGCCGATCCGCTGCTTGCCGACATGGCATGGACCGCCGGCATGGGGCGAAGCCACTTCCAGCACCGCGCGGGAGTGGTATTTCGGGACGCCGATTCTCTCCGGAATGGCCTTGGAGCGCTTGCGGAGATGGATACCGAATCTGAACCGGATGCGAGTGTAAAAGCAGCCGGCAAGGTTGCCTTCCTGTACACCGGGCAGGCCAGTCAGTGGGTCGGGATGGGCGCCGAACTCTACGAGAGCGAACCCATCGTGCGGGCGGTCCTCGACCGCTGCGACGCGCTGCTTCGCGAATCCCGGAGCGAATCCCGGAGCGGTTCTCTGCTCGATGCGATGTTCGGACGGTCCGACGGGTCCGATCACCCGCCCGATCTCGACTACCCGGTATGGAAGCAACCGGCGATCTATGCGCTGGAGTGCGCGTTGAGCGCCCTGTGGGCAAGCCTGGGCGTCCGCCCGGACGTGGTCCTCGGGCACAGCCTCGGCGAAATCGCGGCCGCGCAGGCGGCGGGGGTCTATTCGCTGGAGGACGGATTGCGGTTCGCCGCCATCCGCGGAGAACTGATCGCGGCCCTTCCCGGTGAGGGCGCGATGGGCGCGATTTTCGCGCCCGCCGACCGGGTGGCGGCGGCGGTGGCGGACCATAACGAAGCCGTTACCGGAGTCGGACTCAGCGTGGCGGCGGACAACGGGGCGCACCAGGTGGTGAGCGGACCGGCCGGACAGGTCGAAGCGATCCTTTCCCGTTTCGAGCGGGAGGACTTCCGGGTACGGCTGCTGAGGAAGAGTCCCGCCTACCACAGCGCCATGCTGGATCCCGTGCTGGACGATCTCGAGGCAGCGCTTTCCGGCATCCGGACGCAGCCGCCCGCAACCCCCTACTTGAGCAGTATGACCGGCGCCCTCGTGGATGAGGGGCAGGAACTCGACGCCGCGTACTGGCGCCGTCAGACCCGCGAACCGGTCGCCTTCCGCCGGGCGGTGGAAACGCTCGCGGACCTCGGAGTCGGAACGGTGATCGAGGTAGGGCCCCATGCGGTGCTGGGCCCCATGGTGTCCATGGCTTGGCCGGACACGACGGATACCGGCGGCGCGCCCGCCGTGCTGACGAGTCTGCTGCGGCCGTCCCGGGAAGCGCCGGAGGAAGCGAAGGGCGCGTTTACCGTCGCCGCCGCGCGGGCTTACGAACTCGCGTTGCCGGTTTCTCTATCGAGGCTCTTCTGCGGAGAGAAGCGGCGCCGGATATCGGTACCCGGCTATCCCTTTCAGCGCGAACGCCAGTGGATCGGAGCGGCAAGGCGGCAACGCCCCGCGGTGGGCCATCCGCTCCTGGGCGCGCGGCACGAATCCGCCAGCGGAGAGGTCGCCTTCGACACGGAACTGTTCCCCTCGGATCCGGGTTGGCTGAACGACCACCGGGTATTCGGCCGGCTAGTAGTTCCCGGCGCCATATTCGGAGCCATGACGGCCGCCGCGGCTTCCGAAGAGGGCATCGAGGCTCCGGTGATCGAGGACCTGCAGCTCCACAGTCCGCTGATCCTCCCGGAAGAGGACGATTCGGACGGTGCCCTGGCGGAAGGCGCGCGCATCCAGATTCTGCTCGACGCGCCCACAGACGAACCCGCGCGCCGCGTACGTATACTCAGTAAAAGTACCGACGAAGACGAATGGAAGTTGCACACGGAAGCGCTGGTGGCGGCCTCAAACGGAGAGGCGGCGACGCCGCTGGACCTCGCCGGGTTGAAGGCGAGGCTGGCGCCGGAGGACGTGGCTGCCCTTTATCGGGCGAAAGCGGAAGTCGGGATCGAGTTCGGTCCGTCGTTCCGCACCCTGCTGGCGGCCTGGTCGGGAGAAGGCGAGGCCCTCGCCGAGGTCGCGCTGCCCGCGGGTATCGATCAAGGCGGGATCGACCCGCACCCGCTACTGCTCGACGGCTGCTTCCAGGTGATGGCGAACGCGCGTGAAACTTCGGGGGCCGACAAGGGGATCACCTTTCTGCCCTTCGGATGGGAACGGCTCCGGCTCGTGGACCGCTGGCCCGAACGGGTGGTCTGCCACGTCCGGATGCGGCGGCGCGCATCGGAACGGCAATCGGAGGCGGAAACCGAGGGGCCGTCCGAAGTCTTTACGGCTGATATGACGATATGCGACACCGACGGGGCGCTCCTGGGAGAGTTGAGCGGGTACACGGTGAAGCGCGCGACGCAGGCGACGCTGCTCACGGACGTGGAAGGATTGGACGAACTCCTCTACGACGTCGTGTGGCGCGAGCAGGCGCTCCCGCCGGGCATGCCGCCGGCCGACTTCCTGCGGGCGCCTTCCGACGTGTTGGACAACTCGCCGATATTCGCGACGTACCTGGCCGCCGAAGGCGTCGAACCGCACGAGAATACGAACCTGCAGAATGACCTGGAGCGACTGGCGTGGTCCTCCGCGCTCTCGACCCTGGAGCGCCTCGGTTGGGAGCGGACGGCGGGATCACCCATAGAAGTTGTAAGCCTGCGTCGGCAGCTGGGCGTTCTCGACGAACACGAACAGCTCTTCCACCGGATTCTGAACTTGCTGTCGGATTCGGGCGTGCTGGAAAAGAAGGATGACGGTTTCATCGTGGCGGTGGGATCCGGCGGTCCGCTCCCGGAAGGCATGTCGGCAGACCCCGCGGAAAACGCGACCCGGTTGACCGCTTTGCATCCCCACGGCGCCAGCGAGATCGCCCTGTTCCGTCGTTGCGCCGGCGCCCTGCCGGAGGTGCTCCGCGGCCGGGAGGATCCCCTGTCCCTGCTGTTCGGCGATGAAGAACCGCGCGCCGGCGATCTCTATATGAAGGCGCCGGTGTGGAAAGCCGCGAACCTGATGATGGGGGACGTGGTCGAGATGATCGTCGCTCCTTTGCCGGAAGGGCGGCGGCTCAAGGTGATCGAAGTCGGGGCGGGCGTCGGCTCGGCGACCGCCTGTATCCTCCCCAAGCTTCGCTCCGGCAGTTACGACTACACCTATACGGATATTTCGGCGGGTTTCTTCGCGGAAGCGCAGTCCCGTTTCAGCGACGACGAGGGCGCCATCGAATACCGCGTGCTGGATATCGAGAAGGACCCGATTGCTCAGGGTTTCGACCTGCATGGCTACGACGTGGTCATCGCGGCCAACGTACTCCACGCAACGCAATACCTGAACGAAACACTCGATCATTGCCGGAGGCTGCTCGCTCCTTCCGGGCAACTCATAGCGCTCGAGAACCAGCGTCGCCGGGGTTGGATGGATCTGATATTCGGACAGCTCGACGGTTGGTGGCGGTTCGCCGACCGCTACCGGCCGAATCACGCCCTGGCAGGTCCGGACGTATGGCGGCAGGCGCTTCTGGACGTCGGATTCGCGGAAGCGGAAGTCGTGGGCGTGGACCGAACGGAAGAGACCGGCCTGCCCGATCGCGGAGTGATCGTGGCCAGCGGTCCGGCGGAGGTCGTCCTCCCGGGCGGCGTGTGGGTGGTGGCGAGCGACCGGGGCGGTATGGGCGAGGCGATGGCGATGGAACTCGCGGCGCGAAACCAGACTGTCGTGCTGGCGGGCGAGAACTTCGCCGCGGTCGGGGACGCTACGCACGGGGACGCTACGCACGGGGAAACTTCGGACGGAATATCTCCCGACGGCGGGTCCGGAGTCGCCAGAAGATCCGTGGAACGCGCCTCGCGCGAATCCTGGAGTTCCCTCTTCTCGAACCTGCCGGGCGATCCACCGCTGGCAGGCATCGTGCATCTCGGGGCGCTCGACGGCCACGGTCCGGGGGCAACCACCCCGGAGATGGCGGAGGACCTGAGACACGGACTGTCGAGTGCGCTCGCCCTCGTCCAGGGCGCGGCGGACGCCGATGCGACGCCGTCCGGTGGGACCTGGTTCGTCACGCGGGGCGGCCAGGTCCTGGAGCGCGAGCGAAGCGGCCAGCTCGCCGGCGCCGTGCTCTGGGGCTTCGGCAGGGTACTGGCCCGGGAAGCGGGCGACATGCAGCCACGGATGATCGATCTCGATCCCGACGCCGCCGCGGAGTCGGCCGCCGACTTGGCCGAAGAACTGCTCTTCTCCGACCGCGAAACGGACGTTGCCCGCCGTGGGGACCGCCGTCTGGTCGCCCGCCTGGTCCGGGCCGCGGACGGCGTGGAACGCATGTCTCTGCCGGAAGATTCGGACTGGCAACTCGCGCAGGATGAGGATGGTGCCCTCGAGGAACTGCATCCCCAGCCCAGGCCAGCGCCTCCCCTCGAACCCGGCGAAGTCCGGGTTTCGGTCGACGTCTGCGGACTGAACTTCCTGGACGTCTTCCGCGCCATCGGCCTGGTGAAGGGAGGATTTCTCGGCTCGGAGTTCTGCGGCCGGATCCGGGAGGTGGGTTCCCGGGTATCCACGGTCTCGCCCGGTGACCGCGTGGTTGGCCTGGCTTTCGGCGCCATGGGTGCGGAAGCCGTCACCCTGGAGGAACTGGTTGCACCCGCACCACCGGAGCTGCCGACCGCTGCCCTGGCGACGATGCCCGAGGTGTTCGTTACGGCGGCCCTTTCCTTCGAGCTTACCGGGCTGGAAGCCGGCGACCGGGTACTGATTCACGCCGGGGCGGGCGGCGTGGGGCTGGCGGCCATCCAGCTGGCCCAGGCCGCCGGGGCGGAGGTCTTTGCGACCGCGAGCGCGCCGAAACGCGCGTACCTGCGGTCCCTGGGCGTGAAACACGTCTTCGACAGCCGCCAGACAGCCTTCGGAAAAGAAATTCTCGAAGTCACCGGAGGCACGGGCGTGAACGTCGTGGTGAACAGCCTGACCGGAGAGGGGTTCATCGAAGCGAGCCTCTCCTGTCTGGCAAAGGGGGGCCGCTTCGTGGAGTTGGCCAGAAGGGACATCCTGAGCGCCGAAGAAATGGCCGAAGTGCGTCCGGACGTGGCCTACTCCATCCTGGAATTGGACGTCCTGAAGGTACAGGAACCCGCGCGGCCGGGAGCCGCCCTGAGGCGGGTGATGCGCAGGCTCGAGGCGGGAGAGTTGAAGCCGCTGATCCACACCATGTGGCCCATGTCTGAAACACGGTCCGCCATGGCGTTCATGCGCGGCGCGCGACATATCGGGAAGATCATCCTGACGGCGCCGCCGCTCCGTGCGGGCGGGTTGCGGCAGGACCGTACCTACCTGGTTACCGGGGGGCTGGGCGGCATCGGATGCGCGGTAGCCCGCTGGCTTGCGGATCACGGGGCGCGGACCATCGTGCTGAACGGTCGAAGAGACCCGGACCCGGAAGCCGGGGAAACGATTTCCGCACTCCGGGACCGCGGTGTCGAGGTGCGTGTCGAACTCGCGGACTTGACCGACCCAGTCGCGGTTGACGCGATGTTCGAGCGGATCGACAGCGAACTGCCGCCCCTCGTTGGCGTGATCCATAGCGTGGGCGCGCTGGCGGACGGCGCGGTCGGGAACCAGAGCTGGGAGCGGTTCGAGGGCGTGGTGCGGCCGAAGGCACTTGGGGCCTGGCATCTGCATCGGGCAACCGAGCACCGCGACCTGGACATGTTCGTCCTGTTTTCGAGCGTAGCCGGCGTCCTTGGAAATCCGGGGCAGTCCAATCACGCTTCCGCCAACGCCTTTCTCGATCAACTCGCCGCGCACCGGCGCGCGCTGGGCCTGCCCGGACAGGCCATCGCCTGGGGCGCCTGGTCCGAGATCGGAGAAGCCGAGGAACAGCGGGAACGCATTACCCAACGGGTCGAAGCGACCGGGATCGAATGGATCACGCCCCAGCAGGGTCTCCTGGCGTTCGAACGGCTTCTGTGCGAGGATGGGGCGACCGGTGTGGTGCTGGCCAGGGACTGGTCCGTGTTCGACCAACCCGGCGAAAGCCGTCCGTCCCTGCTGAGTGAACTCCTGTCGGCCCTCGATACCGACAGCGACGATACGCCAGAACTGTCCGAAGAACTGCTCTCCCGGCTGCGGGAGACTCCGGCGGCGGAGCGGGAAGACCTGATCCTGTCCTTCCTGCAGGGGGAAGTTCAGGCGGCACTGAGTCTGCCGACTACGCCGGCCTCCAACGTCGGTTTCTTCGACCTGGGCATGGATTCGCTCATGGCGGTGGAACTTCGGAACCGGGTGAACCGGGCGCTTGCGGGCAGCTATACGGCACCCAACACCCTGGTTTTCGACTATCCGGATATCGCATCGCTCGTAGCGCACCTGTTAGACGAGATCGGCGACGCGGAATTGGATAGCGGCGGTCTTGAAACCGGAGACGGCGCCGGGGGCGAAGCCGCCGCCGCTCCTGAGGCGCCAACCGAGCCGCGGATAGAGACCGTCACGCGACAGGACAACGAAGGCATTGCCATCATAGGCATGGCCTGTCGCTTTCCCGGCGCACCGGACCTGAACGCCTTCTGGTGTATGCTCGAAGAGGGTGCGGATGCCGTAACGGATGCGCGTCCCGACGCCGGATCCGCGATCGTTTGGTCAAACGAGTCGGACCAGGGCGACGAAGGTTGGCGCCGCGCGGGATTCATAGACGGCATTGACCGGTTCGATGCCAGATTCTTCAGGGTATCGCCGCTGGAAGCGCGCAGCATGGATCCCCAGCAGCGGCTCCTGCTGGAGACGAGTTGGCACGCGCTGGATGACGCGGGAATCGATCCCGACCGGCTCAGGGGTTCGCGTACAGGCGTGTACACGGGCATTGCTTCCAGCGAGTACCGCGATATGATGATGAACCGGGGAGACGGTGTCGATTACCTGGGTACCAACAGGAGCCTCGCCGTGAGCCGGGTGTCCTTCCTGTTGGGTCTGGAAGGTCCCTCGATACCCCTGGAACTGAATTGCGCCTCCGCGCTGTTCGCCGTTCACCAGGCCGTGGCCGGCCTCCGTCTCGGAGAAGTGGACATGGCCCTGGCCGGCGGCGTGAATGCGGTGCTGTCCCCCGATTTGACCGCGGGAATGGCGTACCTGGGCATGCTGTCCGATGAAGGCCGTTGCAGCGCCTTCGACGCCGCGGCGGACGGTTTCGTGCGCGGCGAAGGCTGCGGCGTAGTCGTGTTGAAACGACTGAGCGCGGCGCAAGCGGACGGCGACCGCATCTGGGGCGTGATCCGGGGTTCGGCGGTCAACCAGAACGGCGCGACCGCGGGTCCCACGGTGCCCAACGGTCCCGCGCAGGAACGCGTGATCGCAGACGCGCTGGCGCAGGCGGGCGTTGATCCGGCGGAAGTGGACTATCTGGAAGCCCACGGCGCCGGATCGGCGCTGGGCGACCCGATCGAGGTGCAGTCGGCCGCCGCGGTCTATGGAAGAGGACGCGCATCGGACCGGCCCCTCCTGATCGGATCGGTGAAGACCAATATCGGGCACCTCGAGTCCGCTGCCGGCCTCGCCGGACTGATCAAGGTGGTCATGGCGATGCGCCGCCAGCGCATCCCGAAACAACTGCACTTCGAAAAACCGAACCCGAACGTAGAGTGGGATCGACTTCCCGTGCGGGTGGCGTCGGAAGCGGCGGACTGGCCGACCCATCCCGATCGGCCGCATCGTGCGGCGGTCAGCGCATTCGGCATATCCGGGGCGAACGCCCACGTGGTGGTCGAGAGCTATGGGACTTGCGCCGACGGCGCGGATTCGGCCGAAACGGGGATCGGGGTGGCCGGCGCCCGGCAAACTGTCGCGGTGAAGCTGCCTTCGGGCCTCCCTGAACCGCAGTGGGACGACCTGCGTCCCGGGACGCGGGCAAACCGCCTCCTGCCGCTCTCGGGCAAGAATCCCGCGGCGCTCCGTGAACTTGCCGGAAGTTACCTGTCCTGGCTGGACCGATGTCTCGCGACCGGTTCGAAGGCGGAATCGGAAGCGGAGTTCCTGGCGGATATGGCCTGGACTGCGAGCGTGGGAAGAAGCCATTTCAATTGCCGGGCCGGCGTGGTGTTTCGCGATTTCGCAACACTCCGCGAGGGACTGGCGGAACTCGCGTCGAATGAAGCGCCTTCAGCGTCCGTCGAGACGGACTGGATAAACGTGGCCGAGGCCAGGCGGAAGGTGGCTTTCGTATATGATGGATGGGACGCCAGGTGGCGGGATATCGTTCAGGGTCTGTACGACTCGGAACCCGTGGTACGAGGCGTCCTGGATTACTGCGAAGCGCTGTTTCGCGACGAAACGGACACCTCCCTGCTGGATCCCCTGTTTAGCGGGGAAGGGATGGATAAACCGATCGACGATCCGGCCTGGACGGAGCCGGCGGCCTATGCGCTCCAGTGCGCGATCACAGCCTTCTGGTCCAGCCTGGATATACGGCCCGGAGCGGTCTGTGGCCGCGGCGTCGGGGAGATCGCCGCCGCGCAGACTGCCGGAGCGTTCACCCTCGATGAGGGGCTCCGCATCGCATTGGCGCGCGGGGAGACCGTCAGGGCCATGGACGAAAACCGCTCTGCCGGTGGATCAGTGGAAGAATCGCCGACCAGGCTGGATGGGATAAACGTATCGACGCCGTCGCTCGCAATCGTCAGCGGCGCTACAGGGAGCAAGGTGGGGGCGGAGGTCGTGCTGGACTTCGACCGCTGGCGCGATCGGACGCTCGCGGGCCATGCTTCAGGCACCACCGCCCGAACCCTGGCCGATCTTGCCGTGGATACGCTGATAGAGATTGGCCCGGGGTCGAAGTTCGCGATGAGTTTAACCGAAGCATGGCCGGAAAAACCGGCGGATGAAGCCGCCGCGGCGCCCGCTCTGTTCGGCAGTCTTTCCCGTCCTTCCGATGAAGTCGATGAGGACGGAGACGACGGATTCCTTCAGGCGACGAAGACGGCCTACGATATCGGATTGCCGATATCCCCGGAAGGACTGTTCGCGGGCGAATCCCGTCGAAGGCGGTCCCTGCCCGGCTATCCGTTCCAGCGCAGGCGCTTCTGGATCGGCTGAGCGAACATGAACTTCTGGATCGGCTGAGCGCAAACGACCATGCCAGACGCACGAAACCCGCCGCGAGTTCGCATAGGATCTCGCAGGCGGGCCGGGAAATCGGTGACGCCAGACGGAAGGAATGCTCAGCCGGCGTCCAGGCGACTGACAAGTTCCTTTACGCTCTTGACGTCTACACAATCTTGCGCGGTGAATTCCACGTCGAACTCTTCGGCAACCAGCTTTGCGAACGCCAGCATGTCCACGGAGGAAACACCTGCATCGGAAAGGCTGATGTTGAGATCATCCGGCAACGCGATGGGTTGCCCGTCCACCTCCAGGTTGTCCGCGATGAGCTTTCTGATACGGTCGGCGGTCGTAGCCATAGACGCCATCCTTTCTAAAAGGGAACGAGAAATACAGATTGCTTGAGATTATGACGATAGTATAACTTCTCACGATTCTAAAATCAACCGAACTTTCGTGAAAAAACGTGCGGGCATTACGCAGGCGGCAGCCGGGAGAAACGTCCACATGAGTTCCGGCGGACCCAACATCCGATCCGGCTTGCGGTATCAACCGGATGAACGTCCTCCGACGACGCTGGCGCTCGGCCTCGGACTGCAATTGGCCTTGCTCAATATCGCCGCGGTGATGATCATCCCCACGATCGTCATGCGGGCCGCGGGCCAGCCGGAAGACTACGTGGCGTGGGCCGTGTTCGCCTCGGTCGCGATCTGCGGCGCGACCACGATGTTGCAGGTCCTTCGCTTCGGCAGGATCGGTTCGGGCCATCTCCTGGTCATGGGCACGTCGGCGGCGTACATATCCATATGCATCGAAGCGCTGGCCGCAAGCGGT
This sequence comes from bacterium, assembly GCA_963693015.1. Classification (GTDB taxonomy): domain Bacteria; phylum JAAXHH01; class JAAXHH01; order JAAXHH01; family JAAXHH01; genus JAAXHH01. The sequence continues at coordinate 1,764,394 of OY843748.1, forward strand.
CCGGCCCTGCTCGCCGTACTCGTCGTCCTGTCCTCCCTGGTCCCGATTGCGCTTTCGTGGCGGCTTTCGCTGTTCCAGCGCATCCTCACGCCCACGGTTTCAGGTGCCGTGATCATGTTGATTCCCATTACGGTGATGCCCGTCATGGGCGATATGCTGTCGTCGACGCCGGACGGGCAGTCGTCACCAGGCGCCGTCCTCTGCGCCGCGGCCACCGTGGTCGTCATTTCCGGATTTACCCTCAAGGGTCCCGCGAAGCTGCGTCTCTGGGCGCCGATCATCGGCGTGGCCGCCGGTACCGTGGTTGGCGGTTCCTTCGGACTGTACGACGTGGATAGAGTGGCCGCGGCGAACTGGGTCAACCTGCCCACGGTGGCCTGGCCGGGGTTCGACCTGGATTTCGGGGGCGACTTCTGGGTGCTGATCCCGGGTTTTCTGCTGGTGGCGGTGATCGTCTCGCTCCGTACGATCAGCAGTTGCGTCGCCATCCAGCGCATCTCGTGGCGACAGGCCAGGGCGGTCGATTACAGATCGATCCAGGGCGCCATGACCGTCGACGGCGTGGGATCCTTCCTCTCCGGACTCGCGGGGACCGTGCCGGGCACGACCTACACGACCAGCGTGCCGCTCATAGAAATCACCGGCGTCGCCGCCCGAACGGTCGGTCTATTCACCGGCGGCGCGTTTGTGGTTCTCGTATTTATGCCGAAGGTGTTCGCCCTGGTCCTGGCGATTCCGGATCCGGTCTTCGCGGCATTCTTCATCGTGCTGATGGCGATGCTCTTCATCGTCGGGCTCAAGATCGTCATCCAGGACGGCCTCGACAAGAACAAGGGCTTCATCGTGGGCGCCGCTTTCCTGGCAGGATTCAGTCTGCAGTATGAACTGATCTACCCGGAGATTGTCTCGCAGTTCGCGGGCGGTCTGTTTCGGAACGGCATGACCGCGGGGGGCCTGGTGGCCATTCTGCTCAACCTTGTACTCAGCGCCACGGGATACCGCCGCTACCGGATGGAGACGGAACTGGACATGTCCGCCTTGCCCGATATCCGGTCGTTCCTCGGAGACTTCGCCGCCCGGTCCGGCTGGGACGCGGCCATGGCAGACCGTCTCGACGCCGTGGGCGAAGAGGCGCTGCTGACGCTCATCCGGCAGGAGGAGCCGGGAGCGCGTGAACGGAGAAGTCTGCGGCTCGTCGTATCCAGGGACGAAGGCGGGGCGGTACTCGAGTTCGTCGTTACACCGCGGGGCGAGAACATCCAGGACAGACTCTCCACGTTACCCGACGCATCTGACGAAACGTCCATCGAACGGGAAGTCTCCCTCCGGCTCCTGCGCCACCTCGCGTCTTCCGTACGCCACCAGCAGTATCACGATACGGATATCGTCACCGTGCGCGTCAAAGCCACCCAGTAGACAACAGGCGAAATCGACTGTCAGACTCCGGAAGAGTCAGGACGCGCTCGCCCGTCCGCCCGTCCATCGACAGACTGATTCGCGCAGGCTGAAGGATTCACTCCGGGCGCGTCAGCCGGTTTTCCTCGAGGAAATCCCGGAGCAACGACACGCATTCCTCCGGCTGTTCCAATGGAAAGAAATGGGTCGTCTCGGGCAGGAAGTCGTAGTCGACCGTCACCATGTCGCGCAGGTCCAGGGTCGGCAGGTAGGAATAAGGGAGGGTGGGGTCCGCCCCGATGACCTTGGTCGGGCAGTCAAGTTCATCGAAATCCACGAGCACCGAATAGCTTCGCGAATAGTCGATGATCTGCGCCTCGTACTCCCTTGGACATCGGAGTTCGTAACCGTCTCCCCTTTCGTTTTTCCGTAGCGTCGTCTTCGCCATGAGTTCCCGAATCCCGGGCAGGACGCGGACGAAGTTGGGCGAAAAACCGAGGAGTTCCACGAAATCCTTCTCCGTCTGAAACAAATGCCCGCGGCGTCTCGTGGCGGCGGCGACCTGTTCCGAGGCCGCGTCGAATTCAACCTGGCTGATCCCCGGCTTGCAGAGGGGCGGATCGAAAAGGACCAGTCCGGCGAAATCAGTCGCCGGGCCCGACGAAATCAATCCCTTGAAGGTCGATATGGACAGTAGCGAGATCAATGCCGAGACGGAGTGATAGACGCCGACTTTCGGCTTATGACCGAATTGACTGTCGATGGCCTCGAGGATCAGGCGCTGGTCGTGGATCAACGTCGGCACATCGTGATTCTGCTGATCGCCGACGGTATTCCAACCGTGATTTCGCTGGTCGTATATGATCAGATCGTAGTCTTCGGTGAGAAGAGACCAGAAGGGATAGTAAAGGTCTATGGCGAGTCCGTTGCCATGGCTCAGGACGAGGCGTGGGCCTTGCGGATTCCCGTGCCTGCGCAGCACGGTCACGGTCTCATCGTCCAGGCGGACTTCACACGACGAATGGGGATCGGGTACGATCCAGGTCTGTTCTAAAGCCATATGAATACAGGATATAAGTTGCTCTTCCCGGAATCGTCCTTATAACGATTCAGAGGAAGGGCATTCGTGGTCCGGATGCTGATTGTCCTGATTGGCGCGGCCGGACGTTTATTCGTCGAGTCCCTGAATCAACACGTGCTTGCCGGTTTTAATCGGCGGTTGTGTGTGCGGTAACCTATCACGCGATGCAGTAAACGTCAAGCGATACAACCATAAAAACACCCACGACTGTCATTGGCCGCGTTACCCCGCCGCCGTTGCTTAAATGAGGCTCCTGAGTGCGGAGCGCGCCTACGCCGAGCCGCCGCCCGTCAGCACCTCCCGGCACCGCTGCGCCACGGTCCGTTCCTGGCCGTCCTGCAGGTTGTGGGGATTGATGGAGAATCCCCCCTCGCCTCTTTCCTGCACGATGATCCTCGGGCTGCCGTCGAGCAGGGCTTTCACCGCGTCATCTCCGGTTAATCCGGCTTCAGGGTCGATGGCGACCTTGAGCTGGGGCACGGCGTAGGTCTCTTCCGGGTCGAGCCGGCTGAGGGACACGTGGGGTACGCCGGCCAGTTCCCTTTCGATGTAGCGCACTTTTTCTTCCCAGCCCGCCGCGTCCGTGGCGTGGTCGCGGTTCAGGTAGATTTCGAGGGCCTTGATGAAGGCGAAGATCTCCTCCCGGCTGACCTTCATGGGCCGGCCGACCGTGGCGAAGGGCGTCCCGTTCACCGCGCAGGCGCTGATCAGGTCCTTGCGCCCGATGATCAGGCCCGTCGATTGCGGACCCTGAAGGCTCTTGCCGCCGCTGAATATGACCAGGTCGGCGCCGGCCTCCGTGAACCGCGTCAGCGTGGACATAGGCGGACATTCCGAGGCGGCGTCGACGATGACGGGCACGTCTACGGCATGGGCCATGGCCACGGCCTGTTCCAAGGGGACCGAGTTGGCGTTCCTGAAGTTCTTGCCCAGGTAGAAGACCGCCGCCGCGCACGCGCCGTCGCCGATGGCAGCCCGCATGGCCTCGACCGGGGGGCCGTCCGAATCGTCCAGCTCGATCAGTTTCGCGCCGGTCAGCCGAATGGCTTGGTCGTAGGCGATCCTATGGGATTTCTGAACGACTACCTCGTAACGCATCCCGGTCGTGTCCGGGAGCTGGCGGATCCGCCCCTGGTCCGTACCCGTCATGCAGGCCGCGGTGGTGATGACCAGGCCGCACGCGGCGCTGGCGGTGACATAGGCCGCCTCCACGCCCAGCATATCGGCGACCTTCTCCCCGGCCTTTTCATGCAATTCGTCCAGGGGACAGAATTCCTGAGAGGCCACGGCCATGGTTTCCAGGATTTCCGGGGCCAGGAGGGCGCCTCCGTAACGCGTAGCCGTTCCGATGGCGTTGATTACCGGACGCACGCCGATGTCTTCATAGATGCCCATGGTTGCGAACCCCTTCCCTCTCGCTGCAATGCACGTAACCGATCGGAAAACCCTTGTCCCGCCGATAAAAGGCACTGCATATTTTACTGTTGATACCAAGATCGGTTTGTACTGGAAATTGACTAAGCGCAAACCCATTAGCAAGGAATAAAACATGCATTACGACGCTTCCCGCCGGACCTTCGACTGCGAGCCGACGCTTACCGACTCGGAGATACTGCGCTTCTGCAGGGAAGGGTACCTGCATTTCGAAGGGGTCGTGCCCGACGAGATCAACAGGCGTACCTGCGATTTCCTGAACGGGAAAATTCCGCTCAACCCGTGCTACGTGCCCGACGGCATGACCCGGGAAGACCTCGTCCGCATCCGGGGCACCCATGAACCGAGTTCGATTCTGCTCGAAGGCTGGTTCGTCGAGAACGTCCTGCTCAACCCCGTGCTGACGGGGGCGCTGCGCTCGCTCCTGGGCCGGCACGTGGGACTGCCCGTGCTGGTCAGCAACCACCGGGTCGAGTGTCCCGAAGGTCCGCAGAACTGGCACCACGACGCCGACCACGTGTTCGGACCGGAGGTCCGTTTCGTCGAGGTGTTCTATTTCCCCCAGGACACCCCCGACGAAATGGGGCCCACCGAAGTCACGCCCGGCTCCCACGTCCGCACGACCCGGCGAACGCAAGAGGAGCCTGGCGTGCTGTGTTCGGGACCCGCCGGCACCATCGGCCTGCATTCGCAGAGCATCCTCCATCGCCGCGGCGCATCCACGGCGACCGGTCTGCGGCATATGCTGAAATACAGCTACTGGCGCACGGTCCCGCCGGCGCGGGACTGGATCACCGAGCCGGAATTCGACTTCAGGCACGCCGATTACGGGGGACACGGATCCGCCCGTTACGTGGCCCACATGTTCTACTGGCTTTGCGGCAAGGGGGACGAATTCCGCCTCATCGGCGGCCAGGCGTGGCCGTGGAAATCGATCAACCAGATCGGGCCCTCCTACGGATTCGGACATACGGAGGGGTATCTCCCCGACTGGCGCGGGAACAACGACGACGATTATGCCCGGTAACCGTCCGGGATAGGGATGATCGCACAACCCAGGGGCGGCGTCCCGGGATAGCGTCCCGGGATAGGACGGTACGACGCATATCCAGCAACCACTACCCTGACATTTCAACCGAGAGCAGGTTCGATTTGTCCGTCATCGCCGAGAAACGACCCCGGTTCACGCCGGAAGAGGCCGCCGAACTCGCCCGGTCCCTCTATGGTGTATCCGGCACGTTGCGCGCATTGCCCAGCGAGCGGGACCAGAACTTCCGGCTGACCGCCGGAAGCGGCGAGGTTTTCGTCCTCAAGATCTCCGGCGCGGGCGAGCAGCGGAGCATTCTCGAGCTGCAGCACGACGCCCTCGGCCACCTGGCCGGGCGGTTCGACCAGACCGAGTGGCCGCGGGTCTGCCGTACGCTGGATGATAAAGCCATCACCCGGATCGATGGCCGGAACGGCCTGCGCCACCTGGTCCGGATGCTGACGTATATCGAAGGCAGGCCGCTTTGCGAGATCAGGCCGCACGGTCCCGGCCTGCTGCGGGACCTTGGCGCCTTCCTCGGCCAGCTGACCCGCGCCTTCGCCGGCTTCTCCCACGCGGAGCGGCAGCCTGACCTCATCTGGAACATGGACAACGGACCGGACGTCGTTCGCCGGTACGCCGACCTGATCCCCGACGCCAGCCGCCGGCGGCTGGTCATGGGATTCTGCGAAGCGTACGAACGCGTCGTGGTGCCCTGCCTTGACGCGCTACCTCGCCAGATCATTCACAACGACGCCAACGACCAGAATGTGCTGGTCCGCCGGGCCCGTCCCGAAGATCCGGCGTCGAGCGAACTGGAAGTCGCCGGCCTGATCGATTTCGGCGACATGGCGCAGTCCTGCGCACTCTTCGAGCCGGCCGTCGCCGCCGCCTACGTCATGCTCGGCAAGTCGGAACCCCTGTCGGCCGCCGCCCACGTCGTCGCCGGGTACCACGGCGAGCACCCGTTGACGGACCTGGACCTGAAGCTGCTGTACCACTGCGCCGTGATGCGCCTGTGCATGAGCGTGGCCATCTCGGCCCATCAGCAGGTCGCCGAACCGGACAACACCTACCTCTCCGTCAGCGAAAAGAACGCCTGGGATCTCCTCGAAAAACTGAAAGACGTCTCGCCATCCTTCGCGGAATACGTGTTTCGGGACGCCTGCGGACTGCCGCCGTGTCCACAGACGCGTGGTATCGAAGCGTACCTTTCATCGAAGCGCGGCGCCTTCGCGCCGGTCATGGGGCCCGGCGTGGACCTCTCCGCCGCCCTGGTGTTCGATCTCAGCGTGAGCAGCCCGGACCGGGCCCTGCTCGGGGGTGAAATCGGTGTGGACGACCTTACCAGAGAGATTTTCAAGCGCATGGAAGCCACCCGGTCCGAGGCGGGGATCGGCCGGTACGACGAAGCCCGCCAGGTCTACACCGCCGGGCAGTTCGCCCTCGACTGCGACGAGATGCCCGAACGCCGGACCATCCACCTGGGCATGGACGTTTTCCTGCCGGCAGGATCGCCGGTCTACGCGCCGCTGGAGGGGAAGGTCCACAGCTTCCGGAACAACACCCGGCCGCTGGATTACGGGCCCTGCATCATCCTGGAGCATACCGCGGTAGACGCGGAAGGCGATGCCGTGACCTTCTACACGCTGTACGGCCACCTGAGCGTGGCATCGCTGAGCGGACTTTATGAGGGCAGACAGATCGAAGAGGGCGAACGGTTCGCCTCGCTCGGCGATCCGTCGGTCAACGGCGGATGGCCGCCCCACCTGCACTTCCAGATCGTCACGGACATGCTGGGCGAGAAGGGGGATTTCCCCGGCGTGGGGGGACCCGGACTGCGGAACGTCTGGCTGAGTCTCTCACCGGACCCGAACGTCATCCTGGGCGTGCCCGCCGGGGCTTTTCCGCCGGAGCAGCGGTCGAAACAGGAGATACAGTCCGCCCGGCACCGGCACGTCGGCAGGTCCCTCAGCATCTCGTACCGGCGGCCCCTGAAGATCGTCCGGGGACACATGCAGTACCTCTACGACGAGGAAGGCCGCGCCTTCCTGGACGCCGTGAACAATGTGCCCCACGTGGGGCACAGCCACCCCCGGGTGGTTGCCGCGGGCCACCGCCAGATGGCGGTCCTGAACACCAATACCCGCTACCTCCACGACAACCTCGTGGAGTACGCCGAACGCCTCTGCGCGAAGCTGCCCGAACCGCTCAGCGTGTGCTTCTTCGTGAATTCCGGGAGCGAGGCGAACGACCTCGCCCTCCGCCTGGCGCGCAGCTATACCGGACAGCGCGACCTGCTCATCCTCGACGGCGCCTACCACGGCAACCTGACGTCCCTTATCGATATCAGTCCGTACAAGTTCGACGGACCAGGCGGCGAAGGCGCGCCGCCTCACGTCCACAAAACGCCCCTGCCCGACCCCTACCGCGGTCCGTACAAGGGCTATTCGGTGGAGACAGGGAGCAGATATGCGGCCCACGTCGGTGAAGCGATTCAGTCGCTCGCGGAACAGGACCGTGGAATCAGCGCTTTCATCGCCGAGTCCCTGCCCGGCTGCGGGGGACAGATCGTATTGCCCGACGGATATTTCACCGAGGCCTTCCGGCACGTGCGCGAAGCGGGCGGCGTGTGCATCGCCGACGAGGTGCAGGTGGGATTCGGACGGGTGGGCAGCCACTTCTGGGGATTCGAGACCCAAGACGCGGTGCCGGACATCGTCACCCTGGGGAAACCCATCGGCAACGGCCACCCGCTGGGCGCGGTGGTGACCACGCCGCAGATCGCCGGCGCTTTCGACAACGGCATGGAGTATTTCAATACCTTCGGCGGGAATCCGGTCTCCTGCGCCATCGGCCTGGCGGTCCTGGACATCATCGGGGATGAAGGACTGCAGGCCAACGCCCTGGAGGTGGGCGGTTACCTGCTGGAAGGCCTTCGCGCCCTGGCGCCGGACCACCCGATCATCGGCGACGTCCGGGGCATGGGGCTCTACGTGGGGGTTGAACTCGTCTTAAGCCGCGACACGCTGGAACCGGGCGGCCACCAGGCGTCCTACGTGGCCAACCGGATGCGGGACCACGGCGTGCTGATCAGCACCGACGGCCCCCTGCACAACGTCCTGAAGATCAAGCCTCCCCTGGTCTTCACCCGGGAGAACGCCGACTACCTCCTGCACTGTCTCGGCAAGGTGCTGAAAGAGGATTACCTCCAGGTTCCCGCGTAATCCCACTTACGGCTATCCTTCGCTCCGCGTAATCCCCGGCCTCCAGCCAACCTGCACCCCGCGCCGCACTTTCGATTACGAGGACACGGTCCGGGGCCTCAGTGCATCTCGCCCCCACCAGGTTGTTCGCCACGTAGACCACGCGTTGCTCAGTGCATCTCGCCCCCCACCAGGTTGTTCGCCACGTAGACCCCCCGGTACAGGGTCTGGCGCAGGGGCGGCATGGACGCGAGCAGCTCCGGATGGGGGTCCCAGTTGTGCCACCGGGCGTTGACGGAGTTGTAGCAGCTGAAAATGGCGATGCGCGGGCACTGCTCGTTGATCCACGGCCTTCCGCTGTGCGTCAGGGCCTCGGTAAAGAACATCAGCGATCCCGCCGGACACGTATATTGATCCCAGATCGGCGAGTCCGGTGACTGAATGGAGGGCGGCGCCGGGAAGACGGACTTGTGGCTGCCGGATACCAGGAGGGTCCCGTTCCCTTCCTCCACCGGGTTCAATTCCCAGACCACCCGGGTCAACGCGGAGTTGGCCTTGCCCGGTATGCAGCGGTAGAGATGGGAGTCGCCCGGAAAACGCAGCATGCCGTTGCCGTTGTGCGGACCGAAGTCACCCTCGCCGACCTCCCGGTACATCAGGTTGGCGGATTCCTGCCGGAAACCGTAGCAGATCTGGTTGGACAGGCCGGGATAGGCCAGGAATTCGTTCATGAACCCCACCACCATCGGATGATCCGTCAGGCTCTGCAGCGGACCGCCGATGGCCGACCGTTCCGGCTCGGGGATGGATTCGGGATGATGGTGCAGCTGCTCGCAGAAGGCCCGCATCTCCGCGCACTCCTCATCCGAGAGCACCCCGGGGATCACGAGCCAGCCGTCCTTGTCGAACAGGTACCTCTGCTCGTCCGTCAGCGGGACCACGTCCCGGCCGTCGCTGGTCACCCGGGTCAGGTCGGCCTGGGATTCGTCCAGGCGCGCGCCCAGGTTCTTGTCTATGATGAACGCCCCATTGGATGACATTGCCTATCCTCCCTGTGATCGATTTCAGTTCCTGTGATCGGTTTGAGTTTCTATGGCCGGATACCGGCCCTGTGATCGATTCGAAAAGCGCCGTCAGTCATCTTTCGATCCGCCGGCGCCGAACTCGATCCCCTGGGCCAGCGGTAGATCGGTCGACCAGTTGACGGTATTGGTCTGGCGCCGCATGTAGGCTTTCCAGGCGTCCGAACCGGATTCGCGTCCGCCGCCCGTCTCCTTCTCGCCCCCGAAGGCCCCGCCGATCTCGGCGCCCGACGTGCCGATGTTCACGTTCGCGATGCCGCAGTCCGATCCCGCGGCGGATAGAAAGCGCTCCGCCTGGCGCAGGCTGTCGGTGAAGATCGCGCTTGAAAGACCCTGGGGCACGTCGTTGTGCAGAGCCAGGGCCTCTTCCATGGTCTCGTACTCCAGGATATACAGGATAGGCGCGAAGGTTTCCCGTTTCACGACCTCCGACTGGCCGGGCATGCGTATGATGGTCGGTTCGACGAAGTTCGGCCCCAGGTCCGGCCGGCGTTTCCCCCCGGTAATCACCTCGCCGCCTTCGGCTTTCGCCTGCTCGATGGCCCGCATCATGTCCTCCACCGCGTCGGACGTGACCAGCGGCCCCATGAGGATGCCGTCTTCGATGGGATCTCCCATCGGCACCTGGGCGTAGGCGTGGGCCAGTCCTTCGATCAGCGCCGACGTCAGGCTTTTGTGTCCGATGATGCGCCGGGTGGAGGTGCACCGTTGACCCGCCGTCCCCACGGCGCCGAAGACGATACTGGGAACGGCCAGTTCCAGGTCGGCGTTTTCGGTGACGATGATGGCGTTGTTGCCGCCCAACTCCAGGATGGTGCGGCCGAAGCGGGACGCGACGCGCGAGGCCACGGTCTTCCCGGTCGCGGTCGAACCCGTGAAGGACACGAGGGGGATCCGTCCGTCGTCGAGCATGAGGTTGCCCACGTCGCTGCCGCGGCCGATGGCCAGATTGAACACGCCGTCCACGCCGTGGTCGGCCATGACCCGGTTGCACAGATGCTGGGTGGCCACCGCCGTAAGCGGCGTCTGTCCGCTCGGCTTCCACACGGTGACGTCGCCGCACACCGAGGCGAGGGATGCGTTCCAAGACCAGACCGCGACGGGAAAGTTGAAGGCGGTGATGACGCCGACCACGCCAAGCGGGTGCCACTGCTCGCTCATGCGGTGACTCGGCCGCTCGCTCGCGATCGTCAGGCCGTACAGCTGGCGGGAGAGTCCGACGGCGAAGTCGCAGACGTCGATCATCTCCTGGACTTCCCCCATGCCCTCCACGCGGATCTTGCCCATTTCCAGGGAGACGAGTTCTCCCAGCGGCTCCTTGTACTCCCGCAGGATATTGCCCAGGTCCCGGACCATGTCGCCCCGCTTCGGCGCCGGGATCGTCCGCCAGGTATCGAAGGTGCCGCGGGCGTATTCTAGAACCCGGTCGTAGACCTCGGGCGTCGCCTGGCGCACGCCCGCGATCGGTTCGCCCGTCGTCGGGTTGTACGACGTGAGGATCGGCCCCTCGCCGTGTATCCAGCCGTCCATCCCCGTACAGGCGCCGGCGTTCAATGCCTCGATATTCAGTTTTTCAAGTAGTGGCTTCATCTTGGGGCTCCGACGAAATGTTTAACTTCGATCATGTGGATAGTTGAAAAATCTCGCTTACGTCTTCGCCTTGAAGTGTTGTACGATTCTACAATAACCGCTCGCCCACATTCGGTTAATCCCGCCGACCCGCCCACGTTCAAACGAAATCCTCCGCGTCCTGGTCCAGGCGGCGGATCTTGTCCATGTACGCCGTGATGCGGCGGTCCGTTTCGTGCGGATAGTCGAAACCCATCTCGTCCGCAACCTCGACGGAAAGCCGCCGGAACAACCGGGTCATGTTGAACAGCGCGGTCCAGTTTTCTTCGATATCCGCCCCCGCGAAGGTGGAATCGATTGCTGCCAGCGTTTCTTCGTCCAGGTACCGCTTGAACCACCGGCCGTGCTTGTTGGTGTTGACGGACCAATCGTGACGCATGCCGATGTACCACTCGATGACCTTCTCGAGCTCCTTGAAGTGCCGTCTGCCATACATGTACTTCGCCCAGTAGATCTCGTCGCGCCAGAGACTTTTCGCCACGTAGGTGATGTCCCACCAGAAGTCATGCATTATCTCGTCGAATTCTGCCGCTGTCGGCCGTCTGACGTTATACTCCGCAGTGTGCGACAGAATGGAATTGTTCACTACATGGTCCTTGTCCACCAGCACCCTGTAGGGCTCGGAAGGACCATTGAACCTTCCGAAATGCTCGGCTTTTTTAATACCCCAGTCGATCCGTACGCCGTCTTCATAGATCACCAGGCGAAACAACCCGCCGTCATCACCACGGGCCGGTTCCGCCGGCCACCGTATCAACACGGCGCCGAAGGCTTCGAGCCACTCATCGCCCCGCTCGAAGGGGTCTTCGTCCTTCACGTAGATCTCCACATCGTAATCCGACATCAGGTCCACGACCGCGTCTTCATTTACCCGTGAACTCGTCAGGACCATGCCGCGGATGTTTTCGTTTGCTGCCGCCCACTTTTGCAGCGCGTCCAGGACTTCCCGTTCTTTACGCATGACTTCCTCGGAGCAAGTCGTGAACAATACTGCCGGCCGCAAGCCGTACGGCCAATCAATCTATCTCGATCCGGACTTCCGTCACCCTTGGCGTGCTGCCCCCGTTCGCCGCACCCAGCGCCAGCCGGTACTGTATCCATGACCCCGCGCATGGGAACGACACCGGCTGCGGTGTTTCGTACCAGGTATCTTCTCCCTGCGGCCCTTGCCAGGCGGCATGACCGAGCTTCTCCTCCGAATCCGCCACCCGGACCTGGGCGCGTACCCAAGTCCCGGGTCCATTTTCCGCTTCCCAGTCTATGGCGGTGATGGACTTTCCGGCGGGAATCTGGTGTGGTGCCGAGACGTAGTATTCTTCGGGTCCCGCATCCAGCACGTTGCCCGGCTGCACGGCGGTCATGCCGTGAGGACCCGTCGTGGGCAGCCGGGTCACGCCCCTGGCGTCGAACCCGTCCAGACCGTTCCACCAGACGGCGGAATGGCCCACGTGATCGCCCTCGACCTTGTGATAGGCGATGGCGAGGTCCACGTGGCCATTCCCGTTGAAATCGCCCGCCACGCACCCCGACGCGGAGTGGGTGAACAGCCGCGTGCGGTCTTCGGCCGAGAACCCGCGGCCGGACCGGTTCCAGTAAATGTAGGAATCGATATCCCGCACGCGGTTGTCGTGATAGGAACAGATGAAGATATCGAGCAGACCGTCCCCGTTGAAATCCATGATCGACATGGCATTCACCGCGTTGCCGGGCAGCAGGGTGCGCCGATCCTCGCGGAGACCGTCCGGGCCGTTCCAGTAGATGTGCACGAAGGAATCGTGGGGGACCCCGTGGGAGGGCTCATGGCCGCCGATTACCAGGTCGGGGTACCCGTTCCCGCTGAGGTCCGCCGCCCGGGCGCACGCGCCGTGCCAGACGGCAAGCGCCTGGCACCGGTCCATGCCGAAACCTGCCGGGCCGCCCCACAGGATGAAGCTGTAGTCGTCGGCGATCTGCGGGACGACCAGGTCCAGCCAGCCGTCGCCATCGAGGTCGACGAGGAAGATCCAGCGCGGGTCCTTGTAGACAACGCCTTCGTATTCCAGTTTGATACGCTCCGTGCGATCGGGGTCGAACCCATCCGGTCCGCCGTAGAAGGTCACGATATCCGGATTGTCGAATCCGCAGAAGACGAGGTCGAGATATCCGTCCCGGTCCAGGTCCGCGCAACAGACCCCGTGGGCGCGGACCGTCGGCAAGCGCACGTCCGGTTCGGTCCCGAACCGCCCCTTCTCGTTGAAGTACACGTAGGACCCGGGGTCCCGGCGCACCGAGTTCTCGGACGCGTTGGCCAGGATCAGGTCGGGCAGCCCATCGTCGTTCAGATCACATCGGAGCGCCTCGACCGCGCCCCAGCCCGGGACCTCCTGTCGATTCTCCTCCGAGAACCCGTCGGGGCCGCCGTGATAGACGTAGACGGGGATGTCCCCCATGAGGTTCCTGCTGAACTGGTTGATGAATATGGCCTGCGGAAGCGGGTCATCCGGGGAGCGGGCCAGCAGCACCCGCCGGGCGTCGTGGGTCTCGAGGGCATGCGGCGTCGACAGCCCGTTCTCGCTCCAGCGGTACACCAGGGATTCCGAGGTGTAGCTTTCCGGCGTGTGGGTCTGGCAGATTATGATTTCGGGCCGGCCGTCCCCGTCCAGGTCGTCCACAATCGCGTCACAGGCGTATCGGCCTGGAATCGCCGTGCGGCGGTCCTCGCCGAAGCCCTCTTCCGTGCCGGGGTACACCCACGAACACTCCGACCCGTTGTGCGGATCACGGCAGGCCACGACCAGGTCGGGCCGGCCGTCCCCGTCCAGGTCGCCCGCGGCGATGGCCAGGGCATTGCGGCAGGACAGCCGGATCGGCGTCCCTACTTCCCGCCCGTCGTCGAACGGCACAAGGAATACGGCACCGGAACGGGCGACGAAAACGTGGGGTACGGCCTGGATTCGGACGATGGAAACCAGCGGAACGGCGGGATCGACGTCTTCGGGATAGCCTCCGTGCTCGGAAACCGGGTCTTCGGAAGGATCTGGCTCAATCGGCACGGTCGATGACCTGTCCGGGTCCAATCCATCGGAACTGCCCCAGTATACGCAGACCCTCCCCTCCTCGGTACGAACGGCCAGATCGGCGTACCCATCGCCGTCCAGGTCGGCGGACACAACCTGGTCGGCCTCGATATCAAGGTCTTTGAATCTCTTCGGCTCGAATCCTAACGCGGTCTGGCGGAAAAGCCGCACGCCGCCGTCGGAAACGAAGGCCAGGTCCGGTTTCCCGTCCCCGTCGAAGTCTCCGGCGGCGACCGAAGTGCAATAGGGAACCGGCAGGTACTGCATCCGTCGCTCACCGAATCCGTCCGGACCGCCGTAGTACAGGTAGGCGTTCAGGTCCCGCCGGATCCCGTTGTAGAACATGCCGACGACCAGGTCGTCGTATCCGTCTCCGTTGAGATCGGCGACGACGCCGGTTCTTCCGCCGTCGGATGGGAGGAATCGGGACGTGGTCCGGCCGAGCACGTCACGGTACACCGTGACCGGCGGCTTTTCCCCGTGGTTCTGGCTGTTGCAGAAGACGAGGTCGACGTGGCCGTCCCGGTCCAGGTCGAACTGGTGGATCCGCTGCAGGACACCTGCCCGGGACACGTAGAGATTCTGGCCGCCGTTGCCGAAGGTACCCCGCCGGAACGCCTCGAAACCACGGGTAATCCAGGACGACGAAACGGAGGTGGAAGGCTGGGATGACATGGCCATAACCTTAAACCCCGGGGACGGACAAATCAATTCATTTATAGCCCTTGCGGATCGAACAGGTCCAGGGTTCCCGGCGACGCGTCGGGAGGCTTTTCCAGCATGTCATCCAGGATCTTCAGTATATCGCGGGCCACGGGGGTCCGCCGGTAATCATACACCACGCCGGGTATTTCGGCCGATGCTTCTTCATCCACGGCGAGGTCCGATGATATGGCCAGGATCATGTTGGGGGGACCGTACCGGTTCAGCAGTTCCAGGCGCGTCCGCACGCCGCCGGACCGCCAGTAACCGAGGAATTCCAGGTATACTTTCATACCGGTGGGAGGATGGGTGAAGACGTATTCGGGGATCAGCACGCCCCGGCCGCCCAGATCGATGACCTCCGCCCCGGCCGCCATGCGCCAGTCCGTCTTCAGCCCGGAGAAACGATCTTCGAGCCAGACGACCTCCTCGGGTATCCACTGCCCCGTGGAGGGGCCGATCGGTTTCAGACCGGTTTCGGGCGTCACGCTGAAGAGGCCCTCACGGCGGCTGGCGCCCCAGGCGATGGAAGCGACGATGCGCCAGTTGCCGCAGTGCAGCACCGAAGGGAGAAACTGGGCGATCTGGAGTCCGTAGCGCTGGTACGACTTGAAGAGCGACATGGGACCGTCTATGTGTACGTGATACTTCCCCGGCCCCGTCTGCTGGATTTCGTGGAGCAGCCGGAAGAACTTCAGCTTCCGGAAGAGTTCCCGGTAACGGACCGGACTTTCCCCTTCGAGGTACAGATCCAATGCCGAAGCCCGCAACAGGACGGCCTGTGCCAGGGCTACGTTGTATCTGCTCAACAGCCACGCCGGCGTGCAGGGTTTGAAGGACTCCAGCCGCTCGGCTTCCTTGAGATCGGCGTACAGGGCCCCGTCGACCTGCGCTGCGTCCAGGGAAACGGCCTTCGCCGCATCGGCCAGTATGGCCCCGCGGTCGATGCGGACCTGGTCCGCGTTCCGGTACGCCGCGGCCGCGCCTTCGAATGCCAGCCGTCGCAGTTCCGCCGGGTCTGCGGGCGACGCGGACGCGAACTCGCAACGATCCTGCAGCAACTTGGCCAGTCCGCGTTGAAACAGGAAGTCCGTTCCGCCCGCCGCGGCATCCTTCAGTTCCTCCTCGAGTTCCTGCCGGGTTCCGCCAACGTGGCCCTCGAAGACGCGGATCAGCGTTTCGGCGACGCCCAGGCAATCCCGGTCCTGCTCATCGACGTAGGGCGGGTGGATCTGACCTTTGCGGAACCGCACGCGGATGAGGTCGCTGGTCAGCATGGCTCAAGACTCCCCGCGGGTCCCTTCCGATAGGCGCTGTGCCGCCTCCGCCGGGAACTCGCGTATTCCTCGCCCGTCCGCTCGGCCACGAGTTCGTAGAGTACCGCGTGCTTGCCCTCGACCCGCCGCAGGATGCGGCCGAGACGCTGTACGTGCTCCCTTACGCTGCCGGAGCCGGACAGCACGACGGCCACGTTGGCCTCGGGGACGTCCACGCCTTCGTTCAATACGCGAGAGGTAACCAGGAAGGGGTATTCGCCGGCGTTGAACCTTGCCAGGATTTCCTGGCGCTCCCTGACCTTCGTCTGATGGGTGATGGCGGGGATGAGGAACCGGCGCGATATGCGGTACACCGTCTCGTTATCGCTGGTGAAGATGAGCATGCGATCGCGGCGGTGCTGCCGGATCAGCCGTTCCAGGATCCGCAGCTTGGCCTGCGAACCCTGGGCGATCACCTTCTGGGTCCGATACGCGGCAAAAGCGCGGCGGCCTTCTTCGCTGCGGGACGTAGCCGCCAGGAAGCGGACCCAACCGCCGGGCCCCGACAAGGATATCCGCTGCCTGTCCAGAAACGCGCGGTAGACGTCCCGCGCCTCCTGGTACTCCGTCCGCTCTTCCGGCGAAAGGCGGACGCTGATCTTTATCGTTTCGTAGCCGGACAGGTATTCGCCGCTCAGGGAACGGATCTCCTGGCGGTAGACCGTCTCGCCGATCGCGTCCTTCAACAGGCGTTCCGCGCCATCCTCCCGCTCGAGCGTGGCCGTCAGCCCGAGCCGATAGGGCGCCAGCGACAGGTCCGCGGTCATCAGATAGGAGGGTCCGGGGAGGTGGTGGCATTCATCGAAGACAACCAGTCCGAACTGCCGGCCGAGCCGCTCCATGTGCAGGTACGCGGAGTCGTAGGTGGACACGGTGACCGGTTCTATGTCGTAATAGCCGCCGCCGATCAGGCCCGCCTCGATGTCGAACTGGCTGGAGATCACGCCGTACCATTGCTGCATCAGGTCGATGGTTGGGACGACCACCAGCGTGCTGCGCTGGACGCGCCCCATGGCCATCAGGGCGACGAAGGTCTTGCCCGCCCCGGTGGGCAGTACGACCACGCCGCGCCCCCCGGCCTTCCACCAGGCGTCCACGGCTTCCTGCTGGTAGGGGAAGGGGGACCGGTCCGACTGGAAGGACAGGTCCAGCTTCTCGTAGGACCGGGCGTCGTCCCGGAACGAGATGTCCCGGTCGGTCAGCCGCGTGATGATCCCGCGGTAATGCCGCGCCGGAGCACGGTGCAGCGACACCCGCTGATCGAACGCGCAGCCGGGCAGCTTCAGCTGTTCCACCTGGTTCCGGTCGCCGTGCACCAGGATGGTCCCACGGTCGAATTCGAGTCTGAGCATATGGGTGAAATGTGAAGGCGACCGCCCCAATGTCAAGCGGTTTAAGGGGTTAAGCCGGTCGAATCCGGAAGCCGCGGAGGACTTCCGATCTTGACAGGAAACCTGATCGGGGTAAGTTGTGAGTCCACCTTCGACTGCTGTCGCCATTCGATTTTCAGGCTTCCGGGAACAGGAGACCATGCCCCGTCCCAACGTCATCTTCATCATGGCGGACCAGATGCGCGGCGACTGCATGAGCTGCGACGGCCATCCGGTGGTGGAAACGCCCAACCTGGATCACCTGGCCGCCCGGGGCACGCGGTTTTGCCATGCCTACACCGCGGTCCCCTCCTGCATTCCTGCCCGTTCGACCGTGATGACCGGCATGGACCAGTGGCATACGGGCGTCCTCGGCATGGGGCGGGGACAGGGTCCCATACCCAACGACTTCCCCCATACCCTGGCCGGCACGCTTGCCGATGCCGGGTATGCGACCCACCTGGTCGGCAAGGGCCATTTCACGCCGCAGCGGGCGGACATGGGCTTTCAGTCGGCGGAACTGGACGAGTCCGGCCGGATGTTCGCCCAGGGTCTGCGGGACGAGTACCGGCAGTGGTTCGACCGGGAGAAGAAGCGGGACGTCACCCCGGACGATCACGGGGTCAACTGGAATTCGTGGATCGGGCGTCCCTGGCACACGGAGGAGTATCTCCATCCGACCGCCTGGACCATGAGCCGGGCGATACACTACGTCGCGCAGCGGGACCGTTCTAAACCCTTCTTCCTCAACGTCAGCTTCGCCCGCCCTCATTCACCCTACGTGCCGCCCGGCTGGTACTTCGACCTGTACCACGACCGGGAAACCCCGCCGCCGTACATCGGCGACTGGGCGGACGTGCACGACGTGCCCTTCGACGCCACGGACGTCAACGCCTGGCACGGGAAGCTGTCGGCCTCGCGCATACATCGGGGAAGGTCCGGGTATTACGGGGAGATTTCCTTCATCGACACCCAGATCGGCCGCCTCAAGAACTGGATGGAATGGCACGAGCCGGAGGCCTGGTCCAACACCTGGGTCGTCTTCACGTCCGATCACGGCGACATGGTGGGCGATCACCACCTCTGGCGCAAGACGTACGCCTACGAGGGCAGCGCGAGGATTCCGCTGATCGTCTGCCCGCCGGCCGCCTGGGGCGAACAGGTGAAGTCGCCCGTCGCCGGCGGCGTGGCCGAGCTCCGCGATATCATGCCGACAATCCTGGACGCGGCCGGGGTGAAGGTGCCGCCCACCGTGACGGGCAGCAGCCTCCTTCCGCTGATGCGAGGTAACGCGGACGGATGGAGGACCTACATTCACGGCGAGCACTGCTGGTGCTACGCGCCCGAACAGGAGATGCAATACGTAACGGACGGCCACCGGAAGTTCATCTGGCTGCCGCGCATCGATCAGAAGCAGTTCTTCGACCTGGACGAGGACCCCGGCGAGTGCCGAAACCTGGTGGACGACCCGGCCTATGCGAAGGAAATCGAAAGATGGGAAGGCTATCTCGTGGCGGAACTCGAGACGCGGGACTGCGGATGGGTGGTGGACGGCAGGCTGCACTGCCCGGACGAGCCCCTGGTTTCACCTTTTAAAGACGTGCGGTGGGGAGGACAGGCGCCGATCTCCCCTTTCCTCTAAAGCCCTTACTGTGTTATACCTGCTTCGCATCGCTGCGCGCGCTCGGGGCATTCGAAACGGCCATCTCCGTCCATGACTTCCTTACTTTCACGTCAGGAACTCCGATCCTCCGCGTTCGTTGATTTGCCTTCGAGGAGCCCTTCGATCCGAGATACCCGGGATCCCAGGTCAAACACTTTGTCGCGCAGACCATGAATATCCGTCTTCAGGTCACGTATGTCCGTCTTCAGGTCTCGGAAGAAGTAGATGAAAACGCCGATGGTGATGACCTGAGGTATCCATTCGGTCCAACCGGGCATTGTAACACCCCCTTTGAGTAAATCGATCCCTTGTAACCGGACGCGCGTCGCGACCGGCGCTTCGTATCGGATCACGCAGTCGCAGTCTGGTTCTTCCCGAGCATGAGATCTTCGATTCGAGCGATCCGGTTCTCCACGCGGTCGATCCGGACCTCGACCCGATCGATCCGGCTCTCTACCTGGGCAATCCGGCTATCGATCCGGCTCTCTACCTTCCCGATGTCTTCCCGGATACGCGTTTCCATCTGGTGCATCCCGGCCTTCAATTCGGCCGTCAGTTCCTGCCGGCCCGCTTTGGCTTCCCGCCAGAAGAAGATGAAGGCCGCAAGCAAGACGGCCGGCTGGATCAGAAGTCCCGCGATTTCCATGATATGTCCTCCGGGCATTGGCAACGAGGACGCTTGCAAACGTCCTTGACGGGGCGTTGTCGATGTGGTACACAATGAACAGTCTGTAAAATCATCGAAATCTCGAACGGTTCGTCTTTTTTCCGCCCTTATCTGCCGAAGACAGGCGATGACCAGGAAAAGGATGGACGCGGCGGTCATTTGCCGGAGACTGCCGCCAGCCTGGCGATCGATGGGACGCGCCGCGCACGAAAGACCAAGAGAGAGGAAGGCGTTTTGGACGAGATCGGAACGCGCAAGGAGGACCTGGATACCCCGGTGCTGTGGGTGGATCTGGATCGCCTTGAAAACAATATCCGTATCGTGGGGACACGATTGAAAGAGGCCGGCGTGGATTGGCGCCCGCACATCAAGGGCGTCAAGATACCGGCTATCGCCCACATGTTGCTGAAGGCCGGCGCGATCGGGGTCACCTGCGCCAAGCTCGGCGAGGCCGAGGTCATGGTGGCCGGGGGCATCGGGGACATCCTGATCGCCAACCAGGTGGTGGGACCGCCGAAATATACCCGGCTGGCGCACCTCTGCAGGCAGGCGGACGTGAAGGTCGCCGTGGACAGCGACGCCACGCTGGAGGGACTGGGGCGCACCGCAGTCGAAACCGGCGTCGAAATCGGCGTGCTCATCGAGCTGAACACGGGGATGGAACGGGCCGGCGTCCGGCCCGGTGAAGCGGTCGTGGAGCTCGCCAGGAAGGTCCACCGGACCCCCGGTCTGCGGTTCCGGGGCGTCATGGCCTGGGAGGGCCACGCCTGTGTCGATGAAGACTCCGACTGGAAACACGGGGAGATCAGGCGGGCCGTGGGCGATCTCGTGGACTCCGCGGAACGGTGCCGGGCCGCGGGACTGCCCTGCGACATCGTGAGCGGCGGAGGTAGCGGCACGCTGTCGGTAACCCCCGACCTGGAAGGGATCACCGAGATCCAGGCGGGCGGCGCGATCTTCAACGACGTGATGTATACCCTGTGGGGCGTCCGTACCGATCCGGCCCTCTTCGTGCACGTGACGGTCACCAGCCGCCCCGAACCGGATCGCCTCATCGTGGACGCCGGGTTCAAGACGGCGCCCGCGTGGTTCGGCATGCCCGTGCCGGTCGGAATCGAAGACGTGAAGAGCGTGCGCATGTCCGCGGAACACGGGACCGTGACCTTCAACGGACCGAATCACGAGATCGCCGTCGGCGACAAACTCGATCTCATGGTGGCCTACACCGACGTCACCCTGTTCCTCCACGACCACCTCTACGGCATCCGCAACGGGGTCGTCGAGACGGTCTGGCCGATCCTGGGACGCGGGAAGCTCCGCTGAACCGGCACACGGAACGCGACCGGCATGACTACTGAGTCCAAATACGCTACGCTTACGCGGTCCGGTTTTGGGGCCGAACTCGAAGACCTGGACCTCGCGCAACTCGATGACGCGATGTTCAACGAGGCCATGGACGCGTTCCATGAGGCGGGCGGCCTGATCGTCATACGCGATCAGGGACATATCGACCCCGGTGATCTCCAGAGGTTCGTGACCCGATTCGGGACGCCCGAGGGAAACGACAAGTATGATCCGGCGTTCCTGGTTCCGGGCTTTCCCGACCTGCTGCGCATCGGGAACACAAAGGAAAACGGCAGATACACCTCGCTCTTCATCCAGGCCGATCCGCCGCCGCTGCTTTGGCACATGGACGATTCTTTCCGCCATCCCCAGCCCATCGGGTCCTGCCTGTTCTGCGTCCGCACGCCACCGGAAGGCGGGGAGACGGGCTTCGCGGGGATGACCGCGGCCTATGATGACCTGCCGGACGACGTCAAAACACGCATCGAGTCCGTCCGGACCGTCCATTCCTACAATCATCTCAACGAACTGCTCCGGAAGAAGAACCCGCACCGGCCTCCGCTCAGCGAGGCGCTGCTCGAGCAGTTTCCCCCGATCGTGCGGCCCCTGGTGGCCCGGCACCCGGAGACTAGCCGGAAATCGCTCTACCTGCCCCTCTGCCACATCGAATCCGTCGAAGGCATGGAGCAAGCGGAGGGCGAGGCACTGCTGAACCGCCTGCAGGCCCACGCGACCGGAGAAGACTATACCTATATGCACCGGTGGCGGCCGGGCGATCTCGTTGTATGGGACAACCGGTGTACGCTGCACGCCCCGACGCCCTTTGACGATACGCGTTATGAACGGCTCATGTACCGGTTGACTTTCGGCGGCCGGCAGATCGCGGGGTATTGAAGCTGAGGACCGGTTCGACAGGGAGGGATCGGTTGTTCAGCCGGATTTCACTTTTTGCGAATAAGAAATTGACAGAAATACCTTCGGTGTTATACTCTATATGATCGGGTTTCAATCACGATCAATCCAACTTCAAACAGTGTCTTATCCGAAGACGCCTCGCTAGTCCACTGCTCAGGATCGAATATGTCACGCGCCATCACGTCGAGCACAGGCCCGGCCTTGGCTTCTTCGCTGAAACCCCCTTCATTGGTTCGTCGTGTCGTTTATGAAGAAGAACGTCCAGTAATATCTGTAAATTCAATAATAACAATAGTTTACCCCCCCCCCCCCGATCATTTCGTAGTACCCCACCGGTAACGTACCACTCACAGCGCATTCACGACGCAACACGCACCGGACGACATTCTGCGGCATTCCCCTCGCACCGACCGGTCGGATTCCAACTCTTTCCAACGGTCCTATCAGATATCCCGAAAGGCAAGGGGCTGCCGAAGGGTAGTTGCGGCCCCGCGCCCCAAGTATCCTTTCACCATACGTCAACCGTCACGCCTCGCATGTGCAATCTGAATTTGACCCGGTTTTAACATATCAGCGTTGCTGTCTTTCACTTCATGTCAGGAGTTCGAAATGAGTCGCTTCATTAAGTTGATTTGCCTGCTGATATTTTTGATGCCTTACCATATTTACTCGCAGGTTGCCGAAAAGGACGCTACGTCGAGTCAAAAAATGATCGATGTGATTTATCTGAAAGACGGAACGATCATTCGGGGAAAGATCGTTGATAAGACGGACGATTTTCTGATCGTTCAGCAGGATGATGGTTCCATATCCACGTACCAGACGGATCAGGTTGTCGCGATGTTGCAGGAAGAAGCTAGAGAAGAGAAAACATCAAGCACTACCGATCCGGTCGATGCGAACAACGGGACAGGAGAATTACGCATGAGGACTATGCTTTTGAAGAAGTGGCTGATTATGATTTCAGCGATCTTAGCGAACGGGACAGAAACTATGTATTAGAAAAATTCAAACGCAAAGCGGCCTTTAAAATCGGAGCGGGAGCGGTTTTGTCACCGGATACCGGCCCTGTTATCGGGCAGTTCGCATCGGAGCTTTTCTTTAAACCTGGAATACCTTCGCTAGTACTTGAGGGCAAGGTTCTTTATCACAGTGAATCGGTTTTTGAAAGTAGCGTAAACACGACCATACTCGGATTGAACGCCATAGTTTCAACCAGGAATCCCATCGGTAGTAGATTGTATTTGTTTATTGGTACGGGTTTTGCATTCACCTCGGTGAGTTTTGAGGCCGACCAAATAGGCGTAGACGAGTACGCTGATTCCGAGGATATGAATTACGTTGCCGGCGCCGGATATGACATCAGCAATGGTGCATACATTGAAGCCCAATGGGACCATGTACTCGCGGATATAATGGTTACGGCGGGATTCAGGTTTTGATCTGACAACGAAGTCCTTGCAAACAACCACGGCCAGCACCCTTTCCGTGGATGAAACGAGGCAAGACTGGCATCAAGGTTCCGGTCCCGCAGTTCCAAATCTGGATCTGTATGACCGGGGCGGCCACGGTAGTAGTTGGATCGACCGATCGAGAGCGTCCTGCACAGCCTTTTGACTATGGCCTAGGCCGTTGTCAATTTGGTCTGATCGACTAGGCAGATATGAACTTCCTCCATTGCGTCGGGCCGAAGGCGAGATGGTCCGGTATTCCAAGGCCAACTTACTAATGGAACAACCTAAATCGGCTTCTTGAAAAACCTAGAGCTTGAACTTGCGGGTGAACTGGTGTCGTTTTAGTGTTATGGGGTACCGCCTTGTTCACATGGAAGCTTGACTTTTTGCCCTGATCAAGGGTGCAGTTCAAAAGGAGGTCTGATATCGAAAAGAGTGATAAGCACCTGAATTATCTATAACTTGAATCAGTTGGGATGTACTGTAATCTATAACATTTTCTGAAGGAGAATAATTATGAAGAACAACACCATGAACGAACTGAGAGTAAATTGGGATTCTACCCAAGCACTTTCGGATGGAGAATTGCCGTTACATGTCAGACAGTTACGTAAAAAACTCAAAGAACTGGGCCATGAACTTTCTGGAGAGTGCACATATGTCTATCATGGCTGTAACGGAGATTGTGAAGAGGGCTTTGGGCGTGTAGATGCCTATTGTGATGGCGGAGGTAGAGGTCCAGAACCAGACTACTGGTTTTGCATGGAATGCTGACGCGGAATTGTGAGCCGAAAGGGTCTGTCACGAATCTTGTGTAACTGACTGTTTCATGATAAGGGCACTCTGTCTTCGTACATGATGACAAACTGGTTGATAGCGGCCTTCCAGTTGGCAATCGGCCGCGTCCACCTGCGCGACAGATTGAGCAGGGCCAGGTAGAGCAGTTTCCTGGCGGCCTCGTCGGTGGGGAAGGAGTATGTAACATGTTTTGTGTAACTGGCGATAGCGTATATCTTGCTCACAAGGAGGAAGTGCTATGGCCAGAGACAAGAAGACCCCCAGTAAGATCGACCGTCTTCTCGACGAGCTGATGGAAGGCGGTGTGGATGTCGAGGACCTCTTCGGCGAAGACGGCCTGCTCAAGCGCATGAAGAAGCGCATGGCCGAACGGATCCTGGAAGCCGAGTTGACCGATCATCTCGGCTACGAGAAACATGCCCCCGACGGCAGGAACCGCGGCAACTCGCGCAACGGCAAGACGACCAAGACGCTCAAGGACCAGACGGGCGACCTGCCGGTAGAGATCCCCCGGGACCGCGAGGGCACCTTCGATCCCAGGCTGATCCGCAAGTACCAGACGCGTTGGCCGGACTTCGACGACAAGATCATCTCCATGTACGCACGGGGCATGAGCACCCGCGATATCCAGGGCCACGTCGAAGACCTCTACGGGGTGGCCATATCGCCTGAACTGGTCTCCCGGATCACCGACACGGTAACCGAGGAAGTTACGGCCTGGCAGTCGCGCCCCCTGGACGCGGTCTATCCGATCCTGTTCCTGGATGCCCTGTTCGTCAAGATCCGTGACAGCGGCAGCATCCGGAACAAGGCGGTCTACCTGGCCCTGGGCGTCAACCTGAACGGCGACAAGGAACTCCTGGGCCTGTGGATCGAGCAGAACGAGGGCGCGAAGTTCTGGCTCTACGTGCTCACTGAACTGAAGAACCGCGGAGTCAACGACATCTTCATCGCCTGCTGCGACGGTCTTACCGGCTTTCCGCAGGCCATAGAGACGGTGTATCCCAGGACCCAGGTGCAGCTCTGCATCGTCCATCTGGTGCGTAACAGCCTGACCTACGTCTCCTGGAAGGACCGCAAGCAGGTGGCCAGGGACCTGCGGGCGATCTATCAGGCCACTACCTGCGAGCAGGCCGAGGCCGCGCTGGACCGCTTCGCCGAGCGCTGGGACGGGCAGTACCCCACCATCAGCCGGCAGTGGCGCAGACACTGGGACCACTTGAGCCCGTTCTTCGCCTTCCCCCAGGAGATCAGGAAGGTCATCTACACCACCAACGCCATCGAGTCCATGAACCGGGGACTCGATGGCGTTCACCTCAGTAGACGAACTTCCTGATCCCCCGGCCATCGCTTCAAAACAAGAATCTGCATTAACGATACCAACATGAGCATCCGCGTGTCCCACCAGGTCTTCGGGACCTGCCCCCCCACCCCGATCTATTGACAAGCAAGCCCTCAAGACTGTAGATTCCTCCGCTGAGTAGTCTGAAGTCCCTCGTTTTCATCGAATCCATTTCAGGCAAGGATGTTGCCGATGTTCCGCATGGGCCGCCTGTTGACGCTGTTTTTCGCGAGATGTGGTGAGGGCACGGTATACCCGGAACCACCGCGCGACGATACGCCCTGGCGGTCGAGTCTTTCGAATCGCATATCCTGACCGGGTGAAGCCCCTTCGCACCGCTGAATCGGTCATCGGGTGCAGATCAGGGTAACCAAACCCCAGGAGAAAGCACCTTGTCACG
This sequence comes from bacterium, assembly GCA_963693015.1. Classification (GTDB taxonomy): domain Bacteria; phylum JAAXHH01; class JAAXHH01; order JAAXHH01; family JAAXHH01; genus JAAXHH01. The sequence continues at coordinate 1,790,275 of OY843748.1, forward strand.
ACAAGTACCCTACCGCCAGTGGGGACGGGACCTGGACGCGGAGTCGGTCCGGCAGATGGAACGGGCCTGTTCCCTGCCCGTGGCCCTGGCCGGCGCGCTGATGCCGGACGCCCACGTGGGTTACGGCCTGCCCATCGGTGGCGTATTGGCCACGGACAACGCGGTCATACCCTACGCCGTGGGCGTCGACATCGCCTGCCGGATGAAGCTGACCGTCCTGGACATGCCGTTGGACACGCTACGGCATGACCGGGGAACGGAACGGCTGAAAAGAGCCATCTCCGCGGAGACAAGGTTCGGCGTGGGATCCAGTTTCAAGAAACGCCGGAGCCACCCGGTCCTCGACCGCAGCTGGTCCGTCTCCCCCGTGACCCGGAAGGCCAGGGACAAGGCCTGGAGCCAGCTGGGCACCAGCGGGAGCGGCAACCATTTCGTCGAGTTCGGTGAGCTGACGCTGCACGAGCCGTTGAAGGAGTTGGATACCGGCGCCTACCTCGCCCTGCTCTCCCACAGCGGCAGCCGGGGGACCGGCGCCATGGTCGCCTCCCATTACAGCAGGCTGGCCATGTCCCTGCGCCCCGAGCTATCCAGGGAGCAGCGGCACCTCGCGTGGCTGGACCTGGACACCGAACCCGGCCAGGAGTACTGGGCGGCCATGGAGCTCATGGGCCATTACGCGGCGGCCAACCACGCCTGCATACACCGCCATATGGCCGCCAACCTGGGCGCGGAAGTGTTGCTGGACCTGGAGAATCACCATAACTTCGCGTGGAAGGAGAGGATCTCCGTCCCCGGCCAGAGACCGGACCGGAAAGCGGTGGTGCACCGGAAGGGCGCCACGCCGGCCGGGCCGGGCGTGCTGGGCATCATACCCGGATCCATGGCGAGTCCGGCCTTCGTGGTCCGCGGGAAGGGCAGCCGCGACGCCATGAATTCGGCCGCCCACGGCGCGGGGCGCGTGATGAGTCGAAAGCGGGCGATCAGGAGCCTGAACTGGCAGGACGCCAACCGAATGCTGCGGGAGCGAGGCGTCACGCTCATGTCCGCCGGCCTTGACGAAGTCCCCTTCGTGTACAAGAATATCGAAGAAGTGATGGCGGCACAGACCGACCTGGTGGACGTAGTGGCCCGCTTCGAACCCAGGCTCGTCAAAATGGCGCCCCACGGCGAACGACCGGAGGATTGAAGTATATGAAGATCTCGAATGTCGAAGCTTTCGCGATCAAGATCCCGCGAGAAGAAGGCAGTCCGGAAGCACTCGGCGGCGCATCCGCTGAACCCGGCGCATCCGCTGAACCCGGCGTGTCCTCCGTATATTTCATACCGGAGGCCAGACACGCCTTCAAGTCAAACATGCACGAGACCCTGGTGGTGCGGGTAACGACCGACGAAGGTCACGTCGGTTACGGCGAAGGACAGAGTTGCGTATCGCCCGAAACCACGGGAACCATCGTGGAAAGCCTGTGCCGGCCAGCCCTGATCGGCGCGGATCCCTTCGACGTGGAGTTCCTGTGGCAGCACCTCTTCGAGGGCATGCGGGAAAGGGGCCATCCCACCGGCTTCTACGTCGACGCCCTGGCCGCGTGCGATATCGCCCTGTGGGACCTGAAGGGCAAGGCGCTGGACCTGCCGGTGCATAAACTGCTCGGGGGGCGGTTTCGGGATCGGGTCGAACTTTATTCGGGATGCGCCGGCCGCGACCCCGACGCCGCGGCGGACCGGGCAGAAAGTCTCGTCGCCGCGGGCTACCGCGGGCTGAAACTCTCCCCGGCCAGCGACCACCGGGGAACCGTCGCCATCGCCGCGGCTGTCCGCGAGCGCGTCGGTCCCGACGTCGCCGTCATGGTGGACGTGCACACCGAGTTCGACGTGGCCGGCGCGATCAGGCTGGGCCGGGAACTGGAAGTGTTGGACGTATACTGGCTGGAGGCGCCGGTCCTGCCCGAAGACCTGGCAGGGCACGCGGCCGTGACACGCGCGCTGGACATGCACGTCGCAAATGGAGAGTGGTACCGCACCCGATTCGAGATGAGGGAAGCCTTCGAAAGAAGGACCTGCGACGTGGTGATGCCGGATATCGGCCGCACGGGGCTGACGGAGGGGAAACGCATCGCCGTGCTCGCGGAGACCTACAACATACCCGTGTCACCCCACATAGGCGGAGGCGGCCTGCTGTCCATCGCCGCGACCATCCAACTGTCCGCGGCCATCCCCAACTTCCTGGTCATGGAACACGGCCACGAGTCCTATCCCACGCGGTGCCGCTACGCGCTCGAAGCCCCGCAGCCCGTCGACGGCGCGTTTCCGGTGACGGACGCGCCCGGCCTGGGCGTAACGATCGACGACGATTCGCTGGAACATTTCTCAAGCACCGCTTAGCGCACCGTCCCCCTCAGTCCAACGCGGACTTCAGCCAGTCCCACAGGCTGCGGTCCGCCGGCTGCTGATTCGTATCCGGCCGGTCCGCATCCGCCCGTTCGGTATCCCTGAAATACCCGTTCATCCACGTAAGGTTGGACCAGACTTCCATGCCGAGGCGGTTGGGAAGGAGCGTAGGGCTGTAGAAATCGGGTTTCCACAGCCGGTGCTCCACGGGAAACCAGAGGAATATCCCGCCCACGTCCTCCACGAGCCGGCGTTCGGCGGCGTGGTAGATGGCGTACCGTTCTTCGGGCGGTCCCATGAACTCGTTGCCCTCGTGGATCAGCCGTTCGAAGGTGTCGTCGTGCCACGCGTGGCGCCCCCTGGACCGCCAGAGCCCGAGCAGATTGGCCGGATCCGGGAAGTCCTGGCTGTAGGCCACCAGGGCCAGCGTCACTTCGTGGTTGTTCAGGCCGTCCGTGAACACCTTCCGCTCGATCACCCGCACCCCGACCCGCACGTTCAGCGCTTCGGCGATCATCGCCTGGATGGCCTCGGCGGGCAGGCGCGTGGACTGGACGTCGTGGGCGCGGATCCAGATATCGACCCGGGGAAAGCCCTTGCCATCGGGATATCCGGCTTCGGCCAGCAGCTGCCTGGCGCGGTCTGGGTCATAGGGCAGCATGTTCCGGAAGACCTCCGGTTTCGAGCCGGGGAAGCCGGGGGCCAGCATGCTGTAGGCCGCCACGCCCACGTCCTTCAGGGCGGAGCCCATCAGGGCCGTCCGGTCGATGGAATGGGCGAAGGCCTTCCGGACGCGCAGGTCGTCGAAGGGCGGGTTGTACGTATCCATGGTCATGTAGAACGTAACGAAGTTGACCATGGAATGCAGTTGGCGGCTGAGCACCGGGTCGCTCTTGACCCTTCCCAGGGACGCCTGCCCGGACAGGAGGATCATGTCCACCTCGCCCGCCGTATATGCCGACAGCATCAGCGGCTGGGCCGACTGGGAGAACACCCGGATCATCACCTGGTCGAGGAAGGGCGGCATCGAACCCCGGTACATCGGGTTGGCGTCCAGTACGATGACCTCGTTCTTGCGCCATTCGGTGAGCTTGAACGGGCCGGACGAAACATGGGTCTCCGCCCGGGTCGACCACTCGTCGCCGTACTTGGCCACCGCGTGTTCTGGCGAAGCCCAGCTCATGATGAGATTGTAGGGCAGGTAGGGCACGGGCTGCTCGGTATGGACGGCCAGCGTCGTATCGTCTACCGCCTCCACGCCCAGGGAATCGACGGGCAGCTCCCGGCCGACCACGGCGCTCCAGTTCTTGATGATGCGGTAATGCCACTCGAAGTCGTAGGCGTTGTCCGGGTCCGCCCCCCGGCGAAAGGTAAAGACGTAGTCATGGGCGTTGAAGGGCCGGCCGTCGTCCCACTGCATCCCGGACCGCAGGTGGAACAGCCACGTATATCCGTCCGGGGTGGCCTCCCAGGACCTGGCGGCGGCCGGTACCAGGTCGTAGTTGTGGTCCTGACGGACCAGCGGCTCGGAAATGAGGTTCGTGGCCGGGCTGCGCTTGTAAATGGTCTTGAACCATTCCATGTAGGTCCCGTCCATCTCGAAGAACCGCAGCCGCTGCCGCTCCGGCGGCGCGGCGTCATCGGGCAGCTCGACGCCGATGGAGTTGACCCGCTGGGCGGAGATTTCCGGAGCCGAAAGGAATACGAGCAGAATGAGATATGGGATGATTCGTGGCATGTGGTTTGAATGGTAAGGCCAGGGAGCTGTTCTGTTGAAACCGAGAGAAAACCGCGACCTCATGTCTATATCGTATGAGAATGCCTGACTGTCAATGGATTCACACCGCCATCCTCCCGGCTATTTGCAAGTTCAACCCACAACGGCTCTCACGATCCCCGCAACGACAAAGAACGCGACCAGCGGCAGGATCGGCAATCGAACCACCCTGAGCAGGAAGAAACCGATGATGGCAAGTGAGAGATCCAGGGGCGAGAAGACGGCATTGACGAACACGGGCTGGTAGAGCGCGGCCAGCAGGAGGCCGGCCACCGACGCGTTGACCCCCGCGACGGCGCCGGCGGCGCCCGGCTTCCGTGCCAGGGTCTCCCAGGTGTCGTGAAAGGACAGGATGAGCAGGAATCCCGGCAGGAAGATCCCCAGGACCGCAATCAATGCCCCAATCAGCGCATGATCCGGCGTCATTTCGGCGCCCAGGAAGGCGGACAGGGTGAACATGGGACCGGGAATGGCCTGGGCGGCGGCGTAGCCTAGCAGGAAACGATCGATGGAAAGCGCGTCGCCCACGGTCTGCTGAAGCAGAGGCAATACGACGTGTCCGCCCCCGAAAACCAGGCTTCCCGTCTGGTAGAAACGGGACAAAAGATCGACATTCGGCGACAGGCTTGCCAGGAACGGCAGGCCGATGAGGAGGATAGAGAAGAGCGTCAGCGGCAGCCACGCGCACCGGAGTCTGCCTCCGGACGGTGCCTCGGACGTACGTAGAAAGCGCCAGCCGACCAGCGCGCCCGCGGCCAGGACCGCGAACTGGGTCGCCATCGAAGGGGCGATCAGCAGGGCCGACGCGGTCAAAATGCAGAGCGCCCCGGTGAGCCGTCCCTTGCAGAAGGAGGAGTACATGCCCAGCACCGCATCGGCGACCACGACGACGGCCAGCAGTTTCAACCCCTTGACGAATCCGCCGAAGTAGACCGTGTCCGTCAGCGTCCCGCCGGCCGTCGCGAGCAGGAACAGGAGCAGGAACGACGGCAGCGTGAATCCCAGGAACACGGCGACGCCGCCGGCGACGCCCGCCCGCTGGTAGCCGATGGCAAAACCTACCTGGCTCGAGGAGGGACCGGGAAGGAACTGGCTCAGGCCGATGAGGCGCCCGTAGGCCGCGTCGTCGAGCCACTTCAACCGCTCCACGAAAGCGGTACGGAAGTATCCGATATGGGCGGCGGGACCGCCGAAACTGATACATCCCAGGGCCAGGAAACGCCAGAAGAGTTCCCACATGATTCCGGTGTCCCGCGGCAAGCCGCCGTTACGTCCGCGCGCGGAGAATGAAGGTGCTTACGATGGCCCCTGCCTGACCGGACCGCGCCGCAGGAGCATTGGGCAGGCAGCGAGTTCTACCAGACGACCGGGCCGCCGCCAGATAGCGAGATTGACCGGTCCAGGCGCCCTATTCAGACAAAGCCGCACGGGCCGCGGCAAGACAGGCGATGGGCACGCGGTACGGAGAGCAGCTGACGTAGTCCAGGTCCACGCCGTGGCAGAATTCGACCGAATCGGGATCGCCGCCGTGCTCGCCGCAGATGCCCACCTTCATGCCGTCCCGCGTGGCCCGGCCCCGCTCGACGCCGATTTTCACCAGCTCGCCGACGCCGCTGCCGTCGATGCTCACGAAGGGGTCCTCCGGCCAGATCTCGGCGTGCAGGTAGTCGGGGATGAACTTCGCGTCGTCGCGGGACAGTCCGAAGGTCGTCTGGGTCAGGTCGTTCGTCCCGAAGGAGAAGAACTCCGCCTCTTCCGCGATTTCGTGGGCGGTCAGCGCGGCGCGCGGCAGTTCGATCATCGTGCCGATCTGGTAGTCCACCTCCACGCCGGTCTCATCCTGCACGGCCCGCGCCGCCCGGCGTACGACGTCGGCCTGCAGGCGCAGTTCGTTGACGTGGCCGACCAGGGGGATCATGATCTCGGGTATGGCCTTGACACCGCGTTTCTGGCAGTCGCTCGCCGCCTCGAAAATCGCCCGGGCCTGCATTTCGGTGATCTCAGGGTAGGCGATGCCCAGCCTGCATCCGCGATGGCCAAGCATGGGGTTGGCTTCCCGCAGGTCCTCCAGTTTTCGCTGGAAACGGTCCACGGGCACCCCGGTCTGCGCGGCGAGTTGCTCGATGGCCGCAGCCTCGTGGGGCAGAAACTCGTGCAGGGGCGGGTCGAGCGTTCGTATGGTGACGGGATAACCGTCCATGACCTCGAAAATCCCGATGAAATCGCTTCGTTGAATGGGCAGCAGCCTAGCCAGCGCCTTCCGGCGTCCGGCCTCGTCATCGGCCAGGATCATTTCCCGGACCGAATCGATGCGGTCCTCCTCGAAGAACATGTGCTCCGTACGGCACAGGCCGATGCCCTCGGCCCCAAAGGCGCGCGCGGTAGCCGACTGGTCGGGCTGATCCGCGTTGGTCCGTACCTTGAGCCGGCGTGTCCGGTCCGCCCAGGCCATCAGGCTTTCGTACCGTTGGTAGACTTGCGAGTCTTCGGCCGCCATGGTGTCCTGCAACAGGACCTGCAGCACTTCGGATGGAATGGTCGGTATGGCCCCGGCGATGACTTCCCCGGTAGATCCGTCAATGGAGATATAGTCCCCTTCGGCGATCACGTGGTCGCCGACGCGCATCTGCCGCGTGGCGTAGTCGATGTCCAGCTCGCCGCAGCCGGCGACGCAGACCTTGCCCATCTGGCGGGCGACCAGCGCGGCGTGACTCGTCATGCCGCCCCGGGCGGTCAGGATGCCGGACGCGGCGTTCATGCCCCGTATGTCTTCGGGCGATGTTTCAATGCGGACGAGGATGACTTCGTCGCCGCGGCCCGCCCATACCTCGGCGTCGTGGGCGTTGAACACCACCTTGCCCGCCGCCGCCCCCGGGCCGGCGTTGAGGCCCCGGGCGAGGACGCGTCCCCCTTGCTCCGCCCGGCGCTTCTCTTCCACGTCGAATACCGGGCGCAGCAACTGGTCGAGCTGGTCGGGTTCCACGCGCCGCAGGGCTTCCTGCTCGTCGATCAAACCTTCCTTCACCATGTCCACCGCGATCGTGATGGCGGAAAAACCGGTGCGTTTGCCCACGCGGCACTGCAGCATCCACAGGGTGCCGCGCTGGATGGTGAATTCGATATCCTGCATGTCCTTGTAATGGGATTCCAGCGTATCGCAGATCCGGACCAGTTGATGGTAGGCGTCCGGCATCTCGTCCTTCAACTGCTCGATGGGTTTGGGCGTCCGAATGCCCGCCACGACGTCTTCGCCCTGGGCGTTGATGAGATATTCGCCGTAGAACCGCTTCTCGCCGGTCGCCGGATCGCGGCTGAAGGCGACCCCCGTGGCGCAGTCATCGCCCATATTGCCGTAGACCATGGCCTGCACGTTGACGGCGGTGCCCCATTCATCCGGGATGTCGTTCAGCTTCCGGTACACCGCGGCGCGTTCGTTGTGCCACGAGCCGAACACGGCGCCGATGGCGCCCCACAGCTGCTCGCGGGGATCGTCGGGAAAGTCGGCCCCCGTGCGCGCCTTGATCTCCGCCTTGAACTCGGCGACCAGCGCCTTGAGGTCGCCGGCGCCGAGATCCACGTCCTCGGTGATTCCCAGGCTGGATTTCTTTCGCTCCAGCAGCGCCTCGAAGGGATCGTGATCCTCGTCGTCCGCCGGACGCACGCCCATGACCACGTCGCCGTACATCTGCACGAAACGCCGGTAGCTGTCGTAGGCGAAGCGCTCGTCGCCCGACTGCGCGATCAGGCCCTGGACGGTCACGTCGTTCAGGCCGAGATTCAGAATGGTATCCATCATGCCGGGCATGGAGGACCGGGCACCGGACCGGACGGACACGAGCAGGGGGTTCTCCGCGTTGCCGAAACCGGCGTCCATGACGGCCTCGACCTGCGCCATCGCCTGCCGGACCTGCTCGTCCAGGTCCGCCGGATACCGGCGATCGTGATCGTAGTAGTAGGTGCATATCTCCGTGGATATGGTAAAGCCCGCGGGCACGGGAATCCGCAGGTGGCTCATCTCGGCCAGGTTGGCCCCTTTGCCCCCCAGAAGCGCCCGCATGTCCACGGTTCCTTCCGCCTTGCCGCCGCCAAAGTAGTACACATGTTTCGCCATAACGCTTCCATACTCCTTTACTTCGTCAAACGCTGCACTGCAGGCCGTTTTGCCGGAAAAAACAAGGCGATAGCATAACCCTTCGAGGCAGCCGTGTCAACCGTTTTGTCGGGTCAGGACGGTTCCCCTGGAGTCTTCTCGCCGAGGGCTTCGAGTCCGTCCTGGGACTATCCTGCGGTCCGTACCGTTCTTCCGGGACAACCGGGTTACGCGTCTCCTGTGCCCCGCCGCTGGCGAAAGACCTCGTACAGCACGAGAGCCGCCGCCACGGACGCATTGAGCGAATCCACGTGCCCGGCGACAGGGAGCCGCACCACCTCGTCGCAGTTGCGCCGGACCAGGGGCCGCAGTCCCTTGCCCTCGCCGCCGATGACCAGCGCGACGGGCACCGTATAGTCCACCCGGTCGAAGAAGGAAGGACCATCCGCCGCCAGGCCCATGAGCCAGATGCCCTCTTCACGAAGCGCCTGCATGGCGTTGTTCACGTTCGCCACCCGCGCGACCGGCACGTGGGCGCTCGCTCCGGCGGAAGCCTTGACCGCGGCCGCGGTCAGGCCCGCCGCGTTTCGACGGGGTATCACGACGCCATCGGCACAGACGGCGTCCGCGGTACGGATGACGGCGCCCAGGTTATGTGGATCCTGTATGCCGTCCAGCAGGACCAGGAAGGGAGGGAAATCGGAACGACGGGCCGAGGCCAGGATATCCGAAAGTTCCGCGTAGTGCGCTCCGGCGACCGTTGCGACGACGCCCTGGTGCCGGCCGTCGGTCAAACGGTCCAGCTGGCGGCGGTCCGTGAACTGGAACACGATGCCCCGCTCCCGGGCAAGGTCCAGGATATCGGCGACGTCCCGGCGCGACACGCCGTCGGCGATGAGGATCCGGTTCAGGCTGCGGCCCGCCTGCAGGGCCGCCCTGACGGGATTCCGTCCGTATATGATTTCCGACATGCGAAGAACTCGCTCCTGGTCCGGGGAAATAGAACCGTAGATGGGCTGCCCGTTGAAGAACCTTACCGGAAAACCGCCACCCCGGTACCCACGTCAAGATAAAGGGCCGGATGGATAATGCCGAACTTTTTGTGCTCGATCGCGTGCAATACGGAAATCCGGCTGAACCACCAGGAAGGGATTTCGAGTGCAGGGTAACACGACCGTAAACGCTTGACGACCCCGACGGCCGGGGGTACCATAACGGTGCTTAACGCCCGCAATGCGCCGGCGCCAACGAGCCGCCGCGGTTGACCGGCCTCCGGATTCCCGAAGGCGTTTCAAGGGCGAAGCGAACATCGATCCCACCCGGGGCCCAGAGAACCCTGACCGTCCTCAAACCGCGATCCATGTTTCAAAGCCTCAAACGACTCACCACCCATTCGGCGATCTACGGGCTCAGCGACGTACTCGGCAGGTCCATGGCCTACCTGCTGGTACCGGTGTACACCCACGTCATGCCCGTGGAAGAATTCGGCTACTACGGGCTCGTGTACACCTTCATCGCGCTTGCGAACGTCGTCTTCCTCTACGGCATGGATTCGGCCTTTCTCAGGTACTACGTGCTCGAGGAGGGCCGCAAGCGGGATACGCTGAGCACCGGCTACCTCACCATGCTGTTCACGTCGGGCGGACTCGCCGTGATCATCTTCCTGTTCGCCGCCAGGATCGCGCCTTTCATCGCCGTCTCCGCTTCCCTGACTTCGTACATCCAGCTGGCTGCCGCGGTCCTCGCGCTGGATGCCCTGAACGCCATTCCCTTCGCGCGGCTTCGGGGAGAGGGCAAGGCCGCGACGTTCGCCTCCCTCAAGCTGATGAAGGTGATGATCGAACTGGGCGGAAACTGCTATCTCGTCGTGGTGCTCGACATGGGGTTGCAGGGGATTCTCATCAGCAACGTCGCGGGTTCCGGTATCGTGTTCCTCGTCCTGGCCGCCATCACCCTGCGGCACGTGTCCTTCTCCTGGTCGCGCGCGACCATGGGCCGGCTCCTGAAGTTCGGCCTCCCCTACGTACCGGCCGGCGCCTGCATCATCATCATCGAAACCATCGACCGGCTGATGCTGGAACGGATGGCCGGCACGGAAACCCTCGGCATCTACCACGCGGCAAGGAAGCTGGGCGTCGGCATGCTCATCTTCGTCACCATGTTCAGGCAGGCCTGGCAGCCCTTCTTCCTCGAGACTTCCAGGGAAGAAAACCCCAGGCCGCTCTTCGCCCGCGTGCTGACCTACTTCCTGGCCATCGCGGGCGGCGTTTTCCTGGCGCTCTCCTTCCTGATCGACGACCTCGTCCGCCTGTCCATCGGAGGCTACACCCTCATCGAGGCGTCGTACTGGGAAGGGATCGGCGTGGTGCCGATCCTCCTCGCGGCCTATGTGCTGTACGGGATCTACGTCAACCTGACCGTGGGCGTCTACCTGGAGAAGAAGACTATCCTGCTGCCCTTCATTACAACCACCGCGGCCCTGGTATGCATACTGACGAACCTCTGGCTGATCCCGCTGCTCGGCATGTACGGAGCGGCCACGGCCACGGCGGCCGCCTACGCGGTGATGGTGGCGGGGCTATACGCGGTCGGACGAAGATACTACCCGATACCCTACGAGTATGTCCGACTGCTCAAGGTGATCTTCGTGTGCGGGGTCTTGTTCGCGGTGCGGGTCGTCACCGGCAGCACGTGGCCCTGGGAGGCCGTCCTGATCGCCGCCTATCCCGTGGCACTGTTCGCGACCGGTTTCTTCAACGCCGGGGAAGTGGCGTTCGCGAAACGATGCCTGCGCCTTCGCGGATCGTGATCCACTGGCCGCCTTCGACGCCGGTTGCGACGTCTCTCGCACCGCTGGGCCAGTCCACGAGGACCGTATCCGCTCCGGCATGCGCGCCGAGTCCGAAATGCGCCCGGAGATCGTTGGCGGCCAGGTAGCTGTAGGCGCTTCGAACTTCCCGCATCTGGCGCACGGCATCCGTGACTACGGTAACCCGGGCACCGATGCCGTTGCGATTGCTTTGGACGCCCTCCGTGGAGACGAGCAGACTGGGGGGATTTCCGCCTGCGCCGGCCGCGCCATACCCGCCTCCGCCGCTTGCGCCAAGCGCACCTCGCTCGCCGTTCCCACCAGCCCCGCCGCGCGCACCCCGCCCGCCAACCCCGTCGTTCCGCAGCAGCAGGGGGACGTCGTTCACCGTGGTGACCAGGACGTCCACGTCGCCGTCGTTGTCCACGTCGCCGAAAGCGGCGCCCCGGTGAACGCGCGCTACCTGAAACGGCGCGCCCGCCCGGTCGCTGACGTCGGTGAAGCGGCCGTTCCCGTCATTCAGGAACAACTGATTGGTCTGTTCATAAGTAATCGTCGGATCGAACAGGGAGATATTGTCGATCACGTGGCCGTTGGCGGCGAACAGATCCGGCCAGCCGTCGTGGTCGAAGTCCTCGAAGGCGGTACCGAAACCCAGGAAAAGGAGCGTGGGATTGCCCACGCCCGCCCCGAAGGTGGTCTCGGTAAACGTGCCGTTGCCGTTGTTCCGGTGCAGCGAGTTGGGTTCCAGGGAGAAATTGGTCACGTAGATATCGGGCGCGCCGTCCCGGTCGTAGTCTCCGAAATCCACCCCCATGCCCGCCCGGGCGACGCCGTCCTCGCCGTAGGCCACGCCCGCCAGCAGGGCCACGTCCGTGAACGTGCCGTCGCCGTTGTTCCGGTAGAGGAAATCGGGCGTAAGGTCATTGGCCACGAATATATCCGTCCATCCGTCCCCGTCGTAGTCGCCTCCCACGACGCCCAGGCCCTTTCCGGCCGGATTGGCAATGCCCGCAATTGCGGAGACGTCGGTGAAGGTCCCGTCGCCGTCGTTCCGGTAGAGCAGATCGGCCGCGCCCTCGTAGATATCCGGTCCGCAGTAGGACTGGATGCCGTCCCGTACGCATCGCTTGTTGGTCTCGAAGTCGAATTCGACGTACGCGCACACGTACAGGTCCAGGTGCCCGTCCCGGTCGTAGTCCAGGAACGCCGCGCTGGTCGAGAACGTGGGATTTCGGGGCACCGACACGGCTGCCTGTGCGGTCACGTCCCGGAAAGTCCCGTCCCCCTCGTTTCGATAGAGGACGTTCTCCCCGTAATTCGTGACGAACAGATCGTCGTCGCCGTCGTTGTCGTAATCCGCCACGGCCATGCCCATCCCGTAACCGCCCACATTGCCTGCGCCGGCCTGGTCGGTCACATCGGTGAAGGACCCGTCGCCCTCGTTACGATAGAGGACGCTGGACAGGGGCCGGGCCGGCTCGAAACCCGGAATGGCCGCGCCGTTGAGCAGGTAGACGTCGAGGTCGCCGTCGCCGTCGTAGTCGATGAATCCACCACCGGACGCGACCGTTTCGAGGAAGTAGTAGCGGCCCGTCTTGCCGTTGGCATGGCGGAAGGAGATGCCGGCGGAAGGCGCGACATCCGTGAACTGAACGACCGGCCGGGACGAATCCGACCGATCCGCCTCCGGCTGAACGGCCGGGCGATCGCAGGCCGGAAGGAGCATGGAGAAGGCCGGAAGGAGTATGGAGAAGAGGAGAAGTACCGCGACCCGGGGGCACGGAGACGCCGGAACCCGGCATATGGCCTGCATGAGACTACCGATCCTCCCAGCGCCCATGCGCCCGACCCGCGCCCGAATCAACGGCGTTTTCTTATGAGTACCACGGCCATGGCCACGAGGGCCAGCACACCCAGGCTGAGTCCGGCGACGAGCACACCCGATACCGGTTCCCTGATCAGCGGCACCTCGAAGGCGGCGCGCGTCTTCTGGTCTCCGCGCACGGCAAACTCGACCTCGACGTTATGCAGACCCGGCACGCGCCGGGTCCACATGATCGGCCGGTCGATGGCTTCGGCTTCGGCGCTGTGGTAGTACGTGTATACGTTGCCCTGCGGGTCCACGATCCCCAGCCGGATGACGCCCGCATAGTACTCGCCCGAGGTCTCCCGCTGGACGTACACCACGAACCGGGCGTCGCCGCCGAGATCGTAGGCCTTGAAGGTCAGGGTGTGCCCGGCTTCCATATCGAGTGCGGCGTCGACGACGGGCTGCTCGGAAAACGTATAGCCGACGAATGTGCCACCGGCCACCTGGTCGTCGTCGGACGCCCTGTTGCAGCCCGGGATCGCAATCATCAGAAAGAAGAGGGGGATGATTCGGCGCACTAGTTCAACTCCTCCGGGAAAACAAAGGTATATCTGACGATTCGATCAGCTGCCAATTCCGCGAAGTAGATACGGCCCTGCCGGTCCACGTGCATCGGAACACCGCGCACGGCGAACTGCGCCGTCATTTCCCATTTGCCTTCCGGAGTAAAGAAATCGTACCATCGATCCAGTTTCGTCATCTTCAACTGAGGCATGCCCATGGCGTTCAGACCGACCTGTTCGAACTCCTGGTACTGAATCGAGTTCATGACGCGGCCGTCGGGAAATACGGCGAGTCCCCCGGACAGGCCGACAGGGGGCGGATGCTGCGTGGTCGTCCACCGTGCCAGCGGCTTCATGTCGAATGCCGTGATCCGGTTGAATTCCAGCTCCAGCCCGTTCACCCGGTCGAACTTCCTTATCCAGTAAGGGTGTCTCGACGAGACGATGACGTACCCGTCCTCCGTTGTTTCCATGGCCGCGTCCGAGTACGCGATGAACTCTTTCAGGGTTCCGGTACGCCGCAGGGTCTCCATGGGATTGTAGAACTTGGTGATCGGTTCGCCGTTCGGCGTGAATTTGTAGATGAGATCGTGCTGAGTTAAAACGAAAATGAGTAAGTTGCCCTCGGCATCGATACGGATGCGACGGGGCTTCGAGACCTGCGTCTGCCAGATGTCGGCGAAACTCAGGTCCGGATTGAACACCGTGACCCGGTCGAGATCGCTGTCCACCACGAACAGTCTTCCGTCGTCATCCAGCGCCATGTCCACCGGCGCCCTGAACTGCGTCGGGCCTACCCCGTCCGACCCTACGGACGCCTGAAACGCACCGGCTTCATCGAACTTCAGTATGCGCTTCTGTTCCGAATCGGCCACGTAAATGTTGCCGCTTCGATCCGTGGTGATCCCGAAAACCGACGAAAACGACCGGCCCTCGCCGCCTTCAATCACCAGGTTCTCTTCAAGCGCGACGTCCGCCGTCTGATCGGGCGCGTGCAGGATGGGCGCGTCGCTGATGACCCTGGAGACACCCGCGACCACGTCTATTCTACCTTGCCACGCCCCGTCGTCCCTCGTGTCGCCACAGGCGGCCGCCAGGTACGCCGCCGTCAATACTGTCGCCGCCAGGAACGGCAACGCCCCCGCCATCACCCGCTTCATCCGCTTCTCCTTACGGTATATTGGTTCATGATCCGTTCCTGTCCTGCCTGATCTGCTCCCAGCGCTGCCGCAATACCACGTTCTCCGGTTCGATACGGATCGCATTCCGCATCGCCTCGTCGGCCCCGGCGTAATCCCCACCCGCGTTGCGCACGACGGCCAGCGTTTCGTAGGAGACAGCCGTAGGCGCCATCTCGACCGCCTTGCCGGCCAGTTCCAGGGCACGGTCCAGGTACTCCCCGTGTTCGGCAAAGAGCCATGCCAGGTTCGTATAGGCCTCTACGTAGGTCGAATCCAGGAGGATCGACTGCTGGTAGGCCCCGCGGGCTTCTTCGAACTTGCCAAGTTGAACATAGGCGACGCCCAGGTTGTTATAGGCGTGAACGAAACGAGGCGCCAGTTCCGTGGCGATTCGGAATTCCCGCACGGCGTCCTCGTACCGTCCCAGCCGGGTCAGTGCGGTTGCCATGTTGTAATGTACCTCCGCTACCCGCGGATTCAGGCGTACCATGGATTCCGCCTGCGACAACTCCTCCTTGAAGGCGTTGAGCCGCTGAAACGTTTCCAGAAAACGCCCGGCGTCATCCCCCTTCCCCAGGGCGTTGAGCGCGTTACCCATCGACAGGTAGGGCTCGGGATACTCCGGATAGCGTTCAATCGCCCGTGTAAAAGCGTCCAGCGCTTCTTCATAGCGTTGGTCGGCCCCATAGGCCGTGCCCAAGTGGTAATGCAGGGAGGGCGATTCGGAATCCATCGTCAAGGCTTCCTGGTACAGTGATATCGCCCGTTCAGTCTGTCCCGCCCGCAGCGAGGCCTGGGCAAGTCCAGCGATGGCTTCCACCGATGTTTCATCAATCCGCAACGCGTTCTCATACGCCTGGACCGCGTCGTCGACATTGCCTTCGCTCAGCGCGATCTCACCGAGCCCGATGTATGCCTCCGCCATGCCGGAATCCACGCGTAGCGCGTCGCGAAAGGCATTGCGCGCTTCCTGGAATTTCCGCTGATCCAGCAACACGCGTCCCAACGCGTACCGCGCACCTGCGAATTCCGGATCGATGGATATGGCATTGGAATAGGAAACGGCGGCCTCGCCCAGGGCGCCCAGTTTCTCTTCCGTGGTCCCCCGGCCGTAGTGAAAAAGGCTGTTGTCGGGGTCCAGCGTCGTTGCCTGAACGAAGGATTTCACGGATTCCACCAGCATGCCCGAGATCTGATAGGCCTGGCCCAGGTTGTAGTGCGGTTCGGCGCGTTCGGGATCCATTTCCACGACACGGCCGAATGCCTCGATCGCTTCGTCGTACCGGTCCTGCCGGGCGTAAACCATGCCCAGGTTGAAATGGGCATCGGCGTCCCCGGGACGCAACTCGGTGACGACCATGAACGCCGCTTCCGCCGTGGCCAGCTTGTCCAGCGCAACGGCCGCCAGACCCAGGTTGAAGTAGTTGGCGGGTTCGCTCCTGTTGTTCTCGATCTGCTGCCGAAAATACATCACGTCGCTGAGCAGACGATTCTGGTCCTCGGGCGACAGTTGCCTGGGCGCATCATCCTGACGAACCGTGGATATGTGCGTGAGGTATGGACCGGTGTCCGTAAGCAGAGGCGTATAAAGCAGAAGGGCTGCGAGAAGGATATTGCGCATGCCGTACCCGTCAATCGAAGTAGGATCTGATACGATCGCGGAGGCTCAGCCCTTTCGAAGGCGTGGAAACTTCCAGTTGTCCGACAGGCCTTACCGTGGTGACGTCCGAAGCCACAGTCATGTCTTTCTGCGTCCACTTCTTGAGATCCGCCAACGGTTTGAATGCTCTTCTGTAAATCAGATCGGTATGGATATCCACGCGGTCGACACCGGCCGGCACCTCGAAGGTATACACCGAGCGGTCCGCCTCGCGCGCCCGGATCCGCGTGTCTTCGACGATGCGGGTCGCCTGCCAGTCCATGACGTGGGTGTTGCCCTTGTCGTCACCGAAGACCAGGGCGAATCCCTTGCCCGGGTAGCCCGCGTAGTTGCCCTCGGCCGGGTCGCCTTCGCCGCCGTAGACAGGGACGCGCTGATCCCCGGCGTAACGCAGGGTATCGCCATTCGCCAGAACGGGCGTAACGAGCAACAGCATATTCCTGATGGTGATACCCGATGGAATGTGGTGACCGGTATTGACGTTACGCACGTCGACATTCACCGTCAACAGTCCATCGGAAACGACGGCATCGATGGCCAGGGTGGCTGCGTTAGGCAGGAGCACTTCCGTGGCCCCCGGGAACCCGTGCGTCTTGACGGTGGCCGGATCCCGGTATCCGATGGGCGTCCAGAACTTCTCCGCGTCGCCGTTTACGAATGAACCATAGGTGAACCCGTCGGACTCGGGCTTCATGTGGCAGTCCTGGCACTCGATACCCATGGCGGAATAGGGACTTTCCTTCCATTCCCGGTACGTATCCATGAAGGGAAGGCCGTGCTTGTTCTTATGCTGGTGGCAGGCGGAGCAGTAGTCGCTGCTCGTGTAGATCGGATTGTAACTCGCCACCATGGGGGAGGTGTTGGACGAACCCGGCAGCGGTGTGAAGCTGATGACGTCGTCATAGGGCCCGTAGACGAAGATCGGCGGGAACTTCCCCTTGATGCGCCGGGCCTGCTTCTCCTCCTCCATGGCCACCAGGTTCAGCGTGATGGACCCGTTTACCCCCGCGTGATCATTGACTTCCACGTTCTGAATCTTGTGGCAGAAGTCGCAGTGTATTCCCGCTCCGTCGACCGAACCGGCCAGTCTTTCGTACTCCATGCGTTCAAGCGTCTTGTAGTCCTGGACGGTCGGATAGGCCAGCGAACGATTGTACACTACCCTCAAGTCGGTCTTCCCCGGCGCGTCGACGGCGGCCGACGGCGCGTGACAGTCGGCGCATTCTCCGGCTTCATCGGGGAAATCCAGCCTGAACCCCGGCCCCACGTTCTCATTCCCGTCGGCATCCGTACCGTCGTAGAGATTCAGCGTCCACGGATTGTCCACGCCTTTCGCGTGCTGCGAAGTGCTCCACTGATCGTAGAGGTCTCTATGGCAGAGGTAGCAGGTCGGTTCGAAATGGCAGAGGTTGCACCCCTCTTCGAAGCCCGTGTGGGATTGCGCGCGCAGTCTCTCCAGCTCTTCCGGCTCCTCGCGCAGATCGACCAGGGATTTGTGAGGGGTGATGAAATCGTAGGAGGCGTCTTTCTCTTCGGGTACTTTTTGTATAGTGATCGTCGTATATGATGTTTTGGGATCGACCATGACCCCGCCGTTCAACCAGCCTTCCTTGCCCGCCGTAATGGCGTAGTGCTGCACCGGTTCTTCGGTGATGTTCAGGGTGAATCTTCCTTCTGAATCGGTTACTACGAAACTCGGTTTGCCGTGTTCTCGAACCCGGACGCCCGGCACGGGATCCTTCCCATCGGTCACTATGCCGCTCACCTGTACGGCCATGGCGTCCCGGCCGATCAACACACTGGCCGCCGCCATGCAACCGATGACGAAAAACCTTACCGCATGCCTGTATGCGGATATGCGTCTCACGCTCGACCCCATAGATCCCTCGCTTCTTGCACTACATAAGAGAATCCCTCATCAAACGGACTGAGGGATTCTCCTGATGCTGCCAGTTCAACTAACGATATTTCTTACATCCATCCGTACGCTCTGGCTTGTTGTTTAGAAGCCTACACCGACGGACACGCGATGCAGATCGTCCAGAAGTTCGAACTGCGTATACGCGTAATCAACGTTGAGACTCAATTCACCCTGGCTGAACCGGAGACCGGCGCCAGCGGATACGCCTTCATCCTGGCCGCCGCTGTATCCGGCCTTCCAGCCAACCCGGCCCGCGATATAATCGTTGACCCACCACTCAATACCCAGATTGAGTACGGAATCGAACTCGCGAAGCTTCCACAGTTCGGAGCTGAGCATTACGCTTCCCACCGGCAGTTCGGTCGGTTCAATGGCAAAACCAATACGGAACGTCGTGGGCAACTGGTCGCGAGCGCTCGACTCGTCGATGAATTGCATGTCCGGGCCGAAATTCTGGAACGAGGCGCCAATACGGAAATTACGGAAATCCGTAGTATATATGGTGCCTACGTCAACCGCCACGGCCCTGCTGGTCCGGTCATCATCTCCCGCGCCGCTCGTGCCTTCCGAGACGAACTTCAACGATCCGCCGACCGCGAAAGAATCCGTCAGACGACGCGCATAGCTCGGACCGATGGCCAAGTCCGTTACGGAAAAGTTCTGGCCCTGATTAGCGAATTGACCCGTCGGGTCTCCGGAGGTGGTATAGGGTATGTCGCCCGAAAGCAACGAATGCACGCTCATACCCACCGCGCCGTTGTCGCCGAGATTCCACACAAGACCTGCGCTGAACACGGTCATTTCCGCGAAATATGGTGCATAGGAAACGCCGACCGCTCCCCTGCCCTCTACGAACACCATGGTAGCCTGGTTCGTCAGAGCCGAGAACGCGCCCAGATCCGTATAGGACGTGGCGGAGGATCCAACACCCGCGACGCGGGCGCTGGCATCCAGCGTCAGAAACTTGGTCGCGGCGGTTCCACTCTTGGAAACCTGAGCATGTACCGGCGCTGACAGTGCCATCAGCAGTCCGGCGACCACGCCCCAGCGAACAAATACTTTCATTAGATAACCTCCCTGAATCGGATTGCCCCGCGCCATGACGCATTATCCTTCATGGCGCGGAACGTACCGCTGTTTACCGCCGGACGTAGAGTTTCAACGTTTTCGCGTAGTTCACGCCACCGATTTCGGCTTCGACCACGCAGATGTACAGACCGCTGGAAACCGGTACGTTGGACTCGTTTTTCAGATCCCAGTCCGTCACACCGCCGATCGTCGTGGTCTGGTCACCCGGCACGGAGAACTGCTTTACCAGCAGGCCGGTTGAATCGAAGATCGTGATGCGGGACGGTACCGGAGCGTTGAAGAACTTGACGGTCTGCGACTTCGTTGCCAGATCCCACTGGGCCTGGAAAACGAAGGGGTTTGGCGCGACGGTAATCAGATTCTCGAATTCCGCTACGCCACCGGCCACGCTGTTACGGACCACGGTCGTCGGGATGACGTCCTGTCCCGGCACCTGCGGCCCCACCGTCAGACCCCGGTAGGGATACTGACCGTGCCAACGTCCATCCGTCCCGTTCGCGTTCATCGTGTAGAAACTCTCGAGACCGTTGATGGTACGGGTGATCACCCGCTGCGATGAGCCCTGATCCGCCACGTAGTTGTCGAAATCGTGCTGTTGCGCGCTTTCGTTATCCACCGCGGCCACGTAGTACCAGTAGCTGAACCCGATCAGCACGGAACGATCTTCGAACATGTACCCGCTCTTGCCAACCAGGCGGGGATCGGTTGCAATCCCGCCGACGCTGGTGATCTGCGCATCGCCGGACCCGATTGCATCGGGATAGCGATCCGAGAAGCTGGTGGCAATAGCCGTCGTGGCGCCCAAGGCGTTGTTCGCTTCGACGATCTGCGCGGAACTGGGCTTGGTTTCGATGAAATCATCCTCGAAACCCGGCAGCCTTTTGCCCGCCGGATACGGATTCGGATACGAAACGGACTCGGGCGGATTCAGGCTGTTGGTCTGATTGCCGCCACCGCCGCCAAACTCGGCGATCTGGACGTAGGGCCCCGAGAAGTTCGGCGCCGCGAAGCGCTTCACCAGGTCGTCGGCCACGAAGTCGTATACCCGGCCGATGTTGTAATCGGCGCCGAGCGTCAGTCCTTCGTGGATGAAGCGGGCGTAGGGATGACCCTGCTTCACCGAAGCGGCCGACGGATCGGTAACGTCCGTGACCGGGGAGGCGCCGTCGCTCAGACCGAGGTTCGGCGGGATCACCGTACTATTGTAACCGACTTCATGAGCAATCGTGGCGGTCGGGAACTGATCGATGAAACCGGAAGCGCGGTACACGCGGTACTTCGCGAAGTCCGCCGTGCCGCGGCCCGGATCAATGGCCGTTTCCGCGTTGTTGGCCCAGGCCAGCGCGATCGTGCCGTTGGCGGTCGGGAAGACCGACAGGGTAGGCGGAGGCGCCGGGTGGAACAGCGCGCCGCTGGCTGCGCCGCGACCGAAGTTGTGCGTCGCGGTCATGACTGCGCCGTCGCCGTCCCGCATGACGGAACCATCCGCGTTGTACATGGGGATGATCCGGTCATTGGAACCGTCCCAGTAGTACGTGTTGTTGGCCATGTTGTACTTCCGCTGCATCCACACGTCCATGGCGCGGAGGTACACGTCGTAGGTGCCGTCCTTGCCGGCACCGACGACATCAACATGCCATATGGTCAGGTCTTCGCCGGGCGCCTTGGTGTAGGGGCCCCAGCCAAGGGCGTTCCGGATGCAACCGGCGCCCGAGGTCTCTTCCTTCGTGTCGCTGCCGTTGTACGGGTCGGGCACGATGCCAGCGAACACGCCGTCGAGATCGAAGAGGGTGATGCTGTCGTACTGACCAGGCTGCAGACCTATGGCGGCCGTGCCGGGATTGCCGGGCTGGGTCAGGTTGCGCGGGTCGCCCCACATCAGACCCATGCCCTCGGCCGATCCGCCAGCCTGCGTCTTGGCGGTCCAGGTGCTGATATCGGTATTTCTTTCAAGCGGACCGCCGCTGGTGAAGAGATCCGGATGCGGCGAGCTGCTTCCGCCCGGAACGTTGACCTTCTTGTTCTCGAGGTACTTGGTGAGCGAGCCCTCGTACCATCCGAACACGGTTCTCAGGTCGGCAATCCACCATTCGTGGGTATTGAACAGGCCGACGGAAGGCGCGTCGTAGATATCCAGCGCCGCGACGTTGTTCAGGTCCCCGAGCGGATCGTCGTCGCCGGAGCCTTCAAGAACCAGCAGAGAGGCTTCGCCCACGTGCAACGGATTGAAGTTGCCGTTGGTCGTGTTCCACACGTAGGAATCGATACCCGGGTGGCCCGGATTGTCCTCGTCGAACATGGTGACCAGACCCGAATAGAACCGTTCGCTGTACGGCGCCTGGTTGAACCGGCCCGAGTTGATCAGCCCTTCCGGCACGGCAAGGGGCATCACTCGGCTGAACATGGCGGGCGGCTGCTTGTCGTCGCCGCCGGTGCCGCCGCCGATCGCCCCACCGGTCAGGAGGGGGTTGTTCGTCCAGGGAATATCGAAGTCGTAGTTGAAGATGATCAGGAAGTTCTTGATCGTAACGCCTTTTTCTTCCAGGGAACCGTCCTGATTCACGTCGACGTCGCCGTGCACGTGCAGCACGTGACGCAGCAGGATGAAGTCATTCGTATGGCCGTAGCCGTAGCTGAAGCTGTACGACTGACGCTGGACACGGATACCGGCGTTCGTATTGAAGGTGGTTTCCGTTATGAACGGTTCGCGGTAACCACCCGGTCCGGTCGTGCCTCCACCAAAACCCGGGCTGCTCGATCCACCCTGATCGGACCAGAAGCCCTGGGGCGCCTGCTCGCGCTGATGAGGCGGCGCGCGATAGACGTTGGTGGTACCGATGAAATCACCCTCCGCCCGGCTGATGGGCATGCCGGCCACGGCGTTGGGCTGATAGGCCGTGATCCCGAATGCCGATGCCCACAGAGGCGCGTCCAGCCCGCCCGCGGGAAAGGTATACGAGGGATAGCCCATCGTGGGACTCATGGAACGTCCCGATCCCCGCCAGCCTACGCCGGTGTAGGTATCGGTGATTTCCGAGTTCATGATGGCCATGTAGGTCTGACCGCCAATATAGGCATCTTGCCTTTCATCCACGGCCAACTCGTGGGGAACCCAGGGGTGTCCGTCCGCAGTGGCCGAGGATCCTGCCGGCGCGTCGGGCAACGCCGTGAGGTATTGAGCAACCCCAAGGGCAATTGCCGTCGTAAACACGACCGCTCCGGCTGTTACATATCGACGCCATTTCTTCAAAATGAACCTCCTTATGCCGGCAACGTTCTGCGAACGCCGCCAACCTTGCGGGGAGACGCGCACTCTAGGCGCTTCTCCCCGCGCTGGATTTACCATGCGAAGTTGAGACCCACCCAGATGTCGCGCGGACCGTTGGCCTGCGAGCCGATGCCGCCTACCGGACCGCCCACGAGACCGACGGGGTCTCCACGGCGTTGCCAGCGGTCGCCGGCCGCATTGGCAGCGTTGCTGATGATACTGTAGATATTGGTCCGATCGAATAGGTTGTTAACCTGGGTGAATACCCCGAGCCGTACGTTGCCCAGGTCGAAGGTCTTCTGGGCGTACAGGTCGGTCGTCCACGTCCAGGGCGAGCGCTGCGCCGCGGCAAGCAATCCGAGCGGATCGATCGCTTGGTCGCTGGACGTGCGGTACTGATTGCCGCTCTGCGCCTTGGTCAGGAAAGAAGCGCTGACGCCGTAGGGCAGCTCGACCAGGAGATTCGCAACGATCCGGTGACGACGATCGAATTGGGTGAACTCGCGGATATAGGTATCCGGCGTCGGAGTTCCATCCACGAAGTCGGAGAATACGAGCACCGTCTCGCCGCCGCGCTCGCGGACCGTTTGAGGCGTCGTCAGATTGGACGTGAAAGCCAGGGTGTAGTTGGCCCGTAACGAGAACCGGTTGGCCATCTGGCGCCGCACCGACACTTCGAGTCCCCTCGTATCCTGGGCGTAGGTCGGAAGGAGGATGGAAATCTCGCGCTGCGAACCGCCGATGAAGGCCACGTCCGGCGCGAAGAGCCATACCAGCGGCAGGTTGTTCACGTCCCGGAAATAACCCGTGACGTCCAGGTAGTAGCCCGGATAGATCTCGGCCTGCAGACCCATCTCGTAGTTCGTGGACTTCTGGAACGGCAGATCCGGGTTTCCGTGGTTGCGCTCGAATGAAGAGGTTTGAACCAGGCCGGTGAACAGGCGCTCCAACGAAGGACGCTGGTTGAAGATCCCGTACGAATAATGCAGCGCGGCGCGGTCCGTGATCGGGTGGGAGATACCCAGGCGCGGCGCGAGGCCCGTCTTCATCGACGGCGACAGCGTACGGTATTCCGGATCGTCGTGCTCGGGATCGGGACCCGGACGGGGACGGTACGGGTTGATCGCGTTGGCGTTGGCGTCGAAGATGTCCAGCCGCAGTCCAGCGTTCACCACGAGGCTTCCGTACTCGATCCGGTCCTGCATGTACGCGAAGTACTCGACCGGGTAAACGTGCGCCTGGCGGCCCGCCAGAGGCAGGACGCTGGCGGTCGGATCCCGGTTGAGGTCGTTGAAGAGCGTTACGGCGTTGCCCCGGGCGGGACCGCGCGTGTTCTCTTCGTAATCGTTCATCGTGATGCCAAAGCCGCCCTTCAACTGGTGGTTCGAGGTGACCTGGCTGGTCATGGCGAAGTTGATGTCGGTCTTGAACGGACGCCGACTCGTGTAGTTGCCGAAGTCGATCGAAGCGTAAGCCTCGTCGCCGTATAGGATATAAGGCACCTGCGTACCGGCGCCCTGCTCGAGCGGCGAATACCCCACGGAGTGGATGAACGCGTCGGTAAGGGCCGGCAGGGGCTCCTTGCCGTACTTCGGATTGTAGCGCTCGTTGTACTCGCGCAGGTGGCTCAAGCGGATCTCGTAGAAGGTACGGGGGCTGAGCGTGTGGGTAAACGCCGCGTTGAAGTGCAGTCGGCCGCCGTAACTCTGGTTGAGACCTTCTTTATTGTACTTCCATTGATAGTTCGAGGCGCCAGGGTCGAATATCCCGCCAACGCTGCCCGAACCCCGCTGGCCCTTCTTGCTGAAGAAACCCTGGTCTTCGATGAGTCCGGACATGGCCAGCTTCATGTCGGTCCGCGGCCGGTAGCTCATCTTGACGAAGGTGTTCATCACGCGGGCGTAGTCGTTGGGATTGCGGCCCCAACTCTCGGCGAACCGGCCCGACGCGAACCAGT
This sequence comes from bacterium, assembly GCA_963693015.1. Lineage (GTDB taxonomy): Bacteria > JAAXHH01 > JAAXHH01 > JAAXHH01 > JAAXHH01 > JAAXHH01. The sequence continues at coordinate 1,814,788 of OY843748.1, forward strand.
TCAGCTTCCCGCCCAGCGGACCGCCCATGCCGAAGTCGATCTGCACCGGGCGTTTCTCGGTCCGGTTGTTCCGGGCAAACTGGTTGTACTTGTCCGGATGGAACGACCGGTCCACCGCGAAACTATTGGTCTGGGCTTCCGGCAAGCCGTCGGTCAGGTAGGACCAGTTGATGGCCTCGACCTCGGGAATGACCCGGTCGTAATCCCAATAATAGGTGTCGCGCTTGTAGCTGGCGGTCCAACTCTCCGGCGACCCCGTCATGTCCAGCACGTCGAAGGGATTTTTCAGCCTGAGGCCGTCGTCCGCGCGGGCGGGATCGCTATTGAACGCATTCGTCTTGTCGATGGCGTCCTGGATGACCTTGCGCAGGTCGGCCTCGGACCAGGTGCCGGCCCGGTAGGCGTCCACGATATCCAGATCCGGCGGCTTGGTCCAGTTGAGTCCCTTCTGGCCCAGCGTGCGGTATTCGAAATTACCGTTGTAACTCGCGCCGCCTTCGCGGGTCACCACCGAGGTGATGCCGGCCAACGCGTTCACGTACTCGGCGTTGAACGTTCCCGTCTTGACCTCTAGTTCCTGGATCATGTAGGGATTGATCGCAAACGCCTGGCTCGTGTTGTTTTGCTGCCCGGTTACAGTTGACCCGTCGAGCGTGGTCTGCTGATCCTCCGCGCGGCCGCCGCGGAGGTTGCCGGCGAAACTGCCCGCCGTGGTCAGGACCACCTCGGCGATACTGATAACCGGCATCGCCTGGATTTCCTCGGCCGCCACGATGGTCCGGGTGGAGGTAAGGCTCTTCTCCACCAGATCCCGCGTCGCCACGACCTCGACGGCTTCGGCGGATTCCAGGATCGTGGATTCCAGCTCGAAGTTGGAAGTCGTGGTCAGGTCGGCGTTCACCTGCACGCCCACGACGCGCAACGGGACGTAACCGATAACGTTCACCACGAGGGTGTAGTTGCCGGGCGGTACGTTGAGGATGAAGTACTCGCCCATGTCATTCGCCATGGCGCCCATCACCGTGCCATCGACGCGCACACTGGCCGCCGGCAACGGCTCCCGCGTCGCGCTGTCCACCACGACACCGGAGATCTTGCCCAGCGACAACTGCGCCAGTGCGTCCGTCGAGAAGGTGAGCATTAACGCAAAAGCGAACGCGAAGCGCAAAGCTCGTGAAATAATCATAGACATCAATTTACTCCTCTTTAACAGAGCCCTTCGGTTTGATTGTCAGCTTGCCCCGGCCTGCTGACGGTATCGTCGTATTGCAGACTCAACTTCAAAATCAAAACGTACTTTTAACGCTCACCTCCCTCCGGCGATGGTAATGGGGCAATCGTATACATATAAGTTAATGTGTGAATACGCTTGAATATTGGAAACAACATACAACTGGCCGCGCGCAAGGGCATGAACACGCGGCGAAACATCCGTATTGAATGCCATGATTCCGTGTATCTACCAAATGCAAACAGCGTGCCAGATTTCAAAAGACCTGCCGGGCCGCATCCGGCTAAACTCGAAACCCCATGTAACTCTAAGCGAAACAAAGACACCATCCGTATTCTGTCCCCTGCCTGGGGTTCGACGCGGACGACAAGAAACACGAAATAAATTTCATTCTTCCATACAGACTGAAACGAATTGCACAACGCACAACACGTAAGCCATGACCATGCCTTGCTCGCAACTTCCCTGCGGCCGTCCTGAAATCTTCCGCTTCTCAGTGCCGACTTCCGCGTAAAGGTCGCGCTATGGCTTTGGTCCCGTTTGTGTTGGCTATTCGCTTGAAAGCAAAAGACAAGTATATATGCCGCGTCGGGCACAGTCAACTTTTTTTTCATTATTTTTGAGCATGCGCGTGAAGAATGCGCACTGGAACGCTATCCTTTTTTGAGCGAATGAGGTTTAAAGACTCCTGTCATGATCGAATTTGAGTATTCCAATATTCAGAAGATATACTCCAATCTAACCTGCCACACCTCCCCCATCTATATCGATGTTGACGATTTGCGATCCGATTACTAACATGCAGATAGACCTGTTGTAGACCGGGGCGTAGGCGCATAAGCGAAACGATTCGTTAATCGGCAATCGAGTCCCATGCAACACAAAGCCTGGTTTCAATGCATCGAAGGCTGCAGCGAAACCTATCCATTGAACGAAATCATCTACCGATGTCGCGTCTGCGGCGGCCTGCTGGACATCGTGCACGACCTGGACAGTCTCAGGGCCCGGGGCGCGGCGGCCTGGATGAAACTCTTCGACGAACGGTACCGGCGCACGGAGTATCCTTACGGGAGTTCGGTCTGGGGGAAGAAGGAATGGGTCTGCCCCGCGGTGGAAGACCGGCACGTGGTCTCCATCTACGAGGGCGGCAGCAACCTGTTCTGGGCCGAGCGGCTCGGCGAGGAGCTGGGCCTCGACGACCTCTGGGTGAAGCAGTGCGGCAACAACCACACCGGTTCGTTCAAGGACCTGGGCATGACCGTGCTGGTCTCCATGGTCAACCAGATGATCGCGGAAGGCCAGGAAATCCGCGGCATCGCCTGCGCGTCCACCGGAGACACCTCGGCTTCGCTGGCGGCCTACTGCGCCTCGGCCGGCATACCGGCCATCGTGTTCCTTCCCCGGGACAAGGTCTCCGTGACGCAGCTCATACAACCCATTTCCCACGGCGCCCTGACGCTTTCGCTGGACACGGATTTCGACGGATGCATGGAGATCGTGCAGCAGGTGGCGGAAAACGAGGGCGTCTACCTGGCGAATTCCATGAACTCCCTGCGCCTGGAGGGCCAGAAGACCATCGGGATCGAGATCTGCCAGCAGTTCGACTGGGAGGTGCCCGACCTGATCATCATACCCGGCGGAAACCTGGGCAACGTCTCCGCGCTGGGCAAGGGGTTCCTGATGATGGAGGAACTCGGCCTGATCGACAAGCGTCCGCGCATCGTCTGCGCGCAGGCCGCGCGGGCCAATCCCCTCTACCTGAGCTACCTCAAGGGGTTCGGCGAATACGAACCCGTCCACGCCGAAGAGACCGTGGCCAGCGCCATCCAGATCGGCAACCCCGTCAGCTACAAACGGGCTGTGCGCGTGTTGCGGGCATTCGAAGGCAAGGTCGAAGAGGCCACCGAGGATGAAATCGCGAACGCCTCCGCCCGCGGCGACCTCACCGGCCTCTACAACTGTCCGCACACGGGCGTGGCGCTGGCGGCGCTCTTCAAAATGGTCGAACGGGGCGAAATCCATGCCTCGGACCGCGTCATCATCATCTCCACGGCGAACGGGCTGAAGTTCACCGATTTCAAAGTCGGATACCACGAAAACCGGCTGGACGACGTCAGGGCGAAACACAGACAGTCTCCCCTCGAACTTCCCGCCCGTTACGATGACGTCGTCCGGGCGATAGACCGGGTGCTGGCATGATCGCGAAAACGCCCCGGGGCGTCGGCCTCCTGCTGCTTACCCTGGCCTTCCTCGTCCTCGCCTGCGGCGGTCCGTTGCGGTTTCGTGGCGCGCCGTCCGGACCGGAGCGCCGCCTGGCGGAGGATATACGCAAGATCCTGGACCACCCGGACCTGGCGCCCATGACCGTAGGCGTGAAGGTCGCGTCGCCGGTCACCGGCCGGACGCTCTTCTCAAGGCATTCCGACGGACTGTTCCATCCCGCGTCCAATACGAAGCTGTTCACCGCCATAGGCGTTCTGCGGACCATGGGGCCGGACTATCGCTACCTGACGAGCGTGTTCGCCGACGGAGACGCCTATGCCAGGGGCGACACCCTTCACGCTTCGCTCTATCTGCTCGGTCGCGGAGACCCCCTGCTGGAATCGACGCACCTGGACAGCCTCGCGGCCGTCGTCGCGGAACGGTGCGGTGCGCGGGTCATCGCGGGCGGCGTCGTCGTCGACGACGCCTACCTGGACGGGGTACCCTACGGAGAAGGATGGATGTGGGACGACGTGCAGTACAGCTACTCCGCCGCCCTGAACGCGCTTTCGGTGAACGGCAACAGCGTCAGGATCGGCATCTCGCCCGGCGCCGCCGTCGGCGCGCCCGTAACGGTCCGGGTCGAACCGCCGACGGCGGCCGTGACCTTCGAAGTGCAGGCCCTCACCGTGGCGGCCGGGGATACGGCGGCCGTCGAACCGATCCGGGTCGAACGGGACTGGCCGTCGCGGTCCAACAGGATCAGGATAACCGGCCGGCTCGGCCTGGACGAAGGTGAACGGACGTTCTACCGGTCCGTCGAAGCACCCGGGCTGTACGCGGGCAACCTGTTCCGGGACGCGCTGCAGGCCCGGGGCGTCCGCGTCACGGGACCGGTGCGAAGGGGGATCGCGCCGACGGGCGCCCGGACGCTGGCGACCTACCGCTCGCCGCCGGTAACCGGGGCCCTGGCCCTTTTGCTCAAGCACAGCAGCAATCTGACGGCGGAGCTGCTCGTTAAAACCATGGGACGCCACGCGACGGGCGAGACGGGTACGGCCGCCGACGGACTGGCCGCGCTGCGGCGGGTCCTGGCGGACTATATTGGCCTGGAACCCGCCGACTACCGCTTCGCGGACGGTTCCGGCCTGTCGTGGTACAACTACGCGTCACCCGACCAGATCGTGGACCTGCTCACGGCGGCGTACCATGATGCCGAGATCGGCGGCCACTTTCGGGACGCGTTGCCCATCGCCGGCGTGGACGGCTCCCTGAGAAACCGGATGAAGGATACGGCGGCCATGGGCAATCTCAGGGCGAAGACCGGCACCCTGACCGGCGTGAGTTGCCTGAGCGGCTACGTGCATACCCGGGACGGCGAACCCCTGGTCTTCTCGATCATGTTGAACAACTTCGTCGGCCCGGCGTCGAAAGCCCGGCGAACGCAGGATGAAATCGGCGTCCTGCTGGCGGGTTTCAGTCGAAAGTGACCTACTCGAACCAACTGCCCGGAAGGGGTCGAACATGGCGGGTTCCAGGGATCCTCACGTAGCAGGCCGGGTCAACCGGACGCACTATTCGAGCAAGACGGAACTGTCCGCGCGGCTTTTTGCCGTCCTGGACTGGAGCGCCGATGACCGGGGACTGAAACTGATCCCCCAGCTCTCCCGGGCGGTGAAGCGGGGAGACGTCCTGGAACTCATCTGCACCGACGAAGAAGGCGCCGGACCGGGTTCGAAAGTGAACCGGGCCGCCTACGTCGGCTTCGCGGAAGTTTCGGAAACGGGCCTGCTGCTGTGCGGCGATACGGTCGCCGTCCGGGAGGAAGAGATCGGGAAGATCGTGGGATTCGACGAGACGCACCTGCCCAACCACCTGAACGTCGTGATGCGATCGAAACGTCTAAGCACGGGCCGGGAAATGGAACTGCCCCTGGACGTGCCGATCACCTTCTCCGGCATATGCGCGGACACGGACCGGGACATCGGGTTCTGATTCCGCGCCCGCCCTACCGCTCGCCGTCGAGTGCTTTCCGCAACGCGACGTAACTGTCGTACCGCTCCCGGGACACGGCGCCCGCCGACAGTGCGCTCCGCAGGGTGCAGCCCGGTTCGTGGACGTGCGTACAGTCGTGAAACCGGCAGCCCGACAGATGGCCGCGCATTTCGGGGAACAGTTCCGGAAGCGCGCGGGGCGACACGTCCCACAGGTTGAATTCCCGTATTCCCGGAGAATCGATGACCAGGCCGCCGGCATCGAGCCTGTGGGCGGCGAGATAGGTGGTGGTATGCCGGCCCCGGCCCGTCGTCCGGTTCACCTCGCGAACGCGGAGTCCCAGGCCGGGTTGCACGGCGTTCAGCAGGGAGGTCTTTCCCGCGCCGGACGGCCCCGCGATCGCGGATATCCTGTTCCGCAGCGTGGCCTTCAGCACGTCGACCCCCGCCATGGTGACGGCACTGGTCGGGATGACGCGGAAACCGCACCTTTCGTAGATACCCGGTATGTCCGGATCCGCGTCCATCGCCAGATCGATCTTGTTCAGGCAGACGACCGGGGCCAGGTTGCCGGCTTCCGCGGCCACGAGCAGGCGGTCCAGCAACTGCAGATTCGGGCGCGGGTCCCTCACGGAGAAGACGACGACGAGATAGTCGGCATTGGCGATCATGATCTGTTCGACGCGCCGCCTGCCGGGGGCGAGACGAGAAAGTTTCGAGCGGCGGGGAAGCACCTCTTCTATGGCGCCCGTCTCACCCTGTTCCTCCGCGACCCGCACACGGTCGCCGATGGCGACGGGATTCACCGCGCCGATACGGCCGACCTGCTCCACGGAGTGATGCTGGTCGTCCCGCTCCGGATAGATCAGCGCTTTCTTCATCCTGCTGCGCAACGCGCAGGCGAGGATCCCGTGCCGGGTCTCCACGTCGAATACGCCCCGGTGTTCCCTGATTACGATGCCTTCCGTGGTATGCATGATCGAAGTGCAGGCTCCCCCCGGCCGTCCCTTCGGCCATCGGTTCCTGAATTGTCGGTCCGGTCCGGTTGTCCGGGGCTATGCCGCCTGATCCGCCCGGCCCGCCCGTCCGCACGGGTCTATGCCGCCTGGTCCGCCTGGCCCGTGCACAACGTGTACAACAGGCGCCGCATGACGAGTTCGGGCGGCAGCGTGCTGGTTTTCAGGGCCATATCGGCTTCGTAGAGCGCTTCGAAACCGTTTAGCAGGTCTCGGCCCGCGAGCAGTCTGGACTGGGCGGCGTAGCGGTTGTAGAACCGGTTGAACCCCCATCCCAGCTGCAGTTTCTTCTTGATGTCGTCGTCCGTCCGGCGATCCCGTTTCAAGAACCTGATCTTCCAGAGTATCGCCAGGTGGCGGACGAAGAGCGATACGATGGCCTGGGGCGCGTCGCCGCCGTCGATCGCGCGCTGGTAGGCGCCCAGCGCCCTGGCCAGGTCTTTCTCGCCCGCGGCCTCGGCGATGTCGAATACCGAGCCTGCGCGAACGGGTCCGAGCGAACTTTCCACGTCTCCGGCGGCGATCGTATCCCGACCGCCGACGAATACGGCCAGTTTTTCCACCTCTCCGGCCAGTTCCCCCAGGTCGGACCCCACGATGGCCTGCAACTGATGGGCGGCCTCCGGGGTCAGCCGCTTCCCGTAGCGCCTCGCGTGCTGCTGAAGCCATGCGGGGACCCGTTCGGGAAACAGCGGGTAGAACACCACCGAAACCGCCGCCCCGGCCAGCCGACCGTATAGCCTGGTCTTCAGGTTCACCCTGTGCGCCTCGATCACCAGGACCGTGCTTGACGCGGGCCGCTCCGCGTAGTCCGCGACGGCTTCCCGGTCCTTTTGCGGCAATCTGTGGAAATCCCTTACGACGACGACCCGCCGGTCCGTCATCATAGGCATCAGGGACGCGGCCGTCAGGATCGCCGCGGCGTCGCTTTCGTCACCGCGAAGCACGTCCAGGCAGAACGCTTCCGTCCCCGGGTCGATGACGCGGGCGACCAGGGCGTCTATGGCTTCTTCCTTCCGATACGCCTCGTCGCCGGAGAAGAAGTACACCGGATCGATCCGGCCCCGCTCTATCTGTTCGATCAGCTGTTCGGGGTTCATTACGGGCACCTTGCCGCGCCATCGAACCGTGGCCGTCCGAATCGGGCCGGGCTCGTCATCGGCGCAAATCGGGTTACGGGATACGCAGCATACAATATATATTCATAGATTCAAGTCAAGCCCCCGTGGCATACCTCGACCGGAATCCGGGCATTGCAACCGGGTCCTCGGCACGGACGCTCCGCCATGACGCCCATCGACAGGTCCGCCGTAAAAGACCGTCTGGAAGAACTGTACCGTTCTTTCGATCTTTCGATGATTTCGCCCGATCCGCTCGAAGTGGTGAGACGCTTCAGCCGTCCGGAGGACCAGGAGATCGCCGGTCTGGTCGCGGCTTCACTGGCTTACGGCCGGGCTGAAACGATCACGGACGCGGCCGTCGAAGCGTTGAGGAGGATGGGGGATGGGCCCCGGGACTTCGTCATGGGTTTCGACCCGTCGCGGGACGGCGGACGATTCGACGGGTTCGTATACCGGTGGACGCGGGGACGGGACCTGGCGACGCTGGCCGCGCTCATGCAGCAGGCCCTGCGCCGGCACGGCTCCCTCGGCGCGCTGTTCGCCCGGGGGCACCGCGCATCGGATCCCCATACGGGTCCCGCGTTGAACCATTTCACCGATACGCTCCTCGGTTTCGCGCGGGCGGACCATCCGTCGGAGCGGCACAGGGCGAAGACGGGGATCCGCTACCTGCTGCCTTCCCCGAGAACCGGAAGCGCCTGCAAGCGGATGAACCTCTACGTCCGCTGGATGGTACGCCGGGACGCCCCGGACCTGGGCCTCTGGCAAGGTATATCCCCATCCAGTCTCGTCATGCCGATCGACACCCACGTGGCCCGGATTTCCAGGCGGCTGGGCCTGACGTCCCGGCGGCAGGCGGACTGGAAGATGGCCGAGGAAGTCACGGGGGCGCTGAGAAGATTCGACCCGGAAGATCCCGTCAAATACGACTTCGCCATGTGCCACTGGGGCATGCTGGAGTTCAGAAACCGTTGATCTTCGGGGTCTCCCGGCGCCGCTGCTTCGTTTCTGCTTGCCGGGAACGGAGACACCTTCCTATTTTACCGTGTTTTGCAGCGGTCAGGCATACGCGGATACGCGGAAAGCGGCCCTTCCAGGGGCACCCGGGCACGGAGGAAACATGTTAGACCAGCGGTTCGTCAGAAACAACCCCGAGACGGTCAGGCAGGCGGCCGCAAACAAGAACGAGCGGGTCGACGTCGACCGGTTCCTCGACCTGGACGCCCGGCGCCGGGAGCTGCTGCAGACGAGCGAATCGCTCAAGCAGCAGCGGAACACCGTGTCCGACGAAATCGCGCGCATGAAGCGCGGAGGCGAAGACGCCTCCGGCCAGATCATGGAAATGCGGGAGGTGTCCGCCCGCATCAAGGAAATCGACGCCGGCCTGGCCGACGTCCAGGACCGCCTGCGGGACGTGCTCGTGCGCCTGCCCAACATTCCCCATCCTTCGGTGCCGGTGGGCGCGGACGAAAGCGCCAACGTGGAGATCCGCCGGTGGGGCGACACCGCCGAGGCGGCATTCGAACGCAAGGCCCACTGGGATATCGGCGAGGCCCTCGACGTCATCGACTTTCAACGCGCGGGCAAGATTTCCGGGAGCCACTTCGTGCTCTTCAAGGGAGACGGCGCGCGGCTGCAGCGCGCGCTGATCCAGTTCATGCTCGACCTCCACGTCCGGAAGCACGGGTACACGGAAGTCATTCCGCCCTACGTCGTGAACCGCCAGAGCATGTTCGGTACCGGCCAGCTGCCGAAGATGGAAGAGGACATGTACCGCACCGATCCGGACGACCTGTTCCTCATCCCCACGGCGGAGGTCCCGGTGACCAATATGCACCGCGACGAAATCCTCTCCGAGGACGACCTGCCGATCCGCTACACGGCCTACAGCCCCTGCTTTCGCCGCGAAGCCGGCTCCTACGGACGGGAGACCCGGGGGCTGATCCGGGTGCACCAGTTCGACAAGGTGGAAATGGTCAAGTTCGTCCGCCCCGAGACTTCCTACGATGAGCTGGAAACGCTGGTCAACGATGCGGAAGAAGTGCTGCAACTGCTGAATATCCCCTACCGCGTGGTGGTCCTGAGCACGGGCGACCTGAGTTTCGCCGCGGCGAAGTGCTATGACCTGGAAGTCTGGGCGCCCGGCGTGAACCGGTGGCTGGAGGTATCCTCCTGCAGCAATTTCGAGGATTTCCAGGCCCGGAGAAGCGGGATCCGGTACAGGGACAAGGCGGGCAAGAGCCGGTTCGTGCACACCCTGAACGGATCCGGCATGGGCATGGCGCGGACCCTGATCGCGGTAATCGAGCACTATCAGACCGAGCGGGGCGGCATCCGCGTACCTGAAGTGCTGATTCCCTACATGGGAGGATTGAAGGAGATCGGGTGAGTGCGCTTATCCCATCGAACGGGCCGACGCATCCTGGCCGGCCTGAACGGCGCAGGTTCGATACGGACGGTCCCGAACAGACGGCGCGGGTCGGCCGGCGACTGGCAAGCTTCCTGGAACGGGGCGATGCCGTGCTGGTGACCGGCGAACTCGGCGCGGGCAAGACCTGCTTCATTCAGGGCGTCTGTGCCGGGCTCGGCGTCAGCGAACCGGTCACGAGTCCCACCTTCACCCTCGTGAACGAATACGACGGCCGGGTTCCCGTGGCCCATTTCGACCTCTACCGGCTGGACGGCCCGGAGTCGGTGCTGGACCTTGGATTCGACGAATACCTGGATGCTTTCGTCTGCCTGATAGAATGGGGAGACAAGTTCCCGGACGTCATGCCTGCCGACGCGTTGGCCGTAGGCATCGGGATCGGCGAGGGAACGCATAGAGTGCTGGAGATAACCGGCGGCGCCGGCCTCGATTCCGATCCGGAAGAGGCGGCACCTTGACCACGGCGGCACCGGGGACGGGCCGGGGCGGCTAAAGCGGTTTAGTGGACGTTGATGGACGGATGCACGCCGCTTCGACTCGGGAGCGGGGCGGGGACGTGGGATTCCACTACGGTAATGCCCAAAGCCCGTTTGAGGACTTCGTCCATGGTCGATACCGGACAGATTTCGATCTCGTTCTTCACCTCCGGCGGAACGTCCACCAGGTCCTTCCGGTTGCGGAGGGGAATCGCCACTTCCCTGATGCCGGCCCGGAGCGCGGCGATCAGTTTCTCGTTCAGGCCGCCGATGGGCAATACGTTTCCACGCAGCGTAATCTCGCCCGTCATGGCGATATCGCACCGTGCCGGCACGCCGGTCAGCGCCGAACAGAGGGCCGTCGCGATGGTGATGCCGGCGGAGGGGCCGTCCTTGGGGATCGCGCCTTCGGGCATATGCACGTGGATCTCGACGTTCTTGTAGAAATCCGGCTCGAGGCCCAGCGAGGCCGCCCTGGACCGGGCATAGGTGAGCGCCGCGTGGGCCGATTCCCGCATCACGTCGCCCAGTTGGCCGGTGAGCGTCAGTCTCCCGTTGCCGCGGCGGTTCAGCACGCTGACCTCGATGGTGAGTATATCGCCTCCCGACTGCGTCCACGCAAGTCCCGTCGCCAGCCCCACGGAATCCTGTTTCACGACTTCGGTGTCCAGGTAGCGCGGCACGCCGAGGTACCCTGAAAGCTGATTGCGCGTAACCTGCATCCGTTTTCGGGACCTGCCTTCCACCACCTTGCGGGCCAGCTTGCGGCAGACCGCGGCGACGTGGCGCTCCAGTCCCCGGACGCCGGCTTCGCGGGTGTATTCCCGGATGATGGCCAGCAGGGCGTCCTTCCTGAAGGTGACGCGTTCCTTCTTCAGTCCGTGGGCTTCGATCTGCTTCGGCACCAGGAAACCCCGCGCGATGGCCAGCTTCTGGGTTTCGAGATAACCGGGCAGCTCGAGGATTTCCATGCGGTCGTTCAGTGCCGGGGGAATGGTATCGGTCGTGTTGGCCGTCGTCAGGAACAACACCCGGGACAGATCGTAATCCACTTCGAGGTAGTGGTCGTTGAAGGCGTTGTTCTGTTCGGGGTCCAGCACCTCCAGCAGGGCCGACGCGGGGTCGCCGCGGACGTCCCGGCCCAGTTTGTCCACTTCGTCGAGCAGGATGACCGGATTGACGGTCCCCGCGCGGCGCATCGCCTGTATGATGCGCCCGGGCATGGAACCGATATAGGTCCGGCGATGGCCCCGTATCTCGGCTTCGTCGTGCACGCCGCCGAGGGACATGCGGACGAATTTCCGTCCCATGGCGCGGGCGATCGAGCGGCCCAGGGACGTCTTGCCCACGCCGGGAGGACCGACCAGGCACAGAATCGGACCCTTCAGGTGCCTGGTGAGCTGGATCACCGACAGGTACTCGAGGATGTGTTCCTTCGGTTTTTCCAGCCCGTAGTGATCGGCGTCGAGCACGGACTCCACCTTTGCGATATCGCGGTTGTCCCGCGTCCGTTTCCGCCACGGCACCTCGACAAGCCACTCGAGGTAGTTGCGGATCACCGTCGCTTCGGGGGAAGTGGGATGCATCTGCTGGAGCTTGTCCAGTTCGTTCGTGGCCTTTTCGTGGGCTTCTTTGGGCAGCTTGGCGTCGGCGACCTGTTGCGCGAGTCCGCCCAGGTTGTCCGGCATATCTTCGAGCTCGCCCAGTTCCTGCTTGATCACCCGCATCTGTTCCTGGAGGAAGAACTCGCGCTGCGATTTGTGTATTCTGTCCCGGACTTCGCCGTCGAGCTGGTTCTTGATCTCCAGGATCTCCAGTTCCGTGGCCAGGATGGCCGCCAGTTCATCGAGCTGCTCGATGACCGAAGGCGCCTCGATGAGCCGCTGCTTGACCTGGGGGCTCTGCTGGATGAAGGCCGACATGGTATCCACCAGGCGCTGGGCGTCGTCCATGTTCTGCAGGGACAGCAGGATCTCGTCGGGCGCCTGCTGGTTCAGCTTGATGTACTCCGAAAACTGATCCACGACCGTCCGCAGTCTCGCCTGCACCTCCGCCTCGTTCTCGTCGGTTTCCTCGACCAGGGCGATTTTCACCCGCATGTAGGGATCGGTGGACAGAAAGCGGACGATCCGCGCCCGGACGATCCCCTCGACGAGCACGCGGATCAGGCCGTTCGGCAGTTTCACCACCTGCAGGATCCGGGCCACGATCCCCGTTCGGTGCACGTCCTCCTTGACGGGGTTTTCTACGTCGGGGTTGCGCTGGGCGGTCAGGAAGAGCAGCCGGTCGTTGTTGACGCCTTGCTCCAGGGCCTTGATGGAAGCGTCCCTCGCGATGATGAGGGGGTATTCCATGTACGGGAACACGACCACTTCGCGGAGGGGTATGAGCGGAAGCTTGTCGTCGAAGGTAATGGGATCGTTGCGTTTCAGGGTAATCATGGGGAAACCGTTGGGCCGAGGGTTCGTGGGGAAGGCCGGGGGATGGCGGTCAGGCGCTTCGCTTGCTTTCCTTGCCCTGGACGTAGACGGGCGGCGCTTTTTCCTTTACGGTCTCCTCCGTGACGACGACTTCCCTCAGGTCTTCCCGCGTCGGCGCGTTGAACATGACGTCCAGCATCACCGCCTCGAGGATGGACCGCAGCGACCGCGCGCCCGTCTTCTTGTCCATCGCCTCTTCTACCACCGCCTGGAGCGACTCGTCCGTGAAGGTCAGCTTGACGTCTTCCATTTCGAGGAGGCGCTGGTACTGCTTGACGAGGGCGTTCCTGGGCCTGAGCAGGATTTCCATCAGGGCGTCGGCGTCCAGTTCGCCCAGCGTGGCGATCACGGGAAGCCTGCCGATGATCTCCGGAATGAGCCCGTATTGCAGCAGGTCGTCCGGCTCGACCCGGGCGAGGAGTTCGCTCGTGTTGCGGCCCCCGGAATTCCTCGATACGCCGCCGAACCCGATGGTCCCTTCCGCGGTCCGCCGTTCGATGATCTGGTCCAGGTCGTCGAAGGCGCCGCCGCAGATGAACAGGATGTTCCGCGTGTTGATCTGCACGAAGTTCTGTTCGGGGTGTTTCCGGCCGCCCTTCGGGGGCACGTTGGCGATGGTGCCTTCCAGCATCTTGAGCAGGGACTGCTGCACGCCTTCTCCCGACACGTCGCGGGTTATGGAGGGATTGGCCGATTTGCGCGCCACCTTGTCGACCTCGTCGATGTAGACGATGCCGCCTTCGGCCTTCGGCACGTCGTAATCCGCGGCCTGGAGCAGGCGGACCAGGACGCTCTCCACGTCTTCGCCCACGTAGCCGGCTTCCGTGAGCACCGTGGCGTCCGCGATGCAGAAGGGCACGTGGAGCATCTTCGCCAGGGTCTGGGCCAGCAGCGTCTTCCCGGTACCCGTGGGGCCGATCAGCAGGATGTTGCTCTTCTCCAGTTCCACCTCGTCCTGCGCGGCGCCGTGCCGTATGCGCTTGTAATGGTTGTACACGGCGACGGAAAGCACCTTCTTGGCCTGTTCCTGGCCGATGACGTATTCGTCCAGCGCCTCCTTGATCTCCGAGGGCAGCGGAAGGTGCTCGACGGTCGACAGGGTGCTGCGGCTCATCTCTTCGGCGAGGATCCCGTTGCACATCAGGATGCATTCGTTGCAGATGTATACGTTCGGGCCCGTGATGAGGCGTTCCACCTCGTCGGCGTTTCTGTTGCAGAAGGAGCAGCGCAGTTCCCGCGCCGTCGATCGCTTCTTCATGATCCCGTCCTAAGCGGTTTTGCCGTTCAGCGATTCGGCGATGGCCCGGGAAGCGGATGTTTCGACCACGTGGTCCACCAGACCGTATTCGACGGCCTGGTCCGGCGACATCCAGAAGTCCCGGTCGGTATCCGCTTCGATCTTGTCCACGGACTGGCCGGTGTGATGGGACATGATCTCGTTCATGGTCCGCTTCATGCGCAGCATTTCCTCGGCCTGGATCTCGATATCCTTGGCCGTGCCGGCCATGTGGGGGATGGAAGGCTGGTGAAGCAGCATGCGCGAATAGGGCAGGGCGTACCGCTTTCCGGCCCCTCCCGCCGTGAGCAGGAAAGCGCCCATGCTGGCGGCCATGCCCAGGCAGTAGGTCTCCACGTCGGGCTGGATGAACTGCATGGTGTCGTATATGGCGAGCCCCGCGGTTATGCTGCCGCCGGGACTGTTGATGTACAGCTTGATGTCCTTCTCGGCGTCTTCGTACTGGAGATAGAGCAGCTGGGCGATCACCAGGTTCGCAATGGTGTCGTCGATGGGCATGCCGATGAAGACAATGCGGTTCTTCAGCAGCAGAGAGTAGATGTCGTAGGCCCGTTCTCCCCGGCCCGTCTGTTCGATCACCATCGGCACTAACATGATGCGCTCCTTCTACTCCGTTTGTATGTCGGCGTGCTGCACGAGAAACTCAACGACCTTCTCTTCCCTCAGATCCGCTTCGATGCGTTCGAGCCGTCCGTTTTCCTGGAAAATCCGCCGTAGCTGGTCGACCGAGACCTGTCCCCGTCCCGCGAAGGCCTCCAGCCGCTCGTCCACTTCCTCCCGGTCCACCGCCAGCCCTTCCTCTTCGGCGATGGCGTCCAGGATGAGATGGCGCATGATCTGGCTGGTCGCCACCGGCCGGTACTGCTGCCGCAGGGCGTTCTCGTCGATTTCGTCCTGGCCCCGCGCGGTCCGGCGCGCGTCCGCCGCCACCTGGTCGAGATAGGCCGTCATCATGGATTCGGGCACCTCGAAGTCGTGGGCCTCCACGAGCTGCGTGACCAGGCCCTCCCGCAGCTCCCGGTCCGGCTCCCGCTCGATTTCCTCCCTGATGGACTGTTTCAGGGCGTCCAGGCTCTCCATGCCGATGTCCACGGCGAATTCGTCGTCCACGTCCGGCAATTGCCTTTCCAGGACCTCATGGACGTTCACGAGAAAACAGGCTTCCTGGCCCGCCAGGTTCTCGTCGGGGTAATCTTCCGGAAGCGTGGTCCTCACGGTACGGTCCTCGTCGGCCCTGACTCCGACCAGCAGGGTATCGAACCCCTCACCCAGGCGGCCCGAACCGACCTGGAAGAACTGGTTCTCCTCCTTGCGTCCGATGATCGGCACGCCGCTGGCGTCCGCGTGCTGTATATCGGCCCGGATGAAGTGATCACGCTCCGCTTCTCCGTCGACGCGCACCACGCTGGCGTATCGTTCCCGCAATCCTTCGAGCCGCTGGTCCACGTCGTCATCGGTCACGTTCACAATCCGCCTGGTCACCCGCAGATCCCTGTACTGCTTCAATGCTATGGGGGGCTTGACTTCCACGCTGGCCCGGAGTTTCAGGTCCTGCCCCTCGTCGTAGTCGATCTCTTCGATCACGGGCTGGCTGATGGGCTTGATCTCGGCCTGCTCGTGGGCGCTGCTCAGGTACTCCGGGATTTTCCGCTCGAGTACTTCCGCCCGGATTTCATTGCCGAGCCGGGCCTTGAGCACGCTGAGCGGGACTTTCCCGCGCCGGAATCCGGGAAGGCGTATCTCTCTGCTGTAACGCGCGTAGGCCGCGTTCAGTTCGGTCTGGATCGCATCGGAAGGGACTTCGATCTCCAGGACGCGTTTCCACGGTTTGGGTTCGGACACCGTGTAGTTCAAGCCGATTCCTTTCTGCGCCGCGCTCCCTGGAAGGGCCGGCGGGACAAAGGCGTGCCACAAACTCGAATGCGCCTGCCCGTCGTACGACAGGCCGTCGTAATTAATCGTGGACAGGCGCCATTGTCAACGGAAAAGAGGCTGGGGGCCGGTGCCTCGGGAACGGACTTCGTGGACGTGATGCGAGAGGGGGGAGTCGAACCCCCATGGGTTGCCCCACTGGATCCTAAATCCAGCGCGTATACCAGTTCCGCCACCCTCGCGCAGCCTGCGTACATCTTCCCGGGGGTATACCTGCCGCTTCCCCTCGTCTTCATTCTTCCGGGTCGTTTCCGAGCAGCTTCCGGTATCTGTCGTCGTCTTCGAGTATCGCCAGGGACGCCCTGATCTGCGGATCGTGTTTCGTGGCAAAGGCGTACCGTCCCTCCGATCCCCAGAGTTTCGCGCTGATTTCGGTTCCGATGCGGGCTATGAGCAACTCCCGCTGCCTGAGGTATTCCAGTTCATGCTGCCGCGTCAGCTTCTGCCGCAGATCGGCGAGCGATTCCAGTACGTCGGTGGAGGCCGGGCGATCCTGGACGATCTCTTCCAGCTCGTCGAGCGTCTGTTCGGCCGTGGAGGTGTATTCGAAGGAACGCGCTTCGACGAACCGGCGAAAGGCGTCGATCATCTCGTCCGTGACGTCGAAAGTCGCCTGGTCCGCGTCGGGCTCGCCCGACGCATAGTGGGAGGCGAACTTGAGGAACAGGCTCTGATTGTTCAATGCCCGGATCAGGTTGGGATATACGGGAACCGCGATCTCCACGTCCGGCGCGATACCGCCGCCGCCGTACACGGTCCGCCCGAGATTCGTCGTGTACGTTTCCCTCGCAGGTTCGTCCGATTCGCCGCGATCGGGATTCGAAGCGACCGGGGCGTTCAGGCGCTCCCCGGTCTTCTGTATGAGCCTGCCGCTCGGCGTATAGTACCGCGCCGTCGTGATCTTCAGGGCCGTTCCCTTGTTCATGGGGAAAATCTGCTGCACCGAGGCCTTGCCGAAGGTCGGCTGACCCGCCACCACGCCCCGGTCCCAGTCCTGGATCGCTCCGGCGACGATCTCGGACGCGCTCGCGCTGTACCGGTCCACCAGGACCACCAGCGGCGCTTCCTTCAGGGTAAACCCGTCGGAAGCGTGATAGGATCGCCGGTCCGTGCCGGGACGTCCCATGGTGTAGACGATAAGACGGCCCTCTTCCAGGAACTTCCCCGCTACGCCCACGGCCTGCTCCAGCAATCCCCCCGGATTGCCGCGCAGATCGAGCATGTAGCCCCGGGCGCCCTGTTCCCCCAGTTGCTTCAACGCCTGTTCCACTTCCCTTGACGTGTCTTCGGTAAACTGGTTCAGTTTGATGTAGCCGATCCCGCCTTCCAGCATGCCCACGTAAGGAACCACCGGGATGGTAATGACCGCCCGCGTCAGGGTGTAGTCGATAAACGCTTCCTCCCCTTCCCTGCTGACCGAAATCCGCACGGAAGTCCCCGGGCTTCCCCGGAGGAGGTCCGCGGCCTGGGAGATATCGATGTCGGCCGTGGACCGGTCCTCGATCCGGACGATGCGGTCGCCGGTCTGCAGGCCCACGTCGTACGCGGGCGTATCGTCGAACAGCGCGACGACGACCAGGGCATCCTCCTGCCTGGGCTTGGTTATCTTGATGCCCAGTCCACCGTATTTCCCCTGGATCTGCATCATCGTCATTTCGTCGTTCTGCTTTTTCTCCAGAAACTCCGTGTAGGGATCCAACGTGCCGAGCATGCCGCGGATGGCCGCGTCGATCGCTTCGCCCTCGTTCAGATCGTCCACGTACTTGGCGCGGATGCGCTCCACAACCTGTTGCAGCAGTTTCAGGTCGTACTGCTGCTCCCCCACCGCCTGCACGCGATCGTGCCTGAGCAGCCAGCCGGCGCCCAGCAGACCGACGAACAGCAGTCCGAACAGGGTGATCTTTCTATTTCGTGGCCGCATGACCCTACTCCTTCACCCTTTGGACGCCCGGCGGATGTGGAACAGGCGGGTAAAGGCCGTGATGTTCGACACCACGGCGATCAGTACCAGCGCTACGGGCAGGTACGTCTCTCCGAGCAGCGCGCCCAGTCCGAGACATATGATCCGTTCCGGCCGCTGCATGAGTCCGACGGTGCACTCCTGCCCGAGCCCTTCCGCCCGGGCCCGGACGTAACTGACCATCAGGGAACCGCTGATGGCCAACACGGACGCAAGCACCCAGTAGGCGCTCAAATCGCTATCGGCCGCGCTGAAAAGATAGAAGGCGATGATGCCGATGAATACGGCGATCTCCGCGTAGCGGTCCAGCGTGGAATCGAGGAGGGCCCCGAAGGTGCTTCGGGTTCCGGTCTCCCGGGCAAGGTGCCCGTCAAGGACGTCGCAGCTGCCGCCGATGAACATGACCAGTCCCGCCCACCTGAAGGCGCCGAGTCCGAAGAGACAGGCCGAGACCAGGGTGATCCCGAAGCCGAGCATCGTCAACGCGTTGGGATGGATCCCGAACCGCACGGATGTGCGGACGAAGGGCCCCAGCATGTTCACGTACCATGTCTTCACTTTCGAACTCAGCATGGCATGCTCCCGCATCAGGCCACGAAGCGCTCCCGCCTGCACCCCCGCCCCGTCTTTCCCTGCCTCGTGCGGCAGACCCGCACCATGGAAACGGACGGTTTGCGGCGAGGAGATTCATGGCCGGAAAAGTGATGCCGGAATATAGCCGGCGCACCCCCCGCAGTCAAGGAAAAGTCGTTGAGAGCCCGGGGGAAAGGCGTTCCTGGCACCCAGCTTTTCGCTTGACATCAACAGGTGCGATCCGTAAATAACGTATCGGGTTTTGCGGGCGGGCGCCGCCTCCGGCGGGCGTGGGACAGCGCTGTTTCAGCGGGGGTTCGATCGAGGGCCGTGCCGCTTCCAATCCCGGCGGGAATGCCGACCTCCAATTCAGAACGCGGGACCGAAATGGCATATACCCTTCAGACGGATCGGGACAAGGACATTCTCCGCAGCCTGGTGGAACACCATGTATCCACGGGCCAGCCCGTCGGCTCCGGGTCGATTGCCGGCAACGGACCGCTCGCCGTCAGTCCGGCGACGGTGCGCAACACCATGGTGCATCTCGAAGACGCCGGTTACATTACCCGGCCCCATCCCTCGGCCGGGGGCGTTCCGACGGACAAGGGCTACCGGTATTACGTGGATACCCTCCTCCGCATGCGTCCCATCAACAAGCGGGACAGGGAACGAATCCACCTCGAACTGGAAAACGGCTGGTTGAGCGTGCAGGAGCTCTTGAGCCACACCGCGCACATCCTCGGCCTGGTGTGCCGGGAAGTCGGCGTGGCGCTGGCGCCGAAGCTCTACGACGGCAGGCTCGAGCGGGTGGAATTGATCCCGATCGCCCGCCGCAAGGTGCTGCTGGTGCTGACCCTCACTTCCGGGCTGGTCAGGAGCATCGTCGCCGAACTCGACGCGGATATTCCTCACGACCGGCTCGCCGGCGCCAGCTGGTTCCTGAACGAGCGGCTGAACGGCTGCTCCCTCAGGGAGATCAGGGGTCAGCTCGACGAACGCCTGGAGGACGCGCCGCAGTCCAAGCGGAAGATCGTCCAGCTGTTCATCCAGTACAGCGATTATCTCTTCGATTTCGAGGAAAACGAGAAAACCCACATCGGCGGCACGACCTATATCGTGTCTCAACCCGAGTTCGTGACGGATTTCACGAAGCTTTCGTCGCTGCTTCAGTTCCTCGAACACAAGCGGACGGTGGCCCACTGGTTGAGCGAACGCCACCACGACAACCGGATCGCCGTGACCATCGGCCGTGAAAACGGCCAGAACGAAGTACAGTCCTGCAGCGTGGTCACAGCAACCTATCGAATCGGGGACATGACGGGCGTTATCGGAGTCATCGGCCCGACCCGCATGCCCTATGCGCGCCTGATGTCCGTCGTCGGGTATACGGCGCGGTACCTGAATACGATGTTCGCGTGAGACGCGAGGCTTTCGCCCCGATCCGATCTGCCAGCGGACGTGAGTGATCACGCCCGCTTCCTTTTGGCATCGGACGGCAGGCCACGCGGCAGAAATGAACCAGGCCGTTAAGCACGAGGCCGTTAATCTGGCAAGGGGAAAGATCAGGCCATGAGCAAGGAGCAAGAAACCGCGGACGCCGGAACGCGGGAAGAAGCAGCCGAAGCGCCCGGGACCGCCGCGCAGGGAAGCGAGCCCGGGGCCGGGCCGGATTCCGGCGCGGGGACGGAACGTGGCGCCGAAACGGGAAATGGGCCGTCGGCCGCGGCGGAGGACCGGGCCGGGCGGACCGCCGAGCCCGCGTCCGACGGAGAAGCGGACCCCGGCGAGAAGCCGGATGACGCCCCGGTCGATGCGGCGGAGGATGAGCGGGCCAGGCTGGCCGAGGAGGCCCGGCGCTACAAGGATCGCTGGGTACGTCTGGCCGCCGAGTTCGACAACTACAAGAAACGCACCGGCCGGGAATTCAGCGCGCTGGTCAAGAACGCCGGGGAAGCGCTGATCACCGAATTGCTGCCCATACTGGACAACATAGAAAGGGCCCTCCAGGCGCCGCAGACGTCCGAGGAGACCCGGTCCTTCGCCCAGGGATTCGAGATGATCCGCCAGCAGTTCCTGGAGAAACTCGAGAAGGCGGGCGTGAAGGAGATCGCGGCGGAAGGAGAAAGCTTCGATCCGACGCTGCACGAAGCCGTCATGGCCGTCGAAAACGAAGACCGGCCGGCCGACACGGTGATCAACGTGGTCGAAAAGGGGTACATCCTCAACGAGAAGGTCCTTCGCGCGGCCAGGGTCATCGTGACGCGGACGCCGGCGAAAGCGCCGGACCAGGCGGACCGGGCGGACGAGGCGGGCCAGGCGGACCAGGACAACGACTAGACAGCGGGGTCCACGCGGAAGATGAACAAACAGGACTACTACGATACCCTGGGCGTGGCGCGCTCGGCATCCGAGGACGAGATCAAGAAGGCGTACCGAAAGCTGGCCATGCAGTTTCATCCGGACCGGAATCCGGGCGACAAGGCGGCGGAAGAGAAGTTCAAGACGGCCGCCGAAGCCTACGAGGTGCTCAGCGACCCGGACAAGCGTACGCGTTATGACCGTTTCGGCCACCAGGGCGTGGCGAACGACTTCGGATCGGGGGGATTCCAGTGGACGGACTTCTCCCATGCGGGGGATTTCGAGGATATACTGGGGAACCTGTTCGGAGGCGGCATATTCGGCGACCTCTTCGGGGGGCGGACCCGGGGCAGGGCGAGCAATCGCGGCGAGGACCTCCGGGTGAACCTCAGGCTGACCCTGGAAGAACTGGCCCAGGGCGTCAGCAAGACGATCCGCATCAAGCGTTACGTACCCTG
This sequence comes from bacterium, assembly GCA_963693015.1. Taxonomy (GTDB): domain Bacteria; phylum JAAXHH01; class JAAXHH01; order JAAXHH01; family JAAXHH01; genus JAAXHH01. The sequence goes on from OY843748.1 coordinate 1,836,314, forward strand.
CGACCGCTGCGGCGGCACCGGCGCCGCCGACCGCGACGGCGTACGGACCTGTCCCACCTGCCACGGGCAGGGCCAGGTGCATCAGCGCGCGTCCTCCCTGTTCGGCGTCGTGATGAACGTGGCAACCTGTCCGCACTGCCACGGGCAGGGGAAGACCATCGACCGGCCCTGCGGCCCGTGCGAGGGGCAAGGCAGGCAGATGAAGACCGTTACGGTCAAGGTGGATATCCCCACCGGCGCCGGGGACGGGAACTACATGCGCCTCCAGGGCCAGGGGCACGCCGGCGTCCGCGGCGGCGCGGCAGGCGACGTGCTCGTCGTCATCGAACAGGAACCCCACGAGTTTTTCGAACGCCAGGACGACGACGTCATCTACGTCATGCCCCTCAGTTTCAGCCAGGCGGCCCTGGGCGACCAGGTGGAGGTCCCGACCCTCACGGGCAAGGTACGTCTTTCCATTCCCGCGGGTACCCAGTTCGGCAAGGTTTTCCGGTTGCGGGGCAAGGGCATGCCCCATCTCAACGGCTACGGCCGGGGTGACCAGCTCGTAAAGGTCATCGTCTGGACGCCCACGGAGCTGACCGGCCGGGAAAGGGAGTTGTACCAGGAACTGTCCGGGCTGAACAGCGGAAAGACGCCGGAAAACGACCGGGGATTCTTCAATCGAATCAGGGAAGAGCTGTTCGGCGACTGAGCCGAAGCGGGTAACGAAGACCGGTCCGGTTTCCGCCCATTCCTCGCCTATGGGTCACTGGGTTGAAGTCACCATAGACATAACGCCCGAAACCGAAGAGGCGATCGCCAACGCGTTCTGGGAATTGGGCGCCAACGGGGTCTTTCTCCCGGGTGGCGGACGCAGCGGCGCATCCGGGCGCGTGACGGGTTTCTGGCCCGATCGGCCCGGCGTCCAAGAGAAGATCGACCGGCTCGCTCGCCTCTGGGAAGCACTGTGCGGCCTGGGCCTGGCTTCCGGGCCATGCCGGATCTCCACGCGGAGGATTTCCGAAGACGACTGGTCCGGAAAATGGAAGAGCCGGGTCGTGCCCGTACAGGTATCGGACCGGATCCTGGTCGCGCCGCCCTGGTCCGAAGCGCCCCGGTCCGACGGCCTGATCGTAGTCCGGATCAATCCCGGCACGGGTTTCGGCACCGGCGGCCACGAGACCACGCAACTGTGCCTGCGGCAACTGGAAAAGCGGATTCGGCCGGGTGACCGGGTGCTCGACGTGGGATCGGGGTCCGGCGTGCTCTCCATCGCCGCGGCCCTTCTGGGCGCTTCCCGCGCGACGGGTATCGATATCGATTCCGAGACCATAGGCAACGCCCGGGAGAATATCCGGCTGAACGGGGTGGCCGACCGGGTCGACGTACACGCCGGCCGCATGGATCATCCCGCAATCGGCGGCCGCTACCGAATCATCGTCTCCAATATCAGCGCGGTCAGCCTGACGTCCATGCTTTCCTGTTTTTCAGTTCTGCTTCATCCCGCGGGCGCGCTGATCCTGTCCGGTCTGCTCACCGAGGAGGCCCGGTCGTTCGAAGCCGCGTTGGGCAACCATGGCTTTACCGTGCTCGAACGGGAAACCCGGGGGCCATGGTGGGCCGGCGCGGCCAGTATGGAGACCGGTTAGCCCGACGTGCCGCGAACGGCGGAATCATGGAATTCAGTTACGTACCTCCGGAACGAATCCGTGGGAACGCGGCATTCGTTTCGGACGAGGACGAAGGGCAACACCTGACGCGCGCGCTGCGGAAGAGGCCCGGGGACGCCGTGCATTTCGTGGACGGCGAAGGCTGGATCTACGACGGCGTGCTCGTCCGCGTGAAGCCGGAGATCGAAATCGAGATCCTGGACCGCCGGAAAGACCGCGAGGCGGAATCGGCCGAAGTCACGCTCGCGCCATCGCTGCTCAAGGGGTCGCGGCTGGACGTGGTCGTGGAGAAGGCGACGGAACTGGGCGTCGCGTCCGTCATTCCCATGCAGAGTACGCGTACGGTCGCGGGCGCCGGCGATCGGAGCGTACACCGCATCGACCGTTGGCGGCGTATCGCGGTAAGCGCGATGAAACAGTCGCTGCGGGCCCGGCTGCCGCGTATCTTCCCGGTCATGAGCCTGGAGGATATCGTGGGCACCGCGTCATCCTACGACCTGGCCCTGATCGCCTGGGAAGAGGAGAGGGCAAGGAGCGCGGACCTCGCGATGGCTGGCCGAACAGACTTGAAAAGCGTTCTGCTCATGATCGGTCCCGAAGCCGGTTTTACGCGGGAGGAGATCGCAATGGCCCGGGATGCGGGCCTTGAAACGGTTTCGCTGGGACGCGCGCGCCTTCGGTCCGATACGGCGTCCATCGCGGGGTTGGCGCTGCTCATGGCCGCACTTGACGCTGCGCATGGCCGCACTTGACGCTGCGCATGGCCGCACTTGACGCTGCGTGACGCCGAGAGGCGTGAATCGAAGTCCTGCGTCATGCATCATTCCAATGGAGACGATACCATGTCCGAGTGTCTGTTCTGCCGGATCGTCGCCGGATCGCTGCCGACCGAATTCGTGTACGAAGACGAAGACGTCGTGGCCTTCCGAGACATAAACCCCGCGGCCCCGCTGCATATTCTCGTCGTACCGCGGAAGCATATCGAAACAGTCGCCGCGCTGGGCAGCGATACGACCGGGGTCATGAGCCGGCTCACGGCAGCGGCGAACCGGATCGCCCGGGAGTCCGGCGTCGACGCCGATGGGTACCGGCTGATCGTCAACTGCGGACGGGACGGGGGCCAGACCGTGTTCCATCTCCACCTGCACCTGCTCGGTGGGCGTAGAATGCCCGATCTGGCCGCTTGAGCGGCGATGGCCGGGACGAAGGGCAGATATCGGGATGGGAAGAATTAATCTCCTTGCTTTTTCAACCGGCCCGTGGCATATTGGGAAGACTGGAACAGAGACGAAGAGAAAGACTTGGTTCACCCGATTCGAGTGGCATGAGAGGGGGTGTTTGGATGCCAGGTATTCGTGTCAGGGAAGGAGAACCGTTCGAAAAGGCCCTGCGTCGTTTTACCAAGACTTGCGAAAAAGTCGGCATCATGTCTGAAATACGCAAGCATCAGCATTTTGAAAAACCGAGCGCGAAACGCAAGCGCAAGTTGAACGCGGCGAAGCGGAAGAATCAGAAACGGCTCCAGCAGGAAAGATACTGATCCACCGGAGCGGGACATGGCGCTTAAAGAGCGTTTGACGAATGATATGAAGTCGGCACTCAGGAACCGGGAAACCGTCCGTCTCGGTCTGATCCGCATGATACGCGCGCAGATCAAGAACCGGGAAATCGCCAAGGGGAACGAACTGCCGGACGAGGATGTGGTCGAAGTGGTCTCTTCCCTCATCAAGTCCCGGAGAGAGGCTCTGGAGTTCGCCGTCAAGGGAGATCGAAGAGACCTGGTTTCGCAGGCCGAGGAAGAACTGGAGATCCTCAAGTCCTATCTTCCGGATCAACTGTCCGAAGAAGAGGTCAGATCCATGGTTCGGGAAGCCATCGACCAGTCCGGGGCCGCTGGCCCGCGAGACCTGGGCAGGATCATGGGGGCGGTCATGCCTCGTGTGAAGGGCCGGGCGGACGGCAGGCTCGTCAACGACATCGTGCGGGAATGCCTGGCCACGTAGGCTACGCAGGCTGGATGAATCCGTAAAATCGCGGGCAGCAACGGTCCTTTTACGAAGCCTCTCCGAAACCCCGGAGGGGCTTTCCGTGTTTTGATGCCATGAACTGGATCGATATCGCCATCGCACTACTCGTCATTTACCAGATGGCAGCCGGCTATCGCAAGAGTTTCGCCGGAAGCCTGCTGGACCTGGCGGGGCTCGTCGTCGCCGTGGTGGTCTCCCTGACCCAGTTCGACCTGGTCTCCGACCTCCTCGGCCGCGTGACGGGCGTTTCTTCCGGATGGCTGCGCTGGTTCAGCCTCCTGGCCTGCCTCGGACTCTCGCTCGCGCTGGTCAACGCCGTGACCGGCGTGGCCGGCCGGTCGTTCCGGGGCGCTTCAAAGTCTCTCCTCAACCGCGTGACCGGCTTGCTGCTCGGGGGTGCGCGTGGAGGCGTCATCTCGAGCCTGCTGCTGATCCTGTATGTGTTCATGCCGTTCTCCGATACGGCCAGGGCGCAGCTTGACCGATCGTCCCTCGCGCCGGAGGCGATGTCCATCATCCCGGCCATCATCGATACCGTAATGGACCGGGTCGACCCTGGCGCCCCGCCCTTCATGGAAAAACTGGAACGCGACCTTCGTTCCACGCAGCGGACCGGCACGCGGGTCGACAGCGGCCGCTTGTGCGTATCTACGGTCGAATATGTGCCGCGCACGCGGACCGAATCCGGTCAGTTGGACTGGTGACGGGAACTCCGGTCAGTTGGACTGGTGACAGGAACGACCGAACATGAAACCCGGAATCCCTCCCCATACGCTGAACGTACTGGAATTCGACGCCGTAAGGACGATGGTGGCGGAAAGGACGGTTTCCGCCGCGGGCCATCGCCGGGCCATGTCCCTGGACCCAGACAACGAAATCGTCGTGATCCGGAAGAACCTGCAGACCGTTACCGAAATGCGCGGATTCCTGGACAAGGACGAAACGGTTCCCCTGCGGGGCATCAAGGACATTGGCGATGCCCTGGACCAGGTCGGCGCAGCCGGCGCCATGCTGGAACCCCAGGTGCTGTTGGACGTGGCCGACACCCTCCGGGTAAGCCGCCTCATGCGGGCATTCGGCCAACGGCCGCGGGATGGTTCCGCGGCGCCCCACGTCAGAACCCTTACTGCCGGCCTGGGAGATTTCCAGGAGATTGAAACGTCGATCGGGCACGCGATCGATGGCGATGGAAATATACGCGACCACGCCAGTCCCGCGCTACGCCGGGTCCGCGCGGATCAGCAGACCACGCGGGAACGCGCGCGAAACTGGCTGCAGCGGTTCATTCAGTCCGAAACCGGCGCCCGGGCGCTGCAAGACCCGGTCATCACCATGCGGGACGGGCGGTACGTGGTCCCCGTACGCATGGATCACCGCGGCCAGGTGCAGGGCGTGGTCCACGATCAGTCCGCCAGCGGCGCCACGGTTTTCATCGAACCCATGGGCGTCGTGGAGTTCAACAACCGGCTTCGCGAACTGATCGTCGAGGAAGCCCGCGAGATCGAACGCGTGCTGTTGACGCTGACGGATCATATACACCAGCAGGCGGAGGCCGTAGCCGTATCCTATGGTCTCCTGGGGCAACTCGACTTCTATCACGCCGCGGCCCGGTTGTCCCTCGACCTGCGGGCCGCGCCGCCGCGGCTGAATACCGATGGACGGATCGTCCTGCGCAACGCCCGGCACCCCATCCTGCTGTTGTCAAGCCAGTGCGAAGCCGTCGTTCCGCTGAACCTTGAAGTCGGCGAAAACGCGAAAACCCTCGTGATCACCGGTCCCAACATGGGCGGCAAGACGGTCGCCCTGAAATCGGTTGGCGTCATGACCATGATGGCACAGGCCGGTTTGCACGTCCCGGCGGACGACGACACCGAAATCGCCGTGTTCGATGCCATCTTCGCGGACATCGGGGACGAGCAGTCGATCGAGGCGAGCCTGAGCACCTTCTCGGCCCACCTCGGACATATCCGGACCATACTGGAAAGGGCCGATGCCCGCACCCTGGTACTCCTCGACGAACTGGGCGCCGGCACGGACCCTTCGGCGGGGGCGGCCCTGGGCATGGCCATCCTCGAATCGCTTACCCGGCGGGGAACCGTCACCGCGGCCACGACCCATTTCGACGCGCTCAAGGCCTTCGCCTCGGGAACCGAAGGGGTCGAAAACGGTTCGATGGTCTTCAACGTGGAAACCCTCACGCCCGCCTACCAGTTCAGACAGGGGATCCCGGGCGCCAGCTACGCCCTGGAGATCGGGAGCCGGCTCGGCATGCCCGGGGAAGTGCTCGAGCGGACCGCCCGGTTCATGGGTACCGCCGAACGGCGGCTGGACGAAGTCATCATGGAGGTGGACCGGAAGCACGAACTGCTCGTCGCCGCGCAGGGACAGGCCGAAAAGCTCCGCGACGAACTGAACGCCCTGAAACGGGACTACGAAGACCAGATCGCCGCCTACAGACAGAAAGAGCGCGACGCGATCGCTTCCGGCCGGGAGAAGATGGACCGGTTGCTGAAAGAAGCCCGGACCGCCGTCGAAGAGGCGGTGGCCGGCGTCCAGCGGGAGCAGGCCGCGTCCAGGGTCGTCGAGGAAGCCCGCGATACGATCCGGGACCAGCGCACGCGGCTTCAAGACATGCTCGATGCCATGGATCCCGAAGCGCCCACCGCCGATCCCGTCACGTCCCCTGCCGACCCGGGCGGGCCCGTTGCCGACCCGGGCGACCCGGGCGGGCCAGGCGGATCGGGCGGACCGGAAACGCTCGGGCAGACCGTCTCGGTCGGCGACGAGGTCTGGGTGGCATCGCTGCGGCAGGCGGGCACGGTGCGCCAGGACCAGGGAGACCGCCTGCGCATCCGGACCGGCCGGATGGAGATCACGGTGCGGCGGTCCGAGGTCAGTCTCCATAAACCGGATTCGGGAACGTCCGGCGGAACTTCGGCGAATCCCGTCAAAGTACGGGTGGACCGGCCCCGCGTTCCCCTTTCGGAACTGGATGTACGGGGTTATCGCGCCAGGGAGGCCATCGACGCCGTGGACCGCTACATCGACCGGACCGCCCTTGATGACCTGAACGAAATACGTATACTGCATGGTAAGGGTACCGGGGCCCTGAGCAGCGCGATCCAGGAATTTCTGCAACGCCACCCCCTGGTCAAATCAGCCTGTTTCGCCGAACAGCGGGACGGGGGCACCGGGGTGACCATCGTGGAGATAAAAGAATGAGCGCGGCCCCGGCGGTGGCGTCGCGGTAACACGGCGGCGTGACCGGGCCAGACCCGGATCGCGGCAGGACGAATACCCGTACGCATTCAAGTCGCTCGTTTAACGAGGAGGATCGATCATGGCCTTTACGCTGCAATTGGGCGAAGCGGCGCCGGGTTTCTCATTGCCGGCGACGGATGGCAGGACATACAGCCTGGAGGATTTCTCGGCTGCGGAGACGCTGGTGGTATTCTTCACCTGCAACCACTGCCCCTACGTAACCGGTTCCGACGAAGTCACCCGCGTTTCCGCGGAAAGGTACGCCTCCCGCGGAGTCCGGTTCGTCGGGATCAATTCCAACAGCGAGATCACCTATCCCGACGACGATTTCGATCACATGGTCAGCCGCATGAACGTCCATCGCTTTCCCTGGGTCTACCTGCGCGACCTGTCCCAGGATACCGCGCGGGCCTACGGCGCCCTCAGAACGCCCCACTTCTATGTCTTCGACCGGGACCGCAACCTGGTCTATACCGGCCGCGCCGTGGACAGCCCCAGGGACGCGGACGGCATAACGGCGAACGACCTGGAAGCGGCCCTTGACGACGTCACCGCGGGCAGACCGGTGCGGACGCCGCTCACCAACCCCATCGGCTGCAACGTGAAGTGGGAGAACCGGGACGCGCACTGGATGCCGCCGGAAGCATGCGACCTGGTGTGAGGATGCGGGAAAGCCCCGGCCGAAGCCGGCGGGCATAAGCGGAGAGCGAACCTTGGCACGCATACCGGACGACCTCATCGATTCGATCCGGTCGCAGGCGGACGTCGTGGACGTCGTGTCCGACTACGTCACGCTGCGGAAATCGGGTAGAAACTACCTGGGGCTCTGTCCGTTTCACGACGAGAAGACGCCCTCATTCAGCGTCAACCCGGAACGCCAGATCTTCTACTGCTTCGGATGCGGCAAGAACGGCAACGTGTTCACCTTTCTCATGGAACACGAAAACGTCTCTTTCGTGGAAGCCGTCCATCAGATCGCCCGCCGCCTCAACATCACCATACCCGATACGTACCGGGAAAGCGAAGCGGGCAGTGAGGCGGAAAGCCTCGCGAAGGTCACCCGGTTCGCCGCCCGGTTCTTCCACGAACGCCTGCTCAACAGCGGCCAGGGCTCGATCGTACGGCGCTATACCGAGAAACGCGGCCTGTCGGAAGAGACGATCAAGTCCTTCGGGCTCGGCTACGCGCCCGATTCCTGGAACGACCTGCTGAACGCGGGCCGGAAGCAGGGCATCGACGCGGCCTGGCTGGTCAAGGCCGGGCTGGCCAAGACCCGCGAACAGCGGACCTACGATGCCTTCAGGAAGCGGCTCGTCTTTCCCATACAGGCGCCGAGCGGCCGCGTGGTCGGTTTCGGCGGACGGGCGCTGGCCGACGAGGATCAACCGAAGTACCTCAATTCTCCCGAATCCCCCATCTACCGCAAGAGTCACGTGCTCTACGGGCTGTATCAGGCCCGGGACGCATTAAGGCAGCAGGGACGGGCGCTCGTCGTGGAAGGATACATGGATCTGCTCGGCCTGTATCAACAGGGCGTTCACGGGGTGGTCGCCCTGTGCGGAACGGCGTTGACCCGGGAACAGGCCCGGCTCGTGGCGCGGTACGGACAGCAGGCGTTCCTGGTCTACGATTCGGACCAGGCCGGGGTGAGGGCCACCTGGCGCGCGATCGAACCCCTGGTGGAAGCCGGGCTCTGGACCCGTATCGTGCGGTTGCCGGAGGGATACGATCCCGACTCCTACGTGGTGGAACACGGTCCGGAAGGATTCCTCAGGTGCGTCGAACAGGCCGACTCCCTGGCCGACTTCATGGGGTTCCATGCCAACCTCCAGGAATCGGGCGACCGGGAAGAGGTATTTCGAACGCTGGCCGGCCTGATCCGAAAGACGACGAACCTGGTCCACCGGGAAAGATACCGTGAAGAAGCCGAACGCCGGTTTCCGGCGCTGCAGGGGCTGCTGGCTTCCGAACTGCGGAGCCCGGGCACCGTCCGGCGCGATCCCCGCTCGCCTCAGGCCGCGGGGGAACGGGTTGGCGGCGAAGCGCCGGTGGAACGGGGCCTGGTCCAACTCATGCTCAACGACCGGGCCATCGTCGAACTCGTCGAAAGGCAGCTGGAGCCCCGGGATTTCAAGAGTCCCCTGTACCGTGGGATCGTCGAACACTGCTTCGCGGGACTGGGCGATGAGGGGACGTACGACCTGTCCGGCCTGGTCGATACCATCGACGACGACGAGGCCCGGCGGGTCGTCGCGGAACTGATCAATACGGCCGACTCGGGGATTCACCTGGAACAGAGAGCCCGGGACCATATCCTGCGCATCAAGCAGAAACGGCTCAAGGAAAGCATGACCCGCCTCATGGAACAGATCGAGCAGATGGAAAAGAGCGGGCGAAGCAGCGAACTGACCGAAGCCATGGCCACCTACATGGAACTCAAGCACCAGGAAAAAGCCCTGCTGCAGTCGGCCCGTGGAGATTGAGCAGGCGTCCATCTTTTGCTTGACGATGACCCGCCGTCCCGCTATATTGGGCCAGTCTGTCGGGTATGCTGACCGGGCGGTAGACATGGGCCTGTAGCTCAGTTGGTTAGAGCATCCGACTCATAATCGGACGGTCCCAGGTTCGAGTCCTGGCGGGCCCATATGCCGGGCGCTTAGCTCAGCCGGTTAGAGTGCCACGCTCACATCGTGGAGGTCAGTGGTTCGAGTCCACTAGCGCCCATTCCTGCATTGGTTCAACCGAAAAGGCGGGGGCTTTCCAGAAGTCTCCGTTTTTTTGATCCGGTTCAAAATGTATCGCCTCATCGCCCTGGACATCGACGGCACGCTGCTCAACGGCCGCCGGGAAATGTCCGATGCCACGGTCGACGCCGTTCGGCACGCGGCCGGCCGCGGCGTCCGCGTCACGGTGTGCACCGGGCGAAGCCTTCCGTCCGCGGTATCCGCCGTGGAGCGGCTGCCGCTTGACGCGCCGTACGTGCTGAACAACGGCGCCATGATCTACGACGTCCCCATGCGTCGCGCCAGATACGTCCGCCACCTGCCGGGACGTCTCGCGACGGATGCCGTGAGGCTGTTTCGCAGCATCGGGTTTCATCCCATCGTGTACGGCCCCCTGCCCGAAGTGCGGTACTTCTACTACGACTCCTTCGATCCGGACAACCACGCCTTTGTCGACTATGCGGCGCAGAACGCCGACCGGGTCCACCGGGTGGACGACGTATGCGACTTTCTCGGACATGACGTTACCTGCATTACCGTCGCCGAGCGCATCGAACGGGTAAAGTCCCGTGAGACGTTCATTAAAGCGCAACTGAAGGACGCGGAGGTGGTTTTCGAAATCAGTCCATGGGACCGTTGTTACTGTATTATCACGGTAATGCCTTCGGGCGTTTCCAAGGGCGATGGGCTGCGGAGACTGGCCCGGCTTCTCGGTATCGACCTCTCCGACGTCATGGCGGTGGGGGACAACCTGAACGACCTGGAAATGCTCGATGCCGCGGGCCTGGGCGTGGCCATGGGGAACGCCGCGCCCGAAACCCGGGCCAGGGCGGATCATGTCACGGCTTCGGTTGACGACGAGGGCGTGGCCCGGGCCATCGAACGATTCATTCCCTGAAACGATTCATTCCCCGACCGGAAAGCGCCGCGACCATGTCCTACGACCTCATCGCCATCGACATCGACGGCACCCTGCTGACCTCCCGTCGCGATATCTCCGCCCGGACGCTCCATGCGCTCCGAAGGGCCGCCGCGGCCGGGAAGCACGTGGCCCTCTGCACCGGGAGGAGCCTGAACTCGGGCCGGGCCGCCGCGGAGCAGGTGCCGCCGTCCACGACCCTGATCTTCCACAGCGGCGCGCTCATACTCGAGTCCCTCGACGGCCCGCTGCTCAGGGCGGTGAACATGCCGCGCGATCTGGCGATCGACCTGGTCGATTTCTGCAAGCGGCGCGGGCACGATCCCCTCGTGTACGAAGCGGTACCGGAGAGCCGGTATATCTGGTTTGAACCCCCCCGATCGGGCAATGGATGGCGGGAGCGCTACCTGGAGGCCAACGCGGACAAGGCCATTCCGATGGATGACCTGGGCGAGGTGCTGAACCGGGACCCGGCGCAGATCGCCGTCGCCGGCAAGGGATCGTCCATGGATGCGTTGGGGGCGGAACTGGCCGGATACGGCAACCGGATCGGCGCCATCATGTCGCGCAGCACCCTGGTAGACGATTACTGGTGCATGGAAATCGTGCCCGCCGGCGTATCGAAGGCGAAAGCCCTCGCCTTCCTGGGTGAACGCTATGGAATCGGGCCGGACCGGATGATCAGCATCGGCGACAACTTCAACGACCTGGACATGATCGAATACGCCGGCCTCGGCGTGGCCATGGGGAACGCGCCCGACGCCGTCCGGCGCGCGGCGGACCTGGTCGCGCCGACCAACGACGCGGACGGAGTCGCCCACGTGATCGACACCTGCCTGCTGTGAGCCGGCGGCCGACGGGCCGGACCCGGCGGGCAGAATCCCTTTGATTTTTAAAGATTTCGCCCTATCTTCCTGTATATCCTGCAATAGCCGTTTCACGGGATACCAAATGCGTTTCAGGACGGAATGAGACACCGTACCCCGACCGGGGACAAGGAGAACTTCAAATGATCCGCACGACCTTGTTTTCCATGGCGCTCTGCGCTTTGTTGCTTCTGACCGGTACCGCGACATCCGTACATGCCCAGCACGACGATCCGAATATGGAATGGGTGATGGACGGTCCCCTGTATGACCGCCTGGGCGGTGAAGAGATGATCATGGGCGTGATCGATGATTTCGTCGCCGCGGCCGCGGACGAGGAACAACTGAAGGACCATCTCGAAGGGGTCGACCAGGCGGCCTGGAAGGAGACCCTGCTGGCGCAGTTCACCGCCGTCTCAGGCGGTGAAATCGAGTACGAGGGCAAGAGTTTCAAGGAAAGCCTGGGAGAAATGGGCATCGTGGAAGAGGCCATGGACCTCGTCGCCGATCAGCTGACCCTCGCGCTGGAAACGAACGAGGCCTGGCCGGAAGACGTGGATGAACTGCTGGTGGCCCTGGAGTTGAAAGAAGCCGAGATGACAGAAGAGGAGACGGCGGAAGAGGGCATGACGGAAGGGGAGACGGCGGAAGAGGAGATGGATTCGGACAGCGGGAAAGAACACGGCGAAGCGGAGGAAGGAAGCGGCCACGACAGTGACGGCGGAGACAGCGACGGCCAGGATGCAGGCGGAGAAGCCGACGCGGGCGGAGAAGCCGAAGGCGCCTCCCGGAAGTAGCCGGGCAAGCCTCTTCTGCAGTTTCTCATGACCGGGCGATGGACGGTGATCGTCCGGTCATTTATGTATAGGGCGGTTGGATGGCCATAGCCTACTTCGATTGCTTCTCGGGCATCAGCGGCGATATGATTCTGGGCGCGCTGGTGGACGCGGGCCTGGACTTCGATGAACTGAGCGGCGAACTGAAGAAGCTTCCTCTCGACAATTACCGGCTCACCCGGAAGACGGTGACCCGGCAGCACGTCTCCGGGACCAAGGTCGACGTCATCGTCCGGACCGCGACAGGCCGCGAAATCATCGAAGGCCCCGGCGAGGACGGCCCCTGTCACGACCACGGAGAAGCGAGGCACCTCAGCGACTTGACTTCCGTCATCGAAGAAAGTACGCTGGCCGATTCCGTCAAACGCCAGGCCATCCGGGTGTTCGATCAACTGGCGGAAGCGGAAAGCAAGGTACACGGCATTTCCAAACAGGAGGTTCACCTCCACGAAGTCAGCGGGGTGGACGCCATCGTCGACGTCGTGGGCGCCTGCTTAGGCCTGTCCCTGCTCGGCGTCGGGAAGGTGTACGCCTCGGCGCTGCCGATGGGACGGGGCTTCATCCACTGCGCACACGGCCTGATGCCGGTCCCCGCCCCGGGCGCCCTGGAACTGATGCGGGATATGCCGGTTTACCACACCGGGATCGAGGGTGAACTGGTTACCCCGACCGGCGCCGCCTTTCTGAAAGCCACGGCCGACGCCCACGGTATCATGCCGGGGATGATATTGAGGAAGATCGGCTATGGCGCCGGCGCCAAGGATTTCCCGGAGCATCCGAACCTGCTCCGGGTATGTATCGGCGACTCCCCGGACTAGCCGGTCGGCCCGGGTACGACATCCGCCTCCTCTATCCGAACACCGCCATCATGCTGCTCCAACTCGCCCTGGATACGCCCCACGCCGGCGCGGTTCGCCGCCTGCTGGACCAGACCGCCTTCGGGGTGGATGTCATCGAGCTCGGCACGCCCCTGCTGATCCGCTACGGGATCGACATCATCTCCGGGATCAGAGGGGATTACCCCGGGAAGAAGATCCTGGCGGATCTCAAGATCGTGGATGCCGGCGCCGTGGAATCGGGCCTGGCCTTCGACGCGGGGGCGGATATCGTAACCGTGCTCGGGACGGCGCACCAGGCTACGCTTCGAGAAGCGGGTGAACAGGCGAAACGGTCCGGCGGCCGGATCATGGCCGATCTGATCACCGCGCGCGGAGTGGATGAGGCGGTCCGCCTGGCCCGTGCGCTGGACCTGGCGGGCGTGGATTTCATCTGTCTGCACACGGCGTTTGACGCACAGGGGCTGGACGATTCGGAGCCGATACCGGAACGAATCGACCGGGTCGGCGCAGTGGTTCGCCGGGCGGGGCTGGCGGTCGCGGGCGGACTAGATCCCCGGATGATCGAGCGCCTGGTTCCCCGCGACCCGGATATCGTGGTCGTGGGGGGGTACGTTACCGGAAATGCCGACCCCGGGCGGGCGGTCCGCCGGATCAGGGAAATCATGGATCGAACCGATGGATGACAAGACAGCGTCTTCCAAATTTGGCGAAATCCGCCGGACCATCCTCGACGAGATACGGCGGACGCTGCATCGGGTCTCATGCGAAGAAGTCGAAGCACTGGTACGGGAAGTCACGGAGGCCAGGCGGGTCTTCGTCGCCGGCGCGGGACGTTCCGGACTGGTCATGCGGAGCTTCGCCATGCGGCTTGCGCAACTCGGCCTTCCTGTCCACGTGGTGAGTGAAACAACCACGCCTGCGGTCGGATCGGGAGATCTGCTGCTGATCGGATCGGGATCGGGCGTGACGGAACGCCTGGTGCACTATGCCGGAAAAGCCGGCGAGGCCGGCGCGCGGGTCGCGGTAGCCACTGCGGACGCCGGATCTCCTGCCGCCCGGCTGGCGAACCTGGTCGTCGTCCTGCCCGCGCCTACGCCGAAATCATCGAAAGAACCCGGCGGTCGGGGATATCGTTCGCACCAGCCGATGGGCACGCTCTTCGAACAGAGCCTCGGCGTAATGCTCGACGCCAGCGTCATGCTGCTCATGGCCCGGCTCGACGAAACCGAACGCGGCATGTTTGCCCGCCACGCCAATCTGGAATGAGCGCCGGCAGCCCCCGCGTACTTTGCGCACCGGGGCACAGATGCGGGCCCAGGCCGCGCAGCATGCCACGCCCTCGACAGGCCGCGTACGCTACGCCCTCGACAGACCGCGGATGCTATGCCCTGGACAAGTGCCTGAGCGCTTCCCGGTCCAGGACGGCCCGGAGGAATCCGCGCCAGGGGCCGTTGCGGTCCCTGGCCGCCGACAGGTACGGTCCGGTGCCCACGTACAAGGCGCCGCCGTCTTTTTGCGGCTTCAAGATCACCGCGGCCGAACCATCGCCCCACCGTCCGATGACGCGCACGTCGTCGTCGGTTTCCTCGAGCCGGACCCGCCACTGGTGCGCGTCGAGCGCGGCGCCCTCGGGCAGGCGGGGCCAGCCGGCGGTCAGCAGGATCCGGTCCGGATCGTTGAGGACGGATTCCTTCCTTATGCCGAACACGCGTGCCCGCGCGTCGCCGTGACGCATCCCCTCGTCCAGGCTGAAGTCGTCGGCCGAACCCACTATCCATCCACCTGACCGCATGTAGCGGATCAACCGGTCGACGACCTCGGCTTTAACCGTCGGACAGGGCGTGCAGAAAAGCAATTCGCACCCGGAGAGTCTGTCTCCGTCTGCTATCTGGTGATCGGACGCGTACCCCACCTCCCGCTCCGTACTTTCTTCGAGGATTCCATGGGGCGTCGTCACGTCCAGCCAGGGCACGCGGCTCGCGAAGGAATCGTACGAAAACAGACATCGGCTTCCCGGGGAGGGTGTATTCTTGCGTTCCGTCTCCGCCGCCGCCCGACTCAGCGCGGCGATCGTCGCCCATTGTTCCGGATTCGATTCCGCCAGGGGCCTGCCTCGCGTGGCGCGGCCTTCCCACCACGCGGCATCGTCCCAGGCATGCCAGCCAACGGCCGAAACGCCTGGCGCGCAAGCCGCGCGCGTCCACTCCCGCAACTCCCGACGCGTGGCCTGGTACCTGCCCCGCAACGCCGGAGGACCGGCGACCATCCAGACGTCCCCGTCCGTCAACGACCCGGCCGCGCACGCCGCCCAGCGGATCACGCGGTCCGCATCCGGCGCAGACTGAAACGGCAGGGGTCCCGGATCGATGATGACGAAATCGAGTGCGCGGGCGGTATGCTGAAAGTGGACCAGGGTATCGGCGGGCAGGAGGGCGTCAAGACGGAAGGACATCGTCGTCTTCAGGTTCGATCTCACCTTCTTCACGGTCCTGGCCACCTCCGCCGTGAACGAAGCGTACTGTTCCATCTGCCAGATTCTGCGCCCGTGCCGGTATCCGTCTTCGGTCAGTTCCATCGTCGACAGACGGCCTTCGACGGACTCCATCACCGGTTGCCAGCGGTCCGCGGGGTACTCGCTGCCTCCCGTAGGCGCGTCCTCCAGTTGCAGCGCGTACAGTCCCTTGCAGGGTCCGAATACTTCGGACACGCGCCGTACATAGTCGAGGCGCCACGCCCGGACGTCGGGCAACAGGTACAAGGCCTTCGGATTGCCGATGTGCAGTATCGACCGGATTCCCGCGGTTTCCGCGGCGGCGATCATTTCCTTCAGCCGGTTCGTCTGGTCTTCCGAGGTCAGCTGGTTTCTCAGATCGAATCCGTCTCTGAAGACGACGTATTGGAAGCCGCTGGCCTTGAGCTCGGCAAAATCGCCCTGCCATCGGTCCGCGCGGGCAAACTCGTTATAGTACGTAAATGTCTGCAGTCTGGATTTGGCGAACATGCTTCACGGCCCATCATGAATGACCACGAATGAAAGCGCTCGTTTGTCGAAGGCATACCATAAAGGGCAGATGCCGCCTTGTCAAAATCAAAACGCCTGTCCGAGACCGAAGTAGAAGAAGGTCCGGTCGTACTTTCTTGAATTAGGCGGGTCGATCGCGCTCTGATTGTGAAAACCCACGTCGCCCCGTATCAGCCCGATCGGCGAATTCGCCCGTATGCCCGCCCCGTAACCCAGGAGCAGGTCGCCGAAACCGAACGTCCCCACCGTCTTTCCGACCCCACCCCAGTCCGCGAACGCGGCCAGGGTAAACAGGGAGAATGGAAACCGGATTTCATTCTGCGAACTGATGGCGATCAGGCCGCCGTCGGGCTGGCCGATCTGGTTGATGCTGAACCCCCGCACCGACCGGTCTCCGCCGATGAACAACTTGCTGTCGAGGGGTACGCGGTTTTCACCCAGCGTCCTTACGTAGCCGAAGGAGAGGGAAGTGGAAAAATCAGGCGCATTGGGAATGGACAGGTATTTCCGGACGATGGCCCTCAGGGTCAGAATCGAGTTCCGGTTGCGCGTGGAACTGCCGAGTAACGGGCTCGCCAGGCTGCTTTGGAAATGACCGTAGAATCCCGTCTTCGGGTTCAGGATATCATCCCGCGTGTCGTACGTCACGACTCCGGTCAGACTGCCCTCGCGCCGCGACCTGAGGCTGTCCGCTTCCGAACCGCTTCTGAGAAGTTCGATCAATTCGTCACTGAGCGCTGACACCTCGATGTTCTTCAGCGTGTAGGTCAGTTGACTGCGATAAGTGTAGGAGAGTTCGCGGTTGACCGCCACGGACATACCCGTTTCGCGCTCGGTATGGCTGATGCGGTCCTCACGCCGGTAGAACGCCCGCAAGATACCCGTCGTCCTGGTCCGGAACAACCAGGGTTGCGTTATACCCGACTCGACCTGCTGGAAGAGCGAACTGATCTGGCCGTTCGCGCCAATGGTGATCCCTCGCCCGAGCCAATTGCGGTAGGCGACGCTGAAGCTGCCCCGGAAACGTTCGGCTGTTGCGAACCCGCCGCCGAAACTCACTTCGCCCCCGGGCAGTTCGGTGACGTCCACCATCAGGTCCCGCACGGTGGAAGCGGTGTCGCTTTGCAAGGGCGACAGTCGAACGCTGCGGAACAGACCCGTCTGGAAGAGCCGGGTCTGGCTCAACGATATCTTCGCGTTGTCGTAGAGATCTCCCGGTCCGATCTCCAGTTCGCGGACCACCACGTTTCTGTGGGTTTTCCGCAGACCTCGGACCTGTATCGCGCCCACGCTGACGGGATGCCCTTCGAAAACCCGGAAGTTGACGGTAACGGAATGATCCTCCGGGTGCAGCACGATGTTCGAGTCCACCGCCACGTCCAGCAGCGCCCGGCGGTCGGCGAGGAGCTGGATGTAGCGTTTGTCCGTCGCGGCGGACAGCCGGTAGAAGACCTGGCCTTCCCGTGTGATCAGGTTCTGCCGGACCTCGTCTTCGGACAGGTATCCGAAGCCGTTCAGATTGACCGCGCGCACGGTGTACCGCGGACCTTCGTCGATGACGATCCTGAGCGCGACCCGATCCGCGTCAATCCTGTCGCGAACGGACCGGACCCTGGCCTCCAGAAATCCGCTGTTCCTGTAGAAACTCTCTATCGCCGCCAAGTCGGTCCGCCAGATGGCGTTATTCATTCGACTGCGTTGCCAGAATCTGGGTCGAAGAAACCTATCCGTTCTGGTTTCGATCAGACCGAGTATGAGGTCCTCGGCGATGGCCGCGTTGCCCTGGACGACGATGCGCTCGACGATGAGGGACTGCTGGGCGTTAGCGGGGGAAGCGTACAGGATCGCCAGGAGAAGCAACGTCCGGATCGTACCGGGATACCGCGTCCGGGATGAACCGATACGACCCGATTCAGCAACGGCTGGCTTCGAGGGAAGCCTCATTCCCTTTACCATGTGAATTGCCTGACCGTTTGGTCCCCTGTCGTCCTTACATGCAAAGGCGCAGGCTTACCGAAACCGGAATTTGACCCGGAGGTCGATTCCATTCTGGGGAAGTTCGCCCGATTGATCGGAAAAAGTCTCGATATACAGGAAATCGGTCAGTTGGTAACCGACCCGCAGCGAGTATTCCGAAGATTGGAACAATCGAGTAAAGCTGACCCGGGCGCGCCGGTTGATCCGCTTGCTGAGGGTAAGTTGAACCGGCGATCCGGCTTGAACGGCGCTGTTCATCGAGAAAGGATCGCCCTCGACCTGGACTTCGTCGAGTTTCAACAAGGCCTCCGCAAGGGCTTCTCCGGTCATCAAAAAGGCCCTGTTTCTCATACCGGCGTATTCATCGGGCGTGCCCAGGCTGGTGAGTCCGGCCGTGCCGAATGTCAGCAGGGAGACTACCTCGGGACCGTAGATTACCTCGGGGCCGGCAAGCGACCGGGAACCCGAAGCCAGAATCTCTGCAGCGTTGTCGTCGCGCGGCGCTGCGCGCAACTGGGGCGTCACCGTCGACACCGGTCCGGACGCGAGCAGTTCCACTTCGTAATAGGTATCGTGAATGTCGCGCACGCGGGGCGCCCAGGCCTGAATGTTCAGGACCGGGTCGAGCTGTGCCACCGGGTACTCGATCAACGCGGTGAAGCTTTCCAACGGTACACGTCTGGTCAGGTCGATCCGTCCGGTGTCCAGTTCGAAGGTGGCGCCCAGGTACCTGATCACGCCGTCTTCCTCGGCAACGGCGTTTCCGGTCACCAGGGGATTCTGCACCGTATTGCCGAGGGCCACTCCGCCCTCGACGGTCAGTTGGGCGATATTGTTCTCGACGGCCAGGTCGGTCACGTCCACGGCTACGTCCAGCGCGATGCTTTCCAGGAACGGGTCCGGCGTGTCCTGCGGACGTATGATCGCGTTGTCGAGGAGCAATTCGCCTATATCCAGCGAATGCGTGACCACGCCGGTCACGACGATTGGATCGGCTACATTGTAAATCCGTGAAAGGTCCCGGTTGCCGGTCCAGGCAAGCGATCCGTCGATTACGAGCATGGCCGAACCGAGCCGTTCCACTTCAGCCTGGCTGAAATCGGCATAGGCTTCGATTTCGGCGAAGGACAGGTTATCCGTCAAGAGGTCGCCGGAAACGCGGACCGTGCCGTCCCCGGCGCGGAACGCTACGGGCTTCAGCGCGAAGGCGCCTCCGTCGACGTCGACCTGGAGTACGTCTGCCCGGAACATCGGTTCGAACTCACGGAACTGCAGCGCCGCGTCCCGAACGGTTACCTGACCGACCGACCGGGGTGAAGCGGGTATTCCACCAATGGACAGGCGGATGTCGGCCTTCCCCTCGATGCGTTCGAGATCGTACACGACGCCACTCAGGAAAGACAGGTCGATGTCGTCTCCTTCGACGGTCAGTCCGATATCCTCCACACCGGTCGCATCGCCAGTCCATTCGGTACGGGCCGGGTCATAAGGTATGGTGCCGTGGGCGGTTATGGTATTGCCGCCTTTGCGAATTCGCAGGTCCCGGATGTCGATTTCCCCGCCGCTATACACCATGTGGGCAGCGAGGCTGTCCAGGGAGGCCTCGTTGTATCTCAGTTGATCCATGGAAACGCGGGCGTCTATGACCTGGGCGGACGCCGGACCGGTGATTGCGATCCGGGTGTTTACGTTCCCGCCCATGGGAAGGTCGAGATTCGCAAGCGCCATGACGGCATCCATCCGGATGGCCTCGCCCAGGATGGTGAAATCGGACTCCGCCGTCCCCGTTCCGCCGGTTCCATACGTCAGGCGGCCCTGCATGGTAAGCCATCCCCGCTCGTCGCCGGGTTGGTTTATGCGCCGAATCGCGGCAGACACGGCATCCGTTTCGATATGCTCCGCGTCGAAGCGCGCCCGGATGGGATGGGTGTTGACGAACTCGTTTTGCAAACCGAACAGTTTCAGCGAGTCCAGCGCCACGACACCGGTCACGTCGCTCCGGTCCCGGACCGAACCGTTTACGTCGATCCTGCCCTTGGCGTATCCGTCCAGATCGGCCGGTACGAACGCGAAGAACTCTCGCAGGGGCGCTACGGCCAGGTTATCCACGACCAGGGAGGCCGCGTATCTGCCCCCGGACGGGAGCGCTTCCGGCTGATCCACCGGCGCCCAGCCAAGGTCGACGGGATAGGTCAGGTCGATCTCCGACCGTCCCAACGGACTCTGCACGGATAGCACAGGAACCCGCAGCAACCGGTCTTCGTAAAGCACCGAGGCGGTCACCGTGCCAAGCAGGTTGGTTCTGTCTCCTATGGCGTAATTCACTTCCGATACGGTAAGCAGGCTGTTGATCGTGGGATCCTCGGGGGTTCCCCCCAGGGAGATCACCCCATCCATGGCTCCACTGAGCGTGCCGTCCGACACCAGGAAAGGAGAGAGGAATTCCAGTTGCACGCCGTCCAGAACGGTTTCGAGGTCGACCCGCCCGTTGGCGGCGAGGCTCGCCGTACCGTTGACCGTTACGTGACCGAAATCGCCCGTCAGTCTGAAGTCGTCCACGGTAATGACCTGGTTCTCGAGCTTCACGGTGGAGGGGGCGGCGAAATGCAGTTCCCGGCCGTCCATCAAGATGCCCAGCGAGTCGAGCGATACCGTTATGGTGGACAGGTCCGGATATCCCGCCAGCCCGACGGCGTGGACGTCCCCGCTGAACCGCCCGGTGCCGCCTTCTATCGGTCTCTTGGAAAGTATGGAAAGGAGTGGGGACAGCGATGTCTGCAGGAGTCCGACCCGCAGATCGTAGGGGTATTGCCCGGTCAGCTCGATTGTACCTTTCGCGAAAACAGTGGGACCCGGGGTGCGCGTCATGGTGAAATCCAGCCGGTCTTTGCTGATCGTCATGTCCATATCGGTGTCGCCCAGGTCTTCGTTCCGAATCACCAGGTTTCGTACGATGCCCTTCCCCGTGACGACGGGCTCTTCAATGGTGCCGGTTACATCGCCCTCCATACGAAGGATGGCGTCCAGCCCCCACCCGGGCTCGTCCCAGAGGTAATCCCCGATTCTGAGGTCATGCACGTTGAAGTATCCGGAGACGGCCCGGTCGCCGGCGAGACGTGTCCTGGCATGGAACTCCAGCCTGTCCAGCACGGCGTTGAGGGTCAGATTGCTTCTTTCGTCCAGAAACCCTTCGAACTTCATTTCGCCGACAGGGACCTGGGCGTAAGCGAGGTCGTTGACCCAGCCGGCCAGCCTGACGGTCGGCCGTCGAAGGGTGCCTAACAGGTAGGCATCCAGTTTAGCCGAACCGCGAAGCCTGGCGAAATCCAGCGGCGGGGGCAGGTTGCCCATGTCGATCACATCAACGGTACCGGTCAACTGCATGCTTCCATCCGTGCCGAGGCGGCCCCCGGTGCGCACGTGAAAAGCCTCTTCCCGGAGGTCGGCCTGAAGTTGGCCGCGGCGGTACGCGGCCGATGCCGTCGCCTTGCGCAGCGGGAAACCGTTTATACTTACCAGGGCCGAAGAAGCGTTCAGATCGGCCCTGCGAGGCGCATCGTCGAATCCGTTCCCTTCCATTTCAATGGCGAATTCCACTTCGCCCTCGAGCTCGCTCCCGCCGTCGACAAGAGCCGTCGGCAGCGCGGGGAGCATGAGGCCGGGCGACTCCAGCTGCAAGCGATATCCCGTGGAGCCCCCGTTAAAGTCGAGCAAACCCCGTCCCGATACCCATCCCGCTTCATGCCTTCCCCGGAACCGGTTGACCGTGAGCACGTTCCCCGCATACGACATATCCACCGTGGCCGGCTTGAAGGAACCGTACTCCGATCGCACGGCCGGCGACGTGAACCTGGCCTCTATAGCCGGATCGGAAAGGCGGTTACGCAGCGATCCGGTCATGCTGAAGATTCCGGGCATGGTGTTTTCAAGCCCCATGATGCGCAGTATGGCGCCTACCTGCCCGTTCGCGGCGAAATCCAGGGTGGCGGTATGCCCGCGCGCGGTCGAGATCCCGCCGGTCACGTGGAATCCGATCGGGGGACCGTGGGCGGATTCCATGGTCAGGTCGTGCAGGGTGAGGGCGTCCCCTTCGAAGTAAACGGCCGCTTGCAGATTCGATACGGCGTCCTCGTAACCTCCTATATCGAAAGCTACGTGCCCGGCGCTTATTTCGGCCTCCACCGTGAACGGGCTGAGCGCCGCGCCGCGGAAGTGAACGTCCCTGGCGGTCACCGCCGTGGAATCCACGGGGTCGAAATACCGGAACAGGCCATTCCGGATCTGCAAATCGCGCAGATCGAATGGCAGGCCGGACGCTTCGGCTTCAGATGAGCCGGATGCTTCCGCTTCAGATGAGCCGGACGCTTCCGCGTCGTGCGCCGGACCTGCCAGCAGCAGATCCAGGGAATTCCTGCCGCTTCCGGCGGCATCTTCGATATAGGCCATGCGGAATCCATCGATATCGACGCGGTAGGGCGGGGCCTGTCCAACCAGGGCGTCCCAGCCGTTGAAGCGGATCCGGATTTCATCCGCTCCCGCGACTTCCCCGCCGCCGAGGCCATCCGCCAGGCGAAGGGACACGCCGTGCATCACCACGTGCTTCCCCGTGCCAAGCTCGATCCCTTCGACCGTGATCTGTCCGTTGAGCCGGTCCTGGACCGGCCATAAGAGGGCGCGGCGGACCAGGTCCAGGCCCCACGCGGTACCCAGCAGGACGAAGACGGCCAGGCCCGCGACCAGTATCGACAACGTCGCCAGTCCCAGCCCTATGATCCATTTGCTTTGCCGCAGGTTCATTGTGCCATACCGTGAAGTGCGGATCCCGTCCGCTAGTCGAAGAGCTTATGGACGAAACGGGTCCTCAGCGCCCTGGCCGCCCACTCCATGCTTCGCTCGATGTCCTGCCACAGCCTTTCGCCCGGTCCCGGGACGTTTCCCTCCTCGTATCCCAGACGACGGGCGAGAAACAGGAATTCCCGGGACGTCTTGTCCGGCAGGACCAGGTCCCTGGCGTTGCCACGCACCATGCGCAGGGCGTTGATCAGCCTGACCAGGAACCGATAGGCCCGGCCCAGCATGCCATGCTCTTCGTCCGAAAGGTAACCGGCCCTGTTCAGCGCTTCCATGGCCTCCAGCGTGGTCGGTCCGCGAACGGAGGGGTTGTTCGCGCCGTAGAGGATCTGGAGATCCTGCACGAAATACTCGATGTCGATCAGTCCGCCGTAACTGTATTTGACGTTTATGGCGCCGGTTTCGACCAATTCGTCGTTCTGCCGCTCGCGAAGATGGGTCCACGACCGGCCGTCGACCGGGGCATCGCCGTACACGAAGGCATCGCGGGCCGCCTCCACGGCGGCGCCCAGGACCGGATCGCCGCCGATGGCGCGCAGTTTGATCAGGGCGTGGCGCTCATAGGGCAGGGCGCCTCCCTTGTCGTTGAAATACGCGTTGAACTTTTCCAGGGACGACGCCAGCGCGCCTTTCTCACCGTAGGGCCGCAGCCTGAGGTCGATCTCGAACAGGCCTTCTCTCCGGGATTCGATGGTGCCGCTGATCTTGCGGACGAGCCGCTCGTAGTATTCCGAATTCAACACGGCATGGGGCCCGCTCGTACTGCCCTGTCCGGCGTAAACGAACATCAGTTCGATATCCGAAGCCCAGCCCAGTTCCCGGCCGCCGCATTTCCCCAGCGCGCAGATGCTGAAGTCGCAGGGTTCGCCCGAGGGCAGCAGGGGCTCGCCGTACTGCCGGCGCTGCTCCTGGTCGCAGATGTCGTACGCCGATTCCAGGACCACTTCGGCCAGCGTGGAGAGTTCCCGGGAAAAGGCCTGGACGTCTTCGTTCTTCTCCAGGATCTGGCGCATGCTGATCCGCAGCATCTCCTTATCCTTGTAGCGGTTCAGCAACTGCTTTCGGCGGGCGTAACTCCCGACCGTGGACAACCGCGCGCCCAGTTCGCTTTCCATCTGCTCCCGCGATCGGACGATTCCGACCACCTTGATGTCCTGCAACACGGGGAACAGGTTCTTGTACTGCATCCTGAGGAAGTCCTTCCACAGGAAATCGCTCGTGCCGAAGAGCTTCGCCATCGCGCCGATCACTTCCTGCTTCTCCAGCTGGTCGAACATCTCTTCCATCGCCCGGCCGGGCCGTACGTTGGCCAGGACCTGATCGATCAGCTGGTTGAAGTGTTCCAGGGCCTGGGCGGGATTCGGCGCCCGGGTCAGCAGGTGGGTGAACTGCTTGATGAGGGTGATCACGAAGCGCAGTTCCTGGCGCTTCCGCGGATCGGTGATTTTCGATCCGCGCCGGTCGGTCACCTCAAGCGTATCCTGTACCTGGACTCCGGCGGCCGCGATATCGATTCGTCGAATGTTGATGTCGCGCAGCGCCAGGGCGGTCGACAGGGCGTACAGAAACGCCGGCGTGTCCCGGCCCGTGATGCCGAGGCGGGTCGCCCCGGACCCGGTGTCGTTGTCGATCGCCACGTGGACCGGGAACAGGGAGGAGGGCTCCGCGTCCTGCGCGCGACGAAGATAGTCCACGACGCGTTCGTTGATCTTTTTCTGCAACGCTCCGGCGTCGTTCGACCGCAGACTACGCATCGCGTCCTTGATCTCCCCCGTTATGGCGGGCCAGTCCGGCGGCGCCTCCGACGGCGCGCACACGCGGAAGACGTCCACGATCTTTCGCCGGGAACGCAGCGAAGAAGAGGTGATGTCCGTCGAAGCGGCCGGAGTGCCTGGACGGACACGATGGCGACGGTGAGGCCGGGGGGGCCGCCTGCCCGGATCACCGGTCGGTTCCGCGTCGGCGTAGGTGAACACGTCGCCGCGGCGTATGCTCAGTCCGCTGGACGCCAGGAGTCCCGAAAGGATGGAAATCACCGAGAGGTAATCGAAGGCCACGACGGTAAGACGCCACGTCGAGGCGTCCAGGGGTTCGACGTCGACCTCCGCGGCGTTGTCGGGACCCAGGCGGCTGACCATCTCGATATGGCGCCGGATCATCCCGGGTTCGTACCGCTCGAAATAGGCCGGCTCCATCCTGCCGATATGATCCCGAATGAGGATATCCGGCAGATCATTGCCCTTGAGTTGTTCCGAAAGTTCGGCGAAAGGCATCGTATCCGTCATACTCAGGCCCCGAAGCGGTTTGCCAGCGCATAATACTCCTAAATTACAAAATATATGCAACACGGCGTAAAATCAACCGCAACACGCATTTGTGCGTTCGCGTGTACCGGATTCGCGTCCCTGCGTCTTCCTGCGCGCGCCCGTGTCCGACAAAAAAGCGGTCAGTCCACTTTTTTCTTGACAGCCCTATGAAAGGTTATATAATTCGAAGGCATATTTGAGTATCCAAACATTTTTTTGCACTGGCAACATGCTTGTACCGGCAGCAGGTCGGTTGCCCTAACGAATCGAACGGGCTTATGGACGTCTGGAGAGAATTCGAGCACAACGAGATCACGCACAGCGGCGCGCACTACCTGATGACGGTCCAGCAGTTGATCGAGGACCAGGGATACGCCCGCGTATCGGACGTGGCCCGGGAGATGCATATCACGCCCGGCAGCGCGTCGATCATGATCAAGTCGCTCCGGGAAAAGGGATATCTCGAAGAGGATCGGAACCGTTTTCTCAGGCTTTCGGATGAAGGGAACCGACTGGCGCAGTCGGTATGGTCTCACCGGCAGATCCTCATCGCCTTTCTCAAGGGCGTCCTGCATATCGACGCGGAACAGGCGGAAATCGACGCGTGCAAGATCGAGCACCTGATCAGTTCGAAGACGGGGGAACGGCTGCTGCTGTTCCTGCAGTTCCTCCTGTCGGACGATCCCGACGGCAAGGCGTTCCTCAAATCATACTGGGACGCCAACGTGCTGTCGATCTGCGATTTCGAGTCCTGCGCGGTCTGCGAGGAAGTCGGAGAGTGCCTGGTCATCCGATCGGAGTCGGCGTGAGGAGGCGGAAGCCTCGGGTGGCAGGCGGCGGGACATCAGCCGCCTGGTAATGAAAAGGGACTATCGCAACATGGCCCGGCAAGCCCGGCGATAGTCCCTGGCAGGACAAGTAGTACTGTCCCTGAGGGCGGTACGGACGTACGCGACCCTCTTATTCTTTAATATATATTGGCCTCATGCCGGGGTCAATATATTCGTTGAAAGGACCCTGTTGGATGTATCGTCGTATCCTGATTGTCATGGTCGGCCTGCTGATCTGCCCGCAGGTTCTGTTCGCGCAGAATGACGCAAAGGATGAATCCGAGGAACTCAAGCGGCGCATCGACGCGCTCGCCCAGGAGATCGAACGACTGAAACTGGGCGAAGCCCTGGTGGAAGCCGATCAGATGCGTTTCGGCTTCGGCCCCGCCGCCTCCAAGATCTACCGGACCGAACGCGGCGTGTCCATCGGCGGTTACGGCGAAGCCGTGTACTACAATTACGCCGGCGAAAAAGACGACGGCTCGGACGGGAAGGCGGACGTGACCGACCTGTTGCGCGCCATCGTGTACGTCGGGTACAAGTTCAACAGCAAATGGCTCCTCAACACCGAATTCGAGTTCGAACACGGCACGACGTCGGGGGGCGCCGGCAGCGTTTCGGCCGAATTCGTCCACCTGGAGTATACCCACAGCCCCGCCTTCAACATGCGTTTCGGCCTGTTGCTCGTTCCCATGGGGCTGGTCAACGAATTGCACGAACCGACGGTCTACATGGGCGCGAACCGGCCGGACGTCGAGAAAGCCATCATGCCCAGTACCTGGCGGGAGAACGGGTTGGGCATATACGGCGATACGGGAACGATTGCCTACCGGGCCTACGTCGTCAACGGACTTAAAGGGGCCAAGTTCTCTTCCGGCGGACTGCGCGGCGGCCGGCAGAAGGGCGGCAAGGCCGTGAGCGACCATTTCGCCCTGGTCGGCAGGGCGGACGTAACGCCCCGGCCCGGTTTCCTCTTCGGAGGGTCCATTTACTACGGGAACTCGGGACAGGACCTGGCCCGCGGCAACCCGAACCTCAAGGTCTCCACGGGCATCTACGAAGGGCACGTCGACATACGCCATTCCGGCCTGTGGTTGAGCGCCCTCGCCGCGTACGCATCGCTCGGCGACGTGGCGGCATTGAACGAGGCGCTCGGCAATACGGGCAATGGATCGGTGGGCGAGACGCTCACCGGTTACTATGTGCAGGCCGGATACGATCTTCTGCACCGCGCCAGCTACAGCGGCCAGTCCCTCATGCCGTACCTGCGGTACGAGCGCCTGAATACCCAGGCTTCCGTACCTTCGGGTTACGAAGCGAACCCGGCGAACGACAAGGGCAGCATAACGCTCGGCGTCGCGTACCAGCCCGAGTCCAGGATCGTTTTCAAGCTGGACTACAAGAACAACACCAACGAGGCCGATACGGGGCTCGATCAGCTGAACTTCCAGGTGGGATACGTCTTCTAGCATATGATCGTCAACCTATTGTTCATACCCGGGTTGGTCCTGCTGGCCGAAGACAGGCCGGACCGCATGGATCCCGTGCGCATCGAGCGTCATCTGACCCTGATGGGCACCACGCTGATGATCGCGGTCGAAGCCGGGGACCGGCCCGCGGCGCTTGCCGCGAGCGAAAAGGCGTTGAAAGCCCTGCAGGCTGCCGAAACGCGGCTGTCGACCTGGAGGAAGGACACTGAACTGGCCCGTCTGAACGATGCCGCGGTGGACGACCCCGTGAACCTGTCCCCCGAACTCGCCAAGGAACTGGAGGGGGTCCGTCGATGGTGGAAAGCCACCCAGGGCGCTTTCGATCCCGGGATAGGAAAGCTCTCGGAGATATGGGGGCTGCGTAGCGGCGGGAAGAAGCCTCCCCGAGCATTGCTCCGAAGGGTAACCGACATACCGGGATTGGAAGCGCTGGGGCTGGAAGGTCCCACCGCCGTGCGCCGGCATCCCGGTCTGAGCATCGACGAAGGCGGATTCGGTAAAGGCGCCGGCCTGGACGACGCGATCCGAATGCTGAAGGATACGGAGGCGACGGCCGCCATGATCAACCTGGGCGGGCAGGTCGCGCTTTTCGGCGCCGGCAAAACCGTTCGTTTCGAGGTGGCGGATCCATCGGACCGGCGTCGGGCGGCGCTGACGCTTACCATCGACCGCGGGGCGCTGGCCACGTCGGGGAACAGCGAGAGAGGCCTCGTGATCGGCCAGCGGGCGTACAGCCATATCCTCGACCCGCGCAGCGGAATGCCCGTGCGGGATTTCGGTTCGCTCACCGTATGGGCCGAGGACGCGCTCGCGGCGGACTGCCTTTCTACCGGGCTATACGTGCTCGGGCCGGAAAAAGCCCTCGAATGGGCGATGAATCACGAAGGGATCGAAATACTCGTACTGGAATCTTCCGACGAAGGTCTCAAGGCCCGCGCGACAAGCGGATTGAGGGGCCGGATCGATACAGGAGGATCGGGTGTCGCCCTCTCTTTCCATTAAATCCACGTCGTCGCGGCCGGTCTTGCGGGCGGCCGTGCGGTTCGGCCGATGGTTCCTTGTGGCGGTCATGCTGTGTTCAATACCGGCCGCCGCTTCGGCCAGCGTGTACCTGACCGTCGGCGAAGCGCTCGAAATGGCGTTTCCGGAATGCGAAATCGAACGGCAGACGATATACCTTACGGAAGCGCAGAAAACCAATGCAGGCGGCCTGGCCCGCCTGCCGATAAGAAGCCTGATCGTCTATCCCTACGTGGCCGTGAAGGAAGGCCGTATCGCGGGGGTCGCCTACTTCGACAGCCATATCGTGCGTACGCTGTCCGAAACGATCATGGTGGCCATCGACCGGAACGACAGGGTACAGCGCGTGGAACTGCTGGTCTTCAACGAGCCGCCCGAGTACATACCTCCGGATGCCTGGTATCGGTTGTTCCCGGGTCAGCGCCTGGACGACCGCCTCGCGGTGAACCGGGGAATACGCGGCATCCTGGGCGCAACCTTAACGACGCGCAGTACCACCGACGCGGTGCGGCGCATGCTGGCGATTCATCATGTCATCAAGGATCAACTGGAACGTTGAACAGGATCGAAGCCTGGTTCGTGCATATCTCGACGATCCTCGTCGGGGGCACCGGCCTGGTTTATGCCGTCATGAGATACCTGATGGAACCCGCGGATGCCTTCTCCGTGGTCGGCCATCCCTGGCAGCCCGGCGTGCAATATCTCCACATCGTGGCCGCCCCGTTCGCGGTATTCGCCTTCGGACTCATATGGAAAAACCACATCTACGACCACTATCGTCGCGGACTGACCACCGGACGGCGCAGCGGAATGAGCCTGATGCTGACCATGGCCCCCATGGTCGTATCCGGGTACCTGATCCAGGTATCGGTCGGCGAGTTCTGGCGCATTGCCTGGATCGTCGTCCACTGCGTCGCTTCATTCCTCTGGATAACCGGTTACCTCGTGCACCAGGTAATCCATCTACGCAAAAAGGGGACACTGCCTAAAAAGGGGACACTGCCTATTCGAAAAACACCTTTCAGTTCCGCAGCAGGTACCGGCATCGGACCAACTGACGCGAGATAACCCATGCATTCCGAACTTTTTACCAGCACGCAAGCGAAGACCATTCGCCTGGATGAACTGAAGCCGGGCGAGAAGGCGACGATAAGGCAGATCAAGGGCACGGCGGGAGAAGAAGTGCACCTGATGGAACTGGGACTGCTCCCCGGGACGACCATCGAATTGATCAAACGCGCCCCAATGGGCGACCCGATCGAGATACGCGTTCGGAGCTACCACCTGTCCATTCGTTGCGACGAGGCCCGTTCGGTCCTGGTGGAGAGAAGTTGAGCTGAGAGGGACGTAACATAAATAAAAAGGACTATCGGTTCGGCTGGCC
The DNA here is from genome assembly GCA_963693015.1 of bacterium. Lineage (GTDB taxonomy): Bacteria > JAAXHH01 > JAAXHH01 > JAAXHH01 > JAAXHH01 > JAAXHH01. The sequence continues at coordinate 1,866,317 of OY843748.1, forward strand.
GGCTCTCCCCGATAGTCCTTGGACCAGGGGGATACGTACACTTGGCGAGTACAATCCGGTCCCGGCCTGTTTTCAAATATACGCCCCCTGGTTTTCGGTGTCAATTCCATCGGATTATCGTGGGGCTTTCATGATACGAAAAACCATCTTCTGGATCCACCTCTCGTCGGGTGTCGTCGCCGGCGTCGTCATTCTGATCATGTCCGTGACCGGCGTGCTGCTCACCTTTCAGAGCCAGATCGTCGACTACGCCAACCGGGAATACGCCACGGTCCATCCTCCCCATCCCGGCGCCGAGCCCATGGACCTCGACGCGGTGCTCGCGGCGGTCCGGCGCGGCGAGCCCGAAGCGGAACCCACCTCCGTTACCATCCGTCCCGATCCGACCGAGGCGTACGTCGTACGTTTCGGCCGTGCGAAAACCGTCTTCGTCGATCCCTATTCCGGGGACGTCCGGGGCGAAGGCAATATCGCCGTCCGCGATTTCCTCCGGGAGATCATGTACTGGCACCGCTGGTTCGGCGCGGAAGGCGAAAGCAGGGCGGTCGCCCGCGCCGTAACGGGCGCCTGCAACCTGGCCTTCTGCCTGCTCACCATCACGGGACTGTACATCTGGTGGCCCCGCAGGTGGAACCTGGCGGCCTTCAAGGCCGTCTTCGTCCCGAATTTCAAAATCAAGGGGAAGAGCCGGGATTTCAACTGGCACAACGCCTTCGGCATCTGGTGCCTTCCCGCCCTTTTCCTGATCTCGCTCAGCGGCGTGGTCATTTCCTATCGTTGGGCCGGCAACCTGGTCTACACGCTCACGGGCACGGAACCCCCTCAACGGGCTGCGCAATCCGCATCGGAACCGGCAGCGCCCGGGGACGAAGCCGCGCCGTTGCCCGTCGCGCCCTCCGAATCCTTTCTGGACACGGCACGCAGGCAGGTGCCGGAATGGGCGTACATCACGCTGAACCTCCCGGAGGAAGGCGCGGAAACCACCACGCTGACCGTATCTGAAATGGACAACCGCATTCCGCTGACCCGTTCGACCCTCACCGTATCTACGAGCGATGCGGGGGTAGTCGAATGGACCCCCTTCACCAGCCTGAACCTGGGACGGCAGATCCGCACCTGGCTGCGCTGGATTCATACGGGCGAAGCGGCCGGATGGTTCGGCCAGCTCATCGCGGGCGTGGCGTCGGCCGGCGCGGTGGTCCTGGTCTGGACGGGGCTTTCCCTGGCATGGCGGCGATTCCGAAGGTTCAACAAAACCCGGCAAAACAGGACACCAACAACGAAGGATATACCAGGAGAATCCGATGAAGAACCACACCTTGCTCGCACAGGATGAAGAAAACCAGACCCGGGTGTATTCGTGCCACTCCGGGCATATTCACGTCATCTACCGGCGCACCAATATCGCCATATCGACGGCTGAGTTCCGCGAACTCCTGGACTGCGTCGTACAGACCTACGAATACATCGAGCAACAAAGCCCGGAAAGCATGGCATCGAAACACATCGACGTGACGTTCGACGACACGGTCGTAAAAATGTCCCTGCCCGGCTTCAGGACGTTCGTGCACGTCCTCAGGCGGGCCATGACCAGTTTGCAGCGGCTATCGGGTTTATACGACAAGCCTTCCGGAGTGGAAGCGGAATACGAAGCCAGCGGCAAGCTCATCCCCTTCACGCCCTGCAGGTACAACCAGCTGAATTGAGCGGTCGGCCTGGTCAGCCTCCGACGGCCTGGTCAGCCTCTGGCGGCCTGGTCAGCCCCTGACGGCCTGTCCGCTCCGCTTTTTATTCCCTTTTCGGATCTTCTGCGTTATATTCGGTCTGATCCGGTCGTGACGGTTTCCCGGCCCGATCGCGATATCGTTTCCATTCCAAAACGCTCCATGGACATGGCCGAAACTACCGATACATTAGCGACCCGGGCATCCATGATCGACGTGCTCCTCGTCGGCAACCCGAATACCGGCAAGACCTCCGTATTCAATTCCCTGACCGGACTTCGCCAGAAAACGGGCAACTATCCCGGCGTGACCGTCGAGAAGAAGACGGGCATCGTGACGGGGCCGGACGGCGGCACGCTTCGGCTGCACGACATGCCGGGAATGTACAGCCTGACCCCGAAGTCCCTCGACGATTCCCTCGCCCGGGAGGTGCTGATCGGGGAAGCGGACGAGGACCTGGACGTCCGGCTCATCGTGGTCGTGGCGGATGCCTCGAATCTCAACCGGAACCTCTACCTGGTTACCCAGCTCATCGACCTCGGCATCCCCGTCGCCATGGCCATGAACATGATGGACAACGCCGTCAGCAGCGGGGTCCACATCGATCTGGACGCGCTCTCTGATCGGCTGAAGGTCCCGATCGTGCCCGTAGTCGCTTCCCGTCAGGAGGGAATAGACGCGTTGCGGCAGATGATGTTCGACCTGGTGGGATCCGAGACGCGTCCGCCCGGATCGGCGGAAGAAGCCGCGCACGGTTCCATCGGGCCGGCCCCGAGTCCGGCCGCGGTTTCCTTCGCCGAACGGTTTCCGCGGCGGCGCCTGCTGGGCGGCCTGCTCGACGAAGCACTCGCCCCGGCGGCGGCCTGGTTCGGCGAACACACGAAGCTGAACGAGGTGGCGCAGACCTCGGAAGCGTTGCGCGTGACGTCAAGCGACCAGGCGCTGAAAACCTGGATGGAAGGCCGCCAGGACCAATCCGGCAAGGACGACCTGAAACGCATCGTGGCGCAGACGCGGGGCCGGCTGGACCAGATGCAGGTGCCCTGGCGGATGCTGGAGACCATACTGCGGTATGACCAGATCGACGCACTCTATTCGCAGGTCGTCCGGGAAGAGCGCGATACCCGGGCCAGCCTGAGCGTCCGGCTGGACCGGGTGTTCACCCACCGCGCCGCCGGTCCGGCCATCGTCCTGATCGTGTTCGCGCTGGTCTTTCAGTCCATTTTCTCCTGGGCCGAAGCCCCCATGACGTTCATCGAGGACGGGATCGGCGCCCTGGGGGCCTTCGTCTACCAGTTCCTGCCGGAAGGCCTGCTGCGCAACCTGCTCGTGGACGGCGTCATCGCCGGCGTGGGCGCCGTGCTGGTCTTTCTCCCCCAGATCCTCTTTCTCTTCTTCTTCCTGGCCCTGCTCGAAGACACGGGCTACATGGCCCGCGTCGCCTTCATCATGGACCGTTTCATGAAGAGCATGGGACTGTCCGGCCATTCGGTCATGCCGCTGCTCTCGTCCTTTGCCTGCGCGATACCGGGCATCATGGCGACCCGGACGATCTCGAGCTGGAAGGACCGCCTCATCACGATCATGATCGCGCCGCTGATGAGCTGCAGCGCCCGCCTGCCCGTGTATATCCTGCTGATCGGCGCGTTCTTTCCGTCCATGACGATCCTGGGCGTGTTCACGCTGCAGGGACTCATGCTGTTCACCATGTACATATTCGGGATCGTCGTCGCCATAGGCGCCGCGCTGGTGTTCAAACAGTTATTCATGAAGGATGCCGTTTCCACGAGTTTCGTCATGGAACTGCCGCCCTACCGGCTGCCCTCCCTCAAGTGGGTGCTGCTGCAGATGTTCGAGCGGGCGAAGGTCTTCGTGACGGAGGCGGGCCAGATCATCCTCGCCATTTCGGTCGTCCTCTGGTTCCTCGCCTCGTACCCGCAGCCCGGCGACTACGAATCCATGTCGTCCCGGTCGCGCATTCAGCAGAGTTACGCCGGCCAGCTCGGCCAGTTGATCGAACCGGCCATCGAGCCCCTCGGGTTCGACTGGAAGGTGGGCATCGGTCTGATCACCTCCTTCGTCGCCCGGGAAGTGCTGGTCAGCACCATGGCCACGATCTACAACGTGGAGGAGGCCGACGAGACCTCGGTCGATCTCAGGTCGGCCCTGCAGAGCGAGGTGGATCCGGAAACCGGCGAACGGGTATACACGCCGCTGGTCGCGGTGGCTCTCATGGTGTTCTTTGCCCTGGCCTGCCAGTGCATGGCCACGGTCGCCATCGTGAAACGGGAAACCAACGGCTGGAGGTGGCCGATCGTCATGGTCCTGTACATGACCGCCCTGGCCTACGTGGGATCCTTCGTCGTCTACCAGGGAGGGGTGCTCCTGGGATACGGGTAGCCGCCCTCGGACCACTTGGCATTTAACCGTTTCGTCATTATCTTTGCGCCATGGACCTGCAAACCCTGATCGTTGCCATAGCCGTGGGACTGGCGGCCGCGTTTGTGCTCCGCACCTTCGCGCGGCAATTCACGTCCCGGGGCCAAAAAGGCTGCACGAGCTGCGCACATGGCGGCGGATCCGACGCGCGGCGTAACGGCGATCTGATCCAGGTGGAGGATTCGGTCCGGAAGTAGCTTCGGCAGACGGGAAAACACATGTCCGTACTCGACACGATCCGCAACAGAAGATCCATTTACGATTTCAAGACGGAACCGGTTCCCCCGGAAGTGATCGCCCGTGTGCTCGAAACCGCCGTCTGGGCGCCGAACCACAAGCTGACGGAACCCTGGCGCTTCCAGGTCGTCACCGGGAAGACCAAGGAGTCCCTAGCGAATATATACTGCAAGATCCAGCGGGAGAAGACCAAATCGGACGATCCCGCCATCCTCCGGAAGGCCACCGAGAAGGGGTACGCCAAGATCACGTCCAAGCCCGTCATCATCGGGGTCGTCTGCAAGAAGGACGAAGACGCGTTCCGCGCGAGAGAAGACTACGCGGCCACCTGCTGCGCCATCCACAACATCGCGCTGGCCGCCTGGGAGGAGGGCATCGGCATGCAGTGGAGCACGGGCGGGCTGATCCGGGACCCCGATACGCTGGAACTGCTGAATATCGATGCCCGGGTGGAAGAAATCGTCGGATTCCTCTACACCGGTTATCCCGCGCAGGTCCCCGCCCAGAAAAGAATCCCCGCCGCCGAACGCACCGAATGGTTCACCTGATGTATTTGCACCCCTCATCATTTCAACCCGGATACACCCTGGAGCCGCCATGTCCGTAGTTTCCGAAGCTCGATTCGCATCGGGATTCCGCTGGGACGACTATATGCAGCACAGCGAGAAGAATCTCGAGAGGTTCAACGAGAATTACGAGCATTTCACCCTGGATCCGGAGGACGCGGGGTTCTTCGCCGCCGTCACCACGCCCTTGAAGGTACTCATCCTCGCGGAGGACTGGTGCGGCGACGTGGTACAGAGCCTCCCGCCCATCGTCCGCATGCTTGAACAGAGTCCGTCCATCCAGTACCGGATCTTCCGCAGGGACGAGAACCTCGATATCATGGACCGCTATCTCACGGACGGTTCGAAGGCCATTCCCTACCTCGTCTTCATGGACACCGGCCTGAACGAGTTGGCCCGGTGGGGGCCGCGGCCGGAGGAATGCCAGGCGATCATGCGGGACAACAAGGGCAAGGTGCCCATGGATGAAATCTATCCGCGTATCCGTTCCTGGTACAAACAGCACGGAAACGGTCCCCTCGCGGCGGAAATCCGGGACGTCCTCGAAGGGATCGCGTAGTCCTTCCATGACCTCCATGGCCGCCACCGTCACGGAAATCAAGCACAACCCGGGCAAGCCCGACCAGTCCTTCCCGTGCCGCCTGCTCTACCACGGGGGCAGCCGCATGGTCATTTCCTACCGGTCGTCGCGCGATTACCGCCAGGGCGACATCCGGATACCGCCGGGCACGCTGACCCTGGCCTACTACGAGGAAGGACTGCCGTACGTCCTGTGGAAGATGGTCGGACCGGACGGGAACCTCGTCGGGCACTACGTACACCTCTGCGACCGGGTTCGTATCGCACCGGACCGCGTGGAATACGACGACCAGTTGCTGGACCTCTGGTTCTTTCCGGACGGCGATTGCCGCGTCCTGGACGAGGATGAACTGGCGCAGGCCTGTGACACCGGACTGATGGGAATGGGTACGGCGGACCGCGTAAGGAGGTCCGCCGGAGACGTCAGGCGCCGCATCCGCGCGATCACGGCGGAATTCGACGCGTTGCTCGACAGCCTCGACCCGGCGCAGACCGCGGGTTAGTCCCCGGGGCGGCCTTCAGCCCTTCAGCTACCCGTCGGTTCGAGGCGGACCACCGCAGGGCCTCCCGGTGGATTCTACTTGACAAGCGGCCCGTGCTTCCGTTAGTTTCGAGATGAGGAAAACGGCGCATACCGGCCGGGTCGCCTGTTCCGGCGAATGGAATCAGGGAGTTCTGTCGCACCGCGTACGTCGAACCTGCCAATCTATGCCATCATTGAAAAACACGGTTACGCATCGTCTATCGGCCAAGGGCATCGATCCCCTCGCGCTCTACGGCCAGTACGATTCCAGGCTGCGCGCCATAGAAAGTGAATTCGACGCCAAAATCACCGCCCGGGGCGAAGAAGTCGTCATCACGGGCAAGGCGGAAGAGGTCAGGCAGATCACCAGCGTGCTGCGCGAAATGATCAAGTCTGCCCAGCAGGGCCGCACGCGCGAGGTGGACGACATCATCCGGGCGACGAGGACCGAAAAGAAAAACGGCGAAGAGACCGGAACCTACGGCGGCGAATCGATCGACGTGCTGTCCCGCCGGGAACGGATCCGGGCCCGGAGTCCCAACCAGCAGAAGTACGTGGACCAGGTCCGGATATGCGATATCGTGTTCTCCATCGGGCCTGCCGGCACGGGAAAGACCTATCTGGCGGTGGCCATGGCCATCTCGGCCCTCCGCAGGGGAGAGGTCGACCGGATCGTGTTGGCCCGGCCGGCCGTGGAAGCGGGCGAAAGCCTCGGGTTTCTCCCCGGCGATCCGCGGGAGAAGGTCGACCCGTACCTCAAGCCGCTCTACGACGCGCTGCACGACATGGTCCCGAACCACAAGGCCGGGCGCCTCATCGAAGACGGGACCATCGAAATCATTGCCATGGCGTACATGCGCGGCCGTACGCTGAACAACGCCTTCGTGATCCTCGACGAGGCCCAGAACACGACGACGGCGCAGATGAAGATGTTCCTGACCCGTCTGGGCGCCAACTCCAAGGCGATCATTACCGGCGATATCACCCAGATCGATCTGCCCGAGGACAAGGTTTCCGGCCTGGTGCACGTCCAGGAGGTCCTGGCGGACATTCGGGGCATCGCCTTCGTATACCTGACGGAAACGGACGTGGTCCGGCACCGGCTCGTCCAGGACATCATCAAAGCCTATGAACGGCATGAGAACCCGTAAGACAACCCCCTGACCACTTGACTATTGATATCGAAACGACCCTGCCCGCGCTGGACGTACCGCGCGAGGCGCTCCGCAGTGCCGTTTGCCGGGTACTTCGGGGGGAGGGCCGGGACCATGCGGCCGTGACCGTGGTACTGGTCGATGATCCCTACATCCGGCGGTTGAATCACAAGTATCGCCATCTGGATCGCGCGACGGACGTGCTGTCGTTCAACCTGGACGACGGCGCCGGGCCGGACCGGGAAGCACTGGGCGACGTGTACGTTTCCGTCGACCGGGCCCGGGACCAGGCCGGCCGTTATCATGTGTCCCTGGACGACGAATTGCACCGCCTCGTGGTCCACGGGTGTCTGCACCTGCTGGGCTACGACCACCACAACGCTTCGGAACGCAAGGTGATGCGGGAGAAGGAGCGGGTCTATTCGGCGGCCGCGGACGCCGGCGGGATACCGGAGAGTCATATGGGAGAAAAGTGTTGTGGATGACGACATCCCCCTATTGGTCGAATGGCTGATCCTTACGGGCTGTACTATCTACGCCATGCTCCTCACCGGCGCGGAGTCCGCCTTCTCCAGTCTGCCCAAAACCACGCTCCAGGAACTCAAGGCCGCCCACGAAGGCGGACAGTCCAGCCGCGTTACCCGGTGGCTCGACAACCAGGAACGCCTGTTCACCACCCTGCTCATCGGTAAGATCATTACCACGGCCGGCGTCGTCATCTCCGTGGTGGCCCTGGCCCTGGCGCCGCCGCTTACCGACTCCTTCGGCTCGACCCTGACGCTCACTTTCTCCGGGCTGCTCGCCATCGGGCTGTTGCTGATCCTGATCGAATGGCTTCCGAGACTCCTCGTGTCCCGATACTCCGACCAGACCGTGCGCGTTTCCGCCGTCCTGGTACTCATCAGTTCCTGGCTGTTCTGGCCGCTGATCACGCCGCTGCTCGCGTTGAACCGCCGCATGGCGCGCACGGGGCTCTTCAGCAGCGGACGCAATCCCTACTGGCTCGACGACGAGCTGCACCGGGTACTCGAGCTCGAAGAAACCCACGAACTGAAACCCGACGACAAGGAGATGATCAGCAGCATCATCGAAATGCGCGACACCAGTGTGCGCGAGGTCATGGTGCCGCGGGTCGACATGGTGTGTGCGGAACAGTTCCGCCCCATACCGGAACTGCTCGAGCTCATCCGCGAGATGGGCCATTCCCGGATCCCGATCTACGGCGATTCCGTCGACGACATCGTGGGCGTGGCCTACGCCAAGGACCTGCTTCAGCTCAGCGAAGATCCCGAAGGGGAGAAGGACCTGGAAGACCTCCTTCGCCCGCCCTACGTCGTGCCGGAGACCAAGAAAGCCGCGGAACTGCTGAAGGAGTTCCAGCAGGAAAAGATCCACCTGGCCATCGTCGTGGACGAACACGGGACGACCGCGGGCCTGGTGACCCTGGAGGACCTGCTCGAGGAAATCGTCGGAGAGATCCAGGACGAATACGACGACGAGGACCCGATGTACGAGGCGCTGTCCGACGGCTCTTTCCTCGTCCACGCCCGGCTCAACATCGATACGCTGAACGACATCCTCGACCTGGATATCACGCCGGACGGATTCGAGACCGTCGGCGGCCTGGTCTTCAACGAACTCGGCCGGGTGCCCGAACCCGGAGAGGCCGTGCCGTTCCGGAATTTCCGGATCGTGGTGCGCGAGGTAGAGGGACAGCGGATCATCAAGGCGGCGGTCAGCCGCCTGCATCCCCGGTCCGAAGAAGACGGTACCGGTACGACGGAGGACCGGGTGGCGTAGCAGAGGCCGGAACACCGCGTGTCGTGTACGTAGAATATCTCTTCCCCGCCACGTTTCAGGAGTCCCCCGATGCCCGCGGACCGCCCGAATATCATCCTCATCATGACCGACCAGCAGCGGGTCGACACGGTCCGCGCCTGGGACAACCCCCACATGGTCACCCCGGGCCACGACCGGTTGGCCGCCGAAGGGGTTTCCTTCCGGCAGGCCTATTGCCCGGGCGCCACCTGCGTGGCTTCGCGGGCCGCCGTCTTCACGGGCATGTACCCCCACAACACGGGCGTCTACAGTTTCCAGCCCTGGGGACGCCACCGCAACTGGGTGCAGGACCTCGCGGAAAACGGCTACTGGTGCGCCGGCATCGGCAAGATGCATTTCATGCCCAGGGACATGCCCGGCGGGTTTCACGAGCGGGTCGTCGTCGAGAACCCGACCAACATGAACCTGGCCGGCGGCGGCGCGGACGACGACTGGGGCCGGTACATGACCTTCCACGGCGTCGAGCGGCCCAACGACCGCCACCTGACGGACCCGGACTGGTGGACGAAACTGCAGGGCGTGCCGTGGCACGAAGAGGAACGGTTCCACAGCGACGTCTTCATCGGCGACTCGGCGCTCAACTGGATCCGAAGCCACCGCGGCGACAAGCCCTTCTTCCTCGAGATCGGGTTTACGGGTCCCCACGAACCCTGGGACCCGCTGCCCCGCCACTTGAGCCTCTACGACGGCGTCGAGATACCCCGGCCGTTAGCCCGGGAGAACGAGTTGGCGGACAAGCCGCCCCAGCAGGAAGCCCTGAAGAAGATGTTCTCCACGGCCGGCCACGAATCCGGCATTGACATGTACCTGGCGACCGACGCCCGCATCGACCACATGCGCCGCCACTACTACGCCAAGGTGACCACGGTGGACGAGAAGATGGGCGAAATCCTGGACGCCCTGGAGGAAAGAGGCTACCTGGACAACGCCCTGGTCATCTTCTGCTCGGACCACGGCGAGAACCTGGGCGACCACGGCATGGCCTACAAGTGGCTCATGTACGACACGATCACCCATATCCCGCTCATCATCCGCTACCCGGACCGCCGGCGCCGGGGTGACCACGTGGGCGGCCTGGTCTCGCTCATGGACCTGGGACCCACCATCCTCGAAGCGGCGGGTGTTCCGGTCCCCACCTACCTGGAAGGGCGTTCCCTCATGCCCTACGCCGATCCTGACGCCCCGGTCGTCTCCCGGGATTACGTGTTCTGCGAGGACAACTACCAGATCATGATGCGCAGCCGGACCCACAAGATGGTCTACTACATCGGCCAGGAGGAGGGCGAGTTGTACGACCTGGCAGCCGACCCGGGGGAGTTGTGGAACCGATGGGGCGACGATGCGTACGCGGAGATCAGGACGAAGATGAAGGAAGACCTGCTGGAATGGCTGGCGGCCAGCAGCTACTGGCACGCCGGATACAAGCGGGACCGCTCCGCGCGCTATGCCGTGCGCTGGCCCACCGGGGACAACGTCAACCTTCAGGGACCGGCCGCCGAGGACGTGGAGAAGCCGGGGTTCTAGCGAAGGCGCTGGGCGGCCGCGTCGAGAATCCGTTGCGGCGGAACGGAGAAGCACACCTCTGACATACCCTGAAAATCGGTCATGACATGACGGATTTTCATGGAATATGCCAAATCCGGCAGACAGTGATTCATAACTTCGCCGTTCAGTCCACAACCCTTTGACGGCGCTCATGGTCTTACGTACAAATCCCTGATGGACGAAATCCCCGTCGATGCGGTGGTCTCCCGCATCTTGTTCCTGCTTCCGCTCCATCTGAGTTGAAATCGGCCAGGACGGTCAACATGAGGATTTCAACAATGGGTATCGTGGCCGTAACGGGGTTCCTGTGGTGTTTGTCCGGATGCGCAGAGGATAAGCCCCTCGGCTTCGAAGATATCTTCAGGGAAGAAAAACGTATTGCCCTGGATGCGAGAGACGAGTTCCTCATCGGACCACTTCCCCGGATCGGCACCGTAACAGCGGCCGGTGACATCGTCATAATGGATATAACTCCTCGCGTGGGTATCTACGACGAAACCGGGGTTGGCAAGGGAAGGATAGGCGGACCGGGCGATGGGTCGGGGGAGTACCGTTATCCCCTGTCCATCGCTTCCGGCGGCCAGGACTTCTACCTGTACGACATGACGTTGATGCGCATATCGCGCTACGACAGCAGTTTTAAATTCGTACGCAGCTTTCTATCGACGACACGACTGAATGGACTCCACATTTCGCAGGAAGGCCGTTTTTTCGGTTACGGAGATTCGGCGAATAGAGGAGACCTGGTCTTTGAATTGAATGATCAGGGACAAGTCCTGCGCCAGTTCGCGCCACAGTCCAAAAACCTCAATCTGGCGGCAAGGGCGCGGGGCGGCGGTATCGTCCTGCGGGAAGAGCATGTATTTTTCATTACGCCTTATGAATATACCCTTCGCAAATACACGCTCGATGGCCAATCTGTCGATATGGCACAGCGCGAATCTCCCCGATATGTCGCACCGCCGGAAGAGTATGACCCGCGAATACTTGACGACCCGTCGAAACTCAATGCGTATCATGACCAATGGAGTCATATTCTTCAAATACTGCCCATCGGCCGCCGGGGTCTAGGCGTGGTCTTCGCAGAACCGGGATACGCGCGAACATTCCTCGAAATCTATGATGCCAATCTCAACCTTATCGCGGGGGATATCCAACTTCCCGATTACATGAATTCCTCCGGCGCGCTGTTCTCCCGCGGCAATCGTCTCTACATGCTGGTGGAACCCACCGACGACCAGAAGAATCCCTCAGTGGTCCTTTACGCGCTCAGGCGGCCTCTTGGCGCGTTGTAAACCAACTTGCATCCTCGGCCGAATATGAATCGCGAGCGATTCGAGGCTTGCGCGTAATCGGGAAACCGGTTACGATATGGAAGCCTGCCGACTCTTCAAGGGACCGCCTCCCCTCCAAAGGCAAATTACCGTGAAAACACTTGTTCCGGTCCTCCTCGTCGTCGCGGTCGCCGTGACCTCCGCGTTCTGCCTGAGTTCGTGTACGCCGGAGCCCGCGGACGAGACTATCGAAGTAGATTCAGGTGAAAACACCGTGCAGCCCTTCCCGGTCGAAGCCGTGGTGGTGACCCCCCGCACGCTGACCCGTTCGATCGTCGCATCGGGCCGGCTCATGGCCTTCCGGCGCTCGGAGCTCAGTTCCGGCGTCTCGGGCAAGGCGGAAGACGTGCTGGCCCGGGAGGGTGATCACGTCGAGAAGGGCGACCTTCTCCTGCGCCTGGACGAGGCGCCGTTCGAACTGAACGTCGAGAAATGGGAGGCGCGACTCCTGGACAAACGGATCGATTATGCCCAGTTCATCATGGACACCTCGACCGTCTCGCCCCCGGATACGGCGTGGTTGAGTCGTGAACGCGAGGCACTGGAAGAGACGAGACGGGCGTACGCGAACGGGGAAATCGACGTTGCGGCACTGAAGACGGCCCAGAGGAATTTCGACGCCGCCCAGTTGCTCAGCGGATCGCGCAGGCTGGACCTCATCGCGCAGAACACGGGACTGATCGAAGCCGAGCTGGAACACGCCGGCGCGCGGTGGGAGCTGGAACAGACGTCCATACACGCCCCGTTCTCGGGCGTCATCGCAAAGCGGCTCGTGGAGGAAGGCCAGCAGGTTAGCCCCGGAGAGACCTGCTTCGAACTGATCGACCTCTCCAGGATACGCGTCAGGGCGGCGGTGCTCGAGAGCGACCTGGGCGCCGTTGGCATCGGCCATGCAATGCGCATCAGCGTCACGACCTGGCCCGGCGAATCCTTCGAAGGCCGGATCTCCCGCGTACACCCGTCGGTGGATGAAGAAAGCGGCACCGGTATCGTCGAGGCGGTGCTGGCCAATCCGGGAGGGCGGCTCAAGCCGGGCATGTTCGCAGAGGTGCTCATCGAAGGTACCTCCTACGAAGACCGGCTCGCCGTGCCGGACGAAGCCATCGTAAGCCGCGACGAACGCGCGCTGGTCTTTCGAATCCAGGGCGGAAGGGCTCAGTGGTCGTACGTAACCCTGGGGCAGGAAGGCGACGACTGGCGGGAAGTGACGTCAGGGATCAGCGAAGGCGACACGGTGGCGGTCACCGGCAACATCACGCTCGCCCACGACGTGCCGGTCCGGGTGCGGCTGAGGGATTGAGGCACCTCGCATGTGTATTGCTTGAAGAAAGGCGTAACTGTTTTGAACGTTCTTATCACCGTCGTATCAACTTGTGTTTTAATCGCTACTATAAGTTCTGCGCATGCCCAGTCATTCGCAGTCGAGAAAGTCAGGGAAATCCCGCTGGATCTCGAGGACGAGATTGCCGGACAAATCGGGGATCTGGTACAGGACAGTGACGGACAGTTTTACCTGACGGACTGGCAACTTAACTCCGTCTGGATATGCGATCCGGACGGCAAACTTATCAGGCGTATCGGACGCGAGGGTTCAGGTCCTGGAGAGTTGAAGCTTCCGAATGGAACAGCCGTATTTGAAGACAAGGTCCTCGTGCTCGATACAGGCAATTTCAGAGTAATGATTTTCAAAATGGATGGAACATATGTAGACGATTTCCGCCTGGACCTTCAAATGACGTCCGGGATCCTGGTGAACGATAACGGCCAGATTGCGGTCAATTCTCTCTGGGAGCCAACGCTCTTCACGGTTTACGACATGGATGGCGGCATCATAGGCAGCCGAGGTGAAAGAGCACCTGACCAAGCGGTTGGTTATGCCCTTGGTGATCAGCATCTTAATCAGACACCGGAGGGCCATATCCTATACTCTACGGTTAAAGGCTATCCTGTTTTCAGAATGAACTGGGACGGAACTGTTCTAGCGACTTACGAAACCGATTCACCGGGTTACGGAAAGCTCACATATCCGCCCAATGCCCTGATGCTATCACATAAAGAAATCATGAAGACATGGACACCTATTCTCCGCCCCCTTGTAGTCTCCAATCACTTACTCGCACAACGGAAAAAGATAAACGTCGAAACCGACGGGACTACGGATTACTACGGCGACCTCTTCACCCTGGACGGTGCGCCAGTACAGTTGGCCCTGGAACTGCCGATGCAGTTCTACGCTTCGGACAACGATCTCCTCTACGGCATCGACACCACGCCCGTGGACGAAGGGGAAGACAACCCGCATATCGTGGTTTACCGCCTGACAGATGGAACTGATCACTGATTCAAACTGTAGTTGGGAGACCGACACATGAAGTTGGTTATTGCTGTACTTGTGGCCGGTTTGACTTCGATACCCGTTCCAGGTGCTTCCGCCCAGACCTTCGCCATCGAGAAAACCGGCGATATTCCCCTCGATCTGGGTGATGAGTTTGCAGGACAAATCGTAGATCTGTTCAAGGACGCCGACGGCCACTACTACCTGACCGACTGGCAGCAAAACACAATCTGGATGGTTGACGGGGAGGGGGTTCTCATCAGGCGAATCGGCCGGGAAGGCTCAGGGCCTGGCGAGTTGCGGCTACCCGTTGGAGCAGCTGTATCTGAAGACAATGTCATTGTGCTCGATAAAGAAAACAATCGGGTGATGATTTTCGGGGGAGATGGTACGTATGCAAACAGCTTCCGATGTGATTTTCCGATGGCATTCGGGATACTGGTGAGCAACAACGGACGTGTTGCGGTGAGTTCCTTCTGGCAGCCAACACTCTTTACGGTCTACGACCTGGAAGGTAATGCCGTCGGGAGTCATGGCAAAAGAGAACCGGACACGAGGTTCTTTTATACCCTGGGAGATCAGCATTTCAGCCAGACGCCCGATGGTCATATCCTGTATTCTACGGTCAAGGAATATCCCGTATACAGGATGGCGTGGGACGGGACTGTGCTTGCAACGTACCAGGCCGATTCACCTGGCTACGGTCCGTGGGAGTATCCTGCCGGCACCCAGATTCCGTCAGCACAAGATCTCTTCAGAGAAATGTATAAGACGTGGACACCCATTCTCCGTCCGCTGGCTGTCGCTGATCATACACTGGTACAGCGCAAGAAGATGAACTTTGAAGGCCCAACGAAATACTACGGCGATCTCTTCACCCTGGATGGCGCGCCGGTACAATTGGCCCTGGAACTGCCGATGCAGTTCTACGCTTCGGACAACGATCTCCTCTACGGCATCGACACCACGCCCGTGGACGAAGGGGAGGACAATCCCCATATCGTGGTTTATCGCCTGACGGATCAAGGCAGTCCCTGATTCAATCGCGTCGTACGGGTGATTTCGTCTGGCGCCGGTTGCCATGCCACGCGAAAACCATACACGACAGGCATGGCGCGTACTTCGCATCCCCGACCTTCGGAAGATTTTGCATTGAAGAGACCATTGTTGACGTGTCTGCCCGCCCTTATGCTGCTATCTATCGGCCCGGTTGCCGCGCAGCCCCTGCTCATCGAGAAAGTCCGCGGCATTCCGCTGGATCTGGGTGACGAAATCGCAGGAGAGATCGTCGACCTGGCTATCGACGAAAACGGCCTGTACTACCTGGTGGACGTAGGACGGCACGCGGTCTGGATCGCAGACGGGGAAGGGAATCTGATAAGACGTATCGGCCGGGAAGGGTCGGGGCCGGGAGAGTTGCGCCATCCCTTCAGCGTGGCGGTACTGAACGAAAGCATCTACGTTCTGGATGCGGGCAACCGCAGGATCTCGGTTTTTTCCGCAGAGGGCGGCATCCTGCTCAGTTTCCGCGTAGATGGCCCCCGGACCGGGGGCATTGCGAGCAACGGCAACGATCTTGTCGCCGTGAAAGGCCTTTGGGATGCTACGCTGTTTACCGTCTACGACGCGGAGGGAAACGAAATCGGGAAACGGGGCAGCCAGGCGCCGGATTACTGGGGATTGCACCTGGGAAGCCGTTACATCTCAACTACGCCCGACGGACAAATCCTGACGTCAGATCCTACGCGTTACAATGTGCTCAGAATGGACTGGGACGGGCAGATACTTGCCGAATACACGGCGGATTCTCCCGGATTTGGCGAATTCGACCGTTCCGGACCGGGTATGGTCGAGCGCTCGCGCGGCACCGTCGTCAATGTACCTGACGTCCTGAAAACATGGACGCCCATGTCGCGCCCCCTGGCGGTGGGCGGCCACGTATTCGCCCAGTGGATGAAGATGAAGATCAGCGTTAACGGCGAAACCGGCAGCACTTCGAAGCACTACGGCGATCTCTTCACCATGGAAGGCGAACCGGTACGACTCGCCATGGAACTCCCGTTGCAGTTTTATGCTTCGGCTAACGACCTCCTCTATGGCATCGATACCACGCCGGTGGATAAGGGAGCGGACAATCCGCATATCGTGGTCTACCGCTTGGTTGGCGGGTAGAAACCAGCAGACATCTCAACAGCGTCGAACGCGAATGAGAGGTGCCCATGAAACGTATAATACTTTTAGTGCTCGCCAGCCTCACCCCGGCTGTTGATGGAGACATCTCCGCACAGCAGTTCACCATTGAAAGAGTATCGACAGTACCACTCGAACTCGGGGAGGAAATCGTTGGAGAAATTGCCGATCTGACCCGGGACGCCGAGGGGAATTTCTATCTTCCGGACTGGCAGCAGCATGCGGTCTGGCTGGTTGATGCCCAAGGCAAGTTGATCCGGAAAATCGGGCAGGAGGGAAGGGGACCGGGAGAACTAACCAATCCCCGCAGTGTGGCATTGCACGACGGGAAGGTTTACGTGCTCGACAACGATAACGACAGAATCGCCGTTTTTTCATCAACGGGTCAGCATCTTTCCAGCTTTCGAATCGATGTATATCTATCGTCCGGTATGGTGATAAACGACGACGGGCACATCGTCGTGTCATCTGTGCTGGGCCCGTCACTCTTCACGGTATACGACACCGATGGCTCGAAGCTATACGAAGGTGGCAGTCGTGAGGTGGAGGCCAGGCCCATGGGTGTCGTTGGTGGTTCCTATCAGTTGTTCCAGCATATATCCGGCACACCGAGTGGAGATGTGCTCTATTCACCCGTGAAACGTTACGAAGTCCTGAGACTGCAGCGGGATGGTAAGGACCTGGCAACCTATTCGGCGGAACCCCCGGGTTACGTACCTTTCTTCGTCAGTCCGACAGGAGGAGGTATCAGGTTCGACAACACCACCTGGTCGTGGGTTGGCCGACCGCTGGCTGTTGGTGATCACGTATTGATTCAAAGAAGGAAGATCCTGGAAGACGATGAGTTGAGATTTCGTGGTGATCTCTTTGCGCACGACAGTGCCATCGTCCAGCTTGGCATTGAATTACCGTTCTTTTTTCTTTATGCCAAAGGCCAGGATCTTTACACCATCGACACGTCACCCGTGGATGCTGGAGAGGACAATCCGCACATCGTGATCTACCGCCTGGACCGCGGTCCATGATTCCCGTGTGGTAAAACCTGCATGCTGATGAGCAAAGGAGCTACTTGATGAAACTTCTGGTTATACTTCTGCTCGCACTACTTTTCCCGGGCTGGACCAGTTCGGCTGTCGCGCAGAACTACATCGTAGAAAAAGTACGGGAAATCCCCCTCGAATTCGGAGATGAAATCGTGGGTCAAATTGCCGATCTGACCCGGGACGCCGAGGGTAACTTTTATCTGCCCGACTGGCAGCTACATACGGTCTGGGTGACGGATCCGAAGGGAAAGTTGATCCGGCGGATCGGCCAGGAAGGATCCGGACCGGGTGAACTGTCGAGACCTCAGAACGTTGCGGTTTTCAACGACCGAATCGTGGTATTCGACAAAGGAAACAGTCGCATTGCGACGTTCAACCTGAACGGGGAACACCAGGCCTCGTTCCGAACCGACATGCCCAGGCCGAGCAACATGGTTTGCGGCAGTGAAGGGCGCTGCGCCGTGAGTTCCCTCTTCGGCGAATCACTGCTTACGGTATATGGTTCGGACGGCAGCAAGTCCCACGATATGGGCAGCCGCCCCTGGCCGCCCGATCCGCCCATTCCGGTCATGATGGGGGGCTCGTACTTGCACATGTCACTCACCCCGGAAGGTCGCATTCTGCACTCACCCATCAAAAGCTACGAGATACACGACATGGAGTGGGACGGTAGCATCGTCGCGACGTACTCAGCCGAACCACCTGGGTACTTCCCCATGGTGATTACAAGTAGGCAGTCTGCGTCGGACGAGTTGAACAGATCGACCCGTATATTTCGTCCACTGATCGTAGGTGACCTCGTGCTCGTTCAGAGGGACAGAAACGGTCCGGAAAATACCCGCATCCGGCATATCGACCTGTATTCTCGGGATGGCACCCTTTTGCAACTGGATATCGAGTCACCGCAACATATGGACTACGCCGAAGGCGATGATCTGTACGGCATCGATACGACCCCCGTGGACGAAGAAGGCGAGCTGAACCCGTATATCGTGGTTTACCGGCTGAAGAACTGAAACCGGGCCCGGATCGATCATGAAACTTCCCCAGATCGCCGTTCGCCGGCCCGTGGCCACGTGTTGCCTGACGAGCGCCGCGGTGCTCATCGGGCTCATCGCGCTTACCCGCCTGCCGGTCAACCTGCTGCCCCCGCTCGAGATACCGAGTATCACGGTGTGGACGACCTGGCCGGACGCGCCGCCGGAGATCGTAGCCCGTGAAATCACCGAGCCGCTCGAGTCCACGCTGAGAAACCTACCCGGCGCCGTGCAGGTCCGCTCCATATCACGGGAGGGGGAGTCGCTCGTGACCGTCGAACTCGACTGGGGCGCCGACCTGCAGTCCACGATGCTCACCGCCCGGGAACGGCTCGACACGCAGCGGTTCCTTCTTCCTCCCGAAAGCGAACGGCCGGTCATACTGGACGCGGATCCCGACCGGGCGCCGATGATGGGGCTTATTCTCAGGTCCGCGAACCGGAATGACCCGGGCGCCACGTCTTCCTTGCAGCGGCTGGCCGAGGAGGTCCTCCGGCCCAGACTCGAACAGCTGCCCGAGGTGGCCCGCGCGAGGGTCATCGGCGGGGCCGGGGCCGAAGTACAGATTACGATCGATCCGTCGCGTCTCGCCGCGTACGGGCTTTCTCTCGACACGGTGCGGGACGTGCTGACCGCCTCCAACCGCGACCTGCCCGCCGGCCTGCTCCGCCGGGGAAACTACCGGTACGCGCTTCGCGTCGACGGCGCTTTCAAGTCCCTGGACGATATGCGCGAGACGGTCATCGCCACGCGACCGGACGGCGCGCTGATACGGGTTGGCGACGTGGCGACGGTGCGCATGGGAGAAAGGGACCGGCGGGGCGCCGTGCTCTTCGACGGTACGCCAGCGATTGGCGTACTGGTACAGAAGACCACCGACGCGAATCTGCTGGACGCCAGCGAAACCGTCAACACCCTGGCGCGGCAGTTCAACGTCGAGTTTACGGAAGTATCGCTTTCCACCGCCTTCGACCAGGCCGACTTCGTCCGCGGGTCGATACGCAACGCGCTGACCGCCCTGGCCGGAGGCGGCGTCCTCGCGCTGATCGTCCTGCTGGCCTGGTTTCGCAGCTTCCGCTACGCCCTGCCCGTGGCGCTCACCATGCCGGTGGCCGTAATCGCCGCATTCGGCGTGTTCGACGCGATGGGCATCGGTTTGAACATCATGTCGATCGGCGGCCTGGCCCTCGGTATCGGCATGCTGGTGGACAATGCCATCATCTCGGTGGAGAACATCGTCCGGCACAGGGAGACCGATCCGGGGATCCAGGCGGCCGCGGGCCGCGGGGCGGCCGAAGTGGCGCTCCCCATGGCCGCTTCGACGCTCACCACGATCGCCGTGTTCCTGCCCATGGCCTTGACGCCGGGCGTCGCCGGGCAGCTCTTTCGGGACCAGGCCTTCGCGGTCACCGCTACGCTCGTGCTCTCGTGGACGGCCGCGTTGACGCTGCTGCCCGCCCTCGTCGGCCGGTGGGCCGGGCGCGGGTCGACCCGGAACGCCAGTCAGCCCGCGAGGCTGTACGGGATGTATCGCCGTGCCGTCGACGCGGCCATCGATCATCCCTTCAGGGGACTGGCCGTGCTACTGGCCTTCGTCCTGATCGCCGCGCCCATAGGGCGCAACCTGCCGCGCTCCTTCTACCCGCAGGTCGACCAGGGCGCCTTCTGGATCGAGCTCTCGCTGGCCGCCGGCACCTCCCTCGAATCCACGGTGGAACGGGCGCGGGACCTTTCCGGCCTGGCGCTGGCGATTCCCGGGGTGCGTCATACCCTCGCCACGGCCGGCGCGACCGGATCGTCCTTCGTACCGGGCACTTCGCCGGGCGCCATGAAGCTCGAAACCGCCCGCGTGCAGGTCTTCCTCGACGAAGGGCTGACGGACGCCCGGTCGGCCATGGCCGCGTTACGCGCCGGGATCCCTTCCGACTTGCAGCATCGGGTCGATCTTAAACCGCCGGTATCGGCGTTGTCCACGGTACTGGGGGGCAATCAGGCCGATTTGTCGATACGCCTGTACATGGGTGAAGCATCCACCGGCTTCAGCGCTTCCGGCCAGCGCCGCATGGCGGAAACCGCGGAGACCGTCCGTTCCCTCCTGGCCGCCTCGGATCTACCGCTGACCGACGTCACGCTCCGCGGCGTAGATCTCCGGCCTTCCTACCGGATCGAGATCGACGCGCGGAGGGCTGCCCGGCTGGACATGGAACCGGCGCGGATCGCCGAAGCCGTGCGCACCTACACGGGCGGACGGGCCGCCACCTCCATGAACCGAACGGATGAACGCGTACCCATCGTCGTTCAGGGGGCGGGCCGCACGGGCACGACGATCGGCGGCATCCGGGAACTCGCCGTCGATACGCCGAAGGGCCGGTTTCCCCTGCGGACCATGGCGACCATCGAGCCCGTCGAAGTCGCCGGAGAGATTTTCCGCCTGGATCAGACTCCGATGGCCGTCATCGACGCGGAAATCGCCACGGACGACCTCATCGGCGTTGCGGACCGGTTCCGCGGCCTGCTGGCGGCGAAAGGCCTGTCGGACAGCCGGTTGAACGGCCATCCCGTCGAAATCACGGGCAGGCATCAGACCCTGCGAAACGCGTACCGCGCCCTGATGATCTCGCTGCTTTTCTCCATCCTCGTCGTCGTGCTGATCCTTGCGGCGCAGTTCGAATCGCTGCGCCTGCCCTGGATCATCATCGCGGTCATTCCCCTCGCGCTGGCCGGTTCCGTCTTCGTGCTGGCATTGCTGGGCGAGAGCGTGAATATCATCACCTGGATCGGCGCCATCATCCTCGTGGGCATCGTCGTGAACGACGCCATCCTGAAGGTCGACTTCATCGTCCGGGCCGAAAGGGACGGCTTGTCCCGCCGCGAGGCCATTCACGAAGCCGGCAGGCGGCGGATCAGGCCTATTCTGATGACCACCGTTACCACGATCTGCGGCGTGTTGCCGCTGGCCCTGGGATTCGGGACGGGCGGCGAACTCGGCATACCCCTGGCGCGGACCCTGATCGGCGGCCTGATCCTGGGCACGGGCCTCACGCTCTTCGTCGTTCCGATCATGTACAGCCTGGTCGCCGGGTCATCGGAAAGCCGGACCGCGGACCCCGGGTAGCGCGGCATCCTCCCATCACATCATGGAAAGATTCCTTACATCCGCGATCCACCGGCCCATCGCCGTCATAGCCGCGGCCCTGGTCGTACTGGCCCTGGGAACGGCGGCTATCCTCAGGCTGCCGCTTTCGCTCAAACCCGACGTAGCGTATCCGGGGTTGACGATCACGGTCCAGTGGCCCGGCGCGTCTTCGGAAGCCGTCGTCAAACACGTCACCGCGGTGATCGAATCCGAAATCTCTGCTGTGCCCGGCCTCGTCGGCATGCGATCGGAAACGAAGGAAGGGGCGGCGAGTATATCGGCGACCTTCGATCACGCCCGTTCGATTGCCGCTTCCCGGACCCTGCTCAGGGACCGGCTCGCATCCCTGCGCGTGGACTTGCCCATCGGCGTGCGGCCGCCCGTGATATCCGAGGTGCCCCCCGACATCTTCCGGAACCTGGAAGGATTCATGAGCTATCGTCTTTCCGGGCCCCGGACCGATCTCGCGCTACGGTCATTGGCCAGGGAGGAGATCAGGCCGGCTTTGGCCCCGATCGGAGGCGTGGGCGAGATCGACATCATCGGAGGGCGGGAAGAAGAACTGTTGCTTCAGATCGGCGCCGACCGGTTGAACAGTGCCGGGTTGACCGCCGCGGACTTGCGAAAAGCCGTGGACAACGCCTTCAAGTCCCATGCCGCCGGGATGCTTCGCAGGACGTCCACCACGGTTCCGCTGTGGACGAATCCGTTGACGATGGGGACGGGCGACCTCCCGCAGTTGCCCGTCGCGACGGGCCGCGACGAGGTCATCCGCCTCGGCGACCTGGCGGAGATCCGCATGGGGATGACCGAACCGAACAGCATTTTCCGGTTGAACGGCCAGCCTGCCATCACCATCGATATCGCCCGGCAGCCAGGTTCCAACATGCTGGACGTCGCACGCCGCGTACGGTCGCGCATCGACGAACTGGCCGGGGGTCTGCCGGCGGGTGTCTCGCTGACCCTGATCACCGACCGGAGCCGGGACGTCCGGCAGGCGCTGGACGATTTCTTCATCCGCGTCGCCATAGCGCTGATCGCCATCGTCGCGCTGCTCCTGTTGTTTCTCCGCCAACTGCGCGCGTCGATCATCCTCCTGTCTTCCATCGGCCTGTCGATGCTCACCACCATGATCTGCTTCCGGGTCATGGGGCTGGGTCTCGACCTGCTCACCATCTCGGGCCTGGCCCTGGCCTTCGGCATCCTCGTGGACAATGCGGTGGTCATCTACGAGAATATCCGCCGCCGCCACGAGGAAGGAGACGGGAGAGACGCGGCGACCGTTCGCGGCACGTGCGAAATGCTCATCCCCGTCGCTGCCACCACGATCACCACGATCGCCGCCCTGGTCCCGATCGTCTACCTGTCGGATGAATTCAAACAGGACTTCGGTCCCTTCGCGCTGGGACTGGGACTGACCCTCGCGGCGTCCATCGTGGTCGCGGGCATCTGGGTCCCGGTGATCACCCGCCATCTGGACAGGAAAGTCCAGGGGCCAGCCCGGCCCGGGCGGGAACAGCGTCTCCGGGATCGATACGGACGGGCCGTAGCCCATGTGATCCGCTGGAGGTGGCCCGTAACGCTGGCGACGTTCGCCCTCTTCGGCATCAGCGCGTATCTCTTCGCGACGGACGTGTGGAAAGGGCCGCGATTCGGCTTGTTGCCGGACCGGACCCGGATCGGCGTCTCGATCACGGGGCACCCGGGCATGGAGACCTCCACCGTCGATTCGGTGGCGCTGGCCTTCGAACGGTACGCGGTGGATGCCGGGGGCCGGGAGGTTGAAGTGACTACCCGAATCGTGGGGACCAAAGCCGACGTCCAGGTTGTCTACACGGAGGAATCCGCCCTGACGGCACTGCCCCATGAAATGCTGGGCCGGATGATGAATCTGGCCTCCCACTTCGGCGGCTTATACATCTGGGTTGGGGGTCTGGGAACCGGTTTCTCGACCGGAAGGGGCGGTGGATTCCCAACCAGCCTGCGCCTGCTGGGGTACAACTATGACGACCTGGGAGACCACGCGGAGCGCCTCGCCGCGCAGCTGGAGAGGAACCGGCGCGTGCGGAACGTCGAAACCTCCAACTATCCCATGGGTTTCGGTGAAGGTCCCTACTACGAGCTGCAGCTAAATCCCTCGCAACGCACGCTTGCACGGGCCGGGTTGAAACTGGCCGACCTGAACGAAGTGCTGAGGCTGTATACCGAAAGGCAGGGACGGGACGGCGAACTCCACCTGGATGGCCGGCGGACGCCATACCGGATCATCGTGGACAGGAAAACGGACGCCTCCGACCTGGAACGGATGCCGATCCGGGGTGTCGACGTCTCATTGAACGCGGGGGACGCCGGTTCCCTGGCGTTCAACCGGGTCCCCACGGCCATTGTGCGCCGCGACCAGCAGTACGAAAGGTTGATATCCTATGAATTTGTGGGAACGGGGAGACTGGCCTACAGGTATCAGGAGGCGTTTCTCAACGCCGTCGACCTGCCGCCGGGCTACAGGCTGGAACGACATACGTGGCCCGGGTTCGACTGGGGAGACGAGCGCGGCCTGTACTTCGCCGTCTGCCTGGCTTTCGTGCTGGTCCTGCTGGTGACCTCCGCTCTTTTCGAGTCCTTCCGCCGCGCGTTCGTCGCGCTGTTGACCGTCCCAATGGGACTGGCGGGCATCTTCCTGGTTTTCTGGTCCTTTGAGCTTCCCTTCGACCGGGGCGCCTTCCTGGGCGCCATATTCATGGTCGGCATCGTGGTCAACAACGCGATCCTGCTGGTAGACCGCATGGCGCGGCTGCAACGGGAGGGCGTTCTTCTGGACGAGGCGATCATAACCGCGGCCAGGCAGCGCCTGCGGCCTATCCTGATCACTTCCCTCACCACCCTCGTGGGCCTGACTCCCCTGCTCATCGCCGGACATCCCTCGACGCGGGACCTGTGGATCAGCCTGTCCTACACGGGACTGAGCGGGCTCACGCTGTCCACGCTGCTGGTGCTGTTCGTGACCCCCGCGCTCTACCGCCTGATCGCGCCGGGAGACCGTCAGCGGCAACCTTGATCCTGAAAACGCCTGTGCAGAGTAAACGAGGCGTACCGGCCAATTGCCGGCTGCATCATACCTTTTACTCCCGCACCACGATGAAATCGACCGTCTTCGTATCAGTCTGCTCCGAGTGGAGATCCGTGACGGTCAGCGTCAGGGTGTAGGTTCCCGGATCCATATCCGCCGTTTCGATGGAAGTGTACTTGAAGTCGTCCGCCGAAGTACCGTCGTCTTCGAAGGTCACGAAGGTGGATTGATCGTCGGATCGCCGGCCGACCAGGCTTCCCAGGGCAGTCAGGAATCTCAGGACGACATTGCGTCCGGGTTCCCTGGCGTCGATCTCCAGTTCGGTGCGAAAATGCGTCCGGCCGGCGGCGTCGCGCGTCAGGTTGTAAATCTCGTAATAGAGGAAAACCGGCGTCGAAGGAGAATAGATGCGCGCGGGGTGGGGCGTGATGAGCAGGCCGTTCCGTACGAGCAGTCCAGTACCTTCGGTGGGAACGATAGAAGCCGCGAGCTTGACGTCGCTCAACAGCATCTGATTTGCGCTGTAATCCGCGATATCGAGCGGCGCCGTGAAAATGCCGAACTTCTGCGAAAGCGAATCCCGAAGCGCAACCGCGGACCGGTACGTTCCGGGCTTTGCACGGAACCGGAACGCGCCGGTACTGAGCTGGAGATTGTCCTGCGCGGACGCGGGGCGGCGCAATGGTCCCATCTTGAAGGGTGTGCCCTGGACGAAGTTGAAGTCCGTGTCCTGGAGGGCAATGCGACCCGACAGCCAGGTCCTTTCACCGAGGCCGTCTTCCACGTTGCCCAACTGGGACGAAGGCAGGCTGTAGGCCACTTCCACGTCGGCCCGGTCGCCGACGCCCCTGAAGGAAGCCAGATGGTATACGAACGTGAGTGGATCGCCGCCGTAATCGTGCCGGTGGGATTCAGGTACTTTTCGGATGAGATCTTCGGCCTGTTTTCGCGGCGTATTCAGGAAGTTGTACGCGAGGCGGTTCGTCGTGCCGAAATTGGTCGCCAGGTCAGGAAGGTCGATCACCTGAAGCGGGTAATCGAACACTTTCGAGTTTCGCTGATCCGTAAAGAAGATCTCCAGGCCGAAGGGGACGTAGACCCAGCTTTCCGTCGGGAAAGCAACCGCCTTGGTCTCGCGCCCGGCCCGGGCGCTGAATTCTCCGAACTCCTGGATCGGCGCCCCGGTGCTGACCTCCAGCTCGAAACGCTGCCGGCTTTGGTCGCGGATCATGTCCACGTCCCGAATCCCCGTCGGGAAGATAGCGTTGACGACGTCCTCGCCGGATTTCAGGATAAAATGCTGACGGTCGTCCGGATGACCGAACCGGACATAGATCTCGCCCCGGCGGTCCCAGGGATCCTTGCCCTTTGAAAAGTGCAGCCGGGAGAATATCATCCTCCGGTAGTGTTCCACCAGGCGTTCATTGATCCGCGTGGTGGGATCGGGATCGCGGGCCGCCCAGTATACCCGCCAGAGCTTCTCCCTTTCCTCCTCCGACGCTTCGCGAAAGGCTTCGGCGTCCTTGGAGGAGGCTACGACGGAGAGATCCTCGTAGACGGCGACTTCGTCCGGGTCGATCTCCGACATGACCGCGACGTACTGCCTCATGGCGCGATACGCCCGCTCGTGCCGGTCCAGGGCATGGTAGTGGTAGGCTTCGAGTTGTCCCGACAGCCCGTCGACGAGGGGATTGACCGCCGGACCCTGTGCCGCGGCCACCTGCTGCAGCAGCACGTATCCCTGCTGGTAGTTCTGCAACTGAACGGCGCATTTGGCCAGGCGATAGATCGCTTCGTCGTGATCGGGATTAATGGAGGCTTGTTTGAAATACCAGTCTGTCGCGGTTTCCGGTTCGTCCTTGATCTCCTCGTAGATGTATCCCAGTCGGTAATAAGCGTCGGGATGGTTCGACTCCAGCTCGATGGCGCGCCGGTAGGATTCGTCCTGGATATTGAATTCCCTCTCGGCCGTCCGGGGCCGGAACTTCGCCAGCCTGATCTTTCCATAGGTGCGGCCGCGGTAGTAGTACACGTCCGCGTTGTCCGGCGCCAGCTTCTCGGCTTCGTCCAGGACCTTTCGCGCGTCTTTCTTCTTGTCTTTGAGGATGTAGACACGGGCGAGTTGTATGATGGTTTCCGGCGAGGAACTGTCGATCTTCAGCGCTTCCTTTACAGCGCGCTCGGCCTCGTCATACCGTTCCAGCCGGTCCAGCGTGCGACTCAGCCAGAACCAGCCCGATGACGAACCGGATTGCCCTGCGAGCAGGCTTCTCAGCGTCGTCTCGGCCCGTTGGTACTCGCCTTCGGCGTAGGCTGCCCTGGCCCGGTCCAGCAGGGATTCCGCCTCCTGCGCGACCGCAGGCTGGAACCACGTTGCGTGAAGCAGGAGGACAAGCAGCGGAGAGACTATGCTCGAACTCGACATGTTGCGCCGTCCTTCGGGGGCGGACGAACGGCCGGATGCTGCGGTTACTTCGCATCCCTGGCAAATTCCGCGACCCGGTCGTTGGTCACGACGAAAACCTTGGTCCGCGTGGCGGTTTGGCCGGAACGAAGGTCCCTGACGCGGACGGTCATTTCGTAGGCGCCGGTGGGGGTGGCGCCCGTATCGATGGAGGTGTAGCTGTACTCGTCCGGGCGGTTGCCTTCGTTTTCGAAAACCATGAGCACGGACTGATCGTCGTCGGTCCGCCCGACCAGTCGGTCCACACCCTTCAGAATACGCCAGAAGAGGTTCTGCCGACGGTCCTTGAGCTTTACTTCCAGTTCCGTCTGATAGGACGAGCGCCCCGAGTCATCCAGGGCGAGATTGTATATCTCGTAGTAGAAATGAACCGGATCGGTGCGCTGATAGAGCCGCGCCGGATTGGGTACGATTTCAAGGCCGTTGCGTATGAAGGGGCCCGCGGCGGAATCGGCCGGCGCGATGGAGACCGCCAGCTTGATATCGCTCAGCATCAGCGCATCGCCGGCGTATCCCGGAACGGTGTACGGCTGTTCGAATATGCCGATGCGCCGGGTGGCTTCGTCCCGAACCTCTATGGCGGCGCGGTAACTGCCGGCCGGCGACTCCATTTCCATCATGCCCGTGTGCAGTTCGATACCCACTTCCCTGCCCGAAACGGATGCGAGCGGTCGATCGATGGGGCCTATCCGCCTCGAGGTCTGGGCTACGCGGTTGTAATCACCATCCTGAAACACCATATGGCTGTCGAACCACGTACGCATTCCCCGCCCGTCCTTCACGGTTTCCAGTTGTTCGGCCGGGACCACGTAGGCGATCTCCACGTCCGCCAGGTTGCCGGCGCCCTTATAGGACACGATGTCGTACATGAATCGCAGCGGTCCGCCGCCGTAGTCGAAGACATGGGATTCCGGCGTCTTTTTGATCAGCGCTGCCGCGAGGCGCCTGGGATGATACTTGTCCTGTACAACGGCCTCGGCGATGTTCGTTTCGTGTATCTGCAACGGATAGTCGTATTTCCCGACCCCGATCTGGTCGACGAAAAACAGTTCGAGGTCGTGCTCGAGGTATACCCAGCTCTCGGCGAGAAAGCCCAGCGCCTGCGTTTTCGCGGACTTGGGCGGAAAGTAGTTGAAGGATGAAACGCGCTGTTCTTCCAGTTCGGGCAGGTAATCGCCCGCGTCGGGATCGCGGATGCTCCGGGTGGAAGGATCGCTCCACTCCGTACCGGCGTTGTCGATCTTCAGCCGGTATCGCCACATGAAGTTGCGCTCCCGGATCGCGTCGATGCGGGCGTTGCCGGTCGGCTGGTAGTTCTTCATGGCGTTCTCGCCGGTCTGCATGATGAAATGCTGCTGATCGTCCGGTTCCCCGTAACGTATATAGATCCCGCCGCGGCGGTCCCAGGGCTGCTGGCCCTTCGAAAAATGCTCCCGCGCGTGCATGACCCGCCGGTAGTGTTCCACCAGCCGCTCGTTCACGGCGGTGGCAGGCTGCGGATCGCGGGCCGCCCAGAACCGGCGTCTGTATTCCGCTTTTTCTTCTTCAGACTCCAGCTTTTCGTATTGCCGGTGTTCCTCCTCCGACGCCACGTAGACGAGGTTCATGTAGTGTTTGCGTTCCTCCGGCTCCGCCCTGGTCAGGAATTCCTCGTAGGCCCGGTCCGCTTCTGCGAATCGCTTCTGAGACTGAAGCATCGTGGCCCTGAGTTTGTTGATCAGCGTGTGGACATAGTCCGGCACGCCGTCTCCGTGGACCTCGACCACCTGCGTCAGCAGATCGATGCCGCCCTGGTACTGCTTGAGCAGGTAACTGCACCTTTCCAGGTGGTACAGCGCGTCCCGGTGGTCCGGTTTGATCATCAACTGCCTGTAGAAGAGGGCCAGCGCCTTCTTGTAATCCCGCGAAGGATTCTCGTAGGAGAGTCCCAGCTGGTAGTAGGCGTCAGGGTGCAGTGGATTCGCCGCCGCCGCCCGGCTGAAGGACCGCCGGGCCTGCAGGACGTAAAGCGGAGCCGCGGGATCCCGCTTGCTCTGCGCCATGTACGCGATCCCGAGGAAGTAGTGGACTTCGGAATGCGCCGGATCGTATCGGAGGGCCTGCTTAAAGCTCTTGCGCGCGTCGACCATGCGGTTCCGCATGCGCATATAGGTCCGGCCCAGCGCAAGGTGTACGTCCGGGTTCTTCCGGTCGTGTCGAACGGCGATCCTCAGCTGCTTCGCCGCTTCTCTGTCGTCGCCGGTCTCATAGTGGGCAACGCCAAGCCAGTAGCGGGCTTCACCGAACCTGGACTTGCGGCGGACCGCCTCCTCGAAGAAGGCTTTTGCCTCCTCGAATTTCCGCTGATCGTAGAGGGATCGGCCCTTTGACAGCAGGGATTCCAGGGAATCGACGGCGCCTGGTTCCGACTGCGCGTTTAACGACGTCGTGACTGCGGTGGGGCTCAGCAGGCAGCAGGACAGCAGGATTCCGGCGATGACGGTTCGACGCGGGCGCGGAGACAGGACGGACATAGGCTTAACTGCGGGGATCGATTGGGTTGGACGACAAGCCACGCCCGATCGAATCGGGATTCAGCAGGCTTGTCCGGATCCTACTTCGAATATCCGGGCTCCGGGGCGTACTGTCAAGTTGAAATTCGGGGATCGGCCGGAGGCAGGGCGGCGGCCTGAATCACCCGCAACAGGCGCGCGTACGGCGAGTCGCCAGAAGACGCGGCGGCGCCGGCCACGGGTGGATCGGACGGGTCCGGATCCGGTGGAATGCCCGGTCCGGCGCCGCGGCGCTGCGCGGAGTGTCCCTCCGCGAGCAGGATCCGCACGTTGAAGAAGCGCTCGCGTTCAGGATCGTCCAGGCACAGACGTACCGGCACCTTGACGCGCAGGCAAAGCACCGCGGGCAGCAATTCCGCCCATGGATTCAGATCGACGGCGAAATTGAGCCTCGCTTCCGACAATCGATCCACGATCCGGGCGGAAGGGAGGCCGAACCACCGGCGGGCGGTACGGTCCAGGGGCACCGCGGTAACGCGATCCTCTGCCGGGTCGCAACATGCAACGGACCACGGTTCACCGACCACGAACACGGCCTCCGCCCCCAGACTCGCAATGAGGTCCGGGATGATTTCGGCCGCTTTCCGGGCTTCTTCGGGATTCGACGGGAGGCAAACAAGGAGCCGGACCGGCCGGCTCAGGGCATCCGACAGGCTGAACGGCGCGCTGCGGAACCTGCTGCGCCAGGCATAGAGGCTGTAGATCCAGCGGTCTTTGAGGGACATCCCGGCCATATCTGGTCACAAGGGATTCACCGAAGTTCGGTCCATGGCGGCAGTTGTCGCCTGCCGGCCCTACTCCGGCTCATCGCCCTTCTTGCGGATGTCGTAATTGCCGTACATCTGACGGACCAGGTCGTTGCTGAGGTTGTTGAGGGCGTCTTCGACGGATGCGGCGTATTCCTTCTGTCCCCTGCTGAATAAACCGATCCTTTCCGACGTGATCCCCACGCCAGAGGCCATGACCGAAGTGAACTGGATCATCTCCGCGTCATAGAACGTCAGTTCGACCGAAACGGCCGTACTGCCCCGGGCATCGTCCTGGAACGGACCTTCGTCCCTGTTCAGCGACATCATGGCCGAGGTCACCCTGGGAATCATGACGAGGTCGAGTTGCCTTTCACCGATCACCTCGGCGGTCGGTTGGGCGTCCAGCATCGCAACCCGGGAAAAAACGCGGTTCGCCGACTTGGTGATGATCGATTCGAGGGACGCGCCGATTTCGAAAACGAACTTCTCGAGATCGGGCCGGTCGGTAATCACGAATCCCCTGACTTCTTCGGGGATATAGAGACCGACGGTCAGGTCCACGGGCCTGGCGATACTGGCCGTGGGGCCGATGTTGGGATCCATCCGGATGCTGTGGGTGCATCCCGTTACAAGTACGGCCACCGCCAATCCGGCCGCGAGTTTCAGTGCGTGCATGCGCCGCTCCTTCCTGATGACGCGCGTATACGCTTCCGAGCTACTTGATGAATCTAAGAAAAACGCCTGGATTGTCAAGCGGGAACAGCCTGAAACCGCCGGCCGCGCATACGCCGTAAACCCCGATAACACTTGACATTTCAATGGATTATCTCTATTTTCAAAGACCGTTGAGCGCGACCGGAAAACCGGTTTTCGAAGTTTACGGCGCCTCACGACAGAAGCCGATGCCACCCTCTCCCGGAGATCATGATCCTATGACGCGCATCTACCTGGATCATAACGCGACCACGCCGGTCAGGTCCGAAGTCTTCGATGCGATGGAGCCCTTCTTCAGAGACCGGTTCGGCAATGCGTCGAGTATCCACCGGTACGGACAGGATGCGCGTTCGGCCGTGGAAGAGGCGCGGGCCCAGGTGGCCGGCCTGGTGAACGGACGCCCCGGCGAAATCTACTTTACCAGCGGCGGCACCGAGTCCGACAACCTGGCCCTCAAAGGCGTCGCTTACGCCCGCAGAGCGTACGGCAGGCACGTCATCACGACGAACATCGAACACTCGGCCGTGCTGAACAGTTGCGGTTTCCTGGAACGGGAAGGCTTCGAAGTGACCTATCTTCCCGTGGATGAATACGGCCGGATCGATCCCGGCCAGGTGGCGGACGCCCTGACCGATCAGACGATCCTGATCAGCGTCATGCACGCGAACAACGAGATCGGCACGGTCCAGCCCGTGGCCGAAATCGGAAGGATCGCCCGGGAGAACGGCGTGTGCTTCCACACGGACGCGGTGCAGTCCGCCGGCAAGCTGCCCGTCGACGTGGAAGCGATGCACGCGGACCTCCTCTCGCTTTCGGGCCACAAGATCTACGGCCCCAAGGGCGTGGGGGCCATCTATATCCGCAAGGGCATCGAGATCGAACCCACGGCCCACGGCGGCCATCACGAAAACGACGTGCGATCCGGGACGGAGAACACCGTGGGGATCGTGGGGCTCGGCAAGGCCGCCGAACTGGCGGCGGAAGAACGGGAACGCGAATATCGGCATCTGTCCGGGATGCGCGGCGCCCTGGAAGAGCGCATCGGAAGCGAGATCGAAGGCGCGCAGGTAAACGGGCATCCGGAACGGCGCCTGCCCGGTACGCTGAACGTGTCCTTCCCCGGCGCGGAAGGCGAATCGCTTATCATGAGCCTGGATCTCGCGGGGATCGCCGTATCCACGGGCTCGGCCTGCACGTCGGGGGCCATAGAGCCTTCCCACGTATTGCTGGCGCTGGGCAGGGACCCGCGCACCGCCCTGGGCTCGGTCCGGTTCAGCTTCGGACGCGGCAACACCATGGGGGAAGTGGACTACGTCATGAGCCGCCTGCCCGGCATCGTGTCCCGTCTCCGCGAGGTTTCCACCGCGTCCGCCGCGCAGGTACCCGTTTAAGGCGCGTTTCATGTACTCAGCCACCGTCATGGACCACTTTCGTTCGCCCCGCAACGTGGGGGACCTGCCGGACGCGGACGGCGTGGGCAACGCGGGGAACCCCATCAGCGGGAATACCATTGCGCTGTATCTGAAGATCGCGGACGGGACCGTCACGGACGCGAAGTTCAGGACCTTCGGCTGCGCGGCGTCCATCGCGGCGAGCAGCATGGTCACCGAATGGGTGGTCGGCAGGACGGCCGACGAGGCCGCGTCTATCGAAAACCATACGATCGCCGACGCCCTGGGCGGTCTTCCGCCTACCAAGATGCACTGCTCCGCCATGGCCGCGGACGGCGTGCGGACGGCGATCGAGGACTACCGGTCGCGCCATGGGATGAACCGGAAAGACTGACATGAGGTCGACGAAGACCAGAGAGACTGACGTGACGTCGGCGAAGACCAGAGAGACTGACGTGATGTCGACGAAGACCGGGCCGCCTGTTCGCAGCGGGTCCGATACCGAATCCGCGTACGATGCAGCATCCGCGTTCGATACCGCATCCGCCTTCGATCCGGCCGTCAACCGGTTGCCGCCGGAAGGGGCGACGGTCGTGGTGGCCATGAGCGGCGGCGTGGACAGCTCGGTGGCGGCCGCGATGCTCAAAGACGCGGGCTGCGAAGTCATCGGTGTCACCATGCACCTGTGGGACTACGACGGCGTGGGCGGCAACGGGCAATTCGAACACGGCTGCTGCACGGTGGATGACCGGAACGACGCGCGGGTCGTGGCCGGCCGGCTCGGGATACCCTACTACGTGGTGGATTTCCGCGAGGAGTTCGAGCGGGGCGTCATATCCAATTTCGTCTCGGAGTACGTGCGGGGCCGCACGCCCAATCCCTGTGTGGCCTGCAACAGCAGGGTCAAGTTCGGCGTGCTGCTCGACCGGGCCAGGGCCCTCGGCGCCGATTACGTGGCGACGGGGCACTATGCCCGGGTTGTCTTCGAGGAAAGCACGGGCAAGGCGAACCGAGCAGGCCGGGCGGACCACGCGGGCCAGACGGGCCGGGCAGGCCAGGCGGGCCAGGCCGGCCAGGCCGGCCGCTATGTTCTGAAGCGGGGCATCGACGGAAACAAAGACCAGTCCTACGCCCTGTGGGAGATGACCCAGGAAGAGCTGGCACGGACCGTCTTCCCCGTGGGCATGCTCACGAAGGCGCAGACGCGGCATATCGCCGAAAGACTCGCGCCCCGGGTGGCGGACAAGAAGGACAGCTACGAAATCTGCTTCATCCAGGACAGGGGCCATGAAAGATTCCTCCGGGAGTGGACGGCCAGGCACCCCGTGGACGCGGATGAAGGACTGCTTTCCATCGAAGATCCCATACGGCCGGGACCGATCGTAGATACGGATGGCCGCTTCCTGGGCGAACACCGGGGATATCCGCTCTACACGATCGGGCAGCGAAAAGGACTCGGACTGGCTGCCGGACGGCCGGTGTACGTGGTCGACATCCAGCCCGATACGAACACGATCGTGGTGGGAGACGACGCGGATCTCCACAGCGACCGGCTCATGGCGGACGGGGTCAACTGGCAGTCCATGGAAACACCCCGTGGCGAAATCCACGGCCAGGCCAAGATCCGGTACCGGCAGGAGGCAACGCCCGCGGTGATCGCACCCCGTGAGCCCGGCGTCGCGCAAGTCACCTTCGAGCATCCCCAGCGGGCGGTTACGCCGGGACAGTCCGTCGTCTTCTACGACGGCGAGACGGTCCTGGGAGGCGGCATCATACGCGAATGAGGTTGTTATGCGCGTCGATAAGGCGCCAAAGCGCGTGCGCGTCGATAAGGCACCACAGCGCGATCTGCGCCGTCTTCGATCCCGGTGCCTCGGCCTGGTCTGCGGCGCGCTTATGCTGCTGCCGGGCCTCGGAGCAGGCGCGGAAGAGTCCGTAAGAATCGCCCCGGGCGTTCGTTTTACCTTCGAACCCGCCGACGCGCCCTTCGTGGAACACGTGCTGGCCGTCGTGCGGGAGGCGTCTCCGCACCTGCGCGCCACGCTGGGCCTGCCCGCCGCCGATACCATCCATATCCATATCGCCCCCACGCAGGAAGCCTTCCTGACCTACACGCCCGGCGCCATTCCCGACTGGGGCGCGGGTTACGCCGTACCCCACCGAAGGCTCGTCGTACTCAAGTCCCCGCGGATTACCGGGACGTATGACGGTTCCAGCGAGCTCGTGGTGCACGAACTGGCCCACGTGATGCTGCACAGCGCGCTTCGCGGGGTGGACATTCCCCGCTGGCTGGACGAGGGATTCGCCATGCACATGGCGCGGGAATGGGGATTCTGGGACCGGGCGTCCCTGGTGGTCGCCGTCGTTTCGGGAAACCTGGTCTCCCTGGGGGCCATCCAGGGGGTGAACGCCTTTCCCGAACACCGGGCGCAACTGGCCTACCAGGAAAGCGCGCTCGCCGTACAGTACATACTCCGGCAGTACGGCGAAGCGGGACTGCATACCCTCTTCGACGGCCTGAGGCGGACCGGCTCCATCGACCAGGCCTGTTTCGACGCCTTCGGCGTGAGCAGCGTGGGTTTCGAGCGGGAGTGGCTGGCGTACATGGAACGCAATTACGGCTGGCGCATGCTGCTCGGCGAAAGCCTGTCCCTCTTGATCGCGCCCCTGTTCGGCGTCCTGTGTCTGCTCGCGTTCCTGCAGATCCGAAAACGGAGGAAGGCCACGCTGCGTCGCTGGGCGCGGGAAGAGGTGGACGACTGGCACTCGGAAGAGGACGACTGGCGCAGGAAGAATGAAGAATGGGTCACGTCCAGAGAGCGGGATGATTGATCGCTTCCTCCGAATGGCGGCTTTCGCCGAATGATGGCTGTGGCGGCCCGCGCCATTACACGGGTTCCCGAAACGCGCCGTATCGCGGTGCGGCAACGAGGCCGG
Organism: bacterium; assembly: GCA_963693015.1. Lineage (GTDB taxonomy): Bacteria > JAAXHH01 > JAAXHH01 > JAAXHH01 > JAAXHH01 > JAAXHH01. The sequence goes on from OY843748.1 coordinate 1,901,872, forward strand.
TCAGTATGACGCTGCCCCATCTGTTCGAATACGCGGGACTTCGCCTGCTGATGTCGCTTACGCGACGGCTGCCTCCGTCCCCGGCCGTCTGGCTGGGGGACAGGCTGGGCGACCTGGCCTTCCACGTGATCGGCACGCGGAGGGCACTGGTCATGGAGCACCTGGACCGCGTTTTCGGTGATTCCGGGGACGCCGGCGCGACGCGGGCCATGGCGCGGTCCGTCTACCGCCAACTGGGCCGCACGGCCGTGGAACACGCCCGGGTGCTGTCCCGGGGTACAACGGACGTGCGGGATCGGTTGACCGTTTCCGGGGAGGAACACATCGTTCAGGCGCGAAGCAGCGGGCGCGGCGTTATACTCGTTACCGGCCATTTCGGCTACTGGGAGCTCCTCGGCGCCACGGTCGCCGGCCTGGGCCATCCCATTACCGTCGTGGCGAAGGATCTGCACAATCCGGCCGTCAACCGCCTGGTGCGCGCGGGGCGCGAGCGACTGGGGATGGCGGTGACCACCATGGATTCGGCGCCCGCGGCGATCCTTAGGGCGCTCCGGCGCAACGAGTGCGTCGGGCTGCTCGCCGACCAGGACGCCGGTCCGGGCGGGGTATTCGTCGATTTCCTGGGTCTGCCTGCATCGACCTACCAGGGACCGGCGCTCTTCGCCCTGCGCACGGGCGCCCCCATCGTGCCCTGCTTCATCATCCGGTCCGGTGCGGAACGCCACCGGGTCCGGTTCGAAGCCCCGATCGAGGCCCTTCCGTCAGGCGACGAGACGACCGATATAGCGAAGATCACCCAGGCGTACACCGACGTGCTGGCCCGTTACGTCTTGGACTATCCCGATCACTGGTTCTGGGTGCACCGGCGATGGAAGACCCGGGCGCCCGCCGTTTCAAATCCCGTTTCCTAAAGGAGACCCGTTACATGCCACGCTACCAACTCATCCTCATTGGCGCCGGTTTACTGTTCGGTTTCGCCACCGCCTGCGGCGACGGAGGGGAGCAGTCCGTTCCCCGGTCGCCCGAGCCGGCCGCGGAGCCCCCCGCGCGTGCTATGGTCCCTGCACAGCCCCCCGCGCCGGCTGCTGCGTCCACCGCCGTTCAGCGGGCACAGGACGCCCCGGCCCCGGCGGCCTCCGGGGAAGCTAGAACGGGCGCGGCAGCGGGAGTCGCCTGGACCGTTCCCGCGCGCTGGCAGGTCCAGCCGCCGCGGACGATGCGCGTGGCGACCTATCTGATCCCGAAGGCCGAAGGGGATGAAGAACCCGGTGAATGCGCCGTCTTCTTCTTCGGCCAGGGGCAGGGCGGCAGCGTCGAACTGAACCTTCAGCGCTGGCGGGACCAGTTCGAGACCGAATCCGGGGGACCGCCCACGCCGGCCCGGCGGCAGTCGGCCATCAACGGCATATCCGTGACCGCCGTGTCCCTGGCGGGCACGTACCTGGCTTCCATGGGGCCCATGTTCCAGTCGGGCGCCGTGAAGAAACCGGGGTACAAGATGCTCGGCGCCATCGTCGAGGCCCCGGAAGGCAACGTCTTCCTCAAGCTCACCGGGCCGGAAGAGACGGTCATGGGCGCGGAAGGCGAGTTCCAGGACCTCCTGAATTCGCTCCGGAAGTAGATACATGGACGACGCCGGGGCTGCGGACGCCAAGACTTCGGACGCCGGGGCCTCGCATACCTCGCCGCTCGCCGCGGACGCCAAGACCTCGGACACCGGGGCCGCGGACGCCTGGGCCACGGAAGCCGAGCGGGACGACGGACGCCCCGCGGCTCCCGGACCCCGCGGGCGACACGAGGGCCGCGGCCGGAACAGGGACCATCGCATTTTGAACGTGCTCGTCATACAAACCGCCTTCGTGGGCGACGTCGTGCTGGCGACCCCGCTGTTCGAAGCGGCCCGGACGCGGCTGGGCGCGGACCGTATCGGCGCCGTGGTGCGGCCCGAGACCGCGGACCTGCTGCGCAACAACCCCAACGTCGACGAGATTGTCGTATACGACAAGAAAGGCGGGCAAAAAGGCCCTCTGCAACTGCTTCGCCTGGCCCGCAGGTTGCGCGGCTCTTCCTATGACGCAGCGCTGATCCCGCACCGGTCGCTCCGAAGCGCGCTGCTGGGATACCTGGCCGGCGCACCCGTCCGCGCAGGCTTCGACCGAAGCGCGGGGAAGCTGCTTCTGACGGAGCGGGTGCCCTACCGGACCGCCCACGAAGTCGAACGCAACCTGTCCCTACTCGCCCCGTGGCCGGTGGATACGGCGGGGATTCGTCCCGCCCTTTACCCGGACGACGCGGACCGGGAGGCCGCGGACGCGCTGGCCCGGGAAGCCGGCGTGGCGCCCTCGGAGAAGATATTCGGGGTCAGCCCCGGTTCGGTCTGGGCGACCAAGCGGTGGCTGCCCGAACGGTACGCGGAGCTGATCCGGCGTCTCTCGGAAGAATACGGATACCGTACCGCGCTCTTCGGCGGCGCCGAGGACCGGCCGCTCTGCGGCGATATCGCCGAAATGTCGGGCGCCGACCCGCTGAACGCGGCCGGCAGGCTGTCCCTGCTGCAGTCGGCGGCCCTGGCCGCGCGCTGCGCCGCTTTCGTATCGAACGACACCGGCATGGGCCACGTGGCCGCGGCCATGGGCACGCGGGTCGTTGCGATCTTCGGGCCGACGGTCCCCGCCTTCGGCTTCGCGCCCCACGGAGAAGGCCACCGGGTCGTGGAACGGGATCTAACCTGCCGACCGTGCAGCGCCCACGGCGGCGACCGGTGCCCCATCGGCACCCACGACTGCATGCGCAGCATCACCGCGGACGCGGTGATCGACGCGGTGGCCGTCCAACCGGGCGTATCGAACCCCGACTGATCCGGATCCGGAAATCACCCATGCGTATCGGAATCATCGGCATGATCAACCACGACACCATCTTCATGTCCGGCGGCCGTCAGATTCGGGATCTTGGCGGCATCCTGTACAACACCATCGTGCTGGCCGACCTGGTTGGCGAAGGCGACCGGCTGTATCCCGTCAGCCGCATCGGCGCGGACTGCCACGAGGAGATGCGCGCCGTCCTGGGCTCGCGCTCCGCGGTGGACACGAGCGGGATCGCCCTGGCCCCGGAAGGCACCAGCCGGAATCACATCCGGTACGACGCGTCCATGGAGAAGGTCGAGCGCCTGACCAACCATATCGGCCCCATTTCTCTCGAACAGATCGAACCGTACCTGGACCTCGACGCCCTCCTGGTCAATTTCATCGTCGGCGACGACGTCAGCCTGGAGACCATGCGGGCCGTCAGGGACCGGGCGTCCGGACTGCTCTACCTGGACGTGCACAACCTGTGTCTGGGCATCGACGCGGAGGGCTACCGGCGACGACGGGCACCGGAATGCTGGCGGCGATGGATAGAAATGTTCGACGTCGTTCAGATGAACGAGGTGGAGGCGTGTCTGCTGGCGGGCGGGAAACTGGAAGAAGCCGACGATTTCATCGCCTTCGGCGAGTCCATCCTTTCCCTGGGGCCTTCCGTCTTCATCGCCACCCGGGGGGACCTGGGTTCCGTAACCGTGTATCGCGAAGACAGCAAAGCAAACGCCATCGTGACGCCGCCCGAGGCACCCGCCGAAATGGTGGACACGACGGGCTGCGGGGACGCATTTGCCGCGGGATTCCTCGTCGGATACCTCCGCGGCCGCGACCCCGTCGCCGCGACCCGACTGGCGACGCGGGTCGCCACGCTCAACTGCACGATGGCCGGCATGCCCGAGGCGGGAAGGTTCCTTACGTCGTGATCACCTCGAGTTTCAACATCGAATCTTTGCGTATTCTTGTGGCCACCGCCGAGCAGGAGGATCAGGGTTTGTCCCGTCCGGGCGAAATAGACCCGGTATCCAGGGCCATAATCGACATACTATAACCGATCATGTGCCTCCGGCTCTACATCCGGTACGTTTTCCATAACGGTTTCAAATTTCCGGCGGCTACCTTGCCTGGCCCGTTCTTCCAAATACTCGACCGTCATCAGGGACGAGACCTTCTCTGTCACTGCCAAATTTATAAACTGGTTCATTGAAACCCCCTCCCCTTCTGCCATCTCCTTGACTCGTTTATGCAGTGATTCGGGCAGTCGAACACTCAGCGTACTCATGACAAGGCTCCAATCCTTTCGAGGAATTCCCGGGCCGTTAAGACCTCGATCCCCAGTTTCTCCACACTTCGGAAGTGCCGTTTGTTATAGGTCACGATATACTCGCAGCCCGCATTGACAGCCAATTCCAGCAACATATCATCCTGTGGGTCCGACAGGTAGGGTCGCCAGAGGAAGTGTATCTCGTGCAACTTGGCCACCGAACACAGGTAATCAAGAAACGCTGCAATGCGATTCTGCGTAACGTGTAAACTACGTCTCTGGCGTCGAAGTACCTCTTCGTACTGCAAGACGAGCGGCACCGAAAGACTGATCTCAAATGGACCACGGCCAATCAACGAGACCAGTTTAAAGGAAGCGCCCCGTTTCGATCGAAGCGCTGCGACCAAGATGTCAGTATCCAAGACAATTTGAGTTGGCTCCATGATATTTGGTATTATATATAACACCTATGGCCCGGCAGTGGGTAGCAAAATCACCCGCGTCCATGCAGGTTGTGCGAAAAAGCACCGCGAAAAGGTAGAACATCAGAAGATCCGAGGGAGGGCCGAAATGAACGCAGGAGACGACAGCGTCGTCATCCTTTTCCGGGGCGGGCGCTTGCCGGAGTGGCATCGGCTCGACCAGGCGGAACGAAACGACTACGAGCGCCAGCACGTGGACCTGATGCTGTCGGTCTCCGAGCGCCACGGCCTGATCGGCCTGCACGGTTACCGCCTGCTGGGGCCCCGCGGCAGCTGGGAACGGTTCTGGACCATCGAGTTCCCGGACCTTGCCGGCGCGGAGGCCTGGATGTCGGCCGAGGTGGAACCCCCGTACGGGCGCTACGGCTTCTACGATTACGCCCTCGCCCGGCGCTGGCGGCTGGAGGGCCTGCGCTGGCTGCCCCGGAAGGCCGAACCCCCCGTGGCCCCTGACGCCGATCCGCGCACCATCCCGCCCCTGTCCGCCGATCCCTCGTCGATCGTCCTGCTGGCCTTCGGCGGCTGGCACCGGGGTACAGACCAGGATGACCCTGGGGATCGCGATGAAAACAGATGGCGGCGAATGCGAAAAACGGGCCGGGACCATGGCCTTATCCACGGCGAAGCGTTTCGCCTGATGGGTGCCAGCGACCAGGGAGAATTCGCCTGGATCCTGGAATTCCCCGGACTGGCAGGCGCCGAGGCCTGGATCGAAGCGGAGACGGCGCCGCCGGCAGCGGCCCTCCTGAGGCACGACTTCCACCTCGCCAGGCGCTGGGCGCCCGAATACTTCGCCACCTGGCCGCCAGTGCACGCCGACCGTGACCGATTGTAGCAGCAAAACGCCTCATTCGGCGACAGGACCGATAACGTTTTCGAGGTTTTTGCCGAAATGACGTCTAATCAGTTATACAACCGGCTGCGATCGTACGCGTCCTTTGTCTGGGGTATTGTTGCGGAGATGGGTATTCATCGGGGAGAGCGCAATGGAAAAGGTAAACTGGCCCATGGTAGGCATTCAGGCCGTCTCTACCATCGTGATCATCGTCATCACGCTGCTCACTTTTACTTCTCAGGCCACTCAAGTAGTCCGGGAAGAGATGAGAGCGGAGTTTATGGAAATACGCGCTGATTTCAACGAGCTACGTTCCGAGTTCTCCGCGCTGCGCTCCGAAGTGCACGACATGAACGGGAGGCTTGGCCGCGTAGAAGGACTCCTGAGGCTCGGAACGAAGAGGGATGAATAGAACGCCTCATACAGTTTCCATTCCGATCTTCTCAACGATCTTCTTCGCCAAATCCCGGAAATCGCATCGCGCGTCGTTTACCGCCGCGGCGTGACTCCCGATGGCCCCGTCGGCCGTCGTAAGTTGAAAGACGGGCTTGCGAGCTTCTTGCGCCATCGGCACGAGGCTCCTGTAGTGCTTTACGGTTGCGAGCGCGTGTTCCGAATCCTCCCCGGGCGTGGCGGGATACGGCCCCTCTTCGTCGCCACGCAGATTCCGGGCGTATTCCTCCGGCATCCGGTTTATCCACTTGTCGTACGCCCGGACCGGGCGCTTCAGACGAACGCTGTGCTGCTGCACGACGTAGCCAACGGGTTGCATATCACCGCGAGGCAGGTCGTATTCGGGATCCTGCCAATGGCTTCTGCGTTGCTGCCACTCCTCTCGCCATCGACGCAGCGTCGGCCCGAGATTTCGCAGGCCCTGGAGCGAAAACAGATCGGCGCCGAGCGGGACGATGATGTGATCGGTGGCGATCAACGCGGATCGATTGATCGCGCCGAGATTCGGCCCCACGTCGGCCAGGATCAACGAGGCCTTCATCGTCCCGGCGCCTTCCTGCATGGCAGTCCAGAAGGCCGTCAGGATACGGAAGGGCCGGTACAATTCGGAAGAACCCAGGGCATTTGGCCATTCTGCCGATAGCGTATCCTCGAATCCGGCCAATGCCAGATCACCGGGCAACAGACATAACTCGGAATAAAGCGTGGAAGAGACCGGAGTGAGCGTCGGGGTTTTGAGGTCGCCCACCTTCGTCAAAGGCCGAACGCACTGAAGTATGGTCTTCGCGGACTGCTCGTCGTTGTCCTCCCACAGGCTTTCCAACTGATCTTCATCCAGAAAAGCCGCGGTGAGATTCGCCTGGGGGTCGAGGTCGCACGCCAGAACCCGGTAACCCATGTCGGAGAGCATCCAGGACAGATGATAGACGAGCGAGGTCTTGCCGACCCCGCCCTTGTTGTTGAAGAAGGTTAAAACGGGAACGGCCACTCTCATGGTTCCTTTCGTTTTACCGTTACCCGCACGTGATTGTCCGTTGCCTCGAATTCGGGTGCCGGGTATCCCGCCCTGGCCAGCTGTCTCCTGGCCGTGGGTATGCCGACTCCGAAGCGCTGGACGAATCCGAGCGTCTTCATCGCGTCCGCGAGATTGGGATTGCGATAATCGACCAGACCGGGTTCGCCGAACGTCTCTGACGTGACGACCCCGAATGGGCCGCCGGGGCTTTGTATCTCTATGCGATCATCGAACCAGTAAACGTGAATCGGAGCATTGGTCGACTCGTAGGTCCGGTGCATAACCGCGTTTCGGGTGAACTGATGCAATGCTTCCAACGGATACAGTTCCGTTCTGTGTTCGGTGTAGCCTGTAAGTATGTCGACGGCAATCCGATTATGGGCCGCCAGCTTCTCCGTAAGCCGACGGAGAAGCTCAGGTATACTGCCGCGTATTCCTTCCTCGTCCGCAATATCGTCCCCGTGATCAAGGCCTTGTACGCGTAAGAACTGCACGTAGGCGCCCGGAATGAAATCCTGTGGATTCTTGCCAATCGTCAGTATGCCTGACACGGTCGCGTTGGGTTCGTCGGCCGTGGCGATCATCTTCGTTGCAGCCAGTTGCTCTTGCAGCGTGCGGTCGTTGGCCGCAAGCACCTCGTCCGCGAACGCCGAGGCCAGATACTCGTTTTCGAACTGAGTCAGATTGAGGTCGGTCAGACCGGCTGTCGGGATCGGCTGGACGTCGAACGGACGATCCCCATGCCGCCGCCGTTCATTGAGCATCCGCTCATCCTGGGCCGTGGCAATTCCCCGACGAGGTCCGGTGCGGACGTGTATGGCGCCTCTGAAACGGACGGGCGGCGAATCGGACGGCTGAACGGCAATCACCGCTACGTCCTTGCCATTCAACGTGCGCTTCTCGACCGAAAGCGAGGGAGGAGGCACGATATTGCCGTCCGTCTTCATATCCGCCAATTGCCGAAGCAACTGATCCGTGACCTCGACTCCGATGATCCGCCGGTCGCTACTTACGCCAATGAAGACGAATCCGGGTTCTTGTCGCCCAGGCAGATCGTTGGCGAAGGCGCAGATGGCTTCCCGGACTCTCGTGGAATCGCCTCTGGCCAACTCTACCTTGAACTCGACCCGGTCCGATTCGTCGGCAGCAATGATCCGTAACAGTTCTTCATTTTCAGGGATGAACGCGGGCAAGCGCATCGTCGCCTCTGGTCAGACTGAAGTATCGAAAAAGTTCATTGCAATATAACGAGACGGGCCGCCAATTCAAAGGGTGATCCATCTAAACGCGTTGACAGGATGGCTCCCGAATGCCTATAGTCCGGTTGATCATCACGCCTGGACCGGTATTCGCCCGTATCGACGGACTTCACCCGATTTGATCCTTGAAACACCTCATTGACGATACACCTCACTGACATTACACCTTATTGACGATACATCTCATTGAGGGTACGGAATGGTCACGATGGCGAGCACCGAAACCCATCTAATCTGGAACCCCGATACCGGCATTGAAGACCTTGAAGGGGATCCGAATGGACTGAGTTCTTCCGAGATACCCGGGATCAAGGCGATCTGGACCGAGCATCAGAATCGGTTGAAGGACTCGGTCCAGCTGTCGGATTTCACCGAGCAACTGAGTCGTGAATGGGCGATAGAAACCGGCATCATCGAGAATCTGTACGATATCGAGCGGGGAGTCACGCAGACGCTCATCGAGCAGGGCTTCCAATCCGAACTCCTGGCCCACGGATCGACCAATAAACCCCGGGACTACGTGATACGGCTCCTCAATGATCAGAAGGACGCTCTGGAGGGCGTCTTCGCGTTCGTGAAGAGCGACCGGTCCCTCACCACCTCCTACGTCAAAGCACTACACGCGGCACTGCTGCGCAACCAGCACACGACAGAGGGGATCGACGGCCAGGGCCATGTCGTCGAAGTCCCGCTCATCAGGGGCGCCTGGAAAACCCAGCCGAACCATCCGGAGCGGAATGGAATAACGTACTACTATTGTCCGCCGGAACAGGTGGATTCGGAGATGGACCGCTTGATCGAGATGCACGAGGCGCACGTCCGCAGGGGCGTATCCGCCGAAGTGCAGGCCGCGTGGCTCCATCACCGCTTCGCCCAGATCCATCCCTTTCAGGACGGAAACGGGCGCGTGGCCCGCGCGGTCGCTTCGCTGGTGCTCGTCAAAGACGGACTCTTCCCGCTCGTGGTCAGGCGGGACGACAGGGCCAGGTACGTGGGAGCGCTCGAAGCCGCCGACCGAGGCGACCTGAAGCCGTTTGTCGAGTTGATCACCAGGTTGCAGACAGATCGATTCCTGAAGGCGACCAAGATATCCGAGGAACTGCGCCGGGAAGACGACGTGCGGGCGGCTCTGGACGATTTGAACCGGGAAGCCCGCCGAATCGCGAAGGAGCGGCGGGAGGCATACCGGGAGGTATTCGATTTGGCCAACGCCCTCGAGGATGATCTTGCGCATCGTCTGAAAACGGTCGAGGGAGACGTATTGAGTGCGCTAGAACAGGTTGTATCCGGAGCAACTGCTTCCGTGCGACGATCCGAAGAAGACACGGATCATTATTACAGGGCTCAGATTATCGAGATTGCCAGGGAACACATCGATTACTACGCCAGTACGTCCGAATACCGGTCCTGGGTCTCATTGAACATGCACTGGTCGCGCCGCGGCCAACTGGTGTTTGCAATACACGGGATCGGCAGACCGTTCAACGGCAGCCTCATCTGCGCGCCCTTCCTGGAATTCAGGGATTACGACGATACCGACGAGGAGCGCGGCGGACGGCAATCGAATTCAACCCTCGTTCCCGTCGCCGAGGAAGGTTTCGTCTTCTTCTACAACGAGGACAGGGACCGGCTGCTCGAAAGGTTCAGGCCCTGGCGGGAGAACGTCCTCAAAGTCGTCATCAGGGAGCTCAAGCAGCACCTGTAGCAGATGCGGTTCTTCGACCCGGCCCGCGCAAGGCCCACCAGGCGCTGGACCGCGCCGTGGAACTGCTCTATCGTCGAAGCAAATTTGCCTCAGAACGAGAGCGGGTAAAACACCTGTTTGTGGTTTATGAGAGGATGTGTTCGCCGCTTGATTTGAGGAACCGCTGATCTGATTGGTTGTTTGAGCGGGCCATGTGGTGGTTTAACCGGTTGTTCCTTGAGGATTCACTACATTGTTAAACCAACTCCAACTAATCGGTCAGACCCTTAGAAAGTCCAAGTGCCTATCATGTTATGGTGTCTTGCAGGGTCAGCACTGAAAGATAGATGCGAACGCGCCGATACAAAAAGACGGAAGCCTGTGCGTCCCCCACTCTACAGGCTTTTTCAGATTTGAAAGAGATCCACCGTTTCTTCGAGCCCATCTCTGCTGTACAACTTGAATGATGCTGTGGCATCAGTGGGATCTACGCAGATCTTTGCATAGGAAACCTTATCATATAGTGCTAAGCGTTGGTAATTGTAACCTTCTGGAGTACTACCTCCTTCTCCCACGACTTTTTTCAACAACCACCGATATATAGAATTTACTTCGTGGGTGATGGGACTTGACGTTAGTTGGTATATCTTCCCATTACATCCATCCTCCAAAGAGAAGGCTGCGGATATGTGACGATCGCCACTCAATACCGATACTTTGAATGATTTGGAAGCCTCGAAGAGTTTACACATCAGTTGTCTTCGTTCAGCTCCGTGCAGATTGTGCATCCAAGAATCTCTCATGTCTACCTTTTTGAATAGCTTGGATAACCGTTCTTTATACCCGCCAGGTTCTATATGTAGTACAGGCACCGCGGAGATGACAAAAAGGAATGGGGTAGCACTCGGATCAAGTTGATCCAACCATGCAGCGAAGCGTTCGAATTGTTCCTGGCCTAAAATGCGGTAGTGGTTCCGTTCAATATCGCGGTGGCCGCGGCCATCCAGAACATAGAATGCGCTTCCACTCCGACAAAAGCCATAGTCGTAGATTCCTTCATTTGTGGGCGGATTGTGGCTGTGCTGGTATTCAAAGTAAGCCTGCTTGGCTGACAGGAACATTCGATGGACGAGACACCGGCCGCCATCAACAGGGATGCGACGCCTCCATTCCCATAAATTAGGCAGAATACTTCTTGCGGTTTTTTCTCCCTTTTGGCCACGCAGGTAGTACGACCCCCAACCATTGTATATTTCGTGGTCATCCCAGATCATGTAGGTTGGAAAGGTGTCAAATACACGCTGTAGCTGCTCGAATCCCCAATAGCCCCGGTAGATCTCCCGATACCAGTCGCACATTCTTTCATAGGACGGAATCACGTTTCCTGTTCGTAACTTTCGGTTCAGGTGTTTCCAGATATCCAGTGAATCTAGACCGTCGCTGTAGGCCTGGTCTCCGGCGGCGATGACAAAGTCGATATCATACGTCCCGTTTTCCCATCGCTCAGCTAATAACTGTAACATGTCTAAGTTGACTGTCTTAGGCTTTTTCTTGAACCATTGATTGCTATAGGGTTTATGGCAGGAAAAAAGTACGAAACTGAGCTGATTCTGATTAGGCTCCTCCGGTGCAGTACGGAACCGTTTCAGTCGTTTGTCGCCAAGCAATACGGTATTTCTATTTACGGAATACAATACGTACCCATACGAGGTGTTGGGCGCTAGCCCTTCCACGCACTCGACATGGGTGGTGTCAGTGCTAAAATCCTTGATCTCTATTTCATTCTGGCAGACGACATGTAGTGCTGCCTCTATCTGCGCTGGAGTATTTGCAGCCCAAAGTGCATTTGACAGTTCATGCAAATTTCCGCCGTAGTGTTGCAGCGTGTCATCGAACAAGTAGACAAAAAGTATGAAACTGCCTTTATACCCGGTTCGAAACCACAGGCGGGTAGTGCTTTCGGTCGTGTGACCGACTATCGCCGCTGCTTCCATCGGGTCATTGGGCCAATCGAAAATGGGAAAGATTGACGTACTATTCATGGCTCTCTCCTTGTCAAGGTGCCACTCGGTTGTAGCACACTGTAAGCACCCTTGACCGGGGCACAGAGTTAAGCCCCGTTTTGATTGAGGAAGCGCACTATGGCTCTGAAAAACCGTCAGTTCACCCGCGAGTTCAAGCTCTCAGGTTCTTTAGGAAGCAAATGCGGGCAAGTCATTCAGTTATCCCGGGAACGCCAAGTCCATCTCACGCTGATTCACAGGTTGCGTCAGCAGCATTTGAATTTCAGGGGTTTTTCAGGGGTTTTAGGCTCTGTGCAACCTCGGGCTTTGATGGTATTGGAGCCTAAGCGGATATCCTGTTTACCAAGAGATACTTCCTCACCACTTTCAAGATTTACAGTGATTGGGGAATTGGTATCTTTGCCAGGCGCGTCCAATTCGAAAGTACCTGATACTTTTAGTCCTTTTGGACTCACCAGGGTTACAAAAACCACACGGTCTTTACCGTCGAGGAATTTCTCTTTTTCAATATCAAAGCATCCTCGCTCGTCTGTCGTAACTGTCTCATAATGGGTTGGCATTCAAGGCTCCTTTATTAAAATTACTCCGTTTTAGTGAACGTTTTACGATTGCGGATTCCTTGAACCCCATTTCGTCTGGCGGTGTCCCAATACCGCCCCATACCCCATTTCCACATCCAATTCATCGAATCCTACGTGCTTATATTCCACATCCTGCAGTCCCGAACCCTCATACAGCCCTGTACAAGCACGAACGCGCCTCAGAATCTAATCGTGGCGAACGCAAAAGTACCCCTGCGCATTGGTGAGAGCCCCAGGGAGTATTTTGGAAGAGCCGGAAGCGGGTGAAGCGGATTCTGCAGAGAAACCGTCGCGCCAGATGATCGGGCTGCGCGTTGGAGAACGTGCTCTGGAGCGCTCAAATACATCGGACCGGGCAAAATCAAGACAGGGTAGTAGTCATTGACACTTAACGAAACAGCACCAACTACCATCAAAGCCCCGCCTCCTACCAGCATTACATCAGGGAAATGATCTTCGGTATCGGAGCCGCTCTCCTCATAAATCTCCTCACTGTCCTCTCTAACGCCAACACCGAAAGCCACCAGACCGCCAATTGCGGAGGCAATTCCAAATTTCTGCCAGCCTGATAACCCCGGTTTAGGAAGATAGCCCCTTCTGATACCAGAATTGTCCTCGGACGACACTCCGGGTTCGTAATAGACCCTGCCCGTGTTTCTACCCAGAACGCGCAATCTGCCTTCAGGATCGGTCGGTATCTCAATGAACACCAGTTTCCAGGACGGATCATCTTCGTGCAACTTCAATCTGCCTTCGTAAACTGAACTGCCCCGCTGCCCCTCCTGTGCGGCGACGGTAAAACTAGAAAGCGCGATCACCAAAACCAGCACTAACCGGCTGACCATAGTACATTCCCTTCATTTCGAACTCTTGACACTAAGTGAAAGACGGCATCACTAAACCGGGTCAACTCCAGATTGCACATGCGACGACTTAAGGCGAGATCCGATTTCATTTCAGTGGATGACACCGTCACGGTCACTTGCTCCGATGTATTGTTTCTCTTGAATGCGCACGTGCGCTCATCATCACGCGTCACGCGCGGGCATCCGTTCACGCGCGGCATCCGGCGTGTTCGCAACGCGTATCCGTCGCGCGAGTAAAGCGCGAGCGCCTCGTCGAAGACGTGCGATTTCCGTTTACGATTCAGAATTCGAGCAACGCGGGAGGAACTACGAACAGTACCGTAAGTTACTGACTTCGTGGACTTGTTAAAAAATGGGGGGGGGGGGGGGGGGGGGGGGGGGGGGGTAAATGTTTGTCATTATTGAAATTATGGGGGTTTTCTGGATTCCGTGTCAGGAATACGACTACGAATATCCAGACGTAACGTATTGGTAATCGAATCAACGGAGATCATTAATGGTGCGGGGTTACATATACAAGATAGAAACCTCTAAATATGTGTCAACCCCCTTTTTCGGCTATGAAGCGTCCATGCTCACTTCTTTGCCCCATGCGCGCGCAGGAGCGCGGCCGTCTCGGCGTGACCCTGATTTTCGGCAAGGCGTCGCGGACGATCGCCATCATCATCCTTGGCGTTCACATCAGCACCGGAAGCAATCAGCGCCCGGACGATCTCCGTCTGACCCTGGATGGATGCAGCGTGTAGCGGACCAAGTCCATTTTCATTCTTGACGTTCACGTCAGCACCTGCGGAGATCAGCAACGAAACGACTTCTGTATGACCCTGGAATGCAGCAAAATGTAGGGAATGATTGCCGTCTTCATTCCTGGCATTCACGTCGGCACCCGCAGAGATCAACAATGTAAAGATCTCCGTGCGGCCGTTAATTGCAGCGGTGTGTAGCGGACGAAAACCCTTATCAGTTCTGGCGTTCACGTCGACGCCCGCAGAGATCAGCGCTTGGACAATCTCCGCGTGACCGAACTTCGCGGCCAAGTGTAGCGGACGACTACCGTCTTTAACCCTGGCGTTCACGTCGGCACCTGCGGAGATCAGCGCTTGGACGATCTCCCGGTGGCCTGACTCCGATGCAGAGGTTATCGGACTGTCTCCCTCGTCGTTCCTGGTGTTTACCTCTGCGCCGGCCGCGATCAATACCTTGACCAACTGCGCGTCGCCTCCCGCCACGACATGGTGCAACAGGCTCATGCCGTCGCTGTACGTAGTATTCACCGCAACGCCCGCGGCAATGAGCGCCTTTGCCGCATCGAATACCTTGATCTTCGGAGCTATCGAGGAAAGCAGTTCCAGCGCGGTGTCGTAATGCCCGGAGTCTCTGGCGATTTCGAGCACGTACCGTCTGAGCAGGGATTCGCCCTGGCGAAGCGCTTCGGTCGAAGCACCATGTTCCGCCAGGAGCTTGCCGTGGAGGAAAAGATACGCCGGAGGCAGTTCATCGGCATCCAGCGCTTCGATTTTCCCGAGTGTCTGCATCGCCTTTCGCGGGTCCCCTGCTTCCAGTGCCCTGTTTGCTTCCAGCAGATACTGATCGGCCAGGATCTCCGGAGGCAGTTCCTGCGCCGCCGCCTGCCCGCGGAACATCACTATGATCGCGAGCCCCACAAGTAAACGCTTCATGCCACGTCTCCAGATCACGGATTACGTTTCTAAGCATACTGGATATAACATGATTATATAGTTTATAAGCTGGATTATCCATAAAAGATGTCTTCCCCCCACAACCGGCGGGCCACAATGGGGACACCTGATCGCGATCAACCGGATCGGTCAGGCCGTTTGCGTACGATTCCCGTGGACGCCGCAAACCGGGCCGGTTATCTTGAATGCCGGTCGACTTGGCCGCCTTTCATACGACTTTACGGCTGGTTGGCCGCCCGTTCGTCCCATACGTCTAGTTGGCCGTCCGTTCGTCCCGTTCCTGACGACTGGTTTCGTAACGGCCGGTCGGGATCGCTTTGGATCTCTTTCGCTTCATGAATCACGGGACCGAGACCGCCGGGGCCCAGGGGGTTCCGTGCACGTCTGCCCGTGCGCCGCTGAACGCGTCATGACATCTTCCACGTCCTCGTCGAATCTCCGGCAGCGCCTGCTGTACCTGCACGCGCGGACGCCCAGCGTCTTCTCCGAGATCCTAGGATATACGCCCGTCGAGCCGGTGAGGGGCTACGCGGCGGAGATCACGGCGGACGTGCCGGAATGGCCCTACGACACCGTCCACGACGCCCTGGTGGACGGCTGGCAGATCGTGCAGTTTCCCCATCTGCAGGCGCCCATCGACGACCGGGACCTGGACGTGGTGGGCTACGAGTTCATCTTGCAGAAACTGGAGGAGGTTCAGGATGGATAAGTCCCTTCTGCTCACGGACATGGAGGTGGTCGGCTTCATCGTGAACGGCTATCACCTGCTCGAACCCGATCTTCCCGAGGGCCTCAACGCACGGATCGCCGGCCGGCTGGACGGCCTGGACTCCAATCCGGGCGACGCCATCGCGGACGTGGTGCCGGAGCTGTGGCAGGTGATCCGGCATCCCGCCGTGAAGGGGGCCCTGGTGAGCCTGCTCGGCGAGGACTACGAGGTCATGGGCCACCGCCACTGGCACTGCAAGCAGCCCCACACCGCCCACATGTCCTGGCACCAGGACAGCACCAACAACCGAGATACCCGTATCGACCGGCTCCTCGGGCTGTACTATCCGACGGACATCACCCCGGAGATGGGGCCGACGATCATCGTCCCGGGCACGCAGTTCCGCAACGCGCCGACGGACCGCATGGCCACCTACACCAACATCCGCGGGCAGATGCCCATGGTGGTCCGGGCCGGGACCGTGGCGCTGACCCACTACGACCTCTGGCACGGCACCGCGGCCAACCGCACGCCGGCCCGGCGCCACATGATCAAGTTCCTCTTCCGAAGGACGCGGGACAACGGGGCGCCGACCTGGAACCACGATCCCGAAGCCATGAACGTGCCCACCGACTGGGGCGGGAAACGCGACGACCCCAAGAACGTCCTGTCTTTCGGCAATCCCATCGGCGTCGGCCAGAGCGATCACTACAAGGAACGCCAGATCCGGTGGAAGTGCTGGAACGAACTGCTGGGAGCCGCCCATGCGCCTGACGCTTAGCAACCATTCCTTCGAATACCTCGACCTGGAGGGCACGCTTGCGCTGGCCCGGGCCATGGGTTTCAGGGGCGTGGACATCGCGGGGTTCCACGACCGGGGGCGATGCAGCCTGGAACCCGACGAAGTGGGCGCCGATCCCCAGGGCCACGCGGACCGCCTCAACCGGTTGCTGGAGCAATACGAGCTGGAGGCCGTCGATTTCTTTCCCCAGTTCGGCGCCTCCCTGGAGGAGCGGTCCTTCAACGCGCCGGACCCGGCCGTCCGGCGGATGAACAGGGCATCCTTCGCGGGCATCATCCGCTTCTGCGGGGAGGCGGGCATTCCGGGGTTCACGATCAGCCCCGGGACGCACCACCCGGATCGCTCCTTCGAGGAGAATCTCGACACGACCGCCGAAGCCCTGAACGAATTGACCGATATGGCGGGCGAGCAGGGCATCGCGGTCCGCTTCGAACCCCACGTGCAGTCCGTCGTAGACACGCCCGAGCGGGCGCTGGCCCTGCTGGAACGGGCGCCGGAGGCCGCGGTCACCCTCGATTACTCGCACTTCGTCATGCAGTACATCCCCGAGGAACGGATCCACCCGCTGCTGGCCCGTACCGGCCATTTCCACATCCGCGCGGCCCGGCCCGGCAAGCTGCAGTCCAGGCTCGACGAGAACACCATTGATTTCGTGGATATCGCCCGGCGGCTCCGGGACCTGGACTACCGCGGCTGCCTGTCCATCGAGTTCGTCTACATGACGTGGTACGACTGCAACCAGGTCGATTGCCTGACGGAGACCATCTTCACCAAGGACCTGATGTCGCCGCACGTGCCGGTATGACGTTGAGAAGCGTACGTCGCGCAAGTATGCGTGATACGCGCAGGCCCGATGCAGCCGCACGTGTTGGTATTATGTTACCGCACGCGGCGGTATGACGTTGCGCGCGGTTCCCGTCCGATCGGAGTATCGTCACCTTGCCCGACCTGTACGCCGGCGCGGCCCGGCGCCTGATCAACCCGCCCCCGGGCATCCGGACCTTCGGCTTCAGTTCGCGGGAGGGCGTCGTCGAGGCTATCGAAAGCGATCTCTCGGCCACGGCGCTGGTCCTGTCGGACGGAAAGGCCAGGGTCGTGATCGTCGCCACGGATACCGGGTGGATGGACCTGGCCGTGATGAAGGGCCTGCGGGAGCGGGTCGGCGAAGCGGTGGGGACGCCCGCCTCCCACGTCATGATCAACCTGAACCACACCCACAGTTCGCCCGCCACGCCGGAGTGGTTCCCCGACGAACCCGCCCAGATGGCCCTTCAGAAGCGGTACCAGGACGATCTGTGCGGGTGGATCGCGGACGCGGCGCGGGAAGCGGGCGAGCGGCTGGTCCCGGCGCGCATCGGCGCGGGGCGGGGCGAAAGCGGCATCGGGGTGTACCGCCGGGAGACTGATCCCGACGGCGAGGTCTTTCTCGGCGAAGTGCCGGACCATCCGACCGACCCGTCCGTGGGCGTCCTGCGCGTGGACGACCTGGACGGCCGCCCGATCGCCACGCTGTTCAGCTACGGCTGCCACCCGGTGACCATCGGACCCCGGTCGATGGTGGCCTCGCCCGACTTTCCCGGCGCGGCGCGGGCCCTCGTCGAAAGCGCCTTCGGCGGGTTGTCCCTCTTTCTGCAGGGGTGCGGCGGGAACGTCATGCCCCGGGGCGGCCTGAGCATGGAGGCCGACTGCCGGGACGAGAAAGACCGCATCGGGTACGCGCTGGGGGCGGAAGTCGTCAAGACCGCCTCCGCGATCCACACCCACAGGAAGCGCGGGGCGCGGCAGCGCATGGGATCCCTGTCGCGCATATCCGTGTGGCCCTGGGAGCCGGTCACGGGCGAGTCGTGCGCCTGGCTCGGCGCCGCGGACGAAACCGTACCGCTCCGGTTCATCGACCTGCCCACCCTCGCCGAGGCCCGGGCCATCAGAGCGGAGTGCCACCAGGCGCGGGATGAGGTCGTCTCGCGGGGCGGCGAAGTATGGGAATATCTCGTATACACGCGGTTCGCGGACTGGAGCGATCGGCTCGTGGAGGCAATTGAGGCCGGGAGGGACGGGATCGAAGTCGTCATCCAGGTCATTCGGATCAACGACGTCGTGCTGGCGGCAAACAGCACGGAGGCCTTCTTCGAGACCGGCCTGGCCGTCAGGGCGGGTTCGCCGTTCCCCCACACCCTGGCCCTGGGCTACACCAACGGGTGCGTATGCTACCTGCCCCGGGCAGCGGACTATCCGCCCGGCGGGTGGGACATCCGCAAGCGCTGGTACGGCGTGCCCGATCTGCTGTTCCAGGCCTACAGCCTGCCCACGGCCATCCACCCGGACTCGGAGCAGCGGGTCGTCGACGGCACGCTGGCGTTGATCGACAGGTTGAGGTGATCGATCCGCCGAGGGCGGGCGCGGCCGCTCGACTCAAGCGAGGAACGCACATGGATGACGCGACATTCGAGGCGCACCGGAAGACCCAGCCGCGGGCGGCTGAACTGTATTCGCGGGCGCTGGAATCGCTGGCCGGCGGCGTAGGTCACGACCTGCGCAGGGGCCACCCCCTGCCGCTGTACATGAACCGTGCGGCGGGTTCCCGCAAGTGGGACGAGGACGGCCGGGCGTACATCGACTACGGCATGGGCAACGCCGCGCTGCTGCTCGGGCACGCGCCGCCGGAGGTGTGCCGGGCCATGCACGACGCCCTCGACCTCGGCTTCCATTTCGGCAACGATCATCCGATGCAGCTGGAATGGGCCGAGCTGATCCAGCGGCTGGTCCCCTGCGCCGAGCGCGTGCGCTTCGTGAATTCGGGATCCGAGGGAAGCATGCTTGCCCTCCGCGTCGCCCGGGCGTACACCGGAAAGACCAGGGTGCTGCGCTTCGAAGGGCATTTCAGCGGATGGCACGACGGGGTCGGCAAGGGCGCCATGATCCCCTTCGACGAACCCGTCTCGGCCGGCATCCCTCCGGCCGTCCTCGATACGATCGAAGTCGTCCCGGCGGATCTCGACCGGGTCGCCGCCCTGCTGGAGCAAGACCGGGACATCGCCGCCGTCATGCTGGAACCCTCCGGCGCCTCCTGGGGCACCGAACCCCTGACGGTGGCGTTCAACGAGGGCCTTCGCGAACTGACCAGGGCGCACGGCGTGCTCCTGGTCTACGATGAGGTCATTACCGGTTTCCGGTACGCCCCCGGCGGCTACCAGGAGTACTCGGGGATCACGCCGGACCTGAGCTTCCACGGCAAGATCGTGGCCGGCGGCATGCCGGGCGGCGTGGTCGCGGGCCGTGCCCACATCATGGAAGTGTTCGACTACACCGGCGACCCGCACCGGGATCGGTACGAACGGGTGCATCACCTGGGCACCTTCAACGCCAACCCGGTCTCCACCGCGGCCGGGATCGCCACCCTGAAGCGCGTAGCCACCGGGCTACCCCACGAACGGGCGAACCGCCTGGCCGAGCAACTGCGGCAGGGCATGGACGATATCCTCCGCGAGGAAGGCGCGGCGGGGTACGCCTACGGCGACGCGTCCATCTTCCACGTATTCCTGGAGGCCTTTCCGGGAAGCGGCGCCACCGGCCGGGAACAACTGGTGACCCGCGACGTGCACGTCCTGAAGGGGATCCCGGCGCCCCTCGTCGCCGCCTTCCAGAAGATGCTGCTCGCCCGGGGCATCGACCTGGTTTCCTACACGGGCGGGGTCACTTCCTCCGCCCATACCGACGAGGATATCGCTTCGACCCTCGACGCCTTCGGAGACGTCATACGCGCCCTGGTGCGGGAGCGCATGATCGCAACCCTGAAGTGAACCACCGGATAGCGGACGTATTGTGCGAAGCGAACGCGACACGCGCGACACAAAACCGATGGACAACCTGATTCGAAGCAAGGGAGACCGAAGATCCATGAAACTGACCCTGACCTCGCCACGATCCAGAGCGGCCCAACTGGCCTCCATCCCGGCGCCGGATGGTTGCAACGCGCCGGTACTGCGCCTGTCCAGGGGAGACGGCGCGGTCCTGCTGGCCGAACGGGATCCCCTGTCGCCGGTATACCACGCCGTCCTGCCTTCGATGCGCGCGGGCGAGGCGTCCACCTGGGAAGCGGCCGCCCTCGACGGCGCGAAGCCGCTCTGCGCCATAAAGCACGAAAACCGCGAAGACCGCGTGGAGGTATCGCTGGGCGGAGCGCCGTTCATGACCTTCCACCATGGGCCCGGCTGCCCCAAGCCCTTCATCAATCCCATACTCACGCCGGGCGGCGTGAACATGCTCAGGGAGCCGTTGCCGGCCTACAGCGAGGGCGAGCATCCCTGGCAGCGGGGACTCACCCTCATGCAGGGTGCCATCAACGGGGTGGACTGCTGGGGCGAATTCGACCGGCCCGGGTTCGGGCGGACCGTCCAGGATGAGATGGCCGTGGAGCAGGGGCCCCTGTCGCTCGCCATCGCCTCGCGCAACACCTGGTACGAAGGAGACCGGCCCCTCATGTCCGACCGGCGCCGGTACCGCCTCTTCGATACCGACCGGGACGCCGTGGTGCTGGACGTCCTCTTCACCCTCGTCACCGATCACGGTCCCGTTACGATCGGGTCCACGAAAGAAGGCGGATTCCTGAGCATCCGCGTCAACCCCTCCATGAACGCCTCGGGCGGCGGACGCATGCAAAACGCCTACGGCGCGGGCGACGAGACCGGGTGCTGGTCCCGGCGGGCCCACTGGATGGACTACTGCGGACCGGTCGGCGGCGAGACCGCCGGCTTCGCCGTCTTCGACCATCCCGACAATCCCCGCTACCCCACGGCCTGGCACGTGCGGGGCTACGGACTGTTCGCCGCGAACTGCTGGATGATCTGGGACGACTACCACTGCGCCGCCGATACGGAGACCACTTTCCGGTGGCGCGTCGTCATACACACGGGCGATACGCGGGAAGCGGCCATCGCCGGCCGCTTCCTGGATTACGTGGACGGACCACGGGCGGATTGGGACCAGGGTACGGCTTGACGGGACGTTAAGCCGGGCGTTCTTAGCCCGGCCAGGGCGTTGTAAAAACTTATTGGTCGAGAAAGTCACAATAACGTCGACTAATGGTGGCAGAGTACATTCGTGGGCCGGAGGAATATCTGCCACAGGAGGCGTCTATGTCGACCAACGGAAATATAATCAAGAGGTTCGAGGCCATGGAGAAAAGCCTGACCGACAGGGCTGATCTCTTTGAGAAAGATATGACCGACAAATTCAACGTCTTTGAGAAAAACATAACAAGGAGGTTGAATGTCTTTGAAGAGGAGATGATCAAGAGATTCAATGTCTTTGGAAGGGAAGTTTCGAGGAAAATCAGTGAACTGCACAGGTGCGTAGACCAGCGGTTCGAAGCCATTGACCAGCGGCTCGACGGCGTAGACCAGAGATTCGAGGCCATTGACCGGCGGTTCGAAGCCATTGACCAGCGGCTTGACGGCGTTGACCAACGGCTTGACGGCCTGGACCGGCGGCTTGACGGCGTTGACCAACGGCTTGACGGCCTGGACCGGCGGCTTGACGGCGTTGACCAACGGCTTGACGGCCTGGACCAGCGGTTGGGTAGGATAGAAACTGATGTGGCGGAGATCAAGGATCTTCTGATCAACGCACTCGGGAAATCGCGTTTCGAGTCGACCGAAAAGCGTTAGAGGATCCCCCGCCTGCCTCCTAAACTTCTTGATAGCCTTCCCGATCCCCCTGTATCTTGTCGGGCTGAATCTTACCGGGCATCGGTGCGCTGACGGGCCTTGGCGTTCAACGGGGCGGGACCCCGGCGACCGTTGGATCAGGCCGGTTATCGGGTGCTGATGTTGCGCGGCAGGGGAATCCGAAATCTCATCTTCCGAGGAAACGCAAATGGCAGACGAACCGCAGCAGGACGATCTGAAAATCGTGGAGGAACTGAAAAAGGCGAGCGATCGCATCCGGACGGAAATATCGAAGGTCATCATCGGTCAGCAGGACGTGATCCAGCAACTCCTGACCGTCCTCCTGGCCAACGGTCACGCCTTGTTGATCGGCGTACCGGGGCTGGCCAAGACGCTGCTGATCAACACGCTTTCCAATACGCTCGATCTCAAGTTCAGCCGCATACAGTTCACGCCCGACCTGATGCCGTCCGACATCACGGGAACGGAGATCCTGGAAGAAGACCGGACGACCGGCCACCGGGAGTTCAAGTTCATCCGCGGACCGATCTTCGCCAACGTAATCCTGGCCGACGAGGTCAACCGCACGCCGCCCAAGACCCAGGCGGCCCTGTTGCAGGCGATGCAGGAACACGAAGTGACGGCCGCCGGGGAATCCATGAAACTCGACGAGCCGTTCTTCGTCCTGGCGACGCAGAATCCCATCGAACAGGAAGGTACCTATCCCCTGCCCGAGGCCCAGTTGGACCGCTTCATGTTCAGTATCTACATGGACTATCCGTCCCACAGCGAAGAGATCGAGATCGCCCGGAGTACGACGAGCGTTCAGGAGGCCGTGCCGGAACATATCCTGACGGGGAGCGACGTGAAGAAACTCCAGCAACTGGTCCGACGCGTGCCCGTGGCGGACCATGTGGTCGAGTACGCCGTCTCCCTGGCGCGCATGACCCGTCCGAACGAGCCGGATTCCCCGGCCTTCATACGGGACAGGGTCAGTTGGGGCGCCGGACCGCGAGCATCCCAGTATCTGATCCTGGGCGCAAAGGCCCGGTCGGTGCTCATGGGGAACTATACGCCCACGCCGGAAGACGTGCGCGCCCTGGCGCCGCCGGTGCTTAGACACCGCATCGTGACCAATTTCAACGCCGACGCGGACGGGGTCACCGCCGACGACATCATCACGCAGCTTATGGATGAAATGAAAGCGTCCCAGCCTTCCTGACGCTGCGCGGAAATCCATGAACACGTCCGACTATCGCAAATACCTCGATCCCATGACCGTGTCCCGGCTCGCCCGGCTGGACCTCAAGGCGCGGCTGGTCGTGGAAGGGTTCATCGCCGGACTGCACAGCAGTCCCTATCATGGGTTCAGCGTCGAGTACGCGGAACACCGGCAATACATGCCAGGCGATCCCATCAAGCATATCGACTGGAAGGTCTTCGCCAAGTCGGACCGGTTCTACATCAAGGAATACGAAGAAGAAACCAATCTGAAGTCCTATATCTTCCTGGACGTCAGCGCGTCGATGGCATACGCGTCCGAGGGCCTGAGCAAGCTGGAATACGGCAGGTACCTGGCGGCCGCCCTCACCTACCTCATGCTGAGCCAGCAGGACGCCGTCGGCCTGGTGCTGTACGACGAGGGCCTCCGGCAATACGTTCCCCCGCGGTCGATCCGCAGCCACCTGCACGCCATTCTGCAGCGGCTGCACGCCGCGGCGGCGGGGTCCGGAACGCGAAGCCGGGCGACGTTCCACTCGCTGGCGGAACGGATCAAGCGGCGCGGGCTGATCATCATCATTTCCGATCTGTTCGACGACCCGGAGGACATCGTCGACAGCATCCGGCATTTCCGCCATCGAAAACACGAAGTGATCATATTCCGCCTGCTCGATCCCGCCGAGAAGGACTTTTCCTTTCGGCACCCCGTCCGTTTCCGCGACATGGAGACCGGGGAAGAGGTATACACCCACCCCCACGCCATTCGAGAGGCTTACCTGGGCGACCTGGAGGAACAGGACGCCTTGTATACCCGCGTCTGCCGGGAGAACGCGGCGGACTATCTCAGCCTGGACACGGGCACGCCCTTCGATCAGGCCCTGTTGACCTTTCTCGCCAAACGCGCCCATCTGGGTTGACGCCCGGCTTCCCTTTGGGTCACGTGATCCGGGCCGCCGAATGGATATGTTCGAGTAAAGACAGGCAGGAGGACAGGTGCGAACGGGGCGGCACGCGGCGCCCGGCGGTCAGACGATCGCCGCTTCGTCGTCCCTGGAGAAGAAATGGGCCCGGGCCATGTTCACGAGGAGCGGCATTTCCGAATTGATGCCGGGGTCCACGAAGGCGTCCACCCTGGCGATGAAGGGATACCGGCCGGTGGTCATGTACAGGAAGGTCTCGCTACCCATGGGTTCCACCACTTCGACGGTCGCCCTGATCTGACGGGCCTCTTCCCAGTCCTTGTTGGCATCCACGGAGGTGATGTCCTCCGGCCGGATGCCGAAGGTGACCTCCCGGTCCCGCCAGGGCGCCAGGGCATCCCGCATACGGTCCGGAATGGGGAGACGCAGGCTGCCTTCGTCGAACTCCGCGTGCCCGTTGTCGAATACGACCCTGCCCTCCAGGAAGTTCATGCCCGGACTGCCGATGAAGCCCGCGACGAACCGGTTCGCGGGTCTTTCGTAAAGGTCGAGGGGCGCGGCGACCTGCTGCACCTCGCCGTCCTTCATCACGGCGATGCGGTCGCCCATGGTCATGGCTTCGACCTGGTCGTGGGTGACGTAGACGATGGTCGCTTCGAGGCTGTTGTGCAGCTTGCTGATCTCCGTCCGCATCTGCACGCGCAGCTTGGCGTCCAGGTTGGACAGGGGTTCGTCGAAGAGGAACACCTTGGGCTTGCGCACGATGGCCCGGCCCACGGCCACGCGCTGCCGTTCGCCGCCGGAGAGCGCCTTCGGCTTGCGGGCGAGCAGATGGCCGATGCCCAGGATGCCGGCGGTCTCGTTGACCCGTGCCTTGATCTCGGCGCGGGGATACTTGCGCAGCTTGAGCCCGAAGGCCATGTTCTCGTAGACCGTCATGTGGGGGTACAGCGCGTAGTTCTGGAATACCATGGCGATGTCCCGGTCCTTCGGCGGGACGTCGTTCACGCGCTTCCCGTCGATGTGGATCTCGCCGGAGGTCACTTCTTCCAGGCCGGCGATCATGCGCAGCGTGGTGGACTTGCCGCAGCCGGAGGGTCCGACGAGCACGACGAACTCCCGGTCCCTGATCTCCAGGTTGACGTTCCGGACCACCGTGTTCTTGTCGAAACGCTTGTCCACGTCCTTCAGGACCACATCCGCCATGAGCGTATTCCTCCGTATACTTGCCGGTAAGTCCGCAGGACTCCTTAAGAAGCCCGCGGGACTCCCGTATTTTGCGGCATGGGGCCCGTTTTGTCAATACAATATCCCCTGCCGGGCCGGTGTGGCGTGATCCCGCCGGTACGGTGTTACGCGGTAATCTTCCGGGCGTGTACGCGGCAGTCGTCCGGGCGTGTCTTCGGCCTGCTTTCCGGGCACGATATCTTCGCGGTTTTGGTTGACTTCGGACCGCGCATCCGTTAATTTATCTGCTCATTTTGTCAGACAATCCAGATACCCGCCGCATCGGGTATACGCTCAGATCAACCAGACTGCCGGGAGGAGTTAGTGCCATGCCGCTCATCGTCGAACTGGACCGCATCAAGGAAGCCGTAGAGGGCATTGACGTCATTCAGGATATCGAGGATGGTTTCGTCGCCTATTCGCAGGGAAAAGTGCAGGTGCCGCCCGTCGGCGAGATGCACTTCGAGGACCCTCCCGGGAACGTGCATATCAAGTACGGCGCGATCAACGGGGACGACTACTACGTCATCAAGCTGGCCTCCGGGTTCAGCGACAACCCGAACGTCGGCCTCCCCCGCGTCCAGGGCATGATGCTGATCTTCAACCAGCGAACGGGCCAGCCCGTGGCCTTTCTGCTGGACCAGGGCTATCTCACCAACGTGCGCACGGCCGCCATGGGGCCCGTCGTGGCCAGGGTCCTTGCCCCGAAGAACGTGCGGCGCATCGGCGTATTCGGCACGGGGTTGCAGGCGCGCATGCAGGTCGAGTACCTCAAGGGCGTCGTCGACTGCACCGACGTAATCGCCTGGGGCCGTTCGGCCGAGAGCAAGGCGTCCTACAAATCCGAGATGGAAGCCCAGGGGTATTCCGTCGAGGTAACGGACGACGCCGGCGCCGTGGCAGCGACAAGCAACCTCATCATCATGTCCACCCCGTCCCTGTCGCCGCTGCTGACCGCCGACCAGGTACGTCCCGGCACCCATATCACCGCCATGGGATCGGATACGCCGGACAAGATCGAACTCGACCCCGGCGTCCTCGCGAAAGCCGACGTGGTCGTGGCGGACAGCATCCCCCAGTGCAGGCTGCGGGGCGAGATCGCCCAGGCGATGAAGGCGGGCGCCATTACCGAGGACAAGGTGGTCGAGCTCGGCAACGTGATCCAGGATCCGTCCCTGGGCCGTACTTCCGACGAGCAGATCACGATCGCGGATTCGACGGGCGTCGCCGTGCAGGACATCCAGATATCCAAGGCCGTCTACCACGCCGTAAAATAGTGTAGCCGGCGGCCTGCGTGGCCTTTGTGGCCTGCCTGGGCGGCCAGTGCGGCCTGACCGACCGGCGCGGCCGGCGTGTAGTGGTCGACCGTTACGGCCGGTTTGGGCTGGCCACGCCGGCGCAATAAACCAAGGAGAAAGCACATGACATCGGCCTTCCAGACTTTCGAACTGGAACGCATCATGTCGGACTGGGAACAGGTCGTCGAATACAACCTGTCCGAGAGCGGCGCCCACCCGGTAAAGGTTCGGGAACTGATCGAACACGATCCGGACGTCCTGGACCGCATGTTGGAGACCGAACTGGGCTACGGATACGCCAACGGTTCGCCGGAACTGCGGGAGGCCATCGCCCAGTACTATCCCGGCGCGACGGCCGACAACGTCCTGGTGACCATCGGTTGCATCGAGGCCAATTTCATCACGTTCCAGACGCTCCTGCAAGACGGCGGCGAGGTGGCGGTCCAGGTGCCCTGCTATCTTCAGGGCTGGGGGCTTGCGCACAACCTGGGCGCCGTCCGCCGGACGTTCGCCCTCGATCCGGATCGCGGCTGGGCCCTCGACACCGACAGCCTGGAAGCCGCGGTGACGGATGAGACGAAACTGATCTCCATCTGCAATCCGAACAACCCGACGGGGCAGATCCTGACGGAATCCGAGATGGACGCCGTGGTCCGCGCGGCCGAACGAAGCGGCGCCTACCTGCTCGCCGACGAGATCTACGCCGGGTCCGAACGGGAACGCGAAGAGGTGTCGCCTACCTTCTACGGCCGTTACAACCGGGTCATTTCGGCGGGCAGCATGTCCAAGTCCTTCGCCATGCCCGGCCTGCGGATCGGCTGGCTCGTAGGTCCCGAAGACCTGATCAGGGAGTTGTGGAAGCGCCACGAATACCTGACGCTGAGCACCGCCAAGCTGTCCAACCACTTCCTCGCGCCGCTGGCGCTGCGGCCGGACGTGCGGAAGGCCATCTTCGACAGGACCCGGGGCTACGTACGCCGCGGATGGGAAAACTACCAGGGCTGGATCGGCGACAATGCGGACATCCTGAGCCTCGTGCCGCCCCAGGCGACCGCCGTGTCCTTCGTCCGCTACGATCTGAAGGCGGACTCCGCCACGCTGGCGAACCGGCTTATCCGGGAGAAGTCGGTGCTCATCGGCCCCGGGGACTACTTCGGCGTGCCCAACCATCTCCGCATCAGTTACGGCCTGCCGCCCGAATACCTGAACGAGGGGCTCCGCAGAATTGCCGATCTGCTCCGCCAGGTGGCCGAGGAAGAGGCCGCCGGATCGGAGACCGAGCGCGGCGCGGCCGCCGGCTGATCGCGGGAAGGGCCTGCCATGCCACAGTCCCCGGATCCGCTGGTACCGGTCGATGAGTTCCCCGTAGCGCAGACCTGCACGTACATCAACGCGGCCAACGTGACGCCCATGTACCGTCCGGCGGCCGCGGCGATCACCGACTGGTACCGGGACGTCGCCGAGAACGGCAGCAACCACTTCGACGAAGCAGCCGAAGCCACGGTCTTCGACGAACTCCACCGGCAGGCGGCCCGGCTCTTCAACGCGTCCCCGACCGACGTCGCCGCCGGATCCAGCACCACGGAACTTCTGAGCTCCCTGGCGTGGGCGGTCATGCCCGGCGCGGATACCAATGTCGTCAGCACGGACGTTTCCTTCCCCGCTTCGGTCTATCCCTGGAGACGCGTCGCCAATCACACGGGCTGTGAGATCCGGCTGGCACACGCGCAGGGCGACACCGTCGATCCCGATCGCGTGAGGGATCTCGTGGACGACAACACGGCCGTGGTGGCCCTGTCCCACGTCGAATTCAGAAGCGGACAGCGCTGGGACCTCGCCGCCTTCGCCGAGATCGCGCACCGCCACGACGCCCTGCTCGTCGTGGACGCGACCCAATCCGCGGGCGCCGTCCCCATCGACGCGCGGGGCATGGGCGTGGACGCGGTGGCCGCCGGGGCGTACAAGTGGCTGTGCGGACCCTTCGGGGTGGCGGTCATGTACCTCGCGCCGCACCTCGCCAAGAGCCTCGAACCCGGCCTGGTGGGTTTCCGGAGCCAGGTGGACATCTGGGATATCCGGACCGATCCGCCCGACTACCCGGAGGACGCTTCCCGGTTCGAGTTCAGCACCATGGCCTACGGGTGCGCCGGGGGTTTCGCCAAATCGATTGAATTCCTCGTCGATACGGGCATCGACCGGATCTTCGCCTATAACCAGGTCCTGGCCGACCATCTCATCGACGGCCTGGCGTCGATCGGCGCCGAGGTCACCTCCCCCCGGGACGCCGCCGAACGCTCGGCCATCGTCACGGCCCGCTTTCCCGGCCGCGACGTCTCCGACGTGGAACGGCACCTGAAGCAGTCCGGCGTCATGGTCGCCCTGCGCGGCAACGTGATCCGCTTTTCGCCCCACCTGTACAACCAGATGGCCGACGTGGAACGGGCGCTCGAGGTGATTTCGGAAATGTCCTGATATCACCGCCGATCCGAAACGGAATCTGCCATGTACAAGTTCCAGTGGTACCAGTCGATCTACGACAACTTTGGCAAAATCGCCGAAGAGGCCCGGCAATACGGCGAAGAGATCGGCACGCTGAAACTGAAGCAGGACATCGGCCTGTACGCCGGCAGTTCGGCGCGGCCCGGCAACCTGCCCGACTACGTGCTGGACGCCATCGTGGAAGCCAACCGGGGCGGCAAGACCTATCCGGTCCGGGTGATCGAGGACGAACTCCGGGAAGTCGTCAAGGACGTCTACGGCGACGCGTACGACGCGGTGGCCGCCAATACCTGCGAGGCGCTGTTGCGCCTGACCCTGGAAACCCTGTGCGCACCGCCCTCCATGCGCCACGGCGACATCTACCGCGGCCGCCTGCTCATGCCCTACGGCGAGGATTACGAATGGATCGGCGGCTATGGCCGGGCCTTCCCGCCGCGGTACAAGAACCTCCTCGTGGACCGGACCATCGCGGGCGGCGAACTCGGCATCGAGAACAAGAGCCTGGCGAACCTCGAAACGCTCTACGTCCGCATGGCCGGCGCGAAGTACGATCCCCACGGCATCCGGTATAATCCCACTTCGCTGCTCACCGGAGTGGACGTGGACGGCACCATCGCCAACGTGCGGAAAGCCGCCGGGCGAAACGCCGCCCTGCTCACGGGCATCGCCACGGTGGGATACGACACGCCCAGCTACGGACTCGGCGAACAGGACGGGTATGGCACGCCCGTCCTCCTGAAGAAACTCGCCGGCGTGGCCCGCGACTACGATGTCCCATACATTGTCGACACGGGAGGCTCGATTCCCATCGTCGGCATGGATCCGAGGGACATCGACTGCGACATCATTACGTACAGCATGGATAAGCCGGGGCGCGCACCGGCGTCGGGGCTGCTGATCGGCAAGGAGGAGGCCATCAACCCGATCCGCAAGGGCATGGGCCTCGGCGGCCAGCGATACGGCGAGCTATCTTCCCATGGCAAGGCCGTCTATACCTTCAGCGATCCGGGCCGGGACACCCTGGTCGGTCTGACCGCCTACCTGAAGGTCCTGCGCGACCGGCCCCGCCTGGTCACGGACCCCGTGGACCGTTTCCACGAAATCCTCGTAGAGGAATTCGCGCAGATGAAGCCCGCGCGCTTCCGCGGCGACCTGATCTTCACCAGGACCTACCAACTCGGCGGCACCGAACTCAACTACGAACGCACGTGGAAGGACGGCGAATTCGGCATCCCCATCTTCAACCTGGAAGACCTGTGGGCCAACACCAACCCCATCGTGCTCGCCCAGGAGCACATGGGCGTCGAACCCGCCACGATCTACAGCGGGAAGATGTTCCTCGGCCCCGGCCTGGGGACGCTCGACCAGGAAGGCAATCTGATCGAGGAATACGCCGTGCTCGGCGCGAAGACCCTGGTCAAGGCCGTGGAAATCGTGTGCCGGTATGCTGGGCTGGGGGATTGATCCGGAAGTACACGCCAAGATAGCCGAGGCGGCCGAGGTAAGCGGTGTGAGCATCAATCAGTGGGCTAAAGAACGGCTGACCGAGACGGCCAGCCGTTAGATTATGATGACCGGCGTAGTTCCGAAAGCCGGTTTTATCGAAATTCCACAGGTATGCTACAGTTACCTGCCTGACGCATCCAGTCCCTCGAACCAGTCCGCTCCGAACAGCCGCTCCGCCGCCGCGATACGGTCCACGCTTCCGAGATCCGCCCACCTGGCCTCTTCGGCCCGGAAGGCCCGGACCCGCTCGCCATTGCCCGCCAGATCCAGGAAGAAGTCGATGATCGAGAAGGGACCGGTCTCCTTCATCCTTGCAAGCGCGGCAGGGGACATGATGTACACCCCCATAAACGGCACAGGCGTGATCTTCCCCCGCGACGGCCGGACCAGGCGCGTCTCTCCCGTAACATCGCGCTTCTCTCCCGTAACCTCCGAACGCCAGCCGCACAGGCAGTCCGATCGGTCGAAGAGCAGGTGACGCGAACTCTTTCTTTCCTTCACGCCGACGGTGACCAGGGCACCCGACGCCGAATGGGCATCCGCCAGGTGGGCGTTCATTAATCCCGACAGATCCAGGTCGGTCAGCACGTCCACGTTATGCACCAGGAACGGCTCCTCGCGGTCGAAGAACCAGGCCGCGTTCCGCACACCGCCGCCCGTGTCCAGGATCTCCTCCTCCACGGAAACAGTCAGTGAGACTCCGGGATCGTCGTATGCGGCCGCGAAGGCCTCGATCTGCTCCGCGAAGTGGTGGGCGTTGACGATTATATCGGTAAAACCATATCGGGCGAGCCGCGCAATCACCCAGTGAATCATGGGTCTGCCGGCCACCGTCACGAGCGCCTTGGGCCGGGCGTCGGTAAGGGGGCGCAACCGGGTGCCCAGTCCCGCGGCGAGGATCATGGCCTTCACGCATCCTCCTGTTCCCGGTGCCGCAGCCGAACCGTCAGGCCCGGTCGCTCCTTCAGGTGCGCCGCCAGCCGCTCAGCGAAGTATACCGAGCGGTGCTGGCCGCCCGTGCATCCGAAGGCGACGGTCAGGTCGCTGAACCCGCGCCGCAGGTGGTGTTCGACCGCCCGGTCGACCATGGTCTTCGCATCCCCCAGGAAGGACTGGGCCTCCTCGAGTTCGTCCAGGAAGGCTGCCACCGGCGGGTCCTTCCCCGTCAGGGCCGCGTATTCCGGAATACGCCCGGGGTTCTTAACGATCCGGCAGTCGAAGATGAACCCGCCGCCGTTTCCGCTCGGATCCCGGGGCAGGCCGAGGTGATAGGAAAAACTCCAGAGGTGGATGGTCAGACCTTCTCCGGAAACCTCTCCCATTCGCCGAAGCGCCGGATCGTCGACGATGCGCGACCAGGTCCGGTCCAGTTCAGGCAGGTCGACCGGCAGGTTCGCCCGCGCCAACAGGCCCTCGAGGTTGCGGACGCCGTGGGAGACGCTGGTCAGGAAGTGGGACTTCCCTTCGTACAACCCGCGGTATCCATAAGCGCCCAGCGCCTGCATGAGTCGGACCAGGGCGTACCCGTAGTAGTGGGCGAGAAAGGACTCCCGTTGAACCGGCGCATATGCGCTCACCGCCTCGACGTAGTGTTCCAAAAGCGCGTCCCGGATCTCCCAGGGAATTTCCGCCTTGCCATCCTGCAGCAGGGAGGCGACGTCGTATTGAAGCGCGCCCTGCCGGCCGCCCTGGTAGTCGATGTAGTGCGGCCCGTCCTCGTGCCACATGATGTTGCGGGACTGGAAGTCGCGGTAGAGGAAATGACCGGTATCCGTATCCAGCAGGAACTTCGTGAACCGCTCGAAATCGTCTTCCAGGGCCTGCTCGTCGAAGTCGATGGGGACGAGTTTCAGGAAGTGGTACTTGAAGTAGTTCAGGTCCCACCGGATGGACTGCGCGTCGAACCGGCTGCGCGGGTAACAGACGGAATAGTCCAGGTCCGCCGCCGCGGCGACCTGGAAGCGCGGCAGGTCGTCTAGGACCCGCCGGTACATCGCGACCAACCGGTCCGAAAACCCGCCGTCTTCGCGCCGAATTGCCTGCACCTTGTCGAACAGCGTCTCGTCTCCCAGGTCCTGCTGGAGGTAAACACCCTGTTCAAGGTCCTCGGCGTAGATCTCGGGCACTGGCAGGCCGTGCCGCCGGAAATGCCGGGAAAGAAACAGGAACGCGGCGTTTTCTCGCAGGTCGCTGTTGAACGTACCGATGACGGTCCGACCGTTCCCCTGCAACCGGAAATAACGCCGTTTCGATCCGTCCGCGCCCAGGGGCGTGATTCCGGACGGCGCTTCCCCGAAGGTGGTGCGGTAGAGGCGCTCGAGATTGTCGCGGGTTTCTGGCGTCATGCTGGATTTACTGGTCCCGGTGCGGCAGGTCGCCCTCCTCAGCCGGGGCGCTTCATGACCAGGAGCAGCGGCCGAATATCGTCGGGGTACATCCGGCGCGCGTCGTTGTTGTTGTCGAGGATGACGTAGACCCGTTCGCGGTCCATGGCCAGTCCCTCCGCTGTCTTCGCCCCGAACTGTTCGTGCTGATAGAGGTATTCCGGCTTGTTGACGATGTGGGCAAAGGACCAGATCGTCGACGGAGCGTCGATATCCAGGTAACGAATGGTCTTCCGTATGGTCGCGGTGCTCCGCTGCAGGATGTAGACGTTCTCGGCTTCGCGGTGCAGGCCCGTGTAACTGTTCGTCGAACCATGATTGGCGATCTCGACGATTCTCTGTTTCGGGGCCATGTCGACTTCGATCAGGCCGCACGGCTGGCGTTCGGCGGCGACGAGGAAACGGGCGCGGGCCATCAGGGTGATGCCTTCCAGATAACCGCCGCGGGTCTGGAAAAGGCCCGCCGAGGCGCCCACGTCCCGAAGGCTCGTGGTGACCCAGGACGCATCGCTCCCGTCCGGGCTTACTTTGAGGATAGCGAACTCCCCTTCGCTGGCCAGGTAGTAGTTGCCCTCGTCATCGCGGGTGATGCCTTCGAGATCCAGCCTGAACACACCGAAGGAACGGGAGGCCTCGAACCGGACGTGGGGGACGAAGACGGCCCGGTCGGGCTCGAGCTCGATCCGGAAGATCGTGTCGTCATGCTTGTCGGACACCGTGTACAGGGTATCGTTGTGCATGAAGAGGCCCGAAGGCTGGTTGAATTCGGGACCCTCTACGGGGAGGACGCTGATCGCTTCAAGGAGGACCGGGCTTTCCTGCGCGGCAGCCGCCCCGGGCGTCCAGAACAGGGCCGAAGCGCATATGGAGAATGGACCGATAAGGAAACGTAGGGCAGGCAATGCGTGCGAGAGGCGCAGCGCGGCCGGCGCCCGCTCGCTTCCGGGAAGTTCCCTACTCCCCATCGTCCACCTCGGCGATGTAGAACTTGTGCCAGCGGAAGGAGCCCACGGTACCGTCTTCGTTCACGGCATAGCCCTTGAGCCAGGGTTTCCGGAGCTGCAGGCCCATCTGATGATAAAGGAAGGCGGCGGGATAGTCCGCCACCTGGACGGCCGAGGCTTCCCGGTACAGGCTGTCCCGGATTTCCGGGTTCAGTTCGGCCGCGGCGGCGTCCACGAGGCGGTCGAAGGCGGGATTGTGCCAGTCCTGCCGGCCGTGGCCCCGGGGCTGGGAGTGCCAGATCATGTCCAGCATGTTGCGCGGGTCGAGGAAATCGGCGCCGAAAGCGATGAGGCCGAGGTTCATGTTCCACTCGTACAGATGGTCCATGTAGGTGTGCAGGTCGGCGGTCCGGATATCCACGTCGACGCCGAGATGCTCCTTCAGCATGCTCTGTATCGCCACGCCGATGAGGCGGATGGAGGGGGTGGGCGCCCTCAGCCACAGCTCCTGCCGCGGGAACCCCTGTCCCCCGGGATATCCGGCCTCGCGCATCAGCTGCCTGGCCCGTTCGGGGTCGAAGCCTTGCGCCTCCGCGTGGGTGTCGCCTTCGAATTCCTTGAATCCGGGCGGGATCATGGAATAGGCCGGGACGGCTCCGCCCCGCAGGATGACGTTGCACAGGTTGTCGCGGTCCATCACCCGCGTGAAGGCCTCCCGCACGCGGATGTCGTTGAAGGGCGGCAACTGCGTCCTGAAGAAGAGGTACCAGGTGTTCAGCCCGTGAAAACGCACGAGATCCTTCTTCAGCACGGGATCACGCTCGATGCGCTCCAGGTCGTTTATGTCGACGTTCTCCATGTCGACTTCGTTGCTCTCGTAGGGGAGAATGGTTGCCGCCGCCGCGTTGCGAAAAGGGTGTATGACCTTCTCCAGGAAGGGCTTGTGGGGACCGTTGTAATAGGGGTTCGGAACGAGGGTCATGTGGCTTCCGTTGACCCATTCCGTGACCATGAAACCGGAATTCGTGATGATGTGTTCCGGTTCGGTCCACTTGCGGCCGTACTTGTCCACCAGCCGCTTCGGGACCGGCATGGCGTCGCCGAAGGAGACGATATGGGGCAGGTAAGGCGCCCGCTTTTCCGTCTCGATGAC
Organism: bacterium; assembly: GCA_963693015.1. Taxonomy (GTDB): domain Bacteria; phylum JAAXHH01; class JAAXHH01; order JAAXHH01; family JAAXHH01; genus JAAXHH01. The sequence goes on from OY843748.1 coordinate 1,937,222, forward strand.
GAGGGTCGTATCGTCCACCGCCCGGACGCCCAGGGACGCGAGGTCCTTGTTCTCCCCCTTGACGATGGCCTCGGCGTTCTTGATGTCGTAATAGAAGAAGGCGTAGATGTTGGTGGATTCGGGGTCGACCATCCGGCGGTAGGAATATACGAAGTCGTGCGCCGTCAGGGGCGACCCGTCGCTCCAGCGCATCCCCGAGCGGAGATGGAAGGTCCAGACAATCCCGTCTTCCGACCCCCAGCTGTGCGCGGCGCCCGGGATCGGGTTCCAGTGCTCGTCCTTGAACAGCAGCGCTTCGAAGGGCAGGATCGTCTGCTCGGTATCGTAGGGTTCGATACTCGGATCCAGGCTCTTCGGCTCGGGACTCATGGACCGCAGCACCTGGCGGGAGGCGTCCACCGCGTCGTCCGGCAAGACCACGCCGATGGAGTTTACCCGGCCGCCGGCGGCCGCCTGGTCCCCGCTCGCCGCCTGATCCCCGCCGCGTTCACTTTCGCCGCAGGAGGCCAGTAGTAGTATCGAGGTAAATAGTAGGGATACGCGCATGGCTGACCGTGGCGTGATGTAACGGGTGTGATATGACCGGCGGTTCCGCGCCGGGCAACTAGATCCGGATCAGTTCCTTGACGAGCAGATCGTTGATCCGGCCCGCGAATCCCACGGGATCGTCGAGCTTGGATCCTTCGGCCACCACGGCCTGTTCGTAGAGCAGGCGGCCGATGGATTCGACACGCACGTCTCCGCCGTCGCTGTCGTGGAGCTTCTGCAGGCCCTGGACGACGGGATGTCCGGCGTTGAGTTCCAGGATGCGCTTGGAGCCCTGGGCCTGGGCCTGGGCGCCGCCCTCGCCCATGCGTTGCATGAGCCGTTCCATGTGGGCGCTCATGGCGCCTTCGTCGGCCACCAGGCAGGACGCGCTGTCCTTGAGGCGCGTGGACAGCCGAATATCCTGCACCTCCGGTATCTTGCCCTTCAGGGACTCGATCAGGGCCTTGAAGGTCTTCTCGTCGTCCTCCGCCCTGGCCTTGTCGGATTCGTCGGCCGCGATGTCGCCCTTGTCGGCCGCCTTGTATTTCTTCTCGCGGTACTCGGTCACCGACGACATGACGAATTCGTCGATGGGATCCGTCATGAAGAGGACGTTCCAGCCGCGGTCCCGGAAGACCTCCAGGTACGGCGTCCTCTCGAGCATGCCGCGGTGCTCGCCGATCAGGTAGTAGATCTCCTCCTGGTCGGGCGGCATCTGGTCGACGTATTCATCCATGGAGATGAACTTCCCGGCCTCGGTATTCATGGATTCGTACACGGCGAGGGCGGTGAGGGCGTCCCGGTTCTCGAAGTCCTGCGCCATCCCCTCCTTGAGGATCAGCCCGAGCTCCTTGAAGAAATCCACGTACTTGTCGAACGCGTCCTTCTTCATCTCCTCCAGCGTGGTGAAGATCCGCTTGACGATGTTCTTCCGGATGCGGTCGAGTATGGGGTTCTGCTGCAGGATCTCGCGGGAGACGTTGAGGGGCAGGTCGGAGCAGTCCACCACGCCCTTGATGAAACGCAGGTAGGGCGGCAGCAGTTCCTCGCAGTTTTCCATGATCTGGACCCGCTGCACGTACAGCCTGGGTCCGACCTTGGGATCGCCGAACATCATGTCGAAGGGCCGCTTCGCCGGAATGAAGAGCAGCACCTTGAATTCGGTCAGCCCCTCGGCCGTGTAGTGGATCACCCTGGCCGGATCGCCGTAGTCGTGGGAGATCTGGCGGTAGAATGCGTTGTACTCGTCTTCCTCGATCTCGTCCTTCGAACGCAGCCAGAGGGCCTTCATGGAGTTGAGCGTCTCTTCCCGGACCACCGCCTCCGTCTTGTCGTCCTCCCCCTCGACCGGTTCGTGCCGTTCCACGTCCATGACGACCGGGTACTCGATGAAATCGGAGAACTCCTTGACCACCTGCCTGAGCCGCCATTCCTCCAGGAACTCCTTCTCGTCCTCCTTGAGATGGAGCGTGACGTCGGTCCCGTGCGTCTCCTTTTCCACCGTCTTCACGGTGAACTCGCCTTCTCCGGCGGAGACCCAGCGGACGCCCTGGTCTTCCGGGTCGCCCGCGAGGCGCGAGACCACCGTCACCCGGTCGGCCACCATGAACGACGAGTAGAATCCCACGCCGAACTGGCCGATCATTTCGGGCCGGCTGGCCTCGTCGGCCTGCTGCAGGGTCTCGAGGAACGCCCTGGTGCCCGACTTCGCGATGGTGCCGAGCTGGTCGACGATGGTTTCGCGGGACATCCCCGTGCCGTTGTCGGAAACCGTCAGCGTGTTCTTGTCCTTGTCGGCGATCAGCCTGATCTTCCACTCGATGTCGCCGTCCAGCAGGTCGCTGTCGTTGATGGAATTGAAACGGATCTTGTTGATGGCGTCGCTGGCGTTGCTGATCAACTCGCGGAGGAAGATCTCCTTGTTGGAATAGAGCGAATGGGTGATCAGGTGAAGGATCTGCCGCAGTTCGCTCTTGAATTCCATGGTTTCGGTGGATGCGGTGGGTGCTTCGGACATCGTTCGGCCTTTCTTTCTGAGCAGGGGAGCGAACGGCTCCCGGTGTGACGTGCAGTCCAGGATCGTGATTTTACGCCTGGATACGACTTGTTTTGTTTGAATTCCGCTTGCAGATCACGTTGCGACTTCCCGGTTCACGTTCCCGGTTCACGTTCCCGATTCTTCGACCGCGCGTGCGGGGACGAGCCTGCGGAAGTGTTAACGTCCCAACATCCGGGCTCCCGATTTTCGGTCGCGTGCATCGGGCCGGACAACATGCGTATTATAGGAATTTCCACTGTTGATGTCAACACGGAGGTTCCTTCAAAAAAGGCTTTGGAGGCGTCGGGGCAAGGGGTAAATTGGTTACCCGCTAAAAGAAAGGAAACAGCCATGCTCACCCATGACCAGGTCGCCGCGTTCCACCGCAACGGATTTCTCAACGGGGGCCGCATCCTGGACGACGCGGAGGTCCGGGAACTGCGGGACGAATTGCAGCGCGTCCTCGATACCGGTCCGGAAGGATTCCCGGAGGACGGGCCGAGGCCGGTGCTGTTCCACAACATGGTCGGCGAACGCGAACCGGAGCGCTGCGTCTGGCAGATCGTGAACATCTGGGAAGTATCCGGCGCGTACCGCCGCCTGATCCATCATCCCTTCATCGTCGAAGGCATCAGCCAGCTCACGGAGGCCGACGAACTGATGGTATGGCACGACCAGATCCAGTACAAGCCTCCGGGCTACGGCGGCGTCACGAGCTGGCACCAGGACGCGCCACTGTGGCCCATCATCCGTCCCATGACCCCGGTATCCGCCTGGGTCGCCCTCGACGACGCGACGGTGGAAAACGGGTGCATGTGGATGACGCCGGGCAGCCACCGGTGGGGCAACCAGATCGAATTCCTGCGGACGCAGGCCCACCTGAAGCAGGCAGAGGACTTCGGCGGGATCGAGGGCTTCACGCCGCCCGGCGATACGGGGACGTCCGCCGTGAAACCCCGCCCCTGGCCGGTGAAGGCCGGGGAGGTCTCGTTCCACCACTCGCTGACCTGGCACGGGTCGCCCTTCAATCGGTCCCAGCTGCCGAGGCGCGCCATCGCCATGCACTACATGACCGGCGAGTCCCGCTTCGTCGCCTCCGGCCAGCACGTCATGAAAGCCTTCGTCGACCTGCCGGACGGGGCGCCCATGAACCGGGCGGGCGAGCATTTCCCGAGTGTGATGAAGAACGGAAAGCTGGCCGCTTCCACCGGGTAAGCGAATCCCCGGGGCCGTGGGCGGCGTACGGGGCGTCGGGCGGAGCGCCCTGGCCGCGTGCCCCGAACCTGCGATACTCTTGGGCGTGGCTACGGGGCAGACTGGAGCACCCGGGCCACGCCCCGAAGGTCTACGATACCCGTCGCGGGAACGCGGCGCGGACAAGGAGAGTTCTATGGACGTCGTTCGCATCGGCATCATCGGTACCGGGAACATGGGCAGTCATCATATCGAGTACCTGTCGGGAGGTGAAATCCCGGGCGCGGTGCTGAAGGCCGTCTGCGACGTGAATGCGGATCAGCTTGCCCGGGCAAAGTCGATGGCCGGCGCGGGCGTAGAGGCGTACGGAGACGCGGACGAACTGCTGCAGTCCGACGCCATCGACGCCGTGATCATCGCGACGCCCCACTACGATCATCCACCGCTGGCGGTCAGGGCCTTCGCCCGCGGTCTCCACGTCCTCTGCGAGAAACCGGCCGGCGTGTACACGCGCCAGGTGCGCGAAATGAACGCGGCGGCCGAAGAAAGCGGCCTGGTATTCGGCCTGATGTTCAACCAGCGGACCCTCGGAGAACACCGCAAGCTCAAGGAACTCGTGGCGTCCGGCGAATTGGGCGAACTCCGCCGCACGAACTACATCATCACCAACTGGTTCCGCGCCCAGAGCTACTACGACTCCGGCGGCTGGCGCGCCACGTGGTCCGGCGAAGGCGGCGGCGTGCTCGCCAACCAGTGCCCCCACAACCTCGATCTCTGGCAGTGGATCTGCGGCATGCCCGTGCGCATTCGCGCCTTCTGCGGTTTCGGGAAGTACCACGACATCGAGGTGGAGGACGACGTGACGGCCTACGCCGATTACGAAAACGGCGCCACGGGCGTATTCATCACGACCACGGGCGAATCGCCCGGGACCAACCGCATGGAAATCACGGGCGACAACGGCAAGGTGGTCATGGAGGAAGGCAGGATCACCTTCTGGCGCAATCGGACGCCAGCGGATGTCTTCAACCGCGAATGGCAGGGCGGATTCGGCAGTCCAGAGACCTGGAAGTGCGAAATCCCTTTCCGGGCCGGCGGCGAAGAGCACCGGGGCATCACCAGGGACTGGATACGCGCGATCCTGGAGGGAACGCCGCTGATCGCGCCGGGGGTCGAAGGCATCCGGGGTGTCGAACTGGCCAACGCCATGCTGCTGTCCGCCTGGCTGGACGACTGGGTCGATATCCCGGTGGACGAAACGCTCTATTACGAGAAACTCCAGGAGCGGATCCGGGCGTCCACGGTCCGCAAGGAAGACTCCGGCGGCACGACGCTGAGCGTGGAAGGCACGTTTTAGGAAGGATTGTCCACGCCCACGGCATCGGAAATCCGGCTCAGGCCGTCCCGCGTCATCAGGCGGCACAGGCCCCGGTTGATGCGCTTCACCAGGCCCGGACCGTGATAGATGAGTGATGTGTACAATTGTACGATAGTAGCGCCCAGGCGTATCTTTTTGTAGACGTCTTCGGCGGTGGAAATGCCGCCGGTACCCACGATCACGTGGCGGCCATGATCCATCCGGGTATACCAGGCCCGGATGGACGCGTCGATCAGTCCCCGGACAGGCTGGCCGCAGAGGGTCCCGGGCATCGCGTCGAGCAGGCGGCGCGGGGTCTTCAGATCGGCATAGGGCTTGCCCGTCGGCAGACCGAAAACGATCCCTCTTACGAAGGGGAAGGGATCCATGGCCGCGAGCGTGCCCTCTATGGCCCCGGGATCGGTTGTCGGCACCACCTTCAGGAACGTGGGCGGCATGGCATCGTACCGCGCGTATCCGGCGAGCAGCGACCTCAGGGTTTCCGGATCGTCGAAGGGACTTCGTCCCGAGGTGGTATTGGGGCAGTTCAGATTGAGCGTCACGTAGTCGGCGCGGCCGATGAAGGGTCGTACCGCCGCGACCAGTTCCTCCACCACCTCGCCCGCTTCCGCCGGCCGTCCCGTGTTCGTTTCGACCAGGTTGATGCCGAGGGGGACGGGCAGCCTGGGCCGTCCAGGCGGTCCAGGCTGACCAGGCTGGCCGGAGGACGCGAACCGCCGCGCCACCGCTTCCGCCCCGTCGTTGGGCACCCCGTAGTTGACTACGATCGCTTCATCCTCCGGAACCCGGAACAGTCTCGGGCGTCCCGGATTTCCGGCCGACGGGTACGCCGAGACCGAACCGACCTCCACGAAACCGAAGCCGGCCGCCGCGAGTCCCTCCATGGCGACACCGTTCTTGTCGAATCCCGCGGCCAAGCCGACGGGGTTCGGAAAGGCGAGCCCGCCCGCTTCCACCCTGAGCCGCGGGTCGTCCGTGGCGAACAGGCCGCGGAGCAGGCCGCGCACGAGCGGGACGCGGCCCGCCTTCCCGACCACGGACAGCGTGACGCGGTGAATCCACTCGGGATCCAGGCTGAAGAATAGGGGACGCAGGAGGCGGTAGAGAGACATGGCGTATGGCTGCTTGTTCGGGAAGATCGTGGAAGACCCGCGGGTCGGGGTGGTCCGAAGATACGCCGGCCACGCGCTCGCCAACCGTGGATTCCCACTTCGTTCCTTCACGATTATAGCGGCCCGGCAGGCGGCGCAAGCACAAAAAAACCGGACGCCTCGCACAAGCCAAGGCGCCCGGCTCACGTCTGGAGGCGTGTCGACTGATCAGATCAGCCGTCACGCCTCCGTGGTTTAGATATCATACAAACCTCCTTTCGTTTTGCGCCGCCGTGCTGCAGTACGGGACGCGGTCCATGCCGATGCATCAACATGCCGGACATGATCCGGCGTCAAATCCCCGCAACAACCGGGGATCAAGTCTGCAAGTTCCATCGTTTCATCAAGATAGGGAAAGCCGAAACGCCTCCTGAGATTCCACGGGAGCGGATGCACCTCGAACCGCGTGCCGTGCGCAGCGCCGCGCACCGGTCAAACGTATGCCGGTTTCAGCGCGACACCGAATCCGGGCCGGTCCGGCGGCGTGATCTCGCCGGCGGACACCACGGGCTCATCGAGCAGGATCGCGTCCTCCGGGTCGTTCCACCGGTCGGGGTGGGTCTCCGCGAGATCCAGGCAATCGGTGGCGGCGACCAGATGAAGCCCCCAGATCTCGCCGCCCCGGTGGGGGCATACGGCTACGTCACGCGATCTTGCCAGTTCCAGGATGCGCAGGCCCGCGGTAATGCCGCCGCACCAGGTGATATCGGGTTGCCAGAGATCCAGGGCCTCCGCGCGGGCGATGGCATCGAAGGCGTGATGAGAAAAATCGTGCTCGCCGCCGGCCAGGAGTACGGGCGCCAGCCGGGGCCGGAGTACGGCCAACTCGTCGAGATGGTCGGGGGTGATGAGATCCTCGAACCAGTAGGGTTCGTATTCGGCCAGGAGTTCGCGCATCCTCAGGGCGACCCCGGCGTCCCAGGACATGTAGCAATCGAACATGAGCAGCGCGTCCCGGCCGAAGATCTCGCGGACCCGGGCCGCCAGGGCCGCGGCCTTGCCGTAGTCGGCGTCTTCCCGCCACCGGTGGGAGCACTTTACGGCGGTGTATCCCAGGTCGCGGACCCGGGCCGGATCGCCGCCCGTCGCGTAGGCGCGCACCTTTTCCTTCTTCAACCCCCCGATCAGTTCGTAAACGGGCTTGCCTTCGGCCTTGCCCAGCAAGTCCCACAGGGCCAGGTCGATAGCGCTCAGGGCCATGAGCACGATGCCGCCCCGTCCGTAGGGCAGGGATTTGAAATAGAGATGGTCCCAGGTATCGCGGATATCGTCCACCTGGCCGATCGTCCTGCCGATCAGGGCGTCGCGCAGGTGGCCGTTGACGATCAGTTTGCCGGGTTCCCCGCCGCCGCCATACCCGTATCCCGCCAGGCCGGCATCCGTCTCGACTCTGACCACGATCTGCCAGTAGTATTCCTGCCAGGCGCCCGTCCCTTTCTTCTTCCAGGCCGGGTAGACGGCCTTGATGTCCGTGATCTTCATGGCTGAATGAACGGGTTCGTATCAGGGGCGTATGAGAAACCCGGCCGGAGGGACCCGGGCCGGGCAACGAAGCTGTGTGGAAATGAATGGGCGCTAGTGGGATCGAACCACTGACCTCCACGATGTCAACGTGGCACTCTAACCATCTGAGCTAAGCGCCCTGCATTGCGAGTAGTTCCCAAGTGTGTTCGCGACCCCGAATGCCGAGGGCCGGACTCGAACCGGCACGGACTATTGAGGTCCGGGAGATTTTAAGTCTCCTGTGTCTACCAATTCCACCACCCCGGCAAACCCGTCCCCGTATCTCCCAACACGACTGCAACATGGTACGGCGGGACACCGCGAAAGTCAAGGGAAACCGGTTTACCCGCGGCATGCCCGAGGGCCGGTTGCACCCGGTCGTATTTCGCCTCCGTGCCGGAACGACGAGCGGTTGAAGTATCCGTGCAGATTGTGAACCCGCACAATGCACACGTGTGCAAATCCACTCAAAAAAATGAACGATCCTCACGCCTCGCTTTCGACGCGCACTCCGGTCGACTGGAGCCGTCTGAAGCGCCCGCGGGTCGGACCGGCCGCGAAACGGTGAATCATTCAACAGGGGGGCAGGTCCGGCCGCGTTGACCGGATCTGCCCCTGGAGCACACCTTAGCCTATGGCGTCTTTTAAAGCCTTGCCCGCCGTAAACTTGGCCACGTTTTTCGCCGCGATCGTGATGGACTCGCCCGTACCGGGATTTCGCCCCTGGCGAGCAGCGCGTTCCGATACGCTGAACGTGCCGAAGCCGATCAGCGTGACGGAATCGCCGTCACTGAGGCTGCTCTTGATGGCGTCGAGTGCTGCGGCGACCGCGCTATCGGCTTGTGCCCTGGACAACCCGGTAGCATCGGCAACCTTACCGGCCAATTCTGTGCGATTCATTAATTACCCTCCAGATGAAATAATGGGAGTAATGCACCCCGATAGAGTGCGAGACGTCCCGCGACAGACCGCAACAAGGACCTGTGCCAGCGGGTGATTTACGTTAATTGTACGAGCAATATATCTTACGGGCAGGAAAGTATGCAAGTTTTTTTCGTTTCCGATCGGTGCGGAAGGGCGATGGGCCGGGTGATTTCATTGATTTAGACAATCGAAGGCCCTATTTTCCAGTCTTGTCATACCAGGCAGATCTTCACCGAAACGACTACTGCTCCTGATGCCGACGACCTGCCGGACCGGTCCTTCTTTGGACGCCGCCCGCCGGATGAGCCTGGAAGTCGTCGCGGGTTCGGATTTCTGCCACGTGCCGGCGGACGAATGGACATCCCGAACCAGGGAAGACAAGCCGAGAGGATCAGAAGGGAGATACGCACCGTGTCAAAGCACTACGAGCGGGTGATGGAGATCTACCGGGAGGTAAGCGACCTGCACGGGGCCGCCGCCCTGATGGGGTGGGACCAGGAGATCCACATGCCGCCGAAGGGCGCCGCCACCCGGGGGAGGCAGCTTGCCACCCTCTCCGGCTTGATCCATGAGCGACTCACATCGGATGAAATGAGAAGAGAGATCGACCGCGCGCGGTCGGAATCGCTGACAACCGACCAGGAGGTCAACATCCGCGAAATCGCCCGGGACAGCGACCGGTCGGTCAAGATACCCGTCACCCTGGTCAAGGCGTTGGCGGAAACGAGTTCGGCGGCCATAGGCGTCTGGATCGAGGCCCGGAAGGCGGATGATTTCCCGGCCTTCGCGCCGTGGGTCGCCAGGCTGGTCGCCCTCCAGCGCGAGGTGGCCGAAGCGGTGGGATACGAGGACGAACCCTACGACGCGCTGCTCGATGAATACGAACCCGGCGCCACCACGAAAGAAACCGCTGCAGTCTTCGAAACGATCCGAGGCCCGCTCGTCTACCTGGTGCGGCGCATCGGGTCGTCCGGCGTCGTACCCCGCACCGACTTCCTCGAACGAAACTACCCCGTCGACGATCAACGGCGCATGGGCGTCACGGCCGCCGAGCGCATGGGCTTCGATTTCGAAGCGGGCCGATTGGACGTTTCTCCCCATCCATTCTGCACGCACCTGGGCGTGAAGGACGTGCGCCTGACGACCCGGTACTCGGAAACCCTCCCCATGCAGTCCTTCTACGGCGTCATCCACGAGGCGGGGCACGGTCTCTACGAACAGGGACACGACCCGGCCCACGAAGGCACGCCACGGGGCGCGTCGGTGTCCCTCGGCATCCACGAATCCCAATCGCGCCTCTGGGAGAACATGGTCGGGCGGAGCCGGGCCTTCTGGCGGTACTTCTACCCCGAGTTCGCCGCCATCTTCCCCGACAACACCGCGGACGTGACCGAAGAAGAAGTCTATGCCGCGGTGAACGAGGTGAAACCCTCGCTCATCCGGGTCGAAGCGGATGAAATCACCTACAACCTCCACATCCTGCTCCGGTTCGAAATCGAACGCGGCCTGTTCACCGACGTATATACGGCCGGCGATCTTCCCGCGGTCTGGAACGAGAAGATGAAGGCGTTCCTCGGCATAGCGCCGCCCGACGACAAAGACGGCGTGCTGCAGGATATCCACTGGTCGCACGGCAGTTTCGGCTATTTCCCCACCTATACCCTGGGCAATCTGTACGCCGCCCAGTTCTACCGCGCCGCCGAGCGGGCCATGCCCGGCCTGCCGGACCGGATCGCCGGCGGGGACCTGCTGCCGCTGCGGGACTGGCTCAGGGACAACATCCATCTGCCCGGCATGACCCACCGCGCCGGAGATCTCGTCCGGCACGTCACCGGGGAGCCGCTCACGGCGGACTGCTTCCTGGCCTACGTTCGCGACAAGTACAGCGCGCTGTACAGCCTATGAAAACCGTGGACGATTCCTCCACCCCAGGCGTAGCCACGCCGCGGGCCGTGCTGATCGGCCTGGCGCTGGCCGTGGTCGTCAACCTCTTCTCGGTGGCGAGCAACTACCTCCTGGGCTACGTCCACCTTACCTTCGCCCACATCGACCTGGCTCTCCTGATCCCCTTCTTCCTGGGTGTCCTGGGCCCCAATATCCTGGTCAAGGCGATCCGCCCGTCGTGGGGACTGCGGGACAGGGAACTCCTGTTCGTCTTCGTCCTCGGCTGGATCGGGTTCATGGTGCCCACCTGGGGCATGTCCAACTACGTGGTCAGCGTGATGGCCTCGGCGGAATACTACGCCTCGCCCGAGAACCAGTGGCGCGAGCTGTTCTTTCCCTATCTGCCCGATTGGCTCATCGTCACGAACGAACAGAACGCGAACCGGAATTACTACTGGAGCCTCCCGGGAAACGCGCCGATTCCGTGGGCGGCGTGGATCATCCCCTCCTTCTGGTGGCTGTCTTTCTTCGCCGGCCTCCTGGCCGTGGGCATCTGCTTCGTCATCCTGATGCGCAGGCAGTGGGCCGAGCACGAACGGCTTTCCTATCCCATCGCGCAGGTACCGGTCGTCCTGACGGAAACGGACGACGAAGCCGGCGCGGCGCTGCCGTCGATCATGCGAAACCGCCTGTTCATTACCGGCGCCGTGATCACCTTCTCCGTCATGCTCTGGAACACCGCGTCCTACTGGACGCAGTGGACCTCCTTTCCCGTCGACGCGAACGCCGTAGTCAACATCGAATTCGGACGCGCATTTCCTGCCCATCCCGTCCGCATGAACGTCCTCACCTTCGCCTTCTCCTACTTCATCAACGTGGACATCCTGTTCAGCGTCTGGCTGTTCCAGATCATCAATACGCTGGAACAGGGCGTCCTGGCCCGGTTAGGCGTCGTGGCCGCCTCGGGAACCGCCGTGCCGGGCGGTCTCGTGGCGGTCCAGTTCATCGGGGGCATGATCGCCTTCGCGCTCTGGGGATTCTGGATCGCGCGGCGCCACCTGGGGATGGTCTGGCGTCATGTACGGGGACGGGAGACGAACCTGCGCGACGAAGACGAGTTCGTTTCCTACCGGGCCGCCCTGGTCGTGGGCGCCTGCGGCATGGCATACGTCGTCTGGTGGCTGCACGCGGCAGGCATGTCCTTCCCGGTAATCGCCGTCTTCCTCACGCTGCTCTTCCTCTTCTACTTCGCGCTGTGCCGCGTGATGGCGGAATCGGGCCTGGTGTTCCTGGACCTGCCCATCAACGCCCACCAGTTTACGGTGGGCATGTTGGGCTCCGCCTCGCTGTCGCCCCGGAACCTGACGGTCCTGGGTCTCGGAAGCGCCTTCGCGCGCAACTGGAAGACCTTTACGATGATCATTCCTTCCCACGTGGCCCGGATGAGATCGGTGATGGGCGTTTCAGGCCGCGCGCTGTTCCTATGGTGCACCGTCGCCTTTGCCCTGAGCGCCATCGCCGCCATCGGTTTCTCCGCCTATTCCGGGTACCGGCTGGGCGGCGCGGCGAACTACTACCACAACATCGCCGGCGACCCCGGCTTCTATAACCTGATCGTTACCTGGATGCAGAACAGTACCACCATATCGGGCGCGGAAGTATTCTTTCTCGTCGCGGGCATGGCGATGGTCACGGGCATGACCATCGCCCGGTACTACTTCAGCTGGTGGCCCATATCGCCCATCGGCTTCGTGGTGGCGGCCGGCGGACCGGCCCGCAACGCCTTCTTTCCCGTCTTTCTGGCCTGGCTGTTGAAAACCATCCTGATCCGGATAGGCGGAGTGCGGCTCTATCAGGCGGTCCAGCCGCTGATGATCGGCATCATGGTCGGCTACGTCCTCGGCTCGGCCGTTGCGATCCTGGCGGATTATTGGTATTTTCGTGGGTCCATACACGAACTGCAGTTCTTCTGATGGGGATCGAGATTACGTGGGCAATCCAACCGTTTCGAAAATCAACGCATGGATCGCCGGCGGTATCCTTTCCCGGACGGCGGGCGAGGCCGTTTTGCAGTGGCTGACGGAGGCGGACTTCGCGGCGTTCGGCGCGGAAATCCGAACCCTGGTCGAAGCGGAGGACACCGACGAACTGGAAGACGCCTTCGGTTCGGCCATCGCCTTCGGAACGGGCGGCCTCCGTGGCAGGATGGGGCCGGGACCGAACCGGTTCAACGCCCGTACCGTGGGCGTGGCCGCGCAGGGGCTGGCCCGGTACGTCTCCGGGGCGGGCGATACGCGAGCGGGCGGCGCGCACGGCGTCGTCGTGGCGTGGGACACCCGCCGCAACTCGGAGGCCTTCGCGAAGGAGACGGCCCGCGTCCTCGCCGCCAACGGCGTAGCGGTGCGGGTCTTCGACGGCTTCCGGTCGACCCCCGCGCTGTCCTTTGCCGTCCGGGAACTCCGCGCGGCCGCGGGCGTGATGATCAGCGCCAGCCACAATCCGCCGGAGTATAACGGGTTCAAGGTGTACGGCCCCGACGGCGGGCAGATCGTGGCGCCCCGCGACGAGGGCATTACCGGGGAGATGCGGCGCGTAACGATGATCACGCGGATCGATTACGAAGATGGCGTCAGGCGCGGCCTTATCCGGACCATCGGGAAGGACCTGGACGAAAGGTACATCGGCGTCCTCGCGGACCTGTCGCTTTCCGGCGCGCGGGACGTACGGGTGGTGTATACGTCCCTGCACGGCGTGGGGATGACTTCCGTGGCGGCGGCGCTGGAAAAGCTGGGCTACCGAGACGTTCACTACGTGGATGAGCAGGTGAAGCCGGATGGTGCGTTTCCCACGCTGGACCATGGCATCGCGAACCCGGAAGAACCGGCGGCGTTCCGGCTCGGTATACGAAAAGCCGCGGAAACCGGCGCCGATCTCGTCCTGGCCAGTGACCCCGATGCCGACCGGATCGGTTGCGCACTTCCGTTACCGGAACGGGGATGGGACGCCCCCCCGGAAGATCTGGTGCTCAACGGACACCAGATCGGCGCCCTGCTTTGCCACTACATCCTCAGTCGGAAACAGGCGGCGGGTACGCTGCCTGTTAAAGGGCTGTTTTGCAAGACCGCGGTCACCTCGGACCTGGCCGCGCTCGTCGCCCGGTCCTACGGCCTGGAAGTCGTGGCCGACCTTCCGGTGGGATTCAAGCACGTCGGCGCGGCGATAGAGCGGATGTCGCCCGGCATGACCTTCGTGTTCGGTACCGAGGAGAGCCACGGGTACCTGGCGGACGCCCGGATACGGGACAAGGAGGCCGCCACCGGCATCCTGCTCGCCGAGTACGCCGCCCTGGTGAAGCAGGACGACCGCACCCTGCGCGACGAACTGGACGATATCTACCGTACGTACGGATATTTCAGGGAAGTTCAGCAGTCGGTCGCCCGGCCCGGCGCGGAAGGGTCGCGGAGGATCGAAGGCATCATGGCCTCCTTGCGCGCCGCGCCGCCTGAGCGAATAGGCGGACGTGCCGTCCGGCGCATGATCGACCGGCAGAGCGGCCAGGCGCTGGATCTGCGCACGAACACGATCGATCCCGTCGAAGGCGACCGCGTAAACATCCTGGTCTTCACTTTCTCAGAAGCCGGCCACACGCGGGTCGTCGTGCGCCCATCGGGCACCGAGCCCACGATCAAGTGCTACGTTTCCGCGTCATCGGTCGACGTGGACGGAACCCAGGGGTCGATCGACAATCTGGCGGGATCGATGCTCGCCGCCGTGATCGACTTGTGCGAACGTATGTAATGGACTGATCGGTCCCTGAACGGAGCCGGTCGGAACCGGACGGTAAACAGGATATCCATCCCATCTCGAAAGGCAAACTTCCATGCGAATCATCGACTCGGGCGTCCTCAGCCGCAGCGTGCCCGGCACCGACCGCGCCAACCTCACCTTCCCCGCGGTCCTCGGCAAGGCCGACGGCACGCTGATCGCCACCTGGCACAGCGGAACGACGAAGGACTGCGCCGACGAATTGGTGGAAGTCAGCCGGTCCTCCGACCTCGGAAGGACCTGGAGCGCGCCCGAGCGCCCCTTCGAATCCCCGGTCCTCCGTGGCGTGCGGGGAACGGTCAAGATCGTCTATCTGACCGAACTGGCGCCCGGGCGGATCATCGCCGCGGCCATGTGGATCGACCGGGAGACCTATCCTGACGCCCCGGGCCTCTTCAACCCGGAGACCGAGGGATGCGTGCCCATGTCCATCCTCCTGGCGGACTCCAAGGACGGCGGGGAGTCCTGGACGGCGTGGCGCGAGGTGCCCATGCCGGAGGCGATCGGACCGGCGAGCCTGACCAATCCGATCATGCAACTGCCGGACGGCACCCTGGTCATGACCATCGAAACCAACAAGCATTACCTCGACACGTCGAAATGGTTCCAGCGGGTCGTCGCCTTTCACTCCGCGGACGGGGGGAGGACGTGGGGTGAACCGGTGAACATCGGGTTTGATCCGACGGGCCTGATCTTCAACTGGGACCTGAGGTCGGCCGTGGCGCCGGACGGCGGAATCGGGGCCTTTGCCTGGACGTACAACACCGAGACGGAATCCTACCTGAACATCCACCGGCGCATCAGTTCCGACGGGGGACGGACCTGGTCGGATCCGGAGGACATCGGCGTCACCGACCAGGCAGCGCATCCCGCGGTGCTGCCGGACGGACGCGTCGTCCTGCCCTGGGTGGACCGCTTTCAGTCCCAGTCCATCAAGGCTCGCCTGGCGCCGTCCATCGACGGGGCGTTCGACCCTGAATCCGAGGTGACCCTGTACGCCCACGCGGCGCCGAAGGAAGACCCCAAGGGCGCCCTGGGCTTCTCGGTCTGGTCCTTCGGGTTGCCTTACGCGGAAACTCTTTCAGACGGCACGGTCCTGGTGGTCTACTACGCGGGGACCGAAGCCGCCATGGACATTCACTGGACCAGGCTGGCGCCTTGAGGCCCTCCTGATTCGCGGGAACTTAGCGGCGGCACCGGCCCATGATCGGACACTACCTCCTCACCGCCTGGCGGAACGTCCTCACGTCCAGGTCCCACGCCGCGATCAACGTCATCGGGTTCGCCATCGGCATGGCCTGCTGCCTGGTCATCCTGCTGTACATCCGCGACGAATTGAGCTACGACCGCCACAACACACGGGGTGATCGTATCTACCGGGTGGTGACGGACCGCACGGCGCGGACGCCCGGCATCCTGGGCGACTTCATCAGAACGCGGATCCCCGAATTGGAGCAAGTGCTGCGTATTCGGGCAACGGTCGGGACCTGGCTGTTCACGACGGAAGACAGGCAGTTCTACGAACAGCGGGTCTACTGGGCGGACGGCAACCTCTTCGACGTGTTCGATGTGCCCCTGGTGCGCGGCAATCCCTCTACCGCGCTCACGGCGCCGAATACGATGGTCATCAGCGCGTCCATGGCCCGCAAGTATTTCGGCGAGGACGATCCGATCGGCCAGACGATCACCGGGGACCACCTGTTTCCCTTTACGATCACCGCCATCATGGAAGATCCGGAACCATATGCCCACTACCATCCCGATTTCTACGTTTCCATCGCCACGACGACGGGAAGGGGCGATCCGATCGGCCTGCTGAGAAACTGGGCGAACAGTGCGTACTACACCTACCTGCTCCTGCCGAACGGCGCCGCGCCCGATCGGATAAGCGCCCTGCTGCAGGAACGGCTCGAGGAACACGTCGACGCATCGGTCCGGGCAACGGCCTTTACCCACACCTACACCCTGCAGCCACTCTTCGACATCCATCTGCATTCTCAACTGGAGCTGGAGATGGAGGGGAACGGCGACGTGTCGTTCATCTGGATGCTGATAGCCATCGCGGTCTTCATCCTGCTGATCGCCTGCATGAATTTCACGAACCTGGCGATCGTCCGGTCCATTACCCGGGCCCGGGAAATCGGCATGCGCAAAGTCTCCGGCGCCACGCGGGGAGAAATCGTCCGCCAGTTCCTGGGTGAAAGCATACTCCTGAGCGCCGTGGCGTTCCTCGTTGCCCTGTCCGCCGTTTGGGTAGTCCTCCCCGTCTTCCGGTCCATGACGGGCCACGTGCTTTCGATGCCATCGCTGGAACCGTGGTCGATTCTCGGCGGCGCGGCCATCGTCCTCGTGGCCGGCGTCCTCGCCGGCGCCTACCCCGCCCTGCTGCTGTCCCGGATCAGTCCCGCGGTGATCTTCCGCGGCCCGTCGAGCACGGGCGCCGTGACCCTGCGAAAAGCCCTCGTGGTCGTGCAGTTCTCCCTGGCCATCCTGCTGATGATCGGCACGGGGATCGTGTACGAGCAACTGGAGTACATGCGGGACAAACACCTGGGGTTCGAGAAGGAACACGTGGTGATCCTGCCCGACCTCGAGGGCATGGACTTCGACATGATCCGTGATCGTTACCCGCGGCACGCCGGGGTAGTCAGCGTCGCCGGGGCGAACTATATGCCCGGACGCGCGGCCGGCCGGGGTAGGCTGCCGATCCTTCCCGTGGGGCGCGTCGACGACCCGGCGGCCGGCACGGTCGAAATGCAGCATATCCATACCGAGGGGGGCCTCGTCCGAACGCTCGGGCTCGAGTTGCTTACCGGTCGCGACATCTCCTTCGAAAGAGATTTCGAATGGGTCGAGGGTCCCGATGGAGGAGGATGGGGGAGATCGACAGGATGTCTCCTCAACGAGGAGGCGGTCAGACGCCTGGGATGGGGATCGCCCGGAGAGGCCATGGACCAGTTCGTAAAGATGGGGAACCATGAGATGCAGGTCGGCGGCGTGGTGGGCGACTTCCACCTGCGGACCCTGCACGAGCGGATCGAACCGGTGATCTTCACCTTCGGCGGCTCCGGCTACTGGGCCGTGCGGTTCGTGCCCGGCGATCCCGGCCAAACCCTGCGGGACCTGGAAGCCATGTGGAAGGCGTCCACGCCGGAAATCCCCTTCGTGTATTCGTTCCTCGACCAGGACGTGGACCGGCTCTACCGTTCGGATCAGTTGCTGGGCCGGCTCGTGACCATGTTCGCCGGGCTGGCGGTCTTCACGGCGTGCCTCGGGCTGTTCGGGCTGGCGGTCTTCACCGCGAAACAGCGCACGAGGGAGGTGGGCATACGAAAGGCCCTGGGCGCGACGGCGCGTCAACTCGTCCTCTTGCTATCACGGGAGTATACCATCCTCGTAGTGATCGCGAACGCCATCGCCTGGCCAGTGGCCTACTTCCTCACGCAGCAGTGGCTAGGGCAGTACGCCTACCACGCCGAGGTCCCTCTGCTGTTGTTCCCCACCGCCGGCCTGCTCGGACTGCTGATCGCCTGGATCACGGTCAGTTCGCAGACGCTGCGGACCGCCGCCATGAACCCGGTCGACTCGCTGCGCCGCGATCAGTAGGCTATTCGAAGAGCAGTTTAATGCCCGCCGCGATGTACTCCGGCGTGTCGCTCGGATGGAACCGGTATCGCAACCGGCCCTCCCGGTCCACCAGGAAGAGCGTGGTCGTGTGGGCCACCAGGTAGTGTCCCGCCTCGTTCGGCTCCTGCTGCTTGTACAGCACGCCGTAGCTTTCGGCGACGGCGTCGATCTCCTCCCGCGATCCCGTCAGGCCGCGGACGTCCACCGTGGAGAAGTAGGCCAGGTAATCTCTGAGCTGCTTCGGCGTGTCGCGCGAAGGATCGACCGTGATGTAGATCGTCCGGACGTGCTGGCCGGGGGCGAGATCGAGCACGTCGTAGACGGCCGCCAGCCTGGAGAGCATGAGCGGACAGGCGTCGGGGCAGAAGGTATAGCCGAAGAAGATCAGGAAGGCGTCGCCGCGGTGCTCGGACAGGTCGAACCGCGCCTCGTCCTGGTCGGTCAGCGTGAAATCGCCGCCGAAGCGTTCGCCGTAGTCCAGGAGTTCGGGGATGTCGATTGGTGGCGGTGGCGGCGATTCGGTGCGGCATCCGGGAAAAAAAAATAAAACCGCTAAGAGTGTCGAGAACGCAGAATACCGGAAGTTCCGACTTCGGGGGGCGAGGACCCCGCCGTGGAGGATACTTTCACCGACCGGCACTTTACTCGGGGATTGCAATAGGTGCAGGATCAAATTCTACCGCTTGGACTGGCTGCATGGCAACCTGTACTGGTTGAGCGACATGCTGTTTGATAAAGGCGCGACCAGTGTGGTTCTCCACGATCTTTACAGCGGGGGTACCGGAAAAGGTATGTGTTGTAGCATGAAACACCGAAAGGCCCATGTCTTGCAAAATCGAATCCTCTTCCAATCGAAAAATCGACAAATGATGGTCCTCAAGTTCTTTGCGTGGTATATGTCGACTATGGCTCTTGAATTCCGTATGATCAGCAAGCCAAGTCGAAACGTTTTCCGCCCTCGATTGACGATCATCCATCCCTTTAAACATGTACGATTCCAACCAGGACTTTACCAAAGCCTTGGACATTTCTATCGCTGTCTCACATTGGACTAGTAAATCTGGACCGTATTGGCCTAACATTGGCAACCAAGCTGACAATTTAGCTGGATCGGAACATTCTCTCTTTGCCCTATCGAACTGATCCAGGACGGACTGAGCCGGAACTGGACGTACCCCTAAGGGAGTTGCCAACATTATCTGCGGATCAGTAGGACCGAGAAATGAGTGCTTGCCTAATACAATATCGTCGGCAGCACATGCTATCATGGTTGCTGCCGACATGGCAAGTTGTGGCACAATTACTCTTATATGAGAAAAACGCGACCTGAGGTAAGCAACAATTGCCTCGGCTGCCTCTGGAAAACCGCCGGGGCTATGTAGGATCAGATCGAGTTTACTACCGTGTAGGCCATGACTTACTTCCATAAACGCCTGTATATCTTCGTCATTTATGGAAGTAAGCGCTGGTGGGGCGTCCCTTTGAAGCCAACCAGAGGCATAGAGTATTACATTTCTATCCGAATGCTTGTAGAGTTCCAATAGATACTTCCGGCGAACACCATCAAAATCAACTGGAAGTCCTTCTTGGGCAGGTGTAAGCTCCTTTAAGATCTCGCTCCAGATAGGCAACGATCAACTCCTGATCAAATGCTATTTACTGATTAGCGGAGTTCGTTGTTGTGATCTGCAGAGGTTCCTTGGTGGCCAAACGATAAGAGGTCAGTGCTTGGTCTGCTTCAAGCCATCCTTGATAAACTTCCATGACCTCTTTAACGCCCGGACGCGAAAGTGCTTCGCGGAGCATTACGTTGTGTTCTTGTGCACGCTTGGAATCTGACCGAGGCATGAACGTACTCCCACTGATGGAATTGGGAATTCAGGTAGGGTGTTTTCTATAAGATAGCAGTTTCTGATATAAAATACCAAGAAAAACTAGCAAACAAACATGTTGTACTTCTGTCTACAACGACACACAACATATTGTAGGTACTATCGCCTGTCCTTCGACACTTCGGCCGTTACGGTCCGGGTCGACTGGTCGGCGAAACGCAACGTCAGGGACACCGAATCGCCTTCCGCCAGTTGCCGTTTCACACCGAACAGCATGATGTGGTTTCCGCCGGGTTCCAGTGCCGCCTCGCCCTGAGGAGGAATCACCATGCGTTCGATCTTCTCCATCTCCATCATGTCGTCTACCTGGCGCATCGTATGCAGTTCCGTGTACTGCGCGGCCGGCGTCTCGACGTAAAGCAGTTCCCGGACCCGGTCCGACCGGTTTTCGATGACCAGGTAGGCGGCGGTGACGTCCCGGTTCGGCGGCGTGGCCCTGACCCAGGCGCCGGCGACCTCCAGCTCTTCCGCCGGCTGAAGCGACGCCACGTACATGGCGACCTTGAAGCGCTCCTCGTCTTTGATATGGGGGAAGGGTACCATGGACGGGCTGTCGGACATGCCGTCCCTGAGCGTGCCGGCGATCGTGACCACGTCGCGTCCGATGCGATAGGCCCCGGGGTCCCTGAAATCGCGGGGCGGCGGCTTCAGCGTGTAGGCGATCGGCCCGTCTCCCCGGCCTTCCACGCCGTGACATACGGTACAGCCGTACCGGGCATACAAAGCCTTCCCCTCCTGCACGAACTTCTCCGGGATCTCGTGGAAGCCGATCGTTCCCGGCGTAATCGTGCCTTCGATCAACTGGGCCATGAACGCCCGGGCCACGGCCTCCTCGTCATTCGGATCCACCTCTGAATCGGACGAGCCGCAACCGGCCTGAAGGAACAGCAGCCCGCAGATGATTGTCCATCTGCTGCAGAACCGGGAAAACCGGGACGGCGAAAACCGTGTTTTTACCCACCAGAACATGGTTCTATCCTATTGGTATTCCGCCGCGCTGTCAACGACTACCGCCTGCCGGTTTCTCCACGCATTCACGTTGAACCGCGCACGTGGACGACGTTGAACCGCGCACGTGGACGACGTTGAATCGCGCACGTGAAGCACGCGGTCGCGCACGTCCCGGACATCCTGCAATTCGATTGACGGTGAATCCCGGCTTGCATACATTCCCGTCGTCTTCAACACCCCATCCCAACCACGGCCGGACCGGGTGCGAACTGCCGCCGGAGGGTGCATGCGGAGCCTTTCAGAATCGCTGTCGATCTACTTCGAGCGCCGTATGGCCCGCATACTCCTGCTCGGAATCATCAGCGGTTTCCCCTGGGTGCTCATCGGCAGCTGCCTCAGCCTCTGGCTGAAAGAAGACGGCCTGTCGCGCACTACCGTAGGCTGGGCCAGCCTGATCTTCGGGGTCTACGCCGTCAATTTCCTGTGGGCGCCGCTGATCGACCGGATCCGGGTACCCCTGCTGACGAAACGGCTCGGGCACCGGCGCGCCTGGATCGTTGCGCTCCAGGTCGTTATCCTGGCGTGCCTCGTGCTGTGGAGCGCGGCCCAGCCGACGGCGAACCTTGGCGGTGTCGTCGCCGTCGGCCTCGTCATCGCCATCGCGTCCGCCACCCAGGACATCGCGATCGACGCGCTCCGCATCGAGCAGATCGGAAAGACGGAGAGCGAATCCATGGCCGCTGGCGCGGCCACGGCCGTCGTCGGCTGGTGGACGGGGTTCAAACTCGGCGGCGTCATCGCCCTGGAGACCGCGGAAGCCTTTCAACGGGCCGGGGTCGAAGACTACTGGCAGGCCACTTTCCTCTGTCTCGGCGCGCTGGTCGTCCTTTGCAACATCGGACTCGCCTTCGTACGGGAGACCGCCGCGTCGGAACGTATCGCGGCGCAGGCGGAAGACGACGAACGGATTGCCTCCGGCCTTGCCCTGACAGGCGGATTCGGCCGCGTCGTCGCCTGGTTCGCGGGTACCGTGGCCAATCCCCTGACGAGCTTCTTCCGGCGCAACGGCTTCGCCATCGCCGCCGCCGTGCTCGGCTTCGTCTTCCTGTTCAAGATCGGCGAGGCCTTCCTGGGCCGCATGTCCCTCATCTTCTACAAGGAAATCGGGTTCTCCAAGTCGGAGATCGCCCTTTATTCCAAGGGGCTGGGCTGGGTGGTCACCGTGGCTTTCACCGTGCTGGGGAGCTTCTTCGCCATACGGATCGGGCTCGTGCGGGCCATGTTCGCGGCGGGGATCGCCATGGCGGTGACCAATCTCCTGTTCGCCACGCTGGCCTGGACGGGCAAGTCCGAGTTGATGTTCGCCACCGCCGTCGTCGTGGACGACCTCACGAGCGCCTTCGCGACCGTCATATTCGTCGCCTTCATCTCCATGCTCGTGGACCGGACCTATACGGCGACGCAATACGCGCTGCTCGCGTCGATCGGGACGGCGGGAAGGACCCTCTTCGCGGCGTCATCGGGCGCCCTGGTGGATTGGCTCGAGGGCGACTGGGGAACGTTTTTCGTCATCACGACGCTGATGGTGATCCCGTCCCTCGTGTGCCTCTGGGCCATTCGCAACCAGCTGAGGGACATGCTGGCCGGCACGCGCGTACGACTGTTCGGAAAGGAGTCGGAAGAAGTCACCGAAGGAGCGGGCTGAGGGCGGAGGTGCCGGCAAGACGCTCTTTGATATGCCGGATCGCTACGAAGACGACACAATTGACCCGACATTTGAACCAGGGAGGTAATACATGTACATCGGAACGCAGACCCGGTGCCGAAACGACACGGATATCGAGGTCCTGGCCCAGCTTGGCGTGTTCAACGTGGACCAGACGCCGGCGGAACCCTGGTCCGAGTGGACGGCAGACCTGCTGAAAGCCCTGCGCGAACGGTTCGACCGGTACGGCATCAACCTCGAGATGATCCATATCCCCCTGGGCTCCGCCAGCGCATTCGACAACGAGGCCGGGGCCATATTCCTGGGAAAAAGCGATGAGCGGGACCGCGCGCTGGACCGCATGTGCGAGACCGTGCGCATGGCTTCCGAGGCCGGGCTGAGGGGACTGAACTACAACATCACCCTGCTGGGCCATCTGCGTACCGAGCCGAAGTACGGACGGGGCGGCGCGAAGCTCTCGTCCTTCGAATACGACAAGCTGGACCAGGGCAGGCCACAATTCGAAGGGGGTCCCGCCGACGAAGACGAGATGTGGGAACGCATCGATCACTGGCTGAAGACGATCATCCCCGTGGCCGAGGAGTACAAGGTCCAGATGGCCTGCCACCCGTCGGACCCGGGCATCGGGCACGGCAGGACGTACCGCGGCGTGGCCCGCGTGCTGGGCATGTCGGACGGCTTCAAGAAGCTCATCGATCTGTACGACAGTCCCTACAACGGGCTGAACTTCTGCCAGGGCTGCATGTCGGAGAGCCTGGCGAACCCTTCGGAGGAGATCTTCGACGTGATCCGCTACTTCGGCAGCCGAAAGAAGATCTTCAACGTCCACTTCCGGAACATCAAGGGGCGGCTGAACAACTTCGTGGAGGTCTTCCCCGACGAGGGCGACGTCGACATGCTGAAGGCGATGCGCACCTACAAGGAAGTGGGATACGAGTACATGATCATGCCCGATCACGTGCCCGGCATATCAGGTCCCGAGGCGGGCCAGGTGGGATTCGCCTATGCCTACGGGTATATCCACGCCGCGATCCAGGCGGCGAATGCGGGGGAGTAGCGGGGAGGCGGTTATACGTCCGTATCAGCCATTCGGCTTCGGACTGCATCGTGTAGCAAGTCCACGCGGTTGATTGCCATGGACCGATTGAGCGGCGTAGCAGCGTGATCGCTGACGCTGTAACGAAATCGAACAGCGTAAGAGGTGTATGTGGCAAGTAGAACTTGAGCCTGCTTAAGGTCGTTCATACAGTACTCGGCCTTCACGCAGTGCGCGCGCTAAAACGTTGTTGAGTGAGTCGTGCCAGTAATCCACCTCGTCCCTACTGTAGACAAGTATATCCTTGGAGACCGAAAACCCTGCCAACGCACGCCATAGGCGGGTTTCTTCGGTGCGCCGGTCTCTGCCAGGCCCGAACGGCAAGGATTCTACCACCACGAAATCGACGTCGGAATCTTCTTTGGCGTCGCCACGAACGCTAGAACCGAACAGAATCACGCTTTCGGGGTCCACTTCATCCACGATGGTGTCAACCATCTCTCGTAGCACATCCTCGTCGACCGGTTTCACTCCATTTCCTCCTCCATGATTACGCTAACAGCTTCGAGATGGAGGCGTTTTTGCCAACCATCAGCAATAATAAAGTGACAATCGCTATCTTGTTACTTCGGTTCCCGGACGGAATGTGATTGAACACGAACGTATGTCCTCAACCCGTCATCCTCGATCGGTTCCAGCGGCGTGAAGTCCCGGTTGTTCTGGTACCAGGGCCTGACCTCGCGCGTGCAGGCGTTGCCGACGGCGTTGTAGATCAGGTAGAAGATGGCGCGCCGCCAGGGCGAGACGTTGTCGGCCGAACCGTGGACGATGTTGCTGTGGATCAGGGCGACCGAGCCCGCCGGGCCGATCAGGGGTTCGATGCCGTTGTCGTCGGCGAGTTGCTGCAGCGTGCTTTCGTCGATGTGGTACAGATCGTAGCCCCGTCCCTTCGCATCCGCGTGTAGCTCGGAGTCCAGCAGGCCCCACCGGTGGGACCCCGGGATGATCAGGAGCGGCGAGGTGACCGGCGTGCAGTCGTCGATGAACACGGACGCCATGATACAGTTCGGCTCCGGCATGCCGTCGACTTTGTACCATGACGGGAAATCCTGGTGCCAGGTCCACGACGCCCCGCTCCCGAAGCCCTGCTTGGGATTCATGCGGGTCTGGTGGAGATAGACCTCGTCCCCCAGCAACTGGCGGACCGGATCCATCAGCCGGGGAAGCCGCGCCAGTCTTTCGAAGGGCTCGCAATAGGTATGCGCCCCGAAGGCCAGCCGGGCGGCCGTAGTGTCACCCTTCTCCCGCACCACCTCGGGCCCCTGGCGGCTGAGCACCTCCGGCACCGCCTCCTGCAGCGTCTTCACTTCCTCTTCGTCGAGTAAACCGGAAAAGAACAGGTAGCCCGATTCCTCGAACGCGGCGATCTGTTCGTCGTTCAACACCATATGTTCCTCTACCTTTGTTCCCTTCTCGCGCCACCCATCGCTCTAAGAATCGTCGTCGTCCTTCTCTACCCATACCCCCGTCGTTCTTCTCCACCCATACTCACTGACTGCGCAGACATCGTCCTCATACTACGGCTACGGGCGAGGTAAAGAAAGGACTGGCCCGTGAGAAGAAAGCCGTTTTCCGAAGGCGCGTCAACGGTAATCCGGCGGTTCATTCGCGTCGGAACAACCCGCTGAAGGACCTGCCGCCTTGCATCGCAAACGCAACGGAAGTCTTCGCATTGGGGAGAGCTACGTTCATCCATTCCCGAATACAGACATTGAGATTACGCTTGCTCAATTGGAATGACATTTTTATGTTGATAAAAATGTAGAAAAGTACATTTTTATGTTGATAAAAGTGTGGTTTCGACACTGGGTATCTTCGTAGAAGTGTATCCGAATATGGTTGGCTCCAGAGGATAATCCGGTTTATGGAACGTTTGCTGACGGATGATCTGCTGGGCTGGAAGCGGCAACCTGCGCGCAAGCCCGTATTGCTTGACGGCGCGCGGCAGGTCGGCAAGACCTATCTTGTCGAAAAGCTGTTTGGCGAGCGCGCATTCCGCAAGGTGCACAAGCTCGATTTCCGTCTGGAACCGCAATTGAAGGAACTGTTCGTGGAAAGTCTCGATCCCCGCGAGGTGATCGCAAACATCGAACTGCGCCTTGACACGGACGTGGACATCGATCGCGACCTTATCTTCTTCGACGAAGCGGGAGAATGCCAGGCCGCCGTCGATTCGCTCAAATATTTCGCGGAAGATCTGCCCGGGGCCTACGTTTGCGCCACAGGTTCGAACATGGGTCTGCTGGACTCGTTTCCCGTCGGCAAGACCCAGCAGTTGGAACTCTTTCCCATGTGCTTCGAGGAATTTCTGATGGCCAGTGGACGCAACAGGCTGCTACGAGCCTTTCGCGAACGCAGACGCGGTCAAGTCGTCCATCGCCAACTCTGGTCGCTGTTGCTCGACTACTATTTCGTAGGCGGAATGCCGGAAGCGGTGGCCGAATGGCTCGAGGGTGACAACGAGGACGGCGTCCGCGCGCGGGCAGTAAGGGTGGGGCGCATTCACCGCGATCTCATCGCGGGCTTCCAGAGGGATTTCGGAAAGTACGCCGGCAAACTCCACGCGCAACACATCGACGCGGTGTTTGCGAACATACCCCGCCAACTGGCGAACTGTCAGGACGACTCCGTCCAGCGATTCAGGTTCAGGGGCGT
This sequence comes from bacterium, assembly GCA_963693015.1. Taxonomy (GTDB): domain Bacteria; phylum JAAXHH01; class JAAXHH01; order JAAXHH01; family JAAXHH01; genus JAAXHH01. Next base: position 1,963,594 of record OY843748.1, read on the forward strand.
GATCGAGCAAAAGCGGCGCTATGAGGAATTGCGGGGTCCCATCGACTGGTTGGAAAAGGCGAATCTGGCGCGAAAATGTTACCCGGTCAACGGCAGGCCCGAGGCGCCGCTATGGGCCATGGCGAAGGCAAACATATTCAAACTCTTCCTGTTCGACGTGGGATTGCTGGGCCGCATACTCGGACTCGGATACGTCGATCAGCGGTCGCAAAGTCTGCATTTCAAAGGGTACATTGCGGAAAACTTCGTACAGAACGAATTGAACGCCCGGGTATCCTATCCGACGTACGGCTGGGAACAGGCCCGCGCACAGGTGGAATTCCTGCATCGTTGTCGCGACGGAGAGATCATTCCGGTCGAGGTCAAGAGCGGCGCGCGAACCCGCGCCCGCAGCCTCCGATCCTACGTGGATCGATACCGGCCGAGCCGCGCCATAAAGCTCATCGGCGGGCCCGGAGGAGAAGAGGCGGCGTCGATGTCGATAGAGACCTGGCCGCTGTATTTCGCACAATACCTGCGCGACCTGTAGGCCGGAAAACTCAGGATCCATGGCGGGCGCGCAACTGATAAGTAGCGTCCTCGCGCAGATACGCCCCGTAACCTTACCCTTCTTCCTTCGCCCTTTCCATCCTGATCCGTTCCACGCGCTCCATCATCCGATCCTTCAAAGCGCCGGGAAGCTGTGTCTGGTCATACACGTACTGCAGGGGTACGTGCCGGGCGCCGTCCGCATTGGCCACGGCGTAGTTCCCCCGTCCCGGCAGCACTTCCAGATACTCGTCCGGGTACTGGTACATGGTCGCCCCACCGAAACGGCCGTCCTTGGCCACGGCGTAGAAGTTCAGGCTGAACATGGGGCGGCCCTTGCCGTCCAGGAGCCGGTCCTCCGTCATGGCCACGGCCCGCTCGAGCGTGGCCAGGCAGGCTTCCTGGGGCGACTTGCCCTGCCGCATGAACTCCACGGTCAGGAATGCCCCGCAGACCTTGATGTTCGCCTCGCCCCGCCCCGTGGATCCCGCGGCGCCCACGTCGTTGTCGCAGTACTGCCCCGTGCCGATGATGGGGCTGTCGCCCACGCGGCCCGGTATCTTCCAGGACAGGCCGCTCGTGGTCGTCACGCTGCCGATATCGCCGCTGGCGTCCACGCCGCACATGTTGATCGTGCCGCCCGGCCGATCGATCACGACGTCGTCCTCGTGGTCGAGCCAGTCGTCATCCGGACTGAGCTGGGACCGCCAGCGCAGCCAGTCCTGTCGGCTCTCCTCGCTGAGCAGGTCCTGTTCCTCGAAGCCCATGTCCAGGGCGAAGCGCTTCGCGCCCTTGCCGACCAGCATGATGTGATCGGTGTAATCCATGATCGCCTTGGCCACCAGCGACGCAGAGGCGATGTCCTCCAGCGCGGCGACGGAACCCGCCCGCCGGGTGGGTCCGTGCATGACGGATGCGTCCAGGGTGACGACGCCGTCCGCGTTGGGCCGGCCGCCGTATCCCACGGACTGGTCGTTGGGATCCAGTTCCTGGATGTTCACGCCGGCAATGACCGCGTCGAGGGGGTCGGCCTGGTCCTTCGTCATCATCTCGTAGGCCTTCGCGACGCCGCGGATGCCGTTGCGCGACGCGACGATCGTGGGCGGTGCCGGAGCGCCATGGTTGCTGGGAACGGGAGCGGCGTGTGCCTTCGCGGACGCGGCGAGGCCGGTCAGCGCGAGGGCGGAGGTTTCCAGGAAGGCGCGGCGGGTGACTGGCATGGGGGACCTCTTTGTTGTAGGATGAGCTTGTGGGAATCGCGTAAGACAGGCCGCTATTATAACCCGGTTGGCGTGTTGGTGACAAGAAAAAGTCGATTGGGCGGAGCCGATCAGTCCGCCCCCCGCGCCCAATTGAAAACGTCGTACAGCATCACCCCCGCTGCCACGGCCAGGTTCAGGGAATCGGCCCGGCCGACCATGGGAATGCGTACGACCTGGTCGCAGGCGGCGAGGTGGGTTTCAGACAGACCGTGTTGTTCGCTGCCCAGGCACAGGAGGATAGGTGGGGCGTAGTCGGCGTCCCGGTAATCGACCGTCGCAGTGTCTGACGCGCCGACCATCGGAAGATCCGTCTTGTTCTGCCACTGGATAAGGGATTCGAGCGAGGTGCGGACGACCCGCTGCGTGAATATCGACCCCATACTGCCGCGAACCGATGCGGGATCGTATGGGTCCGCCGTGTCTCCCAGCAGGATGACACCCGACGCGCCAACCGCCTCACACGTGCGCAGAATCGAACCCAGGTTGCCCGGGTTGCCCACGTCCTCGAGGACCACCCAGCCCAGGGAGTCGTTTACGGTAGTATCGGCGCGGCTCACATCGTCGCGGCCCACATCGTCGCGGCCCACACCCGCGTCGTCGAGGACGGTCCACCGCTGCCGAACGACGGCCCCGATGCCCTGCGGACCGTCCTTTCTGGACAACGAGTGAAACACATCGGCGCTTACGTACAGCACCTCGACGCCATCCTGCTCCGCCCGCTGCACCGTGTCCCGTCCGAAATCGCTACGAAGCAGTTTCGGCGCGACGACGATCGTTTCGAGGTCGGCCCCGGTTTGCACGGCCTCGCCGACGAGCCGGATGCCTTCCGCGAAGAACAGCCCGGTTTCCCGTCGTTTCTTGCGCTGCGAGAGCGCGCGGATGGCCTTGATGCGGGGATTCTGCGCACTGGTCAACATCATAGATTACAACCGTATGCGCGACGCCGGACAGCGTCAAGTCTATCTTCCGTCGAAGTGTGACCGTCCGCCGAACTGAAGTGTGACCGTCCGCCGAACTGAAGTGTGACCGTCCGCCGAACTGAAGTGTGATCGTTTGCCGACCTCAGGTGTGACCGTCCGCCGCTCCGAGCAAGGGAATTGCCCTGTGGCTGCGCACGAGGCAACCTGCCCGCAACACGGACATTCACCTTGACACGGGCTTTCTCTCCGGTTTACCATTTTCCCTCACCGGTCGTCCTCGATGACCGGCTTGCGTGATGTTCAGATCGCGCCGGACCGAAAGACTCCAGCAAGAACGATTTTCGCAGCGCCCGCCACGTGGTAAACGATCGCGCCTGCCCGAAAGGCTCCTCCATGTCGGTCACCCGTCCGGAAACAACCCGGGAAGAACGCCAGGTCTCCACACCCAGGGAAATGGTCACGCCCCGCGCCGTGGCCGTCGGCATGGCCTGCTCGCTGATCCTGGGGGTCGCCGACCCCTACTCCAACATGATCATCCAGGGATCGTACCTGGGCAGCAACTTCACCCCCATTGGCGTGGTCTTCCTCTTCGCCGTCCTCGTCGGGATCGTCAACACGCTGCTGCGGGCCTGGTCCCCGGCCCACGCCCTCACGCAGGGCGAACTGGCCGTCGTCTACATCATGTCCCTCATCGCGTCGGCCATCCCGTCCTACGGACTGACCGAGGTCCTCCTGCCGGCCATGGCTTCCATGTACTACGCCACGCCGGAAAACCGGTGGCTCGAGAACGTGACGCCCCATGTCGAGCCCTGGCTGCTGCCCCAGGATTCCGAGACGGTCAGATCGTTCTTCGAAGGCCTGCCCCGGGGCGGGGCCATCCCGTGGGGCGAGTGGGCCGTACCGCTCGCCGCGTGGCTCAGCTTCGTCCTGGTGCTGTATTTCGTGGTGTTCTGCATCACCGTCATCCTGCGGAAGCAGTGGGTGGAACGGGAACGCCTGGTCTTCCCCCTGGTCAAGCTGCCGGCGGAGATGATCGATCCGGGCGACGACGGCTCCGGTTCCCGCCTGGCGCCCTTCTTCCGCAACCGGATGATGTGGGCGGGTTTCTCCATTCCCTTCCTGATCAACGCGTGGAACGCCGTGCACAACTACATCTACTTCTTCCCCACCATCTACTTCCAGGAGACCATCGGACTTTTCAATAACCAGTTGGTGCTGCCCATCAACCTGTCCTTCCCGCTGGTGGGCTTCGCCTATCTCCTCAGCCTCGAGATCTCCTTCAGTCTCTGGCTCTTCTTCCTCCTCGGCCGGCTGCAGAACCTGGCGAACGCAAGTTTCGGCATCGACCTGGCGGGCAGTACCACGCTGCCGGGCGAATACCAGATGTTCGGCGCCCTGCTGGTCCTCGCCCTGTTCAGTCTCTGGCTGGCCCGGGCGCATATCCGCGAGATCCTGGGCAAGGCGCTCCGCGGAGGAGACTCGCCGGACGATGCCAACGAATGCCTCTCCTACCGGTTCGCCGTGATCGGCGGGGGACTGGGCGTCCTGTTCCTGCTCGGATGGCTCTGGATGATCGGCCTCTCCGCCTGGCTGGCCGTCATCCTGCTGATCCTGGTACTGGCGGTCTACATCGGTTTCGCGCGGATCGTGGCGGAAGGCGGCGTGATCTTCGCGGAGACCTTCAATCCCCAGGAGTTCATGATCCACGGGTTCACCGGGCCGTTCCTCGGCGCGCGCAACCTGGTGGCCATCGGACTGACCAAGTTCTGGTTCACCCACACGCGCACGCTCATCATGCCTTCCATGGCCAACGGCCTGAAACTGGCCGACGCCGCGGGGCTGCGGAACCAGCGCTGGCTCACCGCGGCCATCGGACTGGCCATTCTCTGCAGCCTGGGCAGCTCGATCTACACGGTCATGTACCTGGCCTACGAATACGGGGGCATCAACCTCAACTGGCAGTTTTTCGGGGAACTCCAGCAGAACCGGTTCAACTACTACGTAACCACCATAACCTCCACGTCCGAACCCGCCGGGCGGTGGTTCTTCTTCGGCCTGGGCGCCGCCATCATGTGGGCGCTCATGTTCCTGCGGCAGAAGTTCATCTGGTGGCCCCTCCACTTCATCGGGTTCCCCGTGGGCGCCTCCGCCCCGCTCCTCACCGCGTGGTTCTCCATATTCCTGGCCTGGATGATCAAGGGACTCATCCTCAAGTACGGCGGGATCGACATCTACCGCAAGATGCTGCCCTTCTTCCTGGGCCTGATCCTCGGCGAGTTCGTCAGCGCGGGCCTATGGGTCATCATAGATGGATTGACGGGCATCACGGGGCACATCATATTCAACTGAAAACGCCGCGATGCGGCTGTAAAACTGTAATACACTTTACGCCTTACGCGGCATCTCCTCGCGAGCCGAATGCGCTTCGCGGAGGCCGGAAGCACGTAACCAGAAGCAGACCGGAAAATCGAATGAACGGCACCTGCACACAATCCGTCCTGTGGACCAGCGGCGCGGAGGGTTATGATACCTACCGCATTCCGGCGATCATCGTGACGACCCGGGGAACGGTCCTCGCCTTCTGCGAAGGCCGGCGGGACAGCCGGAGCGATACCGGTGATATCGATATGCTGGTGAAGCGGAGCGAGGACGGCGGCCGCACGTGGTCGGAACAGGAGGTGGTCTGGGAGGACGCCGGGAACACCTGCGGCAACCCGTGCCCGGTGGTCGACGGCGACACCGGCACGGTCTGGCTGCTGATGACCCACAACCTGGGCATCGACCACGAACCCCGGATCATCGACGGGACGAGCCGGGGCTCGCGGACCGTGTGGGTCACGGCGAGCGGGGACGACGGACGCACGTGGCGCGAGCCGAGGGATGTCACAGCCACGGCGAAGCAGGCGGACTGGACCTGGTACGCCACCGGGCCGGGAAACGGCATCCAGCTTTCCTCGGGCCGGCTGCTGATTCCCTGCGACCATATCGAGGCCGATACCAGACGCTACTACTCCCACGTCATCTACAGCGACGACCACGGGGAAACCTGGCGGCTCGGCGGCACGACGTCGCGGGACCAGGTCAACGAATGCTGCGTTGCCGAGCTTGAAGACGGCGACGTGCTGCTCAACACGCGCAACTACGACCGGTCGCAACGCACCCGGCAGGTCACCGTGAGCAGCGACGGCGGGATGACCTGGCGGGACCAGCGCCACGACGACACCCTGATCGAACCGATCTGCCAGGCGGCCCTCGTCCGGTATCCCGGGCGGGGCGACCGACTGCTGTTCTCGAATCCGGCCAGCCGGGACGACCGGCGCAACCTCACCGTGCGTCTTTCTGACGGCGCCGGAGGGTCCTGGCCCCACCACAAGGTGCTGCATCCCGGGCCGGCCGCCTATTCGTCCCTGGCCGTGCTTTCGGACGGGACCGTCGCCTGCCTGTACGAGCGGGGGGATGACCATCCCTACGAGACGATCACGCTCGCCCGGTTCGATCTGGAGTGGTTGGCGGACGAGCCGGAGGTCGCCCGCGGTCTCAAGGGCCGGTAAACTTTAGCTTTACTGGCCACAGGTGGGTGAAGTGTTGACAATATGCACACATTGTACTATAATTGACGTATGGACATCGGCTTCGACTGGAGCACCGAAAAGAACCGGCGGCTCATTGAACAGCGGGGAATCTCGTTCGAGCGCGTTGTCGTTGCCATAGAACAAGGCGGTCTGGTGGACGTGCTCGAACACCCGGACCAGGACAACTACCCTGGACAGTTGATCTACGCCGTGGAGATTGACAAGTACATCCACCTCGTGCCTTTCGTGACGCAGGCCGACGGCACGCGCTTTCTGAAGACGATCATTCCCAGCCGTAAGGCAACGAGAGACTACAGGAGGAGGCGGACTTCGTGAACGACGAATTAAGTGCTGAAGAACGCGACGTGCTCGATCGATTCGAACGGGACGGGTTGCGCACCGCCCCCGATGCCGAACGAGAGATCGAGGCAGCCCGTCAGGCGGCTCGCAATACGTTCAATAAAACCAAGCGGGTGAATCTCCGGGTGACCGAGCGCGACTTCAATCTCGCGCACGCGCGGGCCAGGGAAGAGGGAATACCCTATCAGACGCTGCTGTCCAGCGTCATCCACAAGTATCTGTCCGGCCGCCTTACGGAGAAGAAGTAGGGTGACCAGCCGCGTCCTCCTCAGCAGGACGCCCGGGGTTGTACCCACGCCAGTCTCTACTCGCGTAAATCCTGAGCCCTCGTCGCTTACGAATACACAGATTGCGCACGATTCTTCACGTCCGCCCGTCCCCATTCGGCCATCAACACCAGTCTAAGTTATCTACGTAACTTGAATCAAAGGAACATTTAGATATGTAGTTGCATCCCCTACTGACAACTACCAACCGAGTGTTGGAATCGCTACATAACCGGAGACCACAGATGAAGGGCATCATACTCGCGGGCGGCCACGGGATGCGACTGTACCCACAGACCGTGGCTATATCGAAGCAGGTCATCCCCATCTTCGACAAACCGATGATCTACTATCCGCTGTCGGTCCTCATGATGGCGGGTATCCGGGAAATCCTGATCATTTCCTCCCCCGATCACATCGACCTGTACCGCAGGCTGTTCGGCGACGGGAGCGATCTGGGGATGCACTTCGAATATGTCGTGCAACCCGCGCCGGAGGGCGTGGCGCAGGCCTTTCTGATCGGCGAGTCGTTTATCGGAGATGATCCCTGCGCGCTGATATTCGGCGACAACTTCTTCTACGGGAGCAACCTGTCCGACATGGTCGAAAGGGCCGCGGGGCACAGGGACGGGGGGCTGGTCTTCGCCTGCTACGTCAAGGACCCCGAACGGTACGGCGTAATCGAATTCGACGAGCGTGAGCGCGCCGTCAACATCGAAGAAAAGCCCCGGCATCCCCGGTCCAACTACGCCGTCACGGGGTTCTACTTCTACGATAACGAGGTCGTGTCCATCGCGAAGACCCTGCGCCCGTCGGGTCGCGGCGAACTCGAGATCACCGACGTAAACAACATCTATCTCCGCAGGGGCAAGCTGAAGGTGGAACGCTTCGACGAAGGCATCGTCTGGATGGATACCGGCACGCCGGAAAGCCTGCTCGATGCGAGCAACTTCGTCCAGGCCGTCGAGCACCGGCAGGGCCTGAAGATCGGCTGCGTCGAGGAGGTCGCCTACCGGAAGGGCTACATCGGCCGGGACCAGGTGCTCAGGATCGGTACCCTTGTGGAGGATAACGCGTACTGCGAATATCTCCGCCGCCTGGTCGATGAGTAGCCCGCGGATGGGCCGGCTAGACCGTCTGCCGCTTCAGCCGGACCCCCGTCAGGTCGGCGCCGTCGAGCAGGGCGCTGCGCATCTCCGTCTCGTACATGTGGGCGTGGGACAGGTTGGCGTTCCGCAGGTCCACGCCCGTCAGGTCCGCCTCGCCGAAGAGGCACCAGGTCATGTCCGCGCCCTCGAAGCTCGCGGCCGCGGCGAAGGGATCGTCGGACTGGAACTTCGGCACGCCGATGCGGGCCGCTCGCAGATCCGCCTTCCGGAAGCTGGCTCCCGACGCGGTCGTGCCGTTCAGGAAGGCGCCGACCAGGTGGGCGCCGTCGAACCGGGCTCCCTCGATGTGGGCGCCGATCAGCACCGCCCGTTCCATCTTCGCGCCCGAGAAATCCGCGCCGTTCAGCTTCGCGTCGCGAAACTCCGCCTCGGTCAGGTCCGCGTTGCGGAAATCCGTCCCTTCCAGGTTGGCGTCCCTGAAATCGACGCGCGGCAGTACAGCCCCGGACAGGTCCACGCCGCCCAGGTCCACGCCCGTAAGGTCGCCCGTGTCCGCCGCCCGGGCCAGCGCCTCTTCCCTGTTCAGTTTCTCCATGGTCTTTCCTTTACCGGGTCCGATTACCGGTTCGTTATGGGGCCCCGCCCACCGTGACGGCTACCGCACGTGGTTCTTCAGCGTGCCGATGCCTTCCACCCAGGTTTCCATGTAATCACCCGCCTTGAGCAGGATCTTCGGATCGCGGAACACGCCCACGCCCGCGGGCGTACCGGTCGAGATCACGTCGCCCGGATGCAGGGTCATGGCGCTCGATATGCGCGACACCAGGGTGGGCACGTTGAAGATGAGGTTGTCCGTATTGCTGTCCTGCAGGACCTCCCCGTTGAGCGTCAGCTTCACGGCGAGCGCGTTCGGGTCGGGGATCTCGTCCTTCGTCACCAGCCACGGACCCATGGGACAGAACGTGTCGTAGCTCTTGCCCTGGTGCCACTGCTGCTGCCGGAACTGGATATCGCGGGCGCTGACGTCGTTGGCCACCGTGTACCCGGCGACGTAATCGTATGCGTCCGCTTCGGACACGGCCGTTGCGGTCTTCCCGATGACCACGGCGAGTTCCACCTCGTAGTCCACCTGTTCGCTTTCGGCCGGCAGCACCACGTCGTCATAGGGACCGACCACGGAAGAGGTGGCCTTGGAGAACAGCAGCGGGTGCTCGGGGAGCGGCACGTTCTGCTCCGTCGCGTGGTCGAGGTAGTTGAGTCCGACGCAGACGATCTTGGGCGGACGGGGTGTGGGAGACGCCAGCCGCGCGCCGTCCAGGGGCGTCCGCGCACCGGCTCCGCCTTCCACTGCACGGGAAACGGCCCCGAGGGCATCCGCTTCCAGCACGCCCAGCACGGTTCCGGGCAGGGTCTCATCGGCCGATTGAAGATCGACGATCTCATCGCCGACAACGGCGCCGATCCGTTCCTGCCCGCTTTCTCCATAGGTCACAAGCTTCATTACACGCTCCTGTATCTGGTCACTGCGGTTGTTTTCAACGTTTCAGCATGCTGTCTTGTCACTCACCGGTTGTGTTGACCGATGTCGCGTCGGGTAATGCCGCACCGGGCGATTTCGCGTTGGGCCACGTCGGCCGATTTCGCGTCGAGCCACGTCGGCCGATTCGGAATCCGCCGTTCAATTCAGCGACGATACTGCTTCCATTCCGGGTTCACGCAGTTCGGCGGGTCCTCCCCGTTGACCATGGCGATGAGGTTGGCCGCGGCCACGTTGCCCATCCGGATGCGCGTGGCGACCGTCCCGCTGCCGACGTGGGGCAGCATGACGACGTTCTCCTGGTCCGCAAGGCCCGGTTCCAGTTCCGGCTCCCGCTCGAACACGTCGAGCCCCGCGCCGGCGATGGCGCCATCGCGAAGCGCCTGCACCAGGGCCTTTTCGTCGACCACGGGTCCGCGGGTGGTATTGACGAGGTAGGCCGTGGGTTTCATCAGGTCCAGCTCGCGGGCGCCGATGAGGTGGGTGGTCTCGGGCGTAAGCGGCACGTGCAGCGATACGAAATCCGATTCCCGGAGCAGATCGTCCAGCGGCAGGTAACGCGCGCCCAGGCGCTCGATGGCCTCGTTGCGGCTCCGGCTCGTATATACGATGGGCATGGAAAACCCGGCAGCCCGGGCGGCCGTGGCCGTGCCGATGCGTCCCGCCCCAATGATGCCCAGCGTCTGGCCGGTGACGTCGCTGCCCAGCATCAGCAGGGGGCCCCATCCCGTGAAACGGCCCTCCCGCACGTACCGGTCGCCTTCCGCCACCCGCCGGGCCGTGGCGAAGATGAGCGCCCAGGCGATATCGGCGGTCGTGTCGGTCAGCACGTCCGGGGTGTTGGTCACCGGGATGCCCCGCCGCGTGCAGGCGTCCACGTCGATGTTGTTGTATCCGACCGCGTAGATCGCTACGCCCCGGAGTCCGGGAGAAATATCCAGCACCTCGTCGTCGATGTCCTCGGTCAGCAGGCAGAGCAACCCGTCGCGGCCGCGTACCGCCTCGAGGAATTCATCGCGGGTCATCGCCCGGTCGTGGGGGTTGACGTCCACCACGCCGCAGGCCGCTTCCAGCATCCGGATGGATTCGTCGGGAATGCGCCGGGTAACGAGTACGTTAGCGCTCACCGGGATCGGATTCCTCCCTCCATCTCTTCAGTGCCGCTTCGTATTCATCGCGGTAGTCCAGGTCGACCAGGACCGCATCCGTGTCCACGGGCACGAGGCGGACGCTTTCGGCGTGGCGGTCACGCAATTCCTTCAAACCATCCTGAAGCGACTGAAACAGAATCTCTTCCCGGTACGCGGGGGACACGATCATGGGATGTCCCTTCTTTCCGTCATGCACCGGGAGTACCATGCCTTCCGGCTGCCGCTCGTATTCGCCGATCAACTGATCCGCGATCTCCGCCGTTACCAGGGGCTGGTCGCCAAGGGCGATCAGGATCGCCTGGTCGGGAGGTATATACGCCAGGCCGCACCGGATCGAGGACAGCATGTCGCCTTCCGGGTCCGGATTGTAGGCGAAACGGACCGGCAGCCCGGAGATCCGCTTTACAATCTCCTCGGCGCGATGGCCGAGCACGACGACGACGTCCTTGCCCACGCGCGAACGCGTCAGCGTCCGGACCACCTGCTCGATCAACGTGACGCCTCCGAAGGGCAACAACTGCTTCAGCGTTCCCATGCGCTCGGACCGGCCGGCGGCGAGTACGAGACCCGTGATCATCGCGTCAACCATGCCTTCGTCCACGCGTCAGCCGTCAGTTGTGCCAGCATCCGCGCGGCAACCCCCGGTCGCGCCTTCGTCCACGCGTCAGCCATCACACCAGCCATCAGTCGTCCGCGTGGGTCGCGTCTATGAAATACACCTTGTCCCGGTCGTACCACTGCCGGTCCTCTTCGCGGAACCAGGTGTATACGGTCTTCCCGTCGGGGCTGGTCGTGATGAAGCGCTGTCCGAGATTCGTGATCGTAGAACCCATGACGATGTTTTCGGCCCTGGCCGGCTGGGGATTCAACGGCGTGGACAGGACAGGCAGATCATCCTTGAACACATTCGCCAGCAGACCGACGGCGATCAGCGTCAACACGACTTTCGTGTAACGATCGACTTTGATTTCCATGTGGGGTGGATCCTCCACGCTGGTAAGGTGAACAACAGTCGGACAGGTCCTCGAAACGCCGACGTTCCGGGGTCCTGCCCGCACATTCGTTCGGAATGAAGGATTCCGTACCCGGAGACGGCCTCCTTGCCGCTGTTTTCTCATACAGAGTCGAGGTGAATCTATCCTTTCCCGCCGGGTCAAGTCAATCAAAAAATGCTTGACGCCGACCCCCTGGAAGTGTATGCTCTACGGACTTTAAACCGCGTTGTAAGTTGAATAGAAACAAGTGATTTAGCGCGACGAATTCCGACCTGGATCGAGCGTTGCAAAGGAGCCCTGGGAGCCCGTCATGGCCACTGAAGTCATCATGCCCGTACTCGGCATGACCATGGAATCCGGCATCATCGTGGAGTGGATGAAAGAAGAAGGCGATTCCGTCACGGAAGGCGAGGTGCTCTTCAACGTCGAAACGGACAAGAGCGTGATGGAGGTGGAGGCCAGGGCTTCCGGCACGCTGCTCAGGATATTGCACGGTCCCGGGGACGACGTGCCCATTCAGCAGGTCATTGCATACATCGGCGAGGAGGGTGAGGCCGTCGGCGGGGACGGGGATGCAGGTGACGGCGGCGCGGATGCCGCGGCGACGGGCGGCGCGGCGACAGGAGACGCGGATGCCGCGACGACAGACGGCGCAGGAACGTCCGGGGAAGCAGTCCAGGCCGCCGCATCGCCGGAAGCAGTCCAGGCCGCCGTATCACCCGATCAGAACGGTCAGGGCGCGCCGGCCGTGACCGAACCGGGCGGACAGTCGGGGCGGCCCGCACAGGCTAGCGAGGCCGCACAGTCCGGACAGCCCGGACAGGCTGGACCCGGGCCTCCCGACCGCGTCAAGATCTCGCCCAAGGCGCGCCGCCACGCGCGGGACCTGGGCGTTTCCATCGAAGACATCGTGGGGACGGGCCCCGGCGGACGAATCGTCTTCTCCGACGTGGAGGCCTTCGCCGCCCAGGCCGCCGCGGCATCGGCTCCAGCCTCCGCAGCGGCTTCAGCGCCAGCGCCGACAACGCCCGCGCCAGCTCCCGCAACGGCCCCGGCGCCAGCCGGCCCCGGGTCGAAGCGCGTCCATCGCCGCGCACCCCTCGGCGGCCTGCGCAAGGTGGCCGCCACGCGGCTCGCCGAAAGCGCCTCGACCATTCCCCACTTCTACCTCACCATGGACGTCGACATGTCGCGGCTCGCCGGGCTTCGGGAACAACTGATCGGCTACGGCGAGAAGCGCGGCCTGGCGCGGGTCTCCGTGAACGACCTGATCATCAAGGCCGCGGGAATCACCCTGCGGGCCTTTCCCGCCGTCAACGCCTCTCTCGAAGGGAGCGAGGTCGTGGAGTACGCGGACGTGAACGTGGGCTTCGCCGTCGCCCTCGACGACGGGCTGGTCGTGCCCGTGGTGGCGTCCGCCGATCAGAAATCGGTCTTCGAGATCGCCGCGGCGACCAAATCGCTCGGCGAAAAGGCCCGTGGACGGGGCCTGGGCCCCGAAGACTACGGCTACGGGACCTTCACCATCTCCAATCTCGGCATGTACGGCGTGGACCAGTTCACCGCCATCATCAACCCGCCGGAAGCGGCCATCCTCGCCGTGGGGCGGGTCAAGGACACCCCCGTCGCGGTGGACGGCAAGATCGAGATCAAGGCCATGATGTCGGTCACCCTTTCCTCCGACCACCGCCTCATCGACGGCGCAGTCGCCGGACGGTTCCTGGCCCACCTCAGGGACGTCCTCGAGCAGCCGCTCGAACTGCTGATCGGGCAGGACGGGGCGTAAGGCTGTTTTTTAAAAAAACATCGAGATTTTCGGGACTTTGCACACTGATTGGGAAAGTGTGTCGTGAATCTTAAACGCTCATCCAGGGGTCCTGATCTATGGAATCACTCGGCATATTCATACAAGGAACTACGGCCGTCGGCGTGCTGGTTCTGGCCGTTCTGACCTTCATGGGGCGTTCGACCAACGCGCTGAGGGAAGACATCGGGATTTTGCGGGAGGATATACGGGAAGATATCGGGATTTTGCGGGAGGACATCGGGGTTTTTCGGGACGAAATCAAAGGGCTACGGACTGAAATGCATAGCGAAATGCGTAGCATGAATACCCGCCTCAGTCGGGTCGAAGGACATCTTCGGATATCCGACGACCATCAGATCGACCGCTGACCTCGGTGCTTCCCGTGCGGGAGAAGTACGCCATGACCAACGATCATCGGCACGATCAGGACCACCACCGGCACGATCAAGACCACACGGAACCGCCCCCGGATATCGAGTTGCGCGTGAAAGCGCTCGAATCGCTGCTCGTGGAGAAAGGCCTCGTCGACCCGGAAGCGCTGGACGCGCTCATCGACCTGTACCGGGACAAGATCGGCCCGGCGAACGGGAAGCGCGTCGTGGCGCGCGCATGGGCGGATGAAGCGTTCAAACGCTGGCTGCTCGACGACCCGAACGCCGCCATCGCATCGATGGGCTACGTGGGGGCGCAGGGCGAGCAGATGCGTGTCGTGGAGAACACGGACGACGTGCACAACCTCGTCGTCTGTACGCTCTGCTCCTGCTACCCGTGGCCGCTCCTCGGCCTGCCGCCCGTCTGGTACAAGTCCGCGCCCTACAGAGCGCAGGCCGTCGTCGATCCGCGTGGCGTGATGAGACAGTTCGGTTCGGAGGTTGCCGAAGGGAAAGAGGTGCGCGTGTGGGATTCCACCTCCGAGATGCGCTACCTCGTGCTGCCGCAGCGTCCCGAAGGCACGGAGGGATGGCATGAGGAGGAACTCATGGAACTCGTGACGCGCAACGCCATGATCGGGGTCGAGGAGGCGCGGCGCCCGGCAGCGGAGGGCCGCGAAGCATGATCGGTGTCGGGGAAGCGCGGCATCCAGCAGCGGAGGGCCGCAAAGCATGAGCGGTGTACACGACCTGGGCGGGATGCGGGGGTTCGGCCCGGTGCGGCCCGAGCCGGAGTCCGAGGAGCCGGTCTTCCACGAAGCATGGGAGGGCCGGGTGTACGGAATCGTCCGGCTCATCGGGCTGCTGGGACTGTGGAACATCGACGTGTCGCGCCACAACAGGGAACAGCTGCCTCCTGCCGACTATCTCGCCAACTCCTATTATGAGAACTGGTTCGCGGGGATACGGAAGCAACTGGTCGGGTCCGGCCTCGTTTCGGAGGAGGAACTGCGGACGGGCAGGGCGTCGACCCCCGTGCCGGAACACATCATGGAAAAAGTCGTGCATGCCGAACAGGTGCGTGCGGCACCCTACATGACTTCGAGCTACGACCGGCATTCGGCCACATCGCCCCGGTTCTCGCCGGGCGACCGTGTGCGCGCGATCAACCGCTATCCGCGCCGGCACACCCGGGCGCCTGGCTATGTCCGGGGCCACACGGGGATCGTGCGTGAGCACTACGGATCACAGGTGTACCCGGACCTGAGCGCCCAGGGCGTAGACGAGGGAAGGCACCTCTACAACGTACGCTTCGAGGGGCGCGACCTGTGGGGAGAATCGGCCAACGTGAACAGCGCCGTATACGTCGACCTTTGGGAAACCTACCTGGAGCCAGCACCGTGACAGACCCGCAACTGCCCGGCGGTACGAATGGGCGACCACGGCGCGGTGCAGGGCGGCGACCAGGTTCCGCCGTGACAGACCCGCAACTGCCCGGCGGTACGAATGGGCTGGGGGACATCCCGCTGGGGGACGACGGCTCGCCGGTATTCGCTGCGCCATGGGAGGCATCGGCGTTCGCGCTCGCGGTGCGTCTCTCCGGCGAAGGTTACTTCACGTGGGGCGAATGGACCGCCGCGCTGAGCGAGGAGATACGCGCGGCGCAGCGGGACGGCGACCCCGACCTGGGCGATACGTATTATACGCACTGGCTCCGGACCCTGGAGCGCCTCTGCAGAGCGCGCGGGCTCGTGTCGCGGGAGGAGGCGTCGGACCGCAAGGACGCGTGGCAAAGGGCGTATCTCGACACGCCGCACGGAAAACCGGTCGAACTCGCGCCGCGTCACCATACCTCGCAGCGCTTTTCCTCCAAATAGGTTCCTCTTGGGAAAAACGGTTCTCTATGACGGATGATTTACATGACAGAGCTCGAACTGTTGATCGGGCAGGACGAGGCGTAGGCTGTTTTTTTGAAAAACATCGAGATTTTCGAGACTTTGCACACTGATTGGGTAAACGTCGTTGTTCTCAAACGTTCATCCAGGAATCCTGATCATGGAATCACTCGGCATATTCATACAAGGAACTACGGCCGTCGGCGTGCTGGTCGTGGCGATCCTGACCTTCATGGGGCGTTCGACGAACGCGCTCAGGGAAGACATCGCCTCCCTGCGAGGTGATATTAAAGAATTACGAACTGAAATGCACGATATGAATACCCGCCTGGGTCGGGTTGAAGGACATCTTCGGATTTCCGACGATACCGGAAACGTCAAGCCATAGAGCCTCTATATCATGGAAAACATAGGCCTGTTTATGCAGGGGATCACAGCCGTGGGAGTTCTGGTTGTGGCCGTTCTGACCTTCATGGGGCGTTCGACGAACGCACTGAGGGAAGACATCAAAGAGCTACGGGCTGAAATGAACGTAAAGTTCTCAGAGGTTCGGATCGAAATGCACGATATGAATACCCGCCTGGGTCGGGTCGATACCCGCCTGGGTCGGGTCGAGGGACATCTTCGGATATCCGACGACCATCAGATCGACCGCTGATCTCACTGCCTGTTGTTTGAGCCGTTTCCCTACGGTTTTACCCTTGTTTTCTCCGCTGTGTATACAATGTATATACGGACCCGGCTTTTCCTGAATACATACAGACCTTGCCTCCCTCATATCGCATGCCGTCGATATCGGATGCTCATACAGAACCGGTCCGTTGTGATAGGTAACCGCCACAATCGAAGAAGGAGCGCCTGATGCCGGATTCCGGAGGTGAAGCCTTTCAAACGGTACGAAATACCGCTCCCAGGCAGACCTACCGGGGCGCCGTGGTCGGATGCGGCAGGATGGGCAGCACCATCGACGACGAGCACGTCGGTCAGCCCCATTACCCCTGGCCGTGGGCGCACGCGCCAGCCATGATCGAAGCCCGGGGGATCGACCTCGTCGCCGCCGCGGACGAGGACCCCGCTAAACTGGCGGACTTCAGGCGCCGCTGGGGCGTTTCAGCCCTGTACGCCGACTACCGGGAGATGGTCGAAAAGGAAAGGATCGACGTGGTCTGCCTGACCACCCGGCCCGAACCGCGCGCGGAGATCACGGCGGGATTGGCCGAACTCGGGGTCAAGGCCATCTTCGCCACCAAGCCCATGTGCCGCACGCTGGCCGAGGCCGATACCATGATCGAGGCCTGCGCCCGGAACGGCGTCATCCTCGCCATGGCCTGCCATCTCAACTGGTACGGCTACTATACGAACGCCCGGAAGCTCATCGCGGACGGGGCTATCGGACCCCTGAAGACCATGGTCTGCCACAGCCCGTCGTCGCTATCCAACATCCAGAGCCACACCCTGGCCCTGCTGCGGCTCTTCGCCGGTGCGCCGGCCCGGTGGGCAGTCGGGCTGATCGACACGGACGAACAGGCCGCTTCTGACGCCGATATTCCCGGGACGGGGATCGTCGTATACGAAAACGGGGTCCGGACCCTACTGAACTCCCGGTCCGAATCGCATACCTACTCCTGGTCCCTCGAATTTATCGGCGAAACCGGCCGTATCGTCTCCCGGCATTCCCACGCACAGTTCGAGTTGTGGACTCCCCATCCCGAAACCGGCGCGCCCACCCAGACGCACCTGCCCGGGCCGTGGCATCCCAGGAGTTCCATGGTCGATGCGATAGAGGGCGTATGCCGGTCCATCGATCTGGGCAGGGAGACGATCTGTCCGGGCGAGTTCGGCCGCGAAGCCCTTGAAATCGCCATCGCCATCCGGGAATCTCACCGCCGGGGAAACGTCCGGATTGATCTGCCGCTTGAGGATCGGAGTTTGAGGATGGGGTAGGTGGAGCCGGGTGGGAGCAGGTTCAGCGTTTTCTGATATCTACTCCGGCACCCTTCCTTCGCGCTGGGTCCCGTAACATCTGAGCCTAGAGTTCGGCCGGGTCCTTACGCGCGGAGGAACAAGGCCCACTCTTGTCGGTTGATGGGAACGACCGGATTAGGCGAAACAGTATAACTGTCCACAAAACGGCGTGACATCAGAATAGACAGCCGTCCATATCTTCAGTTTTCGAGTAAAGTTAGAATCTTCTACAATCACTCGCATTCTTTCAGCAGATTCTTGAGATTTACCCTGCTGATCATTTGCTCGGCTATCTCGTAACCCAGTTCTCGGTAGGCGTCAAACTGGTCTTCGTCGAAAAACTGATCGGCGGTGCTCTGGTCGGGGAAGTCGGGATGCGCGCCTTTGTAGCCCTTGAGCTGTAGTCCGAGACCCTCAATCATCGTTGTCTTAAGTAGGATCAGCGTGCTTTCGGTTCCATCCGGGTAGATAATCTTCCCTTTGATATAGCCCTGCTTCGCAAACTTGCCACCGACGGGATAGGCATCGGTCATCGGATCTCGCGAGTCAACTCTAGGGGGGGCGGGGTCACGGGGAATGAGGACTTCCAAACGGTTGAAAATATCGAATTCGACTCGGGCTCCGAAATCGGCACCGATTCGGCGCACCAGAACCTGCAACGCCGTGAAACTAAACTCCGGATCTGCGGTCCCATCGCAACAGATAATTAACTTTACCTTACGACGCACCAATTCGTATACGCCAAGATTATCAAAATGACCTCCGTCGCTAAGCTGAAGCAACTTCTGGTTCTCTTTGTAGCCCCACTTGCGGCTTATTTCGTGGAGAGCGGCGCGAAAGTAATTGGCGACAGCCCACGTGTTCAATATTTTGCTTTTACCGCGACACGGTTTTGGGTTTGGAACCCAATAGCCAAGGCTGAAGTTCAGCATGGCCATTATCAGAGACAATATTGTGTTTCGTGCAGGCCCCTTCCCACCAGCGCCCGTATTTGGAGTGACGGCAGCCCCGGATATGGCCATCGCAGTTGCCAAGGTAAGACGGTCTTTGGTCATATAGTTGGCTGTTCTTATCCAACCGGTTGCCGTACTTCCGCAGTACTTCGACGACAGAAGAAAAGCGTCGCCGCCCCTCACCCGCCACCTGTTGTTATCTGAGTCGACGAGTATCACATTGGTATTCACCAAATGATAGGGAGCATGCTCGATACATGCGTCCTGTAGCCTCATCTCGTCGGCACTTTCTGCAGGACCGGGTTTTCCATCCGTATTCGGTTCGGGCATGAAGGCTTCCATGAGTCTGTTCCGATAATAGCGATGCATTGAGACATAATTGAGGTTCACCAAAAAACCTGTCACTAACGCGACGAGTAAACTGCCCAATAAGATTGCATGGTCCAGGTTTTTGAGAGGCCATAACCACAAAGCAAGCTTATACGATACCAACGCCACTCCATACAATAACACAATAGATGCGAGCACTGCGAGGACGCTGAGAGTTACCTTCTCATTTCGTTGACTACGAGATTTAACGACAGTTTCCCATCCGTAGGCAAAGAGGCTGATTATGAGAGGTGCTATCAAGTAAAAATACTCTCCCAACCATTTGTTTACATAGGGAAGTGAACCCAGAACGAGGAAAACTATTCCCAGAAACAACGGATATCGTAACCATTTCTCAAGTTTTCGTCCAAACCGGTATTTCGTTTTGAGGAGATTGAATCGGCCGAGTAGTAAGTAAATAAGATTCAACATGACGAACGATATCCCCATGGTACCCGCGAGAAAGAGAAAACCATGCGCAAACTTTTCGTGAGCAATGCCTGGCATGTCCCTGCTTGCCATGTCATAGATAAGTATGCAGCACCAATCCCAAAGACTTCCGAAAAAACTCATTTTATTGGAAAGCCAAACAGTGAAGTTCCCGATCACTTCATTTTTATCCCAATCAACGTATGACGCGCAGAGGATCAATAACAAGAACGAGGTTGTCAGTGGCAGAAATACCACGAAGTTGAGGAGCAGCCCTCGGAGAAATGCAGCGACCAGCGATAGTGTCGTTATTCCTGCTCCAGGTGTGAGATAATTACCGTGCAGGCGTAGATGCTTGAGAATGTTGCACTGTTGTTTCTCGCGTCGCCGTTCTTTTCGCTTTTCCTCGCATCGCTGTTCTTTTCGCTTTTTCTCGATGCCGTAAGGAAAATCAACGCTAGTAGTTTCGAATCCTTTTTTTAGAAACCACGTCAAAGAGCCACCGATGTATCCGCCGCCGGAAACTGTTGAGAGGTAATCCACATGTTTGAGGCAGTCCTCTTTGGCGAGTCTTTGCATAACACCCAGCGAGAATATTGCCGACCGGATTCCTCCCCCGGAGAGTGCCAGACCGACGAGCTTTTCCTTAAGCTGGCCAGAATCGGCTTCATCCTGCGTGTCGGGCGACGGATCGCAGCCATAAGTTCGTCGCTTTTCACTTATGATTTCGAGTTCAGCGTTTTGAATCTCGGGCGGTATTTCTATAGAACCTTCAACATAATCCTTCCCTGAGTTCTTCTTACAGGTGGCCATTTATTACCTCCAGCCTTATCGGCTCCGGATAAAGTCGGACATTATAGAATTACACCCGGCACGTGAAGTGCCGATGGCATGTTGAAAAGACGCAGGGCGTGCAGTGCCCGGTTCAATTTTCAGGCAGCGCTGGAAGCATTCATGGGATTGAAAACCATCAGTAAGTTAGCCAGAGAACACCAGGGGAACTTCGGTTGCTCGAAGACAGCACCCGGAGTATTTAACGCCGGAACTGTCGGTCCAGACCTGCAGGTCTTGGCCCGGTCAGCTTCAGGCCACACGTCTGTCTTCACTCGAGTATATTCCCAAGCGGGCGTAGCGTGTTCCTCGGTACGGATTTTGTACACGGTGCTCGCACGTAGATAGCCGAATGTGGTGTCTTGCTGTTACAAATGCACTGGCACCATATCGAAAACTGGTGGGGTCTGTATCTGTTGCTTTAAATTGGCCGATTTTGTCCAGTTCGACTCCGTCGTCGTAGAGGTTCACCTGGTACAGTTCCGCGACATTCTTCCAGTTCTTTTCGGCAAACCCGATCAGATACAGGGTTCCGTCTTCGGCGGCAAGTAGCGAGATGGCATTTGTGTAGTCCCGCCATACATGTCCATTTGGTTGCTGACAGGTCCTAAACGGTTGGTCGCCATTGCCGAAAGGATGTGGATGGTTGCTCAACGACAGATCGCTTAACGACAGGTTTTCATCGGTCCGATAGAAGTGGATTTCTTCACCGTTGGGACACACCGCCAGCAGGTAGCGAAAATCGTTGCCGTCCAGATAGTTCGTGATCCCCACGGACCCCGCCTTGGCGTTGTTTCTGACAATCGTCAACCTATTCTTAATACGCGGCGTCCCCCCGCCATCGAACTTGAAAAACCGTATCTCTGACTGATCCTGATTTTCTACCGGGACGACGAACCAGTTTCCGATGGTCTGAATGCCCCCCATGTGACGGAGCGGATCGTCGGCCGGCAGCGTTTCGAGGAAATAGCAATCGTAATCGCCGCCAGTCGGTCCACCCACCGCATAGGACGTATTCGCTGTCAACACTGTGCGGGTGTCCGTTATGGCGACCCCTTGCAAGTGCTCGAACGCCCCCCTAAAACACGGCAGGTCCTCACCCCGGATTCTCGCCCCACGCCCTTCCCGATCAATTGTCCTGAATCTTTCTAGGACTTCGTCTCTATCGGTGAGCAATATATTCCTGTCCTCCTGATTCGGTGGCTGTATTGGCATGTTGTCTCGTCTCCTTTCGGGACAGGGCGCGGTCCTGCCTGATGGACCGCGCCCTGTCCTGATTTCAGTTACTGCGTCAGCCACTATCGAGTACTCGGATGGATTCGGATATCATCCATGAGTCCGATCTGGAACATCCTTGCGTTACAGGGAAAAAGACGGCATAGATTTCCGGTACTTTTGAGTCATTCGGTGATACTGATCTTCGCTCTTACTCCGTTGTCTGGCACAAGTTGATATGAAATCCCATTGGGAAAATCTGGTAAAAATCACGCCAGTTCCAGCGACGCCTACCGACACACTTAAGGTCAAAACACTTTCTTTATCACATCTGCCTTTCAGTGGTTGGAGTTGACATCGCCGTGTGGTCGGCAGGTCCATGGGCAGCCATATGCGAAGCGAACTGGGACGGACAACATGGACAGGCTATCCCGTTCTGATTGTAAGCGTCATTAGAAACCTCACCGGTCAAATGACCTTTTGTATCGAAGGCGATGCGCATTTCATCGCGTCGCGCCGCAACACGTATCCGGCGCGCGAGTAAAACACGAGCGCCTCGTCAAAGACATGCGATTTCCGTTTCGATTCAGAGTTCGAGCAACGCGGGAGGAACTACGAACAGTTCCGTAAGTTACTGACTTCGTGGACTTGTTAAAAAATGGGGGGGGGGGGGGGGGGGGGGGGGTAAGTGTTTGTCATTATTAAAGTTATGTGGGTTCTCTGGGTCCCGCGTCAAAAATACGACTACGAATACCCAGACGTGACGTATTGGTAACCGAACCAACGAAGGTTATTTAATGGGGTGGGTGTTTTACAAACATATATAAACCCCTGAACAACTGTCAACCCTTTTTCAGCATGATGTACCCAGGTTCTCTGCTTCGTTCCCGGCGGCTATTCGCCCGTTGCAAAAGGCCGGTTGCGCAGGATCCCCGTGAACGTGGGGAACCGAGCCCCTGCGAAGCCGTGGGCCAGGCATGATACTACCTTTACCTGTCAGGAAAGGCATTAATCCCACACAACCACGAAATCGACCACGGTTCCTTTTTTCCACAAGTGTATTGCTGTATCTGCGTCGAAGCAGTCCGTTGCCTTTGTACCGCTATAACTGCAGACCAACTCGTCCCAGTCATAGGCTCCGGTTGTGTTGTATCCATAGCCTTTGTTGACGTCTGGAACTATCGGTTTGACTTTGACGAAACCATAGGTTTGTTGGACCTGGACTTTCAATAAAATGGCGGAGGACAGATGGGCTTCGCATTCCCCTGAACCGGTCCATTTCCACGACCCGTTTACCGTTGGCGTGCCGAGCAGACTATCCAAATTCCACTTGGCGGTTATCGTGTAGGCGTGGCAATCGCCTCCGTCGCGGCCCTTAATCATGTACGGCCCTCGCTGCCTGGTCCCCGTTCCCGGACCTTCGGCCTGCGCGGATTCGGTCACCAAAACGATGCTCGCCAAGGTGCCTATCATCAGAGTCATGACCTTGTGCGCCACGAAAACCTCCTTGAGAAGGCGTTATGATCGGTAATACCCTCAATTATTCCACTTCAACCACTTCTCACTGTGGCTCGCTCCTGCCGCGCGCAGGACTCGCAAGATTTCTTCTAAGGCTGCAACTCTTTCTCTTTTGTTTTTGCTGTTACTCCCCTTAATCACCCTATCCCGAAAGCCACTCACCCTATCCAGCGGGGTAAAACCCACATCGTCTCTGGCGTTTACGTCAGCGCCGGCAGTTATCAGCATCTTGGCTTCTTCGGCAGTAACGGGCATATGTAGGGCAGTATTACCATCATAGTCTCTGGCATTTACGTCAGCACCTGCGGCAATCAGCGCCTTGACAGTTTCGGGCTTTCGCGCCGCGCCTATTGGCCCCGATGCGACCTTATGTAGTGGGGGGCTGCCAGCATCGTTTCTGGCATCTACGTCCGCTCCTGCGGCAATCAGTGCCTTGAAAGACTCGGGAGATTTCCAGTACGCGGCACTATGTAGGGCAGTATCACCATCATCGTCTCTGGCATGTACGTCGGCACCCACGGCAATCAGCGCATCGAGAACTTCGGTCACTCCCATCCTAGCAGCACGATGCAGCGCTGTGTGATCCCAAAAGTCGTCTTTGGCATGTACGTCCGCACCAGCAGCTATCAGCGCCTTGACAACTTCGCCATCTCTGGCAAAATGTAGCGCTGTGTTACCTTCATAGCCTTTGGCATGTACGTCCGCGCCAGCAGCTATCAGTATCTTGGCAACTTCGCCATTGCGGGCATCATGTAGGGCAGTATCACCAATGTCGTTTTTGGCATGTACGTCCGCGCCAGCAGCTATCAGCACCTTGACAACTTTACCATTGCGGGCAAATTGCAGCGCAGTGCTACCTCGATTGGATTTGGCATGTACGTCCGCGCCAGCAGCTATCAGCGCCTCGACAGCTTCGGTTGCTCCCGCCCAAGCGGCTCCAGATAGCGCCGTGTAACCATCATTGTTCTTGGCATGTATGTCAGCACCTGCGGCTATCAGCACTTCGACAACTTCGCTATTGCGGGCAAATCGTAGCGCCGTGTAACCATCCTTGTCCCTGGCATGTACGTCCGCGCCAGCGGCTATCAGCGCCTCGACAGCTTCGGTCGCTCCCGCCTCAGCGGCCAGATGTAGCGCGGTAGAACCAGACTTGGTTTTAGCATGTACGTCCGCGCCAGCAGCTATCAGCGCCTCGACAGCTTCGCGTTCGCCCGCGACCGCGGCGTCATGTAGCGGAGTGTATCCGAACGCCTCGAGCCTTGAAGCCACCGAGGAAAGTAATTCCAGGGCAGGCCTGTAGCTTTCAGCGCCTCTGGGGATTTTGAGCACGTATTGCTTGAGTAGCGATTCTCCCCGACGCAAGTCATCGCGCGTCTTGCTACGCTCGACCAGGATCTTGCCGTAGGAAAAAAGGTACTCCAGGGGAGGATCGATATCCAACGCTTCGATCTTGCGAAGCGTCTGAATCGCTTCTTCCCACTCCTCGTTCTCCAACGCCTTGGACGCTTCCAGAAGATACTGATCGGCCAGAATCTCCGGGGGAAGGTCTTGCGCTGCTGCCTGACCGCAACAAACTGCAGCGCAGACGAGCACGACGGCAAAACACTTCATACCAAACCTCCATTTCAGGTTGTCAACGGCACATATGGGCCGCGTCGACCAAAATGCCAAGTAGTGGACGTACCCACCTCGCCCAAGGTTCTTAGGGCACCGATCCAGTCCCATACGACATCTAATTTCGAGGAATCTCTGAGCAAATCTCAGGCGTTGAGTGTTCATAACAATATATACTCGAAAGAGTGACCCGTACGTGAATCTTGCGTTCATTTTCCGTGAATTTCTCTTCTGCCCGGTAATGCCTTCAGCCTGTGGGTGATTCGTTCCGGTGGCGGCTGCCGGCGGAGCAGCACGATGGGGGCGTCGCACGGAAAGGATGGACGGAAGAGTATTCAGGGCGGACAGAGGCGGAGATCGAGTCGCTACGCGAACGCATCGCGTTCACGTCTAAGGTTATCTGTCCTTTGTCGATGGCATCTACCTCGACGACGCTTATCACTCGTTGTCGATCGAGGACTACCGCGTAACGCCGGGACTGATAGAACGGGTGCGCTCGGGCAACTGGGATCCGGACGACAGTGAAGCTGACCGACAAAGCCGCGATGCGCGGGCGGCGCAATGAGCGGGTGTTTCGTCGACGAACGAGGCCTGCCTTCAGGAACCGATTTTCTGTCCGAGCGTCTGTAATGGAAATGAGCAGGGGAGGTTGGCGGCGTGGGGCGCGTGGCGCGATCATCACGGGACTTTCTTCGCTCTACAACGACGACAACTGGATGCTCTACGACACGGGAAAGATCGCCCGGGGCCAGTAGACGCCGTTCCTGCCAATCTCAATTGCTACCCACCGGTTACACGCCTGCCAGATCCAACTAACTTCCATCGAAGAAGATCAACTTTATTGCGATGCTGACCGCCGCGACCGCGATGACGGATGATATGCCCTTAAGGAGATTCATATCCGCTTTAGTGGCCAGGTGTGTCGTACGTTCTCTGATTGTAGCCATGTCCCTTTCAAGGGCACTGACGTCATCCTGGGTTGGTAGATGTTTCAGTTCCGTATCCAGTTTCGTCTGCAACGACACCACCGTGCCTGATAGATGTTTTAATTCCGAATCCAGTTTCGTCTGTAGCAATACTACCGCTCCGGAAAGGTGTTTCAGTTCCGTATCCAGTTTCGTTTGCAGCGATGCTACATCGCCGGAAAGATCCTTCAGTTGCTTCACCATCCATTGTGTAGGCGTACTTTCGGACGATGTGTTTTCTGGATTTGTTGCGTTCATGGTATCCGGCCCATTCCTGATGAAATCTGACCTGTTCCTAAACAAACTACTACGAGATATGGCAATTCCACAGCAACCGATTGCTGGAAACAACTAACGAACTAGTCAGTACGTCAGTGTAAATCTCGAACATTTTTGAAAATCGTCCCGGTCCAGTACCGAAAAACTCACGACATTCACTTCGTACACGGGCAGGTTTCGCGAATTGCCACAAACGTTCCGCGTACCAATTTACTACATTATTTACGTGTAATCTCACAACATAATTGACTCGTGATTTCACAACACTATTACTTGTATTTCCACGTCCCACCAAACCTGCAAGCGTCAGCAGAAGTCCGCATGGCCCCCGGCAGGCTCGCATCAACGATCATACCAACTCCTCATCACAACTCCTCGACCTCGTCCGGCTCGGGCATCTCCGAGAATCGTACCGCTTTGACCGTCGTTCGCCCCTCGATCAAGGCCCGCGCCAGGCGATGACCGCCGTCCATCAGCCGTCCGTTGTCGTTTATGATCACAGGAATGCCGGGATCGGCCTCATTGATGCGCTGGCAGTGTCCGGCAATCTCCCGGATCGTCGGATTTCGGCCCTCCCCGAACCAGCAGTCGCGGTCCAGTTCCTCGAAACGCTCGACGTCTGCCTCATATTCCGGCAGGTCTTTCGCCAGTTTCCACAGCCGCTCGGTGTACCAGATGTACCGTTTTCCGTCGCGTTCCGTCGAATGGGTCTGTATCGGTCTCTGCAATGCGCTAATTCTCCTCTGGCTTCTATTTCCTGTTCAGGGATCGCAGCAGCTTCACGACCTCCGCGGCTTCCTTGCCGCCCTTTCTCGCGTGGGCCATGAGCGAGATCCCGTGGGGACCCGGCTTGTCTCTTTCCGATGGATTGTCGTCGAGAATGGCCTGCACGACACTCAGTTTTCCCAACATTGCCGCGGCATAAAGATCTATGCGCGCCCCGTGTTGCAGCAGGTATTCCGCAATCTCCTTGCTCCCCGTATGCGCGGCCGCCCCCAAACCCGTTTCCCAGTCACCGCCGCCCCAGTCCCAGCTGGCATTGACCAATGCGGGTTCCTTTTCCAGCAATGCCTTGACACTGTCGAAATCGCCATGGGCGTCGTATACGAATCTATGTACCATTTCCGCGTCTATTGCTGTCTTCTTGGGAGACATATGCTACGGTCCTTTCTCGCTTTGTTGGCTTTTGAATGACGATTTGGCCAATCACTCCTTCTTCACCGCCGCGAACCGCAACCGGATGTAGTCCGCGGTCCACGCGCCTTTTTCATCGCATAACCTCGGTCTCATGGCTTCCCGGACCTCTTCGAGAAACGCGGGGCGATCCGCGGCCGGCACCCGCGACGTGAAGCTTTCGGCAAAGGTCTCCAGCCAGCCACCGATGTCGCCGGGGAGCGGGGTGGGCCGGGGAATGAGGGCGATGTAGCTTACCTCGAAGCCCCGCGCCTCCAGTCTCCCTCGATACTCCGCATCGGTGGGAAAATACCACGGATTGATCCCCTCTTCCCAGAGACCGCGCCGTTGCAGCGCCTCCGTGAGCGCCTTGACGATGGTATCCACGCAACCGTATCCGCCGCATTCGGCCACGAATCTTCCGCCGGGCTTCAACGCGCGGCGCACACCCGCGATCACCTCGTCGGGATGGCCCATCCAATGTAGGGCCGCGTTGCTGAACACCGCGTCGAATTCACCTTCGAAAGTAAGTGCGTGCCCGTCCATCACGTGGGCATCGAGACCAAGCTCCCTCGCCGCCTCGATCTGCTCCGCACTGCTGTCGACGCCGACGACGCTGCAGCTCATATCGACGAGTTTCGCCGTCAGCGCGCCGTCGCCGCATCCCAGGTCCAGGATGCGTTCGCCCGGCTGCGGCTCCAGCAATTCGACCACGGGCATGCCCAGGTCCGCCACGAAACGGGCGTTCCGGGCGTAGCGTTCGGGATCCCACGATTGCGACGGGCTCGTTCGTTCCATCGAATGGGTCTGGTTTGGCTTTTTCAAAGACATCTCCTATTGTTCCGCGCTCAATCTAGATTCGAATTCAGTCTAATACATTGCGCTCCTTCGCTTTTCAATTTAACTTGAGTTCATTAGTGTTTATGCGAAGTTTCCTCGGTCAGGAGCAATGATGAAAGCATATGAAAGGATTTCCATCGATCCCAGGGTGTGTCATGGTCAGGCGTGCATCAAGGGCACCCGCATCCCGGTGCATCTGATCCTTCGCATGCTGGCCAATGGCGACCGTGTCGATAGCATACTTGATGAGTATCCTTCGCTGACATTGGCCGACATTCATGCCTGTTTCGAATACGGAGCCTCGCTCGCGGAGGAACGTGTCCTGAACACCATGGTATACTGATCGTGCTGCTTCGCCAACCCAACCGCGCAGCACCATCTTCTCCCCGTATTCCCTCCCCCCTCACTCACTCCGCAACACCTCCGCGGGACTGGTGTACGCGGTCCGGGTCACGTGATATCCTATGGTGACCAGGGTAATCGCCAGCGCCACGCCGCCCGAAGCGAAGAATATGCCCCATCCCACCTCGATCCGATAGGCATAATTCTCGAGCCAGCGGCTCATGATCAGCCACGCCGCCGGCCAGGCGAAGACGTTGGCGACGAGCGCCAGCACGACGAATTCGCCGGACAGCATGGCGAGCAGCCGCCGCACGGAAGCGCCCAGCGCCTTGCGGATGCCGATCTCCCGCATGCGCCGCTCGACCGTGAATGAAACCAGCGCGAAGAGGCCCAGGCAAGTTAGGATCAACGCGACCAGGGCAAAGATGCCGAAGAAGTATCCGATGCGCGTTTCATTCCGGTACAGGCGGTCGATGTCGTCGTCGAGGAACGTGTAGGCGAAGGGGAAATCGGGGAAGAACTCCGACCAGGCCCCTTCGATGAATGCCAGCGTGCGCCCGATGTCTTCCGGCCGGATCCGGACCACCAGGTGCAAACCCGTGCCGTGAAAGAGCACGAGCGGCTCGATTTCCAGGTGCATCGTTCGAAAATGAAAGTCCCGCACCACGCCGACCATCGTGTGCGTATAGCCGCTGGCGAACCGGACCTGCCGGCCGATGGCCTCTTCGGGCCTTTCCCACCCCAGGACGCGGAGCGCCGCTTCGTTGATCACGATGTTCTCCCACTCCGCGTCGTTTCTGAATGCTCCGCGATGGGTCCTGCCCGCGAGCAATTCCATGCCCATCGTCTCCACGAAGTCCACGGCGGCCTGAAACCCCTGGACGCCGTGCCGGACGTGGTCCGGGTCCTCGACGCGCTGTATCGTACCCGTCGATGAACGGCCGACCGTTCCGAACAGGCCGGGCAGGGTGATGGCCTGGCTCACGCCGTCCACTCCGGTGTGCCGCAACAGGGCGTCTTTCCACGGCTGGTAGTTGACCGCTACGTCTTCAACCGTGGGAATCACGATCACCTGGTCCTTTTCGAAGCCGAGTTTCTTGTCCTGTATAAAGTTCAACTGGCTGAACAGGATGCCCGTGCCGATGATCAGCGCGATGGAGATGACGAACTGGGCGATGACCAGGATCTTCCTGGACCACGCGCCGCCCGGTTGGTGTGGTTGCCCTTCCTTGAGCCCGGGGATGGCCCGCGTGGAGGAAAACACGATAGCCGGATATCCGCCGGCCAGGAGTCCGACGAGGATCGCGACGAACGGAAGGGCGAGCCACCACAGGGGGTGCAGCGCGTGGACCGACGTGACCGGCTGGTCCAGCAGGGCGTCGAAATAGGGCGCCAGGAAGTAAACCGCGGCCAGGGCGATCACCAGGGCCGCGCCGGCCATCAGGACCGATTCGCCCAGGTGCTGGCGTATCAACTGTCCCCGGGACGCCCCCAGTACCTTGCGCATGCCGATCTCGCGCGCCCGGTGCGTGAACTGTGCGGTGGACAGGTTTACATAATTCACCGAAGCGATGACCAGGATGAACAGCCCGATGGCGGACAGGATGTACACGTAGGAGATATCGGTGTTGGCGCCGGATTCGTGTTCCAGATGGGAATAGAGGTGGATGTCGGTGATCGGTTGCAGCGTCAGTTCGAAACGGCCGAGGTCTTCCAGGAATTCCGCATCGATGTGTTTCTCCACGAAACCAGGCAGTTTATCCTGCGTCTCCGATGAGGGATGGCCTTCCGGCAACACGACATAAGTGTAGAAAAGGGTGTTGTACCAGATTCGCGCGTTTCCGCTCCACCTGAATTTGTCGTATCCGCTGGCCAGGGAAATCAGGAAGTCGGCATGGAAATGGGAGTTTTTCGGGATGTTTTCCATGACGCCGGTTACGGTCAGCAGCATGTAGCCGTTGTCGGCGACGATGGTCTTCCCCATGGGATCTTCGTCGCCGAAGTATTTCCGGGCCGTATCTTCGCTGATCACCACGGTGTACGGCGCTTCGAGGGCGTGATCCGGGTCGCCTCTGACCAGGGGGAAGGTAAAGACGTCGAACAGCTCTTTATTGACCCAGTACACGTTCTTTTCATAGTAAATACGATCTTCGTGCTTCATGATCCAGGTGCCGAGCGTGGGCAGCAGCCGGGCGAAGTGCCGGATTTCGGGGAAGTCGGCCTGCAGCACGGGACCCAGTTCACGGGGCGACCGGGCGCTGTCGTTCAGCGTCACCCGGTAGATGCGGTCGGCCTTTTCGTGGTAGCGGTCGTAGCTCAGTTCGTAGCGCACGTACAGGAAGATCAGGATGGCGCAGACCATGCCCACGGCCAGACCGAGGACGTTTATCGCGGTATATCCTCGCTGGCGGCTCATGTGCCGCAGCGCGATGGCGATCTGGTTGCCGAACATCATTCGTTACGCAGCACCTCGGCCGGATTGGCCAGCGCGGTCCGGGTCACGTGGTATCCAATGGTCAACACCGTAATCAGCAGGGCAAGGCCGCCCGCAAAGAAGAACACGCCCCATCCGACCTCCGTGCGGTACGCGAAAGACGCAAGCCAGCGCTGCATGAACAGCCAGGCGGCCGGCCAGGCGAAGACATTGGCCAGGAGCACGAGGCCGATGAATTCCCCGGAAAGCAACGCAAGCATCCGATGGACGGAAGCGCCAAGCGATTTGCGAATGCCGATCTCCCTGGTTCGCAGTTCCGCCGTGAAGGAAACCAACGCGAACAGGCCCAGGCATGCAAGAAAAACCGCCACCATGGCGAATACGCCGATAACATAGCCGATACGAACTTCCGACCTGTACAGCCGGTCGATGTTTTCGTCGAGAAACGCATAGGCAAAAGGCAAATCGGGAAAGAACCGCGACCACTGATGCTCAATGATATCCAGCGTATGTCTCATGTCGTCGGGATGGAGCCTGATTGCCAGATGAGGGCCGCCACTCAGAGATAACACGAGCGGTTCGATTTTCAGATGCAACGATCGAAAATGGAAATCCCTGATCACGCCGATAACCGTAGCGGTAGAGCTGTCGCCGAACCGGACCTGCTGGCCGATGGCCGCCACCGGCGTATCCCAGCCCAGCACCCGCCGTGCCGTTTCGTTGATCACGATGTTCTCCCGCTCGGCATCCCGGTTGAACGCTCCGCTGTGAGACCGGCCGGCAAGCAGTTCCATGCCGAGTGTTTCCACGAAATCCAGTGCCACGCTGAGGCCCTGCACGTCATGTCTGATGTTTTCCGGATCATCGACGCGCTGAATCGTACCGGTAGATACCTGGCCTATGTTGCCGGCAAGGCCCGGCAAGGACCTGGCATGGGTCACCCCGACCACACCTGGATGCTGCAGCAGGGCTTCTTTCCAGGGTTGGAATTTATCCATAACCACGTTCAGCGTGGGTATTACAATCACCTGCGCTTTGTTGAACCCAAGGTTCCTGTTCCGGATGAATTCCGCCTGGTTGAACAGCGTGCCCGTGCTGATGATCAACGCGATGGAAATCGTAAACTGGATGACGACCAGGATCTTCCTCGACATTGCACCGGATGCATCGAGCCGGCGGCCTCCCTGCACGCCTTGAACCGGTTGCGTGGAGGACAGCAGGAACGCCGGGTAGCTTCCGGACGACAACCCTACGATCAGCGCAACCGCCGGCAGGACGAGCAGCCAAAGGGGATGGCCGGGCTGGCCCGTGAAATCCGCGGTTACCGGCTTTCCCGCGAAGTCGTCGAAATACGGTGAGATCGCCCACGCGACCGCCAGGGCGATGATCATCGCCAGCATGGATAGCAGGACCGATTCTCCCAGGAACTGACGCATCAACTGGGTACGATGCGCTCCCAGCACCTTGCGCAACCCCACTTCTCGAGCCCGGGCGGCAAACCGGGCCGTTGACAGGTTGATGAAATTGATGCAGGCGACGACCAGGATGAAGACGGCGATGACCGAAAGGATGTAAATGTAGGTGATGTCGCTGTTCGCACCCGGTTCATGCTCGAGATTGGAACGGAGATGGATGTCCGTTATCGGCTGCAGGAAGAGATCGAAACGGCCGCCGCGTTCCTCGAGCTGTTCCCCGATGTGCCGGTTCACGAAATCGGGCAGCTTTTCCTGAATCGCTGCCTGGGAATGGCCTTCGGACAGCAGGATATACGTGTAGAAATTGATCCACGACCAGTATCCCAGGTCTTCCTGGTACGCCGTGGACATGGAAATGATGAAATCGGCCTGCAAGTGGGTATTCGCCGGCGTGTTTTCCATGACGCCCGTAACCGTCAGCAACAGGAAACCGCTGTCGGCGTTAATCGTCCTGCCCATCGGATCTGCTTCGCCGAAGTACTTACGGGCCGTATCTTCGCTGATCACCACGGATAAGGGCGCCGCGAGCGCGGTCCGGGAATCGCCCCGGATCAGAGGAAAGTCGAAAACGTCGAACAGGGCGTTGTCCGCCCAGTAGACCCGGTTCTCGTAATAGATGTGCTCTTCGTGTTTCATGACCCACGTGCCGGTCGTCGGCAGCAGGCGCACATAACTCGTGATTTCCGGAAAATCTTCCTGCAATGCGGGCGCCATGGCCGGAGGCGTCCGGGCGTCGTTATTGACCGCGACCCGGTAGACCCGGTCCGCCTTCTCGTGATACCGGTCGTAGCTGAGCTCGAAATCGACGTACAGGAAGATCAGCATGGCACAGGCCATTCCCACGGCCAGTCCGAGCATATTGATCGCCGTGTAACTCTTCTGCCTCGTCATATGGCGGATCGCTATGGTAAAGTAGCTTTTTATCAAACCGTTTCCTCGCCGACCGGGAAGCGCCGGACAATAGCGGCGCTCGAAATCAATGCTTTACCATGTATTCAGGAATACGAAAGTCAGATTGAGACACGGTTGAATGGCATACGTGTCGGTATTGATACCTAATTCGAGATGCATAATGTATATTCCATTTCATCGTCATGTTATTTGAAAAGACTGCAACCGGGACTCACCTGTGGTCGCCTTGAACGCGCAGTTGAGACGAACGCGCACCGGTCGCTATGAACGCACCGTCGAGACGAACGCGCACCGGTTGCTTTAAGCGCGGCCGAGGCCAACATGAAGCTCATATAAACAAATGGCTCATACCAACATGAAGCTCATACGAAGAATGGAGCTCACGTAATGACAGAACCCGCGATCAAGACCACCGTGGTCGGCAGCTATCCCATCCCGGACTGGCTGGCGGCCTATCCCACCACGCCCAACCTGATCGACGCGGCCAAGGTAGTCCTGAAGACCCAGGAGCTGGCCGGGATCGACGTGATCACCGACGGGGAGCTGTCCCGTTTCGACGTCGGCCACCCGGAAACCAACGGGATGATCGAGTACTTCATCCGGCCCATGTCCGGCATCACGACGGAAGTCTCCCGCGAGATTCTCGCCGAATTCAGGAAGCGCGAGGGCATGGCCTTCCGGAGCACCCCGGGCGGCATCGTGCGGGACCGGATCGGGGAAGGCGCGCTCAACCTGCCGGCCGCGTGGCAGACGATGCGGTCGCTCACGGACCACACGCTCAAGTTCACCGTCACCTCGCCCTACATGCTGGCCAAGACGCTCCTGGACGAGCACTACGGCGATCTGCGGGCCATGACGATGGACATCGCCGAGGTCCTGCGC
Source organism: bacterium (assembly GCA_963693015.1). GTDB lineage: Bacteria > JAAXHH01 > JAAXHH01 > JAAXHH01 > JAAXHH01 > JAAXHH01. The sequence continues at coordinate 1,997,563 of OY843748.1, forward strand.
AGGCAGGTCGCCGAGATCGACGCGCCGATCCTGCAGGTGGACGAAGCCAACCTGACCGGCCACCCGGAGGACGCCGATTGGGCGCACGAGCCCGTCAACCACGTACTGGGCGCCGTGCAGGGCGAGAAGGGGCTGCACCTCTGCTTCGGCAACTACGGCGGACAGAGCATACAGTCCGGCCTGTGGAACGACCTGATGGTTTTCCTGAACAACCTCGACGTCGACCATCTCGTCCTTGAGTTCGCAAGGTGGGGTTACGAAGAGCTTCCGCTGTTCAGGGACTTGCGCGGCGACATGGCCCTGGGCGTGGGCGTGATCGACATCAAGGACAACGAAGTGGAGTCGCCGGACGAGATCGCCCGGCGCATCGAGCACGCCATCGACGTGCTCGGACCGGAGCGCGTGCGCTGGGTGCACCCCGACTGTGGATTCTGGATGCTGCACCGGAGCGTGGCGGACCGCAAAATGGCCAGCCTGGTGGCCGGACGGGATCTCGTGCTCGATCGGGCGTAACACGACTCCGCGTTCGGATCGGCTCGTCCTTGATCTCCGCCTTTACACCCCGAGCATCCGCATCATCACCGTGTATACGAGCACGGTGATCAGCACGACGCCGAGCAGATTCAGCCAGAAACCGGCGCGGATCATCTGCTGGATCGTGACGTGGCCGGACCCGAATATGATGGCGTTGGGCGGCGTGGCGACGGGCAGCATGAAGGCGCAGCTGGCGGCGATGGCGGCCGGCACGATCAGCATATAGGGGTGCAGGTCGAATACCGGCGAGAGGGCGGCCAGGATGGGGATGAACGTGGCCGTGGTGGCGGTGTTGCTCGTCAGTTCCGTCAGGAAGATCACCAGCGCGATGACGGCCATGACGAGCAGCAGCGTGGGGATGCCGGACAGGAAGGCCAGCTGGTGCCCGATGTATTCCCCCACGCCGTTGGCCCGGATGGCCGCCGCCAGGCTGAGCCCGCCTCCGAAGAGCAGCAGGATCCCCCAAGGGAGCTTCACCGCCGTTTCCCAGTTCATCACGAACACCCGCCGTTTCACGTCCACCGGCACGACGAAGAGGGCCAGCGCCGCGACCATGGCGACGACCGGATCGGACAGGCCCGCCAGCGGGTGCAGGTCGCCGACCTGGACGCGGACCAGCAATGGACGGGTGATCCAGGACAGGGCCGCGAGGAGGAACACGACAAGCACGGCCCTTTCCCCCCGCGACATGGCGCCCAGCTCCTGGTAGGCCCTTTCCGTCACTTCGCTGCTTCCCTCGATGCGCTCGCCCCGGACGGGATAGAGGACCCGGGTCAGCATCAGCCACGTCAACGGCAGGAAAACGGCCACCAGGGGAAGCCCCACGCCCATCCACCGGACGAAGCTGATCTCCTGACCCAGATTGGACTGGATGAACGAAGCGAGGAAGACGTTGGGCGGGGTCCCGATGATCGTGCCGATGCCGCCGATGGACGCCGCGTAGGCGATGCCCAGGAGCAGGCACAGGGCGAAATGAGGCCGCGTCTTCGTTCTGGACTCGCCGTTTCCTGTGCTTCCGTTTCCGGCGTTTACCGTGCCGCTCGCCCCGCCGTTTCCTCTGCCGCCGTTCCCGGCACCACCTCCCACGCTGCCGGGTTCCACCTGCTCCACGAGACCGATGATGCTAAGCGCAATGGGCAGCATCATGACGGCGGTGGCCGTGTTGGACACCCACATGCTGAAGAAGGCCGTCACGCCCATGAAGCAGGCCACGATGCCCGCCGGATGGTCGCCGGCCGCGCGCAGGGCCCTGAGCGCCAGGCGTCGATGAAGTCCCCAGCGCTGCATGGCCAGGGCGATGAGAAAGCCGCCCATGAAGAGGAAGATCAACTCGTGGGCGTAAGGCGCGGCCGCCTCCCGAACCGCCGACGCGCCGGTCATCGGAAGCGCGACCAGCGGTAGGAGCGCCGTGGCGTACAGCTCGACGGCCTCCGTCATCCACCATATCGCCATCCACGCCGCCAGGGCCATCGTAGCCCGTCCCGCGTTCGAAAACGCCACCGCTTCGCCCGCGCTGTTCGCGTACGTGTGGGGCAGTTGGCTGTAAAGTAGGAGCGCGAGTAGTGGACCGGCGATCAGGCCGATCCATTGCACTGTGGTTTTGAGTTTGAGGGAATTCATCGGGATGGCAGACCGCCTGCTGATAGAAATACGTGAGTGATTTTCAAATCGATCTATCTGTCCAACCCGATGAACACCAGGACCTCCTCGCGGGCTACGGCATGGTCGGTTTTCTCGGCGCCGACCGCGAGCGGCGATTTGCCGGTATCCGTTTCCAGTTGGTGGACCGTATCCGCATAACCATCGACCACCGCTGCCGAGCCGGGGATGTTCGTGCTTCTCGTTGGGAATAATACGACATTGGGCATTAGTATCCTCCTTGCTGAACCTTGCCGAACCAGACCCAGCCGGGCCGGACCTGATTATCGACTATCTATGACGAGCCTGGCGCAACCATTCGAGTAACGACGTCCATGCTTTCATATCCCTGGGATTTTCCGGGAGGCCCTCTTTGATCTTCTCATGCCAGGTCCGTATTTTCTGTATCGCGGGAATCTTGCGCACTTGACGATTCCAGTTATTCCGGTCGTCACCCGGACTGTATTCCTTCAGCCATTCCCGGTGAAGTACTGATAGTCTTTGGCCATATTTGTAATTACGGAGCGTCCAATCGTAGGCCCTGGTGCCGCGCATCAGCTTACCTTCGAGCGGTTCTCTTTTCCATGCAGGCCAGTCGCTGTAATCGTACTCGTCGGCAATTGCCAGGCCGGTGTATATCTCCATCAATTCTCGTCGGAAGTCGCATCCCGCGAGAACATCAAGTTTGCGTATCAGCACCAGGTGATGATACATCGCCTCGTGTAGACCTATGGGAGACTCCTTCTGCGCGGCCAGGATGTAGTCATGCACGTGCTTGGGCGCACAACCGGACTGGTTGTATATGGCTCTGAAAAGCGGGCCGACATCGCCGGCTATGAGCCTGGCATGTCCGACCGTAGGCGGGTTGTCATTTAAGACCAGGCTGACAACCTGGCTATCGATACGAGCGGGATGCCACGGGTCGTCGTCCAGTATATCGCGGAACGTCGGGTCTTGAGCCGTGGCGGGTCCAGATATCAACAAGCCGATTATGAGGATGATGTAATATCTCATGGCTTTCCTTCTATGTATTACAGAACTTGTGTGGTTTGTGTTGACGCCCGGCGGAATTCAATCCCGCGCCTCCCGTGCACCGGCGCGTTAGATCGCTATTCTACGGGCGTCACGTTCGAGCCTCCAGTTTCTTGTTTCCTTTTAGTACGAAGTTACTAAAGAAAAGGGCGACCGGGGTAGTCAAGGCAACAAGAATCATCGACGAGTCGATGATTTGAACCCTGGATCCTCTGGACATTCTGATTGATATCCTCGTACAAATCAGATATATTGCACCGACCCGAATGAAAGAATTTGCAGGTCAGCAATCAATTTTCCTGCACCCCCGAGGAGGGGTCCAGTGAAAGACCAGATCGCACACTACGAGAACAAGCTGAAATATGAGATCGATTCCTACGACCTGTGGGAATCCATCACCTTGGGCAAGGACATCGTCGTGGTGGACGCGCGGTCTGCCGAAGCGTATGCGGAACGGCATATCCCTGGCGCCGTCAACATACCTCACCGGACTATGGATCCCGAGACCACAGCAGATTTGGACAAAGGCGCACTGTACGTGACGTATTGCGACGGGATCGGCTGCAACGCGTCGACCAAGGGCGCGCTCAACATGGCCCGGCTGGGTTTCAACGTCAAGGAACTCATGGGCGGGCTGGACTGGTGGACAAGGGACGGTTACGAAACCGAAGGCCTGCGGGCCACCGAGGGCAGAGCGCTGGTGTGCGGGTGCGGATAGGATTCTGTAAAGCCCCTATTGATCCTAAATGCTGAGAATTCACTTACGGTAAGTCTGGCAATCATCCTTAAGCACTTTCGATTCGCCAAACGAACTTCGTATCTTAAAGAAAGACACAAGACCGATGGAGCCATAGTCGGATAACCTCAACAGTTTGACGACCATAGAGTAGAGAAGTTTCTAGCTGGGAGGGTAAACGTATGAACAATAGCGTTAGTCGTCGAACTCTGCTGTTCCTATTACTCGGCGTAGATTCAGGTCCCAATGGGCTCGGTGGTATCACTCGGTTACAAAAACTTATGTTTCTCCTCGAACGTGAAGAGGGTATTGATTCTATCGACGGATTCGAATTTGAACCATACAAAGCGGGGCCTTATTCGCCCCAGCTGTATGACGATTTAGAGTTCTTGGAGAACCTCGGTTACATCGTGGGCGAAGTATCGTCGGAGGCATCGGAGCCAGAAGCTTTAGAGGTAGACCTACTTTCGTTCGACCATTTGATCGGTGAGGAAGTTGAACAGTCGAGCGATGGTTCTGATGTGGATGGCCCTGCTTCAGCGGATACCTTCGAAGAACGGCGTTTTCGACTGTCAAAAGAAGGGCGAAATCGCATCAAAGATCTCCTGTTATCCGAGGACTTTGCTCCAGTGGTAAACAAAATAAGAAAGGTCAAATCTAAGTTCGGACGATACTCGCTTAACGACCTGCTGTACTACGTGTATAGCAAGTATCCTGAAATGACCACTGAATCGGAGATTCGAGACAAAATCCTGAGTCGAGGGTCGCGGAGATGACATATGCTGAAGTTACAGAATGGGTTTTAGGTACTCATGGTGCTGTATTTCTGGCTGCACTTACTATATACTTGAAGTACGGCGATCCGACCAAACTTTTCGATAGGTTTCCACAAGAATACAAAAAGCTGCAGCAGGCAGTCAGGGATAAAATCGCCAGTGATTTGGCGGATCAGCTTCAATCTGTTGTCCGCGATTCTACTGGTGTTCGATCGAGTATTTTGGATATTGATGGTGAGTATATTGAAGAGCCTGTGGACGTAACGAAGGGGGAAACATACTACCAGTCCATTCGTGATTTCGTGACAAATGCTTCGGGAGCTTTAGTCGACTACCGTCGAGTTCTTGACGTTATAAAAGCTTGGAGATCTTGGGCTCACAGACTGTCTTGGTCCATCTTGATACTTGTTATTCTCGAGCTAGTAATGCTGGTATTTGCTGTTCTGGTCTTGTACAATGCGAACGAGAGTGACAAAATCCCGGTGTGGTTAGCGCTCCTTGGCTCTGTGCCAACTGTATCTGTGATTTTTGGGGCTATTGTCTGTCTGGTTATTATGCATGTAAAGCAAGACATTGTTTTTAGTCTTAAGGAATGTTATGAAACTAACTCGTGAGTCGATGCTACTTCCGCCAGTACACGAGTACTTTCGCCACCAGACCAGCAAACTAGAAACAGAAGTCCCGTTTTATCATCACCGAATCGACCTATATGTTTACTCACTTTCTACCAACTGCTGCATTGCTGTAGAGTTGAAATTGCGAGACTGGCGTCGTGCAATTCAGCAAGCGCTCGTATATCAATTGTGTTCAGACCTTGTGTATATTGCATTGCCGGAAGCTACAGTAAAACGGGTCGAGTTAGAAAAACTAAGCGAATACGGTATAGGCTTACTCTCAATATCCAACGATACATGTACCCAAGTGTTACCGGCCGTTCCCTCACCCGTCGTCAATCAGCGCTATAAGGCCCAATATGCGGCCATGTTGAGATTCTAACTTTATGCCTTCAGTCGATCCCTCCGTTGTGATGAGGCTAGGTAGCCATGCAGAGAAAGAGTATTTTCTCAAAACCATAAAACTATGGGATGGTATAATCGTAGGAGCGAATCTATTGGAGGCATCACCAGGTGCAACCTCAAGCATAATCTTTAAGTTTGCTGGGAAAATCCATAAGGTTCCTTACTACATCGATCCAATGACATACGCGTTCGGAACGTATACAGAGCGCGGAGCTAGTGAGCCACGACTTGATTTAGACTGGATTAAATCCTTTCAAAAAAATAAACAAAACAATAGGGTCGAACGTCGTTACAAACGATCTTACCTGGCATTAGCGGAGTTATTTGATGGTCCCATCTTGCGAGCTGTAAATACTAACCGAGGTATTTCGCCAGACCAAATCCCATCGCCAGATGATATAAACCTATTATGTGAAGCGGTTATTAGGTATCAAAGGACTCGAGTACGAAACGAATTTGTGTCAGATGCAGAGTATGGAATTGACGTTTCTCAAATCCCTACACCTGCAGCCGTTTTCGCGCCATATTTCTACATTGATCCATTGGTATTTGATGCTGGTCTTGGTTTTTTTTATGAATGTGCGACGACTTCTGCGGCACTTGATATCGAAGAACCTGTGCACGCCGTTTTTTGCACGGATGAGTCAGTATTAGACTCTGAAGACTTGTTGGCAAAAGCTGCTGAATCCATCAGGAGAAGCGGTGTAGATGGTGTATGGCTATGGTTTAGTCGTTTCAATGAAAAAGAAGCATCCGAAACACGCCTTAGGGCTTTTCGTTTTTTTGTTGAGGAATTAAGCGAGACTGTACGTGTTTTCAACATGCATGGTGGGCTGTTCAGTCTAGCTTTGTCGCGAATCGGTATGAGTGGTATTTCACACGGAGTAGGATACGGCGAGCAGAAGGATGTTATTCCGGTAATAGGCCAATCAACCCCTACTGTTCGATATTACCTTCCAGATCTTGGATGTCGCCTAAGTGTCCCTCAAATTGAACGCGCTCTATATGATCTCGGCGTCACAACTGCTGAGGGCTTTTTCGAGTACATTTGTGATTGTTCAATTTGTCGAGGGGTCATCGGGACCGACATTGGTGGGTTTTCGTCATTTGGAGACCTACATTACTCGACTGCTGAATCAAAACGCAAAGCGCAGACTCCCGCAGCTGCAAAGCGTTGCCGGTTTCATTTCCTGCTTAATCGTGCACGAGAACGTAACCAGATGCGCAACAAGGATGTGATGGCGATAGCTGAATCGTTTCGTGATGGTTTTTTAAAATGGAGAAGACAGCCAACTGTTCGAGATGATGCACAGCACATGTTGAGATGGAAAAATGTCTTGGAAACGTGATGCATGTTTCCCTATGAAAGCCTGAATCCCTACCTAGTGTTTGGATTCTGATCACCCGTCTCCTCCCCCCCGCCTCCCCATCCTCCGGAACAGCGCCCGGATATCCCCGATGGCGCCTACGCCGACATAAACCGCCACAACCGCAAAAACCAGCAGACAGAGAACGAACACCACCGCCCACAAAGTGCTCCAGAATTCCATTACGCTTCCCCCTTCCGGTCCGGGCGGTCCGGGCGATCCAAGCGGTATGCCTGGTCCGGCTGGCCTTCCCGGTCCTCCTGCTGCGCCCGTTCCTCCCAACTCGCCTGGTCCAGGTGGTCCATTCGATCCGGGAACACCAGCGACCCGGCGAACATGAGGACCAGGGCCAGCGCGGTGATGGCCAGGCCGATCTCGTCGCTCCGGTACATGCCCAGTCCCAGCGCCTTGTTCACGGGTCCCAGGCCCGCCACGGCGCCGATGCCGGCGATGAGCGCCAGGTAGGCCCCCACGGTGCTCGCCCGCTTCCAGTACAAGCCCGCCAGCAGCAGCGTGAAGGCGCCGGTGAAGTAGATGGCGCCGCTCACGGCCATGTAGTCCCACAGGTCCTGCCCCAGGTCGTACCAGAGTCCCCAGACGAGCAGGAACAGGCCGATCACCAGGATGAACACGCGCGACAGCGTGAGGCGCCACCGGGTGGTCAGGCGCTCGTTGGTGGCCGGCGCCACCACGTCGTGGGTCAGCACCGACGCCCAGCAGAGCAGGTAGCTGTCGTGGGTCGACATGAAGGCGGCGAGGAGCCCCGCACCGATGAGCCCGATGATGCCGGTGGGCAGGACCTGGGACAGGAAGAGGGGCATGGCCTGCAGCGTCATCGTGGGGTCGGCGGTGGGCGCACCGGATTCATCGAAGAAGAACCCGCGGAGTTCAGGCATGTTGAAGAAATACGTGAGCGCGCAGATGCCGAGGAACTGGGGCACCATGAACCGGATGAGGAAGCCGATGGAGGACCACCGGTACAGCCGGCGGACCACTTCCACGCTCTCGGCCGCGCAGGCCCGCATGACCGAGGTCTGCCACACGGCGCAGGACACGAGGCCGGCCGTGAAGATCATCCACATGATATATGAAGGGCCGAAGCCGCTGCCTTCGAGGAGGGGATTGAAGCCGGACTCGCCGTGGACGGCCGCCACGGTCTCGACGATGGTCGTCCAGCCGAGGGCGTAGACGGCCATGCCGCAGGTGAGGATCATGCCGAAGGAGAGGATGACGAACTGGATGTAGTCGGTGATCACCACCGAGACCATCCCGCCCATGATCGTGTAAGCGATGACCAGCGCCAGCATGACGGTCATGACCACGGCGACGGCGTTGGGATCGGTCAGGCCCGTCAGGCCCGTCACGAACAGGGCGCCCGCCTTCAGGAACAGCCCCATGTTCAGGATGCCGGCAAAGGCGAGGAGCAGGCCGCCGAAGACGCGCACGCCGCGGCTGAACCGCTTCTCGTAGAACTCGGGGATGGTCATCACGCCCAGCCGGCGCAGGGGCACGACGATGAAGCCGGTCATGCCCACGATGAAGGTGACCACCCCGGCGATGACCGCGATGTGGAAGGCGGCGAACCCGCCCGTGAAGCCCTTCTGCGCCGAATACATCACCGTCACCAGGCCCAGTTCGCTCCCGATCATGGTCGCCACGGCCAGGCGGGACTTGAGCGACCGGCCCGCCACGATGTAGTCCCCCATGTCCCGGATGTACCGGTTCATGTACAGACCCACCCCGACGGTCGCCGCCATGTACACCGCGACGATCAGCCAGTCCAGGGTGCCGAAATTGGTGGGGAGAGACGGCATTTACGGGTCGATGTGCCGGACCAGTTCGGACGCCAGGCCGACGTAGTCCGATGGGGTCAGGGCGAGCAGACGCAGCTTGTCCGCGTCCGGCAGGTCCAGGTTGCGGATCAGGTCTTCCATGATCTCCTGCGTGATGGCCCGCTCCCGGGTCAGCGCCTTGATCTGCTCGTAGGGGTTCTCGATACCGGCCTTGCGCATGACCGTCTGCACCGCTTCCGCCAGCACCTCCCAGGCGCCGTCGAGATCGGCGCGCACCGCGTCGCGGTCCACCTCCACGCGCCCCAGGCCCTGGATGGCGGAGTGTATCGCCAGCAGCGAATGGCCGATGGCCACGCCCACGTTCCGCAGGGCGGAGGAGTCGCTCAGGTCGCGTTGCTGGCGCGATACCTGCAGCTTCCCGGCCAGGTGGTTCAGCAGCGCGTTGCTGGTGCCCACGTTGGCCTCGGAGTTCTCGAAGTCGATGGGGTTCACCTTGTGGGGCATGACGGACGACCCCACCTCGGCGCCGACGACGCTCTGGCGGAAGTAGCCGAGGGAGATGTACGACCACATGTCCCGGTCGAAATCGAGCAGCACGGCATTGAAGCGCATCAGCCGGTGGAAGATTTCCGCCATGTAGTCGTGGGGCTCGATCTGCGTGGTGAGGGGATTGAAGGTAAGCCCGAGCCGGTCTTCGACGAAGTGGCGCGCCGCGGCTTCCCACGGCACGTCGGGATAGACGACCAGGTGCGCGTTGTAGTTGCCCACCGCTCCGTTGAACTTGCCGAGGTATTCGCTGTCGGCGACCTGGTCGATCTGGCGCTGCCAGCGGGCAACGAATACGGCCAGTTCCTTGCCGACGGTGGTGGGCGTGGCGGACTGGCCGTGGGTGCGGCTCAGCATGGGGACGCCCGCCGTTTCGGCCGCGAGGGCGGCCGCCGCGGAGATCAGCTCCTGGCCGTTCGGCAGCCATTCCTCCTGGATCCCGTCCTTGAGCATGAGGGCGTAGGCCAGGTTATTGATGTCTTCGGAGGTACAGCAGAAATGGACCGACTCGGTGACGTCCCGCAGGGAGGTTCCGGCGATGGCTTCCCGCACGTAGTACTCCACCGCCTTGACGTCGTGCCGGGTCGCCGCCTCGATCTCCTTGATCCGCAGGGCCTGCGTGTCGCCGAACTCGATGACCAGTGAACGGAGGAAATCGGTCTCCTCTTTCGTAAACGGCCGCACGTGCCCGATCTCGGGACGCTCTGCCATGGTGATCAGCCATTCGATCTCCACGTGCACCCGGTACTTGATCAGCGCCCATTCCGAGAAGTACGAGGACAGGCCCCTCAACCGGTCGCCGTACCGGCCGTCCAGTGGGGAAAGTGATCGCAGGGACATGCGTCGCTCCGAATCTCTCTAAAGCCGGTTTCCCGGCGCTACACGCACCGGCGGACCCTTCCGCAACGAAACCGGCCATTCCGCGTTGCCGCGGTTTCAGTATACCTTCCGACTACGTCAGTCGGCAAGTTTCTTTCTTCCACGCGGCGACGAACCATCCCGTCTGCGGGCGACGATCCGCTTGATTCCACCCGGGCGCCGCGCTATATTCAGCCCACTTTTTAAGTCCCGCACCTGCCCTCCCATCATCAGGACATTTTCGTTCGATGGAAACGCTTTCAATGTCTTCCGGAGCGTCTGAACCGTGAGCCTCCCATCCGCTTCATTCGACGTCATCGTGATCGGCGTGGGCGGCATGGGCAGCGCCACGGCCTGGCACCTTGCCCGCCGCGGCTGCCGCGTCCTGGGGCTGGAGCAGTTCAACGTCCCCCACGACCTGGGGTCGTCCCACGGCCAGACGCGCATTATCCGCCTGGCCTATTCCGAGCACCCGTCCTACGTCCCCCTGCTTCGGCGCGCGTACGTCCTCTGGCGCGAAATCGAGGAGCGGGCAGGCGAGCGGCTGCTGCACATCACCGGGGCGCTCGACGCCGGTCCCGCGGACGACTGGGTCTTCCAGGGTTCGAAGGCGTCCTGCGAGGAGCACGGCCTGCCCCACGAGATCCTCACGGGGGCGGAAGTGAACCGGCGCTTCCCCGGCTACCGGCTGCCCGAAGATATCATGGCCGTCTTTCAAACCGATGGCGGCTATCTCCTGCCGGAGCGCTGCATCGTCGCCCACGTTGAGTCGGCGCAGGAAGCGGGGGCCGAGATCCGCGGGTGCGAACCGGTGCTGGACTGGCGCTCAAACGGCCGCGGCGTCACGGTAGAGACTTCGAAATCGACCTATACGGCGGACCGACTGGTGATCACCGCGGGCGGCTGGACCGGCAAGGTGGTGAACCGGCTGGACGGGATGGTGCAGCCGGAGCGCCAGGTCCTGGGCTGGTTTCAGCCCCGGCGGCTCGATCTCTTTCGGCCGGACCGGTTCCCGGTGTTCAACCTGCAGGTGGCCGAGGGCCGGTACTACGGGCTTCCGGTGCACGGCGTGCCCGGGTTCAAGATCGGCCGGTATCATCACCTGGAGGAAAGCGTGGACATGGACCGGATCGACCGGGCCATCCATCCCCGCGACGAGGCCGTGCTCCGGGCATTCGCCGAACGCTACTTCCCCGATGGCGCCGGGCCCACCATGAGCCGGCAGGTCTGCGCCTTCACCAACACCGCAGACGGCCATTTCATCCTGGACGCGCACCCTGAGCATCCGAACGTCTTCGTCGCTTCGCCCTGCTCCGGACACGGCTTCAAGTTCTGCAGCGTCATCGGCGAGGTCATGGCCGACCTGGCCACCACGGGAGACACGCCCCACGACGTCGCCCTGCACCGGCTGGCGCGGTTCGCGTAACAACGGGCCGGGGCGTCAGGCGCGCCTGGTCAGGCCTGCGCGATCGTGGTCTTGTTCCGGCGTAACATGGAATACAGACTGAAGACGCGTAGTCGCAGTGCTCACTCGCGCAGCTTGTAGTTCAGCCTGAGGTAGGTCACCGTGGCGTGGGCGGTAAGCGTCCCCGCGTCGTTGGTGATCAGTACTTCACCGTAGATCACCTTCCTGCCGTTCTTGATGACGCGGGCCTCGGCGTTCAGAGCTTCCTCGCTCGCGGCGTGCAGGTACGTGACCGTCAGGTTGGTGGTCACCGTGTCCCGCGTGATCCCGTTCAGCGTGGCATGGGCCAGGTACGCCATGGTATCGGCCAGGGAGGCCGTCACTCCGCCGTGCACAAGGCCGTAGGACTGGGCGAAGCGGGGCTGGTAGGGCAGACGCGCACGACAGACGCCTTCATCCACCTCGACGATCCGCAGCCCGAGATCGTGGACGAAGGGCACGCGGTCAACGAATTCCTGCAGTTCTTCGACGGTTACCTGGGGCATGGGGATGACGTGGCCTGTTCGGCTTCCTGCGGGATCGGGACGGACGGATATCGCACATCGGATGATAACCAGCACGCCGCCGCCTGTCCATCACTATGTGGCCCGGCCGCCGGAGCCGCCGCGCACTCGTCCGCTCGCCTGGCCTCACTGATCGGATCCGCCGCGCACTCGGGTGCCCACCCGGGCGATGCCGTCCACCCGGTTGAACCCTTCCTTGCTGTATGCGACGCGCCCGGCGCCCAGGCTGTCCGTCAGCGCGTCCACCAGCGCGTGATGGGCGCCGAGCCGGTACCATTCCCCGTAGCCGAACCGCTGGTACATCTCCCGCACCTGGAGGCGCTCGGTCCGCATGCCGCCCGACCCGTCGCCGTCGAAATAGGTGTCCACGACCACGGAGTGGCAGCGGTCCCGGATCGTTTCCACGAACGTGTCCGGGTCGTTGGGCAGCATGGGGCTGATCGTGACCCGCACCGCGAGGCCGGCTTCCATGGCGGCGTCCAGGGTCTTGAGCCGGGCGGCCACGGACGGGGCATGGGGCGTGAGGTTGCGGCGAACGGCCTCGTCGTGGGTTTCGAGCGTCACGTTCAACTCGGCCCGGTCGATGCGCTTCAGCACGTCGAAATCCCGGCGCACCATGGGGCTGCGGGTCTGCACGACGAGGCGGTCGGGCGGCGTGTCCGCGAACACTTCCAGGCACCGGCGCGTGATCCGGTACTTCGACTCGGCGCCCTGGTAGGGATCGGTGGCGGAACTCAGGAACACCCGTACCGCCCGGTCCCGCTTCTTAAAACGGGCCATCTCGGCTTCGAGCCGCTCGGGCGCGTTGATCTTGACGTCCACGTAGTCGCCCCACGCCCCGCCGTGGTAGAGGTGGACGGGCAGGGCCTGCACGTAGCAGTAGGGACAGCGGTACACGCAGCCGACGTAGGGCTGAAGCGTATGCGTATAGCCGTCCAGGAACCCGCCCGTGCGGGTCAGGATCGTCTTGCAGGTGACTTCACGTACCTTCGTTGTCACATCAACCCCACCGGGTCCACGTCGACTTTCAGATGAATGCGCCGGCTGTCGGCGTCGCGCTCCCAGTGCGCCCTGACCCGCCGCACGGTGCCGCGCAGGTGCGCGGAATGGCCGCTCCGCGCGATGATCTGCCAGCGGTACAGGTTGCGCACACGGGCAATCACCGGGGGGGCGGGACCGAGCATGTCGATCTCTCCGGAATGCTTCCGCATGAGTTCGGCGAACCGGCGCGCTTCCCGCATGACGTATTCGTCCTGCTCGCCCTGGAACAGGATCCCGATCATGCGCCCGAAGGGCGGATAGTTTAACGCCTTCCGGTCGGTGATTTCCCGGGCGTAGAAGGTCTCGTAGTCGTGCGCCTGCGCGCTGGTGACGCTGTGGTGGCCCCGGGAATAGGTCTGGACGATCACTTCGCCGCCCAGTTTTCCCCGCCCGGTCCGCCCGGCCACCTGCGTAAGCAACTGGAACGTCCGTTCGCTGGCCCTGAAGTCGGGCAGGTTGAGCGAGGTATCGGCCGAGACGACCCCCACGAGCGTCACGTTCGGAAAATCGAACCCCTTGGCCACCATCTGCGTGCCGAGCAGGATATCCGCCTCGCGGTTGAGCACGCGGTGGAAGATGTCCTGGTGAGACCCTTTCCGCGTCGTGGTATCCATGTCCATGCGGACGATGCGGGCGTCGGGATATCGTTCCTTCAGCTCCTCCTCCACGCGCTGGGTACCGACGCCCCGGTAGCCGATCGAATCGGAACGGCACTTGGGACAGACTTCGGGCGCCTGCTCGCGGTGGTCGCAGTAGTGGCACCGCATGAACAGGCTGTCGGCGTGGTAGGTCATCGTCACGCTGCAATGGGGACAGGACACGGAAAGCCCGCAGTCATAGCACTGGACGAAAGGGGAGAAGCCGCGGCGGTTCAGGAAGAGGATGATCTGCTCCTGCCGTGCGAGGCGGTCCCTGATCCGGTCGGCCAGGGGCGCCGAGAAAATCGAAAAGCGGCCCAGCCTGCGCTCTTCCCGCATGTCCACGATCCGCACGCCCGGCAGGGGCCGCCGGTCCACCCGGCTGGTCAGGCGGCAGCAACCGAATTTTCCGTTCTGCGTATTGGCGTAGGTCTCCAGGGAAGGCGTCGCGCTGCCCATGACCGTCACGGCGTCCACCATCCGCGCCCGGACGACCGCCACGTCCCGCGCGTGGTAGAGCGGGGGGTCGTCGAACTGCTTGTAGGACGGTTCGTGTTCTTCGTCGATGACGATCAGGCCGAGGTCGGCCAACGGCGCGAACACGGCGGACCGGGCGCCCACCACGATGCGGTAGTCCCCGGCGCGGGTCCTCCGCCAGGAGTCGTACCGCTCTCCCGGGGACAGGCCGCTGTGCAGGACGGTGACGAGATCGCCGAAGTGGGCGCGGAACTGCCGCACGGCCTGCGGGGTCAGGGCGAGTTCCGGCACGAGCACGATGGCCGACCTGCCCGATTCCAGGGTCTTTTCAATGGACTTTACGTATACGTGGGTCTTCCCGCTGCCGGTGACGCCGTAGAGCAGCAGGGACCTGAAGGCGCCTGCGCCGATGGCGCCGTGGATCGCCCGGAGCGCCGCGGACTGCTCGCTCGTGGGATCGACCGCGGCCGGAGCGGGCAGGTCGGCGTCCCGGTAGGGGTCGCGTATCGACTCCACCTCGCTGAGCGACACCAGGCCTTTTTTCTCCAGTCTCCTCACCACGGCCCGTTCGATCCGCCCCAGGTGACGGAGCTGTTCCGTGGTCAGCCGGCCATCGTGACGCGACAGCAGACTGATGCAACTGGCCTGCCGGGGCGAGCGGAGGAGCAGCCTGGTAATGATCTTCTGCGCGTCCTCCTTCGACGGGATCAGTTCGACCCAGGTCTCGTACCGGATTCCGGGGCCGCCGTCGCGGTTTCCGACCGAGATGGCCACCAGGCCCTTTGCTTCGAGACCCCGCAGGGCGGCGAAGGGCTGCCGGATGCGGGTTCGTCGCCGGAGGCTGGACAGGGCGATGGCGCCGGATTCGGGAACCCGGGCGAGCATTTCGGCCTGCCGGGGCGCGGTGCGCCGGAGCCGGTCCATGCACTCGGGGGGGCACGGTCCGTCCCGGCTTACGATCTGCTCGCGTTCCGATAACAGGCCCGCGGGGAGGGCCGCCCTGATCGCTTCGCCCCATGGACAGAGATAGTACCGGCCGATCCACCGCGTGAGTTCGAGCAGCGTATCGTCCAGGACCGGCTCGCGATCGAGGACGTCCAGCAACGGCTTGTAACGTTCCACGGGACAGGTGTCGGACAGGGCCGTGACGACGCCGGTCATCCTGCGGTTCGTGAAGGCGACGGACACCCTGCGGCCGGGCAACGCCGTCTCGAGGAGATTATCCGGTATGCTGTAGGAGAAGACCTGGTCTACCGGAAGGGGGAGGGCTATTTCGGCAAACCGGACGGAGGCCGCCATAGGCTTTAACCGCCGTTTCAATATACCCGGTAGAGCTGGTATCTTCCGTAGCCGTCGAAGTCGACGAAAACGAAACTGCGGCTGATGTTGTAGTAATGCCACACCTGGTAGGGATGGGAGTAGGACCGGTCCCAGGTGTGCCGTTCCACTTCGTCCGGCGGACCATAGACGATGTAGATCCGCCCCTGGTCGCTGCGCCAGCCTTTCCGCAGTCCATCGTCGAAATTCGCGTTCGCGTACTCGATCCGCCGGTAGTACATGATCATGTTTTCGTTGCGGGCCGTACCCGGCGTGGGGTCCCGCCTCTTCCAGAACGCTTCCAGGGCGACTTTCTGTTCTCCGGCCGGGGCGTCCCGGTACTTCTTGAGCACGTCCAACTCGTCGTTCTTGGCGATGTACCTCAGCTGCTCGGTGATCTCCCTGAAGTTCCTGGCCGTCGTAAGGGGCAGGAGGAACTGCCAGGTGATATGGAATTCCGACCTGGACTTCGCCCTGTTGCGTACGGCCCGGTCGTCGACCTCGATTTCGAGGGTGTACACCCCCTGGGACAGCTCACTGGTGTCGAACCGGCCGCTGTACGCGCCGATATTGCCCTGCCGTTCCAGGGGTTCTTCCCGGTCCAGCACCACCCGGCCCGACGGCGACTTGATCTTGTATGCCACCGTCAGCGGCTGTTGCGCCTCCTCGGCCGCGTCTGTGTATACCTCGTAATAGAAGTACATGTCGGTATGGTCCTCGCCGAAGGCGCGGGAGAGGTTGGGAACGATCCGGATGCCTCTGCGGTCCAGACCGACGTTCGAGGGGCCCTCGAGGACCAGGCCGGCGAATTGAATGTCGCTTACGCTGAGCCGGTCCTTGTAATAATCCGGCACCTCGAAGCGCCTGGAAATGTCTTTCTGATCGCCCGTGTCCTGATCGTAGATCTTGATTTCCAGGTCGTACTTCCCGGGCGGGAGGTAGGTGGTGTACAGCTTCGCCCTGGACGGGTCCATCACGTGCGTTTCAGCGTCCGTATCCACCACGACCGAGTCCAGCATGGTCTCGGCGGAAACCTGGTAATCGTCATCGTCGATCACGATCAGCGAAAGTTCGAAACGGGCGGCAAAGCGGTCGCCGGACTTGACGAAATTGAACAGTTCGTTCGAGAGGCGGTAGTAGCAGTCGACGCGCGTGCTGTCGACCGCGTCGCCCCGGGAGGTCACGATATCCACCACGGCGAGACCCGGGTTGATGCTGCCCTGCTGGTCAGGCGCCGGACCGGACGGCGCCGCGCCCGCCGGGACGGCCGGAACCGCCAGCAGCAGCGGGAATCCGATACGTTCCCACAGCCAGTTTCGGGTTTCAATCATGCGGACCATCGGAACCCCATCGAAAATCAGAAAACACGAAATCCCACGGCTCCGGTCGCCGGACCGCCTGCATCCGTTCCACGATCGTCCGGGCGCCCCAGGGTGCGCCGACGCGGTTGTCACGGGATATTGCCTTCAATATATTTGCAGATCACGGACCCACAAAAGTTTTATTTGCGCCGGCGCCGTGGGCCGAATCCCGGCGAACCGGTCAGACATTACGCTTTACCCCCGGTATCCGATCACATTATATAGAATCCACGAACCGTGGCATCGGTTCCCTTTTTGAAGCGTCCGAAGACGGCATTCAGGTGTCCTAAGACGGCATTCAGGTGTCCTAAGACGGCATTCAGGTGTCCGGAGGCCGGTTCCGGCAGGGTCGTGATCAGTACGATACACTTACGGTCCCGAAGAAGAAAGGATGGTGGCGTGAGCGGAACGAGCGTGGGCTTCATCGGCGGAGGCGGGATCGCCCGGGAACATATGAAGCATCTGTCCGAGATGGAGGACGTGGAACTGGCGGCGGTCGCCGACGTCAGCACGGACGCGCTGGACCTCTGCCGCGAAACGTACGGCATTCCCCACTGCTTCACCGATTACAGGGAACTGCTGGACATGGACTCCATCGACGCGGTCACGGTCGGCACGCCGAACAGCGCCCATTGCGCACCGACCATCGACGCGCTCCGGGCCGGCAAGGACGTGCTGGTTGAAAAGCCCATGGCCCTCACGGCGGAAGAGGCGGCCGAAATGGTCAAGACGGGCCGGGAGACGGAGCGCATCCTGGTCATCGGCTTCCAGCACCGGTTCGCGCCCGAGGCGCAGATGCTCAAGCGGTTCATCGACCGGGGAGAATTCGGGAGGATCCTGTACGGACGCTGTCTCGCGCTGCGCCGCCGGGGGATTCCGAACTGGGGCGTATTCGGCCGCAAGGACCTCCAGGGCGGCGGGGCTTTGATCGATATCGGCGTGCACATGATCGAAGCGGCCCACTATCTCATGGGATCGCCGCAACCCGTGAGCGCCTTCGGCAGCGCCTACACCTACCTCGGCGACCGGCCCAGCGACACCGTGTCCATGTGGCCCGACTGGGACCATGAGACCTACTCGGTCGAGGACCTGGCCGTGGGGATGATCCGGTTCGACAACGGCGCCACGCTCTCGGTGGAGGCTTCCTTCGCGGCCCATATCGGCAAGGGAGAATGGACCTTCTCCCTCATGGGCGAGAAGGCCGGCGGCCAGTTCAGTCCGCCCATGGTCTTCAAGGACCAGTCCGGCCACATGGTCAACGTGACGCCGGATTACCTGCCGGACACCGACGGCTTCCGGTACAAGCTGCGGCACTTCGTGGACTGCGTGCAGACCCGGAAACCGTCCGAGGCGCCGGGAGAACACGGCCTCCTCGTGCAACAGATCCTGAACGGCATCTACCGCTCCGCCGAAACGGGGCGGGAAGTGCCTATAGAACCCATGATCTGAACCGTTGGAAACGCTTGCGCCTCGCTGGATATCCGGCGGGTTCGAACGCGGATTTCGAACGTGGATATCGATTGCGGGGCGGCGCTTTCCAATCCCGGAGGGTATGCCTTGCTGACCGAGGAACAGTGGTCCTGCTGGGACGAAAACGGCTACGTGATCATACCCCGGGCCGTCCCCGACGCCCATCTGTCGGCCACGATAGCGGCGGTCGCCGCGTTCCTGGACCTGGACCCCGACGATCCGGACACGTGGTACGCCGATCCGCCGCGCCGTCTCGGCTTCGTCGAGATGTACCATCACCAGGCGATGTGGGACAACCGGCAGCATCCCAGGGTTTACGAGGCTTTTAAAGATCTGTGGAACGAGGAAAGACTCTGGGTGAGCATAGACCGCGCCAATATGACGCCGCCGGAACGGGCAGACAGGCCGCATGGATTCAACGAGTCACTGGTTCACTGGGATTTCGATACCTCGGCGCATCCCGAAGCACTCGGGATGCAGGGGGTGCTGTACCTCACCGATACGGCGGAGAACCAGGGCGGCTTCCAGTGCGTCCCGGGGTTCCACCGGGACTTCTTCGAATGGGTGAAGACCCAGCCCGCCGGCCGCGATCCCATGCGGCCGGACATGACGGATCTGGAACCTGTCGCCATCCCCGGCAAGGCCGGCGACCTGCTCATCTGGCACAGCCTGCTTCCCCATGGGAACAGCCGCAACACTTCCGACAAGCCCCGCTGGTGCCAGTACATTTCCGCCCGTCCGAGCCGGGAGGAGGACGAATCATTGCGGCAATACCGCATTTCGCTCTGGCGGGACCGGACGCACCCGGACGCATTCCCGGGCGATCCGAGGGGCATCGAAAGGAGCACCGGTCCCGCGCGCCTCACCGCCCTGGGCCGGCGGCTGCTGGGCCTGGATCCCTGGGACTGAACCTTCCGTATTTCGATTTGAACGAGGCCGGTTTCGAAGGTTACGACGCGGTGTATTCCCGGGACCGGGGGAGGGCCCTATACCCTGTCCCCACCGCAGGACTCCCGTACGACGAGGCGGGACCGGAGCGTGACCTGCTCCATCGTGTCTTCTCCGCCGATCTGACGAAGCATCAGATCCATCGCCGACCGGGCGATCTCTTCGTAAGGGGCGGCCATGGTGGTCAGCGCCGGCGACAGGTAGGCCGATACGTCTATATCGCCATAGCCCACCACGGCTACGTCCTCCGGAATTCGAAGGCCCACGTCGCGCAGACCGCGGCACACGCCGACGGCCGTATAATCATCCCGGCACAGCAATGCGGTATACCGGTCCCGTAGGTTCTGGCCCTGGATATAGCCGCCTTCACCGCGGATACCCAGGGGAGGTATGATCTCATACGGCAAGTCGTATTCCGTCATCGCCCTGGCGTATCCTCTCCCCTTGGACGAAACCGGGCTTTCCATGTCCAGGTCCGGATGCTGGCCGATGAAACCGATCCTGCGGTGTCCCATTTCGATCAGGTGGTTCGTCGCCGAATGGAAATCGGCCTCGAGATCCAGCACGACCCCCGGGATGCGGTCCGTGGGATAGTGATACGTCACCACTGGAATGTGGTTCCGTACCATGCCGCGAATCCGGTCCGATTCCTCCCTGTCGCCCCGCGTGTTGATCAGGATCCCGTCCACGCCCCGTGAAATCAACTGCCTGATCTGCACGCCCTGGTCGTCCTGCGAAGACCGGGAAGTCCGGTTTACCGCCATGCCCATCAGCAGCCGGTATTGCTCTCTTTCCGCGACCCTGAGAATCTGTTCGGTCTGCGTTCCGTACGTTTCCAGAGAAATCTGGTAGGTGAGCAAACCCAACGTGCCCGTCTTCCCGGTAACGAATCCCTGCGCCAGCAGATTGGGCGTATATTGCATCTCGTCCGCGGTCTGCTTGACCATCATCCGGGTCTTCTCGTTGACGAGATAAGCCGCGCTGCTGGATAACGCCCGCGAAACCGTGGAATGGGAGATGCCCAATCGCTGCGCAATGTCCTTGATGGTTACCTGCTTGACTCTCATGGACCGATCCGATCTGCTAAGACTTCGGGAACCGACGGGCATCGGCTGCTATCCTACGCTGAAGGAAGCCGGTCCGACCGATCCCGGATCGCTGAAGGGACTGATGCGCTCGAGTGAAGATGTGAATCGCGCTGGTTGGGACGCTAAGGCGCCTTGTTCGAATCAGTACGAGGGCAGAGATTTACCCTACCGGTAAAGATAAAATGGGGAGGTTGCATGTCAAGAAAGTTGACATGCGGGGATAGCGGATCACATCGGCGTCCGGGCGGAGTCCATGATGGCCGATCCACAGGATTCTCTTACGATCAGGCGGGACGTCAGGACGATCTGGCACACGACTTCCTGACCTTCGATCATCTTCAGCATCAAGTCCATCGCCGCGCGCGCGATTCCTCTGGTCGGCGTCGACTGCGTGGTCAGCGCGGGCGTCACGAAGGCCGATACGTCCGAATTGCCACAGCCCACGACGGCCACGTCTTCCGGTATGCGGATCCCCGATTCACTCAGGCCGCGGTATACACCGATGGCCGTATAATCGCTGCAACAGACGAGGGCGGAGTACCGATCCTTTACATCTCTGGACAGCCGATATCCTGATTCGGTCTCCTGCCGGCCGACGGCCAGGCTTTCGGGATGGAGGCCGTATTCGTTCATGGCGTTGAAGTATCCCCTTCCCCTGGAAGCACCCTGACCGGGGCCTTGCCAGTTTTCGCCAAGGAATCCTATGCGTCTGTGGCCCAGCGCGACCAGATGCTCCGTTGCCCGGTAGAACCCCGCCGAGAAATCCAGTACTACGCCCGGGAAGCCCCGGGCAGGATAGTAAAAAGCCACCACGGGCACCCGGCCGTCAACCGCGCCCAGGATGCGTTCGGACTCTCCCGCGTCCCCTATGGTCTGCACCAGGAGTCCGTCTATACCCCTTGATATGAACTGTTCGATCTGCGTCGCCTGGTCGACCCCCGAAGACGCGGAATCCCACTCGGCGGACATGCCCACCAGGAGCCGGTAGTTCCTTTCGTCGGCGGCCCTTAGAAAGCTTTCGATCTGGACGCCGGCCTGTTCCTGGTAGCTCTCGCAGGCAAGCAGGCCCAGCGTGCCCGTCTTTCCCGTGGCAAACCCCTTGGCCAGCAAGTTGGGCCGGTAGGAGCACTCCTCGGCGATCTGTTCGACCTGCCTGCGGGTTTCCTCGCTTACCATGTGCGACTTGCTCCGAGACAGGGCGCGAGATACCGTAGAGTGGGAGACCCCCAGTGTTTTCGCGATATCTTTAATGGTCGCCCGCTTCTTTCTCATCGGCCCTTCCATCCCGGCGCGCCGGACACGTTCCAGGCAACCGGCGTTCCACCGCAACTTCTGCCCAATCTCCATTGCAGCAGGGATCCGAAACGAATTACACACGTTTGCAAAATCGAATCTGTCGAAGGCCGATCCACATGTCAATCTTTTTTTGGACTGGGATGATCCTATCCCGCGCCGCAGGATTCTCTTACGGTAAGATGCGGTTTGAAGGAACGCCCTCGCGGGGCAGGTTGCCCCTGGAGTTGTCGCAGAATCCCTCGTATCGCAGTAAGCGCAATATCCTCGAAGGGAATGGAAAGCGTCGTCAGGGACGGACTGACGTAAGCCGATACTTCGAAGTCTCCGAAACCTGTCACCGCCACGTCATCCGGAACGCGCACGCCGGATTCGATCAGTGCCCGGCAGACACCGAGGGCCGTGTAATCGCAGCAGCATACGAGCGCCGTAAACCGGCCGCCCAACTCCTTTCCGCGGTGGTATCCGGATCTGGTGCGAACGGCTTCGACCGGAGCGAGGCGGGGGGCCAGGCCGTGCTTGCGCATCCCATTGCGATAGCCTCTTTCCAGCGCGGGCAGACCATCGGCCCGAACCCGGTCCTCGCCCAGAAAGCAGATCCGTTCATGCCCGAGACCGATCAGATGCTCGGTCACCTCCTGAATACCCGATGCCAGGTCCAGCGAAACGCCGGTCATATCGTCTGCCGCGGGGCCAAAGGTCGCGGCCGGCAGTTTACCCAGCGCGGCATGGACGCCCCTTGCAGACCCGGCTTCGTCGCCGGCCGTCTGGATCAGGACTCCATCCACGTCGCGGGACTTCAGTTGCATGAGCTGCTCGACCCGTTCGTCTTCCGGGGAAGGGGTGATCCGGTCGGCGGCCGCCGCAACCAGAATCTGGTAACCGTGCCTGCCGGCTATCCGAACCAGGTGGTTGATTTGCCGGCCGATGATTTCCGGGCCGATCCGGTCGATCAACAGGCCCAGGACGCCTCCCGTGCCCTTCACGAAGGTCTGGGCCATGAGATTGGGCGAATACTCCATGTCTTCCGCGGTCTGTCTTACGAGCAGACGCGTCTGTTCTTTCACGAGATGGGACCTGCCGGAAGACAGCGCCCTGGAGACCGTGGAGTACGATATGCCCAGGCGCCTGGCGATATCCTTGATCGTAACCGGTCTGTTTCTCACGGGTCTGGTTCCCATGGCCGTACGCAGTTCATGCAGGCGGGAAGGGCGATGCCTTCCCCTTCAACGCACACGTGTGTATAAGGTAGATACTAACCGGAAGACTTGTCAAGCAGCAAGGTGTACGGCGAATAAAACCGTGGCGGGCCAGTCCCGCCCTGTGGTATCTTACCCCGACGCACCCCACGTGTTACCAGTGTGTACTTCAGTCACCGCAGGCTCCCGGAAGCGACCGCGACCTCCCGGCCGCTTCCGGGAGACCCGCGACCATACGTACGCCACGTGCAGCATCACGGAATACGCCCCCGTGAAATCAAACCCTTCGTCCAGTCCCTTCGAACTCGAAACCGAACTGAAGCGTGACCTGGGCGTCGTCTCGGCCACGACCATCATCGTCGGCGGCATCATCGGGTCCGGCATCTTCGGCGCGCCGGCCGGCATTGCCCAGCAGCTCGGCAACCCCGGGCTTTTCCTGCTGGTGTGGATCCTGGGCGGGGCGTTGGGTTTCGCGGGGGCCCTGTGCTTTGCCGAACTCGGCACCATGATGCCCCGCAGCGGCGGGCAGTTCGTCTACCTCAACGAGGCCTTCCCGCCGATCGTGGCCTTTCTCTATGGATGGGTGGAGTTCGTGCTGCTCCAGAGCGCCGGCATGGCCGCCATCGGCGCCATATGCACCAGTTACATGGGGTATTTCATCCCGGCGATCTCGTCGCAAATCACCGTGCTGGCGATCGGCCCCCTTGCCATTTCTTCCCAGCAGGTCGCCGTCTGGGCGCTGATCCTGTTTCTCTGCTACGTCAACTACGTAGGCGTCCGCTTCGGCGGGTTGGTGATGAACCTGACCACCTTCGCCAAGGTAACGGCCCTGGTCGGCCTGGCGCTCCTGGCCGCCTGGATAGGCGGAAACGGAGACCATTTCGTACCGCTGGTGCCACCGGACCTCGATATGGGCATCCTGGCCGTGCTCGGGCCGGCGATGATCGGCGGGCTCTTCGCCTACCAGGGGTGGGTCAATACCAACATGGTCGTGGGGGAAGTGCGCGATCCGCAGCGCATACTGCCCAAGGTGATCTTCTTCGGACTGGGCCTGTGTACGCTCGTGTACCTCGCGGTCAACTGGTCCTACCTGTACGTCCTGAGCATCGACGAAATCGCGGCCTCCGAACGCGTGGCGGCCGACGCGGCGAGCAGGCTGATCGGTCCCGTGGGCGCATCGCTGATCTCGGCGGCCGTCATGATCTCGACCTTCGGCACCATGAACGGCACCATGATCATCACCCCCCGGATCCCCTACGCCATGGCCAGAGCGGGGTTGTTCTTCAAATGGTTCACCCACGTGCATCCGCGGTACCGGACGCCGTCCCGCGCCGTCGTGGCCGTGTCGGTCATGGGTTTCGTCTGGACCTTCCTGGGCAGCTTCCAGGATATCATCAACGCCTTCGTCTACGTCGTCTACCTGTACTACGGGCTCAACGTCCTCGCCCTCATCGTGCTCCGGCGCAAGTATCCGGACGCCCGCAGGCCGTACAAAGTCCCCGGCTATCCCTACGTGCCGGTCTTGTTCCTGGCGGTGGTCGCATGGGTCGTGGTGACGGTCGTGACGCAGAACTTCCTGCAGGCGCTGCCCGGACTGGGATGTCTCGGGCTGGGGGCCGTCGTGTACCTGGTCTGGTTCCGGAAAGCCTGACCCGTCCCGGGTCCGGGACGCCGTTCTTGTTTACATGAATCCGATTTACCGGGCACTTGCCGGGCGGCGAAGATCATGGGCTACGCGGTCTCCCGCGCGGGAGGTTTTCCCTCCCTGAAACCTGCCGCGAAGAGGATCAGGACCATGAGGACCAGGGCGGCGGGCAGGCTCCAGAACACCTGCCAGTCGGCCAGGTCCAGGCGCCCCGTCGCACCGAGGAAGGCATTGTAGACACGGCCGGCGATCTGGGCGCCGATCAGCATGCCCAGGCCGCTGGAAACGAGGACGAAGAGCCCCTGGGCCTGGCCGCGGTTGGCGGGCGTGGCCTGCTGGTCCACGTAGACATGGGCGGTCACGAAGAAGAAATCGTAGCAGATGCCGTGGAGGATGATCCCCGTGACGATGAAGGACCACAGGGCGTCCGGCGCGCCGAAAGAGAACAGCCCGTACCGGATGATCCAGGCGGCCATCGCGATCAGGAGCATGCGCTTCACGCCGAGCCGGCGGAAGAATAAGGGCATGCACAGCATCAGGAACACCTCGGAAAACTGGCCCAGCGTCTGCGTGCCCGCGATGTTCGTAAATCCCGCCGCGCCGAGGTAGATCTGCGTGAAGTTGTAGTAGAAGGCGAGCGGGATGCAGAGGAGCAGGGCGCTGAGGATGAACAGGTAGAACGACCGGCTCCCCAGTTCCTGCAAGGCGTCCAGCCCGATCACGGACCGCAGCGACGCCTTCCTCCCCGCGGCGGCCGGCGGCGTCCGGCCGAGCGTGAAGCTGTACAGCCCCATGACCAGGCCGGCCGCGCCCGTCGTATAGAGCGGCCAGGCGGTCTCTTCGGGAATGATCCGGCCCGAGAAAAGACCCAGGACGAAGCTGATGAAGAGCCCCGCGGCGATCCAGCCGATCGTGCCGAACACGCGGATCAGGGGATACTGCGCTTCCCGGTCCTCGACGCGATGGAAGGTGATCGTGTTCACGAGGCCCAGGGTCGGCATGTAGCAGATATTGTAGGCCAGCAGGAGGAGGATGAAGAGGAGCGGCGAATCCACGGCAAGGGGAACGAGCAGCATCACGCAGCCCGCCAGGATGTGCAGCCATCCCAGGATCCGCTCCGGCGCGAAATAGCGGTCCGCCACCAGGCCCAGGAAGAAGGGGGAGATTATGGCGGCGACCGGGTTCACCGTGTAGGGCCAGTGGGTCAGGTCGCCCATCCCGTGGGCGCTCATGTAGACGGCGATCGTCGTGAACCAGGCCCCCCAGATGAAGAACTGGAGGAACATCATGAGACAGAGGGATGGGGACATGGAATCTTAAGGGCCGGGACGCCGCCTGGGCCGCCCTGGCCTGCCTGGGCCGTCCGGCCCGCCCGGTCCGCCCGGTCCAGCCGTGGCGGCGGCCGCCGGGAAGCGAGGTTATCTGCCTACCTTGTAGCCGTAGCCTACGGCGATCCACGCCTTGACCGGCTGCTGCCGCAGGGTGGCGGGATGATACTGTGAGGCGTAGATCTTCTCGAGCAGAAGCTGATCGATCTCCGGGTATCCGGTCGATTCGATCATCGTGGCGTCGACGACCCTGCCCCGTTCATCGATCAGCAGTTCGAACCGGACGATGCTGTCCTTTACGTGACGCAGTTTCCGGGGGATTTCCTTCCGGGAAATGCTCATATTGAGGCGACGCGGTATCGGGCGCGTATCGTATTTCCAGGCGCCGCCGTCCCCCTCGCCCAGGCCGCCCGAGCCACCGGTCCCGCCGCCCCCTTCGACGCCGCCGTCTACGCCGGCGCCTCCCATGCCTGCCTCATCGCCCGATTCGACCTCGGCCTCCATGGCGACGGCCACCGCGCTTTCCATCTCTTCCTGGGACGCGATCTCGTGTTCTTCGGCGATCAGGCTGTCGTCGACCGGCTCCGGGATGCCTACGACCACGGGAACGGGCACGCCCTTGCTCATGATGTCGTCCCCGGGGTCCTCAGGGGGCTCGAGCCGGCCGGGACGGCCCCCGCCCCGCTCCGTCGTGACCAGCCTGCCCGGATCGATGAGGTCGATCAGATGGTCGGGATAGGGCATGATCTCGAGTTCCACCACGGGCTCGAATTCGATCCGGCTGTACAGGTAGACTCCGCCCGCGGTGAAGAAATGCAGGAAGGCGGCGCACCAGATCCCGGCGGCGAGAAACTGCCGCGAAAACCGTTTGAGCGGGTGGGGGACCAGTTCATCGGCCTCGTACCGTTCGAGGAAACGTCCCACCCGGTGCGCGATTTGTCCAAAATCACCGTTCATGGCGGGCCATCACGGGTTAGGGCACGGTGGTCGGCCCGGCAGGAATCTTCCGTCCGGGCTAATACCCGTAAGTTCCACCGTGCATGCTGCGCTGTCAAGGGTTTTGCCCATATCGCCAGGACCTTTCGACCCCGCGTCGACCCCGGGCGATGCAGCCATAAAACGCTTGACAGCGGCCCGGTCCGGTTTCATCATGCCTTACGTTTTCAGGTTCGCCCGCCTTGCCGGTCGAACCGGTATCCGCGTCTTTTTCCACGCATTCGCGACGGGGTTCATCCCACGGTCATCCGGTCCGGCCGTCATCTGCGGCCGTGACTTCGTCCACCGAAGGGAAGCATGCCCATCATGAGGTATACGGCGACGAGACTGAAACGCGCGATGACCGGCCTGCTGCTCCGCGGCCTCTTCGGCGCCCTGGCCTGCCTCGCCGTATCGGAAGGGCCGGTTCGCGCCCAGACAGGAGAGATCTCCCTGGAGATGGTCACGGAAGCGGGCGTCATCGAAGTGGTCCTCGACCCGGTGCGCGCGCCGGTCACCGTGGCGAATTTCATGCGGTACGTGGACGCCGGACAATACGACGGCGGGGTGTTCCACCGGACGGTGACCATGGACAACCAGCCGAACAACGACGTGAAGATCGAGGTGATTCAGGGCGCCGTAAACCCCGATTACCGGGACGAGAGTTACCCCCCCAAAAGCGGTTTCGATCCGATTCCCCTGGAACGGACCTCCATTACCGGGCTCAGGCACGTGGACGGCGCCATCTCCATGGCCCGCCTGGGACCGGATACGGCGACATCGGGTTTCTTCTTCTGCATCGGCGACCAGCCCGAACTCGATTTCGGCGGCAGACGCAACCCGGACGGCCAGGGCTTCGCCGCTTTCGGCCGCGTGACCCGGGGCATGGACGTGATCCGGAAGATCCAGATGTCCCCCCGCGAAGACCAGCGCCTCACGCCGCCGGTCGTGATCACCCGGGTGGTGCGAAAAGCCGGGTAGGCAAACCAGCAGGACAACCACGGACAGGAGCGTTTCATGGCCGACCGCGTTGAGCGACCGGAATCCTTCTTCGGCTTCCGGCTCGGCGACGACCGCAAGATGGCCCGCTGGGACCGCATCGCGGAGTACTTCTACCTGCTGAACCGGCAGAGCGAAAACATCCGCGTGGTCAACCTGGGTCCCACGACGGAGGACAACCCCTTCCTGCTGGCCATCATCACCTCCGCGGACAACCTCGCGAACCTGGAGGAACTGCGGGCGATCAACGGGCGGATCACCGATCCGAGGGGCCTCTCCGAAAGCGAGATCGACGGCCTGGTGGAGAAAGGCAAGGTCGTCGTCTGCCAGTCCATGAGCCTCCACGCCAGCGAGATCGCCGCGACGCAGATGGCGCCCCAGCTCGCCTACGACCTGGTGACGGGCGAAGACGAGGCCACGAAGAACATCCTGGAGAACGTCATCTTCCTGATGGTCCCGTGTTTCAATCCCGACGGCCAGATCATGGTGACCGACTGGTACGACGAGCACGTGGGCACGGAATTCGAGGGATGCGACCCGCCCTGGCTGTATCACAAGTACTGCGGCCACGACAACAACCGGGACGCCATCATGCTGAACCTGGCGGAGTCCCGGTACATGGCCAGGATCATGTTCCAGGACTGGCACCCCCACGTCTTCCAGGACCACCACGAGATGGGCGAGTATCAGCCCCGGCTGTTCGTCTGTCCCTACTGCGAACCCATCCACCCACACGCCGACCCGCTCATATGGCGCGAGATCAACTGGTACGGGGCCCACATGGTCTACAAGCTGGAGGAAGCGGGCCACCAGGGCGTCATCAGCGGCGCCATGTTCCCGGCCTGGTACCACATGGGCTTCCACTGGCTCGGCAACTACCACAACATCGCCAGCCTGCTTACCGAGACGGCCCGGGCGAAACTGGCCAGTCCCCTGTACGTCCATCCCCACCAGCTCAGGGGCGAGGACGGCAACACGCTCCACACGCTGCCCCATTACAAGCCGCAGACCAACTTCCCCAATCCCTGGCCGGGGGGCTGGTGGCGGCTGCGCGACATGGTGGACCAGCAGCTCGTCGCCGCCACGGGACTCATGGACATCGCGGCCCGGTGCCGGGAAACGGTGCTCCGGAACGCCGCGCAGAAAGCGCTGCACCAGACCCGGCGGGGCCGGGAGGACGACTCGGCGGGCTTCTTCATCCGTCCGGACCAGCACGATCCCCTCGTCGTAATCAACCTGGTCAACGCCCTGCTCCGCCAGGGCATCGACGTCCAGCGCACGCGGACCCGGGCGACGGTGGGCACCCGGGTCTATCCCGCGGGGACGTGGTTCGTATCCAACGCGCAGCCCAAGCGGGGCGTGGTCAAGACGCTGCTGGAGCGGACCTTCTGGCCGGACGACGCCTGGGCGCGCAAGGCCGACGGTTCGCCCACGCGGATCTTCGATACGACGACGGACACGCTGGCGGAGATGATGGGCGTCCGCGCGGAGCCGGCGGAAGCGCCCCACGCCGCCCTGGACCCGGGATCATTGAACCTGGACCCGGCGATCGAACCGGTGCCGGTGAACGGAGCGGTCACCGGAGACGGGGAACACGGCATGGCCGTCGATCCCCGGCATAACGCCGCGTTCGGCGCGGTCAACGGGTTGCTGGAAGCGGGCGCGGAGGTCAGCCGGACCACCGCGCCCCTTTCGGCGGGCGGCCGCGACCTGCCGGCCGGCGCCTTCATCGTCAGCGAAGTCGACCAGGGACGGGCCGAGGAAATCGTCCGGCATACCGGCGCTGCAGGCTACCGCCTCGAAGGGCCGGTGGAAGGCGAACCCGTCGGGACGCCGCGCATCGCCATGTACCAGCGGTACTGGGGCGGCAACATGCCCGAGGGATGGACCCGCATGACGCTGGAGCAGTCGGGGTTTTCGTATCGCACCGTGCGGGACGCCGATATCCGGGGCGGTCTCCGCGACCTCTGCGACGTGTTCATCCTGCCCGACGATACCATGGACATGATGGCCGGCACGGAGCAGGAAATCGAAAGACGGCTTAAGGCCGAGCCCCAGCCCGAGAAGTACCGCAGCGGCCTGGGCGAACCGGAAATCAAGGCCATCGGGGACTTCGTGGAAAAAGGCGGCACGCTCGTGGCCGTCAGCCGTGCGGGCCGGCTTCCCATCGAGAAGTTCGGCCTGCATATCACGGACGTATCCGCCGGGTTGCCGGAAAGCGCCTTCTTCTGCCCCGGTTCCACGCTGCGGATCCGGGTCGACACCTCCCACCGGCTCGGTTACGGCATGCCGGAACAGGCCCTGGTCATGCACCGCAACTGTCCCGTGTACTCGATCAACCCCTCCCACTTCAACGACCGGTACGAGGTGGTCGCCGCCTACCCCGATAAAGACGTGCTGCAGAGCGGCTGGCTGATCGGCGAGGAACACATCGCCGGCAAGCCCGCCATGATCAGCGCGCGGCACGGCGAGGGACGGATCGTCCTCTACGGTTTCCAGGTCAACTTCCGCAACCAGACCCAGGGCACGTTCAAGCTGCTCTTCAACGCGTTGTACGGGAGTTGCTGACAAACTACGAGATAACCAAGCCTTTCTACACTGTTAGTTTATGTATCGCGTAAGCTTGCGGTGAATCAATGGAACGACTGGTACGGTAACAGCGTCGAGTACAACAATAGATACGGAATACCTGATCAGCAGTTACATTACAACTGGCGAACCGCGCTGAACTAACCCGGATACCGTGCTGTTGACGAGGCTTCAGTTCGGGGTTAAAATACAAGTTGCTCGGTTGACCGGAAAGGTTGCCGGGGGATATCTTGTCCTCAAACAACTCTGAGGCAATCAAGTACGTATAAGGAGCCCGTCATGGTGTACGCCGTGATACTCTTCGATCAACCTCAAACCCAAATCCGCTCGATAGAGGAAAAGATAAAGCTGCGATCTCATTTTCACCATCCTCCTGTTTACTTCATCCATCACAATGGAACGCTGGAAGCGTTGTCGGACGAAATGGGATTTAACGGCGAATCAAGAGGACTTGGAGTCATATTCCCTGTCGGTAATTACACGGGGTATGGTCCGGGAGAACTTTGGGATTGGATCAGGGACAAGAAAAATGCCTGAAAGCAGTCCGTCCAAAGCGGATTCAGAATACAAAAAGCCGTCAACCGGGTACGATTCCTGGCTTATGACGGAACTGACCAGAATCAACGGCGAATTGGGCGTGCTTCGGGGAGAAATGAAACACGTCGCTACCAAGGACGATCTGTCCCGTCTGAGAAATTGGGTTTTGGGAAGCGCGCTGGGCGTGATCGGAGCCATCGTAGGGACCGCTTTGTGGATGATCAGACCGTTGGCGAACGACATCATAAAGGCAATTCTCTCTTTTACGCAGAACACTCCCAATTAGCCTATCGAGCGTCCTTTCAAGTCTATCTACACGAACAGCGCGGTCATGACGTTGGAGATGACCCCGTTTGGCGGACATGTTATCTCTTGTGTTGAAAGGAGAGTCGCATGCCCATCGTCGACTTCCACAACCACGTCTATCCGCCGAAATACGTCGAGGAGATCCGGAAAGGCCCTAGCGCGTACACGGTGACCGACGACGCGGACGGCAACCCGGTCCTGCACTCCCCCGGCGACTACAACATCCTGGTACCCGGCCACCGGCTCATGGAC
Organism: bacterium; assembly: GCA_963693015.1. Classification (GTDB taxonomy): domain Bacteria; phylum JAAXHH01; class JAAXHH01; order JAAXHH01; family JAAXHH01; genus JAAXHH01. The sequence continues at coordinate 2,029,293 of OY843748.1, forward strand.
GTGCGCCTGGAAGTGATGGCGGAAGCGGGGGTAGGCACGCACGTCATCACCTTCACGGCGCCGGGCACGCTGATCGAGACGCCGGAGCGGTCCGCCGAGCTGAGCGGCAAGGTCAACGATCTTTTTGCCGAAATCCAGCGCGAGCATCCGGATCGGTTTCCGGCCCTGGCCACCCTGCCGCTGAACAAGCCCGAAGCCTGCGCCGCCGAACTGGAACGGGCCGTTGGTTCGCTGGGCCTGAAGGGCGCCTGCGTGTACAGCAACGCCAACGGCGTGGCCCTGAGCGATCCGCGGTTCTGGCCCATGTACGAGGTGGCGGACGACGGGGCCATGGTCGTTTTCATCCACCCCACCTTCCCCGTGGGCGTGGAGGCCATGGAGGAATACATGCTCATGCCCGCGGTCGGGTTTCTCATGGACACGACCCTGGCCACGGCCAGCCTCCTGTTCAGCGGCGTGGTGGAGCGGTTTCCGAACATACGCTGGGTACTGGGCCACCTGGGCGGTGCCGTGCCCTATCTCGCCGAACGCTTCGACCGGTGTTACGAGGCCTTTCCGCAGTGCCGCGCGAACCTGGAGCACCACCCCACGGTCTACCTGAAAAACCAGTTCTACTACGACACGGTCAACTTCGACGTGGACGCGCTGAACTTCGCCGTGGGCTTCGCCGGCGCCGACCGTATCCTGGCGGGGAGCGACTACCCCCACCAGATCGGCAGCATACCGAAGATGATCGAAAGCATCAACGCGATGGACCTGTCCGAAGAAGACCGCGACGCCATCCTCGGGGAAAACGCCGTCCGGCTGCTGGGACTGTGACCGATCCGCCTTCCTGGATCGCTCCTCCATACGCGAACGATTTCCATGCGGGCGGCGGCGGGGCGTCCGGCTGGTTGAGTGACTCGATGTTCCTCTCAAGGCGACCGAACGTGACCCGCTGATACAACCGACGGGAGAATCCGAAACCATGGACCTGAAGCTCCACGGAAAAAGAGCGATCGTCACCGGCGGCAGCCGGGGCATCGGCAGGTGCTGCGCGCTGGCCCTGGCCCGGGAGGGCGCCCGCGTATGCGTCACGGCCCGAAACCGGGACCTGCTGGACGAGGTGGTCCGGGAGATGAGCGCGGCGGGCGGCGAAGGTCACGCGGTCCCGGCCGACCTGGTCTCGCCGGACGATTGCCGCAGGGTGGTCCGGGAGGCCGCCGACACCTTCGGCGGCATCGATATACTCGTCAACTGCGCCGGCGCGGCCCGGGGAGGAGACATCCTGGGACTTCCCACGGAACAGATCGACGAGGGGATGGCGCTGAAGGCCCACGGATACCTGCGGATGTCGCAGCTGGTGATCCCGTACATGCAGGAGAACCGATGGGGGCGGATCGTGCATATCGCCGGCAGCGCGGGGACGAGCCCGGACCGCGACAACATCCCCTTGAGCCTGGCCAACATCGCCGTCCTGAACTGCACGCGGGCCCTGTCGGACGCCGTATCCGGCGACGGCATCCTGGTCAACGCCATCTGTCCCGGCATGACGAACACGCAGCGGGCCCGGGATTTGCAGCAGGCGGTGGCCGATCGGCAGGGAAGGGGCGTCGAGGAACTGCTTCGCGAAGCCGGCGAGAAGCTTCCCGGCGGCCGCATCGCGGAACCGGAGGAGATCGCCGCCGTGGCGACTTTCCTCGCGTCTGAACCCTGTTCGTATGTCTTTGGCACCGCGATATACATGGATGGCGGCGGGCGGCGGGGCACGCCGTGAAAACCGCACTGACGAATTCCCCGTAACCTGTAACTCCACATCGCAAGGAGACGCACCATGTCTGAAAACACGTCCAAATCCTTCGCGGCCCGGTCGGACGGCGCGGAATGGGTCAAGGGCCTGCGCCCCTATTTCGTGTACCGCGACCTGGGCATGAAGTCCGCCACGGAAGGCCGCGTGATGGCCCACGTCATCCGCGCCGCCCAGTCCTGCGACGGCCCCATGGGCTATCATTCCCACGAACTCGAATTCCAGATGAACTACCTGCTCAAGGGCTGGGCGCGCATCGACCTGGAGGACGTGGGCGAGATCGAGGTCACCGCGGGCGACGCCTGGTACCAGGCGCCCGGCGTCAAGCACGAACTGATGGAGTTCTCCGACGATTTCGAAGTCATCGAGATCACCATACCGGGTGATTTCCCGACCATCGACGAAACGCGTTAGGACCGGCCATGAAGGTGGGATTCATCGGGCTGGGCAACATGGGCAATCCCATGGCCGCCAGCCTCCTGCGGGCCGGGCACAGCCTGCGTGTCCATGACCTGTGCGAGGACAAGGCCGCGAACCTGCTGGACGCCGGGGCAGCCTGGGCTTCGTCCCCGCGCGAGGCGGCCGTGGGTTCCGACGCGGTCATCACCTCGCTGCCCGGACCCGCCGCGGTGGAGGAGGTGGTCCTGGGCGAGGACGGCGCGTTCGAAGGGCTTTCCCGCGGGACCGTCTGTATCGATACGAGCACGGGCGAACCGGGACTCATCCGGCGAATCGCCACGGAAGGCGCCGGCCGGGGGATCGACGTGCTCGACGCGCCCATCAGCGGCGGCGTCTTCGGCGCCAGGGACGCCAGCCTGACCGTGTTCGTGGGCGGCGAGCAGGCGGTATTCGACCGGTATGAACCCCTCTTGCGCGGCTTAGGCAGTACAGTCGTCCGCATGGGCGGCACCGGCAGCGGCGTCGCGACCAAGCTGGTGAACAATTTCATGATGTTCATCAATTTCATCGGCGCCTGCGAAGGCATGGCCATCGGCGCACGGGCGGGCATCGACCCGCAGTTGCTGATCGACGTAATCCGGCCGAGCATGGGCCAGAGCCGGATGATGGAACGGTGCCTGTCCCGTTTCCTGGAGGGCAAATCTCTTTATTCGGCCATCGACCTGGGCGTAAAGGACATGCACCTGGGCGTCGGGCTCGGCCGGGCGCTCGAGGTGCCGCTGGAAATCGGCCCGATGGTCGAGGACATCCTCAGGCGTTACCAGGACCGGGGCAACGCCGAGGCGGACCTCCTCGATTACATCGGGGACTACCTTGAACGGTCAGGCGTCAGCCTGGCCGGAAAACCGTGAGGACAACCATGCGCCGGACCGTATCCATCACCCTGACCGCCTTCCTGGTACTGGGCGCCGCAGTTCCGGACGCCGCCGTTCCGGGTACCGCTGCACTGGACATCGCCGGACCGGGCGCCGCCGAGACCGCCCTCGCGCAGTCCGCGGCCAAGCCGCCCGACGTCCGGGGCTCCTGGAAACCGGAAACCTACCGGCTCAAATCCGGCCCGGTCCACGACGTGACCGGTCTGATCACCTTCACCGAGAAGGACTGGTCGGTCCTCTTCTTCATCGTCACCGACGAGGGACCCAGACGGGGTTCCGGCGAGGGCGGCACCTACACGCTGGAGGGAGATAAACTGACCTTCCGGCACCTGTACAACCTCTCCGGCGGCCACGCGGTCGACGGTTTCGAGGCCAGCGACCTGTCGATGAAAGTGAGGCCGAAGGACGCCGGGGACGCGCCCGCCGAACCCTGCACCATCACGGTAGAGGAAGACCTCCTGACGATCTTCTTCCCCAGCGGCAACCAGATGACCTTCCGCCGCAGTTCCGATTGACGCCCGCGCCATGATTCCCCTTTAGCGGCCGGGCGGGTCCGTTCGACACCGTGTATGCCCCGCCGCCGCATCTCTCGCAACGCCGCACGCCAACTTTCGGATTCACCCCCCGGGGAACGGGAATCTGTTGACTTTGTCGGGTGATCCGGCTTATCTTGAGACGCTGTCATTCAGGCGAACCGAGACCCGGAAACCAGGCCATGCCATCCGAAGATCTGACCCGCAAGATGAAGCAAACCGTCGGCATTCGAGCCGCCAGGATGGTCGACCGCGGCGCCGTGGTCGGACTGGGCACGGGATCGACGGCGGAGTTCATGATCGAGGAACTGGGGCGCCGCGTGCGGGAGGAGAACCTGGACGTCGTCGGCGTACCCACGTCTTTCGACGCGTCGGTGCTGGCCCGCGAGAACGGCATCCCGGTGGGGACGCCGGACGACGTGGAGCGGATCGATATCGCGGTGGACGGCGCGGACGAGGTCGATCCCGCGATGAACCTGATCAAGGGCCGGGGCGCCGCCCACCTGCGCGAGAAGATCGTGGACGGCATGGCCGAACGGTTCATCGTCATCGTGGACGAATCTAAGCTGGTCGAGCGGCTGGGAACGAAGTGCCCCGTGCCGCTGGAAGTCCTTCCCATGGCGGCACGACCCGTCATGCGGGCCGTCGAAGCGCTGGGCGGGGAACCCGTACTGCGCATGGCGGTACACAAGGACGGGCCGGTCATTACGGACCAGGGGAACATGGTGGTGGACGCCCGTTTCGATGGCATCGACGACGCCGGTGAAATGGAAACCACCCTCAACAACGTGCCCGGCATCCTTGAAAACGGCCTCTTCGTCGGACTGGCCACCGAGATACTCATCGGGAGCATCTCCGGCGACGGCCGGATCGAAGTGGAAAGAAGGACCTGAAACCGCGAGGCCGCTGGCCGCGGGCGTGACCGTACGCCACGTGCCCCACGCCACGGCCTGACGGACCGCGCGAGTAAACATCGAGTGAATAAATGAACGACATCGGATACTTCAGCCTGTTGCTCGCCTTCATGACGGCGGCCTACGGCGGCGTGACCGGCGTGGTCGGCGCCCGGGCGCGGAACCCGCAGATGATCGCCAGCGGCGCCCACGGCGTCATCGCCACCTTCTGCCTGCTGACCCTGGCTTCCGTCGTGCTGGTGTACCACCTGTACACCGGCAACTTCCAGGTGGAATACGTCGCCTCCTACACCAGCAGCACCCTCCCCGATTTCTACCGCGTCACCGCGCTGTGGGCCGGCCAGAAGGGCTCCCTGCTCCTGTGGGTGTGGACCCTGGCCCTCTTCGCGCTGGTGGTGCACCTGACGAACCGGAACCGCAACCAGTCGCTGATACCCTACGTCCACGCGGTGATGATGTCGGTGATCCTGTTCTTCATCGCCCTGCTGATCTTCGTGGCCGATCCCTTCGAGCTGCTGCCCTTCGTGCCCGCCGAAGGCCGCGGCCTGAACCCTGTGCTGCAGATGCCGCTCATGATCATTCATCCGCCCATCCTCTACCAGGGCTACGTGGGGACGGTGGTGCCCTTCGCCTTCGCCATGGCGGCGCTGATCACGGGGGAACTGGGGGACACGTGGATCCGGACGATCCGCAGATGGACCCTCTACGCCTGGTTCTTCCTCGGGTTCGGCCTGATGCTGGGCGGCCGGTGGGCCTACGTCGAACTGGGATGGGGCGGGTACTGGGCCTGGGACCCCGTGGAGAACGCGGCGCTCATGCCCTGGCTGACCATCACCGCCTTCCTTCATTCGGTGATGATCCAGGAGAAGAAGGGCATGCTGAAGATCTGGAATTTTACCCTGATCATCCTGACCTTCGGCCTGGTCTACTTCGGGACCTTTCTCACGCGAAGCGGCGTCGTCTCATCGGTGCATTCCTTCACCACCTCGGGCATCGGCCCCATGTTCATGGGATTCGTCATCGTCTCGATGGTCTTGTCCTTCGGCCTGCTGTTCAGCCGGCGCCGCGCCCTGAAGGCCCGCAGCGAACTCGACTCCTTCGTCTCCCGGGAAAGCAGTTTCCTGCTGAACAACCTGGCGCTCGTGGGCGTGTGTTTCGCCATCCTCTGGGGGACCATATTCCCCGTGCTTTCCGAGGCGGTCAGCGGCGAGAAGATCACGGTGAGCGCGCCGTACTTCAACCAGATCAACGTGCCGCTGGGCATCTTCCTGCTCTTCCTGACGGGAGCCGGCCCGCTCTTCGCCTGGCGCAAGACGTCCGTGCAGAGCCTGAAGCGGCACTTCACCATACCCGTGGCCTGCTTCATCGTCGCGGCCCTGGTCCTGCTCGCCTTCGGCATACGTCACGTCTATGCCCTGCTTTCCTTCAGCATGTGCGCCTTCGTGGTCGGGGCCATCGGACTCGAGTTCTACCGCGGGGCCCGCGCCCGGCGTTCCACGAACCGCGAATCCTGGCCCGCGGCTTTCCTTCGGCTGGTCATGAGCTACAAGCGCCGATACGGCGGTTACATCGTGCACATCGCCATCGTGCTCCTCTTCGTGGGCTTTACCGGCTCCGCCTTCAACCGGGAGGAGAACTTCGCGGTCCGGGAAGGAGAGTCCTTCCGGATCAAGAACTACACGCTGGGCTTCGAATCCCTCACCGAAACCAACGAAGGCGAGTACGTGTCCTACGCCGGCCTGCTCCGCCTTTCCGTGGACGGGGATCCGGTCGTCATGATGGCCCCGGAGAAGCGGGTTTACCCGATTCAGGACCAGGTGACGTCGGAGGTGTCCATATGGTCGACGGTGAACGAAGACCTCTACGTGGTCCTGGCCGAACTGAACGAAACGCTTGACGTAGCTACATTTAAGGTCTACATTAATCCATTGGTCAACTGGGTCTGGATCGGTACGGCGTTGCTCATGCTGGGGACGCTCATCCTCTTCCTCCCGGATCGATTCGGCAGGAGAACCACCGCACGTGAACGGCGCGAAGGGAGCGGTGAACCTGGCACGCCGGTGCCCGGCCCCCAGGATATATGACCGTCTGAAAGACCGCGTGTAAATCACGGACGCGGTACGCCCGTCCATTGCGGACCGGGCAGACGACCGCGTCGAATCTTTGCGGAACTACAACCCGGATCATGCACCGGTGGCTTCATACTGTATGACTTGAGCTGGTAACTCGATAAGCTGGATGGGGGCGCTCCCGGGGACGACCGGGCGCCTTGGAAACGAATATCGCAAGCAGATCATATGGCCGACACCGTTCCAGGCAAGCAGGTGGCAGAAGGTTCTGTTCAACTACCGATTGAGATTTGCAGAAACGTGCGTGGATTTTCTCGACGCAGACAGGTGAAGATACTTTCTGGCCGGACCACACTGGAAGTCCCTGGCGGCAGATCGTCGGGAAAACGCACATAGACGCCACTGCGGCTGAACGGTTCGAGAAACACGGGTGCCATACCTTCCTCGCCAGTAAGCAACCCGTCCCCTCCCGGCCTCCGCCGACCCGGTCACGCTTCCGGATCGGCGGAGCCCCGCTTATCGACATCAAGCCCTGGTTTGACGCTACGAAGTGATAAGCTGTTATATCGCGGGGGGTGATGTATGGATTTCCCATTGGAAAACCTGAACGGATTCTTGTTGCCCCTGGCCGCCCTGACCGCGATTTCCGGGGTCGTCGGGCTGGTCATCGGCATGCTCTGGCGGCGCAGCAAAGCCGGGGAAATGGAAGAGAAAGCCCGAAAGCGCGCACAGCGCCTTTTCAAGGAAATGGAAGTGCAGCGCCGTGCCGAGTTGCTTGAGGAAAAAAGAAAATGGCACGATGCGCGGGAGGCCCAGGAGGAAGAAATCAACGGTCGCCAGTCTGCCCTGGAGAGCCAGGAACAGGACATGATGGACCGGGAGAAACAGTACGAACGACGCCATGACAACCTGAAGGACCGCGAAGATCAGACCAGCCTGAGAGAAGACGAACTGGAGAAGCTGGAAGAGAAGCTGACAACGCAGGAAATCCGGCTGAAGGAATCGACCTCGGAATACCGAAATCGACTGGAGTCCCTGGCCCGGCTGACCGCCGAGGAAGCCAAGCAGCAGCTCCACGATGAACTCATCCGCGACGTGAAGCAGGAAGCGGAGCACCGGGTGAGAGACATTCTGAAAACCGCCCAGACCAACGCCAACCGGGAAGCGAGAAAGATCGTCACGCTGGCGATCAGCCGGTGCGCGGCGGATCAGTCGACCCAGACGAGCGTGGCGGTGGTTCCCCTGCCCAACGACCAGATCAAGGCCCGCATCATCGGAAAAGACGGCCGCAACATCCGGACTTTCGAGGCGGGCAGCGAAGTGAAGGTCATGGTGGACGACACCCCCGAGGCCGTGGTCATCTCCTGCTTCGATCCCATTCGCAGGGAAATCGCCCGCACCGCCATGACGGATCTCGTATCCAACGGCAAGATCACCCAGAGCCGGATAGAAGAAGTCATCACCCGGGCGCGGGAACAGATCGACAGCCGCCTGCTCTCGGAGGGGCAGCAGACCGTCAACCAGCTCAAACTGAAATCCATGCATCCCGAGATGATGAAACTGGTCGGCCGTCTGCGGTTCCGGTCCAGTTACGGCCAGAACGCCCTGGACCATTCGAAGGAGGTGGCGTTCCTTACCGGCATGATGGCCGTCGAGATCGGCCTGGACGAGATGCTCGCCCGGCGCTGCGGACTCCTTCACGACGTCGGCAAGGCCCTGGACCACGAGATGGAGGGCTCCCATCCGGAAATCGGCCTGGCCTTTGCCGAAAAGTACGGCGAACCCGAGGAAGTCAAGAACGCCATCATTGCCCATCACAACGACGAAAACGAGGAAATCACCTCGCCGATCACTTTTCTGGTCGCCGCGGCGGACGCCATTTCCGGCGCCCGGCCCGGCGCCCGCAGGAACGATCCCGAAGACTATGTCCGCAGGGTGGTGGAACTGGAAGAACTCGCCCGGTCGTTCGACGGGGTGGCCGACGCCTATGCCATCAACGCCGGACGCGAGATCCGGGTCATGGTCCGGCCGGACCAGGTGGACGACGGCCGGACGCACACGCTGGCCTGCGAGATATCCCAGAAGATCCGCAACGACCTGACCTATCCCGGGCACATCAAGGTGACCGTCATCCGGGAGAAGATCGCCCACAGGACGACGAACAAGCGGGACGACCAGCAACAGGGCGGACGTCGGAGGTCGTACGGACGAAACCGGAACCGGCGTCATGCTCCGACGCCCAGCGGACAGGCGGCAGGATAGCTTCGCCGCGCCCTGGGATTCCCGTGTCTCTTACCGAAGAAATCAAGGCGCACGCAGCGTATCTCGGCTTCGACCTTGCCGGCGTAACCACGGCCGATCCTCCCCGGTACGGGGCATACTACGCCGAATGGATCGCGCAGGGCATGGCCGGCGAGATGGCCTACCTGGGCCGCCAGATCGAGAAACGGCAGGATCCGGGACAGGTCCTGCCGAACGCCCGGTCCCTCGTCGTAGTCGCGATGAATTACCGGTGTCCGGACTCGGATCCCATCCCCGACGGCACGCACCGCGGCAAGATCGCCCGGTATGCCCGGGGCGACGATTATCACGACCTGATGAAGGAAAAGCTGCAGGCGCTGCTGCTGTTCATCCGGGATCGGGCCGGCCGTCCCGTGGAGGGCAGGGTGTACGTGGACACCGGCCCCGTGCTGGAACGGGAATTCGCCGTACGCGCCGGGCTGGGCTGGTTCGGGAAGCACACCAATCTCATCCACAAGCGTATCGGTTCGTGGCTGCTGATCGGGGAGATCCTCCTCGACGTCGAACTGGATCGGGACCGGCCCGCGGCCGACCACTGCGGCACGTGCACGCGGTGTATCGAAGCCTGCCCCACCGATGCCATCGTCGAGCCCTACGTGGTCGATTCGCGCCGCTGCATTTCCTATCACACCATCGAACTGAAAGGCGCCATTCCCCTGGAGTACCGCGCGGCGATGGGAGACCGCGTTTTCGGGTGCGACGACTGCCAGGACGTCTGTCCCTGGAACCGCCGCGCGCCCGAAACCGGCCATTCGGCCTTCGTTTCCCGTCCGTGGAACGAAATGCCGGCGCTGATCGAAATGCTGGGGCTGACGCCGGAGGAGTTCAGGACTCGTTTCCGGGGCAGCCCCATAAAGCGGACCAAGCGGCGTGGCCTGCTGCGGAACGCCGCGGTCGCCCTGGGCAACACGAAGGACCCCGGGGCGGTTCCCGCGCTCGCCGATTCGCTCGGCGACGACGAGCCGCTGGTCCGGGAGCACGCGGCCTGGGCGCTGGGTAACATCGGCGGCGGCCGGGCCCTTGCGGTACTGGAGAAGGCGAAGCAGACTGAAAAAGATCCCAGGGTACTCGAGGAGATCGAACATGCCCTCGCGGAATGCGCGGCGTCTTGAGTCCTGCTGTTTTTGAAAACCCTTGCCTCCTCGAAGGTCGAACCTATATTTTAGGCGGCTCCGGCTGGCAGGTACCGAGCGATGAACAGGCGTCTGGCAGCCATCTCGACGGTCGAATCGCTGACGTGGTTATGATTAGATACCTCCCTATCATAGGCCTTGCGATCTTCGCCGGTTGCGCCGGTCCCCGAACCCTCGACCCGGCCTCCCACGCCCCGCCCGGTCCCGGGACGTCAGGCCCCACCGAAACGACGGTTACGGCGGAGGAACCGCCGGTCCCGGGCCTCACGCTCGATCACGTCACCCGGGCAGATGCCCCGGCGACGCGGGACCCGGACCGTCTTCTCGCCGATGCCAGGCTCAGGTACGACGCGGCCCGCGCGGCGCTGGAGCGATCCGATACCACGGCCGCGCGCGCCGCGGTCGACGACGCGCTTGGGCTGCTCATCCGGCTGAGCGACGACGATAAGCACGCGGCGACGCCCGCGCAGGCCGACCTCCTCAGGCAGCTCGGCCAACTGGTGGACCGCATCCAGGCCAGGCGCCGCGCGACCGCCGAAGTCAGGGGTTCGATTCCCCGGGTACTCAACCGCCGCGTCACGCTGCAAATCAACCTGTATCTCAAAGACAAGAGCCTGGACATACTCAAGGCCGCGTACCAGCGGTCCGGGCGCTACACCCCCATGATCCGCGAGGAACTGGCCGCCCGGGGCCTGCCCATGGAGCTTCAATGGCTCCCGATCGTCGAAAGCGGCTTCAAACCCAGGGCCTATTCGTGGGCGGACGCGGCGGGCATGTGGCAGTTCATCCACGATACCGGCAAACGGTACGGACTCAGGCGGTCCGGGTGGGTGGATGACCGCTTTGACCCCCACAAGGCCACGCCGGCCGCTCTCGCCTACCTGGGGGATCTGTACGGCATGTTCGACGACTGGTTTCTCGCCCTCGCGGCATACAACTGCGGCGAGAATCGCGTGCTCCGCGAGATCAACCGGACGGGGAACCGGGACTACTGGAAAATGCGCCTGCCCAGGGAGACCCGGAACTACGTACCCAAATTCCTCGCGGTGCTGCATCTGCTGGAAAACCCGGAGAAATACGGCGTAGTGCTGCCGGAAACCCACCATCCGGACCTCTTCGAAGCGGTGCGTATCGAAAAGTCGGTCGCGCTGCAGCACGTCGCCGGCCTGCTTGACATGGCGCCGGACGATCTCAAGGCCTTGAATTCCGATATACGCTATGGCGTGACGCCGCCCTCCGGGTATGCTTTGCGCGTGCCCCTCGGCGCGGGATCGACCCTCCTCGCCAGGCTCGACGAGCTTCCGGAGTCAGATTTCAAGCCCCCTCCCGAGGTGCGCAGGTACCGCGTGCGCCGGGGCGATACGCTGGGCCATATCGCCCTCAGATTCCGGACTTCGGTCAGCAGACTCCGGCGCATGAACCGGATCCGGGGCAGCCTGATCCGCATCGGCCAGGTCCTGCGCGTACCCGGAAGGAACGCCAGTAGCCGGTCATGGGCGGGCCAGGCGCCTTCGTACGATACGCCGAAGGACGCCGCGTCCCACACCGTGCGGCGGGGCGACACGCTGGTCCGTATAGCCCGGTATTACGGGACGTCCGTTGCCGCGCTGAAACAGAACAACGGCCTGCGGGGAGACCTCATCTATCCCGGACAGGCGCTTCGTCTGCCAGGCGCCGGGAAAGACGGCGGCAGCGGAATCGATGGGGGTTCGACGACCTACAACATCCGTTCGGGGGATACGCTTTCACGCATCGCCCGGGCCTTCAAGGTTTCCGTCTCGGCCCTCATGCGGGTGAACCCCGGCATACAGGCCAGGCGGCTCAGAATCGGTCAACGGATCGTCATTCCCGGCTGACGGCACGTCGACGTCGTAACAACCGTCCGCATCCGGACCGGGATCGCGCAAGTCCGCGAAAGGAGAACTCGTTCATGGGATATGTCAAAGCGGCTGATCTGGATGAATTGAGTCCGGGCCAGATGAAAATGGTCTCGATCGAGGGGAAGGAGATCGTCCTTTGCAACGTGGACGGGAAGTACTATGCCGCCGATAACTTCTGTCCCCACATGGGCGCGCCCCTGAGCGAAGGGGAACTGGACGGCACCGATCTCTGGTGCCCCTTCCACGGCGCTTCTTTCGATGTGACTACGGGAGACGTGCTCACGCCGCCGGCCTACGAGAACCTCACCTGCTTTCCCGTCCGGGTGACCGGCGATGCCGTGGAAATAGAAGTCTAGCCGTCAGCTTCTGAAGTGGTCGTACCCTTCCGGCCGCAGGGGGCGCGGCCCGGTGCCGGGGTCCGTGAAGATGTATCCGCGGTCCGCGGATACGCACTCGCCTATGGGCGTCAGGGGCGTTCCGGTACGTTCTGCCAGTTCGCCGGCCAGGCGGGCCACCCCGTCCGGTGCAACGGCGCACAGCAGTTCGAATTCCTCTCCGCTTTCCAGGACCGTCCGGACGGAATCGAGCCGAAGCGCCTCCATGGCCTGCCTGGTTTCATCCGCGATGGGCAGGGCGGACCCGTCCAGGTTCAATCCCACCCCGCTGCTGCGACCCAGGTGCAGGGCGTCCGAACCGAGCCCGTCGCTCACGTCGATCATGGCGTGGACCCACCCGCTGCGAGCCAGCATACCGCCCTCGCGGACCCGTGGAACGGGCGTACGATGGCGGGACAGCGTGTCTTCGAACGGGGCCGGGCGTCTTACCGTGACGGGCTGCTCCCGTGCCGACTGGAGCAGACGCAGACCGGCCTCGCTTGCGCCCAGGTGTCCGGTCACGCACAGGATATCTCCCACCCGGGCGCCGCCACGCTCCGTAATATGCTTCCCTGCCGCTTCTCCCCTCACCGTGATGGAGATGACGGTCGGCCCGTCCGTCGAACTCAGGTCACCTCCGACGATGGGTACGGAAAGGCCGGTGTGCCGCGTCAGTTCGCGAAACCCCGCGTACAGCGCCTCCACGTCCTTCGCGGTGCGATGAGCCGGAAGGCAGAGGGTCGTCAAGGCGTGTCTGGGCACGCCGCCCATGGCCGCGACGTCGCTGTAGTTGGCGGCCATGCTCTTCCATCCGATCTGCCGCCAGGACGAGAAGGCGAGGTCGAAATCCACGCCTTCCACGAAGGTATCGGTCGTCAGCAGGGTCGTCATGCCGGGCCCGGGCACAACGGCCGCGGCGTCATCGCCGACCCCCAACAGGACGCTCGGATCCGGCTCGGGCAGCGCGGCCCCGATACGCCGGATCAATTCGAATTCGCCGGGAAGGCCCGCGCCTTCCTTCTGATCTGCCACGGTTAATCGTTTCCTTCTCGCGCGGCCGGGACGCGCGAATTCATGCCCATGCGCCAGCCGCTTACCTGTGCGCCATCCGCTTACGCTTCCTTCCCGAACCGCCCCTCGATCCGTTCCCTCGAGCGCGCGAAGGTCTCGATGCCGGCCGTAACGCCGCCGCCGAAGAGCAGCCCCTCCAGGGCGCCAAGGGCGACCTGGGTGGTGCGGCCGAATTCTCCCTCTCCGAAGACCGTCGCAATGGTCTCGAGCCGTATCTGCGAGGCACTGAAGGACTGCTGCATGATTTGCAGGCTGCCGGTGAACATGTTGCCGCCCAGCATGGTCAGGGCGATACTGGCGATCATGCCGCCCAACGCGCCGAAGACGATATAGAGAACGCCTCGCCACTGTCCGGGCCGCCGGACCAGGTAATACGTGACGACCGGACCCAGCGCTACGCCCGCGCCGATGAGTGCGCCCTCGAGACCCCCGGTAAGGCCCGCGGGATGCTGGCCGAACAGGGTTTCCAGGGTATCGGAACTGTACAGACTGAACGCGGCGCCCACGATGCCGCCGCCGAGCGCGCCGCCCACTACGCCAAGCCATCGGCTGTGTTTTCCCGACACGCGCCGCAGGGCGACCATGCCGAAGGACACGCCCGCACCGCCGAAAGCACCGCCGAACAGGCCCAGGCCCGCCAGGACGAAAATGGGCGAAAGCGCTTCCGACGGCAGGCCGGAACCGGTAGCGGCCAGGGCGGTTCCCAGGAGAAGCCCGCCAAGCAGGCCGGCCACGGCGCCGCCGAAGGTGCCGCCGACCCCCTGCTGCATGATGTCGATCCCGCCCTGCTGCAGGCGCATCAAGATGAATCCGGCCATCACCATAACCCGGTACAACCGCGAAAGTTTGAACGAGCGGTTCTGTTCCCGCAGAAACGCCAGGCTGACCGCGCGCTGCAGGCGGCTTACGGACTCGTTCCCCGTGGGGCGGGTCAGGATGGATTCCACGGCCGAGCCGAACCAGTCCGCCAGCTCGATGCTGGCCGCCCTGCGCACTTTCAACGCGGGGTCCCGCAAGGCGAGGTGCCTGAGGCGGTTGTTCAGGGACGCGCAACGCACGGGCCGGGACGACTCCACCGCGCGCCGGCGGACTTCCTCGCGATCGTTGTACGTGGCCTCCGTTATCACGTTCAGCGCGTCCGGCACCCGTTCGACCAGCCAGGCCGGCACGGGCCGGTCCCTGGCCAGGAGACTGATGCAAAGCAGATACGCTTCCTGGCCGGAGACCCCGATTTCTTCCAGATAGGGCGCGAGCAGGTCCAGGGTCTCACGGTCCATGATGAGCTGGTAGGTCCTGTAGTTCTCCACCGACCGTTCGAGCAGGCTGCGCGCCTGCTTCGCTTCGTAGACGCTGTTCGTCAGCCAGCGGGACACCTCCGGAATCAGGCATTCGTGGGCGAGTTCGAGCCACCCTTCTCCCTCCTGGTTCCGCCGCCTGACGATGCGGGCGTCGACCAGTTCACCGAGTAGCGTGCCAAGGGCGTCATCGCCGTACCGGCCGCCGGTCCGGATACGCGAAGCCAATTCGGCCTCCCGCACGACGATGAGCCGTTCATCCGCGGAGATGAGCGCCAGAAGCACCTGCTGCACCACGGACAGGTCCGCCGCCGAAAACCGGCGGAGCACTCTCGCGAGGTAGTCGGCCAGGATCTGCGAAGCGCCGCCCAGCCGGTCATAGGCCGATTTTGCGATCAGGTTTTTCGTATCGCGTTGATCGTAGAGCGTATCGCACACGATCTGCAGATGGGGCGGATCGACGACGTCCTGGTCGGAGAGATCATCCAGCAGACGGTCCACGAGCGTATCTTCGAACCGGCATCCCACCCGCCAGGCCGGCCCCGTGATGGCCCGGACGGCCTGCTCGGGGGATAGCCGGCCGAGGCGGTACTCGTGGTGGAAGATCTCCGGAACCGCCGGTTTGAGTTGACTCATCTCCGCGAGCATGTCCTCCCGCATCACGAATACGAACTGCAGCGGCAGCGTATCGTCCTCCATGATCGCGCCCAGTTCGCCGATGAACGCCTGCCGGCTCTTCGCATCGAGCAGGAGGAAGAACTCCTCGAACTGGTCCAGCATGACGACGAGCCGGGAGGATGGGCCGGACCGGCGCCTGTGAAGCAGCGCCCGAATCGACAGATCGTCCGAATCGGGGTCGTCCTCTCCGGCTGCCGGGACGAGTCGCCGGACCATGCGCGTCATGTGCCGCAGCGGATCGGTAAAGCTCCGGATGATACACGCCCGATGTCCCTGGTCCTGCAACCAGGGGATGAGGCCGGCCCTGAGGATCGAACTCTTGCCCACGCCGGAACGGCCGTAGAGGAGAAACGACCGACGGGAAAGGATGCGGGAACAGATGTTCTCGATCTCCTCCTCCCGGCCGAAGAAAAGGCCCTGGTCGTCTTCGGTGTAATAGTCGAGGAACTTGTACGGCCGGGTCGGCTTGCCCTGGGCCGGCTTGCCTTGAAGAGCCGGTGGGGTAGTTTCTTCCGGGATCTCCACCGCGTCGCCGATGAAGACGTACCCATGCTTGGGCACCGTTTTGACGTAACGGGGGTTCGACGCGTCGTCGCCCAGCTGCTTTCGGATCGACTTGATGCACTGGGTCAGCGCCGTATCGCTGACGATTACGTCCTCCCAGACTTCGTCGAAGATACGGTTCTTTTCCACCAGTTGCCCCGCGTTGGACACCAGCAGCACGAGGACGTCGAAATACCTGGAACTCAAAGGCAGCGCCGTATCTTTCAGGCGCACCTGGCGATTCCGGACGTCCAGCACGAAGTCGTCGAACCGGAAGCCTTTGGCGGCGGTCTGTTGCGTCATTCAGGGCTCAGTGGACGAATTTCCGGGAGAAAAGCGAAGTATTCACACAATCCTCACAGAATACTCACGGGGGCCTCATGCAATCCATGTATGGAATGAATATAATCCCTTCATATGCAGATGTCTAATCTTCCACCTGTTCGCGAATCCGATTGTGAGACCGCGTCGTTCATGTTTAATTACACCCGAGAAAGGGAGGCAAACGCCATGTTATCCCATTTCTGTACCATACCCGAAGCCGTGGAAGAAGTCCGGGCCGGACGCGTACTGATCGTCATCGATGACGAAAACCGCGAGAACGAGGGCGACTTCATGGTCGCCGCCGAAAAAGTCACGCCCGAAATCATCAACTTCATGTCGAGGTACGGACGGGGGTTGATCTGCCTGCCCACCACGAGACAGCGGCTCGAAGAGCTGGATATTCCCATCATGATCAACGGAAAGACCTCGATCACGGACACGCCCTTCACGGTGTCCGTGGATGCCGTGGACGGCGTGACGTCCGGCATTTCCGCCCATGACCGGGCCATAAGCGCCCAGTTATTCGTGAGCCCGGATACCGCGCCGGAAGACTTCGAACGGCCGGGACATCTCTTCCCGCTACAGGCGCGGGACGGCGGCGTGCTGGAAAGGGACGGCCACACCGAGGCGACGGTCGACCTGATGAGACTGGCGGGGCTTTACCCGGCGGGCGTCCTGTGCGAAGTGCTGGACGAGGACGGTTCCATGGCCCGTCTGCCCCGGCTGACCGAAATCGCCGATGAGCATCGCCTGAAGATCGCAACCATCAAGGACCTCATCGAATACCGGCTCGAAGAGGAACTCGTACTGGAATTCGCCTGCAGCGGCGGATAAGGCGACGGAACCCCGACTGAACCACGGCCGGAGCCGGTCTTTCCGCGGCGTACTCATGTCCCAGTTACCCGACTACCTCCCGGAAGCCGCGCTCCGGCTCGATGACCTCGCCCTCGACGCGCTGCCCGACGCCGGCGACTCGTCCCTGGCGTCCGCCCGCCGGTACTGCAGCCGCCTCGCCCGTCGGCACTACGAGAATTTCATCGTCGTTTCCCGGTTCCTGCCCACCGCGTTGCGGCGGCACTTCTACCACGTCTACGCCTATTGCCGGTGGGCCGACGACCTCGCCGACGAAACCGGCGACACCGGGCTGTCCCTGGAACTGCTCGAATGGTGGGACGCCGAGTTGCAGGCCTGTTACGACCATAGCGTCCGGCATCCGGTATTCATCGCCCTCCGGGAAACGATCGACCGTTTCGAGATACCGATTACCCCCTTTCGCGATCTGCTGACCGCCTTTCGGCAGGACCAGGTCGTAACGCGGTACAGGACCTACGACGACGTGCTCGAATACTGCCGTTACTCGGCCAATCCGGTGGGCCACCTCGTGCTCTACCTGTGCGGCTACCGGGACCGGGAACGCCAGGCGCTGGCAGACGCTACGTGTACCGCCCTCCAGCTGGCCAATTTCTGGCAGGACGTCCGGACAGACCTGGAAAAAGGCAGGATCTACTTGCCCCTCGAGGACCTGGACCGGTACCATTACACCGAGGCCGATCTCGAGGCCGGGGTCGTCGACGAGCGCTTCAGGGGACTGATGGCGTACCAGGTGAATCGGACGCGCAGGCTCTTCGAGGAGGGACTCGGGCTGTGCGGCCTGGTGGACGCGCGGGTCAGGCTGGACGTCGAGTTGTTCAACCGGTGCGGCGCGGCCGTCCTGGACCAGATCGAAAGACAGCGTTACGACGTGCTGTCCCGGCGGCCCGCGCTGTCATCCGCCCGGAAGACCGGCCTGTTTCTGAAATACGCGCTGAAACGCCTCTGGAGTTGAAACGGACCGGCCGCGGCCCCGAGGGGCCTGTGCGCGTCGTCCGAAACGCCGGATTACCGTTGCCATGAACCTTGCGGACCGAGTGGACCGAGTGGACCGAGTGGACCGACAGGCCGCCGATCCGGGATCGCTGGAACGTTCCTACGGTTTCTGCCGCGAAATCGCGAAATCGAGGGCGAGGAACTTCTACTATTCCTTCATCGTCCTGCCGCCCGAACGAAGACGGGCCATGTGCGCGGTTTACGCCTTCATGCGCCACTGCGACGATATCGTCGACGAGGAGGCCGGGGAGGGCGGGAAGGCCGACAAGAAGACCCGGTTGAAGGCCTGGCGCGAGACCCTGGACGACGCCTATGACGGCGGCGCGCGTGACGGACCGCCGGCCGGCGGCAACGGGCTGTTGCCGGCGTTCAGGGACACGGTGAAGCGATTCGACATTCCGCGGAAGTACTTCGACGCGATCATCGACGGCGCGGAAATGGACCTTACCGTGACGCGCTACGCGACCTTCGAGGACCTCTACCGGTACTGCTACCGCGTGGCGTCCGCCGTGGGCCTGGTGTGCATACACATATTCGGATTCCATGGCAAAGAAGCCAAACGGTACGCCGAGTCCTGCGGCATCGCCTTCCAACTCACCAATATACTCCGCGACGTCCGGGAAGACGCGGAGATGGGCCGTGTCTACCTGCCGCGGGAAGACCTGGACGCCTTCGGGTACTCGGAGGAGGACCTGCGGCACGGAGTCGTCGACGATAGGTTCCGGCGGCTCATGGCCTTCCAGGTGGAACGCGCCAGAAACTATTACGACGAGGCCCTGCCGCTCCTTCCGCTGGTTCGACCCTCGAGCCGGGCCTGTCTGGCGGCCATGATCGGCATCTACCGGGCGTGTCTCGAAGAAATCCCCCGCCGCCGGTACGACGTGTATAGCCGGCGCATCGGCCTGTCCGCCTGGAAGAAGCTGTCCATCACCGTCCGGGCGCTGATCCGAAAACGCGTATGAGCCAGGTAATCGTCATCGGGGGCGGGCTGGCCGGACTGGCCGGCGCGGTTGCGCTGGCCGACGCCGGTCTCCGGGTCGAACTCTACGAACGCCGTCCGATCCTGGGGGGCCGCGCGTCGTCCTTCATACACCCGTCGAGCGGCGAAAGGGTGGACAACTGCCAGCACGTGCTCCTGGGCTGCTGCGTCAACCTCCTCGACTTCTACGCCCGCCTCGGGGTCCGGGACCGCATCGCCTTCCACGAGACCATTCCGTTCATCGACGAGTCCAACCGGGTTTCGGTCATCAGACCCTCCCGCCTCCCTCCGCCCCTTCACCTGTTTCCATCCTTCCTGCGGCTGCGGACGATGGGATTTCGGGACAAGCTGTCGATCGCCCGCACCGTCGCCGGCATGATTCGCCACGTCATGGGGCTGCGGAAATCGGAGTCCCAGGCGGTACGGCATGGCGCGGAAGCGCCGTCCCCGGTTTCCATGGCCGCCTGGCTGGCGGCCCACGGTGCGACGGGACGGGCCGTGGAGGCCTTCTGGAAACCCTTCCTGATCAGTGCCCTCAACGACGAACTGGACGACATCGACGCCGAGTACGGCATCAGGACGGCCGTCCGGGCCTTTCTGATCAATCGCCGCGGGTACGAGGTGGGCCTGCCCGCCGTGCCGCTGGGGGACCTGTACGCGCCCTGCATAGATTACATCGAGCGGCGGGGCGGCCGCGTCGTCCTCGATCAGGGTGTCGCCGGCATATCGACCCACGGCGGACGCGTGGCTTCCGTCTCGCTGCAGGACGGCTCGTCCGTCGAAGCCGGGGCGTACCTGTCGGCCCTGCCTTTCGACGTCCTGTGCAGGCTGCTGCCCGCGGGCCATGCCTCGAATCCCTACTTCGCGATTCTGAGCGGACTGTCGGTTTCTCCCATCACGGCCGTGCACGTCTGGTTCGACCGGCCCGTGACGGAACTGGACTACGCCGCGGTGATCGGACGGAGGATTCAGTGGATATTCAACCAGTCCATTCGAGACCCCGAGGCCTTCTCCACGGATAATCCGGGCGCCTATCTCGGACTCGTGGTCAGCGCTTCAGACGAATGGATGAAAATGCCCCGGCAGATGATCATCGATCAGGTCATGGAAGATCTGGGCGCCCTGCTGCCCGCCGTGCGCCAGGCCGAACTGCTCAAGGCCATCGTCGTCAAGGAGGGCAGAGCCACTTTCGCGCCCAGGCCCGGTTGCGACGCGCTGCGCCCCGGGCCGTCCAGTCCCCTTTCCAACTTCTTCGTCGCGGGCGACTGGGTGCAGACGGGCTGGCCGGCGACCATGGAAAGCGCCGTGCGCAGCGGTTACCAGGCCGCCGAGGCCCTGCTGGGATCCATCGGCGCACCGGCCAACGTCCTGCAACCCGAATTACCCGCGGAGGGACTGATGAAGCGGGTAACGGAAAGTCGGGGGTTCTGAACGGCACGATGCCTTGACCCCGCTATGTCCTTCGGTTATATTTCGAACGTCATTCGTTCCCGTCTATTCCCGCTTCGAATCCCGAAAGAAGGAAGCATATGCCAGCCAACCTGCTTGCGTGCCGCACGGCAAGCTACGGTAAGTTCAGCGAATCCGCCTATGGCCATCTGCCGACGATAGGCGTGCGATACGTGGAAATCAACGCCCCGGCGCCCGGCGAGGTGGGCCAGGTGAAGGCCAGGCTGGAACGCCACGGGCTGTCGGCCAGCAGCCTGCAGTGTCCGGTGGAAATCGAGTACGACGACGTGGACGCGCGGCTGACCCCCCACTTGGAGGCCGCGGCGGCCCTGGGCGCCGGCACGCTCTTCGTGAGCGTACAGGCCGGGGAACTCGACAGGAAGGTGGCTTACGAACGGTTGCACCGCGCGGGGGTCAAAGCCGCCGAATACGGGATCACCATCGGGATGGAGACCCATCCCGACCTGATCACCAACGCCGCCGTAGCCCTGGAGACCATGCGCGGCGTCGATCACCCCAACGTCCGCGTGAACTACGACACGGCCAACGTCCACTACTACAACCGGGACGTGGACCACGTCGAGGAAATGGTAAAGGTCATCGACTACATCGGCAGCATGCATCTCAAGGATACCGACGGCGGATACAGGACCTGGTGTTTCCCGACCTTCGGCGAGGGGATCGTGGATTTCAAGGCGGTCTTCGACCGGCTGAACGACCACGGGTTCTACGGGCCGTTCACCATGGAGATCGAAGGCGTGGAGGGAGAATCGCTGAACGAGGAGGAGACCCGCCGCCGCGTGGCCGACTCGGTGGCACACCTCAGAAACATCGGTTGCGACGTGTAGCGGGCGGAGCGGCCATGCCGGAACGACAACTGCGGATGGTTCGCCCCGACCTGGAAGGACTTCCGGGGATCGGCGTGCCGGAAGGGTACGAACTGAGGACTTACCTGCCCGGCGACGAAGCGGCCTGGTGCGATATCATGAATACGGGCATCGGGGCCGGGTGGACGGCGGAGAAATGCCGGAGCGAGTTGACGGAACAGGGTCCGTTCCTGCCGGACGGCTGTTTCTTCGTGACCCGGTCGGGGGAGGGCGTGGCCACGGCCTGCGCCTACGACAGTCCGCCCGAGGGCGTCAACGCCGCGCAGGTACACATGGTCTGCGCGAAGCCGGCGCACCGCGGACGGGGGCTGGGACATCTCGTCACCCTGGCCGTCCTGCACTTCATGCGGGACCACGGGTATGATTCCGCCTTTCTGGGCACCGACGATTTCCGCGTACCGGCCATCAAGACCTATCTCAGGCTGGGATTCGTGCCGGACTACATCGAGGAGAGTCACCGCAAACGCTGGTCCCATGTATTCGCGAAAATCGGCGGGCAACGGTCCGTCGAACGTCAGTCCTGAACCTTCAATCTTGAAATCATATCCCTCACGAGAGAGTTTCCTATGCGACGAATTCACCGCCGTGCAACGTATCCCAGGTTCCTCCCGGGCCTGATCGTCCTGGCCGTCACGACGCTGGCGGCCCCGGTCCAGGCCCAGGATGCGGCAATCGAAGACGTGCCCCCCGCCGTCATCACCGGTTTCGGCATCCTCGGCGGCTTCCCGACGGGCGAGTTTGGCGAAAACGTCAAGAACCCGGGCGTAGGGATTTCCGGATACGTGGGTTACATGATCCCCCGGACGCCGGCCGTGGTCGGCCTGGACCTGGGCTATATGATCTACGGCCATGAGCGGCGCCCCGAGCGGTTCAGCCTCACGATTCCCGATGTCCTCGTCGACGTGGTCACCGAGAACAACATCTTCTCGATGAACGCCTTTCTCCGCCTGCAGACCAATACCGACCCCCTGCGTTTCTACGTTGAAGGGGTCGTGGGATTCCACTACCTGTTCACCAGCACGACGATCGAGGACATTGACCGGTTCGACGACGAGGAAATCGCGAGTCACACGAACCTGGACGATTTCGCTTTCACCAAGGGCGTGGGCGGCGGCGTGCTCATCGAACTGTGGCGGGGCGGCGAAGGCCGGACGCCGCAGAACCGCACCTTGCGGACCGTGTCCCTGGAATTCCGGATGCGCTACCATGACGGCTCCCAGGCCGATTACCTGAAGCGGGGCGATATCGTCCGCCGGTCGGGTACGGCCGAACTCAACGTAACGAAGTCGACCACCGATCTCATTACGGCCCATCTCGGAGTTGCATTGGACTTCTAGCGAGTGGGTCCCCGGCGCGCCGGGCCATTACCTCACATCCGGAGGCTTAAGGATGATCCAGGACGAATTCAAAATCGAGAGCATTCCAGAGTCGGCGTGGCAGGTTTCCCGCCGATCTTTCATGAAACGGCTGGCCGGCGGGATCGCCGCGGGCGGCGCCCTGGTCTACGGTTCCTCCGCCGCGGCGTCGCCGGTGGAGGAGCTGGAGACGGTGGTCTCCGATATAGATCCCGGCGATGAACGATACTGGCACGCGGTGCGCAGCCAGTTCCTCCTCCGGGACAACCTGGCCCTGATGAACGCCGCCAATCTCTGCCCATCGCCCTTCCCGGTGATGGAATCGGTCTTCAAGTATACCCGCGACCTGGATTTCGACGCGTCCTTCCACAACCGGACCAAGTACCGCCGGATCAGGGAAGAGACCCGCGAGAAGATGGCGCGGCTCCTGGGCGCCCATCCCGATGAGATCGCGCTGGTGCGGAACACGAGCGAGGCCAACAACGTCATCAGCACGGGGTATCACCTCGGGCCGGGCGACGAGGTGCTCCTCTCCGACCTGAACCATCCCTCGAACAACCAGGCGTGGCAGGTCAAGGCCAGGCGGTACGGCTTCAAGCTCAACTACGTGTCGGTTCCCGTGATACCGCAAAGCGAAGACGATATCGTCGAAGCCTTCGAACGGGCGTATACCCCGGCAACGAAGGTCATGTCCTTCACCCACGTGTCCAACCGCACCGGGCTGACCATGCCGGCCAGGAGGCTTTGCGCGGCGGCGCGGGCCCGGGGCGTGTTCTCCCTCGTGGACGGCGCCCAGAGTTTCGGCGCCCTGAAGATCGATCTCGCCGACATGGGCTGCGACGCCTACTCGGGCAGCGCGCACAAGTGGTTCATGGGCCCGAAGGAGGTCGGCGTGCTCTACGTCCGAAAGGACAGCCAGGACGCCGTCTGGCCCAGCATCGTGAGCGCCGGCTGGCGGGACGAAGTGGAAGAAAGCGCCCGCAAGTACGAGGTCCTCGGACAGCGGGACGACGCCGCCTTGACGGCCACGGGACGGGGCGTCGATTTCCACGAGAAGATCGGGCCGGACCGCGTGGAGGCCCGCATGCGCCAGGTGGCCACGGCCATCAAGGAAGGCCTTTCCGGCCTGCCCGGCGTAAAGCTCTCCACGTCCATGGATCCCGCCCTTTCCGCCGGGGTCGTCATCTTCAGGCCGGGCGAGCTCGATCCGCGCAAGGTCTTCGACAAGCTCTACACCACGTACCATATTGCCGGCGCGGGCATGGGACCCAACGTCCGGCTTTCTCCCCATATCTACAACACGCTCGACGAGGCGGACCGCGCCGTCGCCGCCGTGGCGGAGATACTGAGGGACGGGGTCTGAGCCTTCCCGCCGGCGCAGGTCCACCGCCTGACGGGCCCATGTCAAAGCGAAACGCCGCCGTCATACTCTACGCCGCGCTGCTCGCCGCGGGCGTATTGCAGGTATTCCAGTCGATCGTCATCGCCCATTTCTTCGACCCGGAATACCTGGCCCCCTACCGATACGGCATCCTGACCGCCGGCTTCGCCTACCTGTTCGCCGCAGGGCTGATCGAGAGCGTCTTCTACTTCATTTCGGGGAAGTACGCGGCGGCCGCCAGAAAGTACGTGGGCAACACCCTCGTCAGCTGCGCGGCGATCTTTCTGGCCGTCCTCCTGCTGTTTCATCTGCTCGTCAAGCCCCACCTGCTCGTCCACACGGAACTGGGACCCTACCTCCGGGAAGTCGGCGTCTATCTCCTGATCACCCTGTTCCTGTTCGTGAACGTGACCGCCCACAACGTCCTGGCGGGGACCGGTCACGCGGCCGCCGCCAGCGTGCTGCGCCTGTTTCAATACCTGCTGCGCATCCTGGCCATCGGCGCCGCGCTCTTCACGGTACTGATTTCGTCCATCTACGCACTCATCGTCCTGATCGTGCTCCTGGAGGCCTTCCAGTCCCTCCTCTACGGACTCGTCCTGCTCGACAGGAAGCTGCTGTCCTTCCGGCTGCGGGGCATCGAGGCCGGGGCCCAGTACCGCTACGCCCTGGGACTGGGGATGGCCGGTTTCATACCCTTCATCAACGCGAGCCTGGACAAGATCATGATCAGCGCCTTCCTGGGGGCGTCCAGCTTCGCGATCTACAGCGTTTCGGCCATCGAACTGCCCGTCGCCGGCATCATGACTAGCGTGTTCGGGGCGGTGCTCTTTTCCACTTACGTGGGATACGCCGAAGGCGGCGATCATCCGTCCATGGCGGCCCTGTGGCGCAAGTGCTCCACCTACGGCATGATCGCCATCGTCCCCGCGGGGATCTTCATCTTCCTCTTCTCCGACGTGCTGTACCGGCTCATCCTCCCGGACGCCTACTTCGAGGGCCACCGGGTCCTGGGCATCTACGCGCTGCTTCTCCTGCTCCGCTTCAACAACCCGGACGTGCTCGCCCGGGCCCTCAACCGGAACGCGATCATCGTCCGGGCCGCGACCGCCATGCTCATCGTCAACGTCGCGGGGAACTTGGTCTTCATCAACGCCTTCGGTCTCTGGGGCGCCGCACTGGCCACCCTGTGCGGAACCGCTACGGGATGGGTATACTACCTGGTCCGGTACGCCCGGTTGCTCGACACGACCGTGGGACGGCTCTTTCCCTGGAAGCCCTATGTCCGGCTGATCGCCATTTCAGCGGTCTTCTTCGGCGCGGCCAGGTGGACCCTCGACCGGATCGAGATCAGCGCCGCCCTGGTCATCCTGGGCGCCGCGGCCTACCTCTGGCACGCGTTTTCCTTGTTGGACGAGTCCGAGAAGGCGTATTTGGGGGGATGGGCGAGGAAGGTAATTCCTTAGAACCGTTTGATGTGTAACCATTGGAAAATGCATGTCAACCGTCTCACTCATCATATTGAACTATAACGGCAAACATTTCCTGGGGCCCTGCCTGGCCTCTATCGATCGACAGACTCGTCCACCCGATGAACTCATTCTGGTAGATAACGGTTCAGAGGACGGATCGCAGTCATGGATCCAAAAGAACTATCCGAATGCTAATTTGATAGAGATGGGGTACAATTCCGGTTTCAGCGTCGCGATGAATCGTGGAGTCGCTGAGTCCAAGAGTGACTATGTCGCCCTGCTCAATAATGACACCGAGTGCGAGCCGCAGTGGCTGGACGCCCTCGTCGACGCACTCGATACGCATGCAGAGATTGGGTTCTGCGCATCACGAATGCTTTACTTTGATAACAGAAACCTGATAAATACCACGGGCACTACGCTCACCGTGGCCGGAATCGTCGGAATGCGAGGATGGCTTCACAGGGCTTCGGGCGCCTATGGAGAAAAGGATCGTGTCTTTGGCTCCTGCGCTGGCGCAGCGATTTACCGACGATCGATATACGAAAAGATGGGGGGTTTTGATGAAGATTTCATTACCTATCATGAAGATGCCGACCTGGATTTCAGATTACAATTGGCCGGTTATCCGTGCCTATACGTTCCTGAAGCTGTCATCTACCATCATGTTGGAGGAACATGGAAAACAA
Source organism: bacterium (assembly GCA_963693015.1). Taxonomy (GTDB): domain Bacteria; phylum JAAXHH01; class JAAXHH01; order JAAXHH01; family JAAXHH01; genus JAAXHH01. The sequence goes on from OY843748.1 coordinate 2,055,606, forward strand.
CCGGACAGTCTAACGCTCAACGTCTGGGACAACGTAACCAGATCCTGCTGTTAATCAAAAACCTACCTGTTAAACTCTGGTTGCGGCTCTGCATACCGATAATTGCCGGCCATACCTGCTTGTTCCTGATGCGCATCAGACGCGGATATGGGTTTGCAAGTTTGTTGGGGTTGTTGGGAGTGATTGGTCAATTGCGTACTACGCTTATCAAAAGAAAACACGTCCAGGAATCCCGGTGCGTGTCGAATGCATACCTGATTTCCATCATGGATTCAAATTGGTTTTCTTCGCTATTCGAGCCCTATATCCAAAAAAGAAAAATGAAACGCATGTCACATTAACATGAGTTCATCCCTTCCTCACGTATCCATCGTGCTACTCAACTGGAACCAGGAAGTAGACACCCTGGAATGCCTGGATTCCGTTGCTCGTCTGGCCTACCCGTCTTTTTCCGTCGTTGTGGTAGATAATGGTTCGACCGACGGGTCACCAGAAGCCGTAGAACGCTGGAGCATTGAGAATCTGCCCGTCACGCTCATCCGAAACTCCGAAAACCTGGGATTTGTAAGCGGCAGCAACATGGGCATTCAACACGCGCTGACAACCGGAACTGATTATGTCTTCCTACTGAATAACGATACCGTCGTGAGGCCGGAGGCGCTTACGATATTGGTCGCTACTGCAGAACAAGCCGATGATATCGGGATGGTCGGGCCGAAGATCTACAGGTACGGAGAGGAACCCGTGCTCGACTCGGCCGGTACGAGAACGATTCCGTGGCTGGCCCAGGGATTCCTCACAGGCCATGGGGAAGAAGACACCGGACAGTATGATGAGGTTGCCGAGATGCCCTACGTCACGGGGACCGCACTCCTGGTCAAACAGGCCGTCCTGCAAAAGGTCGGTTTGATGGACGAGGATTTCATCCATTTCTTCGATGATTTCGACTGGGGACTACGAGCTCAAAAAGCTGGTTACAGGCTGGCGCTGGAACCGAAAGCTGTCATACTTCACAAAGGTTCCAGGACCATTGGGTTTGGTAGTCCTCGTTACATCTATCACATGATGCGTGGCAGGATACTTTTCGCGAGAAAGCATGTGCCTCTTTTGCCATTTATGTTCGCTTTCCTGCCCTACCTTTTTCTATACCGATATCTACGACCGATGTTTAACTTGATCGTCCATCGAAATTGGGTCCACCTTGGCGCACTCCATCAAGGGATCAGAGAGGGTTTCACCACTCCACTTCATAAGTAACCGATATAATTCAGCCGTAGTTACATCCTGTTACACCTCGCCCTGAAACCAAAGCGTCGAAGGCTTTTCATGAAAAAAAAGCAAACCCAATCGGGACGTGAACGGCGTAGAAACGAAGAGCCCGGCAGGCAGCGCCAGATCCAAATAGACCAGAGCCTTCATCCGAATGTCCGGGATATCCTGTTCTGTCTCACCATAGCCGTGCTGGCCGTATTCGTATACCGTGGATTCATCATCGAAGGTAAGACGGACATCAGGCCCGATTTCATTGGCCAGGCTGTTCCTTTTGGCCACTTCGCACAGGACTTCGAAAAACAATACGACGAAACGCCCCTCTGGTACCCCCACGTCTTCGGCGGCATGCCCTTCCAGGCCAGCGGGTCGTACCACCATCTACAATACAGCTTCGAAGCCCTGGTCAACGCTATCCTGCCGGACGGGCTCATAAGCGCGCTGCACGGCCGCTTCTTCTTCCACCTGCTTCTCGGCGCGGTTTCCATGTTCTTTCTGGCGCGGGTCCTGTCGCTTTCCAGGCCCGCGTCTTTCGTCGCGGCTGCGGCCTTCGTGTTTTCCACCCACATGATGGCCACGGAACACGCCAACCGTTTCATCTGCTTCATGCACGTCCCCCTCGTCTTCCTGGCCGCATACCGCGTATTCGATCGTGGCGGGGTGTTCGACATGATATTGCTCAGCGGCGCCTTCGGCTCGCAGTTGTGTTCCTTCCATCCCCAGATCGCCTTCTACACGGCCATGCTGATCGGCCTGTACGCCGCATACGCCGTGATAAACGATTTACGCGACCGTAAGCCCGCCAGCGTCGTATCAAAGAAATCCGCGCTATTTACAGGCGGGGTTGTCCTGGCCGTCGCCGTCGCAGCCGTGCTGGTCCTGCCCATGCAGGAATACGCGCAGTACTCCGCCCGTAATCTCTCCGTTGGCGGAAGCAACATCAATGTTCCTTTTGCCACGAGTTGGTCTTTTCCGCCAGTCGAAATACTGACCTTCATCGTCCCGTCCTTCGCGGGCTTCGGTGGGCAGTTCTACTGGGGAGACATGCCGTTTACCGATTTCCCGAACTACCTGGGCATCGTAGTGGTAGTCCTGGCGGTATCGGGCGTATTGCTGCGCCCTTCGCGCATGACCGTGTTTCTCGTTCTGGCGGCCGCGCTGACGCTTCTGATCTCCTTCGGGCGGCACCTGCCTCCCGTATCCTACGTCATGCTCCACTTCGTCCCCTTCTTCGCCAAGTTCCGCGCACCGGTCATGATCCTGGTGATCGTGCAGTTCGCGATCGCCCTGCTGGCGGGATACGGCGTGCATGCCCTCGTCGAGCGCATGCGGGCGGGAAAGGACAGCCTGGGAACCTATGCGAGAAGACTTTGCACTATCGCTGGCGGTATGCTGTTGCTGGTCCTGGTGCTGACCGTGTTCGAAGCCGCTTTCCAGTCCTTTATGACGGGTATTTATGAACAGGCCGACGCCGCGCACGGGGCCCGAAACGCCATCGTGAACAACGTGGATTACCATGCCAGGCTCAACGCCATGCGTTTCGACCTGCTCATGACCGATCTGTGGATCATGGCGCTGTTCCTCTGCGCGGCGGGAGGACTGCTATACGCAACCCGCAGGACGAGCCCGGCCCTGTTTGCCGCCGGGGTGATCGCACTCCTCTCCATCGACCTGCTGCTTGTGGCCTCGCGCGTCGTGAACCCCGAGGACGACCCCGCGCGGATCGAAGCTTACTACGCCGCCCGCGAAAACGAAGTCGTCAAAGCCCTGGAAGACGACACCGGGCTGTATCGCATCCTCCCGCTGTCCGAATTCTCTTCGAATGAGTACGGATACTTCGGCATCTCCAGCATCGGCGGCTACCACCCCGCCAAGCTGGGCATCTACCAGGAACTCATGGACCAGGTGGGGTTCAGTTCCTTTTCGGTGTTGAACATGATGAATACCCGTTACCTTGTGTCGCGACAGCCCCTCATCGATTCCGGGCTCTCGCCCGTGGTCGAAAGCGAAGGCGGATACCTCTACCGCAACGACGCCGCGCTGCCGCGGGCCTTCCTGGTGGACAGCGTACGCGTCATTGCCGGGAAGGACGCCATCTTCGAAGCGTTGAAAGACCCCGGGTTCAGTCCCGGCGAGTACGCGATCCTGGAAAAGCCCGTTGGAGCGCAGTTCGGCCCGCTGGATGACTCCTCCGTGGAGATCACCCTGCACACACCGCACCGGATCGAAGTGATCGTGGAGGCTGCCGCACCCTGTCTGCTGGTGCTGAGCGAAATCTATTATCCGGCCGGGTGGCGGGCCACGATCGACGGCGATCCCGCGGAGATATACAAGACCAATTACGTGCTTCGCTCCGTGGTCGTGCCCGAAGGCCGCCACGAAGTGGTGATGACTTTCGATCCGTCGAGCTTTACCACGGGTCTTCTCGTGAGCCGGGCCGCCAGCACGCTGGTCCTGGCCGGGTTGATCGCCGCGGGGGCAATGCGCATCAGAAGACGCCTGAAGGCCAGGGCCTGACATCGAAGACGCCGGAGGCCGGGGCCTGACACCGATGCCGCAAACCATGAAATCCCTGATCATCGTCCCAACCTACAACGAACTCGAGAACATCCGGCGTCTGCTGCCCGAGCTGATGGCACTGGATCCGGATATACGCGTGCTCGTGGTGGACGACAATTCGCCGGACGGGACGGGGAAGCTGGCCGATGAACTGGCCGCGGAGAACGAAAGGATCAGCGTCCTGCATCGACCCGGCAAACTCGGATTGGGATCGGCTTACGTGGCGGGTTTCAAGTACGCCGTCCAGCAGGACGTGGACTGCGTTTTCGAAATGGACGCGGACTTTTCCCACGATCCCGCCATGATTCCCAGGTTCATCGAGCAGATCGCGTCCTGCGACGTGGTCATCGGATCCCGTTACATCAGCGGCATCAACGTGGTGAACTGGCCCATGTCCCGGCTGCTGCTCAGCTATTTCGCCAACATCTACACCCGCCTGGTCACGGGTATGACCATCCGGGACACCACCAGCGGATACAAGTGCTTCCGGCGTGAAGTGCTGGAGAACATCGACCTGGACGATGTCCGGTCCGATGGATACGCCTTCCAGATCGAGATGAACTTCAGGTGCTGGCGAAAAGGATATCGCATGCGTGAGATCCCGATTATCTTCGTAGACCGCCGATCAGGCACGTCGAAACTTTCCCGGGGCGTGATCAACGAGGCGGTGTGGATCCCCTGGTGGTTGCGTTTACGGCGCCTGCTGCGCCGCATATAGATCGCTCCAGCATGGAGATGGAGGCAACCCGTCATGTTGACAGAACAGCAGCACCAGCACTTCAAGACCTTCGGTTTCGTGGTCCTGCGTCAGCTCTTCACGAGGGATGAACTGTCCGTGATCAACAGAGAGTTCGATCACGGGCTCGAATCGGCCTATCGTCACCTGCCCTTCGACGGCACGGTCCGGCACTGGGTCACGATGATGGGGAAGTCGACGCCTTTTTTCGGGAGTCTGCTGGAGGATAACAGGCTCTGCGGCGTCGCCGAGCAGCTCTATGGCGAGGATGCGCTGGGCATCGCAACCGACGCCAACCGGTACGTCGGCAACACCGGATGGCATCCGGATACCCACAGTATCCACCAGTACGGCATCAAGTTCGCCTTCTACCTCCAGCCCGTGGGACCGGAAACCGGGGCGCTGCGCGTCATTCCGGGTTCACACCGCAACCCTTACCACGGCGAACTCAGAAAGGTGATGCCCGAACTGGGCCTGCCCGTCGCGGAAGTGCCGTCCCACGTCTGCGCATCCGAACCGGGCGATGTGGTGGGATTCGACCTCCGGCTGTGGCACGCGAGTTACGGAGGGTCCGACGACCGGCGCATGTGCACCTGCGTGTACTACAACAATCCGAGGACGTTGGAGGAAATCGAAACGACGCGCTCCCAGGGAGCGAACAATGGCAACGCGACCGCCAAGTACAACCGGCCCGGCGATCCCCTGGTAGACCCCTACTGGCTCGCCAATCCTCAGGGCAGCCCCAAAAGACAGCGGTGGCTGGACCGCCTCCTGGAACTGGGTTTCTACCAGGACGTGACCGCGGGCGACTCATGATGAACAGCCGCATCAGGAACCTGCTGGAGGCCGACAAGCCCGCCTTCGGCATACAGCTCCGATTCGGATCCCCCGCCATCGCGGAGCTGGCCGGACTCGCCGGGTTCGACTGGCTCCTGATCGACACGGAGCACGCGCCGCAGACGCCGGTGACCGTGCAGGCGCAGATCCAGGCGGCGGGTTGCACGCCGGCCACGCCGATCGTCCGCATCACCCGCACCGACCCGGACCTGATCAAGCTGTACCTCGACATGGGCGCCATGGGGATCGTCGTCCCCTTCGTGAATACCCCGGAGGAAGCGAAGCTGGGGGCCGATGCCTGCCGCTATCCCCCGCGCGGCACGCGGGGATGGGGGCCTCACCGCGCCGCGGGCTACGGCCTGTTTGAAGAGGAATACACCGCCGGGATCGATGACGTCGTGGTCTATCTCCCCATCATCGAGTCGGCCGAAGCAGTCGATCGCATCGACGACATCATGGACGTGGAGGGGGTGGACGGCTGTATCGTGGGTCCGGTGGACCTGTGCATTTCCCTCGGCGTCCCCTTCCAGTTCGACCATCCAAAGTACCTCGACGCGCTCCGCCGCGTGCGGGTAGCCGGACAACGCACGGGGAAGCCCGTGGGCCATCCCCTGCTCGGTTCAACGGACGACGAGGAGAATGTACGTCGACAGGTTGCCGAGGGTGTACGTTTACTACTGATCGGTGGTGATGAAACCGTGATGCAAGACGGGTTTCGGGGAACTATCGAGGAATTGGCCTATCTGAGGGACGAGGCGTAGGGAATCGCGGATTTCAACTCACGGCGATGCGACTAACCACCTCCTTCTGGTTTCCTTGCAATCAACGCCTGGACAGAACCAGCGAAACCCAGCGTCCTCAAAAACAGATCGAACAGGCTGAAGAACCTAATCGCCTGTTTTGGTTCGCCATCGACTGAAGCTGTGGACGTGCTCTGGTCAACAGGCTTTCTTCCCCATCTGTTCCGGAAACTTTTAATCCAAACGTTCGCATCTACAACAGCATGCTGGGAGTCGATATCAAGTCCGCTTCTTTCAGCGAGTTCTGCAAGTGCTTTACGGGAAAAAAGATGGAAATGACGTGGTATACTCAGTGCATACCAGTGGTTGCCGAACACGAATCGTGTGAGTGCATTCAGGTCCGGTGTCTCGAGGTACAACATCCCCTTGGGTACTAGATGGGCTGAAATCCATCGAAAGACCACAGCTGGATCAATGACGTGTTCGATGACATGTTTCGAGATGATTACATTGAATTTCCCAACGTCTTCACATTCCTCGATAGGGCCTTCGAGTAATTTGATATTACAAGCGGATAGAGACGCGCGGGTCTGTTTTGAAAAAGTGAGGTCGTTGGCGTACAACTCAACGGAATACGGTGTGTTCGAGCGCAGGTACTCGAGTTGGTTACCTGAGCCGGCGCCGATTTCCAGGACGCGGGTCCCTTCCTGCAAATGGTTCAGAACCTCACGCAACCAGCCACGGTCGAAGACGTTCTGCTTTATCCACCTGAGGGGCCTGTACTCGGGATAGATACATTCCAGATGTCGCTGCAGGTAGTTGGTCGGATAGATGCGATCTATGTCCTCCATCCTGACCCGCGGCGACAGGTACACGTGTCCGCAATCTGCGCACGCGACGAACCGGAACCTGTTGTCGCAGGTGCGGTACTCGTAGTCGTATCCCTCGAACACCGGGCGCGGCTCCGTCTCGGTGCTTCCGCACATCGCGCACGGGACCGGAACCAGTTCCAGTTCGATACCACTGCCAATGGGGTTCATGGGCCTATGGGGTTACGGGAGGGCCAGCCGTGCGGCGTGGTCTGCAGCAGGAGGACTACTGCAGGCTCGCCTTGATGCGGTTGAGCGCCCGGTCCAGCGAAGCCCTGGCCCGTTCGACGTCGACGCCTTCTTCGTCCGAATCGAGGCGACCGCGCGCCCGTGCCTCGGCCTGTTGCGCCCGGTCCACGTCGATGGCGCTTACCTCTTCGATGGTCTCGGCCAGCACGGTAACCTGGGACCGCAGCACTTCGACGAACCCGCCGGACACCGCGTACCGGGTCCGGCCGTCGTCGTCCCGGATGGTCAGGAGGCCGGGCCGCAACGAGGTGAGCATCGGCACGTGGCCGATCAGTACTTCGAAGTATCCGTCTGCCCCCGGGGCCAGCACGCTACGTACTTCGCCTTCATAGGCCATGCTCGAGGGCGTGACGATGACCAGGGAGAATTCGCCTGCCATGTTCTACTGTAGCTCCTTGGCTTTGTCGAAGGCTTCGTCGATGGTGCCCACCATGTAGAAGGCCTGCTCGGGGAGTTCGTCGCACTCGCCCTCGACCAGCTTCTCGAATCCCTCCACCGTGTCCTCGACCTTGACGTACCGGCCCTGCAGCCCGGTGAAGGTCTCGGCGACGAACATGGGCTGGGTCATGAACAGCTCGATCTTCCGGGCGCGGGACACCACCTGCTTGTCGTCGTCGGACAACTCGTCGATGCCCAGGATGGCGATGATGTCCTGGAGGTCCTTGTAGCGCTGCAGGTTCTGCTGAACGGCCTGGGTCACGTTGTAGTGCTTCTCGCCCACGACCGCCGGATCCATGAGCCTGGAGTTGGACTCGAGGGGATCCACGGCCGGGAAGATGGCCCGCGCGAAGAGATCTCGGTTCAGCGCGGTGCTGGCGTCGAGGTGGGGAAACGCGGTTACGATAGCCGGGTCGGTATAGTCATCGGCGGGCACGTAAATGGCCTGCACCGAGGTGATGGCGCCCTGCTTCGTGGAGGTGATCCGCTCCTGCAGATCGCCCATCTCCGTGCTCAGCGTGGGCTGGTACCCCACGGCGGAGGGCATGCGGCCCAGGAGGGCCGACACTTCCGATCCCGCCTGCACGAAGCGGAAGATATTGTCGATGAAGAGCAGCACGTCGCGGCCTTCCTCGTCGCGGAAGTACTCGGAGATGGCCACGCCGGTCAGGCCGATGCGCAGGCGCACGCCCGGCGGCTCGTTCATCTGGCCGAACACCAGGGCGGTCTTGTCGAGCACGTTGGCTTCTTCCATCTCGAGCCAGAGGTCGTTGCCCTCGCGCGACCGTTCGCCCACGCCGGCGAACACGGAGATCCCGCCGTGCTCCCGGGCGATGTTGTTGATCAGTTCCTTGATCAGCACCGTCTTGCCCACGCCGGCGCCGCCGAAGAGGCCGGTCTTGCCGCCGCGCGTATAGGGTTCTATCAGGTCCACGACCTTGATCCCCGTCTCGAACATCTCGGCCGAGGTCGTCAGGTCTTCCTGTTCCGGCGCGGTGCGGTGGATGGGGTAGCTGTGATCCGACTCCACGGCGCCCCGGTCGTCGATGGGGCGGCCGAGGACGTTCATCATGCGGCCGAGGACTTTGGGACCCACGGGGACGTTGATCGGGCCGCCGGTATCGATGGCCGCCGCGCCCCGGACCAGCCCGTCCGTGGCGTCCATGGCCACGCAGCGCACCTTGTTGTCGCCCAGGTGCTGCTGGACTTCGAGGACCAGCGCGTCGCTTCCCTCCACGGGCACCTCGAGGGCGTTGTAGATCTTCGGCAGGGCGCTCGACCCGAATTCGACGTCTACGACGGCGCCGATGATCTGCGCCACGGTTCCTGTATTCGTTCCTTCCATGGTTTCCCTTCCCCGGTCGGTGGGCGGACGCCCGGCGTTACTTCAACGCTTCGGCGCCGCCTACGATGTCCATCAGTTCGGATGTAATGGTTTCCTGGCGGATCTTGTTGGCCGTCAGGGTCAGTTCGTCGATCAGATCGTTCGCGTTCCTGGTGGCGTTGTCCATGGCCAGCATGCGGGCGGCTTCTTCCGCCGTGTTGGATTCGAGCAGCACGCGCCAGAGCTGGAAACGGATATGCTGCGGCACCAGGTCGCTCAGCAACTGGGGCTGCGACGGCTCGTACACGTAACCGGTGAATCCCGGATCGTCCTCCACCGCCATGGGCGGAACGGGGAGCAGCTGCTCGGTCACGAGACTCTGCGTGCCGGCGGATTTGAACTCGTTGTACAGCATGTCCACGCGGTCGATGGCGCCGCTGGTGAAAAGCCCGGTCACCTGGTCCGCGATTTCTCCCGCCTGGGCGTAATCCAGGGCCTGGAATACGTTGGTATGACTCGACACGATCTCCACGCGCATACGGGACAGCGTATCCGAACCCTTGCGGCCGATGCAGATGAGCCCGGGTGCCGGCGCGCTCTCCCGGACGGTATTCATGGCGCTGCGCACGACGTTCGAGTTGAATCCTCCGCAGAACCCGCGATCGGCCGTGACGACGATCAGGGCGGAAGTCTTCACGTCGCGGGGGGTCATGAGCGGATGCCGCTCGTCGGCCGTCTGCGCCGCGAGGTGCTTCATCATCTCGTCCAGCTTCCGGGCGTAGGGCCGGGCGGCGAACAACCGGTTCTGCGCCCGCCGCAGGCGGACGCCGGCCACGGTCTGCATGGCCTTGGTGATCTTCTGGATATCCTTCGTACTCGCGATCCGTCGCCGAATCTCACGAAGTGACGGCATGGTACCCTTCCTACGACGCGAACGTCTTGCTGAATTCCTCGGCCGCACCGCGGATGCGCTGCTCCGCATCCTCGGACAACTGTTCGGTTTCCCTGATTTCGCGGCCCACGTCCGAATGATGCGTTTCCATGTGCTCGAGGAACGCCGCCACGAAGGGCTGCACCTGGTCCACGGACAGGTCGTTCAACAGGCCGTTGACGCCCACGTAGAGGGAGATGATCTGCTGCTCGACCGCCATGGGCCGGTACTGCGCCTGCTTGAGCAGTTCGACCAGCCGCTCGCCCAGGTGAAGTTCCCGCTGCGTGGTCTGGTCCAGGCCCGACGTGCCGAACCGGGCGAAGGCCTCCAGCTCCCGGTAGCGGGCCAGGGACGTCCTCAGCAGGCCGGCGACCTGGCGCGACTTCATCGCCTTGATCTGCGCGGCGCCGCCCACGCGGGAAACCGACAGGCCCACGTTGACCGCCGGCCGCTGTCCCGCGAAGAACAGGTTGGATTCCAGGAAGATCTGCCCGTCGGTGATGGATATCACGTTGGTCGGGATGTAGGTCGACACGTCGCCGAACTGGGTCTCGATCACCGGCAGCGCGGTCAGCGATCCGGCGCCGTATTCGTCGCTCATCTTGGCCGCCCGCTCCAGGAGCCGGGAATGCAGGTAGAACACGTCCCCCGGATAGGCTTCGCGTCCCGGCGGCCGCCGGAGATTCAACGACAACTGCCGGTAGGCGACCGCGTGCTTGGTCAGGTCGTCGTAGATCACCAGGGCGTGCTTTCCGCCGTCGCGGTAGAATTCGCCCATGGTCGCGCCGCCGTAAGGCGCCAGGAACTGCATGGGCGCCGGCGTGCTGGCCGAGGCCACGACCACCGTGGTATACTCCATGGCGCCGTGTTCTTCCAGGGTGGCCACCGTCTTGGCGATCGTCGAACCCTTCTGGCCGACGGCCACGTAGATGCAGACCATGTCCTGGCCCTTCTGGTTGATGATCGCGTCCAGGGCCACGGCCGTCTTGCCCGTCTGCCGGTCGCCGATGATGAGCTCGCGCTGTCCCCTTCCGATGGGGAACATGCTGTCGATCACCTTGAGACCGGTATACATGGGTTCGTTCACGGGCTGGCGCTGCACCACGCCGGGGGCTTTCTTCTCGATCGGGCGCGACTCCGCGCCGATGATGGGCCCCTTGCCGTCGATGGGCCGTCCGAGGGAATCCACCACGCGGCCCAGCATGCCGTCGCCCACGGCGCACTCGACGATCCGCTGCGTCCGCTTGACCGGATCGCCTTCCTTGATCAGCTGGTCGTCCCCAAAGAGGATACAGCCCACGTTGTCCTCTTCCAGGTTGAGCACCATGCCCACCACGTCGTTGGGGAATTCGACGAGTTCGTTCGCCATCACGTTGGACAGGCCCTGCACCCGGGCGATCCCGTCGCCCACCTGGAGCACGGTGCCCGTTTCATAGATGTCGACCTCGCGCTTGAAGTCGAGCACCTGCTGTTTCAGGAGTTCGGAGACCTCGTCCGCACGAATTGTAATTTCATCAAACGCCATTGTCTTCTCCATCGATGGTCATTTTCGAACGAGCGCCTGCCGGACCCGCTGGAGCTGGGTCGCCAGACTGCTGTCGAATACCTGGTCGCCCACGCGAACCACGAACCCTCCGATCAAATCCCGGTCCACGGTGGTCCTCATTCGGACGCGCTTGCCCGTCCGTGCTTCAAGTCCGGATTTCAGGTCGCTTTCCTGGTCGTCCGACAGGGCCACCGCGCTCGCCACGTCCGCGTTGACGATGCCGTCCCATTCGTCCAGGACGGTGCGGCAGGCTTCCAGGACCTCCGGCAGGAAGCGTTCCCGGCGCCGGGAAGCCAGCAGATAGAGGAAATTGAGGGTGATGTCCTGGACCCGGCCTTCGAACAACTCGCCCAGGATACGCTGCTTTACGTCACCCGGTATGACCTTGTCCGTAATGAAGTCCACGAAGGGTTCCGAGTCCCGGCACAACCGTTCGAAAGCCGCGATTTCGCCGCGGACCGGTTCCAGCAGTTCCCTTTCCGCCGCGGCTTCCAGCCACGCGCCGGCATAGCGGTGTGCGATGTCTGTCGTACTGGCCATCGTTGCCCGTTATTCCTTCGAAGGTATCTGTGCGATGAATTCGTCCACGACCTTCCGGTGTTCCGCCGCGTCCAGTGTGCTGTTCAGGACCCTGCCCGCGATCTCCACCGCCAGGTCGCCCACCTGCGCGCGCAGTTCGGCCACGGCGTGTTCCGTTTCGCGCCGGATGGTGTTGCGCGCCTTCTCCAGTTCGCGGTCCGCGTCCTCCTGGGTCTGCGCCAGGATCCGGCCGCGTTCCGCGTTGGCCTGGTCGACCGCCGCCTGTACTTTCTCCCTGGCCTCGGCCTCGATCTCCTCGAGCCGACGCCTGGCTTCCTCGTGGAGACGGTCCAGCTCGGCCCGGTCCGCGTCCAGTCCGGCCATGCGGTCGCGGATATCCCGTTTCCTGTCCTCGATGGCCTGGGCGATCATGCCGAAAACGTACTTCTTCAGGACGAAGAACAGGATGGCGAACCCGATCATCTGGATGATGAGGGTGCTCAGGTCGATGCCGAGATCGTGCAAGATGTCTAACACGCGTCATGCTCCTTCGATCGCTTAGCCCGCGCGCGCCACGAAGGCGCGTACCGCAAGCCATGCGGACCGCTTGAATGCTACTGGCCGAGGCGGCTCAGTTCCATGACCTGCTCGAAGGACGGCAACTGGCCCTGGAGCATGAAGAACACCAGCAGGCCGTAGATGGCCAGCGATTCCATGAACGCCAGGCCGATGATCAACACCAGCTGGATGCGGCCGGCGGATTCGGGTTGACGGGAAATGCCCTGGCAGGCCAGACCGGTTGCGATCCCCTGGCCGACGCCCGATCCGATGGCGGCCACGGAAACGGCAAGGGCGACGCCAAGTCCTAAACCCATGTAGTACAGCATGTAGAAGGCTCCTTTCGGAATGGAGAGATAAATTGCATAAAATCAAACGTCTAAAGTTTACGACCAGAGCGAAACCATTGCGGTCACGGATCGACCGCTCATCAGTGTTCTTCTTCTCCATGATCGTGATCCAGGAACTGGGCCACGTACACGGCGCTCAGCACCGAGAAGATCATCGCCTGTATCGTTCCGGAAAATACCGCGAACATCAGCATCGGGAGCTGCAGCGGCACGAAGGGCACCTCGAGGGCGCCCAAAAGCAGCACCGGAGACAGACCGGCCAGCACGAGGATGATCATCTCCTCCCCGAAGACGTTTCCGAACAACCGGATCGACAGCGAGACGACCTTGGCGAACTCGCCGATGATATGGAGCGGGCACATGAGCACGCCCATCCATTTCGGCTCGCCCCAGAAATGCCAGAGATAGGCCTTGAGCCCGATCTCGCGCAGGCCGATGAGATGGGCCGCGACGATGGAGATGAGGGCGAACCCGAGCGTCGTGTTGAGATCGGCGGTGGGCGACTGCATGCCGGGAATGACGCCCAGCATGTTCATGAACCAGATGTAGATGAAGAAGGAGGCGAAAAAGGGAATGTACTTCCTGCCGCGCTCCCCGACGATGTTGAGGAAGAAATCGGTCAATCCCTCGACAGCCATTTCGAACAGCGCCTGGATCGACCCTTCGGGGATGCGCTTGAACGTTCTGACCGCGATGGTTACGAGCACGAGGACTATTACGAAGACGAGCAGGGTGTTCAGCAGGAGATCCGGCTGTCTGACGGGTTGGGGGATCCATTCGGCCAGCGGTCCCAGCAAGTAGAATAACCCATGTAGAATCGAGTAGTGCGCTTCACCGCTTCCCCCCTCCGACGCCATCGACAGAGAGAGGACACTCGACCACGGAGTAGTCAAAGGATTACCTCCTTACCGAAATATCACTTCGGCTTGCCCGTTACAGCGGTCCAGTCGACCCGTTCATCCTCTGCGCCCTGCCTCAGGAGCAGGGTCAATCCGCACAGGGTCAGCGTGAAGGGGATCATGGACACCCCCGACAACAGTCCGATGGGGTGGAACCAGTCCCCCGACGTCACGAAATACAGCACGAGGCCCAGCAACGGCAGCTTGGCCATCAGGAGCAGGAACAGCCGGTTTCGGTTCCGCTTGATGCGCGCGGTCGCCGTGATGTACCGGCGGACCAGCCAGGCCGTGATATACAGCATCGCCAGCCCGATCAGCGATCCGATGAAGAAATTGACGGCGAGCAGATCCGCGCCGGCCACGCGCGCGGCGATGGTGCCGACCACGGTCAGCACGGCGCTGATCCGGTAGACCCGGGGCAGGAACCGCCGCAACGGTTCGCCGATGCTTCCGGACGAAGCGCCCGCGCCGGGTTCGGTTTCGGTGCCCGGTACGTTGCCGATCGACGTTCCGCCGTCATACTCAGTGCTTCGCACGGTCTCGCTCCCGTTCCGCCGCTTCGATCTTTCTGTTCAACCGTTTCAGCGTCCTCGCCATTTCCAGGAACCCGGCCACGACGCCGAGCATGGCGCCGCCGACGCCGCCCCACGGGTCCAGTTCAGGCCAGGCCAGTTCGACCTGGTGACCCAGGAAATACCCTATCGCGGTGGAGAAGACCAGGGTCAGGCCGATTACGGCCAGCTCTCCGGCTTCTCTCATGTATTGCCATCGGCCCTGCGTACTCCGTCCCATACCCCATCAGTCAACGCTCGATCGGATTCCCATCGCCATCCGTACGGCCTTCCCCGCCACGCGCACGGTCCGAAACGGCGTCATTATCCGACATGGCCGAGTTTCCGTGGAAGACAGCCCCTTCCTCGATGACGAGGGACTTGGTCTTCACGTCACCGACAAAGGTGGATTTGCTGCCGAGGAGAACGTGTTGCGAAACGGTAAGGCAACTCTCCACGTAACCATGAATCATCGCGGTCTTGGACTCGATGGCCGATCCTACGATCCGGCCGGACTTGCCGACCTCGACACCGTCGGTGGCCTTCACGTCGCCGTTCACGGTGCCGTCTACCCGGACATTGCCTTCCACGTCCACCGAACCGTTCACTTCAGTGCCTTTGGCGATGATCGTCATACCGCGCTCCTGAAATCGTCCCGCGCCCGGCGATCCGAACACGTCAGCGCTGCGTGCGCAGGCTCAACAGCAGATCGTCCCAACGGATCACCTCGGGCAGGTAGCCGCGCGGGTCCACGGGGGCGTTGTCTTTCCAGACCTCGTAATGCAGGTGCGGCGCCGAACTGCGGCCCGTGTTCCCGACCAGGGCAATGATCTGTCCACGGCGGACCGGCTGGCCGCGGTCGACCCGCAGTCTGGCGTTGTGACCGTATCGCGTCACCATGTCGTACCCGTGATCGATCTCAACCAGCCAACCCAGGTTCTGGTCCCAGTCCGCGAACGTCACGATCCCGTCGGCGGTGCAGATCACCGGCGCACTTTCGCGGGCGGCGACGTCCAGGCCGAAGTGCGTCTCGACGATCGGATCTTCCCCCTGTTGAAACTCCCGCGTCACCCAGCCCGCGACCGGCCATATGGACGGCACGTACCGGAACGGCACGGAGCGTTCTCCGCCGGCAACGCCCTCTACCCTCGCCGGGAGGCCGTCATCGGTCAGAAAAGGCAGCCCGTCCCGGCTGGCGGCCAGGGGGCCGTCTTCATCTGCCCCCGGCGCCAGGGATTCGGAATCGAACCGCTCGACGCCGGCCAGCCTTCGTATACTCCTGGCGGTCTCCTTCAATTCCTCCAGTTGCCGGGTCAATTCAATGGACTTTTCCTCTACCGACTTCATCTGCGCTTCCCGGTTACTGCCGAAAGTAACCTCGACTATACCCGACGGCAGGGCCAGAAGAATCACCGGCCCGAGCAGGCCCAGGACGACCACCAGGGCGAGCAGGCCGAAGAGGAACCGCGGCATGCGCAGTTCACGCGCCCAACCCGATCGTTCGGAGACGAAAACCAGGGACATCCAGTGCAATCTGGGCATGGCCAATACCGCCTCGGATACATACATCCGTCAATATTCCGCCACGCCTCGCGACGGAATCGGCGCGACAGGATAAATATAGGCCGCCGGCCTGAAAAGTCAAAGGATATCGGTCGAATAACGGGGCTAAAAAGGGGTGGGGCGTATCCGGGGTCGGATGCGCCTTACAGCCGGACTTTCAGCAGTTCGAGGATGCGGTTCAGGTCATCCGCGGAATAGAACTCGATTTCGATCTTTCCCTTGTGCTGCCTGCGATTGATGTTCACCTTCGTTCCGAGGATGCGCTGCATGATGGACTCGGCGGCCGCGAGGTCGTGGGGCTTGCGCGCCGGGGCGCTTTCCCGCTTCTCCTCGTAGCGTTGCTTGACCAGTTCCTCCACCTTGCGCACCGACAGGCCCTTCTTTACGACCTGCTTGCACAATTCGGCCTGTTCCGCCCGGTTTTCGAGTCCCAGCAGCGCCCGCGCGTGGCCCATGGAGATCTCGCCGGCCAGCAGGCACTTCTGGACCTCGGCCGGCAGCTTCAACAGCCTGAGCGTGTTGGCCACCGTCGTCCTGTTCTTCCCCACGCGGGTGGCGACCTCCTCCTGCGTGAGGTGGCACTCTTCCTGCAGCCGAAGGTACGCCCGGGCTTCGTGGATCGGGTTCAGGTCGTCCCGCTGGATGTTTTCGATCAGCGACAGTTCCATCATTTCTTCGGGCGATGAAACCGCCATGACGATGGCCGGTATGGTCTGGTAGCCCGTCTGCCGGGCGGCCCGGAGCCGCCGTTCCCCGGCGATCAGTTCGTATTCCTCCTGCCCGTTCTTCCGGCGGACGGTGACCGGCTGGATCACGCCCTTTTCCAGGATGGACCGGGCCAGTTCATCGAGCCTGGCCTGGTCGAAGGACTGCCGCGGCTGGTAGGGATTGGCCGAAATCCGGTCTATCGGCACCTGAAGCACGCTTTGCCGGTCTTCCTGGTCGTCCGGAAGATCAGGAATCAGCGCTTCCAGCCCCCGTCCCAGCGCTTTCCTGGCTGCCATTGGCCATCACCTCTCTGGCTAGATTCATATAGCTTTCCGCGCCCGACGAAAGAATATCGTAGAGGACGATCGGACTGCCGAAACTCGGCGCTTCGCTCAACCGGACGTTTCTCGGGATCGTGGTCCGGTAGACTTTGTCCGCGAAATATCGCTTGGCTTCCGCCTCGATCTGCTTCGAAAGATTGAGCCGCCTGTCGTACATCGTCAGGAGGATGCCTTCTATCTTCAGGTTTCTGTTCAGATGCTTCTGGATCTTGCGGATCGAATTGAGCAGCTGCCCGAGTCCCTCGAGGGCATAGTACTCGCACTGTATGGGAATCAACACCGAGTCGGCGGCGGTCAGCGCGTTCAGGGTGAGGAGACTCAGCGAGGGCGGGCAGTCGATCAGGATGTATTCGTATTCGTCGCGTATCGACCTGATCGCGTCTTCGAGCTTCCGCTCCCGGGCGATGGCCGAGACCAGCTCGATTTCGGCGCCGACGAGCCGGCGGTGGGCCGGGACGGCTTGAAGCGCGGGGATCTCGGTCTGCTGGACGGCTTCCTCGATGGGGCGTTCTTCCAACAGGACCTCGTAGATCGTCACGTCCAGCGTCCGGTCCTGCAGCCCGAGCCCCGACGTGGCGTTCGACTGCGGGTCCAGATCGACCAGCAGGGTCTTCTTTTCCTCGACGCCCAGGCAGGCGGACAGATTGACCGACGTCGTCGTCTTGCCGACCCCGCCCTTCTGATTCGCAATCGAAATGACCTTGCCCATTAAAGCAAAAAGCCCTTTGAAATGGAAAACCCGCGGTCCGCATGGCCCACGCCGTATTCGTCCATGCGCGGGTACCTGCTTCACCCGCTTTCAACGGAACGGATCAGCACTACGGCGTGCGCCGCGATACCTTCTTCCCGTCCGGTGAATCCGAGTCTTTCGGAAGTCGTGGCCTTGATCGACACGCGGTCGTCCGGTAATCCGAGGGACTCGCCGATCCGGCGGCGCATCAGCGGCACGAAGGGCGAAAGCTTCGGACGTTCCGCGACGACGGTGGCGTCCACGTTCGATACAGTATAACCCGATTCGCCCAGCGCGTCAACAATCCGTTGGAGCAGGACGAGGCTGGAAATACCCCGGTATTGTTCATCGTCGTCCGGGAAGAAAACCCCGATATCGCCCAGCGCGGCGGCGCCCAGGAGGGCGTCGCCTATGGCGTGTGAAAGCACGTCCGCGTCCGAGTGGCCCTGCAGCCCGCGTTCATGGGGAATGGTCACGCCGCCCAGTACGCAGGGCCTGTCTTCCGCGAAGGCGTGGACGTCGTAGCCGGTCCCTACGCGCATCTCATCCATGTCCGGAGCCTTGTTCGTCGGTGATCGGTTTCTCCAGCGGTCAGATCCGGCCCTGCCGCCGCAGTATGCGTTCGGCGATTTCCAGATCTTCCGCCGTCGTTATCTTGACGTTGTCGGGGCTGCCTGTCAGAACCCGCACCACGTATCCGGCCCGTTCCACCAGTTCGGCGTCGTCGGTCCCCACGTAGCCCTCTTCCCGCGCCTGTTCGTGGGCTGCCCGCAGGACTCGGTACGGGAAGGTCTGGGGCGTCTGCGCCCGCCACAGCGTCGACCGGTCCGGCGTCGCCTCGACCCTTCCGTCCCGGATGATCTTCAGCGTATCCGTGGACGGGGTGGCCGAGATCACCGCGCCGTACCGGGCGCACCCGCGGACGGACGCTTCGAGGGCGGCCCGCTCGACGCAGGGCCGCGCCGCGTCATGAATCAGCACGGACCCGGTGACGCCGTCAAGGGACAACAGTCCGAGGTAGACCGACTCCTGGCGCGTGCTTCCGCCGGCGACCACGTCCGCGAGCTTCGGGTAGGTGTCGCCCGGCTGCGAAAGATGCGTCCTGCAGGACGCTACCCGGGACGGCTCCACCACCACCACGTATCCGTCCACGGCCGCAGACGCCTCGAAGACGGAGAGGGTGTGGGCCAGGATCGATCTGCCGCCGATCGTGATGTACGGCTTCTCCGTATCCGACCGCATGCGCAGGCCCTGGCCGGCGGCGGGGATGATGGCCATGACGGGTTTCAACGCCTCGTCCTCCTCAGACGATCAGCATGGCGTCGCCATAACTGTAGAACCGGTATTTCTCCCGGACCGCTTCCTCGTAGGCCGAAAGGATCAGTTCCTTTCCCGCGAAGGCACTGACCAGCAACAGGAGCGTCGACTTCGGGAGATGGAAATTGGTCAACAGCGCGTCGACCAGCCGAAATTCGTAGGGCGGATAGATGAAACACCGGGTACGGCCCTCGTACCGGCGCGGTTCGAGTACGGCGCCAGACGCTCCTCCGGCTCCAGTCCGCCCGGCCCCTCCGCCTTCGCTGGTCCCCCCGGTCGCTCCGGACTCGCCGCCCACGGTTCCGGGTCCTTCTCCGGTCCCTCCGGTCGCTCCGGATGCCCCGGCCGCTCCAGATGCCTCAGCTGCGATCGTCTCCAGGGTGCGCACCGTCGTGGTACCGACGGCCACGACGCGCCCCTCACTTCGCCTTCGCCGAATCGTCTCCGCTTCGTGCGCCTCGACACGGTAATATTCCTCGTCCATCTCGTGGTCTTCCACGGCGGCGGCGCGGATGGGCTGAAACGTTCCCGGTCCGACGTGAAGCAGGACCGGAACCACGGCGGTGCCCCGCGCCCGGATGCGGTTCAGCAGGGGCGCCGTGAAATGCAGGCCGGCCGTCGGCGCGGCCACGGCGCCGTATTCCTCCGCGTAGACTGTCTGGTAGCGGTCCCCGTCGGACGGGGCCGGGTCGCGGCGAATGTAGGGCGGCAGCGGCGTACGTCCCACCTGCTCGATAACCCGTGCCACGTCCACGTCCCCGGCGAAACGGACATGACGGACGTCCGGACCGGGGTCGTCCTCCACGGTGGCGGCCAGCGCGCCGCCTTCCAGTTCCAGGCGCGTCCCCTTTGCGAGCCGGGCGCCCGGCTTCAGCAGGGCTTCCCAGCGGGATGGCGACCCATCACTGCCCGCGCGGCCCGGGCGTACCGGGCGTACCGCGCGCACCAGCACGACTTCAACACGGCCGCCGGTTTCCGGCCGCGTCCCCAGCAGTCTCGCCGCCATCACCCGCGTCCGGTTGAGCACCAGCGTGTCGGCCGGGGCCAGGTAGTCGACGACGTCCCGGAAGACCCGGTGCTCGATCGCTCCGCCGTCGCGGTGAACCACCATCAATCGCGCCGCGTCGCGGGGTTCGGCGGGATACTGGGCGATCAGGCGTTCCGGCAGCGAATAGTCGAATTCTGCTAGATTCACGGGTGATCGATAGTGTAAGGCGGCGCGCGTCCTGCCGGCCGTCAGTCGAACAGTCCGGCCTGCGGCTTCTTGTTCGCGGTGAATCCCAGGTGCCCGTACGCCAGTTCGGTGGCCACCCTGCCGCGGGGCGTTCTATTGATCAGACCCTGGACGATGAGGAAAGGCTCGTATACCTCCTCGAGCGTTCCGCTCTCCTCGCCCACGGCCACGGCCAGCGTGTTCAGGCCCACGGGGCCGCCCTCGTACTTCTCGATGATGGTCGTGAGGATCAGCCGGTTCATGTCGTCCAGGCCCATGTGGTCCACGCCCAGCATGTCGAAGGCGGCCGTCGCGGTCTCCCCGGTAATGCGTCCGTCGCGTTTGACCTGGGCGTAGTCCCGCACCCGCTTCAGGTACCGGTTGGCGATGCGGGGCGTGCCCCGGGACCGGCGGGCGATCTCCATCGCCCCGCCGTCATCGGTCTCCACGCCGATGATCTCGGCCGCCCGCATGACGATCAGGAAGAGTTCCTCCGGCGTATAGAAGTCCAGCCGGATGGGGATGCCGAAACGTGCGAGGAGCGGCGCCGTCAACAGGCCCGTACGCGTCGTCGCGCCCACCAGGGTGAAGCGGTCCAGGGTGAGGGAGAGGGACCGGGCGCTCGGTCCTCGGTCCACCAGGATGTCGATCTTGAAATCCTCCATCGCGGCGTACATGTGCTCTTCCACGACGTGGTTCAGCCGGTGGATTTCGTCGATGAAGAAAACGTCTCCCGGCTGCAGGTTGGTCAACAGGCCCGCCAGGTCGGCCGGTTTGTCCAGCACGGGTCCCGCGGTCTGCCGGATTTCCACGCCCATTTCATTGGCCAGTATGGTGGCCAGCGTGGTCTTGCCCAGTCCGGGGGGACCGTGGAGCAGCACGTGGTCGATGTGGTTCTCGCCCCGGGTCTTCGCGGCCTCGATGTACAGCTGAAGCTCCGCCTTGGCCTTTTCCTGGCCGGGGAATTCATCGAACCGGCCCGGCCGCAGCACGCGGTCGAACTCGGTATCCTCGTCGAATCGGTCCGGATCGGTCAACGGGTAGTCCCGTTCGTCCATCTACTGCCCTCCCTGGTTCCGCAGCACCGATCGCACGATCTCCGTCGCCGCGGGGGTTCCCGGGCTTTCGGACATTAACCGAAGTACCTGCCGCCGTGCTTCCGAGCGATCGTAGCCCAGGTTCACCAGGCCCTTGATCGCGTCGTCCACTTCGGGGGCTTCGCCCGCAGGCGCCACCGGCAGGGCCTCGGCCTCGCCGGCATCCATGGCGGCCATCCTGTCGCGCAGTTCCATGATCAGCCGCTGCGCGGTCTTCCGGCCTATCTTGGGCAGCGAGACCAGCCTGCCGACGTCTTCGTTGATGATGGCGGCGGTGAACTCGGCGACCGTCGCTCCGGAAAGGATGTTCAGGGCCACGCCGGGACCGATGCCGGGCAGGGAGATCAGCATTTCGAAGAGGCGCTTCTCGTCCGTGGTCGCGAATCCGTAGAGCTGCATGCCGTCTTCCCGCGTGTGGAGGACCGTTTCCACGCGCACGGGGGAGCGCGGCGGGCCCAGGGCCTGGTACGTGGAGAGCGGGACGTCCATGTACAGCCCGATCCCGCCGACGGACACCGTGATGCCCTCCGGCCGCTTATCGACCAACTCACCTTCGACGAATGCGATCACCCGCCTGAATCCTTCCGGTTATCCGATGGTTGTGACAAAGTGCGACCGCCACGGCGTCCGACGCGTCTTCCGGCATGGGGTCCCGGTCGAGATTCAGCATGGCGCGCACCATGTACTGGACCTGCTGCTTCGACGCGCCGCCGGCACCCACGATGGCCATCTTCACTTCGCGCGGCGCGTATTCCCAGACCTGCAATCCCCGGTTCGCCGCGGCCAGGAGGGCGACCCCGCGGGCGTGGCCCAGCACGAGGGCCGCCCTGGGAAACCGTCCGCCGAAGGCGGTCTCGATAGCCAGCATTCCCGGTCGGTGCCGGTCGATGACCTCGCCCAGGCCGTCGTAGATGACCTTCAGCCGGTCCGCGAGAGGTTTTCGCGACCCGGTCCGCACCACGCCGCAGTCCAGGAGCCTGCATTCTCTGCCCCGGGCGTCGATCACACCGTATCCCGTAATCACGCTGCCCGGGTCGATTCCGAGGATGATCATGGATACCCGCTAGCCGTTCATCTCCTCCAGCATCCGGTCGTCCACGTCGAAATTGGCGTATACGTGCTGGACGTCGTCGTGGTCTTCGAGGACCTCCATCAGCCGGAGAAGCTGTTCCGCTTCCTTTCCCGCGACCGCCACGGTCGACTGGGGCAGGCGGCCGATTTCAGCCCGCAGGGCGGCGAAGCCGTTGTCCTCGAGCTGGACCCGCACCGACTCGAAATCGGAAACGGAGGTCAGCACGTCCAGCGTGTCCCCCTCGTCCCGGATGTCTTCCGCGCCGGCGTCGATCGCGATCATCATGACCTCGTCCTCGTCGACGCCGTGCTTGTCCACGACGATCGTGCCCTTCTGGTCGAACATCCATGCCACGCAGCCCGATTCTCCCATGTTCCCGCCGTTCTTGGTGAAGGCATGGCGCATCTCCGACGTGGTGCGATTCTTGTTGTCGGTCACCGCTTCCACCAGCAGCGCCACGCCGGCCGGACCATAGCCCTCGTAGACCAACTCCTCGTAATGGACGCCGTCCAGTTCGCCCGTTCCTCGCGCGACGGCCCGGTCGATGTTGGCCTGGGGCACGTTTTCCGCCTTGGCGGCGAGTACGGCCGTCCTGAGCCGTGGGTTGGCGTTTACCGAGCCGCCGCCCTGCCGGGCCGCGATAGTGATCTCCTTGATGATCCGGGTGAAGATCTTCCCCCGCGCGGCGTCTTTCTGCTCCTTCTTCCGCTTTATCGTGCTCCACTTGGAATGACCGGACACCTTGGCCTCCTCAGGGGATCGTGACGACCCGTTTCCCCGTACCCGTGTTATTGGAAATGTCCCTGGCGCGAATGGCGAGGGTGTGTTCGCCGGATTCCAGTCCGCCCAGGGGAATCTCGAATGCTTCCGTCTCCGAATCGGTCACACCGTCCCGGGGGTGGACCACCCGCCAGTCGCCCCCGTCGACGGCGTACTCCACGCTGAAAAGCGGACTGGCGCTATCCCGGACCGTGAAGGACAGCAAGTCGTCCGTCACGTCGATCCGGTTCACCCGCGGACCGGTATTGTCCACCAGGAACGGTTCGCTCAGGTACTCCGCCTCCAGCGCCCGGTCCGGCGGATTCGAGGGCGCGTCGCTGACGACGGCCCGGAGGACGTATTCCCCGTCCGGAAAGGTCTCCGAATCCCAGGAATAGGAGGGGATGCGCCGCGCTTCCGTCAGCCGTTTCCACGTGCCTTCCTCCACGCCCCGGAAATAGATCTCGTAGGACAGCCCGTCCCCGTCGGGATCGCCTGCCTGGACCGCGACCGCCCGCATGCCCTTCCGGTAGGCGGGGGTGCCCGGCGAGGCGTTCTGGCCGAGGCTGTTGCCGCGGCCGCCGATCCGGGCTGCGATTCCCGGCGGGAGGTCGCCTTGTCCAACGGATCCCGCCGAGGCGTCCCGCAGGTGGACCCCGGGCTCGTAGACCGTGACCGAATGCACCCTGGGCGGATTGTTCCGCGTCAGGTAGGCGGCCGAAACGGACGAGACCGAGGGGGTTTCGTCGTTAGTCGTATTCAGCACCGCCTTCCACTGGAGGTAGCGGGCGGGCGGGCAGACCAGGGATTCCCCGTGCGAATCGGTGTAAGGACCGGTCCAGTCGCTCCAGGTCTGGTCGGGCGTGTCCGTATTGCCGGACCGCGCAAACAAACGGACCGTCGTCCCGGGGGGGCGTTCGTTCTCCCAGCGGATACGGCCCCACAGGGCAATGCCCCGGGTGTCCCGGACGTCGGACTCGTACTCGCCTTCCCGCACGGGCCGGGTATGCAGGCGGTACAGGTTGCCGCGATTGCTCGTCGCCGCGACTACGCCGCCCGATGGCAACGGCATAAGCGCCGTGACCTGGGATTCCTGCAATTCGCTCAGCAGCGTGCCGCGGCCCCGTTCCCGGACACGGTACAGCCTGCCTCGGGGTCCGGTGCCGATGAGCAGTTCAGCGTCCCCCGGGATCGCCAGCGACAGGCAGAGGTCCGTCTGGGACCGCCACCATTCTTCCACCCGTCCGTCGGCATCTATCCTGTAAACGACGCTCCCTCCCGTGGCGAAACCACGGGAGGCGGTCCGGTCGATTCCGTCCGCCGAAGCCGTCACCTCGACCATGTTGCGCGCCGGCTCGCCGCCGGCCTCGTCCGCTGCGCCCTGGGACGGTGGGGGCATCGATGAACCGGCCCGGCCTCCCCGGCGCGGTTCACTCTGCGCGGCCGCGAACACGTATCCGTCTTCGTCCACCCGCAGGGCGTTCACTTCGCCGTGGGGAGAATCGTAGAGGACGGAGAGCGCTCCCGAAGGCGCGATCCGGTAGACCCGGCCCCCCGGCGCGGTACCTGCGAGCAGCCGGCCCGAGCCGTCCACGGCCAGGGCCATGACGTGGGCCTCCTCCAGCTCCGCCAGGAGATGTCCCTCGCCGTGGTCGTCTATGCGATAGACGCGCCCCTGCTCCCCGGTACCCGCGTACAGGTTCCCTTCCCCGTCCAGGGCCAGCGACCAGATATAGCGCGTGTCTTCGTCGCCAATGTCGTCGCCCGCGGGATCGAAAAACACGGAATGGGTCCCGTCCGGGTCGATCCGGTAGACCCGGCCGTCGGGGAAGGTGGCGGCGTAGAGCCGGTCGTTCCGGTCGATGGCGACACTGCGGATTTCCAGTTCGTCCGCATCGAAGAACACTTCGGATCGGCCGGTGGAATCGATGCGGTACAGCCTCCCGTCGTTTCCGGTCCCCGCGTACAGGTTGCCTCCGGAATCGGATGCCAGGCACCAGACCAGGGGTTCTTCGCTCTCGAAGACGAGGTCCAGGACCGGCGACAGGGTCAGGCGGCCCTGCCCGGTAATGGAAACGCCCCGGGTTTCTCCCTTGAGAAAATCCCCGTGTCCGGCCCGTTTCCAGATCGTCGGCGTCGACGCGAGGACGCCGCCCGCGGCCATCAGCAACAACGAAGCCATGCACAGCACGCGCCATCCCGGAACCTGATTCAAGTGTCGCTCCTAACGCTTTACGTTCAGCCGGGTCCAGTTTTGCCCGGCAATGACATAGTCCGTTCGGATCGTTTCTTCGGCCACCACCTTCTCGCGGATCGGTACGAAACTGCCCTTCGTCCGCTCGGAATCCATGACGGCGAGGACCGACGGGGGCAGGCCGGGCATCTCCCTTCCCTTCACGATACCGCCGGCGCCGGCCTGGAACATCTTCAGATAGACCCGGTTTCCGGTGCGGCGGTCGTTGAGCAGCTCGATCAGGCGGGGGCCGTCCACGGCCCTGTACCGCTGGGGAACGGTATTCAGGTCATGGCGGGTGACGGCCCTGGCAGACCCGACAAGCACCTGTACCGGTCCGTTGGATACGTTCTTGGGGACGGCCACGTCGATCCGCTTGACCAGGCGTTCGCCCCGGTAGGGCCTGAGGAACACCCTGACCTCCAGCGGGTCGCCCGGTTTCAGGGTTTCCGATCCGAACCAGACGTCTTCGATGACGGCCGTCCTGCGTTCGTTCGACGAATGGACTTCGATCTCGACGGACTCGATTATCGGGGTAACGAACCGGTTGTCGAGCACGAAATCGAGCACGCTGTTCACATCTCGGGCCAGGGACGCCAGGGACGCCCGTCCGGAGAACTGGTCGTCGAATACCACGTCCGGATGGCCGCGCAGGACGATCCTGCCGCCGAGTGAAATCGTTCGCTCGCCGGACGCCTGGCCGTTCGCGATGATGGTATTCGCCACCGCCATGTTGATCAGCATGGGCGTCCAGCCGTTCGCCATCATCACGTCGAACCGGTAGGCCCGGGGCGCGCGGCCGGCGTCGCCGTAGGAAAGCTCCACCGGTATCATGCGCGCCGTACCGCCGAGTTGGCCGTATATCCCGTTCGTGTGGTCCCACAGGACCGACCCGACTTCGTCCGCCACGCTGCTGATCTTCGTGGACCCGGTCTGGTCCGGAATGACCGTGATGATTTCCGCCCGGTTCATGGGGACGTTCAGGGCACCGGTCCACAGGAAGGGATGCCCGAAGGCCAGTATGGCGTCCTCATCACGCCAGGTGACCGTCCCGGTACCCGAAAGATTGAAATCGCCCCGAATGAGCTGCGCGCTCACGGCGGATCCGGGTTCCAGGGCGGACCGCGCACCGCGCGATGCCGAGCCGTCCTGTTCCGGGGCCGTGTCGCCACCGCCCGAAACCGCGCCGGGCGCCCCGCCGGAAACGCCCCCGTCCACACTGCCGCCAGAGACCGGAACGAGCCCACGCCGGCGCAGTTCATTTTCGAAAAGGCTCACCGCCCTGGGGTGGAAGCCCGAAAACACCATGGGCACGGCGATGGGCTTGAGGCTGGACGGACCCGAAGGCGTTCCCCCCTGCCTGTAAGACTCCGTGGCGGACCGGTCCTCGCCCGGCCAGGGGAATTCCGGATCGAAGGACGCGTCGTCCGGCCCGAGCCCCCCCCGGCTTTCGCCCATTCCGCCGGAGGTTCCGCCGGGCGCGTTCCGGTCCGGTTCCGACTCGGTCTCCACGGCATCCAGTATGGCCAGCATATGGCCGATCGGCGTGACGCCGCCGATGGGCTTCATCGGAAACTGCCCGAAGCGGTACGCCAGCGCGCCGACGAGTTTTCCGTCGATGTACACCGGGCTCCCGCTCATGCCCGCGATAACGCCCGCATCGTCGACATAAGGGCCCGAAACCCCCACCATGATGATGTTGTGTTTCGTGTAGAACGTGTTCTTCATGACGCCCAGCACCTCGACGCCGAAGGTGTCGATCCTGGCATCCTGAAAGACCGTGAGGCCGTATCCGCGCATGCCCGGCTTCACCTCGTCGATATCCATGAACCCGCCCGCAGCCTGGCCCACGGCCGGAGGAGGGGCGGCAAGCAGACAAGCCAGGAGCACTGGAAAGCAGACGGTTCGTTTGAAATCCATGGGGGTCGCTGCTCGTTGATCGGGGGCACGGTACGCCATGCGAAACAAGTGCAATATAAGGGTTCGCAGGCTCTGCTGGCAACTGCTTTGTAGCAGGCGCGGCAACGATAACTTCAGTGTCGTTAACAAAAGAAATCGCTTGACTTACCGCGATGGATCTTCGAGATTCAGACACCGGCGTAAGGGTCCGGATGGCAGATCCCGCGCCGACCTCGACACTGCCGATTGCCGGAATATGAAAACGGGTACGGGGAATCATGAAACGTTCGGGAAGCGACAAACCGTCCGATCAGAAACTGGTGCCTATCCGCAATATGACCACGTCCGAAACGCGCAGTCAAATCGGCGCGCTGGCCTCCCGGATCGTACAGTCCTACGACACGGTAGGCGGCCTGAACCGCATCGACGGCAAGAACCTGCCTTCCAGGGAGCGGGTCTACGGCATCCTGAAGGACCTGCTTACGCTCTGCTTTCCTGGTTACTTCGGCGCCGAACCGCTCGTGACGAAGAACGTGGCCTTCTACGTGGACGGACTGGTGGACGCCATCTACATCCGCCTGAGAGAGGAAGTGACCCGGAGTCTCATGCACGACGCGCAGTGCAAGGGCAAGGACCCCGTGGCCTGCGAGGAGATCGCCGACAGGATCGCCCTCGAACTCCTCGAGGCCGTTCCCGGAATCCGGAAACTGCTCATGGGCGACGTGGAGGCCGCCTACGACGGCGATCCCGCGGCCCAGAGCCACGACGAGATCATCCTCAGCTACCCGTGCGTGGAAGCCATCGCGACCCACCGGATCGCCCACGAACTGTATCTGCGGAAAACGCCGCTCATCCCGCGGATCATGTCCGAGCACGCCCACAGCCGCACGGGGATCGACATCCATCCCGGCGCGACCATCGGCACCCGCTTCTTCATCGACCACGGCACCGGCGTCGTCATCGGGGAGACCGCGCTGATCGGCGAGAACGTCAAGCTCTACCAGGGCGTGACGCTGGGCGCGCTGAGTTTCAGGAAGGATGAAGGCGGCCGTCTCGTCAAGGGCGGCAAGCGCCACCCCACCATCGAAGACGACGTGGTGATCTACTCCGGGGCGACGATCCTGGGCGGCGAAACGACCATCGGCCACGACTCCGTCATCGGGGCCAACGTCTGGTTGACGGAACCGGTGCCGCCCCATTCCAAGGTCACCATCGGCAACCCCCGGCTCGACATGGTGAAGCACGACGCGCGCACGGCCTGACCGGCCGGCCTAACCCTCGTTTTCCGCGATGTATTTCTCCGCCTCCATGGCAGCGGCGCATCCTGTGCCGGCCGCCGTAACCGCCTGGCGGTATACGTGGTCCTGCACGTCCCCGCCCGCGAACACGCCGGGAACGCTGGTGTGCTGCCTACGGTCGGTCAGGATGCAGCCCTGTTCGTCCAGGTCGAGCTTGTCCCTGAACAGGGCCGTATTGGGCGTATGCCCGATGGCGATGAAAAGACCGTCGGCTTCCAGGGTGCTGACCCGGTCCGTTTCCAGTTCCCGCACGCGCACGCCGGTCACGCCGGCGGCTTCACCCAGTACCTCGTCGACCACGGATCCCCACAGGAACGCGATCTTCGGATGTTCCAGGGCCCGTTCCTGCATGATCCGGCTCGCCCGCAATTCGCGCCGGCGGTGTATGATCCTGACCCGGCTGGCGAACCGGGTCAGGAAGAGGCCTTCCTCCATGGCGCTGTCGCCCCCGCCCACTACCGCGACCTTCCGGTCCCGGTAGAAGGCGCCGTCGCAGGTCGCGCAGGTAGACACGCCCCGGCCGAAGAAGGTCTCCTCGCCCGGCACGTCGAGCAGGCGCGGCGACGAACCGGTGCTGATCACCAAGGCCTTCGCCGTGTATTCGTCCCGGTCCGTGCGTATCCTGTGCGCCCCCGGATCGAAATCCACCGAGGTGACTTCCTCGTACTTCATGACCGCGCCGAAGCGTTCGGCCTGCTGCCGCATGCGATCCATGAGATCCATGCCGCCCAGGCTTTCGGGGAATCCCGGGAAGTTCTCGATCTCGCTGGTAAGCGACAACTGCCCGCCGACCGTACTGCCCGTCAACACGATGGGCGACAGGTTCGCCCGTGCGGCGTACAGGGCCGCCGTGTATCCCGCCGGTCCCCCTCCGATGATGACGACCTGCTCCATTTCAGCGCCCTTCCTTCTTCAGGACTGTCCCTCGCGATCCCGAGTGGGACTCCAGTTCAGGACTGTCCCTCGCGATCCCGGGTGGAACTCCCGCACGGGAACGGTCTTTCGCGCCGTCGGCTACTCGATTCGCTTGATGATGTGAAACCCCATGGGGGTCTGCACGACACCGCTCAATGCCCCGACTTCCAGTTCCATCGCTGCTTTCTCGAATGCCGGGATCATTTCGCCCGGTCCGAAGAACCCGAGGTCGCCCCCGCGGTCCCGGCTCGAATCGATGGAAATCTCCCGGGCCAGTTCGGCGAAATCGGCTCCGGCTTTCAGCCGTTCCATCACGGCGTCCGCTTCCGCCTGGGTAACGACCACGATCTGGCGAACGCGGATCTTGTTGGATTCGATGGCCTTCGCCCGCTCTTCCACGATCCGCCTGACCCGGTTCAACGCGGCCTTCAACTGGTCGGTTTCGGGCGCCAGTTCGAGGGCCTGCTCGTAATGAACGATCGCCTGGCCGAAGTCTTCCCGCCGCTCGTGAATCAAGGCGGTTTCCGCATAGATGCGGGGATCTCTCGCGCCCAGGTCGAGTATTTCCCGGTAGTAACGCAGGGCATCGGACAGACGGCCTTCGGCCAGCGCCAGGCGGCCCAGCGCCACGCGGGGCACGACCGACTGCCCGCCGACTTCCAGGGCCCTTTCCCAGACCACGCGCGTGCTGTCGGGCATGTTCTTGCTCTGGTAGGCGGTGCCCAGATTCATGTAGGCGTCCATATAGTCCGGCGACAGTTCGACGGCCCGCTTCCACTCCCTGATCGCGTCGTCGACGCGTTCCATGCCCATGTACGAAACGCCGAGATTGAGACGGATCCTGGCCAGCTGGTCCTCCGGGGGAGCCAGGGTGAGCACCTTCTCGTATGCGTCGGCCGCCATTTCGAATTCCTCGGTATCGGTATAGACCTTGCCGAGATTCGTATAGGCGTCGACGTAGGAGGAATCGTTCTCGATGGCCTGCCGGTAGTGATGGACCGCTTCGTTCAGATACCCGCCCTGGTTGTACACGATCGCCATGGCGGTATGGGCGGCGGCCAGGTCCGGCGCGCCCTCCATCAGCTGGTCGTACTGGCTCCTGGCCCAGGCGTAGACGGTATCGGACGGAACGATGCTCATACGGGCGACGCTAAGCGAATCGCCCTCTACGGTCTTCGTGAAGGCTGCACGCGCCGCGTCCATTTCCCCCTTCGCGTGGTGGACGAGTCCCAGCGTAAGGTTGGCGGCGGCGAACCCGGGGGCGATCTCCAGGGCGTGTTCGATGTGCACCCGGGCGCTGTCGTGCTGTCCCTGCGCGTAATAGACGGCGCCCAGGTTGTTCTTCGCGAGGGCGACGTTGGTCAGAAACTGCTGCATGGCCGCCTGCTGGCGTTGCTCGGGCGTCAGGGTGGTGTCCGGATTCGCGACTTCCCGGGCCGCGTCCGATCGGGCCGATCCGGCGGCTGATTCAGCCGCCTGCGTCCCGGGCGCGGTGGCCGTCTGGGCCCTGGCCGAGGTAATTCCGAGGACGAAAAGACAAAGGACGCAAAGGGCCGGCTTCAGAACCGGACAGCCCGATGCAATACCCCATGCCTGGTTGCTTACGCTCATATGTTGCCGCCCTCCAGTATGGTTCTTTTCAACGACTTCGCGTCTCTTCGGGCTCCAAGCCGCACAGTACCTCCAGGGTCTCTCCCACCAGCGCAAAACAACCGGTCACGAGGACCAGGTCGTCCGGTTGCGCCAGGCGCATCGATTCCGCGATGGCCGATGCCACCGAAGGCGCTACCCGAGCCGGTGTGCCGCAACTCCGGAGGACTTCCGCCACCTCCCGGGGATCGGCTTGCCGGTTCCGCAGCACCCGTCGCTCGGGGACGAAAACTTCGTCGGCGTACCGCGCGATGACCGAGCACAGGCCTTCTACCTCCTTGTCCCGGTGCGCGGACAGCACGACGATGACGCGCCGGGCCGGAAACAGCCGGCGCAGGCTGTCGGTCAGGTTTTCGGCCGCCAGCACGTTGTGGGCGCCGTCAAGCACCACCCAGGGGTGGTCCTGCAGGACCTGCATGCGTCCGGGAAGCCGAACGGTGGACAGGCCATGGCGCACGCCGCGGCCCGTTATCTCCATGCCCCCCTCGGCCAGCGCTTCCACCACACCCACCGCCGTGGCGGCGTTACCGGCCTGGTACGCCCCGGACAACGGAAGCGCGACCCCTTCATACGATCCCCCGGCGGTCTCGATATCGATCACCTGCCGGCCGACCGCTTCTTCCCTGAGCACGTACCGCACGTCGACCCCCACTTCCACCAGGGGACTCGACCGGAGCCGGCAGGCCTCCCGGATTACTTCCGACGCATCCCGTGTCTGGGCGGCCGTAACGGTAACGGCGCCTTCTTTTATGATCCCGGCTTTCTCCCGGGCTATTTCCGCGATCGTATCCCCGAGCCGGTCCGTGTGATCCAGGCCGATGGGCGTAATCGCGCAGGCCAGGGGCCGGATCACGTTGGTCGAATCCAGGCGTCCGCCGAGTCCGCATTCGACCACCGCCAGGTCCACCCGGCGTTCCCTAAAATACACAAAGGCCAGGGCCGTGAGTACATCAAAAAACGAGCCCATGCCTTCCTTCCGTAGCCGGATACCTTCGATGGCCGGGCGCGCGCGGTCCGTGAGTTCCGCGAATTCCGGCTCGGATATCGGCTCGCCGTCGACCTGGATGCGTTCGCGCAACGAAACGAGGTGGGGCGACGTGTACAGCCCCACGCGGTAGCCGCTTTCGCGGACGATGGCCGCGATCATGGCGGCCGTGGACCCCTTCCCCTTGGTTCCCGCCACGTGCACCGATTTCCACTGCCGTTCGGGACGGCCCAGGGCTTCCGTCAGGGCGCCGATGCCCGCCAGGTCCATGCGCTCCGGCGCACCGCCCGGCTGCTGTTCGAAGTCCACGAATCCGTAGAGATAGTCCAACGCCCCTTTGAAGGTCATGCGATCATCCCGCGGCAGTCAGGGTCTTCGCGTATTCGAAGGGACGGGCCACCGCCCTGCGGCGAATCGCGCCGTAACGCCGGCGGGCCGGGGCGGGGACATCCGCGCTTTGGGCAATGCGCTTGAATACGTTCCGGCCGGGCCGGGCGTTGATTTCGATAATCCACGGCGTGCCGGCGGCGTCCGGCACGACGTCGAAGCCCACTTCGCCGATGGGTCCGAGTTCCGATTCCAGTATCCCGCACGCCGCGAAAGACGCCTCGGCGGCACGGCGCAGGATCTCCGCCCTGAGCGGCCGGCCATACAGCGCGTCGAGCACGGGTTCCGCCTCCTCGGAGCGGGCGCCGTTGCTCAGGTTGGTCGTGGGGCCGGCCGTCTGGCTGACACGGGCTGCCAGGCCGGTCAGGACCCACCGGGACCGGCCGTTCTTCTGCATCAGCAACCGCAGGTCGAACCGCGGGAAGCGCCGGTCGTCCGCCGGTTCGGCCGATATCCCCTGCTGTACCAGGAAGCCCCGGGATTCCTCGCGGAACCGGCCGGTCCGTTCCATGATCCGGTCCCTGACCGACTGGTCACCCCGTATTTCATAGGTGGCGGCCAGCGTCCGCAGGACGTGGCGGCCGCCTCCGCAACGGACGATTTCCATGACGCCCATTCCCTGAGACCCCGCCCGCGGCTTGACGTACACCTGGCTGTAACGGGTCAGAAAAGCCCGGAGCGTGTGCTCATCGAGGCACTCGGTATGCGGTACGGCGACACCGCCGGCCGCCATCCTTCGGCAGGTTTCCAGCTTGTCCGCCGCCAGGCGGATGAAGGTCCGGGGGTTCACGAAAGGTATACCCGCCCGGTCGAACAGGCTCCGCGCGCCGTCCGCGGCGGAAGAACCGACGGGATCCAGTACAGGCGCCCGGTCGTAGATGACCGAAGGGAAAGGTTCGCGGCCGCATTCGAACCACCGGCCGTCCATCACCGTGGCAGGCTCCACCGTGCCCCGCCCGGGATCCACGTCCGCCGCGTCGAAGGCCACCACGCGCAGATCCAGCGCCGCCGCGGCTTGGCAGCACTCCTCGAAAAACCCCGTGGGCGGGCCGAAGGGGCGGCCCGCTTCATCGGGCGCACGGCGGCTCAGTATACCGACGGTCGCCGCGGCCGGATGCCGGTACCCCCTGTCCGTATGAATATCCTTCCTCATCATGATTCTGCCGTACGGGCCTGGCGGACCATGCGTTTCACTTCTTCCAGCGTCGACCACGTCATGTCGCCCCGTTCCGAATAGGACAGCGCGGCCAGCGCGGTGCCGCAGGCCAGCCCGGACGAAAGGTCTTCACGCAGCAGACCGTACAGCAGTCCGGCGTCGAAGGCGTCGCCGGCGCCGAGGCGGTCGACCGGTTCCACCTCGTAGGGGCGGGTACGGACAAACCCGGTCTCCTCCGACCAGCCCACGGCCCCGCCCTCGGCCAGCGTCAGCACGATGATCTCGTTCCCGAACTGCGTATGAAAAGTGTCTATCGCTTCCTCCG
Organism: bacterium; assembly: GCA_963693015.1. Taxonomy (GTDB): domain Bacteria; phylum JAAXHH01; class JAAXHH01; order JAAXHH01; family JAAXHH01; genus JAAXHH01. The sequence continues at coordinate 2,089,629 of OY843748.1, forward strand.
GTGCGCCGTCCATTCCGAAGATCAACGCCGCGTCGGCGGAGGTCGACACCAAGATGTCGACCTGATCCAACAGCGTTTCCAGGACCGCGCGGGCCCGCTCGGGCGACCACAGCTTGGCCCGGTAGTTGACGTCGAAAGACGTCCGGTATCCACCCTCGACCCGGCCGGCCAGGACCCCGGACACCGTCTCCAGACAAGCCGGGCTGAGGGAAGCCGTGATGCCGGACGTATGCACGATCCGGGCGCCGGACCGCAAGGCACGGTTTACCACGGCGGGCGTCATTCCCGTGGCGGCGGACCCGGCGCGGTCGTAGACGACCCGGCTGCCTCTCGGCGGCGCGCCGGGTTCGAGAAAGAACACGCCGGCCCGTTTGGTCCGCCCGGTCCGTTCGGGACTCTCGGGGTGTCCGGCCCAGGCGGTCTGTCCAGTCCGCCCCACCCGGCCGGCTTGCCCATCCGACCAGGCCACGTGGGACGTGTCCACGCCGTGCAGGGCCAGGCGGGAGGCGATCCACCGCCCGGCGGGATGATCGGGGAGGACGGAAACCCAGGCCACGTCGGCGCCCATCCTCGCCAGGGCCGCCGCCATGTTGGATTCCGTGCCGGCCGCGTCGGCCCGCAGATAATCGGCCTGTTCCAGCATCTGGCCGTCCACGGGCGAAAACCGGATCATCGTCTCGCCGAAGGCAATGACGTCGTACCGCGACCGGTTCGACCCGCCGGAAAGTGAAGATGACATGTGCGGATTAGTGGAGCAAGCGTGGGGCTTCAGGCATAATGACAGGCCACCCAGTGGCCGCTGTCGTTCTGTTTGAGTTCCGGTTCGTGTTCGGCGCAGTCGGCCTTCGCGATGGGGCAGCGGGGATGAAAGCGGCAGCCGGAGGGCGGGTCGACCGGACTGGGTACGTCACCCGTGAGTTGAATGCGCTGTTTCTGGCGCCGCTTGCTGATCTCCGGGACCGCGGACAGCAGACTTTGCGTATAGGGGTGCTGGGCGTTGTTCGTCACTTCGTCGGTCCGCCCCGCCTCGATGAGCTTGCCGAGGTACATGACCCCGATGCGGTCGCTGATGTGCGCCACCACGGCCAGGTTGTGGGCAATGAACATATAGGTCAGGTTCAGATCGCGCTGCAGGTCCTGGAGCAGGTTCAGGATCTGGACCTGGATGGACACGTCCAGGGCGGAAACGGGTTCGTCGCAGATGATGAGGCTCGGGTTCAGCGCGATCGCCCGGGCGATGCCGATGCGCTGCCGCTGGCCGCCGCTGAACTCGTGGGGATAGCGGTCGACATAGGCTTCGCCCAGTCCCACCATTTCCAGGAGATTGACCAGCCGCGCCCGCCGCTCTTCGCGGTTGCCCACGCGATGGATGTCGAGGGGCTCCTGTACGATGTTCCCCACCGTCATGCGCGGATCAAGCGAGGCGTAGGGGTCCTGGAAGATCATCTGGAGCCGCTTGCGGACGGGCTTCAGATCGTCTTCGGACATGGCCGACAGGTCGTTGCTTTCGAAGAGGACCCGCCCCGCCGTGGGCCGGTAAAGCTGCAGGACCGTCAGGCCAAGGGTGGACTTGCCGCAACCGCTTTCTCCCACCAGTCCGAAGGTCTCGCCCCGGTTGATGGAAAAGGAAACCCCGTCCAGGGCGCGCACGGTGCCGCCTTCCTCCTTGCGGCCCAGCCCTTCTTCCAGCTCGAAGTGTTTTACCAGGTTATCCAGTTGCAGCAGGGGCTCGTTCAACGCGTCCTCCAGGGTGGCTGCGGCCGATGTCAGCGGCTGGCGTCAGTACTGCCGATGTCAGCGGCCGGCGTCGATGGGGCCGGCGTCAGTACAGCCGATGTCAGCGGCCGGCGTCGATGGGGCCGGCGTCAGTACAGCCAGCAGGCGCAGTCGTGTTCCCGCGCCACGTCCTTCAGTTCCGGATCGTCCTCGCACCGGTCGAACCGGCTTGGACACCGGGGAGCGAACCGGCAGCCGGGCGGAAGCTGGATCAGATTCGGCGGCACGCCGTCAATGGGTTCCATCCGGTCCTTCACCGTGGGACCGAGTTTGGGCACGGACTGGAGCAGTCCGTGGGTATAGGGGTGCTTCGGGTCGTCGAGCAGCGTGTCCACCGGGCCCGACTCGATGATCTGTCCGGCGTACATGACGATCACCCGGTCGCAAACCTCGCCCACGACGCCGAGGTCGTGGGTGATGATGACGACGGACATGTTCAGTTCTTCCTGAAGCTTCATCATCAACTCCAGGATCTGGGCCTGTATGGTAACGTCCAGCGCCGTGGTCGGCTCGTCGGCGATGAGCAGTTTGGGGTTGCACGCGATGGCCATGGCGATCATCACGCGCTGCCGCATGCCCCCGCTGAACTGGTGGGGATAGTCGTTGAGGCGCTGCTCCGGACTCGGGATGTTTACCATTTGCAGCAACTCGATGCTGCGGTCCGTGGCCTCCTTCTTGTCGAGGCCGAGATGAAGCTGGAGAGGCTCCCGGAGCTGCCATCCGATGGTCAGCACGGGGTTGAGGGAGGTCATCGGGTCCTGGAACACCATGGAGACGATATTGCCCCGGATCTCCTGCATCTCGGATTCCGGCAGCGTGCGCAGGTCCACCGGCGGCTCGTCGGCGCCGGGCCTGAACAGGATGTTGCCGCTTACGATGCGGCCCGGCGGACTCGGTATGAGCCGCATGACGGACAGCACCGTGGCGCTCTTGCCGCATCCGCTTTCCCCCACGATGCCCACCGTTTCGCCTTCCGCCACTTCGAAACTGACGTCGTCCACGGCGCGCACCGCGCCTCCGCGGGTGAAGAAGTGCGTCGAAAGATTTGCCACCTTCAGTAAGGGTTCCATGTATCCACGCTTCCGGCGTTGGAGCGCGCGTCCCGCCGCGCCAGTTCCCGCCGCGCTGTCATCCCGCGGTTATTCCTCTTCCAGGGCCTTGGACTCTTCGATGACCTTGTTTTCAATTTCCCTGGGCATTTCCTCGTAGCGCACGAATTTGCGCGCGTGGCTTCCGCGACCGTGCGTGATGGAGCGCAACACGGTGGAGTAACGGTACAGTTCGGCCAGGGGCACTTCGGCCCGGACCACCTGGTTGCTCCCCCGGGGCGACATGCCCAGTATGCGTCCGCGCCGGCTGGAGAGATCGCCCATGACATCGCCCATGTAGTCTTCGGGGACGACCACGTCCACCTCGTAGATCGGTTCGAGCAGAACGGGACGGGCATCCATGAAGGCCTTCTTGAATCCCATGGACGCGGCGACCTTGAAGGCCATTTCGGAGGAATCGACCGTGTGGAATGAACCATCATACAACGTGGCCTTCAGATCCACAACGGGATACTTGGCCATCACGCCTTCCACCATGGCTTCCTGGATGCCCTTGTCCACGGCCGGAATGAAGCGGCTGGGGACGGCGCCGCCGACGATGCCGTTGTCGAATTCGTATCCGTCGCCGCGTTGCCTGGGTTCCACGCGCAGCCAGACGTCTCCGAACTGTCCGCGTCCTCCGCTCTGCCGCTTGAACCGGCCCTGAGCTTCGGACTTGCCCTTGATCGCCTCGCGGTAGGGAATGCGCGGCTGCACCATCTCGACTTCCACGCCGAAGCGGCGGCTGAGCCGTTCGACGATGAGGTCCAGGTGCATCTCCCCGGCCCCGGCCAAGATCAGTTGCTTGATTTCACTGTTGTACTGGAAGGTAAAGGAAGGATCCTCCTCGTGCAGCCGGGAGAGGCCGGTACTGATCTTCTCCTCGTCATCCTTGCTCTTGGGCAGGACGGCCACGTTCGCGACCGGCTCGGAGAAAGTCACCCATTCCAGGTCGAAGGCCTTCTGTCTCGCACACAGCGCGTCGCCGGTGTGGGTGTCCTTCAGTTTAACGGTCGCCCCGATTTCTCCGGCGCGGATGACGTTCAGTTCACTGCGCTCGTGGCCGTTCGTATGATAGATCTGGCCGAACCTTTCCGATGTGTTCTTCGTCGAGTTGTACACGTCTCCGCCGTGCTTGATCTCGCCGGAATACACGCGGAAGTAGGTAAGTTCGCCGATATGGGCCTCGGAGACCGTCTTGAACACCAGGGCCGCCAGGGGTCCGGAAGGGTCCGGATCCAGGGCGACTTCCTCGCCGTCTCCCGAACGGGTGGCCGTCACCGCCGGCCGGTCCGCCGGAGACGCCATGTACGCGGCCGCCGCGTCCATCACGCCGGAAACCCCAATGTTACCCGTGGCGGACGTGGCCAGGACGGGAAAAATCGCGCCTTCTCCCACACCCTTTCGCAGCCCTTCCAGAAGCTGCTCATCGGTCAGGGCGCCTTCCTCGAAATATACCTCGAGCAACTCGTCGTCGGATTCCGCCACCGTCTCCACCAGTTTCTCACGGTATTCCTCCGCCTGGTCAGCCAGTTCGTCCGGTATCGCGACACGGTTTCCCTTGCCGTCGCTACCCCCATAGGTCACGGCCTCCATGGCCACCAGGTCGACGACGCCCGAGAACCCTTCTCCCTCCCCGATCGGAAGCTGCAGGGGGACGGCCTGGGTGCCGAACCGTTCCTGTATGCGGGCCAGCGCGTCGTAGAAGTCGGCGTGTTCCTTGTCCAGGAGATTGACCACGACCATGCGGGGCACGCTATACTGTTCCGCGTATTCCCAGGCGCGCTCCGTCTCCACCTCGATACCCTCGATGGCCTTGACCACGATGGCCACGTTGTCCGTTACGCGCATCGCGCAGTGCACTTCGCTGGTGAAATCGGAGTATCCCGGCGTGTCCAGAATGTGAAGGTTATGGTCGTTCCACTCGCAGTGAAGGGGCGTTAAGTTCATGGAAATGCGGTGCTCGATCTCTTCCTCGCGGTAGTCGGATATCGTGTTGCCGTCCTCCACGCTGCCGAGCCGGTTCGTGGCGCCGGCGTTGAAGAGCATGGCTTCGGCCAGGGAGGTCTTGCCGCTTCCCCCGTGGCCCGCGAGGCAAATGTTTCTGATGTTTTCGATGCGATATTCCTTCACGAACACCCCTCCTCTTCAGGACTGCATCCGACCGCTTCCACACGATTTCGTTTCGATGGGCTTTAATTCCGGGAAAAACTTTAATATGGTACGGCTCGGCCCATGGGCTGTCAAGCATTTCGGACCTTGACCGGGCATCGGGGGCCGGGGACCGGGCGGACGCCCGCGCGGACGCAAAATAAGAAAGGCGCCCGAGCGAATCGAGCGCCTTTCCAGCATCCCCCGGCAGCGTCCTACTCTCCCACAAGGTCACCCAAGCAGTACCATCGGCGCAAGAGGGCTTAACTACTCTGTTCGGAATGGGAAGAGGTGTTTCCCCTCCGCTATCGCCACCGGAAGAAATGGGTTGCAATTACAAGGAATGAGAGAACGACGACGTATCATGGAGCGCTGGTCAAGCCGCACGGCTATTAGTACCAGTCGGCTGAATGGCTCGTTACCTCGCCACTTACACCTCTGGCCTATCGACCTTGTAATCTTCAAGGGGCCTTCAGAAGCTTACGCTTGGGACATCTCGTCTCGAGGTGGGCTTCCTGCTTAGATGCTTTCAGCGGTTATCCCGTCCGAACATAGCTACCCAGCGATGCGGCTGGCGCCACAACTGGTGAACCAGTGGTTCGTCCATTCCGGTCTTCTCATACTAGGAACAGATCCTCTCAAATGTCCTACGCCCGCGACGGATAGGGACCGAACTGTCTCACGACGTTCTAAACCCAGCTCGCGTACCGCTTTAATCGGCGAACAGCCGAACCCTTGGGACCTTCTCCGGCCCCAGGATGCGATGAGCCGACATCGAGGTGCCAAACCTCCCCGTTTATGTGGACTATCGGGGGAGATAAGCCTGTTATCCCCGGAGTACCTTTTATCCGTTGAGCTTCGACCCTTCCACAAGGAATCGTCGGATCACTAAGCCCCACTTTCGTGTCTGCTCGACTTGTATGTCTCGCAGTCAGGCTCCCTTATGCCTTTACACTCTACGCACGATTGCCAACCGTGCTGAGGGAACCTTTGGGCGCCTCCGTTACATTTTGGGAGGCGACCGCCCCAGTCAAACTGCCCACCTGACACTGTCTTTCATCCGGATTCACGGAATGAAGTTAGAACCCCAACAACACAAGGGTGGTATTTCAAGGTTGGCTCCCGAAAGGCTGGCGCCCTCCGTTCATAGCCTCCCACCTATCCTACACATGCATTGGCGAGATCCAATATCAAGCTGCAGTAAAGGTTCACGGGGTCTTTCCGTCCTGTCGCGGGTATCCGGCATCTTCACCGGAGCTACAGTTTCGCCGAGCTCCTCGTTGAGACAGCGCCCAAGTCGTTACACCATTCGTGCAGGTCGGAACTTACCCGACAAGGAATTTCGCTACCTTAGGACCGTTATAGTTACGGCCGCCGTTTACCGGGGCTTCAGTTTAGAGCTTCGCCCGAAGGCTAACTCCGCCCTTTAACCTTCCGGCACCGGGCAGGTGTCAGTCCCTATACATCGTCTTACGACTTGGCAGAGACCTGTGTTTTTAGTAAACAGTCGCTTGGGCCTGGTCACTGCGACCCCGTTCGGCTCACCCCGCGAAGGGGATCACCTACGTAGGGGCACTCCTTCTCCCAAAGTTACGAAGCTAGATTGCCTAGTTCCTTAACGAGGAATCACTCGAGCACCTTAGTATTCTCTACCTACCTACCTGTGTCGGTTTGCGGTACGGACACTTATGAGACTCGCTTAGAGGCTTTTCTTGGCAGCATGATTAGGGTCAGTTGGCTTGCCCGAAGGCTCGTTTCCCGATCACCTCTCGGAGTATTGTCCGCGCGGATTTGCCTGCGCGGACCTCCTACCGGCTTCGACCAGCACTTCCGATCGCTGGCTGACCTTTCACTTCTGCGTTCCCCCATCGCGTCTTGAGCGCCTCATCAGTGGTACAGGAATCTTGACCTGTTTCCCATCGCCTACGCCTTTCGGCCTCGGCTTAGGACCCGACTTACCCTGAGCGGACGATCCTTCCTCAGGAAACCTTAGGTTTTCGGTGAAGGGGATTCTCACCCCTTTTATCGCTACTCGTACCGGCATGATCTCTTCTATTTCGTCCAGCCGGCCTCGCGGCCGACCTTCAACCTACCATAGAATACTCCCCTACCGATCACCGGACCCAGAGGGGTCCGACAATCCCGCAGCTTCGGTGGTAAACTTGAGCCCCGATGAATTGTCGGCGCAGAATCACTTGACTGGTGAGCAGTTACGCACTCTTTAAATGATGGCTGCTTCTAAGCCAACATCCCAGTTGTCTGTGTAACTCCACCACCTTAATCACTTAGTTTACACTTGGGGACCTTAGCTGACGGTCTGGCTTCTTTTCCTTTCGCCTGTGGAGCTTATCCCCCACAGCCTGACTCCCGCGGAGCAAGTGTATGGCATTCGGAGTTTGATTGGGTTTGCTAAGCTTGTGGGCCCGCTAGCCCATTCAGTGCTCTACCTCCACCACTCTTCCCGCGAGGCTAGCCCTAAAGCTATTTCGGGGAGAACCAGCTATCTCCGAGCTTGATTGGCCTTTCACCCCTATCCACAGCTCATCCCCTAACTTTTCAACGTTAGTGGGTTCGGGCCTCCACGTGCGGTTAGACACGCTTCACCCTGGCCATGGCTAGATCGCTCGGCTTCGGGTCTACTGCATGCAACTATGTCGCCCTGTTCAGACTCGCTTTCGCTGCGGCTCCGTCCCTGAAGGACTTAACCTTGCTACATACAAGTAACTCACCGGTTCATTATGCAAAAGGCACGCAGTCAGTCCAACCGCGACCGGTCGCCGCCCCGAAGGGCGGTAACGTGGAGTCGCGGCCTTTCCTCCTACAGCTTGTGAGCAAACGGTTTCAGGATCTATTTCACCCTCCGCCAGGAGTACTTTTCACCTTTCCCTCACGGTACTGGTTCACTATCGGTCGTCAGAGAGTATTTAGCCTTGGGAGGTGGGCCTCCCGGATTCCCACGGGATTTCACGTGTCCCGCGGTACTCGGGTATTCATTCCAGAGAGTGTCTATGGCTTTCGTCTACCGGACTATCACCGTCTGTGGTTGGATTTTCCAAACCTATTCGACTAACCAAGACATTTGTAACTCTCCGACCCGGCTGCATCCTGGTCTGAATGAACCCCACAACACCGGCCGTACAACGCATGCAGGCTTACATAAGACCGGTTTGGGCTGTTCCCCTTTCGCTCACCACTACTCAGGGAATCGCTTTTGCTTTCTGTTCCTGAGGGTACTGAGATGGTTCAGTTCGCCTCGTTAGCCTCGACGGCCTATATATTCAACCGCCGATGACGCGGTATGACCCGCGCCGGGTTTCCCCATTCGGACATCCCCGGATCTATGCTTGCGTGCAGCTCCCCGGGGCTTATCGCAGCTTAACCACGTCCTTCATCGCCTTCTGACGCCAAGGCATCCACCGTATGCTCTTAGTAGCTTGACCAACAAAGGCTACTGTGCTTGAGTGCTCCGATGTTACAACGCCGTTCCCGTCATTCCTATGTAATTGTCAAAGAGCGGGCATCGTCTTCAAGCTGACTGTGCCCCAGTGGAGATAACCGGGATCGAACCGGTGACCTCCGGCTTGCAAAGCCGGCGCTCTCCCAGCTGAGCTATATCCCCGGCTTTCGGATGGTGGGCCTAAGTGGAATCGAACCACTGACCTCACGCTTATCAGGCGTGCGCTCTAACCATCTGAGCTATAGGCCCCCCGCTTCGAAAACATGACAGCGTGCACGCCGTGCGCCGGACAAGTCGACCTCGAGTTACGAAAACTCTTTAGAAAGGAGGTGATCCAGCCGCACCTTCCGGTACGGCTACCTTGTTACGACTTAGTGCCAGTCACCAGTTTTACCTTCGGCGCACTCCTCCCGAGGGTTAGAGTAACGACTTCGGGTACTCCCGGCTTCCATCACTTGACGGGCGGTGTGTACAAGGCCTGGGAACATATTCACCGCGGCATGCTGATCCGCGATTACTAGCGATTCCGACTTCATGCAGTCGAGTTTCAGACTGCAATCCGAACTGGGACCGACTTTTTGGGATTGACTCCACCTCGCGGTATTGTAACCCTTTATATCGGCCATTGTAGCACGTGTGTAGCCCTGGACAATAAAGGCCATGAGGACTTGACGTCATCCCCACCTTCCTCCGATTTATCACCGGCGGTCTCCTTAGAGTGCCCAGCTTCACCTGCTGGCAACTAAGGACAAGGGTTGCGCTCGTTGCGGGACTTAACCCAACATCTCACGACACGAGCTGACGACAGCCATGCAGCACCTGTGTACCCGCTCCGAAGAGGGGCCCTGTCTCCAGGGCTTTCAGGTACATGTCAAGCCCAGGTAAGGTTCTTCGCGTTGCCTCGAATTAAACCACATGCTCCACCGCTTGTGCAGGCCCCCGTCAATTCCTTTGAGTTTCAGCCTTGCGGCCGTACTCCCCAGGCGGGGCACTTAATGCGTTAGCTTCGGCACTGAAGGGGTCGATACCTCCAACACCTAGTGCCCAACGTTTACGGCTAGGACTACCAGGGTATCTAATCCTGTTTGCTCCCCTAGCTTTCGCGCGTCAGCGTCAGTATCAGGCCAGAGAGCCGCCTTCGCCACTGGTGTTCTTTTCGATATCTACACATTCCACCGCTACACCGAAAATTCCGCTCTCCTCTCCTGTACTCAAGTGATGCAGTATCAAATGCAGGTCCCCGGTTGAGCCGGGGGATTTCACATCTGACTTACACCACCGCCTGTACGCCCTTTACGCCCAATAACTCCGAACAACGCTTGCTCCCCCCGTATTACCGCGGCTGCTGGCACGGAGTTAGCCGGAGCTTCCTCTGGTGGTACCGTCAAGCCCGCCCATTGTTCATGTACGGGTTTTCGTCCCACCTAACAGGGGTTTACACTCCGAGAAGCTTCATCCCCCACGCGGCGTCGCTGGGTCAGGCTTTCGCCCATTGCCCAAATTTCTAGACTGCTGGCTCCCGTAGGAGACTGGGCCTTATCTCAATCCCAGTGTGGCCGATCACCCTCTCAGGTCGGCTATCAATCGTCGCCTTGGTAGGCCGTTACCCTACCAACAAGCTAATTGAGCGCGGGGCCATCCACAAGCGGTAGCTTCCAAGGAGAGGCCACCTTTAGTTGTCATACCATGCGGTGTGACAACCACATTCGGTATTAGCCCGCCGTTAGGCGGGTTGTTCCCAGCTTGAGGGCAGGTTCCCCACGTGTTACTCACCCGTCCGCCACTGTACTCGCGTTCCGAAGAACGCTTTCTCGTTCGACTTGCATGACTAAGACACGCCGCCAGCGTTAGTTCTGAGCCAGGATCAAACTCTCCATAAAAGAAAAGTCCGATCTTAACTTTGCATCTGTGTATGCTCTCCGGTCGAACCGGAGAGCCCTCGTCAGACGACTTAAGGACATGCACGCTGCCATGTTTTCAAAGAGCGTAATCTTACCGCAACCCGCGCAAGATACACAGGCGGGTATATGAAGTCAACAGGTTTCTTATTTTTTTATTCCTGTTGACCAAACAGGCGTTGTACAGCGGGTTTCGGAGCCCTGGATCGGGGCGGTAAACCGCGTTCCGCGCTTGTCTTGAGCGGATTTACGAGGCCGGTTCGACTTGGGAGCGCGGACTGGCTAACTGCCTGGCTACGACCGCGCCGGGAGGTGCTATCCGGGCACGCTTCCGAGCGGCTCGATCGACAACAAGCCGTTACCGTTTACAGGCTGGGGGACATTACCGTTCGCCGGGTGCGCGCCGCTGCTCTCGCGCAGGTCGTTTCCATTCGCCCCGTGCGCACCATCGCCGGATCCCGGAGGCGTCCCGCCAACGCTGTCCGCCTGGTCTGCCGCGTGGTAGGAACTGCGGACCAGGGGGCCGGACTCCACGTGAGGGATGCCGAACTCCTCGCCCAGTTCCTTGAAGCGGGCGAATTCGTCCGGATGATAGTGCTTGCGCACCGGCAGATGCTTCTTCGTCGGCTGCAGGTACTGTCCTACGGTAAGGATGTCGCAGTGCACCGCGGCCACGTCGCGCATGAGGGCATGGACGGCTCCGTCCGTCTCGCCGAGCCCCACCATGATGCCCGTCTTGGTCTTCGCGCCGCGGGCCTTCGCCCGCTCGAGCAGTTCGAGAGACTGGTCGTACCGCGCTTGGGGCCGCACGGTCCGGTACAGGTCCGGCACAGTTTCCAGGTTGTGGTTCAGCAGGTCGGGACGGGCGTCGAGCACCGTCTGCAGCGCCGCCTCCGAACCCTTGAAGTCCGGGATGAGCACCTCCACGCCCACGCCCGGGCACCGGCGGCGAATGGCCCGGATCGTCTCCGCGAAGATGGGCGCGCCGCCGTCGGCCCGCTCGTCCCGGTTCACCGAGGTGATCACGGCGAACCGCAGGCCCAGCTTCTCCACGGCGCCGGCCACCCGCTCGGGCTCGTCCCAGTCCAGCCCCTTGTCCGGCCGGCCCGTCTTCACCGCGCAGAACCCGCAGCTGCGCGTGCAGATGTCGCCCAGGATCATGAAGGTGGCGGTGCGCTGCTCCCAGCATTCCCAGATATTCGGGCACTGGGCGCTCTCGCAGATCGTATGGAGCCGGTTGTCCCCGACCAGCCGCTTCAGTTCCCGGAAATTGGGGCCCTGTTTGAGGCGTACCTTGAGCCACGGGGGCTTGGGCACGTGGGATGTGGTGGTGTCGGTCATGGGCCGTTCATGGGTTCAGCGGCGAGGCGCGTGATTCCGCGTCGCCGGAGCCGGCATGCGTCCGTCTGCCAGCATCCCGTAGGTGCGGACCGCATCCTGCGGCCTAAAGGAACAAAAAGCGACCCTCCGGCAACGTGAACAGTCGTTTCGCGCCGGAGCGGCCGCCATGGTTGTCAGGTTCTTTGCTTGCTCTTTGCTATCCGGGTTCCGGTCGAGGCCCGACCGGTTGTTTCGAGCCTCATCCAGGTTTCATTTCGGGCGCACCGTCGTCCCCCGGGGAAATGACCACGGCCTCTTCTTCGAGGTGTGCCGCGATGGTCTGCGACAGCTCGTTCAGATCGGTACGACAAAAGCCCGTGTTGCTGTCCAGTATGCCGCCGCTTTCATCCATGAGGAACCAGGTCGGCACGTTCGTCAGGCCGAAATCCGCGGAGGCCCAGTGGGTCGTGTCGTACACGTTGGGGAAGGTCGCGCCGTGCTCGTCCATGAACGCGCGGGTGTCCTCCGGCGTGTCCTGCGATACGCCCAGCACCCGGAATCCACCGTTGCCGCCATACGCCTGATGGATCTTCTCGAAATAGGGGGCGCTGAACTTGCAGGTCCCGCAGCCCACCTTGTAGAAGACCGCCAGCAGCCAGCCGCCGTTCGCCTGGTCGCCCAGCGACGTCGACTGTCCGTCCGCGTCTTCCAGTGTCACTTCCGGGGCCGCGACCCCGGCTTCCAGGAATGGCATAAACGGCTCCTGTACAGAGTGAAAATTCGATTGATGCGAGGCGCATGCCACGACTTGATCTATATAACCGATACTTAAATAGAATATAAGAGACATGCGGCTGTTGTCAATGATTGGGTGGGCGTTTGCGGCAAGCAATCGGACCAGGATATCGAAGACAGGACGCACGATGAGAAAAGGTCACTATTACGATCATGCGTGGACTTCCCATAAGCGGATTCGCAGAACCCATAGTTTTGATTTTGAGCAATCGGGGTTCTGAAGCGTCTAAACTATAAGAGGGTTATGTCTGTCACTGGGGATTCATGCCAGTAAACCCCATTCGGCCGACTGACTCAGACTTTATTGCATGGTGAAGAATACTATATGGAGGACTAGACACATGATCCGGTCTGTGATGACTTTTACGAGATTCAAAGCGAGGGAAATCTGCTGCTGTTTCTTATGTATGTGTAGCGTCGTAACGGCTTCTGCTCAGCAATCAGGGAGTTCCTCCATGAACACCAATCCCAATGAAGTCCGTTTGGTTACTTCCGACATCGATCATTTCTGGTTGGCATATGACATGTCGGAAGGCAAGACTACAGAAGAAAAGATTGATATATTCGAATCGGAATACTTCGCAAAGGGCAGTATCGGTTTAAAGGATTTCATCGACTCCAGAATCGAAAGCGCGGAGGGATTGGTCGAGGTAATCGAAGCCAAGCCGAAGTATTACGCTTCCATAAGAGAAAGCTCAACCCGCGTGTTGGAGTTAACCGATCAGATCCGCGGGTATATGCACAACTGGAAGAAACTGTACGACAAGGCGGTATTCCCAGATGTGTACTTTCTGATAGGGAAAATGAATTCCGGAGGAACTACGTCGAGCAACGGCCTTTTGATTGGGACTGAGATTTCCTGTCGAACGGACAATCTTCCCAAGGACGAACTGAACGAGTGGTATCTTGAAGTCCTCAAACCGGTAGAAGACATTCCATTTATCGTTATCCACGAGCTTATACACACACAACAGGCTTATGATTTCAGAGAAAACACACTTCTGGGCCACTCCGTTTTCGAAGGCGCGGCAGACTTTCTTGGAGAGTTAGCAACTGGAAAACACATAAACCCCCATTTGCATTCGTATGGAGAGGCGCACGAAACTGAATTATGGGAATCGTTCTCGAATGAAATGCTACAAACCGACTTCAGTAACTGGCTCTACAACGGGGGCAATTCCACCGGGGCAAGGCCGGCTGATCTGGGATACTACGTAGGTTACAAGATATGTGAAGCATACCACGAGAAGACGGCCGATAAAAAGACGGCCATAGAAGACATTCTGGCCATAAAGGACGGCCCGGATGCGCTACGTTTTCTACAGGAAAGCGGGTACGGTCAATAAGCGTCTTAGGATAGGTCTTTTGCAAGGTTTCGGGAGACGCAGCCACATCCCGCGGCAGTATATTTCAAAGAGTAGAATTACCAATCGGCCATCAACTTAAACCCTTTTGATTGCGCAAGTCATGACCACGCTCACACGCGACGAAACATATAACATCAGGCAGTGCCTGGAGGGAAATGCCGATGCCTTCGAGCCCCTGGTTCAGCGGTACCAGAACGCCGCTTTCGCCGTGGCGCTGGGTTACCTTCGGGACCGGACAGACGCCGAGGACGTGGTACAGGATGCCTTTGTCGCGGCCTTCTGCAAACTATCGCAGCTGAAAGATCCGACCGTATTCGGCAGTTGGTTTCACCGAATCGTCGTCAACCGGTGCAAGGAATGGAGCCGGCGGCAAAAAGTCGGCCGCCTGGTCCGTAACGACGCTCACGGTGATGGAGCGGGCGATGAAATCGCTCTCGCGAATAAGGCCCATCAGAACTACATCGAAAGCCTTGAGATATGGGATGAAGTCGAGAAGTTGCCCGAACATTACCGCCAGGTCGTCACGCTCTACTACTACACCGGGTTTTCCCTGAAGGAAATCGCCGCCTTTCTGGACATTCCGGAATCGACGGCGCGAGGAAGGCTTTATCAATCCCGAATCCGTTTGAGAAACGCTTTGTCGTCCGAAGAGAAGGAGACCATTGCCATGAGCCAGATCGACGTAACGGAAGAAGTCCAGGATGTTGTCTGCAAGATCGCCAGAGAAGATTTCGAAGAAACGATCGATATGGGCGACGTGGAGAACATCGTCCTGTATTGTGGGGTGAGTACGGAGGTTGAGATTAAACAGGCGCGGGGTAGAAAACTTGTAATCGAAGGTACCAAGATCGCGCTGGGGACGTCTGAGGAAGCGGCCCGGAATCAATTAAATGAGATCTCTATTTCAAGTGATCAAGTCGAAGATTTTTATACATCGGGGCCTCACGAAGGGGAGCTGTTCCTGGGAGTCACATCCAGGCATAACGTCCCTACAGCGGAAACGCGGCGAATCAGCGAATACTGGAAACGTGATCTGACAAACGAATGGGCACTGTATGAACTAAGCAGCGGGAACAGATTGATCGACGTGTTTCCACATTTGAAAGACGATATCGAAGTGTTTCCATCCCTCCCCGAGTCAGTTAGAAAGAGTTTGGGAAAGGCGATTCGCATATCTGTTCAGACTCGAAAGATCCTTCCATTGGATACAAAAAAAACTGCCATGCATGGTGAGATTGAAGATGTA
Source organism: bacterium (assembly GCA_963693015.1). Lineage (GTDB taxonomy): Bacteria > JAAXHH01 > JAAXHH01 > JAAXHH01 > JAAXHH01 > JAAXHH01. The sequence goes on from OY843748.1 coordinate 2,104,727, forward strand.
TTCAAGGCAGTCTGGACGCAGAATGAAGACGTCTTCGGACCATCCGAGTACTGTCACTTGTCGATTTCTGTCCCAAAAGGAAAACATGTTTCGGTTTTCAGACCCTCGAAAATCAGTGCGGATCATGTGGACGCTTCTCTGGCGATCTATTCCTGTCGTAATGTTCATACCCTCTCGCATATCGGCAACGATGTTTATTTGTTTAATTGTGCTTTCTCGAAATTACAGCATATCGGGGGAAAACTTATCCATCGTATGTATGACTATGGTGGGGGGACATGGCACGATAACGTCATGGAAAACATGGGTCTCTGGGAAGGGGAGATAGATTCTGTGGAAGGTGATGTGGATATCGACGTTGGACGTTATGAATTAACTGCAATAGACTTGGCGGGCGATGTGTCCATTCATAATCGGTATGGTACGACACGATTGAAACAGAACACACAAAAACCGGAGTCTCGTTTGAGATTGAGAACCGTTTCCGGTGAAATACAAGTCGCCCTTCATGAGCGTCTTGTCGGTAAGGTTAGTCTGTCTATGCACTCACTCTGTGGTAGTTTCGACTATGGAAGCGCAGGAGAGGCCATGGCGCTTCACAACACCCAATGCATTGGGCACTGGTTGACAATGTCATCTATCACCGATTTTGCAAAAGCCGATATCGTGGTGTTGACCGAGAGTGGAAAAACAAAAGTCGAGTTATTTAGCTGAACCTCTTTAGTAGAACACAAGATTCCCCCCACAACCACGACTAAGCCTTTATAGAACCGAATCGCACAACCATTCGGAGGCAGTAGTCGTGCGCCCTATCAACAACGATCGCCCTTTAATCTCTATCGAAAACCTGCGCAAATCCTTCCCGATGGGAGAGGAGCGCGTCTCGGCGCTTCGAGGCGTATCCGCCACCATTGACCGGGGTGAATACGTGGCCGTGATGGGGCAATCCGGTTCCGGGAAATCCACCCTGATGAACATCCTGGGCTGCCTGGACACGCCGACGGCAGGCAGCTACGCGCTCGACGGCAGGCCGGTCGGCGCACTCTCGGACGACGAACAGGCTTCCATCCGCAACCGGAAGATCGGTTTCGTGTTCCAGGCCTTCAATCTGCTGCCGAGATTCGACGCCTTGCGCAACGTGGAACTGCCCCTCCTGTACCGTGGAATGGACGCCGGGGCGCGTCAAAGGCGCTCGATGGAGGCCCTGGAAGCGGTGGGGGTCGGCGACCGGGCCCGTCACAAGCCCAACGAGATGTCGGGTGGACAGCGCCAGCGCGTGGCCATCGCCCGGGCGCTGGTCGGCGAACCGTCCATCATCCTGGCGGACGAGCCTACCGGAAACCTGGACAGCGGGACCGGAGAGGAGATCATGGCGATATTCGATCGCCTGAACGGGGAAGGGCATACGATCGTACTGGTGACCCACGAAGCGCACGTCGCCAGGCACTGCAAGCGGATCATCCGCCTGCGCGACGGGATGATCGAGGAGGATCGAAGGATACCGGAAACGAAGGCCTGATTGGAGGAGACGCATACCAGCTTACTCGACGATATCCACGACCAAGTTTGAAATCAGGAAAGGAGCATCATGGAAAACGTGCAACTCTGGCTTCAGCCCCTGATCCTGCTGACGGCCTTCATCTTCTTCTGGCGCGAGGCGAAGGCGAGCCGGCGGGAACTGAAGGAGGATATCAGGGAAGAACTCAATAAGATCGACGTGAGATTCAACCGGTTCGAGAATAACATATGGGAACGGTTTGGCAAGGTAGACGCAAGGTTTGATCGTTTAGTCGACCATATCCGGGAAGATGCCGGAAAAGTGGATGCCCGTTTCGGGAAAGTGGATGCCCGTTTCGACCGGATCGAGCGCATTTTGCTCGAACACGAGAAATAACCACCTCATCATGCAACGCCCGGCCCTGTTCATCGCCTTATGCTACGTAGTCGGCATCCTGCTGGGCCACCGCGTCACGGTTTCCCCGGTACTGTTTGCGCTGTGTGCCGTGGCGGTGATCGCGTCGGGTTACGCGCTCTACCGAACCCGTGGGAACGACTCTTTGACCCTCCGTCTCTGCATGGCCCTGTGCCTCGTTTTCGCGGGCGCCTTCTGGTACGCGGTGCAGATGCGGGTCGTCCCGTCAAACGACATCCGGCGACTCTGCGACCAGCGGCAGCGCCACACCCTGTCCGGCACGATCGTCCGCACGCCGGAGGTCCGGTCCCGCTTCACGGTCGTCACCGTCGACGCGGATTCCATCGCGCTGAGGGAGTCGGGGCGAAGGCCGGCGGATTCGGGCAGTATGACGCCTGCCGCCGGGCGGATGACGCCGGTCACCGGACGCCTCCAGGTTCGCCTGAACAGCGGCATCGAAGCCGGCAGATACGGCGACCGGGTCCTGATGACAGGCCGCCTGCGCAGCCCGCAACCCGCCCGCAACCCCGGTGGATTCGACGCACGGACCTACTACACGAGTAGGGGCGTCTACGCATTGATGAGCGTGCGCGACGCGGCAAGCTACCGCGTGACGCTTCGCAACCGGTCGTTCTCCTGGCAGACCGGGGTCATCGACCCGCTCCGAAGCAGTATCGATCAGTCGATAGACCGGACCATGCGGGGCGATTCCGCCGCCCTGCTCAAGGGCATCCTCCTGGGTGAGCGCCGGCAGTTGCCCGAAGAGCTGCTCGACACCTTCAGGACGATCGGCCTGGCGCATATCCTGGCTGTATCCGGCCTGCACGTCGGCCTGATCACGCTGGTCATATTTACCTTACTGTTCGTCCTGCGGCTGCCACGGAACCTCGTCGTCGCCGGCACCCTTTGCATCCTCGTCCTCTACGCCTTCATCACCAACCTCACGCCGTCGGTGATCCGGGCCACGATCATGGCGGCGCTCTTCCTGGCGGGCCGGCAGCTGGACCGGCAGACCGACACCGTCAACATCCTGGCCGTGGCGGCCATCGTCATCCTCCTGATCTGGCCCTCGGCCCTCTTCGACCTGAGCTTCCAGCTCTCCTTTCTCGCGACCTACGCCATCATCACGGGTTATCCCAGGATGAAGGAACTGCTTCCCGAAGGGCTTTCCCGGTCGGAGAAGTGGTGGGCGCGCTGGCTCCGGGACGGTCTGCTGGTATCGGTCGCGGCACAAATAGGCGCGTTGCCCGTGGTGGCGGGTACGTTCCACCAGGTTTCCTGGATGTCGCCGGTCGCGAATCTCTTCATCGGGCCGCTGGTGTTTCTGAATACGACCTTTGGCGTCCTCACCGCCCTGACCGGTCCCCTCTTCATCGAAATCGCCCGCCTCTTCAGCGCCGTCAACACGCTGGTCCTCTACGGCATGATCCATCTCTCGAAGGCCTTCTCCAGCGTGCCAACCGCGCTGGTAGAAGTACCGGCGCCATCCAGCCTCTTCTTCCTGTCCTTCTACGCCGCGGGCCTGCTCCTGCTTTGGAACCCGAAAGACCCCGGGCGGCAACGGGCGCGGCAGGGGTTGGCGGCCCTTTCCTTCCTCCTCGTCTGCTATAGCCTCCTGCCCGATCGGGCGCTGGAGATCACCGTCCTCGACGTGGGGCAGGGCGACGCCATCTTCATCGCCTGTCCCAACGGGCGGACCCTGCTGGTGGACGGCGGCCCAGGCCCGCCCGCCTACGACGCCGGGGCCCGCGTCATCGTGCCCTTCCTGCGCGCGAAGGGCCATCGCCGCGTGGATACGATGATCGTAACCCACCCTCACCTGGACCATTACGGCGGGCTTTCGGCCGTGGTGGAGTCCGTGGACGTGGGCGAGGTCATTTCTAGCGGCGTAACATCGGACGCCGGTGCCTACCGCGCCTGGCGCGAGACCGTCGAGCGGCACGGCATCCCCTACCGCACGGTCGTGAGAGGCGACACCCTGGCGGCGCTGGGCGGCGTGCGCGGCGTTTTCCTCCATCCGGACCCCCTGTTCCTGTCCGGTGCGTCCAGGGCCAATCCCAACGAGGTGTCCGTGGTCCTGCGCCTGTCCTACGGCGCGTTCAGCATGCTGCTGACCGGCGACATCGAGGAGAAGGCGGAGTACGCGGTGACCCGCAGGGACCGCGCACCTGCCGTACTGCGCAGCACCGTGCTCAAATCGCCCCATCACGGCAGCGGTTCATCGAGTGGAACCGCCTTCCTGGACGCCGTCGACCCGGAGGCCGTGGTTGTTTCCGCCGGCATGTACAATTCCTTCGGCCACCCCTCGATCATCATCCTCGAGGAATACAGGCGGCGGGGAGCGGCAGTGTACCGGACGGACCGGGGCGGCGCCGTCATCGTCCGCAGCGACGGACCGTCCTGGACGATGGAATACTATGCGCCGCCTGAACCCCTCGGCCCTTCACCCGGACAGGTACTGGAGGGGTTTCTCTTGACAGGTAATTCCAGGCGGCCTATATTCCGGTAGCGCTGCATAAATCATTATCAATAATAAGTTTATCTCCGGATTCCTGACCCGATATTTCATGATCCGAGCCGCCCGTCTACTCCTTGTTCCTCTCCTGCTCGCAACCGTGATCATCCGTCCCGACGCGCGGGCCCAGGATGACGACGCCATAGAAGAAGCCTGGGAAGAAGGACGCGCGGCGCGCCAGCGCTACCTAGACCGGATCGACGAGCTCCGGACGGCGATTTCCTGGCAGCAACGCCGCCCGTTCGCAGCCCGGGGCGGGGACGAAGCGGAGACGCTTCGAAAAGAGCGGGTCATGGCGCTGGCCCGGCTTCATGCCGTGGTCGGCCAGTATGGCCCCGCCGTCGATCTTCTGACGGGTGCGGCGGAGAGATCGGACGCGACGGCCGACACGGACGAGATGCGCGAACTGCTGGGCAGACTGTACCAGCGTCTGGGGCGATACAAGGAGGCGGAAGGAGTGCTGGACGCCGCCCGGTTTCCGCGGGGCAGGCCGCCCCTGGCTGCCGCTCGGCTCGCGGAAGTGTATTTCACGACGGGCAGGACGTCGGAGGGTCTCGAACTGTGCCGCGCCATCCTGGCGGACAGCAGGACGGATGGCCCGCCGAGTGCGCCGGACCTGATGGCCGCGGGGCTGGCGGCGCAGTACCTGGAGCTGTTTCACGAGGCCAACGCCTTTCTGGCCGCGGCGACCCGTGTCGACGGAGAATACATCGATGCCTTCGCAGCGTGGGGGCGCCTGTTTCTCGACAAGCACAACCGCGCGGAAGCCGTCGCGATCTTCGAAGACGCGCTGAAGATCGACCCCGACTATCCGCCGGCCCTGATCGGCCTGGCCGAGGCGCTGGCGGAGAAACAACCGGGGCAGGCGGAGGCCGCGGCGCGGAAGGCCCTCGCAATCAACCCCGGGTTGACGGCGGGACGCCATTTCCTGGCGGGTCTCCACCTGACGGACGAGGCCTATGACGATGCGATCGACCAGCTGGCCAGGGCCCTCGAGATCAACCCGGAATCACCGGAGACCCACGCCCTCCTGGCCGCCGCCTACCATGTACAGGGCCGGCAGGCCGAATACGAAGCGGCCCGGAAGCGCGTCCTCGGCATCAATCCTTCCTACGGCCGGCTCTACGAGGTCATCGCCGACCTGCTCGCGCGGCGCTACCGGTTCCGGGAGGCCGTGGAAATGGGCCGCAGGGCGATCGAAACCGATCCCGCCCGCTGGCCGGCCTACGCCGGACTGGGGATCAACCTGACCCGGGTCGGCGCGGTGGAGGAGGGCCGGCGGATGCTGGAACGGGCGTTCGACAAAGACCCCTTCGACACCCGGACCTACAATACGCTGGAACTGCTCGATTCCTTCGATGATTTCGAGACCCGGACCAATGATCGTTTCACGCTGAAGCTGCACCGGGAGGAGGACGCCGTTTACGGACAAATGGCCCTGGAGCTGCTCGAAGAAGCCCACCGGACGATCGCGCCGAAATACGGTTTCGTGCCGGATGAGCCGGTGCTCGTCGAGATCCTGCCCGACAACGACGACTTCATGGTGCGTATCGCCGGCGTGCCGGGAACCGGCGGCCTCCTCGGGGTCTGTTTCGGCGAGGTGGTGGTGGCGAATTCGCCCCGGGCCCGGCCGAAGGGGACGTTCAACTGGGGGCAGACCCTCTGGCACGAATACGTCCACGTCACCCACCTCCAGCAGACGCGGAACCGCATCCCCCGCTGGCTGGCGGAGGGCATAGCCGTCTACGAGACGCGGCTCGCCCGCCCGGAATGGGACATGGACCTGGCGGCGGAATTCGCCGAGGCGGCGGCCCAGGGCAAACTGCTCCCCGTCAGCGACCTGAACCGCGGATTCACCCGGCCGACGTCGCCGGGCCAGGTCGTCCTTTCCTACTACCAGGCTTCGATCGTCGTCGAATACATCGTGGAGACCCGCGGATTCGAGGCGGTCCGGCGCATGCTGGATCTGTACGACGAGAACCGAACCACCGCCGAAGCCGTTCGCGCGGCGCTGGGCACGTCCATGGACGGCCTCGACCGGGCCTTCGCGGATTATGCCGAAAAGCGTAGCGCCGGGCTCCGGCGCGCCCTGCGGTTCAAGCCGCCGCGGGACGAGCAGCTGACCGTGGCCGAACTGGACGCGCTGGCGGCCGACCACCCCGAGAGCTTCTTTGCCCACCTCATGCTGGGCCAGGCGCTGCACGCGGAGAAACGGTACGAAGAAGCCATTGCGCCCCTTGAACGCGCCAGGACCCTCCACGGGCATTACACGCATCCCGACAATCCCCACGAACTGCTGGCGGAAATCTACGTTGCCCAGGATAACGCGGAAGCGGCGATGGAAGTCCTCGAGGCGCTCACGGCCGTGGACGAGGACGACATCGCGTCCTGCAAGACGCTGGCCCGGCTCTACGCCCGGGCAGGGCGGCGCGGGGACGCGCTCCGAGCCCTGGGCCGCGCCGTCATGATCGATCCCTTCGACGGAGAGGTCCGTAAAATGCGCGGCGGCGCGTACGAACGGGACGGAAGGGCCGACCTCGCCGTGCCGGAGTACGAGGCCGCGCTGGCGGTAGAAACCACCGACCGGGTCCAGGCGCAGTACGACCTGGCCCGCGCGTACCTGGCGGCGGGACGGAAGGACGATGCCAGGAAGGCCGCGCTGAAGGCCCTGGAGATCGCCCCCGGCTTCGAAGCCGCCCAGGAGGTGCTGCTCCAGTCGCTGGAATGAGCGCGGGACCGCGTGCGCCTGCTTCGCGTGCAGGCGCGGCCCGGGCGTGCTCGAATCACATCGATCAACGGAGACCGACATGCCGGCAGGGAAAACCCCCGCTTTGAGAGTCGGCCAGGACAACATCAGGCCTTTCGGACTGGACATACACAATCCCGTATTCGTCATATCGGGCCTGACCATCATCGTATTCATCATCGGGACCCTGATCTTCCAGTCCAGTGCCGTCGCGTTCTTCGGATGGCTGCGTCCCGCCGTCACGAACGCATTCGACTGGTTCTTCCTGTCCGCCGGCAACGTGTTCGTGGTCTTCGCCCTCCTGCTGATCTTTCTGCCGGTCGGCAGGGTTCGTCTGGGGGGTGCGGACGCCAGGCCGGAATTCAGCTATCCCGGGTGGTTCGCGATGCTCTTCGCCGCCGGCATGGGCATCGGGCTGATGTATTTCGGCGTTTCGGAGCCGCTTTCCCACTACGGCGCGGCGCTGGGCGGCTTATCGGTTGAAGACGGCGCGCGCACGGACTGGGCCCCCCTCGGCGGCGCGGCCGGCGACGCCGTCGCGTCGCGCGACCTGGCCATGGCGGCCACGATCTTTCACTGGGGTCTCCATCCGTGGTCGATCTACGCCGTGGTGGGTCTGGCCCTGGCCTTCTTCTCCTTCAACCACAACCTGCCGTTGACGCTGCGTTCGGCCTTCTATCCGATCCTGGGCGATCGGGTGCGCGGGTGGAGCGGGCATATCGTCGACACCCTGGCGGTGTTCGCCACGCTGTTCGGACTGGCCACGTCCCTGGGACTGGGCACGCGGCAGGCCCTGGCGGGGTTCGATTTCCTCTACGGATGGGGCACCGGAGACGCGGCCGTCGTGATACTGATCGGGGTGGTGACTTCCATGGCCGTCGTCTCGGTCGTCCGCGGTCTCGACGGCGGCGTCAAGGTCCTTTCGCAGATCAACATGACGCTGGCGGCGCTCCTGCTGCTGTTCATCGTCTTCGCGGGGCCCATCGGCGATATCGCCGCCACCGGCCTCGCCGGCGGATACGCCTATCTGCGGGAACTGATTCCGCTGTCTGCGCCGTTCGGCCGGGAGGACACGAATTTCTCCCGGGGATGGACTTCCTTCTACTGGGCCTGGTGGATCTCCTGGTCGCCCTTCGTCGGCATGTTCATCGCCCGCGTCTCCCGCGGACGCACGGTGCGCGAATTCATCGTCTGCGTGATCCTGATCCCGACCCTGGTTTCGGTCGTCTGGATGTCCTCCTTCGGCGGCGCGGCGCTGTCGCAGGTCCTGGCCGACGCCGCTGCCCCGGTCGCGGACGCCGCGCAGGAGGTGAAACTCTTCCTCGTGATCGAACAGTTCCCGCTCACCGGACTCCTCTCCCTGATCGGCATCACCCTGGTGCTGGTGTTCTTCATCACGTCATCGGATTCGGGGTCCCTCGTGATCGACACGATCACGGCCGGGGGCAAGGAAGACGTGCCGAAGAGCCAGCGCGTGTTCTGGGCCACTTTCGAGGGCGTGGTCGCCGCGACGCTGTTGCTGGTGGGCGGCGCGGAGGCGCTGACCGCGCTGCAGGCCATGACGGTCTCCACCGGGCTGCCCTTCACCCTGGTCCTCCTGGCGATGTGCTACAGCACCTGGGTCGGTTTGTGGGGCGCGTATAAGCCGGTTCCAGGCGGGGCGCGGAAGCGCTGAACGCCGCGTTGCCCCCTCTTCGCCCGCCGCGCGCCCGCCGCGCACGCTCAAGGCTCCGGTTTTAACGTTGCAGGACAGGGGCCCCGCGTATATATTCAAGCGATTTGCTTAACCCGTTCCGACAGGAAATACCCGGTCCGCAACGCAGTCCCCCGCGAGGATCATCTTGCCGAAACGCACCGACATCGAATCCATCCTGATCATCGGGTCCGGACCGATCGTCATCGGCCAGGCCTGCGAATTCGACTATTCCGGCACCCAGGCCTGCCGGGCGCTCCGGGAAGAAGGTTACCGGGTCGTGCTGATCAACAGCAACCCGGCCACGATCATGACGGACCCGGACATGGCGGACCGGACCTACGTGGAGCCCATCACCGCCGAATACGTGGAGAAGATCATCCGGCGCGAGCGGCCCGACGTGCTGCTGCCCACCCTCGGCGGGCAGACGGCCCTGAACGTCGCCGTCGAACTCGCCGAATCGGGCGCGCTGGACCGCTACGGGGTCGAGCTCATCGGCGCCAAGCTCGAGGCCATCAGGATGGCGGAGGACCGGGAACTGTTCCAGGAGGCCATGGGGCGCATCGGGCTGGAGGTGCCCCGGGGCGGCTTCGCGCGGACCGTCGACGAGGCCTGGGAACTGGTGAAGGATACGGGGTTCCCCGCCATCATCCGTCCGGCCTTCACCCTGGGCGGCGCCGGCGGAAGCATCGCCCGCGGCGAATCGGAATACGCCGAGGCCGTCGAATGGGGGCTGTCCACCAGCCCCATCACCGAGGTGCTGATCGAGGAGTCGGTCATCGGCTGGAAGGAATACGAACTCGAGGTGATGCGGGATCTGGCCGACAACGTGGTGATCATCTGCTCCATCGAGAACTTCGACCCCATGGGCGTGCACACCGGCGACAGCATCACGGTCGCGCCGGCCCAGACCCTCACGGACAAGGAGTACCAGGCGCTCCGGGACGCCTCGATCAAGGTGATCCGGGAAATCGGCGTGGAGACGGGCGGATCGAACATCCAGTTCGCCGTCAGCCCGGAGAACGGCCGCATCCTGGCCATCGAGATGAATCCCCGCGTGTCCCGCAGTTCCGCCCTGGCCTCCAAGGCCACCGGCTTCCCCATCGCCAAGATCGCCGCGAAACTGGCCGTCGGGTACACGCTGGACGAAATACCGAACGACATTACCCGGGAGACGCCGGCCTCTTTCGAGCCCACCATAGACTACGTGGTGGTGAAGATCCCGCGGTGGGCTTTCGAGAAATTCCCGAACGCCGACACGCAACTCGGCACGCAGATGAAATCCGTGGGCGAGACCATGGCCATCGGCCGGACCTTCAAGGAGGCGGTGCAGAAAGGGTTGCGGGGCCTCGAAATAGACCGGTACGGCCTCGGCGGGGACGGAAAGGAAGCGCTCGAAGCCGCTTCGCTATCGGGTGAACAGCTGGCCGGCGCGCTGGACGATCTCAGGGAACAGATGTCCCGGCCCACGGCAGAACGCATCTTCCAGATCAAGACCGCCCTCCAGCTCGGCATGTCCATCGAAGAGATCTACGCCTTGACCGGCGTCGATCCCTGGTTCCTCCACAACCTGCGGGATATCGTCGATCTCGAGGGCGAAATCGGCGCGCACCGGAACGGGTCCATGCCCCGGAACCTGCTGCACAAGGCCAAGCAGGCCGGCTTCTCGGACGTGCAGATCGCCCACCTGACCGGCAGCGACGAGCGGTCGGTCCGAAGCCGGCGCATGGAGGCGCGCCTGGGCGCGGTATTCAAGACCGTGGACACCTGCGCGGCCGAGTTCGAGGCCATGACGCCCTACTACTATTCGACCTACGAGACCGAGAACGAGACCCGGCCCAAGACGCGGGAAACGATCCTGATCCTGGGCGGAGGCCCCAACCGCATCGGCCAGGGGATCGAGTTCGACTACTGCTGCGTGCAGGCGGTCATGGCGCTGAAGGAGGACGGGTACGAGACCATCATGGTCAACAGCAATCCGGAGACCGTGAGCACGGATTACGACATCTCGGACCGGCTCTTCTTCGAACCCCTCACCTTCGAAGACGTGATGAACGTCGTCGAGACGGAAAAGCCGGACGGCGTGATCGTCCAGTTCGGCGGACAGACGCCCCTCAAGCTGGCCCTGCCGCTCGAACGCGCGGGCGTCCCCATCATCGGCACCTCGCCCGACAGCATCGACCTGGCCGAGGACCGCAAGCGGTTCGGGGTCCTGACGACGGACCTGGGCATCCCCCACCCGCCCCACGGGACGGTCTTCTCCTTCGAAGAGGCCCTGGCCGTGGCGAGCGAGATCGGATACCCCGTGCTCGTGCGGCCTTCCTACGTCCTCGGCGGCCGCAACATGGCCCTGGTCTACGACGACGATTCCCTGAAATCCTACATGCGGACCGCCGTCCACGTGTCCCCCGAGCATCCCATCCTCATCGACAAATTCCTCGAGGACGCCTTCGAGTACGACGTGGACGCCATCTCCGACGGGACGGACGTCGTCGTGGCCGGGATCATGGAACACATCGAGGAAGCGGGCATCCATTCCGGGGACAGCGCCTGCGTGCTGCCGCCCTACATGGTCAAGCCGATGCATATCGACACCATGAGGAACTATACCCATGCCATGGCCCGGAGCCTCAAGGTCGTCGGCCTGATCAACGCGCAATACGCCATCAAGAACGACGTCGTCTACGTGCTGGAAGTCAATCCGCGCGCCTCGCGGACGATTCCCTTCGTCTCCAAGGCCATCGGCGTACCGCTCGCCCAGCTCGCGGCGCGGGTCATGGCCGGGAAGACGCTCCGCGAACTCGGCTTCACCGAAGAGATCATCCCGCCCTACGCCTCGGTGAAAGAGGTGGTGCTGCCCTTCGTCAAATTCGCCGGGTCGGACAGCCTCCTCGGCCCCGAAATGAAGTCTACCGGCGAGGTCATGGGCATATACGCAGAGCCGGGGATCGCTTTCGCCAAGGGGCAGAGCGCGGCGGGCGGCTCCCTGCCCCTGTCCGGCACCGTCCTGGTCAGCGTCAACGCCTTCGACCACGAAAACGTGATCGATATCGCCCGCGAACTCGCCGGCCTGGGTTTCACGATCATGGCGACGAGCGGCACCGGCCAGACCCTGGAGGAAGCCGGCCTGGAGGTCATCCGGGTCAACAAGGTCTGGGAGGGCGAACCGCATATCGTGGACCACATCCGCAGAAGCGACATCCAGCTCATCATCAACACGCCCCTGGGCAAGAGCGCCCGGGACGACGACTACGTGATCCGCCGCGCCGCCATCGAGCAGAACGTCCCGTGCATCACCACGCTCTCGGCGGCCTGGTCCGCGGTCAAGGCCATCCAGGCGCTCAAGAACGAGGGCAGCGAGATATCCGTTAAGAGCCTGCAGGAATGGCACGAAACGCTGAGAGAAGCGAGGGTCTGACCATGCAAACGGCAGAGGGGGGCGTGCTGGCCCCGAAGGGATTCACGGCCAACACGGCGAGCTGCGGTATCAACAGTCCGAAGGGCAGCCGCAAGGACCTGGTGGTGATCGACGCGGGCGGGACCGCCTCCGCGGCAGGCGTCTTCACCACGAACCGGGTGCAGGCCGCGCCGGTGATCCTCTCCAGGGACCATCTGCAGACCGGCATGGCGCGGGCCGTCGTGGTCAACAGCGGCAACGCCAACGCGTGCAACGGGGAGCCCGGCATGGCGGACGCCCGGGAGATGGCCGCCCTGGTCGCCGGGGGCCTTGACGTACCCGCGGGCGAGATCCTCGTCGCCTCCACCGGGGTCATCGGCCGGCCCATGCCCATGGACCTGATCCGCGGCGGCATCGGCGAAGCGCTGGACCGGCAACGGCAGGGGGCGGACCGCGACGCCGCCGAATCGATCATGACGACCGACACCGTGCCCAAATCCTGCGCGGTGCGGTGCGATATCGACGGAGCTTCCGTGGTGGTCGGCGGGATCGCCAAGGGCGCGGGCATGATCTGCCCGTACATGGCCACCATGATCGGGGTGGTCACGACGGACGCGGCCATCGCGCCGGGGGCACTTCAGTCGGCCCTGCGCCGGGCCGTCGGAAAATCTTTCAACCGCATCACCGTCGACGGCGATATGAGCACGAACGACACGGTGTTCGTCCTGGCCAACGGCGCCGCGGGAAACCCGGAGATCACGCGGCCCGACGGGGAAGCCTACGAACGGTTCGCCGAAGCGCTGGAATTCGTCTGCACCGATCTGGCGAAGAAGATCGCCCGGGACGGCGAAGGCGCGACGAAACTCGTGGAGATACGCGTTACGGGGGCCCGGTCGGACGAGGACGCCCGGACGATCGGCATGAGCGTGGCGAATTCCGCCCTCGTGAAGACGGCCGTCTACGGCCACGATCCCAACTGGGGCCGGATCCTCTGCGCCGTCGGGTACGCGGAGGCCGAGTCGGACCCAGACGCCATCGACCTCTTCCTGTGCGGCCACCAACTGACGCGGGACGGCATGGGGCTCCCCCTGGACGAACCGGCCATGCGGGAGGCGCTCTCCGCCAGTGAGATCCCCGTCGATATCGATCTCAAGCTCGGAGACGGCGAGGCGACGGTCTGGACCTGCGACATGTCCCACGAATACGTGACCGTGAACGCGGAATATACCACCTGAAACACGTACGGTTCCACAGACGGCGACCTATGAAGCATATGGAGCATCGACATATACCTTTTGCAGTTTCGGCCGGCGCCGCGCCGCGGGCGGTCCTTTCAGGTGCGCTGTGGACGGTCCTTTCCGCCGCGCTGTGGAGCCTGGCCCTCTATGGCGTGACGTCGCCTTTCCCGGCGGCCGCCCAGCCGGAGGCAATAGCGATCACGGAAGACGCCGGACCGGCGCCGGCGGAGGAACTGGCGGAACGGCGGGCACAGCTCCTCGAAGGCATGGGCAGCGGGATCATGATCCTGTTCGGAGCGGAACCCAGGGTCTTCAGCAACGACGTGAACTATCCCTACCGCCAGGAAAGCAACCTCTTCTATCTGACCGGCATCAGCCAGCCCGGCGCCACGCTCGTGCTGCTCCCTGACAACCGGAGCCAGCGGGAGATCCTCTTTCTCCCCAGGCGCGACCCGGCGCGGGAAATCTGGACCGGCCACATGATCGGCGTAGCGGAAGCCCGGCGGCTGACCGGGATCGAGCAGGTATGGCCGAATGAAGAATTCGACCCCTTTGTCGAGGCCGTCCTCGGCGGATCCGCCTACGCAAAACGTCCATCCGATGACGCGGGTGACTACCGGGCCCTGGGTGAATCCATCGCGCGTGGAACACCCGTGCAGGTCTGGCTCCTGGCCGACACCGGGTCCAGGTTCGGGAACCGGTATCCCCGGGCCCTCCGATTCGCCTCGGAGGCCGGCCGTTTCCCCGCCGTCCATGTGCGGTTGGCCTCTCACCTCTTCCGGAACCTGCGCGTCGTCAAGTCGCCCTGGGAACTGAAGAAGCTGCAACGCGCCGTGGACATTACCTGCCTGGCGCAGCGCGCCATCATGGGCAAGGCCGCCGGTGTCTCGGAACCGCTCAACGAATCCGTACTCGACGGCATCATTCTTTCGACCTACCGCCGGCACGGCGCCCGCTGGGGGTTCCCTTCCATCGTGGCCTCGGGACCCAACGCCACGACGCTACACTACGAGGAGAACAGCCGGGAGATCGCGGACGGCGAGCTCGTCCTGGCCGATATCGGCGCGGCCGTGGGAAACTACACGGCCGATATCACCCGGACATTTCCGGTGGGCGGGGTCTTCACGGAACCACAGCGTGAAGTGTACGGGATCGTCCTCGACGCCCATGCCCGGGCCACCGCCGCCGTCCGGCCCGGCATGACCATGCGCAGGGTGCATGAAGTGGCGCGGAAGGCGATCGCTCGCGGACTCCTGAAACTGGGCCTGATAACGAATGCATCGGGAAGCCAGTACCGCATGTGGTACATGCACGGCACGAGCCACTGGCTCGGATTGGACGTCCATGACGTGGGCGGAAGGGACATGCCCTTCAGGCCGGGCATGGTGATCACGGTGGAACCGGGCATCTACGTCCGGGAGGACACGCTGGAAAACCTGGACGACACCCCCGGGAACCGGGCGCTGATCGAGGCGGTACGGCCCGCCTTCGAGCGGTACAGGAACATCGGCGTTCGGATTGAGGACGACGTGCTGGTCACCCGGGACGGACACCGGGTGCTGTCGGACGGCCTCCCGCGGTCGATCGACGCCATTGAAGCGCTCATGGCGGAATCGGTCCGATAATCGAGAGGCGACAGCGACGGGCGAGAGAGATGGCATCGGCGGGATTGACCATGGCTGACGATCGCATGCTTACGGTGGAGCAGGCACAGGAGATCGTGCTGGACTCGGTAGCCGTCTCGGGCACCGAGCGCAAACCGCTGCCCGACGCGCAGGGCCGCGTGCTCGCCGAAGACGTGGCGCCGAAGTACGACGTGCCGCCCCATGACAATTCCTCCGTCGACGGTTATGCCGTAAGGGCCGTGGACACGGCAGGCGCATCCGGGGAAGCTCCCCGGCGCCTCGAGGTCCTCGAAGAGATCCCGGCCGGGACCGTACCGGGCGAGACCGTGGGCCCCGGCAGCACGTCCCGCATCATGACGGGCGCCATCCTTCCCGACGGCGCGGACGCCGTCGTCATGGTGGAGAACACCAGGCAGGGCGACGGCGGAGTCGAGATCCTCAAGGCGGTAGCGTCGGGCCAGAACGTCCGCTACCGGGGCGAGGACGTAAGAAAGGGCCGGAACGTGCTGTTTGCCGGCACCGAAATCGGCCCCGGCGAGATCGGTCTCCTCGCGGCCTTTCAGCGGTCCCAGGTCTCGGTGCGGAGGCGCCCCGACGTGGCCATCCTGTCGACGGGCGATGAAGTGGTCGATATCGACGAGGCCCTCGTCCCGGGAAAGATCGTAAACAGCAACAGCTACTCCCTGGCCGCGCTCGTGCGGGAGTGCAACGCCCGGCCCGTCAACCTGGGCATCGCCCGGGACAGCGAAGCCGAGATCGCAGGCGCCATACGGGCGGCGTCGAGCGCGGATGTTATCCTGTCCACGGGCGGGGTATCCGTGGGCGACTACGATTACGTGAAGAAAGTGCTGGACGACCTCGGCGCGGATATGAGACTCTGGCGGGTGAAGATGAAACCGGGCAAGCCCCTCGCCTACGGGCTGCTGCAGGGGAAACCCTTCTTCGGTCTGCCGGGCAATCCCGTGTCGTGCATGGTTTCTTTCCTCCTCTTCGCGCGGCCCGCCCTACGCAAGATGATGGGCTATGGTCCCCATGACTGGCACCTGCCCACGGTTCCGGCGGAACTCGAGAACGACCTGAAGGCCGGCGGGGACCGGCGGCACTATCTCCGCGCCAGGGTCACCCGCACCGGCGGCCGGTTTTACGCCTCGACCGTTGCGGGCCAGGGATCGGGCATGCTCAGTTCCATGACCGGAACGAACGGGCTTGTTATCGTGGAAACGGGTGTAACGTCCGTTTCCCGTGGAACCGAGGTATCGGTGCTGCTGATGGGCGCGGCCGGCCAGGCCGTATCGTAAGGAACCCGCGATGATTTCCGTAGTCGAAGCCCGTGATACCATACTGAACCGGGTCCGGCCGATCGGCGTGGAGCGAGTCGATATCGTGTCGGGCCGTGGCCGGGTGCTGGCGGAAGATGTCCACGCCACGAGGAACCAGCCGCCCTGGGACAATTCGGCCATGGACGGCTATGCGGTACGGGCCGCGGACACGGTCCCGGCGTCCCCGAATACTCCTGCGGAATTGGAGATCGTTGAAGACCTGCCCGCCGGGTACGTGGCAAAACGCGCCGTCGGGCCGGGGCAGGCAATACACATCATGACGGGCGCGCCGGTGCCCGAAGGCGCGGACACCATCGTCCGTGTCGAACGCACGCTACGGGTTGACGAGCGCCGCGTGCGCGTACTCCAGCCCGTGGAACCCGGAACCGATCTCCGCAGGGCCGGAGAAGACATCCGCGAAGGCGACCTCATCATTCCGGCCGGCACGCTGATCCGGCCGGCGGAGGTCGGTCTGCTGGCCTCTACCAACCGCTCCCAGGTGTCCGTATACCGCCGGCCGCGGGTCGCCGTGCTATCCACCGGCGATGAAATCGTCGACGTGGACGAACCCCTCGAAGACGGCAAGATCGTGGACAGCAATGGATACGCCCTTACCGCCCTGGTGGCGGATGCCGGCGGCGTACCGCTGCGGCTGGGCATCTGTCCCGATACGCAGGAAGCGCTCGAGCAGGCCCTGCGCGACGGACTCGTGGCGGACGCGATCATTACGTCAGGCGGTGTTTCGGTGGGAGAATACGACTATGTCAAGGCCGCCCTGGAGGCCGTCGGTACGTCCATGGCCTTCTGGAAGGTATCCATGACGCCCGGGCGTCCCCTGACCTTCGGCGCCATTGACGACACCATCGTGTTCGGCTTGCCCGGCAACCCGGTGGCCTCCATGGTGACCTTCGAACTCTTCATGCGGCCCGCACTCCTCAAGATGCAGGGCTACACCCACCTCTATCGCCCCACGATCAAAGCGGTGCTGCAGGAGGACATCACGAAGTCGCTTGGACGAAAGCAGTTCATCCGCGTGACCCTTGAGCAGCGCGACGGCACCTTCTTCGCCTCACGCACCGGTGCGCAGGGTTCGGGCATACTGAGATCCATGTCCATTGCCGACGGCCTGGCCGTCAGTCATGAAGAACAGGAATTCATGGAGGCGGGGCAGGAAATCGAGGTGATGCTGCTCGGTGGATACAGCGGGCTTTCGACTTACCGTAACTACTGATATTACAGTTGTTTATACTATTTCCAACCATCGTATCGCAACACATATCATATTATGTAAACACGCATGCGTCCTATACGGGGCGATCGGAGGAGCAGCAGGCTGATTCATCGGTGGTTTTCTGGTCTATCTGGCGTTGTTTAGATATTCCGGCTCGTAGAATTCGTAATCGGTTCCTGGTGATCACTGCTTACTCAATACGACCAGCGTAGACGATCCCGAAGCCCCAAAGTCATACGAATAAATGCCTTCCAGGATCAGATCCTGTTTTTCCATGATGGCTCTGGCCGAACCGATTTCTTCTTCGGGACCGGGCCCCTTGTAACAGATCAGTTTCCCGTCGGGTTTCAAGACGCTTCCGCACCAGGCGGCCAACTGGGCGATTGACGCCACTGCCCTTGCCACGGCTCCGTCATACAACCCGCCTGGCATCGTTCCCGCCAACGATTCCACACGATCATTGTGCACGGTTACGTTATTCAGTGCAAGAACACGCCTCGTTTTACGTAAAAACGTGCTCTTTTTCCGGTTCGACTCAACCAGCATGAAGTCCGTATCGGGCATGAATATGGCTAGCGGTATTCCAGGAAAACCACCCCCGCTTCCGATATCCAGGATCCTCCCGCCCGCGGGCAGGACGCCCTTCAGAGCGGGCGTCAGCGAATCCAGGAAATGCCGCGATGGAATGCGCTCCGCGTCGTTCCTGGATATGAGCCCGAGCAAGCTGTTTACGCGCAGCAACTCTTCCTGATATCGGGCAAATGCCCCGATTTTACGGGCGTCCAGGCCGTAGCCGGCTTTCTCGACGGCGAGCAGGAACTGTGCGAATGGTTCCATTTCATGCTTTGCGATGTTCCACGTGGAACACCTTGTCTTCATCGCGGGGATCAGATGCCCTTCGTTCGAGATGAACTACGAGGATGGACAGATCTGCCGGTGTGATGCCGGGGATGCGCGATGCCTGTCCGACGTTTGCCGGCCTGATGCTGTCCAGCTTCTCACGGGCTTCGTGAGACAGTGCTTTTATGGCAAGATATTCGAAATCGGTTGGGATGGTACGTGACTCCCAGGATCGCATGCGTTCGATCTCTTTTTGCTGGCGTTCGAGGTACCCGGCGTACTTTACCGAGGTCTGTATCTGGCCGATGACAGAGGGCTCATGGTCCATGGGATCGGGATCGACAGGATAGATGTCCGAGTATTGTATCTCCGGTCGGGACAATAGCTTATGCAGGGACACGGGTTCCGAAACAGGTGCTGACGATTTGGCCTGTAGCAGCGGATTAACGTCGGCCGGCGGCACGTATACCCGTTTCAACCGGTCCGTTTCTCCTTCCACAAGCCGGCGCCTTGTCACCGTGGCTTCATGACGTTCCCTGGAAATCACACCGATGTCGACGGCTCGATCCGACAGGCGCATATCCGCGTTGTCGTGGCGCAATAGGAGGCGGTACTCCGCCCGCGACGTGAACATCCGATAGGGTTCGTCCGCGCCTTTCGTGATGAGGTCGTCGATCATCACGCCGATGTACGCCTCGCCCCGGTCCAGGATGAATGCCGGCCGGTCAGTGACGGACAGCGCGGCATTGATACCGGCCAGAATACCCTGCGCAGCCGCCTCCTCGTAACCCGTTGTGCCGTTGATCTGTCCCGCAAGGAACAACCCGCCGACCTGGCGTGTTTCAAGGCTCCGGGTCAGGTTTTCCGGCGGAATGAAATCGTATTCCACCGCATATCCGTACTGGAGGATGGCCGCGTTTTCCAAACCCTTGATCGTACGCAGCGCCTGATCCTGCACCGGTTCAGGCAGACTCGTGGAGAACCCGTTTACATATACTTCGTCCGTATTCCATCCCTCGGGTTCCAGGATGATCTGGTGGCTGTCCCTGTCCGAAAACCGTACGATCTTGTCCTCTACGGACGGACAGTACCTGGGCCCGCGGCCCGTGATCCTGCCCGAGTACATGGGCGACTGGTCCAGCGCGGAGCGGATGATGTCGTGGGTCCGGGGATTCGTGAACGTCAGATAACACGGTAGCTGCTCATCGGCCGGTGACAGTCTTTCCTGAGAAAAATGCTCCGGAAATTCATCACCGGGTATGATCTCCAACTCACTGTAATCTATGGAGTTTCCGTCTATCCTGGGCGGAGTGCCGGTCTTCAGCCGGCCGATATTGAATCCGAGAGCCCGGAGGGAGTCCGACAGCTCCGTTGCCGCCTTTTCTCCCAGTCGTCCTCCAGGCGCGTTGCTCGTTCCACGATGCATTATGCCGTTCAGAAAGGTACCCGACGCCACGACCACGGCCCGGCAGGAAATGGACCTGCCGTCGCGGGTCCGTATGCCCTTCACGCGGCCCTGGCCGACTTCCAGGTGAGACACCTCGCCTTCAACCACCGCGAGGTTGTCGGTCCCGCCAATGACCCGCTGCATGTATTCCCGGTAGGCTATCCGGTCATTCTGGGATCTCAGAGACTGTACGGCAGGACCCTTCCGCGTGTTCAGCATCTTGACCTGCAGGGCTGTCGCATCCGCGGCCCTGCCCATCTCCCCGCCCAGCGCGTCGACCTCCCTGACCAGTTGGCCCTTTCCCAGGCCGCCGATAGACGGGTTGCAGGACATTTGTCCGATCTTCGACGCATCGAGGGTGACGAGGGCCGTCGTGACGCCCATTCTCGCCGCTGCCAGGGCGGCTTCGCATCCCGCGTGGCCACCGCCGATAACGAGGACTTCTACCTGTTTCATCAGATCAGTTCCAACCACCGCACGACCCTTGTTTCACGTGGAACATCATTTGCCTATGCAGAACCTGGAGAAGACGTGGTCCAGTACCGCGTCACCTATTTCCTTTCCCACGAGAACGCCGAGGTGACGAACGCAATCCCGCAGATCGATGGCGGCCATCTCGGCGCCGAGCCCTTCTTCCAGGACCCCGATACCTCGATCCAGACTCGCTTTAGCCTGGTTCAGCAGATCCCCCTGGCGGGCATTCACTACGAGGCCCGATTCGAACCTAGCCGGATCGTAGTGCGCGACCTCGAGAATCGTTGCCAGCAAGTCTTCCCGGCCCGTGCCGTCTATTGCCGAAGTCCTGACGCACCGGCCCCCCGCCGTCATTTCGGCGTAGGATTCCGGATCGTACGTGTCCAGATCACACTTATTCAATATAAACACGCAGTCCCGCCGGGACAACTCGCCCGCCAGGCTCCGATCATCGTCGTCCGGGAGGCTGGAGGCGTCGAATACCACCAGCGGGATATCGGCCCGGTCCGATTCCTGACGCGACCTTGCAACGCCCTGCTGCTCAACCATATCCGACGTCGTCCGGATTCCCGCCGTATCCACGAAGGTGACGGGCACGCCCCGGATATCGACGGGCTCCTCGATGGTATCCCGCGTCGTCCCCGACTCCGGATGGACGATGGCCCGGTCCCTGGCGGTAAGCATGTTGAGCAGACTGGATTTCCCCACGTTGGGCTTTCCGAGCAACGCGATCCGGACCCCGTCTCTCAATACACGCGTCTCGCGAGAAGACTTGATGAGACGGGCGAGCGCTTCCTGGACGGGGCCCAGCTGATCCAGGAAGGTCCGGGGCGCCATATCCGGGATGCCCTCCTCGGTAAAATCAAGCGTTACTTCAATAAATGCAATGACTTGTATCAGTTTTACCCTGAATTCGTCTATCTGTTGCGAGCAGGTTCCGTTCAACTGCCTGAGCGCCGCCCGCGCACAGGCGTCGGTCCGCGCCCGGATCAGTTCTCCCACCGCTTCGGCCTGCAAAAGATCGATCCGGCCATTGAGGAAGGCGCGTTTCGTGAACTCGCCGGGTTCCGCCAGCCTGGCGCCTGAACGGATAAGCACATCCAGGATCATGGCGCCTGGTACCATGCCCCCGTGGCCGCTGAATTCGATCAGGTCCTCGCGGGTGTACGTGCGCGGCGCCTTGAAGAGCGACAGGAGCACCTCATCGACCCGGTCGCGGCTCCGTGGGTCGATGACGTGACCGTGATGTATGGTATGCGTCCGGCAGGCGGAAGGCCGGCAGGCGCCGCTGAAGACCCGGTCGGCGATGGAGAACGATTCGGGTCCGCTCATGCGCACCACGCACAGGCCGCCCTCGCCGGGCGGCGTGCCGATCGCGGCAATGGTATCGTTCAGGGCCTGCGAGGTCATGGGATTATCGAAACGCGCGGCCCCCTGTGGCCAGGGGGTGCGTCATTTCGCGGGTTGTACCGGGAAATACCGGTTCTGGATCGCCTGCTGCACGATGGTCAGCACGTTGATCATGGTCCAGTACAGTATCAGGCCGGAAGGCAGGTTCATCATGATGAAGAACAGCACGGCGGGCATGATGTAGACGAACATGGCCTGCCTGGGATCCTTCATCGTCATCTTGGACTGGAGCAGCATCGTGGCCGCCATGAGGACGGGCAGCACGTAGTACGGATCCCTCAGGGACAGGTCCTGGATCCACGCCACGAAGGGCGCGTCCCGGAGTTCTATCGTACTGCTGAAGATGGTGTAGAGGGCGATGAGGATCGGCATCTGCAGCAGGAGGGGCAGGCAGCCGCCCAGAGGGTTCACCCCCGCCTCCCGGTACAGCTTCATCATCTCCTGGTTCAGCTTCGTCGAATCATTCTTGAACTTTTCCTTGAGGGCTTCCATTTTCGGCTGGAGCGCGGCCATGCCCTGGGTGGCCTTCATGCTCTTGTGGGTCAGGGGGAAGAGCAGGATCTTCACGATGATGGACAGCACGATGATCACGATGCCGTAATTGGAGATGAACTGGTGCAGCCAGACCAGCGATATGAGCGTGACCCGGCTGATCGGCTGTATGATCGTCCACCCGAGATCGACGGCGCCCTCGAGGCCGTATCCGTATTGCTCCAGGGTATCGTAGTGGACCGGGCCCAGGTAGAGGAGGAAGTTGTCCACCAGGGGGGAGGCGAGTCCCATGGACAACTCCGCGGCGATCTGCCGGTCGTCATACTGCGGCCGCTGAACGGGCCGGCCGTTCAGCCGGTAGCCCCTGGCTTTCCGGTCCACGGGCACCATGGCGGTGAAGAAGTACTTGCTGCGGACCCCGACCCAGTGGGTCTCTCCCGTGGTCTCGGGCCTGGGGTCCTCGAGTTCGGTTCCCAGGTCTTCATCGATGACCGTGTCGTTGAGCGAGGCGAAACCCCGGAAGGCGTACAGGTCCTGGTCCCAGTCCTTCTCCGTCACGTTGATTCCGCCGCCCCACCGGAGATAGTACTTGCTGCCCAGGGCCAGGTTCTCGCCGCCGTCGATCTTCACCCGGAGGTCCACGGCGTAGTCGTCCCGGTTGATTGCGAAAACCTTGGTGATGGTCAGTCCCCCGGGCGTATCGGCCGTGAGGGTCAGCGATCCCGTGGCCTGTCCGGGGCCGAGCACGACCGCGTCGCGGTCCGCCGCGAACCGCAGGGCCCGGGTACTGCGGGGTCCCCGCTCCGTCGTGAGAATGACGTCGGGACCGGATTCGCGGTCAGGAGGGACGAGCTCCACGTCTTCTCCGCCGATTCCCCGATAACCTTTGATCTTCCAACTGGTTATGACACCGCCCAGGGTGCTGATGACTCCACGGAAGTTCTGGTTTTCAAGGACGATTTCACGGGGTTCGGGGGCCCCTTCGACCGGGGGGAGAAACAGGACGCGCTCGGAGCGGTCCCAGCTGTCCGCGGCCAGTTCCCTTGGGGGACGGCTTTCGGTTCGCGCGGGGGGAGTCCGCGGCGTCACCGGCTCGGACTCGTTCGCCGGGGCGTCGTAGGCCGGTTCGGGGGCCTCGCCCGTGGGATAGGCCCCCGCGGGATCATCGCCCGGGGGGAAGTCTCCCGTCTGCTCCTGCGTGAAGGTCCGGTCGACCGGCGGGGGACCCTGAGGCGCATACATGGGATATATAATGTAATAGTATCCGATCCAGGTCAGGATGATGAGCCCGAAGGCGCCGAGTACCCGCTTTTCCATTGTTGACGAGATTCCAGGGTTGTAGGCCGTGGGATGCGGCTAATCGCGTGGTCCGCCTGATCGCTCCAGGGGATCGTAGCCGCCCGGGTGAAAGGGATGGCAGCGCAACAACCGGCGCACGGCCAGATAGGACCCGACGAAGGGGCCTCGTCGTTCCAGCGCTTCAATGGTGTAATTCGAACAGGTGGGAGTAAACCTGCAGCTTGGCGGAAGGAACGGGGATACTGCGAGTTGATAGCCGCGGACGCCCCATGCGAGCGTGGTTGCGATTGCCCTGGTCAGCCATTTCCACATAAACGTGTCACCGCGGTACGGTAGAGGGAAAGAAACTCCTCGTTCATCTGGTGGTACGTAGCTTCCTGCCGGGGACTTCGGGCGATGAGCACCAGATGTACCCCACGCTTCAGACGGTTCCTGTTAAGCCGGTATATCTCCCGCATTCTCCGGCGAACCAGGTTGCGCTCGACCGCGCCGCCGTAGTGCCTGGTCACGATGAAACCGACCCGGCGCTCGAGGGGGTCCGGACTGGCCGCCAGGGAGAGGATCATCGAACGTCCCCTGACGGTGAGTCCGCTTTTCCTCACCCGCTCGAACTCCCACCGGTGTCGCATGCGTTCGTCGCGGGGAAAACGTCGGGAGCCGGCGGCCATGGTGCATCGGTCCTTCGCCGATCCGGCGGCGCCTAAACGGCAACGCGGGTCCTTCCCTTGGCGCGGCGGCGGTTCAGGATCAGCCGTCCCGCCCTGGTGCTCATCCTTCGACGAAACCCGTGCCTGCGGTGCCGCTTGAGATTGCTCGGTTGAAAGGTCCGCTTCATCGATCGCTCTCCGGATTTTCGCGCTTTTTATTAAAGACAACAGCCCTCTATATTACCGGAAGAGGCCGATATTGTCAAGTGGTTTTAGTTCATTCCCGTGGTGCAATTCTTTTCGATATATCTCTTGACAGCGCCTTTTCACGCGACATACTATTGAGGAGATACTACCCGCAACTTTTCCGCCTGCCGTGAAGTTGTCGTAGTAACCAATCACAATCTAAATACAGTAATTACAATTATTTAGCATATTGCATGCGAGTGTACCGGTATGTTTTCGGACCGGGATTTCCCGGGTCCGTCCCCGGACGCTTCGGCCCCCTGGAGAGACAAGGTAATCCGCAATGAACCAGGAAGATCCCGCACAGCTCTGGTCGCTGTGTCTGTCGGAACTGAAGGACATGATGCCCGCGCAGACGTTCGCGACCTGGTTCGAACGGACCAGGGGCCATGACGTAACACCGGATAAATTCACCATAGAGGTGCCGAACCCGTTCTCCGGCGAGCGGATGCTGAAGCGGTTTCACGATATGATCAGCCAGGTCGTGACGACCCACCTCGGCCGGCAGGTCGCCATAGACTATCATATCTTCGAAGGCAATTCGGAGATCGTCCCCGTGCTTACCGATCTCCCCTCCTACGGCCCGGACCGGGTTCGGGAGGTCGGGGACGAAAGGGAAACCGACAACCTCTACGACAACTACACCTTCGAGCACTTCGTCGTAGGGGAATGCAACGACTTCGCCCACGCGGCGTCCCTGGCCGTGGTGAAATCCCCGGGGCAACAGACCTTCAATCCCCTGGTTATCTACGGCGGCGTCGGCCTGGGCAAGACCCACCTGGCGCAGGCGATCGCCCATGAGTCGAAACGGCTCGGGACCGTCGACCGGCTCCGGTACGTGACGTCGGAGATCTTCTACAGCGAATTCATCGAGTCCATACAGGAAAAAAAGACGAAGGAGTTCGCGCAGACCTACCGAAACGTCGATCTCCTGATCGTAGACGATATCCAGTTCTTCTGCAAGGGGCACAAGGACCGCACCCAGGAGGAGTTCTTCCACACCTTCGACGTGCTGCGCCAGAAGGGCAAGCAGATCGTCCTTACCAGCGATCGGATCCCGAAGGAACTTTCCGGCCTGGAAGAACGCCTGGTGTCCCGGTTCGAGTGGGGGCTACTCGCGGACATGAAGCCGCCCGATTACGAAACGAGGGAAGCCATACTCCAGAAGAAGGCGGACAAGGACGGCCTGTCGCTGAGCCCGGACGTCATCGGGTATATCGCCGACCGGGTCGCGTCGAATATACGGGAGCTGGAAGGGGCGGTGCTCAGCCTCCTCGCCTACGCGTCACTGAGCCACTGCGATATCACCATCGAGGTGGCGAAACGGGTGCTGAGCAACAAGATCCGGAGAAAGCAGCGCGCCGTGGGGATCGCGGACATTCAGAAAGCCGTGGCCAGGCATTACGACGTGTCCCCCGAGGATCTCGCCGCCAAGACCCGTAAAAAACACGTGGTATCGGCACGCCAGGTCGCCATGTACCTGTGCAGGGACATGACCCGGACGTCGCTCAAGGAAATCGGGGAGATTTTCGGGAAGAGAGACCACACGACCGTTATCCACGCCTGCCGGACGGTCAAGAAGCTCCTCATCGACGACGAGCACCTCCAGGAAGACCTCGAAAAAATCAAGTTCTCGCTGGTGAAGCCCGCCTCTTCTTCATAATCCCGTTTTCACGGAAAACCTGTGTTCCATGTGGATAAGTATGCAGTTATCCACACCTTGCTAACAATCTCTCCTCCTTGTAAGTGGTTCTCCGGCACGACATTGTGTATTGTGTATCTAATGTATCCACATCATTCGAGTGTTTGTATCATGGTTCGATGTGGAAAGGCGTCCGAATCGAGGGGGATATGACCCGGATCAGGCACCGGTCCGTTCATTCTCGCACCGGATCCATCTGGGGGCCCCGGTGTAGTGTGGATAAACCCGTGTATTATAATATAAGATATGTCGATGTCATGTGTATAACCGGGGGTTTAACGGGTTCTGGTTTATAGTGTGTGGATAAGTGTGGACAAACATCTGTTTAGCAGCGTCTTTTTCCACACTCGGATTATTATGTAAGTTGTTATATATATTATTCTTATTCAGAAAAACACCCCATTATACACATATCCACATTCTTTATTATTAGTATTCGTTATATATATAACACCATAGTATACACAATATATAGTACCTCACTTGGCGACACGTTGGCACTTTCTACAACATGAAGTAGGTTTTACCCCACAAAATCCTTGCGCGACATCCCCTTCGTCCTTTATTATATTCAATAGTTTTATAAGGTTACTGTACATCATACCGCCCTTCCAGGGGTCCGACACTCCGGACCAGGCAAGGGTAACCGGCACCGATTGCCCAAAGGAGTACTTTCGTGAAGATAACCATACCGGCCAGTTCCACGTTGATGAGCGGTATACAGACCGTCCTGAACGTCGTTCCGCCCAAGACTACCCTGCCCATACTCTCCAACCTCCTACTGGAGACGGAAGACGGACACCTGACCATCGGGGCCACGGACCTGGACATATCCATCGTGACGAAGATCCCCGCTCAGATCGCCGAACCGGGATCGATCACGGTTCCCGGACGGAAGTTCGCGGAGATGGTCCGCGAGTTGTCCGACGCGCCCGTGGAAATCGAGGTGGACGGCGTGAAGGTGGTCGTCCGGTGCGACCGCGGGGTGTTTCGCCTGGTAGGGATCGAGAAGGAGGAGTATCCCGCCCTTCCCGACGTCCCCTCCGATCATACGATATCGATTCCGGCTTCTTCCCTGCAGCGCCTGATCCGCAAGACGGTTTACGCCGTATCGAAGGACGAGACCCATCCCAGCCTCTGGGGCGCCTTCCTGCGCATAGGCGGCGGTTCCGTGCGCATGGTCGCCACGGACGCCCACCGCCTGGCCAAGACGACGTTGCCCTGCGAAGTAGACGATACGGTCACCGAAGGGATCATCGTGCCCCCAAAGGCCCTGAACAACCTCTCGCGCCTCATCGGGGAATCGGAAACCCCGTCCCGGATAACGATCGGGGACAATCACGTCGTATTCGACCTGGAGAACGCCCAGCTGTACGCCAGGCTGATCGAAGCGACCTATCCCGACTACGAACGGGTCATTCCCGGGGGAAACGACAAGATCGTCAAGGTGAACCGCGAGGTCCTGGAAAGCGCCGTGCGCCGCGTGTCCGTCCTCTCCAATTCGACCACGCGCCAGATCAGGTATTCGGCCCGCCCGGGGTTCATCGAACTCAGTTCGTCCAGCCACGATATCGGGGGTGAGGCCCGGGAGGAGGTGCCGGCCGAATACGAAGGCGACACCATGGATACGGCCTACGATTTCCGCTACCTTCTCGACGTCGTGGAGCGGATAGAAAGCGAAGACGTGGTCTTCAGACTCGATTCACCCGTCAGCGCCGGGATCATCACCCCTTCCGAAGAAGAGCGGGAAGGCGAGGACTACCAGTGCCTGATCATGCCGCTGAGACTTACCGACGTGGAAAGCTGAACAGGTGCATCTAAACCGGCTTTCCCTTAGTCATTACAGGAATTACACATCCCTGGCCCTGACCTGTGATCTCCAGACGAACGTTTTTATCGGAACGAACGGACAAGGGAAGACCAACCTCCTGGAGGCGGTTTATTATCTGTGCGTGGCCCGGTCCTGTCGCGAGGCACGAGACAGGGAACTCGTCCGCATGGGCTCGGACCATTTCCTGATACAGGGCCGGGGCCAGTCCGCGGACGGCAGGGAGGTCGAGGTACAAATCCGATACGACGCCCAGACGGGCAAGAAAGTGTTCGTCAACGGTTCGCCTCAGCGGAACCTCTCGGATCTGTACGGCATCATGGCGGCGGTGATGATCTCACCGGACGACCGGAAGCTGGTCCAGGGATCGCCGGGTTCGCGCCGCCGTTTCCTTGACATCGCCATCTCGCAGTCCAACGCGGCCTATCTCGCCACCCTCCAGGACTACAGGCGGGTGGTCCGGCAACGCAACGAGGCCTTTCGGATGCAACTGGAAAGCCCGGGAACGGGGGCGGACCTGGAGGTGTGGAACCCACCCCTGGTTGCCCTGGGCAGTCGCATCATGCGAAAGAGGGTGGAAGTCGTCGCGGCCCTGAAGGATGAAGCCCGGCGCGTTCACGCCACCGTCAGCGGCGATGATGAGGTCCTCGAGATCGACTATGCGCCATCCTTCGAATACGAGGACCCCGGTGACGTCGAAGGGTCCTTCCAGGAGGCGCTGGACCGCGCCGCGCCCCGTGAAAGGGCGCGGGGCATGACGGAAGTGGGGCCCCACCGGGACGACCTCTCCGTCAGGATGAACGGGGTCTCGCTCCAGGCCTATGGATCGCAAGGGCAGCACAAGACGGCGGCGACAGCGCTGAAGCTGGCCGAAGCCCGTTTTCTCTGGCAACAGTTGCAGACCCCCCCGCTCCTGCTGCTGGACGACATATTCGCGGAGATCGACGCGGTCAGGACGGACCGCCTGATGGAAATGATCCCCGCGTACGGCCAGACCTTCATCACGACGGCCAAGGAAAGCGATATCGGGGACTACCGGCAGGGGATCACCCGTTTCCGCGTCCACGAAGGCGCGGTGACCCCCTGTGACTGAGGTTCGGGCATGACGCGAAAAACCAGGACCACCACCCTCGGCGACGCCCTCGAGAAACTGATCCGGAGCCTCGGGATGGAGGGCAGGTTGGAGGAACAGCGGGCCGTGGACAGATGGGCCCAGGTGGTCGGCGACCGCATCGCGCTGCACACGAGGGCGGTCAAATACGACGGGGGCAGGTTGTTCGTGGAGTGCGACAGCGCGCCCTGGAGCCAGGAATTGTTCTACATGAAGCAGGAAATCCTGAATCGACTGGACCGGTCGCTGGGCAAGCCGCTGGTCCGGGACATCATATTCACCAATTCCAGAAGGTAAAATCGATGTCGGAAACACATGAAAACACGCCCGACCGCCTGGACCGAACGGACCGCTCGGACGGCCTGGACCGCACGGAATCCCCGGAAAAGGGGCTCCACGCCCCGGACCCCGATCAGTACGACGCGGAGAATATCCAGGTCCTGAAGGGGCTCGAGGGGGTCCGCAAGCGGCCCGCCATGTACATCGGGAGCACCAGCTCGACCGGTCTGCACCATCTCGTGGAAGAGGTGATGCAGAACGCCATCGATGAACATCTCCAGGGCTTCGGCGACACGATAAAGGTGTATATCGAAGAGGACGGCCGGATCTCCGTGATCGACAACGGCCGCGGCATCCCGGTCGAGACGCACCCCACGGAGAACCGGCCCGCCGTGGAAGTCGTCATGACCATGCTCCACGCGGGCGGGAAGTTCGACAACAAGTCCTACAAGGTATCGGGCGGGCTCCACGGCGTGGGGGTATCGGTGGTCAACGCCCTGTCCGAATGGCTCGTCGTCGAGGTGCGCCGGGACGGCAAGATCTACTACCAGCGTTATGAGCAGGGCATACCGGTCTGCGATCTGGAGGTCAGGGGCGAGACGGCGGAGAACGGAACGACCGTCTCCTTCAAGCCGGACGAGGAGATCTTCGACGCGACGGAGTTCAATTTCGACCACATCGCCCACCGCTTCCGGGAACTCGCCTTTCTGAACCGCCACATGCGCATCGAGTTGCACGAGGAGGCCAAGGGCAAATCCGTCGTATTCGAGTACCGGGGCGGCATCGTCGAATTCGTCGAGTACCTCAACGAGAACAAGACGCCCATCCACGACACCATCGGCATCCGCCAGGAACGGGACGGCAACCAGATCGACGTCGCCTTCCAGTACAACGACGGCTACCAGGAGAACATCTTCACCTACGCCAACACCGTCCGGACTTCGGAAGGCGGCTTCCACCTCGTGGGCTTCAAGACGGCCTTCACCCGCGCCATCAACAACTACGCCCAGCGGAACAACCTCCTGAAGAACCTCAAGGTACCCATAACCGGCGACGACACCCGGGAAGGCATTACGGCCATCGTGAGCGTGATCATTCCCGATCCCCAGTTCGAGGGCCAGACCAAGGAAAAACTCGGCAACAGCGATATCCGCGGCGTGGTGGAATCGGTGGTCGGCGAGGGGCTGTCCGTGTACCTGGAAGAGCATCCGGCCACGGCGAAGAGAATCGTCGAGAAATGCATCCAGGCGGCCATTTCCCGGGACGCCGCCCGCAAGGCGCGGGAGCTCACCCGCCGGAAGAGCGCCCTTGAAAACACCACCCTGCCCGGCAAACTGGCCGACTGCACCCTGAAGGATCCCATGGCCTGCGAGATCTATCTCGTCGAGGGCGATTCGGCCGGCGGCACGGCCAAGTCGGGCCGCGACAAGACCTTCCAGGCCATTCTCCCCCTCTGGGGAAAGCCCCTCAACGTGGAGAAGGCCCGCATCGACACGGTGCTGAGCAACGACAAACTCCAGCCCATCATCACCGCGCTCGGGGTGGGAATAGACGACGATTTCGACCTGTCCAGGCTGCGCTACGGGCGCGTCATCATCATGGCGGACGCCGACCATGACGGGCTGCATATCCGCACGCTGCTCCTGACCTTCCTGTTCCGGTACATGCGTCCGCTGGTCGAGCACGGCCACGTCCTGATCGCGCAGCCGCCGCTGTACCGCGTGCGCAAGGGACGCCGGGAGGACTACCTCAAGAACGACCGGGAACTCTGGGAATACCTGCTCAACCAGAGCGTGGACCGCACCAGCGTGCAGCGGGCGGACGCGAACGGCAACGGCCATGCCCTGACCGAAGACCGGTTGCTGGCCCATCTCCGCGAGATGATGGACTTCGAAGAGCAAATCGGACGCCTGGTCAAGACGGGCATGAAGCGCGACCACGTCATGGGCATGCTGAGAGACCGGGACCGCTACGACGCGTACCGGAGAGACCTGCGCGACCGGGCGGAGGCCCGGAAAGCCCAGGAAGAGGCCGGCGAAGTTCCGGCGCCCATGGATCCCGTCGAAGAAGCCCTGGACCCCTCTCTGTACGCCAGGCTCCGGAAGCTCAGCCGCCGCCTGGAGGACGTCTTGGAGAACGAGATGGTGGTCAGCACGGACAAGACCGAGAAACGGGTCAGGGGGGTCGGCAATCTGATCGACGCCGTCCTCGACGTGGGGCGCGAAGGCGCCACCATCTCCCGCTACAAGGGACTGGCCGAAATGGACGCCGAGGAGCTGTGGCAGACGACGATGAACCCCGAGACCCGCACGTTGCTCCGGGTCACCCTCGACGACGCGGTGGAGGCGGACCGGATCTTCACGATCCTCATGGGCGACAACGTGGCCGCCCGAAACGAATTCATCCAGCGAAACGCCCTCCTGGTGAACAACCTGGACCTGCACTGACGCCCGGCGCCTTTCGCACCCGAGCGGTCCGAATGGTCCGACCGGTCCGGGCGACCCAAGCGGTCCGGCGGAGACCACAAATGACCATCAACCGGAAACGGGATAACACGTTCAAGGGGAAAGCATGGCGGTAGAACAGCACGACAACATCCAGCCCATCTTCATCGAAGACGAGATGAAGAGTTCCTATCTCGACTTCTCCATGAGCGTGAATCTGTCCCGGGCGATTCCGGACGTCCGCGACGGGTTCAAGCCGTCCCAGCGGCGCATTCTCGTGGCCATGCGCGACCTGAACCTCACCCCGGGACGTCCCACGCGCAAATGCGCCAAGATCGTCGGCCAGACCATAGGCGATTACCACCCCCACGGCGACCTCGCCGTGTACGACACCCTCGCGCGGATGGCCCAGCCCTTCAGCATGCGCTACCCCATGGTCTTCGGCCAGGGGAACTTCGGCTCCATCGACGGCGATCCCCCGGGCGCCATGCGGTACACCGAATCGCGCATGTCCCGCCTGGCCATCGAGATGATGGAGGATATCGACAAGAACACCGTCGATTTCATGCCGAACTACGACGAGTCGAAAGACGAGCCGACGGTACTCCCGGGCAAGTTCCCCAACCTCCTCTGCAACGGTTCCCTCGGCATCGGCGTGGGCATGGCTTCCAACCTGCCGTCCCACAACCTCGGCGAGGTGGTGGACGGGATCGTGGCGGTGATCGACAACCCGGAAATCACGATCGAAGAGATCGCCGGGCACATCAAGGGGCCGGATTTCGCCACGGGCGCGATCATCTACGGCCGCAACGCGATAAACGAGTATTTCCACACCGGCCGCGGGAAGATCAAGGTGCGCGCCCGCACGACGATCGAGGTCCATGAGCAGAGCGAGAAGGAAACCATCGTCGTCACGGAAATCCCCTACAAGGTCAACAAGTCCAGCCTGATCGAGAAGATCGCCGACCTCGTCCGCGAAAAGCAGGTGCAGGGCATTACCGACATCCGGGACGAGTCCGACCGGTCGGGCATGCGCATCGCCATCGACGTGCGGCGGGACATTCCCGGCAACATCGTGCTCAACCATCTCTTCAAGATGACGCCCCTCGAGACCACCATCGGCGTCACCATGCTGGCCCTCGTGGACGGCCGTCCGCGCGTCCTGAACATCAAGGAATGCATTCAGCACTTCATCGATCACCGCCACGAGGTGCTGGTGCGCCGGACGACGTTCGACCTGGAAAAGGCCGAGCAGCGCGCCCACATCGTCGAAGGCCTCCGCGTGGCGCTGGACAACGTGGACCGCGTGATCGAAATCCTCCGCGGTTCGCGGACCGGCGAGGAGGCCATGGAAGTCCTTGTGGACGAATTCGGCCTGTCCCGGGCCCAGGTCGAGGCCATCCTGGACATGCGCCTGCAGCGCCTGACCGGACTGGAAAGAGACAAGCTGGAGGAGGAATACAACGAACTGATCGCCCGCATCACCGACTTCCGGGACATCCTCTCGCGCCTGGAACGCCGGATGCAGATCATCAAGGAAGAGATGATCGACCTGAAGGAACGCTTCGGCGACGACAGGCGGACGGAATTGATCGACATCGAGGGCGACTTGAGCATCGAGGACCTGATCGCCGACGAGGAGATGGTGATCACCATCTCCCACGCCGGGTACATCAAGCGCCTGCCCATGGACACCTACCGGAGCCAGAACCGCGGCGGCAAGGGCATCACCGGCATGAAGACCCGGGAAGAGGATTTCGTGGAGCACCTCTTTTCGGCGTCGACCCACTCCTACATCCTGTTCTTCACGAACCGGGGCAAATGCTACTGGCTCAAGGTGTGGGAGATCCCGGAGGCCGGACGCACGGCCCGCGGCAAGGCCGTGGTCAACCTGCTCCAGCTCGGCCAGGGGGAGAGTATCGCGGCCTTCCTGCCGGCCAGGACCTTCGACGACGAGCACTACATCACCATGGTGACCCGGGGCGGCCTCGTGAAGAAGACCGTCCTGTCGGCCTACGGGAATCCCCGGAAGAACGGCATCGTGGCCCTGAACATCCTGGAAGGCGACGCCCTCATCGAGGCGCTGCTTACCGATGGCGACAACGACCTCGTCATCGCCAGCCGGGACGGCCAGGCCGTCCGCTTCCACGAATCCGACGTACGGACGATGGGCCGCGGCGCCCAGGGGGTGCGGGGCATCCGGCTCGGGGAAGGCGACCAGGTCGTGGGCATGCTGGCCTCGGGACGGGATACGACCCTGCTTTCCGTGACGGAGAACGGGTACGGCAAGCGGACGGGCATCGAGAACTACCGCCTGACCCGCAGGCACAGCAAGGGCGTGACGAACATCCGCACCAGCGAACGCAACGGCGCCGTAGTGTCTATCCACGCGGTCGACGATGCAGACGAACTGATGATCATCACCACCAAGGGCCTCATCATTCGCCTGCCGGTCCGCGAACTGCGTCCCATCGGCCGGAACACCCAGGGGGTCCGCCTCATCAACCTCGGCGAGGGGGACCGGGTGATCGACGTGTCCAGGATCACGCCCGGCGAAGAAGGCGAGGATCCGGCACCGTCCGAACCCGATGAATCAGCGGATTCGGGTGCCGCGAACCAGGAATAAAAAAGCGCTTGACACGGTTGGACCGCACCATATATTTCGACCGTTCTGAACGGAAAAGGCCTTCCCGGAAGGGTGAACGGACCTTCGAAAAGGTTGCTATATCGATGTAAACGGGGGTATCATGGGAATATGCCCTGAATGTGGCGCCTCGGTCGACCTGGGTTACGACGTCGTGGAAGGCGAAATCATCGAGTGTGAAGAGTGCGGCGCGGAACTCGAAGTGATCAGCGTCAATCCGCTGGAGCTGGAGCTGGCGCCGGAGGAAGAAGAAGACTGGGGAGAGTGAACGCGTTGCCGCCAGCCGGTGACGATTCAGACAGGAAACGAAGATGAGCAAGCGAATGAAACATAAACATGGTAAACATGATTGTGATTTGCGTTCGTCCGCTCATCGCGCCCCGCGTTGATTCAAGACACCGATTAACCGGGCTAAGGGAACTGATGGGAGCCGTGTCCCTCTTCCGATTGAGCGAAGGGACCGGCTCTTTTTTTATGGTCTGAACGTGAAGAGGACGTAAGATCCATGGAAATGGGTATCGTGCTTTCGCGCGTCCGAAAGGACGAAAAGCGGCTGATCGCCGAGGCGGGACGTCGCGGAATCGACGTGACGACGATCGACAACACCCGCCTGGTCTTCGAACTGGAACGCCGGCACATGGACCTCGATGTGGTCCTGGAGCGTTGCGTCGATCACCACCGGGCCGTGTACGCGCTGACCGTGTTCGACCACTGGGGCATTCCCACGGTGAACCGCCAGTCCGTGGTGGAGACGTACGGGAACCGGCTGCTGACGACCCTGGCGCTTCGGGAGCGGGCCGTGCCGGTGCCGGACGTGCGCCTGGCCTATACGCCGGACTCGGCCCTCGCCGCGATGGAAGACATGGGATACCCGGTTGTGCTGAGACCCGTGGAGGGCCCCGAGGACCAGCTGGTCTCCCGGATACAGGACAAGTATACCGCGGCGACGATCCTGGAGCACAAACGCATTCTCGGCGCCTATCACCATTCCATCTTCTTCGTGCAGAAATACATCGAGGCGCCGGGATACGACATACGGGCCTACGTGGTCGGCGACGAGACGGTCGCCGCCGTGTCGGTGCTGACCCACCACTGGATCGGGACTATCGCCGACGGGGGCCTGATGGCGAAGGAGCCCGTCACGGAGGAGCTGAACGACCTGGCGGTTTCCGCCGTCCGGGCCATAGGCGGGGGCATCGCCGTGGTGGACATGATCCGCACGAAGGACGCCTGGTACGTGCAGGAGATGGGACCGCCGTCCGGCCTTTCGGACGCGTCGGACGCCACCGGGGTCAATATCCCGGGCAGGATCATGGACTACGTGGCGGACACGGTGGCGGAGGGGGTTGGCGTATCGTGAAGATCGGCATGCTGCTTTCCATCGTATCCAGGGAACAGAAGATGCTCTTCGAGGCCGCCGCGAAGCGGGGCATCGTCTTCGACCGGATGGACGACCGCCGCATCGTATTCGACCTGGAGAACCACCGGTACGAGCACGACGTCATCCTCGAGCGGTGCGTCAACCATTCCAGGGCCCTCTACTCGCTGAAGATGCTGAACGCCAGCGGCATCAGGACCGTGAATACCTACGACGTGGCCCGGGTGTGCGGGAACAAGTTCCTGACGACCATGGCGCTGGTGAACCACGGGGTGCCGACGCCGAAGGCCCGCGTGGCCTTCACGGCGGAATCCGCCCTGGAGGAAATGGAAGCCATGGGATACCCCGTCGTGCTCAAGCCGCCCATCGGATCCTGGGGCCGCCTGATCGCCCGGATAAACGACCGGCACGCGGCGGAAGCGGTGCTCGAGCACAAGGAAACCCTGGGGTCCTATCACCACTCGGTCTTTTACATCCAGGAGTACGTGGAGAAGCCCGGGCGGGATATCCGGTCCTTCGTGGTCGACGGCGAGACCATCTGTGCCGTCTACCGCTATTCGGACCACTGGAAGACCAACACCGCCCTGGGGGGGACGACGGCCGACTGTCCCGTGGACGGCGACGTGGGGAAGCTGTCCGCCCGCGCCGCCGAAGCGGTGGGCGGCGGCGTGGTGGCCGTCGACCTGCTGGAATCGCCGGACGGGATCCTGGTCAACGAGGTCAACTACACCATGGAATTCCGGAACAGCGTCCAGCCGACGGGGGTGGACATCCCCGGGCGAATCATCGACTATCTCGTAAAGGTGGCCCGATCATGATCAAGGTGTCGATCGCAGGAGCGTCCGGATACGGCGGCGGGGAACTGTTGCGGCTGCTGCTCTTCCACCCGGAAATCGAGGTCCGGCAGGTGACGTCGGAATCGCTGGCAGGCAAGCCCGTGGGCCGTTCCCATCCCAACCTGCGCCGGGTCACGGAACTGAAATTCAGCGCGATGGCCGATCTGGAGCCCTGCGACGTGTTGTGCCTGTGCCTGCCCCACGGCGAGGCCATGAAGCGGTGGGACGACTTTTCCGGACTGGCCGGCCGCGTCATCGATCTGAGCGCGGACTTCCGGCTCCGCAATCCGGAGGACTATCCCACGTGGTACGGACACGAACACGCGCACCCGGAAATGCTTGGGCGATTCGTCTACGGCCTGGCCGAACTCTACCGGGAGGAGATCCGGGAAGCCGGGTACGTCGCGTGCACCGGGTGCCTGGCCGCCACGGCGATCCTGTCGCTGGCGCCCCTGGTCAGGGCCGGCGCCGTCGACCCGTCCCGTCTCTTCATGGAAGGGAAGATCGGATCT
The DNA here is from genome assembly GCA_963693015.1 of bacterium. Classification (GTDB taxonomy): domain Bacteria; phylum JAAXHH01; class JAAXHH01; order JAAXHH01; family JAAXHH01; genus JAAXHH01. Next base: position 2,141,992 of record OY843748.1, read on the forward strand.
TCGGCGGCGGGGAACCGGGCGGACCGGTCCACCCACCACCCCGACCGGAGCGGCGCGGTGCGGTCCTTCAAGCCCACGGGCCATCGTCACACGGCGGAGATCGTGCAGGAACTGACCTTCGGGGGACAAGCGCCCGAGGTCCATTTCTCGGCGACGGCCATCGAACTGGTGCGGGGCATCCTGATGACGACCCACGCTTTTGCAAGCGGCAACCTGTCCGAAAGAGACATCTGGGGCATATACCGCGAGGCCTATGGCCGGGAGTCCTTCATCCGCATCATCAAGGAGCGCCAGGGCGTGTTCCGCTATCCCGATCCGAAGTTCCTCGCGGGCACCAACTACTGCGACATCGGCTTCGAGCGGGACGAGCACAGCGACCGCGTCGTGGTCATGGGCGCGCTGGACAACCTGGTCAAAGGCGCGGCCGGCCAGGCCGTTCAGGCGCTCAACATCATGTACGGATGGGACGAACGGACCGGCCTGGAGTTTCCGGGCCTCCACCCGGTATAGGAAGCGGAAGCATGAATTACAGGGCGCCGAGGGGCACTTACGACATCCTTCCGGAGGACCAGGCTTACTGGCGTTACGTGACCGGGAAGACGCGGCAGGTCTGCGAACTCTACGGTTACGAGCAGATCGACGTGCCGGTTTTCGAACAGACGGGACTCTTCGAGCGGAGCGTAGGAGAGTCCACGGACATCGTCGAGAAGGAGATGTACACCTTTCGCGACCGGAACGACGAGCGCATGACCCTGCGGCCCGAACTCACGGCGGGGATCTGCCGGGCCTACGCCGAGCGCAAGCTCCACGGCAGGCCCCAGCCTCTGAGGCTCTACACGATCGGTCCGGCCTTCCGGTACGAACGCCCCCAGGCGGGCCGGTACCGCCAGTTCTGCCAGATCGACGTGGAGGTGCTGGGCAGCCAGGACCCGGCCGTCGATCTCGAGGTCATGCAGGTCGCCTGGCAGATCTACGAGGCGGTCGGCATCACCGGACTGTCCTTCCAGGTGAACAGCACGGGGTGCCCGGCGTGCCGGCCGGGATACCTCGATACGCTGAGATCCTGGTACGCGCGGCGCCTGGGCGAGCTCTGCGGCGATTGCCGACGGCGGTACGGCAAGAACCTGCTCCGGCTGCTCGACTGCAAGAACGAGCCCTGCCGGACGATTTCGGAAGATGCGCCGCGTATCCAGGCCTCCCTGTGCGAGGACTGCGACGGCCATTTCGACCGGCTCCGATCCTATCTCGACGACCTGGAACGGCCGTACGAGGTCAACCATCGCCTGGTACGGGGCCTGGATTATTACACGAAAACCGTGTTCGAGGTCTGGGCCGCGGGGATCGGCGCGCAGAACGCCGTGTGCGGCGGCGGCCGCTACGACGGGCTGATCGGGACGATCGGCGGGCCCGCTACGCCCGGGATCGGCTTCGCCTCGGGCATCGAACGCATCATACTCACCATGAAGCAGGAGGGGATCGAACCCCCGGATACGCCGAAGCCGTCGGTATTCGTCGCCTATCTCGGCGCCGAAGCCAAGGCCGCGGCGGTGGTCCTGGCGCAGGAACTGCGCACGGCCGGCGTGGGCGCGACGGCGTTGTGGGAAGACCGAAGCCTGAAGGCGCAGATGAAGCAGGCCGACCGCCTCGGCGCCGCCTATACCGTGATCATCGGCGAAGACGAGGTGAAAAACGGCGTCGTCACATTGCGGCGCATGGCGGACGGTACGCAGGCGGCGCTTCCCCGTCGGGAGGTGCCGGACGCGGTTAAGGGAGGCGGTACGGCATGATCGTGGTAAAGACCGGCGGCAGCAGAGGCATCAACCTGGACTACGTACTGGAGGACATCGCGCGGCAGACCGAGCCGCTGGTGCTGGTGCACGGCGGGTCCGACGAATTGAACGCCGTCTCGACGCAACTGGGCAAACCGCCGCGCATGGTCACGTCGCCCTCCGGGTACACGAGCCGCTACACCGACCCTGAAACGCTGGATATCTTCACCATGGTGTACTGCGGCAGGCGAAACAAGCGCATCGTGGAGAAACTGCAGCAACTCGGCGTCAACGCCGTCGGGCTGAGCGGGGTCGACGGCCGTCTCCTCGAGGGCCGGCGCAAACCCACCCTCCGCATCGTGGAGGACGGCCGGAAGAAGGTCCTGAGGGACGATTACACCGGGCGCGTCGAAAAGGCGAACGTTGCCCTCCTCACCACGCTGCTGGACCAGGGATACCTCCCGGTCGTCACGCCGCCCGCCATCAGCTACGAGGGCGAGATCATCAACGTGGACGGCGACCGCGCAGCGGCCGTGATCGCCGATGCCCTCGGTGCGGACAGGCTGGTCATTCTCTCCAATACGCCCGGATTCCTCGAGGACGCAGACGATGAGGGCACGCTGATAACCCGGCTCGCCCGGGAGGAGATAGACGGGGCGATCGCGACCCACGCCCGGGACCGCATGAAGAAGAAGCTGCTGGGCGCCAAGGAGGCGCTGGAAGTGGGCGTGGGCACGGTGATCCTGGGCGACGGGAGGATACCGGGTCCCGTCACGGCGGCGCTGCGTGGCGAGGGCACGGTGATCGGTGGATAGGGCCGCCCGGGACGGGGACGGGCAGCAGTAGAACGGATGAACCTGGCTGCCGGTGGGACGGGCGGCACCACGGAACAGGCGATACGGACGCGGACGGCAGTAAAACGGATGAACCGGCAACGTCGACTGGAGCGAGGGAAATGACAGACTATCAGGAAATGGAAGACCGCGGATCCATGGGGATCCTGCCGAAAAGGGACGTGGTGATCGTCCGGGGCCGCGGCGCGCGGATCTGGGACGACAGAGGTAGGGAGTACATCGACTGTATCGGCGGGATCGGCACGGCCAACATCGGCCACTGTCACCCGGCCGTGGCGGAAGCGATCTCGCGGCAGGCACAGCGCCTCATGATCTGTTCGGACACTTTCTACAACGACCGGCGCGCGGAATTGGCCGCGGCCCTGACCCAGGCGGCCCCGGAGGGGCTGGACCGGCTCTTCCTGTGCAATTCGGGTACGGAGGCGGTGGAGGCCGCGCTGAAATTCGCCCGCGCCGCAACGGGCCGGCCGGGCATCATCGCGGCTCAGCGCGGATTTCACGGCCGTACCTTCGGCGCCCTGAGCGCGACCTGGAACCCCAAGTACCGCGCCCCATTCGAACCGCTCGTTCCCGGTTTCACCCACGTCAAATACAACGATGCCTCCGCCATGGAGGAATCCATCGACGACGGAACCGCCGCGGTGATCCTGGAGGTGGTGCAGGGCGAGGGCGGCGTGCGGCTCGCCGACGGCGAATATCTGAGGCGCGTGGAAGCCCTGTGCCGGGAACGGGGCGCCCTGTTCGTCGTGGACGAGGTGCAGACCGGCTTCGGCAGGACAGGCGCCCTGTTCGCCTGCCAGCACCACGATCTGCGGCCGGACATCCTCTGCCTGGCCAAGGCCATGGCCGGAGGCCTGCCCGTGGGCGCGGTGCTCTGCGCCGATTCGGTCCGGGACGTCCCCGCCATGTCCCACGGCAACACCTTCGGCGGCAGTCCCGTGATCTGCGCGGCCGCCCTGGCCACGCTGCGCGTGCTGGCGGAGGAAGGGCTCGTCGAGAACGCCCGGGATAACGGCGCGTATTTCCGGGACCGCCTCGTGGCGCTGGACGCGCCCGGCGTCCGGGAGGTCAGGGGCATGGGCCTCATCATCGGGGTCGAGTTGAAGGGGCGGGTCACCCCCGTCCTCAGAGGACTCATGGAGCGCGGCGTAATGGCCCTGCCCGCGGGCAACACGGTGCTGCGTTTCCTTCCGCCCCTGTCGATCTCCAGGGAAGAGATCGACCAGGTCGTAGAAGCCGTGGAGGCCGTGCTGGGATCGCTGAAGGAAAGTTCGGCGGACCGCCCGGGCCGCCCGGACCGTTCGGACCGCTCGGGCCGCCCGGCTCGGGCAGACCGAAAGGCCGTGAACAGGAGCCGCGCCGGCCTCGGCCAGGTCGAAGCCCGGGAGGCCGAATGAGTCGCGACCGCGACGACGTCGCGCTGCTGCGGGGCCTGGTCGAGCGCTACAGTCCTTCCACGCAGGAAGGCGAAGCAGTCTCCTTCCTGGTGGAAGCCATGGACCGGAGAGGGCTCCGCGCCTACGTGGACGGGGCGGGCAACGCGGTGGGCGAGGCAGGGCGCGGCGAACCGCATATCGCCCTGGTCGGGCATATCGACACGGTGCCCGGTATCGTTCCCGTGCGGGAAGAATCGGGCCGGCTCCACGGCCGCGGCACGGTGGACGCCAAAGGCCCCCTGGCCGCCTTCGCTGCCGCCCTGTCCCGGTTCACGGAAATCGACGGCGGCCGGATCACCGTCGTCGGCGCCGTGGAGGAGGAGTGTCCCACGTCGAAGGGGGCCCGTCACCTGGTGGACCGCATGCGGCCCGACCACGTGTTCATCGGCGAACCGAGCGGCTGGGACAGCGTCACCATCGGATACAAGGGCCACGTGGGATTCGACTACCGCCTCGAGCAGCCCAACGCCCATCACGCGGGGAACCATAAACGCGCGGGGGAACGGGCCATCGGCCTGTACAACGCGCTGCAAACGCGCGTCGCCGGCCAGACCACGGAAAGCGAATTCGAATCGCCCCGGCTCGAGTTGAGACGATTCAGCACCAGCGACGAGGGGTTGACCGAGGGCGTCGAAGCGTATTTCTCGGTGCGCGTGCCGCCCGGTTACGACCTGGACGACCTGATCGCCTTCGTGATGGAGCAGGCGGGCCCCGCGGAAATCGCGTGCGACCAGCGCCTGGCCGGCGTGGTCGCTGCGAAGAACACGGCGCTGATCCGGGCGCTGCTAAGGGGAATCCGTGAGGAAGGCGGCCGCCCGACCTTCAAGAAGAAGACGGGCACGTCGGACATGTGCATCGTCGGGCCGGCGTGGCAGTGTCCGATCGCGGCCTATGGTCCCGGCGACTCCAGCCTGGACCATACCCCGGAGGAACATATTGTGCTGGACGAGTACCTGCGGTCCATCGAGGTCTTGACGGCCGCGTTGCGGCACCTGACGGTCGCCGAGCGAAATTAACCCGGGAAGTCAGTGCGTCATCGCGTAGATGGCGTAGTTCACGGCCAGCCGGTAGGCAGTCACGGAGAATTCCCGCGGATACCCGGGATCCGCCGCGTGTTCCCATCCGTCGCCCAGATCCGCGTTCCAGTTCATCAGCACCATGAGCCTTCCGCCGTCATCGTATACGCCCCGCAGCCGATGGCCGTACAACGCGCCGTCCCGCTCGTAGTTGCTCATGTTCCACAGCGCCGCGATCCCGGGCACCAGGGGGTACTCCTCGAAATCGTAGTAGCAGTGGAAGACCGGATGGCCGCGGGGTATTTCCTCGATGTCCCGTTCGGGGAACACCCGCTTGATCTGCGATTCCCAGACCGTCCACTGCCGCGAACCGTGGAAATCGTCCACCAGCAGGAACCCGCCGCGCAGCAGGTATTCCCGGAGGGCGTCCACCTCCTCCGGACTGAACTGCAGGGACCCGACCTCCAGGATGTAGAGGAAGGGCACGTCGAACAGGTCCGGATCGGTCAGCTCCACGGCCTGCGGCGCGTTGATTTGCAGGGAAGTGGTGGCCCGAAGCGCCCGGATCACGTTGGAATCCGCCGACGGAAAATCCACCGACCACCGCCCGAATCCGAATCCCCGGTAGAACCCGCCGGAGTTCTGGTATACCACCCGCCCGAAGGTGAAATCGCTACGCAGGAAGAGGTCGTGGCCCGAGTCGCCGGCGCCGCGGGTCGTCCACAGCGTTGCGCCGAGCAGGCAGGGCAGCAGGACCAGGCCGATGCGTTTTGCGAGATGAAAGCGTCTCATGAGTTGAAGCCGATCGGGATCACGCCCTGAGTATCAGTTCGCCGATCTCCCGGAGCTGGACCAGGTTCCGGCATTCCAGCACGTGATCGCAGTACGGGCTGTACCTGGACATGACGGAATCGTCGGTGTCCCAGTACTGGACGGGTTCGGGGTTCAGCCAGATCGTCTGGTGCACCCTTTTCTGCAGATCGTCCAGCACCCAGTCCTGGGGGTCGAACCAGTTCGTCCGCGCGTCGCCCAGGATGACGAGCACCGTGTTCCCCGAGAGGGTGAGGAGATGCTCGTCGTGGAACTGGTAGAAGGCCCTGCCGAAATCGCTCAGTCCGAAGAAATTCAGCGCGTGGTCGTCCTTCAGGTTCTCGATGATCTCTTCGAAGGGCCTGCTGTCGAACTCGTCCGTCACCTCGTTGATCCGGTCCACGAAGAGAAAGCTGCGGGCGCGGCTGAACTGGTTCTGCATTTCGTGGACGAGTTTGATGAAGAACCGGGCGACCTCCCAGACCGACCCCGACACGTCGCACAGCACGACCAGTTCGTTCTTCTTGATCTTGCGGTGCTTGTAGATGACGTGGAAGGGCAGGTTGCCCGTGCGAAAACTCCGCTGGACCGTCTTCTTGATGTCGACCCTGCCGCGGCGCGACTTCCGGAAACGGAGCGATTTGCGCGTCACGAGATTCCGGGCGAGTTCCTCCACCGCTTCGTAGAGGTTTTCGACGTCGCCCGGAGGCAGTTCCTGGTAGAGGTCGATGTCATCGGCCTGCCGGTTCGGCTGCGTCCCGGGCTCGGCGACCGCGTCGGACGCCTGTTCCCCCACCTGCACGCGGGCCAGCATCCGCTCCAGGTCGCCTTCGAGCTCCTCCGACTCGTCGCCGTCCGCGGGCTCCCCTTCCCCGTCGCCCGCCATGGCCTCGCCCTGTTCGTCCTGGAAGGGCCGGATGTCCTGTTCCCCGTCATCGTGCACGTCGTCGAGGTCGGGATGGCCGTCGGGCGGACCCTCGGTTTCTCCGCACGGATCGTCGAGCTCGTCCGCTTCGTCGCCCACCTGCACCAGGAAGAACCGTTCGAAGGCCTCGTCGAAGGCGGGGACGTCCTCGTGGGTTTTGACCAGGGTGGTCCGCAGGGACGCCTTGAAGGCCGGCCGTTCGGTGACCGGCGCGTGGCGCAGCACTTCGGCCGCGTCCAGGGTCTCGGCCATGGAAACGCGCACGCCGGACTGCCTGAGCAGCCGGGCGAACTCAACCAGCCGCTTGATCATGGTAGCCGTCCCGCATGATCCGTTCGATATCCTCGCGGTCCTTCATCAGGACGTTCAGCGTGCTCGAAAGGACGTCGCGCGAGAGGTGCTGCGCGTTCAGGACCACCAGCGCCAGGGCCCAGTCGATCGTCTCGGCGATGCTCGGGGGCTTGCGCACGTTGAGCGTCCTGATCTTCTGGACGAACCGGACGACCTGGTTCGCCAGGTCCTCGTCGATGCCCGGCGTCTTGCAAAGGACGATCCGGACCTCCTGATCGAGGGAGGGGTAGTTTATGTAGAGGTAGAGGCAGCGCCGCCTGAGGGCCTCGGACAGGTTGCGGTTGGCGTTGCTCGTCAGCACCACGAGGGGCCGCCGGGCGGCGGTCAGCGTGCCGAGTTCCGGGATACTCACCTGGAAGTCGCTCAGCACTTCGAGGAGGAAGCTCTCGAATTCATCGTCCGACCGGTCGATCTCGTCGATCAGCAGGACGACGGGCTCCGGCGCGAGGATGGCCTCCAGCAGGGGCCGGGGGAGGAGGAAGTGCCGGGAGAAGAAAGCGCTGTCTTCCCGATTGAGCGCTTCCACCGCGTTGCCGAGCGTGTCGGTCTGGTTCAGCAGTTCGCCGATACGGTCCTTGAGCATCTGCGTGTACAGCAGTTGCTTGGTATATTCCCATTCGTACAGTGCCTTGGATTCGTCCAGCCCTTCGTAGCACTGCAGGCGGATCAGCCGGCGGTCCAGTGCGCCGGCGAGGATTTTCGCGACCTCCGTCTTACCCACGCCGGGCGGCCCCTCGACAAGCAGCGGCTTCTCGAGCCGTTCCATGAGAAAGACGGGCGTGGCCAGGTCGGAGCCGCAGATATAGTCCTGGTCCTCGAAGCGCTGAACGACATCCTGGGCAGACGTAAAGGCCGTCATGATACTCCTGCGAGGGAAAGTCGAGCCGGGACGCGAAACGGGCGGTTACGGGGCAGGCGCCATGACGCCTCGACCTGATATCTCATGGGGCTGACTCCGGCGTAAGGTAGGGGAGACCCATCAGGGTGTCAAGCACATTCGCCGGCGCGAAGGGCACCGGTTCCGACTGCCCGAAACCCCGTGTCCACAGGCGGTTGAAGTCCATGCGGCAGTATCAAATAGTGCTTGCCGGAACCGCTCGAAACGCCTATATTGCGTGGGTCGCGCAGGACAGGACGGTTCCTGGAGAAACGCATGGAAAACCGTACGAAGAAAAAGCAGCGTAAATTCCTGGTGGGCTTCGGCCTGGTGATCGCCGCCATCGGTTACCTGATCTATACCGGGGCGACCGACGCGACGATGTACTACCTGACGGTGAGCGAACTGAGGGCCGCCATAGAAACGGGCGACGTGGCCTACGACGAAAACATGCGCCTGCACGGCAAGGTCGTGAACGGATCGATCCGGCGCGGCGACGTGGGTTCCCTGCGCATCCGATTCATTGCCCACGAGGGCGGAGTACAGGCCCCCGTCGTCTACACCGGCGTAGTCCCGGATACCTTCAGGGACGACTCCGAGGTGGTCGTGGAGGGCGGATATGGCCGGGATGGGACCTTCAATGCCCATACGCTGTACGCCAAATGTCCGTCCAAGTACGAGGCTGAGGGGGGATACGGCCAGTATGAGCAGACCGAGCCGAAGTCGCCGAATCCGCTTCCCGGCTCCTAGCGTCGCGTCGCGCCGGTTCGGCCGTTGCGCCCGCGGAAGGAGCCGGTTCGGACTATGACACTGGTTGCGTGCGGACTGCTCGCGCTGGGCGTGCTGGCCTTCATGATCAGTCCGATGCTGGAAGGGTCGGGCCGCAGGCCCGGGACCGCCCGGTCCGCCCGGTCCGCTTTGCCCGCCTGGTCCGCCCGGTCCCGCCGGGACGATCTGCAGAAGAAGAAGGACTTCATCTATTCGGCCATCCGCGAGTTGAACATCGATTACCACATGGGCAAGCTGGCCGCCGAGGATCACGAGGCGCTCCGGCAGGAATACATGAAGGAAGCGTCGGACGTGCTGGACGAACTGGACCGGACCGCCGGCGCCGACCTGACCGTCGAGGAACAGATCGAGGAGGCGGTGCTGGAGGTTCGGCAGCGCCGCGGCCCCGTGGCGACCGGTGCGGGTATGGTTGTCTCGGATAAGTCATCCGGCCGTGAGGAGTCCGCGGATCCCGGAAGTGATCTGGTGTGCGGCAGCTGCGGCAAGGTCAACGAGTCACACGCCAATTTCTGCATCGAATGCGGTGCTTCGTTGAAACGCAACGCGTGCGGCAGCTGCGGAACGGAAAACCCCGCCAATGCCAGGTTCTGCGCCCAGTGCGGAGAAAAACTGACCTAGTGGTGATCTCATGAAGCGCCGCCCGTTTGCCAGCCCTTCGGGGCTTTTTGTCTATTATGCGGTCCTGCTGGCCCGCGCCTCCTTCGCGGTCTGCGTGGTCTGTGCGGTCTGTCTGGCCCCGCCCGCGCCGGCGCAGGAAACGGGCAGCATCGGACTCACCGTCGTGAACGGCACCACCGGCCTGCCGATGGCGGGACACGCGGTGACCCTGCTGCGCCACAACAGCGACGAGACCGGCGAGGAAACGCTGGACCGGGTCGTGACCGATGGTGAAGGCCGGTACGAATTCACAGGACTGCGTGCCGACGGGTCGCACTACGTGGCCGCCACCCGATACCTGGAGATGCCCTACCTGACCGAACACATACCCCTCGAACCGGGTGCCGCCCGCCAGGAAAGAACGCTCCGGGTATTCGACATCACGACCGATGAAACGTCCCTGGTCCACAGCGCGGTCCACCTGGTCATCGAGGCCAATCCCGACATCCTCACCATCACGGAAATCATCGTCGTGGAGAACCGGGGCATCCTGACTTTCGCCCCGCCGCCCGCCGTGGGCCTGGGTCTCGTGTATGCCCTGCCCGCCGCCGCTTTCGGACTGCAGCCCATGGTGGACGGACTTCAGCACACCGATCGCGGCCTGTTGTTTTCCGGGCCCATACCCCCGGGGGCCTCGCGGATAGTGTACGCCTACAACGTGGACAGGGCGTCCATCGATCACCGGTTCACCCGCCAGATGGATTATGATATCGAACGCGTCCAGGTCCTGGTCTCCCCGAGCACCGAGACGGTGACCGCCACCAATCTGACCAACGACGGCGTGCAGCAGGTCGGCGAAGACGAATACCTGCTGCTGTCGAACCGAGTGGGCGTGGGAAAGGGCATGTCGGTACAGGTCGCCTTTCCCCGCATCCTGGTCTGGCAGGACGTCATGAAGTGGGGCATGCTGGGATTCGTAGTGCTCATCGTGGCCGCCGGGCTTGTCGTAGGCATCCGTGTCAAGCCCGAGCAGCCGGACGAACCGCCCGCCCTTGGCGATCTCTCGCCGGTGGACGAGCGAAAATACGCCGCTATCGTCCAGGCCATGGCCGCCCTCGACGACCGGTACGAGGCGGGGGGGCTGGACGAAGCCTCCTATCGCTCCCGACGCGACGGCCTCAAGGACCGGGCGCTCGGGCTGCGCCAACCGGGGAGCGGAGATGGTTGATCGGTCCGCCCCGGGCATCAGCATCCGCCAGCTGACCAAGAGCTACGGGCGTTTCCGCGCCCTGAACCGGGTCGATATGGATGTGGCGCCGGGATCCTTCCTGGCCCTGTTCGGTCCCAACGGCGCGGGCAAGTCGACCCTGCTGGGCATCATCGCCGGCCTCGTGCGCCCCTCCCGCGGCCAGGTATTCCTGGACGGCGACGAGATCACGAAGGACCGCGACGAATCCCTGGGCAGGCGGATCGGCGTACTGTCCGGCCAGACCTATCTCTACGACGAACTGACCGTACTGGAGAACCTGCGGTTCTATGGGAACCTGTACGACGTCGATAATCGTAGGGAGCGGATAGAAGAACTTCTGTACACGGTGGGCATGGAGGGAAGATCGGGGAGCCCGGTGCGCACGCTTTCGCGCGGCATGCGCCAGCGGGTGGCCCTGGCCCGCGCCCTGCTGCACGACCCGGCCGTCCTGCTCCTCGACGAACCCTATTCGGGGCTGGACCAGGAGGCGCTGGTCATGCTGAAAACGATCCTGGCCGCGCGGGACAGGACGATTCTGCTGGTGACCCATGACCTGGTTCGGGGTCTGGAGGCGGCCGACCGCGTCGCCATACTGAACCGCGGACGCCTTGTATTCAAGGCCGAGGCGAGCGGCCTGTCCCCGGTCGAGTTAGAACAGACTTACCGGGACCACGCCTCATGAGACCATTCCTTTCCCAGTCATGGCAGATCTACCGCAAGGACATGGTCGTGGAGTACCGGACCCGCGAGCGGGTCGTGACCATGTTCGTCTTCTCGCTGATCGTCGTGGTCATCTTCAACTTCGCCTTCAACGCGGGGGCGGACGTCTTGCAGCGCGTGGTGCCCGGCATGATCTGGGTGGCCTTCGCCTTCGCGGGCATGCTGAGCGCGAGCCGGTCCTTCTCGCCGGAGAAAGACCGGGGCACCTTCGACGGGCTGCTCCTCGCGCCCATAGACCGCGGATCCATATTCCTGGGCAAGCTGCTGGGCAACGTTACGCTCATCGGCCTGGTCCAGCTGGCGGTGCTTCCCCTCTTCGTCCTGTTTTTCAACATGACAATCCTGCCCTATCTGTCTAAACTGTTGGTGATCTTCTTTCTGGGAACGGTCGGATTCTCGTCCGTCGCCACCCTGTTCGCCGCCGTGGCCGTCAACACGCGCATGCGGGACGTCATGCTGCCGGTCCTGCTGCTGCCCGTCGCCTCGCCCGTCCTGATCGCGCTGGTGGAAACGACGCGGACCACCTTCGAGGGCGGCGACTGGCAGGACATGGCGAACTGGATCAGGCTGCTTTCGGTCTTCACGGTCGTGTTCCTGGTGGCGTCCGTCCTGCTGTTCGAGTATATCGTGGAGGAATGAAAATGGCCGGTACAGCCGCCCGCCTGCGCATCACGCCCTTCGGCCTCGTCTGTCTCGTCGGACTGGTCGCCACCCTGTACCTGTCGCTGATCTGGGCGCCCCGGGAGCGGGTCATGGGAGACGTGCAGCGGATCATGTACTTTCACGTCGCGTCCGCGTGGATCGCGGAGCTCGCCTTCGTGCTGGTGGGCGTTTCGAGCGTCATCTACCTGTGGCTCCGCGAACGCAGGTGGGACGTCGTGGCCTACAGCGCCGCGGAGGTCGGGTTCGTCTTCTGCTGTTTCGTGATGATCACCGGGCCGATCTGGGGCAAGCCGGTTTGGGGCACGTGGTGGACCTGGGACCCGCGGCTCACCTTCTCGATGATTCTCTGGCTCATCTACGTGGCCTACCTGATGCTGCGCGTGTACGGCGACGACATGCCGCAGGTGAAGACCTTCCTCGCCGTGCTGGGCATCCTCGGCACGATCGATATCCCCTTCATCCATTTCGCGACCATGTGGTGGCGGGGCCTGCATCCCGATTCCCTGGTCATGACGGAGGAGGGCCTGGGCGCGGGCATGGAAGTCGACATGCGCATCGCGCTTGGGGTGTCGGCGGTCGTCTTCACCCTGCTGTTCTTCTACCTCATGCAGCGGCGCATGGCGCTGGAGCGGCTGCGCGACGAGGCCGAGGACCTGCGGGAGCGCGTGGAGCACCGGCATCCGGGGAGTGTCGGGGATTGAGGGCCCGAGGCGCAGGCGGCCAGAGGGCATGCGGCGCAGGGATTGGACCCTGAACGCGTTGGAATTTGAGCATAAGAGGAGAAATTGAACCGTGGATCAGAACTTCTGGTATCTGTTTTCCGCCTACACGTTGATATGGGTCGGGCTGTTCCTGTACCTCTTCACGATCGCCGGCCGCGAAAAGAGGCTGGAGGCGGAGATCGCCGAACTGAAGGCCGCCGTGGAGAAGCTGGAGTCCAAAGAAGAGGGCCAGGCCTGACCCGGAAAAGCCCATGGCCGATCGGTCGGAAAGTATCGCACCGGACTTTTTCTCCCGCATCCACATCGTACTCGTGGAACCGAAAGTGCCGGGGAACATCGGCGCCGTCGCGCGGGCCATGACGACCATGGGCCTTTCCCGCCTCGTCCTGGTCAACCCCGTGGAATTCCGCCACGAGGCCGAGGCCCGCTGGATGGCTCACGGCGCCGGGGAGATCCTCGATAACGCCCGCGTCGTCCCGACGCTGGACGAGGCGGTGAATGACCTCGCCCTCGTCATCGGCACGACCAACCGCACGCGCGGCATCTGGCTGAACCCCATCCAGCCTGTGGACCAGGCCTGCGCCGAGCTGGCCGCCGTGGCGCGGAACCAGCCTGCCGGGATCCTCTTCGGGCGGGAGGACCGCGGCCTGCTGAACGACGAGCTGCAACGCTGTAACCTCATCGCCCGGATCCCTGCGGCGACAACCTATCCCTCCCTCAACCTTGCCCAGTCCGTCATGGTCTGCGCGTACGAGCTGTTTCGTGCAGGAGGAGAGGGAGAAGCGGCTCCGGCGTCGGAGGTGCGTCTGGCGGAGAACAGGGCCGTGGAGCGGGTCAGCCTCCGCATCCACGAGACGCTGCTCCGGCTCGGCTTCACGTCCACGCCGAGCGAAGAGACCTTCCTGCGTTCCATCCGCCGCGTCCTGCGCCGCAGCCTGCGGCTCGAACAGCGCGACGTCGCCACGCTGCACAAGGTATGCGACGAGATCGACGCGTACGTGGGCCGGCGCGGTGGCGGCGGGTCGTGACCATCGAATTCATCCGGTAATGACAATTGCCGCCGTCGGTCCGCTTGAATCCCCGGTCCGCCCGGTCCGCCCGGTCCTCGGAAACCGGATTCCGCCAGATAGCGACTCAAGCGACCCTCAGACCCCGAATTCGGAAGGATAGCGCACCGCTTCCAGGCAGAGCCCGTGGGCCGGGGCGTTGGCGCCCGCCGCCCTCCGGTCCTTCGCCAGCAGCATCTCCGCTGTCACGCCTGCCGGCCATCGTCCCCGGCCGATATCCACGGCCGTGCCCACGATGGCCCGCACCATGTGATGGAGAAAGCGGTTCGCCTCGATATGCAGCCGGAGTTCGTCCTTCTCCTCGATCCAGTCCAGTTCCCGCACCTCGCAGACGGTGCCGTCGGTCGTCGACGTGGCCTGGCAGAAGGACGTGAAGTCGTGGCGGCCCACCAGGGGGGCGCAGGCCCGGCGCATGGCGTCGACGTCCAGCGGGTAAGCCACGTGCCAGGCATAGTGCCGTCGCAGGGCGCTCGGGCGCCGGACGATCCGGTAGACGTACCATCGACCCACCGCGCTGAACCGGGCGTGGAAATCATCGGCCACCTGCGCAACCTCCAGCACGCGCACGTCCGGCGGCAGCACGCCGTTCAAACCCTTCTTCAATCGGTCCACCACCATGTCCGAATCCGTTCTGAAGTGGACGACCTGGCCGGCCGCGTGCACCCCGGCGTCCGTTCGGCCGGCCGCGGTCGCTCGGATGTCGGCTTGCAGGATCTTGTGAATCGCCGCCTCGAGGACGGCTTGCACGGTGCGGCCCTCGGGCTGGACCTGCCAGCCGAGGAAACCGGTACCGTCGTATTCGATCTTCAGGACCAGGGTGCGCATGGCATTGGCGGGTCGAGGCATGGCATCGGCGGGTTGAGGCATGGCATTGGCGGGTTGAGGGGCGTGGTCAGAACAAGCTGCCCTGGCCAACCGGCCCGCCGAGTCGGTAGAGGCTGCCGGCGGCCGCGCAAAGGACGAGCAGGACCGCCACGGCAACCATGGCGGCATAATCGTTTCGGTCCAGCACCATGACGCGAAACCGCGTCCGGCCGGTTCCGCCCCGGTAGCAGCGGGACTCCATGGCGACGGCCAGTTCCTCGGCCCGCCGGAACGCGGATAGCATGAGCGGCACGAGCAGGGCGGTCATTTTGCGGACGCGCCGGATGGGATTGCCGGTGAAGTCGGCGCCCCGGGCGGCCTGGGCCTTCTGCAGGCGGTCGGCTTCCTCCACCAGCGTCGGGATGAACCGCAGGGCGATGACCATCATCATGGCCAGTTCGTGGGCGGGCAGCCCGAACCGTTCAAAAGGTTTGAGCAGCCGCTCGATGCCGTCCGAGACGTCCAGCGGCGCCGTGGTCAGCATCAGCAGGGCCGCGATCAGCATGATGACCACCAGGCGCATGCTGAACACCGCCCCCTGGAACATGCCCTCCCAGGTCGGACCCGGGACCGTGAATCCCGCGATGACCACCGCCGCGCCCGGCGTGAAGCAGGCGTGGGCGGCGAAGGTGATGATCAGAATCAGCCGGAAGGCCTTCAGGTTGTTCAGCAGCAGACGGGCCGGGACGCCGGAGATCCGGACGAGGACCGCCACCGTGATCAGCATGAAAAAGAACAGCGACAGGGTCTTCACCCAGATCAGCGCCGCCATCAGCGCCAGCGCGCCGCACAGCTTGGTGCGGGGGTCCAGGCGGTGTATGGAAGACTCGCCGGGATAGTATTGTCCCAGCGTCAGGTTCCGGAGCATGGGGTCACTGAATTACGGTTGGTTGGCAGGAGACGCAAACGCGGACAGGAACGTCACACCCGCGCTTTCGCGTCCGGGCAAGAGAATACCCCACACAGGCGAGCATAAGTATTTTTAGGAGAACCTGTTCGGAACAGTGGTTGTCCCCCCGGGCAGTTCTGACGTCCTCCGTTCTGGTGAGGCATGCCATCGATACCCGGAGCAGGATTCCCTATGGTATAGCAAAGGTTCTTTTAAAATGACTTTGCTGGAAACCTGTGTGAGGTAACTACCATTATACCCGATCCGGCGCGGACCGGCAAGAGTTTTAATACGTGGCCGGGTAAGCGGTCGGGATTTGCCGTCGCGTCCTGCGTAGCCGCAGGGGTTGCCGTCAGGTTTTGCGCTTCTTCTTCCTGGCCGCGGGGAAGAGGACGTTGTTCAGGATCAGCCGGTATCCCGGGGAGTTCTTGTGGAGGGCGAGATTGGTCGGCGGGTCGCCCACCAGATGCTCTTCGTCCTCCGGATCGTGCCCCCCGTAGAAGGTGAAGGTCCCCCTCCCGTAGTTGCCGTGGAGGTACTTGACGTGGTCGGTCCCGGCTTCCTCGGCGAGGACGACCACGGTGCGCTTGAGCACGTCGCGGTGGAAGGACGTGGACAGGCCGTAGAAACCGGCAATATAGTTCACGTGGTTCTGCGTGAGCATGGTGGGCACCGGGTCGTACTTGGCGGAGAAATCGAAGAGGGTGAAGGGCCCGGTCGGCACCTTGCCGGCGTTGACCTGGTTCACGTCGATGTTGGAGAAGGAACCGATGAACGGGTTCAGCTGCAGCGTGAAGTTCTCGAAGGCGAACGTCTGGCCGAAGTCCAGCCTGGACTGGGCGTCGGGATCGACGGGGGTGTGGTCGTACTCCGGCGCCACGATGTCGGTGCGGGCCGACGCCAGGGCGATCTCCAGGGTTTCCGTCGCCGCGCACATGGCGAAGATGAAGCCGCCGCTTCCCACGTAGGATCTGATGCCCTGGGCCACGGCCTTCTTGGCCTCCGCGACCGTCGGATACCCCAGGCTCCGGGCCAGCGTTTCGTCGGTGGACTGCTGCTGCTGGTACCAGGGCATGCGGTGATAGCTGTAGAACTTGCTGTACTGCCCGGTGAAATCCTCGTGGTGCAGGTGCAGCCAGTCGTATTCCTTCAATGCTCCGGTCAGCACCTCCGTGTCGAAGATGGTCTCGTAGGGCACCTCGGCGTACTCCAGGGCCAGGGTCACGGCGTCGTCCCACGGCCGCTTGTCGGGCCGGGTGTACACGGCGATTTCGGGCGCTTTCTCCAGCAGCACCCGGTCCATGTTGTTTTCCTCGACGTGGGCGTAGATCCGGACCAGTTCCGCGCCGTCGATCACCTTGAAGCTCACGCCCCGCAGGTAGCAGGCCCGCACCCGGTCCGTCGTGGGGTCCATGATGAAGGACCCGCCGCGGTAGTTGAGCAGCCATTCGACCGTGTATCCCTGCTCCAGGGCCTGGAAGGCGATGCCGTAGGCCTTGAGATGGTCCTGCTGCTCCAGGTCCATGAAGACCAGCATCTTCTGGGCGGTGGCGGGCGGCGCGGAAAGGAGGAGCAGAAGCGCGGCGATGGACAGGATGAATCGGCGCATCGGGTTTTCCCGGGGATCGGTGGCTATTGCAGCGTACAGGGGCAAGATACCGCGTTTGCGGGTTTGAAGCAACGAGGAACCCCGAGAACGCGACTCATTGCCGACAGGCGGCAGGGCCCCATCCTCTCAGCTCGATTCACCATGAAGTCCCGCGAGGTTGTCCACGTACTTGTGCCCGCTGCCGGTGTTGAAGAGCACGACGCGTTCGGACCGTTCGATGCGGTCCAGCGCGAGGAGTTTCCGGAGTCCCGCCAGCACGGCGCCGCCCTCGGGCGCCGCGAAGACGCCCTCGGCCGCCCCGATCTCCCGGACGCCCCGGACCATGTCGCCGTCGGGCACGGCCACCGCTTCTCCCCCGCTCTCCCGGATGGCGGCCAGCATCAGCTTGTCTCCCACGGCGGCGGGCACGCGCAGCCCGCTGGCGAGCGTTCGGGCATTCTCCCACTCGGGCGCGTCGGGCCAGTGCTGTTCCCAGGCGCGTACGATGGGCTGGCACCCGGCGGCCTGCACGGCGACCATGCGGGGCCTTTCCGGTCCGATCCACCCGAGGGCCTCCATTTCGGAGAAGGCCTTCCACATGCCGATCAGGCCGGTCCCGCCGCCCGCGGGATAGAGGATCGCGTCCGGCAGCACCCACCCGCACTGTTCCGCCAGTTCGTATCCCATGGTCTTCTTGCCCTCGACCCGGTAGGGTTCCTTCAGGGTGGACACGTCAAACCAGCCCTCGTCATCCTTCCGGGCGGCCACCAGCCTGCCGCAGTCGGTGATCAGTCCGTCCACGAGTTCCACCGCGGCGCCGTGGGCCCGGCACTCGACGATGAAGGGCAGGGGGGTGTCCCGGGGCATGAATACGTGCACGGGGATGCCCGCCCTGGCGCCATAGGCCGCGAGGGCGCCGGCCGCGTTGCCGGCCGAGGGGATGGCCAGGGACTCCGCCCCCAGTTCCAGGGCGCGGGACACGGCCATGGCCAGGCCCCGGGCCTTGAACGACCCGGTGGGATTGACGGATTCGTCCTTGATGTAGAGGCCTTCCATGCCCAGGCGGTCGCCCAGGCGCCTTGCGTGGATCAGCGGCGTGCCGCCCTCGCTCAGCGTAACGATGGCCGATTCATCGCGCACCGGGAGCATCTCGCGGTAGCGCCACAGGGTGGGTTCGCGCATGGCCAGGGCCTCAGGCGTCAGCGCCTTGCCGGCCTCTTTCGCGTCGTATCGGGCGAGAAGCGGCCGGCCGCAGTCGGGGCAGAGGTTCTGCAACTGGTCCGCCGAAAGCCGACGGCCGCAATCGCTGCATTCCAGGTCGGTGAGAAAGCTCATGAAAGTTTTCGTCCTCGCTTGTTCAAACTGCAGGTCGCTCAAAGGTCGAAGAACAGGCCGATCCCCGCATAGTCGTCCTTCAGGTGGTGAAACTGTCCGTGTTCGCTGCGACCGCCATGGTATACGAGTGCGAGGCGCAGGCCCCGCCCTTTTCCGGAATGAAACAGCAGTCCGGCGTGCGCCGTGCGGTTTAGCGACAGGTCCCCGTCCCGGAACATCCGCAGGTCGCCGGCGAGATAGGCACGGGTTGCCGCGCCCGCGAGGGGACGGGAAAAGAGTTCCGCCCCGGCCTGAATACGCCACCTGCGCACGCCCGGGATGGCGTGATTCGACCATCGCACGCTGCCGTAGACCCGCCCGCTTCCGATCATGGTTCCCCGGCGCGCTTCCCGCTCGTAGGACCCATACAGCGTGAAGTACTCGCGGCTGTAGGTCATGGCCTTCTCCGGCCCGTCGTATCCGTCGGCCAGGTGAGCGCTCACGTGGGCGTACTCGAACCGGCCGGTGAGCCGGTCGTTGCCGAGGTCCGCGTGAAAGCCCACCAGGTAATCGGCCGTCTCGAGGGGGAAGGTCGTCCCGGACCACCGCAGCTTCGAGAAAACGCCGGCGTGGATCCCGGTCCGGAACCGCAGCGGGCGGCCTTGTTCCCGGATTCGGCCTTCCTCCCACGCGTAGCCGGCGGCCTCCCAGGAACCGCCGATATCCCCGTTCAGCCGGTCGTCCAGGTTGCTGACCACGGCAAACCGCGTCTCGGTCGGGTCGGCCAGCAGGGGGCGGAACAGCCGCTTCTGCGGCCCGGCGAAACGCCACGTCCCCGCCGCGGCGTCGAAAGCCAGGCCGAGTGCCAACGCAACGGCGCCGGCACAGGCCAGGCAGCGCGTCGGGAGGCGTCGCGTTTTAGAAAGGAATAAAAGGATTATAGAGGTCCTCGATTGGGTCCAGCCGCGCTGGTTGAAACAGCAGCATGTAGTTGGATGGCGCCTGAAGATGATAGGCCGGACGATCCCATCGTGTCAAGTTTCGATTGGCGGCCCAAAGACCGATGTACAAGGCGTTTCGCCCGTACCGTACGGAGGAATGTGCTTGACACGGCCGACGCCTTTCGATTAGTTTGCGGAATCTTGTCCAAACACAAATATGAAGGAGTCAGCCGTCGTGTCAGGTAATTTGAACAGCTTCGGGGCGCGTGCCGTATTGAAGGCGGGCGGAGGCGCCTGTACCTACTATTCGCTTACGAAGGCCGCGGCAGGCGGCGCGGGGGACGTTTCCCGCCTGCCCTTTTCCCTCAAGGTCATGCTGGAGAACCTGTTGCGCCACGAAGACGGCGTGACGGTCTCCGCCGAAGACGTGGCCGCCGTCGCGGAAAGCGTCGTGGGCGGTCCTTCCGAGCGCGAAATCGCCTTCCGGCCCGCGCGGGTGCTGATGCAGGACCTGACGGGCGTGCCGGCCGTCGTCGACCTGGCGGCCATGCGGGACGCCATCCGCAATCTGGGCGGCGGGGCCGACCGTATCAATCCCCTGCAGGACGTGGACCTGGTCATCGACCATTCCGTCCAGGTGGACGAGTTCGGTACCCGCCGGGCCTTCGCGGCCAACGTGGACCGCGAGTTCGGCCGCAACCAGGAGCGGTATCTCTTCCTGAAATGGGGACAGCAGGCCTTCGACAACTTCCGGGTCGTCCCGCCCGGAACGGGCATCGTGCACCAGGTCAACCTGGAATACCTCGCGAAGGTGGTCTTCGTCCGCGGACAGGACGGGGACCGGGTCGCCTATCCCGACACCCTGGTGGGCACGGATTCCCATACGACCATGATCAACGGGCTTGGCGTCGTCGGCTGGGGAGTCGGCGGCATCGAGGCGGAAGCGGCGATGCTCGGCCAGCCCGTATCCATGCTCATCCCGTCCGTGGTGGGGTTCAAGATGACGGGCGCCCTGCCGGCCGGGGCCACGGCGACGGACCTGGTCCTCACGGTCACGCAGATGCTCAGGGCCCACGGCGTCGTCGGCAAGTTCGTCGAATTCTACGGTCCCGGGCTGGACGGCCTGTCCCTGCCCGACCGGGCCACCATCGCCAACATGGCGCCCGAGTACGGCGCCACCGTGGGGTTCTTCCCTGTCGACGGCGAGACGCTGTCCTACATGGAGCTGACCGGCCGCGCCGCAGACGAGATCGCCCTGGTCGAAGCCTACGCGAAGGCGCAGGGCCTCTTTCGCACGGGCGATACCCTCGATCCCGTCTTCCCGGACACCCTGGAACTGGATCTAGGTACCGTCGAGCCGAGCATGGCGGGCCCGCGGCGTCCCCAGGACCGGGTCTCGCTGGCCCGCGTCAAGCCGTCCTTCCGGAAGGAACTGGCCTCCATGCTGTCTGGCGAAAACCCGGACCTGTCGACCGAGTCCGTCGACGAGTGGGTGGACGGCAACGGCCACGCGCCCGGCGAATTGGGCTCGCTGACGAAGAAGGCCGCCGTCGACATGGACGGCTCGTCCTTCGAACTGGGGCACGGGGCGGTCGTGATCGCCGCGATCACCAGCTGCACGAATACGTCCAACCCGGCCGTCCTCGCGGCCGCCGGCGTCCTGGCGAAGAAAGCCGTCGAACGCGGCCTGTCCACCCGGCCCTGGGTGAAGACCAGCCTCGCACCGGGATCGCAGGTCGTGACCCGTTACCTGGAGGACATGGGCCTGCTCCCCTACCTGGAGCAGCTCCGGTTCCACGTGGTGGGCTACGGCTGCACGACGTGCATCGGCAACAGCGGTCCGGTGCCCGCCCCCATCGGGAACGCGGTGCGGGAATCCGACCTGGTGGCGGCCGCCGTGCTGAGCGGAAACCGGAACTTCGAGGGCCGCGTGAACCCCATCGTCAAGGCCAACTACCTGGCCTCGCCGCCGCTGGTGGTGGCCTATGCCCTCGCCGGCCGCATGGACGTCGACCTGTACAACGAGCCGATCGGCACGGACACCGCCGGCCGCGGCGTATTCCTGCGGGAGATCTGGCCGACGCCGGATGAAGTCCGGGATGCCGTGCGAACCTCGGTGCGCCGGGAGATGTTCCAGTCCATCTACGCCGACGTCTTCACGGGCGACGACCGCTGGGCGGAACTGGCCGCGACCGGCGAAGAATCCTATGCCTGGGACGACGCTTCCACCTACGTAAAGCTTCCGCCCTATTTCGACGGCATGCCGCCGGAGCCCGCCAGGATATCAGACATACACGGCGCCCGTTCGCTGGCGGTGCTGGGCGATTCCGTCACGACGGACCACATCTCGCCGGCGGGTTCGATTCCGGCCGACAGCCCCGCGGGACGGTATCTCGTAGAGCACGGCGTCGCGCCCGCGGACTTCAATTCATACGGCGCGCGGCGGGGGAACCACGAAGTCATGATTCGAGGCACCTTCGCCAATATCCGGTTGCGCAACCGCATGGCGCCGGGTACCGAAGGCGGCTGGACGAAGCGGTCGCCCGACGCCGAACCGGTCACCATCTACGACGCCGCCATGGGATACCGCGCGTCCGGTACGCCGCTTATCGTGATCGCAGGCAAGGAGTACGGCACGGGGTCTTCGCGGGACTGGGCTGCCAAGGGTCCCAACCTCCTCGGCGTCCGGGCCGTCATCGTGGAGAGCTACGAACGCATCCACCGGAGCAATCTCATCGGCATGGGCGTCCTGCCCCTCCAGTTCGAGGAAGGCGAAAGCGCCGAATCCCACGGCCTGACGGGCTTCGAGACCTTCGACGTCGAGGGGATCGAGGGCGGCATCAAGCCCCGGCAGCGCGTCCTGGTCCGCGTGACCTCCGAAGACGGCGCCGCGAAGACGCTGAGCACCATCGCCCGCATCGACACGCCGGTCGAGGTGGAATACTACCGCCACGGCGGCATCCTGCAGTACGTGCTGCGCGGGTTGCTGAAGGGGTAGGGCGCGGTTACCTCTGCGTCAGGGCGCGGGAACGGTTTCAGGCCGCCAGCAGGATGAAGCGCGGACTAAGTGGAGGCAGTTGAAAATATGGGAATCAGGGTCGGCATCAACGGGTTCGGCCGCATCGGCCGCATGGTTTTCCGCGCCATGACGGAACGGTCCGGATTCGACGTGGTCGCCATCAACGACCTCACCGACAGCGCCACGCTTGCGCACCTGCTGAAGTACGACTCCGTGCACGGCCGGTTCGACGGACCGGTCAGCGCGGTGGCGGACGGACTCCACATAAACGGCCATAAGATCGATATCGTGTCGGAGCGGGACCCGGCAGACCTGCCCTGGGGCGACCGCGGCGTCGACCTGGTGGTGGAATCCACCGGGATCTTCACCGACGGGGAACAGGCTTCGGCCCACCTCTCGGCCGGGGCGAAGAAGGTGCTGATCTCGGCGCCGGCGACCAACGTGGACGCCACGATCGTCGTGGGCGTGAACGACGACGTACTGAAGGGTTCGCACCGCGTCGTTTCCAACGCGTCCTGCACCACCAACTGCCTCGCGCCCATGGCGTCGGTGCTGCACGACAACTTCGGCGTCGTCCGCGGGTCCATGACCACGGTCCACGCCTATACCAGCGACCAGAGCATCATCGACTTCGCCCACCAGGACGCGCGGCGCGCCCGGTCGGCCGCCGTGTCCATGATCCCCACGAGCACCGGCGCGGCCAAGGCCATCGGCGAGGTGATCCCCGCGCTCAACGGCCGCCTGAACGGCATGGCCGTCCGCGTGCCCGTCCCCGACGGCTCTCTGACCGACTTCGTCGCCCAGGTCGAACGCGTCCCCACCGCAGAAGAAGTCAACGAAGCCTTCGCCGCCGCCGCTTCAGGCCGCCTGAACGGCATCCTCGAATACTGCGAAGACCCCATCGTCTCCGTCGATATCGTCCACAACCCCGCGTCGTGCATCTTCGACGCAGAGCTGACCATGATCATCGACGACGGCCTGGTCAAGATCTGCGGTTGGTACGACAACGAATGGGGCTATTCCAACCGTTGCGTCGATCTGCTGGAGCGGCTGGCGGGCGTGTAGGAGACCCTGGAGTATCGGCAACGCTTCGATCTCCCGTCTCGCGTCGTATGCACTCAAAGGTCTTTCCTTTATTTGCAAACGTGTGCAGTAGTTTCGATTCATCCGTAACGACAGACGCCCGCTCTATTGCACATTTTTGTCACGAGAATCCTACTGTTCCCTCCCTGCCGTTGCTTTTCCGTCTTCGAAACCTCCGCGGGCACTAACCTCCCGACCTGCCTGCCGGAGCGCGCTTGTCAACGGACCGTTGCAACCACGTAGTGCCGGGTTTCTCGTCATTTATCGACTTGTGATCCGGTACGCGTGGTTGTAATATGGTATGTTCGTCGACGACATCGCCCAGGGTTGAATCCCATGCGCCTAAAATTGATTGTTTGCCTGATTGTCTTCCTGGTGCCGTACCAATCCTCCAGGGCGCGGCCGTCGAGCCCGGAAGCGACGGTCCCCGCGGAAACGGGCGCCGGGCAATCGCCCGAGCGACAGGAGACGGCCGCTCAACGGGCCGGAAACATCCGGCTGCTCGTGGTAGACTACGCCATGGCCATTCCGGAAGAGCATCACGGGATGATCCGGGCGTTCTCGGAAGCGGGATTCGACGTCGCCTACCGGCCGTATTACCCGGCCATGGTGTCACGGGACGCCGGAGACTACGACGCCATCGTGCTGTTGGGCGGCGGAGACCCCGGCATGAGCATCCAGGAAGTGGACCTGGCCATCAACTTCGTGTCGCGGGGTAAAGTGCTCGTACTGGCGATGCCGTCCGACGGACCCTACGGCGAGCGGAGGAAGGCCAATCCCGGGGTGCACGACCGGTACCAGTTCAACGAGGTGCTGGCCCGCCTGAACGTCAACCTGCATGGCCTGAACGCCGGCCATGAAACCAGTCCCGTGCTGAATCCGGTGATTTCCTTCGAACCCGCCGCCGGCCACCCGGTCGGGCGGGAGTTGGGCGGTACCGTGGCGGCCCGCGCCGGCACCCGGCTGCTCGTGGGCGCCGGCGCCGCTCCGCTGCTCGTGGAACCCGAAGCGCCGGCGCCTGGAGAGGAAATCGAAGCGGAACCGGCGCCGGAAGACGAACCCGAATACCGCATCGTCCGCCGTACCCTGCGCGTCCAGCCCGCGGATGCCATGGCCGGGGAGGACGTAGAACTGCTGCTGCGCGGCGCGCGGGAACTGCGGGCCAGCCTGTACTACCGAAGCAGGGAACGGCCCACGCCAGAGGATTGGACCACGGCGAGATTCAAGGGCAGGGTCGAAGGCGTTTCAGACGCGAAAGACACGTTGACCGTGCGTATGCCCGGCAATCGCTGGGGAGCCGAATACGCGCTGGTCGGCGTTCCGGTGGGGGTCATCGCCGCCGCTTTCGCCGACCGGGAGATCCGGGAAGAGATCCGGTCCGCGGAAGATCTCCGGTCCATGCGGGGCGACGAGGAGACCTTCGGCCGCATGGCGCTGGCGGCCGTGGGCAGGACCGACCGGCTGAATAAGGGTTTCGTCCTGGCCGTCGACCGTCAGGTGCTTACCGGCCTTGACCGGCCTCTGTCGCCCCTCGGTATCGGCCCCGTGGAACCCGGCCTGGAAGGCCTGGAAGGTTTTCTGGCGGGACTCGCGCGATACGTCCGTGCGCTGGTCGATTTCCCCGGGGACTGGGCCCCCGATCACGACTATCCCACCGCCCAGATGCCCGGCAACCGGAAACCGGATGGCTCCCTGAACGACATTTCCATCCTGGCGACGCTGCCCGAACGGATCCGGGTGATCGGCCGCGCGGCGTCCGTTTCGGGCGCCGGAGTCGGCCCCGGCGCGTCCGCCGGCCCGGGTGCAGGCGCGGGTTCAGGCACCGGCACCGGTCCCGGCCATGACGCCGTGGCAGACGCCGGGCGCTCTGCCGGCACAGCGGACGTCGCTCCGCTCCGGGGCGTCTGGGACTTCATCAGCCGGCGGCACGAACATGCGGCCGAGCTCGCCGGTGCGCTGCCCGGCCTGGGCATGGATTTCCTGTGGACCGTGGCCCCGGCCGCCAGCTATACCGGCGGCGCCGCGCTGGCGGGAGACGTCCGTTTCGAGTCCTGGGCCCTGCCGATCACGAATCGCCTCGCCGGCACGTCGACGGCCTGGTACGCGGGCGTCAGCGCGCCCCGGGACCGCGAGATCGCCGCCGGATTCACAGCCGCCCTGTCCGCGCGCGGAAACCCGGTCGGGCTGCCCTCCCGGCTGGACGTGGCCTACCTGAACCGCTACCTCTTCGAGCCGGCCCGCGCCATCGCCCGGCACAGCCGCGGCCAGGCGGCCCTGAAGGCCATCGTGCACGACTGGGAACCCCATATAACCCGGACCTTCGATGCGTACGCCGCGACCGACGTCTTCGACGACCTGCATTTCCGCTACATCATCCGCCGTCTCGTCCGGAACGGGCTGTATCACGGAGACGAATTCAAGTCGCTCATGGGACTGGAGCGGGACCAACGGTTCGAATGGCTGCTCAAGTCGGGGTACCTCGAGACCTACATCCGGCTCCAGGAGGACAACGCCGAACGCCTCGGCGCGCTGTACCGGCAGTCCATGGACGAGATCAATCCCGGACTGCGCCACGGCGCCTTCGTCCGGTCCCCGAGGCCTACCTGGTTTAACGTCGGTTTCTGGCGCGGCGCCGGCACGCCGGAACGTCCCTTCCTCGTGTTCTCCTACGAACGGCCTCCCGAATGGTACGCGCGCTTCCTGCGCGAAAAGGGCGTATCGGCCCGCGTTATTCCCGTCGGACTGCTGGGACTGGTGGGAGATGAAAACCTGGACGGCCTGCTCCGGACCGTCTCCGAACAGGGCGGCTACGCCCTGGAACGCGGCATCTGGCTCGTCGCCGACCCGGTGGAAGAAGCGAGCCTGAACGCGCCGCCGAAGGGCGTGAAGCGGGAAGTGCTGCTGGATGCGATTCGGGAGATGGGCGGGGAGTAGGGCAGGCGCGGAGAAGATACAACTTGAATCTGGGATGACGAGAGTCTTTTAAACAACATCAGCAGCCAGCAATGTGGAACGCCCGGTGGTTCGATCGCCGGGCGTTTCTATTGCAAGAAAAAAAAATTGTCTGCGAGAATCTCGAAACCCGCTTAGACTAATCCTTTAAGACCGCGCGGCAGTTGCTGGATTCAAATTTGAATTCAGGTCGATGCCCCGTTTACAGATCGACGCTTTCTCTCGGACCTGCGCATTCCGAGACCCGTAAACCGAGTTCCCCGGTACCTGAACCGAGAACGAGGTCTGCATCGAAGGTGAACGGCGGATGGAATCTGGATCGAAAGAGGAAAGGAGGCTGAACGGCATTTCAAAGACATTCGAAGAATAAGCCACGCAGGTTGATCAAACCAGAAATCGAGGAGTACAGACCATTATGAAAAAGCTCATTCTCTCCGTGTTCATGTTCGCCCTGATCGCGGGCGCAAGCGTCGGCTCAACGGCCAATGCACCGCTGGCTGAAACCGCGGGTATCGCGGCGTCGCCGAACCTTGTCTACTGTCTGACGGGTTCCGAGACAGCCATGACCGGCGGTTCTGTATTGGGTTCCCTGGCTGGCGGGACAACAGCTGCCTGGATGATAACCGCCGGCTATGGCCTTTTGGCCTGCGTTGGCGCTGCAACAGGCGTTGGCGCCGCAATTCTCGGTGTTGGTGTTTAGTAAGCGGGGAGTCAGTACGAAGGATGGAGGCCTTTTTACGGCCTCCATCCTTCCTCGGATTTAAAGGACGATAACCGAAGTGGAATCTCTATCAACGCGAACAACAAGCAAGTTACCCTTCTTGTTTTCCTGCGCTTCCTTCTTCGTCGGTTTGGGAGTCGGAGTGGCAATGCCCCTGGATATGATCGTGACAAAGCCAACAGATCCGGGTTCCTCCACCCTCATGCTCGATTCACGCCCTTTTTTGGACGGCGGGGACGAATGGCGTTTCATTATAAGCACCAATTTGCTCGTTTCCGTGAAAATACTATTGGGCCTTCTGTCCTTTGGATCAGTCAGTGTCATTATATTGGGCTTGACAGGCACTACGCTGGCATGGTCTACGCTTTCGGCCCTCGATTCCGGCGTTTCCATTTACGACATAGCCGCCTTGATCTTGCCCCATGGCGTGATCGAGATGGCGGGGTTTATGTTTTTCGGCGCCGTGGGATGCGAAGGCCTGGTCCTCTTCTGTCAGAAACTCAAGTACGACTCATGGCTCATCGATTCGAACAGACTGGCCTTGAACGTACGCAGACTCGCCACCGGGTTCCTTCTGATTTCGGCGGCTTCGATCATAGAGACATTTGTCACTGGACAGATTGCGAATAAAATCAATTGAACGGATCGAATATGAAAAATCCAGGCAGGATATCCGACAGGCTGGCGTCAATCGCTGAAACCGAACCGCTCCGGACGGGCATCGGCATGTTCGTCACGTACTTGATTATGAACGGGTTGATACTGTTCCTGACGTTCAGGCCAGTTGCCGGGCAACTGCCGGATCATCTTGCCGAAGCTTATGCACAGGTTTTCTCGGTTATGTACATAGGCATGATTCTGGGCGTCACACTGGGCGAAATCGTGATTTTCGTCCTCGGATGGCTGTTTGTAATGATCGCCGTAGCGCTATTGAACGGTAAACGTCGTCATCGCGCGCTGTTCGGATGGCTGGGTGTCGCATACACCCCGGTTACAGTGTATTCGATCATGGCGGTTGCTTTCATGCTTGTGTTTTCTGACCAGATGGTCTATGCAGGACTGTCGACCCTGGCCACAATCGATCAATTGCCCGGCGAGATCATGAAGATGCAGGATACCGGGTTGTTCAAGTGGATTCGATTCGGCCGGGCTTGTGCTTTGACCCTGGTTGTCGCTTTGGCCATCGAAGCGGTGCACAGGGTCTGTTCGCTGTCCAGGTTCAAGGCAGCCGGCGTGATTCTGTCCTACGTCGCAGTGAACGGCCTGGTACAGGCCATTATGCCATAGCGCTGATTTGAAGAGGAAAACCATGGTTGATTCTACGCACCGGATAAACGAGGTAGCTGACGGCGCTTCGTCGATCGATGATGAACCGATCCGATTGACCTGGCGCGACAAACTGGTCGAATTCGGGCTGAACATGAGTACGATCCTGGCGGGCTTACTCATTGCGGCGTTCATATTCATAAGCATGCTGCTCACTGCGGACGTCATGATTGAAAGAGCATTTTCGGGCCTGTCGGACCATGGTTCGATAACGGTTGTGATACTGGTCATCCTGTCGGCGACCGTGGGAAACGTCTGTGCATGCCTGTGCTTTCCATATCTGGCCCGTTTCATCTTCCGTGGATATGAGTTACGGGACGATCGCCTGGATCGTTCGGTCGGGAAGCTGATATCGGCCATCGACATGGACATCGCCGCGGAAACGTTGTACACCATCAAGAGCAGGACAGCCAACGCGATGGTTACCGGGCTTTTCCGCAAAAACAGATACATCTTCTTTACGGACAAGCTTCTGGAGAAGATGAACGAAGAGGAGATTCTGGCGATATTCGCCCACGAATTGGCCCATGTTCGTCACAGACACCTGCCCAAGATGCTGTTGGCTACGTTCACGTGGATCTGCGGGATGCAGGTCTTCATGTATCTGATAGATTTCAACACGTATTTCAATGCTATAGATGAGTCCTTCAAAATGTGGGCGTACGGTCTGATAAGCGTCGTGAACGTGTGGTTTCTGATGTTTCTTGTCCTTTACCCCTTATCGAGGCGTAACGAATACGAAGCGGATGCTACGGCGGCAAAGTGGGTGGGGGCGGAGCGTTACAAACGCGCGCTCTACCGTCTGCATCAAGTTAATAATGGCCTAAAGCCGCCACCGCGATTCGTTAGAGCGCTTCTGACCCACCCGATCCTGCAAAAACGTCTCGACCGCGTGTCCCGGTTGGACACGCAATAGATGAAACCATGTAGTTGGAATGGATGTGAAACCAATGAAGTTGCTGCGCCCTGTCATACTGCTGCTGACCCTCGGCGTGCTGACCGACTTGCGCTTCGCTTCGTACGGAGCGTTGCCGGACTCCCTTGCGCTGTCTGAATTCGTCAGGATCATGCCTGCGTTCTCGGAAGCGGCGGGCCACTTCCCGGGCGACAATTTCGTTACGAATGAAACGTCCTACCCGCACGTTATTCCGACGGTAATCGAACAGGGCAAACGCGGCGGCGTCTATATCGGCGTCGGAACCGAGCAGAATTTCTCCTACATTGCCGCCACGAGGCCGGAAATCGCTTTTATCGTCGACATCCGTCGCGAGAATCTGCTTCAGCATCTCCTCTACAAAGCCTTGTTTACCCTGGCTCGGGACCGCACGTCTTTCCTGATGCTGCTGTTCAGCAGACAGCGCCGGGAAGTCGGATCGGCTTCAATCGGATCACCGGCTTCAATCGGATCGCCAGACAACACGGCCTCCATCCGGGAAGTCCTGGACTACGTCGAATCGTCGACCGCGGCCGACTCACTGCTTTTCGAGCTGAACTGGAAGCGGCTCAGGCGAGAAGTAAGACGATACGGGATCTCAGGCCGGGACGATCTCGAAAGGATGCTTTACGTATACCGATCGTTTTACGAAGAACAGTTTTCGATCCGATACGCCGAAACACGGCTGGGAAACGGCTTATCCTACCCTACGTTCAAGGACCTGATGACAGGTACGACGACAGAAGGAGCATTCGCCGGTTTTCTGAGTACGGAAGAAACGTTCGGATTCGTGAAGGATCTGCATCTCAGAAACCTGATCATTCCCGTCGTCGGAGACTTCGCGGGCGAGAAGGCGTTGAGGGCCATCGCCGCTTACGCTGAAGCCCACGATTCGACAATATCCGTTTTCTATGTGTCGAACGTAGAGTACTTCCTCATAAACCACTTCTTCTACGTGTTCGAATGGTACGTCGCGAACGTCGATGCGCTTCCGATCGATGAACACAGCCTCTTGATTCGTTCATACCTCGGCGTGGAATCCCATCCCAAGCGGGTCGGCCGGCATCTTTCCACAAGCACCGTACACCATATCAGCACGTTCCTGGAGCGTTTTCGCCAGGGTGCGTATACCCGTTCCAGGCCCGTCTGGTGGAGGTTCTGGCCCTGGGACAGGCCTTTCTGGTCGGGTGGCGGACACAGTTACTACCATCTGGTCATTACGGGAGATCTATGTCCTTGAGCGCTTCGACAGACATGGGAAGCTATCCCGGACGATGGCTAAGGGTCCTGTACAATCCCCGGAAGGCATTTGCAGCGCTTGAAGCCGAACGTTCCGCCACCGAGTGGATGCTGATTCTCATCGTAATCACGTCGATTGTTCTTTGCGCCGGGATAGTGACTTTACCTGTTGCGCTGGACGTGGAACGGGAGCTTATCGAAACGGAACTCCGGTCGTATCCGAATCTGAGTACGGTTCAGCAATCCATCATAGTGTGCGAGGCATCGAAACTCGACCATCGCCAACTCGTCGGTCTGGTGATCATGCCGGCCAGCGTATGCTTTCTGATCGTTGCGTGGTCGGTCGTCGGAAAACACTGCGGCGAGCTGATATTCGGCAAGCTTCTGCCGTACGACAAGGTCCTTCCGATCACGAGCTATGCCTCGCTCGTCCTCGTACCCGAAACCGTCGTCAAGACCACGCTGGTTTTGCTTTACGGTTCGCTGGATCCTTCCGTCCTTCCCGGCGTGTTTCTTGCTGATGCGTACCTCGAAACCCTGCCGGGGATATTCCTGTCGGGCGTCGACTTTTTCGGTGTCTGGTTTCTTTACCTGCTGGGCCTCGGCCTGGCTCAAACCTTCCGGGGATCTTTCAAGCTCACCTGGCTCGTGCTGGGACTTGTATGGGGTATCTGGATTGTCATTCGCAGGACCATGGAGATGCTCGGTACCGTTTACGTGTAGCAAGAGGAAATCACCGCAGTCATGAAAAAACGGATAGCCCTTGCCTGCGTATCGGCCTGTATCCTTTGTGCCGCATTGCTGTACTTCGTGTACGGTTCCACGGATCGGGTTGCTTCGTTCCGAATCCTTCAGGCGCGCCACGGCTCGATCTCCGACGTCCTGGCGGAGACAGGCACGATCCAGTACGTCAGGACCGTCATGGTCAAGCCCACGATATCGGGGGAAGTCAGGCATATTCACGCCGACGTGGGGGATCGTATTTCAGCGGGGGAAGTCCTTGCCGTGATAGAGCCGGATCCTTCTCAGTCCCTTCAGCTGTCCCGGCAACGGGCCAGGGTTGACGGGGCTCGAATAGATCTTTCAGAGCAGGAAATGACCTTTAAGAGAAAGCGTGAACTGTACGAGAGATCCCTGATCTCGTCCGAGGAATTCGACAAGGCAAGGATTGAAAACACCAAGGCGCATCACAAGCTCAATATGGCGGAGCTTGAACTCAAGATACTGGAGTTGAAGGTTAACGTCGAGGTGGACTCGGACAGAACCCATGATGCCGTGAGGATCCTGTCGCCCCTGAACGGTATCGTCATTGCCCGCATGGTGGAGACGGGCGAGGTCGTTGCGTCAGGCACTTCTTCGTATACCGGCGGTACGGAGATGTTCCAAATCGGCGATCCGGACAGAATGATCGTCAAATCGGCCATTGGCGAAATAGACGCGGGGCGGGTCAGGCCGGGACAGGAGGTGCGGGTTCGTGTCGACGCCTACCCGGACGCACTGTACCGTGGACGCGTTGTCAGGTTGGCCCCCATAGGAGTGCGGAGATCCGGGAGTACGCTTGTTACGTTCGATACCGAAATCGTGATATCGAATCCATCGCTGGAGTTGCAACAGGGGATGTCCTGTGATATCGACATCGTGGTGGCGAAGAATGACCGTTCGGTGCTGGTGCCCACTACTTCCGTCATGGAAATGGGTGATTACGAGGATATGATCACTGCACAGAAGGACCCGGCATTGACACAGAAGGACCCGGCATTGACCGGTAAGGTGCCCGGCAAGCGGCATATCGTCTATCGATGTACCTCAGTGGATCCTGAAATGTCGAAATGTCCGGAAGCGTATCTGGAATCCTCCCTGGTCGAGATCGGTATCGAATCCGCCGAAAACGTGGAGATCCTGTCTGGCATCGAACCCGGCGCCCACGTCGCGCTGGATGCGAGAGCGGTCCATTCCGCGCTGAACTCGAAACACCAATAGTCCGCTGATTGCACCCTTGTCGGGTCCGAAGGTTCATGTCGATAACGCACCATATTCATACGGTGATTACCAATCTCGTGCACTACAGGCTGCGTTCAGCCCTTACGCTGCTGGGGATTGCGGTCGGCATAGGCGCCGTAACCGGAATCATCTCGATTGGCGAAGGACTTCACGACATGGTGATCCATGAATTCGAATCCATACGCGGCGGCACCATGGTATGGGTGAGTCCATCCAGATTCGTAAACCGGGAAGGGCGCTGGACGGCGGTTTCGGATTACGAACATCTCGTCTGGCCCGATATGCTGGAAATCGAGAGAAGATCGAGCGCTGTGCGCCAATTGGTTCCCGCCGTCACGATGAATGCGGATCTTCGATACGCGAAAATGTCCTATGGCGGAACGTTGTACGGCACGACGCCCTCATTTTTGGAGATGTACCAATGGTCTGTTTCCGCGGGAAGGTTCATTGTCGGCCGCGACGTCAGACGCTGGCGCAAGGTATGCGTGCTGGGCGATGAACTGGCCACTAAACTGTTTGACGATGCGGTACCGGTCGGCAAGGAGTTGAAATTGAACGGGCAGAGGTTTACCGTGATTGGCGTCATGCAGCCCAAGACCGTTTTCAATGAGAGTTGGGGAAACCGGGTCTTCGTTCCGATTACAACGGTCCAGAAGCGGATGCTTGGCCATGAGGGCTTCGATCAGTTGTCCATCAAGGTAGCGGAAACGAGCGTCATGGAAAGTGCAGTGCGTGAAATCGAGGCGGCCTTGAAAACGAACCATGAAGATGCGGCTGAATTCGACATAGTCAGTGGAAAAAACGCAATGGATCAGATAGGAAACGTGATAAACGCCGTTAAATCGTCGATTGCCGCCGTAGCGGGCATCTCTCTGATGGTGGGTGGGATCGGGATCATGAATATGATGCTGGTCTCCGTTACGGAACGGAGGCGGGAAATCGGGATCAGGAAATCAGTGGGGGCAAGACACGTCGACATCGTGAAACAATTTACGCTGGAAGCCATAAGTATCAGTACTTTAGGCGGGCTGCTGGGGTTATCGCTGGGACTGGGCCTCGGTTCGGTTTTCTCCTTTGTCTTGAATCAGGCCTGGGACCTCGGTTTCACGAGCGGAACATCGGTTTCCAATGTCCTCGTGTCGCTGGCGATTGCCCTGGCAATAGGTCTTTGTGCCGGTATCTATCCCGCCCTGAAGGCGTCGCAGTTGAGTCCCGTGGATGCGATGAACCAGGAGTGAGTCCCACGCTTGCGAGGATCATCCATTGAATATACGGCTGTATCCATGTATATTCTATCCAGACCCTGCCTGCCGAAGCACCCAACCTGCTCTGCCTGAAAAACGGATGCCCCGT
Source organism: bacterium (assembly GCA_963693015.1). GTDB lineage: Bacteria > JAAXHH01 > JAAXHH01 > JAAXHH01 > JAAXHH01 > JAAXHH01. The sequence continues at coordinate 2,176,061 of OY843748.1, forward strand.
CGAACCGATCGAGACGGAATACGGGATCGACCCGAGGGGTGAGTGTCACATGAAATGGACCACAGCGAAGGCCGTCGTCCTCCTGCCGGCGGCGGCCACGATCTACGTCCCGGGTGCGATCTTGTGGGTCCTGGCCGACACGCCGGGCGCACTGTCGCCGGCCGCGCCCTCCCAGGTCCGGTTCTGGATCGGGATCGCGATGGCGGTGGACGGACTGGTGCTGGCCGCCTGGACCATGATGCTGTTCGACAGGGCCGGCAAGGGCACGCCGGCGCCATGGTCCCCGCCGGAGAAACTGGTCGTCCTCGGACCCTATCGCCACGTCCGCAACCCCATGAATTCGGGTATGCTGCTCATACTCGGCGCCGAAGCGCTTCTCTTCGGCTCATGGCACCTGGCGGTCTGGATGGGCGTGTTTTTCGTGGTGTGCGCGGTCTACTTCCCATGCTACGAGGAACCGGGCCTCGAGCGACGGTTCGGAGACGCCTACCTGGAGTACAAGGCAAACGTGCCGCGCTGGATACCCCGGCTGCGGCCCTGGGAAGCGCCGTGACCGGTCCCGGCGCCTGCATCCTTTATCACGCGACGTAAAAGGTGTGGTATCGAATGTACCGTTCCCCTGGCATATCGGTCCCGATTCCTTTCTTGCTGGCGTTGCTGGCGGTGACCGCGTGCGGCAGCGGTGGCGATCCGCCCGTGGCGGCATCCGACTGCGTGGAATGCCACCGGGAAGCCACGCCCGGCATCGTCACGGACTGGGAACTCAGCACGCACAGCACGAATGGCGTGGACTGCGCCATGTGTCATGGAGGCGGGCACCGCACGGAGGACGACGTTGCCCTGGCCGGGGTCGCGACGCCCGACGTGTGCGCCACGTGCCATCCGATCCAGGTCGAGCAGTTCGCGGGGGGCAAGCACGCCCTCGCGTGGACCAGCATGAACGCCATGCCCACGACCCACTTTCTGCCGATGGCCCTGACGGAGGGGATGAAGGGCTGCGGCGGGTGCCACCGCATCGGCCTCAAGACTGAAGAGGAAATCAAGACGATCAAGGCGCAGGACGGGCTGTTCGGGCTGTCGTCCTGCGACGTCTGCCATACCCGTCATCTGTTTTCGGTGAAGGAGGCCAGGGAACCGCAGGCGTGCAGGACCTGTCACATGGGCTTCGACCATCCGCAGTGGGAGATGTATTCGTCCTCCAAGCACGGCGTCAGGCATCTGCTCAAGCAGAACGGCACGCTGCCGGCGCACGCCCAGGCGCCCACGTGCCAGACCTGCCACATGCCCGAGGGAGACCACGGCGTGCGGACCGCGTGGGGCTTCCTGGCCGTCCGCCTGCCCCTGCCGGAAGACCCGCAGTGGGCGGAGGACAGGGTCACGATACTGCAGGCGCTCGGCGTACTGGACCCGGCGGGCAACCCCACGCCTCGCCTGGAGGTGGTCAGGCAGGCCGACGTAGCCCGGCTGACCGAGGAAGACTGGCAGCGGGAGCGCGACCGCATGACCGGCATCTGCGAGCAGTGCCATTCGGAGAATCTCGTGCGGGCCGAACTCGAGAAAGGCGACGAGATGATCCGCGAGACCGACCGGCTCCTGGCCGAGGCCATCCGCATCGTCGCCGCGCTGTACAGGGACGGGATACTGGCCCGGCCCGAACATTACACCTACGACTATCCCGATCTGCTGGCGTTCCACGACGCGCCTACGAGGATAGAGCAGCGGCTGTTCAGGATGCACTTGGAGCATCGGATGAGGGCGTTCCAGGGGACCTTCCACAACAATCCGGATTACGCGTTGTGGTACGGCTGGAGCGAAATGGTGCAGGACCTGACCGAGATCAGGGCGCTTGCCCGGGACCTGCGGGAAAATGCCGGCCGGCGCGGTAAGGCGGAGTGAGTGATCGGCGCGGTCGAAGCAGTTGGTGCAGTCGAAGCGCCCGGCACCGAAGTAGCCGAAGCAGTCGAAGCGGCTGGAGCGGCCTGGAACAGGAGTCGAACTGAGTGACCGGATACACCGTCAGCCTGATCGTCCTGGCGGTCGCCACGCTCGCCATGATCGCCGTTCTCCTGCGGCGGCCGGAGATGGCTGCCTCGGCCGGTGGCATGGTATTCGCGTTCTTCACTTTCTTCCTGCTGCCGGGGGTGGCGCTGCTCGGTGGCGCCGCGCAGCACTACGAGCAGGCCAAGACCACGGAATTCTGCGTCTCCTGCCACGTCAATCGACCCTACGAAGAGAGTCTCTATATCGATGACGGGCGGTTCCTGCCGGCTGCGCATTTCCAGAACAAGCGGGTCCCGGCGGAGCGCGCCTGCTATGCCTGCCATTCGGACTACACGATGTTCGGGGACGTGGACGATAAGATCCGGGGCGTGCGGCACGTCTGGCATAACGTCTGGGGGACCTGGTCCAGGCCCGTCGCGTTGTACGAGCCTTACGAAAACACGGCCTGTCTCGAATGCCACTCAGGTGCGCGTTCGTACGAGGAGCATCCGGACCACCGGCCCTATCTGCGGGAACTCCTCGACGGTTCGAAATCATGCGTGATGTGCCACAATCTGGTGCACGAGGTGGACAAGCTGGATCGATTCGGGAGATGGGAACCGGAGGTTGGTGAATGAGGGGTTTATGGAAAGCCGGCCAGGGAAAGGGATTCGCCCGGCGCCTCTTTGTCTCGGGCTGGCTGACCGCGGCGGGCCTGGTCGTGGTGCTGGCGACCCTGTTCTGGAACCATCCGGTCTCGATGACCCTGTTCCTTTGCCTGGGGGCCGTGCTCGTCCTCGCCGGCATGTCGCTTTTCCTGTGGTCCGTTGTTTCCGGCCGCGGGTGATGGTTCCCGTGATCCCCGAGTAGCTACTCCTCCACACCGTCGAATCCCTCATCGCCTCTGGCAGCGTCATCGCCTCTGGTAGCGTCAGTACCTCTGGCAGTGTCAGCGCCTTCGGTACCGTCCTCGGCAGCGTCAGCGCCTTAAGTAGCGCCTTCGGCAGCGTCAGCGTCCTCTGATTCCTTCCGCATCCTCGATCGGATGCAGATCAATCGGCGTGAGCACGCCGTAGAATCCGTATTTCGTGCCTCGGCGATCACCTTTTCCGGGTGGAAAGTATTCTTCGATCAGGGCCAGCAGCCTCCTGCCGAATTCGGCCGCCTGTTCTTCAGACAGGCGCGCTCGGTTGTGGTTTACAGACGCCTGGTAACGCGGGCCGTACATCCCTTCCGCCGCTTCGCGAAAGGCCTGGTTGAACTGGAAGGCTACGTCAGATGGGATGGCCTCTTCTCGTATGGCATCGTCCTGCCGATCATCCGGTTCGGGATGCTCACGGACGCGAATCGCGCCTGCCGCCGGCAGACAACGCCGGTCCCCGGTACGGGCGCCTTCTTCCAATACCACGACGCCTGTTCGTGCCAGTTTTTGCAGGTGGTACAGTACCCGGGCGTCGGTGACGTCCAGAGCCCGTGAAATCTCCGCGACCGATTTCCCCGCCCCAAGGATTTCGAGCATGCGCCAGCGCAGGGGATCGAGGATTACGTTGGCGCGGTCGTCTTCGATGACGAGGGCCGCGTCCTTCGAAAGACCGAAGGGGAAGTTAAGTTCACGCCAGGCAGTCATTTTGACCTCCGCGCGTTCGAGTCATGGTATGGCCTGGGATTCGACGAAAGCCATAATCCAGCAGGCCGAGAGAAACCCCTGGCCTCTGGATCGCCTGCATCATTGAAGAGAGAATCTATGCTTCCTAATTTAATGGATGAGGTAAACCACGTTGATTTATATTTGTTTGAGTTCGGCGAGCCACACGGCAGCACAGAGGGTAAGCATGATACGCGGAGCGGATGGTGGACCGAACGTAATCCATATTCGTAGAGGCAACACCTTGCCGATTTCAGCGATATCCTTCGATGGCGACATGACTCTGTGGGACTTCCGGAAGGTCATGAGGGATGCGTTGAAAAAAGCCCTTGTGGAACTGCGCAGGCTGGTACCGTCGCAGCGCGCGCAGAGCCTCTCGGTCGATGAGATGATTGACATCCGCAACCAGGTTGAGGAAGAAGTGAAAGGCGAGGTCTGGAACCATGAGAAAATCAGGCTGCTCGCATTTGAGCGGACGCTCGAGATGCTGGGCTCGCCGGACCGCGCAATGGCCGCCCATCTGAACGAGATCTACCTGAAACATCGCTTCGAGGACATTGAGTTGTTTCCCGATGTCGAACCCACGCTCGATCAACTGGCCGCTCACTTCAAGTTAGGCGTGCTGTCCAACGGGAATAGCTACCCCGAGCGGTGCGGACTGGGGGGACATTTCGCCTTCGTGATCTTTTCGCAGGACGTGCAGGTTCGAAAACCCGACCGGAGGGTCTTCGAGATCGCGGCGCGGAAAGCAGGTTGTCCGTTGGACGAGCTTCTGCACGTGGGGGATTCGCTCGAGAACGATGTCGCGGGGGCCCGCGACGCGGGTGCGCGGACTGTCTGGCTGAATCGCGAAGGTTTGGCAAACGACACCGAGATAAAAGCCGACCATGAGATCGGTACGTTGGCCGAGTTACCCGCAGTAGTGAGGACAGTCGCAAACAAAGCCAGGGAGAATCTTTAAGATGCTGCAAGAGGGTGATTCCGCCCAGGGTAGTATCAATCCCGTTGTGCGGATTGGAGAAACCATACGCAGACCGGTCCATAGGTGGACTCCCGCCGTCCATTCCTTGCTGCGCTACCTGGAGGCGATTGGGTTTTCCGGCGTCCCTCGCGTTCTCGGAATCGACGACCTCGGAAGAGAGATGCTTTCGTTCATCCCCGGGGAGGTGGCTCGGCGACCTTGGCCGGAGGTGATGCTTGAGGAAAACGGGCTCGTGGAAGTTGCGCACTTCTTGCGTCGATACCACCAAGCAGTGCAGGACTTCGAGCCTCCGGTGGATGTGGAATGGTATGCTCCCCACGTAACCTGGCAACCGGGAATGACCATCCGACACGGGGATCTTGGACCCTGGAATACCGTCTGGAAAGGTCGCGTCTTAAAGGGAGTGATCGACTGGGACTTTGCTGAGCCAGGCGACCCTCTCTGCGACGTTAGCCAGTTTGCCTGGTACGCGGTGCCTCTGCGAGGTGACGAGCATTGGAAAAGAGCTGGATTTACCGAAAAGCCCGATCTCCGGGCCAGGTTGTTGGTACTTTCTGACACCTATGGTACGGACACCAGCGCAATTCTGGACGCCTTATGCGATCTGCAGCTGGAAGAGTATCGCAGGATCGAGACGCTTGGCGGACAGGGAATCCACCCATGGTCTGTTTTCTACCAGCGCGGGGATCTTGCAGAACTCGCAGGGGAAAACTCGTGGCTGCGGAAGAATTACGATTCGCTTGCCGCGTAGACGTGGACTACGCGTCTTCCATCACGTTACTTGCTGAAAATGCCAGCCATCCCGAGAAAACCCATCCATACAGTCGGGGACGCGGAACTGCTTAATACGTCCCTGCCCCATAAGATAGATTGGGAATCCTTCTACGCCCATGGGAAACGGACCCCTCCCTTTCTCGGGAATATCCCGGACGAAAATCTGGCCGAATGGTTTGAACAGGGACGCTTCAAGCCCGGAAATGCCGTTGATCTGGGATGCGGGGCCGGCCGTAACGCGATTTATCTGGCGAAGGCGGGATGTCGGGTTGACGCTATTGATCTATCCGAGACCGCCATTGAGAAAGCGCGTTCGCTGGCGAACGAAGCCGGGGTCTCCGTTAACTTCATCGTCGGGTCGATCTTTGATGGTCCGCTAACGGAATCCCGATATGACTTTGCCTACGATGGTGGCCTTCTGCATCATCTGCAACCTCATCGTCGGCCCTACTATCTCGAACAGGTTTGTGCCTTACTCAAGCCAAACGGGTTATTGGGGATGACCTGCTTCGACACGACCGCCGGAGTACCCAAGGAAGACTGGGAGATTTACGAAGAGGGCAGCATGCCACCGGGAATCGGCTATTCCGAAGATAGATTGCGAAGGATTCTGCAGCACTTTTTCGAGATTGTCCAGTTCCGGCCCATGAAGGTACAGTCAGAGCATAGCGGACTTTTGGGCATGCCTGGACTATGGGCGGTCCTGATGAAGCCTTTGTATTCATGACGCGTTTGCTAGAAACCCCGTTATGGCCGACAGAAGAAGAAGCGGGCGCGGAACCGGAAAGGTGTGATGCCCTGTCCTGGTTTCCCATACACGATTTGCCTGTCAATACGATTCCCTATGTCAGGCGGGCCATTGACAACCACCTGAAGGGCGTGTTTTTCGACAGCTTCGGTTGGCGGTAGTTCAGAGTCAACCCCGCCCCACCGGAATCCCGTACCGCTGCAGCGTGGTCTCGAGCGTCGGACGCCCGAGGCGGATCCGGCCGTCGTTGAGCAGGTAGGAGAACAGGTACCCGGCGCCGAGCATGAGGATCCCGATGAGGAAGCAGTACATGACCGCCCGGTCGGGATAGACGTCTTTCAGGTATCCCACGTACAGCGGCCCGAAGATCCCCGCGGCGGCCCACGCGGTGAGCACCGCGCCGTAGATGGTGGACATCTTCCTGGTGCCGAACACGTCGAGGACGAAGGAAGGCATGGTGGCGAAGCCCCCGCCGAAGCAGAGCAGCACGTAGCACACCAGGGCGGAGAATATCCAGGGATTGGTCTCCGTCATCAGTATGCCGAAAACCACCATCTGGCTGCCCAGCAGGACCCTGAAGACCGTAACCCGTCCGAATCGATCGGAAAGCAGTCCCCAGAACAGCCGCCCCAGTCCGTTGCAGATCGAACTCACCGCGATGAGCGTGGCGCCGTACTCGGCCAGCGTGGTCGGTTCGAGGGAGTCATCCGCCAGGCCCCAGATCTCCTGCAGGATCTCCGACTGGAAGCTGACCACCGAGATCCCGGCCGCGATATTGAAGAAGAAGACGATCCACATGAAGACGAACTGCGTGGTGCCCAGGTAGGTGCGGGCGTACATCGGTTCGTCAGCCTCGTCGGGATCGGCCGCGGTGGTCGAAGGCCCCTTGCGATCCGGCGGCGGATCGGTCAGCGCCAGGCTGCAGGGGATGAGAATCAGGGCGAAGATGATACCGAGCCAGACGAATACCTCGGGCAGGGCACCCGCGGTCCTAATGATCAGGAAAGGCGCCAAACCCTTGCTGAGAAGGAACGCGCCGACGCCGAATCCCATGACGACGATCCCGGTGGCCAGTCCTTTTCGGTCCGGAAACCACTTCGCCACGGTGGCGACCGGCGTGACGTACCCCAGTCCGATGCCCGCGCCGCCAATCACGCCGTAGCCGAGATAGAACAGCGGAATACTATTCATCTGCAGCGCCAGACCCGAGATCAGGTACCCGCTCGCGAACATGAAGCTGCCGATAAGGGCGAGTTTGCGCGGTCCCATCTTCGGCAGCATGTTCCCGGCCCAGGCCGCCGACACACCCAGCGTGAAAATGGCGATACTGAAGGCCCATGCCGTCTCGGTATGGGTCCAGCCGATCTGCCGCACCAGCATCGTCTGAAAAAAGCTCCAGGCGTACACGGTGCCGAAGCAGATCTGCAGCGCCGTGCAGAAGAGCGCGATGGCGCTTCGGGGAATGCGCATCGCTGTATCTCCTCCTACCGTGCCTTCTCCGGCGACGCGCCGGGCGTGCCGCCGGAGTCGGGCGACTGATCGGAGACGTGGCGGAAGAGGCGGGCCAGGTCGCCTACCTCGTCGTCGCGCCCAAGGAGATCGTCCGCCGTGGTCTCCGGCTCTTTGTTGCCCGCGATATCGACGGCGTACGCGAGCAGCTCGGCCAGGGGTTTCGCGGCGAGATTGACCAGCCAGATCGATGCCAGGACGCCCACGACGAGGAAAATGCAGATGAGGATGACCTGCTGGCCGATGGCGCGCTGGATCTTGAGGGCGACTTCATCCTGGTCCATGCCGACGTGCACCGTGCCCGCGACGCCGGCGAGGATCGGACTGCCGACCTCCAGGAAGTCGCCCAGGCCCGGGATGCTTCGCTCCACGGGTTCGATACTCGAATGATCGCTCGCGAGGATCTGCTCGGGGATGCCGGGTACGAAGGTATGGGCGAGGTACTCGCCGTTCTCGCTGGTGATGTAGATGTACCGGATGCCCTGGATCTCGACGAACTGATCGATCATCGATTGCAGCGTGGCCAGGTTGCGGTTGAGCAGGATGTCGACGCTGGCGTCGGCGACGCTCTTGGCGATATTCTGGCTGTTGGTCTCGTACTCCGCCGTCAGCTGCGTATCTACCGTGTATATACAAAGGGCCGACGTGGACAGGACGATGATTCCAAAGAGCAGGAATATACCGAAGCGGGTGCGCTGAAACAGCTTCTGAACTTTCATGTCAGGAAAGCCAGCCTTGCCAGTCGTCCAGGGTCACGAATCGACCCTCTTGAACGACGGTGTAGTAGACCGTTTGCAGTCCCTGCCGGCGGTCCGGTCCGAAGGAGACCCGTTCGCCGATCCCGAGATCGTAGTTGTCGACCGAGAACACCGCGTCTTCCAACCCGTCGCGGTCGGGGCTTCCTCCCAGGCGCCGCAGGATTTCGGTCATCAGCTTGGCGTCCAGAAAGCCCTCGAGACTGACGAAACTCTGCGGAAACGGGCTGTACGACTCCTTGACGAGCTCATCGGGGACCGCGGGATCGTAGCGTTCCATTAGTTCGCGGTACTCCCGCACGGCCGGAATGGACATGTCCTCGTAACTCGGGACCACCTGCGAGTTGACGAGATACCGGGAGTAGGTCTCCACGTCCTCCCCCAGGTCGCTGAGCAACTGGAGCATGTTTTCGCTTCCAACGAACGATAGATTGGCGATGGGAACCCGGAGGTCCCGGTCGACAGCGTCCCGGGCGAAGGCCGCGCAGGCCGCGTACGACCCGATGCAGATCACGGCGTCCGGGGAGGCGGCCTTCAGGATCTCCACCTGTTCCCGCATGCTGCCGGTGAACCGCTGGCCCCGCCGGTACGTCGCCTCGCCCGCGAGGCGTTCGCCGTGCCTGTCCAGGGCCGCCCGCACCCCGGCCCAGCCGCTTCTGCCGTAGGCGTCGGCCTGGTAGAACACGGCGATCCGTTTCTTGCCCGCGGCGAGGAAATTGTTGACGAGTCCCGCCGTTTCCTGGCGGTAGGACGCCCGGAGGTTGAAGGCGAAATCACCGTAGGGCGGCTCCCGCTGGGGCTGGGCGCCGGTGAAGGGAAAGAAGAGATAGACCTGCTCGTCCTGGAACTTCTTCAGCAGGGGCAGCACGCGCGTTACCGTCGGCGTGCCCACGTACCCGAAGAGCAGGAATACGTTGTCTTCGAGCATGAGCTTCATGGTGTTCCGGACACAGGGGTCCGGCTGGTATCCGTCGTCGTAGAGCTTCAGGGTGATCTTGCGCCCGGCCACGCCCCCGTTGTCGTTGACGTAGTTGAAATAGGCCATGGCGCCGCGGTACAACTCGCTGCCCAGTCCCCTGGAAGGACCGGAAAAGGCGGCCGACATGCCCAGGACGATTTCATCATCCGTCGCGCCCTCGAAGCCGGTCCCGCTTCCCGCTTCCTGTGCTGAGACCATGTTCAACCCCCCCAATACGGTATCGGCGCCCTTCCGGCCCGCCCAGCCCGCGAGGGAGACCGCCAGCAGTCCCGCGACGCCGCGGCGCAACACGGTCCTCCGCGTCAACAACGGCGCAGGCGAATCGGGCGTTTCCGCGGATTGACCGTTACCGTCACGCAATGCCATGCCTTCCCCCACCATCTGATGAGCCGTTGAGGATCCACTTCCTGAAAACTACGGCTGCCTGTCGGCCACGACCGGGCTGATTTGTTGACTAAACCGGAAATCGCTGTGTTAATATCTTGATATTCGAAATGTATGTGCTGAACCAAGGCAGTAAAGCCTGTCGCACTGATTCAAAATGATAAAATTGCCAGCGCCATGTTGCAAGGTGTTTTTGAGATCGCAAGACGGGACGGAAGGTCCTCAGCCGCGACGGGTTATGGTACTGATTGGCGGCGCCCGTTTCTGGGTGGACGAAGGACACGGCGCCACGATGATCCATACCGCCTCGCCCGAACACATGCGCCACCCGGAGCAGATCATGGCCGATGACGATCATCTGCCGGAACTGAGCCGCCAGGCCAGGGAACGCATGAGCGAGCCGTCAAGGGGCTGATCCCAAGCCCGGGGAACCTACCTCCGGAACATCCTCGGATCGGGTTCGTAGCTGCTGTACGGTTCCGGAAGACCTTTGTCCGCCAGCCATTCCATCACCTCGCAGAAGTAGTCCAGTTCGGGGATCGTCGTGTACAGATTCGGCGTGATGCGGACCCACTGCTGGCTGTAATCCGCGCCCATGTAACGGCCCCTGGACGTCTGAATCTGGTGTTCCTCCCACAGGAATTCACGCATGGCGCTCGGATCAATGCCCTGAATACCGACTCCGCCGATACAACAACTCATTTCCGAGGCGGTCGGCGTGTATACATTGATCCGGGGATGCTTGCCAAGGCGCTCCGCCCAGTGGTTCTTCAGATACCGCAGCCGCTCTTCCTTGCGCTTCGGACCGATGGCGTTGTGAAACGCCACGGCCTCGCCGATGGCAAGGTACGGCGCGTGGGATACGGTGCCGACGGATTCGTATTTCCGCATGCTTGTCCTGGCGTTGAAACGGCGGCTGGTATATACGCCGTATATGGGCTCGATCTTCTCGATATGCGCCCGTTTCATGTACAGCAGGCCGGTCCCCTTAGGCGCGGAAAGCCACTTGTGCAGACTCGTCCCGTAATAATCGCAGCCCAGTTCCGACACGTTGAAATCCAGCTGACCGACCGCGTGCGCGCCGTCGACGACGACTTCGATGCCGTGCCGGTGCGCCAGGTCGCAGATACGCCGGACCGGGAACACCTGGCCGGTGGTGTAGGTGATGTGGGACACGAGGATCAGTCGCGTCTTCGGCGTGATGGCGCGCTCGAAGATCCGCACCAGGTCGTCCATCGACTGCGCCGGCATGGGCACCGGCGCCTGTACCAGTTTGATCCCCTCCTGCTTTTCCCGGTTCTCCAGGGCGCTCACCATGGAAGAGTAATCATGCGTCGTGGTGAGGACTTCGTCTCCCGGGCTCAGGGGAAATCCATACAGGACCGTCTTGAGCGCCTCGGTGGTATTGCGGACGATGGCGATTTCACTGGCACTGCTGCCGAATAGCCGCGCCAGGGACCGCTTCACCGTGCTCACCCGGTCTCTGGCCTGCTGAACGTACAACCCGTACGGACCCTGTTCCTGTTCCCAGATATACCGCACAAGCGCTTCCGTGACCACGCGGGGCGTGGGGCAGGTATAGCCGTTGTCCAGGTTGATCAGACTGCGACTTACCGTAAAAGCCTGCTTGACTTCGCGCCAGAGCGCTTCATCACGGGCGGCCTGCCGTGGCGTGAGATCCGAGACGTCGTCTACCGCCGCCTCGATACCCCGGAACGCATCGGCGCCGAGCAAGGTCGCCAGGCCGGCGGTCGTGCCCGCTGCTTTAAGGAAACCGCGTCGTTCCATTGTATCAATGCGCGCTGTTCGGCTTTCTGGCGCTTCGTCTTCGGATCGCATGATTCTTCTCCTGTGAAGTTGCCTTCGCATCCCCGTGATCGTAGACCGCCGGTAAACCGGCCAATCCACCATCTTTGATGACGTAATACCAAACGACTTTAGGACGTAATCAAACTTGATGTCAGGGCGAATCGCCCGTTTCCGTGGGAGTCGTCGGACAAGGTTATTTACAATACCGTCTTGTCGGATCACTCTTTATTATAGAGCGAGGTACATTGATCCTTCAATTTCGTTCGCATGGTAGCGTTCCCTTTCACTGCCGACCGTACTGTTCGTGATATGATACGGATCTGCATCCAATTAGGTGGGATACGCTACGCAAGTGTAGGGTTGGTCGGCCTTTAGCGTACACTGGTCGCCACCAGGACAAGGAACCACCCGATGGACCCACGCCTCCGGCAGAGCATGAACGACTACTACAACGAACGCGCGGCCGAGTTCGACGAAATCTACACCATGGGCAAGCCGCCCGGTACGGTTACGGATCCGGAGCTTTACATGGAGGAGGCCAGGTCCCTGGCAAATCTCGTCCGGGAAAACTGTCGCGGCGGCATGCTGGACATTCCCTGCGGAACCGGCTACTGGCTTCAGTTCTACGCCGCCAACTGTTTGGCGATCGCGCTCGTGGACCAGTCGGAGAACATGCTTCGACTGGGACGCGAAAAGGCGGCCGAACACGGAGTAGCGGCAATCACCGAGTCTATCCGGGCCGATGCCCTTGAAGTGGCCCTGGAAGAGCGGGCCTACGATTCCGTGCTGGTCGGGTTCTTCCTCAGTCACCTCACGGACGCCCAGATGGACCTGTTTTTCCGGATACTGCGGAACGCGTTGAAACCGGGTGGCCGCGTTCTCATCATGGACTCCATCTGGTCGCGTTTTCGAAAATCCCGTCCCAAGGAAGGTACTACGCAACGTACACTAAACGATGGAAGGCAGTTCGAAATCTACAAAAGGTACTTCGAAACGGCCGATCTCGACCAGATGTCGGAATCGTACGGGATGGACTTCGATCTTCTGCACGAGGGAGAACTCTACATCGGCTTTACGGGCAGGGTGCGCGGTTGAGCGATATGACACGAGTTCAGGGACGAAATCGTCTTCCGGATGCGATGGAACCGGGAAACCTACACCGGTCGACCGTCGAGTATTACAACCTGCGGCAGGTGCATATCGGCGACTACTGGTGGTGGATCCGTTACGAGTTGCTCTGAGGCGGCGTCATGTACGAAATCGTACGACATGGGCGCGCGGAGGAACTCCTCGCACTTTCCGGCGCCTTCCTCGAAAAACGCGAAAGCGAGAACAACATGCCCCTGGGCCTGGCGCACACGCTGGCCAGGGATCCCCGGTACTACGGCGACGAGCCGCCGCTGCTCATGAGCATCCTGGAGAATGGCGGCCCGGTCGGCGTAGCGGTCAGGACGCCGCCGAGCAGAATCGTCCTGAGCAGATTCGACGGCGAAATCGATACTGCCGTGGACCGTCTCGTCCGTCACCTGCAAAGCAGGGAAGGGCAGATGCCCGGCGTGGTGGGGCCTGAGGTCGAAGCCCGGAGCTTTTCGAGCCAGTGGATCAGGACTTTCCCGGGAACTTCAGCCATACTGCTAAAGCGTCTGCGGGTATTCGAGGCTCGAAACGTCTTCAATGTGCCGCTGGCGCCGGGCGGACTGCGCCTGGCCGGAATGGAAGATCACGGTCTGATGGCGAAGTGGATCGCGGAGTTCTCCCGTGAGGCCACAAGGGAGGAATCCGAACCGGAAAAAGCGGAACGCAACGCCGAGAGGTACATCGCGGAGAGAAACCTGTACATCTGGGATCACGACGGACCGGTATCTATCGCCAGGCAGTCGCGGACCATGATAAACGGTACGCACGTCACACTGGTTTACACTCCGCCGGCGTTAAGAAACCGGGGCTACGCAACTTCGTGCGTTTACCGGTTGACGAAAAAACTGCTTGCGGGCCGGTACAAGTTCTGTAGCCTGTTTACCGACCTGGCGAATCCGGCCTCCAAACACATCTACCAAAAAATCGGTTATGTGCCCCTGGGCGACACGCTGGTATTCGATTTTGATTAGGCGGCCGCGCCTGTCGACTGCTGAGTCTCCACCAGAATACCTTCATTCAACACCAACACAAGGAGAGCCAACCGTATGGCGAAGATCACGGAATTCAAAGGATACACCAGCGAAGACCAGGCCAAAATACCCGATATCCCCAAACCGGAGACGCCGCCGGACCCCATGATCGTCAATGCCCAGGATGGCGTTCCGGTGGTCTATCCCGGATGCAACGGCCTGGGGGTCAGAGTGGTACATCCCGTGAATCCCAACGCCCCCGCGGAGAATATGGGCCTGGTGTTGTTTTACGTACCTCCTCACGTCATTCTCGAACCCGGTTCGCATCCGACCGAAGAGACCTATGTCATCCTCGAGGGATCCGGGGAAATGACGTTCGCGAATTACAAGCGCGAAGTGAAGAAAGGCGACTTCGTCTATTTGCCGCCCTGGTGTCTGCACGGAATAGAAAACACCGGTACCGAAACCCTTGTCGTACTCATCTGCACGTCTCCTCCCAATCCGTAAACGCAAGGAGTATCTGGTTATGGGATATCGACTGACCGAGCAGCAACTCGCCTTTTTCGATACGTTCGGATACCTGGGATTCCCCGGCCTGCTCAGTGATCGCGTCGACGGGATCATCAACGATTTCGAGGAAGTGTGGGCCAGGCGCGGCGGCGGGCACAACGGGCGGCCTCACGACGGAAAGGCACGCTCCTGCATCGTACCGTTCATCGACCAGCATGAACGCCTTTCCTCGCTGCTGGACGACGAACGCATCAGCGGGATTGCGACCAGTCTGTTAGGCGACGATTTCAACTATATGGGCAGCGACGGCAACTATTACGCCGGGGATACAAGATGGCATTCGGACGGATGGCATCCTGAAATACTGCATATAAAGATCGCCTTTTATCTGGACTCGTTGACACGGGACACCGGCTGCCTGCGGGTCATTCCGGGAAGCCATAAGAGAGATGATGTCTATGCGGATTCCTTGCAGCGGCAGGTCGGCGAAAGTACGGATTTATGGGATACTGAGCCGCCGGATGTGCCTGCGGTCGCGCTCGAGACCCGTCCGGGCGACATCGTTTGCTTCAACCACAATACAAAACATGCCTCGTTCGGCGGCGGTACGCGCCGGCGGATGTTTACCATGAACCTGTGCCAGCGATATCCCGAGCGTCTCGTTCCGGAACTGCGTGATTACATCAGCGGAGCTTCCCGGTTCTGGCTGGAGGAAGCGTACGGCGAGGCGATGATCCGGACCGCTTCACCCGACCGCATGCGTCACCTGGAGCAGGTCATGGCCAACGACGACCACTTGCCGGAGTTGAGCCGGAAGGCCAGGGAAAGCATGAGCGAGCCGTCAAGGGGCTGAATTCGGGGTTGAAATCTGCGCGCGACGGGATGTCTGACGGGACACATGGAATCTGGCGGTCAGCCCGGCCCGCCCGGCCCGCCCGGCCTGCCCGGTCAGCCCGGCCTGCCCCTCAGGTCATCTTCCACTTCGTGTCGGGAATATCGCCATGCTGGACGCGCCGCTCCAGTATGGGCATCCCGCGCAACTCCCGGATCAGTTCGATCAGGCCGTTGATGGCGGCCTCCAGGAACTTTTCTCCCTTCTCTTTCGTCGCTTTCGTGGCGTCTCCCATGACCCCGCTGGGTGAAATCGAACTCCAGTAGGGCACCATGCGGGCGTCGGAACCCTCGGGATGTCCGCCGGCCAGGAGATCGGTCTTGAAACTGTTTGGCAGCGGACTCCGGTTGTCCACGGCCTTGTCCATATCGACCAGGTCGGGCTTCAGGGCGAGGTAGAGGGACGTCTCGTATTCCCCTCCGTGGGACGTGCCGCCGTAATCCGAATCGCGCAATTCCGCGCCCGTTTCCCTGGCCAGCCTTAAACCCCAGTGGTTGGCGCTGGCACACAGGATGCGGCCCTCGAAATCGATGACCGACAGGCGCGCGGCCAGATCTAGAGGCGACGTGTTGCTTCCGTGGCCGTTGATGATGAGGATGCGCTTGAATCCGTGGTACGCCAGGCTGCAGCACACGTCCCGGACGTAGTTGATGAAGGTGTCCCACCGGATGGTGATCGTCCCGTGAAAATCCATGTGGTGGGGACTGTAGCCGTGGGTCACCGGCGGGGCAAGCACGACCTCTTCCGGTATGCGGGCCGCGGCGCGCCGGCAGATCTCCGTCGCCAGGACCACGTCGACGTCCACGGGCAGGTGGGGACCGTGGTCCTCGTAGGTGGCCACAGGCAGGAGGGCCACCCGGTCCCGGGCGGCCGCGTCCCGGACCTCGTTCCAGATCATTTCCGCATAGTCATACTTGATCGAAGCCATTACGGACTCCTTTTGGTTCGTGCTGCTGGTTCGACTAACTCATTTCATCGTCCCGGTTATTTCGCCTTCCCGGTTCGTCTCCACTTCCTTCCAGATTCAGATTAACTCCAGGTTTCGTAGCGATTTGCGGTACCGGTCCAGCGTCTCCCCGTACTCGGCGTGGCGACCTTGCGCGATGATCTGCTTCCCCGCGACGACGACGGACCGTACCGCCCGCGGCGCGGCGCCGAAGAGGATCGCGTCGGGAGCGTGTCCCGGGCCGATGGCCGCGATAGAAGGATCGTTGGGATCCAGGGATGCGTGATCCGCCTTCCAGCACTCGTCAAAACCACAGGCTGCATAACCGATCCGCGTTGCCGCGTCGAGCAGCACCGGCGCGTCCGTCGCGGCATGCCGTTTCTCCAGGCGGGACCGCTCGTCCAGTTCCACGGCCCTGACCTCTTCGAAAGCATTCTCGCAGGCGTGGCTGTCCACGCCGACGCAGAGACGCGCGCCGGCTTCAAGGAGGTCGGACGTGGGCGGCAGGCCGTCGCCGAGATCTCGTTCCGTGGTGCGGCAGATGCAGACAGAAGACCGATTGTCGCCGAGCGCCGCCACTTCCGCTTCATCCAGGTGCGTGGCGTGTACGGCTACGAATCTCGATGAGAGGATCCCTGCTTCGGAGAGCAGGGCGACGGGCGTTTTGCCGTACTCGGCACTGCATTCCTCCAGCTCGGCCCGCTGTTCGCAGACGTGCATGTGGAAGGGAAGTTCATGCTCTTGCGCGTAGGCCGACAAGGCGCGGAGACCGGGCAGGGGCACAGCCCGTATGCTGTGGGCGGCCGCGGCCACGGCCACGCATGGGTCGTCCGCGTAGCGCGACCGCAGGGCGTCGAGGTCGCGGAGCACCAGATCGATCGAAGGGTCGATGAACCGTTTCTGTGCCGGTACCGCGTGCTGGCGGTACCCGGCCCGCAGATAGGCGGTACGGATCAGGCAGATACGGAGCCCGACGTCCCGGGCCGCCCGAACCACGGCGTCCGCCAGCTCGATGCGGTCAGCATAGGGACGCCCGCCGGGTCCGTGGTGCACGTAGTGGAACTCTCCGACGGCCGTTACCCCGGACATCGCAAGTTCGGTATAGGCGAACCGCGCGATCGCGTACAGGTCGTCCGGACGGAGCCTTTCGACCAACCGGTACATCTCGTCCCGCCATCCCCGGAAGGTCCCTGCCCTGGTCGAACGGCGCTGGGTCCGCCCGCGAAGCGCGCGCTGGAAGGCGTGGGAATGGGCCGTGGCCAGGCCGGGCATGACCCAGTGGCCATCCGCCAGCCTGACGGAAGGGACCTCGCTCTTGCCATTCATAGGCTCAATACCTGCCCATTCTTGATCACGGTATGCACCGGGTTTCCGCCGAAGAAATAGGGGACGTGGCGGTAATCGCCCGCTTTCAGGATCAGGATATCGGCCCGCTTGCCGACTTCAATCGAACCCGTTTCACCTCTCTGGCCGATGGCGAACGCCGCGTTGATGGTGGAAGCGTTCAGCGCCTCCGCGGGAGTGAGACGCTGGTATCGGCAGGCGATGGCCATGGCCGCCGGCATGGACGGACAGGGGGCCGAACCGGGATTGAGGTCGGTAGCGAGTGCCACGGCGGCGCCGGCGTCCATCATGGCCCGTCCGTCGGCGTAGTCCGCCATACCCAGGTTGAAATTCACGGCCGGGAGCAGGACGGCGATCGTGTCCGACCCGGCCAGCAGCTCGATTTCCTCCCGGCCCGTCACGTCGAGATGATCCACCGACGCGGCGCCGAGTTCCAGGGCCATGGCAACGCCGCCGAAGTCGTTGAACTGGTCCACGTGCATCTTCGCTTTGAAGCCGGCTTCGATCCCGGCTTCAAGCACCCGGCGCGACTGGTCGAGATCAAAGGCGTGGTCTTCGCAGAACACGTCGATGTACATGGGTACCCCGCGGTCCGCGAACCGGGAGGAGGCGTACCAGTCCGTGACTTCCGGCAGGATCTTCTCGATCACGCAACGCGTGTACGCTTCGGCATCTCCCTCGAACTCCGGCGGCACCGCGTGCGCGCCCAAGAACGTGGGCACGATGTCGCAGGGATGGTCGCGGTCTAGCTGTTCGATGACCCGAAGCATTTTGAGTTCTGCGTCCACGCTCAGGCCGTATCCGGTCTTGATCTCCACGGTCGTGGTGCCCAGGGCCAGCATCTCGTCGAGACGGCTGGACGCGGATGAAGCAAGCTCCTCCACGGATGCGGACCTCGTGTGCCTGACGGTGTTGACGATCCCTCCGCCGGCCGCCATGATCTCCAGGTAGGAGGCGCCCTTGATCCGCAGCTCGAACTCCGCGGCGCGGTCCCCGCCGAAGACGGCGTGGGTGTGGGCGTCCACGAAGCCGGGGCAGAGCGATCGCCCCCGGCAATCTATGTTGCGTTTTCCAGTAAATTTCGCGTCCAGGTCATCAGTCGGCCCCACCGCCGCGATCCGCCCGGCTTCGATCGCCACCGCGCCATCCTCGATCACCTGGACCGAGGCCACGTCCGGCCCGCGGCGGGGCGTGCCGGAAGCGCAGGTCACCACCTGGTCCGCGTTATGCAGGTACAGATCTAAGGGTTTCATGTTAGTCGTTAATCAGGAGCTGTGTATAATGAGATCGTAGATACCATTTTAACTTTCCGTTCAAGGTCAATTATAAACTGAAGTATATGGTCGTATACTAGGATTAACACAGCATTACAGAACTGCACTGATCGACTATTCATTCAAAGTGCCTAAGTCGAATTGTATCTCCCAGCACACTTGATGCGATAGCTATTTGGACGGATAGGTCGTCCGCTCGTTCGGTAGAATTTCGATTTGTGGTGAGACGGTTGATTACGAGATTGTGCAGGTAACGTCAAACGAGTGTTAGTAGGCTGTCTACGCTTTGTAGGAATCTACTATAGCCATATCTCGAAGATGACTTTGAACTGACAAGGCTCGATGAATGTAAACGGGGGCCTACGTCAACACAAACTAGTCCTGCACTCATAAGTTAAAACAGGGGCAAGATCTGTAATTGGAGGTAGGATTTCAGGTAGTACTGCCGTGAAAGGGTAATAAGGGATTACAATTCGCACAATTTCGTAAACAACTGAGTCTTATCAATTCACCAGATTCTACAAACTGAACTTCTTTAACTACACCGCAAAGTCCGACCGCCATATCTGCTTCGCAGTTTCTGCGAGTATTCTCTGTCGCTCGTTGATTAACTCGGGTGTCCATTGTTCCGATGCCAAATCCGCAATCCGTTGAGTGACCCTATAGCGACTCTTTTCATAAACAGGAAGTTTGAGGGAGTATGGTTTGTTACCTATAGCACGATTATCGGAGGCCTTCAGGAGTGTTAGATTGCCTAGACGATAGACCGAACTCTCCCATTTCTCGACAGGGAAAACATCCTTCCATTCTTCACTAGGATTCTCCGGTAATACATGCTCAATGGTACCGGGGTCGGTATCTGGATCACAATGAAGGTTTGAGGTTTTTTCTTCGAGTCTAGCAAGAATGTACTTAGCTAGTTTCTTTCGCCGACCTCGTGTGTCGAGTTCAAGCAACGTAAAATCTTGTTTCATTTTCTCATCTTCAACATAAATAGGCTTCAGTAACTCGAATACAGCTGATGGGGTAGACGCTTTTCCATCAATCACTGCTTTGGCAGCTCTATGATAAACTGGTTCCAAGGCATTTGTGTTAAGTCCACTCACTATGGTATAACGGAATGAAATCGAACTTACTAATTTAAGGACTCTTACGAAATCTTCTTTAGTGAATAAATCCCAAGTTGCGAACAGTAAAGGCATTGGTTGCTTTATCCTGAAAAGATTGAGCTCTACAACGTACTTCTTTGCTTTTGGAAGATGATCCTCCATCCAATAACCGTGACCTGAGTCGAGTATCGCCTCAAAAAGTTCGCCTCTTCCTTCTAGTTCCTCCAATAAGTTAAATACATCTTCTGCTGTTTTCGTCTGGTCACGTACGATCTTAAAGAGTCGCTGGCTACGTATTTGGGGTTGTTCACATAAAAGATGATAACGAAGAAACTCGGGAAATCGTGTTTGGCCAACTGTATTGACTAAGGATTGCCATCGACGTTGGAGAGCGGCCAAGTCAGAACTCACCTTAATTCGCGAAAAAAGGTAGTTCTTGAGTAGATCTGTTGTCGTTAGTTCCAACCCGCGAGCGTTGAGCGTCTCGAATACAGTGTATGCGTTAAGCTCATCGTCGACTGTAATCAGAATGAAGAGAAATTGACGGGCAACCGTTTCAGATAACACACTAGCCATAGCCAATCCGTCATTCCTTAACTCTGAAAGTTCATCAAGGCGGGAAATAAAGTATCGAAAACAGTCCCAAAGAAGTAGATTCGACTTGGGCAGTTTTCGAGGATTTCGGGGATCTTTGAGTTGAATCAGGTAATCCTGATAGAAGGCATCGTCCGTTGCGTTTAATAGAAGTCGACTGCTTTCGATTAGTGACGCCGGATCCTTTTCTCCGATAAATCGATTGCGAAGTTCCCTACTACGTTCTGAATTGTTCTCAGACTCGATATCACTCGTAGCCATTGCCTCCAATCTATCAATCACAGCCAGAGCGAGGAGGCTTAATGTGGCAAGTCGTTGCTGGCCGTCGATAACTAGAAAGTCACGGTCAGTCTTGCTTTCGATGACAAGAGCTCCAAGGTAGTGGCTCCTATCAGGTTCTGATCGCAAATCGACAATATCGTTCCATAGATCCTCCCACTGTTCTTCTGACCAAGAGTAATCTCGCTGGTAAGGGGGAACCCGATATGTCTTCCCGTTACCAATCAATTCCAAGTAATTGATGGTACGGGTATTTAGTATATTCGATTTCGCCATGTGTTACTTCTGTCTAAAGATAAAAGATAGATCCCAATCGCAAGGTATGAGTTAAATGTGAAATAAAGAACTCAAGTTTAAAACCTTAGTTCTTACTAAAAGATTTAAAAGATTGCTACTCTTATCACTCTGTAATCAACCCCACGTAATAAAAATCTCCCCTAGTCAAATCCTGATACTATTGACGAGCCCAAAACAGTCCTGATCTATAACCATCTTCGCACAGTACGTTGTTTATATGAGCTTACGTTGTCTGAAGACTCTAAACCACAAACGCTATAATTAATGAACATGTCAAGATTAGAATTCTGTCACTAAATCTTAGACAGTTGAAGTCAAAAACATTGTCTCAAATGAACAACGAAGATCATAAACCCGGTGGATGTGTTCAATCTGTTTTCTATATCGCACTAACTTGTCCTTCTGGGTTCCGCACCATTACTTCGTCGCTATTCTAAACTTCATTGCCCAATATACCTAACTAATCCGCTCTTTTATGTGGAGCGGTGTCCTAATCCAGCGTGGGACCGGGTATCTCCACCTTCTCCCCGCCCGCGGCGATCACATCCCCGGCCGCTACGAGTCCCTGCACCGCCTCGATGAACGGGGCAAGGGGGACGTCGCGGTCCAGGAAGGGAACGTGCCGGCGAATCAACCGGTACGCCGGGCCGGTGCCCCGCCCCATGTCGTCAGAGGTGACACCGGGCTCCCTGCACCGGAAATCGATGGCCTGGGCCGCGGCGATCAACTCGATGGCGACGATGGTCTCCACGTTTTCCAGGACCTGCAAGGTATGATGCACGGAAGCCGCGCCCATGCTCACGTGGTCTTCCGCGTTGGCGCCGCTCGGGATGGAGTCCGCGCTGGCGGGATGGGCCAGCACCTTGTTCTCCGACGCCAGGGCCGCGGCCGTGTACTGGGTGAGCATCAACCCGCTCTCCAGGCCGCCGTGGTCCGTAAGGAACATGGGCAGCACGCCTCCGTTGGAATCGGCGTCTACGAGCCGGGCCGTGCGCCGCTCGCTCATATTGCCCATGTCCACGAGCGACAGCTTCATGCTGTCCATCGCCACGGCGATGGGTTCGCCGTGGAAGTTTCCCGCGCTGATGATCTCCGCGTCTTCGGGATCGTCTCCGGCGAAGACCAGGGGATTGTCGTTCGCGGCGTTCAGCTCGATGTTGATCATCCAGCGGGCGTAGTCGATCGTGTCCCGGACCGCGCCGTGTACCTGGGGTACGCAGCGCAGCGTGTAGGGATCCTGCACGTTTCCGGGATCGTCGGAACGCAGCAGGCGGCTGCCGTGCAATATATCCCGCAGGAACGCAGCGCAGGCGATCTGCCGGGGATGGGGACGGATGGCATGCACGCGGGCGTCGTAGGCGCGGTCGGTGCCGCACAGTGCTTCCAAAGTCATGGCGGCCGCGATATCCGCCGTAAGCGCGAGAGAGGTCGCCCGGTGTACCAGCAATGCGCCGAGACCGGCCATGAGCGTCGTGCCGTTGGTGAGGGCCAGGCCCTCCTTGGCCTCCAGGGCTACCGGTCGGAGACCGGCCTCCCGCAACGCGGATGCGCCGTCGAGCCGCCGGGACCGGTAGATGGCCTCGCCCTCACCGATCAGCACCAGGGACATGTGCGCCAGGGTCGCCAGGTCACCGCTCGCGCCGAGGGAACCCCGGCCGGGTACGCAGGGATGGACGCCCTCGTTGAGCATATCCACCATCAACCGGACGACTTCGGGCCGGATGCCGGAGTAGCCCATGGCGAGGGTATTGGCCCGGGTGACCAGCATGGCGCGCACGGTCTCCTCGTCCAGTTCGGGACCGACGCCGGCCGCGTGACTCCGTATCAGGTTCAGTTGCAGGTCGGCGACCTGCCCGGAAGAGATCAGCTTGTCCTTGAACCGGCCGAAACCCGTGGTGATCCCGTAGGCGATCCGGCCTTCCGACACCAGTCGGTCCACCACTTCCCGGGAGCGGATCATCCCGGGGAGGGCATCGGGGTGTATCGCCACAGGGCGGCCCTTCGAGACGGCGACCACCTCGTCGATGGTGAGATCGTAACCCGTAAGGGCCAGGACGTCCTGGGAGCGGTCCATATCCGGCCGATGCCTTCCGGATTCAGTCCATCATGGGGATCTTCACGCCGCGGGTCCTTGCCGCCGCTTCGGCCTCTTCGTAGCCGGCGTCGACGTGCCGGGCCACGCCCATCCCCGGATCGTTGGTGAGCACGCGCTCCAGGCGCGCGGCCGCTTCGGGGGTGCCGTCGGCGACGATGACCTGTCCGGCGTGCAGGCTGTACCCGATGCCCACGCCGCCGCCGTGGTGGTAACTGACCCACGTGGCCCCGCTGGCCGTATTGATGAGCGCGTTCAGCACGGGCCAGTCCCCGATGGCGTCGGAACCGTCCTTCATGGCCTCGGTCTCCCGGTTGGGGCTGGCCACGGACCCGCTGTCCAGGTGGTCCCGGCCGATGACGATGGGCGCGCCGACCTCGCCCGAGGCAACCAGTTCGTTGAACTTCAGTCCCGCCCGGGCCCGTTCCCCGTATCCCAGCCAGCATATACGGGCCGGCAGTCCCTGGAATTCCACGTGCCGCCGGGCCATGGTGATCCAGCGGAACAGGTGATCGTCCTCCGGAAACAGTTCGAGGATGGCCTGGTCGGTCCGGTAGATGTCCTCGGGATCTCCCGACAGGGCGACCCAGCGGAAGGGGCCCTTGCCTTCGCAGAACAGGGGACGGATGTAGGCCGGTACGAAACCGGGATAGTCGAAGGCCTCCTTCAGTCCGTTGTCAAAGGCCCGCTGGCGCAGGTTGTTGCCGTAGTCGAAGACCACGGCGCCCTTCTTCTGCCATTCGAGCATGGTCTGCACGTGCACGGTCATAGAGGCGACCGAGCGTTCCTGGTATCCGTCCGGGTCGCGCTCGCGCAGCACGCCCGCTTCCGCCGGAGACAGTCCCGCGGGAATGTACCCGTAGAGCGGATCGTGGGCGGCGGTCTGGTCCGTGACCACGTCGGGCAGCACGCCCCGGTTCAGCAGTTCGGGGAGCACCTCGGCGGCGTTGCCGATCAGGGCGATCGACCGGGCTTCCCCGGCCGCCAGCGCTTCGTTCACCCAGGTCAGGGCGAGGTCTGTGTTCTCCGCCACGGTATCCACCTGGCGCAGCTCGAGGCGGCGACGGGCACGCCACGGATCCGCTTCGACCAGCAGGCCCACGCCGCCGTTCATGGTGACGGCCAGCGCCTGGGCGCCGCCCATCTCGCCCAGTCCGGCCGTGACCACGAGTTTCCCGGCCAGGCTGCCCCATCCGTGTTTTCGGGCGAGGGCGCCGAAGGTCTCGTAGGTCCCCTGCAGAATGCCCTGCGTGCCGATGTAGATCCAGCTGCCGGCCGTCATCTGGCCGTACATGATCAGTCCCTGGCGTTCCCAGGTATCGAAGTTCTGCTGCGTGGCCCAGGCCGGTACCATGTTGGAGTTGGCGATGAGGACGCGCGGCGCGTCCTCGTGGGTGCGGAAAACCGCCACGGGCTTGCCCGACTGGACCATGAGGGTTTCGTCGGGTTCCAGGTTACGAAGGGCGGCCAGGATGGCGTCGAAGGCTTGCCGGTTCCGGGCGGCCTTGCCCCGGCCGCCGTACACGACGAGGTTCTCCGGATCGAAGGCGACCTGGGGATCCAGGTTGTTCTGGATCATGCGGTAGGCCGCTTCGATGAGCCAGTTTTTGCAGCTCAGCGCTGTTCCCGTGGGTGCTTTCACGATTCGTTCCCGACCGGAGCTTACGCGTTCTTTTCCCGGTTCTTCCACTTCTCGTAGGTGAAATCGGGACTGTTTATCATATCGAAATGGGCCCGCTCCCAGGTCCTGATCTCACCGGCCCTTCTCAGCGTGTCGGCTGCGATGTCGAGGGGGATCTTCACCACGCCGTCCACGTCGGCGAGCAGCAGGTCGCCGGTCTGCACGAGCAACTGGCCGGCGACGAGGGGCCGGCCGACGGCCCGCACGTTGAAGGGGCCGTGGCCGGAGACCGTGCCGATGCCCCAGATGGGCAGACCCGCCGCCCGGATGCCCTCGAGATCGCGGACGCAGCCTTCGACCACGGCGCCCACAACGCCGAGCTTCCTGTGGATGTGGGCCATGCCGTCGCCGAAAAGGGCGGCCCGCTTCGGACGGGTGTCGACGTCCTTCATCACCGCGATCATGGGCCCCGGCGTCTCGTTCAGCACGTCGTAGTAGTCGGGCCAGCTCATGTTGGCCGGAGTGGCGTCCAGCGGCGTGACCTCGGAGGTTACGGCGTACCCGATCACCGCGCCGAATTCGGGCGTCAGGTACTGGATCTCCGGTCCGGTGTAATCGTCGTTGGAAACGCCCTGTACTTTTTCCACGGCGTTGTAAACCGTGGCCGAGTCGAATTCGGCCAAACCGGTCAATATGGATTCGTCCACGCGAGTCATTCCTGTAACTCCTTAATTTGAAGGAAATGCCGACAGTTGACGTATAATGAGAGACCACGTCACGGAGGTGGATCGAACGCTCCGCTTCGTAGGCTAAAATCGATACGGGACGGTCAAAAATCAAGGGAAATACACCGGGCGGGCGAAGTACCGAAAGCTCGACGAGGACGACCGGGTTCACTCGCCGTCATTCCGCAATATGGACGTCGAACGTCCCATCTAAATGCGTTGACACCGGCGCGCAACTGCGCCATCTTTTCTTGTTACAGCCCATTTCTGCGGCATGACAGGACAAGCACCGATTTAAGGAGGTTTTCTATGAGTCGCATCACCCGTTTGATCGGCGGTCTGGCCCTTTCCATGGCTTTGGCGGCCATGGGCAGCGGTATCGCCGAAGCCCAGACGACCATGCCTTCGGGCGGAGGCAGTACCGATCCCGGCCGGGGCATGGCGGAAGTCACGCTGTCGGGCGGCAAGATATCCATCGACTACGGCCGTCCGGAGATGAAGGGCAGGGACATGCTCGCCAAGGCGCCTGATGGATTCATCTGGCGCTTCGGCAGCAACAAATCCTCGACCTTCACGACGGAAGCCGATCTCACGTTCGGCGACCAGTCGCTGGCCAAAGGATCCTACAGCGCGTGGATCAAGCACGTGGAAGGCGATTCGTGGTCGCTCATCCTGAACAGCGAAGTGGGTATCTGGGGCGCGCCCGGCGCCAACCGGGAGAACGACGTGCTGGAAGTACCGCTGACGTACGGCACGGGCGACGAATCGGTGGAGCGCCTCACCGTGGAGCTCAAGGATTCGGATGGGAAGGGCAAACTGTCCGTCTCGTGGGGCACCCACCGCCTCAAGGGCGGTTTCTCGGCCAAGTAGTTTCCGCCGCGATCTTGTAAGGACGTCTCCAAAGGGACAGGTGCGTTACGCCTGTCCCTTTTTCTTTACCAGTTTTCAGGATTCAAACCGACGCGGATACCCGCATCCCTGATCTGCTGCCAGGTCGTGTCGTCGATGCTGATCCCCTCCCGGCGGCGTGTCTCCGCAAGCCGGAACTCCGGTTCGCCGGGCATGAGAATCTCGTCGAAACCCGGGGCCGTCCGACTCGCCTTGACGTGGGCGACCAGCCCTTCGACTTCCTCGTAATACCAGTCCAGGTCCGTGAAGAACGAGATATCGTAGACGGTGAAGAGCACGCCGTTGCTCTCCACGATCTGCTCGCCCTGCGCGCATCCCTGTCCGCTCAGCGTACCACCGAGGATCTCTACGAGCAGGCCCAGGCTGTACCCCTTGTGGGCGACGATGCCGCCCATGGGCAGGATGGCGCCGTTGGGCGGCGGTCCCTTTATCACGGTAGGATCCGTGGTGGGGTTTCCCTCGTGGTCGATCAGCCAGCCCTCGGGGACGCGCACCCCCTTGTTCGCGGCGACGCGCACCTTGCCCTCCGCGACGACGGAAGTCGTCAGGTCCACCAGGACGGGATCGGCGTCCCGACGCGGCGCGGAAAAGGCGATGGGGTTGGTGCTGATGCGCCCGTCGATGCCGCCGAAGGGAGAGATCTGGCGGCCGAACCGGCCGGCGTTCACGAAAGCGAGTCCGATCAGCCCTTCCCGGGCCGCCATGAGCGGGTAAGCGCCGACGCGTCCCACGTGGCTGGTGCGGCGGAGCGAAACCGTGGCCGTGCCGTGCGCACGCGCCTTCTCCATGGCCAGTTTCATGGCGAAGGTGCCGCCCACCTGGCCGAGGGCGCCGCCGTTGTCGACCACGGCGGTACAGGGACTGTCCCGCACGATGCGCACGTCGGCCCGGGCCTTGAAACGGCCCTCGTCCTTGATGGCCTTGATGTATTCCGGCAGGCGGATCGCGCCATGGGAATCGTGGCCGAAGAGGTTGGAGTCCACGAGGTGGTCCACGACGCTGCGGGCATCGTCCGCCGTGCAGCCGGCCGCCTCCAGCACCTCGCAGCCGATCCGATGCAGTTTCTCGGGGGAAATTACAGGCATGGTCTTCCTTTCTTTGTCTTACCTGGGCGCTTCGTCAGGCCATTGTGTCGTATCGAAACAGTATCCTTCGACGTGCTTGCCAACCGGCATCGAGATCGATACCGGCCGGATCATCTCCTGAACTTCTCCAGCTTCTTCTTCAGTCCCGTTCGTTCGAGCACTTCCCGGTTGACCACGTAGGGCGGCTCCTCCCCCCTGGAGACGGCCAGGGCCGCCTTCATGCAGTCGTGTCCGATATCGCGAAAGAGTTCGTGGGTCCAGGCCGATGCGTGGGGCGCCAGGATGACGTTCGGCAGGGACAGCAACTCATCGTTGGGATCGGGCGGCTCCCGTTCGAAGACGTCGATGGCCGCGCCGCTTATCCAGCCTTCCCGCAGGGCCCGGGTCAGCGCATCCTGGTCCACGATGGCCCCGCGGGCCGTGTTGATCAGGCAGGCGTCCTCCCGCATCATGCGCAGTTCCCGCGCACCGACGAGGTAGCGGGTGTGCTCGTTCAATGGGCAGTGAATGGTCACGAAGGTACTGCGCTTCAGCAGGGTCTCCAGGTCCACGAGCGTGACGCCTAGCTGAGCGGCTTCCTCCACGGACACGGCCGGATCGCTGACGAGGATCCCGGACGGCTCGAAGGGCCCCAGCAGGCGCACTACCTCGCGGCCGATCATGCCCATGCCGATGAGGCCGACCGCGCGGCCCCGGATCTCGCAACCCATGTGATCGAACCGGATGTCCCAGTCGTCGTTCCGGACGATGGCGTCCTTGATCGTCACCCGGTGGCAGAGCCCGAGCATCAAAGCAAGCGTCGCGCTGGCCACGGGCTTGCGCGTGGCCTCCGGCGTGATGGAAACCATGACGTCCGCATCGGTCGCCGCGTCGAGATCGATCATGTCGTAACCCACCCCGGTTCGCGCGATGAGCGTGAGCCGATCGATGCCCGTGAGGCTGTCACGCGTATAGGCCTGTCCCATCGATATGACCACGTCGAAGTCTGCGAGTTGGTCCGGGGTGACGGGACTCCGGTCCTCGGCCAGGAACGCGTGGGAAACGCCTGCCTCGTCCAGCAGTTCGACGCCGAAATCGTCGAAGACGACTCCGCCGTCGGGACCCAGCAGGTCGGCGACCAGGGCTACGCGGAATTCATTGGACATGATCTTCAAGTTCCTGTTTTTCGACGAATTTCGACGAAGATCAGAACAGGATCTGGGACGTGGACTTGGCGATCAGTACCAGGGAAACGGCCGCCATGCCGATCAGGCCCAGGCCGCATCCGTAACCGGCCAGGATCACGGGCGCGTAGGCGCGCCACCGTTTTTCTCCGTACCGCCTACCGAAATAGAACCGGCCCAGCATGGCGCCGATGAACGTGGGCAGCGTGTAGTGTATCCACGCCCCCGTGCCCAGTCCGGCCACCAGGCCGTAGAAGAGCAGCGGCGGCGCCTTGAACAGCGTCAGGACCCCGTACAGCGCGACCGTGAACCCCATCCCGGCGCCGATATACTCCCAGCGTATCAGTTGCCCGATCACATCCGAACCGCCGGGCAGGGTCGACTTGATCCAGATCGTCTCCATGGTGGCCTGCAGCGGCCACATCTTCTCGACGAAGGGGTAGGCCGCGGACGGAATGGGCGCCAGCTTCCATATCAGCGCGTAGAACAGGAAACTGAAGACGATGAGCAGCAGCAGGCTCAATATATACAGTTTGACCAGGCTTGGGAATCGCGTTCGGGTGAGTTCCAGCTGGCGGAACGTCGCCACGACGCCGCTGTGGTCGAAGAGGGGGACCGGGGCGAACCAGATCGCCACCCCCTTGTAGCCCGACAGGTAGAAGGATCCCTCCCGGGCGTAGGGGAAGGAGGAGCCGTAGGGCGATCCCGTCAGACCGATCATGCGCGCGCCGATGTAGGAGAAGAAGGGCGTCCACAGAAAACGAAAACCATGGAGATCCAGACCGGAAACGCCGGTTCCAGGTAGTAGACCAGGAGAATGAAGCACAGGGTCGATATCGCCCAGAGCGCAATGGGGATAGGCAGCCTGAAGTCGCCCCGGTCCGGCGGCGGCCTTCGGGGGCCCTGGTCTCCGTCCGTCCCGCCGGGGTCTCGCCTCAACGCCCGAACGAAGGCCACCAGGCCGATCAGGCCGATGACCAGCGAGGTGCCTATGGAGGAGAAGCTCAGCCAGAAGTCGATGGTGTTGTTGATGGACGTGGGAATGGTGCTCATCCCCGGCGCCCAGCTGTGCAGCAGGCCGAAGTGGTAGAGGAGCGGATTGGCGATGAAGGTGATGACGAAGGAACTGATGAAGGTCCCGACCACGATCCAGAACGGCAGGACGAAGCCCACCAGGAGCGTGGCCAGATCCGTGCCGATGCCGATGGGCGAGGCGGGAAGCACGTCCCGGACCCGCGGGGTGAAGTCCGCGAAGGGAATGGGAAAGACCTCCACGCCCTTGGTCAGCACCACGCCCGACACCGTCGGTACGACGACGTAGAGGATGCCCCAGCCCAGGCCGATCATGGCGCCGACGGTGAACAGACGCCAGCGCCAGGTCTCCTCCCCCGCCGACGATTCCGCCAGCGCGGTGGCGCCGGCCGCCTGCACGGGCGCGAGGGGAAAGGGCAGGCGTTCGGTGTCGGCCGTGATGCGGAAGAGCACGTATCCCAGGGAAAGGGCGTTGACCAGGCCGAGGATGGACACGAGCACGGCCAGGAGGATGGGTTCCAGCCACTCCATGGAGAAGAGTGTCCGGGTAATCAGCGAATCGGAGCCCCGGGGCGGCGAGACCCACTGGGGGAGGAGCTGGGCCAGGCCGTCCGCCTGGGGCGACTGGATCAGGTACTGGAACCAGATCATCTTGGCGAAGGGCGCGCCGTGCACCGACGACCCGGCCGCCATGCCGCTGGCGCCCAGTCCCGTCGCCGCCAGCCCGGCGGCGAGCCAGTAGAGGATGATGGCTTCCTGGGGCTTCAGCTTGATGAACAGGCGCTTGCCGATCTCGATGAACATGATGATGGTGACCCATTCCGCGGCGCCCGCGAAGCTCTTGCCCGTCACCAGCTCCAGGTAGATCGCCCCGGGAAGCATGACCAGCCCGACGAAGAAGGCGGCCCAGATGATGCGGCTGCTGAACCCGTCCTCGTAGGGCAGGCTGTCCGGGACGATCTGCCACCGGTCGTCCTGTCCGGCGGGCGTTGCGTCCCGATCCCGCTGTTCCTGCTGTTCACGCCTGGTGGTGTCGCTCATAGTTTACACTCGGCCCTGACACTAAGTTTACACTCGGCCCTGACACTGACGCGTTTGTGCAGCGCTTGCTGTTTTCTGTTTCAGTAACGTCCGTTCTTCCGCCTACTCCGCCCTGATGTAGTTGCCCGCCTTGTCCCAGTCCGGCCGGGTCAGGCCGTTCAGGTCCCACACTACCTGTCCGCCGCGCACGGTGAGCAGGCACCGCAGCCGCCGGTCGCCGCGCATGCGGGCGTGGCCCGAATCGACGAACCCGAATTCCCCGTATTCGAGTTCCAGCACGGCGACGTCCGCTTCGGCGCCGATGCTCAGCGTGCCCAGTTCGGGACGCCGGATGACGCGGGCGGGGTTGCGCGTGGAGCGCATGACCACGTCCTCGAGCGTCATGCCCATGTTGAGGCATTTCGACATGGTCGTGTTCATGCTCGCGTTCGGCAGCAAAGCGCTGTACTTGTGGAAATCCGTGCTGACCGTGTCCGGCAGGAAGCCCTGTTCGATGGCCGGCACGGCGATACGGAACCAGAAGCTGCCGCCGCCGTGGCCCAGGTCGAACAGGATGCCCTTGTCCCGCGCCTCCCGGACGTAGTCGTTCACCCGGCCGTTGTCGTCCAGCAGGGGGATGTGCTGCGCGTACAGGTGGGTGTGTACGTCGCCCGGACTCAGCTTCTTCAGCAGCAGGTCCCGGTAGCTGCGGTTCGGCTTCGGCGCGAAATCGATCATGGCGATGGTGCCGCTCCGCCGGGCCGCCTCGACGGCGCCGTCCACCGCTTCCCAGCCCGGCCCGCCAAAATGGGCGGTCTTGGAGCCGACGACGTGTTCGGGATACCTGCCGATCATGTCCGCGCAGGGCACGGGGTCCATCTCCGACACGTCCTGTTCCACGGCGCCCTCCATGCCGGCGCCCACGATGTTGATCAGGGCCAGCACCCGGGTCGTGGACTCGGCGATGACCGTGTCCTTGAAGTCTTCGAATTTCTTCCATCCGGCGCCCCCGGTATCGAGCACCGTGGTCACGCCGTTGGGGAGCACGTGGGCGTCGGGGAACACCCATCCCCGGTAACCGCCGTAGGCGTGCATGTGGATGTCGATCAGGCCGGGCGTGACGTAATGGCCGTGGACGCGGGCGACCTGCCTCCCGTGCTCCGCCGGGATGTCGTGTTCCACCGCCGCGATCAGTCCGCCGTCGACGGCCACGTCCCGGCTCTCGTTGATGCCGTTCTCGGGATCGATGACGTGGCCGCCCTTGATGATGAGATCGTACATCGCTGCTCCTTCCTGACTGGTTCGGCGCCTCCGCGAGCGCCGGATCCTTCGACCTCCCGGCCTATTGCGTCGCCTCCGCGAGCGCCGGATCCTCGACCTTCCGGTACCGGTCCTTGATGGACTCGGAAAGGGTCCGCCACACGAGAAACCGCTTCCTCAATACGGTAAAGAACCTCCGGTTGATGGTCTGCCACTGCGCCAGGTCCCCGCTGCGCCGGCGGATCGCGATCATGATCCGGTACAGGCTTTCGCCGGGAACGGGCTCCAGTTCCAGCGCCACGTCCTGGCTGATGGCGAGATCGTAGGGGGCGAGCCACACCGTCGCCGATACGCGGTAGCCTTCCAGGGGCTGGCCGGGTACCACGTCATGCGCCGTCCCCTCCGCGACGAAGTCCTCCGCCGAACTGTCCTCGTGGGTCTGGAAAATATGGGCGAGGTATCCCGCCAGCGGATAGGCCTCCGGGAGGGTGACGGTGAAGGGGAACTCGAAGCGCCAGTCGTCGCCGTCGGGCGGGGGCGGCGTCCAGCGCCGGGTGACGTCCTCCACCGTCATGTCCGCGGCCTTCTTCGCCGGATAGAGGGTGGACAGGAAGACGACGACCATGACGACCACCGTCGCGTACACGGTGGACAGCGAGGAATAGTTGAGCGACAGGCCGCCCAGCAGGTCCCACTGCGCCAGGCCCATGGTGATGAGCTGGCCGGTGAGGTACCCGAAGACGGCGCCGAGGGTGGCGAATACGGCCGCTTCGGCGATGAAAAGGGCGGCGACGTGGTTGGGCGCCAGGCCCACCGCGCTGTATACACCGATCTCCCGGAACCGTTCGAACACGGCGCCCATCATGGTGTTCAGCACGAGGAAGGCCGCGATGAGCACCGGGATGATCAGGTTGGCCAGGCCCGAGACCGAAGTGGCGCCCAGGGAGCTGTAGACCTGCACTTCGCCTTCCATGCCGACGAACACGGCCAGGAGGACCCGCGACATGAAGGCCTCCACGGCATCGCGGAGCTGGTCGCCGTCCGCGAACCCCGTGATCGCCACGGACCGCGTGGATCCGTTCAGGTCGAGGGTCTGCCGGTAGGGCAGGACCAGCACGTTGCGGGACGGCAGGTGTTCGGAGGCCTGGATCGTGGACATGAACACCTCCACGTCCATTTCGGTCAGGCTGCGGGTCATGGAGAAACTGGCGGGCATGATGCTCTCGTCGTCCATGTCCCGGTAGGCGTCGAGGCCCTCGGAATCGAGCAGGCCGATCACCGTATAGCGTCCACCGAGGATCTCCACTTCCGCCGTACCCACGTCGTCGGGCCCCACGTCCAGCCTTTCGGCCAGTTCCGTGGGCAGCAGGCACACCGTCCTTTCGTCGGGGCCGAACCATCGCCCGCCCGGCAGCAGGTAGCGGTCCAGCCCGGTAATGGCCGGTTCGTCGGAGTGGAGTCCGAGAAGGGACCGTACCGTGGTGGAGGTTCCCCGCCCCGGCGCGCGCAGGTCGATGTAGGGACTCGTGAGATCTTCGGGTTCATACCAGGACCTCGGCACTACCCTGGCCCGTTCCGAAAAGGCGTTTTCCACGTAAGGCAGGAAGGAAGTGGGCAGAGCATGCCACGACAGGCTGCGCATGAGGACGCCATCGTACGGCGGACTGTTCTCGCGGTCCAGCGTATAGAACTGGATACCGGTCCTGAAGGAGGTGAAGGAGAGCACGGTGAAGGTCAGCAGGGTCAGCGTCACCGCCGTCAGCGCCGTGCGCATCTTCCGCTTGCGCAGGTTCGATATCCCGAGCGATATGGCCACCGCCGTGGCGCTCAGGCGGCCGATGTCCGCCTCGTGGAGTCCGGCCGCCGACCGGGTCAGGTTCTTCATCTCCGTGTCGAACCGCGTGACGATCATGGTAATGATGATGAGCGCCATGGCCAGGATGATGAAGGCGAGGAAGACCATGTAGGGCGTCAGGCTGAGTTGAAAGGCGGGGTGCACGTTCTGCAGCAGCATGAAAACGGCGGCGAAGATCACGCCCACCGCGAGCAGCCGTTTCCGGATGTCCGGGAACCCGAAGAAGAGCCGCTCGAGGAAGAAGCAGAAGGGCACGAGCAGCATGAAGTAGAACACGATGCCGTCCACCGTGTCGTCCGCGGCGTACCGCACGTCGGGATAGGCGCGGGCCTCGTAGCCCCAGGCTTCTCTCGACCGGGCCGCAAAGGCGTCGTAGCGCCGGTTATCGAGGGCTTCCCGGGCGGCCCGAAGCGCCTGCGTGCTTTCTTCATGCAGTTCGGCGGCCCGGGCGTTGGTCACGCCGTGGTCCTCCAGTTTCATCAACCGTGCCCGGTTGAGGGACCACAGGTCCAGGGCGCTCTGGTAGAAGGGATACCGGATCAGGCCCTCTTCCGGCGCGAATCCACGCCCCTGGGCCAGCGACATGACGTCGTCGGAGATGCTTTCCGGCGGATCGGCGAGCCACGACGCCGGCGTATTGGTCAGCAGGTACTTGACGCCCCGGGGCCCCGCGCTCATGAACATCTTGACCCGGTCCCCGGTCCTGGCGAAGACCACCGCGGCGTTGGTCATCCAGTTGCCGAAGAGGCTCTGGTCCTCCACGAAGGCCGCGCCGTACTTGCGCAGCGGACTGTTGTCCCGGCCGAGGACGGTCAGGTTGTCGAGGGCGACGAAAACCCCCGGATCCACGATGTCGAAGAGGTTGATCTCCTCGCAGGGAAAGAGGACCTGTATGGTATTGTTCACCTTGGAAGAGTTGGGCACCGCGAGGGGGAAGGTGGCGTTGCCCTCTTCACCCAGGTCCGGGGCGTACACGATCCTGCCCGCGTCGTCGAGGCCGTAACTGCGCAGCTCTATCGGGCCCCTGGGGTCCCGGACCATGGAAAAACGGAAATGACCCAGCGAGTCCGCGTGCGTGACCATGAACCCCCGAACGCCGGCGTGGCTCTGGTAGCCCGGCTCGTAGACCACCAGGGCATCGGATACCGGGGTATTGGGCTTGAAGAAATCCACGGTGCGGTCGAACTCCAGGACCCGGCCCTCGATGTCGCGGCCGTCGTCCTTGAGCCGGATGGACTCGTCCACCTCGAAGGCCTCGGGGTCCGACAGCATGGCCGGCAGCAGGGCGCCGATGGTCCTGATCTGACGGACCAGGTTGGGGAAATCGACGTGCTCGACCCGGTCCAGGGGCGTGTCTATGAGCAGCCTGTTGTCGTTCGCCGTGGCGAAGGTCATGCCGTGCAGCCCGGCGAGCGTGACCATCTCGTGGTCGAAGGCGGGTCCCGCGGGCATGTAGCTTTCCTGCGACCGGAGCGAGGGCGTCAGCGTGTTGAGGTAGGGCGTCCGGCTTTCCTCTTCATCGTAGGCTCCGGCCTTGCGCGCGTAGTTCAGGTACCGGTCCGCGTAGGGTTCATACAGGATGTTCAGATTCGAGGCGAAGAAGATGTAATCGCCGTAGCTGAACAACCCGACCTGGTCCATCCTGCTGGTCAGGTCCAGGCCCAGGAAAAGCGTGAAGGGGATCCGGTCCGCCTCGGGTATGCGTTCCAGGAAGAATTCGTCCGTCCGAAAGTGGCGGTCCAGGAAGTCGTTTATGCCCTGCATGCCGTGAAAATGGGCGGACGTGGCCAGGAACAGCACGGTGTATCCCGGCGGATGGGCCCGGAGCACTTCCATCAGCTCCAGCATGGCGGCGATACCGCCCGCGCTCTCGGCGCCCGGCGCCAGTCCGGGGACGACCGACATGGCGTCGTAGAAGGCCGACAGCACGACGACGCGGTCCTTCCACTTTACCGTGCCGTCGCCGCCGGGAACCGGTTCGTCCCGGCCCGGGATCCATCCCATGACGTTCCAGGTCTCGGCCCGCTCCCACGCCATGCGGCCCTTGATCGTCGCCTCGACTTCACCCGCCTTCGCGTCCCGTGCGGCCCGCAACACCTCCGCCGCGTGGGGATCGGGAATCCAGAATCTCGGGACGTCGGCGGGCACGTTCAGGATCTTGCGCTGGGCCTGGTTGTTGGTCACCGCGCCCGGGCCGCTATTGTAGAACAGGACGGCCTGCGCGCCCAGCATCCGCGCGTTGAGATACTCATCGCGCCCGTCGAAATCGACCAGGACGATGCTGCCCTCGACCTCTTTTCCGTTGAAGGCCGGGAATTCGCCCCGCCGGCCGTAATGCAGGGGCCCCCTGATCCCGTCGGGAAAGGAATTCAGGCGCACCAGGTTCGGCCAGAACTGATACACCGGGTATTCGGTGTTCACGGAGTCGTGCACGGTCAGCGTGAAGCCATGGTCCACCGGCGAGGACACGGTGAAGGTGTCGATGGCTACCTCGGACAGGCCCCCGGAATGGAAGGCGTCGACCACGTACTCCATGGCCGCGCGGTTCCCCGGGTAGCCGACGACGCGCGACGGGTGTTCGCTCAACGCCCGGACGTGGGCCTCGACCCCCTCCGGGGTGACGATTTCGGAGACTTCCTCCCAGGTCACCGGGGCTTCTTCGAGGGGCCTGGGCGCCACGTCATCGGGAAGCGAGACGATCCGCAGGATCACGTGCTCCGTCACCCAGGCCGGGCCGGCCACGGCCACGGCGAGGAAGAGCAGGACGCCGACGACAAGGAAGAAGGTTCCGAATATCCGCGAATACACGCTAGTCTATCCCGTAGATGTGATGCCCCGCGTGGGGGAACCACACGTAATCGACGATCATGGAAATGACCACCCCGGTGGCCACGCCGAAGATCAGGCCCAGGAAGAAGGGCTGGCCCTTGCGGTACAGCTCGATGCCGCCGACCCACATCATGATGCTCTTGATGACCCAGCAGACGAACATGGACGACACGATCGCCCGGGCGGGCCAGGAGTAGGAAAGGAAGAACCCGAGGGGATGCAGCGGCCACCCGGGCAGCCGGGCCCTCAGGGTCATGAGCAGGAACATGAGCGAGCCGCCCACCATGAAGAACATGAGCCGCGCCGTGTCCGGCCCGAAGGGCTCCCGCATCTTGGTGAGCGTCTCGTCGTAGGGGATGGTCGATCCGATCCGCCCGAACCACCATCCGTTGGTGAACTGGCGCGTGCCCTGGTCGAACCCCAGGTAGATCGTCCAGACCAGGGAGATCACCACGCCGATCACCGCGGCGGCGAGGAGACTCCACCCCAGGCCCCGGTGCCAGCGCGCGCCGATCTCGGAAAGCTTGGCCGCCTGCATGAAGGCGGGCATGAAGGTCGACTTGATCTCGCTGACGGGACCGTAGGTCTGGGCCATGGCCGTCATGGTGGACATGGACAGGTTGGCCGACCCGACCGAATAGAAGACGAGCACCTGGGCGATCATGGGCGAACGCACGTAAGGCAGTCCCGCTTCGGCGATGATGCGGGAGACCCCGATATAGATGATGAAGACGCCGGCGAGGAGGAACACGGCGATGGGCACGCTCATGCCCAGCTGGTTCAGCCAGACCACCCCGTACACGAACCCGCCGAGGAAGCCGAAGACCGCCACCCGGTAGGGCAGCATCTCGTCCGAGTCGTCCAGGTCCGATCTGCGGCCGAAGGCCTGGGAGCACACGGCGCGGATATGAAACCTGGCCCGCCAGAGCCCCCAGCCCACGAACAGGATGAAGGCGCCCATGTTCTGCCAGTCGAGCATGGGGTGGATCGACGTGTAGTTGTCCCTGCCCGGGATGTCGTACCCGATCCGGTGGGCGATGCCCACCTGGATGATCCCGATCATATAGAAGACCCAGAAGCCGGCCAGCACGTCCAGGTTGACGAAATAGGAAATGCCGAGGATGGCCGGGCGGAAGTTGATTTCCAGCGGGGGGAACCCCTCGCCGAAGACGATGGGCGGCGCCGACCCGAAATAGGGAAACTGGGGCACGACCGGGGTGAAGAACCCGACGATATTGTACATCATCACGCAGAAGGGTATGGAAAAGCCGATCCAGAACCGCTTCTCCGTCAGAAAGGCGGGCACGCGGCCCGATGACTCCATGCCCCGGGTGAAGGCGAGGGGGATCTGCATCATGGGGAAGACCAGTTTCTCGTGTTCCACCCACTGGCGCCTGAGAATGACCACGAGGCACAGTCCCATGAAGATGATCGGGACGATGAAGGTCAGCCACCAGAACAGGGGGATCCCCCAGACGCTCCAGGGAATGGACGCATCGGGCGGGATGCCGTCCACGAGCCACGTCAGGGCGTTGCCCTGGTT
The DNA here is from genome assembly GCA_963693015.1 of bacterium. Taxonomy (GTDB): domain Bacteria; phylum JAAXHH01; class JAAXHH01; order JAAXHH01; family JAAXHH01; genus JAAXHH01. The sequence goes on from OY843748.1 coordinate 2,214,113, forward strand.
CGTAACGGTCGCCCAGGGTTTCAGGTACGGGTAGAAATACTCGGCCCACTGGTTCTCGGGCGTCGCAAGCAGGTAGGGGGCCATCAGCGTGGAGATGAACGGGGCGCCCATGCCGTTGGTCGACAGCCCGGAAGCCGCCATGCCCATGGCCAGGGGAATGACGAACTCATGGGGCGTCAGGGCCCAGTCTTTCTTCCACCGGGCCAGGATCACGTTGAAAAGGATGAGATACGCAAAGGCCAGAAACAGCGCGCCGATGTGGAGATGGTCCGCGCCCAGTTGAGACGAGGCCATGGTGTACTGGAAATAGGGGACGATCAGGGAAATCAGGACGACGCTCGCCAGTCCCAGGAGGATGGATCGCGGCGTAATGATCCGGGTCGCGGTCGTCGGGACAGCGGGGGCGGAAACACTTTGCTGTACTGAGGCCATGGAAAGGGCGGGGAACGGGAATCGCGATGTTGGCGCAATGGCGAAAAAGAAAAAATGGGTCCAGATTATGTAAGGGCGAGGCCCGGATAAGTCAAAGAAAAACAGTGTCCCGGAATGCCCCTCAGACCCGTCGCGCCAACCGTTTTTAGTGGTTGACACCCCGGTGATTTACGGGGATATTTCCATACCTTGACGTGCCCGTTTCACACGAGGGAATTACCGTGAAGGCCGAAACGAGAGCCGCCATCGACCGCTTCCTGAACCGGTACATGGCCTTCATCTGCCGCCATCCGGCCAAGATCCTCCTCGGCGCGCTGCTGACGGCCCTCCTCTCCGTCCATTTCGCCTCCCGGCTTCAGCTTAAAACCGACTTCGTGGAACTCCTTCCCGAGGGCTACCGGAGCGTCGACGACATTCACCGCCTCACCGAGCGCGTCGGCGGCATCGGCAACCTGACCGTCGTCATAGAAACGGAAGACCTGCCCGCCGCCCAGCGGTTCGCCGACGACCTCGCCGGCAGGATCCGGTCCGATCTCCCGGAAGGGTACGTCCGTTACGTCGAATACCGGGTGGACGACGAGAAACGGTTCTACGAAGACCACAAGTACCTGTACGCGGACCTGGAGGACCTGGAAGAGATCCAGAGCCGCCTGAGCCGGCAGATCCTGAAGACGAAACTGGAGCAGAACCCCCTCTTCGTTTCCGAGGAAGACCTGGGACTGGAAGCGGAAGACGAGCCGTTCACCGTGACCGACCTGGAGGAGAAGTACGAGAAAAAGGCGTCAGAGAAGCTGGACAAGTGGGTCGATGGGTATTTCACGGGGCACGACGAGCAGGGGCAGTTTCTCGTCATGGTCCTGAAACCCTTCGGTTCGTCTACCGGCGTCTCCTTTTCGCGGGACCTGTGCGAACGGGTCCTGGCCATCGTGGAAGGGCTCGACCCCGCGTCCTACCACCCGTCGCTGAAAGTGGGCCTCACCGGCAAGTACCGCCTGATCCTGGACCAGTATTCATCGGTGCAGCGGGAGATCTTCTCGTCCGCGGCCTTCACGCTGACCCTGGTGGCCCTGGCCATCTTCCTCTACTTCCGCACTATCGTCCCGGTCATCAACATCACGCTGGTCGTGGTCGTCGGCATCCTCTGGACGTTCTGCCTGACCTATTTCCACATCGGCTACCTGAACATGCAGACCGCCTTCCTGGGCGCCATCATCATAGGGAACGGCATCAACTACGGCCTGATCCTGATGGCCCGGTACAAGGAAGAACGGCTGCGGGGCGAGAACGCCCGGGACGGCGTCCGGAGCGCCTTCCGGAATACGCTCACGGCGACCATAACCTCGGCGGCGTCCACCGGCCTCGCCTACGGCACCCTCATGATCACCGATTTCAGGGGATTCAACCACTTCGGTTTCATCGGCGGCCTCGGCATGCTGCTATGCTGGCTTTCGACCTTTTCCCTGCTGCCGGCGCTGCTGATGCTCTGGGACCGCACTGAATTCGGGCGGAAGACCTGGACCCGGAAGGTCTCGCGGGGAAAGGCAATGACCCGTCTCGCCGACCTGGTCCAGCGGACGCCGCGGGCCGTGGTGGGGACGAGTATGTCAATGGTCCTGCTGGGCGCCGTCCTGCTCGTGTGGTGGCTGCCCAATTCCTTCGAATACGACTTCTCGAAACTTCGAAACGAGCCCCGGGGCGACACCTACGAGCGGATCCTCAACCACCGCGTCAACGCCCTCTTCGGCATATCGCAGTCGCCCGCGGTCATCCTGGCGGACCGCCTGGATCAGGTCCCGGGCATACGCCGGGCCGTGCTGGACAAGAAAGAAGCGGAAAAGGAGGTCCCGAACCCGACCATCGACCGCGTGCGGACCGTTTTCGACCTGCTGCCGGAGGACCAGGAGGACAAGATCGACGTCCTCTGGGACATCGAGTACATGCTGGATACCAATCCGCCCGACGAACTCGGCATCCCGCCCGACCAGCTCGAAAGGATCAACGCGTTTCGCGACAACCTGAGCCTGGAAGAGCTCACCGTGGACGACCTGCCCCGGGCGCTCACGCGGCCTTTCGAGGAGCGGGACGGGACGGTGGGCAGGCTGGTCTACGTCTACCCGCGGTCGGACGCCGGACTCTGGAACGGCAGGAACCTGATCCGATTCGCGGAAGTCGTCCGTTCCAATCCCTTGCCAGACGATGAAGTCATCTATTCTTCCGGCGAGGCCGTGGTCTTCGCCGACATGCTGAAGGCCGTGGACCGCGACGGCCCCATCGCCACGATCGCCTGCTTCGTGGGCGTGATCGCGCTCCTCGTGCTGGCGTTTCGCAGCGTCCACGCGTCGGTGGTGATCCTGGCCTCCCTGCTGGGCGGCATGCTGGTCATGGGCGGGGTCATCGCCCTCTTCGACATCAAGGTGAACTTCTTCAACTTCATCGTCATACCCACGACACTGGGGATCGGCGTGGACTACAGCGTGAACCTGTATCAACGCTACCGCCTTGACGGACGCGGTTCCATCCATAATATGGTTAAACACACGGGCGCGGCCCTGGTCATGTGTTCGTCCACGACGCTGATCGGGTATACCTCGCTCATGCTGACGTCCAACCGGGGCCTGCATTCCTTCGGGATCATGGCCAACGTGGGCGAGATCGCCACGCTGACGACGGCCCTGATCGCGCTGCCCGCCTATCTGCTCATCATGGAAAAAAGGCCGGTCAGATGAACCCAGATGCAGTGGATTACCGACAGGTGCTGCCTGCCCCCCTGCTGCATGCCTATCTCGACGACTTCGAGTCGCTGCGGCCCTTCTACGCCCGCGATCCCCGCGATCCAGACGTCTGGCCGCGCATGATCGAGGCCGTGCGGTCCCGGACCGTTCCGCCGCCGCGAAAGGCCCTGGCGCGCATACTGGAGGCACAGAACCGCCGGTTCGGGGCGGACGAGACAGTCCTCGAAAACGCCCGATCCCTCGCCGGCGAAGATACCTTCGTGGTCTCCACGGGACAGCAGACGGGACTGTTCACCGGACCGCTCTATACGATTTACAAGGCCGTCACGGCCGTCAAGCTGGCAAACCGGGTGTCGCAGGAAACCGGCGTCCGGGCCGTGCCCGTATTCTGGATGGCCGCCGACGACCACGACTACGCCGAGATCAACCACGTCCACGTCTGCCGGGCGGACGGGGACGCCCTCCGCTTCGAACTGGGGACCGACGACCCCAACGACCGCCGGTCCGCGAGCGGACGCCTGCTCGGACCAGGGATAGGGCCGCTGCTCGGGCAGTTCGCGAAGGCCCTGCCCGACTCGGAGTACAGCCCGTCCGCCATCGACGCGCTCCGGCAGCACTGTACCGCCGAGACCCCGCTATCCGATGCCTTCGCCCGGCTCATGACCCTGCTCTTCAAAGGACGGGGCCTGGTCCTCGTCGATCCCACGGATCCGGCGCTGAAACCTCTCATGAGATCCGTCTTCGAAGGGGAGATCCGCGATCCGCTCGCGTCCACGCGGTCGGTCCTGGCCGCTTCGGGCAAACTGGCCGAAGCCGGGTTCGATCCCCAGGTCTCCCGTTCCCCCGACGCGGTGAACCTGTTCCTCTACCGGGACGGACAGCGAAACGCCTTGAGCTACCGGAACGGACGGTTCGGCAACCGGGACGACAGCGAATCCTACGCCGCAAGCGATCTGCTGCGAATGCTTGAGGATGCGCCCGAGCGATTCACCCACAACGTCGTCACCCGGCCCCTGGTGCAGGACACGCTGTTCCCCACGCTGACCTATATCGGCGGTCCCGCGGAAATCGCCTACTACGGCCAGCTCGGCGGCGCCTACCGCCAGTTCGGCCTGCCCTTCCCCGTGGTCTATCCCCGCGCTTCCCATACGCTGGTGGGCGCGCGGACGGCCCGGATCCTGGAGAAGCACGGCCTCACGATCTCCCATTTCGTCCGGGGTATCGAATCCGTGGTCGACCGGAAACTGCGGGACGACATGCCGGTGCAAGTCGCCGAGGGACTGCGGGCCGCCCGGGGTGACGTGGAAGCCCACTACCGGAACCTGAAGGGACACATGATGGCGCTCGACCCCGGGCTGAGCCGGATCGTGGACGCCTCGGAAAGAAAGACCAACTTCGCCCTGGGCAGGCTGGAGGAGAAGACCCTGCGCGCCCTGAAGAAAGCGGACGGGGTCACGCGCGGCCAGATCATGCGGGCCGGCCGCCTGGTGTATCCCAACGGGCAACTCCAGGAACGGGTGGCCAACGTCTGGCAGTTCGTCGCCCTCCATGGCTTCGACGTCATGAAGACGCTGTTCGAGGCCACCGACGAAAGCGACTTCAGACACAGGATCACCCCGTTATGAAACTCGACGTCCTGGCCGTGTCCCCCCACCCCGACGACGTGGAACTGCACTGCGGCGGCCTCATGATCCGCTTCGCCGACCTGGGCTACGCCACGGGTATCGTCGATATGACCCTGGGCGAGAAGGGGACCCGCGGTACGGTCGACGGCCGGAAGCGGGAAGCGGCGGCGGCGGCGGAGGTGCTCGGGCTGTCCGAAAGGCTGAATCTCGAACTGCCGGATGCCCGCGTCGGCGCCTGCCCGTCGCACCGCGACGCCCTCGTGGACGCCATACGCCGGTTCCGGCCCGATCTGCTCCTCGTACCCCACGAGGTCGCGCGCCACCCCGATCACGAGGCGACCGGCCGGCTGGCGAAAGACGCGGCCTTCCTGGCGGGCCTGGAGAAGATCGAAACGGACCACCCGGCCTTCCGGCCCCGGAAAGTCGTCTTCTATCTCACTCACCACCGCTACCAGGACCCACGGCCTTCCTTCATCGTCGACATCACCTCGACGTTCAGCCGCAAGATCGAAGCCGTCAAGGCCCACCGGTCCCAGTTCCACGACCCGGAGTCCACCGAGCCCGAAACCTTCATCAGCCGTCCGGAGTTCCTCGAAGAGGTCGAGGCCCAGAGCCGTTACTACGGCGCACTGATCGGCGCGCGGTACGGAGAACCCTTTGTCGTCCGTGAATATCTTTCGATCGATGATCCCCTGGCCCATTTCGCGGGGGCAAAATGAACATCGGCATCACCTGCTATCCCACCTACGGAGGAAGCGGCGCCATCGCCGCCGAACTGGGACAGGCGCTGGCCCGGAAGGGGCACATGGTCCATTTCGTGAGCTATTCGATCCCCTTCCGCCTGCAGGAATACAACCAGAACATCTCCTTCCACAACGTGGAGGTGATGCCCTATCCGCTGTTCAAGTATCCGCCGTACACCCTTGCGCTCGCGGCGAAGATGGCCGACGTGGCCTCCGAGGCGGAACTGGACGTCCTGCACGTGCACTACGCCGTTCCCCACGCCACCTGCGCCTTCCTGGCGCGGCACATGCTGCGCGACCGGGATATCAAGGTCATCACGACCCTCCATGGCACCGATATCACCCTCGTGGGCAGCGACAAGTCCTTCTACCGGATCACCCGGTTCAGCATCGAGGAGAGCCAGGGCGTCACGGCCGTATCCGAGTCCCTGAAGCGCGACACCCTGTCGCTCTTCGAAATCGACCAGGATATCCGGGTGATCCCCAATTTCGTCGACGTAAACCGGTTCCGCCGGGGGGACGGCCACTGCGACATCAGCAAATTCGTCGACGACGACGAGCAGGTCATCACCCACGTCTCGAACTTCCGGCCGGTCAAGCGCATCGGGGACATCATCCGCATGTACGCCGAGGTGCGGTGCCGGGTCAAGTGCAAGCTGCTGCTGGTGGGGGAAGGACCGGAGCGCATCCCCATGCAGGAACTGGCCCGGGAACTGGGCCTGCAGGACGGCGTGGTGTTCCTGGGAGAACAGGAGGGGGTGGACCGGATCCTGTCCTGTTCCGACCTGTATCTGCTGCCCAGCGAACAGGAGAGCTTCGGCCTGTCGGCCCTGGAGGCCATGAGCTGCGGTGTCCCCGTGATCGGCGCCAACGCCGGCGGCCTGCCGGAACTGGTGCGCCACGGGGAGACGGGATACATCACCGAGGTGGGCGACATCCGGCAGATGGCCCGGCACGCCACGGACCTGCTGTCCGACGACGCGTTCCGCCAGGCCATCGGGCGGCAGGCGCGGCAGCGGGTGCTGGACAACTTCGCGGAGGAGACCGTCGTCCCGCAGTACGAGGCCTATTACGAAGAGGTATTACGCGGGTAGCGGCTGCGCTTCAGGCCTCTTCCGCCTTCGCCGCCAGCGACGCGTAACTCACGCCTTCGCCGCTGTCGCAGCTCACCGGCAGGCCCACTTCCTCCCAACCCGGATTGACCACCTGGCCGAAGGGCGTCATCTCGCCGCTGAACCCGCACCGCATGTTGACCACCGTCCGGTATCCCATCGACTGAAGCAACTGGGCCGCATGGTCGGACCGCTGGCCGGTCCGGCAGCCCAGTACCAGCTTCGAATCCTCCGGATAGTTTGCTTTCATCACCCGGACGAAATCGGGATTGGGCGTCATCTGCCCGGTCTGCTCGTCCGCGTGAAGCAAGGGAACGTTCACCGCGGGCGCGGGATGTCCCTGGTCGAATTCGGGCACGGACCGGACGTCGATGTACACGTACCCCTCGGATTCGACCAGCCTGGTCGCCTCGTCGGGCATGATCTGTTCCACGCTCATGTAGCATCTCCTTTCGGTTTTAGCTCATTAAAATGGCTACCAGGTTTCCACGATGTGGCCGGAGGCCGGAAACCAGATCACGTCGACGCAGTAGGAGAGCGCCACGCCCAGCACGTAGCCCACCAGCATGCCGATGAAGAAGGGCTGCGCCTCCCGGTAGAGCCTCGTGCCGCCCAGCTTCAGGATCACGGCCTTGATGAGCCATACCAGGAAGATCGAAGTGGCGATCATGCCGATGCCCCAGGTCTTGGCGACGGCCCAGCCGATGGGATGCAGCGGCCACCAGTGGAAATTATGGTGGGCCAGGATCAGCAGCCAGGCGACGAAGGCGCCGACCCCGAGACCCATGTACTCGCCGCCGGTCAACTGGGTCTGGTTGTTGATCCACGTCGTCAGCGTCACGTATCCCGCTTTCGCGTTGCCGAAGGCGTCGGCGAATCCATCCGCCCCGGTGGTCGCGTAACCCAGGTAGATGGTGTAGACAACGGAAATGACCGCGGCCATGAGGAGCGCCGAGACGATGACGGGGAATATGCCGCGCCGGGCGCCGCCGACCTCGTCGCCGACCTTGTTGACGTGGGCCATGGCGCACATGCCCAGCGTGCGCCAGTTCCGCGAGAAGGTCTGCGACAGCGTCAGTATGGTGAGATCCGCCCGGTGCAGGTTCGCCGACCCGAAGGAAAACACCGTGAAGTCATGGGCGTTGTACGGCAGGTCCAGGTTGATGAGTCCGGCTTCCGCCACCACGCGGGTGACCCCGAGAAAGAGCAGCATGGAGGTGGCCAGGAGCGTGGCGGCGGCGGCGAAGGACATGCCCATGCTGATCAGGAAGAAGAACATGTACAGGATACCGATCACTACCCCGCCCAGGGCGGTCCGGTACGAGAAGAATTCCCCCGAATCGTCGATGTCGTGCCCCCGGCCGATGGCCTTCCTCACCACGTCGCTGAGGTGGCGGCGGGCCATCCAGAGTCCGAAGAGGGTGAACATGAAGAAACCGCCCAGGTGCTGGGCCGTTACGATTTCGGTCGTCTTCGGGATGCCGAACCGGCTCATGATGCCGATCTGGATCGTGGCCAGCAGGAAGAACACCCAGATGCTGAACAGGATGTTCAGTTCGGTAAAGAACCCGATGCCGATGAAGGCGAAATTGATCTTGAACTGGATCGGCGGGAAGGACTCGGCCAGGGTGATGGGTATTCGGTAATCCCCGCCCAGTTTGATGGGCGGCACGACGTCCCAGTACGAGACGATGTTCCACAGGATGATGAAGAGGGGAATGGAGAATCCGTACCAGAATACCTTGGACCGGGCGATCCGGGGCAGCACGGAACCGCTTTCGTCCTCTTCGATGAGCAGCAGGGGCACGCGGGCCAGCGGAAAGGTCAGCCGCTCCCTTTCGATCCACTGCTTGCGCAGGATCACCATGAGCGACGCGCTGGCGAAGAAGAGGGCCAGAAAGAAGGTGCCCCACCAGCCCATGGGGATGATCCAGTCCCGCCACGGGATCACGCCGCTGGACGGCAGCCCCTCGTAGAACCAGTGTATCGCGTTCCGCTCGTCCGGGACGATCAGCCAGGTCGGCAGATATTCGAAGAACAGTTCCACGTACCGGTTCTCGGAGTTGGCGTAGTAGTGGGGGATGGAGGGAATGGCGACCCAGTAGGTGGTAAAGGCCCACCCCGGTATGGCCGAGGCGGTGAACACGATGAAGAAGATGATGATCAGTTCCGGGGCGGTGAATATCCGAGTGGGCGCGAACCGCTTCAACAGGCCGTTTATCACGAAGACGACCAGCATGAAGGGGAAGAGCGCCGCCATGGGCATGTGGGTAATGGAAAGGTAGGAGGAGTGGGCTTCGAAGGCGGAATGCACGACCCACCACGCCATGGACGCGGACAGGAGGAGTCCGAGACCCACCGCCCGGAGGGTCATGCCCGAGGCAAGGCCCCCGGCTCCGGCGGGTGATCCAGCGTCCGGTGGATAGGAACCCGGTCTGTCTGCAGACGGGGGAGTCCGCTCTTTGACACTCATTGGAATGCACTTCTGAAGGGATGAAAACCACCGGTATTTCGGGCTGTTTTCCGGACGTTCCGGGATGGGCACAATGTATTTCCGGGAAGGGGTCCGATCAAGGACTAAAACCGCGGCCTGCGGGCGGCCGTTTCCCTTGACACCGGCCCTTGCGCACCGTACAATGGACGAGGTTTTTCAGCCCTTGTTTTCCCGCTTAGAGGACAGCTTCATGCAGTATCTGCTCACCGGCGGATATGGTTGTATCGGTTCGTGGATCGTGAAGAACCTGATCGACGGCGGACACGACGTGGCGATCTACGACCTGGTGGAGCACAACGACCGCATGGCGCTGATCATGGACGAGGACCAGATCGCCCGGGTCCGGTTCATCGAGGGCGACATCGCCGACGGGACCCGCTTCACCCGGGTGGTCGGAGAAACCGGCGCGTCCCGCATCATCCACCTGGCCGGACTGCAGGTGCCCGTGTGCAAGGCCGACCCTATCAAGGGCGCTACGGTCAACGTGATCGGCACGCTGAACGTTTTCGAAGCGGCCAGGACCCACGACGACATCGTGCAGCGCATCGTCTACGCGAGTTCCGCGGCCGTCTACGGCATGGAAGACGACTACGACTCCGGGCCGGTCGACAACGACGCGGTGCTGCGGCCGGTCACCCATTACGGCGTCTTCAAGCAGTGCAACGAGGCGAACGCCCGGGTCTACTTCCTCGATCACGGCGTTTCAAGTATAGGCCTGCGTCCATGGACGGTGTATGGACCGGGCCGGGACTTCGGGTTGACCTCCGATCCCACGAAAGCGGTCAAGGCGGCCCTGCTGAACCGGCCGTACGTGATCGGGTACGGCGGGCGGAACAACATGCAGTACGTGAACGACACCGCCCGGACGTTCATCCGTTGCGCCGAGGCGGAAACCACCGGCGCCGGGGCCTACAGCATCCGGGGCGACGTCGTGACCATCGACGAGGTGATCGCGTCCATCGAGCGCGTCGTGCCCGGTTCGGAGGGCCTCATCTCCCACCTGGACATGAACCTGCCCATCGCGCCGGACCTCGACGACCGCGCCATCCAGGAAGACGTGGGCGAGATTCCCTACACGCCGCTGGACGACGGGATCAGGGAGACCTGGGACGTGTTCCGCCGGCACCAGGAGGCCGGCACGCTGAGCACGGACGACCTGGATGGGTAACTGTCGTCCCCCGGCTTCGCTACCCCAATGAACCTAATCTCCACCGATCGGACTTTTTCGTAAAGATGTTGGCGGTGACCGAATGACGCTGGAACGACAGATACAGGCCATGCGGACGGACGGATGGTGTGTCCTGGACAACATCATCCCGGCGGACGGGCTGGACGAAATACGCGCCCAGGTCGTGGCCTCCACGAACCGGCACCGGAATCCCGACGCACCGGCGAATATCGGCCACGTGAGCGGCTTTCTCAAATACGACCAGTCGCTGGCGCCCTACCTCGCGGACCGGCGGATCGTCGATCTGGCCGGCGCCTTGCTCGGACACCATTTCCGCATTTCCTTCACCACGGCCACCATCAACGAGCCGGGGAACGACCGCGGTGGATGGCACGCGGACTGGCCCTTCAATCAGCGGAACGCGGGGCACGTGCCCGCGCCGTACCCGGACGCGGTCATGCACCTCACGACCATCTGGATGCTCTCGTCCTTCACCGGTGAAAACGGCGGCACCCTCATCGTGCCGGAAAGCCATCGCGCGTCAAACAATCCCACCGGAGGGAACGGCGTACCGCCCGAAGAACCCTATCCAACCGAATTGAACGTGACCGGTGAGGCGGGGAGCGTCCTCGTCATGGACAGCCGGCTCTGGCATTCGACGGCCGCCAATACTTCGCAGGACCCCCGCGTGGCCGTTGTCGTTCGGTACGCGCCGTGGTGGCTGAACCTGAACGTCCTGATGCCCGGCTCGGAAGACCGCAGGATCCTGGTGGACGAGACCGGCGGTACGGAAAACCTGGTCCCCACCCTTCCGAAGGACGTCTTCGACGGCCTGCCCGGTGAGTTGAAACCCCTCGTATCTCACTGGGTGGAGTAGCGACTTCCGTATACCACGAAACATTTACCCCGTCTCATTAGTCTAACATTTAAGAATCGCACAATACATCTCCAATTCTGCAAATCCTGTTCTGCAATCCTGATTGGAGGAGGGTATGAGTCGGATTGGTTTCGTCGCGGTTTTATACGCGGTCTGGATATCAAGCGCGTGCAGCACCCAGGAGATCGAATTTGAGCGCGATGGGCGGGACTATACCTTTGAGCGCGACGGGAGGGACTATATCGAAGATGATCGGCAAAGATTCGCGGTGAACCCGGGTGGGACACTGACGGTCGACGCCGAATTGGGGACGGTTCGCATCAGAAGCTCGAACAACGATGAAGTAGATGTCCTGGTGAGAAAGCGATTTCGGGCAACCGATGCTGACCAGGTTAGAAAAGCCTTCAGTAATATCGAAGTCGTAATCAAACAGACGTATAACGGGGTACGAATCGAAGTCGAACAAATAGACGACAACGTAGCGCGATGGTTCTGGCAGGAAAAAGTCCACGGGGAAATCGAAGTGGTGGTTCCCGTGGAATTCAACCTGGACCTCAGTACCGTCAGCGATGATATCCTGACTGGGAAAATCGTAGGAAGCGTGACGGCCAAGACCCTTTCAGGGGACATTTCGACCGGTCCCACCGAAGGTAGTGCGAGGTTGGAATCGACCAGCGGGAACATCGTGACCAACCGCGTAGAAGGTAACGTGCACGCCAGTACACTGGATGGCGACATCAGGACCGGACCCGTGGAGGGAGATGCGACCCTCAGATCGACCAGCGGGAGCATCATGACCAACCGCGTAGAAGGTAACGTGCACGCCAGTACACTGGATGGCGACATCAGGGCCGGACCCGTGGAGGGAGATGCGACCCTCAGATCGACCACAGGGAACATCGTGGCCCGTTCAGTAGCCGGGAAATTGAGCACCTCGTCACTGACAGGCAACATAAAACAGGTCCGGTAAGTTACGACGTCATAGGGGGAGGTCACGTATGCAGACAGTGCTCAGGACGTCCGCAGGGGAGGGAATATGAGATCACCGAGCATGACTGCATTCATTTGCGCGATGTTTTTCATCGTCGACATGTCTGGCGCACAGGAGAACGGCATCATGCGGGATGGCGCGTATTACGTAGAAGAGACAGCGCATAGTTACCAGGTGGATCCCACCGGTACGCTGACGGCAGACACCGGGTTCGGGTCGATTGAAATCAGCGGCTGGGCGAAGGACGAGGTGAATGTAACGGTTGAAAAACGGATGGAATCTGATAGTGAAGACCGGTCACGCAGGGCATTCGAGGAGATCGAAGTAAAAACCGAGATAAGGGAAGACGGCGTACATATCAGCGTCGACAGGCCGCATTCGCTCCGGCGAAACGGGGTATCGGTCGACATAGCGGTGCAGGTTCCAGAAAATTACAGCCTGGACCTCAAAACCTCGGGTGGGGATATAAACGTTGAAGACCTGGGGGGCGACGTCCGCGCCAGAACGTCAGGCGGCGACGTGGATATTGGGAATATCAGGGACGCTTTGGTCGATGTCCGCACTTCCAGAGGCGACATCCAGCTGGAAAGCGCCGGCGGAGATACCAGAATGGAGACCTCCGGCGGGGACATACAGGTTGAAAACGCGTACGGAAGGACGGACGTGCAGACCTCCGGCGGGGACATACAGGTTGAAAACGCGAAGGGGGAATTGACGGCAACTTCCTCAGGTGGAGACATGCAGATCGAACATTCAATGGGTAGCTTGACATTAAGAACATCGGGCGGCGATATACAGATCGAGCACGCGATGGCAGGGGTGCGTGCCGAAAGCAGCGGTGGAGATATCGCCATAGAAAACGCGCGGGGAACCGTGGACGTGAGTTCCAAGGGCGGGGACATCGACATCGAAAACGCAGATGGTGGTGTGACGGCAACGACCACGGGCGGTGAAATCAATGTTGGACTGACCGGGACCGAATCTTCGACTGATCGCAGTTGTTACCTGAAATCCAAAGGCGGCGATGTAACGATCTATCTTCCGGAAGACCTGGCCGCGACCATCGATGCAGAAATACATGTCGTTAAAACCGGATTCTGGGGCGACGTTAGCAACCGGATTTACTCGGCATTCGACCTCTCCGGGAACAAAGGCGGCGGTCATACCAAGTCGCGAACCGGGATATACGGTGGTACCGGTTCCGGTCGAGCGAGCGCGGCCGGCGATATCAACGGCGGCGGCGACCTGATCAGGCTCGAAACCTCGAATGGCGATATCAACATCAGGAAGCGGTCACGATGATCGGGACACACCGAAATACAAGGCGGAGCAAGGCGATGAAACCCGTAAGGTTGCTGACATTGGTTTTTGCGTGTGTCGTTGCCGCGAATACATGCAGCGCACAGGAGGTTACTTTCATGGCGGATGGCAGGGAACACGTGGTGAGAATTGAAGAACAGTACAGCGTCGAGCCAGGCGGCACGCTGACGATCGATGCCGATTTCGGCGGCATAAGCATCGAGACCTGGGACGAGAACGAAGTGGACGTGCTCGTGGAGAAGCGGATCAGGGATAACGATGAAGCGCGGGCCCGCCGGGAACTCGAAGACGTGGAAGTGGAGGTTTCGCAACACGGTCATGACGTCCGGATCGAGGTCGACAAGTCCGGCTGGTTCAAGCGGAACAGGGTCAGGGTGAAAATGACCGTTCGCGTGCCCGGATCCTATAACCTGGATATGAAGACCGCCGGGGGAGACATCGAAGTAGCGGATTTGAAGGGCAACGTCAAGGCCGGCACCGCCGGAGGCGATATAGACATCGGCACCGTCACGGAAGGTGACGTCAGGGCCAGTACCGCCGGGGGAGATGTCCGGGTGCGAGGTGGCGGCCGGGAATCGGTATTGTCGACGGCAGGCGGTAACATCACGGTCGATCGCGCGGAGGGCGGCGTGACGGCCAGGACGACGGGCGGCAACATCGAGATCGGCGATACCGGCGGAGACGTCGACACGAAAACGACGGGCGGTAACATCGGGATCGGCACGGTCCGGGGCAACGTTACCGCGAAGACGACGGGCGGGAATGTGGAAATCGGACCTACGTCCGGCAACGTCGACGCGAAAACGGTTGGCGGAAACATCGAGATCGATGACGTGCAGGGTACGGTGAACACCAATGCGCTGGGCGGACGCGTTACGGTCGGTTCCCCGTAAACCACCCATCGCGGTCGATACCGTTTTTCGCGGCAAGTCCGATCAGATAGATGATATAAAGGCAGAATCGATGAGAAAATCCACACGGTTCGTGGCCGTATTCTGCGCGTGCGTCGTCCCGTTAACTGCGGCGCCTGCGCCATGCTACGCGCAGGAAGTAACCTTCACGCGCGTTGAAAACGGGTTCGTGGAAAGCATCGAGCAGAATTACAAGGTCGATCCGGGAGGATCCCTGACGCTGGAGGCCGAAATCGGATCGATCCAGGTGGACGGCTGGACGAACGACGAGGTGGAAATCCGTATCGCAAAACGAATGGAAGGGAGGCGTGAAGAACGGGCTCGCAGCGCCTTTGATGAAATAGAAGTGATCCTGTCGCAGCGGGACAACGATGTGCGTATCCAGGTCGTCGACAGAAGATCGCCCGGTATCTTTGGCGGACGTGTCCGTGTATCCGCTGGTTTGTTCCGAAGCAGCCGCGTATCCGTGGAAATGAAGGTACGCGTGCCCGAACGCTACCCCCTGGATCTCTCGACCGTAGACGGAAGTATCCAAATTGGAAACATAAAAGGCCCGGTGACGGCCAGGGCCGTGGACGGCGATATTGATATAGGCGTCTCGAATGGGGACGTCACTGCCAGAACCACCGACGGCCATATCGAAATCCACGGTACGCATGGCGGGATTACCGCCAGAACCATCGATGGCGATATCGAAATCAGATCCACGGAAGGGTACGTAGACGCCGCCACGCTTGATGGCGATATCGAGCTTTTCAATGCGAATGGCTACGTAAAGGCAGATGCCGTGCGGGGCAACATCGTAGCGGACTTCGTCCGTACGAGCCTGGATGCAGCGCTGCCGGATGCCGATCCGCCGGATGCCGACCAGGAATCGGAACCCCGTTATCATCTGGAAACCACCGAGGGAGACGTGACCATCTATTTGCCCGAAGCTCTGGCGGCCACGATCGAGGCCGAGGGATCATCGGGTGGACTCTTGCTAAGCCGTTTGTGGCGGGATGAAGTAGGTCGTATTCACTCGGACTTCGCCATGAACAAGAGCGAGTGGGGCGTTTTTTTCTACAGACAGAGCGAGGGCAGCGTCGACATCAACGGCGGTGGGGACAGAATCCGTCTCAAAACGAACAGCGGGAATATCTACATCAGGGAAAGGTAGGGCGAGGTGCTGTGCTAGGGCGGCTTGCTGTCACGACACGCCCAAGTACCCCGCGAGTTGTTCAGGCATGATATTGCCGCCGCTGAGCAGCGCCACGACCTTCTTGCCCTCGAACGACACAATACCGTTCAGCAGCGCGGCAACCCCCACCGCGCCTCCCGGTTCGACCACGAGCTTGGCCGTGCCGATCAGGTACTTCACCGCGTCGATGGCCTGCGCGTCCGAGACCAGGACCATCTCGTCCACGTAGGCCATTACGTGTTCGAAGGTCA
Source organism: bacterium (assembly GCA_963693015.1). Lineage (GTDB taxonomy): Bacteria > JAAXHH01 > JAAXHH01 > JAAXHH01 > JAAXHH01 > JAAXHH01. Next base: position 2,229,949 of record OY843748.1, read on the forward strand.
GGTCGCCGGGACGGGGCGCCACGAGCGAGTCGCACACCGTATCCGGTTCCGGCACCTCGCAGATCTCTTTCTTCACAAAAGACTGGTAAACCGCCTGTGACCCTTCGGGTTGCACGCCGATCACCTTCACCGCGGGGTTCAGCGTTTTCACGGCCGTGGCGATGCCGCCGATCAGGCCGCCGCTGCTCACGGGGACGATCACCGCGTCCAGGTCCGGCGCCTGCGCCATGATCTCCGCGCCGATGCTGCCGTGGCCCCGAATGACGTTTTCGTCCTCCCACGTGTTGATCGCGGTGATCCCCCGCTCCCTGCCCAGCCGGTCCAGCGTGTCCCACCGGGCCTGGTTGTGGTTCTCGCACAAAACCGCTTCGGCGCCGTAGTCCTTCGTGCGCCGGATTTTGTACGGCGAGGTTTTTTCCATCATCACGATGGCGGTCGGAATGCCCAGCAGCGTACCCATGAAGGCGAAGGCCGTGGCGAAGTTGCCCGAGGAAGAAATGGCGGCGCCTTTCTTCTTCTGGTCCTCGGAAAGCCGGTTCAGGATGGTAAAGGCCGCGCGCGTCTTGTACGACCCCGTCACCTGGAGGTTCTCCGTCTTCAGCCAGACATCCGCGCCCGCCTGATCGGAAATCGCACCCGACCGCAGGACGGGCGTATACACAACCTCCGGCGGCAGTTCCTCTCTCGCCTCTTCGATTTCTTCCAGTGTGATCAGCATGGCTACCCCGGTGTGATCTACGCGATTACAATTGCGTTCGCAGGCGTTGGCCGGTCGGGGATCGGCGACAGGTCATCCGAACGCCGGACCGACCAGTTTCCGAGACTCACCTCAATCTGTCTTCCGATGTCGCGCCGTCAAGCGAATTCAACTTCAAAGTCGCGCGGGGATATCCGCCCCCGGGTTGTCAAAGATAAAAACGTAAAAAGGTCTGTCTGGACAATTCTTCCCCTGGTCCCTATATTCCGCGCGCCGTGTGAATCAGACGCATCGGTTGAAGGATTCCATTCGCTGAATTGTACAAGATAAGATGGAAGACACCGTCTATTTGAATTGAAGCAAATACCTCGTCCGATTTTGGAGGATTGAATGTCATTTCGCCCGCCCGTCCGGATTTCCGTCAGCCTGTTTTGCGTCTTCGCCTGCCTGTTTGTGCTTCATGGCGTGGCGCTGGCCCAGTCACCGCAGAACCGGGCCGCGACCGAACCGGGCATGGCGGAAACCGTAGCGGCGATTTCGGAGAAAACCGAACGGACCTCGGACCCGCGACCTTTCAGCGTTCCCCTTCCCGTCTCGAACGCGCCCTTCGACTATCAGAATCTCGATCCCGCGGACTACATGCTCGCAGCGAAACGGGTCTCCTCGGCCATCGAGGTGGACGGCCACCTGGACGAAGCCGAATGGCAGCAGGCGGACGTCGCCAACGATTTCTTCCAGCTCGAGCCGACGGAAGGCGCCCCGGCTACCCATCCGACGGAAGTCCGCGTCCTCTACGATGACAAGAACCTGTACGTGGGGTTCATGTGCTTTGAACCGCACCCGGAACATATCATGGCGCCGGACATGAAGCGCGATACGCGTATGAGTTTTTCGAACGACATGGTCACGGTCGTGATCGCCTCGCTCGACCAGTACCGGGAAGCCTACGAATTCCAGACCAATCCCAACGGCGCCCGCGCAGACGCCTTCGTCAGCCGGGAGGGCAACAACGACGACCGGGACTGGAACGGATTCTGGGATTCGGCGAGCCAGGTCTACGACTACGGATGGACGGCGGAATACGTGATCCCTTTCCACACCCTGCGGTTTCCCCGGCGCGAACACCAGGTCTGGGGCATCAACTTCGGCCGGCGCATTCAGCGCATCCGCGAGGAGTCATACTGGGTTCCGCTGAGTCTGAAGGACGGCGACCAGGCGCTCTATCGTTTCGGCAAGGGCGGACGGCTGACGGCCCTTTCCAATATCACGCCCGGTGGACGGGCCCAGATAACCCCATTCACCGTGCTTGGCGGCCAGTCCTCCCGGCACACGGACTCGGCGCCGACCCCGGTGAATCCGATCGCGTCCACGCACACGGCCAACGACTTCCTGCGGCAACTGGGCGGCGACCTCAAGCTCAGCGTCACGTCCGGCGTCACGCTGAACGCCACGGTCAATCCCGATTTCGCCCAGGTGGAAGCGGATGACGAGGTGGTGAACCTGTCCCGTTTCGAATTCCAGTTCACCGAGAAACGGCCCTTCTTCCTCGAGCGAAGCGATATCTTCCGGCTGAACCAGCTGCCGCCGCGGCGCGGACCCAGGCGGGGCAACAACGACCGGACGCCCCAGTTGTTCTTCAGCCGCCGCGTCGGTCGGCAGTTGCCGGATGGCCAGGTGGTGCCCATCGACCTGGGCATGCGGTTGACGGGCAAGATCGGCCGCACGACCATCGGGTTCCTGAACGTCCAGACCCGTGAAACCGAGTATGAAGACGACGGCGAGACGAAGACGGAGCCGCTCACCAACTGGCAGGCCCTGAGGATCTCGCGGGATCTCGGCGCCCGTTCGAGCATCGGCATGCTGGCTACCTTCAAGGAACCGAATCCCGGGTTGAACGACAAGGTCGGCATGGCGATTCCCCGGTACGCCGGCGAAGACTACAACCGGGTCGTCGGCTTCGACCTGAACCTGGCCTCGCGCCGGACCAATCATCGTAGTCAGATGACCTTCGCGAAGAGCTGGACCGATTCCCTCAGCACCGATGCGCAGGACTGGACGTTCAGGATCATCGAGCAATGGCAGAACAGGTGGATGAGCTACGGGGTCTCCTTTCTGGACATCGGCGACGATTTCATCTCCCAGCCCGGTTTCGTCCGGGAAACGGGCCTGCAGCGGATAGGGCTCGGGTTCAACACCACGAACTTCATCCGGCGATATGGAATACGCAGGCTCAATACGGGTATCCGCAGCAACTACATCACGAAGAAAGACACGGATTTCATGGACGCGGATTCCTGGTCGATTTCACCCAATTTCTTTGTTGAACTGGAACGCGGCGTGTGGATTTCCGCCTCCTATGACATGAGGTACGATACCCTGACCAAGACCACGCGCATCGGAGGCGTTCATTTCCCCGCCGGGTCCTACTCGTATCAGGCGGGGAACGTGTTCTTTTTCACCGACAGCGGGAGAAAGGTCGCCTTGCAGGGGAACGTTCGCTACGGGAAGTTCTACGGCGCGGACCTGCTCAGCCTGTCGACCGAGTTATCCCTCAAGCCCAGTCCCCGCCTGGCCTTCGAACCGGGTATCACCCGGAGCCGGGTCGACCGGGGTACCCGCGCCGGTCTCGCCGACGATGAGTATGACCACAACACCAGGCTCATCCCCAGCGTCCGGTTGAACTACTCGTTCACGCCGAACCTGTCTTTCTCGTCCTTCATCCAGTTGAACGCCGACCGGTACGCGGAGGGGGACGACTTCCATTTGAACACGGTCACCATGAATCTCCTGCTGGCCTACAGGTCGCCCTTCGGCCACTCGTTCTTCCTGGCCTTCAATCAGTTCCGAGACGACGATCTGGATACCGACCTGTCTTTCGATCCCTTTGAAAGGACGCCGCTCCGACTGCGGGACCAGCAGATCGTCGCCAAGGTCTCTTACCTGTTCAACCTGTAAGCTGTTTCTGTCCGTGCGGGTATCAGGGATGGTACCTGAATATCATTCAGGTCAGGGAACTATATGACCCCGGCTCGTTAAATCAGGCAGGGGAGCGATATACTTGCCGTTACCAGCCTGCCTTCACTCTTGGGAAAACAAGCCGGGATACATGATGATGAACTTGAAGAGACCAGTAGCCGTGGTGTTCGCGATGACGATCTGCCTGCTCCTCGTCTCGGTTACCGAGGCGGCGGCCCAGGACCGGAGGACTTCAGGCTGGTACGTTTCCGGCGGACTGGGCGGCAACCTGGTATACGGCCTGGACCAGGCTGGTTCGAACACGGAAACCACCTGCTATCCGACCAGTGCCTGCTTCGATATGATTCTACGGGATATTCCCGGTTACCGCTGGCGTTACGATCCGTCTATCGACCGCGGTATCGGTTTCGACGCCGCCGTCGGCCGGGTGTTCGACCGTACCCGCCTCGAAGTCTCGTTTGCGCATAGGAGAAACAACGTCGACCAGGGGCCGCCCCTTGAGGTGACCTACCTAGATGGTTCCTCCGCGGGGGTCAGTTCTTTATTGGGATTGGGGTTGGTACAGACCACCGCCTCGAACTTCATCGAAGACCTCGTAACCCGGTCGGTATCCCTGAACGCCTACTACGATCTGCCCATCGGCCCGCAAAGGATCACGCCCTACGTGGGGGTGGGGACCGGTATCGCCTTCGTCGAACTGACCAGGATCTTCTTCTCGATCGAATACAGCGACCCTTCGGGAGAGGGTACGTTCTACGATCCTCCCCTGTCATTCTACAACAGCAAACAGGATACCGGACTGTCCGACGTGGTCTTCGCGGGGCACCTGTACGTGGGTGCCGACTACAGTCTCGGCGACCGGACCGCCATCGGCCTGAAGATGACCTACTCCAGGGTGGACGACATCGAACACACCGGAACCTACGAGTATCATCCCTATTTCGCGACGGACCCTTCCTTCACGAACAAGAACACGTTCAGCGCCACGAACCAACTTTCCGTGACACTGAACGTGCGTTTCCTGTTCGGTAATTGACGCGGGATCAAATTGACGCGGGACCAGAAGCCGGCGTCAAGACGAGCGAAGAACCACTTTGGATTCCGCCGAACGACCGTGTACGTTTTCTCTCTCGCCCCGACGCTCGCAGAACGGCATTGGATTCATGGTCCTCGAAACGCTCAAAGCGGCCCTGGAAGAATCGGATGGCCGAAAACTCGCGCTGTTGGGCATCCCCGACGACGCCAACTCCACTTTCCTCCGTGGCGCGGCCGAAGCGCCTCCGAAGATCCGCGAACAGCTCTTCTCCGACGCCTTCAACATGTGGACGGAGACGGGCGTCGATCTGGGCGGGGGCGTTATCTTCGACGCGGGCGACCTGGACCTCGGCGAGGTGCCCGATGCCTGGGCAGCCATCGAGGGCGCGGTCTGCGCCGTGCTCGATCATGGGCTCCCGCCCATCTGCCTCGGCGGTGACCACGCCATCACCTGGCCGATTGTGAAGGGCTTCCGACGCAGGTACGACGCGCTCAGCATCCTCCACTTCGACGCCCACCCGGACCTCTACGACAACTTCGGGAACAACCCCCGCTCGCACGCGTCTCCCTTCGCCCGGATCATGGAAGAAAACCTCGTGGACCGGCTCGTCCAGGTGGGAATCCGCACGGCAACGGGCCATCAGCGGGCGCAGGCCAGGAGATTTGGGGTAGAGATGATCGAGATGCGGGAACTTACCGGGGATATCCGCCTGGAATTCGATACGCCCGTCTACGTTTCGGTGGACGTCGACGGGCTGGACCCGGCGTACGCGCCGGGCGTCTCTCATCCCGAACCCGGGGGCCTTTCCCCGCGGCAGGTGATCGACACGATACAGCGTTTGAACGGCAGGCTCGTCGGGGCGGATATCGTCGAGGTCAACCCCCGGAGGGATTTCCATGATCTGACGGCGGTCGTCGCGGCAAAGATCGCGAAGGAAATCGCGGGTAAGATGCTGCTGCAGGCCTAGGTACCCACAAACAAAAACACGTTCAGCGCCGCGAATCACCTGTTCGTGGCGCCGAACGTGCATTTCCTGCTCGACGACTGACGCGGGACCCACTTCAAGGCACCGGCGCCGGAATTTTACTTTCTATCCCGCCTATCCCACGGAATCCACGAAAACCTGGTGCGCGCTGCGGTCCTTGCCGCCGTCCTGCGTATGCTGGTAGGACCGGTGCTCGGAAGGTTTGCCGAGCGAGGTAAGGGCCAGCATCTTCTCCGCGGTCTTCGTCGCCACGTAGGGCCGTCGGATGTCCGTCGGGTTCGCCTGGATGTGCTGCTTCCAGGCGCCCAGGTCGGTCTTCGCCTGGATCAGTCCCTTGATCATCCCCATGTCGTTCAGCATGGCCACGTCGTCCGCCGGACCGAGGATGATGGCGCCGGTGATCGTAGCGCCGTCCCAGACCAGCTTGCGGTAGACCGGGCGGTTGGCGTTGATGACCTCGGTGACGTCGCCGTCGCCGGACCAGTCGCCGAAGCTGGCGCATTGCAGCCCGCAGACGTCGAGGATGTTGATCAGCAGGCTGCCGCCGTACTCCACGTCCTGGCCGGCCATGTTCGCGCCGGCGATCCGGCCGTGGTCGACCGCCGTGGGCTGGATGGCGTGCACCGCCTGCCCGCCGGTGGACAGGTCCGGCCCCTCGGCCACGTCGCCCGCGGCGTATACGTTGGCCACGCTGGACTGGCACCGGTTGTTGACCAGGATTCCCTGGTTGGTCTCGATGCCCGATCCTTCGAGGAAGCCGATATTGGCCCTGATCCCCGTGGCCACGATGACCACGTCCGCCCGGGTGGACGACCCATCGGAAAGCTCCAGGGTCTTGACGCCGTCGTGGCCGTGATCGATGGCCTGCACGCTCACGCCGGTGTGGACTTCGACGCCCTGGGATTCGAGCCAGGAGCTTACCAGGGAAGCGCCCTGGGCGTCCAGCATGCGGGGCAGCACCTGTCCTTCGAGTTCGATCACCTTCAGGCGGGCGCCGCGCTTGTGCATGGCGTTGAGGATGATGAAACCGATGAAGCCAGCCCCGATGAAGGCCACCTCGGCGTCGCTCCCGAGGGCGCTCACGGTCTTTTCCGCGTCCGCCACGGTCCAGAGATTGTGGACCCCGTCCCCGTCCGCGCCGGGGATGTTCAGCTGCTGGGCGGACGACCCCGTGGCGATCAGCAGGTTGTCGAAGGGCACCATGGAACCGTCGCTGAGCGTGAGCATGCTCGCATAGGGATTCACCTCGGTGACGCTGGCCCCGAAGCGGGTCTTCACCCCCAGCCTGCCGAAATAGTCGTCGTCTCCGGTATTTACCTGTTCGACCGGGATGTTCCCCGAGATGTAATAGGGCAGGGCCATGCGGGAATAGGCCGGCTCATCGGAGATCAGGGTGATGGACGCGTCCGCGTCGTAACCCCGGATCGTTTCGATGGCGTTCATCCCGCCCGGTCCGCCGCCGATAATCACGTGTTCTGTAGCCATAATCCGCTCCTTCAGAGAAAGCACCGAAAAACGAAGTAGTCGAACGGCCGCCGCGCCGCTAAGCCAGTCCCAGCGACGCCAGTTTCTCCTGCGTGGGTTCGCCTTCCGCGTTCCAGCCGCGGAGTTCGTAGTATTCCGGCAGCATCTCGCCGAGGCGGTTCACTTCGCCCTTGGTCGGACCATCGGGGATCGGGTCTTCGAGCAGCCGCTTCGGCAGCGTGTCGTCCTTGCCCGTGAAGCCCGCCCGCTGGTTCCACATGCGCTCGATGTTCCAGACGCGCTCCCCGACTTCCAGCAATTCGGGCACCGTGTAGGAAATGCCGGTCACCGCCTCGATCTGCGGCTGCATTTCTTCCAGGCCCACGCCGAAGGTGAGGAACAGGCAGAGGCCCGATGCGTCCACGGTGCAGGTGGCGTCCTGGAAGATCTTGGTGATCTCCGCCTTGCCTTCCGTCACGGCCGGATCCATCTTTTCCGGGATCCCCAGGATCTCGGGGGCGACCGTGTAGCTCTTCAGGTGGCAGGCGCCTCGGTTCGAGGTGGCGTAGCCCAGGCCCATGCCCTGGATCGCCCGGGCGTCGTAGGCCGGGAATTCCTGTCCGCGCACGCCCATGAAGAACTCGGGGTGGTTGAACTTGGCGGTCATGCGCTTGGAGCCTTCGGCCAGTTCGTCACCGAAGCCTTCGCGGTACGCGGCCTTTTCCACCATGGCGACCAGCGCCTCGCTGTTCCCGAAGTTGAGCGGCATGCCGGCCTGCTCTTCGCTGACGGCGCCGCTCTCGTACAGTTCCATGGCCGCGGCCAGCGTCGCGCCGAAGGAGATCGGGTCCATGCCGAGTACGTTGCACAGGGCATTGGCCTTGATGAGCGCGTCCAGGTCGTCGATGCCGCAGTCGGCGCCCATGGCCCAGGCGTTCTCGTATTCCGGTCCCTCGACCGCGATCTTCCAGTTATGCGGCCGGGTGGTCACGGTGAACTTGTCCTGCGCCTCGCCCGGCAGCTGCGACACCCTGCCGCAGGCGATCGTGCAGCCGAAGCACGCCTTGTTGGCCACCAGCCGCGTATCGGCCAGGGTCTCTCCGCTGATGTTGTCCGCGCCTTCGAGCTGGGAGACCTGGTGGTTGTTCGTCGGCAGCGCGCCGCTTTCGTTGATGATGTTGACCAGCACCGCGGTGCCGTAGGCGGCCAGCCCCTCACCCGTTACCGGATGCTCGGCCAGCTTGCTCTTCATCTCCCACATGGCCGCCATGAACTTCTGCGGGTCGGCGATGGATACGCCCCCGGTGCCGCGTACGGCAATGGCCTTGAGGTTCTTCGAACCCATGACCGCGCCGACGCCGGATCGTCCGGCGGCCCGGTGCCGGTCGTTTACGATGGCGGCGAAGCGCACGAGGTTCTCGCCCGCCGGACCGATACAGGTGACGACCGTGTCGTGCTGCCCCGACTCTTCCCGGACGATGTCGTCCGTCTCCCAGACCGTCTTGCCCCACAGGTGCTCGGCGGAGCAGATGCGGACGTCGCCGTCGCAGATGGAGATATAGGACGGGACCGGCGCCCGGCCTTCCACGATCAGCATGTCATAGCCGGCGCATTTCAGTTCCGGTCCCCAGTGGCCGCCCGAATTGGACGTCGTAATGGCGTTCGTCAGCGCCCCCTTGGTGACCACCATGTAGCGGGAACTCGTCGAAGCGTTCGTGCCGGTCATGGGACCGGTGGCGAAGATCATCTTGTTGTCCGGGCCCAGCGCGTCCGCCGCCGGGTCCATTTCTTCATAGAGGTACTTGGCCGCGAGGCCGCGCCCGCCAACGAAAGACTTGGCCCAGTCCATGTTGAGGGGCTCTTTGGCAATCCGACCGGTGGTCAGATCAATACGCAGGATCGTGCCTGTCCATCCGCCGTTGCTCATGCCGCGTTCCCTCCCTCAATGGATTGCAGATAGGAAGCATTGACCTTCTCGGCCCAGCCGCCGAGCCAGTCGGCCGACTCGCTCTCGGTGTACTCGATCGCGCCGGTGGGACAGGCGACCGCGCAGGCGGGGTTGCCGTCGCACAGGTCGCACTTGAAGGCCTTCTGCGTATCGGGATTGTAGAACACCGTGCCGAAAGGACAGGCGATGGTGCACAACCCGCATCCCACGCAGTTGGCATCGCCCACGACCTTGGCGCCGGTGTCTGCGTCGACGCTGATGGCGTTCACGGGGCAGGCCGTCATGCACCAGGCTTCGTCGCACTGGAAGCAGGTGTACGGCGCGTAACTGGCCTGCTCATCGAATATGTTCACGCGGATCAGCGACCGGGAGGGCTGGAACATCCCGGTCTGCACCCAGGAACATGCCAGTTCGCACTGCATGCACCCGGTGCACTTTTCGGGTATAATGCGTAGAGATTTAGCCATACCGACTCCCTTCTGTAACGATGAGCTGGGTTTGGAGGCGTTCCTGATCTTTAGTATTGGACGACTGCAACGACAGTATACACGACGGGCCGGCGATGGTCGATTTCAAGCGCCGTCATCGTGCAGGAAAGCGATGTACTTCGTAAGGTGAATACCAACAAACGACAGGGGTTATAACAAGTATAATGCCATTGAAGGAGATTGGCAACAGCAAATCTTATGAGCGTCCAAATTACCGGTGAATCCCGGCTGGCTTTCCTCAGGCCCCCGGCAACCGGTACGGCACGGTCTTTCCTACCGCCTCGTCGATCGTTTCCGGTGACAACAGGACTGTCGTGGAGACTGCCAGCGCACCCGCCGCGGCCACGTTGAGGGCGACGGCCGTGGCAGTCGCTTCGTCCGGAATCTCGGCGATCAGGATGAGATCGTCGTCCCCCATGGCGTAGTAGAATCCTTCCAGCGTGCCGCCCATCCCTTCGATCGTCTGCGTAAGGGCCGCGCGCCTGCCCGTTCCGCCTTCCCTGAGCAGTCCCTGCAGCCCCGATTGCGTGTACTTGGTACGGTACATGTACTTCGCCATGGTACTTCCTCCCGACGGAAGTTGTTGTATGGTCCGTGCTACGCCACCCTCCGGCGCAGATTCCGGCTTGTTACACGTGTTGAACAGTTAACAAGACATGATCGCGCGTCGACTGTCAAGCGGATTTTGCTCCCGCGGGCACACGAAAGTCCGCGAGAATCACGGGGACGTGCAAGGGCACATGCAAGCATTTCGCCAGGAAATCCCATATGGCGTGTCCACTTGCGGCAACCTTGCTTGCATGGCTATATTTAATGACGACGATCTGACTGGCGATCAACCGGTAAACCACAAGGGCGGATCCCATGAAAACCGGGCCAGCCTCCCCATCTGACGAGGTCTCCTCCGCATGAACGTAAAGGCTTCTCGCCGGACCGCAGAAATGCACGAGGCCAATCGGCGATCCTGGGATGACATCGCCGGCTGGTGGGCCGAAAAACGCGAGCGGGACGGGTTGTGGCGCCGCTGCCCGGAGGAACCCGAACTGGGATTCGCGGGCGGCGCCTTCGAGCTGATCGGCTCCTTTGCCGGCAACGCGGAAGGAAAGGAGGCCTGCGTCATCGGCAGCGGGGACAATTATGCCGCCTTCGCCCTGGCGGGCATGAAGGCCCGGGTCACATCCATCGACATTTCCGCGCGCCAACTGGAAACCGCTTCGGCACGGGCGAAACGACTGGGTCTCGAGATCGACTTCGTACAGGCCGACGCGATGGACCTTAAGCCGATGCCTGACAGGACGTTCGACCTGGTCTGCTCGACCAACGGTTTCTTCGTCTGGATCGCGGATCTCCGCGGGGTCTACAGCGAAGTCTATCGTATTTTGAAACCGGGAGGGCATTACGTCTTCTACGATGTGCATCCGTTCCAGCGGCCCTGGAAAGACGGGACCCGGTCGGCCGAAGTCGGCAAGCCTTACTGGCAAACCGGACCCTGTCGCGACGAAAAAAACGGAGCGTTCGAGTTCAACTGGACGCTCGGCGACATCTTCAACCCGTTGGCGGATACGGGATTTGTGCTCCGCCGCATCCTGGAACGTCCGGCCGGTGACGAGAATTACTGGGAGGGGTCCTCGTTTCTGCCGTGCAACGACAAGCGGCTTCCGGACTGGAAGGCGAATCCGCGGGCGGCCCTGCCGGTATGGCTCTCGGCGGCTTTGCAACGGCCGGGGTAACGTGCGCGGCTCCCGGACGGCACTACAGGGCCAGGCTCGGCGTTGAAACCCTGCAGCGGCCGGAATAACGGCCGGGGGGCCGTCAGGACGGCATGGCCATTTTTGATTCGCAATCCCTGGTACAGTCATGGGCGTGAACGCAGTAGCGGATTATCGCGGCGTGCCGATCGGCCGCAGGATCCACGTCACCGGCAACAGTTGTTCCGGAAAGAGCACGCTGGGGGCCGGGCTTGCGGCCGCTCTCGGCGTCCCCTTCGTCGAACTGGACGCGCTCAACTGGCAGTCCGGCTGGGTCAGCCTGGCCGAAACGGATCCCGGGGAACTGGAACGCCGCGTCGCCGATGCGACGGCCGGGGAAGGGTGGGTCGTCTCCGGCTCCTACATGTCGTTCTCGCAGCGGGTACTCTGGCCGCGCGTGGAAACGGTCGTCTGGCTGGATCCGCCGATGTATAGACTCCTGTGGCGCGTGCTGGCGCGGTCATGGCGGCGCTGGCGGTCGAAAGAGTTGCTCTGGGGGACCAATTACGAGCGATTCTGGCCCAATCTGAAGGTGTGGAACCGGGAAGACTCGCTGGTCTGGTGGATCGTCACCCAGCACCGGAGGAAGCGCCAGCGCCTGGAGGCCTGCATGCAGGATCCCGAATGGCGACATATCGCTTTCCTGCGGCTTGGATCCAACGCGGAAATCGAAGCATTTTCGCGCGCCGTGAAAGGAGCCGGTACTTGAAGGGCGGCTTTACGCATGTTGCTGGATTAGGCTGATTCAAAATTAAATATTGATTTAGCATAAAATGATGAGTAGTAATGAAGATCATGATTGAACGAGATCTCTCTGCGGAACTGAAGAAGGCAGCACGCCAGTTCCCTTCGATTACACTTACCGGACCCCGGCAGAGCGGCAAAACCACGTTATGCCGGGCACTGTTCCCCCGGCATCCATACGCAACCCTCGAAGCGACGGACGTACGCTCTTTTGCACGGGACGATCCCCGGGGGTTCCTGGCTCAGTTCACCGAAGGCGCCATCATCGACGAGGTGCAGCGCGTCCCTGACCTGCTGTCCTATTTGCAGGGCGTTATCGACGACGAACCGGCGCCCGGCCGCTGGATCCTCACGGGTTCGCAAAACCTGTCTTTGCTCGAATCGGTCAGCCAGTCGCTTGCTGGCAGGACGGCCGTACATCATTTGCTTCCGTTGAGCCGCGGCGAGGTCGTACGTTTTGGCCGTTACCCCGCCACGCTCGAAGAGACGCTGCTCGCCGGGACATATCCGCGTATCTTCGATCGTGGACTGGAACCTGCGGACTGGTTCAGGTCCTATGTCGCCACGTACCTGGAGCGCGACGTGCGCTCCATCAACAACGTAGGCGACCTGACGACGTTTCAGCGATTCGTGGAGTTGTGCGCGGGGCGAACGGCGCAACTGGTCAACTACTCGTCGCTGGCCGGCGACTGCGGCGTATCGCAGCCGACGGCCAAAGCCTGGCTCAGCATACTCGAGACCAGTTTTCTCGTATTCCGCCTGCCGGCGTTTCACGCGAACATCCGCAAGCGTCTTGTGAAAATGCCGAAACTGCACTTCTACGATACGGGGCTCGTCTGCTGGCTGCTGGGCATTCGCACGCCCGGACAACTGCGAAGCCATCCCCTGCGCGGCGCGATCTTCGAAACCTGGGTTGCCTCGGAAATCATGAAACACCGGACCAACCGGGGCGGCCTCCGGGGACTTGGCTTCTATCGCGACCGCAACGGCGCCGAAGTCGATCTCATCATCGAACAACCGTCTCGTAGAACACTCGTCGAGGCAAAGTCGACTGAAACGGCAGCATCGAATCTGTTCGCCGGAGCGCAAAGGGTCCAAAGGCATCTCGACCGATCAGAACGCCCGGATTCCTTAGTCGTGGTCTACGGCGGCGATCAACTCCAACATCGCACCTCGGGGTGGCTGGTACCCTGGAGCGGGCTTCACGAGGCGGATTTCTGGAAAGAGGGGCATTGAAATGCGTCGGGGCGGGCTATTGGGGTCGAAACCGGTTGCCTTCCGCATCGTGCGTCTCGCAGTCTGCGTTGCCGTCCTGCCCGTCGTCACCGTGCCCGCCATCTCCCTGCCCGCGGTCTCCCTGCCCGCCGTCGCCGCACCGGAAGATACCGAGGATAACACCATGTTCTGGTATATGACGCTGAAGATGATCCGTGCGAAGTTCCCTGAGGTCGCCCAGCTATCCACCGACAGCCTGCAGACCTGGCTCGACGAGTCGGCGATGGCGGAGCGCCCCCTGCTCCTCGACGTGCGGGAAAAGGAAGAATACGCGGTCAGCCGCTTGAAGGGCGCCGTTCCCGCCCGGTCTGAAAAGGAGGCGCTGCAGGCGCTGGAAGGCGTTCCCCCGGATCGGCCCGTCGTGCTGTACTGTTCCTTGGGCTACCGGTCGTCAGTGATGGCCGGATTCCTGCAGAAGAAAGGGTTCAGGAAGGTCTACAACCTGGAAGGATCGATCTTCGCCTGGGCCAACGAGGGACGGCCCGTCTACCGCGGTGACGAACGCGTGCACAAAGTCCATCCCTACGACCGGATCTGGGGCAAGCTGCTCAAGAAGGTCTTGCGGGCCGGGTAAACGGAAGTCCCGGCAATTCGAGGGGACCGCTCGTTCCCAACTCACGGCGTGCGCGGTTTCTTCCGACCCACCAGCAACAGATTCGCAGGCATTTTCTCCAACGGCGTGCCGCCTTCCCAGTTTTGCCGCCCGTCACCGTACTCCTCCATGGCCAGGAGTTCGCATCCTCCTTCAAGCAGCGCGCGGGTCATGTCCGATACCGTCCAGTGGAATTCGTAGCTGGGGAGCGGTCCCGTATCTCCGGGCAATTCCTCGGACCGGTCATAGGTAAAGGGACCGTGGTCGAAGTAATGGAATTCCTGCTTCAGTGGTCCTGAATTGTGTTTCCACAGGCGACGGAACGGATGGTACTCGTTGACCATGAAGAGGCCGCCCGGTTTCAGAATCCGACATCCCTCCCCGTAGTAACGCTTCAGGTCGGAAACCCACACGGCGACGTGGCCGCCCGTGTACACGATGTCAAAACCGGCGTCCGGCAGACCGCCCGGACCGGCCGGACACGTCGCCAAGATACTTCAGTTCAATATCGTCCATGGCGAGATGGACGTTGTCCGGGATGCTTCGCCAGTCCACCCTGGCGTCGACCTCCGCCTGCCACCCGCCGGAAGCGGCGTCCCAACCCCTGCGGTTCGCCTCGTGCATTGGGTTCCTGGTTTCGGACATATCGGCAATCCTATATGCCGGACCGCTGCTTCGTCTTCCTGGCCACCCACACCTGCTCGCGACCGTGCTGGAACGGCCCGCGCCGGAAGTCCCCGTAAAGCGCCTCGATTTCGTAGCCGCAGAGTTCGAGGAGGTGCTGCATCTCGAAACGGTGCACGTAGCGCAGATACAATGGAGTGGTGGTCTTCGAAAGTACCCGGCCCTCGTCGTCCACTTCTTCGTAGAACCGGTGTTCCTCCAGCGTTTGGTCCAGCGGATCATACCTCCGCGTACCCGATACCATGACGCGGCGTCCCGTTTCGGGATGGGTGAACGATCCCATGTGACACATCGCACGGCCGAGTGGTTTCATGTAGGCGGCGATGATCTCGATGCTCGGATCGAATACATTGAAGACCAGTCGCCCCCGGTCCGTCAGATGTTCGCGGATGCGCGTCAAGGCCCGGCGCTGGTCGTCGTCGGTCATCATGTGCAGGAACGCGCGGTATGGGATGATGGCCAGCGGGAAGCGCCGCTCCAGGCTGAATGTCCGCATATCGCCTTCGACGGTTTGTATGCGCCGCTGCGTATCGTCCGCCAGCGCGGCAATCTTGCGGCGCGCCACCTCCAGCATCGCCGGCGCCTGGTCGAGTCCGACGATGGACACGCCCGACTCGGCGATCGGGATCATGATCCGGCCCGTTCCGCAACCGATCTCCAGCACGGGCCCATCCGCCCTGGCGGCTTCTTCCACGTAGAACGCCTCGTCGCCTTCGAGTCCCGTCGAAAAACTGTCGTATATACCGGCGTCCGCCCTGTCATATTCCGACACGTCCGATCCTCCCTGGGAAAACAGGTCCTGTTTTACATACAACTTTAGACATGCAACCTAGCCGAACCCGCGAACGCACGCGATGTCCACCGACCACGATGTCCACCGACGCGCGAACGCACGCGACGTCGATCGAACGCACTGCGTCGCACAGCGTCGATGCAATCCCACTCAGGGATGGATGCAGGAACACTGCGACCCACGTCAGGCGTTCGATCTCTTCATACATGCCATACATATTATATGGGTTGATTTCGCTCTTGTCTCAATTTTACTTCATTCATGTCCGGATGCCGCGGCCGGATGCCGCGGCCGGATGCCGCGACGAAAACAACGCGGCGGTCCACGCGGCGGGATTCGACGGCAAAAGCGCGGTTTCCGCCAGGCAACGATCACATCGTCACGCCTGTCACACCCGTCACGCCTGTCACACCCTATCGAGGACAGGGATCATCTATGTCTGACCGCTTACGCATCGTCATACCCGGGGACGACCCGCCGCAGATGCAGGGATCGCCCCACCTGGAACGCCTTGAAGCCTACGGAGAAGTCGTCCTCTACGCCGACCGTCCCGAGACCGCGGAAGAGAAAATCAAGCGGGTCCGGGGCGCCGGGGTGATGATCAATTCCCGGGGACTCGTGAAGTGGCCCGGGGACGTACTGCGGGCCCTGCCCGATCTTCGCATGATCGCCACCTGTTCCATCGGCGTCGACAGCTTCGATCTTCCGGCGGCGCGCGAATGCGGCATCGTCATCTCCAACCAGCCAGGACGGACGGCGCCGGTCGTGGCGGAACACACTTTCGGCCTGATGTTCGCCCTCGCGAAAAGAGCGGCGTTCTTCACGGGCGCCATGAAAGCCGGCCAGTGGCCCCGGCTGGACGCCTGGTACCTCAGGGGCAAGACGCTAGGCGTCATCGGGACGGGCCCAATCGGATCGGAAATGGCGAAGCTGGCGGGAAGCGTGGGGATGGACGTGATCGCCTGGACGTACAACCCGTCGGATGAAAGAGCCAGCGAGATCGGTGTGACCTACGTCGAACTGGACGAACTGCTGCATAGATCAGACGTGGTGTCGCTGCACGTCATGCTGACGGACGACAGCCGGCACATGATCAACGGGGAATCGCTGGCAGGCATGAAGCCGGGGGCGCTTCTGATCAACTGCGGCAGGGGCGGCCTGGTGGATACGGTCGCGCTGGTGGAAGCGCTTCGGTCGGGGCATTTGGGGGGTGCGGCCCTGGATGTCTTCGAAACGGAGCCGATCCCCGCGGACCATCCCCTCCTCGGCATGGAGCAGGTCGTGCTCACGCCCCACTGCGCGGACATGACGCCCGAAGGCGTCGAGTTGCTCAACGAAGGCGCCGTGAACAACGTGATCGCCTTTCTGGAGGGCCGACCGCAGAACGTGGTGAAATAACCATGTGGCGCGCTTTATCCCGGTCAGGCCGGCGCGCGGTGCCGCGCCTCCCGGCCCTTGTCGGGCGTGGGGTCCGCGACCAGGCCGTACATCTGCCGGCCCTCGTGATCCTCCGGCAGGTACTCGGTGATCGGCAGTCCCTCGGGCGTCACGAACAGCAGGCAGTGGCAGTACTTCCAGATCTTCATCTCGTCGCAGGCGCAGACCCACTCGCGGCTGCGTTCCAGTTCGGCCTTCTTGTCGGGATAGAAATTGCACGGACACAGGGGCCGGCCCAGTTCGTCCACGTGGGCGGCGAGGCCCTTGACCACGGAATCCGTCACTTCCGCGTTCGGGTGAGGCGAGGTCCCCGTCTTTTCCCAGTACTTATCGCAGTACTTCTCCATCCGCTGCATGCTTTTTTCCGACGGCTGCTGTTCGTTCATGGTCCGCTCCCCGGAAAGAGTACGTCTGCCCGGACGCCCTTAGACGCCATGTTTTCAAAGGTGTTGCAAATCTTCCAGATCCTTGTACCTCCCACTCGCTTTCTTGTTCTGCTTCAAGTGCTTCAGGTTGATGATACGCACTTCAACCTCATCTATCGTATCGATAATCCGTTCTGCGTAACAGCGTTCGAAACTGACACCTGATATTGTTGTCAGAAGCTCGATTCTCATGGGAGGAACGCCCATTCGGACGATCTGATTCTCTTGCAAAAAAAGTTCGGGCGAGAACTGAGATCCGTCCATCCCGAATTTCCGTAAGGCGGCAACCAGTCTTACGGCGTTGTCCCGTCGGGTCGCTATCCACAAGTCCATGTCGCCCGTTGCTCGCGGGTATCCGTGATAACCAACAGCGTAGCCGCCAATGAGCAGGTATTCAACCTGGTGCGAGTTGAGCAACCTCAAGAATTCTCTGAAGTCGGATGGTAGTTGGATCGTAGCCATAGTTGATCTGTCGCATCACTTCAAGGGCTTCCAGGCGCTCACGGGGCGTTTTGGAATGCCAATAGTCCTTGTCGTCTGAATCGTCATAAAGCGAAACAATCGAAATGGCACTCTTATCTACTTTAAGCCCATCTATTGCACTCATGAGTTCTATCCTGCGCTTACGGATGGCCGTGTACAGTCCTTCGTTTAACGTACGCTCCGAATATGGAGTCGCAGGCGGGGCATTGACAGTAACTTAGCCGATTCCATGCCCCATGTCAACATGGCCATAAAAGGAAGGTGTCGTGCGAATTTATATTGACTTTATTTGCCGCGCGGTATATCCTGCATGACTGTTGTTGAAAATCCGGATCAACCGTTGAAGAACGCATCAGAGCGAGACAGAACGAGACAATATGCCGCAGATTTTCTCCCCCGCCGCCAATACCTGGCTCAAGGCGAGTATCGTCGGCGGGGCGCTTCTTCTGGCAACGACTTTAGGTGTTATTCTATACCTCGGTTCGACTTCCTACGTTACCCGGCAGCACCAGGTACGGCCCCAGCCCGTTCCCTTCAGTCATCGGCACCACGTCAACCAGCTCGGTATCGACTGCCGGTACTGCCACGCGTCGGTGGAAACGAGCGCCTTCGCCGGCCTGCCGCCGACCAAGACGTGCATGAGCTGCCACTCCCAGGTCTGGACCGACGCGCCCATGCTCGAACCGGTGCGCACGAGCTACGCGACCGGGGAATCCCTGGAATGGACCCGGGTGCACGACCTGCCGGACTACGTGTATTTCAATCACAGCATCCATATAAACAAGGGCATCGGCTGCGAGTCCTGTCACGGCGCCGTCAACGAGATGGCCCTCATGTGGCAGGAAGAGTCGCTGCAGATGATGTGGTGTCTCGAGTGCCACCGCCACCCCGAGTCTTTCATACGGGAACGGGCGGACGTCTACAAGTTCGAATCCCAGCCCGATTACTCGGCGCCGATGGACCAGATGGCCCTCGGCGCACAGCTGATCCGGGGATACCGGGTAAACAAGGATCAATTGGAAGACTGTTCCATCTGTCATCGGTAGCAGGACGGTCACGGCGACAAACGGTAACGGACCATGAATCAGACCTCGGACATGAATCAGACCTCGGACATGAATCAGATATCTGAGCGGCATATAGTGGAAGCGGGAGAAACGAACGTGGGGAAGAACGGCGCGCCCGAATACTGGCGCAGCCTGGACCAGCTGGCCGAGACCGAGGAATTCCAGTCCTTCATGGAAAAGGAATTCCCGCAGCACGTGGAAGAGGTCAAGGCCAATCCCGTCAGCCGCAGGAAGTTCCTGAAGCTGATGGGTGCTTCGATCGCCCTCGCCGGCGCCACGGCCTGCACCCGCCAACCGTCCGAGAAGATCATTCCTTACGTGCTGCCCCCGGAAGAAGTCGTCCCGGGCAAGCCCCTGTACTACGCTTCGGCCTACGTCCACGACGGCGTGGCGAACGGCATCCTGGTGGAAAGCCACATGGGCCGGCCCACCAAGGTGGAGGGCAATCCGGAACATCCGGCCAGCCTGGGGGCGACGGACGTCTTCGCCCAGGCTTCCATCCTGACGATGTACGACCCGGACCGGTCCCAGTCGGTGATCAGGCGGGGGCGGATCACGACCTACGACGCCTACCTGAACGAACTGAACGAAGCCCTGTCCAACCAGGTGGAGAAGCAGGGCGGTGGCATTCGCGTTCTGACCGGCACCGTCACTTCGCCGTCCCTGCACGGGCAATTGGAGGCATTGCTGGCCAAGTATCCCGGCGCCCGGTGGCACCAGTACGATCCCATTACCCTGGACAACGCCAGGGAAGGCGCGCGTCTGGCCTTCGGTGAAATCCTGTCCTCCCGCTATCACGTCGAAAAGGCGGACGTGATCCTGTCCCTCGACGGCGACTTCCTGTCGGACGGCCCCGGCGCCGTGCGGTATTCGCGGGACTTCGCCTCCCGCCGGGACGGCAACGACCCCGATAACATGAACCGGTTGTACGTCATCGAAAGCACGCCTTCGCTGACCGGCGCCCAGGCGGATCATCTGCTCAACCGCCGCGCGGGCGAGATCGAAGGACTCGCCCGGACGATCGCCGCGGGACTGGGCGTATCCGTACCGGCCGGCGCCGACGGCGACGAGGACACGCGGCGCTGGGTATCCGCCGTGGTGGACGACCTGCGCGCCCATGCCGGCGCCTGTCTCGTGGTCACGGGCGATCACCAGCCGCCCGCCGTGCACGCTCTCGTCCACGCGATGAACGACGCGCTGGGGAATAGGGGCAACACGGTCACCTGTACCGATTCCATCGAAGCGTCGCCCGTCAACCAGACCGAATCGATCGCGGCGCTGGTCGACGACATGAATCAGGGCGAGGTCGACCTCCTGGTCGTCATCGGAACCAATCCGGTCTACGCGACGCCGGCGGACCTCGATTTCAAGGCGGCCCTGGAAAACGTCGGGATGCGCGTGCACGCCGGCCTCTATCACGACGAGACGGCGGAACTGTGCCACTGGCACCTCCCGATGGCCCACGACCTCGAAGCCTGGAGCGACGCCCGGTCCTACGACGGCACGATCACCGTCGTCCAGCCCCTCATCGCCCCGCTGTACCGCGGCAGGAGCGCCCACGAAATCGTGGCGGCGCTGGACGGCAACGCCATGAAGAAGGGCTACGACATCGTCCGCGAGCACTGGCAGGCCCAGGCCTATAACGGGACGCAGGCCTTCGAGACCTTCTGGCAGACCGCGGTGCACGACGGGTTCATCGCCGGTTCCGCCCTGGCGCCGAAGGACGTATCGGTCGGCGATATCGCCGCGGCCGTGGGCGAAGCATCCGAACCGGCCGTGGGCATGGAAATCATATTCCGGGCGGACCCGACCGTATGGGACGGGTACTACGCCAACAACGGCTGGCTGCAGGAGTTGCCCAAGCCGCTGACCAAGCTGACCTGGGACAACGCCGCGCTGATGGGTCCCTCCATGGCGAAACGCCTCGGCGTCGAAAACACCGACGTGGTCGAACTGGCCTACCGGGACCGCACGGTGAACGCCCCCGTATGGATCCTGCCCGGCCACCCGGACGGCGCCGTTACGGTGCATCTGGGCTACGGACGGCGGCGCGCGGGCCAGCTGGGTACGAACGCGGGGTTCGACGCCTATTCCATTCGTCCGTCCGCCACCCCGGATTTCGGCGGCGGGCTGGAGGTAACCCCGACCGGGGATACCTTCGACGTCTACAGTACGCAGGACCATCACGCCATGGAACTCGAGGGCATGGGCAGCATGTCCCGCGACCGCAACCTGATCCGCGTCAGCGACGTCGAGACCTTCAGGGACGACCCCCACGTGATCCAGGAGATGTGGGAGGAACCGCCCCCGGAACGCAATCTCTATCCCGACGACCACGCCTACGACGGACCCAACGCCTGGGGCATGGTCATCGACCTGAACAAGTGCAACGGTTGCAACACGTGTACCATTGCCTGCCAGTCGGAGAACAACATCTCGGTCGTGGGCAAGGAAGAAGTGGCCAACGCCCGGGAGATGCACTGGATCCGGATCGACCGCTACTACCGCGGCGACCTCGACGCGCCGGAGACCTTCCACCAACCCGTGCCGTGCATGCAGTGCGAGAACGCGCCCTGCGAACTGGTCTGCCCGGTGGGCGCGACCGTGCACAGCAAGGAAGGCCTGAACGACATGGTCTACAACCGCTGCGTCGGCACGCGCTACTGCTCCAACAACTGTCCCTACAAGGTCCGGCGGTTCAACTTCTACCTGTACGCCGACTTCGAAACGCCGAGCCTGCAGCTGGGGCGGAATCCGGACGTGACGGTGCGCAGCCGCGGGGTCATGGAGAAGTGCACCTATTGCGTCCAGCGGATCAACGTGGCGCGGATCGAGGCGAAGAAGGAAGACCGCGACATCGCCGACGGCGAGATCCTGACGGCCTGCCAGCAGGCGTGCCCGTCCCAGGCGATCACCTTCGGCAACACGAAGGACGAGGACAGCGAGGTGTCCAGGCTGAAAGCCAGTCCGTTGAACTACGGGATGCTGACGGACCTGCTCACCAAGCCGCGCACGACCTACCTGGGGCGGATCCGCAATCCGAACCCGGTCCTGGAGGCGTGAGGCTGAACCGCGTGGAACCGGGTCCTCGAGGCGTGAGGCTGAACTGCGCGGAACCGGGTCCTCGAGGCGTGAAATTGAGCCGTCGAGCATGAGCCCGGGTTGCCAGGGCGTGAAGCACGAACGGTCGAAGCGTGAGACAGCGTTGAGGATGACAGAAGGCACGGCGATCGGTGCCGTGAAAGAGGAGTGGCTCCTTGTCGCAACAGGCTGTTGACATAGAACAGGCCAAGAGGTATACCGGCGACGGCTTCGTAGCGCCCGAGTACAATAATACCACCGTCACCGAGAAGATCGCCAACATCGTCCTCCGGTCGCATACGCCATTGGGCTGGTTCCTGGCCGTGGCGGTCCTGCTGCCGGTCGTCGGCATGCTGGGCATCTCGATTACGTGGCTGGTGCTGATCGGGACCGGGATCTGGGGGCTGAACGTGCCGGTCGGCTGGGGATTCGCCATCATCAACTTCGTCTGGTGGATCGGGATCGGCCACGCCGGGACGCTCATCTCCGCCATTCTGCACCTGATGCGGCAGGACTGGCGCAACTCGATCAACCGGTTCGCCGAAGCCATGACGATCTTCGCCGTGATGTGCGCCGGCATGTTCCCCCTGCTTCACGTGGGCCGGCCCTGGCTGGCCTACTGGCTGCTGCCGCTGCCCAATACCATGTCGCTGTGGCCCCAGTGGCGCTCGCCGCTCGTCTGGGACGTCTTCGCCGTGTCCACCTACTTCACCGTGTCCCTGATCTTCTGGTACATGGGCATGATCCCGGACCTGGGCACGCTCCGGGACCGGGCGAAGCATCCCGTCATCGCGCGGGTCTTCGGCGTACTGGCCATGGGCTGGCGCGGCGCGTCCTCCCACTGGGCCCGGTACGAAAAGGCCTACCTGATCCTGGCCGGCCTGTCCACGCCCCTGGTCCTGTCCGTGCACTCCATCGTGTCGCTGGACTTCGCCGTGTCGCTGATCCCGGGCTGGCACACCACCGTGTTCCCGCCCTACTTCGTGGCCGGCGCCATCTACGCGGGATTCGCCATGGTGCTGACGCTGACCATCCCCGTGCGCAAGTGGTTCAAACTCGAGGGACTCATCACGACGCGGCACCTGGAGAACATGGGCAAGGTGACCCTGGCGACGGGCTTCATCGTCGTCTACGGATACGCCATGGAGGCCTTCATCTCGTGGTACAGCGCGAGCCCCTACGAAGGATTCATGATGTGGAACCGCATGACCGGGCAGTACGCGCCGTTCTACTGGGCGCTGATCTTCTGCAACGCCGTCAGCATCCAGATCCTCTGGTGGAAGCGGGCCAGGCGCAGCCCCGTCGTGCTGTTCATCGTCTCCCTGATCGTCGGCGTCGGCATGTGGCTGGAACGGTTCGTCATCGTCGTGACCAGCCTGGCCAACGATTACATGCCCTCGTCCTGGGACTACTACGCCGGCACGATCTGGGACTGGAGCCTGTACATCGGCACCATCGGCTTCTTCCTCTTCATGATGTGCCTGTTCATCCGGTTCCTGCCCATGATCCCCATGTCCGAGATGAAGATGATCATCCCGAAGCACCGGAAGAAGGACGCCTGATATGAATCACGGACCCGCCAAGCCCGAGTTGCGCGGCCTCATCGCCGAGTTCGAAAACGAGGAAGCGATCGTGGACGCCACGCAGAAGACCGTGGACGCCGGGTATCATCATATCGAGACGTACACGCCCTACCCCCTCGACGAACTGCTGGACATCCAGCACCTCCACAAGAACAAGGTGGCGCTGGTGATCCTCATCGGCGGGCTGACCGGTTGCGCCGTGGGTTTCCTGATGCAGTACTTCGCCTCGGTGATCCACTATCCGCTCAACGTGGGCGGCCGGCCCTTCAACAGCTGGCCGGCCTTCATTCCGGTCATGTTCGAATGCACGGTGCTCTTCGCTTCCTTTTCCGCCCTGATCGGCATGATGGTCATGAACAAGCTGCCGCGGCCGAACCATCCGCTCTTCGATATCGAACGGTTCCGGTACGCCACGCAGGACCGGTTCTTCCTGTGCATCGAGGCGGAGGACCCGTACTTCGAAAAGGACGCGACGCGGCAGTTTCTCGAGGAGTTGAACCCGCACGAGGTAAACGAAGTTGAAGCGTAGCCCCATGGCCCTCATATACGCCGGTTTCCTGTGCGTCCTGTGCCTGGCCGCCGCGGCGGCCTGCCGCCAGGACATGCACGACCAGCCGCGGGCCGAGCCCTTCGAGGAGAGCGATTTCTTCGGCGACCGGCGCTCGGTGCGTCCCGCGGTGGAGGGGACCATACCCCGGGGCCACCTGCGGCTGGACGAGCATTTCTACACGGGCAAGATCGACGGCGCGCTGGCTGCGGCCTTTCCGAGGCCGGTGACCATCGGGATGCTGAAGCGGGGGCAGGAGCGGTACGATATCTACTGCGCACCGTGCCACAGCAAGACGGGCGACGGACTCGGCATGATCGTGCAGCGGGGCATGATACAGCCGGAGTCCTTCCACAGCCAGCGCCTCCTCGACGTGGAGGTGGGCCATTACGTGGACGTGGTACTCAACGGTTTCGGCAACATGTACAGTTACGAGGAGCGGGTCGACGCGGCTGACCGGTGGGCCATCGCCGCCTATATCCGGGCGCTGCAGATGAGCCAGGGCGCCAACCTGGTCGAACTGCCGGAATCGGATCAGCAACGCATCCGGCAAATCGTGGAAGTGGAAGAATGACGGCGATATCCAGCACGCTGTTCAATCAGATCGGCAGCATACAGTCCCGGGCGTTGACCATCGGCGTCGTCCTGGTGCTGGGCGGCCTGCTCTACGCCTTCGCCATGGGCGACATGTCCGGGTTCTACCAGGCCTACCTGGTGGGCTACATGATCTGCGCGGGCGTCACCCTGGTGTGCATGGCCTTCACCATGCTGCACCACCTCATCGGCGGCCGCTGGGGCTTCGTCATCCAGCGCCTGCTCGAAGCCGCCATGAGCACGCTGCCCGTGCTGCTCGTCCTCTTCATACCCATCGTGCTGGGCATGCACGACCTGTACCACTGGACGCACGCGGAAGTGGTGGCCGTCGACCCGATCCTGCAGCACAAGGAATCCTATCTCAACGTGCCTTTCTTCCTCGTCCGGACCGTGTTTTACTTCGCCATCTGGATCACCGCTTCGACTCTGCTGATCAGGTGGTCCAGGTCCCAGGATACTTCGGGAAACCCCGGGCTGACGGACAAGATGCGCAACGTCTGCGGCCCCGGCGTCGTGGTGTTCGCCCTGACGATGACCTTCGCGTCCTTCGACTGGATCATGTCCACCGACCCGCACTGGTTCTCGACGCTCTACGGGGTCATGATGATCGTGAACAGCGGAGGCGCCGCTCTTTCGTTCATCGTCATCATGATGACCTGGCTCAGGAAGCACGAGCCCATCTCGGGACTCGCCGACGCGGACCGCTTCCACGACTGGGGCAAGCTGCTGCTGGCCTTTACGCTGCTCTGGTTCTACATGATGCTGTCCCAGTTCCTGATCATCTGGGCGGCGAACCTGCCGGAAGAAAACCCCTGGTACGTGCACCGCGTCAACGGCGGATGGGAAGTCGTGTCCGTCGTCCTGGTGCTCTGCCGGTTCGTGATCGCCTTCTTCCTGCTCCTGTCCATACCGCGGAAGCGGGACCCGCGCCGCCTGGTGCGCGTGGCCTGGTTCATCCTGGCCATGCACCTGGTGGACATCTTCTGGCACGTGGCGCCCAACTTCCGCCTCGACGGGTTCAGCGTCAGCGTGGTGGATCTGATCGTCCCGGTCGGACTGGGCGGCATCTGGTTCTATTTCGTGCTCAATCGGCTGAAGCGGAACCCGCTGATCCCGCAGAAGGACCCGCGTTTCACGGAACTCGTGGCATCGGTCACGAAGGCGGAGGCCGCGAAGGCAGAGGCATAGGTACGGAGCAAGCATGAATCACGACAAGAACCATAACGTCGTCGACAAGGCCGCGGTGGAGCGGGGACACGAAGTCTTCGAAACCAATGTGCCCCTGGTCATCAAGTTCGGCATCGGCCTGACCGCCCTGGCCATCATATCCATGGTGCTCATGTGGCTGATGTTCGTGGTGATCGAAGACTACAACGCCATGACCTTCGAAGCCCCATCGCCCCTGATCGAAGAGAACGCTATTCCGCCCGAACCGAGGCTGCAGGTCATCCCCGAGGAAGACCTGATCGTCCTCCAGGAGGCGGAAGCGAAGAAGCTGAACGAATACGGGTGGGTGATCCGTACCGCGGAGATCGTCCAGATCCCCATCGAACGGGCCATGCACCTGATCGCCACCGACGACCGGTACAAACTGCCCTCGGCGGATGCACTCTCGACGGAGGCGCCCTCGGCTGAGACACCCTCGGCGGATGCGCCCTCGGCGGAGGGAACCGGGGAAGGACGGTAGGACCATGGCCATCAGCCGTCTCAAATACACCGCATACACCGCATGCGCCCCATACGCCGCGTTCCTCGTTGCGGTCGTTGCGGCCCTGCTCGCGCTGCCCGGCGGCATCGCGGGACAGGAAGGCGAAAGCAGCCCGACGATCATGAAGGATATCGGCACCGGGCCCGGCCTGGACGCGAGCGCCACGCCCGAAATCCTCAGGCACGTGGGCATCGAACAGAACATCGGTGCCGCCCTGCCCCTGGACCTGGAATTCAACGATGAAGCGGGCGCGCCGGTCAGGCTGGGCAGCTATTTCGGGGGGAAGCCGGTCATCCTCACGCTGGTCTATTACGACTGCCCCATGCTGTGCACGGAGGTCCTCAACGGGCTCAACCGGAGCCTGGCCCCGCTGAATTACAGCATCGGCGAGGAATTCGAGGTCGTGACCGTCAGCTTCGACCCGAGGGAAACGCCCACGCTCGCGTCGCAGAAGAAGGCGGTCTACACGCAGCGCTACGGGCGGCCCGGCACGAAGGAGGGCTGGCATTTCCTGACGGGCGACGCGGCGGCCATCGACAGGCTGACGGATACCGTCGGCTTCAACTACGTCTACGACGAAGCCGAAGGGCAGTTCGTCCACGGCAGCGCCATCATGATCGTCAGTCCGCGGGGCACGGTTTCCCACTACTTCTTCGGCATCGAGTATCCGTCGGAGGACATCCGGCTCGCCCTCATCGAATCTTCGGAAGAAAAGCTGGGCAACGTCTTCGACCAGATCATGCTGTACTGTTTCAACTACGACCCCGAACAGGGCAGATACGGGGTCGCCATCATGAACGCCATGCGCGTGGCCGGGCTGGTCACGCTGCTGGCCATGGGTTCCTTCATGGTCGTCATGATCCGCCGGGACCGGCGGCGGAAGCGGGCGGGGAGCTGACGCGGATCAGATGCGTAACCGGCCTGATCGGCGCGCCTGCCGTGCGCCAGGGCGGAAGAGGAACGGACACAACCGTAAAGTGAGCGTATGAACAACCAATTCCAGCTGCATCCCGAAATCGCGTCAACCTTTGCCTTCGACGTCGATCTGCTGTATTTTTTCGTCGTGGCCGTCAGCATAATCTGCATGGCCCTGATCTGCGTCCTGATCTTCGTCTTCGCCATGAAGTACCGGCGCCGCACCGAGGACCAGCAGGCGGAATCCCAGACGCACGGCCACCTGGGCCTCGAAATCACGTGGTCCGCCATACCGCTCGTCCTCATGCTGATCATGTTCGCCTGGGGCGTGTGGCTCTTCTTCCGGGTGTACCAGATCCCGGACGGCGCCATGGAGTATTACGTGGTGGGCAAGCAGTGGATGTGGCACGTGCAGCATCCCACGGGACAGCGGGAGATCAACGAGATGCACGTGCCGATCAACACGCCGGTGAAACTGACCATGGCGTCCGAGGACGTGATCCACAGCTTCTTCATCCCGGCCTTCCGGGTGAAGAACGACGTGATCCCCGGGCGGTACACTTCGCTGACCTTCGAAGCGACGAAGCCCGGAAAGTACCACCTGTTCTGCGCCGAATACTGCGGCACCGAACACTCGATGATGGTCGGAAGCGTATACGCCATGGAACCGGAGGATTACCAGAACTGGCTGGGCGGCGGCGTCTCCGACGAAACCCCCGAGGAGGCCGGGGCGCGGCTCTTCTCGCAGCTCAACTGCGATACCTGCCACAGCGACCAGGCCGCGGCCAGGGGCCCGTCCCTGAACGGTAAATACGGCACGGAGGAAGTCCTCGCCAGCGGCGAACGCATCCTGATCGACGAAGCCTATATCCGGGAATCCATCGTGAATCCCCGGGTCCGGCTCGTGGCCGGCTACCCGTCGATCATGCCGACCTACCAGGGTCAGATCACGGAGACCAACATCTTCAATCTGATATCCTACATCAAGTCACTGCCCAGTACGGAGGGCGCCCAATGAGCACGATAGCCCAACCCGGGGCCGCCGAACACCGGATGCCCCGCGACCACTTCCTGAACGCGGCCTACACGGTCAGGTCCTGGCTGCTGACGATGGACCACAAGCGCGTGGGACTGCTGTACCTCTTCTCGATCTCCTTCTTCTTCCTGATCGGGGGCACCTTCGCCAGCCTGATCCGGCTGGAACTGGCCACACCCGAGGCGGACCTCATGGAGGCGGACCAGTACAACGTGGCCTTTTCCATGCACGGCATCGTCATGATCTTCTTCTTCCTGATCCCGTCGATCCCCGCCGTCTTCGGGAACTTCATCATGCCGCTCATGATCGGCGCCAAGGACGTGGCCTTCCCGAAGCTGAACCTGATGAGCTGGTACCTCTTCATCTTCGGCGGCACCTTCGGCGTGCTGACGACCCTGCTGGGCGGGGTGGACACGGGCTGGACCTTCTACACGCCCTTCAGCAGCACCTATTCCAACAGCAACGTGATCCTGGCGGGGATGGCGGCCTTCATCGCCGGATTCTCCTCCATCCTGACCGGGCTGAACTTCATGGTGACCATCCACAAGATGCGGGCGCCGGGCATCACCTGGTTCAAGATGCCCCTCTTCGTCTGGGGCATGTACGCCACGAGCCTGATCATGGTCCTGGGCACGCCGGTCATCGCCATCACGCTGGCCCTCATGATGGTCGAGCGCGGGCTGCACATCGGCATATTCGACCCGGCCCTCGGCGGCGACCCGGTCCTGTTCCAGCACCTGTTCTGGTTCTACTCCCATCCCGCCGTGTACATCATGATCCTGCCCGGCATGGGCGTCATCTCCGAGGTCATCGCCGCCTTCAGCCGCAAGCGGATCTTCGGATACGACTTCATCGCCATGTCCAGCGTGTCGATCGCGGTCCTGGGCTTCTTCGTCTGGGGCCATCACCTCTTCGTGAGCGGACAGTCGATCTACGCCGGCATGGTCTTCTCCTTCATCACCATGCTCGTGGCGGTGCCTTCGGCGATCAAGGTGTTCAACTGGATGGCCACCATCTACAAGGGATCGGTGTCCTACGACGCGCCCATGCTCTACGCCCTGGGCTTCATCGGACTCTTTTCCGTGGGCGGCCTCACCGGCGTGTTCCTGGCCATCATGGGGCTGGACATCCACATGCACGACACCTATTTCGTCGTGGCCCATTTCCACTACGTCATGGTGGGCGGCGCGGTGACGGCCTTCATGGCGGCGCTCCACTTCTGGTGGCCCAAGATCACGGGGCGCATGTACCCGGAGGGGTGGTCCCGGCTGGCCGCCTTCCTGATCTTCGCCGGGTTCAACCTGACCTTCTTCCCGCAGTTCATCGTGGGCTACCTCGGCATGCCGCGGCGCTACCACGTCTACCCGGAAGAATGGCAGCTGCTGAACATCATGTCGTCCGCCGGCGCCACCATCCTGGCCGCGGCCTTCATCGTTCCGGCCATCTACATGGCCTGGTCGCTGAAGAAGGGCAGGATCGCCGGCCCGAACCCGTGGCGGGCCACGGGGCTGGAATGGATCCTCTCGTCGCCGCCGCCGGAGCACAACTTCCCGGCCACGCCGATCGTGGAAGAGGAGCCTTACGATTACGGCGAGGTGATCGACAACCCGGTGCACCGGGAAGAAGAAGAGACAGAGAAAGAGCACGAACACGCGTAGTCGGCGCGCATGCGCATAGCCCGCGAGCGTCCGGCGCGCGCGGTCAAAGGGCGCATGAAGCCCGCGCAAGCCAATCTGCGAAGGAGCAAGCATCGTGTCAGTAAGTACGGAGGCGGCCGGAAGCGGCCACGACGTGCACGCAGACCATCCCCATTACATGCGTCACCAGTTCGACGACATGGACCAGCAGAACGATGCCGCGAACCTGGGGATGTGGCTCTTCCTGCTGACGGAAGTGATGTTCTTCGGCGGGTTCTTCCTGGGCTATTCCATCTATCGCAGCGAATACTACGATTCCTTCGTCATCGGCAGCCAGAACCTGGACGTCTTCCTGGGCGGGCTGAACACCGTCGCCCTGATCACCAGCAGCGTCACCATGGCCTTCGCCGTCCGGGCGGCCCAGCTCGGCAAGAAGAACCACGTCCTCGCGTTCCTGGTGCTGACCCTCGTGCTCGGCCTCGTGTTCATGGTGAACAAGTACATCGAGTACTCCCACAAGCTGCACGACGGCCTGATCCCCGGATACAACTTCCTGTGGACCGGCGCGGGCGACGGGCAGACCATCCAGCTGTTCTACGCGTTCTACTTCTGCATGACCGGGACCCACGGCCTGCACGTCCTCATCGGGCTCGCCCTCATCGTCTGGCTGCTGGTCCGCGTCTGGCAGGACAAGTTCACCACCGAGTACTACGCGCCGATCGAGAACTTCGGCCTGTACTGGCACTTCGTCGACCTGGTCTGGATCTTCCTGTTCCCGCTGCTGTACCTCATCGGCGGCCTGGCCGTATAGGGCGGGCTGGCCGTTCAGGGCGGGCTGGTCGTTTAGGTCGGCCTGGCCGTTCAGGATCGATCGTATAGAAGATATAAGATATAGGGATTGGACAATGTCTGAACACGCCGAACACCCCCACGCCGCAGGCGCCCCCCACGCCGAACACGGCCACGGGGAGCACCACGGGCCCCACATCGCGACCTCGGCCAACTACCTGACCATCTTCGCGGCCCTGCTGGTCCTCACCGCGGTGACGGTGTGGGTGGCCACCGTGGATCTGGGCGTCCTCAACACCGCCGTGGCCATGGGCATCGCCAGCGTCAAGGCCATCCTGGTCATCCTGTACTTCATGCACCTGAAGTTCAGCCCCGGCCAGACCAAGCTCGCCGCCGCCGCCGCCATCTTCTGGCTGCTGATCCTCCTCATCATCACTTTCTTCGACTACATCGGCCGCACCTGGCAGGACAATCCGCCGGGTTGGTAGAGGGCGGGCGGATAGGCAGGTTTCTTCGCGCGAGGTGTGCCGTGCGCCGATTGGTCGCATTGCCCGGCTTCGTAATGGTGTCTTTCATCTTCGCCTGCGAGGGACCGGTAGGTCCGCCGGGTCCGGCTGGGGCGCCTGGCCCGCCGGGTCCGTCGGGTGTTGGATCGCCCGGTCCGGCCGGTCCACAAGGGCCGCCGGGTCCGCAAGGCGAAACCGGTCCCGCCGGTCCGCCCGGGCCGGAAGGCCCTCCCGGATCGCCGGGACCTTCCGGACCTCAGGAACCGGGAAGTAACCCGGACCCGGTCGAACATCCGGTCTTCGGCATCGTCATCGCGCCTGAATCGCGTGAGGTTCCGTATTACCGAGAGGCGTACGACTACCCCGCATCCATCGAGCGGGACATCATAGACAATCAGGGCGGTCATTTCTCTCCGTATACACTGCGCTGCTTTGATGACCCGCACGATACGCAGATAGATCATATCGTCGCCCTTGCCGAGGCGCACGACAGCGGCATGGGAACGCGGCCGGATTCCGTCAAGGTCCGGTTTGCCCGTGATCTCGACAACCTCACAACCGTGTCGCCGTCTGTCAATTCCCGGAAAAGCGACAAGGACCCGGCCGAGTGGTTGCCGGAGCATAACCGGTGCTGGTACATCGGAGTGTGGATCGAGGTCAAGCGGAAGTATGGCCTGACGATGGATCAGGCCGAGGCCGACACGATGCTCGCGATGCTCGGCAGCTGCTCGACGTACGACCTGCCCGTTCCTTCCTGCGCGACCGAGTAGAACGCCAGAAACCCGGTTGCGCTGACCGCTGGCCCGGCTCTCCAGTCTTCGGCATCTCTAATATTGGTCCACGCACCGACCCGTCCTCTGTGGCGATGCGGGTCAGGCTTCGCAGTGGCGTTTTGGGCTGTTTCGAGGGCATCCTGAAGCAGCAAGGTTTTTGATTGACACCATTTAAATGTTATGCATAATACAAATTTCTAATAAGTGAACAGATCTTAACGGTACGGACGGAAGTCCCGCGGGCTATCCAGCATGCCCAGTGTCCTGATGACGCGTCATCCTCAAGTGCCTCCGCTCGGGAGAGGAAAGACAGCATTGAGGCGCACTTGAATGTCTGTAAGACGTATACCTTTTACCTTTATCCGTAAATCACAATCACGATGCGCGGTAGACGGGCACGATTCCGTCTAAACCGTCGGAATCTCATGGCATTGTTGAGGACGTAGAGGTCCGTCCTGGCAGGATTGTCTGCGGTTTGTTCATAAGTTCCTTACGTTTTAATGCGTACCAACAAAGGGAACAAAACCAATTTGTCTAACTTAAGTAATTCGGCGAAGAGCCATACAGAACCTTGTTATGAGATACTATAAGATACTCACGATTGATGGCGGTGGAATACGTGGTGTGATTCCAGCCGTGTTGTTGGCCGAGATGGAAAGACTAACCCAACGTCCAATCAGCCAACTATTTGATCTGATCGCGGGCACCTCCACGGGCGGTATCTTGGCTGCCGGGCTCGCCACACCTGAAACCGGAGAAAACAGCCCGAAAAGCCCCAAGTTCACAGCTTCTGATTTATTGAAACTTTACGAGAAACGAGGAAAGGACATATTCAAGCGGCCGTGGTGGCGTCCCATGGCCTCTTGCTTTGGCCTATGCAACGAAAAGTATCCGAGCGATAATATCGAAGGGATTCTGAAAAAGTACTTTGGCGACTGTCAACTCAAGGATGCGCTCACGGAAATTCTCGTGACAAGTTATGAAATCGAATGTCGAAGTCCGTACTTTTTTAAGCGAAGTAAGGCAAAGGCTGAAGACACTTCAGCAATGCGCAACCACCTGTTGCGAGACGTGGCCCGGGCTACATCTGCGGCACCAACCTATTTCGAACCAGCTAAGGTATGTTCGCTCGGGAAATCCGAATCCAAAGAACGTCATTTGATTGATGGCGGCGTTTTCGCCAATAACCCAGCCTTATGCGCCTATGCTGAGGCGGTTTCCTTCAAAAAATCTCCGAATGAGATGCTTCTGGTGAGCCTTGGCACCGGTATTTCGACAAAATCCATCAAGTACGCCAAAGCCAAGAACTGGGGTAAGGTTAGTTGGATAAACCCAGTCTTGAGCATAATGATGGATGGCGTTGCGGATGCTGTCGACTATCAACTGAAGCAAATGTTGCGGCCTGATCAATACTATCATTTCAACATACACTTGCAGGAAGCCACAAACGACGACTTGGATGCGGTAGATCAAGCCAACATAAATGCACTTAAGGACGAGGCACGGCGAATACTTGACGACCAAAAGATGGGCCAGCGATTCAAGGATGTATGTGAAAAACTGGTCGAATAGTCATTAGAGTGTAGTGCACCCCAAAATGGGACATTCAGTTAAGCTACAGTTTTAACACGTGTCATCATCCGCTCGAACTCGGCCGGTGGTTTGTAGTCCAAGGCCGAGTGCAAGCGCTTGCGATTGTAGATCTTGTCGATGAAGTAGCCGATACGTGATCGGGCTTCTTCGAGGGATGCGTACGCGTAGAGATAGACCTCCTCGTATTTGAGGGTTCTGATGAAGCGTTCTGCCTTGGCGTTGTCATAGGGGTTGCCGCGCCAGCTCATGCTGATCCGTATGCCGGCTTCCCTGAGGGTATCGACATAGGCTTTGGAGGCATACTGCACGCCCCGGTCGGAGTGATGCACCAGCCCCTCCGGTCCGGAAAATGAGGAGAACGTGAACATGACGAACAGTCGAAATGGTCAAAGACCGGATACCGAGACGATCATAGTACTTGTGTTGGTCGGTGTGTTCTCCATGAGTGCAGCAGTCTCTTTTGTTGTAGTTGAAAGCCCTATGCTCACGGCATTTTGCATGAGCCTGGTGGCGACAGCCCTCCTGTACCGCTTTTTAGGCGGTACCGAAGGAAGCACCTTAAAGGTCAAGACATTTAAAGCGGGTGGAAGTGTTGCCGTGTTCGTATTTGTAATGTGGTTTGTAAATGATAAACTTTTGGAACAGATTCCGACCATTGATCCAGCCCCCTCGTCTTGGCTCGCGATCAATAAAAACGGCGCATCATCCGAAGTCAAAATAGGAAGGAAACAGTATAGCCATGACGTGTCTGAATTCTTGCGCGATGCGGTCTGGGGAGCAGAACTCGGTTCTGGATTAATCAGAGTCACGGAGCGTGAGAACAAGCTAGGAAAAATCGAATTGTCGTCACTCGACTCATTAGGGCTTTTCGACAAGATCGAGATGATTCAGGGTAGAGGTGTACATTACACAGATGAGTTGATTGCAGGGGCGGAATGGGATATGAGTCCGTTCTACTCTTATAAAATCCAAACACACCGATACGCTGACAGTTACAACAGCTTTTCTTTGTTGGATAAGCACGACAAGGAGGTTATCAGAAATGGTTTTCTCAGAACACGAAATTTCCAGTTCGTTGAGCATGAAAACAAGCATTTTATGATCTTCGTTTCAAGGGCTGAACACAACGATCCCGAAGAAGCACCTTGGGCGGTATTTGGGTTTACTCAGGTTAATCCGACTCTAAACTTGAAATAGCTTTGGTTCCTCGCTGTTTGATGTGGGTACGATGAGCAAGGGAAGCAGATCAAGGGCGCAGTTCACCTCGCGACCTTGCAACTTCGGATAACCTTCGCGAGGAGTTGTATGAAGAAAAGCCACAAAGTAATCTTGGCATCCAGACTTCCCTCAAATGCCTCTGCCTCAAGACGCGCCAGCGAGTCTTAGCGTTCCTATGCCGTTCCCACCGGTTCCATCTGCCCTATTGACATTTCCGTATCTGCCAACAGATCGCGCAGAGCTTCGGTCTAGCTTCCGTGGACGGCATTTCTTCCGTCGCTATGGTGATGTCCCAGTAAGCGCTGTTGAGATTGCTATCCCCGGCACCCCCGGACACTTATATAATGGATGCCTGGTACCTGTCCTTGACCGAAAATCCGTATGTTTCGGAGAAAAGCAGTCTGGTTTTGCTGAATCAAGGCAATAACATCTTGATTATCTATCACAGGCCTTTATCAAGAACGCAGACTGCCACCGCCGCAAGGCGAATCAGGGTCCTCAAGGGCCCCTCGCGCTGTAGCGCACGGATCGAA
This sequence comes from bacterium, assembly GCA_963693015.1. GTDB lineage: Bacteria > JAAXHH01 > JAAXHH01 > JAAXHH01 > JAAXHH01 > JAAXHH01. The sequence goes on from OY843748.1 coordinate 2,265,304, forward strand.
CGAGAAGGTGCCCAATCCCCCGCGTCGGATTAACCTGTAAGTCCCGAAAACGCCCATCTGATGTGCACAGTCAATTCCCGGTAGTCATATGAACACAGGATAAATGAGGGGAGTAATGTATGAAATGGACGCAAGTTGCTTTTGTTATGGTCGTTATGATATGTGTGACAGGGTGCTGGCCCCGATCCAGTAGCGTTGACATAGACTATAGCCGTACTGCTGTACCTCAGGAGGGAGGCCTCAGCTTCGTTAGGGTTACGCAGGATGCAGATGGAGTGCCGAGGCCAGGTTTACTTGGCCGTCCGTTCAGCGTTGCGGATCAGAAGATTGTTTTCAGAGGATACAAGAATGGACAATACAATCTGTATATTAAGAAACTGACAGACGGCGAGGCGATTCAGCAGAGGACATTCAGCGGGGCAGACTATTCTACTCCGGCGTTTTCATCGGATGGCAGCAAGATAGTTTTTTCTGATCGAAGGGGCGGGGGTGGTTGGAATATCTATATGATATCGGCAGAAACGGGTTTTGCAACACGGCAGATTACAAGTAACAGTGCTGTGGTGACTACTCCCGTCTTTGCGCCGGGCGACTCCACGATTCTTTATGTTCAGGATTACAAGGACCAAAATGGAACAACCCGAGATTATCTTTGGACATATGACTTAACCAAGAATGTTTCTACTCAGTATGTAGTAGAAGGCTGGGCGCCTTCATTCCTGCCTGATGGCAAGAATGTGATAGTTACCCGTCAAGATAGACAGACGAGTCGATTTGAAATTTGGAGGATTGATCTTGAACGGGGTCGTGAGTTTTTGATACTTAGCGATCCCGACCACAGTTTTTTTATGGCCGCACCTTCCCCGGATGGCAAGAAGCTTGCCGTGGTCGTTGTGAGCCACTCGGATGACATTTTGCTTAACGATGACATTCCGCTCAACTCGGATATCTTTCTTGTGGGTTCAGATGGGTCAGGTCTCACTCAATTGACTTATCATCTAGGCAATGATTATTCTCCCGCATGGGCTTCAAACGGGCTCGACTTGTATTTTGTCTCCCAGCGAGGGTCTCCAGAGGGGAATTACAACATCTGGCGGATGCGCGTTCGATCCGAGTCAGGAGATTAGGATCCGGGCGCAGCAGTTGCAGAAATTCAAGCTTTTTATCGATGAGTCGCATGATCTCGGCCTTCAGGCGAAGGTACTCCGCTAACATCAAACAGTCAGTCACACAAAGTACGTGACAGACCCGCAAGATATTCCTGGCCTCCTCCAGGCTTCCCTCGAATGCCTTGACCTCAAGGGGCGCGCCACCGAGTTTGAGCGCTCCTCTGCCGTACCGCATTTGCCCAAATGAAGTCCTGCGGCCGCTAACAGATCGCGTAGCGCGACAGTCTCGCCTTCCGTGAGCGGCATTTCTCCCGTTATGCTGGCGAACGTACCCGGTTTTCGCTGTCGGGATTGACGGGACCGAGGCACGACGCTATTTCTGATGCCGAAAAAACACGAGGAAATTCCAGCAACACAGACTGTACCTTTTAGAAGTTCGTTCTGTGGCGCAGAAATCGCATCGTGGCAGGTACGCGTGTGTGTACGTCATGGATCGATCATTTAAAGTACAGAAAAGGGGGCGGTTTCAGTGGCCGGTATCTCGGATACAAACACGGAAGAACGAATATGGCCTTCTATTGACGTTCTTGCGGAAGAGGTGCTATCATTAAGGAAGCAGGTGGCGTCAGCCGCTTCGCCGGCACGGCGATCGCGTTCTCCCCGGCAACGGCAAGGCCGTCAGTGACGAGGCCCGGATAAGCGGCCCTGGAGCGCAAGGTGGACGAGTTGGCCCGTTGGAAAGGAACCCACAAATGATGAAAATATCCCATACACTTCTGCTCATGATCATCGCGGCGGTCTTCGTCTGGTCTCAGACTGCCACAGCTCAACCCCCTGTTTTCATCAATGAGGTAGATGCCCATAGCTCGGAGGGACTCGAGTTTATAGAATTATTCGATGGGGGCGCAGGCAACACGGCACTGGACGGACTGGTTGTCGTGCTGTTCAACGGCAACGGCGATACCTCTTACAGGGCATTTGACCTGGACAACTACAGCACCGACGTCAATGGCTATTTCGTCTTGGGAGGTCCCAATCTCCGCCCGGCCCCCGATCTGGCCGTCACCTCCAGGCGCTTCCTGCAGGACGGCCCCGACGCCGTGGCCTTGTACAGGGGGAATCCGGCCGATTTTCCTCGAAGAACCGGCGTGACCATCGACAACCTGATCGACGCCTTCGTATATGACACCAAGGATGGCGATGACGCGGGTCTTCTGATCCTGCTCAACGACGGCGAACCTCAAGTCGATGAAAACGGTCAGGGTGACCAGAGGAACCATTCCAGCCAGCGTTTCCCCAATGGATCGGGTGGACTGCGCAACACCAGCACGTACGACCAGCACGTGCCCACCCCTGGTGCTGAGAACGCCCGTCCATCCGGGGACCAGGCCTTGGCGATACACCAGATCCAGGGCGCCGCCCATACTTCGCCGCACCTGGATAGCAGGGTTCAGGCCTCCGGCATCGTTACCGCCGTGGACAGGAACGGCTTCTATCTCCAGGATCCCGACGGCGATGGCGACGACAGTACGTCTGAAGGCCTCTTCGTCTATACCCGCTCGAGACCGGACGTCGTCGTCGGCGACTCGGTCGAGGTCGTCGGGGCAGTGAAAGAATACCGCTCAGGGTCATCGTCAAGACGCAATGATCTGACGCTCACTCAGATTGCCGACGTCCCGACCGTGACGAGGATATCGTCGAACAACCCGCTGCCGTCTCCTGTTCCCGTCTGGGCCGGGGGTCGCCAGCCGCCTACCGAGGTCATCGACGATGACAACTTGAGAACGTTCGATCCATACTCCGACGGCATCGACTTCTATGAGAGCCTCGAAGGCATGCGGGTAACTATTGCCACGTCTCAAGTCGTCGCACCTCCCAGGTTCGGCAAGATCTTCATCGTACCCGCCAGCGGTTCCACCGGCCTCAATCAACGCGGCGGCATTACGATTGCTGCCCGGGATTTCAACCCGGAACGATTGCTGATCAACGGCCGCCAATTGCTTTCGCCCGGGTTCAGGCCGTCAGTCGGCCCCGGCGATCTACTGGGCGAAGTTACCGGCGTCGTCACGTATTTCCGGGGCAATTTCGAAGTCTTGCTGACCGCCCCTCCTACCCTGCGGTCCCGGCCCGTAGCCCGTGAGATCACTCCCCTGCGCGGGGGCGAAGACCACTTGCTCGTCGCCGCGTACAACGTGAAAAACCTCGATCCCAACGACCAGGACGGGGATAAGGATGTTGCCGAGGGACGATTTGTCGACATTGCCAGGCAGATCGTCAAAAATCTCAACCAACCGGACATCATCGCTCTGCAGGAGGTGCAGGACAATAGCGGTTCGAGGAACGACGGAATCACCACTGCAGATCAGACGCTACGGTTCCTGATCGACAGTATTTATAAGGTCGGAGGACCAACTTATTCCTTTATCGATAATCCACCAGGCAACAACATGGACGGTGGTCAGCCCGGTGGCAATATCCGCGTAGCCTTCCTCTACGATGCCAGGCGGGTGTCGCTGATCGATTCCGAGCGCCTGGAAGACAACGACGGCAACGACGCCTTTGCGCGTACACGCAAGCCCTTGCAGGCCACCTTTGCATTTCGCGGAAACCGAATCATCCTGATCAATAACCATTTCTCATCCAAATGGGGATCATCGCCGTTGTTCGGGAGTCAACAACCGCCTATCAATGGCGGCTTTGAATTACGCCGGGAACAAGCCACCTTCGTCAAGGCCCACGTCGACCGTTTACTCGATGCCGATCCTGAGGCCAAAATCGTCGTCTTGGGCGACTTAAACGAGTTCCAGTTCGAGGAACCTTTGTCCATATTGGAGGGTACTTTCGATGGCGGACCACAAGCCTTGTTCAATCTGGATGCCAGTCTGCCAAAAACTGAACGGTACTCCTATATCTACGACGGCAATGCTCAGAAACTCGATCATATTCTCGTCAGTAGCGCGCTTAAGAAGCTGGGAGCCGGGTTCGACGTGGTCCACGTCAACTGCGAGTACCTCGACGCTCCGAGCGACCACGACCCGCTGGTGGCCCGTCTGACCCTCGGGAATTGATTTCTACGGCCTCGGGGCCTTGAGGTGCGCCACCGAGTTTGAGCGTTCCTCTGCCGTACCCACCAGTTCCATTTATATCGATGAAGTCCTGCGGCTGTCCTGCGGCCGCGAGGAATTCACGATATATTCTCTATTATACCCCCATTATTCACACTAAGGTCACTCTATTCTCTGTATATTATACATGCACCTGATGTGAATCGGCGTGCTTTGATTCCACTATCATTACCGAAGGATTTCGGGCGTATTGCGCTTCGGGTGATAGATCAATTTCACAGGAGGATCAGGGGCGGGACAGTGCTCTGATTCGGAAGTCATAGATAAGGAGTTTCGTCTTGTTTACTCTTTTCGGTTCATTCCGGAACGCATTGGCGTGTCTGATCACCGTAACGATCACGAGTGTCGGTTGCGGTGCGATCACGCAGGGAACCCGCCAGGACATTCCCGTACAGTCTTCGCCCAACGCCGTTTCAATCGAGGTCGCCGGGCAGACGTACACTACGCCCACCACGTTGAATCTGGAACGCAAGAACGAGTACATCCTGAAGTTCTCCAAAGAGGGGTACGAGTCCGCCCAGATTCATATTACCAAACACCTTAGCGGCGGCTACCTCGTGTTCGATATCCTGTTGGGATTGGTCGGGGTGATCATAGATGCCGCGACCGGCGCCTGGTACAATCTGGAACCCGAGTCGGTCATGGTATCGTTGAGCAAGATCAGCGCGGGACCCGGACCCGCCGAAATCAGGATAGCCATCGAAAATACCGCGGTCTCCAGCGAATTGGACATCGTTTCGTCCGTCCCCGACGTTCGGTTGGAGGTCATACCCTTGAAGTAAGGGGATCCGGACGTTAAACGCCGGCAGCACCCGCTGCCGGCAGAAACCACATCGAACAGGAAGGACACCGACATCATGATTCAGCGATTGGGCGGCATGCTGCTGCTCGTTGCAATGCTCGCATGTGCGGGCGAACGGGGACCGACGGGACCGGCGGGTTCGAGCGGTTCGGCAGGACCGGCAGGGCCAACGGGTGCGCAGGGGCCGGCGGGTGCACAGGGACTGCAGGGTGAGCCGGGGCAGACAGGCGCGCAGGGTCCACAGGGAGAGCCGGGACAGCCCTTGAACTGGGCGGAGGTATTGGAAAAAAAGCAACTACCTGATGCCGTATACGCGATCGGCCTAAGGGTGCGTGGACGGAATTACGTGATAGGATCAGGATTCGTTGCCTATTTTCGAAATGCCATCTGGACGAATGCCCATGTCGTAAATGGACTGAATGACGCAATTGAGTCCTTGGCTTCTTTGAATCCCAGGCCGTTTGCTGTCAAATCTGGAACCTCAGTCGGCGGAACGGATACCTACTGGTTGGATCGTTTCAATTACCATATTCACCCTGAATACGACGGTACTACCTCGTCACCGGACGTAGCGGCATTCGTTATCGATGCGAGTTTTGAGACCGGTGCGTCTTTGCTGCCACGTGATCGTGTAATGAACCTTCGCACTGGGCAGCCGATTGGCACTATAGGTTTTCCCCATGAAATTGAAGATCCCTTTGCGACAGTTCCCATAGCTACCTTCAAAGAGGGTACAATAAGTGCTTTGCGACCTTTCATGGATGAGATACCTAACCCAGGCAACAGTCGATTTGTACAGCACAACTTAGATTTGTCGGGCGGCACGAGTGGCAGCCTCATCTTCGATCACGAAGGATTCGTAATTGCAGTAAACAACGCTGGTACTGAACGCCTCGTTTTCGATCAGAACACGGGCAGGCCACAGCGCATACCGTCCGGTAACATTGGATTTGGCATCCGTGTAGATGAGGTATGGCGTCTTGTCGAGTTGACAAGAGTGAGTACGAGGGTAACCGGAATTGCAGGAAGACGCGCAAGTATTTCGTTGGAACCGTTTACTATGACAGACTACCCGCACGCCGCCTACCAACCCTTCCCCGAGAACTGGAACGGCGAGACCATATTGCCGTAACACTGCGGCAGTGTCGTGGAAGTCAAAACCCCGTTGGCGCGTAACGACCTTTCTTTCCTGAGGCCGGACGCCAACGGGGTTTTTTCATTGGAAGCAAACGGTACGGACCGCCGGACTGCCGCGCGGCGTCCTCTACTACCTGCGAGGAGCCAAAGCCGGATATAGGAACACGAGGGAAATCCTACCTGCATTTCAAATTGCTTCTGGCGCGGTTCATCCCTTCCTGTAGATGCCTCCCCTCGCCGATTCAGCCTGAGCCAGAATCACCAACTTTTGTTTATTGTTTACGAGGTTTTCAGATTTCCTCCGACCGAAGTTCAATGAGAGACGGAATCGACATGGGTGTATTCCGGATTTCCGGATCCGGATCAAATCTGCGAAGTACGCCGGACGGAAATTGATCAAACCCAGGAAAGGATAGATCGTGCAACCTGACTCATGGTATAATAGTCCGGTAATTGCGGCTATCGCTGGTGCCGTAGTCAGTGTCTTTCTGGGACTGGTGACCGGTTTATTGATCTTCTTCGGAACATCGATTGTTCACCGGTTGGATGACATAGATGCCAGACTCCGCACTGTCGAACAGGACGTTGCTGTCATTAAAGGCCGCTTGAAGATCAACAACACGATTTCAGCAGGTAAGGAGAAGTCATGTGGGAAAACCCGGTCACATATGTAGTAACTTTGGGCGCGATGGGAAGTCTTTTCAGCATCGGGATTTGGGTCGCCAGAATGAATGCATTCAAATCTTCGGTGGAACAGTCGCTCGTGGAGATCAAGGAATCGATCAAGGATATACAGGACACCATCAGGAAGATCCTGATCCGGCTTCCTTCTGACTGATGTCCTCCCCGTTCTGGTGAGGCCGGACGCTTGGTAAGGCCAGACGCGCGGCTAAAGATCATTGCAATCAGACGGAAAATCGACTTGCATATGGCCGACAGGTAAACTTGCAAAAGGTGGATAATATGGGCGAAATCGTCGCTGACATCGAGTTGGAGAACGCGGGAGACCACGAGCTGGTCAAGACGGGGCATCTTCGGGAGGGCGACGTCAGGCGGGCCACCGTCAAGGCCATCGCGGATACGGGCGCCATGATGCTGACGCTCCCCAGAGACGTGGTCGAGCAGCTCGGTATCGACGTGGTGCGCAAGGCGTGGTTTGCCCTGGCCAGCGGAGCGCGGATCGAGATGCCGATAGCCGGTCCCCTCATCGTCCGCATAGGAGACCGCTGGATGTTCACCAGTTGCGTCGTCGCGCCGGCGGGCGCCGACGCGCTGATCGGGCAAATCGTCATGGAGGAACTGGATCTCATCCCGGACCCCGCGCGCCAGACGATCGGGCCACGGCCCGAGTTCCCGGACCTGCCGGGTTTGAGATTATGATCGTCATGGTCCGACCGCGTTCCCCACACTATTCCGGCGCCACGCCAACGCCGCGAATGATCAACTTCGGATCGTGATCAGGCGTGAACATCAATATCGCAGTACCACCTGAATAACGTGTCGGGAAGGGAGCAGGGACTTGGCTAAGAACAGTTGGATGAGTGTAGTAATCAAAGGCGCTTTGATTACGGGCGGAATTGCGCTGTACATTTTCGTGGAATCCGGTACACGCGATCAATTGTCGAGAATGGAAGATAAGATCGACCGCGTAGAGACCAAGATCGACGAAGTAAGCGGATACTTCAAGTATAAGGCCAACACTCCTCGCCAAGACAGTCCTCATTGACGGGAATTGCAGATCGATTCCGATCATTGATAAGGTCTGGTATGGCTGGAGAAATCCCAGCGTGCTTACCAATGTGACCAAACAGCGACCGTCCACCGGCTGATATGAAAAAGTAGAGACGGCGGTCGCGCAGCGGGACCAACCTGACAACCACTACCCGGGCGTCTCGGCGCCGCTTCCCGACAACCGGTGGGTCGCGTACATCAGGCCGCTCAGCAGGACCAGGACCAGGCCGGCGCCGACGAGCAGCGCGTATTCGTCCAGCAGCAGGACCAGGTACAGGACGGTGTAGAGCGCCGCAAGCACGACGGCTACGTACGCCGTGCTTCGGCCCGACCTGGAAGCGGTCGCCACGTAGGCGCCGTTCATCAGCGTGATCAGCGCGGCCGCGATGAGATAGCCCCATCCGAAGCCGATGTGTTCGGCCAGCGACAGGAGCGTGAGGAAGAAGACGACCAGGCCGATGCCCACCACGCCGAACTGCACGACGTGGAAGCGGACGCCCGTGACCAGCTCGATGCAGACCACGCTGATCATGGTGAAGACGATGAACAGGATCCCGTATTGCAGGCTGCGGGTCACGGAGCGATAGATGTCATCGGCTTTGAACACGCTGAAGCCGACCCCTTTCTTGTACTCCGGCGCGCCGATCGCCCGCAGGTGGTCCATCACGGCGTTCCGTCCCCGCCCGTACGCGTCCAGGACCTGCGAATAGCCTCTCGCGAGTTTGCCCGTGGTCCACGTGGCCGTGAAACCGTCGCCGTCGACGGTCCGTTCGTCGGGCAGGATGCGTCCGTCGAAGCTCGGATGGGGCCACGTCGACGTCATGGTGATCCGGGTCTCGTCTCCCACGGGTTCGACGCCGAACCGTTCGGTCCCCCGAAACGTCAGCGCGAGTTGGAACGTGCGGTCCCAGGCGGCCCCGTCGAAGCGCACCGGCGCCTGCACCCCTTCGCCGATCGTACCGAAACCGGTGCCGGCCTGCAGTTCCGCCGGCGTGTCGCCGAGTCTGAGCGATCCTTCCTGTATGCCCCGCGTATCGGATACGCCCACGAGCACCGTCATGCGGTCGAGGATGAGTTCGCCGTACTGGGCCTCGAGTTCCTGGACGTCGAGATCGGGGAATGCGCCGCTGGCGTTCAGCGACGCCGTGAAGACCGGCACGTCGAAGATCCCCCTGGAGCGGATTTCGTACGTGCTGTTCAGTTCCGCGTCCAGGTCTTCGGGCAGGACGAAGACGTGCGGTTCGCCCTCTATGAAACTCTCTCCTTCGTCCTCGTTCGGCAGCCGGTAGGGAATGGCCAGGACCGGGCCCACGACGGTCTGCGGCCCGGACCATGCGTGACTCACGTTCCGGAGCGCTTCGTCCCGGTAGCCGCTGCGGTCCGTAACCACGTAGATGAGCAGTCCCCACGGAATCATCAGGCCGACGATCAGGATGATCGCGATCAGGAATCGAATGGTTGTCGACGAGGTGTTGATCTGCATGGTATCGCGTTCCTTTACGGCGAGGTTCCGGTCTACAGCAGCGGCGTCTTCATCATTCGATTAGACGACGGACCAGGGGAGATCGTTCCTGAATATGGGTCCATCTCCGTTCTGGCGTGTTTTGATATGCGCACCGTAACATGTTTTGATATGTTTACCATAAAAGCCGTTCATGGCAACTGTAATAAAAGACGGCGGTGGCTCGCGGTACTTCCTACATCCAACCTTGACGACTTCAATCGAATTTTGCTTCTTCGAATGAAGGCGGTTAACGTGTCGATCATAAGATGGAAGGCTGGGGACTGCGCATGGCAACGAAAACACTGGATCAACATATTGAGATTACTCAGGGTATGTCAGGGGGCAAGCCTCGTATTGCCGGCCATCGAATTACGGTGGAGAACATCGCCGTCTGGCACGAACATCTGGGCAGGAGTGTGGATGATATCGCCACGGAGCATGGGTTGACGCTGGTGGACGTATATGCGGCATTGGCATACTATTTCGATCACCGTACCGAGATTGATCAATCGCTGGAAGAAAGCAAGACCTTTTTAAAAACTGCGCGTCAACGCTCCTTTTCCAAGGTATCCGAGAAGATTCGAGAATCAGAGCAACGTGGCGAAGATCAAGTACTACACGGATGAACATGTATCGAACGCCGTGGTGATGGGGCTTCGTAGAAGGGGCGTGAACGTGCTGACGGTGCCGGAAGCGGGGACACTGGGTGCCTCTGACGAAGAACATCTGAAGAGAGCCAGAGAAGAAGGTCGCGTCATATTCACACAGGATGATGATTTTCTACGTTTGGCTGCAGCGGGTTCGGATCATGCCGGGATCGTCTACACGAGTCAGGAAAACACGATAGGTGAGATCATCGCCGGCTTGATGTTGGTCCACAGGGTATTGGATGACGAAGAAATGCGGGGTCACGTAGAATATTTGTGATGAAGTTGGCGGGTTTTTAAACCAAGACACGACGCGAAGAAGCAATCCGAGGCGGGCTAAATATACCGTACCCAACTTCCGGGCCGTCTGGCCTTGAAGCGGCGGAACCACAGGCACAGCGGATAGAGCAGGATCAGTACGCCCAGGGCGGCCGGGTAGGCGGCGCCCAGGCCTTGATTCATGAACATGCCCAGGGCGAATGCGGCGATCATCAGAACGGGCATGTGAATCAGGTAGAAGAAAAACGCGGTCTGGCCGAATACGAGCAGGGGATTCCAGGTGCGTGCCGGACCCTTCATCGTCCGCTGGTACCGAAAGAAACCGGCCAGGATCACGGCCATCAGGCCCAGCTCCAGCAAGGCGAAGGTCAGGCTGGGCGGGTACTTGTTGACGAACAGCCATTGCACCAGCGAGAAGTCCTCCCGCAGCAGCAGCATGTTCCCATAGCCATTCCAGGCGCGAAACAGCACGAACAGGCCCAGGGCGAGCATGCCCGTGACGGCCAGCAGGCGTTCGGTCGACATCGGCGATCGGGTTGCGTCGGCGGCCGCTGCGTCCGTGGGCGCCGAGGCGGCGGGCACTACCGCGGTCATGCGTTGCAGCAGGAATCGACCCAGCAGCCAGCCCAGGATCATCATCCCCAGCCACGGCACGAAAGGATACTGTACCCACAGGGGTACGGGACCGATCTTGACCAGCAGCCCCGGATGAAAGAACGGGGTGAAGACGCTCATCCAGCCCAGATTGCGGATCTGGGCGCTCACCTCGTCCATCGCCTCCTGATCGAATTCCCCGCTCGGGACCGGCAAATTCGTTGCCTCGCGAATCACGTCGGCCGTAACGCCTCCAAGATGCATGACGCCCCAGAACACGGCTTCGTATAAGAACAGGATCGAAAGCGCGGTGATCAGCAGCGTGCGGGTGGTCAGTCGCCGCAGGGGGATCATGCAGATCAGGCCCATGGCGATGGCGAACAGTACCTGGAGACTGAACGGCGCCCACCACAGCAGTTCAAAGGCCAGGATGACAAGGGCCCGCTTGAACAGGTGCCAGTCCAGGTCGCGGTCCCGGGCGCCCACGAGACGGCGCCGCTCGAAGCTCAGGGCCAGCGCGGTTCCGGCCAGAAAGACGAAGGTCGGCGCGCACAGGTGGGTAATCCAGCGGGTAAAGAACTGGGCGGCCGGCAGTTCGGACCCGGCCTGGTGCATGAACCACGCATCGCCGCCGAGCCGGCCGCCGTTAAACGCAAGGCTGGCGTGGTCGATGGCCATCAGGACCATGACGAGGCCGCGCATCCAGTCGATGGCCGCCAGGCGGTTGGGGTCCGCGGTCAGCGGCATACCGGGATTACCGGCCTTGTCGACGCCAGTAGCCACTCAGATTGCTCCCGGACATTCAGGTTGCCCTCGGATATTCAGATTGCTCCCGGATTCAGACTGCTCCCGGATCATGGGATTGGAAGGCTTATTCGACCCGGCCGGACTCTTCCATCCAATACGTCTACAGCAGGGACATGTAGGTCTTCAGTTCGTAGTCGGTGACCTGCGAACGGTAGCGTTCCCACTCTTCCCGCTTGTTTTCGATCAGCTTGTCGAAGACTTCTTCGCCGAGACACTTCACCAGCAACTCGCTGCCTTCCGCCAGCTTGATCGCCTCGTTCAGGTCCCTGGGCAGGGACTGTATGCCCAGTTTCCGCCGTTCTTCGTGGGACATGCCGTACAGGTCGACTTCCGCGGGGGGACCGAGTTCGTACCCGTTCTCGATGCCGGCGAGGCCCGCCGAGAGGATGACGGCGAAGGCCAGGTAGGGGTTGCAGGAAGGATCGGGGGCGCGGTACTCCACGCGCATGGCTTCGTGCTTGGCGGGGTTGTAGGTGGGCAGCCGGATCATGTCCGCCCGGTTGCGCAGCGCCCAGGAAACGAAGAGCGGCGCCTCGTAGCCGGCGATCAGCCGCTTGTACGAGTTCACCCACTGGTTCGTGACCAGCATGGTCTCGGGGGCGTGGCGCATCAGCCCCGCGATGAAGGCCCGGCCCGTTTCCGACAGGTGGTATTCCCTGTCCTCGTCGAAAAAGGCGTTCGTGTCGCCGCGGAAGAGCGAAAGATGCAGGTGCATCCCGCTGCCGTTGTGGCCGGCGTGGGGCTTGGGCATGAAGGTGGCGTACACGTTGTGCCGGAGGGCGACCTCCTTCACCACGAGGCGGTAGGTCATGGTGTAGTCCGCCATGGTCATGGCGTCGGTGTACCGCAGGGAGATCTCGCTCTGGCTGGGGCCGCCCTCGTGGTGGCTGAACTCGACGCCGATGCCGATCTCTTCGAGGGCCATCACGGTGTCGCGCCTCAGATCCGTGGCCCAGTCCAGGGGCGTGAGGTCGAAGTAGCCGCCCTGGTCGAGGGGCTGGGGCGGACCTTCGCTGGACTTGAGGTAGTAGTATTCCAGTTCGGGCTGGACGTAGAAGGTGAACCCGTGCTCTGCCGCGCGCTGGAGGCTCCTTCGGAGGATCTGGCGCGGGTCGCCTTCGTAGGGCCGGGCGCCGTCGGGGTCCAGGATATCGCAGAACATGCTGCCCACGGCGCGCTGGCGGGCGTCCGGCCGCCACGGCAGGACCTGGAACGTGCTGGGATCCGGCATGGCGATCATGTCCTGCTCGCTGTGCCGGATGTATCCCTCGATGGACGAGCCGTCGAAGACCTCGCCGTCCTTCAGGGCGTCCTCCAGTTCCTCCACCGTGATGGAGAAGCTCTTCAGGAAGCCCAGTATATCCGTGAACCACAACTGGATGATCTTGACGTTGTGTTCCTGGGCCGTGTGGAGGACGTAATCCTTCGGCTGGAGAACGTATTCCTTCGCCGCATCCGATGGGTCGTTCATGCCTCACCTGTCCTGGATTCCAGACTGGCTACTTGGACGGCTTCACCTTTCTCTTTCGCTTCATCTCGCGGACCGCGGCCTTGCGCCTCTGCTCCTTGCGGAACCGCTGTCTGCGGAGTTCCTTCTGCCGTTCGCGCATACACACTCCCTGTTGCGTGTCCCGGGCGGACGTCCGGGACGGTTTAGCAGGACTCCCGCCGTTCCGGATCACAGTGTTCGACGGCGAGTATTTCCAGCTCGAATTCCAACAGATTGTCATTGATTGCAGCTTCAAGGACGATTATACAATCTAAACCGGGCCGCCCGTGGGGGCAATTGGTTTCTCGATGGCACAACCCACCGCGAGAGGGGCGGCGCTGTCCCGTGAGCCCGTCTCCTGATCGGAGTCATCGAGAGGGGCGGCGCTGCCCCGTGAACCCGTCTTCTGAACGGAGTCTTCCATGAGCCAGGTGCGTCTTCTATCAAGGTCGGATATGGCTTCCGTCCTCACCATGCCGGACGTGATCGAGGCCGTGGAAGCAGGATTTCGCTCCGCAGGCGAAAAAGACGATGTACCCGTCCGCCTGCCCGTCCGGGTCGCCGACCGTCCCTCGGTCGCCCTCTTCATGCCGGCCTATCTCCACGGTTCCGGTACGCTGGGCGCCAAGGTCGTTTCCGCCTTCCACGACAATCCTGCCAGGGGCCTGCCGATGATCACGGGGTTTTACGTCCTGTGCGACGCCGAGACCGGCCGGCTCATCGCCCTCATGGACGCCACGTACCTCACCGGCATACGGACGGCGGCGGCGTCCGCCGTGGCCACGAAGTACCTGGCCCGTGAAGACGTGAAGGTACTGGGCATAATCGGAACGGGCGTTCAGGGCCGGTTTCACGTGGACGCGATCCGTGCCGTCCGGCCCATCGAACGGATCGTCGTGTACAACAGGACGACCGAGCGGGGCCGTGCTTTCGTGGATGAACTGGCATCCGAGGGGACGTCCTGCCGGCTGGCAGACACCGCCGCCGAATGCGCGGGCGAAGCGGACGTGCTGGCGGTCTGCACGTCCGGCAAGACGCCGCTCTTCGACGGCGGCGCGATTCGTCCCGGCACCCACGTGAACGCCGTGGGCGTCTTCACCGCCGACTCGCAGGAACTGGACGCCAAATTGATCCGGCGGGCCCGTGTCTACGTGGATACGTACGAAGGCGCCTTCGAAGAAGCGGGCGACATCCTCGTCCCCCTGCGCGCGGGCGACCTCGCCCGGGATCACGTCCGGGCGGAATTGACCGAACTCGTCACGGGCAGGAAGGCCGGGCGTACCGGTGAAGCGGAGATCACGGTGTTCAAGTCCGTGGGTTACGCCATGGAAGACGCGGTCACCGCCAGGCTGGCCTTCGAACGGGCAACGGCTTCCGGGACCGGCGCCGTCTTCGACCTGGAAGCATGAAGCGCGTGCTGATCATCCGGTCCGGCGCGGTCGGCGACCTCATCCTCACCCTCCCCGTACTCGCCGCGCTGAAGAAGTGCTACAGCGGCATATCCATCGACATGATGGGCGACCCGGGCCGCCTTTCGCTGCTGAAGCAGTACGGTCACGTGGACGAGGTGCTGTCGATCGACAGCCGGAAATTCACTCCCTTGTTCGCGACCGGCGGTGCACCCGAGACCGGCGGTGCACCCGAGACCGGCGGTGCGCCCGCGACCGGCGGTGCGCCCGCGGCCGATGCCGGTCCAGCGCTGCACATGCTTCATTCATACGACGCGATCATATCCTACCTTCCTGATGCCGGAGGGGTGTTTGAGGACAACCTTCGAAAATTCGCGTCCGGTCCGGTGCTTACAGGGCGGTCCCGACCCTCCGCCGGCCGCAGAATCCACGTGACCCGCGTGTTGATGGACGTCCTGAAGCCCCTGGACGTGGACACCTTCCCCGATCCACCCGAGATTCCTCCCATGTTGAGCGGCCCGGCGGATGACACGCGTAACCTGGCTTCGGACAGAACACCGATCGCCATACATCCTGGCAGCGGCGGACCGGCGAAATGCTGGCCGGCCGAGCGTTACACGGCGCTGATCGAATGCCTGGTCGACAGGGGCTACCGGCCGGTAGTAACCTTCGGGCCGGCGGACGACACGGTTCGCCGCCGCATTCTGCCTCGGATAAAGGCCCGTGACGCGCTTATCGTGCAGGACCGACCGCTCGTCGACATGGCCGCCCTCTACGCCCGGTGCCGGGCGATGATTGGCAATGATTCGGGTATGACCCACCTTGCCTCGGCGCTTGGCAGGCCGGTCATTGCCCTCTTCGGGCCGACCGATCCGGCCGTCTGGGGTCCCAGGGGGAAGGCGGTACGCATACTGTGGGGAGGCGGGGAGATCGGGCCAGATGTGGGCGGGTTGACCTGGATGGAGCCTTTTCGCCCACGCAGCCTTGCAGATATCGCCGTGGAAGCACCCCTCCGAATGCTATTGAATCTCGGCGTAACGGCCGGCACTGCGGTTTAAATCAGTTTCAAGAGATAGAGGTAGTGCTACGTATATACAAAGTAGATACACAGGAAACACGACGATGTGGAAGCCGCTTGACACGATTTCCACGATGTGCTAAGTTCGGCGACATGCGACCAGATCGATACACGCTGTTGCGGTTAGGCGCGGTAATCGCGCTCGCCTTGTTCGTACTCTCGACGACGCCACACAACCACGACGACGCCGAATGCGACGACTGCACCTGCGTGCCCTGCCTCGTCCAGGGCCTCCCGCTGATCGATACCACCGACCGCTCCGGCGCGCAGGAAACCCCCGATGCATCGGTACGGCGAATCCCCTTCGTCTCTGCCCTGGATCACCCCCGCAATGCCGAGATCCACGGCAAGGACTCCCGGGCGCCGCCCGCCTGAATACCCCTCCAGTCCCATGGCAGGTTCATTCGCTGATGCCCCGCTCCGTTACCGGTCGATTGATGACCGCCGGTCCGTCGAGGACCACCCGGCGCATTGGCGATCGTTTTTCCCGTATTTGACGATCCACAGGTGCGCCGCCGCCGCGCCGACGATCTCGTATATCCCATTTCCCGGAGGGTGAGTCCATGGAATCCGGTCTGGTATCCCGGATGAATCATGAAAACGAAGCAGGGACGGTCGATGCACCTGACAGGCGGCCCCCGGTTGCCGATGGGGCATCGACCCCTGTGCTCGAGGCACGGGCGCTGTCCAAGCGATACGGCGAGCTGGAGGCCGTTACCGGCCTCGACCTTCGCGTGGAGCCATCGGAAATCTACTGTCTCCTTGGCCCCAACGGCGCCGGCAAGACGACTACGATCCATCTTTTCCTGGGGTTTCTGGAACCGACGTCCGGAAGCGCGCACGTGATGGGTATGGACGTCGCCGACGAGCCCCTGAAGTCCAAAAACCACCTGGCCTATATTCCCGAGCAGGTCATGCTCTACCGCAACCTGAGCGGCCTGGAAAACCTGGCTTACTTCTCGGCGCTGGGCGGGAAGGAGTCCCTGTCACCGGAAAGACTTTCCGAGATCCTCGTCGAAGCGGGTCTGCAGACGGAAGCGGTACATTCCCGCGTCTCCGAATACTCCAAGGGTATGCGGCAGAAAGTCGGCATCGCGATCGCCATCGCCAAGGAGGCCGACGCCCTGCTCCTCGACGAACCGACGTCGGGCCTCGATCCCCAGGCGTCGAATGAATTCTCCGAATTGCTCGAACGGCTCAAGGAACGGGGCGTCGCGGTGCTCATGGCGACCCACGACCTGTTCCGCGCAAAGGAGTCCGGCACGCGGATCGGAATCATGCGGTATGGGCGTCTCGTCGCGGAGATGACGACCGATGAAATCGGCCACGCGGACCTCGAACGCATCTACCTGGATCACATGCACGAATAGGAGCCGACCATGATCGGGCATATTGTCCGCAAGGAGTTTATGGACGTGGTGCGGGACGGACGCTTCCGATGGTGCGCCGCGCTGGTAGGCGCCCTGCTCCTGGTCTCGCTGGGCACCGGCTGGGTCCAGGCGCGCAACGCGCAGAAGGAACTGGCCGCCGCGCAGGCCACCGCCCGTGATCACTGGGAATCGCAGGGCGAGAAGAACCCCCATTCCGCGGCCCACTACGGCGTCTACGCCTTCAAGCCCCGGCTGGCGTTGTCCTTTGTCGACGAGGGCGTGGATTCCTACGCGGGGACGTCGGTATTTCTGGAGGCCCACAGGCAGAACGATTTCCTGCTGCGCCCGGCACAGGACGCGACACCCGCGCAGCGCTTCGGCGCCTTGACGGCGGCGCAGGTCCTGCAGCACCTGGTGCCGCTGCTCATCATCCTTTTGACCTTCGGCGCCTTCGCCGGCGAGCGGGAGCGAGGTACGCTGCGCCAGTTGCTGGCTACGGGCGTCGGACGCCTTGAACTCGCATTCGGCAAGGCCCTCGGCGTAGCCGCCGCCCTGGCGCTGCTCCTGGTACCCGCGGCACTCGTCGGGGCGGCCGCCATCGTCATAGGAAGCCCCGGACCGGCGGCATCCCCTATGGTCCGCGGCGCCGTGCTGACCGCCGTGTACCTGGTTTATTTCGCGACGTTTATCGGGCTGTCCCTCGCCGTCTCGGCAAGGGCCCCTTCGGCGCGGGCCGCACTGGTGGTTCTGCTGGCCGTCTGGGTGGTTAACGGCCTCGTGGCGCCGCGTGTCGCGGTGGATCTGTCGAAGTGGCTGTACCCGACGCCCTCGGCGGTGGAGTTCGCTCAAACAATTCGCAAGGAGATGGCCGGTGGCGTGGACGGCATCGAGCGTCCCGACCGGGCCGCTTCGACGCAGGAACTGCTCGATCAGTACAACCTGGAAAACGTCGAGGACCTCCCAATAAACGCCATTGGCGTCTTTCTGCAGAAGAGCGAGGAATTCGGCAACCAGATCTACGACCGCAATTACGGTGCCCTGTGGAGCACCTTCGAGCGCCAGGGATACGTGCACGAAGCGCTTGCGGTGACGGCGCCCCTGCTGGCGATCCGGACGCTATCCATGGGCTTGGCCGGGACCGACGTCGAACAGCACCGGCACTTCGCCGCCGCCGCGGAGGAATACCGCCGGGCGTTGGTGGAGCGCCTGAACAACGAGTTAACCGAAAACTCACGCACCGGTGAAGTTTATCTCGCCGCCGCCGATCTCTGGTCGCACGTGCCGCCCTTCCGCTACGACGCTCCGACGGTGGAGTGGATCCTGCAGAACCGGGTCCTGTCGCTTCTGGTGCTGGGGCTGTGGCTGGCCGGTGCGTTTGCGGCCGTAGTGGCCGCCGTGCGCCGTGCGGAGGTGGCCTGACCATGGGGACCATGACTACGAAGACCATCCTGGCAAACGAGTGGCGGCTTCTTGCCGCCGACCGTATCCTGCGGATCGTACTGCCGCTTTTTGTCGTCCTCTTCGCCTACGCGCTGGCCAACGGCATGGCCTGGGTCCGTTTCCAGGAACGTACGGTGCAGGTCGTGCGTGACGGGAACGTCGAACGGACCGACGCGTTGGAACGCGAACTGATCGCCATTGAAAACGGAAGCCAGCCGTCCTCCCCCTTCCGCGACCCCCGCGCCGCCAACGTGATGGGCGGCGCACGGGGGGCCCGGTCCGTCGCGCTGGACCCCGGACCCCTGACCGCCCTGGCGGTGGGGCAAAGCGATCTCCTGCCTTATTACTACGATGTCAGCATCAACACCAACGAGTCCACCTTCCTTCAGAACGGCGAGGTGGAGAATCCCCTGAACCTCATGGTCGGACGATTCGACCTGGCCTTCGTGGCGGTCTACCTGCTGCCCCTGCTCGTACTGGCCCTGAGTTTCAACGTGCTGTCCGGGGAGCGGGAGCAAGGCACCCTGGCGCTGACGCTTTCGCAACCCGTGTCGGTGCGCCGCGTCGTGGCCACGAAACTCGCCTTCCGGGCGCTGCTGGTCATGGCCGTGGCCATCGGGGTGTCGGCACTCGGAATACTGATCACAGGCAGCCTCGGATCGTCGGAGCCTTCCGGCAGGGCGCTGCTGTGGTGTGCGGCGCTGACCGTATACGCACTGTTCTGGTTCTCGCTTACCGCGTGGGTAAACAGCCTGGGTCGGTCCTCCGCGTGGAACGCCACGGTGCTGGTGGGCGCCTGGCTCGTACTGGTGGTGGTGCTGCCGGCCGCAATCAATATCGCGGCGGGCCTGTTCCACCCGTTGCCCTCCCGCGTGGAGATGATCACTGCCCAGCGCGAAGCCTCGAACGATGCGGTAAGCCGCCGCAGCGAACTGCTCGCCCGCTACCTCGAGGACCATCCGGAACTGGCGGGTGGCGCGGTTGCGGATGAGTCCAACAGGGCGGCCCTCGCCTGGGCCGCCACGGAAGCAGTCAACCGGCGCCTGGAGGAGGTGTCGGCGCAGCACCGGCTACGGCGCGAAGAGCAAAGTGAACTGGTCCGTCGATACCGGTTCCTTTCCCCCGCGCTCCTGGTCCAGGAAATGCTTATCGACGCGGCGGGAACAGGTGACGCGCGGTACGCCCGGTTCCAGTCGCAGGTACGCGGATTCGCAGATCAGTGGCGTTCCTTCTTCGTGCCGGCGATACTGGCCGGAGAGAAGATGTCGGCGGAGGTGCTTCCCAAGGTACCGAAGTTTCAGTTCGTAGACGAGTCATTCGCTGACGTGAGCCGGCGCGCCGCGGTACCGTTTTCGACGCTGACCATACTGGTCGGACTGGTGAGCGCGGGTGCCTGGATCGGTCTGGGAAGGGTGCGCGGCGCCGGATGAGCCGGCTTCGGCAGTCTTCCAGAGATATGGAGAAGATATGATACGATATATCAGTCGAGGAGCCGTCGACAACGCCGGCGTGTTCCTTTCCTCGGCGTGCGCGGTCCATTGCATGGCCGTGCCGCTGCTGGTGACGTTCCTGCCGCTTGTGGGGCTGGGTTTTCTTGCCAGTGAACCCGCCGAATTCGCCATAGTCGGCGCCGTCCTGCTGGCAGTCGGGAGCGTGGTCGCGGGCGTCAGGTACCACAGGCGATACCGGGCGTTTCTCACGCTCGTGTTGGCCGTGGGGGTTATCACAGCGGGTTACATCGCGGCCGAAGGGAGCTTCGAGGTGATCCTCCATGTAACCGGTGGTGTCCTGCTCGCGGCAACCCATCTGCTGAACCGGCACCTGTGCAGGACGTGTCCCGCGGCGGAATGCGGACCGGCTCGTTAGACTTCCTGTACGTCATAGCATCGGCAGGGTCTACCGAGCTTCTCAAGGTGAGATGGCGTTGGGATTCCTTGTCCTGATCTGTTCGACCAACGTGTCGAAGAATACATCGAACGGCTGTGACACCCGCAGTATTGCCGGCCCTGTATTGAAATCCACTTCCACCAGCGCGAAGTCTTCTACTGTCCCAGTAGTCCAGGACGGAGGGCGTCGGCCCGATAGGGAGCGAACACGATTTCGAAAGAGATCGCACCATGTAGAACCGTGCTTAGTGGAATAGCTGTCCTCGGCAACGTTGAAGATCATGATGTAGCCGATCACGATCTCCGGTGAGTGAAGCTGTGCGTTCGTGACTTCGCCGATCATGTCGTCAATCCGGTTGGGGACGGTCCCGCCAAGGTTTTTCAGAATCGATTTCATAGAGACTCCCAGCCGGTATTTGCCGTCGTAGCGCCAGGCGACGTCCCATTTTTTGTCGCGACCTCCACCAGGAATCGTGGCTTCTTTCTCGACGTCTGTCAAGCCGCGCCGATTAAACTCCTGCACGCAGAAATCTGCTAACACTTCAAGTCGTGCGGTCGAAGTTGCCTTTTTCTCCGTGACGGCAATGCGGTACAGATCGTCGACAGCCGCCTGAGCAGTTATCAAGCGCTTACCTCCCTCCCAGCCACAGGTAATCCCCTTTTCGCTTCGATCTCACCAGTACGTATTTCAACCTTTTTTAACAGGCTGGCAGTCTTTCTAACGAAACGATCTACGGCCTTACCGTAGTAGACAGGGTCGACTTCGATGCCGATACTGTTACGGCCACACTTGGCGGCGGCAATCTGGGTCGACGCCGTCCCGGTAAAAGGATCAAGTACCGTGTCACCTACAAAGCTGAACATCCTGACTAAACGATCGGCCAGGGCGACCGGAAAAGGGGCAGGATGGTCTCGGGTCGATGCGCCGGCTATGTCGGTCCAGATCTGGCGGAAGTGTGTTTTAAAACTCTCCTCGGATAGCAGACTCAGTGTCCTCGCGGCCACGCTTGGTTTTCGGTAGCCACCGGGCTTCCGTTGCATCAATATGAACTCTATGTCGTTCTTGATCACGGCATTGGGTTCGTACGGTTTGCCCAGGAAACCGCCTGTCCCACGCTCCACTTCATGTGCTACGTTTGCGATCTTGTGCCATATTATAGGCGCAAGATTGTCGAACCCGATTTTTCTGCACCTGTCCTGAATGGAAGCGTGCAGGGGAACTACAGTATGGCGGCCATCGTTCTTGCGGCGCGAAAGGCAGACGTCACCTACCACGCAGATGAGCCGTCCCCCGGGCACTAGCGCTTGATGGCAAACGCTCCATACCTCATCCAGTTGTTCGAGGAACTCATCGTAGTGCGTGATCCAACCCAATTGACCTTCCGTACGCCGGTATTGCTTCAGGGTCCAGTACGGTGGCGACGTAAGCACGAGATGGACTGATGCTTCGGGCAGGACTGCGCGGCGCGCGTCTCCGAGCAGGAGTCGATGATGCGTCGGTATCTGTTCCACCGCGGCCGAAATCATCGACATGCCGGCAGGATCTTTCGCGATCCTCGGCAGGTCGCGCGAGGGATCGTCCAGATGCCTGAACTGTTCTGGTACGAAAGCGGCGAGCGGCACAGGTTCGTTCATCTTTCTGTCTGTGAGTCTGCTGTGATAGTAGATTAGGGTACAAATACAGACCGGGTCCGATTTCCCTCTTTAGTAGAAATTACCCGATTTGTCTAGTCGACACAAAGCAAATCAGATGTTCAATGCCGAAATAGGAGTCCACAAGACGAATGTGCTCGAAGCGGACGGCGTACCGTCTCAGTCTTGCAATGGCTACTCGCCGAAGGACCATGCTGCTTCGCCCGATTCACGGATGGTAAGGCGGCACGCGGGTCCGAAGGTATGGGTCGTGGTTACGGAGACCGGTTGTGTTTCCATGGTAAAGGCGGTGATGCCCCCGATTCCGCCGCCTGCTCCAACGCGCCCTGATCCATCACGGTTGCTCCCTGGTCCATCACGGTTGCTCCCTGGTCCATCACGGTTGCTCCCTGGTCCATCGCGGTCTTCGTCCTTCGGCATCCGCTCCACCACGATATCGAGATTGGGTCCGCGGAACTTCGTCCGTTCAGGACAAGCAGTCGCCTCGGCCTCGGTTTCGCCACTTTCCTCAGGACCCGCGTCCCGCCTCCACGAATCCGCGGCAAAGTCCGATCCCGCCGCGACATATCCATAGACACCTAGTTCCGCTTCGAGCCGGTCGGCCTCGTCGGGCGGCAGGGATACGGTCACCGAGGTGATGTCCCGGAAGAGCCGGTTGTCAAGATCGTCGCCGATGGCGGCACGGTAACGTGTGAGGAAACCGCTACGTGTGATGTCCGCCTGATCCGTAACCGACTGGCGCGGAGGCAGGTTCGGCGCCCACCTGCCCAGGAACCCGGGATCGTATTCCATCACCCAGGAGATCAACCGGGCATCGTCTGAGCGCGGGATTTCGACGGACCAGAACCACGGGATGTCCTGATCCCGGTCCCTTCGGTTGCGTTTGTACCGCCTCACTTCCCGATCCGTGGCTGGTTCCAGTCGCCGCGCCAGCGCTACCGATCCGCCCTCCGACTCGATGCCGAACGCCAGGCCGTCGCGGGGCGCCCAGGAGGTCCTGTCCGGATTCATGAACTCGAAATAGGTATGGCGGCCGTAGTAGTACCGGCCCGTCCACGACATGCCCGTGGCCTGGTCGTGGGTCGTCCGCTCCTCTGAACAGGCGAAGTGTTCGTTCAGGAACCCGGACGCGGACAGGGCGCGGTAGGTGTCCCGGTCGACGAATACGAGGAGGTGGTTAAGATAGACAGGGTGCATGGCTCAGACAGAGTGCATGGCTCAGACAGGATACTGGGGGTCATCGGCCGCCGACAGGTCGTCGGGACGGTTCAGCATGCCCCCGGGATCCGGGGGAACGACCTCGTGTTCGACCAGGGGATCGCCCGTGGAAGCCATCCAGCGGTCCAGGCGGGCGCGCAGGTCGCGCAACGTGTCGGCCGCTTCGGGCCGGTCGGCCAGGTTGTTGGTCTCGCTGGGATCGAAGAGGGTGTCGTAGAGCCTTTCACGGGGGACAGTCCTGTCCCGCCAGCCCGACTCGATCAGGGTCGATTTCGTGATCGACGCATCGCAGTTCGTCATGACGGGCAGGTCGCGTCCTCCGTATCGCCGGATGTACTTCCATCGGCGGGTCCGCACGGCCCGCTGGGGCTCGTAGGCCGCGTGGTAGTTTACCTCGGCGAAGACCTCATCCCGTATCTCCGTTGCCTCGCCCCGCACCAGCGGGTCCAGGGAAACGCCCTGCAGCCAGTCCGGGCGGTCGATCCCGGCCAGATCGCACACCGTGGGGAATACGTCGATGTGGCTCACCATGCCGTCGACGACCTTGCCGCCGCCGTATCCCGCGGGGCCGCGCAGGATGAGCATGACGCCCATGCCGTGGTCGGTGAGGTGGCACTTCATCATGGGGAAGGCGATGCCGTGGTCGGTCGTGCAGACAACCAGGGTCTTTTCCCGCCACCCGTACCGGTCTATCGCCTCCAGCACGCGTCCCATTTTCTGATCCAGCGTACGGGCGGCATCGATGAAGAGGCCCATGTCGCGGCGAAAATCGGCAGAATCCGGGAAAGGCGCCGGCGGGCGCACGAAACGGGGATCGGTCGGCGCTTCCCCGTCCGGCTGCGGCGTGAAGCCCGCGCCCCTGCGATGGGTTTCGCCGAATCCCACGTCCAGGAAGAAGGGCCGGTCATGGGGTTCCGACAGGAAGGACACGGCAAGTTCCTCGGCGGGTGCCTTTTCGTTGCCGGCCTCCCGCGGCATGACGCGGGACCAGCCTGCGTCGTCGAGGTCCTTGACGACGTGCTGGAATCCGGCCATCACCGTGTCGTACCCCGCCCTTCGCAGGGTGTGCATGATGAGCCGCTCGGGGTGGTGGATCGACCAGCCCCGGTTGACCAGGCCGAACATGCCGCAACTGTGGGGCCACTGCCCGGTGAGCAGGGCCCCCCGGCTCGGGGAACAGGTCGGGTTCGCGCAGAAGGCCGACCGGAACAGCACCCCCGCCTCCGCCAGATGCTGCAGGGCCGGTGTCGGAATGGCGTGACCGTAGGGCTGGATGTACCGGCCGGTGTCGTGAGAATGCAGGTAGACGATGTTCATGGGATGCAAGTTGCCTCGGTACGTCTTCCGGATTCCGTTACCTGATCGACCCGCCCGGTTTTGTCCGGGCTTTCCCCCGGGCGTATCTCCCGATTCGGGCGGAACAACACCAACGCCGCGCTACATACGCCTCGGCACCTCGATGCCGAGCAGGTCCAGCGCCCGTTCCAGCGCCCGCAGCGTGACCCCGGACACGGCGAGCCACGAGGCGCGGCGTTCGCCGTCCTCCTCGCTCAGGATGTGATGGGTGTGGTAGAACCGGTTGTAGGCCGTGGCCAGCTGGAAGGCGTATTCGCACAGGTGGTTCGGCGCGCGGGTCTCGAAGGCCAGGCCGATCACCGCGGGCAGCTCGGACAACTTGAGATCCAGTTCGCGTTCCGATTCGCTCAAGGGGGCCATGATCCGGCCGGCTTGAAGCCCTCGGTCACCCGCCCGTCGCAGCACGGATTTGATCCGCACGGCGGCATAGAGGATGTAGGGACCCGTACGGCCCTCGAAGGACGAAAAGCGGTCCAGGTCGAACACGTAATCCTTCGTGCGGTGGTTCATCAGGTCGGCGTATTTAAGCGCGGCTACGCCCACGATTCGGGAAATGGTCTCCTTCTCGTCCTCGTCGTATTCCCGGACCGATTCGATGGTCTCGATCCGGGCCCGGGCGTGTCCGGTCACCAGTTCGATCAGGTCTTTCAGCTTCATGACCCCGCCCTCGCGGGTCTTGAAGGGCTTCCCGTCCTTTCCGTTCATGGTCCCGAAGCCGTCGTGCTCCAGGTGCGTCGACGCCGGCGCCACACCCGTCTTCCAGGCGGCCTTGAAGACCTGCCTGAAGTGCTGCTGCTGGCGGTTGTCGACCACGTATAGGATGTAATCCGGCTGGAACTCCTCCACGCGCTGGTCGATGGTCGCCAGGTCGGTCGTGCCGTAGAGCACCGCACCATCGGTCTTCTCCAGCATCAGCGGCGGGATCTCTTCACGGTCACCGGATTCACCTACTTCGACGACCAGAGCGCCCCGGCTTTCCCGGGCAAATCCTTCCGCCTTCAGACGCGCGATCAGGCCATGAACCCGGTCCTGGGTATCGCTCTCGCCGAGCCACAGGTCGAAGCGGATATTCAACTGCTCGTAGCTCTGCCGGAGGTCCTCGACGGACACGTCCCGGAAGTGCTTCCACAGGGCGCGGTAGCCCGGTCGACCGGCCTGAAGGTCCACCGTGGCCTGCCGCGCGGCCTCGGCGAAATCCGGGTCGTTCTTTTCTCTTTCGCTGGCCTGTGGATACAATTCCTCCAGGTCGGCGATGTCCACGGGAGGCGCTTCAGGATAGGGTCCGGTGTTCGCGGGATTGAAATAGGGCAGATCCGGCTGGCGGTCTCGTAGACCTTCGATGATGAGTCCCATCTGCAGGCCCCAGTCGCCCAGGTGCACGTCGCCGATCACCTCGTGGCCCACGAAGCGGCAGATCCGCACGATGCTCTCGCCGATGATGGCGGCGCGGAGGTGGCCGACGTGCAGCGGCTTGGCCACGTTGGGACCCCCGTAATCGACGATGATCCGCGCGGGAGTGCCGATGGTTTCGCAACCCAGCCGCTCATCCTCGTACACTTCCTGGACGTGGGCGGCGATGAATTCATCCTTCAGCAGGATGTTGATGAAACCGGGTCCGGCGAGGGACAGGTCGTCGAACACTTCAGGCGCGGCGCGGCCATCGACCGTTTCGGTGAGGCCGTCGACCGATCCGGCGCGGCCATCGACCGTTCCGGTGAGGCCATCGACCACGTTCTGCGCGATCTGCCTCGGGTTGGTCCGGTATTGTTTAGCCGCCGCGAGCGCCCCGTTGCACTGGAACTGGCACAGGTCCGGGCGGTCGGAAACCCGCACTTCGCCGTAGCTTCGGTCATAGCCGGCCGATTCGAAGGCGTCCGCAAACACGACCGTCAGTTTGTCCGCCAGGGTTCCCACGTAGATACCTCAGGCTGGATTGCCGTAGATGGTGACCACGAGCCGCCGCGCGCCGCCGCGGTCCCGGTGTTCGCAGAGATAGATGCCCTGCCAAATACCCAGGTTCAGCCGGCCGCCGGTGACGGGTATGGACACGCTGCTCCCCATCATCGAAGCCTTGATGTGCGCCGGCATGTCGTCCGACCCCTCCTCGTCGTGCCGGTAATGGGGCTGGTTTTCGGGAACGAGGACGTTCATGTGGCGCTCGAAGTCGCCCCGGACGTCCGGGGCCGCGTTCTCGTTGATGGTCAGCGAAGCGGAAGTATGGCAGATGAAGACGTGGGCGATGCCGACCTCGATGCCGGCCAGTTCGGGGACCTGGCTGGTGATTTCACCCGTAACCAGGTGAAAGCCCCGGGGTCTGGGAGACAGGTTGATCTGTTTCTGAATCCATTGCATCAGCGTACGCACCGCCTCAGGAAACGGTCCACCGGGCGAGGCGCGTGGGAATGCCCGGCGAACTGCGCGCATTGCGAGGCGCGTGGAAATGCCCGGCGAACTGCGCGCATTACAGCACGTATCTCTTCAGGAAACGTTCCACGTCGTCGTAGAAGGCGACGATCGTTTCCACCTTGCGCCAGCCGTGCCCCTCGCCTTCGTACAGCCGGTAGATGTGGGACACCTTGTTCTGCTTCAGGACCTCGACGATGGATTCGGCCTGGTCCCGCGGGACGACCTTGTCCTCGCTGCCCTGGAAAATGGCGACCGGGTCGCGGATCCGGTCCGCGTGGAAGAGCGGCGACCAGGCCTGGTACCGGTCGCTGTGCTCGGGCAGCGTCCCGACCATCAGGTCCAGGTACTTCGCCTCGAACTTGTGGGTGTCCGTGGCCAGGCCGAAGAGATTGGTCACGCCGTAAAGGCACAGGCCGGCCCGGAAGACCCCGGGATGATGGATGAGGACGTTCAGCACGGTGAATCCGCCTGCGCTGCCGCCCTTGATGACGATACGGTCCGGATCGGCGAGTCCCCGTTCGACGAGGGCAAGCGCGCCGCTGACGGCGTCCTCCGTGTCGTACTCGCCCCAGTGTTCCCGCAGGGCGGTCATGTAAGAGCGCCCGTAACCCGTACTCCCGCGGTAATTCACGTACAGGCAGGCATAGCCCCGGCTGGTGAAGAAGGGCACTTCGGCCGCGTAGTCGGCCCTGGACTGGCCCGTCGGCCCCCCGTGGATGCTGACGATAGCCGGCGGCTTGCCCGAGCCGGTGAACCGGCTGCTGGCCGGCGGGTAATAGAGTCCGTGCACCTCGCCGCCACCCGGACTCCTCCATGTAATCGATTCGGGAACGGACAGGTCCGCCTCGGGGATCATCTCCGACTGGCTGCGGCGATGTACCGTATGGACGCTTTCATCCAGGGTGACCACGCGCTCGGGGACGGTGGACGACGAGGCAATGCACGCCAGGGTATCCCGGACCGGCGAGACGGCGAGCTGCATCATCCAGGTATATTGGGGCGTGTCCAGTTTCGTACTCCGACCCGTGGCCAGGGAGACTTTCCACAACGACGCGAATCCCCCTTCGTTGCTGCGGCAGTACAGGGAATCGCCGTCGGGCCCCCAGCCGTGGACGCGCACGCCCTGCACCCAGGCGGGGTCGGCCAGGGTCGTTCCCTCTACCAGGGCGCGTCGCTCCCCTGTGTCCAGGTCGAGCACGACCAGGCTATCCCACTCTCCTTCCGTGATGATGTAGGACAGCCACTTCCCGTCCGGGGAATAGGCCGGTTGAAAGACCGGTGTATCCGCGTCTCCCGCGATCAACCGCTCCTCCGACAGGGTGCGGCGATCAATATCGATCCGCCCGGTCTTCAGCCTCGTCCCGTCCCAGGGCATCTGGGGCTGGTCCCATTCGATCCACGCGATCCGTTCGCCGTCGGGATGCCAGGCCGGCTGCATGTAGAAATCGGCGCCGCGCACCAGGTTGACCGGCCAGCCGCTGCCCGCGCCGTCGACCAGGGCGATGACGTCGACGGACTCGCAGGTATGGACGTAGAGCACCCACGCACCGTTTCGCGACACGGCCGGAGAAGCGGCCGCTCCGAAGGCGGGCGTGATCGGCCTGGCCGATCCCGGGGCCAGGGACTGTCGGTACAGCCTGCCGTCCTTTTCGGCGAAGACGACGAAGTCGTCCGCCACGGTGAAATCGCCGCCCCCATAACCCACGCCGCCCCGGACCGGATGTCCGTCCGTCAGGTCGTAAGGCGCATCGTTTCCACGGCGGCATACGAGCACGCCGGTGTCCGAACGCTGTTCCAGCCAGACCAGGCCGGTGCCGTCGCCGTTCCACTGCACGTCGTAGAGCGGCGTTCTTGCGCCCATAGTCTTCGCCGAAATGGCGCTTTTCCAGTAACCGTACGCGACGGATATGCGATTCATTGGGTGATCGGGTTAAACCTGGCTGTATGAATCCGCCAGGACCGTGTTTACCGCTTGTCTTGATCGTTTTCAGATTCTTTCTTGAATATACCGCGACGCGTTGCCAAAGCAACCGTTTATAGGCCGCCGGAAGTCCGGTCCGGCCATCGAAATCACGTCATACCGATCCAGGGTTAAGATCCGTCCATGCGCCTGTCCGAGTACCTTTTCCAGACACACCGCGAACCCCAGGGTGAAGCGGAACTGATCAGCCATCAGCTTCTCCTGCGCGCCGGCCTCGTCCGACAGGTGGCGTCCGGCATCTTCGCCTACTTGCCCCTTGGTCAGCGGGTCAAACGACGCATCGAGGGCATCGTCCGCGAAGAGATGGACGCCATCGGCGGGCAGGAGGTGACGCTGCCCGTGGTGCAACCCGCGGAACTCTGGCGGGAAAGCGGACGCTGGCAACAGATCGGCAGCGAAATGGCGCGGCTGAAGGACCGGAACGGCCGCGACCTTTGCCTGGCCATGACGCACGAGGAACTGGTGACGTCGCTGATCCGCGACGTGATCCGAAGCTACCGGCAGCTGCCGTGCCTGGTGTACCAGGTTCAGACGAAGTTCCGGGACGAACCGCGCCCGAGGGGCGGGCTGATCCGCGTACGCGAGTTCACGATGAAGGACGGCTACTCCTTTCACGTGGATGCCGATGATCTCGACGCCTGGTACGGGAAGGTATACGAGGCCTACGCCAACATCTTCCATCGTTGCGGCCTCGACGCGGTGGCCGTGCGCAGCGACCCGGGGATGATGGGCGGATCGGACGCCCATGAATTCATCGAACTGTCGCCGTCCGGCGAAGACACGATCCTGTCCTGCGAAGCCTGCGGTTACCGGGCCAACAGGCAGGTAGCCCGCTTCGGGAAAGACGATCCGACGCCGGAAGCGCAGTTGCCCCGCGAGGAAATCCACACGCCGGGCACCGCCACGATCGATGATCTGGCCCGTTTCCTGGATATCCCGAAGACGAAGACCGCCAAGGCGTTGTTCATGGTCGCCACCATGGCGGACGAACAGGGAGCCGCGGTGGAACGGTTCGTATTCGCCGTGCTCAGGGGCGACATGGAATTCAGCGATACCAAGCTGGCCAACGCCGTCGGCGCGCTCCAGCTCCGTCCGGCCACGCCCGAGGAGATCCGCGCCGCGGGGGCCGAACCGGGCTTCGGCTCGCCCCTCGGCATCGATCGGTCCCGTACGCTCCTGGTCGTGGACGACCTGATCCCGTCCTGCTTCAACCTGGTCGCGGGCGCCAACCGGATCGACTATCACGTGGCCAACGTGAATTACGGCAGGGACTACGAGGCCGATCTCGTCACGGACATCGCCGCGGCCGGCGACGGATGCCCCTGTCCTTCCTGCGGCGCCGCCCTCCGGGCCGACCAGGGCATCGAAGTCGGTAATATCTTCAAGCTCGGGGACAAGTACAGCAAAGCCATGGACGCGGGCTACCTGGACCGGGAGAATGTCTCGCGTCCGATCGTCATGGGGTGTTACGGCATCGGCATCGACCGGCTCATGGCATCGATCGTGGAGCGCCACCACGACGAAAAGGGCATATGCTGGCCCGCGAGCGTGGCGCCTTTCGACGTGATCCTCGTAGACCTGTCCGGCGGCGACCCCCAAGTGACGGAAGTTGCGGCATCGGTTTACGACGACCTGGTCGCGGCGGGCCTCGAGGTGCTTTACGATGACCGCGACGACCGTGCCGGGGTGAAATTCAACGATGCGGACCTGATGGGTATCCCGGTCAGGCTGACCGTGGGCGCCCGGGGAGTAAAGAAAGGCGTGGTGGAGCTAAAGGTACGGAGATCGGGGCAGATGGAGGACGTGCCGCTGGGAGGTGGGCTGGTGGAAGCGGTGAAGAAAGCCCTGGCGTCCTGCTCCTGACGCGACCGGGCATACGCCCAGCGTACGTCAGACGATCTTAACGCCGGCATCCGCCGCGATCCGCCGGACGTTTGCGACCGCAGTCGGGATCTTGTCCTCGGGCAGATGCTCGACCAGCATGTAGCCCTCGGGATGGAGGGCTTCCCAGCGCCGCACGGCCGTGACGAGGTCGAGCTCGCCGGCACCGGGCACTTCTTCGTTCATGTGGAGGACGAACCCGGGTTCCAGGCTGATGTCCTTGATATGGGCAACAGTGGAGATCGGCCCCATGACGTCGAAGATGTGGTTCAAGCGATCCGTGCTGTCGTATACCTGCGCCAGGGACTGGAAGTGGTTGACGAAATCCATGACCACGCGCAGGCGGTCGGAACCGACGGCCTCGATTACCTGCCGGTTGATCTCGGGCGACCCCATGATGGTGAGCACGTGGGTCTCGACCACGACGGTCATCCCCTCCTCCTCCGCCTTTTCCGCGACCCGCGACAGGGTGTCGATCAGCACGTCGAGACGCCCTGGCTCGTGGTTCTCGGGGGCGGGGTCGTAGGACCCCGACGGGTTCAGGCTGCCGGTTCGGATCAATACGTTGTGTGCCCGGAGCGCACTGCCCACTTCCAGGCCGCGGTGAATGGTCCGGACGACCCGGTCCCGGACCGTCTCGTCCGGGTCGAAGAGGCACTTGCGGTACCCGATGCCGAACTGGGCCAGTTCCAGGCCCAGGTTATCATAGAGGTCGTTGGCCCGGTTGCAGTCCGAAGTCGTCAGTTCGTCCAGGATTTCGCCGGGACCGTGATAGCAGACGGACGTGACGCCCAGTTCCAGGCCCTTTCTCAGTACCTCCTCCGTTACGGCCCGGGGATCTCCCGGCGCGTATCCCACAACGCCCAGTCGCATGGATTTACCTTTCCTTTAGTTCCCGATGACCACCAGCACGGCGTTCTTGTCTACCGTATCCCCTTCGCCGACGCGGATCTCCTTGACCCTGCCGCCCGAATGGGCGCGCAATTCGTTTTCCATCTTCATGGCTTCGATGACGACCACGCCCTGGCCGGTCTCCACCGTGTCGCCCACGGCTGCGGATATCGACACGACGCGGCCGGGCATGGGGGCCTTGATCTGTTCCCCGCCGGTGCGTCGCCGGGACTTGACCTGGCCGCGCAACCGGGCCAGTTGCTCGTCTTCGACGGCCACCGCGGAGGATACGCCGTTGACCGTGACCTCCCGCTGCTCGCCCTGTATCGCCGCCACCG
This sequence comes from bacterium, assembly GCA_963693015.1. GTDB lineage: Bacteria > JAAXHH01 > JAAXHH01 > JAAXHH01 > JAAXHH01 > JAAXHH01. Next base: position 2,297,435 of record OY843748.1, read on the forward strand.
CCGTGTATGACCGCCCATCGATGAGCAGGGAGTAGGAATGATCCCCTTGAAGCAAGGCCATGTCGACTTCCAGCGGCCTGCCGTCGACACGCAGCGCTACCTGGTCTTCCCGGTCATCCAGGCTGACCGTGTACGTCGTACCCTGAATCGTGACGAGATAGCTCAAATTCGCTCTTTCTCCGTCCCTTGCGTCGGACCGTCTGCGACAACTTTCACCGTGCGGCATGCGATGCGACGGCTCGTACGGCATGTGAAAGCCTGTACCGCATGCGGCAGTAAGACCGTCAGCGTTCCCTTCGCATGGCGTCGCGCCGGCCGGTGAGTTTCCACGGACTCTCTCCGGAGCCGTCGGTTCCATCCCCGCCGACCCCGGCCGGCATCGCCCTTCTCGCTTCCCGGTGTTTCACGATCGCGGCGAAGGCGGCGGCGATATGACGCTCATCGGCCCCGGCATCCTCGTCCGGTCCCATGGTCTCGACGAAGGACGTCGAATAATCGCCGGAGGTAAACCTGGGGTCCGATAGGGCCCGGACGTGGAAGGGGATGGTGGTCTTGATCCCGCCGATGTCGTATTCACCCAGGGCTCTTTTCATGCGGGCGATGGCCTCCTCCCGCTTCTCGGCCCACACGATCAGCTTGGCGATCATGGGGTCATAGTAGATCGGAACCTCGTACCCCGCGAAGAAACCGCTGTCCAGGCGGACGCCGGGTCCCCCGGGCTCGCTCAGGCGCGTGACCACGCCGACCGAGGGCATGAATTGCGCATTGGGGTCTTCGGCGGAGATGCGGCATTCCAGGGCCGCACCGAGCAGCCGCACGTCTTCCTGTCCGAAGGGCAGGGGCATGCCGGCGGCGATTTCTATCTGCCGCCTGACCAGGTCCTGTCCCGTCCTCAGTTCCGTGACCGGGTGCTCGACCTGGAGGCGGGTGTTCATCTCGAGGAAATAGAACTGGCGGTTCCGGTCCACGATGAACTCCACGGTACCCGCGTTGGTGTATCCAACGGCCTCGGCGGCCCGGACGGCGGCTTCGCCCATGGCGTCTCTCATGGCATCGTCGAGTACGCAGGAGGGCGATTCCTCGATGAGTTTCTGGTGACGGCGCTGTACCGAACATTCCCGTTCGCCGAGGTGCACCACGTGCCCGTGGTGGTCGGCGAGCACCTGGAACTCCACGTGACGCGGCTCCACCAGGTATTTCTCCAGGTAGACCGTGGCATCGCCGAAGGCGGACCGTGCCTCGGACCGCGCGGTGCGGAGCGCGGCGGAAAGATCGTCCGGGGAATCCACGACGCGCATGCCCTTGCCGCCACCGCCCATGGCCGCCTTGACCAGGACCGGGTAGCCGATGGATTCCGCCGCGCCGATGGCGTCCTCGTCGCTTTCGATCCCTTCTTCGGTTCCGGGCACGACGGGCACCCCGGCGGCGACCATCGTCTTGCGCGCCTCGGTCTTGCTCCCCATGGACCGTATGGCCTCGCCGGAAGGACCGATGAACGTGATCCCCGCCTCGGCGCAGCGGTCCGCGAAGTCCCCGTTCTCGGAGAGAAACCCGTAACCCGGGTGTACCGCGTCGGCCCCGGCCTTTCGCGCCGTTTCGATGATCCGGTCCGTGCGGAGATAACTGTCCGAGGACGGCGCGTCGCCGATGCGGTACGCCTCGTCGGCGAACTGTACGTGCAGGGCGGTCCGGTCCGCTTCCGAGAAGACGGCCGTCGTTTCGATGCCCATCTCCCGGCACGTGCGGATGACGCGCACCGCGATCTCACCCCGGTTGGCGATCAGTATCTTCTTGATCATGCGCCCTCTTACAGTGGGATATTCCCGTGTTTCTTGGGTGGATTCGCGTCTCGCTTGTTCTTCAGCATCTCCAGCGCGGATATGATGCGGGGACGGGTTTCCCGGGGCTGGATCACTTCGTCGATATAGCCGATTTTCGCCGCGACGTAGGGATTGTCGAACTTCTCCCGGAACTCGGCGGTCAGCTTCTCCCGCAGGGCGTCGGGATCGTCCGCCTCGGCCAGTTCCCGGCGGTAGAGCACGTTCACCGAGGCTTCCGGACCCATGACCGCGAACTGCCCGGAGGGCCAGGCGTAGTTGACGTCGGCGCGGATCTGCTTGCTGTTCATCACGCAGTAGGCGCCGCCGTAGGCCTTGCGCGTGACCACGGTCAGCCGCGGCACCGTGCTCTCGCAGAACGCGTAGAGCAGCTTGGCGCCTTCCTTGATGATGCCGCCGTGTTCCTGGCCGACGCCGGGGAGGAACCCGGGCACGTCCTCGAAGACCACCAGGGGGATGTTGAAGGCGTCGCAGAAGCGCACGAACCGCGCGCCTTTCACCGAGGCGTCGATGTCCAGCACGCCGGCGAGCGAAGCGGGCTGATTGGCGACGATGCCGGCGGTCCGCCCGTTGAACCGGGCGAATCCCACGACGATATTGTCCGCGAATTCGCCCTGCACTTCGAAGAAGTCGCCGTGGTCCACCACCCGGTGGATCACGTCCTTGATGTCGTAGGGTTTGTTGGCGTCGTCCGGCACGATACGGGCGAGTTCCTCGTCCATGCGGTTGGGGTCGTCCGTGGGGGCCAGCCGGAGCGGGTCCTCCATGTTGTTCGAGGGCAGGAACGCCAGGAGTTCCTTCACCATGGTCAGGCACGCGGGTTCGTCGGGCGCGGAAAAGTGGGCCACGCCCGTCACGGAATTGTGGACGTGGGCGCCGCCCAGTTCGTCGAAAGTCACCTCTTCGTGGGTGACCGCGCGGATGACGTCCGGGCCGGTGATGAACATGTAGCTGGTATCCTCCACCATGAAGACGAAGTCGGTCATGGCCGGCGAATAGACCGCGCCACCCGCGCAGGGCCCCATGATCACCGAAATCTGCGGGATCACGCCGGAAGCCAGGACGTTGCGCAGGAAGATGTCGGCGTACCCCGCGAGGCTGACCACCCCTTCCTGGATGCGCGCGCCGCCCGAATCCTTGAGACTGATGACCGGCGCCCCGTTCTTCATGGCCAGGTCCATGACCTTGCAGATCTTCTCCCCGTAGGCCTGGCCCAGCGAACCGCCGAACACCGTGAAGTCTTCGGACACGACGTAGACGCTCCGGCCGTCGATGGTGCCGTAGCCCGTGATCACGCCGTCGCCGAGGATCTCCTTGCCCGCCATGCCGAAGTCACGGCAGTCGTGGGTCACGAAGGCGCCGATCTCCTCGAAGCTGCCTTCGTCCAGGAGAAAGGCCACCCGTTCCCGCGCGGTCCATTTTCCCGCCTCGTGCTGCCGGGCGACGCGCTTCGCGCCGCCGCCTTCCGCCGCCTTCTTCCGCAGCGCGTCCAGATGCTTCATCTTGTCGGCCATGGACATGGGATAGCGTTCTCCTGCCGGATCGTTCGCACTAAAGGTAGGTGTACGTTGAAACGACGATTACCGCCGCCGCGCTCATGACGGGGCCGTTCACGCTACGTCGAAATCCAGCGCTTCCAGCCCGGCGCGCAACCGGGCCTCCCCATCGGCGGTCAGTCGGGCCAACGGCGGGCGCGGCGGACCCACGGGGATTCCCCGCCATTCGAGCATCGCCTTGATGCCGGCCAGGACGCCCACCGAGATCAGCAGCGCGATGACCCGGTTGGCCTGGACCTGCAGTGCCATGGCTTCCCGTATGCGGCCGCCGCAAAACGCCTCGTACATGCGCCGGAACATCCGGGGCATGACGTTGTAGGTGGAACCGATGGCTCCGTCGCTGCCCATGACGAATCCCGCCACGCACATCTCGTCCGGCCCGGTGATGGCGTTCAGCCCGCCCCCGGACAGGTCGACGAGCTGCTGGAAGACGAAGAAGTTCGGGTCCGTGAACTTGATGCCCGCGAAGTTGGGCACCGCGTCCATGGCCTCCAGGAACTGCGCGGGCGTAACCTGCCCGTCGACGTCGCGCGCGAGCCAGTAGACGTAGAAGGGGACCTCGGAGGCCCCGCCGATGGCGGCGTAGTGCCGGACGGCCGCCGCCAGGTCGTTGGGTTGATCCGCGGGCGCGACGGATGCCACCGCGTCCGCGCCCAGCGACCCCGCTTCCGACGCGAGGGCCACGGCGTCCTCCGTGGTCGTGCCGCCCACGTGAAAGATCACCGGAACCTGGCCCGCCACGTCGCGGGTCACGGTCTCGCACATCTGCCGGCGTTCCGCCACCGACATCTGCCGGCCCTCGCCCGTGCCGCCGGTGATGAAGAAGCCGTCGCTGCCGGCGTCAACCAGGTGACGCACCAGGGGCGCCACCCGCCCGGGCGACAGATCGACCCCGTCATCGAAGGGCGTGCAGAGCGCCGGCCAGATGCCTTGAACCAGTTTGGACATGATGGGGGAGCGGCAGCCGGTGTCAGAAATGGTAATTGATACCGAGTTGAACGAAACCGTCCCGGCGCAGATCATAGTACAGATCCGCCGGGTCGATATTGGTAATCGCGACCGCGCCCAGGTCCAGGGAAAACGCATCCGTCAGCCGGCGCGCCAGTTCCAGTCCGAAGATACGCTGACTTTTGTCCAGGTCGTAAAGCACGCTCGCGGTCATCTCCGTACCCTGGACGTCGTTCAGCATGAGCCGCAGGGCGGCGAAGAGGTCGTTTTCGTAAAAACTGGTCGCGCGGCGGCCCCGGCCGTCACGGTCCCATTCGGCGAAGAGGGTAAGGTCGGCGGCCGAATCCCACAAGGAAAAAAACGTGTACTCGCCGCCCAGTACGAAGGCGTTGTAGGTCTCTTCCATGCCCGCCAGGTTACGTGCACCGGACCTTCGAATCGCCTCGAGCTTCAGCAGCAGGGACCCGGTGGTCCACTGGGCGTCCAGTCCGTACTGGCGGATCTGATCGTAAATCGGATACAGCACCGGTGGACCGGACAGGCCGGGCGGAGCGGGCAAGCCAGGGGTCCCGGAAGGGCCGCCCGTGCCGGGCGAAACGAGCGGTGCGGATGGTACGGATGGTGCGGATGGTACGGATGGTACGGACGCGACAGGCGGATCCACGCCCAGGGCGGGCTCCCTGGCCGTACCATCGAAGACACTGATGCCGATATCCATCAGGCCGACGGCATGACTGTACCGGGCGGCGAAGTCCGGATGCCATTTGCCGAACGAACTCTCGTATTCCACTCGATCTTCGTCGACGACGAGCGATGCGCGCAAACGTCCCTTGCTGCCCGGAAACGTGCGTTTCCGGTGGTAGGGCATGCCCAGCAGTTCCACCACGCCCCAGTCCGACGACCAGGTCACGTAGGCCATGGGCTGCCCCATCCGGGTCTTTTCGTCGGGATGTTCGACCAGGTCGATCTGGTTGACGATATCCACCAGGTGGCGGGACTCTACCACGCCCCAGAAAACGCGGTCTATGCCCAGGCGCAGTTCCCATTCCCCGTCGCCGAGGGCGCCGGAAAGGAGGATATACGCCTCGCGCAGGTCGAAATGGGTACGACGGTCGTCCGCGCTGTCGTAGCGGAAGAAGGGGGTCACGTTGAGGATGCGGCCCCCTTCGTCTTCCAGGTAGAGGTTGGGTTGCGCAACGAATCCGCTCGCGTGGGAACCCTGCCCGGGGAAAAGGGCGGCCCGGGGAAACCACCGGCTTTCCGCGCTCAGCCGGCCCGTGAAGTCGATTTCGGCGATCCCGGCCTGGGCGCGCGCGGAAGCCGGATGCATCGCGACGGTGCCGCCGATCCCGATCACGCAGACTGCGAACCACAGTGAGCGAAGCATGATCCGCGAGGGCATCAACGCACCCGTCTCAGCCCGGTACGGGTGAAGTCGCGGTCGTCGACGTCGGTCCGGAACCGGTAATCCGTCCATATCAGGTCGGTGCTCTTGCCCGTGAGATGATTTACCATGACCATCTTGCCGGCTCGCCAGTAACCGTCCAAATACTGCTGGTATTCACCCACGGTCAGCGTCTTCAGATGAGCGTCCTTGCGGTCGAAGTACTCCACCTTCCAGACGCGGAGCGCCGACTTGTCGCGCCAGACCAGCTGGCGGCGGTAGACCGATCCCTTTTCCACCGGGACGCGTTCGGTCACCACGCAGTCCAGACCGTCGCCGCAGGATTCGTCGCGCAGGTACCGGTAGGTGTATTTCTCCACTTCCTGGATCGTCATGTCCTCGTAGGTAAACTCGCTTCCCATGAAGGAACCCGAACGGTTGGACGAACTGATGCGCTTGACGCGTTTGAGGGCGGGCAGGTAGAGCCACTGGTCGTCCGGCCGGTCCTTGTGGCCGTGGATGAGCAGCGCGGTGCCGCGGGCGTCCCGCGGCTGGTCGAAGACGAAGAGACTCTTGAAGCCGTCGTCTACGGTTTCAAGCATTTTCACGCGCACTTCGCGGAGGCTTTCCTGGCCCTTCTTGTTGCGCAGGACCATGGCCATGCTGGCCGTGAAATTGCCGAACCCTTCATCCTGCTTCCGGGCGTCGCGGGCGATCTGCAGCCCGCGTTCTTCAGACGTGTTGGCCGCCGACGCCGCGGAGGGCGGGACGCAGGGCAAGAAGAAAGTCGCCAGCAGGCAAAGACACGCGGCCCGGACTCCGCCCATGGATCGCGCTTGTTTTTCGCGGTTCATGTTTTTCTCCTGTCGAGTGCCATGAGCAGGGGAGGAAGCAGCAGGAAATCTGCGATGATCGCAAAGGCGATGGTGATGGTGACCAGCAGCCCGAGGGCCCAGGAAACCTGGAAGCCGGACCCCGCGAAGGCAAGGAATCCGGCGGACAGGACCACCGTCGTGGTCCACAGGGCCTTCCCCACGTACCGGAACGTAACCCGCACCGCTTCTTCCGCCGACAGCCCGTTCTCCTTGCGCGCCTTGAGGTACTTGCTGAGAAAATGGATCGTGTCGTCCACGACGATGCCGAACGCCACGACGATGACCACCGAAGCGGCGATGCCCACTTCGCCGACCAGGTGCCCCCACAGTCCGAAGCTCATGGCCGCCGGCACGAAATTGGGCAAGAGGCTTATGAGACCGAAGCGAAGGCTCCTGAAGACCAGGACCAGGATGACCGATATGAGCGCCATGGCGATCACCGTCCCGCGCAGCATCGATTCGATATTGCGCTGGGAAATATGGGCGAAGACCACGCTCAGTCCGGTCGCCTCGGTGGCAAGGGCCGGGGCGTTTTCGCGGAGCCAGGCCTCCCCCCGGCCGGCCAGGTCCTGCAGATCCCGGCTCGATCGTCCGCGGATCACGACGGTCATGCGGGTCGCGGACTTGGAAACGTCGATCCGATCGTTCAGGTCGCTGCCGAAGGGCAGGGACAGTTCGTAGAGCAGCAGGTACTGCGAAGCGAGGTCCCGCGCGTCTGGAATCCGGAAGAAGGCGGGATCGTCGTCGTGCATGTTCTCGTTCAGCCGTTTCATGACGTCCGAAAAGGCCTGCACGTGGCTCACCTCGGGCTGACTCCGGTTCCATGCCGCGAAGGCTTCCACCTGCCGCAGGTAGTCCGGGTCGGTAATCCCGCCCTCTTCCTCCGCGTTGAGGGAATACTCCAGCGACAGCAATCCGGTCAGGTTGTCCATGACGAAATCCGTATCGCGCCGGAATTCGTAGCGTTCATCGAAATAGTCCGGCCAACTGTCCGTCAGCTGGTTCCTGGGCACTCCGGTGATCAGGACGATGGTCATGATGCCGACGAGCCAGAGCAGAGGCTTCCGACGCGAAACGACGAAACCACCCAGGCGGTCGAAGAAGACGGGTTGCCTGGCGCCGCCGGCGCGGGCCCGCAGCGGCAGGACCGACAGGAGCGCGGGCAGGAGCGTCATGGCGTAGACGAAAGTGATGACCACGCCGAAGGCCACGAAGTTGCCGAGGATGTGAAAGGGCGGCGAATCCGAGAAGTTCAGGCTGAGAAATCCGATCGCGGTGGTGATCGAGGCCAGGAACACCGGGTAGGCGTTTGTTTTCAAGGATTCCGCGACCGCCTCGTGCCGGGTTGCACCGCGTCTTATCCCCGAAAGCGTGTGGGATATGATGTGGACCGCCTGGGCGACGGAAATCGCCATGACGATGATGGGCACGCCGGAATTGACCGGACTGAAAACGGTGTGGAACCAACCCGCGAACCCCATGGTGGTCGCGATGACGAAGGCGATCATGACGACGATGACGCCCGTACCCAGCAACGACCGCAGGAGTATGGTCGAGGCGATCACGATGAGGCCGAATACGATCGGCAGGAGCGTTTCCAGGTCGTCTTGCGTGGCATCGGCGAAGGCCCGGTTCATGACCACTTCGCCCGTCAGGAAGAAATCCATTCCCGCGTTGGCCGCCCGCGCCTCTGCCAGCATGGTGTCCAGGTAGTCGGTAAGCTCGAGTACCGCGAGGTCCGGATTATCGCCCAGCGCGAAATTGATCGCCAGCCCGGCCACGCGTCCATCCGGTGAAACGAGGCGTCCGACCACTTCCGGCGAATCCAGCGCGATCGATTCGATTCGTTCCAGGTCGGCATCGCTCTGCGATCGGGCGTCCTCGACGAGCGGACCGACGACGAGATCGTCTTCCATCGCTTCGCTGTGAAAGTAATTCGTAAGGGAATTGACCCGGGTGGAGTATGGCGCGAGCCACGCGGCGTCGGTGAGATCTTCGACGACGCCGAGCACGTCGCGGGTGAAGACGGAACCGGCCCGGGGCGCGATGGCGATCAGCGCGGTATTCGATACGGAGTAGGTGTCCTCCAGCGCGTCGAAGGCGGCGAGCTGCGGGTTGTCCTCGCCGAACATGATGCGATGCTCGTTGGACACCGTGATGAAACGGGCGCCGGCCGCCATGGCGAGCATGAACAGGGCGGCGACCGCGATTACCAGCCAGCGGCGACGCAGTACCAGATCGATGTAGCGATTCAGTTGCAAGGAATCCGAGTCCTCGTTTTAGTCCCTCGCGGGACCGGCCCGGCTACCACTCGCTTGATTCGGCAGCCTTGACCCGATCCGGCAGCCGGTAGCTCATGCCGATCTCATCGTAGGCGGAAAGCTGGAGCATCTGCGAGAAATTGTCCAGCTTCGTCTGCCGGCCCCGGGTTTTCAGCACCCGGTTCTTCATCCGGTTTACGCGGTTCTTCAGGCGATGGGCGAACAGGACGCCGAATGTCCTGCTTTTCGGGTAGTTCAGTGCGTCGGCCAGTCGGTGCCCCAGCAGTGCGCGGGAGATATTGTACAGTGTCTTGAGGGCGGCAGCCACCTCGTCGGGATCCGTGACGTTCAACAACGCCGGCCCGGCCTCGATCAGGGCATTCGCGTTCGCGATCGAATGCTCGTCGGGCGGAGGTTCGCAGGTGAAGCCGATATCGATCATCGTCCGGGCTTCCTCCTCGTCCTTCATGAGAATGCTTTCGGGGACGCCCATGATATAGCCGGTGTAGCGAAAGACCCTGACGAAGCCCTCCCTTTCTTCCGGCGTGTAGACGGCGCCCAGCGAGATCGAGTGCTTCAGGATCTGCGCGGAGAATATGCTGACCGCAAGGCCCACGTGGGCTGCGCTCAGGGGCGTGCCCCAGGCCCGGGCATCCCATACGTCGGCGTCTTTAAGCATGTGGCGCACCATGGCGTGCACGAACCGGATACGGGCGGAGAGCCGGTATCCGTCTCCTTCCCTTCGAAGTCCGCCGGGCAGAAAGATCTCCAGCAGGTGGCGGTTGTTCTGCTTGAATCGACGCGTAGCGTGGGGAGAGTGAACCCGCCCCGTCAGGTAGAACGACTTGCTGATGAGCGTCGTGAACCCTTCCAGCAGGGCCGCGGTCACGAAGGCCACGAGTATCTCCGGCATGTTCTTGTGGAATCCGATCACGGCGGGGTGGAAGTCCTCGAACCGGACCCATGCCGGAATCTTCGAATCGACTTCCCGGAAATAGCGCCGGAGGGATTCCGGCGCCTTCTTCAACGTATCCTCTTCCTGGTGCAGGCCGGCGTGAATGTACTGGTGCATCTCGCCGGGCGGCATGCCGGACAGGTCGTCCATCACCGGGTCCAGGTCGGCGTCGCCGATCATGGTGTGTCTGATGTAGTTGTCGGCGAATTCCGGATTCAGGGGCCGGGCCTGCGCGTAACCCGGTGAGTAGGCTGAAGGGATCTGTAACATCGCACCGTCCCCGGATGTGACGATCGGCGTACTGTTAACACGACTTGAAGGTAAATCAAATCAGGATAGTGTCAATAAATTAGAAATTGTACGAGTTTGTACAGGTTTCTCCGACTAATCCTTTATGTCGTTCAGAATCACTCTTTAAGGCTATGCACACGTGAACATCATTCGCCGTTGGATCGCACCAACGCTATGAGCAAATAGCCGGGTGATCGGAACGACCGGTACGGACCACGATTCGGCAACCGCCCAATCCGGTCGAAGAAACCGTATCGAAACCTTGAAACCGGTCCGCCGCGATGAGGCGCCACGCGGCCGTCGCCGGTTGCGCTTCGAAGGCCTGGCAAGGTCGGATTACCCGGTCTTCCCTTCGAAGCACTCGGGCGCGTACTATCTACCGCCTTGACAATGAACACGGATCGAACGTCGTCCCGCCGCGGCGGGAGCGGCTTTCGGTAACTGTGTACCAAACCGATGACGAGTCGATTGGCGGCTTGAGGACAGGAAACCGTCCGGACTTCAGCCAAACGGTCCGTACAGGGAACCGGGTGGATGAGGCTTCGGCCTCGGCCGCTTCGTTGCCGGTAATCAAACCACGTCGGATGCACCCGTTGCGCCTGAGCAGTCGTTCGCAATCAGGCGCTTTAATGGAAAGGTGTTATTTTGGAGCTATGAACACGCGATCAAGAAGCCCAAAGGACGCGAATCTGATACACGCCTGCCTGGAGGGTCGATCGGATGCGCAGAGCCAACTCTACGAACTGTATTTCACACCGGACAAGCCCGTTCACTTCTGGGTCTTTCAGAAGGCTTACTGGATTCCCGCTGGCGAAAAGGAAGATATCCTCAATGACATATTCATTGCCGTCATGCAGAGCCTTCCGCAATTCGAGTTCCGAAGTGCGCTGAGCACCTACATTACCCGCATTGCGAAGATCAAGTGCCTGGACGCCATGCCTTCGCGCCTGGGCGTCGCCAGGGGAAGGGGCATCAAATTCGTCGATGTCGACTGGTACACGGCGAGCAGCGACACGGGGTTGCAGATCGAAGATACCAATCCAAGCAGCATGCCGGATCGGTTCTTCAGGGTTATGGAGGAAGAAGAACAGGTATATCTGCTGCATACGGCCCTGAAGTACTACACGGGCCCGAAGTGCAGGGACGTCCTCAAAATGTACGTCCACGAACTGAAAGGGGAAATGAGCAGGGAAGACATCGCGGAAGTGTTCGGGGTCTCGGTGCAGCGCATGGGACAGATGATCTACGACTGCATGTATCGACTCAGGCGCAAGATGCAGAATCGATTCCGGGATTACGAACACTTTACCAACTGCGTCTGTGAAGGGTTCCTACGCCCCAAACCAAAAAACAAGGAGTAGTCATGCATCAGCGAGTTACGGGGTGCGACAACATAGGCAGGTTGCCGGATCGTACTCAGATCGCTGACCTCCTGCGCAGATACAGCGAGCCACTGCTGTCTTCTTGTCCTTCATCGGAAACGCTGGTCGTTTACTATGAAGACCCGGAGCAGCTTTCCGCTGCGGAACGAGAGGCCCTGGACGACCATCTGGGGATATGTCTCGATTGCCGGGACAAACTGAGGTGGTTGGAAGAATCCGAGACAGCGTCCTATGCCGTGTATTTCGCCCGCGTCATCTGGTACGTGCTCAGAGTGCGCCATCCAACCGGGGTTGAGGTGGCAGGGCCCGTCTATTCCGGCGGCGGGGCGGTCATACCGGCCTCGCGTACCCCGCCGTCGGAGCAACCGGGTATTTCGCGCGGCGCCGGAGTCGATCGGGCTTCGGCGCCGTACGTCGTCAGCGGGGACGGAGCGCTTTTCGGAGATATCCGTCAGGACCGGTATCGCCGGATATACTTCCGAATGACCCGGTTGCCCAGGTCCTTTCAGTGGCATGCCCTGCATATTCGCGCGCTGACGTTCGACCGGCGCGTGCTGGTGAGCGGAACCAGGACCATATCGGGACCGAAATTCCATATCGACCATCCTCCCCGTATCAAGCCCGGGGATCTCGACCAGGTCGAACTCGGATTGATCCCGTTGCGCTGAACGGAGTCGGCGGCGTTCCGATTGCCCCGGACGCCGCCGACCGGCGTTCGGGTTTCGAGACATCGGGCGTTGATTCGGGCATTAAGAAGTTGACAAAAGGCCGGTTCCGGGTACGTTACGTAGCGTAGCGATTACGCGCGAGACCGGTCTGGCGCGTACCCATGACGGGAAACCCGGGTATGGTGGAACGGTCCTGTATGGTGATCCGGTCCATCGTGTCCTCATCGAAGGAATCGACCACGTGGAGATGATCTGCCCGCGTCGAAAGACCCGTGAGGTCCGCGTCGGAAACGTCACGATCGGCGGCCGGAATCCCATCGTCGTGCAATCCATGATCACGGAGAACACCCGGGACGTGGCGGCCTGCGTGGACGCGATCATCAGGCTGCACGAACTGGGCTGTGAAATCGTACGCGTGACCACGCCCACGCTGGCGGACGCCCATTGCCTTCAGGAGATCAAGCAGACGCTGGTGCGCCGCGGAATCGACGTGCCCCTGGTAGCGGACGTGCACCATCAGGGCACGAGGATAGCCGAAGAAGTCGCCCGGTCGGTCGACAAGGTACGCATCAATCCCGGCTTGTTCGTATTCCAGCGATTGTCCGACACCATCGAGTACACGGCGGAGGAATTCGAAGAAGCAAGGCGCAAAGTGGAGGAAGACCTCGCCCCCGTCATCAGGGTGTGCCGGGAACGGGACATCGCGATGCGCATCGGCGTGAATCACGGTTCCCTGTCCGATCGTATGACCGTAACCTACGGGGATACGCCGCTGGGCATGGTGGAATCCGCCCTGGAGTTCATTCGGATCTGCGAGTCGAACGACTACCGGAATCTGGTCGTTTCGCTCAAGGCCTCCCGCGTTCCGGTCATGATACAGGCCAACCGCCTGATGGCCGGCCGCATGGACGAAGAAGGCATGGACTATCCGCTGCACCTGGGCGTCACCGAGGCCGGCGACGGCGAATATGCCCGGGTGAAGTCGACCTCCGGCATCGGCACCCTGCTGGCCGAGGGACTTGGGGATACCATTCGGGTCTCCCTCGCCGAGGATCCGGCCAACGAGATTCCCGTCTGTTACGACATCCTCCAGGCGCTGGGCCTGCGCCGTACCAAGGTGGAGTTCATCGCCTGCCCCTCCTGCGGGCGCACCAAGTTCAACCTGGAACACGTGCTGGCCGAGGTCAAGTCGGCCACCGATCATCTCGCCGGGCTCGACATCGCCGTCATGGGATGCATCGTCAACGGCCCCGGAGAAATGGCCGATGCCGACTACGGATACGTCGGCCGCGCCAATGGGATCATCTCACTCTATCGCGGCCGGGAATGCGTGAAGATGAGCGTGCCCCAGGAACGGGGCGTCGAGGAACTGGTCGATTTGATCAAGTCGGACGGTCGCTGGGTCGATCCCTAATTTGGTTGACCGATCTGACGCGAACCGTTAAGTTGTTGCTTTCACGGCGCGCCTATTCCGGCAGTCGATCCATCTCTACCCAGGCCAGTTACCAGGAGGTTGTACGGAATGCCCGACACGTTGACCGTCATTGACAACCGGACTGGCAAACAGTACGAGATCCCGATCATATACGGGACCTATCCCAAGTACGGCGCCGCGATCCCCACCACGGACTTTCGCCAGATCAAGGTGTCCGAGGACGATTTCGGGTTGCTGGGATACGATCCGGCCTTCAACAATACCGCCTCCTGCCGGAGCAGCATTACCCACATCGACGGCGAGAAGGGCATTCTCCGGTACCGGGGTTATCCCATCGAAGACCTGGCGGTCAAAAGTTCCTTTCTCGAAGTCGCCTTCCTGATCGTCCACGGCGTGCTGCCGACCAGGACCGAACTCGATGAATGGTCCTACGACATCACCCATCACGCCATCGTCCACGAGAACATCAAGAAGTTCATGGATGGATTCCGGTACGACGCCCATCCCATGGGGATCCTGATCAGCACGGTCGCCGCGCTATCCACCTTCTACCCGGAAGCCAAGCGGATACGCGACGCGGCCATCCGAAACGAGCAGATCCACCGGCTCATCGCCAAGATACCGACCATCGCCGCCTTCGCGTACAGGCACAGTCAGGGCTTTCCCTACACCTATCCGGACAACGGCCTGGGTTACTGCGGCAACTTCCTGTCCATGATGTACAAGATGACGGAGCAATACACCCCCGATCCCGTGCTGGAAAAGGCCCTGGACGTGGTGTTCATCCTGCACGTGGACCACGAACAGAACTGCAGCGCCAATGCGATGCGAAGCGTCGGAAGTTCCCTGCCCGATCCCTACGTGTCGGTTGCCGCCGCGGCGGCCGGGCTGTACGGCCCCCTGCACGGCGGCGCGAACGAGCAGGTGCTGCACATGCTGCAGGAGATCGGACACATCAGCCGGGTACCCGCCTACGTCAAGAAGGTCAAGCAGGGCGATATCCGGCTCATGGGGTTCGGCCACAGGGTGTACAAGAATTACGATCCGCGGGCCAGGATCCTCAAGGAGATGACCCACCGGGTCCTGGGCGTGACCGGCAAGAACACCCTGCTCGACGTCGCCGTGGAACTGGAGCGCATCGCCCTCGAAGACGACTATTTCGTCAATCGGAAACTCTATCCCAATGTCGATTTCTATTCGGGCCTCATCTACCAGGCCATGGGCTTTCCGCTTGAGATGTTCCCCGTGCTGTTCGCGATCCCCCGCACCGTGGGCTGGCTGGCGCAGTGGGCGGAAATGCTGGATGACCCGGAGCAGAAGATCGCGCGTCCCCGCCAGATTTATTCCGGTGACGACGTCTGCCACTACGTGCCGATAGAGGATCGGTAGCCGGTCAGGCATCTGTCAGCTACGCGGCGCCCCCGACTGAGGTCCATCAACTGCGCGGCACCCACCCGTAGGCTTCCCGGCTGTTCTTCCCCATGATTTTGTCCAGGACTTCCGAACCCCGCGGCTCGAAGCAGGCCATGGCCAGCGATTGCACCTGGCGGTAGGTCGCGTATCTCCAGGATACGGGCCAGTTGCTGGCATACAGCAGCCTGTTCTCCCCAAAGGCGTTCCAGAGCGCGTCCAGGACCGGCCCGTAGTAAGCCGGGTCCTCCGGCGGCGGGGAAGCCTGCGCCAGTTCCACCATGCCCGATATCTTGCAGAAAACGTGGGGATGGGCCGCGGCAGATCTGATGCCGGCCACCCATTCTTCGTCCGGCTGCCCACCGGTCACCGGCACGTGGGCCAGGTGGTTCAGCACGATCCTCAAGTCGGGGAAACGCGCGGCGCAGTCGGCCACGCCGGGCAGCCATTCCTTGCCCACGAGCAGGTCCAGGGTCAGGCCGTGGGCCGCGAGTTGCTCCATGGCCCCGAGATACACCGGATCGTCGATCGGCGCCTTGCCCAAACGGATGCCGTAGAAGAGATCGTGCGCCGCAAAACGTTCCAGGTCCGATTCGAAACGGGCATCCGGAGGCTCCAGGTGTCCCACCAGGCCCAGCAGGAAGGGATCGTCCTCGGCCAGATCCAGGATCCACTGGTTGTCCTCCACCCAGGCGCTGGCTTCCACCACGACGGTGCCCGTGACGCCTTCCGGTCGCGCTTCGCGCTTGAAATCCTCCGGCATGATGCGCCGGTATAGAAAATCGTCCTCGGGGCCCGGCCATGGCACGCCCTGCGGCCGGGCGGGATCGTAGAAGTGGGTATGGGTATCGACGATCACGACGCGTTCCTTTCCGAAACCTTCCGGCAACTCTCGAAGAAGTCCTCGTTGGACGCCGAAAAACCGAACTGCTGCTCTATTTCGCGGATCGCGATCTCCGTTACGAAGAGATCATCGAGCGTATCAGGAAATTCGACCCCCGCGGTACAGTCGCGCAGGAACACGATATTGTACCCGTACCGCGCCATGGAACGGATGCCGTAGTCCCTGCCCAGGACGCACCAGTTGGTGGCGAAACCCGCGTAGACCAGGTGGAGCACGTTCCGTTCGGCCAGCACCTCGTGCAGCTCGGCGCCGTTTGTGATCACTACGTCCTCGTCACGGACCTCGACGGCCGGTGAGATGGTCAGGTCGTCGCTGATGGGGTCCCAGTGCAGGCCGATGCCGGGCGGTTGGCTCCTGGGTCCGCGATAGGCCTGGTATTCGCCCGCCCTGCTCCGAAATGCCTGGGGCGGCCAGTCCGCACTCCAGCCCGGCGGGTCGGGCGGCGTTGGATTGCGCGTCGATTGGGGAAACTGCCGCGCAACCTCGGGCGAAGGGGCGTGAATTACGGTCAGGCCGGCTCTCCGGCTCATTTCGATGGCCGGCACGATCGCCTCCCGGGTGACCCGGGCGGCCCGTTCGATCCAACTGTCGATGAAATGGGTATTCCACAGGTCCACCAGGACGAGTGCCGTCTGCTCCACCGGTAGCTTCATCCGGATTTCCCTGCGGATGAAGTGCTCCTCTCTGCAGGGTACATCGGCCGGGGTGCTGTCCTGGTAGTATCTTACGTTCAGATCGAGTGCTGACGGGCTATTTGCCATTTTTTCCTGCTCTCGCCTTAGTCTTTGATGGCTTATGGGGCGCCACCGCCTTCCTGGACGACGCTCGAGCCGCCTCCTGTGACGGTTCCCGGACCCCGGTCTGTCCGCCGTTTCGCATACGATGGACGATTTCATCCACGTCGTACACACATCCGCCCCACGGGCCGCCGCCGGCCTGTTGCAGGACGGCCCAGAGCCGGGTGTCGTCGGGAAGATTCGGGTCGGCGGCCAGGTCGGGCCGCGGCGGCCGCCCGGCGAGCTGCCTGGTACCCTCCTCCGTGCCGAAGGTGCCCTCCTCATTCCCGACCAGGTTGATGGAACCCGTCAGGGCGTTCCGGTCTATGACGATCTCGACCAGGTCGCCGTCGGTTACCTTTCCGATGGGACCGCCAGCCAGGGCCTCGGGTCCGACGTGACCGATGCACGCCCCCGTCGAAATGCCGGAAAAACGGGCGTCGGTCACCACGGCCACGTGCTTGCCGAAGGACAGGTGCCTCAGCGCGGCGGTAATCTGGTACGTTTCCTCCATCCCGGCGCCCATGGGACCGCGGCAGATGAGGACCAGCACGTCGCCGGGCCTGATCCGGTCCTCGCCCCGGCTCTTGATGGCGGCGATGGCGTCCCGCTCCCGCGTGAATACCCGCGCGGGGCCCGTCTTCCGGTATACCCCGTCCGGGTCGACGACGTCCGGGTCGATCGCCGTGCTCTTGATCACCGAGCCTTCCGGCGCGAGATTGCCCACGGGAAACGTCACCGTGCTCGTCAATCCCCGGTTCCGCGCCCGATCGGGGGACATGATGACTTCCTCCGGGTCGATCCCGTCCACTTTCTTCAACCGCTCGCGGACCAGCCGCCGTCTTTCGGACCCCCGCCACCAGTCCAGGACCTCTCCCAGGGGACATCCGGCCGCGGTGAGTACCTTTTCGTGCAGCAGGCCCGCTTCGCGGAGGTGCAGCATCACTTCCGGCACGCCGCCGGCGAGGAAGGCGATCACCGTGGGATAACCCGTGGGGCCATTCGGCAATACGTCCACCAGCCGGGGCGTCCGGCGGTTTATCCTGACCCAGTCCTCTATCGTGGGACGGCGCAGTCCGGCGGCGTGGGCGACCGCGGGGACGTGTAGCAGCAGGTTGGTCGAACCCCCGAAGGCGGCGTGGACCGTCATGGCGTTTTCGAGGGCCTCTTCGGTCAGGATCTTCCGGACGGTCAGTCCCTCGGCGTCAAGCCGCATCAGCGCCCGGGCCGAACGCCGGGCCATGTCGGTCCAGATGGGCTGGCCGGACGGGGCCAGCGCGCTGTGGGGCAGCGAAAGGCCGAAGGCTTCCCCCACGACCTGCGAGGTCGCCGCCGTGCCCAGGAACTGGCAACCGCCGCCCGGCGACGCGCAGGTGCGGCAGCCCATGTCCGCCGCGTATTCCAGCGAGATCTCCCCGTGGGCGTACCTGGCGCCGATGGACTGGATCTTGCCCGCGTCCTCGCCCTCTTCCGCCGGCAGCGTAACGCCGCCCGGCACGAGCACGCACGGCAGGTCATGGGTCGCCGCCAGCGCAATCATCATGGCGGGCAGGCCCTTGTCGCACGTCGCCACGCCGATCACGCCGCGGCGCGTCGGCAGGGACCGGATCAACCGGCGGAAGACCATGGCCGCGTCGTTCCGGTACGGGAGGCTGTCCATCATGCCGGGCGTGCCCTGCGTACGGCCGTCGCAGGGATCGGTGCAGTAGCCGCCGAAGGGGATGCCGCCCAGGGCCGTCAGCTCCTCGGCGGCCGCCTGCATGAGCAGGCCGACCTCCCAGTGGCCGGTATGGTATCCCAGGGCCACCGGCGTTCCATCGGATGCGCGGATACCGCCCTGGGTGCTGAGGATCAGGTATTGCCGTCGGTTCAGGGCGTTGGGGCTCCACCCCATGCCCACGTTCTGGGACAGGGCGAACAGGTCGCCGCTGGGGCTTTCCCTCAGCATGTCGTCGGTGAGCGGCAGGCTGCCTTCGGGACCGGGCGCACTGGACTGGATGTCGTAAATGCCCGGATCGGAATGGCCGACGACGGCTTCGAAGGAGAGCAGGGAGGGTGTTTTCATGGCTATGCCTTACCGTTGCCGATTCGCCCGACGTTGTCCAGGAGCGCTTTCATGTAGCCCAGCGCGTAGGCCCTGGAAGTACTATGGCGGCCATCCGGGTCCAGAGCCAGCCGCGGCACGTGATCGTCGATCATGGGACAGTCCACGCCGGCTTCCGCGTAGGCCATCAGGGATTCCATGGGATCCACGTGGCCCTGGTCGATGAAGGTCTCCGAGAACGCGGGAACCGGTCCCGAAACGAACCGGAAATGAACGTAGTTTATTTTGTCACGCTTCCCGAAGTACCGGATGGCGTCAAGCGCGTCGCCCGGCATTTCGGACACCGTGCCCTGGCAGAAACCCAGGCCGTTGCATGCGCTGGGGACGATTTCGACGAGCCGCTTCAGCGCTTCGTGGCTGCGGAAGACCCGGGCAATTCCGGCGATGGGCGAAATGGGCGGGTCGTCGGGATGCAGGCTCATGCGCACGCCGGCCTTTTCGGCCACCGGTATGACCGCCTTCAGGAAATAGGCGATATTGCTCCACATGTCCTCGTCGGACAGTTCCAGGTCCGGAGGAACAGGCGGTTTCCAGTAGTCCTGCCTTGCCCCCTTGATCCGCTCGTAGTCGAAACGGGTGACGACCGCGCCGCCCCGGCTCGGGGTCGATTTCGACGTGCGCAGTCCGTAGTTGCCGCCCACGTTGCGCAGGCTGAAGAAGTAGCCGAGCACGGGAATGCCCACGGCGCCCATGTGCTCGAGCGTCCTGCACCAGTTTTCGATCTGCGCGTCGCGCCCCGGCAGCCCCAATTTGATCTTGTCGCACCACTCGGGCGGCACGCCCTCGAGCACCGACCAGGTCAGCCCGGCGTCTTCGATGCGCGCCTTCTGGAGCGACAGGTCATGGAAATCGTAATAACCCTTTGCGAGGTCGCAATCCGGTACCCCGTTTACTACGTCCGTCACCCCCAGTTGCCGGGCGAAGGCGAGATGTTCGGGGTCCATCCTGCCGTTGACCGCGAGCTTCATGGCCGGATCTCCTGAGGTCGGCTGATTTCGTGCCCGTTCGCAGGCCGATGCGACCGGGGTTTACCTTGACAGGGCCGCCGGTGAACCGTATAATTGCCCGAGTTCTACGGGGTGTAGCGCAGTCCGGTCAGCGCACCTGCTTTGGGAGCAGGGGGTCGGGGGTTCAAATCCCCCCACCCCGATTAACCCTTCCCCTGTACGCACCGCGTATCCCGGCCGGCGCGCTCCTCGGCCAGTGCGCTTCCCTCCTGGCGCGCTTCCCTCCTACGGATCCTGGCTTCGGATTTCCACGTATCTTTCCAGCCGGGCCACCTCGCCGTCATCCACGTACTTACCGATCTCGCGACGGAACTGCTCCATGCCGGAATAGGGTCGGTATTCCTTGAACTCATGGGCCATGCGTTCGCCGACACCCGGTACCGCCAGGATTTCCTCGTCGGTGGCCGTGTTCAGATCGATGGGAACGAACACGTACTGCTCCATGCGCGCGACCTCGGCATCGTCCACGTACTTGCCCATTTCCCGCCGCCACTGGCCGATGGCGAGATAGGGTCGGTATTCCTTGAATTCGTGGACCATGCGATCTCCCACGCCCGGTACGAGACGCATTTCATCATCGGTGGCCGTGTTCAGGTTCAGCGGAATGAACATCCGGGCGTAGAGCGCGGCCGCCTCCTCTTGGTCCATGTGCGCCGAAATGAGCCCATTCAGTTCGATCATATCCGGGAAGGGTCGTGCGTCCACAACCATGTCCGCAAGTTCGGCGGTCATCCCGGGCAGCGTGGCAAGTTCGTCGCCTCCGGCGAGATTGGGATTGACGACCGCTTCCGGCGCCGACTCAGTCTGCGGTTCATGCTCGGCAGGATCGGTCTGGTCAGCCGTTTCGGAACTGCCGCATCCTCCGAGTACGAAGAGGCAGGCAACGAGCGATAACAGCAGGGCGGGTCCTGGTCGCTTGAATGTGTTCATGGTTTCTCCATGGTTTTTGGGGCGATGCGATTTGCATTCAGGGCCGGGTGGCGAAAACAGGCGGCCATCCCCAGCAGACCCATCAGCGTCATGGTGCCCGGCGCAAGAGACGGATAGGCTCCTCCCAACGCCTCCCAGATCAGTTCCAGCCCTTCCCGCGACGGATACATTTCCAGTTCGAATTCCACGTTGCCCTGGTAATGCAGCCATTGCCCGACGAACCCGGACAGGACGAACAGTCCCATCAGGACCTGGTACGCCCGTATGATCGCATGCCCGGGCGAGAGGATGAGCCAGACCGAAACCGGAAGGGCGGCCGCCAGGAGCACGAGCGGCACCCGCTGCCAGGTGTCCTCCGTGTGATCCAGGAGTACGAGTTCGAAGCCCACGCCCACGATGCCGATCGTCAGCACGATCAGGACGAGCCGGCGAAGCGTGGCGGCATCGTCTCGCTGAATCCCCCCGTTTGGTCGAACCATGGCATGGACCCCGCGTGCGCTCGCGTGCGGCTGGAACACTCAGAACAACGTAGTCGTCTCTACGGGCGAGAGGATATCCGCCGTGTCGTTGGACACCCGGTTTACCCTGTCGCTCACAGGCCGGATCTCGTAGGGCCCCTCGTGGGGCGGTCCGATGATTTCCTGCAGCGTTGCCAGGGGCGTTCCGGGATCGAGCCAGTCGGTGAAGTCGTCGGGATCGACCACCACGGGCTGCCGGTCGTGTATATCCGAAAGCGCGGGCGAGGCTTCGGTCGTTATGATCGTGAACGTTTCGAGCTGCCGGCCGTCCCGGCCCCACTGCTCCCACAGCGCCGCAAAGGAAACGGGAGAACCGCTTTCGAGCGCCAGGAAACAGGGTTGCCTGCGGCCCCCGGTCCGCTTCCATTCGAACCATCCATTCGCCGGGATGAGGCACCGCCGCGCCCGGAACGCCGATCGAAAAGCGGGTTTCTCCCTTACGGTCTCCGCTCTCGCATTGATGAGCCGCGCGCCGATCTTTACGTCTCTGGCCCAGGACGGCACCAGTCCCCAGCGGAGCGCGGCCAGGGATCTCGTCCCGCTTTCATCCAGGCGGCACAAGACGAACGCCTGGGTCGGCGCGCCGTTGTACCTCGGCTGCGGATCGAGGCGCGGCGCCGAATCAGGCAAGGTATACAACGTGTATATTTGCTGTTCCGTGAGGATTTGGGAGAGGCGGCCGCACATCGACTCGGTCCTCCGATGCTCAGTCTTCCTTCAGCGTTGCTACCTATCTGATTCTGTTGTAGAGTTTTAAACACGTATGGATAACTTTACCTTGCCTTATTACCATATATATATCAATTAAACAGCGAAGATACGTCGCTTTCCCTTGGGCGCAAGTCCTATCAGGCAAGAACGGGAGGTTTTACTTGAACTACAGCCTGGACACGTTCCGCGGCGACCTGTTCGGCGGGATTACCGCGGCGGTAGTGGGTCTCCCGGTCGCGCTCGCCTTCGGCGTCGCGTCGGGCATGGGCGCGGCGGCCGGGCTGTACGGCGCGATCGGCGTGGGCTTCTTTGCCGCCGTATTCGGGGGCACCCGGTCCCAGATTTCCGGTCCCACGGCCCCCATGACCGTGGCGATGGCGGTCATCATCGCGAACAATGCAGGTTCGATCAGCGAAGCGCTGACCGTCGTGATCATGGGCGGCCTGCTGCAGATTCTGCTGGGCACGTTGCGGTTCGGGCGTTACGTGGCATACACCCCCCACGTGGTGATCTCGGGGTTCATGTCCGGCATCGGGCTCATCGTCATGCTGATCCAGGCGCTGCCCTTCATCGGCGCGCCCGCCGCGCCTGGCGGGGCCGTGGGGACCATCCGGGCGCTGTCGGAAGCCCTCGGGGACGTAAACTACGGCGCCTTCGCGATCGCGGTCACCACCCTGGCCGTCGGCGTACTCTGGCCCCGGCGGCTGTCCGGACTGCTGCCGGGCACGCTGGTTGCCCTCATCGTCGGTACGACGCTCAGCGTGCTCTGGCTGTCCGACGTACCGGTGATCGGAACCATACCCTCCGGATTGCCTGTGATCCACCTGGTGCCGCCCTCCGCCGATTTCATCATCCACGCCATCGAACCCGCGCTGATCCTCGCGCTGCTTGGTTCCGTGGACAGCCTGCTCACCTCCCTGATCGCCGACTCGCTCACCGGAACCAGACACAACGCGGACAAGGAACTGGTGGGACAGGGCCTGGGCAACATGGTTGCCGGGCTGATAGGCGGTCTGCCCGGCGCCGGGGCCACCATGGGCACGGTAACCAATATCAGGGCCGGCGGTACCACCCGGGTGTCCGGCGTAATCCGCGCAGTCATACTGCTTGTGCTCCTCATGGGCCTGGGCTGGGTCGTCGAGCCGATCCCGCACGCCGTACTCGCAGGCATATTGATGAAGGTCGGCTGGGACATCGTCGACTGGCGGATCCTGACGCGCATCCACCGTCTCCACCGGGAGCATCTCTTCATTCTGCTGATCACCCTGGGATTGACCGTGTTCGTCGACCTGGTCACCGCGGTGGCGATCGGATTGATCGTCGCGGGCATGGCCCACGCCAGGAAACTGGAAAACCTGGAACTCGACAGCGTGGTGTCCGTACCGCTGCTGGACCGTCAGTTTTTCACGCAGGAAGAAGAAACCTCCAGCATAGACGATTTCACAGCCCGCGTAGGGCTCGTGGCGCTCCGGGGCAGTTTCACCGTGGCGTCGTCCAAGAAGCTCGTGGGGGTGATCTCCGAGGACATCAAGGACCATGACGTCGTCATCTTCGACTTCTCCGGCGCCACCTACATCGACGACAGTGCGGCCATGGTCGTGGAACAACTCATGGACGTCGCCACGAGCGAGGACACCCGGTTCATCGTCATGTCGCTCTCCGGGTCCGTCGAGGAGACCCTGTCCGCTCTCGGCATCATCCAGCGCGTTCCGGAAGCGCATATCGTGGACACGCTGGATGAAGCGCGCGAAATCGCCGGGAAGATGCTCGAAATGTAACACTGACCGGATGCGCCGCGGATAAGGCGAGGGCACATGCTCGCACAAAGGAGATCATACCTCCCGCTCTATCTGAATGGTCTCGTTGCCCTGTCGTTGACTCCGGCCTGCGGCGACGGTCCGTCCGATCTTCCCGGACGTCCATTCGTAGAGACCATCCCAGCGGAAGAAGCGGCGGCCAGGCCGCTCCCGGGGGACGCGGCGCCGCCCGAACGCCAGGTGTACCGCTACTTCTCCAACGAACCCTCCAGCCTGGACGTCAGCGTCGCCCTGTACGAATCCCTGGGCAGCGCGTTCCTCTTCGAACGCCTCTGCATGGTCGACGAAAACGAAGCGCTCATCCCGGGCGCGGCGGACCGGTGGGAGCGTTCGCCCGACGGAAGGACCTGGACGTTCCACCTCCATCCCGGCGCCCGCTGGAGCGACGGCACGCCCGTCACCGCCCACGACTTCGTATACACGTACAAGCGCCTGCTCCATCCGGACAGCGGCAACGTGTACGCCTTCTTCTATTACGATATCAAGGGCGCCAGGGCGCACAACCAGCGCATGAACGACGATTCCGACCTGCTCGGCCTGCGGGCGATCGACGACCTGACCTTCGAAATCGAAACCGAAGAACCCTGTGCCTACCTGCCGTACGTTACCTCGTACACGGCCTCCTCGCCGGTACCGCGATGGCAGGTGGAGAAATACGGCAATCGGTGGACGGAAGCCGGGCGGTGCGTGAGCAACTCCGCCTTCCGGCTGGACGAATGGGTCCAGGGCAGGTACATGACCTTCCGGCTCAATCCTTACTACGAAGGCAACAATCCCGGACGTCTCAGAAAGATCGTCCGCCTCTTCTCGGGTACGGCGGGGACCGGCAGCGCGTCCGGCGGCGTGGGCCTGCTGCCCTACGAGAACGACGAGGTGGATCTGGTCGGCGTGGGGAGCCCGGCCGACCTCGACCGCATCAGGAACGACCCGGACCTGCGCGGCCAGTTGTGGAAGTTCAACGGCGTGTCCACGGCGTACCTGTTTTTCCGGACCCGGGAACCGCCCTTTAACGATATCCGCGTCCGCAGGGCTATCGCGAAAGCCATCGACAAGCAGACCATCGCCGCCGTCCTTTTCAAAGGGGCCGTTCGACCGGCCCGCGGCATGCGTCCCCCCAATTTCCCCGGATATGCCGGCGAACGCCTGAAGCATCTCCAGCAGTTCGATCCGGAAGCCGCCCGCCAGCTGATGGCCGAAGCCGGATTCCCAGGCGGCAGGGGATTCCCTGCCGTCGATATCTGGCTCCGAGACGCGCCGCCGTCGTCGCAGAGCGGTCAGGCCGCGCAGATGATCCAGGAACAACTGCTCGAAATCCTCGGCATCCGGCTCGAAATCCAAAACATGCAGGCGAATGCCTTCAACCGGCTGATGTACGATTGGGAGATACCGATCGGCATGGTAGGCTACGGAGCCGACTTCTCCGACCCGCAGAGCCTACTCGGCGTTCCCTGGCGGTCGCAGCCCCGGGGATTCACCCGGCACGACTGGAACAACGCGCGCTTCAACGACCTGATCGACCGGGCACGGGGGGAATCCGACCGCGGCCGGCGGATGCAGCTATACGAAGAGGCGGAGAGGATACTTACTTCCGACGTCGGCGGAGCGTTTCTGTGGCACGACCACCGGTTCCAGCTCCGCAAACCCTGGCTCAAGGGGCTGAAACAGGACCGCGCGGGATTCTATCCCTTCTGGGAAAACAACACCGTATACACCGAGATGTACATCGGCAAAGAGAGACTGGACGATTGAAAGGATCTGCGGCATGGACGACCCACATCGCATAGACGGGGCCGTAGCGGTCGTGACCGGCGCGGCGCAGGGTCTCGGCCTGGGTATCGCGGAGCGGCTTGCACGCAACGGCGCGACCGTGGTGATGGCGGATCTGCAGCGCGAGAAGGCCGGGGAGGAGGCCGGGAAACTCCGTGAGTTGGGATTGGCGGCATATCCCGGGTACCTGGACGTTTCGGACAGCGCCTCGGTCAGCGTGTGCTTCGACGCGGTGGCCGAAGCCCACGGCAGGCTCGACATCCTGGTCAACAACGCCGGGGTCGGCCAGAAGGTAACGCCCGTCGTCGAACTGGACGACGGAGAGTGGGACCGGGTGATCCGGGTCACGCTGACCGGGACCTTCTACTGTTGCCGGACCGCGGGCGCGATCATGGAACGGCAGGAGTCCGGTTGCATCGTGAACATCTCATCCATCAACGGACAGAATCCGGCGGCCCTGGTGGCGGCCTACAACGCGGCCAAGGAAGGCGTCATCAGCCTTACGCGTACATTGGCCCTGGAACTCGCGGCGTACGGTGTCCGGGTGAACGCCGTCTGTCCGGGCCCCGTCTATACTGAGTTCAATCGATCCAACATGGCCCAGCGCAGCAAGGCGCTGGGGCTGACCGAGGAAGAGATGATCGAACGGATTCGGGGCGCTATCCCGCTGGGCAGGTGGGGCGAGCCGGAGGACGTCGCCAACGGGGTGGCGTTCCTGTGCAGCCCGGCGGCGGGCTGGATCACCGGAGAAGTGCTGCGGGTGAGCGGCGGCATGGAAGGCGTGGCGGCCGCGCCGGGGAGGCGGGGTGAGTGAGATGACCAGTATGACATCGGCAACGTATTTAAACTAATTGCGTTGTCGATAGTTCTCTTGACCACAGCACGGTTGAAAACGCAGTTAGTTATCGAAAATCCGACTACATCCTCTTTGAGCACTTTACTGAATCACTCGAACGCCTTGTCGCAGTATATCATTAGCTATCCGTGCACCGGTCTTGTTATGCCCGGCGAAGATAAGGTAGTAAAGTGGTCGACCGCGAGTGTTTTGGATTTCGCGTGCAGCGGAAACATGACCGAAAACGTGTTTGAGCCTCTTTCGATACCATCTCACAAGGGTATCTCCAGCACGTTGAGTTTTCTGGGTCTGCTTACCGAACAGATTCTGCTCAGAGCTATACAGTACATCAAACCACTCTTCTGTTCCGAAGTATTGGTTAAGTTTATTCCGTTGCGCGCGGGTGAATACACCACTATTGGGCAGTAACCTTTGTATAGCCATTCCTACAGGGAAGTTAACAAACACTTCTATTGCCCCTGTTTTTCCGATTTCAGCTACAGTACTCCAAGGAACTTGCATACCAAAAGGATCCAAGAAAACGACACCTCGCCAACTACTCCATTTGGTGTCTTTGAGAAGTTTAGTCAGATAATCGTTACAGTCTAGTTTGCGAATATGTATACGTCTAGACGGTATCTTGTCCTTGTAGCTATCCTTCAGTTCTTGTAACTGATGTAGTCTGTTAGTTTCTATTTCGATGAATACGTAGTCAGTAAATGGGTATTTGGTATCAAGTGCGACATTTGGAGATCCGCTTATGTACTCTGTCGCACCAGCATCCTCAGCAAGATGATCAGAGATCTTAATAAGTGACTGTTGAGATGAACCAGTTGTTTGTTGTCTGCGAATCCTGAGAGTTCCTGGTCCAGCGAATGCATCTATATAGAAATAGCCTTTGAAGTTCTGCTTGCGAAGTATAGTGGTGTAGGCATTGAGGTATTTACTAAGGCAGTCGAGTTTCTCTTTTGCCCATGGGCCAACTTCCATAGGTTCTCTTGAGTTGTGTTTAGGCGCGCCAGCTGCTTGCAAAGTAGCCCCTTGTACTTTGTAGTTCTCAACTACAGGGTATTCCTGCCATATCTGCCCGTCTAACATATTGCCACCAGCCTTGGGAGTACGTCCACCCCACTGTTTGAAAAAAAACGCCACATGTTGATTCTTGCATTGATCGCGCAATTCCCTCAGCCATTCTGTCTTTACTGGTCTTGCTCTCGGACCGCTTTCACCACCGGCTATAACCCAATGAATATCCGTAAGATTTACCGTGCCTAATGCACCAATAAGCGGCTCGAACGACACAAATCGGACCGAAGCGTTAATTTGCTTCAGTTGGTGAAGTCGTATCATCGCAGATGAGTTTTCGATGGATACTCCAAGCCAGATATGCGGCGGCACAGGCGATTCACTATATCGTTGGCGTACGAAACGACGCATTATCGAACTACGTTTGGTAAGCACCTGATACACATGCCAGTTGGCTTGTTCCATCGAGTCAAAAACTTGATGTATATATCCAACTGGGATGTCTTTATGGAACAGATCGCTCATCGAATTAACAAAAATGAGTTGTGGACGTCGCCAAAGTTTAGGTTGTGCAAGACGATCTGGTCGAAGTGTCAGATCAAACCCACTTTCGAATGGATGACCTATAACACCACGAAATCGTTCGGAGAACCGTTCGGCATAGCAGTGATCACAGCCCGAACTAACCTTGGTGCATCCTGTGATCGGGTTCCATGTGGTATTCGTCCATTCGATTTGACTGTTGGTCGCCATGAGAAATACCTTCTAAATGGTGTCCATCACATTATTACTTAACAATTGATTAGTATAATGTCAAGTCTACAATCTACTTAGTTCTAAACGGATATATGAAAGCCATCAGTTTGTTTTGGCTGATTCTAATCTACATACCAAATCTGAGTTACAAAATCCGGTACGCAGTAGTTAAAACAGGTTCTTAGCAAATGAGTCCAGACAATCTCACACCCCCGCCATCATCCGCATCACCGCGCCCTGGTCCGCTTCTTCGCGGGAGAGTTCACCGGCCACACGACCCGCCCGCAGCACCATGATGCGCGTCGACAGATTGAGCACCTCGGGTAGCTCGCTCGACACGAGCACGATGGCCGTGCCTTCATGGGCCAGCCGGTCGATCAGGGCGTGTATCTCCGACTTCGCGCCCACGTCCACGCCCCGGGTGGGCTCGTCGATCAGGAGGACCGGACACCGCGCGGCCAGCCACTTGGCCAGGACCACTTTCTGCTGATTGCCGCCCGACAGGCCCGCCGTGTCGTACCGGATGTCGTCCGGCCGCACCGACAGCCGCTTCACGTATTCCCGGGCCAGGTCTTCTTCCCGGCTGCCGCGGATCCACCCGAAGCCGGACCGGTGCGCCAGGGTGGGAAGACCAATGTTCTGGTCCACGCGTAGAGACAGGACGAGACCGAACCGCTTCCGGTCTTCGGGCACGAGCCCGATGCCCCTTCGCATGGCGTCGATAGGACGTCGGATGCTCACCGGCCGTCCCGCGACTCGTATCCGTCCCGTGACCATGGGGTCCAGGCCGAACAGGGCCTGCAGCACTTCGGTCCGTCCGGCGCCCACCAGGCCGGCCAGGGCCAGGACCTCCCCGGACCGGACGGAAAAAGACACGCCATCGAACTTGCCCGGACTCGAAAGCCCGTCCGCGGCCAGCATCTCCGCGCCGGGTCCGGTCTCCACGTGGGAAGGGAAGTACGCTTCGAAGGTGCGCCCGATCATCAGGTTGATCAGCGTGGGCCGGTCCAGTTCGGCCACCGGCCGGGTCGCCACGTGCCGGCCGTCGCGAAGCACCGTCACGACGTCGCACAGGCGGAAGATCTCGTCCAGGTCGTGGGAGATGTAGATCGACGTCACGCCCTTCGCCCTGAGATCCCGGATATTTTCCCGCAGCCGTTCGGCTTCCACGTGCGAAAGACTGCTGGTCGGTTCGTCGAAGACGATCACGCGGGCACCGCTGCCCAGGGCGGCGGCGATCTGGACGAGTTGCTGCTGGGCGACGGGCAGATCGCCGATAGGCGTTGCCACGTCCATCTCTGCGTCTACTGCCTCCAGCATCTTCCGGGCCCGGTCTTCCATCTTCCGGTCGGAGACGAACACGCCCCGGGCGGGCAGGTCGCCCAGGCAGAGATTCTCGGCGACGGACAGGTTCTCGCAGAAAACGAGTTCCTGGTGGACCATGCCGATGCCCATGTCCAGGGCGTCGCCCGGCTCGATCATCTGCACGGGTCGGCCGTCGATACGAATCTGGCCGCCGTCGAGGTCGTAGATACCGGTCAGGATCCGTCCCAGCGTACTCTTGCCCGCGCCGTTTTCGCCGACCACGGCGTGGCAGGTACCCGCTTCTATGGCGAAGGTCACGTCATCGAGGGCCGTCACGCCCGGAAACCGCTTGGTGATGCGGTCGAATTCGATGTACGGGTTCGGCGGGTTGCGGTCCATGGTGTTACCGGGGAAGCGTTACCGGGGAAACGATGCGGGATCCGGCGCATGCATCAAGATCACTCGCCTGAAGCTGGCGGATCCTCCGGATTCTCCATCTCCAGGTCCAGGTACCGCTGGGGCACGTCCGTGAATCCCCATCCCTGGAGCATCTTCGCCCATTCGCCCAGGTTTTCCTGGGACACGTGGACCAGTTCGAGGGGATTGATGACGGGGACGTCCTGCTTCAGGTGGATCTTCTCGACGATCAGGCGCACGGACTCGTACCCCCACAGGTAGGTGGGCTGGCCCCAGAGCACGGGCACGATGCCCTGCTCTATGTAGGTCAGCTGGGGCGGCAGCGCGTCGACGGAGATGATCTTCATGCGATCGGGGTCCAGGTCGGTCAGCAGGGACTGGGTGAACAGCGCCCACCCGCCCACCATGGCCCATCCGTCGATATCCGGGTAGGCGTTGTTTACCCGCACCACTTCGGCGGCGGCGTCCTGGGGGGTCTCGATGTGGTAGAAAGTCCCCACGATGGAGATCTCCGGGTACTCCGCGGCCTTCTGCAGGACGCCTTCCACCCGCTTGCGCAGGTTCGGCGCGTTCTGGTTGCCCGCGAGGATGGCCACGCGGCCTTTGCCGTCCATCGCCTTGGCCAGTTCTCCCATGATCAGTCCGCCGGTCTTGATGTCGTCCACTCCGAAGAAGGCGAACCGCCGGGAATCGGGGGCAT
Organism: bacterium; assembly: GCA_963693015.1. Classification (GTDB taxonomy): domain Bacteria; phylum JAAXHH01; class JAAXHH01; order JAAXHH01; family JAAXHH01; genus JAAXHH01. The sequence goes on from OY843748.1 coordinate 2,328,011, forward strand.
CGCTGTCAAAGGTCATGACCGGCACGCCCCGGTCCACCGCGTCATTGATGGCGCCCGTGACCTTGGCGGCGTCCGAACAGGAGATTAGGACCACGTCGGCCCCTTCGTTCACGGCCTGCGCGATACGCTGCGCCTGGACCTGGCCGTCCTCCGTCGGCGGCGTGCGCCAGTCGATCACGATGTCGACGCCGTGCTCCTCCGACAACGCCCTGGCCGCGGCCTCCGCCCCGGTCCGGGAGGAGAGGAACACGGGGTTGGTCGTGCTCTTGGCGATCATGGAGATCACGAGCCGGTTGTCGTCGGGGGGCGCGGTCCCGCCGCAACCCGTTCCGATAACGAACATGCCCGCGATCAAAACAAGCCGTGTCTGCATACTCCTCATCAGGCGTATCATCGATCTCATTCCTTTCTGCGCAGGGCGAATGCTTCAGGGACCTCTCTCGCTCGCTTCAGGCTGACTCGTCCAGCCCGTGCCTATCCCGCTCCGTCCAGCCCGTGCCTATCTCGCTCCGTCCAGCCCGTGCCTATCCCGCTCCGTCCAGCCCGTGCCTATCCCGCTCCGGCCAGCCTGCGCGCCGTGAGCCGGCGGTTCACCTGGTCGAGAACCACCGCGATGATGATCGCGCAGCCGATCACGACCCACTCGTAGTTCTGGTCCAGGTGCAGGGTGCGGATGGACTGGCGGATCAGGACGATCAGCATGGCGCCGAGCATGGCGTTGACCGCGCTTCCCCGGCCGCCGCGAAGGCTTGCGCCTCCGACGACCGCGGAGGCGATCACGTAAAGTTCGTATCCCGTGGCGTCGGCGCAGGAAGCCGAACCGTAGTAGCTGCTGCCCACCAGCGCGGCGATGCCCGCGGTAAGCCCCGAAACCACGTATACGCCGACCAGAATGCGGTCGATCCGCAGTCCCGCGTAGCGTCCGGCTTCCACGTTGCCGCCCACGGCGAAAATATGGCGGCCCATGACGGTCCTGGACAGGTATACGGCGCCAGCGGCCGTGATGGCGAGCATGATGATCATGGGCATGGGATAGAGGGCGTCTGAACCGAAGGACAGCTTGACCGCGTCGGTCAGGGACTGCGGCACGAGGATGCTTTCCGCCTCGCTGGCCACGAAGGCGATGCCCCGGAACACCCACATCGTGCCGAGCGTGACGATGAAGGGGTGCACGCGGAGTCCGACCACCATGATACCGTTCAACAGGCCGCACAGCACGCCCAGGCTGACGCACGTCACGACGGCCAGCGCGACCACCGCGAAGGGACCGTCCGGCGCCACGGACCGCAAAACCATGGCGGTCATGACGCCGGACAGGGCGTAGATCGAACCGACCGACAGGTCGATCCCGCCGGAAATGATCACCATGGTCGCCCCGACCGCCATGATCACGAAGAAACTGGCGTCGGTGGCCGTCTGCATCAGGGTACGGGAATTCAGGAAATTGTTGACGAGTTCGCCCGTGGAGCGATCTGCGTGATACCCCGCGAAGACGGAGAGTACCGTACCGAGCAGCAGGATGACGAGGATCAGTCCCGTCTGCTGGGAGCCGAGCAGGATGCGTAGTATGGGCAGTGTCGGTGTTTCGGGCGTTTGCATGGTATTCGCTGGTGGACCGGGTGTCCTGAAATAGTAGGGGAGTGCAGGTCTAAATCAAGGGAAACGTGAAGTCCGGAGGACCGGCCGGTCGGCGGAAACACGTGCGGACCGTCGGCAAAGAAAACCCCGACATGCGTCAGCGGCATGCCGGGGTCAGTTGAAACCGGTAATCCTGCACGCGGCGACGTCGCGTCAGGAAGCTTTCTTCTCCGCGCGTTCCGCATCCTCGCGGCGCAGTTCTTCCTCCCACTCTTCTATGTTCCCCTGCAACGCCTTGATGCGGTCCAGGATGCCGGCCACCTCCGTGTCTCCCGAAACATCGGTGATTCCGTCCTCGACCACCATCTGGTGTACGCGCCCGCCCAGTTCGGTCAACTGGTTGCGGATATCGGCGCGGGCCGACTGGATCTCCAGCTTGATGCGTCCTTTCCGCGTGAGATCTTCCGCCATGTCCAGGGCGCCGGACAGGCTTTTTCGCACGGTTTCGAACGGACCGTCCAATTCCGACTTGATCGTTTGCCAGAGGTTCATGAGGGTACTCCTTTTATCTGGATCCTTCGTGGATCTTCGAGCTGCGGTTCGCCGGACGACAAGGTCTCTTCGTGGATCTTCGAGCTGCGGTTCGCCGGACGATAAGGTCTCTTACCGGTTTAGACGCCTGTTTCGCCTTCCGGGTTTCAGTATACCGCCCCGGCGTCCCCGCGTCAACGATAGAGCGCGTAGGCGATGATGTTGATGCCCATTCTCAAGGCGGTCTCTCGTTTCGCCGCCGGGTCGTTGTGGGTCTTTTCGTCGGCCCAGCCATCGCTGACGTTGCTTTCGTACGTGTAATACACGACCAGGCGTCCGTCGTGGAAGAGTCCGAACCCCTGGGGCGGCTTGCCGTCGTGCTCGTGATGTTTGGGCGGGCCGGCCGGGAAATCGTAGATGATGTGGTAGATCGGGTGGGTGAAGGGGAGTTCGACGAATTCCTGGTCGGGGAAGACCTTTTTCATTTCCCTTCGGAATGCCTTGTCCATGCCGTAGTCGTCATCGGCGTAGAGGAAACCGCCGCGTGTCAGGTACGTACGGAGGTTCCGGGCTTCCGAATCGGTCCACCTCACCTCTCCGTGGCCGGTCATGAAGAGTATGGGCGAAGAGAACAGCAGGTCGTCGTTCAGGGTGACGACGCGCTGCTCCAGGTTCGTCTCGATGCCCGCGCGCAGTTGCAGTTCCCGGGCCAGGTTCGGAATCGCCTCGGGGTCGTTGTACCAGTCGCCCCCGCCGTCGTACTTCATCCGCGCAATGGTCAGCCTGCCGTTTTCGCTCTCGGCAGCCAGCCCCTCGGAATGGGTCCACCCGGAGGAGAGGCCGAAGAGCACGAGGGCGGCCAGGCCCCTGCGAAGGGAGGTCATTGCGCGTAACTCCGGATCACCTGCGGCCACCCGCTCCGGCGGGCCGCGGTCTGCCCGCCGAGCGCCGCCCGGTCGCCCGTACGCGCTGGCCGCCCCCCGCGAGGGCCATGAGGTAGACCAGGCCGATCGCCACGAGACCCAGGATGATCGTACCAATCACGCTGAAACCAATCGTCGCCAGCATGCCGCCTCCTTACTGTTTAAGATGCGTCCAAAGGACACACCCCTCGATCAAGTGCGGGTCGCTTCACCCGTCGACGCCCCCGGGCCGCCCGCCGTCCTTCATGCTCCAGTCCAGCAGGCGCCGCATGTCCGTGAACCGGGTTCGGCTGGTCGGTCCGCCAAGGATTACGGCGTAAATGTCATCGCCCGCTTCGCCGAGCGCGCGCATGACGAGACAGTATCCGGCCCGGCGGATATAGCCGGTCTTGCTCCCGACACTCACCCACTGCCGTTCAGATACCGTATCGCGCACCAGCCGGTTGGTGGTCCGAATGGTATGCACGCGCCGGTTCGTTCCGAACCGGTACTCCCTGGCCAACAGGATTTCCGCCAGCAATTCATCCTGCAGCGCGGTCCACAGGAGCGCCACGCAGTCCACGGCCGTGGATATATTGCCCGCGTCCAGCCCGGTAGGTTCGGTAAAACGTGAGTTCGACAGGCCAAGGGAGGCCGCCGTTTCATTCATACGGTCCACGAATGCCTCCATGGCGAGCCCCGATGCGCGTGCCAGTGCGCGCGCCGCCACGTTGTCCGAAGCGACCAGCGTGGCGTAGAGCAGATCCTGCGCCGAGACCTGTTCCCCGTACCTGAGTTTCGTCCAGTTGGCCCGGTATACGTCCTTTCGGGTAATACGCACGCGCTTTTCAAGATCCGGATTTTCCCGCATGTAGGTCACCGCGGTCATCAGTTTCGTGATACTCGCGACCGGGAACGGCGACGTGGCGTTCTTCTGATAGATTACCTCGCCCTTCTGAATATCGATCACGAGGGCGGCCCGTGCGCGTACGCGGATTCCGCCGTCGCGCGCGGGCGATCTGGCCGGGAGCGTCTCGACCCTGTCGGAGGAGGCTTCCCGGGCAGCCGGCGCGGGCGCATGTACCGCTTCGACCGGGACTTCAATCCCCTTCGGCAGGTCCTCCGGCGCAAGTCCGAAGACGGGTCCCGCGTTCGCGGATGCCGAAACGGCTGAAAGCAGCAAGGCGCAGCATGCCCACGCTGCCATTGAACGGATCGATACGGCATGGCTCATAGGCTGGGATTATAGGACGGGGGATAGCGCTGAGTCAAGGTGAATCAAGCCGGTTATCCGGGCCTGCCCGCGGGGAAGATGCAACCTGCGTCAGGCCGTCTGCCTCTTCCGAGACCGACTGACCCTCTCCGGCGGGTTGCAGGTCGATATGGACCCTGACCTCGCGGTCCTCGATGGTGAACGAGGTAAAGGACAGGTCCTGCGGCAGGATCTTCAGCCGGCAATCGAAGACCCGGCTGGCGGTAAGCTCGGAAAGATCGATCGTGGGCGCCGCCACCACCCGCTCGATCTGGTCGATTTCCATTTCCCGGCCCGTTATCGGTACCGAAGGCGGTTCGACGGTGACACGGGCGATTTCCAGACCCTCCGGAAGTTTCCCCGCCAGTTCGTGGTCGATCATGATGCGTCTGTTCACGATTCGATCGGACGTGATGGTGAGGCTCGTTGGATCGATCGAGGTGGCTTCGATACCGGAAGGCAATTCAACGTTCGCTTCCGTGAGCTGCATGGTATGGGTCCCGGGTTCGATATCGTCCAAATCGACTATTACGCGTACCTGGTCCGCCGTGAGCGTGGCTATACTGCCCTCGGGACCCCGCACCCACACGTTCACCTCGCTGGTCGAATTGCTGATCATTTCGAAGTTCGCCGGGACGTTCTGAAACGCCAGGGCGGCGGTGACCGCTATTTCGGAGCGTTGCTGTCCTCCGATCAGGGTGAACCAGAGCAGGCAGGACACCCCGATGGCCGCCAGTTTGGCGGTAAGGTTGCTGCGATTGAACCGGTATTCCGGCCGAAAGGCGAGGATTTTCGCCATTGCTTCCCGCAACGACGGCCTGCTCCGGGGAATCTCGATCGGCAGCAACGATTTTTCCAGCATCTGCCATAGTTTCTCCCGATCGGCCACGGCGGTGATATCGCCGCCGGAAGCTACGGACACCTCGCCGCTTTCCTCCGACACCACTACGCAGAACGTATCGCCGAGTTCCGACACGCCCAGCGCCGCCCGGTGCCGCGTGCCGTACCGGGGGGGAAGATGATCCCTGGTCGAAAGGGGGAGATAGGTGGCCGCTTCGGCCACGCGGTCCTTCTCCACGATGATCGCGCCGTCGTGAATCGGCGAAGATGGATGAAAGATGCTGACGATCAGTTCCTGGCTCACGAGGCTGTCGAGTTTGACTCCATGCTGCACGACGCCGGAGATCCCGGTCGCCCGGGGGAAGACCAGCAGTCCGCCGATGCGTTTCTCCGACAGTTCGAAACAGGCCTCGGTGATCTCCTTCAGAATGCGCCGGGAAATGGGGCTGGATTGAAGCCTGAAGATGACCAGGGGACTGACCCGCTCCAGCAACTGCCTGATTTCCGGCTGGAAGATTACGATGATCAGGAGGAGGATGACACCGAGGAGGTACTGCAGGATCTGGCTGGTCAGGAGCAGCCCGCTCCAGTTCGCGATGCCGTAAAAGATGCCCAGGCCGCCCAGGCCGATCAGGATATGATAGGCCCGCGTGCCCTTGAGCCACATGTAAAGGCTGTAGATCAAGGCGGCTATGATGAATATATCCAGCAGGTTGATCAGTTCAAACATCGACGGGGATCCCTTGATCGTGCGGTTATGCCATGCAATAACGGTGTCGACGGGAACTCATTCATATAAATATAAGAGAATAAGGAACTTTTGCCAATAAAACGATTTCCGGCACCCGGCCTCCGTCAAACGGGACCCTTGCCCCGGGAAGGGGAGGTTGCCTCTTCGCCCCGGGAAAGGGGCGCCGCCCGCTCGCCGGGGCGCAGCGAAGGCAGGGTAAGTACGTTGCTGAAGGCCGTTCCGCCCGAAACGACGAATTCCAGGGCTTCCTCGACGGGCAGATCCACGGGGATCACGTCCCGCCGCGGCACGATCACAACGCGTCCCGCCGCGGGATTGGGGGTGTTGGGCACGAAGACGCTGACCAGTTCTTCCCGGCTGTCTTCACTCGGGATTTCGCCGGCAATGAAAGCGACCATCCACGCGCCGCGGCGCGGATACTCCACCAGCACCGTCTTCCAGATCCGCGTCTCCCCCACCATGGCGAAGGTGTCCAGCAGCTTCTTGATGGTGTGGTATACCCTCCGCGCAACGGGCAGCCGCATCACCTGGTCCTCGAACCAGGTGATCGCCCTCCTGCCCAGCACGTTGGACGCCACGAAGCCGGCCAGGTAGATCACGACCAGCATGAGCAGGATCCCGAGGCCGGGTATGCGCGTGTCCAGGCCCAGCAGCCCGCGGATGACCGGCGCCGCGAAGGAGTCGAGCCACGTCAGCAGCCAGCTCAGTACGGCCACGGTGGCCGTCAGGGGAATCAGCGCGATGAGGCCCGATACCATCGTGCGCTTTATGTTCTGGCGGATTCGGGCGATTACGGACTGACGCCTGGGTTTGGGATCCAGATTGAAGGTGGACATGATACCCGCCGCCGCGCTGAGCGGTTAATCCGGTGTAACCGGCGCCAGCCTTCCGGCCGCATGACGATCCATCCGGCCGGCGATACGGTTCCGGCCACTACTGCGCTCTCTCATCATAGTACGCAGTTTCCGGTTCGTTGGTTCTACACCTTGAACAGTTGGCCCATTCTCTTGCCGAGCACTCTACCTGTAAACAGCAAACTGCATGCCAACAGGATCATACCCAGCATGCCCATGGCACTGGCCATGTAGGGTCCGTCGGTGATGCGGCCCATGAGGCTGTAAATGGCCTTGGTAATGGGATAGTACTGTTCCTTGATGGCCAGGATCAAACTGTCGCTCACTTCCAGCATGGCGAAGGAGAAGGAAAGGATGGCGCCGGCCGCCACGTTGGCGAGCACAAGCGGCATGGTAATCTTCCAGAGCGTCCTCAGGGGACCGGCGCCCATGTTCATGGAGGCCTCTTCCAGGGTGATGCTCATCTGCTGGAAACCGGCGTAGGCCGCCCGGACCATGTAGGGCAGGCGACGCACCGCGTAGGCGATGATCAGCAGGGGTATGGGGGAAACGCGGACGTCCAGGAAGGTACCCGAAAACCCGGATATATAGCCGAAGGCGAGCACCAGGCCCGGCAGCGCCAGGGGCAGCATGGCCACGGCGTCCAGCGCGTCCCTGAACGGAAAGCGGCGCCGGGTCAGCAGGTAGGCGATGGCGACGCCGAGGACGATGTCGATCACGGTGCTCATCACGCTCAGCCACAGGCTGTTCCTGATGGAGAGCAGGGTCAGGTCGTGCTCGAAGATCTGCCCGTAGTAGGCCATGGTATAGTCGGAGGGCAGCACGGTCATGAACCAGCGTTCGGTGACGGAGGTCAGGACCACGCTCAGGTGAGGGATCAGCGCGATGCCGGTGATGGAAAGGAGCATGCCCCAGATCAGGACGGTCTCCAGCGACGTCGCGCGTTTCGAGGCCGACGTCACGTGGCCGCGGGCGACCATCTCGTAGTGGCGGCCGCCGAAGAACTTCTTGGAAAGATAGAAGAGCGCCAGCGTGACCAGGACCACGAAGACGACCAGGGCGTATCCCAGGGGATTCGCATGGACGTCGGTGGACATGTTGAAGATCTGGACCGCCACGACCTCCCGAAACTCGAAGATCAGGGGCGTGCCCAGGTCCGTGAACGCCCAGATGAACACGATGATCGCGCCGGCGAAATATCCCGGCAACATGAGCGGGAACGTGATGGTGCGGAACAGGCGGAAGCCGCCCGCGCCGACGTTGCGGGCCGATTCCTCCAGGCTGGGGTCCACGTTGGCCAGTCCGGCGGCGATGTTCAGGTACATGATGGGGTACAGGTGCAGCGCCTCGAGGATGACCACGCCCCAGAACCCGCCACCGCCGAACCAGTCGATGGGCGCGTCGATGAGACCCGTTTCGAGGAGGAACAGGTTGATCGAGCCGAACCGGGCGAACATCTGCTTCATTCCGATGGCGCCCACGAAGGGCGGCATGATCATGGGCACCAGCGCGAGTCCGCCCAGCAATCCCCTGCCGATGAAATCGTACCGTACGAGGGCGACGGCCATGGGCAGGGCGATGATCGTCGTCAGGGCGGTGGTGACGATGCCCAGTTCGAAGCTGTTCAACAGGGCGCGCTGCTGGACGGGGCTCTGCAGCATCAGTCCGAAGAACTCCATGGAGAACCCTTCGTCCGCGTAGAAGGCGTTCAACAGGACGTGCAGGAGCGGATAGAACAGGAAGAGGCCGAAGAAGAGGACGAGAATGCCCAGAAGGGCGAGGACGCCCGGGGTAAGGTCCGAGAGGTCGAATCGGGTACTGGGCATGAGGGGGATGCTCCGCGGTATCGCTATCCCGGCTTCCGGAGCACGACGACCTGCGACGCGTCGCATTTCAACCGGATGGGCGCACCGGGGCCGGCGCGGCGCCGGCCGGGGCGATGGTCCACCAGCTTGACCGGCGTGCCGTCGTTCAGCCGGACCGAATACTGTTCGTGGTCGCCGAGGTACACGGTCTGCCGGACGATCCCGTCCAGCACGTTCTCTTCTTCCCCGACGGCGTCGTCCGGCTCCGAAATGCGGATGGCCTCGGGCCGGACGGAGCAGACCACTTCGTCTCCCGGCGACAGGCCGTCTGCGGGTTCGACCGTCGAATGGAGCACGCCGACGGCGGTCTCCACGGACAGGGGCGTTTCCGCGCTCGTCAACCGGCCGGCCACGAAATTCGTCTCCCCGATGAAGTCGGCGACGAAAGTACTCGCGGGCCGGGCGTAGATCGATCGGGGGGAGCCGGACTGGGCAACGGCCCCCATATCCATGACGGCCACGCGGTCGGCCATGGAAAGGGCTTCCTTCTGGTCGTGGGTCACGTAGATCATCGTCGCGCCGGTCTCGTCGTGAATGCGCCGGATCTCATCGCGCATTTCCAGGCGGAGCCTGGCGTCCAGATTGGACAGGGGTTCGTCGAGCAGCACCACGTCGGGCCGGATCACGAGGGCCCGGGCAAGGGCCACGCGCTGCTGCTGACCGCCGGACAACTGGTTCGGGGACCGCTCCCCGTAGGCGTCCATCCGCACCATCCCGAGGGCCTCCGACACCCGGTCTCTTTGTTCGGAAGACGGCACCTTCCGCAGGACGAGTCCGTAGGCCACGTTCTCACGGACGGACATGTGCGGCCAGAGGGCGTAGTTCTGGAAGACCATGCCCGTGTTCCGCCTGTGGGGAGGCGTGCGGGTCACGTCCTGGTCGTCGAAAAGGATGCTTCCCGCATCGGGCGCATAGAACCCGGCGATCAGTCGCAGGAGGGTCGTCTTGCCGCAGCCGGAAGGGCCCAGGAGGAAGAACAGTTCACCCCTTGCGATCTCCAGAGATACGTCGTCGACCGCCGTCACGTCACCGAATTTCCGGGTAATTCCCTTCAGCGTTAGACGGACCATTTCAATGTCTCAGCATATGAAGATACCTTCACGGTATGAAAAAAACACGCATCCGTTTGCGCTGTCCGCGCCGCGCGAAACCGGACCCCTTGATGGTGCGGATTCCAGGTCTTCATCCGCTTCTCCGCTTCAACCTCCAGAGGTACAGCACCATCCCCGCCAGGACCAGCCCGCTTCCGGAGAAAAGCAGGTGCCTGGCGCCTGCCCGCCCCGCCGCGTCCGATCCATACTTCTCCGCCGCCAGTCTGCTCCACGCGAGCAGGGTACGGTTTCTGAAGGCCTGGTCCCGCCACCGGTCGCCCAGGGCCAGAGATTCCTCCTCCGTGATGGGCATGGCTCCCAGGGCCGGCAGGACGCGCTCCAGGTCCCCCTCTGCCATGGCGCGCCGCCACCTGCGCTGCAGGGCCGCGTGGGCGTCGATGACGAAGACGCCGATCATGTCATCGACGATATGGCGCCGCGCCGCGCCTTTCCCGGCGTCGTATACGAAGGACGACCTCCACGTAAAGGGATTGAACGTGACCGAGGTATGGGCCGGATCGATGCTTTCGTACAGGTGGGGCAGGACGGTGAACCGGTTCAGCTGGTACTTCTCCGGTCCGCCCGGCGTGCCGGGTTTTTGCATCCACAGGCACTGTCCGGCCTCCGACAGGACGTAGCGCAGGAAGGACTGGGCCACGTCCTCGTTGGGCGCGCCCTTGAGAATGGATATGCCGTCGGGATTCAGGATCGTGAGGTTGTCCGGCATGGCGTAGCCGATCATGTCCGGTCCCACGGCGTTGATCTGTGCCCAGGCGTAGAAATCGATGGCCATCCCGTAGGCCACTTCGCCGGAAGTGACGTCCTTGGGCACCTGGCTTCCCGTATTGGCGAATCCCCGGGCGTTGGCGCCCAGGGCGGTAATGATCTGCCAGCCCCTTTCCCACCCGTAGACCTGCAGGATGATCTCGAAGGGCACGTGGGCGCTGCCGCTCTTCCTCGGATCGGCGGCGCCGACCCACGAGTACAGCCGCGGATCGGTCAGGTCTTCCCAGGTCTCCGGCAGGGGCAGGTCCACGAGTTGCGCCACCCGCCTGTTGTACACGATGCCGAATCCCGCCATCGTCGCGCCGTACCAACGGTAGCCGGCGTCGTAGACCGGGTAGCCGCCCACCTCGGCGGGCAGCATTGAAAGCTGGTCCCCGGGAAGCCGGTACGGCGCCAGCAGGCCGAGGCGGGCCAGTTCCATGAACGGGTCGCTCCCCCCGCCGAACATCATGTCGATGCCGATGCCTCCCGGTTTGCCGGTATACTCCGACTTGATGAAACGGATGATCTCGGAGGTCCCGCCCACGTCCATCCACTCGATCTCGGCTGTGCGGCCGGTCTCCGCCCGGTAGAAGGCGTCGAATCCCCGGGTGAACTCGTAACGGATGCCTTCCCAGTGAGGGGAAACGACGACCAGGCGGTCCTGTGCCGAAACGGCGGGCGGACCGCCGGCCTGGAACACGACGCCCGCGAAGAGGAAGGAACGTATGAGGGAACGGATGATCGGCCGACGATTCAACGATACCTCGGGGGTTTGACGTCCGTTATCGCTTTCGCGCCGTGAGGACCAGCACGATGGCGGCAAGCAGCGAAACCGCCAGGCCGATGCCCACCACCGCCGGTTTGGTGGCGTTATTCATCAAGGGGTCGTCTATTCCCAGCAGGACGGATAAGACCAGCACGGGGAGCAACAGGGCGACCAGGAAGGTCAGCCGCCGCGCGGAGGCGTCGATGCTCCTGAGGGCTTTCGTCTGGGCGGCCGTGGCCGCGTCGTTCAGCATTTCCCAGTGACGCGTCAGCGCCTCGGCCATGTTCCTGAACCGGTAGTACGCGTCCTGGAGCTGGACGACCGTATCCGTCTGCAGGGAGAGTTTCTCGCCACTGTAGAGGGAATGTACGATTTCGCACTGCGGTTTGACGAGATGGACCATATCGGTGAGGCGGCGCTGCGTGTCGTATATCCATCGGGTTTCCGCGTCCCGGTCCGGCGCGATGGTGTCGGCGGTGAGTTCGGACACCAGCGGATCCTGGCGATCGGCGATCTTCTGCATGATCAGCGCGACGGCCTGATCCGTGGACCGCATCGACTGGGCATCCTGCTGGACCCGGTCCTTGACGTCCTGCAAAAGGGTCAGCGGGGTGGAATGAATGGTGATCAGGTAGCCGGGCGCCAGGAAGAACCCCAACTTGACCGGGGCCGCGTCCAGGCTTTCCAGCACGTGCACGACCATGAACAGGTGTCCCGGAAACACCGCCGAGTAAGGCCGCGTCGAAACTTCCCGGCAGGCCTTCACCGACAGGGGATGGGCGCCAAACTCCTTGAAATCGCTCAGAAACGCCGCGTCTTCGTCCGTGATCTGCTCGAGGTCCAGCCAGAACAGGCCCCTGGAGTCTTCCAGGGTTTCCTGGAGATGGGAGAGCGACACGTCATCGTAGCGGATGACGTTGTTCTGTTCTACGATCAGCAAATCCCGCATGAAATCCCTCAGTTCCCTTTGTTTTTCCTTTCCCAGTAGAAGTAGAAGGGAAAGCCGACGGCGACGATGGCCAGGCCGATAAGCGTATTGTAGATGAATTCCACGTTCGTCAGCAGCGACGCCAGGTAACCGGTGATCACGGCGAGGAAGAGCAGGGGCGTTATCGGATACCCCCACGCCCTGTAGGGCCTCTTCGCGTCGGGCCGCGTAAAGCGGAGCACGATGACCGAGCCGATGGCGATAATCGAGAAGGCGTAGTTCGTGAAGGAGCCGTAGGCAATGATCTGTTCGTAACTCGGCGTCAGGGCGATCAGGGCCGCCAGGATGCCCTGGGTGAGAATGGAGACGGCCGGCGTTCGGAACCTGGGATGCACCCGGCTCAGTCCCTCGAAGAACAGGCCGTCCTTGCTCATGGCGAAGAAGAGGCGCGGCGCTACGAGAATCTGCACGTTGACTCCGCCGAAGGTGGAACACATGACCCCCACGGAGATCAACAGGGCGCCCCAGTCCCCCAGCAGCACCCGCATCACGTCGGCGGCGATCCAGGGCGAGGTCTGTACCTGCTCGAAGGGCAGGACGAGCATGTAGACGAAGTTGGCCGCCATGTAGATCAGGATCACGAAGGCGATGCCGGCAATGATCGACAGCGGGAGATTGCGGCGGGGGTCGCGCATTTCCCCCGCGACGTAGCTGGAAAAGGTCCACCCCTCGTAAGCGAAGAGGCCGGTGATCATGGCCGCGCCGAAGGCGCCCAGCGCGAATCCTCCCACGGCTGCCCCGCCGCCGCCGAACAACGGCGAGAAGTGGGCCATCGAACCCAGGTCGGCCATGACGAGACCCAGCAGGATCAGTCCCCCCAGGGCGGCGACCTTGATGAAGGTGAAGAGGTTGGTGACCTGCCCGCCCCAGCGGACGCCGACCACGTTGATCGCCGTCAGCACCAGTACGCACGCCGAGGCGATAAGCGCCCGGGCGCCTTCGCTCAGGACGATGCCCGTCCCGCCCGCGTCCGCGGTGGCGACGTTGACCACGCTGGCCAGGTAGTTGGCAAACACGTTGGCCACCGCGGCGATGGAAACCGGCCACACGATCCAGAAGGCGGACCAGCCGTATATGAAAGTAACCCAGCGTTTTCTGTACGCTTCGCGGATGTAGACGTACTGGCCCCCGGTCCGGGGGAGCATGGCGCCCAGTTCGGCGATGCAGAGTCCCCCGCACAGCGCGAGCAGGCCGCATACCAGCCAGACGAGGAGGCTCATGCCCGGCGAGCCCACGTTGGAAGCGATGACGCTCGGCGCCTGGAAGATGCCGGAACCGATCACCCCGCCCACGATGATGGTCGTGGCTTCCAGGGGGCCGAGCCCCCGAACGAGGCCTTCGTCTTCGGTCTCGGCTATCGGAGAAGTGGCGGTATTCGATTCGGTTTCAGCCAAGTCTCACCTCGCCGGAAATGCCGGTTGAATCAAGCACAAGCATGTGTAATATATCCGCCCGCACAGGTCAATGACAATCACATTCGAGGCGACCGCGATAACGTGTTAATGCCTTGACAGAAGACCCGCCCGGCGCTATATTGGATTGTTCGATTCGAGGCGGCGTAGCTCAGTTGGTCAGAGCATCGGAATCATAATCCGAGTGTCCGGGGTTCGAATCCCTGCGCCGCTATTTCCCATGGCCTTTCTGCTTTCGGAAGGCCATTTTCGTTATGGCTGTCTTTTCGACTCCTATGCCGGAAACCATCGAACATAAAGTCGAGACAACGGTACGACGACACGGGATGATGCAGGCGGGCGACAGAGTGGTCGTCGCGGTATCGGGCGGCGCGGACTCGGTGGTGCTCCTTCACGTCCTCGACCGGCTGAGCGGCAAATGGGGCGTCACGCTCCTCACCGCCCATCTCGACCACGGCCTCCGGGGCCGGGAAGGGCGGGAAGACGCCGCCTTCGTCAGGGACTGTGCGGCGTCCCTGGGACTGCCCTGTATCGTGGAACGCGCGGACGTTGCCGCCTATTGCCTGGAAAACGGCTGTTCCACCGAGCAGGGCGCCCGCGAGGTGCGGTACGGCTTCCTGCGCAGGATGCTCCGCGAACACCGGGCGGATGCCGTGGCGACCGGCCATACGGCGGACGACCAGGCCGAGACGGTGCTGATGCGCCTGTTGCGCGGCACCGGCAGTTCAGGTCTTTCGGCCATCCGTCCCGTCAGGGAGGGTTGGCTCATCCGCCCGCTGCTGGACGTTACCGCCGACGAGATCGCCGAGTATGCGCGCAGCCGGGGGTTGTCCTTCCGCGTCGACAGCACCAACGCCGACCAGCGGATACTCCGCAACCGGATCCGGCGCCACCTGGTCCCCTTGCTGAAAAAGGAGTACAATCCCCATATCGTAGCGGGCCTCGGACGGCTCGCCGACGTGAGCCGGGGTGAGGCGGAGTATTTCGACGCGCAGGCGCGGACTTTCCTGGCCGGTCATTCGCGGCGCGTGAACGGACAGAGCCTCCATCTGGCCCTGCGGACCTGGCCGGACGCGCCGACCGCTGTCCAACGGGTACTGGTCCGTCATATCGTCCGGGCGCTGGGCGGCAACGAGGAACGTTTGAGTTTCGATCAGGTGGAAGATACCCGTGCCTGGATCGACGGCGGCGGCACCGGCCGGATCCACGAGTTGCCCGGCGGAATCCGCATGGAACGCCGGAAGGCCGAACTGGTGGCCTGTCGAGGTTCGCTTACGCCTTTCCGACTGGGTTTAGAGGTTCCCGGACGGGTGGAAGTGCCGGGCACGAACCTGTCGATTCACGTGGTGGAGGGGGCCGCGGGCGACGCGCCGGGCGCGACGGCGCATCGGGCCGTTTTCGACGCGTCGGCCGTACCGCGGTGCTGGACCGTACGTTCCCGCGAACCGGGCGATCGCATGTCGCCCTACGGCCTGGCGGGGCACAAGTCCCTGAAGAAGCTATACAACGAATGGGACGTGCCCCGGCTGTTGCGCAACCACGTGCCGGTCGTCACCGATGGCACGCGGATCCTGTGGGTGGCCGGTTATCGTCAGAGCAACGTGGGCGTGGTTACCGGGAAGACCCGGCGCGTGATGGTCGCCGAACTGACGACGAACGATCCGGGCTGACAGCGGCCGATCCGGGCTGACAGCGGCCGATCCGGGCCGACAGCGGCCCCCTCCGCCACGTGACGGCGGGTTGGCCGATAGACGGGAGTCCCAATGAAGATCCTCCTCACCGAAGATCAGATCGCCGGGAAGGTGCGGCATCTGGGCGCGCGGCTGTCCGAAGACTACCGGGAGAAAAACCCGCTGCTCATCGGATGTCTCAAGGGGTGCGTGGTCTTCATGGCTGATCTGATCAGGGAGATCACGGTGCCGCACACCATCGATTTCGTCCGCGCCTCGACCTACGGCAAGGGGCGGACTTCGTCGGGAACCGTACGGGCCGATCTCTTCGATGTAGACGTCGGCGGACGCCACGCCGTGATCGTCGAGGACGTCGTTGACACGGGGCTGACGCTGGGCTATCTTACGGAAGCGTTGACGAAGCAGGAGCCGGCGTCCCTGAAGGTTTGCGCCCTGCTGGTCAAGCCGGGCGCGTACCGAGCGTCCGTGGCGATCGACTACAGGGGATTCGACATATCGGACGATTTCGTCGTGGGGTATGGCCTCGACTTGGGAGAACGATACCGGGACCTGCCTTACGTCGCCGTGGTCGATGACCGGGATGATTGAGCGTGGGGGCTATGTGACCGCAGGCCGGTCTTGCATCCTCCCACGCTTATTTATTGAGAGGACCGGGATGCCTCCATCGTTTCCGGTCTGATTCGAGTGCATCCAACGGTCGGGTTCGAATGACGGAAAGAAGACAGAGAAAGGCAGCGCCGCAGCGCCGTATTCCGGCCGCACCCCGCCAGGGTCGCGGAAACCGGCAGAATGCGCCGCGGAGGACCCGGACCCTCGTCATGTGGGTGCTCCTCGCCCTCCTGTCGGTCGTGCTGGTCCAGTTCTTCAGCCGGAACCGTTCCGACGAGATGGAAATCGGCTACTCCGTTTTCCGGGCCCAGCTGGCCAACGGGAACGTCCGCAGCGTGACGATTCTCGAGAAGACCATCATCGGCGAATTCAACAACGCGATCAGTACGCCGGTCGCCGGAGGCCGGGAGTCCCTCGAGACGCGGTTCAAGGTCGAGATTCCCTTCGAAGACACGGAACTGATCGATGAACTGGTGCGGAAGAACGTAACGATCACCGCCCGTCCGAAGTCGAGCCCCTGGTATACCCACCTGATTACCTGGCTGCCGCTGCTCCTCATCCTCGGCCTGTGGATACTCATCTTCCGCCAGATGCAGGGCGGGCAGCGGGGACTCTTTTCCATGGGCAAGAGCCAGGCGCGGCTCACCGGCGAGCGCGAAGGCGTGAAATTCAGCGCGGTGGCCGGGGTCGAAGAGGCGAAACGCGACCTGCAGGAGGTCGTGGAATTCCTCAAGCATCCGGACAAGTTCAGCCGGTTCGGCGCACGCCTGCCGAAAGGCGTACTCCTGCTGGGACCGCCGGGCACGGGCAAGACCCTGCTGGCCCGCGCGGTGGCCGGTGAAGCGGGCGTACCGTTCTTCACCATGAGCGGCGCCGATTTCATGGAGATGTTCGTGGGGATCGGGGCGTCCCGGGTGCGGGACCTGTTCAAACAGGGCAAGGAAAACGCCCCGTGCATCATATTCATCGACGAACTGGACGCCGTGGGGCGTCACCGGGGCGCGGGCCTGGGCGGCGGCCACGACGAACGGGAGCAGACGCTGAACCAGATGCTCGTGGAAATGGACGGATTCGAACCCAACAGCGGCGTCGTCCTCATCGCGGCCACGAACCGGCCCGACGTGCTGGACCCGGCGCTGCTCCGGCCCGGAAGGTTCGACCGCCACGTCACCGTGGACCGCCCGGACGTCAGGGGACGGGAGCAGATCCTGGAGATCAAGGCGGCGGACAAGCCCCTGGCGGACTGCGTCGACCTGAAGACCATGGCCAGGCTTACGCCGGGCATGTCGGGCGCGGACCTGGAAAACATCGTGAACGAGGCGGCCCTGCTCGCCGCGCGGGAAGACCACAAGCGAATCACCATGGCGGATCTCGAACGGGCCCGGGACCGCATCGTCATGGGCTCGGAACACCAGTTGATCATGTCGGACGAAGAACGCAGGACCGTCGCGTACCACGAAAGCGGCCACGCCCTGACCGCCGCCCTGATCCCGGAGATCGACTCGCCCCACAGCGTCACCATCGTTCCCCGTGGACAGGCGCTGGGGATCACCTACTCCATCCCCGAGGAAGACCAGTACCTGTACTCGGAAGCCTGGTGCCGGGGACAGATCGCCTGCCTGCTGGCCGGCCAGGTCGCGGAGCGCATCGGGGTCGGAGACACGTTCAACGGGGCCGGCGACGACATCAAGCGCGCCACGGAACTGGCGCGTCACATGGTCTGCGGATGGGGAATGGGCGAATTGGGGCCCCTGGCCCTGGGCAACCGGGAAGGGGAGGTGTTCCTCGGCCGCGAATTCACCCGGAAGCGGGATTACAGCAACAGGACGGCCGTGAAAGTCGACGAAGACATGCGCAGGATCATGGATTCCTGCCGGCAGCGGGCGGAATCCATCCTTGCGGAGCGGGAAGACGCCCTGCACCGGATGGTGGAAGCCCTCCTGGAGCACGAAACGCTGAACAGGGACCAGATGGAGCAGGTGATCGAGGGGAAGCCGGTGGATTCGGCCGCTCGGCATGACGTCGCGCCGGAGCAGGCCGCGATGAATGAGGACGGGCAAAAAGCAGAGACGATCGCCGACGAAGACAAAACGTCCGCTCCCGCGCCTTTCAAGGAGCCGCCGCTGGCCGCCCCCGGAGTCTGATCGTGCGTGATGAACGGGTCATCGAGGGCGACGGGTTCCGGTGGGATTGCGCCAAGCGTACACGGATCATGGGGATCCTGAACGTAACGCCGGATTCCTTCTACGACGGCGGCCGGTACCGGGACCCCCATATCGCCGTGCGACACGGTCGGCGGCTGGCCGACGAAGGCGCGGACGTCATCGACGTGGGCGGCGAGTCCACCCGGCCAGGCGCGGATCCGGTCGACCTGGAGGAGGAACTCCGGCGGGTCATCCCCGTCATAGAACGGTTGAAGGACCGGATCGAACAGCCGGTGTCCATCGATACCCGGAAAGCCGAAGTCGCCCGCAGGGCCGTGCGCGCCGGGGCCGGGATGGTGAACGACGTCAGCGGCCTGACCGCCGATCCGGAAATGGTCGAGGCGGTTGCCTCCGCCGGAGTACCCGTGGTGATCACGCACGCGGCGGGCGCTCCGGCGGACATGCAGCGGAATCCCGGCTACCAGGACACCGTTGGCGAAATCGTCGACTGGCTGGGCGCACGCATCGAACACGCCGTAGCCCAGGGCGTCCGGAGATCGCGGATCATCATCGATCCGGGCATCGGTTTCGGCAAACGGCTCAGCGACAATCTGCTCCTCATCCGGTCTCTGGCGTCCTTTCAAGATCTGAAACGACCCATACTCATCGGTCCGTCGAGAAAATCATTCATCGGCCGCGTGCTTGACGCGGGGGAAGACGACCGGATGGAGGGTACGGCGGCGGCAGTCGCGCTGGGCGTCGCCAACGGCGCCGGCATCGTCCGCGTGCACGACGTCGGGGAAATGGGACGCGTAGTCCGCATGACCGACGCGATCTGCCGGGCGCGGCAGGAATAGGTCCCACGGAGAACGGGTATCCATCCGGGAACGGCAATCCATCCGGGAACGGGCAATCCATCTATCCATCATGATCATTAACATCGTAATCCTGGGTTCGGGCGGCGCCATCCCGACCCTGACGCGCAACCTGCCGTCCGTAGCCGTCCAGTGCGGCGGTCGGGTGTTCCTCTTCGACTGCGGCGAGGGCACCCAGACGCAGATGGTCCGGGCGAAACTGGCCCTGAGCAAGATCGAAGGGATCTATATTTCCCATCTGCACGGCGATCACGTCATGGGATTGCCCGGGCTGTTGATGACCATGGGACAGATACCGAGGGAACGGGCCCTCTACATCTACGGACCGCCGGGCATCAACGATTTCGTGGAAGGCAACCGGCGCTTCCTGGGCCACCAGTGCCCCTTTCCCGTAATCGTCGCGGAAAGCAAGGGCGGCACGGTCTCGGAGGACGACACGGTCCGCGTCGAGGCCGTCCCCGCGGAACACAGCTGTTTCACGCTGGCCTTCTCGTTTCAGGAAAGGGAACGTCCCGGGCAGTTTCTGGTCGACGAGGCGAGGCGGCTGGACGTTCCTCCAGGACCGCTTTACGGCCGGCTGCAGGCGGGGGAATCCGTCACGCTGCCGGATGGACGGGTGATCGAGCCCGGACAGGTGCTGGGCCCCGCCCGGAAGGGACGCAGAATCGTGTATGCCACCGATACCCGGCCGTGCGACCAGGTGGCTACGCTGGCGCTCGAGGCGGACGTGCTGATCCATGACGGCATGTTCAGCGACGACCTGCGGGCGCAGGCCCGGCAGAAGCACCATTCCACGGTCGTACAGGCCGCCCGCATCGCCCGCCGCGCGAAGGTCGGCAGCCTCGTGCTGACCCATATCAGCTCCCGCTACGTGCAGGACGGGCCGCTGGCCGCCGAGGCGCGCAGGATCTTCCCGGCGGCCCGGGTCGCGCGGGACCTCATGGAAATCAACGTGCCCATGTACAAGTAAGCCGGGCCGCCCGCGCCACCAGTGCGCACGCCCGGCTCGGTCGAGTCCGGGCCGGACAGTCCGCCCGTCATTTCGCGGCTTCCCGCGGGACGGCTTCCCAGGCCGACAACCCCCCGACCAGGTCCATGACGTCATGGACGCCGTGGCGCTTCAGGATGCTGGCCGCCATGGCGGAACGGTATCCGCCGGCGCACTGGACGATCACCGTCGCGTCTCCGGGAATCTCTTCCAGGCGCTCCTCCAGGTGATTCAACGGCACGTGGATACTTCCCGGGATGTGTTTCTCCGTCCGTTCGCTCCCGGAACGGATATCGAGGATCACCGGCGGAGGATCGTCCCTGTCCAGCCGGTCCTTCAGCGTGGCCGCGGTGATGCGGTCGGTCCGGCCCACCAGGCCCGGCCGGTCCGCCAGCGCGTGCATGCCCCCTTCGAGATATCCCGCGATGTGATCGAAACCGATGCGGCCGAGGCGCAGGGCGGATTCCTCCTCGGCGCCCGATTCCGTGACCAGCACGATCGCCTTGTCCCTCCGCAGCAGGGTGCCCGCCCAACTGGCGTATTGTCCCCCGAGCCCGATGTTGATACTGCCCTTCAGGTGCGCGCCCTCGTAATCGGCGGCGTCCCGCGTGTCGAGCACCTGGGCGCCCGCTGCCGCCTTGTTCAATACCTCGTCCAGCGAGAGCGGGTTCAGGTTCCGCTTCAGCAGATGGTCCAGCGTCTCGTGCTCTTTCGCGTTGAACACGGCGTCGTAAGTGAAGTACGACGGCGCCTCCGGCTGGTCCGTCGTGACGAGGCGGCTGAAGGTCTCCCTGTCCATGGGCTGCAGGGCGTAGTTGAACTTCTTCTGCTCGCCCATGGTGGAAACCGTGTCCGTGCTCAGGTTCTTCCCGCACAACGAACCGGCGCCGTGGGCGGGATAGACGAGCGTCTCGTCGACGGTAGCCGGAAGCAGCTTCCCGTGGAGGGAGTCGTAGAGCAGGTCGGCCAGGTCGGCGGCCTCCCAGCCGAGGGCGGCTCTCAGATCCGGACGGCCCACGTCGCCGATGAACAGGGTGTCCCCCGTCAGCGCGGCGTAAGGCGCGGCCTCCTTTTCGGGGTCGAAGACCAGGATGCAGACGGATTCGGGAGAGTGTCCGGGCGTCTCGAGGAACCGCATCCGGACCGCGCCCAGGTTCATGCTGTCGCCGTCCCTCATGGGCTCGAAGGCGTAATCCGCCGCGGCCCGGGCGCCCAGGTGGATCACGGCGCCGGTGCGGTCCCTGAGTTCCAGGTGGCCCGCGGCGAAATCCGCGTGGAAGTGGGTCAGGAAGACGTGTCCGATGCTCATGTTACGGGTTTCGGCCTCGTCGATGTACTGGTCGACGTCGCGCTGCGGATCCACCACCGCCGCGGCCCCCGATGCCTCGTCCCCGATGAAATAGGACGCGTGGGCCAGGCATCCCAGGTAGTACTGCTTGAGTATCATGATCGCCTCCTCAAACCTCTCCCCGCCACGGTTCGCCGTCTGTCCGGACTTCGTGTCTCCACACTCGCCATTACCGCCCGGGATGGGCCAATCCCGGCTTTTCTTCCGCAAGATACAGGGTAATCGACGAACTCATCACCTGGTCTCCCCGCCACGTCCGGAACCCCGCCGCGTTCGGTTCCAGCGCCGAGCCTTTCAGGTAGGGCTTCCAGACCTGCGCCCGTTGCCGGTGCCACAGGAACACGCCGGCCACGTCCTCCACCAGGAGCCGTTCCGCTTCCCTGTACAGGGCCATGCGGCGGTCCGGGTCCCTGACCTCGGCGTCGGCCGCGGTCATGAGGGCGTCGAAGGCGGCGTTGTTCCAGTTGTGCCGGCCGTTGGACCGCCAGAGCCCGAGGAGGTTGCTCGGATCCACGAAGTCGAATTCGTAGGGCACCAGCCCGAAGGTCAGCGTATGGTTGTTCAGGCCGTCCATGAAGACCTTGTTCTCCACGTTGCGCACTTCGACCTTCACGTTGAGGTTGCGGCTCAGCATCGCCTGCAGTCCCTCGGCCGCGTCGCGGTGCATGGCGATCTCGTTGCGCAGCCACATGTCCAGTTCGGGCAACCCGCGGCCATCGGGATAACCGGCCTCCGCAAGTAGTCGCCTGGCCCGCTCCGGATCGTATCGCTGGCTTTCCTCGTAGATATCGCCGGCATAGGCCGGGAATCCGGGGGGCAGCATGGCGTAGCCGGGTATGGCAAAGCCCTTGAGCGCGGAACGGCATATGGCGGCCCGGTCGATGGCGAGACTCATGGCCAGGCGCACTCTCCGGTCGTTGAACGGAGGTTTCGTGACGTCGAAAAACAGGTAATGGGTCCAGAAATTGGGCCAGGTATGCACCTGGCCGCTCAGGTTGTCATCGGAAAGCAGCCGGGCCAGCTCCGCCTGGTTCTCCACGTCGGTGAAATCGATCTCGCCGGCCTCGTACGCCGGCAGCCGGGGGGGCGGCGTGGTCAGGTTGAACATCTTGTAGATCAGCCGTTCCAGGTAGGGCTTGTCGGCCCCCCGGTACATGGGGTTGGCCTCGTAGACCATCCGTTCGCCCTTGGTCCATTCCACCATGACGAAGGGCCCCGAGGAAATGCAGGTCTCGGGACGGGTGGACCAGGTGTCGCCGTATTTCCGCACCGCGTGCTCGGGCGATACCCAGGAATAGGTCAGCAGCAGGGGAAGATGGGGCGTGGGGTCGTCGGTGGCGACGTGCAGCGTCAGGTCGTCGGACGCCCACACCCCGAGGGAGTCCAACGGCACGTCCCGGGCGACGACGGCCTGCCAGTTCCGGATCGGCTGGTAGTACCAACCGAAGTCGTAGGCGTTTTCCGGGTCGGCGCCCCGCCGCAGGGAAAAGACGTAATCGTGGGCCGTCAGCGGCCGGCCGTCGCTCCACTGCTGGCCGGGACGCAACCGGAAGGTCCAGACCAGACCGTCTTCGGACATCTCCCACCGTTCCGCCGCGCCGCCCCGCAATACGAAATCACGGTTCGTGCGCGTCAACGGCTCGGCGATGATGTATTTCCCCGCCGCGCCTTTGTAGACCGTGCGGAACCACTCGTTGTAGGGCCGGGATTCGGAGAATACGCGAAGGGTCTGCCGCTCGGGAGGCAGGGCGTCCGCGGGCAGCGGCACCCCGATGGAGTTGACGTAACGCGGTCCGTTGGCGGGGCCGAGGGTATCGATCAGGCCGTAGGCCGACCAGGTAATCCCCACGATGAGGAACAGACGAGTCCAATGCCGCAGAATCGATGTGCCGGTCTGTCTTCGCATGTTGCACCTGCCATGGAGCGGGACTCCCTACTCGTTCATCCTCGGATCGAGGGCGTCGCGGAGGCCGTCGCCGATGAGCGAAAAACCGAGCATGACCAGGGCGATCATGAAAACCGGGAAGAGGGCGAGGTGCCAGTAGTAGATCACGTTGGGCAGGTGGCTGCTGACCATCTGGCCCCAGCTCGGCGTGGGCGGATTGATGCCCAGGCCGAGGAAGCTCAGTCCCGCCTCGGCGAAGATGGCCTGGGGGATGCCCATGGCCAGGCCGACGATGATGGGACTCAGTGCGTTCGGCAGCATGTGGCGCACGATGGTATGCACGTTGGAGGCGCCCATGGACCGGGCCGCCCGGACGAAGTCGGACGCCCGCAGCGACAGGAACTGGGCGCGGACCAGGCGGCATACGCCCACCCAGCCGGTCACGCCGATGGCGAACAGCACGTTGCTCAACCCGCTGCCCAGCCAGGCCATGATCAGGATGGCGAAGAGCAGGCTGGGGAAGACCGACATGACGTCCACCAGGCGCATGACGATGTAATCGGCCTTGCCCCCCTTGAACCCGGCGATGGCGCCGAGCGGCACCCCGATCAGCAGGGAGATCATCTGCGCGACGAAACCCACGATGAGCGAGATCCGGGCGCCGTACACGATCCGGCTGAAATAGTCGCGGCCGATGCTGTCCGTGCCCATGGGGTGGGTCCAGGACGGGAACTGCCACGCCGCGTCGAAATTGGCCTCGGAATAATGGGACGGCGAGACCCAGGGCGCGAAGACGGCCATGAACGAGATGACGATGATGATGACCGCCGCCACGACGGACAGCTTGTTCTTCATGTAGCGGCGCACGGCGTCGCGCCACAGGCCGCCGCTGGATGGGATGATCTCCGTCATGGTGCTAGTCTTCCGTCTTTTCT
This sequence comes from bacterium, assembly GCA_963693015.1. Classification (GTDB taxonomy): domain Bacteria; phylum JAAXHH01; class JAAXHH01; order JAAXHH01; family JAAXHH01; genus JAAXHH01. The sequence continues at coordinate 2,352,084 of OY843748.1, forward strand.
GTGGAGCGCCTTGCCGCGAGACGCTCGATGACCAGTACGATTGCGCATCCGGTGACGGCCATGGCGATGGCCAGAAGGGCTTCATTGGACAACGAGGCGGGCAGGACGTTCTGTTGTATCAGGGGCTTCACCACGCCCTGCCGGTCCGTAAAGGTCTCCACCGTTTCCTTCCACGGCCATATCTTTCGCAGCGAACCGGCCATGAGGCCGATGAGGGCCGCCACGGTCACGTCATGGTACCGCCTCAACAGCCACCTCAGCACCCGCGCGAAGAAGATCAGTCCCAGGATCCCGCCGCATCCGAAGATCAGGATGGGCAGGAAATTCCGCTCGACCACGGCAGTGAGCATGTACTGGTACTTCCCCAGGATGACCAGGATGAACGAGCCCGAAATGCCGGGCAGGATCATGGCGCAGATGGCGATGGCCCCACTCAGGAAGACGAACCAGGCGGCGGAGGTCGTCTCGACCGGGACGGCGCCCACCAGGACGAAGGCGGCCGCGGCCGCCAGCAGCACCGCGAGCGCTTCCGTCAAGGTCCAGTTGGTCACTTTCCCCCGAACGGTGATGATCGACGCGAGCACCAGTCCGAAGAAAAAGGCCCATACCAGGACGGGATGATGGGCGAGCGCCCAGTCGAAAAACCGGGCCAGGCTGAAAATCGCCACGAAGATGCCGGTGACCAGGGCGATCACGAACCGGTAGGGGAATCCGTCGAGGGCCTCCTTGAATCGGAACCTCGCCAGCAGCCGCAGGAATCTGCCGTTCACCGCGTGCACGGCGTCCAGGAGTTCTTCGTACACGCCGAGGATGAAGGCCATCGTTCCGCCGGACACGCCGGGAACGACGTCGGCGGCGCCCATGCAGAATCCACGGGCGGAGATGCCCAGGTAGTCCAGGAAGGTCCGCTTCGGAGGCGAAGAGCCGTTGTCCATTACTTGCTCCCGCGTACGTACCGGACCCTGGGGTCGACCAGGGCGTACAGTATGTCCGTTATGAGGTACACGATACCGATCAGCACCGCGACGAGCAGCGTCAGGGCCATGATCATGGGGTAGTCCCGTTCGAAGATGCTGGTTACGAAGAACTGTCCCAGGCCCGGGATGCGGAAGATGCCCTCGACGAAGAGCGACCCGGTCATCACGCCGGGCAGCATCGGTCCCATGATGGTAAGCAGAGGGATCAGGGAGTTCTTAAGCACGTGGATGAACAGGACGCTGCGCTCCTTCAGCCCCTTGGCCCGCGCCGTGCGCACGTAGTCCATGCGCAGGTTCTCGAGCACGCTCGAACGGGTATAGCGGGCGATGATGGCCATGGGCCCCAGGGCGTATACGATCACCGGCATGATCCAGGTCTCGGGTCCGCCCCATCCGCCCGTGGGCAGGACCCTCCAGATAGTCGCGAAGAGGACGATGAACAGGATGGATATGGCGAAACTGGGCACAGTGATCCCAAGGGTCGCGAGCACAGTGGTCCCGTAGTCCATCCAGGTGTTCTGTTTTATGGCGGACAGGATGCCCAGGAGGATCCCGCAGGAGAAGGCCACGGCGAGGCCCATGCCGCCCAGTTGCATGCTGATGGGCCAGGTCCGCGCAATGAGGTCCGTGACGGTCTCGCCCGGACTCTGGAAGGGGATGCCGAAATCGAATTGCAGCGCGTTCCACATGTACCGCCCGTACTGCTCGTACAGGGGACGGTCCAGGCCGTACTTGCGCAGGATATTCGCCTTGGCCTCGGCCGACAGGGGCATCTTCTCTTCGTCGAAGGGGCCGCCCGGGACCGCGTGCATCAGGCTGAAGGTAATGATCGTTACCAGGAACAGCACGCCGATCAGGCCCACGATGCGGGATATGACGTATCGGATCATAAAATCAGGTTTCTGGTGTGCCGCTGCGGTGAAAACGGGGCAAATCCGCCGGTTCGTGAAACGAGCTCAAGTTACCGGCGGTCCAGCCTCCATAGTGCAAGCGGACGTTGCGGGGTGTCAAGGGTTATTTCCGGGCGCCGGCTGCACGAAAACCCCCCATCGAATCAGGGAAATCCGGGACTCGACCGGTGCTCGAAACAGCCCGCGTTCCGCCTCCGATTCGGGGCATCTCCCCTTGACACCCCCTGCGTCGTTTCACAAATTAACCGACGTGAATCCACGGTGCCGGCTTGAAGGGCGGGGAGGACGAAAGCGTGCGGATCGCCAAAGTTTCAGCGCTGGTTCTGCGGCTGCCGGAAGTTACGGAAGCCTGTGACGGAACGCAGGACACCTGCCTGATCAAGATCGAAACGGACGAAGGCATAACGGGATGGGGTGAAGTAGATTCCTGTCCCACCGTGGTAAAGGCCGTCATCGACGCGCCCCTGTCCCACCAGATCTGCAACGGCCTGGCCAACGCGCTGGCCGGCGCCGATCCCCTGGACATCGACGCCTGTACGCACCTGATGATGGAATCAGCCAATTACTATGGCCGGGTCGGGGCAGGCCGGCACGCCATGGCGGGGATCGATCTGGCGCTCTGGGACATCGCCGGAAAGGCGAGCGGACGGCCCGTCTACCAGCTCCTGGGCGGCGCGCACAGGCGCAAGTTCCGGGCTTACGCTTCCGTCCTGTTCGGAGACACGCCTGATGAGACCCGATCCATCGGGCAGAAATACGCCGACCAGGGATTCACGGCGGTCAAGTTCGGCTGGGGTCCCATGGGGAAGGACGAAGGGCAGGACGTGGCGCTGGTGCGGGAGGCCCGCCGGGGAACGGGCGACGACGTGGACGTGCTCATCGACGCGGGCCAGGCCTGGGACCGGGAGACCGCGTTGATCCGCTCCCGGCAGTTCGCCGAGTACCGCCCCTTCTGGATCGAAGAACCGTTGCACCCGGACGATATAGCGGGGTATGCCGCACTGACCGCGGAGAGTCCGGTGCCCATCGCCACCGGGGAAGCCGAATCCCGCCTCGAGGACTTCGAGCGCCTGATCACCGAGGGCGGGCTCGACTGGATCCAGCCCGATCCGGGCCGCTGCGGCATTTCGACCATGACCGCGGCCGGCCGGTCCGCCCACCGCCACGGCCGCAAAGTCGTCAATCACAGTTACAAGAGCGGCATCACCATGGCGGCGTCGCTCCACGCGCTGGCCGCCCTGCCCAACGCGTCCGTCTTCGAATTCTGCATGTCCGATTCGCCGTTGCGTCACGAACTGACCCACGAGCGGTTTACCATCGATGACGACGGCTTCGTGGCGGTCCCCGAGGGACCCGGCCTGGGCGTCGCGGTAGACGAAGAGACCATAACCCGGTACCGGGTGGCGTAGTCGCCGCCCGCCTTCGTCGGGGCTGGGCCGGGACCGCGGTATATCTGCGGTGACGCACGGTCCCCGGCGGCCGCCGGTTCGCACAACGCCGATACCTGTCAGCAGATACACGCAAAAGGAGCACCTCGATGGCCCCGCCGAATCCGATCATGCACGCCGCGCTCAACCGGATCAATATCGATGAGATCAAGGAAAAGATCGGTCCGCCGCCCGCCTCCTGCGCCGTCGTCGCCGCGGACCACGTGACGGCGGCGTTCATCTGGCAGCTTTCGGGCACGGTGAACGACAACCACTGCCACGACTACGACGAGTGGTGGATCGTGCTGGAAGGCGAAATCGACTGGGTGATCGAAGGACGGGACGAGCCGGTCCACGCGAAGGCGGGCGATTTCATCTACGTGCCGGCCCTTACGTTCCATCACATCTTCCCCGTGGGCGGCAAGCCGTCCATCCGCCTGGGCGTTGCCCTGACGGGACACGGGCACCTGCACGAGCGGCCGGAACGCAAAGTGAAGGTCACGTTGGAGTAGCGCCAGGAGACACGCTGGAGTAGAACCATGTCAACGAGAGCTGAAAACCTCGCGTCCATCAAGGCCGGCGGCGTGGTCGCGGTGCTCAGGGCGGACAGCCCGGACAACCTGGTCCAGGTCGCCCAGGCCATCGGCAGGGGAGGTGTCGGGGCCGTCGAGATCACCATGACGACCCCCGGCGCCCTGGACGTCATCGGCGAATGCGCGAAACGGCTCGGGGAGGGGTTCCTGCTCGGCGCCGGGACCGTGCTGGATCCCGAGACGGCCCGCGCCGCGATCCTGGCCGGCGCCGAATACATCGTGACACCGACGCTGAACCCCAACGTCATCACCCTCTGCCGCCGGTATGACAAGATCATCATCCCGGGCGCGTTGACGCCGACGGAGATCCTGACGGCCTGGGAATGCGGCGCGGACATCGTGAAGGTGTTTCCCGCCACGGCCGTCGGCCCCCGGTATTTCAAGGACGTCAGGGCGCCGCTCCCCCAGATCGATCTCATGCCGACGGGCGGGGTGGATCTGGACAACGCGGGCGACTTCATCCGCGCCGGAGCCTGCGCCGTCGCCGTGGGCGGCAACCTGGTCGACAAGGCCGCCGCGGCCGCGGGCGACTGGCAGGCCCTGACCGATACGGCTCGAAAATACGTCGAGGCGGTCCGTTCCGCGCGACAGGAAGGTGGGGGATGATCCGCACGGCCGTGGTGCCGGTCGCGGGCCTGGGCACGCGGATGCTGCCGCTCACGCGGTCCGTTCCCAAGGAAATGCTGCCCCTAGGACGCAAACCGGCGATACACCGGGTGGTCGATGAACTGGCGTCGGCGGGGATCGAACGCATCCTCTTCGTTACGTCCAGCCGCAAAAAGGCGATCGAGGAGTACTTCGATCTCGGCGAGCCGGAAGGGGAGCGCCGCCGGGGACAGTTCGACACGGGCATCGCGGCGGAGGATGGGCCGCCCGCGCTCGAGTACGCGTTCGTACGGCAGGAAACTCCGGCTGGCAACGGGGACGCCGTGCGGCTGGGCGCGTCCTTTGCGGGCGGGGACGCTTTCGTCGTGGCCTGGGGCGACGCCGTCATCCGGTCGGACGAGGAGGGGAGCGTCGTGCGGCGCATGATGGAAACCCACGAACGGGAAACCGCTGCCTGCACCATCGCGGTGGAGTACGTACCCGAAGAAAAGGTGCCGCGATACGGCATCGTGCGGCCCCGTTACGAATCCGATACCGCGTTCCCCATCGACGATGTCGTGGAGAAGCCGCCCGTGGAAAGCGCGCCCAGCCGCTACGCCGTCTCGGCCCGCTACGTCTGCGGACCCGGCATCTTCCCGGCGCTGGAGACCACGCCCCGCGGACAGAACGGCGAACTTTGGCTCGCCGACGCCATCCGCCACCTGCTCCGGGAGGGCGGCGCGGTATGGTGCGTGCCCCTCGGGGCCGGCAGCCGGCGATACGACGTCGGCACGCCCCTGACCTACTGGGAGGCCTTCGCCGATTATGCCCTGGAGGACGAGACCGACGGGGCGGCCTTTCGCGATCTTCTCAAGTCCGGGTTGAAAAACGAATGAGCGTCAACGACCTGTCGGAGCCGGCTTGGACAGTACTACGAACAGCAATACGGTGATCGCATCCGCCCCCGGCCGCGTCGGCATCGTGGGCAATCCGACCGACATGTACGGCGGGAGCGTGATTTCCTGTTCGACGGTGGAGCGGGCAAGGGTCAGGATCCGGCCTGCGGACCGCCTGGTGCTGGACGCCGGCGCCGAACGGCGCGTCATCGCATCGCCGGACGACCTGGCCCTTCGAGAGGATATATTCGATATCGCTCGTGTGGCGCTGACCGGAACCGAGTCCACGGACCTGGCCGTCCGGATCTCCTGGTCGACCGACATCCCGTTCCGGGCCGGACTGTCCGGTTCGACCGCGCTCCTCGTATCCATGGTCGCCGGCCTGCTCGCCTTCCGCGGCATCCGCCACAGCCCCTACCACCATGCGGAACTCGTCCGGAAGATCGAGTACCGGAACCTGACTTTCTGCGGGTACCAGGACGCCTACATGTGCACCTTCGGCGGTTTGCACTACATGGATTTCAGGGGGAAGGAATTCCACCTGGAATACGGGGCCGACCCCTTTGCCACCATGGAACCGATGCCATCGGCAGCGGTCCTGCCGGTCGTCGTGGTCATCACGGGCGGCCAGCGCGTCTCCGGCGGCGTGCATACCCCCTTGCGGGAACGTTGGCTCGCCGGGGAAACCGAAGTGGTCGAAGCGTACCGGGCCATCGCCGGGCTGGCGCGGGACGGCAAGAAGGCGATCCTCGAAAACCGGCTCGACGCGCTGGGCGACCTGATGAACGAAAACCAGGCGCTGACGCAGGCGCTCGGCGGATCCAATCCGGAGGACGACCGGTTCATCGAACTCGCCCGGGCGGCCGGCGCGTCCGGCGCCAAGCTCGCGGGCAGCAGCGGGGCCATCGTGGCGCTTCACGAGTCGCCCCGCGAACTGGCCCGGGCCATGACGCAGGCCGGCGCCGCAGGCATGCTCGAACCCGCACCGGGACCGGGACTCGAGATCGTACAGGAAGCCCTGTAGGGAGCCTTCGTGAACGTCACCCTCGACTATGATAAAACGGGACTCGAAGTGCGCGTCCCGGACGAAAACCTGGCAGCCGTCCTCAACATGCGGGAGACCCCGCCGCTGGATGACCCCGTAAAGGCGACCCGGGAGGCGCTTCGGGGCCCCGTGGCCGGCCCGCCGCTCGAGGAAATCGCCCGGGGACGCAGAAACGCCTGCGTGGTCGTTTCCGACATCACGCGGCCCGTGCCTCACGACGTCATCCTGCCGCCCCTCCTGGAGAGCCTGGAGCGAAGCGGGATCAGCCCGGAGGACATCACCCTCCTGGTCGCCACGGGGCTGCACGCGCCCATGGAGGAAGCACAGCTTCGCGAGACCCTCACCGATGCCGTGGTCGAGCGCTATCCCGTCGTCAACCACGTGGCGCGGAACAAAGGAGAACAGGCTTTCCTGGGCGCCACCGGCACCGGGATCCCGATCCACGTGGACCGCAGATACGTCGAAAGCGATCTCAAGGTGCTGACCGGGCTGATCGAGGCCCATTTCATGGCCGGGTATTCAGGGGGCCGCAAGCTGGTCGCGCCCGGCCTCGTGGGCGTGGAGACGATCGAACACCTGCACGGTCCGGAGATCCTCGAACACCCCCTTGCCACGACGGGTGTGCTCGACGGCAACCCGCTCCACGAAGCGGCCCTTGAAATCGCCCGCCGCGCCGGGGCCGATTTCATCCTGAACGTCGCCATGGACGAGGACCGCCGCGTCACCGGGGTCTTCGCCGGCGAGCTCGACCAGGCGCACCGGTACGGGGTCGGCCACGTGAACGGCATGGTGGTGGCCACCGTCGAGGAACCGGTAGACATCGTCGTCACCTCGGCGGCCGGCTATCCCCTGGATACCACCTTCTACCAGGCCGTCAAGGGCATGGTAGGCGTCCTGGACATCCTCCGGGAGGGCGGCTCCATCGTCATCGCCGCCGGATGCGCCGACGGGATCGGCAGCGCGGACTTCGAAGGACTGCTGCGGAAGACGACGGACATAGACGCCTTTATCGAGTGGATCCAGCAGCCGGGCGTTTTCACCATCGACCAGTGGGAGATCGAGGAACTGGTCAAGGCATTGAAGAAAGGCAAGGTGTACCTCTACACGGACGGCCTCAGCGACGACGACGTGCGCGACTGTCTGGTCGAGCCGGTCCCGTCCGTCGAGGCCGGTATCGCGCGCGCCCTCGAACGCCACGGCGCCGGCGCAACCATCGCCGTCGTACCACGAGGGCCCTACGTGATTCCCCGCGTGCGCCGGGGACAGGATGCCGCGGGGTAGCCTGCCGGTTCACCGCCGTACGTACCGGCGGGCCGCCGCATGTCCAGCAGCGCGGACAGATGACGAGTCTCCCATGACCTCCAACAGGTATGTCCACCATATTCCCCGCATACATCCTTCCGCCTTCGTGGCCGAAAGCGCCGACCTGATCGGCGCGGTCGACATCGGCAGGGACGCGAGCGTCTGGTACCAGGTGGTGATCCGGGCGGACGACGAGCCGGTGACGATCGGCGAGGGCACCAACGTGCAGGACGGCAGCGTCATCCACGTCGACGCCGGCATGCCCGCCGTGCTGGGAAAGGGCGTGACCGTGGGTCACCGTGCCATCGTCCACGGTGCGGAGGTGCAAGACCACGTGCTGATCTCCATGGGCGCCGTGATCCTCAGCGGCGCACGCATCGGCAGACACAGCATCATCGGTGCCGGCGCGCTGGTGCTCGAGGACATGGAAGTGCCGCCCGGCTCCCTTGTGGTGGGCGTTCCCGGCCGCGTGGTCCGTTCCGTCACGGACGAACAGATCGAACGCATTCACCGGACCGCAGAGGGATACGTCGAACGAGCCGGAATCTATCTCGAACGTCAGGCCCTCGGCAACGCCTGACCTTCCCATTTTCGAAGCTTCGGACACCGTGCCACGGCATAGAATTAGCTTGACTTTCGCAGTCTTGAACTGTAGTTTCCGGTGCTCTGGTTTGCTTACTCTGAGCGCCTGTAGCTCAATTGGATAGAGCACCTGACTACGGATCAGGAGGTTGGGGGTTCGACTCCCTCCGGGCGTATTTTCGTGGGACGCGGTGGCATGAGTAGCAACGACGGTGAACACGAAGGATGGCTTCGGCTGGCGCTTGAGGAAGCCAGGTCGGCCGGGGCCGCTGGCGACGTGCCCGTCGGGGCCGTGATCGTACAGGACGGCGTGGTAATCGGCCGGGGCCAGAACCGCGTGGAGCGTTTGCGCGATCCCACCGCCCATGCCGAAATGCTGGCGATCCGAGAGGCCTGCGCCGCGCTGGGGTATGAACGGCTGGCAGGTTCCACGCTCTACGTTACGCTGGAACCCTGCGCCATGTGCGCGGGCGCGATCGTGCTGGCCCGTCTGGACAGACTCGTGTATGGAGCGGCGGACCCCAAGACCGGGGCCTGCGGTTCCCTTCGCGATATCGTGCGGGACAGCCGGTTGAATCACCAGGTAGAAGTAACGGGAGGGATTCTGGCTGCGACCTGCTCCGAACTGCTGAAGGACTTCTTCAGGACGAAGCGGGAAGCAGGCGGACCAGGCGATCCGGTCAGCTGACCACGGTTACCGGAGAGGTGCGAGAGTGGTTGAATCGGACGGTCTCGAAAACCGTTGTGCCTCCGGGCACCGTGGGTTCGAATCCCACCCTCTCCGCCAGACTATCCGTCTAAGTCATTCATTCTTTTGATTGGCCCGCGATTTCACCCTTTGTCCCCGAAGGATGATTCCCGGCCCGCCCCCTCGAAGCGTCCTGCCAGCAGGTATCGATATAGCTTCAATGCGAGCCGTTCCTCGTTTTCTTCCAGTTGGCGACGGGCGTCAGGCGTAAGCACCATCGTCCGGCAGGACCCGTCAGCGGTCACCGTGGGTGCCCTTCCGTCCGTCGGGTCGGTCGGCCAGATCGCGTCGCCGGGGCCGTACTGACCGACGCTGGCGCCCTCCGCGTCATGGACGGAAGCGCGGCCGGCCGTCAGCAATTGCAGGCCTTCGCTCTTTACCCCGGGACCCGCCAGGACGTCGCCGGCAGCATGGCCGCGCGGACTCAACCAGCTTTGAAGCTCGTCCAGCAGGCTCTCGAACCGAACCTGGTGCTCCAGTTGGCGCTCCAGGTCGGCGGCGGCGCGGTCCAGCAACGAGGCGCGCTGTTCATCCCCTCCGCTGGCCTTCGCCTTCCACGCCCCGATGACGAAATCCTCGCACACCCCCATCGCGCTGTCCACGTCCGCCTCGATCCGGACCGCGGCGAAATCCCCGGGGGGAAGGTTGCGCTCCAGGCCGGTCCTCAACTGCTCCGACGGCGCGCTCAGCACCACGTGCACGCCCGCCCCGTTCGCCGATCGCAGAAACCTCGTAAGGACGTTCACGGCCGAGTAGTCGAAGCCGGAGACGTTCGCGAAGTCCAGCATCAGGCACACGGGGCGCGGGTCGGCGTCCAGGGTTTTCCTGAGCTGATCCGCGAGAGGATACACGCTTCCGAAGAATACGTAGCCGCGCAACCGGTACGCCAGCACGCGCTTGCCTTCCTCCCGCAGGATGACGCGGTCCGGGACGGAACGCACCCTGGCGCTCCGGTGCCCGCGGGCCGTGAAGCGCGATTCGATCGGGTCCACCCGGCTCAGACGCACGACGAAGAAGAGCAGCGTGGCCACCATCCCGGCGCCCACGCCTTCGAACAGCCCGAAGACCAGAATGACGCCGGCGATCAGCACGATTATACCGTAATCCGACCACGGAAGCCGCTTCCGGTTCCGCACGAGTCCTTCGTCCACCATGCCCGCCCCGGCGAAGATCAGCATGCCGCCCACGATCGAAACCGGGACCAGTTCCAGCATCCCATCGCCGATTAACAGGGCGATTCCGAAGACGAAGGCGGCATAGACTCCGGTGAGGCGGGAGTCGGCCCCGAGCAGCATGCTTCGCAGCGACGCGGGCACAATCATGGCCGCGGGCGTGCCGCCGCCCAGACCGCCCACCACGCTGGCGAATCCCGTCGCTTTGAATTCGCGGTCCCAGTCCAGCTCCCGGTTCGCGGCCATTTCCACGCCGGCGATGCTCATGATCACGACGATAAGGTGGAACACCACCAGCATGAGCAGAGTGGGTATCTGCACGACCAAAGCGGTCCAGTCCACGTGCGCCAGATCCGTGGGTTGCAACGGAGGCCACAGTCCGCCTTCCGCGGTGCTTGCCACCAGGAAACCCGCCGCCCGCGCCGCGTCGCCGGAGATGTCGAGGACCGCGAGGACGAGGTGGCACGCCGCGACGACGGCCACGACGCTGACCGGCAGGATGAGCGGGTGTCCCCACCGCTTCATCGCCAGGTAAAGGCCGATCCCGAAGGCCGCGCCGGGCATCCACTTCCAGAGCGCCTGCGGCTCCGCCAGCGCCGGAATCGCGCGCCAGTCCGTATCCACGCCCATCAGGGATACCCCGGCCAGGCACACGGCGCCCCCGATTCCCGCCACGAATCCACCCGCGACCGGGTAGGGGACGAACCGCACCAGGTTGGCCGTCCGGAACCGGCCTAGCAGAAGCAGGAAGACGCCCGATGCTGCCGAGCCGATTGTGAGCGCCGCCACGGTGGTGACGAACAGCGCGTCGCCTTCCGCTTCCATCGTGGCTCCGACCTGGGCCATCACGATCAGCAGCGCCGCGGGCAGCGCCGATATCGCGCCGCGAAAGCAACCTGCAAGCGCGATGACCAGGCAGGCGGCGAAGCTCCCGAAAAGCACCAGGCCGACGCCCTGGGAGGAATACGGAGCGAGCGGTCCGGAAAAAACGTACTCCCCGTAAGCGACCAGGCCGACGAGCACGCTCAGGCCCGACGTGAGACCGGCCGTCAGCGCGGGAACGGCCTTCGGCGACACGACGTCGGTGCGCAGTTCCGACGCGAGATTGCGGAGTGATGAAAGCGCCGTCACGGTTCTTTCCCGGAGCGATTCGTGGTGATGGGAGGCATCGCCGCACCGGCTGGCCGCCTGACGGCCCATGCGAACACCAGGCCGCCCCGACAGGATCGTATCATGCCGGGTTCCTCGTGGATGCCGGTTATTGATGGCGGTACAAACTACACGTACCGGAAGGCGTTGTCAAGGAACGGACAAATACCGTTATTGCAACAAGTTATGTAATTTCACGAACCGGGTGATACCCTACCGAGTGTATGGCATGCAGTGGCATGGACCTCGTCTCAGGCGGCTTTGTTCAATGGCGATGCGGATTCGATCAATTCCGGCAAACGGGTCCTCAAAGGTGAATTTAACGTTGTTTTCGGCAGTGGTTTCTGTTAAATTACCCGATCTGACTCTACGTTGAGACAAAGCGATTTGTTTTTTCTCGTAGACGTTGTGGCACGGGAGCCAACCCGCCAGCGTGAAGATATATAGCTCCGCTCGTGTGTTTTCAGGCGGGTATCGGAATTCTGCCGCGACGAAGGGCATGAATACCTGAGGAGAGGTGCGAGAGCGGTTGAATCGGCACGCCTGGAGAGCGTGTGTTCACCATGTGGACCGTGGGTTCGAATCCCACCCTCTCCGTTGAAAACCGGGAAACCGGACCCGGAACGAAGGGGTGGTGGCCGCTTGGACCTGCATGGTCCAGCCCGGACCTTTCGCCCTCGCCATCCCGCCTCGTTCCACGAAAGTTTTGGGGCAGTAGCTCAGTTGGGAGAGCGCCAGAATCGCAATCTGGAGGTCGGCGGTTCGATTCCGCTCTGCTCCACTCGGGAGGCCGGGACCGCTGTGAATCGTCGTTCCCGGTCATCCCGTGTACAGGCTTGGTTCGATTACGGTCGTGCTAGATGGGGAGTTAGCGGTGCCCTGTAACCCGCAACCCGCTACAGCGGGGTCGAATTCCCATCCCGAGGATCGTCCTTGCTTCGCCGGTATGCGCTGCATCCGGTATTGAAGGTCAGGTCCCGCGCAACGTGACAACGCCCAACCCCGTCAGGACCGGAAGGTAGCAGCGGTAAGCGCCTGAATCGTGTGCCGCGGGAGTGCCTGGCCGGAGCCGGCGGCACGGATGCCCCGATACGAGGAGATTCGAGGGTGGGTGCACGACCGCTTGACCGTTTCCGCTCCGTTCCGCCTGCCTCTCGTCCCGAGTAACCCAGGCATGGAGGTTTGGGCATTGGCCTACGAAGTCACGGCCCGAAAATGGCGTCCCCAGGAATTCGACGGCGTAATCGGCCAGGAACACGTCACCACCACGCTGAAAAACGCCATACAGGCCGGCCAGATCGCCCATGCCTACCTGTTCGCCGGTCCCCGCGGCGTGGGAAAGACGACCACGGCCCGCATCCTGGCCAAGGCCCTGAACTGCGTCGACGGTCCCACCGTAACGCCCTGCAACGCCTGCGCCTTCTGCCGTGAAATCGCGGAAGGCCGCAGCGTCGACGTGCTGGAGATCGACGGCGCGTCCAACAACCGGGTCGAGCAGGTCCGGACGCATCTGCTCGAGAGCGTCAAGTACACGCCCAGCCAGGGCAAGCACAAGATCTACATCATCGACGAAGTGCACATGCTCACCAAGGAGGCCTTCAACGCCCTGCTGAAGACGCTTGAAGAACCGCCTCCGCACGTGTACTTCATCTTCGCGACGACGGATCCGCGGAAGGTGATCCCCACCGTGCTCTCCCGGTGCCAGCGATTCGATTTCCGGCGCATATCGGGACCCACCATCGTGGATCATCTGGCCATGATCAGCGAAAAGAGCGGCTACGATGTCCAGCGCGAGGCCCTGGCCCTCATCGCGCGCCGGGTAGACGGCAGCATGCGGGACGCCGAAAGCCTGCTGGACCAGGTCGTCGCCTTCGGCGGCACCGGGTTGTCCGCCCGCGAGGCGGCGGAGGTCCTGGGTGTCGTGGACCAGGACGTCTACTTCGAACTGCTCGACGTCGTGGCGGACCAGGACGTCCCCCGGGGCCTGGACCTGGTCGACCGGGTCTTCCGGCAGGGCCACGATCTCGAAGAGATCATCCTGGGCGTCCTGGAACACCTCCGCAACCTCCTCGTCGTCAAGGCGGCCCCCGAAGCGGACGCATTGCTCGGCGCCGCAGCGCTGGAGCTTGACCGCTACCGGGAACAGGCGGAGCGATTCGAGACGGAAGACCTGCTCAGGCTGTCCCATCTGGCCACGCAGATGGAACAGTCCGTCAAGCAAAGCGCGCTTCCCCGGGTGCAGCTCGAGACCGGGGTCGTCCGCATGGTCCGCATGGCCAGGTCGGTGCAGTTGACGGACGTCATGGCCCGGCTGTCCGAAATGGCGCAACGCGTGGGCTCGGGAGCCGGGGACGTGGGTTCGGGAGCCGGAGACGTGGGTTCGGGAGCCGGAGACGACGCTCCCGATACAGCGGGATCCGACGAAAGCAAACCACCCGCCCGCGCAGTGGAATCGGCGCATACCGACACGCAACCCGAATCACGTGCGCAACCCGAATCGCGTGCCGCCGCTGAACCGGGACCATCGACCGCGCAACCCGAATCGCGTGCGGAACCCGAATCGCGTGCCGCCGCTGCGCCAGGACCATCGACCGCCGCGGCGACCGCTCCGGAGCTCGACTTGCGGGCGGTACGCGACCGCTGGCCCGCCATCGTGGAAGAGATCACGACGCAGCGAAACGGACTGGGCAGGCTACTGGCTGAAGCGGAAATCACGGCCTGTGCTTCGGACGAGGGGTCCCGGTCGGGGAGGGCGGCCAGGATGACCCTCAGGTTCGGGACGGGCAAGATCTTTAACAAGGAACAGGCGGAGCGGCGCGATAACGCGGCGCTGATACAGACCGTATGCTCGAACGCTCTGGGGATCCCGGTTCGGATCGTCTGCGAGATCGAGGAAAGTGACGGGAAGGACGAGAAAGCGGTCCCCGAAGAACCACCCGTCGCGGACGAACGGGACGCCCCGGCGGCCGCCACGGTCGGCTCGGCCGGCCCGCCCGGCTCGGCCGTCGCATCGGCCGGGAAGGAGACCGGTGCGCCTTCAGGCGCCGCGAACGACCCGGCCGTCATGAAGATCGTGGAGGCTTTCGACGGGCGGATCGTGACGGACTGAATCGGGCACGGCAGCCAGGGCGGACAGGAAAGGACAAGGTTATGGCCAAGGGCATGTCAGGCATGATGAAGCAGGTTCAGAAGATGCAGAAGAAGATGATGCAGCTTCAGGAGGAAATCGCGCAGCGCCGGGTCGAAGGCACGGCCGGCGGCGGCATGGTCACCGCGGTGGTGGACGGCAAGTTGAACGTCGTTGAGGTCCGGATCGACCCGGCCGTGGTCGACCCCGAGGACGTGGAGATGCTCGAAGATCTCGTGCTGGCCGCCGTCAATCAGGGTCAGCAGAAGGCGCAGGAAATGATCGAACGGGAGATGGGACAGCTCACCGGCGGGCTCAACGTCCCCGGCCTGGGCCTGTAACGTCCCGGTTAACGGCGTTTCGCCGATCCCGGTCCAATGGCATCGGGGAGTAAACTCATGGCGCGCAGGTACAGTTCCGAGGCCCTGGCGGTCCTGGTGGACGAATTGAGCCGCCTGCCCAACATCGGCAGGGTGACGGCGCAGCGGCTGGCCTTTCATATTCTGAAGGGACCGGCCGAACGTGCCTTTTCGCTGTCAGACGCCATTCGGGCGGTGAAGGAGAAGGTCCGGTACTGCAACGTGTGCTGGAACATCACCGAGTCCGAGACCTGCGAGATCTGCCACGACGCCCGTCGAAAACCGGAAACCATCTGCGTCGTGGAAGAACCCCGGGACGTGATCACCCTCGAAAGCACGGGAGAGTACCGGGGCCTGTACCACATCCTCCATGGCGCGCTTTCGCCCCTCGACAACGTCACCCCGGACGACATCCGCGCCCGGGAACTCATGCAGCGGATGAACGATTCGGTGGAAGAGGTGATCATCGCGACCAATCCCAATATCGAGGGAGAAGCCACGGCGCTCTACCTGAGCCGGCTGATCAAGCCCCTGGGCGTGCGGGTTACCCGCCTGGCCCGGGGTCTTCCCATGGGCGGCGACCTGGAATACGCCGACGAAGTGACCCTGGCCCGGGCCCTCGAAGGCCGTACGGAACTGTAACCCGGAACTGAAAAAGATCGCCGAACCGATCTACCGATCCCTTGCCGCCATGAATCTGCCCAACAAACTGACCATATTCCGCATCATCCTGAGTCCCATCTTCATGGTCTTCTTCCTGGTAGATACATTGTATACGCGGTATATCGCCCTGGTGATCTTCATCATCGCGTCGCTGACGGACCTGTACGACGGCTACCTGGCGCGCAAGACCGGCGTGATCACCAGCTTCGGCAAGTTCATGGACCCCCTGGCGGACAAGATCCTCACCTCCACCGCGCTGATCTGCTTCGCGTCCCTCGGCTACATCTACACCTGGATGGTCCTGGTCATCATCGGGAGGGACTTCATCGTGACCGGCCTGCGGTGCATCGCGGCCTACCGGGGACTCCTCATCCTGCCGACCCAGGTCGCCAAGTGGAAGACGGCTTCGCAGATGGTGGTCATCGTGATCATCCTGCTCTATATCAACGTCAGTACGACCATGATCGAATTCGGCCGCTGGAACATGGAATTCGATATCGTCGCCAGATACGTGCTCAACGGCATGGTTTTCGTGTCCATGGCGCTCACGGTCAGCTCAGGCCTCGATTACGTCATCAAGAACCGGTCGATTTTCACCAGTCTGCTGAGGTAGGCATGCGCGCCCTGATCACCCTCCTGTCGACCGGATTTTTCGCCGGTTACGTGCCCCGCGCGCCCGGCACGGCGGGCAGCGTGCTGGGACTCGGTCTGGCCTGGGCGCTGTCCGGCCTGCTCGGGCTGCCCCTGACGCTCTATCTGCTGGCCACGGCGTCCCTCTTCGTCCTGGGCGTCTGGGTATCCAGCCGGGCGGAACCCCTGTTCGGGCACGACGGGCCCCGGATCGTGATCGACGAGATCGTCGGGGTCCTGATCGTCTTCGCCGGGATGGGTTTCGACGTCGTAACGGTCGTTGCCGGCTTCGTCCTGTTTCGCGTCTTGGACGTCTGGAAGCCCTTCCCCTGCGACCGGATGCAGCGTCTCCCCGGCGGCCTGGGGGTCATGATGGACGACGTCGTCGCCGCGGCCTATACCCACATCCTGCTATTGCTCACGGGATGGCTCCTGTCATGAGATCCGCCGCGATCATCACGATCGGCGACGAACTGCTCTACGGTTCTGTGGTCGATACCAACGCCGCCTACATCGGCCAGCGCATGACGGAGACCGGCATCGAACCGGTCTGTTCCATGACGGTGGGCGACGAGGGTTCCCGTATCGGCCAGGCCCTCGACATCGCGTGCCGACAGGCGGACGTGGTGCTCGTCACGGGCGGGCTGGGTCCGACCCACGACGACGTGACCAAGACCGTCCTCGCCGAGGCGATCGGGCAGGACCTGGTCTTTCACCCCGATATCCTGGACACGGTGGAAGCCATGTTCACCCAGCGGGGCATGGACATGCCGGAGTCGAACCGCATCCAGGCCTATATGCCCAGGGACGCCGAGGTCCTCGACAATCCCGTCGGCACGGCGCCCGGCTTCTTGGTGCGCCACCAGGGCGCGGCCGTTTTCGTCATGCCCGGGGTGCCCCGCGAGATGAAGAAGATGCTGAACGAACAGGTCCTGCCCCGGCTGAAGGCGCGCGGCGCAGGGCGGGTCATCCTGCACCGGTGGGTCCGCACGACGGGGATCGGCGAATCGAGCCTTTCCCAGATCATCGGCGACGTCATCGAGGAAGCGGAAGAGGTCAAAATCGCCTCCCTGCCCCAGGAAACCGGCGTCAACCTCCGTCTCACCGCCGAGGGCCGGACCGGGGAGGAAGCCCGGCGGCGCATCGAGGCCGTCGAATCCAGGATGGTCGCCCGGGCCGGCGAACACATCTACGGCATGGACGACGATACGCTGGAAGAGGTGGTGGGACGCCTGCTCCGGGAAGCGGGCGCGACGTTGGCGGTCGCCGAGTCCTGCACCGGCGGTCTCGTGGCTTCCCGCATGACCGACGTGCCGGGCAGTTCCGATTACCTGTTGGAGGGGGTCGTATCTTATAGCAATGCCGCGAAGACGGCGCGCCTGGAGGTTCCGGTCGGGACGATCGAGCGTCACGGCGCGGTCAGCGCGGAAACGGCGGCCGCCATGGCCCGGGGCGTGCGGCGTACCAGCGGCGCCACCTACGGCCTGTCCACGACCGGCGTTGCCGGACCCGGCGGCGGGACACCGGAAAAACCCGTCGGCCTGGTCTACCTGGGACTGGCCTCGGCGGAAGGCGTCGAAACGCGTAAACTGATGCTGGGCCCGGACCGGCGCGTCAACAAGTCGCGGGCCGCCCTGGCGGCCCTGAACCTGCTGCGGCTGGCACTTGCCCGCCCGGCCGCTGTGAATTGAAGACCCGAGGGAACTGAAGACTCGACTGCACCTTAGAAAGGCTATAGAAAGGCTACCGATGCGCACGTTCATTGCCGTGGAAGTACCGGATGCCGTAAAGAATCAGGTCGCGGAACTGGAAAATCGACTAAAGGGGACGGGGACGGATATCAAGTGGGTCGAGCCGGGGAACATCCACATCACGTTGAAGTTCCTGGGCAACGTCGAGATGGACCGGTTGGCGGTTATCCGGGAGGGATTGGGCGAGGCCCTGGACTCGATACGCCCCTTTGCCCTGAGGCTGGGGCGCGTGGGGGCCTTCCCGGACATGAACCGGCCCCGCGTCTTCTGGGTTTCCGTCACCGAGGGAAGGGACGAATTGACCGCGATGCAGCAGGGTATCGAAACCGAATTGCACGCCCGCGGCTTCGTTCGAGAAGAAAGGCCCTTTTCGCCGCACCTGACCATCGGCAGGGTACGGTCGCCCCGGGGTCTGGCCAGGCTCACGGAACTGGTCCGGAGCACGGAATTCGAGACCGAACCGTTTGAGGTGGCCCGCGCGGCGGTGGTGAAGAGCGACCTGAATCCGGACGGACCGGTCTACACGGTCATCGATCACGTCGAACTGGGATGAACATGCCGATCATAACGGACATCAGCGCCAAGGGCAGCGGCCGGCGCCGGGAACGCGAGGTTGCGATCGACGACGGGCGCACGCTGACGATTACGGAAGAAACCTATGTCCGCTTCGGTCTGGCCGGCGGCCAGGCGCTCGACCCGGACAGACTGCGGGAAATGGAAGTGGCCGATGGCGTCGCCCGGGCCATGATGGAAGCCCACCGGCTCATCGACCACCGCATGCGGACCCGCCGCGAACTGGCGGTGAGACTCAGGTCCCTGGGCCGGCCCGAAGAGGTCGTCGCGGAGGTGCTGGACCGGCTCGAGAACGTGGGCCTGATCGACGATGGGCGCTTCGCCCGACAGTGGATCGACGAACGCCTCCGCAGCCGCCCTGTCGGCCTGTCCCTGCTGCGCCGCGAGTTGCGTCAGAAGGGGATCGACGCCGAAATCATCGAAACCGCCCTCGAGGAACGGGAAGACGGCGAGGAGGAGACGGACAGGGCCTTCGAGGCGTTGCGCCGCCAGTCCCATCGCTATGCCCGGCTCGACCGCGACGCGGCCCATCGCCGCATGGTCGCCTTCCTGGGACGGCGGGGGTTCGGACCGCATGTGATTTACCACGTCGTCCATCGCGTGCTGGACGAGATGAAGGAGCCCGGGAATTGACCGGAGCCGAACTGCGCAGATCGTTTACGGGCTTTTTCGCCGACCGCGGCCACACCGTCGTGCCCAGCGCCAGCGTGGTGCCCTGGGATGATCCCACGCTGCTTTTTACGAACGCGGGGATGAACCAGTTCAAGGACGTTTTCCTGGGACGAAGCACCCGCGACTACGCGCGCGCCGTGGATTACCAGAAGTGTATCCGGGCCGGCGGAAAGCACAACGACCTGGAGGACGTGGGCAGATCGCCCGTTCACCAGACCTTCTTCGAAATGCTGGGCAACTGGTCCTTCGGCGACTACTACAAGGAAGAAGCCATCGGCTGGGCCTGGGAGCTGTTGACCGGCGCATGGGGACTGCCCGCCGACCGGCTCTGGGCAACCGTGTTCCGGGAGGACGACGAAGCCGAAGTGCTCTGGCAGCGTCACACCGGCTTGCCCGCCGACCGCATACTCCGTTTCGACGAAAAGGACAACTTCTGGGAAATGGGCGAGACCGGTCCCTGCGGCCCCAACTCGGAAATCCACTACGACCTGGGACCGGGAAGGTGCGATCGCAAAGACGACCCGGACCACGTCTGCGAGGTCAACGGGGACTGCACACGGTTCGTGGAGATCTGGAACCTGGTCTTCATCCAGTACGACCGGGGAACCGACGGCGTCCTGACCCCCCTGCCCGCCCGCCACGTGGATACCGGGATGGGGTTCGAACGCATGCTCAGCATCCTGCAGGGCGTGGATTCGAACTACGAGACCGACGTGTTCCAGCCGCTGATGAATCACATCGGAGAACTGTCGGAACACCCTTACGCGGAAGGAGATACGGCCGTGGCCTACCGCGTGCTCGCCGATCACGTCAGGACCCTTGCTTTCGCCGTTGCCGACGGCGCCCTGCCCTCCAATGAAGGGCGCGGCTACGTCCTGCGCCGTATCCTCCGCCGCGCGGCGCGTTTTGGCCGCACCCTCGGCTTGGCCGACCCCTTCCTCTACCGGCTCGTGCCGACGCTTACCGAACAGATGGGCGGCGCCTACCCGGAACTGCCGGCGGCACAGGAAAAAGTGCAGACCGTGGTCCGATCCGAGGAGGAGAACTTCGGACGCACGCTCGACCACGGGCTCGAGCTCTTCGAGGGGATGGTGGAACGGGCCGAGGAGGAAGGAAGGCGCGAGATCCGCGGCGAAGAGGCCTTCAGGTTATACGATACGTACGGCTTCCCCCTGGACCTGACGCAACTTATGGCCGAGGAAAGGGAGCTTTCCGTGGACCTGGCCGGGTTCGAGGCGGAGATGGCGCAGCAGCGGTCGCGATCCAGGGTCGGCAGGAAATCTGTCGACATCGCGGAGCCGGGCGTTGCCGGTCCCGCCTCCGGCTTGCCGACCGGCGCGGCCGCAGGTCCGACCCGTTTCGTAGGCTACGAGACGCTTTCATCGGACCGAACCTCCGTTGTCGCCTGTGAAGGCGGTTCCGTCGTCCTCGAAGAAACGCCCTTCTACGCCGAATCGGGTGGGCAGGTGGGCGACACCGGCTGGCTGGCGACAGAAGCCGGCGGCCGGACCGCGGTGCTGGACACCACCCGAGAGGGCGACGCGGTGATTCACCACTGCAATCCGGACGACGCCTCCGTGCTGGAAGCCGGGATGGCCGTGTCCGCCCACGTCGACGCAGAGCACAGGCAGTCCATCATGCGGAACCACACGGCGACCCATCTCCTGCACGCCGTGTTGCGGGAGACCCTGGGCGTCCACGTGGAACAGCGGGGCTCCGTGGTTGCGCCCGAGCGGCTTCGCTTCGACTTCTCCCATTTCAGCGCCGTCACCCGGGACGAGATGGACGCCATCGAGCGCAGGGTGAACGAACTCGTCTGGCGGAACATCCCCGTCGAGTCCTTCGAAACCGACCTGGAAGACGCCAGGAGCCGGGGCGCCATGGCGCTCTTCACGGAAAAGTACGACGACCGGGTGCGCGTGGTGCGCATCGGGGACGTGAGCATGGAGCTTTGTGGGGGCACCCACCTGGACGCCACGGGCGGGATCGGGTCGTTCCGGCTGGTCCGGGAATCGGGGATTGCCGCCGGCGTGCGCCGCATGGAGGCCGTGACCGGCGCCGGGGCCTACGAATCCGTCAAGCGAGACGAAGGCCTCATCGCGGAAATGGCGGAGACCCTCCGGTGCGAGCCCGATGACCTCGCGAAACGCGCCGGCGACCTGAACGCCCGGGTCCGCGAACTGGAACGGCACGTACGGGAAATGGGCCGGACCTCGGCGGGGAGCTGGGTCGACGACCTGGTAAACGCGGCCGTGGACGTCGGCGGCGTCTCCGTGGCCTCGGCCCGCGTGGACTGCCCGGACATCGACACCCTGCGCGCCATGGGGGACACGGTCCGCGAACGCCTTTCCGGGGCCGCGGTGGGGGTTTTGTTCGCCAGCTTCGATGAACGGCCCGTCTGCATCGTCGTGGCCACCGACGGCGCGATTTCCGGAAACGGTCTCCACGCCGGCAGGCTGGCGCGGGACGTGGCCGCCCTCATCGGCGGAGGCGGCGGTGGGAAAGCCCACATGGCGCAGGCCGGGGGGAAGGACGCGTCCCGGATCGATGAAGCCGTGGAACAGGCGCCCGGGGTAGTCGGGAAGCACCTGCGGGACGCCTGACCATGATCGGCACGGATCCATGCGCATACTCATAACCGGCGCCCGCGGGCAACTGGGTACGGACCTGCAGCGGTCCCTCCCGGAACATGAACTCATTCCCTGTGCCCGCGACGAACTCGACGTCACCGAGAAACACCGGGTATACGGCCTGCTGAAGGACCACGGGCCCGACGCGGTGATCAACACGGCCGCGTATCACAAGGTCGACGAGTGCGAGGCCCATCCCGACAAGACTTTTGCCGTCAATGCCTTCGGTCCCTGGCACCTGGCCATGGCCTGTCGCATGTACGCGGCGAAACTGGTGCATATCAGCACGAATTTCGTCTTCGACGGCAGGGCGGACCGGCCCTATCGGGAGGATGACCTGCCCCTGCCCCTGAACGTCTACGGCACGGCCAAGCTGTCCGGGGAACACCTGGTGCGGTCGACCTGGGAGCGCCATTTCATCATCCGGAGCACCGGCCTGTTCGGCCATTCCGGCGGGGGAGGGAAAGGGTACAATTTCATCGAGGCCATGATCCGGGCGGGCATGGAAAGACGGGAGGTGGTCGTGGTCAGCGACCAGGTGATGGCGCCCACGGCGACGGCCGACCTGGCCCGCGCCGTGGCGGAACTCGTAACGACCGATGCCTACGGCACGTATCACGTGACCAGCCGCGGCGCGTGCTCCTACTTCGAGTTTGCGCGGACCATCTACCGGAAGACGGGGATCGACGCGGCAGTGAAACCCACGTCCACCGAAGCGTACGGCGCCCCCGCCGCCCGGCCCCTGTACACGGTACTGGACAACGGCCGGTTCCGGTCCCTGGGCATCGCGGAGATGCCCTCGTGGGAGGAGGGCCTGGACGGCTACCTGGCGCAGCGGTCGCGGCGCGTCGACGTAGCGATCGGCAGGAAACCATGATCATCACCCAGACGCCCCTGCGCATCAGCTTCGCCGGCGGGCTCACGGACTTCGCCGATTTCTACGAGCGGGAGGACGGCCTGGTCGTCAGCGCGGCCATCGACAAGTACATCTTCGTCATCATCAACGAACGGTTCGACGACCGGATATACATCAATTATTCCAAGCGGGAGGCCGTCGATCATCCCGACGAGATCGAGCACGATCTGATCCGGGAGGCCCTGCGGCTCACCGGCGTGACCCGGGGCGTGGAAATCACGACGCTGACGGACGTCCCCTCCGAAGGATCGGGCCTCGGGTCGTCGAGCAGCATAACCGTGGGCCTGCTGAACGCCCTGTACACCTACTGCGGCAATCCGCAGTCCACGGAGAAGCTGGCGCGGGACGCCTGCGCGATCGAGATCGACCGTTGCGGCCGGCCCATCGGGAAGCAGGACCAGTACATCGCGGCCTACGGCGGCCTGCGCGGGTTCACTTTCCGGCCCGGCGGCGTGGAGGTGGAACGCCTCGGCCTTGCAAACGGCCACGCGGAGCGGCTGAGCGACAGCCTGATGCTGTTCTACACCAACAAGACGCGCAAGGCGGAAACCATCCTGCGCGAGCAGAAAGCGAACATGTACGACAAATTCACCCTCGTGAAAGAGATCAAGTCCGTGGCGCAACGCGCGCGGGAAGCCCTCGCCGCCGGGCGCATCGACGGCATGGGCGAACTGCTGGACCGGGGCTGGACGTGGAAGTACCGCATGTCCGGCCTGGTGAGCAACGCCGAGATCGACGCCATGTACCGGAAGGCCAGGGACGCCGGCGCCTCGGGCGGCAAGATCTGCGGCGCGGGCGGCGGCGGCTTCCTGCTCCTGTTCTGTCCCCGATCATCCCGCGCCCGGGTGCGCGACGCGCTTTCCGACTACAGGGAACTGCCCTTCAACCTGGAGCGGGACGGCACCAAAGTGATCTTCAACATGCGGAGGCAGGTATCGAAATGATCCGCGAATACCTCGACTGGACGCGGGAGGTCTCGGACCGGATCGAACCCCGTGAAGTACAGGCGCTGATCGACCTCCTGATGGACGCGCGGAAGGACGGGCGGGGGATCTTCGTCTTCGGCAACGGCGGCAGCGCCGCGACGGCCTCCCATTTCGCCGTGGACCTGGGCAAGGGCACGCTCCGCGATACGGATGATCAGCACCGATTCCGCGTCAACAGCCTCACCGACAACCTGCCCTACGTCACGGCGTGGGCCAACGACTTCGACTACGACCTGGTCTTCGAACAGCAGCTGCGCAATCTCGGCGCGCCCGGCGACCTGGCCATCGGCATCAGCGCTTCGGGGAACAGCCCCAACGTGGTCCGCGCCCTGGTATACGCCCGTTCCGCCGGGATGATTACGGCCGCCATGACGGGGTTCTCCGGCGGGAAGCTGAAGGACCTGGCCGATCATTCGGTCCACGTCCCCGTAGACGACTACGGCATGGCGGAAAACATGCACATGATCATCGTGCACATCATCATTACACAGGCCACGGCCCGCGTGGCGAACGGCGAATGACCCTTCGATCCTTTGCCAAGATCAACCTGGGCATCCACCTGCTCGGCAAGCGGCCCGACGGCTATCACGAGATCGTCACGCTGATGGAGTCCGTGGACCTGGCCGATGAAGTGGCGGTGACCGGGCAGGAAAGGGGGACGACCGTCACGTGCTCCGACCCGGCCGTGCCGACGGACGGGCGCAATCTGGCGCACCGGGCGGCCGGTCTCGTGCGGGACCGGTACGGACTCGGCGACCGGGGTGCGCGCATCCACATCGAGAAACGCATCCCGGTGGCGGCGGGACTCGCCGGCGGGAGCGGCAACGCGGCTATGACGCTCCACGGGCTCAACGCGCTCTGGTCGCTGGGACTGCGGGAGGAAGACCTGATGGGCCTCGCCGCGGAACTGGGTTCCGATGTGCCTTTCTGCCTCTACGGCGGCGCGGCGGTGGCATCCGGTCGGGGGGAAAAGGTCGCGTGGCTGGAAGCAGGCGCCCCGCGCCATTACGTGCTGGTCTGTCCCCCCCTCGAGGTCGCCAGCGGATGGGCCTACGGCCAATCGAAAATGGAATTGACAAAAGACGGGTCCTGTATTAACTTACTGTCTTCTGTCATGCAGGCGGGAGACGTCGACAAACTGGCGTCCTGCCTGCATAACGACCTGGAACCGGCGGTCCGGGCGGCCTTTCCCGAAATCGACAGGGCGAGGGGCCTGCTGGCGGACGCCGGCCTGGAAGGCATACTGATGTCCGGCAGCGGTCCGGCGGTCTTCGGACTGGCGGCCGGCCGGGCAGCGGCAGAAGGGATAGCGCACGATCTGCGGGCGCGGGTCGAACCGTCCTGGCGGGTCTTTGCGGTCTCCTCGAAGTCCCGGTGGGAAGCCGGGGTCTAATCGCGTGGAAGGAGGAGTACGGCGCATGGCGGTAGGTTTGAAGATTCTGAGTGGGAATTCAAACGCACCGCTTGCACAAGACATCTGCGAATATCTCGGCGTGGCCCTGGGCAACGCCGCCGTTTCGCGTTTCAGCGACGAAGAGATCCGGATACACATCAACGAGGACATCCGCGGGACCGACGTGTTCGTGGTCCAGTCGACCAATCCTCCGGCGGAGAACCTCCTGGAGTTGCTGTTGCTGCTGGACGCGGCCAAGCGGGCTTCGGCGCGCAGGGCCACCGCGGTGATCCCCTACTACGGTTATGCCCGCCAGGACCGCAAGGCGGGCCCCCGGGTGCCCATCTCGGCCAAGGTCGTCGCGAACCTGATCGCCGCGGCCGGGGCGGACCGCGTACTGACCATGGACCTGCACGCGCCCCAGATCCAGGGGTTCTTCGACATCCCCCTGGACCATCTCTACTCCGCGCCCGTGTTTACGCGCCGGCTCAGGGAACTAGGCACGTCGGAAAACCTGGTGATCGCTTCTCCGGACGCCGGAGGCATGGCGATGGCCCGGTCTTACGGCAGGCGGCTGAACTGTCCCCTGGCCCTCGTGGACAAGCGGCGGCCGAGACCGAACGTATCCGAGGTCGTCAACGTGATCGGCGAAGTGGAAGGAAAGAACGTGATCATCCGCGACGACATGATCGACACGGGGGGGAGCCTGACCGGAGCGGCCGCGGCCTTGAAGAAGAACGGCGCCGAGACGATTTACGCGGCCTGTACCCACGCGTTGCTTTCCGGGAACGCCGTACAGAAGGTGGAGGATTCCGTACTGGACAGCCTGATCGTCTCGGACACGATACGCCTGAGCCGGGACAGGCAGAGCGACAGACTGGAACAACTGTCCGTGGCGTCCCTGTTCGGTGAGGCCATAAAGCGCATACATGAAGAAAAATCCGTCAGTTCGCTCTTCGAATCGTCGGATCAGACCTGAGTCCGATCATCCATCCGGTACCGTATGGCAAAGGAAACCGGCGCTGGATCGTCGTTGAACACCGGGAATCGCACGGGAGAAGGAAATGAACCAGGTATCTTTAAAAGCCCGTCAAAGGACGGACACCGGAAAGCAAGTCGCCAAGTCGCTTCGGCGGGACGGCGGTCTGCCTGCCGTGGTCTACGGTAGCGGGGAGTCCCCGACGCCGCTGACCCTCGACTACCGCGAGTTCGAGGGATTCCTCAGGAAGACCCGGGGCGAAAGCGTGGTCATCAACCTGGAAATCGAGGGCATGGACGCCAAGAAGGCCCTGTTGCGTGATATACAGCGGGATTACCTGAGAAACCAGTTGCTGCACGCCGACTTCCAGCAGATCAGGATGAGCGACCGGATCACCACGGAGGTTTCGCTCGTGATGATCGGCGAGCCCGTCGGCGTGACGAGAGACGGCGGGGTACTGGACCAGTCCCTGCGGGTGATTGAAATCAGTTGCGTCGCTTCCGAGATTCCCGAACACCTGGAAGTGGACATCGGCAACCTGGGCATGGGCGAAACGATCCACGTCAGTGATCTCTCCTTCGAAAACGTCGAAATCGAGACCGATGGAGAGGTTGCCGTGGTATCCGTACTCACGCCGATGGCCGAGGAGCCGGAGGAAGAAGAAGTAGAGGAAGAACTGGAAGAGCCGGAAATCATCGGCCGGGCCCAGGAAGAAGACACCGAAGAAGACGAAGGCGAGGAATAGGGCAGCCCAGGTATGTGTCAGCATGCCGATTCCGCTCTTATGCGGCCTGAAGGTTCATCCATGCATGCCTTCATCGGCCTCGGCAACCCGGGCGTGCGGTACGCGGGCACACGCCACAACGCCGGTTTCGACGTGATCGACACCTTGCTGTTGCGGCTCGACCTCGAACTTGCCCCGGTAAGCGAAGGGTTTCACGGCGCCGTGGCAACGATCGGCGGCCTGCCCGTGGCGCTGGTAAAGCCGGTGACCTTCATGAACCGGAGCGGCAGGGCGGTCCGGGAGGCGGTCGGACACTACGCACTCGACGTGGACCGCATGGTGGTCGTCTGCGATGACGTCAACCTGCCCTTCGGCACGTTGCGTCTCAGGGCGCAGGGCAGTCACGGCGGCCACCGGGGCCTGGAATCCATCATAGACGCGCTGGGAACGGAAGGGTTCGCCCGCCAGCGCATCGGAATAGACGTTCCCCGGGACGCCGATACGCTCAGCGATTACGTGCTGGAGGCGTTTACCGAAGAAGAGGCAACCGATCTGCCCATCGTCCTCGACCGGGCCTGCGACCAGTTGGCGTTGTTCGCAAGCGACGGCTGCGGCGAGGCCGCGAGCAGGTACAACGGTCCGTCGTTCACGGACTGAAGGCGATCCGGACAAGCGAACCCGCATACAACCAGGGAGGAAAGCGCGTGCGGTCCTATGAAACAGTAGTGGTTATCGATTCCAGGCTCGAAGAAGCGCCGCTCGAGGAGCAGATCTCCGCCATCGAGGGGCTCATCGCGTCGAACCAGGGCGAGGTCCTCGATACGGAACGCTGGGGGAGCCGGAAACTCAGCTACGAAATCAACGATGCCCACCAGGGGTTCTTCACGCTGATCCGTTTCGATGGCGCACCGAACCTGGTGGACGTGCTGGACCGGTCGTTCAAGCTGAACGATCGCGTACTCCGCCACATGACGAAACGGGTCAAGAAGCATCCGGCCCATGTATACGAAAAGGCGGAACAGACCGAACAAGCCGAAAACGAAACGGGAGCGGAAGCATGAACCAATCCAGGATGACCAGGGGTAGAAAGCAGAAACGCATACCGGGGCGCATCAAGAACATCGACTACAAGGACCCGAAGCAGCTCCGGCGTTTCGTCACCGAACGGGGCAAGATCGTGCCCAGCCGCATCTCGGGCGCCAGCGCCCTGTGCCAGCGGCGCCTGGCAAAGGCCGTCAAACGGGCGCGTCATATCGGGCTGCTTCCCTTCATCGAAGAAACCTACAAGTAGCCGAGGAGTCGGACGTGAAGCTCATATTGACCGAATCTGTGCAGAACCTGGGAAGTATCGGCGAAGTCGTCGACGTTTCCGACGGGTACGGCAGAAACTACCTGATGCTGACGAAAAAGGCCGTTCCGGCTACGCCCGGCAACCTGAAAATGCTTCAGGGCAAATTGAAGCGGCAGTTGGCCGAGGAAGCCAGGACGGTGGAACAGGCTTCCGAACTCGCCGGGATGCTCGAAGAAGTCTCCCTGACCGCCGTCGTGCAGGTCGGGGAAGAAGACCGCATGTTCGGTTCCGTCACCCAGCAGCATATCGCCGACCTGCTGAAGGAAAAGGGCTACGATCTCGACCGGCGCAAGATCCGTATCGACGAGCCCATCAAGGCGCTGGGAATATACACCATTCCCATTGCGCTGCATGCCCGGGTCGAGGCCAACGTGAAGCTCTGGGTGGTCAAGGAATAGGGACGGGTCGCGCCTAAAAACAGACTTGACGCAAGGCGCCTGTTTTCATATATTGGTCGCTCGTGGAGGGGAAGGAGAAATGGCGAAAAGACCGCAGTCGGAACCCGGTTCATCCCGGTCTTCAGGACGGCGTCGCGCCCCGGGACCCCAGGCCTTCGTTCCACCCTTCCGGGGTTCCCATTATCGTCTCCTCGGTGCGGCACTCGGCGTTATACTACTGGGTTTCATCGCGTTGGCCTACGAATCGATTACCCTGGCGCCGTTGTTGCTGGTTTCAGGTTACTGCGTGGGCATCCCCCTGGTGCTGACCTGGAGAGGCAAGTCAGCAAGACCGGGTTCGGCCAACGGCCGGGAATCGCGTCGACCGTAGCGTGAATTCACGTACGGGCGATTAGCTCAGTTGGTTCAGAGCGCATGCCTTACAAGCATGAGGTCACTGGTTCGAATCCAGTATCGCCCATGCACTATATCGGGGGCGTAGTTCAATCTGGTTAGAGCACTGCCCTGTCACGGCAGAAGTTGCGGGTTCGAGTCCCGTCGTCCCCGTTGGATTTCAGATCGATAGCCCGCCGAGCGAGCATGTCTCCGGCGGGCTATCTTGATTGTGCCGGAGTGGTGGAATTGGTAGACGCGAGGGACTCAAAATCCCTTGACCGCAAGGTCGTGTCGGTTCGAGTCCGACCTCCGGCATCCCCTCCCGTTTCCATTACGAAAGCAGGTTGAACCCATGTTCGATCCCGTCCAGGTCACCCGGGAGCTGATCGCGTTCAATTCGATCAGCGCCAACAGCAACGCGCCCGTTTCCGATTACCTCCAGGAACAACTCGACCGGTCGGGTTTCACGGTAGAGCGCATCACCTACCAGGACGCCAACGGCGTGGAGAAGGTCAATCTCGTCGGCCGCAAGGGCGAGGGGACGGGCGGCCTGGCGCTGCTGGGCCATTCCGACACCGTCCCCGTGGACGGCTGGGAGACGGACCCCTTCTCGGCGGAGATCCGGGACAATCGGATTTACGGACGGGGCAGCTGCGATATGAAAGGCGCCCTGGCCACCATGCTGGCGACGGGTGCGGCCTTCGAGGCGTCGGAACTTTCCGCCCCGGTCTACCTCGTGTTCACCGCCGACGAGGAAGTCGGCTGCTGGGGCGCGGCGGAGGTCAGCGACCGGTCCGAGCTTCTGGCGGACGGCGACCTGCGGTACGGCATCATCTGCGAACCCACGCGCATGGAGGTGGTGCGGGCCCACAAGGGCGCCGTTTTCATGCGGGCGGAGACGAAAGGCCGTGCAGCCCACAGCAGCACGGGCAGAGGCGTCAACGCCCATCTCGCCATGATCCCCTTCCTCTCGGAAATGAAGGCCATCCACGACGAATTGCGCTCGGACCCCAGGCACCTGAACGACGAATTCGATCCGCCTTTCTCCGACTGGAACATCGGGATCAATGACGGCGGGATCGCCCTGAACATGACGGCGCCCAGCAGCGTCTGCACGGTCTACTACCGGCCGATGCCCGGGCAGGACCAGGAAGCCCTGCTGGGTCGCACGCGGCAGGCGGCCGAGCGCTGCGGCGTGGAACTGACGATCCAGAAGATCGGGGATCCCTTCAGCACCGATCCGGATTCGGAACTGGTAAAGACGGCCCTTCGCATCACCGGGACGGAGCAGGCCCACACGGTACCCTACGGCACCGACGGCTTGGTCTTCGGCAGGAAGATGGAACTGATCCTGCTGGGCCCGGGGGATATCCGCCAGGCCCACACGGTGGACGAGTGGATGGACCTGGACCAGTTCGATCTGGCGATCGACGCGTACAAGGCCATGATCCGCGCGTTCTGCATGTGATGGACTGGTTATTGGATATGGCTTGATGAATGATAGCGATATGGCATCATGAAGACGACGCTCAACATTCAGGACGAATTGCTGGCGCGCGCAAAGCGACACGCGCAGCGGACTGGACGGCCGTTGCGCGCCGTGGTCGAAGAGGGTCTGCGCCAGGTACTCCCAACTAAATCCCCCCGCGGACAGTACGTTCTGCCCGACTATAGCGTGGGCGAAGCCGGAGGGAGAGACCCCCTGGAGGCTTACTCCTGGCAGGACCTCCGGGAGGTGATTTACAGAAAGACCGAACTCCCGTGATCGCTCCAATGGGCCGTCTTTCCGCCCCTGCCAGTTCGTTCCCCTCATCACGGCGCTTCATCTCGACCCGGTGCGATCACTGATCGCCGACTACTCCCCGACTTTTCAGCCTGCCCGACCAGGGACGGGGAGCGACCATGCCGCTGCGTGAGACCAGATAGATCCTGATGACGCAAGGAGAGTAGCAATTGCAGATCGGCCTCGTAGGCCTGCCCGGTTCCGGGAAGACCACGTTGTTCAACGCCCTGGTCAGGGCCAACGCGGAAACCGGCGGTTACGCGGGGCTGAACAAGGCCAACCGGGGGACGATCAGGGTTCCGGACCAGAGAGTAGACCGCCTTTCCACCCTGTTCAATCCACGCAAGACCACGTTCGCCACCGTAGAATACCTCGACATCGGCGGCATTACGGCCGGCTCCGGACGCCAGGAGGAGCAGCAGGACTCCGGGGGGCTGGGCGACCTGCGCAACATGGACCTGCTGGTCCACGTGCTCCGCGGGTTTCCGGACCTGGCCGAAGCGCCTGTAACGCCTGCGGAGGATTTCGAGACGGTGGAGCTGGAACTCGCCATCGCCGATCTGGAGATCATCGAGCGCCGCCTGTCCCGGCTTTCCAAGGAGGCGCGATCCACGAAGCGGCCGGAACTGGTCCGCGAATGGCAGCTGCTTGAACGCTGCAAGGAGGAAATCGAAGGGGGCGGGGTCATCCGGAACCTCGAATTCGTTCCCGATGACGAGAAGGCGCTGAGAGGCTATCGTTTTCTGTCCCAGAAACCGGTTCTGCTGGTGCTGAACATTTCCGAGGAAGATCTGGGCCGGGAAGCGCGCGGCCTGGCGGAACTGGGTGACTACGCCCAGCGGCTGGATACCCTGGCGCTCTGCGCGAAGGTCGAAATGGAGATCGCCCAGCTCGACGAGGACGACGCGGGCGCCTTCCTGGAGGATCTGGGCATCCGGGAATCCGCCCTGGATCGCATGATCATCGCCTCGTACAGGCTGCTTAACCTGATCTCCTTCTTCACCGTGGGGGAGGATGAAGTAAAGGCGTGGACCGTCGCGCGGGGCGTCACTGCGCCGGAAGCGGCCGGGACGATACACTCCGACCTGGAACGGGGGTTCATTCGGGCCGAAACGCTTGAGTGGGAATCACTGCTCGATCTCGGGGGATGGCAGGCCGCGAAGGAGCGGGGCGTGCTCCGCGTCGAAGGCAAACAGTACGTCGTCACGGACGGTGACGTGATCAACGTGCGATTTAACGTGTAATTTCCCGTGGGAAGTATTATTTTAAGGTACAGGCTCCTCCCCAGGAGGACGTAAGCTCATACGAATATACTGACCGGCAGATGCCGGCCGGGTTTCAATCCACCACCCGAAGAACGGATCGATGACCATGAAAATCCGCAACCGCTTCACGACCGCGCTGATCCTGGCCGGAGTCCTGTTATGGGCTTCGCAGGCCGGCGCCCAACTCAACACCAACACCAGCTTCAACCCGGAACCGCTCAGCCTCGTGGATTTCAAGAAGGCGTTCAACGGCGATACGGGCAAGGTCCGCCTCGTCGTGATGTTCTCTCCTACCTGAGGCCATTGCATAAGCGGCGCCGGGGCGGTGCAGCAAGAGATACTGAAGCGGTTTCCCTCCGATGACCTCCGGGTCTACGTGGTCTGGCAGCGGATACTCAGGAACGATGCGGTCAATACGGCCCGGATCGCGGCGGGTCAGGTGTTCAGCGACAAACGGGTCAGCCAGATGTGGGACCCCGCGAACGCGCTGGGGTTCTGGTACAAGCAGTCGGGGGAACTGGAACACAAGGACCCCATGGTCTGGGACGCCTATTTTCTCTACGGCAAGGATGCCGAGTGGAAGGACGCGCCTACCGGGCTGATCGACACCGGTTACACGGTGTGGAATATGAAAGACAGGCTCTTGAAATCGGTGGGATCGACGATGGAGACGGTAGACTGATCCCGGCGCCAATCATCCCTCGAGGCTGAGGAGGAAGGGTTCCTCGAAGGCCTGTACCAGCCACTGCATGAAGCGGGCACCGTCGGCGCCGTCTATGAGTCGGTGATCGTAGGAAATCATCAGCGGCAACATGAGGCGCGGCTGGAACGTCCCGTCCACGTAAACCTGTTCCATGCGGCTGCGGGCGAGGCCCAGGATGGCCACGTCCGGCGCGTTCACGATCGGTGCGAAGAAGGTCCCGCCGAACCCCCCCAGGTTCGAGATCGTGAAGGTACTCCCCTGCATATCGTCCGGTGAAAGCTTCCTGTCCCGTGCCTTCGCGGCTACCTCGGACAACTCGACGGACAACTCGACCATGTTCTTCCGATCCACGTCCCGGATGACCGGCACGAC
Organism: bacterium; assembly: GCA_963693015.1. Taxonomy (GTDB): domain Bacteria; phylum JAAXHH01; class JAAXHH01; order JAAXHH01; family JAAXHH01; genus JAAXHH01. The sequence goes on from OY843748.1 coordinate 2,385,121, forward strand.
CAGGCCGCGGTCCGTGTCGACCGCCACGCCCACGTGGTAGTATTTCTTGTAGATGATCTCGTGCCTGGCCATGTCGACGCTGGCGTTGAACAGGGGAAACCGCTTGAGCGCCGCGGCCACGATTTTGAGGGCGATGGCCGTCATGGTCAGCTTGCCGCCGGCGGCTTCGGCCGCGGGGCCGAACTGCTTGCGCAGGGCTTCCATGTCGGTGACGTCGGCCTTGTCGCCGTAGGTGACGTGGGGAATGTGCGTCCACGCGGCGGACAGATGCTCCGCGGCGGCACGGCGCAGGTTGCTCATCGGCCCGGTCTCCACCGGGCCCCATTTCGTGAAGTCCGGCAGCGGCGCGGGAGCGGATGGCCCGGAGTCGCCGGCCGCGCGGCCGGCGCTCAACTGTCTTGAATGTGCCTTGACGTCTTCGACGGAAATCCGCCCGGCGGGACCGGTTCCGGGCACCTGGCCGATGTCGAGCCCGATCTCCCGGGCGAAGCGGCGGACGGAAGGGGCGGCCGGCACGGGGGCGCCTGGAGAGGGCGCCGGGATGGCGGGAATCGTTGGTGTTGGCGGCGCCGCGGGTTCCTCCGCGGTACCCGTGTCCGCGGCAGGCGGCACGTTTTGCTCCGGCGTCGCCTGCGGGGCTGAATCACTGTCCCCGCCGCCGTCCACCTTGCCGGCATCCACCTCGGCGGCCGGCGCCGCTTCCTCGGCCGGTTCTTCCGCCTCCTTTTCCGTGCTGGCGACTGTCTCGGCGCCCGCATCGTCATACATGAGCACGGGAGCGCCTACTTCGGCCGTCGCGCCGTGCTCCACGAGGATCTCCGTGACCACGCCGCTGAATCCCGACGGCACCTCGAGGTTGGCCTTGTCGGTCTCGATCTCCAGGACGGGCTGGTTTTCTTCGACTTGATCTCCCACCGCCACCAGGATCCCCACCACGGTCCCCGCGTCGACGTTTTCACCCAGCGCTGGAAGATTGAAAGGCGTTGCCATGGCGCTTGCGTCTCCCTGTCACAGCATGACCGGCTATACCCACGCGTCGACGTCTTCGACCTCGTCGCCATGGGTCCTGCGTCTCTCTGCTACAGCATGAGCGGATTCGGCTTGTCGGCGTCGATCTCCAGGTCGGTCATCGCCTGCTTCAGTCTGGAGGCAGGAAACTTGCCGTCGCGCATCAGCCCGTAGAGGGCGGACAGCGTGATGTAGCGGGCGTCCACCTCGAAGAAATCCCGTAAGGCGGCGCGGCTGTCGCTGCGTCCGAATCCGTCGGCGCCGAGGGTGATCAGATGGCCCGGGAACCACGCGGATACGGTGTCCGGCAGCGCTTTCACGTAGTCGCAGGCCGCCACGTACGGCCCCGGTATATCGGCGACGCAGGAGGTCACGTAGGGTACGCGGGGCGTTTCCTCGGGATGCATGATGTTCCATCGCTCCACGTCCACCGCCTCGTTGTGCAGCGCCTTGTAACTGGTGATGCTCCAGACGTCCGCGGCCACGCCGTATTGTTCTTCCAGGATCCTGCCGGCTTTCAGCACCTCGTTCAGGATGGCGCCGCTGCCGAAGAGCTGGACGCGCAGGTCGCCGTCCTTCTTCTCCGATTCGCGGAAGCGGTACATCCCCTTGAGGATGCCCTCGCGGGTGGCCTCGGGATCGCCCGGCATGGGCGGCATGGCGTAGTTCTCGTTGTGCACGGTCAGGTAGTAGAATACGTCTTCCTGCGCTTCATACATGCGCCGGATGCCTTCTTCGATGATCACGGCTAGTTCGTAGCCGTAGGCCGGGTCGTAGGCCAGCAGGTTCGGCACCGGGTAGGCCAGCAGGTGGCTGTTGCCGTCCTGGTGCTGGAGTCCTTCGCCCGCCAGCGTGGTGCGGCCCGACGTGGCGCCGACCAGGAAACCCTTGCAGCGCATGTCGCCCGCGGACCAGACCAGGTCGCCGACGCGCTGCAGGCCGAACATGGAATAGTAGATGAAGAAGGGGATGGTGTTGATGTCGTAGGTGGCGTAGGCCGTGCCCGCGGCGATGAAGGACGACATGGCGCCGGCTTCCGAGATGCCTTCCTCCAGCAGCTGGCCGTCCTTCGACTCGCGGTAGTACAGCAGCGTTTCGCTGTCCACCGGGTCGTAGAGCTGCCCCACCGGGGAGTAGATGCCGGACTGCCGGAAGAGGGCCTCCATGCCGAAGGTGCGGGCCTCGTCGGGCACGATGGGCACGATGAGATCTCCGATCTCCTTGTCGCGCATCAGGTCCGAGAGGATGTTGACGAAGGCCATGGTCGTCGACACCTGCCGGTCCGTCCCCTGGTAGTACTTGCCGTACTTGTCCTGCTTCGGCGCGTGCAGCGGCGTGAAGGTCGTCCGCCGGGAGGGCACGTAGCCGCCGAGGGCCCTGCGCCGCTCGTGGAGGTACTGAATCTCCTCGCTGTCCTCGGGGGGCTTGTAGAAGGGCACTTCGGCCACGTCTTCGTCGGAGATCGGGATCCGGAAGCGGTCCCGGAAGGCCAGCAGGTCGCTGTCTTCCATCTTCTTGATCTGGTGCGTGCTGTTTGCCCCCTGCCCGCTGTCGCCCAGACCGTATCCCTTGATCGTCTTCATCAGGATGACCGTCGGCGCCCCTTCGGTTTCCACGGCCGCCTGGTAGGCGTGGTAGACCTTGAGCGGATCGTGGCCGCCCCGCCGCAGGTGCTGCAGCTGGGAGTCGGACAGGTGCTCCACCATCTTCTTGAGGTCGGGATGGACGCCGAAGAACTTGTTCCGGATGTATTCTCCGGACGCCATGCTGTACTTCTGGTACTGGCCGTCCACCGTCTCGTGCATGCGGTTCACGAGGAGCCCGTCGCCGTCCTTCGCCAGCAGGGGATCCCAGTCGCTGCCCCAGATGCACTTGATGACGTTCCATCCCGCGCCCCGGAAGATGGCTTCGAGTTCCTGGATGATCTTGTGGTTGCCCCGGACGGGACCGTCGAGGCGCTGCAGGTTGCAGTTGATCACGAAGATCAGGTTGTCGAGCTGTTCGAGGACGGGCACGGTGATGGCGCCGAGGGACTCGGGTTCGTCCATCTCCCCGTCGCCCATCATGACCCAGACCTTGGAATCGCTGGGTTTCTTGATCCCCCGGTTCTCCAGGTACTTCATGAAGCGGGCCTGGTAGATGCCGGTAATGGCGCCGAGGCCCATGGACACCGTGGGGAATTCCCAGAAGTCCGGCATCAGCCAGGGATGGGGATAGGACGACAGGCCGGGCGGATTTACCTCGTGGCGGAAGTGCTTGAGCTGTTCCTCGGAAATACGGCCTTCCAGGTAGGCCCGCGCGTAGATGCCGGGCGCGGCGTGTCCCTGGACGAAGAGGAGGTCGCCCTCGTGGCTGCCGTTCCGGTTGCGGAAGAAATGGTTGAAGCCCACCTCGTAGAGCGTCGCGGACGAGGCGAAGGTGGAGATATGCCCGCCGATGGATCCGTCGGCCCGGTTGGCCCGGACCACCATGGCCAGCGCGTTCCAGCGCACGATGTTCTTGATGCGCCGTTCCAGGTCGCGGTCGCCGGGATAGGGTTCCTGCAATTCGACGGGGATCGTGTTTACGTAGGGCGTATTGGCGGAGAAGGGCAGGCGCACACCCGACTCGGCGGCGCGGGACTCCAGGGCCGCGAGAATGCGGCGGGTGCGCTCCGGGTCGCCCTGCGAAATGACGTACTCGATCGATTCGAGCCACTCGTGGAGTTCCAGCGATGCTACATCGGGTTCCACGTCCGTTGTCATCGAGCTTCCCCGGGGTGCGCCGCGCGTCGGCTTTCCGCCCATGATCCATTCCAAAAAAACAACGACTCAAAATAGGTGCGTGGCACCCCTTCTGTCAATCATTATATTGATTTGCGGCCGCGTCCCGGACACCGTCCGGAGAGACGCCGGGGATACCTTTCGGACCCGCGTCCCGATACCCCTGAGAAGTGCCCGGTATACGCCCCGTTGAAGCGCCAGTAATACTCTTTGTAGACACTCCGGGGTTACTTTTCGAAGAAGCGCGCGGGCGGGCCTGAAAGAACGACGAAAACCTGGGAGGTTGGCATGAAAAGCGACGGCCGGCATGGCTGGCACGGCATATTCACCATACCGCAGACGCCCTTCACCGACGATGGCGCGCTGGACGAGGACGGGCTGCGGAGGCAGATCGATTTCTGCGTGGACGTGGGCGCCCACGGCATCGTCTATCCCGTCATGGTGAGCGAGTTCTGGCTGCTCTCGGACGACGAACGGAAACGGGTCGTGGACGTGGCCGTGGCGCAGGTGGACGGGCGCATTCCGATGATCGCCGGTGTGGCGGGGGTGAGTACCGAGGTGGCCGTGACGTTCAGCCGCCACGCCCGCGAGGCCGGCGCCGACGGCGCCATCGCCCTGCCGCCCTACGTGCTCAAGCCCGGCCTGGACGGCCTGGTGGACTACTACCGGCGGGTCGCGGAGGCCGTGGGGAACCCCGTTTTCATCCAGAACTTCGATCCGCCCCTCGGGTCCAGCCTCTCACCGGCTTTCATCCGGGAGTTGCTGCTGGACATCCCGCACGTGAAGTACATCAAGGAGGAGATGATGCCCGCCGGTCATTCGGTAACGGCGCTGCTGGAGACCTGCGGGGACGAGCTGCACGGCGTCTTCACCGGGTTCGGCGGACGCTGGTTCATCGACGAGCTGAACCGCGGCGTGAGCGGCACCATGCCCGCCTGCGAGTTCACCGACGTGCTGGTCCGGCTCTACGAACGCTACCGGGCGGGCGACGTGGAAGGGGCGCGGGAGATCCACAACCGGCTGCTGCCCCTCATCAACATCGAGAGCCTGCACGGCGTGATCTTCTGCAAGGAGATCCTGAAGCGGCGCGGCCTGATCGCGTCGACGTACACCCGGGCGCCGGGCAAGCTGGACCGACACGACCTCGCGGAGATCGACCGGCTCATCCGGGACGTAGAGCCATTGTATATACGGTAGGCGACGAGTATTGCGGTATGTTGCGCGGCGCGGCAAGGCGCCGAACTTCGGAACCGGCGCACGGCCCCCGCCCGCTACGTCCATTCGTGCAGGGCGTGTCCCTGGCCGGGAAACCAGATCCAGTCCACGAGGAACCCGAGAAGCACCCCCACACTATATCCTACCAGCACGCCCCAGGCAAAGGGCTGGGCCCGTCGATAGATGGTCACTCCGCCGATCCGCATCAACAGCATCTTGATCAGCCAGGCCAGGAACAGCGAGAACATGAGCAGGCGGATCACGTCGGCGAAGGCCACGGTGAAGCCCACCGGCGCGAGGGGCCAGCCGGGAAAACGGTAGGTCAGGGCTGTCATGACGAGCATGATGACGCCGCCGAGGGCCATGAACAGGAACTCCGGCGGCTGCAACTGGTCGGCGTTGCGTATCCACCGCACGATATCGTCAAAGTAGGTCTCGTTGATGCCGCCGAAGGCGTCGCGCGTGCCGAAGTTATACGCGCCGATGGTCGTGTTCCCGATGTAGATCGTGTACAGGATGGACGTCAGCAGGCTGACGACGAAGGTGACGGACATGAGGACGAGCATGCCTCGCTTGTCCCGCAGCAGGTCGGACATCACCTTGTCGGACTGGGCGATGGTACCGATCCCCATGCCCCGCCAGTTCCGGGCGTAGACGGACCCCAGGCCCAGGGTGGTCAGGCTCTGGGGGTCGATGTTTCCCGATCCCACGGTCAGTATGGTGAAATGGTGGGCATTGACCGGAAGGTCCATGAAGGCCAGGCCCGTCTGGGCGATGATCCGTGCCGTACCCAGGTACAGAATGAAGAGAAACAGCAGGTAAACGGGCAACACCTGCCAGGAAAGGCCCGACCCCACGAGCCAGGCCACCAGGTAGACCAGGCAGCCGGCCAGTCCGAGTACGGCCACCCGGTAGGACATCAATTCCGAGGCCGGCCGCTCGCCACTGCGCAGGGCCCGCCGGAAGACATCGGCGATCTGCGCGCGCGCCGTCCACAGGTGCCAGAAGACGAAGACGATGAATCCGCCGAAGAACTGGGCCTTCACCACGGCGTTCACCCCCACCGGACTGCCGGAATACTGGAGGCCGACGCGGTCGAGCAGTCCGCCTTCCAGCACGCCGCAAAGGGCGAAGAACCACAGGCTGAAGGTGATCTCAAGCGGCGCCAGGAATGCGAAACACAGGGCATAGATGTTGACGCTGATCCTTATGGCCGGAATGCCTTCCAGCAAGGTCAGGTTTGTGTGGTATAGCGCGCCGATGGGAATGTGCGGGATGGCGCCCCAGAACGAGGAGATGTTCCAGATCATGAGGATCAGGGCGGCACCGAAGCCCACCTGGAACATACGGTCGTAGACGAAGCCGGGAAAGGTCCGTTCCGTCCTTTCGTCGTGGCGGATCAGGTCGACGGCCATCCGGACGAGCGGAAAGGAAAGCCGCTCGTGGGCCACCCAGGTCCTCCGCATGATGGTGGACATGCAGGCACCCATGAAGAACAGCACGACGAAGAAGGTCAGCCACCAGAAGAGGGGCGAAAGCCAGGGCCCCCAGATGACGTCACCGGCCCCTTCCGGGATCCCCTCGTAGAACCATACCAGCGTGTTGCCCTGTCCGCTGACCAGCAGCCAGTCCGGCAGATAGTCGAAGAACGTGGCCTCCCACTGGTTCTCCGGTCGCGCGAAATAGTAGGGCGTGGCGATGACCCCCATGAGATAGGCGACCAGGACCTTGCCCGGCACGAGGGAGGAAACGAACATCATTACGAAGACCAGGGCCAGTTCGCTTCCGTTCAGCACCCAGGCCGGCCGCCATGTGCGCAGGGCCGGGTTGACGATGAGCAGGAGGAAGAAGAAGGGGATCAGGACCGCGATGGGCAGATGGGACACCGTCATCCGGGAGGAATGCACGAGGAAGGAGCCGAAGGGGACCCAGATGTTGATCAGGACGGCGAGCAGCAGGCCCAGGACCACGGCGCGGCGGGATATGCCGACTGATCGCAGTATGCCGGGTCGCGGGATATGAATGCCGGACATAAAGGTCGACTTCCATCTTTACGGCGACAAGGGACAGAAGACAGGCATCGCGAGCATGCTCGACGCAGAAACGTGCAATCAACTCAGGATTCGTTTTCGAAGTCGTCCAAGGCCCATGAGCGGTTCGACAAGTAGACGCGATACGGTTTCCGCGAATAAACAGCTACTTCGCGGGTGAGCCGCGCCGCTCGAATTCCGCCGCTATCGACCCGTAGACCGAACGTGCTTCCGAGACCGCACGCTTCGCGTCCACCCAGGTAGTCTCGGACCAGTCCCCCGGATATCGCGATTCAGCTGCCCATACGGTCAGTTCGGAGAGATCGGGATGGTCGCGCCGAACCGGCCATGAATCCGGCAATCGATTCCTTAGCGCATTCAAGTCGTGAACATATGGAACATCTATATTCTCGAGCACCAAAGCTGCCTTGAGTGCTTTCTCAACCGCCTGCTGTGCTAGAAAACAGACATGGCGCGTTCTTCGTCCACCTAGCAACTCACTGGCGACATCGAGGTCTTCCGAAGCGTAGCGCAGCCAGAGTAACGCTTCGCGGACGCGTTCAGGGTCGTTCATATACGGACTTCCCTTCCCGAAGCGCCGCGCGAAGCACACTTCCATCGATGTGACCTCGGCGGGTGATCTCCTCAGGCGTAGTGACGACGATATCCTTGGCGGCGGGCAAATCACCCAACGCTCTGTGGATTTCGACGGCGGCGTGGCGACGGTCCGTACCGTTCGGCAATACGACCAGTAAATCGACGTCGCTCCACTCGTTGGCGTTACCCCTTGCGCAGGACCCGAATAGCACGACCCGAAACGGCCGGAACCGTCCTACAATACGTTCGATCATGGTCGTGATGATCGCCTCGGTCGTCATCGATTCGCTCCATCGTCGCTGATTCAAAATGCCCAAAAGGCAACGGGCCAACTCACGGGCTGTCCGAATTTCAGTGCGATGCCGCGTAATCATTTCAGCTTTGGCAGGCACATTCTGAAGGAGAAGGCGGACTGAGAGATGGACGACGACCGGACAACTCAACCGCCGCTTGTTTTCGTCAAGTAAAAAGTATCCGGCTTTGGCGCGTTAGTCAAGACGGCAAACGATATGGCATTGGAGCCGGTTTTTGCTTGAACCGGCGTCCAGACTTTTTATATTGCTTTATTCAGTATGCATATTACGCACTCGTTTCAGGAATAACGCGTCAGGAATAACACGCTCGACCGCTCTGCGGATCTTGCAGGTGGACAGCCTGATGTCAAGCGTGTCTTCGCGCGGGGGTAGCGCCTCATGTGGTCGAAGATAAAAACGGGGATCGGCATCGCCGTCGCGCTGCTGATGTTGTCCTCGGTCACCATCTTCCATCCGAAGGATATTACCGAAAATATCCTGATGAAGCTGATTTCCCTGCCCGAACCCCAGGAGATCCAGCCGTTCCTGGGCCATGACCGTCCGCTGGAGGAGGCCCTGGAGTCGGTCAGCGCGGAGTCGATCGAGCAAACGGTGCGGACCCTCTCCTCCTATCCTTCCCGGGTCGTGGGCTACGCCGGCGCCGATTCGGCCTACGAATACATCAGGGGCCAGTTCGAAGCGATCGGCCTGCAGGACGTCCGCACCGAGACCTTCCCCGTTACCGTCCCCATCGACAAGGGATCGAAACTCACCGTAGTGGAAACGGGCGAGGAGGTCCCGCTCCACGCCCTCTGGCCGAATCTCGTGCGCACGCCCACCACGCCCCGCGAAGGGCTTTCCGGTCCGATCGTCTACGGCGGCAAGGGGGAATTCGGCGACTTCAACGGGTACGACATGCAGGGCAGCATCGTACTGATGGACTTCGATTCGCAGGACCGGTTCATCAACGCCCGGATGCTCGGGGCCAGCGCCATCATCTTCTTCGACAACGGACGGGTGACCCGGAGCGAGGCGGAGCTCAAATTCATGGGTCTCCCGCTGAACGTGCCCCGCTACTGGGTCGAAAAGGACCACGTGCCCGGACTGCTGGCCCTGGCCGAACCGGGGACGAACCAGGTGAACGTACAGGCCCGGATGGACTGGGAGGTCGTGGAAGGGAAGAACGTCTTCGGGTGGATACCCGGCCTCGACGAGGAAATGCCGAACGCCCGGGACGAGACCCGCACGAAATGGAAGGATTACACGATCGTCATCGAGTCCTTCTACGACGCCATGTCGGTGGTCCCGGGCCTGGCGCCGGGCGCGGAAAGCGCCACGGGCGTCGCCGCGCTGCTTGAAGTGGCCAAGGCCGTCAAGCGCTACAGCCCGAAGTACTCCGTGGTCATCCTGGCCACTTCCGCCCACTTCATGGGACTGGAAGGCGCGCACAACTGGCTGTACCGGCACGGCAGGGCGAGCAGTTACTTCATGTCGAAGATCCCCGAGGAAGACAAGATCGATTTCGACATGTTCTTCGGCATCGACCTTTCCAGCCACGATTCCCGCGTCGGAAGTTTTGCCTTCGGCACCTTCGACAATGGGGCCTGGGCGACCAACCACTACATCAAGAACATCTTCGCGCCCTATTCGAGGAAGTTCGCGGGTTACATCCAGGAAGCCTTCGGGGCCGGCGCCGACTCGGCCCGGTACGTCAACGCCATCGTGCCGCCCCAGCGGACCTGGAAGGACTTCATGCCCGTCAAGCTGGGCCTGGACAGCGAAGCCGTCACCTACTTCGGCAAGAAGGGCATGTCCTTCGTCACGCCGAACGGGACCCGGGGACTGGTGGACACGCCCCACGACCGCTTCGAATCGGTCGACGTCGCCAACGTAACCGAGCAGGCGCGCTCCCTCGCGGTCATGCTCGCCCGGGCCACGACGGACGGCGAGCTCTTCGAAGAGACCAAGCTCAAGATCCAGGACACGGCCCACGACATGACGGGGATGGTCTACGAATTCGACCGGGACGTCAATTTCTTCGTGCCCAAGAAGCCGATCCCGGGCGCGCTGGTCACCTATTACAAGAGCCTGACCAATACGGGCGTGCGGGGCATCCTGATCAACAAGGCCGATTCCCTGGGACGCTTCGCCTTCCGTCCGCTGAAACAGCAGAAGGGGCCGATCAAGCTCCGGACCTACGCCCTCGACGAGGACGGCGAAATCATCTACGCGCCGGATCTGGGGCAGGAAGGCGACAAGACCTTCCCCCTGGACGCGGCCAGCGGGGCGAACGAGAACACGACCCTGCAGATCGTGTTCCGGGCCAGGGCTCTCGACGTGTACGAGATCATCGACTCACGCTACCTCACGGCGCTGGACCAGTTGACCGTCCTGGCGCAGAATGACGCCGAGCCCCAGTGGTACGGCCACAGCTACATCGAAAAGCAGAGCGGCACGGAGGGGCGCACCGTGCCCGCGGCCGTCGTCTTCGCCAAGCCGGGGCAGCGCCTCAAGCTCCTCATGAGCACCAGCCTCTTCGGCGTCAAGTACCTGCTGACCAACGCGCCGGACAACTTTCTGAAGGACCCCGTCGAACCGGGCGAGGTGACCCTGGAACTCCTGGAAGAGGCTCAGGGCCAGGGCTACCTGGTCGACCAGGGGCTCATCGTCAATCCGTCCTACCAGGGCACGCGGGACATGTGGGTCGTGGACGACGTGCGGCTGAAGCAACTGGCCCGCTTCGGCGTGGAGAATCAGCGCATCGAGCAATTGCACGAACAGGCGCGCGTCGCCCTCCTGGAGGCGGAGGAGCACCTCGCGAACCGGGAATACGACGCCTTCATCTCCAAGTCGCGGGAAGCCTGGGGGCTCGAAGCGCGGGGGTACCCGGAAGTCAAGTCCACGGCGGACGACACGGTCAAGGGCGTGATCTTCTACTTCATCCTGCTCCTGCCCTTCTCCTTCTTCATGGAACGCCTGGTCTTCGGGTTCCCGACCATCAACAAGCGGATTTTCGGCTTCGCCGTCTTCTTCATCGCGGTCTTCCTCGTGCTGCAGCAGGTGCATCCCGCCTTCAAGCTCAGCACGTCGCCCTACGTCATCTTCCTGGCCTTCGTCATCTTCGCGCTGGGGACGACCGTGCTCATCATCGTCCTGTCCAAGTTCAACCAGGAAGTGCAGAAGATCAAGCGCGCGCAGACGGGCATGCACGAGGCCGACATCGGACGGCTGAGCGCCACGGCCGTCGCCCTGTCGCTTGGCGTATCCAACCTGCGCAAACGCAAGGTGCGCACGGCCCTCACGGCGGCCACCATCACGCTTTTGACCTTCACCGTGCTGTCCTTCACGTCCATCACCACGTCCCTCAGGTACTACAAGCTGGAGCGGTACAACGAACCCGCCTATGACGGGACGCTGGTGCGGGACCGCAACTGGAAAGGACTGCAGCCCTCCGTCTACGACTATCTCAAGAGCACCTTCCAGGACAAGGCCACGCTGATCCCCCGGGCCTGGTACATGTCCCAGGTCAAGGGCGAAAAGGGCTTCTTCTCCTTCTCGTCGCCCAGGTCGTCCCACGAAAGCTACGTGAACAGCATCCTGGGCCTGACCCCGGACGAGCCGAAGGCGACCCGCCTCGACGAGTACCTGCTGGGGGGCAGATGGTTCGAGCCCGGCGAACGGAACGCCGCCATACTGCCCGACGACGTGGCCGCGGTGGTGGGCATCGGGCCGGAAGACGCCGGTTCCGCCTACATCGACATGTTCGGCATGAATCTGCAGGTCGTCGGCGTGCTCGATTCCCGCCGGTTCAACCAGCTCAAGGACCTGGACGACGAGAAGCTGACGCCCGTCGACCTGGTCCAGGAGAAGGGCAAGATCGCGCAGCGTATCGGCGAGGACCCGCGGCTGCAGGCCGAATCGCCGCCCGAGGCCTTCATCCATCTCGAATCCAACAACGTCATGATCCTGCCGTACGAGACGGTCATGGACCTCGACGGAAAGACGTATTCGGTCGCCATCACGGACTTCAGGGACGAAAGCGGGCAGCCGAATCCCGATTTCGACCGGGATATCGAGGACTTCCTGTCGCGGGTCGCCATGACCATGTTCGTGGGCAAGGACGGCGCCGTAAACGTCTACAGTTCCATCGGTTCCACCTCCATCGGCGGGATAGGCAACTTCCTCATTCCCATCCTCGTCGCCGCCATGATCGTCCTGAACACCATGATGGGCGCGGTGCACGAGCGCTTCCGGGAGATCGGCGTCTACAGTTCGGTCGGCCTGGCGCCGAGCCATATCGCGGCCCTGTTCCTCGCGGAGTCCTCCGTCTTCGCCACGGTCGGCGCCGTGCTGGGTTACCTCGGGGGGCAGACTATCACCCTCGTGCTGTCGAATTACGACGTCCTGGCCGGCCTGTCGCTGAACTATTCCTCCCTTTCGGCCGTCTGGTCGGTCGTCGTGGTCATGGCCACGGTCTTCCTTTCGACGGCCTATCCGGCCAAGAAGGCGGCGGACATGGCCGTGCCGGACGTGGGCCGGGAGTGGAAGTTCCCCGAACCCGACGGGGACGACTGGAGTTTCGATTTCCCCTTCACCATCGGCAGCGTCGAGGTGCTGGGCATGTACGCCTATCTCACGCGGGTCTTCGAGTCCTACGAGGAGGGTTCCCTGGGCGCCTTCGTCACGGAGAACGTCCAGCTGAGCGCCCAGGAGACCGCGTCGGGCCATCCCATGTACCACATCTCGATGATGACCTGGCTCGCGCCCTACGACCTGGGCATCAGCCAGCGGGTCTCCCTCAGCGCCGCGCCGGCGGAGAATGAAAGAGACCTCTACGCCGTGTGGGTGGACATCCACCGCGAGAGCGGCGACGTCGCGTCCTGGCAGCGCATCAACCGGCGATTCCTGAGCGTCCTGCGCAAGCGCTTCCTGGTCTGGCGCACCCTCCCGCAGGATCTCAAGAACGAATACGCCTCGACCGGCCGGGAAACGACGGAAAGGACGCAAGCGGCGGGGCAACCCGTATGAAGTTCGCCTTCTGCAATGAGATGTTCCGGGGCGTGCCCCCGCGGGAGGTCTTCCGCATCGCCGCGGAGATCGGCTACGACGGCGTGGAGATCGCCCCCTTCACGGTGGCGCCGTCGGTGAACGAGGTCGGACCGGAAACCCGGAAGGCGATCCGCGACGAGGCCGCCGAATTCGGACTGGAGATCACGGGACTGCACTGGGTCCTGCTCAGCCCGGAAGGCCTCTACCTCAATCATCCCGACGACGGCATCCGCCACCGCACCGGGCGGTATCTCTGCGACCTGGTGCGATTCTGCGGCGACCTGGGCGGCCGGGTCATCGTCCTCGGATCGCCGAAGCAGCGCAACGTGTTGCCGGACCAGACCTTCGAAGCCACCTGGGACCGGACCCGCACGGCCTTGAGGGCATGTCTGCCCGCGGCTGCGGCACACGGCGTAACGATCTGCCTCGAACCCCTGGACAGCGCCCAGACCAATTTCATCAACACCCCCGCGGAAGCCGCGCGGATGGTCCGGGAGATCGACCATCCGAACTTCCGCATGATCATCGACGTGCGGGCGACGCTGTGCCAGGGCCTGGACGTCGCGGCGGTCGTCCGCGAACACAGGGACGACGTGGCCTACGTCCACTTCAATAACGCCAACGGTGACGGCCCGGGTTACGGCGACACCGATTTCGCGCCCATTCTGCAGGCGCTCCGGGACACGGGGTACGAGGGGTACGGTTCGGTGGAGGTTTTCGACTATTCCTACGGTGCGGAAAACATCGCCAGAAAGAGCCTGGAAACGCTCCGGGCGGCCTGGGCGGCCGGGACGGCACATGCCGGAGCCTAGAGCCTGGAAACGCTCCGGACGGCTTGGGCGGCCGGGACGGCATAAGTCAGCCCCTGGAGCCTGGGTGCAGGCGGCACGAGCCGCGGAGCATGAGAGGGCGGGCGGGTGAAGCAGCAGGTCCTCGACAGGGAAGGCATCGCCAGGGCGGTATCCCGTATCGCCCGCCAGATCCTGGAACGCAACAAGGGTGCGTCCGGCATCGTCATCGTCGGCATCCAGCGGCGGGGCGACTGGCTGGCCCGGCGGCTGGCCGATGCCATACGGGAGGCGGAAGACACGGCCGTGCCCGTGGGCGTGCTGGACATCAACCTGTACCGCGACGACCTCCAGGTCCGGGCCGATTACCCCGTCGTCCGCACCACGGACATCCCCTTCGACATCGAGGGACGCACCGTCATCCTGGTCGACGACGTCCTGTACACGGGCCGGACTATCCGGGCGGCGCTGGACGAACTGAAGGATTTCGGCCGGGCGAGGCGGATCGAGCTCGCGGTCCTGATCGACCGGGAGGGACGGGAACTGCCCATTCAGGCGGATTACATCGGGGAAAACGTCGAAGTCGGCCCCGGCAGGACCGTGGTCGTGCGCGTCCATGAACTGGACCGGGACGACAACGTCGCCGTCGAGGAGGTGGCGTGATGGCCGAAGACCGCCTCCATGCGCTGCGACACCGCCACCTGATCGGCCTCGAGGACTACGGGCGCGAGGAGATCCGGCTCATCCTGGACACGGCCGATTCCTTCAAGGAAGTGATCCGGCGGCCCATCCGCAAGGTCCCCGCCCTGCGGGGGAAGAACGTCGTAAACCTCTTCTTCGAATCGAGCACCCGCACGCGGCTGTCCTTCGAGCTGGCCGAGAAGCAGCTCTCCGCGGATACCCTGAATTTCGCCTCCACCGGCAGCAGCGTGTCCAAGGGCGAGTCCCTGGGCGACACGGCGCGGAACATCGAGGCCATGCAGGTGGACTGCGTGGTGGTGCGTCATGCCGCGGCGGGCGTCCCCCTCTTCCTCTCGCAGTGCCTGTCGAACGCGGTCGTCATCAACGCCGGCGACGGCGCCCACGAGCATCCGACGCAGGGGCTCCTCGACCTGCTGACCATGCGGGACGCGCTGGGCGAGCTGCAGGACCTGAAGGTCGCCCTCGTGGGCGACGTCGCCCACAGCCGGGTGGCGCGCTCCAACATATGGGGACTCAGGAAAATGGGCGCCCGCGTGGTCGTCTGCGGGCCGCCCACGCTGATCCCCGTCGACATCGAAGAGATGGGCGTGGAGGTCTGCTGGCGGGTCGAGGACGCCCTCCGGGACGCCGACGTGGTCTACGCCCTGCGGATACAGCTCGAACGACAACAGGAAGCCTTCTTCCCTTCCCTGCGCGAATACACGCGGCTCTTCGGCATCGACCCGGAACGGCTCGAAGGTGCGAAGCCCGGCGCCATCGTCATGCACCCCGGCCCCGTCAACCGGGGCGTGGAACTCGACTCCCGCGTGGCGGACGGCGGCAGGTCGGTCATCCTCGACCAGGTGACCAACGGCGTCGCCGTTCGCATGGCGGTCCTCTATCTCCTCAACGGCGGAGGCGAGCGCGATGCGGCCTGACGGACCGGATACGGCGGTCGGCACGGGACTCTCGGTGGTCCGCGACGGACGCATCGTCGATCCCGCTTCGGGCCGCGACGAAAAGGGCGATCTCTGGTTCCGCGATGGCAGGATCATCAATCGGCCCGCGGAGGAAGAGGCGACAGGCGCCGCCGTCATCGATGCGGCCGGTCTGCTCGTCCTGCCGGGCCTGGTCGATATGCACGCCCACCTCTGCGAACCCGGCTTCGAGTACCGGGAGACCCTGGAAAGCGGTGCGCTCGCCGCGGCGGCGGGCGGCGTCACCGGCGTAGCCTGCATGCCCGATACCGACCCGGTCATCGACGACGCCCCCACGTTGGAATCCGTACGCGAAAGGGCGGCCGGCGCGGCGGCGCGGATCTATCCCATCGCCGCGGTCACGGCCGGCCGGGCGGGAGAGCGCCTGACCGAGATAGGCGAACTGGCCGCGGCCGGCGCCGTCGCGCTGTCCGACGCCGACCGGTCCATCCGGAATCCGGCTATCCTGCGGCGCGCCCTCGAATACGCCCGGATGTTCGACCTGCCCCTCATCGCGCACTGCGAAGACCCGCGGCTCTCCGCGGGCGGACTCATGCACGAGGGGCGCCACGCTACCCGGCTGGGCCTCAAGGGCATCCCATCCATCGCGGAAGAAACCATTGCTTCGCGGGACATCATGCTGGCGGAATGGACGGCCGGTCGGCTGCACGTCACCCACGTGAGCACGGCCGTGACCGTGGACCTCATCCGGTCGGCGAAGCAGCGGGGCGTCCGGGTGACCGCCGACGTCAGTCCCCCCCACCTGGTGCTGACCGACGAAGCGCTCGCCACGTACGATACCCCTCTGAAGCTCAACCCGCCCCTGAGAAGCCGGGCGGACGTGGAAGCCCTTCGAGACGGCCTCGCGGACGGGACCATCGACGCCATCGCGTCGGATCACACGCCGCGGTCCGTGGACGAGAAGAACACGGAGTTCCAGGAAGCGCTGCCCGGCGCCACCGGTCTCGAGACCATGCTGTCCGTCGTGCATACCGAGTTGATTGCCCCGGGCCGGCTGGCCTGGAGCGATGCGGTGCGGAACCTGTCGACGGCCCCCAGCGGGATACTGGGCACGGAAGGCGGCAGCCTGGGGATCGGCAGTCCGGCCGACCTCCTCCTCTTCGATCCGGATGGGACCTGGACGGTGGACCCGGCGTCCTTAAAGTCCGGATCCGCCAATACGCCTTTCGCCGGCCGCGAACTGAAGGGAAGGGTAACCATGACCATCGTCGGCGGCCGGGTAGTCTACCGGTGTGATAACCCTGGTTACTGCTGATGTTTGGTATGCATTGATTGACATTTTTCAGTTTTGGACGTTAATATAATATCATAACGCTGAAACTTCAGTATCGGAATTCGGGAGAGTATGAATGTAATGTATAGATTCCTGACAGCGATCATACTGATCTCGATATGCTTTCGAGTCGAATCACAGGACATCACTCCTGATATTCGTAAAGTCGTATGGGGAATGAGCAAAGCCGAAGTTAAAAACGCTGAAGAGTTGGAAGTTGCATATGAAACTGAGGATTTATTGGGTTACGAATCATCAGTAGGCGGGTTAGATGCATATCTCTATTTTGGCTTTGTCGAAAACAAACTATACCGGTTGGTTTATGTTTTTCAGGAAAAGCACTCAAATCGAAACATGTACGTCGACGACTTCCAGAAGTTGAGCAACGCACTTTATGAGAAGTATGGTGATTGGGAATCGGATTCCGATTGGGTATGGGAAAACGATCTTTATGTTGATGATCCAGAGGAAATGGGATTGGCAATTAGCGTAGGGCATGTTTGGCGGGCGGTTTTATGGAATACTCCAAGAACGAAGATCGGTCACGAGATTAAGGGTGACAATTTTGAGATTACACATAGGATAATGTACGATAGTATAGAATTTATGCCGCTTGCGGACGAAGCTAGAAAGAAGTCAATACAGGATGATATATGATTTTAGCAATGCCAGAGCAAGCCGGAGAGAAAGAAGCATTGGATCCCTTTTGGATCAGTTAGGATGAAAAAGGGATGCGTTAAATCTAAGTTTGTCACCAAGTCACGATATCAAAACTCCAATTCTGGGCGTTGTTCTCGGATTGATCACATAAGGGGTCTTAAGATGAATTTAAAAACATTGTTGTATACGATTACCGTTGCTATCGGTTTTTCCTGTTTGAGTCCCATGATGGCTATTGCGCAGAAAATCGAACTTCGTTCCGCGAAGATCTACATAAGAGAAGCACCTGCTCAATGGGATAAAGCCATGGCCCAACTTGAAATCGCCATGGAAAAAGACCCCGGCAACAATGAAGTTTATTACCTACTAGGAGTTGTACATTTAGCCAAAGGCAATTTCGAACAGTTTGTTAAGAACTGGGATTCGGTCGTTTTTGATGATCTCGGTAAGAAAGAGAAAGAAGATTTTTTGTCTAGATTGAGTAGTTTGATCCGTAGCAATTCTAACTCAGCTACACAGAGTTTTAATAACAAGGAGTATGCAGATGCAGCAAACTTTTACAGCAGGACTTATCACACTGCCAGAATTCAGAAAGCAGCGTATCTGTCTACTGGCAAAAAGAATGATGTAGAACACGCAGACATTGCAGAACAGGCTGAAAAGATAGGTTTGTTGAACTGGGGATACTCTATATATAACTCTGGAGATCTCGAAAACGCCGCAAAGTTGCTAGAACAGTATGTTGAGATTGATCCTCAAAACACCGATGTTTGGGATACTTTGATGAGGATTCACTACAACTCAGAAAACTGGCAAAAGACAATTATAGCTTGCAACAAGCTTATTGATTTGGCCGATGACATAGATGTAAGCACGTATATGATCCTTGCCGGTGCTTATTTTGGTGAGACCGACACCACCAGTGTCATCGCAACGTACGAAAGGGCAATGGAAGCGTTTCCGGAAGAAAAGGCGCTGTACCGGGACGTAAGCTCGATCTACGACTCCAGGAAAGACCACGATAAGGCGATCGAGGTGCTCGAAAAGGGGCATTCGGCCCTGCCCGAGGATATCGAACTGCTCAGATACATTGGGGCCACGTACTACAACAAGGGGCTGGCCGCGCGGGAAGCCGGGGACGATGAAACGGCGGGCAAGGCATTTCAGGGCGCCGTGGACACTATCAGAAAACTGTTGGATCTGCAGCCGAAGAGCATCGATGGCCACGATATCATCAGCGATGCCTATTTCGGCCTGGCCGGCGTCGAAACGGACGAGGCCAAAAAGGAGGAGTTCTCCACCAGGGGAGGAGAACACCAGAAGAAGAAGCTGGAGCTGATCACTTCGGGTGAGGGCATCTAGGCCGCTGAACCGGGCCTCCGGGCGGGAACGGATAGTACCGGTCCGGGGCGGTTGCAAATCTTGATTATCTGGTCTGGCAAGAGGATTTCGGGGCTCCCGGAATCCTCTTTTGCTTTATCCAAATTGATTGACACCCCCGGGACGACCTTCTATACTACCGTTGCCTTTAGCACCTGTCCTTCGTCTATAAGTCCAGGCGATCCGGTATCTTCCTGCGACTCGCCTTTCGAGTATGGGAGCCTGTCATGCGATCCAATGCGCCGGCTTTAGAGCAATGCCAGGTTGCGATGCTTGTGCTCTGCCTGGGACTCGGCCTGCACGCCGCGGGTTGCGGCCCTTTTGCATTAGGGAGAAACGTACCGGATCCGCCGGCCACGACTCCGGAGAATCCACCCGAAGCGGTGGAAAACGATGAAAACGCGCCGCAGCCGGATGGCGAGCCGACCGGTGGTCCGGACGGCCCGGCTTCCGTATCGCCAACGCCCGCCGCTGCCCCGGATACCCTTTCGGGGTACCGGGTCCAGCTCTATTGGTTTACGACCCGGGACGCGGCCGAAGCCGCGGTAAAGCGGGTGGAGCAGTTTCTGGCGGACGGGCCCCATGGCGTATACCTGATTGAAGAAGGCGGGGGCTTCAGGGTCCGGGTGGGCGACTTCACGGACAAGGCCGATGCCGACCGCTTCCGCGACAGGCTGAGAAGGGAAGGCTTCGTCGATGCCTGGACGGCCGAAGACCGCATTACGGCGCCCTGACGGCCAGATCCGGCCAGGCTGCTCCACCGAAGGGAACTCCTCCAAATGACCACGCGTCACGGTTCGTTCGCCCCCCTGGACCCCGGCCGGCGTATCCTGATGGGGCCGGGCCCGAGCGATATGCATCCCAGGGTCTATCAGGCCATGGGCGCCCCGCTTACGGGGCACCTGGACCCCTATTTCATCGGGGTCATGGACGATACCAAGGCCCTGCTCCGTTACGTGTTCCAGACTGAAAACGACCTGACTGTCCCCATCTCGGCTACCGGCTCCGCGGGCATGGAGACCTGTATCTGCAACCTGGTCGAACCCGGCGACGAAGTACTCATCTGCGTGGGCGGCGTATTCGGGGACCGCATGGCCCAGATGGTCGAACGGCACGGCGGCAGGCTGATCCGCCTGGAGGGCGACCCGGGCCGCCCCTTTACGCCGGAGCAGGTCCGGGAGGCGCTGGACGGTCGCCGCCCCAGGCTCGTGGGCCTGGTACACGCGGAAACGTCCACGGGCGTGCTGCAGCCCCTGGAGGAAATCAGCCGGATCGTCCATGAACACGATTCCCTCTTCCTGGTCGACACCGTGGCTTCCCTGGCCGGAACGCCCGTCAAAGTCGACGAATGGGGCATCGACGTCTGCTATACCGGCAGCCAGAAATGCCTGAGCGCGCCGCCGGGCCTGGCGCCGGTTACGCTGAACGACCGGGCGCGCGCGGCGATTGCGGCCCGAAAGACCCCCGTGGACAGCTGGTACCTGGACCTTTCCCTGATCAATGCGTACTGGGACGGCGACCGGGTCTATCACCATACCGCGCCCGTGAGCCTGATCTACGCGTTGCGGGAAGCGCTCGTCCTCATTCACGAGGAAGGCCTGGCGAAGGGCCACGCGCGGCATGCCATGAACTACGAGGCGTTCAAGGCCGGCATCGACGCCATGGGGCTCGGGTTCTTCGTCGACGCGCCGCACCGCGCCCCGACCATCAACCCCGTCCTGGCCCCGGAGGGGATCGACGAAGCCGGCGTGCGGCGCCGCCTGCTCGAAGACTACGGGCTCGAACTCGGCGGCGGACTCGGCGCGCTCAAGGGCAAGGCCTGGCGCGTGGGCCTCATGGGCCAGTCCTCGCAGAAGGATCACGTCATGTTATGCCTGGCCGCCCTCGAACAGACCCTGCGGGCGGAAGGTCACGAAGTCGCGGAAAGCGGCGTGGCGGCGGCGAGCGCCGTGTACGCCGCGGCGGCATAGGGCGGACCGCGCGGCGGCCGTTCGTCATCGCCGGACATCCTGCCGCATAGCCGGAGGAGCACTGGAGGCGCCTATGTATTTCGTCGAAGAAGAAAACATGTCCACAAAATCGATCGCCCCGGGCGTAAGCATCGCCGTGGCGGGGGGCGACCGGGCCCAGATGTCCTTCGTGACGCTCACGCCGGGATCGCAGGTGCCCATGCACGACCATCCCCACGAACAGCTGGGCGTCGTGCTGGAAGGTGAATTCGTCATGGTCATCGGCGGAGAAAGCAGGACCATCAAGGCGGGCGACAAGTACGTGATCCCCGGCGGGGTGCGGCATGGCGTGACCGAAGTCATGGTCGAATCCGTCGCCCTGGACATATTCAGCCCGCCCCGGGAAGATTACGCCTGAAGGACATTCCGCCAGCCACCCCAATCCGTTTGCAGCGTCCGCGTCGACGGATCGATCCCGTCTCCGGCGCGGACCGCTCGAATCGAACCGGCGGCGAACCGTCGCGGTCCGCTGCCAACCAGTCAGGAGTCTTCCATGTCCGATGCCCTGCCCCATGATCGTCCGGTACAGCTCTGGAAAATGACCCGCAGGCAGTTCCGCGAGGGGATCTACGACGGCAACCTCAAGGGCGCGATTATCCCCACGGGCAGCACGGAACAGCACAACGAACATCTCGAGATGTCCCACGACACCGCCAGCGCCGTGCACGTGTCCGAACGGGCCGCGCAGAAACTCTATCCGGAGGTGGTGGTCACCACGCCGCTGGCCATCGGCGTGTCGGAGCACTGGATGGACCACAAGGGGACGCTGACGACCCGGCCCGAGATCTTCACGGAACTCCTCTACGACGTGGCCGACAGCATGAAACGGGGCGGGATCAGCCACATCCTGGCCGTCAACGGCCACGCCGGGAACGCCGGTCCCGTCATGAACGTGCTGGAGGATCTAAGGTCCCGTCTCGGCGTCGATTTCGCCTTCTGCAGCTACTGGGAAGCCTACACGCCGGAAATCGTGCAGAGGTACATGGAATCGAAGAACTGCCCCGGCCACGCCAGCGAGTTCGAGACGTCCTTCGCCTACGCGGCCTTCCCCCGGCACGTCCACTGGGAAGGCGTCGACTACGATGCGGCCAGGCTGACCATTTCCGAGGCCGACCGCGCCGCCCAGGACCGGGAATTCCACCACGAGGCCAAACTCGCCGACGCCGTGAAGGGACAGGGCATGATCGACGTGGCGGTCGACTGGGTCGCGGCCAGGATGAAGGCGATGATCGAGGGTGCCTGATCCGTGTCTGACGATACCCAATCCGTATCTACCGATACCCAACCCATCATCGCGTTTGAAAGCGTAAGCAAGTGGTTCGGCGCGTTCCAGGTGCTGCGGGACGTCGACCTGGGCATCCGGGAAGGCGAGTGCGTCGTCATCTGCGGTCCGTCCGGATCGGGCAAGTCCACGCTGATACGCTGCATGAACCGACTCGAAACGCACGACCGGGGCTGGGTCCGGGTCGAAGGCGTTTCGCTGGGTCCGGGCGAGCGGCTGCCCCGCGAACTGCGCGGCAAGATCGGCATGGTCTTCCAGAGCTTCAATCTGTTCCCCCACATGACGGTTCTGCGGAACCTGGCCCTCGCCCCCATGCGCAATCTCGGGATGGATAGGGAAAAGGCGGAAGAAACCGCCCTCGCCTACCTCGAACGCGTGCACATCGGGGACCAGGCCGGCAAGTATCCCGACCAGCTCTCCGGCGGGCAGCAGCAGCGCGTGGCGATCGCCCGGGCGCTGTGCATGCAGCCCGATATCCTGCTCTTCGACGAACCCACCTCGTCCCTCGACCCGGAGATGATCCGGGAGGTCCTCGACGTGATCTGCGAACTCACGGACGACGGCATCACCATGGTCTGCGTCACCCACGAAATGGGTTTCGCCCGCAAGGTGTCCGACCGGGTCATCTTCATGGACCACGGCGAGATCGTCGAGAGCGCCGCGCCGGACGCGTTCTTCGACGCGCCCCGGGAAGAAAGGACCCGGGCCTTCCTCAACCAGATCCTCCACTACGAGGCATCGGCGTGATCGGCGTATTCCGCATCTTCAATTACGAGGCATCGGCGTGATCGGCGTATTCCGCAGGCCGTGGGTCGGACGTGTCCTGTCGAACTGGATTCAGCCGGCGGCCATTGCCGGCCTCCTCGTCTTCGCGGTCGCCCGCGGGGCAGAGAACATCAACTACCGGTGGCAGTGGTACCGCGTGGGCGATTTCCTGGTCACGTCGGAAAACGGCGCCTGGTCCGCGGGGCCCCTGGTGCAGGGCCTCTTCGTCACCCTCGAAATCTCCATCTTCAGCCTCCTACTGACCCTCGTCATCGGGCTCGCGACCGCCATGCTCCGCCTGTCTTCTTCCGTGGTCGGACGCGGACTCGCCCGCGGGTACCTGGAACTGATCCGCAACACCCCCCTGCTGATCCAGCTCTACGTGATGTATTTCGTCCTCGGCCCCATTCTCGGCTGGGGGCAGACCACGACGGCGATCGCGTGCCTGGCCGCGTTCCAGGGCGCCTACACGTCGGAGATCTTCCGGGCCGGCCTGCGCGCCATACCCCGGGGGCAGGTCGAAGCGGGGGAGAGCCTGGGACTGTCGCGCGTCGACAACTACCGCCACGTCATCCTGCCCCAGGTGCTCCGCCACATGCTGCCGCCGCTCACCAACGAGGCGGT
This sequence comes from bacterium, assembly GCA_963693015.1. Classification (GTDB taxonomy): domain Bacteria; phylum JAAXHH01; class JAAXHH01; order JAAXHH01; family JAAXHH01; genus JAAXHH01. The sequence continues at coordinate 2,408,535 of OY843748.1, forward strand.
TTCCCTCGTGAAGAACTCCTCCATCGTCAGCGTCATCGCCATCTTCGACCTGACCACGCAGGGACGGAACCTCATCGCGGACACCTTTCTGACTTTCGAGATCTGGCTGACCGTGGCCGCGATCTACCTGGCCGTGACCCTGGCGCTGTCGACCGCGGCGGCCATGGCCGAACGGCGCAGGGCGGGGGCGTGATGACGACGACCGGACGCGACGACGGGCGCGAGGGCAGGGACGACACGCGCGGCAACGGGCGCGACGACGGGCGCAACGACAGGGGCGACAACGGGCGCGACAGCAGGGCCGGCGGCACGCGCGAATCGAGGCGACGGTTCCGGCCCACCCGGCTCGACGGGATCCTGCTGGTCGGGCTGGTCCTGGCGGCCGGCTGGCTGTGGTACCGCTCGGCCATCGGCGTGGCGTACCGCTGGGACTGGGCCCAGGCGCTCTCGACCGTCTTCGCCTCCAACGAGGCCGGCGACACGCCCTTCTTTCTCACGGGGTTCTACGCGACCCTGCGGCTCAGCGCCTGGGGGGCGGTGCTGGCCACCATCCTGGGGGTATTGATCGGCGTGGGGAGGTACTCGGGGGTGCGCGCCCTGCGCATGTTCTGCGGGACCTACATCCAGCTGCTCCGCAACATCCCGCCCCTGGTGTTCATCTTCATCTTCTATTTCTTCATCAGCAGCCAGCTGATGCCCCTGCTGGGCCTGGACGCGCTGTTCAACCGGCCCGCGGAAGAAGCGGCGGGATGGCAGCGCTTCCTCTTCGGCCCCCCGGCGCTCTGGGAGAACCTGATCTCCGGCGTGCTCTGTATTTCCTTCATCAGCGCGGCGTACATCGCCGAAGTCGTCCGCGCCGGCCTCGCCGCCATACCCCGCGGCCAGTGGGAAGCCGGGGAAAGCCTCGGGATCCCGCTCCTGGACCGCTACCGGTTCGTCATCTTCCCCCAGGCGCTGGCCCGCATCGCGCCGCCGCTCACGGGCCAGTACATCTCCCTGGTGAAGGATTCGTCCATCGTCTCGCTCATCTCCATCCAGGAACTGACCTTCGTCGGTTCGGAGATCGCCAATTCGAGCGGGCTGCTCTTCGAGGTGTGGCTGCTGGTGGCCTTCGTGTACTTCCTGCTCTGCCTGACGCTATCCGTCCTGCTGAGGCAGATGGAGCGGCGCGTGACCCGGCATTTTCACCAGTTCGCGTAGGGCAGGCTACCGGCGGCGGTTCTCCGCGTCGAGGCCGCCGCGCAGCGGATCGAAGACCTTCTTGACCGTCTCGAACTGGTCCTCGACGGTCGAGGGCCTGCCCAGCAAACGGTCGCTGAGCATGCGCGCCGCCACCGTGGCGTAGGCGTTGCCCCGGCCCGTGAATCCGGCGACGACGTGGACGCCCGGCGTCTCCGTCTCGCCGACGAAGGGGCTGCTGTCGTAGGAAAAGCCCATGACGCCGCCCCAGCGGTGGGAGCGGCCGAGGGAAGCCAGGCGGGGGAAGAGGTGGTTGAAAGCCCGGTCGTTTGACCGCTGGACCGCACGGGTGGGGCGTTCCTTGTATCCCCGGTACGTCCGGATCGACCGGCCCCCTCGCCGAAGAAAGTGAAAGCCCCGCTCGGCGCGGACGTGGTGGTTCCGCCCGCCGCCGTAGAGCAGGCGCCCGCCCTCGCCGGGGCCGTCGTGCAACTGCCGCCAGAAATCCCATCCATCGTTTGCGTAGAATACTCCGTTGAACAGCCGCTCGGAAACGGGTTCCGTCGTGAAGACCTGGCCCCGGTGGGGTATGATGCGCCGTTCGTACCGGGCATCGATCTGGGGCGTGTAGGCGTTCATGCCCAGCAGCACGTGCTGCGTCCTGATCCTTCCGTTCGGGGTACGGACCAGCAGGCCGCTGTCTTTCCGCTTGCCCGGGTGTCCATCTACGCCGCCACGCCTCCCCGTTCCGGAACCGGACCGTTCGACTCCGGTAACGGGCGTGTTCTCGAAAAAATGGACGCCCAGCCCGCCCGCGGCGGACGCGAGGCCGCGCACGTACCTGACCGGGTGGAGTTCGCCGTCGAACTTGTTCCACAGTGCGCCAGCCAGCGGGGGACTGCGCTTGAGCGCGTAAAGCCTCTCCTCGTCCAGGTACTCCACGTCGAATCCGTCTTCCCGGAGCAGGCGATAGGACTGGACGATCCGCTCCAGGGGATCCCCGTGGGAACCGCGGTCCGGCCGCTTCATGGCCACCACGTAGCTGCCGTGCCGGTGGTAGTCGCACCGAATGGCGTATTTCTCCATGAGACCGGCCATCAGACCGTGGTTCTCCAGGGCGATCATCCAGGCCTCCCGGGCCATCCTCCTCCCGTCCGGTCCGTACATGTCCGTCAGTTCCTCCACGGCCTCGACGTAGTACTCGTGGGTCCCGGCCAGCATGAATCCCCCGTTGCGGCCGCTTGCGCCCGAGGCGATCTCGCGGCGCTCGAGCACGGCCACGCTTGCGCCGCCCTCGGCCAGGAACAAGGCGCCGGTCACGCCCGTCACGCCGCCGCCGATCACGACGACGTCCACGTCCAGGTCTCCGGACAGGGGATCCGAGGGCGTGTAGGGCATGTCCAGCCAGTAGGAGTCGCGGGTCATGGGATGCTATCCGAGTCTCAAATGCCTTTTCAGCAAAAGACCATTGTGAAATCAAACAGATTATTGACGAGATTTTCAGCAGAATGTCGACGGTTAGGATAAGACCGCGATGCTCTTTGCGTCAAGTGCGACGTTGAGGTCGCACAGAATGATAAACGAAACTGGGCCAGATGGATTCAGTTGACAAGAACAAGAAGTATCGAGGAATATCGAGGAGTCGCTGAAATGACCAGGAGCGCGAAGTACATTAAAATCGTCGAGTGGTCGGATGAGGATAAGTGTTTCATTGGCTATTGTCCTGGTATCATAGGGCCTTGTTGCCACGGCGATGATGAAATCGAAGTTTACCGGGAACTGTGCCAGATCGTCGATGAATGGCTGGAGATTGCGAAGGAAGAAAACAAGAAATTGCCGCCCCCGACTATTGGCCGGAACCTTGCCGAACTGTTGATGACCGTTTGACTTGGCTGATTTGCGATAGAATGCCGGAAGATTCGTCAGTACTTTCAGGAACAAGCATGTTGACTCGAAAACCGTGGATTGACGTGACGATAAAGGCAGCATTGATTGGTGCGGCCGTCCTGATGTACCTGGACTTGAAAGCCGAAATCAGAAACGTGAGGGTCGATCTGGGCGCCAGAATTGACCGGGTTGAAAACAGGCTGGGCGCCAGGATTGACAAGTTGGAAACCAGGATTGACCGGGTGGAAACCAAGGTCGACGAAGTACGGGGATATCTCAAGTTCAATGTCGCCGCGCCGAAGGAAGATCCGTCTCCATCAGATATGAAGCAGCAGCCTGCCTCACCCGGAGTGAACTGAGGGATCGCTAAACCGAGGGACCGCAAAAAGTGCGTCATCCCCGTATCATACCTCCAGCACGGCCGCCAGCGTCTCGCCCTCGTGCACGCGGTTGAAGGTGCGCAGGACCAGCACGTGACCGGACTGCGTGGACGAGATCTCCTCCCGCCGGTCGCCCAGCAGGTCGGTGACCACGCCGAACACGTCTCCCGGCGCTACGCGATCCATCAGTTCGACCCAGGGCTCGAAGAATCCTGAGAACGGCGACGGGTAATTCAACTGGATGTGCCCCGCCCCTTCCCGGTCGTCCTCCACCGTGTGCTCAATCCTCGACAGCGGCTGGACGCGCTCGATCATGCCCAGCACGCCCATGACGTTCAGACAGCCTTCGTAGTACGCGTCGACGCCTTCGGGGTCGCAGTCCCCGGCGCCCATCCACTCCGAGTAGATGGCGGGAATGCCGGCATCGCGGGCGATGGAAAGCGTGCGTCCGTCATGCCCCGCATACGTCCCCCAGACGACCGGCATGTTGAATGCCCGGGCCATCTCCCGCTGTCGCTCCAGGACGTCCGCGTCGGAATGCAGCATATATCCCACCGTCGGGTAGAACCTGGATATCAGCCCGCCGCTGTGCAGGTCGATCAGGTAGTCGGCCTCGCGGATCAGCGCGCTCACCGCGAACGCCACGCGCTCCGTGATGGTGCCGTCCACGCGTCCCGGGCAGGTCCGCGCCAGGTCCAGGCCGTCCTCCGCGGTCCGCTGGCCGCGCCAGTAGGCCGCCTCGTTGACGACGGGCACCAGGGTCACCGTGCCGCGCAGTTCGTCCGGGTCCAGGGCCTCTTTCAGTCGCCGGATCGCCCACATGGATTCGAATTCGTCGCCGTGTATGCCGCCGAGAATGAGCAGTTTCGGGCCGGGCGTCTTACCGGATAGGGCCATGGACTTCAACTTGACGGGGCCTGACATGATCAGCTCCTTGATTTATATTCCCCAAACCCCGGTTGTCTGTCCGGAATTCAGCACCGCGGTGGTGTAAACCGGGCTCGACGTAGACGGCACCCGGGGTTAATTGCTTCCATTGGCGTAACTCCCGAGTCACTCCTGGGGCCACTCCGAGAAGCTGCGTTAGAATATACGGTCGCGCCTGATTCGGAGCAAGCGGCCCGGACCGTTCAATCAAACCGGAGCAGTCATGATCTCGATCCCCATCGTGTTTACCCACGACCCCGCGCGGAAGCCCATATCCTGGCCCGTTACCCGGGGCGTCCCCTTGCCTGCAGGCGTGCTGCACGGGGTCGATGAACTGGCCGTCCTGAATCCCGGGGGCGACCGGATTCCCGCTCAGTTCCGGGCGCTTGGCCGATGGCCGGACGGATCGGTGAAGTGGGTGCTGGCGGACTTTCAGGCGGATGCCGCCCCAACGGGAAAGGCGGTCTATACGCTGACGGATGAAAGGGCCGGGGGAGCGCGCAATCTTCCTGCGCCTTCGCCTCCTGCCCCGTCCATTCGGATCGAAGAAACCGCTCACGACCTCCTTGTGGATACGGGCACCCTGCGGTTCCGGGTCGATCACCGGAAATACGGTCTCATTCATGCCGTGTCCCATTCGAACGCCGGGAGTCGGGACGACGGGCAAGACCCCCGCGCTTCGGCCCACGGCGCCGGCGGCGACGCCTGGGCGCGGATCAGCGAAGGCGCCTCCGACGGGGGATTGGTACGCCAGCTGTACGGTCCGGGCGGTCTCTGCCGGGCCGCCCTGGCCGGCGACTCCTATTCGGCGAGCGTCGAGGAGCAGGGGCCCCTGCGCACCGTCATCCGGCTGGAAAGCGCAATCGAGGCCGACGTCCCCATGCACCATTACGGCGGGTACAGGCCCCTGCGCTGCATCACCCGGATCCACGCCTACGCCGGCCACGCATTCCTCCGGGTGTTGCAGACCCACACCTTCACCTGCAACCCCCGGGAAGTGGAAATCGAGGATCTCGCGCTGGATATCCCTACCCCATTCTCTGGTTGCAGCCCGAACTACGCCTACGGATCGAGTGGCGTCCGGGCCGGTGGGGCGAGTGGTGTCGAGGCCGGCGGATCGCGTGGCGTCGAGACCGGAACGCTCGAACAAGGCGAGCGACTTCGGATCGCGCAGCACAGAGACAGCCAGGTGCGGGTATTCCGCGGCCGTCCGGGAACCGAAAAGGTCATTGCGGAAGGCGAGGCCTGCGAGGGTTGGGTTACCCTGGGTGACGGTAGATCAGGGGTAGGCGTGGCCTGCCGGAACATGGCCGAGGAATACCCCCGGGCCCTCGAAATCACCGGCGCCGGCGGGATGACCGTGTACGCGCGCCACGACCCGGACGGCGGCCGCCTCTCCCTGTCGCGGTACGCCGAAGACGTCGCCTGGCACGAGGGCGAAGGGGTGTACGCCGACGGGACGGGCATCGCGAAGACCACGGAGTGCTACGTGCTATATTTCGATGAAGCGCGAAGGGACGAAGCCATCGAGACGCTTCGTACCACCCTGTCGCAACCCCACGCGGCAGTCTCCCCGGATTGGATGGCTCGATGCGGGGTCGCGGGTGGATTCGTGACTTTGAATTCGGCAGGCGCTGAGAAACAGGGCATTCAGTCGAACCCGAAGGGGGAAGAGAAGGCACATCCTGAGGTCCTTCAAGCCGCGGAGCGCATGCTGACGGGTTTCGCGGACTGGCTCGCGCGGAACGTCCGGCTCGGCCGCTGGTACGGCTACCTGGACTACGGCGACGTGCGGGCCACGTGGGACGATGCGGAGGACGACTGGAAGTCCCAGGGCCGCTGGGGGTGGTGCAACAGCGAATGGGACCCGCGCCACGCCATCTGGATCCAGTACCTGCGCACGGGTGACCCGCGGTACTTCGAGCTGGGTGAAGCCATGACCCGCCACTCGGTGGACGTGGATACGTGCCACTGGCATCCCTTCCGTCCCTACATGGTCGGCGGCTGCTACCGTCACGGGGTCGACCATTTCAGCGACGAACCCTGCGCATCGCATACCTTCATAGATAACTGGATGGATTACTATTGGCTGACCGCCGACGGCAGGGTCCTGGAGGTGATCAAAGAAGCGGGCGCGTTCTTCCTGCGGTACCGGTGGACGGAGGACCCAACCTACAGCTTCAGCCTGCGGTCCATCGCCAATACCCTGCGCGGACTCCTCTACGTTTACGAAGCTACGGGCGAGGAACGTTTCCTGCGTCGAGCGGAGGAGGTGTATTCGGTCGTCGCCCGCGGTCAGAACGACGACGGAAGCTGGCACAAGCGCTTTCACGTCGCCACCCCGGACAGGCTGCCGAAACAGCTTCCCTACGGCATGGCCACGGAAGGCACCACCCTCGCCGTTGAAATGGGCACGGCCGCGCCGTTCACGGACGATGAATTCCGCGGCCTGGGCGGCCCGTTCTCCCGGTTGATCCGCGACCTGCCCTACGAGGAGCAGAAGGGCTACCAGACCCATTATCTCATGATCGGACTGGAACTGATGCACCGGATGACCGGCCGCGAGGACGTGGCCGAGACCTACAGGCGGGGCGTGGACTGGTTCTGCGGCTATCCGGACACGTTCTCGTCCGATCGTCCGTACCATGAGCATTACGGCGGCATCCTCTGCCGGCACCTGGGCTACGCCTGCCGCCTGACCGGCGATGACCGCTACCTGGAAACCGGCATGAAGATCCTGAAGCAACTCATCGACGCCCAGGACTGGAGCGACGACCCGCGCAAGCACGGATCCATCGACATGAACCCCACTTACCTGAGTCTGCTGTTCTTCGGCGTGCCGAGTTTTCTTGCGGCGATGCGGGGCGAATTGCGATAGTGTTGGTCGACGCTCCGTTGATGTCCCGTGAAGCCAAAAGGAGCAGAACGATGATCAGGAACTACCTGAAAACAGCCCTGAGAAACATCATGCGGAGCAAAGGGCACAGCGCCATCAACATATTCGGCCTGTCCGTGGCCATGGCCTTGTGCATCCTGATCTTCCTGCTCGTCCGACAGGAACTGAGTTACGATGGCTTCCATGAAAGGGGCGCCAACGTCTTTCGTGTCACCCAAACGGCCTTCATGGGGGAGTATCGGACGATCGGGATGACGCCCGTGCCCCTTGCGCCGGCGTTGGAAGACGCGTACGCGGGCATCGTCCGAACCGTTCGATATGCCAATACCGGACCGGTCCTGGTGAGCTACGAGGGCGTAACCGTCCGCGAAGAAGCGGTCTTCTACGCCGACCCCGGTTTTTTCGAGATACTTACCTTTCAGGCCGTTGCAGGCTATCTCGACGGCGCCCTCGAAAGCAGGTCCCAGGTGGTACTGAATGAGAAAATCGCAGAGAAGTACTTCGGAGACGCCGACCCCGTCGGGAAATGGCTGACCATGGACGACCGGAAACACCAGGTGGCCGGCGTGGTCCGCGTTCCCGCCAATACCATCTTTCAGTTCGGCTTTCTGATTTCGATGAAGACGCTGACGGAGACCGGCGACAACTGGAATCGGAACTGGAGCCAGTCTATTGCGGCTACCTTCGTCGAATTGACCAGCCCGGAAGTCGCCGGGACCCTGGAACCCCAGTTTCCGGACTTCGTCGACAAGCACTTCATCAGGTTTCGCGGGACGGATGCCAGCGTTATGCGGCTTCAGCCGTTAGCCAACATCTATCTGGATTCTTCCATACTGTTCGACCTCTTTCCAAAGAGCGACGTGGTCGTTTCGTATGTGCTGGGAACGCTCGGCTTCTTCCTTCTGTTCATCGCCTGTATCAACTTCATCAACGTGACCCTGGGCAGGTCGGCTCTTCGCGGAAAGGAAGTCGGCGTGCGCAAGACGCTGGGCGGAACCCGCGCTCAGCTTATCTGCCAGTTCTGGGGGGAGGCGTTGCTGGTGGGCGTGGCCGCGCTGATCCTGGGCTTGTCGTTGGCCCATCTGCTGCTTCCCGGATTCAACAACCTGTTCGCCAAAGACCTCCGGATCGATTACTTCGAAGCCGGGTCGACGCTCCTCGCGCTGATCGGCCTTACGGGTCTGGTCGTCCTCATATCCGGAAGCTATCCCGCGCTCTACATGGCCCGCCTCGACCCCACCTCCATCCTTGCGCATCAAGTAAAGGCCGGGGCATTGACCATCTTAAGCAAAGTGCTCATCACCATGCAGTTCACGCTCTCGATCTTCCTGATGATCTGTCTCTTCACCATACTTCGTCAGCTTCAATACTTCGCCGACCAGGATCTCGGCTTCGACGCTTCGAACGTGCTTGTTTTAAGCATGCCCGACGCCGGGATGCTCGGGCCCATAAGAGAGGCACTGGACGACTACCCTCAGATCACCCATATCTCGGCGGCGTCAAGCTCATTCGGACCCATGAGAGGGCTGGGGCAGATAGGTCACACCGACGGGTCGGGCAAGCAATTCTCAGCCTACGAATACCACGTGGATTATAAGTATCTGCCCACGCTGGGCATAGCGTTGGCGGAAGGACGCGATTTTTCGAGAGCATACGCCACGGATGAGACCGAAGGCGTGATCGTCAATAAAGCGCTGGTAAGGGAAATGGGATGGGAAGATCCCATCGGAGAGGCTATTCCCGGTGGTGAATCCCGCGTGATCGGCGTGACTGAAGATTACCATTACCGGTCGTTGCAATACGCATTAGAGCCGGTGGTCCTGCGTCTTGCTCCCGACAGAATCCGTTTTCTCCTGATCAGAACGCGGCCGGAGGGTTTGCCGCAGACCCTGTCGACCGTGCAATCGGTATGGGGGCAAATCTCCGGGGGGTTGCCGTTCGAGTACTACTACCTGGAAGATGATATCGGCCGGTTCTATCAAAGAGAACGGTTGCTGGGAGATATAGCGCTATACATCTCCATCATCACGCTGTTGGTCTCCCTGCTGGGTGTTTACAGTCTGAGCCTGTTGAACATCAACAGGAGAACGAAGGAAATCGGCATGCGAAGGGTGCTGGGCGCATCGACGTTCAGCACGACGGCCCTGATCGGCAGGCAGTTCGTGCTGCCTCTCGCGATCGCGATCATGCTGGCGTGCCCGCCCGCTTATCTGTTGCTGAGCTTCTGGCTCGGGATGTATGAGTTCGATGCCGCGCTGGGCGTCGGCGAGTTCGCACTGGCTGGTTCGGCGGCCCTGGTACTCGTGCTGGGTACCGTGGCCTTCCAGGTATTGAGGAATCATTCGAATCCGCTGGTCGAGTCGCTGACGTACGAATAAGGTAACGAATCCGACGCGCGATGTGCCAAGCGTTTGCTTGACGGACGCTCAGATCGCGATATTATTCCATGTTCCAGGGAGCTTACATGCCGATTGCCCTCAGACAGATCGCCTGAGTCCCTTCGTAGAGCGCATACTCCAAAGAGTAAGTATCAATTGAACCCCCTCATCTACCGCTACCTCGCACTCAGCGCACTGGTCATGTTGACGTGTGTGCATATAGGTCTGGTCGTGTGGACGCTGGTACGGTTTGCGCAAGTCGAGCACTGGTCGCCTGGTATCCGGTTCGTCGGAAATGAAATGATAGAGACGAAGGGACTGACGAAAAGCGCGGTGAGCAATCTGCAGGAGGGCACGTGGTTCCATCTCGTTCGCATACGCGAGGACGGCGGCATCACCGTCACGCAGGTAGACGCGGACAGCCCAGCGGACAGAGCCGGATTGCGGCCGGGTGACACGGTGATCTCCATTGATGGGACGGATCTCGGGACACGTCCCGAAGCCTATTTCCAGGCTCGTTTGCGGAGTAACCCCGGCGACCGTTTCAATCTCGCCTGGCTTCGTGACGGCCTGTTGCATTCCGGTATCCTTACGCTTGAGGCCACGGAACAGGTACGATACGCCGTCGAGGTCAATCGGGAGGAACTCGTACTGGGCGCAGGCGCGATGACGTGGTTCCAACGGGGCCCGTATCTGATCTTCCCTATTGTACTTTTATGTTTCGGTTCATGGATTGGCTTCAGACGCCCAGGCAATAAAACCGCTTTTCAATGCGCGTTGCTCTTCCTCGCGACAGCGCTCTCCGTGTCGCCCGCGTTCCATCCCATGATCGCTGGTTGGCCTGATTGGATATTATCGCTCAGTATCTTCGTCATTACCCTGGCGTACTTTCTCGAGTTCATACTCCTGTTCAGAATCCTGACCGTATTTCCAATCGAAACTGAAATCGGATCATGGATGCGAAGACGGGCGTGGTGGATCCTGGTACCGCTCTTCGCCTGGATCATCATTCGTATCATCTATTTTCTGAGTCTGACCAATGGCTGGAATAGTGCATCGATACGAACCATCATCGCTCTGGTCGAATCCGTTCCGGTCCCTGCGTTGCCCATTCTCGTCGTTTTCATAGCGGCCTGCCTGCTTCTCGCCCAACGTTCCGTCGCGCGTCGACAGCAGTACACGCGCCTGCAGTTCATCAACGTCGGATTCGTGTCAGCCTTCATTTTGGCACCGGTCTGGACCATGATTCAACCGGGCACATTCATGGCCACGTGGGTAATGGTGCCGCTGCAAGGCGCCTTTTTGCCACTGCTCGTCTGGTTGCTCGACCATATCGTCCTCGTAGGGTTGAAATGCATTCTGCCGCTATCCTTTGCATATTCAATTCTGGCTCACCGGGCATTCGGCCTCAGGTTCATCGTCGGAAAAAGCCTTCGGCGGTTTATATCCAACCAGGGCGTGAATCTCATACTGAGTCTCGGGTTGCTCCTGATTCTCTATGAAACGATAACCTTCTGGTCTACCGGCGTGGAAGTCTCCGACCTGTTGATTACGGTTGTTACCGCGGGGTTCATCCTGATCCTCGTCGGGGGCTGGACCTGGGCAAAACCGGCAGTCATCCGGTTTATAGACAGATACCTGTTTCGCGATGAAATCGAGAACCGTCGACGGCTTTTCAGGCTCAGACGCGAGTTAACGCATTTTCAGGAACGAAACGCCCTGCTCAACAGTACCGGAAGTGAACTGCTCGAGGTGCTGGACCTCTCATATGTGGCAATCTACCTCGGCGACGGATCCCGGAAGCCGATATCGGTTGCCTGGTACGACGTAAACAAGAAGTTCGACAGTGAGCCGAAGAAAGACGGCTCCTTCTTCAGTGAGTCAGTTGTCAAAATCGAAGCGTTGCTGAAGCTGATGTCTCCGGAACGGCCCTTAGTCGAATCTATAGACCCTTACGTCCAAAACCGGGTTTCGGATCTCGGTTACGAACTCATCATCTTACTGCGCGGTGAATTGCATACTCAAGGCTGTATCGCAATCGGCGCCAAAGTTTCGGAAGAGCCGTTTACCGGCGAAGAAAAAGAACAGTTGCTGGTACTGGCTGCCGAGCTGGAGATGGCGCTGAAGAATATAAAGACGACTACATCGCTGAGAATGCAGACCCAACGCCTCAAGAGACTTTCCAACCGGCTCATCGACATCCAGGAATCCGAAAGGCGTCGGCTGGCGCGGGATCTCCATGACGATACCGGACAGGCGCTTACGGCGCTGAAGATGAGCCTGGAAATGACCCGGAACGAGTTGTCCGGGGTTACCGATCATACTGCTGAACGGCTGAATGACGCTGTGGCGCTGGCCGACGATACGCTGGAGAAACTACGTGCGATCTCCCATAATCTCCGTCCCCCGACACTGGATACAGTCGGCCTGAATTCAGCATTGGAAAGACTATGCAAGAGTTTCACGCAACGAACTCAAATGCCGGTCTCATACGTTGGCATGGATACTGCGAAGATCTCCAATCCAATCGATATCTGCCTGTACCGCATACTGCAGGAAGGACTGACGAACTGCGCCAAACACGGACAGGCCTCTCAGGTGGAAGTCAGCTTGAAACGCGATGGCGAAGTCGTACAACTATCGATACAAGACAACGGCCAGGGTTTTGATCTTGCCGATACGCTTTCGGATCAGAATGAAACAGGAATCGGTCTGATAGATATGCAGGAACGCCTTGAATCGCTGAATGGCCGTATGAATGTCTACTCGAAACCGGGCGCGGGAGCCCGTCTGGTCGCTACGATTCCCTTGGAGGAGAAATGATCCGGATCGTTATTGCCGACGATCACCAACTGGTCCGTCAAAGCATCGTATCTCTGATCGAAAAGGCCGGGGATATGGAAGTCGTCGGCGAAGCGGCCGATGGTCACGAGACCCTGAACCTGGTACAACGGAAGAGACCGGACGTCGCCATGTTGGATATCGCCATGCCCTTGCTGAACGGTATCGAGACCACGCGGCGGATTCAGGAGCTATCCGTCGATACCCGCGTCGTCATACTATCCATGCATTCGGATGAGGACGTGGTGCGCCAGGCGCTCAGATGCGGGGCCAGCGGGTATCTCCTCAAGAGATCCGTCGTGGAGGAACTCCTGATCGCCATCCGGTCCGCCAACAGGGGTGAAATCTATCTTTCTCCTTCGATCGCTCAAACCGTGCTATCGGGATTCCTGCAGACGGAATCGACGAACGAGTCATCGACCGTCCTGGAGCAGCTTTCATCCCGTGAACGGGAGATCCTTCAGCTCATCGTCGAGGGACATACCAATCAGGCCGCGGCGGAGGTCCTGAAGATCAGCGCCAAGACCGTGGAAAAACACCGCGCGATCCTGATGAAGAAGCTGGAAGTTCACAACCTGCCGGATCTCATACTCCTGGCCCTCAAGCACCGTCTTGCCTTCCTGGATGAATGATCCGTCGTCTTCCCCCGCCTGGTAGCAATCCAGTCGGCCGCAGCCTTCCTCTCCCGCCTCTTTCAACCCCCCAATACCGTCCGATAAATGCGGAACATAGGGAAACACCCTATGGATAATCCTCTTTTTCGGTGTTAAGTATAGAGCAGAAGCCGGATTTTGTCAGACACCGGCACCAGGGCGGATCAGGAGCTTCATATGATACGCGTAGTGATCGCAGACGATCATCATCTGATTCGGCAGGGGCTGCGGGACCTGCTCGAAAAAGAGTCCGATATTCGAATAGTCGCCGAGGCCAAGGATGGCCGGGAGGTGTTGGAAACGGTACGTCGAGTCCGAACGGACGTCATCGTGATGGACGTCGAGATGCCCGATATCAACGGTATCGACGCGACGAGGAGGATACGCGCGTCGTTTTCCGAGATCCGGGTGGTGATGTTGTCGATGCATTCCGATCCCGGTCTGATCCGGAAAGCCCTGGACAACGGCGCCAGGGGCTACGTGCTCAAGAAATCAGCCGGCGAAGAGCTGGTCAAAGCGATACGCGCCGTTTGCAGGGGCGTTACGTACCAATCCCGGGCCATGGATCATGCCGAATACCTGCAGGGGGAGTATACCCATGGCGCACCGCCCCGGCTTACTCCCCGGGAGTGCGAAATCCTTCGACTGATCGCATCGGGGCGATCCAATCGCCAGATAGCCGAAACAATGCGCATCAGCATAAAGACCGTGCAAAATCATCGCATAAACCTGATGGCGAAACTAAACACGCACAGCCTTCCCGATCTGATCCGAACGGCGATCAAACTCGGCCTGATCAACCTGGAAGAATGAACACGTTCGTTTAAAGGAAACGCTCCGCCCCGTCCAGGACCGGCATCAGTTTTTTTCGATTCCGGTGAAAAAACCGGGCAAAATAGGGATACACCCTATAGAAATCCGGTCCGGCTTTCCCTTCCTTAATGGGTAGATCGTTCGAGTGTTGATCTCTCCACCAATTGGTTACTGAAGGAGACCTGCAATTTGATCAGGAAGTGCCATGAAATCCTTCAATTTGATCAGATTGATGGAGCGCAACTGGAGGTACACGCCATGATACGCAACTACATTACGGCAGCAATACGGAAGCATTTTATAAACACTTATCTATAGTTTTCAAGACGCGGGACCGACGCAATTTCTGAATCCCGTAGTACAGCGTACCGACGATGGATGTATAGTAATGCACTGGAGTGATCAGGAATGACTATCATTCAGCCTAAAACCACAATTCGTAACTTGTTGAAACACAAAGGATTCTCATTGATCAACGTCCTGGGGTTGGCAATCGGATTCTCCTGTTGCATGTACATATATCAATACATTGATAACGAACTCAATTATGACCAATTCCATCTACTTGGTGATCGTATTTTCAGAGTTACCAAGACTGTCGAAACTTCTGACTACATCACTCAGGCTGCAACTACTTCAGCTCCACTAGGACCAGCGTTAGCAAATACATTTCCAGAAATTGACAAGGTCGTACGGATCAAGCCACCGGGAGTTTCTTGGATGTTACGATATGAAGACAAGAAGTTCTATGAGAAAGGATTCTATCTGGCCGATAGTACCGTATTTGAAGTCTTTACATTCCCACTTGTGGCAGGAGATGCAAGAACAGCCTTAAGTAACAAAAACTCCGTTGTTGTCTCTGAATCTATTGCAAGGAAGTATTTCGGATCAGCATCGCCTATTGGTAAAGTGATACGAGCAGAAGGCAGCATGGATCTGCTAGTAACGGGAGTGATGCGCGACATACCCTCATCATCTCATCTCCAATTCGATTTCCTGGCTCCGTTCGACATACAAAAGACCTTTGATTTCAGTCAAGTCGATGACTGGGGTCCCCACCTGAAATTCTATACGTATCTCCTGCTCACATCGAAAACCGGTAAAGATGGACTGGAGCGTAAACTGGAATCCTTTGCGAAAAACCACGTCGGAGGGTACTACAGGTCTTCAGATCTTGTTCCCAGTTACCATCTTCAACCGATTTCAGATATCCACCTGTATTCGCATCTCGATGATGAGATTTCCTCAAACGGCAATGTGCTCTATATCTATCTCTTTGCTATTGTAGCCTGCCTGATTCTCTCGGTTTCATGCGTGAATTTTGTTAACCTGACTGTGGCTCGTTCAGCAGATCGCGCTAAGGAAATCGGTCTTCGAAAGGTGTTCGGGGCACATAGAAAGCAACTGATTCGACAGTTCCTTGTTGAATCCTGTGTGGTCATCGGCGTGGCTGTTTTAATAGCGGTTTTTCTTTCGGAGTCGGTGTTCCCTTACTTAAGCAACCAGATCGGTGAAACGATACCATACACGTTCACGAATCGTTTGGAGCCCTGGATACTGGTATTGCTTTTGGGAGTTTGCACCGGTGTAGTCGCAGGAGGTTATCCTGCCTTTTTTCTCTCCAGATTCGAACCGGTTGAAGTTCTATACGGGAAACTGCGGGTAGGGATCCGTAGTGGCTGGCTTCGTAATCTACTGGTCGTCTTTCAGTTTACAGTTTCTGTTACGTTGATCGTATGTACACTGGTTGTTACAGACCAGTTGAATTACATGAGCAGCAAAAACCCGGGGTATAACAGAAGTGGTATTCTTGTCATCCCAATGACTTATACCCCGGTTCAGCAGACCTATCCGGTATACAGGGAAGCTCTGTCCAGGCATCCTCTTATCAGAGCAGTTGGTACATCCTCACTAGACCTAATTAATTCAAACGGATTATTCACCAATGTATTCCGCGTTGCTGGTCGTGAACCGGTGACCATGAACACAATATCAACTGACGCTTTCTTTTCGCAAACGATTGACCTTGAACTTTCAGATGGTCGTTTTTTTCGCAAAGACGTTTTGTCTGATGAACACGCACTCATAATCAATGAAACTGCAGCGAAAAACCTGGGCTGGACTCCTGAAAACGCTATCGGACAGTACATGGAATGGCTTGTCCCCCAGGAATGGTTTCCAGATGGAGTGGAACGACGAAGAGAGATAATCGGGGTGTTGAAAGACTTTAACTACAAGTCTCTCCATACTCCAATAGAGCCGTTGGTGTTACTCTATGGTAGCACTGGATTTTACATATACGTTCTTATCGATACTGATCGAGCACCAGAAGCAATTGACCATGTCTCCAGAACGTGGAACGAAATCAATCCTGAATTCGCATTTGAATATGCCTTCCTGGATAACGATTCTACCAATCATTACATGCAAGAACAGAAACTGGCCTATGTTTTTCGTTGGTTCGCCACTATTGCCGTTTTGATTGCCTGCTTGGGACTTCTAGGACTTTCAACATTCGCCGTTAAGAAGCGAGTACGAGAAATCGCCATTCGTAAAGTCCAAGGGGCTTCCGAACTTCAGTTATTCAGTTTACTCACCCAAGAATTCATAGTCCTTGTTCTGATTGCCAATCTGATCGCCTGGCCGTTGGCTTGGTTTACACTGACAGATTGGCTTCAGAGTTTTGCATTTCGATATAATGAAAGTGTCCCGATTCACTCGCTGATATTGGCAGGAATCGCGAGTGTCCTTATTGCACTTTACTCTATTGGGTTCCTAACACTCAGAGCAACGAGTGCCAATCCTCTCGAATTTATAAAAGATGAGTAGCTTGAGGTTAAAGGTGAGTACAATTCCAGACAGCATGATCCATCTTCTGGAACAGCATATCCCTCAGATCATGAAGGAAGTCAACGTTCCAGGTCTCTCGATTGCGTTGATACAGAATGCGGAGGCCGCATGGGCACAGGGCTTTGGCGTAATGAACACGGAAACACGCCAATCCGTGAAACCGGAAACCGTTTTCGAAGGCTGTTCACTGAGCAAACCGGTTTTCGCATATGCCGCGCTTAGACTTTGCGACACAGGGGTTCTCGACCTGGACAAGCCCTTGTCCCACTACATTCCGAATCCTTACGTGCCTGATGAACCCAGCGTTCAGATGATTACTATGCGACAGGCTTTAGCTCATACTTCAGGTTTACCTAACTGGCGTCCTGACTGCTGGGATTCGGAAGGATGGAATCCCGAAGACAAACCATTGCAAACCTATTTTGAGCCCGGCGAACGTTTCAGCTATTCCGGTGAGGGATACATGTACGTGCAACATGTGGTTGAGCATGTTACGGGCCGGTCTGGCGAATCTTTCATGCAGTCCGAGTTGTTCAGGCCGGCGGGAATGGGATTCAGCACGTATCTCTGCGAATCCGATCAAGTACCCGATATGGCAACCGGGCATGATGAACACGGGCATCCGGCCAAAAAACAGCTTTACAAGTCCATGTGTTCGGCCGCCAGCCTTCATTCGACCCCTTCTGATATTGCTAAGATCTTGTGTGCCTGTATGCGGCCCGACCCTGGCGTTTCCTGGCACATCAATGCCGAATCGGCGAATGAAATGGCAACCGCCCAGGTCCCGGTAAACGACTCTGCATCGTGGCATGACAATTGGCCGGATGTTCCAGTGCGGGATGATCCTTCTGTATCGTGGGGACTTGGTTGGGCGACCCAACATCACAATGGGTCAAAAGCTATCTGGCATTGGGGCGACAACGGTCCCTTTAAGGCATTTGCGTTAGGTTACCCCGAAGAGGGAACAGGCGTAGTGGCCATGGCCAATGGATCGAACGGTTACAAACTCTGGTCCATGTTGTGCAACATGGCATTGGGTGGAGAGTATCCCTGTATCGCCTGGTTGGACCGGGTGGTTTACAACTGATCTAAGGCTTCCACACGTTCTGAATTTGGAGATACCTCTGATCGTGGTATTGACCGCGTTCTATCACGTATTGCCTGCTTCCTATGCCGACCCGGTGGATATACTGCGAAGCGAGTAGGCTTCAGAACGCATTAGGAGACGCTTCTCTTTATTGAATATTGCCGGTCAGGAAACCAAACGCGAATCAGTGCGGGAGGGCGCCATGATACGCAACTTTATTACGACGGCAATACGGAACCTTCTAAAACACAAGGGGTATTCCCTGGTCAACGTAATCGGTCTCGCCCTCGGCCTGGCGAACTGCATCCTGATGCTGCTCTACATACGGTACGAAACCAGTTATGACGATTACAATTTGAAGAAGGACCGCATGTATCGGATTGAAGTCAATAGGCTTTGGAATAACCAAGTGATCAAATCCCCTACTACTCCATCGGCCTGGAGCCCCGTTTTACTTGCTGACTACCCGTCCATTGAAAAACTGACCAGGCTACGACCGTTGTTGGAGCAACAGTCGGTACATCTTGAAAACAGGTCGTTACTCGGCAAGGCGTCTTTCTTTGCCGATTCGAACATTTTCGACGTTTTCACGCTGCCTTTGGCCAGCGGCACGCCTGCCACGGCCTTGACCAGGCCTCATATGGTCGTCATATCGGAATCCATCGCGAATACATGCTTTGGCGAGACGGATCCTGTTGGTTCTCCGATCACCCTGGACCTGGGGAAAGGAAACACGTTGCCGCTGACGGTATCCGGCGTCGCGCGTGACCTCCCGGAGAATTCTCATGTGCACTTCGATTTCCTGATCTCCTACGTCACGCTTGAGTCATTAGGTTGGGGCGAACCCGCCAACATGCAGGAACATGGTGGCAATTTCACCATCTATACATACCTCCTCTTGCGTGAAGGACATTCCGCCCGGGAACTGGAAGAGCAATTCGCCGGATTCATCGAGAGATACCGCGGAGATGTATTGCGGGCTTTAGGCATGGAAGAGAATCCCTACCTGCGGCCTGTCGGCGATATACACCTTTACACCTACGATATGATACGAGGTGGCGGTACCGGGGATATACGCACCGTCTATGTCGCCTTCCTTCTGGCGGCCTTCATACTGGTTCTCGCCTGTGCCAACTTTATTAATGTCTGTTCTCGGGGAATGGGAGAAAATCCCTCGCCTTAAGGCGAAGACTTGAGTAAGGTTTGCGGTATGGATGAATACCGCAAGACCTCCCATAGTGTATACGATCTGAAAGTGCACTTTGTGTGGATCGTGAAATACCGCAAACGCATTCTTCGTGGTCCGATAGCGGAACGCACGCGGGAGTTGATCCGGGAGGTATGCCAACGGCACGATGTGGAGATCATCAAAGGGCACTTGTCCTCAGACCATGTCCACCTTCTGGTATCCCTTCCTCCTCATTTGAGTGCGAGCCGTTTCATGCAGGCAGTGAAGGGTAAGAGTTCGTACAAGTTGCTGAGCGAGTTTGCCCCGCTTCGCAAGGCGTTCTGGGGTCGTCACCTTTGGGGTCGCGGTTACTTCGCAGCCTCATCGGGCAATGTGACCGACAAAGTGATCGAAGCGTATATAAACGACCAGGGTGGCGAAGTCCAGGACGCCGATGTGACCATCGAAGAGTAGCCTGCATGAACCGGTGCAGTCGTCTTTCAGACGACCTGCTCAAGCCACCGCCTTCAGGCGGTGGTCATTGACTCTGACAACGGCCAGGTCGATCAGTCGCGCGAGTGAAGTCGGTATGCGAAAGGTGCTGGGCGGCACCCGGGCTCACGCCATGCTGCAATTCATAGGCGAATCTGTGTTGTTGACTCTGTTCGCCCTTGGATTGTCCATCGTACTGCTTCAGGCGCTGTTGCCCGCTATCAACGATCTGTTCAACCAGCACATCATCCTGGAACTAACGACGGACACGATGCTGATGCTCGCGGGTGTGGTCTTGCTCGTCGGGATGCTGGCGGGTACGTATCCCGCGTTCGTTATTTCATCCTTCCAGCCGACGGCCGTGTTGCGAGGCTCGTCTGTATCCGGGCCCGCGGGCGCGCTCTTCCGCAGAATACTCATCGTGTTTCAGTTTACCATCTCGGTCGTCCTGATCATCGGCACGTGGACGATCTCGGATCAGCTTGACTACATGCTGAGTGAAGACCTGGGGTTCGAGAAAGATGGCGTCGTCATCATCGATATGCCGGAGCGCGCCTATGAAGTATTCAGAGACAACTCGCTCAGATATCCCGATATCCTGGCGATAAGTCGGTCATCAACGATGTTTGGAGAATCGTATGTTACCGGTGGAGTATGGCCGGAAGGCGTTTCGATGGACCAGCAAACGCAGTTTCAGCTTTTCAGCGCTGATTATGGGCTTCCCGATGTACTGGGGCTTGAGATAGTTGAAGGGCGTTTTTACTCACGAGAGAGATCCGCGGACGCCAGTGCGTGCCTGATCAACGAGACGGCGGTACGCGTCTTGGCTCTGGAAGATCCCATCGGTACGACCCTCCTGGGTCCAAACGTAAACATAAGAGACAATGTGGCCTTTCCGTGCGAGGTGATTGGCGTCGTACGGGATTTCAACATGGAATCGTTGCGTCAGGAGATTCTTCCCATGAGGATCACTTTGGGTCAATACTGGCTTCAATACAGTGACAGTTATCAATACGGTTCTATTGTAGCTAAGATCAACAGCAGTAACGAGGCAAACGCGCTCCGCATCCTGAGGGACCAGTGGAACCAGGTCTATCCCGATCTTCCGGAGCCGGAGTTCACTTTACTGAAAGATAAGGTAGCAGGTCTGTATGAAGACGATCGCATTCTCCGGACCGTTTTCACGGGAGGATCCACCGTATCGATTCTGATCGCCTGCCTCGGGCTCCTGGGCCTGACCGCCTTCATGGTCCAGCGCCGCATCAGGGAGATAGGCGTTCGTAAAGTCATGGGAGCCACGGTCGGCCAGGTCGTTGTGCTCCTGTACCGGGAATTCACGCTGTACGTCCTCATCGCGTGGGTTGTCGGTATCCCGTTGATCTACTATCTGGCGGATATGTGGCTGCGCGACTTCGCCTATCGCATCGAACCGAATCCGTTGACGTTCATCTTCGCCGGCGTCGTCGTGATGCTGATAACCTGGTTTACCGTGGGATTCCAGACCGTGAAAGCGGCAGAGACAAACCCGGTTGAAGTGCTCAGGGGATAGTGCGCGATATCGATGCGGAATTCGGGAACAGCTGGAGACCCCTTGAAGATCAACTATTGAAATTGCCGGTCAGGAAACCAAACGCGCGAATCAGTTTGGGGGAGGGTGCCATGATACGCAACTACGTTACGACAGCGGTACGAAACCTCCTGAAGTACAAAGGGTATTCCGCGATCAACGTAATCGGTCTCGCTATCGGGCTGGCCGGTTGTATTCTGATGTTCCTGTACATTCAATACGAATTCAGCTACGACGGATACCATGAAAAGAAGGATCGCATCTACAGGCTGGAGAATCACATGGTAATGTCGGGCAAGGAACAAAGGATTGCAATCACTCCCGCGCCATGGGGTCCGGCTCTGCTTGCCGATTACCCAGGGATCGAGTCCATGGCCAGACTTAAAAAATCCTTGGCCCGCCATACCATCACGTATGGGGACAAGGCGTTTTATGCGGAAACTGTCCTCTTCGCCGATTCCACGTTGTTCGATGTCTTTACGTTTCCTATGCTCAGAGGAAATCCTCGCACGGCGTTGGCGGCCCCCTATACCGCGGTCATATCGGAATCCTTCGCCAGGACACATTTCGGAGAAGTAGACCCGATCGGCGCGTCGATTAACGTAGCCGGTTTCTTTTCCGTGACCATCACGGGCGTCACGAGCGACGTTCCGTTAAATTCGCATATGCGATTCGATTATCTGATTTCTTACGCTACCCACACCGCTTTAGGCTGGAGTGGCCCCGATACCTTCGAGAGAAAAGGATTCAGTAGCGAATACCATACATACCTCCTCTTGAGAGAGGGGTATTCCGTCCGGGACCTGGAAGAACAAATGCCGCAATTCATCGAAAGATACTATGGAGATCAGCAACGATCCTACGGTATCCAAATGAATCCTGTTCTACGACCCATAGAGGATATCCATCTCTACGGCCAAGACACCAGGTGGAGTGCCGGGCTGTCGGAGACCGGGGGCGGGGACATCAGATCCATCTATATCGCCTTCTCTCTGGCGGCCTTCGTACTGGTCATCGCCTGCATCAACTTCGTCAACCTGACCACGGCCAGGGCGACGCGACGCGCGCGGGAAGTGAGCATGCGGAAAGTCCTCGGCAGCAGCCGCATGCACGTCGTGCTTCAATTCATCGGCGAGTCTGTATTGCTGACTTTATTCGCTCTGGTCTTGGCCGTCGCGCTACTCCAAGTGATTCTGCCGTCTTTCAATCAACTGTTCGACAAGGGGATTGCAATGGACTTGTCGTTGGACCTGGTCCTGACGCTGACGGGGATGGTCTTGCTCGTCGGGATGCTTGCGGGAATCTATCCAGCCTCCGTCCTCTCGTCCTATCGGCCGATGGATGTAATGCAGGGATCGACGAAGACCGGCACAGCCAGGATTAACTTCCGCCGGATACTGGTGGTATTTCAATTCGTGATCGCGATCGTCATGATTTCCGGCGCCGGCGTGATCTTCGATCAGACCGACTACATGCTGAACAAGGATCCTGGATTCGATTCGGAAGGCGTCATAGTCGTAGGTTTGCCCCGGGGTGATGGAGCCATGCAACTGTACGACGTTTTCAAAGAGAACTTACTGAGGTATTCCAACGTTCTGGCGGTGAGCCAATTTGCGCATCTACCGAATGAACTGCCCACCGGCGGGATAAGACCAGCAGACGTATCCGAGGACCAAACGACACAATTCCAGATGATCCATGGCGGCTACGATCTCCATGACGTAATGAGTTTTGAGGTGGTTCAGGGGCGTTACTTCTCCCGGGATATGTCCACCGACGCCAATGCGTGCGTGATTAACGAGACGGCGGTTCGTACCCTCGGCTGGGATGATCCCGTCGGCAAATCGCTCATAAGCCCGTATTCGCAAGAACAGACGGTGATCGGAGTGATAAAGGATTTCCATACGCGATCATTTCATCACGCGTCAGCGCCAATGTGGATCGGTCCTCCGGACCAGCGTGGGCAAGCCGCGTATATAGTCATTAAACTCCAAGGCCAAGATACGGCCGACGCCCTCGGCGTTCTCAGGGATCGATGGCGGGAGGTCTATCCCGATCAACCCGAGATGGAGCATACGTTTCTAAACGATTTGGTAGAAGAACAATACGAGGGAGACCGGTTGCTCGGGACGATCTTCGCCGCAGGCACCGTGGTATCCATACTGATCGCCTGCCTTGGACTCCTGGGCCTGTCCGCCTTCATGGTCCAGAGCCGCATCAGGGAGATAGGCGTTCGTAAAGTCCTGGGGGCCACGGTCGGCCAGATCGTTGTTCTCCTGTACCGGGAATTCACGATGTACGTCCTCGTCGCATGCGTTGTCGGCATCCCGTTGATCTACTATATGGCGGACGTGTGGCTGCGCGACTTCGCCTATCGCATCGAACCGAATCCGTGGACGTTCATCTTCACCGGTGTCGTCGTGATGCTGATTACCTGGTTTACCGTGGGATTCCAGACCGTGAAAGCGGCAGAGACGAACCCGGTTGAAGTGCTCCGTGGATAGTAAATACCCGGATGTGTTCTCCTCGGTACAAACTGCGGAATCATGATCAGGTTCAGGTAAAAACAGGATATCAATTTTCAAAAGGTAGGGAATCACCCTATAGAAACGAATCCGCGTTCCGGGTATCATGCTGATAGCACCTGGTGACAAGCGCGATCGGGATGAGGAGGGACATTATGGATGAGTCAACGCAGAACGGCGGGCAGCCGAAGGGCCTCGTGGAGATGTTCGCGAAGGAGGACAGCAAGGAGCAGCACGGCGCCATGGACCGCCGGATCGAGAAGAAGCGCTTCACGCCGCGCCGGATCGCCCTCGGCGTCCTGGCGGCGGCGGTGGTCGCCTTCGGCGCCTACGCGCTGCTCAGCGTCAACCCGTCCTCGCTGAACGTGGAGGCAACGAAGCTGACCACGGCGCCGGTGACCTACGGCCCCTTCCTGGAATACATCGTAGAGCAGGGCGCGGTGATGCCGCTCACCACGTTCTACCTGGACGCCGTGGAAGGCGGACGGGTGGAGGAGGTCTACGTCGAGCAGGGCGCCCACGTGGAACAGGGCACGCCCATCCTGCGCCTGTCCAACGCCAACCTGCAGCTCAATGTCATGCAGCGCGAAGCCGAGCTCTTCCGCGAAGTGAACCAGCTCAGGCAGACGCGGGTTACCATGGAGCAAAGGCGCCTGGAGATGCGGGCGCAACTGGTGGAACTGGACTACGAACTGCGAAAAGCCGAACGGGAGTACGAGCGGCAGGACGCCCTGCTCAAGGCCGACCTGATCTCGCGCCAGGAGTACGACGAAGCGAAGGATAATCTCGAATACTACACGCGCAGGCGGGAGGTCACTGTCGAAACGCTACGCCAGGATTCGCTCTTCCAGGCCGTGCAGATCCGGCAACTGGAGGAATCGATCGACCGGCTGCGGCTCAACCTCGACATGGTCAAGGAGAACCAGGAGAACCTGACGCTACGCGCGCCGATTACGGGACTGCTCTCCTCGCTCATCGCCGAAGTGGGCGAGTCGAAGCCCCGAGGCGAGCGGCTGGGGCAGATCGACGTGGAGGAGCAGTTCAAGGTACGGGCGGCCATCGACGAGCATTACATCGCCCGCATCCGGTCGGGTCAGGCGGGGTCCTTCGACTTCGCCGGAGGGACCTACGACCTGGTGATCCGGCGGGTGTATCCCGAGGTGATCGAGGGGCAGTTCGAGGCGGACATGGTGTTCCCCGAGGGGATGCCCGAGGGGCTGCGCCGCGGGCAGACGTTGCAGGTGCGCATCGCCCTGGGCGAACTGGCCGACGCCCTGCAGGTGCCTCGCGGCGGATTCTACCAGAAGACGGGCGGCCGGTGGATCTACGTGCTCGACCCCGCCGGCGAGACCGCCGCGCGGCGCCCGATCCGGCTCGGCAGGCAGAACAGCCAGTTCTTCGAGGTGCTGGAAGGGCTCGAAGAGGGCGAGCAGGTCATCACCTCCATGTACGACAACTTCGGCGACATGGAACAGCTGGTGTTGAAATAGCGAGTACGCAGCGCCGACAGGGGCTTGATCCATCGCACTTGAGACAAGGAGGCCTCCGATGTTCTACACCCATCTGACACACTCGATACGTTGGATAAGTCGTAACAGAGTTTATTCGGTTTTGAACGTCCTGGGGCTTGCACTCGGTTTCGGTTCGGTGCTGATCATTGGCCTGTATACCTACCAGAGTATGCAGTTCGATGAATTTCATACGAAAGGAAACCAGATATACCGGACCATACTCCAGGTCCAATTGCAGGAATCGGATCCCTACTACATCAGCGGCGTGATGTCTCCTATCGGCCCGTTGCTCAGAGACGAGCTTCCCGAAGTGACCGACTATGCCCGACTACGAAGCGCCGCCGCAACGGAGAAGATGTTCATACAGGCCGATACGGACTTGTTTGAAATTGAGCAGTCGTTTTATGCGGATCCGCAGATACTGAGCATATTTGATTTCGGACTCGTGCAAGGCAGGCCGGATGATCTGCTGAAATCGCCCTTTACGGCGGTAATGACCACGACGCTGGCTCAACGGGTTTTCGGCGGGCAGAACCCCGTCGGAAAGGCCATTCAGTGGCACGATGACACTTACACGATAGAAGGGGTCGTGGAAACGCCGCCCTGGAATTCATCGATTCAATTCGAGCTCCTGATCTCTTATTCGACCGCTCAGTCTCATACGACCGATCTGGAACGGGGATGGAACGGTGGAAATACCTATACCTACCTTCTCCTGCAAGATGATTCGGAAACATCCGGGATTGAGTCCAAGGCCCTCTCGTTGGTCCAGGACCGCGGCCGGAGCGGGTTGGGATCCGGTGTCACCGAGTTCGTGCTGCAGCCCCTTGCCGAGGTCCACCTGCATTCGGCCCATATCGGCGGAGAAGATCAGGCCCGGTGGGTCAACTGGAACAAAGGCGACATCGAGGATATCAGGCAATTGGCCGCCATCGCGGTGCTGGTACTCATCGTATCGACGCTGAACCTGATCAATCTGTCTGCGTCCAAGCTCACGTCCCGTTTCAGGGAGATGGGCGTGCGGGCGGCTTTGGGCGCCGACCGCGTCCAGCTCGTTCTTCCGACGGTAGCCGAAACCGTCATCGTCTACGGGTGCGCGCTGATCGGCACCTTTTCCCTGATGTACCTGGTGATTTCGATCCTGAGCAATATGGATCTCATCGTGATAAGACCGGAGTTGTTTGCATTGGCGGATTACGTCGTCATTGCAGGCGCCGCTGTTTGCATAGTGGTCCTCCACAGTGCCGTGATCAGTCTCTCTTCGTCATGGAAGCTATGGTTCCAAAACCCGTCCGCTCTGCTTCAGCCGGCCGATACGGCAACCCATAGGAAATCCGTTCAATACGCTTTCGTCTTCGTTCAGACGACGATATGGACGCTGCTGGTGACGTGCGCGATATTCGTCGTTGAACAGGCCCGGTACATGGAGGAGAAAGAGATCGGATTCGAAAAACGGGATATCATGCTCTTGCCCATCGGCACCGATGTCGACTACCGAACCGCCAGGCAGGAGTTTGGAAAATTCGCCGGCGTTGCCGAAACCGCCGCGTCGGGATGGGAGTTTGGCGGCACGACCCAGATGTACATGAATATGCGATTCGGGGACCGCGAGGAACAACCGCAGGTACATCTGTTGCCGGTCGACGATAACTTCATGGGGCTGTACGGCCTGAGCGTCACGGAAGGACGCGTCTTTTCTTCTTCCGGTGCGGGTAATCCGCTGGAGTTCGTCGTGAACCGGAGTTTCGTCAGGCAAATGGGATGGCAGGACCCGATCGGTCAGCAGATGGGATTCCCCTTTTCGGGTGAATTCGGACGGGTCGTCGGCGTGATCGACGATTTTCACTGGACGTCGATGCACAATCCCATCGGGCCTCTTGCGATGTATCTCGGTCAGACTCCGCCCCGGTTCTTCTTCATGCCGACGGAACTTCCCATGTTGTCGGTCAAGTTTAACCCCGGCACGCGGACGCAGACGATAAGCGACGTGGCCGGGGTGTGGCAGGAACTGATTCCGCAGCGACCCTTCACCTATTCGTTCGTCGAAGACAATTTCACCGATCTGTATCAGTCCGAATTCAGGACAAGCAAGATCACGGGCATTTTCTCTCTGATGACGATACTCATCACCTGTATCGGGTTGTTCAGTGTGACCAGAATAGCCGTAATCCGTCGGATGAAGGAAATAGGCGTTCGCAAGGTCCTGGGCGCCTCGTTCCGGAACGTGACCTGGTTGTTGCTGAGAGACTTCGTTGCGCTCGTCGGGGTGTCCGTCGCAGTCGCCTGGACGATAGCCTACTATCTCCTCAATCAGTGGATCCAGGATTTCGCCTATAGAATCGAACTGGAACCGGTCACTTTTCTGGCGGCGGGGGTGAGTACGCTCGCCATCGTGGTATTGACCGCGTTTTATCATGTACTGCCTGCTTCCTATGCCGACCCGGTGGACATACTGCGTAGCGAGTAGGCTTCAGCTTCGGTGACATGGAACAATCGAGAATGAAATGACGGCCTACCCTATCTCAAAAGGAGAGCGAATCATGATAACGACCCAAAATCTCAAGAAGCTTTACGCGACCGAAGAGGTGGAGACCACGGCGCTCAACGACGTGACCATGACCGTGGACGAGGGGGAATTCGTGGCGGTCATGGGACCGTCCGGATGCGGCAAGTCCACCCTGCTCAACATCCTCGGACTCCTCGACAACCCCACGGGCGGAGAATACCACTTCGTCGGCGAGGAGGTGTCCGCCCACTCGGAGCGGCAACGGGCCAACCTGCGCAAGAACAACATCGGCTTCGTCTTCCAGAGCTTCAACCTGATCGACGAACTCACCGTCTACGAGAACATCGAGTTGCCCCTGATCTACCTGGGCACGTCCAAGCAGGAACGAAAAGACCGGGTGGAAGCGGCCATGGAGCACATGCAGATCCCGCATCGCCGGAACCACTTCCCGCAGCAGCTCTCCGGCGGCCAGCAGCAGCGGGTGGCCGTGGCCCGTGCGGTCATCGGCAATCCAAAGCTGATCCTGGCCGACGAGCCCACGGGTAACCTGGACTCGGCCAACGGCGCGGAGGTGATGGAACTGCTGACCGGCCTGAACGAAGCAGGCACGACCATCATCATGGTGACCCACGACCAGGCGCTGGCCGACCACGCCCATCGGACCATCCGCCTCTTCGACGGGCGGATCGTGACGGCGGCGGCGTAAGAGATAGACAGAGGGAATCTTTCGTCAATCGCCGGGGCAGGTATACTGATTTGGTATAACCGACGGCTGCGACGCAGGAAGCGGCGGCGCAGGTAGCCGCCAGGGGTAACTGAGTCGCGGCAAGTGCGTATAATAGCATAAAAAAGCTTTAGATCATGGTTTCGGTCCCGGCGACGGCCAGTCCCGGCAGAGCAATTCGGTTTGTGACGACGGCCAGTCCCGGCAGAGCAATTCGGTTTGCGACGGCGTCCGGTTTCGGTATATTGCATTCATAACCGCGATAACCACACTCGGTAGAAGACGCGCCACCCGATGTAATTCCATCCCCCGGACATCCCGACTGCAAGCCCGCGTACATGGCGGCCCTGGAGGTGCAACATGTTGTGTCGGATGTACTTGCCGATCGTGCTGGCCGTCGTTTCCCTGCCCCTTTCTGCCCAGGCTCAGATCCTTAATCCAAATACACCGCCTGACGTTAGCGCCACCGGCGCCGTCCTGTCCGGCCTCGACGAAGGCAAGGCACTCTACGAACAGGGACGCTTCGAGGACGCTCTGGCTTTGTTTCAGCAGGCGACGCGACAACATAAGAAATCAGCCCCCGCCCACTATTGGCTGGGCATGACCCGTTACGCCCTGGGAAACAACGACGAAGCGTTGAAAGCGTTCAGACGGGCTACGCAACTGGACAAGAAGTGGGCGCCCGGCCACATCGGCATGGGCATGGTGTACATGGATCTGCCCAACAGGCGCCTGGATGCCCGAAAGGCATATCGCAAGGCGGTCGAGGCCGATCCGGGAAACGCGGACCTGCAGTACTATATGGGTATGACCTACATGGATCAGGAGCGCTCGGGCAGATTGATTGGGAGTGACCGGGACGGCAGACGGTTTTTCCTGGAGGCCGTTGAATTAAACCCGACGCATCCCGACGCGTACTTCCAGATTGGCCGCTGTTACGACAATCCGTCCGAACCGGAACATAACAAGGCGATCTCCGCTTACATCCGGCAATACCGCGTCAATCCGGATCATCCCGAAGCGCTGCTGCGTTTCGCCAACGTGAGCCACCGTTCCGAACGCTACGACCTGGGTGCGGAGGCACTCAGAGCAATCGTCCGAGAGTGGGGAGATGACGCGCCGGACAGGATCCGCGCAATGCTGGCCCAGTTCGAAGTGCTGGCGCTCGGGTCAGACCAGCAGTACGACCAACTTCAGGAGGCGCTGGAGACTTACATCTCGCAGTTGGACCCCGACGAACAGGAAGTATACCGGGATCTGAGTCATGTCGCTCCGCCAGAGGAACTGAAGGCCTGGGAGGCGGCGTCCGGTCCTGAACGCAAGGCCCTCTGGCAGGCGTTCTGGAACGAACGGGACGCCAACCCGGCCACGATCGAGAACGAGCGGTTGGTGGAACATTACCGACGCGTCATGTATGCCAGGATCCACTTCTCGGAGAAGCAGTACCCATTTGATCGTCGCGGTGAAATACACGTCAGATATGGTCCGCCGGATGACCGGCGGAGATTTATGGTCAGGGCGAACGAGGATCCGTATGAGTTGTTTTTGACTTCCGATAACCCGGCGGTAGACGCTATACGAGAACAGAACCTGCAGTTCGGTTACCAGTTGCGCGTAAACCGAGGCGAAGTGTCGAAAGTATTGGATGAAGATAAGACCATACGGAGCGGATTTGGGGCGCCCACAATGGAGGATGAAATAAGTAAGAAATCTATAGATCAGGAGTTGGCAGAACTGGCAACAAAACAGCGAAGAGAGATGGGGTCTTCGTACATGGCGGAAAGCTGGGTGTACGTGCCCCATAAACTGGAACTGTTCTTCGTCGACCAGATGGGCGGCGGCCGGTACGACTATCCTCTCGAGACCCTTACTGTTGATGAAAGCAGCAATCGGACCAATCAACCTAGTGAAATCGGTAGACAGGATATGGACCATCCCCGTAAACGCGCCGCCGAACTGATCGCGCGAAGTCCCGAGGTCTACGGGCACGACTTCGGCGGGGAGCCGCTTGAGTACGCCTTCGACGTGGTTTCCTTCCGTGGCGAGGGCGGAGCGACCGAGGTGGATCTCGTCTACAGCCTGCCGGTCTGGCAGTTCGGCGACGTCGCGGACGGCAGGGGAGCGCAGACCTGGCTGAACAATCAGGTCACCTTGCGCGATTCGGTCCAGACTCCCACCTTTTCGCGCAAGTTCCGGTTCGGACCTATCGCACGACCTGAACGGCAGGTGGCCAACCAGGAATTCCAGGGCACCGCATTTACGCTGACCGCAAACCCGACCACGCCTTCCGGCACGTTCACTGCAGCTGTGGAAATGCGGGACGAAGCCACGAAGCGCATCGGGGTTTACAAGAAGCCGGTATCCTTCTCAGACTACAGTGGTGATGCCCTGCTCATCAGCGATCTAAAACTGTCCACGGGCATCACGCCGGCATCGGGACCGGGCCCCTTCGTGCGCAAGGGACTGAACGTCGTACCCAATCCCGGACGCCTTTACGCGCGGGGCCAGTTGGTGTACGTGTACTACGAGGTGTATAACCTGGACATGGGTGAAGCTGGGGACGAAGCCGGCCGTACGTCATACGAGACCCTCTACGAGATCACGCCCAAAGGGATGCCCCCGCTGCGGAACCGGCGGGCGAGAAGGCCGGACGACATGCGGACGGTCATGTCGTTCTTCGAAGGCGAGGGGCGTTCAGCGGAAGAGGGGGAATACACCGCGCTGGATACCGCGGATCTCGAGGCCGGAGAGTACGTGCTCACCGTGACGCTGACCGACCGGCACGCTGATCGGCGCGTGTCCAAATCGGTCAACTTCATGGTGGTTGAGCCGTAGTAGTTTTAGAGCAGAGAAACGTCTATGGAAGTCTTGAAAATACCAGACAAACCCGATACGATTGACTGGGAATACGATGAAGAAGCTGATGTCCTCTATCTTTCCGTCGGAACGCCCAAACCGGCTGTGGGGGTCGATATAGGCTCAGGGATTGTCGTCCGTTATGATGAGGTCAACAATGAAGTGGTCGGACTTACTGTATTGGGCTTGCGAGCACGCGTAGTAAGAGAAGTATGAAAGTACAAGTGGAAGACTGCATCGGTCAAACGGCCGTGGCGGTCAAGGGGCCGTCCGATCTGAATTACCGTTGACACCACGGCAAAAATCCATTAGTATGTAATGTACAGATCGACCGGACCGGACAAAGAGGATAATCGAGGCCAACGATGGATGCCAATAAGTCAAATCGATGGGATTTAGTCGTGATCATCCTGACGATGGCCGGCTTATTCGTGGCAGGTATTTCGATGATGAACAGCCGCTTCGAGTCGATTGAAGAGCGCCTGCTGTCTATTGAGGAGCAATTACGGTCAGAACGGAACACATCGGCGATCAGTAAGAACTGAAACATTTGCCATGCCTAGAGGACCCCAGAGGCGCCGGCCCCTCCACTAATCCTTTATTTCAACGGTCTCCTCTTCACCCACTGCCAGTTCAAGCACCGGATCAAACCCGACCGCTCCCGCATCTCCCAGACGCAAACCGGACAAGTGCAGGTTGCCGTGAAGGACGCTCAGTTCGGCCTGCAGTTGCTCACCGTTGCGCGACACCGTACACACCCCCCACGCATATCCGGTCGACCAGAAGTACCGGCCCGGGCGGTCGGTCAGTTGCATGGTACCCGTAACGGCGGAATACTGGAATCCGGTCAGGGCGAGATGGGCGGCCCAGGCGGCCATGGCCCGGGCGTAGTGATGGCCGCACTCGGCTTCGTCGAAGGGGTTCCTCCTCCGGCCGTCGTACCGGTCGCGGATATCCCGGATGCAGGCCAGGCCCTCGTCGACCAGGCCCTCGTAGATCATGCCGATGGCCGCGGTGTATTCGAAGCCGGTCATGACCTCGGTGAAGTAGGAGAAGGGATTGTCGGGGCGGTCCTTCGGGTAGGACGCCATGAGCAGGGCCGACTCGTCGCCCAGGACGTAGGACCGCATGACGTTGGTGTGGCCGTGGAAGCCCTCGAGCCGATTGTACTCCAGGATGCTCTGCAATGACCCGCGGACGTTCCCCGGATCCGCCAGATATCCCAGGCCGCAGACGTGGGCCATGTACTGACCGACGAGCTGGTCAACCAGGCAGCCCGAGCCGAGTTGGTAGTCCGGGTTCGACAGGTCCTTCGGACCCATGCCCACGGTTAGTCCTTCGGCAACATCCGCCTCGGTCTGCGGCGGCCGGATCTCGTGTTCGTAGTATTCCCCGTTGAACAGGTTCGCGTCGGTCCAGGCGCTGCCCCGCTCGTACAGGTCCCGGCACTTCCCGGCGAAATCGCTGTCCCCCAGGTGGCGGGCCATCTCCTCCGCGGCCCGCAGGGCGCCCAGGTACCAGAACTCCATCTGGGGATTGGGACCGAAGTACTCCACGTCCATGGTATTGTGCTGGCAGCCTTCCATGACGCCGTCGCGGTCGGCGTCCCATCCACCGGGAATCCAGCAGAAGGCCAGTGCCTTCTTCACGTCGGGCCAGAGCGCCCGAAGCTGCCCGTCGTCGCCCGACAGTTGCCAGTCTCGGTACATCTTCATGACGCACCCCATCTGGCCGTCCGCCGCCGCGCGGTTGAAGTTGCGGGCCCGGGCCAGCGGAAGCCAGACGCGGAAGCTCATCAGGCCGTTTTCATCGGTGGCGTGGGCGAATTCCACCTCGCGCATGGTCCGCGCCAGGTCGCCGAAGAGGAAGGCCGTGGACTGCTCGTAGTTCCAGACGTGGGTGCAGGAGCCCAGGCAGCATCCCGCCGCGTCGTGGCATCCCTCCCAGCCGTAGAACCGGCCGTCGGGCGTGCGGAAGCAGGTCTGGCTGCGTAGCGTGCTCAGGTTGAACAGCGCCGCCTCCTTGACCTCCTCCGGCAGGTCCGACCCGCAGAGCGCCTCGACGAACCGGAGCGTGTCAGTTTCCAGCGCTTCGAGTTGCGGAACGACCTGCTCCACCACGTCCCAGGCGTCCTCGAACCGCGTCGCATAGTAGTTTCCGATAAGATCGCCCGTGTCGCAGCAGTCGCTACCCTCGTCGCGGCAGTCACGGCCGCCGTTGTCCCTGTCGTCGCATCCGTCCGCGCCTTCCCCACCTTGCTCGCAACACCCCTCTCCCTCCTCGCAACAGGCCGGGGTGCCGTCGCAGCAGGCGTTTTCTTCGGCGGACTCCGTATCACCGCCAACGGTCAGGTCCTCCTTCGTCGCGGGCGTCCAGGTATACCGGTTGGGGAAATGCCACGCCAGCACGTAGGTCACGCTTGCCGTTTCCCCGGGCGCCAGGTCGACCCGGGCCGCGAGCGAAGCCATGGGCCGGTCGTTGTTGCCGGCCTCCCGGTCCGTAAGCGTGCCGTCTTCGCTGAAATCGTCCCAGAAGTCGAGCAGCGGCGTGCCCCAGCGGTCGTCGCGCCAGGCGGTCCGGTAGCTGACGGCTTCCGCCGTCGTTGCCAGCGCCATCGTACCCCACTGAGCAGCCTCCCGGTCCACGCCCTTCGTCGTCATGAACAGCCCGCGCAACCCCTCGCCGGCCCGGTAGCGGTTCCGGTTTTCACTGCATGCCCCGTCCGTACCGTCCATGCCGATGAAATTGGGGATCGAACCGCATACGGCAGCCGACACGGGGCCATTGGTCCGGTTGGTCAGCACGTAGCGCAGGACCGCCACGGGCAGGCCGCTGCGGTCGGCGTCGCACGGCACGAGGGGGTTGAAGGCTTCCAGGCGCACGTCGACCGGCACGTCGTCGTCGGACAGGTGGACCTGGCCGAAGGGGTAGGCCGCGTCGAAGGCGCACCGGGAGAAGCGGGGCAGGCCGTGGTTGGCGGCGGGACTCCCGCTGGCGCCCTCGTACTCGAAGTACTCGAGAGGGCCCTCGAGCAGGCGCGTCACGGCCTCGCCGCCCTCGGGCCGGGCGTACAGCGTGAAAGAAGGGGGACTCCGGGTGTCCCGGCCGGGTATGAACCCCTTGGCCGGCCGGTTCATCAGTTCCCAGTCGCGCAGATCGCCCCTGCCGCCCAGGGAGACCGTACCCGTGCCGATCCCGCCGAGGGGCAGGGCGATGCGCGCGAGATGATCCTGGTCGTAATGGTGGAGCACGGGCCACGTCATGGGTATTCGTCCTTTTCAACCTGAAATGAAACGGTCTTGAACGGCGCCTTGTTCACGTCGTCGTTCTCTATGGGTATTTTTCCTTTTCAACCTGAAATGAAGCGCCGCCGGTAATCCCGCATCGCCGCCATCACCCTGGGCGCCAGCAGGAGGGCCGAGAGCATGGTGGGGATGGCCATCAGGGCAAAGGTGCCGTCGATCATGCTGACGGCGGCATCGAGCGAAGCGACCGAAGCAGCGATGACGCAACCTACGTAGAAATAGTTATACAGAAACTGCCACCGGGCCCCGATCAGGAAACCGAGGCACTTGGTACCGTAATAGGAATAGGTGAATATCGTGCTGGTACTGAAGAAGACCACGCAGAGGATCAGCATGTACGATCCGAAACCCGGCATGGCGGATTCGAAGGCGTTGGCCGTCAGCGTCACGCCGTTGTCGGAAGTCGTTTGCCATACCCCCGTCATCAGGATCACCAGCGCCGTGCAGGTACACACGATCATCGTATCGATGACGGGCTCCAGCATGGCCACCAGGCCCTCGCGCGACGGTTCCCGGGTCTTCGTCGCGCCGTGGACGAGGGATTCGGTCCCGATGCCCGCCTCGTTCGAGAAGGCGGCGCGGCGCACGCCGGTGACGACGACGGCGCCCACGGCGCCGCCCGCCGCGGCTTCCCCCGTGAAGGCGTCGGTGATGATCAGCATCAGGTACCGCGGGACTTCCTCGATGTTGAGCGCGATGATCCAGAGGGCGCAGACCATGTACAGGATCACCATGACGGGCACGACGCGCGAAGCGACGTCGGCGATGCGGGTGATGCCGCCGAAGATGACGATGCCGACGAGGAGCACCAGCACGATGCCGGCCGCGAGATCGAACCAGAAGTGATCTTCGCCGATCACGCCCATGGGCACGAACACCACGTCGCGGATGATCTGCACCAGCTGGTTGACCTGGAACAGCGGCAGGCAGCCGATCACGCCGACGATGGCGAAGAAGACGGCGAGGGGCTTCCAGTGCCGGCCCAGGCCTTCCCGGACGACGTACATGGGACCGCCCTGCGTCTTGCCCGCGCTGTCCTGGCCGCGGTACATGATCGCCAGGGAACAGGTGAAGAACTTGGTCGCGACGCCGACGAGGGCGCTGACCCACATCCAGAACATGGCGCCCGGTCCGCCTACCGTGATGGCGATGGCCACGCCGGAGATGTTGCCCATGCCGATGGTGGCCGCGAGGGCGCTGACCAGGGCCTGGAAATGGGTGATGTCGCCGGGTTCGTCCGGGTCGTCGTATTTCCCGCGGATGATTTCGATCGAGTGCTTGAAATGCCTGAGCGGCATGAAGCGGGAATACAGCAGGAGGAACAGGCCGCCGCCGATGAGCAGGTACAGCAGGTACGACCAGGCCGTATCCGCGAAGAGGACGATACCCCGTTCCACTAAATCCATGAATCGCCTCCTCCGCGCCGCGACGTTTTCGCGGTGTTTTGCGGCTGTCTGTCGAACTTACTTCTTGGTGAAGACCAGGGTGCCGCGCTTCAGCCGGGAGGCGTCCGGCACGTTGGCGCCGACCATCACCTCGCTGGGGGGCACCAGGAACACGGTATCGTTCCGCCTGACGGCCTGGCGGCCGGCTTTGCTCAACGCGACCGGCGCGTTGTAGCGGACGAGCACCCGCGTCCCCGGCGGAATGCGGGACCACCGGCGGACCTGCCGGCCGTGTTTTACCGTGCCCCTTGGAAAGATGTAGTAGGTGTCGGACCGCTTGTAGGAAGGGCCGGCGATGTCGAAGGCCGTAGTGCCCCGCTCGATGACCGGCACGGCGGCCGTGACCGCCTGGATGTCTTCTGCGCGTTCTCGGTGAAGATAGACCTTCGTTCCGACCGGTATCCTGTCCCAGTTCCTGATTTGGTTCCCGCGCATGATCGTACCTTTTGGAAAGTGGTACACCGTGGTGGCCCAGTTATACTCTTCCCGGGCTATGCGCCAGGCCGTGTTGCGCCGGGTAATTACGTTCTCGGAGAGTTGGGCGACTTCCTCGTCGTACCTCCTGCGGTCGACGAGCCGGACCCTGGCGATATCGATGTCGGGGTCCCGAATAAGCCGTCCCGCCTTCACGTCCGGGTCGTAGAGTACGCTGTTGCGCGGGTCCTTCGAGGTCAACCCGGCCCGGGCTCGGCTGAAGTTGAACACGCCGGGGTCCTTCTTGCGTCCGCGATGGAGCTTTTTCACCCACCTGTTCGGCCGGCCGTAGGCGACGCGGTAATGTTCCAGCACGTGATAGTCGGGGATCTTGTACACCCGTTGCAACACCTCGAGCAGCCACTTGAGGGAACTGTATTGCGCATCGGTAAAGGGGTCGTTGTGGTATCCCACCAGTTCGATGCCGATGGAGTGACTGCTGATGTTCGTCTGTCCGTTCCACATGCTGAGGCCCGCGTGGTGCGAACGGTACTTCTTGTCCAGGATCCGGTAAATGGTCCCGTTCCGGGCGACGAGGTAGTTGGAGTGTCCCCTGCGGGAAAGGGTTCGCAAAGCGCTTGACAGGCCGGATTCCGTGCTGTGCAGCACGATGAACCGGTTGGAATCGCGGAGGCGTTTCTTGAACGAACGGGGCAGGTGCTTCTGGTAATCGACGACTTTGGGCGCCGCGCCGGACGCCTGGTCCGCCTCGAGGACGTCAGGTTCAAGGGAAACGGGCCAGAGCAGGGCCAGCCAGATGAACCAGACCGGCAAATGAACCAGCGCGAGGGACTTGTATTTCTTCGGTATCAGGACCATCGTGTACGTATGTTAACGAACACACGTGATTAGTACTACTACTTTTTTAAATTCCCATGCTGCGGCACAACGGCGATTCGCTGCCAACGCATTTGTTCGCCAGGCCGCCCGCTACCAGTTCGTGACGGATCCGTCCTCCCGTTGCAGCATGCGGCCCCGGGCCGGACGGTACGGATGCCGTTTCGCGGCTTCTTCGTCGAATTCCACCCCCAGGCCCGGCCGGCCGGGCGGCAGCAGGTAGCCGTCTTTCCATTCGACCTGGACGGGGAAGACGTCCGGGAGCATGCCCGGCAGTATGGGCAGTTCCTGCACGCCGAAGTTCGGCGACGCCAGGCTCAGGTGCAGACAGGCCGCGGTGGAAACGGGACCGAGCGGATTGTGCGGCGCGAGGTCGATGTAGTGGGTCTCGCACCAGCCCGCGACTTTACGCGCCTCGGTCAGTCCGCCCACGAGGCATACGTCCACGCGGGCGTAGTTGATCAGGTCTTCCTCGATCAGTTCCCGGAATTCCCATTTGCTGGTGAAGTGTTCGCCCACACCGAGGGGCACGGCCACGTGCTGCCGGAGCATCCGGTAGGACGACTTGTTTTCGGACCGCAGGGGGTCTTCGATGAAGAAGGGCCGGTAGGGTTCGACGGCGCGGCAGAAGGCGATGGCTTCGGGCGGGTCGAGCCGGGTATGGACGTCGCAGAGCAGTTCGACGTCGTCGCCCAGGGCTTCCCTGAGGGCCTGAAACTGCGCGACGCCGCTGCGTACCGCCCGCGTGGGCTCCAGCACCTTGCCCTCGTGGGGCAGCCCCCAGCGGATGTACTTCCAGCCGTCTTCCACCCTGCCCCGCGCCTGGTCGACCAGCTCCTCGGACGGACCGTCGCCGCCGCAGTGCGTATAGCAGACGGCCTTGTCCCGGCACAGGCCGCCGAGCAGTTCGTAGACGGGAACGCCGAGGGCCTTGCCGTGGATATCCCAGAGGGCGATGTCGATGGCGCTGACCGCGGCGGAAAGGGCGTGGGCGCCGGGAAAGAAATTGCCCCGGAACATCACCTGCCAGAGGTGTTCCCTGCGCGCCGGATCCTGGCCGACGAGCCTGTCCCGGAGGGCGAGGACGATCTCCCTGACGGCCAGTTCGCACCACGTCAGGCCGCTTTCGCCGATACCGCAAATCCCTTCGTCCGTCTCTACTTTGACGAAGAGATAGTTGCGGTGGCCACCGCAGACCGGGTAGACTTTGACGTCGGAAATGCGCATGGATATCGCAGACCTACTCCTCGGGCTCGAAATCCAGGGACGCGGAGTTCATGCAGTACCGGAGACCCGTGGGCCTCGGTCCGTCGGTGAACACGTGGCCCAGGTGGGCGTCACAGCGCGTGCACAACACCTCGGTGCGGATCATGCCGTAGCTGAGGTCCGTTTTCTCATCGATGTTCTCTTCGGCGACCGGCTCGTAGAAACTGGGCCAGCCCGTGCCCGAATCGTACTTGGTTTTAGACGAGAAAAGCGCCGTTCCACAACCGATGCACTTGTAAACCCCGTCTTCGTAGTGCTTGTCGTACTTGCCCGTGAAGGCCCGTTCCGTGCCCTTCTCCCGGGTGACGTAGTATTGCTCGTCGGAGAGTTGCTCTTTCCATTCCTCTTTGGTCCTGACCACTTTATCCACCGTAACGGCTCCTTTCTTCGTACCGTCGGAAGCGACCTCGACGATGGTCACTTTCTGTGCCTTCCCGGACTTGTCCCGGTCCGCCGCTTCATCCTGTATCGCCATGCCCGGATCGCACGCGGCGGCCACGAAGGCAAGCGCAGCTATGGTTTCAAGTATTCTGTACATGACACCGCCTCCCGGTCGACGAAGGTGCTTCAACCGCTCGTGGAAATCCCCGGCACGGGAAATCCGGCGCAGAGTTCCCTGACCTCG
Source organism: bacterium (assembly GCA_963693015.1). GTDB lineage: Bacteria > JAAXHH01 > JAAXHH01 > JAAXHH01 > JAAXHH01 > JAAXHH01. The sequence goes on from OY843748.1 coordinate 2,447,727, forward strand.
TCATGGATCGACGACAGTTTCTCGTCGTTTCCGTGGTTTTCGATCGCCGCGTCGATCCAGCCGGCGATCCGCTTCATCTCCGGCTCCTTCATGCCCCGCGTCGTGGCCGCCGGCGTGCCGATGCGGATCCCGCTGGGGCTGAAGGGCGAACGCGTATCGAAGGGCACCGTGTTCTTGTTCACGGTCAGCCCGGCCTTGTCGAGGGCGGTTTCGGCGTCTTTGCCTATGATGCCCCTGCTGGTCAGGTCCACCAGCACGAGATGGTTGTCGGTCCCGCCGGAAACGAGATCGAAACCGTGCGCGAGCAGCGCCTCGGCCAGGGCCTTCGCATTGGCCACGATCTGGCGGGCGTAGTCCCTGAACTCCGGCCGCATGGCCTCCTTGAAGGTCAGGGCCTTGGCCGCCGTGATGTGGTCGTGGGGGCCGCCCTGCAGTCCGGGGAACACGGCCCGGTCGATGTCCTTCGCGTATTTCTTGTGACACATGATGATGGCGCTGCGCGGACCACGGAGCGTCTTGTGGGTCGTCGTCGTGACGACGTCGGTGAAGGGCAGCGGGCTGGGATGGACGCCGCCTACGATGAGGCCGGAAATATGGGAAATATCCGCCATGGGCACGGCGCCGACCTCGTCGGCAATGGATTTGAACGCCTCGAAGTCGAACTGCCGCGGGTAGGCCGTGGCGCCCGAGATGATGAGCTTCGGCCGGTGTTCGAGGGCCAGGCCGCGGACCTCGTCCATGTCGATGCGGCCCGATTCCCGCTGAACCCCGTACGAAACCACGTTATAGGACTTGCCGGAGTAGTTGACGTGCAGCCCGTGGGTCAGGTGGCCGCCCTGGTCGAGCTTCATGCCCATGATCGTGTCGCCGTAGTCCAGCAGGCCGAACATGACCGCGGTATTGGCGGGACTGCCCGAATAGCACTGCACGTTGACGTGCTCGGCGCCGAAGAGGGCCTTTGCCCGGCGTCGGGCGAGGTTTTCGATCTTGTCGATGTATTCCTGTCCGCCGTAGTACCGCTTGCCCGGATACCCTTCCGAATACTTGTTGGTCAGCACGGAACCCATGGCTTCCAGGATGGCCGGCGAGACGTAGTTTTCCGACGGGATGAGTTCGATCCCGTCCCGCTGCCTTTCGCGCTCGGCCACCAGCAGGTCGTACAGTTCTTCGTCGCGTTGCCGTACGGCGGAAAAGTCCTGCATTGTCGGCTCCATGTCCTGCGATTCGCCAACGTTCCACGGCCCCAAAACCCCATGACTCACGGATTTATGGTAAGGAAACCAAAAGGGACTTGCAAGCAAAAAGGGACGTGATTGACATGATCCGGCGCGGGATCCGGCGACAGAGCCGGCACGTTTGGCAAGATGCGGCTCCGCGGTGTGTCCATAGGCATTCCGAACGCTGAAACATACAATCAATCATCGAGGTCTCCAGATAGGTTTATCTCACACGAAAACACGTCGGGGGATCGGATTTTTACAATACAGTTCGAGATATGTGCGGTGGTTCATACTAAAACTCTATAGATCAAGTCCATCAGAGATCACGTGATGTAATCCTTGGTGGGCGATGGTTGGCACTTGGCCGGTCGACGGACGTCGCTTGCTTTTCGTATCGTGTGAACCGTCGCGTTGGCGTCATCAGCCCGCTGCGTTGATGCCATCAACCCGCCGCAAAGGAGTCGAAATGCCAGGACAGGATCAACTGGACGCCCCATCGACGCGGTGGGACTTCCTCGTCGAACGCCTGAACAAGATCGACAACCGCCTTTCCGCCCTCGAAGATGGCCAGAAACACGTGGCGACGAAGATGTGGGTCGTCGGGACCGGGTTGACGACCATCGTCGTGCTCACCGGACTGATCATCAACCTGCTCGACTATCTCAAGCCCTGATCCAAGCTTCCAGGCGCTACTTCTGCAACATCCCGCCTGCGCTGACGACGAAGGCAGAGAGGAGCACCACCGTGGAGAGCACGCCGAGCACGAGCATGGCGGGCCGGGTGCGGTAGGCCGGGGGCAGCTTGAAATTCAGGTAGACGGCCGCGAAGCAGACCAGGCCCACGCCCATGTTGGTCGCCAGGAGGGCCACGATCTGGGTGATCAGGTCGAAGGTGATGTCGCTCCAGATCGCCACCGAGGAAGAGATGAAGAACCAGATTACGATAAAGGTCTGCAGCCGGCGGTAGGAACAGGACGCGAACCGCGGCCAGACGGCCGTCAGGAACTCGTGGGCGAAGCGGGTCAGGGCCTCCGGTATGGTGGCCAGCGTCCCCCAGAGGGCCGCGAGAATGGCCACGTAGTACACGGGGATGAGGGCCGCGTGGATCTGCGCCCAGATGGAAGACTGTCGCGTCAGCAGGTCCCAGGCGTTGCCGGGCAGGACCGTCTGCCGCGGGTAGAGCACGACCGCTCCGGCGATCATGAAGGCGGCCGTGACGATGAAGAGCACGAGCGCCCCCATGGATACATCCCATTTGAGCGGTGAGAGTAGCACGCGCATCCGCTTCACCTGGGTTGCATCTTCCCTGAGATAGTTGATCTTGAGCGTGCCGTCGATCCGGCCGCCAAGCCGCCCCACCTCGGGATTCCCCGTCAAACCCCAGCCTCGGTGGGCAACCCAGCCGGAATAGGCCAGGTAGGTGCTCAACGTCCCTCCGACGTACCCGAAAACGGTGACCAGGTTCAGGAAGTAGTCGTTCCGCGCGGCAGAAGGCGCCCAGTCGGGGGCAGCGGGCAGTTTCCCCATGGACAGCGTGCCGAAGAGGATGCCGCTGATGCTCGGCCATACGATGATCGTGGCCAGGATGGTGCCGGTTACGAGGATGCCGCAGATGATGATCTGTTGCTTCTCCAGGATGTCGTAGGAGGTGAGCAGGCTCAGCCCGATGGCCAGTCCCAGGAAAACCGTGGTGACCAGGTTCTCCCAGAAGGTATCCGTCGGACCCGCGGGCAGCGAATCCGTGAAGATATGGACGACGAGGTTTCCGCAGGGCTTGGCGACCGCCGTCAGGGCGATGCTCAAGGCGAGCAGCTCGATGGCCAGCAGCGTCAGGATGAACCAGCCCCGGGGACCGGGCAGCTTCGCCAGCATGCGGCCGAAGGGCTGGCCGCTCACCGCCGTGAAGCGGCCCAGCAGGTACGTCACCGCGACGCCCTTGACCAGCACGCTCAGCAGGATGAGCCAGAGCAGGCCGTATCCCGCCCAGGCGCCCACGCCGGTGACCAGGATGGTCTCGCCCGCGCCCACGGCCATGGACGCCACCAGCGCGGCGGGCCCGAAGAAACCCAGCATGTGCCTGAACTTCTTCCAGGACCACGGCTCCGCGTAGACGCCGGCAGGCTCGGGAATGGACAGGAATTCGGCGGAATCGGCAGGTTCGTTGGCTTTTTTCATGGAATGGAAATGATATGATCACGAAGTCGTTACATCAAGTATTTATGCTATATATGCTGCCGGTGTACCATACGACAGGGCCAAACGCGCGGCAGGCGCTGAAGACCAGAACGCGGCGCCGGCGAAATCCGCATTTTGCAGGCCATAAAACGCTGTTTCAACGGGGCCGGTCAATGTATAATCAAGCCTATACGCTCTTCGTGTGTGGATGCGGACGGTCCACCGGCCATCCGACGGCCTATCGGCCATTCGCCGGTCCACCGGCCATTCGCAGGTTTTCCGGATCCTGATCCGGCTGTCGAAAGGAATCCATACGATGGACACCGGCCTTAAGCCGAAAACCGATGAAGTCGACCGGTCATCGACCCGTTCCGCAGAACGCGAAGCCCTGACCCGGAGAGCCTTCCTCAAGCAGGCGGCCTTTGCGGCCGCGGCGATGGCCGCCCCCTTCCCCGTGCTGGCGGACCCCTACGCGCAGCAGGCCCGGAGCGCCGCGGGGAACGCCGCGGTGGCCGGCGTGCGCCCGGTCCGCGTTTCAGGCCGCGTCCTGTCCGGTAGCGCAGGCCTGGCTGGCGTGGCGGTAACGGACGGGCTGACCGTCACCGCCACGGACGCGGAAGGTCGTTTCGAAATCGTATCCAACACGCTCCAGTCCTTCGTATCGATCTCCACGCCCGACGGCTACGCATTGGAGCAGAATCCAAGCGGGACGGTCTCCTTCTACCGGCCGATCATGCCGGACGACTCGGGGGAGATGGCCGCGCGCTTCGACCTCGCGGCACTGGACGGATCGGATGAACGCCACGGATTCCTGGTACTCTCCGACCCCCAGACCCAGGATGCCTACGAAATGGGACGCTTCCACGCGGAAACCGTGCCGGACGTGAAGGCGACCGCGGCCGCGCTGGCCGGCCGCCGCCTCTTCGGCGTGGGCTGCGGGGATATCATGTTCGACGATCTGACCCTGTACCCCGAGTACGAACGAGGCGTGCTCCGAATGGGCATGCCCTTCTTCCAGGTCGTCGGCAACCACGACCTGGACTTCGGCCCCACCGACGACGGATCCGTCCGCACGTTCTGCCGCCACTTCGGTCCCAACTTCTATTCCTTCGAACGCGGAGAAATCCACTACATCGTGCTGGACAACGTGTTCTGGCACGGAGAAGGCTATATCGGCTACGTGACCGACGACCAACTCAACTGGCTCGCCCAGGACCTGGCCCGCATCGAACCTGGCCGGACCGTGGCGGTCTTCAATCACATTCCCCAGTATACCACGCGGCATATCAGGACCGGGGACGACAGTCCGTCCATATCGTCCACGACCGTAAACCGCGAGCGCATGTACCAGCTGCTTGAACCCTATAAAGCCCATGTGTTCTCCGGCCACGTGCACGAACACGAGCACATCTTCGAAGGCGGGGTGCACGAGATCGTCCAGGGCACGGTCTGCGGGGCCTGGTGGAGCGGCCCCATCTGCTGGGACGGGACGCCCGGCGGCTACGGCGTCTACGAGGTCGACGGTTCGGAGATCAAATGGCGGTACAAATCCACGGGGTTGGACGAGAACCACCAGATGCGGGTCTACCCCCGGGGCAGCGATCCGGGGGCGCCGGACGAGATCGTCGCGAACGTCTGGGACTGGGACCCCGATTGGCGCGTCGTGTGGTATGAAGACGGCATGCGGAAGGGCGCGATGGCAAGACGGCCCGGCACAGACCCCCTGTCGGAATCGCTCCACAGGGGGGCCGACCTGCCCGAACGCCGCCCCTGGGTAGAGCCGGTCACCACGAATCACCTGTTCTACGCGCCCGTATCAACCGAGGCGGGGAAAGTGGTGGTCGAAGCGACGGACCGCTTCGGCAGGACGTACACGGCCGAGATGAGATAAGGCCGGGCTGACAAAGTATAAATCCATTCACGGCAACACGGCACCGCCGGACTCAAGGGAGCGTACCATGGCGAGCGACGGGCTGATCAGCCCCTTCGACATCGATGACGACGGATACTTCTGGCTCAAGGGCAACCTGCATGCCCACACCACCAATTCCGACGGCAAACCGTCCCCGCAGGAACGGCTGGACGGCTACGTCAACCAGGGCTACGACTTCCTGTGCATTTCCGACCACTATACGATCACCCGGATCGATACGGTCAGCGCGCCGGACGACTTCGTGCTGGTCCAGGGCGCGGAAATCCACCCCGAAAACCCCTTCGGCGGCCAGACCCACCATTTCCTGGCCTACAACATCGACGAAGACATGGACTCGAAAAGCATGCCGCCGCAGCACGTCATCGACGAGGTCAGGCGGCAGGGCGGCTCGATCTGGCTGGCCCATCCCCACTGGAGTTCGGTCAATATCCTCCGGGACACGCTGCCTTTGCGCGGACTGGCCGGCATCGAAGTCTTCAACACCACCTGCCGCTGCGCCGGGCGGGGCGAGTCCTCGGTGCACTGGGACGACTGGATGGACCTGCTGGGAAGGCCGATTCCCGCCTTGGCCAACGACGATTCCCACGCCCTCGAATCGGAAGAACGGGATACCTACCAGGGCTGGAACATGGTGAAGGTCAGGGAACGCTCGGCGCAGGCGATCATCGAAGCGCTGGAGCGGGGCTGCGCCTATGTGACTACCGGACCCGAGATCCGGGACGTCCGGCTGCGCCGCGTCGACGACGCGGGCGATGGAAACCGGGTGGTAGAGGCGAGCATTCAGTGCTCGGAGGCACAGAGCATCCTCGCCGTGTTCGACAGCTATGGCACCGAATATCGGTCGAAGGACGGCGGTTCATTCGAAGAGGCCGCGTTCAGGCTGCGACCCAATGTACGGTGGGTCCGGTTCGAGATCATCGCGCCGGACGGCACGAAGGCCTGGTCGAATCCGATGGACCTGGAAAACGCCGGAAGGTAAGAAAAAAGTAAAGGCTTCAGACCGCCCGCTCGATCCGTACGCGCTTCACGCCTTCACGCCGAATGCGGTAGCACACCTCGAAGAATTCGGTCGCGTCCCCGGCCATCCGGGCGAAGAGATTCACCGCGACGGGGCCGTCCGGCATGTTGGGCCGGCCGTCCCTGCCGTAGAACCAGCACAGTTCGGTGATGCCGTCCAGCCACCCGTGCATGAGACCGGCTTCCAGGCGGTAGTAGCAGATGTCTCCGGGCAGCGTGCGGCTCGTCAGGTTCTCGGGCGGGATGACGATGTCCTCGGACAGGAAGTAGGCGATCTCGCTGCCCGAATACACGGCGTGGATGCCCTCTTCCTCCAGGGGCAGCGCGTCCCAGACGGCCTGGCAGGTCTTCGGCGCCTCGTCCTCGAGCAACTCGGCTTCGACCGAAACGCCCTCGTCGACGAAGGTCAAACGGATTCTTCGCGGCATGAATGCGTCTCCCATCCTTGTTCATCTACGCCATGGACTACACCACGGCCGAACTACCCCGGGCCATCTACAACTTGAGGAATAGCCCGATTTCCCAGGTTGGCGCGTCCAGCATGCTATGAGCCCGGGTGAACCTCGACATGCTGGCGGTAATCCCCGCGCCGGGCGTAACGTAGAGATCGACCTGGGGTCCGAAGGACAGGTACTCGATTTCGTAGCGCGAGCGAAACTCGTCATCCGCTCTGCCCAGGACTTCGATCCCGCGGAGCCAGACCGATATGCCCAACCTTTCGGCGACCGTGTAACCGGCTTCGAGACTATACCGAAGTTCATCGGAATAGTCGTCATTGGGATCGTCGTCGCCCTGTCTGTTGTTATACCCGATTTCGGCTTTCAGATAACCGGGAACGGGGTAAAGCGAATGGCCCACCTGAAGCGAGAAAAGCTGGTTGAATTCGCCGTCGCCTGTCCAGAGTACGACATTCTGACCCGAATCTCCCAGCGGCAATCCCGCCAGGGCCTGCAGGCTTACCACCGTTGGCCCGCTGGTCAGTATGCCGATCCTGACCCCTGCGTCCCAGTCTCCGACACCAGACGTTGAATCGAGTTCTTCGTCATCCACACTGAAGTTCGAATAAAACGGCACGTAGCCCACGAGAGTCACCCGGTCGAGCAAGCCGAATTCACCATAGAGACTCGTCGTATTTCCGCTCACGGTCGGAATCTCGGTTCTGGCTCCGGTCGCCAGGAACAGCGATTCGGCGCGCACGATCTGCTGGCTGAGCTTGAAATACCCCTTGCCCTGTGGCTGGGTCCATCCCCCCGCGTGGGCCAGGGTTGAAGTGCAGATCAGCACGGCTGTCATCAATGCGGCTGCAATGAACCTGTTCACTCCAATGCTCCTTTGTGATTCAGTTGCTCAATGATCCGCTGCCAAGTCTCATATTCACCAGTGCGCAGTGAAGAATGACGTCGCTGTAGGAATCAATAGTCTCGCCCGCCCTGGGTGTGAAGGTTTCTGAAAAACGGCTATCGTTAGTGACATTACCGAAATTTCTGGCACCATCAGGTTCAGCGTTCCCTGGTCGCCAGCTGATCGACGCACTGGTGTAGAGAAACAAGTAAGCTTGAACTCCGCCTCCATCGTTCATTCCGGTTACGGTCAGTTTGAGTTGCCCGCCGGCGACTTCTTCGAAGGTCACGGACCCGGCGGTTCTCGGATAGCTGGTCGAACCCGAAATCGTAGCGGTTCGGCTTCTCAATGATGGGGTTGACGGCGGAGGTGTCGTAGGCGGAGGTGTCGCAGGCGGTGGTGTCGCAGGCGGTGGCGTCGCAGGCGGAGGTGTCGCAGGCGGTGGTTCGCTTACATCTATCGTTATCGGCGAACTCGCAACGCCATCCGCCGTGGCGCGGATCGTAGCCGTCCCGGCGCCCGCGGCCGTGGCCACGCCGCCGGAATCGATGGTTACGACAGCGGTATTGCTGCTCGACCAGGTAACGTCTACACCGCTAATCACGGCGCCGTCGGAAGCCCTGGCGGTCGCGGAGAACCGCTGCGTTTTGCCGACCTCCAGAGATGCCGCGGTCGGACTGACCTCGATTCGGGAGACCGCAGGAGGAGCAGGCGGCTCAGGTGGAGTGGGCGGCTGGGTAGTGCCCGGACCGGCAGGAGAATCACCGCCGCCGCAACCCGCGGTCAGGAAGCCGCCTGCAAAAACCAGCAGCGCGACACACGTCTTGATGTTATCGACTCGCATGATCCCCGGCACGTGACGTCAGCTTTCACGTTATCTTGACGACGATTCGCCTGTGTCTACTTCCCGTTCCCGTTCCAGCGGCCGCCGCCGTTTCGCCTGCGACCGTTCATCTCCACGGGCTTCCAGCCGCTCTCACTGCTTCGCAGAGGAGCGCCGGCCAGCCGAACGCGCTTCGCGTCGATCGCTTCGCGAATCGTCGTCAGCATTTCATCCGAGGGCCTGACGCGGAAAGGGTCGCCGGCCTTGACGCTCACCGCTCCATGATCGGCCGTCGGCACTTCGAGCACCACGTCGCAACTTCCGGGGTAACGCTCCAGCACGTTCTTGAGCGACGCGAGGTTTGCATCCTCGACCTGTTCACGTTCCATGGTCACCACGACGGATCGCGCCAGCCTGTCCCGGGCATCCGTCAGTGAGATGATCTCGGAAGCGATGATCTTGTTGTCCTCTTCCTTTTTCGATACGTGTCCGTGCACCAGGATCAGCGCGTCCATGGTCACGAGCTCCCGATGCAGGGCGTACGGTTCGGAAAAGACGAGCACCTCGCCCGATCCGGAGAAGTCTTCGATAGTGACGAAGGCCATGGTTTTGCCGTTCCGGTCCACGATGGGCTTGATCTCGGTCACGATCCCGCCGACCACGACGCTCTCCTGCCGGCCGTTGGCCTGGTCGAGGCGCCGCATTTCCGCCGTCGTGAACGCCCGGACGTCTTCCTCGTATTCCTTCAGGGGATGGCCCGTCACGTAGAACCCGAGCAGTTCCTTCTCGAGGCCCAGTTCCTGGCTCGCCGGCCACCGGGCGACGATGGGCAGCACGGGCTTGTGTATCTCCAGCCCGGCGCCCGCCGCCGTCGCGTCGAGCTCGAAAAGGGAGGTCTGTCCCTTTTCCCGGTCGTTCTGCCGGGTCTGCGCCCCTTCGATGACCACGTCGAGCACCTCCATGAGTTGCGCCCGGTGCCCCTCGAGGCTGTCGCAGGCGCCGGCCTGGATCAGGCTCTCGAGCACCCGCTTGTTGACCAGCCGCAGATCGATGTGTTCGCAGAGGCCGTAGAGATCCGCGAAGAGGCCGTGTTCCTTCCGCGCCTCGACAATGGATTCCACTGCGCCCTGCCCCACGTTCTTGATGGCGCAAAGGCCGAAGCGGATGAAGTCGTCCTCCACGGCGAAAGTCTTGTCGCTTCTGTTGACGTCGGGCGGCAGGACCTCGATGCCCATTTTCCGGCATTCGTTGATCAGCACGACGATTTCCTCGGTATTGGACATCGTGTTGGACAACAGCGCGGCCATGAAGGGCACGGGGTAGTGCACCTTCAGGTAGGCTTCCTGGAAGGCAAGGACGGCGTATCCGGCGGAGTGGCTCTTGTTGAAGGCGTAACCGCCGAAATACTCGATCAGGCCGAATACTTCTTCCGCGATGCGCTGATCAATGCCGTTCTCGACGGCGCCGTCGACGAAATGCCGGCGTTCCTCGGCCATGACTTCCGGCTGTTTCTTGGCCATGGCCTTCCGGAGGAAATCGGCGCGGCCCAGGGTATAGCCCGCCATGTCGCGGGCGATTTGCATCGCCTGTTCCTGGTAGACGATGAGCCCGTAGGTCTCCTTCAGCGCCGTCTCCATCACGGCGTGATGATAGGTAACCTCCTTGCGCCCGTGCTTCCGGTCGATGTAGTCGTCCACCACGCCGCCGTTCAGGGGGCCGGGCCGGCAGAGCGCGTTCATGGCGATCAGGTCGTCGATGCCGTCCGGCCGCAGGCGCCGCAGGAATTCGTGCAGCCAGCCGCTGTGGAACTGGAAGATCCCGGTGGTCTCGCCCCGCCGGAACAGATCCAGCGTCTTCGGATCATCCAGGGGAATGTCGTCCAGCTCGATCTCGTCGCCCGTCGTCTCCCTGATCATCGCGACGGCGTCCTGGATGACCGACAGGTTCTGCAGTCCCAGGAAGTCCATCTTCGGCAGCCCGATGTCCTCCATGAGTTCCCCGGGATACTGGGTGACGATCGTATCCTTGTTGCTGGGCTTGTACAGCGGCACGTAGTCGGTCAGTTCTCCCGGTGTGATCACCACGCCGGCCGCGTGCACCGACGCGTGGCGCGCGAGTCCTTCCAGGGTCTTCGCGTACTGGATCAGCTGGCTTTCCGTGCCGCCGCCGTCGGCCATCTGCCTCAGTTCCGGGACCTGGTCGATGGCCCGGTCGAGGGTGATCTTCAGTTCGCCGGGCACCAGCTTGGCCACGCGGTCCACGTCGCCGTAGGACATGCCGAGGACGCGCCCCACGTCGCGGATCGCCGCCTTGGCGCCCATGGTGCCGAAGGTGATGATCTGGGCCACGCTGTTCTTGCCGTATTTCTCCACCACGTAGTTGATGACCTTGTCCCGTTCGCGGTCCGCGAGATCGATGTCGATGTCCGGCATGCTGACCCGCTCCGGATTCAGGAAGCGTTCGAAAAGCAGCCCGTAGCTGATCGGATCGATATTGGTGATGCCCAGCACGTAGGCGACCATGCACCCGAGGCCGGAACCGCGGGTCATGAGCGGGATCCCCTGTTCCGCGGCGAAACGGGCGATATCGGCGACGATGAGGAAATAACTCGGATAGCCCATCTGGCCGATGACGCTCAGTTCGTATTCGAGCCGGGCCGTCAGTTCGGGGGTGACCGCGTCGTAGCGCGCCGCCATGCCGTCGAAGGACAGCTTGCGCAGGTAGGCGTCCGCGCTGTCATATCCTTCGGGCAGCGGGAAATGGGGAAATTTGAACGTGCCCATTTCCAGTTCGAAATCAATCGACTCGGCGATCGAAACGGTGTTTTGCAGGGCGCCGGAAACGTGGCCGAAGAGCTGGCCCATCTCATCGGCGTTCTTGAAGTAGAGCGAATCGGTGGCGAACCTGAGCCGCTTGGGGTCGTTCAGTTCCTTCCCGGTCTGAATGCAGACCAGCACGTCCTGGGCGGGCGCGTCGTCCCGGTTCAGGTAGTGGGCGTCGTTGGTCGCGACGATCGGGAGGTCGAATTCCCGGGAGAAATCGATCATCGCGTTGTTGATGGGCTTGTCGAAATCCAGTCCGTGGTCCTGTATCTCGAGGTAGAAGTTGGAGCCGAAGATCTCCTTGAGCTGCCCGCACTTCGTCCGCGCCTGGTCTATCTGGCCGTCGACCACCAGGTTGGCCAGCGGACCCTTGGCGCAGGCGGACAGGGCGATGAGCCCCTCGCTGTGCTTCTCCAGCAGTTCCATGTCCACCCGCGGCTTGTAGTAGAAACCCTCGAGATAGCCCGCCGACGTGAGCTTCATCAGGTTCCGGTAACCGGTGGCGTTCTGCGCGAGCACGACGAAATGGGTCGTCTGGCCGGCCCGTTCGCCGCCGCGGACCGGACGCCTTTCCTTCCGGCTGCCCGGCGCCACGTACAACTCGCAGCCGATGATCGGCTGGAGACCCGCGTCCCTGACCGTCTTGTAGAATTCCACGGCCCCGAACATGTTCCCGTGATCGGTCATGGCGATGGCGGGCATGTCGTAGGCCTTGGCTGTTGCCGCGAGGTCTTCGATGCGGCTGGCGCCGTCGAGCAGGCTGTAGTGGGTATGGTTGTGCAGATGTACGAACGAGGGCACGTGGTGCGTCCTTCAGGCAGGTTCCGCGGTTCACCCGGCGTGGGCGGGCGGGGTACTGCCTTTCGATATTGCGTCGGGTCTCTGTGGCAGGAATGACGTGATCAGATTTACCATGGAAAAATAGGTTGATGTAAGCCGCGGGCGCAAGGTATTTTATGTTTTTTTCATTCGAGTCTGAATACGATTCGAACGGTGTGGGAAAAGACCTCGAATCGACCGGCGATTCGGCGGAACGTCAGCCAGGTTTTCAGCCGGGTTCCAGCAGGTTTTGATCCGGGGTACGGGAGTCTGCAACGCGTCATGCATCGCATCATCGTCCTCGATAAACTGGCCCGGGAAGGGCTCGACCGACTCGCGGAGGCGGAGGACGTAACCCACGACGTGCACACCGGCCTGGGCGGTGAAGCGCTGCGCGAAGCCTTGCTGGAATGCGACGGCGCCATCTGCCGGAGCGAGGCGAAGATCACGGCCGACGTCCTGAAGGGGAATCGGCGTCTCCGCGGCATCGTCCGCGCGGGCGTTGGGACGGACAACATCGACCGGGCCGCCGCGACCCGCCAGGGCATCGTGGTCATGAACACGCCGACCGGCAACACGCTCAGCACGGCGGAACACACTTTCGCCCTCATCGCGGCGCTGTCGCGCAACATCGCGCCGGCGTACCGGAGTCTGACGGAAGGACGCTGGGAGCGTAGCGCGTTCACGGGAGTCCAGCTCGCGGGCAAGGCCCTGGGCATCATCGGCATGGGGCGCGTCGGCCGGGAAGTCGCCGCTCGGGCGAAGGCCTTCGCCATGCGCGTCATCGGCTATGATCCTTTCCTTTCGCCCGAACAGGCCGCGAAGCTGGGCGTCGAGTACGCGGATGATGTGCGCGGCCTGCTGCCCGAAGTGGATTACCTGACCGTGCATACGCCCCTCACGCCGGAGACGCGCCACCTGGTCAGCCACGCGGAGATCGACCTGCTGAAACCGGGGGCGCGGCTGGTCAACTGCGCCCGCGGGGGCATCTACGACGAGGAGGCGTTGATCAGGGGGCTCGAATCCGGGAAACTGGCCGGCGTGGCGCTGGACGTATACGAAGAGGAGCCCTGTACCGACAGTCCGCTCTTCAACATGTCCGGCGTGCTCTGCACCCCCCATCTCGGGGCGAGCACGGAAGAGGCGCAGGCCGACGTAGCGGTGGAGGCCGTGGACCTGCTGGTCAATTTTTTGGTCACGGGCGAAGTCCGCCACGCCGTGAACGCCGCCGCCATCGATTCGAACACGTTCCAGGCGCTGGGCGGCTATCTCGACGTGGCCTACCGGCTGGGCATCCTGCTTTCCCAGTGGCACAGCGGCGGTCCGCGGGCGTGCCGCCTCACCTACCGCGGCAAGGTGGTCGACGAGAATACGCGCCTGCTCACCTCCGCCTTCTGCGCGGGGCTGCTCGAACGTGTACTTGATGAAGAGGTCAACATCATCAACGGCGAGATGCTGCTCAGAGAACGCGGGATCCACCTGACGGAACAGACCCGAAGCGCGGCGGGCTTTTTCAGCTCGGCCATCAGCGTGGAAATCGATTGTGGAGACGAGACCTACCGGGCCGACGGAACGGTTTTCGGCAACAACATGCCCCGGTTGATCCGCCTGGGCGAACATCGCATGGAGGCGTACCTGGACGGCAACCTCCTGGTGTTCCACCACAGCGACGTGCCCGGCATCGTCGGCGCCATCGGCGATACCTTCGGGCGGTACGAAGTCAACATCGCCCAGATGGCCGTCGGAAGGCTGGGGAACAAGCCCGGCGGCAAGGCCGTGGGCGTGCTGAACCTGGACGACGTCCCGCCCCAGGAGTCCATCGACGAGATCCTGCGTCATCCGGCTATCAACAACGCGCGGTTCATCCGGCTGCCGGTCCATGGGGCCCTGCCTCCGTGGATGCCCGGGTGATGACGATCAGGCGGAGGCGCCTGACGCGGCCCGGCGGCTGGCACGGACCGTGGAACGTTTGAAGGAAAACGGCAGTTTAAGGGAATACAAAGTCTATCCAGTTGGGTTCGGGATATCGGGCTCAGCAGAGCGTCGCGACGTTTCGGCGGCGACCGTCGTCGCGAAGGCCCGGCGGCGAAACGAAGGCCCGGCGGCGTCGCGAAGGCCCGGCGGCGTCCAGTTGCTTCATACCGGAGGAATCTTGACCAGGCTCAGCGTCAACGTAAACAAGGTGGCCCTGCTGCGGAACACGCGCGTGCACGGCATTCCGAGCGTGACCGGAGCGGCGCGCACCGCGATCGAGGCGGGGGCGTACGGCGTCACGGTGCACCCTCGGCCCGACCAGCGGCACATTACGCCGGGCGACGTGGACGACCTGGCCGGGATGCTGAAGGATTATCCGGAGATCGAATACAATATCGAGGGCAATCCCTTCCACCAGGTCATGGACATCGTTCGCAAGACCCGGCCCACCCAGGCGACCCTGGTCCCCGACGACCCGGACGCCTTCACCTCGGACCATGGCTGGGACGTGAAGGCCAACGCCGGAAGGCTCAAGCCGATCATCGCGGAACTGAAGGACCTCGGTTGCCGGGTCAGCCTGTTCATGGACGCGGACCCGGACCAGATCGAGCGCGTTCCGGATATCGGCGCGGACCGGATCGAACTGTACACCGAGCCCTATGCCGTGGCCTTCGCGGAGGGCCCCGAGCAGATGCAGCCCGTACTGTCATCCTTCGCCAGGGCGGCGGAACGCGCCCACGAGATCGGCCTGGGCGTCAACGCGGGACACGACCTCAACCTGGACAACCTGGCGGTGTTCTGCGGTACCGTGCCGAACGTTCTCGAGGTCTCCATCGGCCACGCGCTGGTCGCCGACGCGCTGGACATGGGGTTGAAGAACGCCGTGGGGGCCTACCTGGACGAACTCGAGAAGGCACAGACGATTTCCGCTTGAAGCTGGAATCGCGGACGAATTCCGCTTGAAGCTAAAGATACGAGAGTGATCATCATGCGCTGTCGAGAAACGCGGTTTCGAGCATCGCTTCGGCCTGCCATTTCTCTCAATGGTGTAAGTCCGACTTTCCCCTGGAGGTTGTTTACATGAAAATCCGATTGACGCGGTACGTACCGCTGGTGATCGCGATCCTTGCGTTGTCCGGCCCTGCGCAGTCCCAGGACCTCGCCGCCTTCGAGCAGAATGTGACCGAATTCACGCTCGACAACGGACTGACCTTCATCGTGGTGGAGAACCACGACGCCCCCGTGGTCTCGCTCCTGACCTACGCGGACGTCGGTTCCGTGGACGAGGTCAAGGGGATCACCGGCCTGGCCCACGTCTTCGAACACATGGCGTTCAAGGGCACCACGACCATCGGCGCGAAGGACCTGGAAGCCGAACACGCGGCCATGGAAAAGGTGGACGAGATCTTCAGCGAACTCCGCCGCGAGCGGCACAAGGGCCATCAGGCCGATTCCGAACGTCTGGCGAGCCTTGAGCAGGCCTTCGAGGACGCCAAGAAGGCGGCCAGGGAACTCGGCGAATCGAGCGCCATGGACGAGGCCATCGATCGCGCCGGCGGCGCCGGGTTGAACGCGACCACCAGCCGGGACGCCACGCGGTACTTCTACAGTCTGCCTTCCAACAAGATCGAGCTTTACTTCTCGTTGGAGTCCGACCGTTTCCTCAACCCGGTGCTCCGCGAGTTCTTCATCGAACGGGACGTAGTCAAGGAAGAACGCAGAATGAGCGAAAGCAGTCCGGTCGGACGCCTGGTGGAGGAGATGCTGAGTATTGCCTACAAGGCCCATCCCTACGGGGAACCGACCCTGGGTCACATGTCGGACATTGATTCCATGACCCGCGCCGAGGCGATGGATTTCTTCAGACGGTACTACGGAGCCGACAACCTGACGATTATCGTCTCGGGCGACGCCGACCCCGCACACGTCAAGGAACTGGCCCACGAGTATTTCGATCGCCTTCCGGCTGGACCTGCAATAGAACCGGTCGAAACGATCGAGCCGCCGCAACAGGCAGAGCGGCGCGTGATCATGGAGGACAGGTCGCAGCCGGTGTTATTGATGGGCTACCACAAGGTCGACATCAACCATGAAGACGACGTGGTGTTCAACGTGTTGTCGGATATCCTGGGAAGCGGCCGGACCAGCCGTTTATACAAAGCGCTCGTCAAGGAACAGAAAAGCGCGATCAACTCCTATTCGTTTACGGACTTCCCCGGCAGCAAGTACCCTAACATGATGGTATTCGTCTCCTATCCGAGCAAGGATCATACCGCTGCCGATAACGAGAAGGCTATCGAGGAGGAATTAGAGCGGATCCGGAACGAAGAAGTTACCGAGGAGGAACTCTCCAGGGCGAAGGTACGGGCCCGCGTGAACCTGATCCGCCAGCTCGATTCCAACATGGGGCTCGCGCTTCAAATGGCCTATTTCCATGTACTGACGGGTGACTGGCGGAACCTTTTCCACAGTATAAACGCCATCGACGAGGTGACCGCCGAAGATATCAGGCGCGTAGCGAATCAGTACCTGGTATCTAAAAACCGGACGGTGGCTTCGATCGTGACCACGGAAGATGAATCTACGGAATAGATACGCGACCAGAGACGTGGCTGACTCGATGATCCCCGGCACCGAACACAGGAGTTGAACTCATGCGCAGTACCCGACTGAAAATCACCACCCTTGGTCTGTTTCTCGCGGGTTTATGTACGCTGGCCATGCCGGCCGCGGCCCAGAAGGACTACCGGGAACTGGAATTCCCGCCGCTCAACGATATCGAAACCCCCACGCCCACACGGGTCGTCCTGGACAACGGGATCATCCTGTACCTGGTGGAAGACCACAGGCTGCCGATGATTAACCTGAGCGCCCGCGTCGGCGTGGGCGAAGTCAACGAACCGGCGGACAAGATCGGCCTCGCAGGCATCGCGGGCGCCGTCATGCGCACCGGTGGGTCCACGAGCATGTCGGGCGACGAGATCGACGAGACCCTGGAGGGGCTGGGCGCGTCCGTGGAGACGAACATCGGTACGATTTCCGGTTCCGCCTTCATGTCGGTCCTGAAGGACAACGTGGATACCGTATTGCCCATTCTCGCCGACGTGCTCATGAATCCCGCCTTTCCGGACGACAAGATCGAACTGGAGAAGGTCACGGCGAGATCAACCATCGCCCGTCGCAACGACGATCCGACCGACATGGCCTTCCGGGAATATCGCAAGCTGATCTACGGCGCGGAAAGCGTCTACGCGCGGCAGCCGGAATACGCCACCATCGACGCCATTACCCGGGACGACCTCGTGGCCTTTCATCAGGCCTGGCTGCATCCGGATAATACCATGTTCGGCGTGTGGGGTGACTTCGACACGGACGAAATGGTCAAGAAGATCTCCGGTGTCTTCGGAGGATGGAAGAAAGCCGGATTCGAGCGGCCCGAATTGCCCGATGTCGACTATGCCTTCGACAGTTCGGTCAACTACATCGAAAAAGATGATATCAACCAGAGCACGGTCGTCCTCGGCCACATCGGCGGCATCATGAGCAATCCCGATTACTTCGCCCTGCGGGTCATGAACGACATCCTCAGCGGCGGGTTCTCCGGACGGCTCTTTCGCAACGTGCGGTCCGAGCAGGGCCTGGCCTACGCGGTCTTCGGCATCTACAGCGCGAACTACACCTTCCCCGGCATCTTCTACGTGGCCTGCATGACCAAATCGGAAACCACGATCCAGGCGGCCCGGTCCCTGCTGCACGAAGTGGAGCGGATGAAGACGGATGAGATCACGGAGGAGGAACTGAACCTGGCCAAGGACAGTTTCCTGAACTCCTTCGTTTTCAACTTCGATACCCGGCGGGAGATCATCAACCGGCAGATGACTTACGAATACTACGGCTACCCCCAGGATTTCCTCGAGAAGACCAAGACCGAGGTCGAAAAGGTGACCGTGGAAGACGTAAAGCGGGTAGCCCGCAAGTACCTGCAACCCGACAAGGTGCGCCTGGTCGTCGTCGGGAACGGGCAGGACTTCGAAGAGCCGCTGTCCGTGCTGGGCGAGGTGAACGAGATCGACGTGACGATCCCCGTCCCCGCCGTGGAAGCTCCGCAAGCCACCGAGGACGACGTGGCCAGGGGCAGGGCGTTGATGATGCGATCCAAGGAAGCCCTCGGGGGCAGTGAGGCCTTCGCGTCGGTTCAGTCCATCAAGCAGACAGGAACACTCACGCTCATCCGGCCCATGGGCGAGATGTCCATCGACGTGGAAACGCTGGTTTCTTTCCCCGACAAGGCGAAGTCGATCATGCGGACCCCGATGGGAGACCTCACGCAGTTGCTGAACGGTGACCAGGTCTGGATGATCACTCCCATGGGCGACGCGCAACCCGCGCCGTCGCAGGTGCGCGATGCGATGATCGAAGAAATGTGGGGGAATCTGGTCTTCCTGTACAGTCAGGCGGACAAGGAGGGGTTGGCGATTCAGCATCTGGGACAGGAAGAGATCGGCGGCAAGGCCGTGGACGCGCTGCTCATCACGCCGCCCGGAATCAGCCCTTTCAGGCTCTACCTGGACGCGGAGACCATGTTTCCGGTCAAGAAAGCCGGGCAGACGGTGACCCAGCAGGGTCCGACGGAGATTGAGACGACGCTGAGCGATTACCGCGACGTGGGCGGTGTCAAGCTGCCCTTCAAGCATACGATCGTACAGAACGGGCAGCCCGGAGGTGAGTCGGTGACCAAATCCATCGAAATCAATCCCGAAATACCGGAGGACGCCTTCGCGGCGCCGGAAGAATAGGCTGACGCGCAGTATCGGAAAGGACGCGGAAATGTCCGCTGACATCAAGCACCTGATCGACTGGAAGTACTGGGA
Organism: bacterium; assembly: GCA_963693015.1. Lineage (GTDB taxonomy): Bacteria > JAAXHH01 > JAAXHH01 > JAAXHH01 > JAAXHH01 > JAAXHH01. The sequence continues at coordinate 2,466,721 of OY843748.1, forward strand.
CGACGGCGAGATCGTGGAGATCCTCGACCTGGCGCGGCGCGTCAAGCACTACCGCTGGGAGTACCAGGGCCGCATGCAGGGCAACACGCTGGTCATGATCTTCCAGAAGACTTCCACGCGCACCCGGGTGTCCTTCGAGGCGGGCATGACCGAAATGGGCGGTCACGCCATCAACCTGGACTGGATGGCGACCAATTTCACCCTGAGCAAGGTCCGTTTCGAGACGCGGTACCTGGGCCGCAACGCGGCGATCATCATGGCCCGGCTGAAGGACAACCGCGACCTGTTGGAGATGGAAAAGGCTTCCACGGTGCCGGTCATCAACGGATGCTGCAACCTCTACCACCCCTGCCAGGCCCTGGCGGACATGCTGACCATCGCGGAAGACCGTCCGGGGGGCGTAGCGGGCGCGCGGCTGACCTACATCGGCGTGTACAACAACGTGGTGAACTCGCTGGTTTCCATCGCCGCGCCGCTGGGGGTCCACCTGACGCTGGTCTGTCCCATTAGGGAGGCGTCAAGTGTCGACGAGGAAAGCCGGGGGAAGCTGCTCGAACGGGGACTGCTTACGGAGACGCTGGACGCCGGGGCGGCGGTCGGAGAGGCCGACTACGTCTACACGGACACCTGGCTCGACATGGAACTGTTCAACGATCCCGCCTACGCCGCCGAGAAGGAAAAGCGGAGCGGGATCATGATGCCCTATCAGATCGACCGCGCCCTGCTCGCCGGCAGCCGCGCCAAGATCATGCACGACATGCCCATCCATCCGGGTTACGAGATCGCCGAAGACATGATCGAACACGAGCAGTCGATCATCTACGACCAGGCCGAAAACCGGCTGGACGCCCAGAAGGCGATCATGCTGCGGTTGCTGAACCGGCTGTAGCGTGCTGGCGCCGCCGGTGCGCGTCCGGTACCCTCCAATACAGACTGCGGGCGCTCCGCCGCAGGGCGCTCCGCCGCAGGGCGCTTCGCCCTCGCCGGGACGCACCTGAGCGCTACAGTCCGGGAAGCGCCAATACCACCAGTTCCGCCCGCTCCGACGGTTACAACTACTGCCCGGGAAGCGCCAACACCACCAGTTCCGCCCGCTCCGACGCGCCGCCGATCGGTACGGCGATGTACTGTTTCCCAACCGTCATGTAGGTCATGGGATTGCCCGTCGCGTTGCCCGGCAGCGGGATCTCCGCGACAAGCTCGCCGGTATCCGGGTCGAAGGCCCGCAGGAACGCCTCGCTGCTCGCCGAATCATAGGTCATGGCGTTGCCGCGGTCCGACACCTTCCGGTCCAGCACGATCCCCATCTGGGCGGCGAACAGCAGCGACTCCGTAAGCAGCGGGAAGGTCCGGCGGTCCCACCCCAGGACCGGCAGGTCCAGGCCTTCGAGGGCCGGATGATTTCGCGGCCCGTTGCCCACGGGGCTCATCCACGCGTGCGCTCCCGTATTCAGGTCGATCGCGGTGATGCGGCCGTACGGCGGCTTGATCACCGGAAGGCCGTCCATGATGGTAGGCCCGTAGGCGAACCGGCCGGTGTATGAATAAGGCGCGTTCTCGTCTTCCGATTTGTTCACGGTCATGATGGTCGGCAGGCTGTAGGAGGGCACGTACAGCATCCCCGTCTCCGGGTGCACGGCCGCGCCCGACCAACTCGCGCCGCCCACGAGACCGGGCACCGCGATCAGGCCTTTTTGTGTCGGCGGCGAGAAAAGCGGGCCGTAGTCGTACTCGGCGATGGCTTCGAGCGCCGCCTGGCGCAACTCGGGTGTGAAGTCGATGAGGTCGTCTTCCGTCAGGCCCTGGCGCTCGAAGGCCGCGGGTTTCGAAGGGAATGGCTGCGTAGGCGCGGCGGCTTCGCCGGGTACCGTGGAAGGCGGCGTCTCCCGCTCCTCGATGGGCCAGACCGGCTCACCCGTGACCCGGTCGAACACGTAGGTGAATCCCTGCTTGGAGACCTGGGCGAGCGCCTGGATTTCGCGGCCGTCCACCGTGATGTCCACCAGGGTCGGCGGCGCGGGCAGGTCGTAGTCCCAGATGCCGTGATGCACCGTCTGGAAGTGCCAGACCCGTTCGCCCGTTTCGGCGTTCAGGCAGACCAGGCTCTCGGCGAAGAGGTTGTCGCCGAGCCGGTGGCCGCCGTAGAAATCGTTGGTGGGTGTGCTGACCGGAAGGTAGACGTATCCCAGTTCCTCGTCCGCGCTCATCCAGGTCCATACGTTCGTGCTGCCCGTGGTCTTCCAGGACTCCTCCAGCCAGGTCTCGTTGCCGAACTCGCCTTCCTGGGGAATGGTCTGAAACACCCACTTCTGTTCGCCCGTCCGCACGTCGAAACCGCGCACGTCGCCCGGCGGCATGGCCGCGTCCGGCATCCGGAACACGGCGAAGGAGTCCAGCACCGTCGCCCCGACGACGACCACGCCGCGGACGATCACCGGCGGACTCGAGACGGCGTACAGACTGCGGTCGATGGGACGGCGTAGGCCCTTCGTCAGATCCACGCGGCCGTTCTCGCCGAAGTCCGCAACCGGTTCGCCCGTTCCGGCGTCCAGCGCGATGAGCCAGGCGTCGCCCGTGGCGTACAGGATGCGCCGGTCGTCGCCTTCCTCCCAGTAGGCCACGCCGCGATGGACGAAGCCCACGTTGGCCGGCGTCCCGTCCTCCCAGGTCCTCGGATCGTACGTCCAGAGCGTCTCCCCCGTGGCCGCGTCGATGGCCGCCGCCTGGCTCAGGGCCGTGCTCGTATACAGCACGCCGCCGACCATGAGCGGGGTGGCCTCGTTGACGAATACGCGCAGGGTGGAATCCGCTTCCAGGACGGCATTGTCGATGGAGTCCCAGCGCCACGCGACCTCGAGGCTTTCCACGTTACTCCGGTCGATCTCGCCCAGGGGCGAATGCTTGGTGCTCGCGTGGTCACTGGCGTACGCGCGCCATGCTACCTCGGAGGGGTCGCCGGTCTGGGAGGCGTCGCCGGCGCAGGACAACATCACAGCTACACATAGGATGGTTAGCGCGAAACCGACGATCGATGTTACGCTTTTAATCGAAGAAACTCCGTCCATGCTCTATTCTCCTTAGCATAGTTGAGTTATGAAGGCTGATTCTCTCATAAAACCTACCCTGTCCAGAAAGACCAATCTCATGACATGAGATATACTGCATAAGGGTCCCGAAAACCCGATTTGTGGTGGTTAGAATAGGCACTACTTCGCTAGAATCTCCAAGAACCTGGTTTCTATAAGAGAATCAAACGTCCTTACCGAATTTCGAAACAAGTGTACAAACTACTTCTCTTCTCTATAACTAAGTGTAGCGAGATATCACCCTTTCAAAACAAGTCGGTTTCTTTCCAGATCTACCGGTCCGGTGGGTTGTTGGCTATCATTGAACGACTGGACTCATACCGGTTATTAACGAATATAGCCTAATTCTGAGCAATCATTTCTTGCAGTTCAAGTCTTCTTGGAAGAATCACAGTTCCGCTTGGAGACTCTCCAGTTTTGAATACTGATTCCCAATAGTCGAGGTTCTGCTTAGGACCAAACACTGACGAACTAAGCTCGGTGTTAGTCCAACAGGGAAGTTCAGACAATTTCTTAAGAAATCTCTCGATATTTCCCCACAGCAAATCTGGGAATTCCTCAAGAAACAGTCGTTCACGTTCCACTTGCTTCCCAGTAACCGCATTGTAGTTTTCGATTACCAGCCTGATCCATCTCATGACATTAACTGCCACTTCCTCTCGTGAGATTCTCCAAGCTCGGAGATGTTCATCGGGGAATCTATCGCCTTTCTGGATTTTGTTCTCTAGTTGTCTACCGCCAATATCGAAATCCCACTGCCCGATAAAGAATATGTCAGCGAACATATTCATCAATACCGTCATTTGCCGCCGTTCAAGTCCTCGTTCAGCGCCTTGATCTATCGGAGTACTAAGGGCATGCTGATAAAGTAACTGGAAGAATGCCCTGTCAACGGTTGAATAGGCCATAGGTCGATCTGCTCCTCTGCCGGACCACTCGACGAACTCTAGTAAGCGGTTCTCGCTGTCACGTGCAATCGCGTTTCTCTGGGCGTCAATGATAAACCGCCTCATCTGACGACGTTCACCTCTGAAGTGATACACAAGATCTTGCTCGCTGAATGAAAAGTCGTCTTCCAAAATACTGTGCATCTGCTGGTATTGCTTCAGTCTATCGCCATACAGCGTACTGCCGAGGTGACGCATGACCGCTTTATCGAAAGCCACCTGTCTCAGGCTACTGCCTGCATTTGTGTTTGTCTGTATTAATACATTTACGGACGGGTCTACAAACACCCGAACTGGCAATTTCGTAGCTCCAAGGAGTATTTGTGCCGCAGCTTTGTGCTGACCATCAAAGAGTTTCAGGTTTCCAGCATCGTCACTTTCGGTCATCCACCACGCAAGGCCAACGTGCAATTGAGGTCGTTTCTTTAAAAACTCCTCAATGAGACCTCGTATGTTTGACCCGATCGAACGTGGGTTGATCACATCATCATGGTGTATATACTTTAGGGGAACAAGCGCAAAGAAATACTGTGCTCCGCTTAGTTTATCCATATATAGCGGAGCCATATGGATACCATTGTCGCCGGCATGTGGAAACGAGAATTCAACAGAGCATTCATTTCGTTTAAGGCGAAGCGGTTTTTCAGCCCCACCATATTTCTGAAGCACATCTCCCAGATTAGCTCCTCTGTCTCCACGTTCCTTCGCTGCTTGCTCAAGCAAATGAAGCTCAGCAATACATCGAGCCACTCTTAGATCAGACGCCCCTTTGTTCCTATTACACTCTGAGTGCGTCAGTGCTAGGTTGTTATCCGTGTCTTTGCCCCCTACCGCCAGTGGCTCAATATGGTCGAATTCCAAAGAATCTTCGTGCAACTGAAGGTTAATTTCCTTATTGCATATATAGCATTTGCTACGCTGAATAGTATGGAGTTTTGCGCGTAAGGTATTCAATTCTTCTGTTGTGAGATTAGCCAGATAACGCGAATTAGCCATCTTCAATGTCCTCCAATTTTGCTATGTTGTGGTGAAAGCAAAAGTTGCACCAGAAAATCGTACAATTGTCATGCGCTTGTGCCGTGGGCAGGTCTTGCGCACTCTCGTCATGTCGCGTCATGCGCGCTGCCGTCATGCCGCCGGTATGCAGCGTGATCAAATATACCCCGTAGACCCATCCGGCCGGACGTAACACGTGCGCTGCCAGTGCACGACCTCGTTGTCCTTCACGGCTTCTTCATCTACGTCGATACCGAGTCCGGGCGTGTCGCGCAACGGCAGGTAGCCATCTTCGGGCAGGTACGGATCGATGATGCACTGCTCCCATTCCGTGCCCACGGGCAGGCCGTATTCGAGGATCTTGAAATTGGGGGTGGCCGCCGCGAAGTGCACGTTGACGGCCGTGGCCACGGGTCCCATGGGATTGTGCGGCGCTATGGTGACGTAGTGCGCCTCGGCGATGGCCGCGATCTTGCGCATCTCCAGCAACCCGCCGCATACGCAGATGTCCGGCTGTATGATGTCGGCGCCCTGCGCCGCCACGAGCTCGAGGAACTCGAAGCGGGTGTACAGCGACTCGCCGGTGGCCAGCGGGACCTGCATCTGCGACCGCAGGCGGGACCACGCGGGCAGGTGCTCCGGCCGGAGCGGCTCTTCGTAGAAATAGGGATCGTAGGGCGCCAGGGCGTTGGCGAGTTGCAGGGCCCGAATCGGCTCGAAAATCCGGGCGTGGGGGTCGAAGGCGATCTCCCAGTCGTCCGGTGTCCCTTTGCGTACGTCCTCGAAAAACCTGGCGGCCGCGTCGCAGACCCTGCCCCAGCGCTCGGCCTCGATATCCACCTGGTACGGGCTCGTCTTGAAGGCCGTGAACCCCCACGCTTCATGCAGCGCATGGGTCCGTTCCACGAAATCCTCCGCCCTGCCCCCGGCGCTGTGGTACACCCTCACGCGGTCCCTGACGGTGCCGCCCAGGAGCATATACACCGGCAGCCCCGCCGCCTTCCCGCTGATATCCCACAGGGCGTGGTCCACGGCCGACATGACGGCCAGTCCCGTCCCGCCGGGCGGAAAGCGGAACTGCTGGAACAGCTTCAGCATGATGTATTCGATGCGGCGAGGGTCTTCGCCCTTGATCATCTCGAAGATGTAATCGGCGATCGGTTCCACGGATTTGTCCGGTCCGATCGAATAAGCCTCTCCCCAGCCGTACAGCCCCTCGTCCGTCTCCACCTTGACCAGGCCCCGGGACCGGTTTCCGAAGGTGCCGGCATACGTTTTGATGGCGGTGATTTTCATGGGAGAGGCTCCAGCGTATTTCTACACGATACGCGGTCTCTGTGATTGGTAGCCGAGACGATCGGAACGTGGGTTTTGCCTTTGAACACGGAAGGAATGGTTATTGCAAAATAGACGGACGATTTCGTTGTGTCAAGGAGCGCAAACGTTACAAATCGTACATGATAGATGACGTTTCCTAAACAAGAACTGGGGTTATCTGCCGGTGCAGTTGACTTGCATATTCCAAAACGTATCTTGATTGAATGGGCTACGCCGTCGAACTGTTTTGCGATCCCGAGAGTGAACAGGCCGTTTGCGAAATCTGGGACGGCCTCGGAGCGGCACTGGGGAAGCCTTCCCTGTCGGAACTCGGCGCCCGTCCCCATGTCTCGCTGGCGGTCTACAGTGACGATCTCGACGCATCCGGATTCTCGAAGCAACTGCACGAATTCTCAAAGCAATTGCGCGAATTCGCGCAATCGGTGGCGCCATTCGAGTTCAAATTGAGCAGCGTCGGCACTTTCCCGTGCAGTGAAGGGTGGTTTTTCTGGCGCCTGTAGCGACGCGGCAGTTGCTGGCCGTACACGGGCGGTTTCACGAGGTCTTTTCGCAGTTCGACGGGTCTGGCATGGCCTACTACCTACCCGGCAACTGGGTGCCGCACTGTACGGTCGCCATCGACCTGGCGGCGACTGAGGTGACGGAGGCCATGGCCTACTGCCGTGAAGCATTCCAGCCGATTTCGGGACGGTTCCAGGAAATCGGTCTCGTCGAATTCCGTCCCGTAAAGGAACTGTTTACCTGCAGTCTCGGTTAGCATTACTATTGCCGCAGACACTGTTAGTTCATCGTATTCGCAAGGACCCCCATGGCCAGCCTGATCGTCGAAGGAGGGAAGCCGCTTTCCGGCACGATCGTCCCGTCGGGCAACAAGAACGCCGTGCTGCCCATCCTCTGCGCCACCCTGTTGACCGATGAGACGGTGACGATTAGGAACGTGCCGGACATCACCGACGTTCAGAAGATCGTCACGTTCCTCGAGGCCCTGGGGTCCCGGATCGACTGGGACCGGGGCGCCGGTTCGCTTCAGATCAACAACGCCGGCTTTCACGACGACACCGGCGAAGTGGCCCTGCCGGAAGGCATGCGCTCGGCCCTGCTGCTGCTGCCCGGCCTGCTGCACCGCACCCGGTCCATCCGGTTTTCGAACGTCAAGGGATGCGCCCTGGGCGTGCGAGAGATCGATCCGCACGTGGACGTCCTTCGTTCGCTGGGGGGGCGCATCGTATCGGAAGATCCCATTGAGTTCGAGCTGAACGGCCGTTTCAGGGGCGACCGGATCTGGCAGGATTACGTATCGGTGACCGGGACCGAGAACTTCATCATGGCCGCGGTGCTGGGCGAGGGCAAGTCGACCCTGGTCAATGCCGCGTGCGAACCCAACGTGCAGGATCTGTGCCGTTTCCTCAACGCCCTCGGTGCGCGGATCGAAGGCATCGGGGCGAACGTCCTGCATATCCAGGGTGTGGACCGTCTGGGCGGCGGTTCGGTAGACATCACGCCCGATCACCACGAGATCACCACGTTCCTGGCCGTGGGCGCCATGACGGGCGGCGAAGTGCGGGTCGAGCGGGCGATCCCCCATCATTTCGACCTGATCAACCGCTGCTTCAGGAAACTGGGCGTAACCATCGAATACGAGGGCGATACCGCGCTGGTCGGGAGTAGCCAGCTCCACCGGATCGAGAATCCCTTCACGTCCAATATCCTGGCCAAGATCGAGGCCGCGCCCTGGCCCTACCTGCCGGCCGACCTCGTGCCCCTGATGATCCCCCTGGCCATCCGGGCCGAGGGATCGATCATGTTCTGGAACAAGGTGTACGAAGGCGCTTTCTTCTGGATCTCGGAGCTGGTCAAGTTCGGCGCCCACGTAGTCATCAACGACCCCCACCGCATCATCGTCTTCGGGGGCCGTCCCCTTCAGCCGGCCACGGTGGAAGCGCCGTACATCATCCGGGCTGCCGTGGCCCTGTACATGACCGCCGCCAGCATCCCGGGCACCAGCGTCATAAACGGCGCCGAGTCCATCCGTCGGGCCCATCCGAATTTCGTAGAGAACCTGCGCGCCCTGGGTGCGGAGGTGGCCTGGGAGGGGTTGGACGAGGAATGATAGAAAGTCTGAGAGGATGCGGCGAGGCGCCGCGTTTCGGTGAGGCGCCGCGTTCCGGCTAGGCGCGGTGCTAGCCGATAACCCGCATGGGGATGAGGGGCTTGGCGGGGTCGATCCCGAAATCCAGCTTTACTTCCTGGTCTCCGTGGGAGAAGGTCATCCGGCCCGTGCCCGCCGGGGCATCCACACCGGGCGCTTCGTACAGCGGATAGGCGTCGTAGTCGATGGCCGTTCCGTCCACGCTGTGTATACCTTCGTAGTACATTTCCAGCCGGTTACCGGCCAGTGTTTCGACGGCTACGCGGTCGCTCCCCGGCCATCCGGACAGGTCCGGCGGTGAGGCGGCCCGGCGAGCGCAGAACCCCTCGAACGATTCTTCTTTGTCCGCCTCCCGGGCCTCCAGGATCAGTCCGCCGTGCACGTCCGGGATCCTCAGCAGCCAGCCGTCGATCTGGTCGGGATTCGCCGCCAGGTGGCGCATGGATCCTTCCTCCCGGATCTCCGTCCACTCGTAGGGGCCGACAGGGTAGGCGGCGACGTACGCGCCGGTACCCGTGTCGCCCATGATCCAGCCGTCCCGCTCCACCCAGGCGATCGTTCGAGGCAGAAACATGTTGATGAAGGGCGCCTCGTCGTCCGGCGGAATCTTGTACAGGACGATGACTGTGCCTTCGTGCTGCATCATTCTTTCATAGGGCGACGCGCCGAACAGGCGGTCGGGCCATTGCAGGTAGGGCTTGTCGGAACCGATCTGCCGCCGGATCTGCTGCGGATAGCCCACGAGGAAGGCGCTGAAGCGTTCAGGGCTTCGGTAGGGATGGTTGCAGCAGATCTTGGCCTGCTGGTTCTCTCCCCGCCACGTCAGATCCCACGAAATCAGGTCGATGGGGCCGGCACCTGGTCCGGGGAGGCCGAGTTGGGATGATCCCAGGGCGAAGGACGGGCTCATGTACGTGTACTTTCGGACCGGCCGGGCTTCGTGTTCGACGCGGCGGTATATCGTCCTGGGCGCCTTGGTCTTCTTCACGACGTGGGCCTTGGAACGGTCCACGGCCATCTCGGCGAAGAGGGCCGGGGGTCGATAGGCGGCCGTGGCCGGCGGGATGCAGAAGCCGTGGACATGGTGCTTTGGTTCGAAATCTTCGTTGCCGAAGTAGAGGTATTGCAGTGCGGAGATCGCCCCGGATTTCCTCCAGGTGTTCTCACGGTATCCTTCGCGACTGTGTCCGCCCGCCCATGCGCCGTAGAAGTACTCCAGGGCCATGTCCGCCACGTACAGGGAAAGGACCTGTTCGACCTGGTGGCGCAGGTGGGGGTCGGCGGCGTGATCGGCGAGCGTGATCATCGGCACCATGTGCTCCACGTGGTACTGGGGAGAATCGTATTCGTGGTGGCCGTTGACGGCCGTCCGCTCGATCATCCCCAGGATCCAGCGCGTTGCCTCGGCCCGGTTGGCTTCCGCGGACAGGCCGTTCCACATGCGTTTCGCGTCCGGCCACCGCTCCGCCGCCAGCAGGTTGCCCACGTAGAACATCAGCCAGTGGTTCTCCGTGTTGCCGCGCTCGAGGACGCCGTCCATCATGAAATCCCGGATGATTCCCAGTGCTTCTTCCGGCAGCCGGTCGGGCCAACGGGCGATGAGCGCACCACAGGGATATACGTGAAACGGTCCACCCGCCGGCCGGCCGCCCCACCCGTCCGTCTGGTCGGACAGTGACCGCCGGACTATATCGACGACCTTCGCGTCATCCATGCCCGTCGCCAAGTGCGCGTTCAGGTCCCAGAGCCCGCCGCCGTCCCGCTTCGACCAGTGCTGGACTACCCTGTGGGCCCGTTCGTCGACTTGCTTGTTGTAGGATTCCTGGCTCATGGTGTTAACTTCCGGCTTGACTGAGTTTCTGGTGCTCCGGCCTGACTGAGCTTCCGGTGCTTTGGCCCGACTATACTTCAGGCGCTGCTGTCTGACTATGCGGGCGCTGCCGTCTGACTATGCGGGCGCGATGATCGCGCGTACGTTTACAAATCCCGGTACCTGCCGCCACGTGCGACCGCCGTCTTCGGTGTACCACAGCCCGCCCGGCGTGGCGCCGGTGAGCCAAGTCGAAGTCGATGCCGGATGACAGGCCGCGGCCGCGCAAAGATGCCGAGGTCCGGTGCGGACCCAGTGGCCCGTCCCATCTCCCACGGCCACGCCGTGTTCCGTGGCGGCAATGATCTCGTCGCCAGCCAGTGTCAATTCGAAGACTGCGCCTCCGTCCGGCGTATGACCCGCCGAATCCCAGCGCGTCCCGTCCTCGCTGCGCCAGATGCCCCGGTCGTCGGTGCCTGCCCAGAATTGTCCGTGAATGAATGCCAGGGCGCGTACGGCCGTGCCGGAGATACTGGTCCGTCTCCAGGAGGCGCCCGAGTCGTCCGCGATCAGGACACCGCCTTCGGTGCCTATCAACCAGGTCGTGGGTTCATCAGGATGCACCAGAATGGCGTTCGTGAACCGTTCATTGACGCGGAGGAAGTCCGAGTGGTGGGTCCATCGAACCGCACCGACCTCGTCATATCGCCCGGTAGCGATGCCGTAGGGCGATCCGGCGACCACGCCCGGGGATCCATCGATCGACGCGATGGCCATGATCTCGGTGAGGGTCTCGTCGTGCAGTTGCTTCCAGCGGTCGGTCTGGCGCGCCTGGCGCGTACTACCGGCTTGGACCAACTGATCCGACTGGTCCGTATGACCTGACTGACCTGATCGGTTCGGTTCATCCGATGTGAGGGTCCACTCCCAAAGCCCGCTCCCCCAGCTTGCGCCCGCCACCAGGCGGTCCGATTCCCGGATCAGGCTTGAAATGCCGTACTCCTGTGCGCCGATGCGCGTCCAGGAGCCGCCGATGGCGCCGTGAAATACACCTTTCGATCCGATGAGCCAGTGATCGCGGGGTACTCTATGATAACCAAGTTCCGGACTAGTTTTCAGATCCTCACTTACCATCTAAACTCCGCCTACCTGAGTATTGCCAGACGGCAAATGAACGAAGTGCAATTCTAAAGGTTCGGTATACGAATGGCATGGCCAATGCCAAGCCAATAGGTTATTGGGTCTCGATTCATATAACTTTGATGATTCGCAATATCTTGAAGCGTGACTTCTTAGCATCGTAGCGAGGGGTGAAATCGGATCTGATGGGGAAATTGAGGGATGACGTTGCACGCGCGGTATGAAGCTCTCACAGTTCATAGTCCGACCAGAAAACGTTTTAATGGATCTAAGTCTGCTGCATCCAAGTCCCAATGAGATTGGTCAGTGTACCTTCGTCTGGTCCCGTTCGTCTCTATATTCAATGCCTCGCAATATGCGTATATTCGTGCTTTACTATTGGGAAGGGAGTACGAATGTTCACTTCGACTCATGCATTCCTCGTAGGTATCGAAGCAATGGTATATGTACCGATGATCGGATACGGCTATTTGCTCCAATAAGGTTTCCAAGCAACCATCGTGTTTGTTGTCTGGGAGCAGAAAACAACACTCTATAGGCAACTCGTTATGATTAATAACATCAAGCAGACAGTTTCGACATTCGGCAGCATCACAATCCGCGTCTAAAATGACCGCTACCTTGTTTCCTCTATCTCGGGCCCTGAGTATGTTTGGCTTGACGTTCGGTAGTTTAGAAACACCACCACCAATTACATCCGTACTGACGTTGGATATACCCAAATGATCCAATAGTGAGTCAAGGAATGCCTTGTCGTCTCCACCTTCTACAAAAACTATCCAATTCGAACTCATTAACGTATTTCGATCCTCTGAGCGATACAATGTTCGAATTTATCGTACTCGTACCTATAGGAACGTACCGCACCCTGACTGTCTCTCTGTAGAGCGTAGCATTTTGTTGTACTTCTGTTTTGAGCAAACTGACCTTGGCTCAACACTTCATGAAGACTCTCCAATACTCCCAAGCTGTGAGTTGTTGCGATGATTTGTACTCCGCTTTCTTCCGATAACTTAAGTAGTGCCGCGATTAATGGTGGGACGGCACGAAAATGTAGGCCATTTTCTAACTCATCAATCAGGACGATCCTGTCATTTCCCAAAATACAGGTCGACAGGATTGTAGCAGCTCGGATCATACCACTTCCGAACATGTTAAGTGGCATCATCTGATCTAGCCCTATGTCCAAATACGCTACGTCACCACTAACTGTGACCCCCTCTACGCGAGGATTGATAACTTTTAAATACTTGATTAGATCGTCTGCCTTCTTGTTTACAATGACATTTCCAATGATACTGCCATCATAGCCATAACTAGCACTTAAAAACCTAGTCGACAGTATCTCATTGGCGAAGGCGTCAGGCGTCTTCGACATTTCGAGGTTACCGTCGCGCACCATCAAGTTACCGGTAAAAGAAACCGGCTCTCCTGAAGGAGGTACCTTTGACGCTTCGTATTGCAACAGGCGAGGACCTGAAAACGCTGAAGAAGACGATTGAGTCCTAGTGCTTTCTTCAGTACGGATTTCCACAGCATCGCCATCTGCTTTGCTACTAACATCTTGATTTTCCGATCCAACCCCTTGTGTTGTGTGTGGCGCCGTAATCACTAAAGTACGAATTGTAGAATCTAAAGCACGAGACTCCAATAGTATTTCGTTGTGGACTTCAAGCTTGTGGAATAGTGGAGTAAGCGCATCATTCCTGTGAACATAAAAGTTACGCCAATTCTGAATCCTGACAGGTAATTCTAAGTTAGGAAACCCTGACAAGAGGAAGATCGTCTCCAGAATTGTAGTTTTTCCTACGTCGTTAGCCCCTAACAAGACGTTAAATGATCCTAAACCGTCGAGATCGAAGTCCGAAAGTCCTCGAAATCTCCGGATCTTAAGACAATCCAGATGTTGTCCGTCTCTCATTGGTTGATCCAGTTGTAGGCATTCAATGCGGTCTGAGGAACAAACTTATTGTACTTTTCCCGCCAATAAATCCTAATTCCGAAACTGAACAAAGTAAGTGCCGACCTTGCATTGGTTAAAACACACCGTTTAGTTCATTGGTAGGATTTACCTTAGCATTCTCGTATCCGCAACCACGGATGCACTCTCTAATTATACCATAATATACGCTGATTAAATACTACCTACAACGCCAATTTACCGACTGGTTGATGTTCTTAACATAGTTGAAAAAGACCTGGTATTCTGCTAGATTGGGTCAAGTGTACCGGCCTCCCGAATGCAATCGCGCGGTCGATTACCCGATATCTAAAAAACATGAAACAAACAGGTTATACATCCTGCGATCATTCGTCAAGAAGGGGATTCACTGGTAAGATCGCGTGTATCCAGATTCTCTGTAAAAGTTGTAGGCGGACTGCGAGCGGCGCATGGTCCGGGTCTTACTGGTTGAGATTCCCAGTGGAATTCGATGGACTATATCGATACCGACCACAATATGCGGCTGTAGGAGGACAGTCTGAGTCGTACTTAGATTGTCTATGCCGATATGATTTTCGGTGACTACGCGATCAATGAAGGAGCTGCTGGCCGAAGCCAATGGCCAGCTTTTCGGTGAGGATTAGGTGGATCGTTGTGCGTACCCGCATCAAGCAGTTGGATAGATAGTTTGAAAATCCGATATGACGAAAATAACCGAACTCACCGACTGGCTATTCCGGTTACCCGGCCTGCCCCGCGCCCCATTGGTTCAGTTGCCCACGCCGCTCCATAAACTTACCAATTTCGGCGCACACCTGGGCGGACCTGAGCTCTGGATCAAGCGCGACGACCTGACCGGACTGGCGGGCGGCGGCAACAAGTCCCGCAAGCTGGAATTCCTGGTGGGCGATGCCTTGCGATCCGGCGCGGACACGCTGGTTACGGTGGGCGCGATCCAGTCGAACCATACCCGGCAGACGGCGGCGGCCGCGGCTAAATGCGGGTTACAATGCGCTCTGCTGCACTGTGCATGGACCCGGGACGCCGGGCCTGAATACAGGCACGTGGGTAATATCCTGCTCAGCAACATTCTGAATGCCGAACTTTACCTCGACGAACGCGAACGGCCCATCGAGGATCAGCGTCCGCTGGAGGGCCTGGTCGAACACCTGCGCCAGCAGGGACGCAGGCCGTACCCGATTCCGGGCGGAGCGTCGGAACATCCTCTGGGGAGCATGGGCTATGTCGCCTGTGCCGCGGAGATCACGCAACAGTCCCGAAGCCTGGGTGTCCATTTCGACTACGTGGTGCACTGCACCGGAAGTGGAAGCACGCAGTCGGGTCTGGTGGCCGGTTTCGCCGCGCTGGGAGCCGGTACGCGGGTGATTGGCGTTTCGGATGACGACGAGATCGAGATCAAGAAAGCGCGTGTGCGCAGGCTGGCGAACGAGGTGCTGGAGACGCTTGGACTGACGGTCCGCGTCACCTCCGGCTACGTAGAGATCATCGCGGCCACGCAAGATCCCTACGGCGTCGCGTCTCAAGACGTTTACGAAGCGATCCGGCTCCTGGCGCGCAGCGAGGGCCTGACGGCCGACCCGGTCTACGAGGGAAAGGCGGTCCGAGGACTGCTCGACCTTGCAGACCAGGGTCGGTTCGAACCGGAAAGCCGCGTATTGCTGATGCACCTGGGAGGCTCACCCGGGCTCCACGCCTACGCCAGTCAATTCCCACCAGTCGAGTTCAAGCGGTTCGAAGCCTGAATGGATTGAGCTTCCCTCGCTCACTTCTTCGCGGGTTCCTTTAAACGGTCGCATCCGGCAGACCCCGCGAGGTTCCCCGCATCTTGACCTGCATCACCCATCCCGCTATACTCTCCTACCATGTACCGGTCCCTATTCTGGTTCCTCCTCCCCCTCGTCATAACCGAACTGATTTATGAACTGGGCATCCAGGTGATCAACGGCGGGATCGCCCGCGTGCCCAGGCCCACCGAAACCCTTGCCGCGTACGGAATCGCCTGGGGACTGACCTCTTTCCTGACCGGCACGGTGTCCCAGACCCGGCAGATGTCCATGGTCCTCGTCCGGGACCGCGCGACCTTCCACACGGTATTCCGATGCGTCGGCGGGTTTGGCGGCGTGCACTTTCTTATTCTGGCGTGCCTGGCTTTTACGCCGGTGGGACTATGGGTGATCGACGAACTGCACGCGGTGGATCCGACCCTGGGCGGCACGGTGCGCAGGGCGCTCGGATTCCTGCTGCCCATTCCCCTGATCGTGGGAATCACGCGGTTTCTTTCGGGGCTGTTGCTGCGGGTGCGACGGACCGACATCGTCAGTTACGCCATGATGGCGGGCATCAGCATGAGCGTGGTGTCCGTGTTCCTGTTCCTTCCGACGCCGACCGTTCAGGCCGACCCCATTCTCCTGCCCGTCATGGCGACCTGGTTCGGCGTCCTGACGGAACTGGCCGTGATCATCTACGGCTACCGGCGATTCGCACGGCGGTTGCTGCACAGGGGCGTGAGCACAGAAGGGGTGCAAGCGGCTGGACAGGATGCGGGGGGCGAGCCGATCAGACAGGAGGCGGGCGGCGAGCCGGCCACCCGCAGATCGTACCCCCTTACCGCGGCCTATGTGCTGCGATTCTACTGGCCCCTGGCAATAACGATCGGCATACAGGCTCTGAGCCGGCCCATCATCAACCTCTTTGTCGCCCGAGGGGCGGACGGTACGGAGTCGCTGGCCGTGCTCACCATCGTGTACGCGCTGGCGCACCTGCCCTATGGATGGCTGAACGAACTCAAGAATCTGCCGACCGCCTTTCAGCGGCAGGACCCCGATGGCCGGATCATCCGCCGGTTCACGGCCGTCTGCGGTGTGATTTCCTTCGGAACCATGGCCCTGATGTTCTGGACCCCGGTGCGGTTTTTTCTGCTGGAGACCTTAATCGGCGTGGATCATGACTTTGCCGTGCGCTGCACGGTCCCGCTGATCATCTTCTCGTTCTTTCCCCTCGCCGTCACAGTGCGGTCTTACCTGCACGGCATCGCGCTGCGGGACCACCGGACGAGCGCCATCGCGCCCAGCGGACCCGCCCGGGCCGGCGCCATCGTCATCGTCGTGAACGTACTCGCCCTTTTCGACCTGCACGGCGCGATCCGCGGTGTGGCCGCGCTTTACAGCGGTTTTGTCGTGGAAACGATCGTGGTACGGTGGCGGATGGGCCGGCGCCGACTTTCCTAGCTGGCAGCTTCCTTCCACCCCTTCGTGATGTTCAGGAAGGCGTCGATATCCTGCTCGTTGTTGAACATGGCGGGACCCACGCGGATCTGGGCATCGTTTTCCCGGAAGGACAGCCGTACTCCCGTTTCGTCGAGCTGTTTTTCGATCACCTCGCGGTCGGCGCCATGGTTGAAGGACACGATGGCGGATTGATTGCCGGGCGGCGTGAAGACCTCGAACCCCTGCTCGGTCAGGCCGCTGTGCAGGCGGTGCGCCAGGGCGACCGTGCGCTGCTCGATCCGGTCCGTTCCCACGTTCAACAGGTAGTCCAGCGACCCGGAAAGCTGGTATATCGCCGCGAAGGCGGGCGTGGCATACCCGAATTTCCTGGCGTCGGAGTAAATCGTGTACTGGTAGTCGGGTAGCCTTTCATCCACCATCCTCCAGCCCAGGCGATCGGGCTTCACGACATCCATTACCGATTCCCGCACATAGAAAGGCGCCACGCCGAAGCCGCCGAGGAGCCACTTGTACGAGCCCGTGGTGAGGAAATCGACGCCCGTTGGCCCGATGTCGAGATCGACCATGCCCACGCCCTGGACGGCATCCGCGTACAGGTACGTGCCGTGCGCGTGAGCCAGGTCGGCCAGCGCCTTCAGATCCTGGCGGTAGCCGTTCCGGTTGGATATCCACGCCACGGAGATCAGCTTCGTCTTTTCATCCACCATTTCGGCAAAGGCCTCCGGCGAAGTCACGCCGTCCACGTTCCGGACGATACGCGTCTCGATGCCCCTGGTCTCCGCCAACTGGCTGTACATCACCAGCGACGTCATGTAGTGGAGATCGTCGATCACCACGTTGTCCCCGGCCTTCAGGTCCAGGGAATTGACCACGATGTTCTCGCCCTCGCTCGTGGACGAAACCAGGCCGATCTCCCCGATCTTGGCGCGGATGAGGCGCGAGAACTTCTCCCGAACGGCTTCCTCTTCTTCGAGCATGGCGCCAAGCAACACGGGATCGCGGGACTTGGCCGCGAGAAACTCGATGGTCTTGTCCACCGCGGGCTGCGGCGATGGGCCGATGTAGGGCGTGTTCAGGTACAGGGATTCGCTGGCGACCGGGAAATCCGCGCGAACGCCCAGGGGATCGTCGCCGGTCGGCGGCGCAGCGGCTTCTACCTGAGATTGATCCGCTTCACCTCTGCAAGCGATACCTGCGGCACCGGCCAGGGCCGCCGCGGACGCAATGCCCATGAATTCCCGTCTCGATACGGACATGAGTCACTCCTTTTGAATCTTGGCCAGGTTGATTCTTAGCAAGGGATCATTGTGAAGGGTGTGCAAACACGGTATGGAAACCGCGGGGAAGCGTCAAGGAAGAACCGGCCAGTCCGCCTCAAATCACTTGACGGTCAGACCCGCTGGAAATACTGTGGCAGATAGCCAGCACGCCATAACGTCTTTCGTGACATGATCCTTACCAGTTCGACAAGTCCAACCGGAGATAGCTATCATGCGATAGCTGTTGGCGTAATTCGTGACAGTTTTCGGCATAACCCGACCAAGGAGACCGTACCATGTCCTTCCGCCTTACGCTTCCGTTGATCGGCCTGATGGTCGCTGTACCGCTGCACGCCCAGGAAGCCGACCCGCCCTTCGGCGATCCGGCATTCATTTCGCCTGACGCAAAATTGGAAATGGTGTTCAACGAGGGTCTGGCGCTGACCGAAAGTCCGGCCGAGGGTCCCGACGGGATGATCTACTTCAGCGACATCACCTTCACCACGTCGGCAGGTCCGGATGGCATAGAAGCCGGGCACATCTGGCGTTATGACCCGAAGACGGGCGAGACCACGATCTTCCGGTCGCCGAGCGGGATGTCCAACGGCCTCAAGTTCGACGCGCAGGACCGGCTGATCGCCGCGGAAGGGGCCGACGAGGGCGGACGACGGGTGACGCGGACGGACATGGAGACGGGCAAGGCCTTCATCATCGCCCACGAGTACGAAGGCCGGCCGTTCAACGCCCCCAACGACATCGCCATCGACGAGCAGGGACGGGTCTACTTCAGCGATCCGAAGTACATCGGAAACGAGTCGGTGGAACAGCCCGTGATGGCTGTGTACCGAATCGATACGGACGGTTCGATCCACCGGATCATCACCGACGCGGGCAAGCCGAACGGCGTCGTCGTTTCACCCGACCAGAAGACCCTCTACGTGGTCAGCAACGACAACGGTTCCATCGATCTCGGCAAGATCACGCCGGACATCCCCGTGCGAAAGGGGCGCATGGCCCTGCTGGCCTACGACCTGCACGAGGACGGAACCGCCACGTTCCGGAGCGTCCTGGTGGATTACCTGCCTGAAGACGGCCCCGACGGGCTGGTCGTGGACGTGGAGGGCAACCTGTACGTGTCCGAGCGCGACATGACGAGGCCGGGTATCGCCATCCGCGCGCCGGACGGCACGGAAAAGGCCTTCATTCCCACCGGCGAGTTGCCTACCAACGTGGGATTCGGGCGGGGCGAAAACGACAAGATCCTTTACATCACCGCAGGGACGGGACTTTACCGGATCCCCGTGATGAAGGCCGGATATCATCTGCCGCGGTAGAACAAGCGGCCACGCTTCCGCCCACTCCTAACCCATGTCCTTTCTAGACTGGACCATCGTCTTTCTCGTCAACGGCGGCATCGTCGTATACGGCCTGCTGGCGTTCCGCGAGAAAGGCGAGAGTTTCGACTGGTACCTGGCGGCCAAGTCCATGCCGTGGTGGGCCATCGGCCTGTCCGCCTTCGGCACGGCCGTGGACAGCGGCGACTACGTGGCCATCGCCGGGGGATCGTACCAGTTCGGCCTGTCCCAGCTGTCCCAGTGGTGGCTCGGGATCGCCATCGGCTGGTTCGTGCTCAGCTTCTTCGTCATCCTGCCCATGTACCGGTCGGGCGTCTTCACCAACGCCGAGTGGCTGGAATACCGCTTCGGGCCGTCGGTCCGCATCATGGCGGTCCTCATCAACATCCAGTCCCGCACCAACGTCCTCGCCAACATCTTCTTCTCCATGTTCCTGGTACTGAGCGTCCTCGCCGGGTTCTCCTCCACCGCCAGCTGGTTCGTCGTGGTGGCCGTGGCGGCGTCGGCGACGCTCTACGTCGTCCGCGGCGGCCTGCAGGCCGGGGTGTTCACCGACGCCGTCCAGGGCGTGGCCATGATCATCGGGTCCTTCGTGCTGTGGGTCGTGGTCTGGGTACGGGGCGGCGGATGGTCGGGCCTGAACGAACGCCTGGCCGCCGTGGATCCCGCGCTGCCGGACACGCTCCTGCACGTGGGCGGATACGCGCCGCCGGGCGTCCCCGCTGTGGTGGTCATCCTGAGCTTCATCGTGGTGCTGACCATGTACGCGGTCATCAATCAGTACGAGGCGATCCGGTTCCTGGGCGCGCGGTCGGAATGGGACTTCAAGATGGCCGCGGTGGTGGCCAGCACCGCCACGGCCATATGCCTCTGGTTCAACGTCACCATGGGTCCCATGGCCCGGGCGGACTTCCCCGGACTCGAAACCATCGACCAGGCCTATCCCCTGATGATCCAGGCCTACCTGCCCCATGGACTGATCGGCCTGGTGGTCGCCGGACTGATCGCGGGCGGCTACTCCACCTTCGACTCCATCGGTATCGGCATCTCCAGCCTCTTCGTCCGCGACATCTACGCCCGGTTCATCGTGAAGCGGGCGTCGGACGCCCATTACACCCGGGTGGGACGCATCGCGGCCCCCTTCATCATGGCGCTGGGATTCGCCTACGTGCCCTTCATCCAGGAGGGGATGCTGGCCTTCTACCTCCGGCTGGCCGGCGCCATCGCGGTGCCGCTCATGACGGTCATCCTCATGGGCGTCTTCACCCGCGTGCACCGGTCCACCGGCATCGTGGGGCTGCTCATCGGGCTTGTGTACGGCGTGTCGGCGATCCTAGGGGAGAGTCTGGATTGGGGACTGCCGGTGTGGTACACCAACACGTGGTGGACCTACCTGTGGAACATCGTGCTGCCGGCGGCCGGCATGCTCATTGTATCCTGGGTGATTACACTCCAGCGCGGTCCGGTTTCTGATGACGACCTGGAAGGACTCGTTTACGCCCGGCAGAACGACATCGCCTCGGTGCGCAACCGCATGGCCCACCGGCTGAAGGCCCTCGAAGGGACCTGGCTGCAGAAGACCCTGGCCGAATCGCCCGTTCGCGGCGCCTATCCCTTCAAACTGCCGCCCGGCGGCCTGCCGATCTTCCGGCGGCCGGGCGTACTGGCCCTGGGCTACCTGGCCATCGCATCGGGACTGCTGTTCGGCGTGCTGTGGTGAGATCTCCACCGCTTGCTAATGTATCACAGCTTAACTTTACGATGGCCTTCCAAAACTGGCTCTGAGACCGGTTCCCAAATCAAGTTTCCCGACTATCCCGCAAGGAACATCCTGGTCATGAAACAAACGACAACCCCGGTGGGTCTTAACATCAGCGCACGGGGATAAATCCACCGCTCCAGGCCCCGCCTCATGTTCAAAAACTATCTCACCGTCGGTATAAGAAACCTGCTCAGGCACAAGGGCTATTCGTCGATCAATGTCCTCGGGCTGGCCATCGGTATCGCCTGCTGCATTCTCATCCTGCTGTACGTGCAGGACGAACTCAGCTACGACCGGTACCATGAGAATAGTGACCGGATCTATCGCCTGGCGGAATCCGCCACCATAGCGGGAAGGCCCATCGAAGCGGCGGCCACGCCTCCGCCCTGGGCCCCGGTGCTGGCGGAAGAATACCCCGAGATCGAGCAGATCACCCGGCTGAAGCCGCCTGGCTCCCGCTGGCTCATCCGGTACAAGGAGAATCGATTCTACGAGCGGTACTTCGTGTTCGCGGATTCGTCCGTCTTTGACATTTTTACCATTCCACTCGTCCAGGGAAACGCGAAGACGGTCTTGGCCGAACCGCATGCCGTGGTGCTGTCCGAGTCCATGGCGGACAAGTACTTCGGGGATGAAAACCCAATCGGAAAAGTAATAACGGGAGACGACCTTTACGAGTTCACGGTGACCGGCATCATGGAGGACATGCCTGGGAACTCGCACTTTCATTTCGATTTCCTGGCTTCCTATGCTTCCCTGGGACCGAACAAGCTGTACAATGAACCGTCGACAATGCAAAGCCACGGGTTCAGCCATGACGTGTTTACCTACTTGCTTCTTAGGGAAGGGCAGGAGCCCGAAGATCTGGAACGCAAGTTCCCCGATTTTCTGGACAGGCACCTTGGCGATATGCTCGAAGGCACGGGCATTGTCGCCAGGCCTTTCCTCCAGCCAATTACTGATATTCACCTGCATTCCAACATGGAAGCCGAATTAGGCCCCAACAGCGACATCCGGTACGTCTACATCTTCTCGTCCCTGGCCGTGTTCGTTCTCCTGATCGCCTGCGTGAACTTCATGAACCTCTCCACGGCGAGATCCGCCCGCAGGGCACAGGAGGTGGGCATTCGGAAAGTGCTTGGCGCCCAGCGGCAACAGCTGATCAGGCAGTTCACGGGCGAGTCGATCTTCCTTTCCGTTATCGCACTGGTCATCGCGCTGGTCCTGGTCCACCTGCTCCTGCCCCCGTTCAACGCGGTATCGGGCAAGGCGCTGGAGATGGATTACCAGTCGATCTGGCTGGCGCCGACCCTGGTGGCCATCGCTCTGATCACGGGGATCGTGGCCGGCGGCTATCCCGCCTTCATCCTGTCGTCCTTCAGGCCGGTCGCCGTGCTGACCGGCGCGCTGAAAGCGGGTGCGTCCCAATCTTTTCTCAGGAAGATCCTGATCACGTTCCAGTTTATCGTCTCCATCATCATGATCATCGGCACGGTCGTAGTGCTCGATCAACTGGAGTATATGCAGAACAAGCACCTGGGCTTCGACAAGGAAAACGTCGTGATCGTTCGCCTGCCGGACGCCGAAGCCATCAAGGGATATACGGCCTTCAAGAACGCGGTCCTGCAGTATCCGGAGATTTTGAACGCGAGTACTTCGACCAGTGTGCCGGGCGGACAACCCAGCCTGAACCTGGTTACGCCGGAAGGTGTGCCCGAGGACCAGAGCCCGGTCTACCAGGTCATCTGGTCGGATTATGACTTTATTGAAACGCTGGGCGTCGAGATGGCGGCGGGACGTACATTTTCGCGTGAATTCGGCGCGGACTCGACCGCGTGTCTCATCAACATGGCGACTGTGCGGTCCCTGGGATGGGAGAACCCGATCGGCAAAACCATCAAAATGACCGGATCGCCGGATTCCGATCCGCCTTTCGAGGTCATCGGCGTCATGGAGGATTTCCACAACAAGTCGCTCCATCAGCCGATCGAACCGCTCATGATTCGCCTGCTTTCGGAAGCCGCTTCGTTCATGGAGATCAGGATACAGGGAAACAACGTTACGCGGGGGCTTGAAATCCTGGAGGAGCAGTGGGGAAGGATCTATCCCGGTCATCCCGCCATGGATTACTCTTTTCTCGATGCGGACCTGGAACGGCTCTACATCGCGGAACAGCGGATGGGCTCCGTCTTTGTTGCCGGCGCCATACTTTCGATTTTCATCGCCTGCCTGGGCCTGCTGGGTCTCTCGTCCTTCATGGCCGAGCAACGGACCCGGGAGATCGGGGTCCGCAAGGTCCTTGGCGCCACGATATCAAACGTGATCCTGCTGCTGTCCAGGGACTTTACCAGGTTGATCCTGCTGGCCTTCGTGGTCGGCGCGCCCGCGGCCTACTACGTCATGCAGACGTGGCTCACGGGATTCCCCTACCGTATCGAGCTGAGCCTGGGGGTATTCGCATTCTCGGGGCTCGCCGCGCTGCTGATCGCCTGGCTGACGGTGGGATACCAGGCCTTCAAGGCCGCGGCCTCCAACCCGGCGGACGCGTTGCATGGGGAGTGAGGTGGACCGGTTCCATGTTCGTCGGGTTAAATCGTGAATCTCTCACGGTTACGATCCAAATCATAGCTTTCCACGAAATCCCTTAACTTCCTGATTCATAGATTACGCGTAATATACTGCACAACATTTCTGTTGACATTAACAGATCTGTTGTGTATATTGGACTAATGCTCAAATACCCGGTTACACTCGAAAAAGACGATGAATCCGTGCTGGTCACGTCTCCGGATTTTCCGGAGCTCACGACGTTTGGTATGGACCGGGACGAAGCGATCGCACGTGCGGTTGACGCACTGGAAGAAGCGATAGCCAGCCGCATTCACGATGGACAGGATGTTCCCCTGCCGTCTCGAGGACGGGACGCGGCCACGTTGCCTACGCTCACTGCCGTCAAGGTGATGTTATACAGGGGAATGCGGGAACAGGGAATCGGCAAGGCGGAACTGGCCCGGCGCCTCGGTTGGCATTTGCCGCAGGTGGACCGGGCGCTGGACGTGCAGCACAATTCCCGCATGGACCAGATGGACGCGGCCATGAGTGCCATTGGCCGGGCCCTGTACGTACGGGATTCCCCTTACTAGGTCCTGCTTCACACTGATTCGTACGGCCATTCCGGTGCGACCGCCGCTCAACTGCTCACCAACACCTTCTTCAACGCCGCGATGAACGCCTCGTTCTCCTCGGGCAGGCCGGCGGTGACGCGGATCCAGCCTTCGATGTTCCAGCGCGCCTTCGCGTTGCCCACCAGGACGTTGTGATCTTCCCGCAGGCGACGGACGAGTTCGTCCACGTCCGTCTTCATGTTCATCATCACGAAGCTGGACTCGCTCGGCGCGTACTCGATGCCCATGGCGTCCAGCTGCGCGTAGAAATAGCGTTTGCCCTCGATGACCAGGTTGCGCGAGCGGCGCAGGTGGGTCGCATCGTCCAGGGCGGCCGACGCGGCGTGTGTGGAGAGTAGGGTGAGCGTGTTGGCCCGGTGGCTGTTGATCCGCGAGATCACCGAGGGATGGGCGACCGCGTAGCCCACCCGCATACCGGC
The DNA here is from genome assembly GCA_963693015.1 of bacterium. Taxonomy (GTDB): domain Bacteria; phylum JAAXHH01; class JAAXHH01; order JAAXHH01; family JAAXHH01; genus JAAXHH01. The sequence continues at coordinate 2,491,357 of OY843748.1, forward strand.
CATGCCGAAGACCTTGGAGAACGTGCGGGTCACGATCACGTTCGGGTGATCGGCGATCAGCGAGGCCGCGCCTTCGCGGTCCGCCTCGTTTTCGGCAAATTCGATGTACGCTTCATCGACGAGGACCAGGACCCGCTCGGGGATGGAGGCGACGAAGGGCTTCAACCGGGACAGGGGAGTCAACTGGCCCGTGGGGTTGCCGGGGCTGGTCACGACCACCACGGCGGTCCGGTCGGTCACGGCTGCGCTTAGGCCATCGAGATCGGGTTTCATGCCCGCCAGGAGCGGGACCCGCACCGGATCCGCGTTTGCCACGCCGGCGAAACGGGTCATGAAACCGAAGCCCGGCAGGCTTTCCACGACCTCCGTCCCCTCGCGAACGTAAGCGTGGCCGATAGCGAATAGCAGGTCCGACGAGCCCGCGCCCACGGCGATCCACGCGTCATGTACCGGCGCGAAGGGGCTGTCCGTCCACTCCACGACGGGTACGCCGTGCCTGCGGGCGAGCTTGCCCAGCAGGTCCGGGTTCTGGCCGTACCGGTTGATACTGGAAACCAGGGAGAGCACCGCCTCGACCGCCCGGGGAGACGGACCGAGGGCGTTTTCGTTGCTGTCGATGCGCACCAGTCCGGGGGGCACGCCCCAGCCGCGAACGGAGGGCCCGCCCACCATCTGCGCCACGGCTTGGTAGCCGCCTACCGACAGCGCACCGGCGCCAACCAGGGCCCCTTTCAGGAATCCCCGGCGAGAAAGCCCAGATCTCGCCGAAGTATCGTCATGATTCAGTTCGGACATTTTCGTGCTCCTTCATCGATGACTGTTTCGCGTACTGTTCCGCGGTGCATGCCTGTTGATCTTATGATATAACGTCGCATCACGGATGGGAAGGCCAATTGCGTTGATTTTGAGATCCCCTGCACCTCTCCTTGACGATCTCCCGGACCTCTCGTAGATTTAAAGCAGACGATGCGCGCGCGCCGGCCTCTGTGCCGTGCGGCACAGGGACATCCGCATCCTGTGCGCGGTCCGCGGCCGGCATGGACGACCGGGGTCTTGCAGGCATGGGCGGCCGCGGCGCGGAGACCCGCGAAGTACAACCTCGTGAAGGAGCCCTTAATCTTCGGCAAGTCCCCTCTCGTTGCATCTGAAACCCACCGCCTGCTGGACCGGCTCCTGTCCGAACGCATCCTCATCATCGACGGCGCCATGGGCTCGGTACTCCAGGGCCATGCCCTCGAAGAGGCCGATTTCCGCGGTGAAGCGTTCAAAGACCACCCCGTAGCGCTGCGGGGCGATCTCGACCTGCTGTCGATCACGCAACCCGATCTGATCGAGCAGGTCCACCGGCAGTACCTGGACGCAGGCGCCGATATCATCGAGACCAACACCTTCAACGCCACCTCGATCTCCCAGGCCGACTATGGCCTGCAGGACCGGGTACACGACATCAACGTGGCGGCGGCGAAAACAGCAAAGCGGGCCGCCGCAGCCGCGATGGACGCCGATCCCACCCGGCCCCGGTTCGTCGCCGGGACCATGGGGCCCACGACCCGGTCGGCATCTGTCGCCTCCGACGTCAGCGATCCGTCCTTCCGGTCCGTGACCTTCGACGATCTCGCCGCCGCCTACAGTGAGCAGGCCCGCGGACTCCTCGACGGCGGCGTGGATCTGCTCCTGGTGGAGACCCAGATCGATACGCTCAACCTGAAAGCGGCCCTGTTCGCCGTCAACACCCTGTTCGACCAGGGCATGCGCCGCGTCCCCCTGATGGCTTCGTTCTGCATCGTCGACGCCAGCGGCCGCACCCTGTCGGGCCAGACCGTGGAGGCCTGCTGGACGTCCATACGCCACGGGGAACTCTACAGCGTGGGGCTAAACTGCGCCCTGGGAGCCACCGCACTGCGGTCCTACGTCGAGGAGCTTTCGGCCATCTCAAACCTCCCGGTGACCTGTTATCCGAACGCGGGCCTCCCGAATGAAATGGGCGGCTACGACGACACGCCGGAGCACATGGCCGAGGTGCTGGGGGATTTCGCCGAAGAAGGCTGGCTCAACATGGTCGGCGGATGCTGCGGCACCACGCCCGAACACGTCGCCGCGGTCGCGGAGGCCGTAAAGCAGCGGGGGAAACTGCGCGTTCCCCATCCCGGCGAGCCCCTGTCCCGCTACGCCGGGCTGGAGACTTTCACCGTGCGGCCCGACGGCAACTTCACCATGATCGGCGAGCGGACGAACGTGACGGGATCGCGCAAATTCGCCCGGCTCATCCGCCAGGAAAAGTACGAGGAAGCCCTCGGCGTGGCCCGGCAGCAGATCGAGGGCGGGGCGAACATCATCGACGTGAACATGGACGAGGGGCTGCTCGACAGCGAGCGGGCCATGACCACTTTCCTGAATCTCATCGCGTCCGAACCCGACATCGCCGCCACCCCCGTCATGATCGACAGTTCGAGTTGGCCGGTCATCGAGGCGGGACTGAAATGCGCGCAGGGCAAGAGCATCGCCAATTCCATCAGCCTGAAGGAGGGCGAGGAGGTTTTCAGGAACCAGGCGCGGCTGGCCAAAAGGTACGGCGCCGCCGTGGTGGTGATGGCCTTCGACGAGGAGGGCCAGGCCACGGACACGGACCGCAAGGTGGAGATCCTGAGCCGTTCCTACCGGATCCTCACCGAAGAAGTCGGGATCGACCCCACGGACGTTATCTTCGACCCGAACATTCTCACCGTGGCCACCGGGATCGAGGAACACGACGACTACGCCGTCAACTTCATCGAGGCGGTCCGCCGGCTCAAGGCGCGGCATCCCCTGGCCAGGGTCAGCGGGGGGGTGAGCAACATCTCCTTCTCCTTCCGCGGCAATGACTACATCCGGGAGGTGATGCACGCGGCCTTCCTCTACCACGCCATCCAGGCCGGCCTGGACATGGGCATCGTCAACGCGGGGCAACTGGCGATCTACGAGGACGTCGACCCGGAAGCGCTCCGCATGGTGGAAGACGTGCTCTTCAACCGGCGGCCCGATGCCACCGAACGGCTGCTGGAATTCGCGGAATCGAGAAAGGGGCCCGCGGCCGGAAGGGCAGAGAAAGACGAGGACTGGCGCGCAGACAGCCTGGAAGAACGCGTTTCCCACGCCCTGGTCAACGGCATCGCCGACCATATCGAGGAGGACATGGACGAGGCGCTGAAACGCTACGAACGGCCGCTCCACATCATCGAGGGACCCCTGATGGCCGGGATGTCCATCGTCGGAGACCTCTTCGGCGAGGGGAAGATGTTTCTGCCGCAGGTGGTCAAGAGCGCGCGGGTCATGAAGAAGGCCGTGGCCCACCTGGTCCCTCACATGGAAGCCGAGCACGGAGACGGCGGAGAGAGACGATACCAGGGGACCATACTCCTGGCTACGGTCAAGGGGGACGTGCACGACATCGGGAAGAACATCGTGGGCGTGGTCCTGGGTTGCAACAACTACCGCATCATCGACCTGGGCGTCATGGTGCCCGCGGAGAAAATCATCCAGACTGCGAAGGACGAAGGCGTCGACCTCATCGGGTTGAGCGGGCTGATCACCCCGTCGCTCCACGAGATGATCCACGTCGCCCGCGAGATCGAGCGCAATGGCTTCGAACTCCCCCTGCTCATCGGCGGCGCCACGACGAGCCGAAGGCACACGGCGATCAAGATCGAACCCGCCTATCACGGGCCGACCGTGCATGTGACGGACGCTTCAAGGGCGGTGGAGGTGGCCGGGAACCTGATCAGCGAGGATCTGCGGCCCGACTACGCCCGGCGCGTGCGCGAGGACTATCAGCAGATTCGGGACACCTACGAAAGCCGCACGCCGCGCATGCCCCTGGTGCCATTCGCCGAGGCGTGCGAGCGCCGGCCCCCCCTCGAATGGTCGGAAGATACCATTGCGGTACCCGGGTTCACCGGGGTTCGCGTCGACGAAGACTATCCGCTGGACGAACTCGTTCCCTACATCGACTGGACGCCCTTCTTCGGCGCATGGGAGTTGCGTGGGCGGTATCCGGCCATCCTGGAGGATGCGAAGGTCGGCGTAGAGGCGCGGAAGCTGTTCGACGATGCACAGGAACTACTTGAGGAAATCGTAGATCAGCGGTCGCTTCGGGCCCGGGCCGTGTGGGGGTTCTTTCCCGCGCACTCAAAAGGCAACGACATCGTGCTTTTCGAAGGTGCCGGCCGATCAGAGGTGCTCGCGACGTTCCACATGCTGCGCCAGCAGCGGCCGCGCTCGGCGGACGGACCCTGCCTGGCCCTCTCCGATTTCGTGGGTCCTGAAGGCACGGAGGACTACGTCGGCGCCTTCGCGGTCACCGCCGGCATCGGTCTCGACGAACTGGTGAGGCGGTTCGAGGCCGATCACGACGACTATCGCGCCATCATGGTCAAGGCGCTTGCCGACCGACTGGCCGAGGCTTTTGCTGAACAAACCCACCAAAGGGCGCGGCGCGCCTGGGGATACGGCCGGGAAGAAAACCTGGACAGCGAAGACCTGATCCGGGAGAAGTACCGTGGTATCCGGCCGGCCCCCGGGTACCCAGCCTGTCCCGATCACACCGAGAAGCGTCGGCTCTTCGACCTGCTCCGGGTCGAAGGGCGTATCGGCGTCGAGCTTACGGAAAGCTACGCCATGGACCCGCCGCCATCCGTCGCCGGGCTCTACTTCGGCCATCCCGACGCGCGTTATTTCAACGTAGGCAAGATCGGACGCGACCAAGTGGAAGACTACGCCCGCCGCAAGCGGATGACCGTCGAATCCGTAGAAAGATGGCTGGCGCCCAACCTGGACTATGAGCCTGTGGTTGTTGCCAATGTATGTCCGGGTTGCTGTAATTAAAGCAACCTGTCTGCAAAAAATTCATCCCACCGTAAACTGCAACTTCTTCCCAATCGCCTTGGCGTATTTGCCAAGAGTAGACAACCGGATGTCTTCCGCATGATTCTCGATTCTCGAAATGGCAGACTTCCTGGTTTTCAACTTGCGTGCCACGTCTTCCTGGGTAAGGCCGGCATCTTCTCTCGCCTGCCGGAGTAGCACACCAATTTTAAACTCCTGATATCCTTCATCGTAGATCCTGGCAAATTCAGAATCTTTGCCCTTGCGATATTCCACGTACTTGCTTAAATCGCTCATCGGATTTTCCTCTTGAAGTAGTCCTGTTTTCGTTTTCTGCCAAACGGATGTCAGACCTCGGTGTCTTCTGTGTCTTCTTTGCGAATGCGTGAACTAGTACAACGATGCGCTTACCATCAAAGAATGAAAGAAGGCGAATCGTATCACGTGCGATATCTACACGTACTTCCCAGATGTCATCCGAATCGATCAATTTGCGAAAATAGCGTGCCGGGACGGGATTCAACTCTTCGATCAATCTTAGAACCCAAGTGACTTTAGCAGCCTGTTTTGAATCCAGAGAATCCAGAAAACGTACGATGGGACATTGCCCGGATGACGTTCGGTAAAAATGGATGGTTCTCATATTCTAAGTTAACGAATATGTGAACCACAGGCAACCAGTTTTCCACAGTACCTAAAACGACCGCCCGACTACCTTCTTAGCACCGCCGTGCCCCAGGTGCTGGGATCGACGTGGACGCGCAGGTCGCGCCCGGCGCTCCACCACTGCGCGGGACTTTCCGAATTGTTGAGGAAATAGGTGAAACCCAGGCGGGGGAACTCTTCCGGGTCGTATCCGCTGAGCGCTTCCGTGGGCAGGCAGACCTCCAGGGTGTAGCCGCGGTCCGAGATGAGGGAAGCGATGGGGAGGGCTCCCGGTTCCGGCATGTTCCACTTTTCGCGGGCGCGGTCGACCTGCGTGGGTTTGACCACGGGCCGGTCCCCGTTGTCGCCGCCCCCGGTGGGCAGGCAGTTGAACTGGTGGCAGTACCGCCCGGCCCGCCGCGCGGTCTTCACGTCCCGCGTGTCCAGCCAGATCTGGAAACTGTCCCCGGTCCAGTGCCGTCCGTAGTAGGAACGGACCGGCTTCCGCTTCCTAACGTCTACGGCGAAGTACAGGCCCTCTTCGCTCCAGGCCATGTAGACGTCCGCGGCCTTCGGCCGGTTCTCCAGGAAACCCAGGTCGGGCACCAGGTATTCAGGACTCCAGTCGTCCAGGACGCCGTTGACCCGCGGCGCCTGCTCGCGGTAGCGACACTGGAAGGCGTAAGCGAAATAGACTCTGTTGGGAATATCAAGCGGCATGGACGGCAATCATCGGACTAGCATCTTGTGGACGGCAATCATCGAACTGTGGCCCTGTGGACGGTACCCGGGTGGACAGCGATCAGCGGATGTAGTCCGCGCCTTCGAGGTCGAGCAGAAACGCCTTGATATCGGGCTGGCCGCCGTAGCCGCCCAGGCGCCCGCCGCTGGCGATCACGCGGTGGCACGGAACCAGGAGGCTGATGTCGTTGTTGCGGTTGGCCTGGCCCACCGCCCGGGCGGCCTTGGGCCTGCGCGAACGCTCGGCCACCCACTTGTAGGAACGGCATTCTCCGTATGGGATGGCCTGCTGCGCACGCCAGACCTGCCGGTAGAAGGGCGTGCCCCGCAGGAAATCCAGCGGCAGGTCGAAGACCTTCAGTTCGCCGGCGAAGTACCGCGTGACCTGGTCTGCGACTGAAACCAGCAGTTCGTCGTCCGGGACGAAGGCCACGTCCGCTTCGAAACGGTTCAGCATGTCGATTTCGAAGGCCTCCGCCGTGACGTCATAGGTGATACGGCACACGCCCGCGTCGCTGGCCGCCGCGTACATGGGGCCGAGCGGCGTGGGAAACACCGTGTATTTCAATACGTGTTTCAACGGGTCTGGGCTATCCTACGATGTCGCGGTCCCGCAGGCCCTGTGCCAGCGCCCGCGCGATGATCTCGCTGCCATCGATGGTGGGATGCCAGGTATCGGTGAAATACCGTTCGCGTTCACCGTCCATCCCGGCGAAAGCGGCGTTGAGATCGATGAGGTCCGTATCCTCTTCCACGGCCAGCCGGCGGATCGAGGCATCGTAGATATCGTAGAGTTGCCCGAGGCAGTCGAGGTCTCCCCGGTCGAGGAAGGACGGATACCGCATCTTGTCGAGGCTTTGCAGGGACATCTCCGTGCCGTTACGGGGGATGAGCGTCGGCAGGGTCGTCAGGACGACGCGGACCCGGTCGTTCTTCGCCGCCTGGATGAGGCGGCGCATGTTGTACTCGAAATTTCCGGGCAGAAAGTCCTCGAGGTCGAAGGAGCCGATGGGCGGCGGCGTTCTCAGTTCCAGGATATCCTTGGCCTCGTCGAGCAGCCTCAGGCCGGTGTCGCCGCCGTTGCCGTAATGCCAGTAGGACCGGGTCTTCCTGCGCATGTCGGGATAGTGCTTCGGATTCCCCAGCCACATGTCGTTCCAGCCGATGTAGACGATCAGGACGTCGGGTTCGAAGGCCAGAAGCCGGGGAAGGCGCAGTTGGGCGTTGATGGAGGCGTGGTCGTCGACGCCCGCGTTGATCACCTGGTGTTCGTGCGCCAGGTCCATTTGCTCCAACTGCCGTTCGAGCTGATAGGGATAGGGCGAATCGTCCCCGGGCGCGCCGAAGGTACAGGAGTCGCCGAGACACATGATGCGGACGACGTCGGGGTCCTTCCGCCGTGGGAAATCCCTGCCCCGGAACCCGTGGTCGTTGATCCGGATGCCGGCCACGCTGTATCCCGGCATCAGTTCCCAGCCGCTCCGGTTGTGAAACACGATGTAGGGATGGGCGCCGTCGTATTCCTCGTGGAACCAGCGGTCCCTGTTGTACGCGTGGTCCTGGCGGCGCAGATACAACTCCGCACCCACGAGGGCGCCCACCGCGGCGCCGGCCATGGCAGCAAATGCGTAACGTTTCATTCCCGTTCTCCGGGTCTCAGCGACCGATTCAGAACCTGCCGGGCGGGTCGTTTTCGAGCATCATCCCGCTTACTTGACCGGCCGCCGTTCGCTACTCCGCCTGAAACTTCGTCACCGTCGTTTCACCCTTGAATCTAAAGGCAAATGAGCGATTTCTGCAAGGGAAAACGCCGATGGATCTTCCTTTGATGACATCGCACGCGTTCTTTGTATAATCTTACTATACGGCCGAAGTGAAAGGTCTTGACGGCGGACGGATCCACTTTCATAATTTAATGGGTGGTTCCCATCCTGTCTCGCCACTGTACGCCGTACGCTGCGATTCAGTACACCGTACGCTGCGATTTTCTACATTACGCGATTACTTGTCAACCTGGATCTGTCGGGTAGCATGCGTCAGTTAGCGTGATTGCAGTATGCATAAAGGAGGCCCTATGGCTGACCGAAAACAAAAAGCCGCGCCCGTAGAACCACCGGCCGCGCAGGAAAACGGCGGTACCCGGTTCACCCGGCGCGGTTTTCTCAAGGGCGCGGGCGCCGGTGCGGTGACCGCGGCCGTGGCGCCGGCCGTCCTGGTCTCAGGCGCGAAGACGGCAGCCGCCCAGGAGGCCGAGGGCGTCATGTCGGCGACCGTTACGCTAGACCTGAACGGCCGTTCGCACAACGCCGAGGTGGAAGCGCGCACGACCCTGGCGGACGCGCTGCGCGACCGGCTGGAGATCACCGGTCCCAAGGTGGTCTGCGACCGGGGCGAATGCGGGGCCTGCACGGTGCAGATGGACGGCAAGCTCGTCTTCAGCTGCATGACGCTGGCCATGGACGCCCAGGGACGGAAGATCGAAACGGTCGAAGGGCTGGCGGACGGCGACGACCTGCATCCCCTGCAGGAAGCCTTTATCGAGAAGGACGCCCTGATGTGCGGATTTTGCACCCCGGGTTTCCTGATGTCCTCCAGGGCGCTGCTGGACGCCAACGACAACCCGACGCCGGAAGAGGTCCGGGAAGGGCTGTCCGGGAACATCTGTCGCTGCGGCACCTATCCTCACGTGTTCGAGGCCGTGATGAGCGCCGCCGAAAAGATGCGGAAGGGAGGGTGAGGCCATGCAGCAGAAGATGAAGAAGGTCAAGATCACCATCCAGGAAGACGGTGAACCCAAAGAAATAGAAATCGAAGTGCCCGATACCGGCGAAGGCGGCTGGGGCGATCTTTCGAAGAACACCTATATCAACAGGCCCCACGTCCGCGTGGACGCGGTCGACAAGGTCACCGGACGGGCCAAGTACACCGCCGACATCAAGTTGCCCGGCCTGCTCTACGGGCGCATCCTCCGGTCGGCCCATCCCCGCGCCCGGATCAACCGCATCGACGCCACCCGGGCGATGGCGCTGCCCGGCGTGAAGACGGTGGTGCTGCCCGGCGACGATCCCGCCGTATTCTCGCGGGAGTGCCGGTTCGCCGGACAGGAAATCGCGGCCGTGGCGGCGACGACGCCGGAGGTCGCGGAAGACGCCCTCCACGCCATCGACGTGGATTACGAGGTGCTGCCCTTCGTCGTGGACGAGGACGCGGCGCGTGACCCGGCCGCGGCCCAGGTGCACGGCGACCGGGCCAACGTGGGCGAGCCCCGCGTAGGCGAGCAGGGCGACATCGCCGCGGGTTTCGCCGCGGCCGACGTGACCCTCGAAGCCACCTACCGGTGCCAGGTACAGTCCCACATCGCGCTGGAAACCCACGGCAACGTGTGCCAGTGGGAAGGCGACAAGCTGACGGTCTGGTCCTCCACGCAGGGCGTATTCAGCGTGCGCGGGGAACTGGCCGGCCATTTCGGCATCCCCGAAACGAACGTCCGCGTGATCACCGAATTCATGGGCGGCGGGTTCGGCGCCAAGTTCGGCGCCCGCAAAGAGGGCGTGATCTGCGCCTTGCTCGCCCGGAAAGCCGGTGCCCCCGTGAAGCTGATGCTGACGCGCAAGGAAGAGCACCTGGCCACCGGGAACCGGCCCTCCGCCGTGCAGCACGTGAAGCTGGGGGCGACGAAGGACGGCAAGCTGGTCGCCTACGAGCGGTCCAACTACGGTACGCCCGGCGTGGCCGGCAGCGCCAACATTCCAGGCGCGCCGTACCTGTACGAGATCCCCAACTACCGCATCGAGCAGACGAGCGTGTTCACCAACGCCGGACCGATGGCCGCCCAGCGCGCGCCGGGCCATCCCCAGGCGGCCTTCGCCATGGAATCCATGATGGACGAAATGGCCGAGGCACTGGACATGGACCCCGTGGACATCCGGCAGATGAACGATCCGAACGAGGCGCGTCGCAACATGGTGGCCATGGGGGCGGAGCACATCGGATGGAAGACCCGCCGGAGCGCCACGCCCAACACCGGGACCGGCCGGGTCAGGACCGGCATGGGCGTGGGCTCGTGCAGGTGGGGTGGCGGCGGCGGAAGGACCCAGGCCGAGTGTACCATCAACCCGGATGGAAGCGTCGAGGTGAAGTGCGGTACGCAGGATATAGGCACCGGGACGCTCACCCTGGTGCACATGGTCGCGGCGGAAGAGTTCGGGCTGAAGACTGAGGATATCACCGTCGGCATCGGCGACACGAACTACCCCTATTCGGGCGGCAGCGGCGGAAGCACCACGGCCGCGTCGGTCTCCCCCGCCATCAAGGGTACGACGATGCTGGCGAAAATGGAACTGTTCAAGAAGATCGCGCCCAGGTTCGGGGTGGAACCCGGCGAACTCACGGCCTCGGACGGCAGAGTGTACGTGGCCGGCGATCCTTCCAAGAGCATGACGTGGCAGCAGGCGACCGCCCAGCTCGGGGACGAGCCCATCTTCTTCCACGGCCAGTGGCTGCCCGGCTACTCGGACAGCGGCGTGCCCGGCGTGCACTTCGTGGAAGTCAGCGTCGACACCGAGACCGGCCTGGTGAAGGTCGATCGGGTCGTGGCCGTTCACAACAGCGGTATGATCCTGAACCCGCTCACCTGGGCGAGCCAGGTAAACGGCGGCGTCCTGATGGGGATCGGATACGGGATGTACGAGAACCGCATCATGGATCCCGCGACGGGCTACATGGTCAACGCCAACCTGGAAGACTACCGGCTCATGGGCTCCACGGACATTCCCGAAATCGAGATTCTCAGGTACGACGAACCGGAACGGGGCGTCATCGGCATCGGGGAACCCGCGACGATTCCGACCCCCGGCGCCATCGCCAACGCGATCTACAACGCCTGCGGCGCCCGGATACGGGATATGCCGTTCACCCCCGACAAAGTGCTCGGCGCGCTGGCCGCAGTGAAGGAGGGCTGACCCATGCAGAACTTTTCCTACGTCAATGCGACGTCGATCGAGCAGGTGCCTTCCCTTCTGGGCCGTAGTTGGGACGACGCGGTGGTCATGGCGGGCGGGACGGACCTCCTCGGAGAAATGAAGGACTTTGCCGCCGTGCCGAAGCGCGTGGTCAACCTCAAGTCCATCGAAGGACTGGACTACATCCGGCAGGATGACGCCGCGACGCGTATCGGCGCGCTGACCACGCTGACGGACGTGTTGGACAACGGCGCCGTTTCGCAGGATTATCCGGTACTCCACCAGGCGGTGTCCGTCATTGCGTCGCCCCAGATCCGCAACATGGCGACCCTGGCCGGGAACATCCTGCAGCGTCCGCGCTGCTGGTACTACCGCAGCGAGGATTTTCCGTGCCTGAAGAAGGGCGGGGCCCGGTGCTACGCGGTGGGCGGGGTCAATACCTATCACGCGATCTTCGGCTCCGGACCGAGCTATATCGTCCACCCCTCGGACGCGGCCCCGGCCCTGATGGCCCTCGACGCGACGGTGAGGATCCACGGTCCCAGGGGCGAGCGGGAGGTCGTCATGGATGATTTCTTCACGCTGCCCGAGATGAACATACGGAGGGAGAACATCCTCCGCCCCAACGAGATCGTGACCGAGTTGACGATACCGAAGCCGGCAGCGAACAGCAAGGGCATGTACCTCAAGGTGCGCGAGCGGGAATCCATCGATTTCGCCCTGGTCAGCCTGGCCGCCCAGATGACCGTCGTGAACGGGACCTGCGAGCGGGCCAGTCTCGTATTCGGCGGGGTGGCGCCCGTTCCCTGGCGGGCCATCGAGGCCGAGCGCTATCTCCGGGGCCGAAGGATTACGGAATCGCGGGCGGAGAGCGCCGCCGAAGCGGCGGTGGAGGACGCAAAGCCCATGCCGAACAACGGCTACAAAGTCGAAATCGCGAAGAACCTCGTAAAACAGGCCGTTATGGCCCTGGCGTCGTAAACCAACCGGGCGCTACAAGCAAGGAGTCCATCATGGCACAACCCGTCTGCCGGTACCTGAGAACGAAATCGTTCTATACGGCGGAAAAGAACGAGAAGACGCTGACCGAGGAGTCACCGGGCCGCGCCTTCTGGTGCGTCCGTTCCGTGTCGGGCATCGGTCCCGACGACAAGGTCGTGGGACCCGCGGAGTGTGACGCGCAACGTACCTGTTTCGAAACCGTCGACGTGAGCTTCGTGTAACATAGCTTCGTGTAAACAGTAGGAGATCTTTACGATTGAGTGATTTTGTCTACCACGAGCTCCTGCCCGTGGGAAAGGACGATACGCCGTACCGTCACCTGACCGCGGATTTCGTTTCCACGGGTACGTTCGAGGGACGGGAAATCCTCAAGGTCGATTCGGCCGGTCTGACCATGCTCGCGGACCAGGCCATCCGGGACAGCGCCCATCAGCTCCGGCCCGGCCACCTGGCCCAGCTCCGCAAGATCCTCGACGATCCGGAAGCGTCCGACAACGACCGGTTCGTCGCCATGGAGATGCTGAAGAACGCCAACATCGCGGCGGGCGGCATCCTGCCCATGTGCCAGGACACGGGGACGATCATCGTCATGGGCAAGAAGGGAAACCGCGTCTGGACCGAGGGGGATGACGAAGCCGCGCTCTCGGAGGGCGCCATGAACGCCTTCCTGAAATCCAACCTGCGCTACAGCCAGCTCGCGCCGCTGGATATGTTCACGGAGTCCAATACGCGGAACAACCTGCCGGCGCAGCTCGAGATCTACGCGGACCGGGGCGACGAGTACAAGCTCATGTTCATAACCAAGGGCGGCGGATCGGCGAACAAGAGCCTGCTCTTCCAGGAGACGCGGGCGCTGCTGAACCCGGGACGGTTCCTCGAATTCGTCGACGAGAAACTGCGCATCCTCGGCACGGCGGCCTGTCCGCCCTACCATCTGGCCATCGTGGTCGGCGGCACCTCCGCGGAGTACTCGCTCAAAGTCGCCAAGCTGGCCAGCGCGAGGTTCCTGGATAACCTGCCCACCGCGGGAAACGAATTCGGCCAGGCCTTCCGCGACCTGGAGATGGAAGAAAAAGTGCTCAAGATGAGCCAGGAGATCGGGATCGGTGCGCAGTTCGGCGGGAAGTACTTCTGCCACGACGTGCGCGTGGTCCGCATGCCGCGCCACGGCGCTTCGTGTCCCGTGGCCATCGCCGTTTCCTGCGCCGCGGACCGCCAGATCCTGTCCAGGATCACGCGGGACGGCATCTTCCTGGAACAACTGGAGACCGAACCGTCAAAGTACCTGCCGGAGATCGACGACCAGGCCCTGGGCGGCGAGGTGGTCAAGATCGATCTCAACCGGCCCATGTCCGATATCCGCACCACGCTCAGCGGCTACCCCGTCGCCACGCGGCTCTCCCTGACCGGTCCCATGATCGTCGCCCGGGATATCGCCCACGCCAGACTCAAGGAGCGGCTGGACAGCGGCGAGGGCCTGCCGCAGTACATCAAGGACCTGTGCGTCTACTACGCGGGACCGGCCAAGACCCCCGAGGGCTACGCTTCCGGGTCATTCGGCCCCACCACGGCGGGGCGGATGGATACCTACGTGGACCAGTTCCAGGCGGCCGGCGGCAGCATGGTCATGCTCGCCAAGGGCAACCGGTCCGTCCAGGTCACCAACGCCTGCAAGAAGCACGGGGGGTTCTACCTGGGGTCCATCGGGGGACCGGCTGCGAGGCTGGCGAAGGACTCCATCCGCGAAGTGTCGCTGGTGGAATACCCGGAACTGGGCATGGAAGCGGTCTGGCGCATCGAGGTGGAGGACTTCCCCGCCTTTATCGTGGTGGACGACAAGGGCAACGACTTCTTCTCCGGGTTCATGAGCAGGAACTGAGTTCAGGAACCGGCAAGTTCCAGTTCCAGGTGGGTTTCGGGCATCCGTCCGTCCACCAGGACCAGGGGCTGCCAGGTCCACGTGGCCTGCCAGCGATGACCGCGCTGGTCGATCGCCTGCCGCCGCAACAGTCCGATACGCCATACGTCCCCCGGAGCGGGCGGCAGGGCCTGCCCATCGGAAAGCCATTTGAACCCTTCCCACGGGAAGGCCAGTTCCACGCTCCAGCCCCGGTCGACTTGGTCCCGCCTGCCCGGATCGCCATCCACTTTCACCCCGGCCCGCAAACCCGGAAAACACCAGTCCGAGAAGGCCCAGCGCATGGCGCTGAAGTCGGTCCTCGCATGACCCCCCAGCACCTCGGGCCGGTGGACCGCCAGGTCGAATTCCGGTACGTGGAAGCGATCGTCGTCCCGGTAGGTTTCCTTCCAGATGTAGCACATCTCCGAGGTGGCGCCCAGTGGATTCACCGCCAGGTCGTAGTACGCGCCCGGACCGGTAATCAGTACGCCGACGTGACTGTCCTGTCGGACCTCCAGCGAAGCCGCTTCCCGGGTGGCCTGAATGTCGCGGTCCTCCAGCCAGAATCCCGCGTAGAGACAGCGATCGTCCCAGGCCAGGGCCGCCTCGGTATCGAACAGGCCCCGGGCACCCGTGTGATCGCTGAACAGCGGGGAACGCTCCGCCAGCGCCCACGTTTCCTCGCCGAGGTTGCCGTCCACGACCAGGCTGTCCCGGGCTTCCCGGCATTGGTATCGCGCCGTTTTCACCGCCGTCGAGCGATGCTCACTGCCCATCACGCCTCCTGCGTCACGCGCTCTGCCGCCGCACGCTGCGGTGGCTCGCCGCGCTCCTTCGCCATTCGCTTCTTCCAGGCACCCACCTTCCTCACGCGATCCCGTGGCTTCACGCGCTCCTTCACCCACCGTCTTTTCGGTGAAATGGATCACGCTGAAACGATCGGGGATGTGCGAATCATAGGTCCCGTGGCTGGTCCAGGCCCACCCCGGACACGTCCTGAAACCGCCTTCGTCGATCCACTGGAAACGGGAGAAATCCATGCGCCACGTATCGCCTTCCCGGGCCGGCAGCGGACGCCCGTCCGCCAGGTGCTTCAAGCCCTGCCAGGGGAAGGCGATCTCGGCCGTCCACCCGCGGTCCCGGTCGCCCGGATCGTTGATGGTGCCGTCCACGTGCACCGCCCACTTCAAACCCGGCAGGTCCCATTCGCGGAACGCCCAGCGGCGCCCGCGGGGATGGGCATGGCCCGTTTTGGTCCCGCCTAGCGTATCCACCAGCTTCGTCCCCTGCAGGTCGAATTCGGGCAACGCGCCGTACCCGGCTTCCACGTAGGCGTCCTGCCAAACGTAGAACCGCTCCATGATGGTGCCGAGGGCGTTCAGTTCGAATTCGTAGTAGGCGTCCTCGCCGGCGATGAAGACCTCCACGTCGTTCTCCTCGCAGATCATGGAATCGCGCTCCGTGTACGTCGCCCGCACGTCGGGCTCCTCCACCCAGAAGCCCACGTACAGGTAGTCGTCGTCCCAGAGCACCGCGGCCCGCGTGTCGAACAGCGCCGGACGGCCCGGCTCCTCCAGATCCTCGAAGCGCGGCGACCGGGCCGCCATCCGCCAGGCTGTCTCGTCGAGACGTCCATCCACCACGATGGGACCGCTGGTCCGGCAGGCGGTGTAATGTTTCAATCCTTCTTCCGAATAGCCCCAGTCACTGGCCATGCCCCTGCTCCTCCCACGGCACTTGCAGCCCGAATTTCACCGCGACTTCGCTGAGCTTCTCCCGGGTGCCGGGCGGCAGCGGAATGCCGTGCTCGATGCGCTCGCGGTGCACGCGCTCCTCCGGCTCCCCGGGCACGAAGAGTTCGTCGACCCCTTCGACGCGCGGCAGGCCTTTCATGGCCGCGGCAAGTTCATCGATCCGCGTTCGGTAGTCTTCCGGATCGGTGAAGGCGGCGATATCGATGGCGCCGATGAAGCTGTTCTGTA
Organism: bacterium; assembly: GCA_963693015.1. Taxonomy (GTDB): domain Bacteria; phylum JAAXHH01; class JAAXHH01; order JAAXHH01; family JAAXHH01; genus JAAXHH01. Next base: position 2,507,448 of record OY843748.1, read on the forward strand.
CGCCGGGCGTTGCGCCCGGCCCCGTGATGGCGGCCGTCAACAGGGGATTCCCAACCATCAGGCTCGAAAGGCATTCGAAGATGAGGGCCAGGCCGTAGCCCTTGTAGCCGCCGGCCGGTTGCAGGAGTCTGGCTTGGCGGGGGTCCGTCGTCGGTTGGCCGTCCTCGTCCAGCGCCCACGTGTCAGGTATCGACTCGCCCCGGTCCACGGCCACGTCCAGCTTGCCGAAGGCGGCCACGCTCGTGGCCATGTCCAGGGAGATGAAGCGGCCGTCGCTTCCCGGTACGGCAATGGCGATGGGGCTGTTGTGCACGCCCGGCGCCCGCGCGCCCGGCGGCGCCATGTTCGGGGGATTGCAGACGGAGGCGATGCCGGCCATATTTTCCTTTGCGGCCATCTGCGCGTAGTAGGCCATGGCGCCCTGGTGGGTCGTGTTCCGGATCAGCACCCAGCCGATGCCCGCCGTTCGGGCTTTGCCCATCGCCTGCTTCATGGCGTAGGTCGTCACGACCGGCCCGAAAGCGCGGTCGGCCTCGATGAGCATCGTGGCGGGCGTCTCCCGTTCGATCCGGACGTCCGGCCGGGGATTGTAGTGCCCGGCCTCCACCGAACGGACGTACCCGGCGACGCGCTGCACACCGTGGGAGTCCACCCCCCGCAGGTTCGCCCATACCAGCACCTCGGCTTCGATGGCCGCGTCGCCATCCGGCAATCCGGCCCGCTCGAAGACTTCCGCCGTGAAGGACTGCAGCCTCTTCCAGCCTACCCGGATATCCGCCATGGGCCTTCCTTTCCGATTAGTGCCGATTGCTGTTCCGGTTACCGCTCTGCATGCCGTCCGGCATCGCCGAACAAGGTCACTGCAATCATCTAAGCGTCCTGAGAATGCCGTAAGATAGCATGAGGATGCCGTAAGATAGAGGGTGCAATCACGCCACGCCAGAGGTTACTTTCCGGCCGGGGGGCCTGTCGGCTGGGAACCGGAACCACGTCGAACCTGGTGCGGATGACCAAAGCGCTCCACGTCCGATCTTCATCATTGACAAAGCACGGGACGGTCGGTAAAGTGCCCTTGCGTTCGCGAAGCCCGGAAGGCACCCGTTTATCCCGCCGTTTCGCGCGCCGGCAGGGCGGAGCTTACGCGGAGCGGCTCCTGACGGACCGCCGGACTTCGCAGTTTGATCGACATCGTTCCAATCCGGATACGCCATCACCATGATCCTGCTTCAGATTCTTCGTATATACCTGGTCCTCATCATCGTCCGCGCGGTCATGTCCTGGTTCAATCCCGACCCGGCCGCGCCGCTGGTTCGTCTGCTTACGTGGCTCACGGAGCCGGTCCTGTTCCCCTTCAGGCGGATCATACCGCCCATCGCTATCCCTAAAACCAACGTGCGGATCGACCTGGCCCCCGTCTTCGTGCTGCTGATCGGCGGCTGGCTGCTGACCAGGCTGCGTTACTGACCGGGTGCGTACCGACGCAACAAAGGGAACCGTTCATGATCGTCGTAGGACTCGAGACGTCTTCCGCCTCCGCCGGGATCGCCGTGATCCGGGACCACCAGGTAATGGCCGACGCGACGCTCGAGATGGGCACCGTGCACGCCGAGAAGCTGCCGGGAATCCTGGCACGCACCATGGATGACCTGGGCCTGCAGTGGCCGGAGGTGGAAGGATTCGCGATCTCGATCGGACCGGGGTCTTATACCGGTCTCCGCGTGGGATTGAGCCTGGTCAAGGGCCTCGCCTTCGCGACGAAGCGGCCCGTCGCCGCCGTGCCCACGCTCGATGCCGTCGCCTTCCAGGCGCCCTGCTGCCGGCACCCCGTCCACGTGCTGACGGACGCCCGCAGGGGCCAGGTCTACGAAGCCCGGTTCGATACGGGAGACGGTTGGCCGAAGCGCATGACCGAATACAGGGTGGGCCTGCTTGAAGACGTGCTCGAAACCATCGAGGATGGGGTGTTGCTCATCGGAAGCGCCGTCGACGCGCACCGCGCGCGCATCGTCTCCTCGCTCGGCGACCGGGCCCGCTTTGCGCCTCCGGGCACGGGACGGCCGATGGCCTCGTCGGCCGCGTTTCTTGGCCTGGACCGCCTCGAACGGGGTGCGCAGGCCGACCTGAACGAACTCAAGCCCCTGTACCTCAGGAAGACGGATTTCGCCAGGCAGCCGCCATCCCGGATCGAGCGGACCCGGCCGGCCGGCCCCTCCCCCGACCCGCCTGGCCGACCGGACCCGCCTGGCCGGTCCGATCCGTCTGGACGGCCCGAAACGCCGGCGGACTGACCCGTGGCCGAGACGAATTCCTTCGTCATACGGAATATGGACCGCGGACATATCCCGCAGGTCCTGGAAATAGAACGGGTCTTCTATCCGGCGCCCTGGTCCGAAACCGCTTTCGCAAACGAAATGACGTCCGAGGTTTCCGTCGCCCTCGTTGCCCTGGCGGGGGAGTCCGTCGCCGGCTACGTGGTGGGGTGGATCGTCGCCGACCAGCTGCACGTCGCCAACATTGCCGTATCGCCCGGCCATCAGCGAAGAGGCATCGGGAACGGGATGATGACCTGGCTGCTTGAAGAGGCCGTCCGGAGAGGGTGCGCGTCCTCCAGCCTGGAAGTGCGCGAGTCGAATCGAGCGGCCCGCTCGATGTACAGCCGGTTGGGATACCGCGCGGTCGCCATCCGAAAGGCGTACTACTCGAACCCCGCGGAGGACGCCGTGGTCATGTTGAAGAAGCTGTGAACGTACTGTACGATGAGGATTTGACCGGTCAAATAACGTGTCAGGCAAGTTGTCAATTTAACTCGTCGAATCTTGGATATTGGTATTTAACCTGTTTGTATTCAAATACTTGCACCTCGCCAAATAAGGCGTCAAGCAAGCCGTCAGCTTTGGGGCCCATTTAACCCGGGACCACCCCGCACAAGCCGCTCCAGCAAGACCGACACGGACCGCCCGATCGGTTCCACGGAAGCCTGTTCGCGAAACACCCGCCGGCCGCCCTCGGCGATCTTATGCAGCAGTTCGCGGTCCCCATGCAGCCGGCGAATGGCCTTGGCGAGCGACTCCGGGTCGCCGCGCCTGCAAAGCACCGCGCTTTCGCCGTCGGTCAGCAGTTCCCGGACGGCCGGGGTGTCCGCCGTGACGACCGCCTGGCCCGCCGAAAGGGCAACGAACACTTTGCCTGGGATAACCCGGGCCGCCTTCGCCGTCGTGCCAAAAATCCCGAGGCTGATACCGGGTCCCTGCAGGAATCGGGGTATCTGTTCGTAGGGGATCCAATCGGTGAAGCGCACGTTTTCCAGCTCCATTCTCCGCGCGGTCTCGTGTATTTCGTCCGTCAGTTGACCCGACCCGACGAAATGGAAGACGATATCCGGTACGTCGCTGAGCCGCCGCGCCGCTTCCAGCATGAACGGCAAGCCGTGAAGCGGGGTGAACTTGCCGATGAACGCGACCTGGAACGGCGTGTCCCCGGTCTCCTGCCGTCCATTCGGACCCTCCGCCGGGCCCGGTTCCACGGCGCCGACGAAAACCCGCGCGAAACGGCGGCGCGGCAGATTGAAAGTATTGGCGAAATAGTCGATATGGGCGTCTGTATCCAGCAACACGAGATCCGCCCGCGCACAGGTCCAGCGGTCCAGCCGGCGCAGGAACCGGCTCATGAACGTGCCGCCCGCAAAGGACCCGCGGTCTTCGACCAGCGTATCGTACAGGGAGATCAGGGGACTGAAGACGAGGGGCCGCCGAGGCAGCCGGGTGAGCAGCCACGCCAGCGGCATATCGAGATGACCGATGTAACCAACCAGCATTAAATCGTAACGGCCGACCGTGAAGACATATTTGAGCAACAGGCGGAGGTAGGCCAGCTTCAGTTCGACCGCGCGCAGCACAAGGGAGCACGGTCCCAGGTACCTGCCCGTCTTGTCGCGTTCCTTCTCCCAGAGGGGCACGTGACACTCCAGCACCTGCCAGCCGGCCCGCGACAGGCCTTCGACGAGCGTTCGGTTACGCGGATAGTCCCGTTCGTAGGTGCCGAAGAAGCAGATACGGCCGTGTTGGGCGTTTGGCATGATTTCCGCTGGATTCCCCGTCCGTTTTCACGAGCCGGATTCAGCGTGCCTTCGGCCGAACCCTGGCAGGCAGGTCCGGTTGCCCGCGGGATCGGATTCCGGTGGCATACCGCGATATCAACCCAGCCGCTGCCGGACGGCGTAATCTTCCGTGCGGCGGGCCTGGTGGGCGATCATTTCCGCGATCAGGCCCATGGAGACCAGCTGGATGCCGAGGACCATGAGGAGCACGGAAAAGAGCAGCAGGGGCCGCGTTCCAATGCCGACTCCGCTCAGCCAGAGCCAGGTCAGGTAGAGGGCGATGCCCAGTCCCGTGACGAAGGACAACAGGCCGAAGGAACCGAATAGATGGAGCGGACGCCGGGTGTAATTCGACACGAAGTACACGGTCAGCAGGTCGAAGAATCCGTGGGTGAACCGCCCCATGCCGAATTTGCTGCTTCCATGCTTCCGCGGATGATGCAGCACCGGCGTTTCCGTCACGCGGAAACCGGCCCAGTGCGCCAGCACCGGCAGATAACGGTGGAGCTCTCCATAGACGGGGATGTTCTCCACGACCTCCCGGCGGTAGGCTTTCAACCCGCAGTTGAAATCGTGCAGCCGCAGGCCGCAGACGATGCCCGTAACCCGGTTGAACAGCTTCGACGGGATGCGCTTGGACAGCGGGTCTTTCCGGTCCTTCTTCCATCCGGAGACCAGATCGAAGCCCTCGCCCAGCAGGTCGACCATGCCGGGCACTTCCGCGGGATCGTCCTGCAGGTCGGCGTCCATCGTCACGACCACGTCGCCGCGGACCGCCTCGAAACCGACGGCCAGCGCCGCGGACTTGCCGTAATTCCGGCGGAACCGGATGGCCCTTACCCGGTCGTCTTCTTCCCGGAGCCGCCGCAGGGTCTCGAAGGACCCGTCCCGGCTGCCGTCATCGACGAAGATCACTTCGAATGACGCGCCGGCTTCCTCCAGCGCGTCGGCGATTCGCCTGTGCAGTTCTCCGAGGCTCTCCGCTTCGTTGAACAGCGGGACTACGATGGAAACGTCCACCCTGTCCTCTTCGTCATCCGGCTTCCCCGGATAGTCACGCGGCATCTGTACTCTCCCTCATGGTCTGCCGGATCACGCCCAGGGTCCGCCGGGCCGTGTCCTCCCAGGTGTAATGCCGGCTCCTCGCCATGGCGTTTTCGGCGAGTCGTTCGCGCTCCTCCCGGTCGCGCAGCAGCCCGATCAACGCCCATGCCATGGCTTTGCGGTCTCCGAGGGGGACCAGCAGGCCCGTCTCCCCGTCGACCACGGCGTCGCGCAGTCCGGGTACCCGGGTAGCCACCACCGGGACGCCGCGGGCGTTGGCCTCTATCACGGTGATGCCCCATCCTTCCTTGCTCGAGGGAAAGGCCGCCACTTCGGCGCGGCTCAGCAGACGTATTTTTTCTTCCGCGGAAACATATCCCGTGAAACGCACCGCCTCGCCCAGGCCCAGGGACCGGCTCAACGCCTCCAGGGCGCGTCGCCTGTCGCCCGTGCCCAGGATCATCAGGCGGGCGCCCGGGACCTCCGCGCGAACGATCGCCATGGCCTGGATCAAGTGGTCCACGTTCTTGTACTTCTTGAGCCGGCCGAGGTATATGATCAGTCCGGGATCCTTGTGGTCCAGATCGATCGGCGCATCGATGATCCCGGCGTCGAGCCCGTTGTGCACTACGCTGATCCGGTCCGCCGCGACCCCCATCCGGACGAGCTCGGCCCGGGTGCTTTCGGATACCACTTCGAAGAGACAACGCCGATACACCCGGGGAATCAACCTTTCCATGAAATACAGGTAGGTCGCGGGCACGGGATTGATTTCACGGTAGAACGTGGCCCCGAAAAGATGGTGCAGCAGGACCATAACCGGCCTTTCTTTCAGGAACCAGGGCAGCAGGGCCGGGATCTTGTTGATGTCTTCTATGACGATATCGAAGGGCCGGTGGGACAGGCGCCTGCGATAGTGCCACGGGGCGGTCAGGTTGAAGGTCCACTTCCCGCCGAAACGGATGACCTCGATCCCGTCTACTTGCTCTGATTCGGCAGCGCCGGGGAACCTGCTGCAAAGCAGGGTAACCTGGTGTCCCCATTCGGCGATCCGCGAAAACGTCTCGTGCAGGTGCACTTCGGCGCCGCCCGCTTCCGGGTTGCGGATATCCCGCCAGTTGATGACCAGAATGCGCATTTGCCTGAACCGGCAATGATCCCGCCGCGCCTAGGGACCGCTCGCCTCGCCGGTCTCCTCAAGTTGCTCGATCATGGCCTGCACGGCCGAATCTCCCGGTGCGATCCGCTGCCACCTTTCGAGGGTCTCCAGCACGCGGCCCGTGTCGTTCTGCAGGTAATACAGGCTTACCAGTTGATCGTATCCCACGGCGTATTCGGGAAAGGCCGCCAAACCTCGTTCGAGCACGGCTATGGCCTCCTCGACCCGTCCCTGTCTTCGCATGGCCTGGCTCAGGGCCGTATACCCGTCGAAGGTCCCGTATTCGCCGGCCAGTTCGAAGGCATCGGGCTCGACCTCGGCAAACACGCCCTTGTCGGCGTAGAACTGGATGAGCATCAGTCGTTCGAGAATCCCGTTGGTGATGTCGTACTCCAGGTATTTCTCGATGGCTTCGATGGCCTGGTCGATCTCACCCCTTTTCCAGCGATTGAGCGCCAGTTGATGGAAGGACACGGTGTAATTCCGCAGGAGGGTGCGGATCTGCCTGTCCTTGTATACTTCCGGGTCCGCTATGCCGCGGTACCGGTAGACGTTCCATAGATTGTGCCGGGTCCTGTCGAGGTCCATCAGTTCGGGGTTGGGGTTCCGGACGACCCGCCATACCATGCCTTCCAGCTGCATGTACTCGTCCAGGCCCACGTCGTTCTCCGGCGAGACGGTCACGGCGAAGAAGACGGGCTTCTCCCAGTCGTTCTGTTCCAGGATGTGCAGGATCATCAGGTCCTGCACCCTCAGGTATCCGATATCTTCCCCGAGCGTGCCGGCCCTGGGCACGGTCCACGTCATCCCGGCGATCTCGACCTCCCTGTCGTCCCAGCCCTGGACGGTCAGGGCGTCGATGGTCTCGTCGGAAAGCGTGATCGGCACCCGGGGCTCCTGGTTTTTCAACTGCTTGATGTACCAGTTCGTGTTGAGGAGGCTGAGATTGACCACCCGCACGTCCCTGCGTATGCCTTCCACTTCCTGCAGGAACCAGAGCGGAAAGGTGTCGTTGTCTCCGTTGGTGAAGAGGAGCCCGTTTTCGTCACACGACTGCAGCATGTTGTACGCGTAGTCGTACGGGATGTAGTTGCCTTCGCGCGAGTGGGATTCGTAGTGATAGGTAAACGGAACGATGGGCAGGACGACCGCCAGTACGGCGATGCCCGCCGTGCTTCTTTCCGCGGGCAGCCGCAACCGGCTCATCCATACCCCGAGCTGGGCCAGTAGCGACCTGACTCCGATGCCCATCAGTACCGAGGCATAGACGAAGGCAGGCGTATAGAAATAATCCCGGATGCGCACTTCGCGCTGTATGCCTCGCGTGCCGTCTGAGAAATTCATGTACAGGATGAGGCCGAGGCTGCAGGTGAGCAGCATCCCGCCCAGGAACAGGAGGCTCCGGCGGTCGCGCTCCGCCTGGGCGATCATGCCCAGGGCAACCAGCAGGACGGGAAGGAGCCAGTAGGGGAAGCCGGGCTCGCTGAACTGCCGGGAAAAGAAACGCCAGAACCCCATGTTCTCGCCGTTGCCGAACTGGGAGGACCAGCTGCCTTTGCGGTTGAACATGGATTCAAGCATGCTTTCCTGTCCGTATTGCTTCCGCTCCAGGAATCCCTCGAAATTCTCCCAGTTCGACGGGTCATTCTCGTTGATGATCGGCTGCTGGGCCGCCCGGATCGGCACGTAGAAGTTTACGGAGTATCCCAGGACGGCGAGACAGAGCACGATGAGCCAGAAAGGCCACTTGTACCGGCCCGGATCATCGGCCGTCGCGGAGACCAGGGCGAGGGCCAGGCTCACCAGCGCCACGCTGAACGCGACCGTTCCCCAGGTGGCCTCGAATCCGCCGATCACCAGCAGGGGAAGTCCGTTGTACGAGCCGACGCCTTCCAGTCCGAAGAACATCACGGCGACGGACAGCGCGAAGGCCAGCGCCGGGAAGCCCCAGGGCAGTCGTCCCCTGGAAAGGACCAGGCCGGCAATGGCGAGGGGCACCGCGAGGAAGAACACGTCGATGGAGGCTACGACACTGAACAGGATCAGGCCCATGACCGCGCAGAGCAGGATCAGCTTCCGGTTCGACCGGATGATCCGGTCGGTCAAGACCACGCACAGGAAGGCGGCGGGCAGGACCAGCATGGTGAACATGTGCACGGCGATGCCGAGAAAGGCCAGGTAGGCGACCAGGAAGAGATAGCGCTCGCTGCCGTTTTGCTCGTGGTTTTCGATCCAGTGCAGGACCAGCCAGGTGCACGCCATCATGATCAACATGGAGAGCGCGTAGACCTCGGCTTCGACCGCGTTGAACCAGAACGTATCGGAAAAGGCCAGCAGGAGCGCGCCCGTCAGTGCGCTGCAACAGACGACCACGCTCTCGTATACGGTCAGTCCAGCGCGGTCCCGGTTGAGCGTAACGGCTTTCACGACGACCAGGTAGACGGCCGTCACGGTCAGGGCGCTGAACAGGCACGAAGAGAAATTCACCAGCCAGGCGATGCCCAGTCCCGGGTCGGGCAGCAAGGTGAACAGGCGTCCGATCAGGATGTAGAGGGGAGAGCCGGGCGGATGAGGTATGCCCAGGATGTAGGAGGCCGCGATGAACTCGCCTCCGTCCCAGAAGGGCACGGTGGGCGCGATGGTTTTGGTATACACGGCCAGTGACGTGAGGAATGCCGCCGCCATGCCGATCATGAGCACGACACGAAATACAGGCATGTTCCGATCTTCCTCTCCACGTCCTTCATTCATCGGGATGATACGCTGCCGGCGGACGAAGCCGGCGCTCATCTGCCGTAAGCAAGGCGCTCGGCGAGCATATCCGGCAGACCGGCGGCCCGGATCTTGCGTTGCGCGGTCTCGACGTCGTAGGAAACCCGCTTTATTTCGAGCCGTCTCGCCCCGGCGTCGAACACGCAATAAGCCGCCCTGGGGTCTCCGTCCCGCGGCTGACCGACACTGCCGACGTTCACGATGTATCTACATTCCGATTCCAGCTCAAGCGTCGCCGCCGGGGCCTGCCTGCTTCGGTCCGCCGCAGTCCGCTTTTCGAAAATCCCCGGCGTGTGCGTATGACCCACTACGCAAAGCGCAATATCGCCGGGCATCGCATCGAATGCTGCGTCCGCCAGCCAAAGCGAAGTCAGGTAGATCCATTCCTCCGGGTTGGCCGGACTCGCGTGGACGGCCAACAGGTCCCCGTTCTGCCAGGTATAGGGCAAAGCGCCCAGGTGGCGCCGGCCCGCGGGCGTAAGCTGGCGCATTGTCCAGCGTGCCGCTTCCGCCGCGTGGTGGTTGAAAGCGGAGACGTCCAGTTTGCCGATCGCGGCGTGATCGTGATTGCCGGCGATCGCGTCCTTCGTCAGTCCGATCACGCGGTCGAGGCACGCATTGGGACTGGCACCGTACCCGACGATGTCGCCCAGACACAGGTACCGGTCTATGCGCTCATCCGCCAGTGCTTCGAGCACGGCATCCAGCGCTTCCAGGTTTCCATGAATGTCGGACAGCATGCCGTATCGCACGTTGAAGGCTCATTCCCTGTATATACGCTGGTACGCCTGAAGGTTGGGCTCACGTTTGGTCAGTCGTCGCGAGGTGTCTTGCGGCCACGGCGTCGAGGATGCCGTTGACGAAACCTCCCGACTGTTCCGTGCTGTATTTCTTGGCCAGCTCGATCGCTTCGTTGATGGATACCGCCGTCGGGATATCGGGAAAGGCGATGAGTTCGCAGGTGCCCAGCCTGAGGATGCAGTCGTCGATCCGGGCCACACGATCCCGGTCCCAGTGACGCACCACCGCGGTAATGTGCCGATTGACGGTTTCGTCGTGTCGGGAAAGCCGGTCGACCAGCAGTTCGGCGAACCGGCGGGTGTGCTGCGAAGCCAGGGGCCAGCCGGGCAGCCTCGGCAGGGACTTTCCGGGATCGTTCCCGGTCTGTTGGGCGAGATAAAGCGACTGCAGCGCCAGTTCACGACCCAGGCGACGTTCCCCCGCGCGTGCATTCACTCCGGATCCCCCGGAGCCGCTGGCCCGCCTGGTCCGCCCGGCCCGCCTGGTCCGCCCGGCCCGTCCAGCCGGCGCATCACGTCCGCCATTTCCAGCGCGGCCAGCGCGGCATCCCAGCCCTTGTTGCCCGCTTTCGTACCGGCGCGTTCGATGGCCTGTTCGAGGTTTTCCGTGGTCAGGACCCCGAAGATCACCGGGACCCCGGTGTCCCGGGCGGCCGAGGCAATGCCCCTGGCCGCCTCGCCGGCCACGTAATCGAAATGGGGCGTGGCGCCGCGGATGACGCATCCCAGGCAGATCACGGCGTCGTAGCTCCCGCTTCCCGCCATCTTTCGGGCTGCCAGCGGTATCTCGAAAGCGCCCGGTACCCAGGCCACGTCGATACGATCGTCATCGACGCCGTGTCGACGGAGCCCGTCCAGCGCGCCCTTCAGCAGGGATTCGCCGATGAAGCCATTGAAACGGCCGACTACGATGCCGTACCGGTCGTTCGCGCCGTTGACCAGGCTGCCTTCAATGGTTTTCGTCACGTTCTCGCTCCTTACCGGTCGTTACCCCGCCCACCGGCGCCGCGTTTCGAACGCCGGATCGCACGATATCAAAGCAGGCTGTCGAAACCGACGTCGTCCGGCGGCTCGTCGAAGTCCAGCAGGTGACCGAGCTTGCCGCGCTTGGTCTTGAGATAACCCACGTTGTGCCGGTTCGGCGAAACCTGCAGCGGGACGCGTTCCGTAACCTGGAGTCCGTACCCCTCGATCCCGAACCGCTTGGACGGGTTGTTGGTCATGATCCGTATCGTGGTCAGGCCCAGGTCCGCCAGGATCTGCGATCCGATGCCGTAGTCGCGCGCGTCCACGGGCAGGCCCAGCGCCTGGTTCGCTTCCACGGTGTCATGGCCCTGGTCCTGGAGGGCGTAGGCCCTGAGCTTGTTGGCCAGTCCGATGCCCCGGCCCTCCTGGCGCATGTACAGCAACACGCCGCGTCCTTCGGCGGCGATGCGCTTCAGCGCCTGCTGCAGCTGGTCGCCGCAGTCGCAACGCATGGACCCGAACACGTCTCCCGTGAGACACTGGGAGTGCACCCGGACGAGCACGTTCCGTTCGCCGTCCACGTTGCCCCTGACCAGGGCGACGTGGTGGTCGCCGGTCAGTTCGTCTTCGTACAGATGGGACTCGAAATCCCCGTACCTGCTGGGGATGGTCGTCGTGACCACCCGCTTTACAAGCTTCTCGCTGCGCCGGCGGTATTCGATCAGGTCCTTGATGGTAATGATCTTCAGGTCATGGTCACTCGCGATCTCGACGAGCCGGGGAAGACGGGCCATGGACCCGTCATCGTCCATGATCTCGCAGAGCACGCCGGCGGGATAGAGTCCGGCCATCTGCACCAGGTCGACGGTGGCCTCCGTATGCCCGGCCCGCCGCAGCACGCCGCCCTCAAAGGCCTGCAGAGGAAAGATGTGACCCGGCCGCGCCAGGTCATCTGGCCTGCTGCCCGGACGGACGAACACCTGGACCGTCTCGGCGCGGTCCGCCGCGGATATGCCCGAGGTCGTACCGTTGACGGCGTCGACCGATACGGTGAAGCGCGTGCCCAGCAGGGCCGTGTTGACCTCTTCGCCGACCATGGCGGGCACCTTCAACTCTTCCAGACGCTCGCGCGTGGTCGGAAGGCAGATCAGTCCACGACCGTACCGGGCCATGAAGTTAATGGCCGCCGGAGTCGTCCTTTCGGCGGCCATGATGAAATCGCCTTCATTTTCGCGGTCTTCATCGTCGATGACGATCAGTATGCGCCCGGCCCTGATCTCTTCGATCGCTTCCGGGATGGTACTGAAGGGGGACTCCATGCGGTTCAACTGTGCTTTCGATTGCCCGGCCACGGCGCGTCCCGGTCTGTGCTCGAACCGTCGCCGGGCCCTGCCGACGCTACATGCGCTCTTTCAACCAGGCTTCGTTGATGTTTGACGGACCCGGCTTGTCACCGTGAACCGGGTTCCGGCGGTATTGCAAGAGGGACGCGACGTACCGGCCGATCATGTCCACTTCTATGTTCACTTCGTCACCGATCCGCCTGGCGCCGAACGTCGTAATCGACGCCGTATGCGGTATGATCGATACCGCTGCCAAATTACCCGTCAGACCGGCGATTGTCAAGCTAATTCCATCCAGCGCGATGGACCCTTTCTCGATGACGAAGGGCGTCAGATCTTCCGGAATTTCCACCTCGTACCACAGGCTGTTGCCCCGTTCCTCCCGCGTCGCGATACGCCCCACGCCGTCCACGTGTCCCTGGACCAGGTGGCCGTCTAACCGATCCGACAGACGAAGCGGCCGCTCCAGGTTGACCCGGTGCCCGGCCCGCAGATTGCCGAAGGTCGTCCGGGAGACCGTCTCGGGTACGATCTCCACGGAAAACGCCTGGTCGCCGTGATCCACAACGGTCAGGCAGACGCCGTTGACGGCGACGCTGTCGCCCCGCGCGAAGTCCGGTGCCACGGCCGGCGCCTCAACGGTCAGTTGCAGGCCGCTTCCGTCGCGCTCGAGCTTCTCTACCGAACCCGTGGTCTCGATGATACCTGTGAACATGGGTCAAACTCCGTGCCACGATTCCGTCCGCGATCTCACCAGGCATACTCCGGCGTGCCCGTGATGAGGTAATCGACGCCCAGTTGCTCCATCCGCGTATCCCGCAGATCTATAGCCTGCGAAAGGTCGTCCAGCTCCAGGTCGGCAATCGATGGGATCCCCACGCCCAGGATGCGCGGCGCGACGAAACAGGTGATCCGGTCGACGGCCCTTTCCCGAAGGAAGGAAGCGGCCACGCGGCTTCCGCCCTCCACCATGAGGGTCACGACCCCGGCCCGGCCGAGGGCGGATTTCAGCGGTTCCACCGGGATGGCTCCGCCACGGGCAGGCAGCACAAGCACCTCGGCGCCCGCCCGTTCCAGTCCGTCTATCCGGTCTGTCGGCGCCGCGTCCGTAACGCATATGGTCGATGGCGCGTCGCCGTTCAATATCCGCGCGTCCAGCGGAGTCCGGGCGCGGCTGTCGAGCACGATGCGGCGGGGCTGCCGGCCGTCCACGTGGCGGACCGTGAGCCGCGGGTCGTCCGCCAGCACGGTATCGATGCCCACGAGCACGGCGTCCGCCCTGCTGCGCATCAGGTGTACCCGTTTCCGGGCGGCTTCCCCGGTGATCCACTGCGAATGGCCGTTCCGCGTGGCGATGCGGCCGTCCAGCGTCTGGGCCAGCTTGAGCAGCACGAAGGGCAGGCCGGTCTCCCGGTGGTGTACGTAGGCCGCGTTCAGCCGCCGGGCTTCCGTTTCCAGCAGGCCGGTTTCCACGGCGATACCCGCCCCGCGCAACCGTTCGATCCCCTGGCCCGAAACGCGCCGGTCCGGATCGGTCATGGCCACGTGGACCCGCGCGACGCCCGCCGCGATGATCGCGTCCGTACAGGGCGGCGTGCTTCCGTGGTGGCAGCAGGGCTCCAGGGTAACGTACAACGCGGCCCCCCGGGCACGGTCGCCGGCTTCGCGCAGGGCCTGGGTCTCCGCGTGCTGCCCTCCGTACTCCCGGTAGTATCCCCGGCCCACGACCACGCCGTCGCGGACGATCAAGGACCCCACCATGGGATTGGGGCTGGTCCGGCCCGATCCCTGCGCCGCGAGGTCCAGCGCCTGGCGCATGAAGACCGTGTCATTTTCCGATTTCGTCATGGGGTAAGCTAGGCGGTCGGCGAAGAAGGTGTCAAGGCCTTTTGCCCTTGACAACAGGGGGTTCGCCCCCTAGTTTGCGCCAGATTGTCTGGCGCGCGACGTACCACGGAAAGGAGACCGGCCATGGCCACCCTGCCGGAGGCCGAATACATCTGGTTCAACGGGAAGCTGATCCCCTGGCAGGACGCGAAGATCCACGTGCTTTCCCACGTGGTGCATTACGGCTCGAGCTTCTTCGAAGGCATGCGCTGCTACGAGACGACGCGGGGGCCCGCGGTATTCCGGCTCCGGGAGCACGTGGACAGGCTCTTCGACTCCTGCAAGATCTACCGGGTGGAGATCCCCTACACACGGGACGAAATCAACGAGGCCGTCCTCGAGACCATCCGGTCCAACAAGCACGCTTCCTGTTACGTCCGTCCCGTGGTATACCGCGGATACGGCCTGCTGAGCGTCGAACCCACGGGGTGCCCCGTGGAAGTCGCCATCGGAACCTGGGACTGGGGCGCCTATCTCGGCGACGACGTACTCGAAAACGGCGTGGACGTGTGCATTTCCTCCTGGACCCGGCCCGCGCCGAATACCCATCCCGCGCTGTCGAAGGCCGGCGGAAACTACCTCAATTCCCAGTTGATCCGGATGGAAGCCATCGAGAACGGGTACAGCGAGGGTATCGCCCTGAACACCGATGGCCTGATCAGCGAAGGCAGCGGCGAGAACATCTTCGTCGTGAAGGAAAACCGGGTCATCACGAACAGCCTTGCGGCGTCGGTCCTCGGCGGCATCACGCGCAACTCCGTCATGACGCTCGCCCGGGACGCCGGGTTCGAGGTCGTCGAACAGGATATCCCCAGGGAAATGCTCTACATCGCCGACGAAGTCTTCTTCGTGGGCAGCGCCGTGGAAGTGACCCCGGTCCGGTCCATCGACCGCATCACCGTCGGCAACGGGTCCCGCGGTCCGTTCACCAGGGAGCTCCAGGACCGGTTCTTCGCGATTACGACCGGCAAGGGCGAGGATGCCCACGGCTGGCTGACGTACGTGTGAGATTCCGCGCGACAATCGGCTGACTCAGGCCGATCGAACTATTTGGACGATGGCCCCGCCATCCGCACCGGTACGGACCCCGGCCGGACCCCTCTACAGGCGAGAATTCCCCTACCCCACCCACACCGGGTGATCCGCGCCCAGGTGTTCGTACCCGTCCGTCACCATGCGCGCGTTGCTTCCGTCGGCATCGACCAGCCAGATGCCGCTCGGTGAACCCACCTCGGCGCGGCAGAAGGCGAACAGGGAACCGTCCGGCGACCAGGCCGAGCGGAAGTTCCAGACGCGGGGTTCGTAGGGGATGAACTCCGTTTCCTCGCCCGTGAAGGGGTCGAGCAGGCAGAGGGCGGTGCCGCCGCGGGCCTCTTCCGGGTAGTAGTCCCGGTTGAAGTGATCGGTGTCCGGCCGCTGCGCCTGGTAGGGCCAGGCCGTCCGGGAACCGGGCTCGGCTCGCGTATAGGTTACTCTGCTCCCATCCGGCGTCCACTGGGCGATGTTGGACCCGCCGCCCCGGGTTTCCGGGTTGCCGTAGGACGTGGCGAACCACTGGCGCTGTCCCGTCGTGACCTTCCGGTTTACCCGCCCGTCGGGACTGCCGAGGCAGAGATCGGCCCAGTCGTGTCCCGGATCGTCGGGATAGTGGCAGTCCTGGTAGATGAGCCACGCCCCGTCCGGCGACCACATGGGGCCGAAGTACAGGTGTCCCTGCGCCGCCGCGACCTCCAACCGGCTTCCCCCGTCCAGGTCCGAGACGAAAATGCAGTAGCTGTCCCGGCCGGCCAGCATGGTGGAGTGGTACGCAAACCTGCGGCCGTCCGGGCTGATCTGGACGCAGTAGACGAACCCGTCCCCGGCACCTGTGATCTCCTGCGGATCGGATCCGTCCAGGTCCATGGTCCAGATGCGCTGTTTCCCGTCGATGATGGGGTTCATCACGAGCCGGTCCTCGCCCGGCAGGATATGGGTGCACCCCATGAACGGCGCGGGCCGGTTCTTGAGCGCGATCTCCTCCAGCAGGCGGTCTTCGTCCAGGTCGTATATCCAGAGATGTGCCCGCACGTTGCCTTCCCAGGCCTTGCCGGGTTCATAGCTGGACAGAATCACCCTGCGCCGGTCTTCGAAGACGGGCCCCCAGCCCCAGCTGGCCATGCCCGGAACGTCCGGATTGGGGTACCAGACCCGCGCGCCTGCCGTGGTCGCGGCCTCATCCAGGTCGGCTATGCCTGCGGCGATATCCCGGTCAGCCGTGGTCGCGGCCTCATCCAGGTCAGCCACGCCCAGCCGGCCGTGGGAGTTGAAAAGCAACCGGCGCCGCTTGCCTTGCATGACGTTTCCTCCGTACCCCAAAAGCTAGGGGCCCCTCCACACGATGCCCGCGTGAAGTCCGACGTCGGGGGTGTTCTGGTACTGGCTGAGGTTTTCGGTGAGGCCGATATCGAGAGACAGGGCCTCCGACATGGCGTACCGCACGCCGGCGGTGGCCTCGATGGCCGTGCGGTTCAAGGGGCCGAGCCTGCTGCCCGGAAAGGGACCGATGTTGACCTGCGTCTGGAGCAGCGCGGCCAGCCGTCCCGTGGTCCGGTATTCGAAAGCCAGCAGGAGCGTCGTGACGGACCGCAATGGAAATCCCTCGCCATTGGAAGTCCTGCCCAGCCGGCTGTGGGCCAGGTTGCCGTGAAAGACCAGGTGCCGCTCCGGCCGCCAGGTCGCGAACAACGACGCCTGGAAATCCGTTCCCCCGCTGCCGGTCAGCGTCTCAAGATCGCCCGTGGACAGCTTCACGGCGCCGGCCAGGGACAGGATGAGTTCCCCGCCGTCTTGGTTCAGCGGCGTCTTCAACCTCAGCACAAGGTCTCCCGGCCGGAAACCGGCGGACTCCACGCTCCGGATCCAGAAACGGCGGTTGCGTACGACGAATACACCATAGTCGTTCCTTGGGGACCACTCCCTGCCCCCGTTGGACAGGTTGAACAAGCCGTGGAACCCCTCCACCACGCCGTCCAGAAAGCCGCCGCCGTGCTTGAGGAACGGCATGGTCGCGCCGACCTGCAGCCGCGATGCGACCCGCCAGTCCAGGTCGACGGACACGCGCAGGGTTTCCGTATCGACGAACAGCCGGTATTCGTCTGCCGGCGCGGCCCGGTAATAGTCATCGGCGATCAGGGTATCGCCCACGGGAAAGGTGCTCGCGTAGGTATTGGCGTAGTCCGCTCGAACGGCCCAACGGACCGAGCGCCGCGGCAGCAGGTCTCCCGCCTCGGGACGGAGACCGAGAAACAGCATTCTCACCGGGAACTGGTCGCGCTGCATGAAGGGACCGGAACGCGGGGACTGGGAGAAGACGGGCAAGGCGAGGAACAACAGGCAACAGGCTGCCGCCCGGCGCAGGATGCGCGCCACGTTCAGACAGTGAGCCGCGTTCAGACAGTGAGCCGCGTTCAGAAAGCGCCTTTCAACCCTGTTGCGGTGTATTGGGAACCCGGCCATTCGACGCTCCAGCCTCAGACCCGCCTCGGGGGACTCAACCCAGGTAGGCCAGCGTCTGGCCGGCGATCACCTGGACGCCCGGGTTGATGGAGACGTGGGTCACGGTGCCGCCGACGTCGGCGGTGACCTGCATTTCCATTTTCATGGCTTCCAGGACCACGATGACGTCCCCTTCCTCGACGGTCTGTCCGGGGGAGACTGCCACCTTGAGCACTTTTCCGGGGATCGGGGCGATGACCGGCGTGGTCCCGGCGCGTTCCGCCGCCTCTGTCGCGGCCTCGGACGTATCGGGTTGCAGATCGACGTCATAGGCCTTGCCGTTCACGATGGCCGTCTTGCCTTCGATACGCAGGGCGTAACTCCTGCCGTTGACGGTCACCTGGTATCCACGGGGGCCGTCCGTCGCGGGTTGCCCGTCCTCCGGCAGTTCCGCCTGATCCGACGGGGTCTTCTTGCGGACCCCGATAAATCCCTCGCCTTGCAGAAACGCCAGTCCACGGTCCCCGCATGCCGCGACGATGAAGATATTCTCGTCGGTGTCCTCGATGCCGGCTTCTTTCAGCACGCTGCGCGCCGCTTCGACGCCCTTCTTCGGATCGTTGTCGTTCAGTTCCAGCACCGGCCGCCGGTTGGGCGGCAGGCCAAGCTGCTCCGAGGCGATGTTCACGACCACCGGGTCCGGGGGCACGGGCGTCCTGCCGAAATAGCCCAGGACCATGCGTCCGTAGTCTTCGGCGATCTTCGTCCAGGGGCCCATCATCACGTTGTTGAAGGCCTGCTGGAAGTAGAACTGGGATACGGGCGTGACCGACGTGCCGTACCCGCCCTTCTCCACGACCTCGCTCATGGCCTTGATGATGGCGGGATAGCGGTCCATGATCCCGTTGTCCCGGAGCATCTGCGTGTTGGCGGTCAGGGCCCCGCCCGGCATGGGGCTCCAGGGGAGCAGGGGTTCGACGGCCACGGCCTCGGGAGGCAGGAAATAGTCCTCCATGCATTCCTTCAGGATCTCCGCCGCTTCCCGCACGCCGTCGGGATCGATGTCCAGGTCGTAGTCCGTGCCGCGCAGGGCGTGCCACATGACGAGGATGTCCGGCTGGGAGGTGCCGCCCGACACGGGCGCGAAGGCCAGGTCGATGGCGTCGGCGCCGGCCTCGAGCGCCGCCTGGTACGCCGTGACCGCGATCCCGCCCGTGTCGTGGGTGTGGTAATGGATCCAGGTCCCCTCGGGCAGCAGCTTCCGGGCGGCCCGGACGGAATCGTACACCTTGGAAGGCACGGCCGTGCCCGAAGCGTCCTTGAAGCACACCGAGTCGAAGGGAATGTCCGCGTCGAGGATCTTTCTGAAGGTCTCCGTGTAGAACGCCGCGTCATGGGCGCCCGAACATCCCGGCGGCAGTTCCATGACCGTGACGCACACCTGGTGCCTGAGGCCGGCCTCCGTGATGCACCGCCCGCTGTGCACCAGGTTCTCCACGTCGTTCAGGGCGTCGAAGTTCCGGATGGTCGTCATGCCGTGCTTGCGGAACAGCTGCGCGTGCAGCCGGATGATGTCGCTCGGCTGCGAATCCAGCCCCACCACGTTGACGCCCCGGGACAGGGTCTGCAGGTTGGCGTCGGGTCCCACGGCCTCCCGGATGGCGTCCATGCGCTCGAAGGCGTCTTCGTTGCAGTAGAAATAGGGCGACTGGAACAGGGCGCCGCCGCCGGCCTCGAAGTAGTCGATGCCCGCGTCCCGCGCCGCTTCCACGGCGGGCAGGAAGTCCCGGGTAAATACGCGCGCGCCGTAGACGGACTGGAATCCGTCCCGGAACGTGGTGCACATGAAATGGACTTTCTTCTTCACGTCAGTTCCTTCGTTTGGGACATCAGGTGCTCAATGAAATTAAACTCACACTGTATCGACATTGTATCTGAATGTCCGTGGTGTCGACATGTTTTCCGCGTCTACACGCCCACCAGCACCGACCAGAGTATGCCCGCGGCGATGGCGGAACCGAGGACGCCCGCCACGTTGGGCGCCATGGCGTGGAACAGGAGGAAGTTCCGAGGATCCTCGCGGTGCGCTTCCACCTGGGCCACCCGCGCAGCCATGGGCACGGCGGAGACGCCCGCGGCGCCGATCAGCGGGTTGATCTTGTCTTTCGTGAACAGGTTCATGCCCTTGGCGAAGAGCACTCCGCCGGCCGTCGCGATGCAGAAGGCCGCCACGCCCAGGGCGAAAATGAAGAGCGACTCCAGCGACAGAAAGGCCGCCGCCTGCGTGCTGGCGCCGACCGAAAACCCCAGCAGGATGGTGACGATGTCGATCATCGAGGTGCGGGCCGTGTTGGCCAGCCGCTCCGTCACGCCGCATTCCTTGAGCAGGTTGCCGAAGAAGAGCATGCCCACCAGCACGATGGAATCCGGCGCGATCATGGCGGCGATGATAAAGGCGCCGATGGGGAAGAGGATCTTCTCCCGCTGCGAAACCGCCCGGGGCGGCGCCATGCGGATGAGCCGTTCCTGCCGCGTGGTGAACAGCCGCATGATGGGCGGCTGGATGATGGGGACCAGGGCCATGTAGGAATAGGACGCGATGGCGATCATGGACAGCAGGTGAGGCGCGAGTTTCGATGACAGGAAGATGGCCGTGGGACCGTCCGCGCCGCCGATGATGGCGATGGCGCCCGATTCGGCCGGGGTGAATCCGATGGCCATGGCGCCGAGGAGGGTCAGGAAAATGCCGATCTGTGCCGCGGCGCCGAGGAGGACGAGCCGCGGGCTGGACAGCATGGCCGAGAAGTCGGTCATGGCCCCGATCCCCAGGAAGATCAGGGGCGGGAAGACCCCTTCCCTGACGCCGAAATAGATGTAATAGAGTACGCTTCCTTCATCGTATACCCCGTGGCCGTCCCCCTCCATCAGGGGGATATTCCCCAGCATGATCCCGAACCCGATGGGCACCAGCAGCAACGGTTCGTATCGACGGGCGATCGCGAGCATGATCATGACCACGCCGATCAGGATCATCACGCCGTGACCCCACGTCGCCGCGGCCAGGCCGGAAGCCGACAGAAAATCATACAGTATCGTCATTTAATCCGCCCGCATGGCCTGATTACCGGTTGTTGTTTTTTTCGTCGAGCGCGAATCCGACCGCCGCGGCCACGGCTTCGTCTCCGTGCGGGCATTCCGGTTCGGGGGGAGTGTGCGGCCGTTCAGGGAGCATGTCCCCGAATGCGGCCACGGCCTTCGGCAGCAGGGCAATGCAGAGACTGATCGCGGCGAGGGCCAGGAACACGACGAACATGCCGGTGAAGGCGATTTCGAGGCCCTGGCCGTCCAGGACGCGTTGCCAGCCGATGTACAGGGGAATGGACATTAGCCCTTTGACAGAACCCACGGTGACATTAGATATTACTGATGGGACCAAGTAAAAGGCGGAACGCGCGCCGGGCAAGAGATTTATGGCGTAGCGGAGATCGCTGAAAAGGTCGCTTCTTCGCAATCCTGTCGAAGACAGTCAACCGGGAATCCGACATGGACGACGATACCAGGAACGGCACGTACGCACTGGCCGCGGAACGGGTGTGGGACGGCCTTTCCGATGCGCCCCGGACCGGGGTGGCCGTGGTGGTGAAAGACCGCCTCATCGACGCCGTCCTGCCGCTCGCCGAAGTCCCCGGCGGCCTGGCGTCCGTCCCCCTGCCGGACTGCACGCTCCTGCCGGGCCTGATGGACGCCCACGTCCACTACAGTTCCGTCATGGGGCCGGCCTTCCTGGCCGCCGGGGTAACCACGGTCCGCGACGTGGGCAATGACCTGGCCTGGATACTGGGCGAACGCGAGCGCCACGCGAAGGACCTTTCGGCGGGTCCCGCCATCCTGTGCTGCGGCCACCTGCTCGACGGCCCGAAGGTCTACTGGCCCCAGATGGGCCGCGCCCACGGCAGCCCGGGAGAGATCGCCGATTCGGTCCGGAGGCACGTGGAAGCCGGCGTGGACCAGATCAAGCTCTATGCCGGCGTGGATCCTCCCCTGCTGAAGGCGGCCGTTGACGCCGCCCATGAATCGGGTAAATTCGTGGTGGCCCATCTGCAGGCGACGACCGCCGAGGATGCCGTGCGGCACGGGCTGGACGAGTTCGAGCATTTCGCCGGCTGCGGCGTAGCCTGGCGCGCGGCGTCAGAGGTGGAAGACGATCTCATGATCGATCAGCTCCTGGAACGGGACGTGATCATCGACCCGACCCTGGTGGTCTGGGACCGGCTCGGCCGCATCCTGGACCGGCCTTTCCACCACGACGCCCGGAGGGCCTGGGTCCACCCCCGCCATCTGGACATATGGCAGCGATACCTCAGCCGCTTCGGCCCGGCGGAGCACCGGTGGCGGTACCAGGGCGCCGTGGTGCACATGAAACGTTTCCTGCGCAGGGCCCATCAGCGGGGCGTGACCGTCGCGCTGGGTACCGATACGCCCTTTCCCCACCTCGTCCCGGGGATGAGCGTGCACGACGAACTGGCCATGTACACGGACGCCGGCATCCCGGCCGTGGACGCGCTCCGGTCGGCCACTTCGGTAAACGCCCGGGTGCTGGGCATAGACGACAGGACCGGTTCGATCCGGCCGGGACTGCGGGCCGACCTCGTGGCGGTCCGGGGGAATCCCCTCGAACGGATAGAAGATATCGAAAACGTATCGTGCACCGTGCGCGAAGGCCGGCGGTTCGAACCGTCTGGCCTGCTGCAGGACCACAGGGCGACCTTCGACCGGGAACCGGACGGCGCGGTCACCCGGGACCTGCTGGATTACGTCGACGGCAAGCTGGTGGATCGGCCGGTTTCATGAAACGTATGATCAAGGATGTCTTGTTCTGTCTGGCGGTATCCGCCTTCACGGCGGCTATCCCCGCGGCAGGCGTCAGCACGCTGCTGGCCATGACCGGGATCATCGAGGACGACCGGGTGCTGATCTGGATTTTCCTGGCCCTCGCGATACCCATTTTCATTTTTGCCTACACGCGCGTTACGCGGAACGCGCGCGGCTAAGCGCGACCGGCGTGAGACTGAACGCGACGTGTGACCGCGCAACCGGACGCGACGGCGACGAACAGAAACGAATCAGCCCTCACCCCGGGAGGATGGCATCATGACACGACAGGTGCAGGCGGCAACGCTGGGCGGCGGTTGCTTCTGGTGTCTCGAAGCGATCTATCAGCAGGTCAAAGGCGTCTCGAGCGTGGTGTCCGGCTATGCCGGCGGCAACGTCGAAAACCCGGATTACAAGTCCGTATGCACCGGCGCCACGGGCCATGCCGAAGTCGTGCGGATCACCTTCGATCCGGCCGTGATCGGCTACGCGGATCTGCTGCACGTCTTCTGGCGCATACACGACCCGACCACGCTGAACCGCCAGGGCGGGGACGTGGGCACGCAGTACCGTTCGATCATCCTGTACCACGACGAAGCACAGCGGCGCGCGGCCGAAGGTTCGAAGACGGAGACGGACGCCTCGGACCTTTGGAGCGACGCGATCGTCACGGAGATCGTACCCCTCGGGACGTTCTACGAGGCCGAAGCGTACCACCACGACTACTATCGCAACAACCCCCGTCAGCCTTACTGTTTCATGGTCATCGACCCGAAAGTGGACAAGTTCAGGAAGTCCTTCCAGCACATGATGTCGTGATCCGCCGCGGTGCGGTCCGTAGTGCGGTCCGCGGCTGAAGGACACGTGAAACAGGATTCGCGGCCCCGGGTGACGCGGCAGCGTGATCCGCCGCAGTGCGATCCGCGGCCCCAGGCTACGCGGCAGCGTGATCCAAACGTAAAAGGAGCGCCGATCCGTGCGCGTGGGCATCCTCTCGCTGATCCACGAATCCAATACCTTCAGCCACACGCCGACGACCCTGGACCTGTTCCGGCGGGACGGGATCCTCACGGGCGAGGCCGTCGCCGATCATTTCAGGGGTGGATTCCACGAGATCAGCGGCTTTCTGGAGGGGCTGGACGCCGCCGGCCTCGACGCCGTACCGCTGTTCTATGCCTCCACCCCGCCGTCCGGCCGGATTACGCGGGACGCCTGCGACGCGCTGATCGACCTGATGTTCGAGCAGCTCGCGGGCGCTGGCCGGCTCGACGGCCTGCTGGTGGCTCCCCACGGCGCCAATGCCGGCGAGGGGGCGGACTACCACGACCTGGACGGGCACTGGCTGTCGCGGCTGCGGCAGGAAGCCGGGCCGGGCATCCCGATCATCTGCACCATCGATCCCCACGCCAACCTTTCGCGTCGCATGATCTCCGCCTGCGACGCCACCATCGCCTACCGCACCAACCCGCACCTGGACCAGAAGCAGCGGGGCCTGGAAGCCGCGTCGCTCATGGCCCGGACCCTGTCGGGCGAAGTGCGCCCCGTGCAGGCGGCGGCCTTCCCGGCGGTGGCCATCGGCATCGAGCGCCAGGACACGTCCTCGCCGCCCTGCCTGCCCCTCTATGAAAAGGCGGATGCCTGGCTGAGGGAGCCGGGCGTCCTGTCCGACAGCATCGTCCTGGGCTTTCCCTACGCGGACGTGCCGGAGATGGGTTCGGCCTTCATCGCCGTGACGGACGGTGATCCGGGGCTGGCCCAGCGCATCGCGGACGACCTCGCCGGGTACCTGGTCGCGCACCGGGACCGATTCGTGGGCGAGTTCGTTTCCATCCCCGACGCCGTCGAGGCCGCCCTCGGTGGCGAGGGCCCCGTTTGCCTGCTCGACATGGGCGACAACGTGGGCGGCGGTTCGGCCGCGGACGGCACGCTCATCGCCCGTGAACTGCTGGCCCGGGGCGGCGCGAAGACCTTCCTCTGCCTGTACGACCCCGAATCCGTCGAACGGGCCGTTTCCGCGGGGATCGGCGGACGGCTTACGCTGGACATGGGAGGCAAGACGGACGACCGCCACGGTCCGCCCATCCGGGCCGAGGTGCGGGTGCGGGGCATCCACGAAGGACACTTCACCGAATCGGCGGTGCGCCACGGCGGCAGGACAGCCTTCGACATGGGCCAGACGGCGGTGGTGACCACGGACGGCGGGTTGACGGTCAGCCTGACGTCGCTGCGGACCGTGCCGGTGAGCCTGGGCATGATGACCAGCCTCGGCCTGGAACCGGCCGGTTTCCAGGTGCTGATCGCCAAGGGCGTGCACGCGCCGACGGCGGCCTTCGCCCCCGTGAGCAGGCGCCTGATACGGGTGGACACGCCCGGCGCCACGACGGCGGACATGCGGCGGTTCGACTACCGGTACCGGCGCCGGCCCCTCTATCCTTTCGAGGCGTGATCTTGCAGACCGAATACATGTCCAGATCGGTTTGTCGAGCCTTCGCTGGACCGGTCGACCGGACCGTATGCCTTGACAGCAATCATCGCTGTCGTTAAGGTTTTCCGGTACACGCGTGACGGACCCGGCAAGTGCTGGAAGTGACCATCCAGGCCACACAGACCACCGAACCCTAAAACTCGCAGAGACGTGCGACCCGCAGAGACGTGCAAGGAGAGACCTGGTGAAAGACCTCAACGCAAGACTCGATCAACTGGAACGGGACGGTTTCGTGCTGATCAAGGGCGCCCTATCCCCGGAAGAAACGGAGCAGGTACGGTCACGCATCTTCCACGCCAAGGATCAGGGATGGGAAGAAGGGCTGAACTCGGTCGGGAACATGTGGTTCGACACCCTGCTGGACCGGGAACCCGATGTATTCGGCCCGATCGTGGGTCATCCGAGCGTGGCGCCGCTGCTCTACGCCATGATGGGCAAACAGTGTCAACTCCGCAGTTTCCGGGCCCACATCAATCCCGGCGCCTACACCCAGGAATGGCACATGGACTTCTACGGCTACTGGAACGAAAAGCGGGAGACGGAGAAACGCCGGCTGGCCGTGCAGCCCAGCAGCGTGAACACGACCTTCTACTTCCAGGACAACGTCCCCGGACAGGGCCATCTCAGGTTCGTCAAGAACGGCCACCTGGCGGAACCGCCCCACCTGTATCCCCGGATTGAGCACGAAGCATTCGAAAAGTGGTGCTACGCGCAGGAACACGTCGTCCTGCACCCCATGGCGGGCGACGCTGTCGTCTTCCTGAGCCACATCCCCCACCAGGGCGCCAAGGAGGACGACGGCATGGAACGGTGCAACGTGGTGTGCCATTACCAGACCTGCCCGATGTACGAGGGCGTCTGGTACGTCTCCAGCCCCCGTCCCTTCAAGGGCTCCTTCCCCTTCCACAAGACGGCGCCGGCAGGCATGAACTAGGTGATGCATGACTGCCGCACGAGCATGATGGGAAAACGCTCGCCTCACGCCTACATGGAAGACGGGATACATGGATGCCCGGACGCCAGTTTCAGTCGAATCATGGCGCCTGGAATGGATGAAATCGAAATCCGTTGACACGGCGGCTGCCGGCCTTTAGAATACGATGCGGCGTTGTTAAGTTGAAAAACTGCATAGAGATAGCGTGCGGTTCCGACCGGCGGCCCCGTTGCGGGGAGGAGGTCCTCCATGACCACCACCAAGAAGGAACTGGTGGAACTCATCAGCAAGCGACTGGGATTGAAGAAAGAACAGGTCTTCCCCGTTGTCGACCAGACCTTCGTGGCCATGCGGGATTCGCTTGTCCAGGGAGATCGAATCGAAATCCGTGGTTTCGGCGTTTTCGAGGTCAAGGACACCAAGGCCCGCACCTCTGCGCGCAACCCCCGCACGAGCGACATCGTTTACGTCCCGGCCGGAAAGAAGACCCGTTTCAAACCTGGAAAACTGTTGAAAGAAGCCCTTCGGGTCCCCCTCGATGAGTGAAACGAAGGCGGACTGTCACCCCTCCGCCGTCCTGTCGAAACTTGCGGTCTTCGCCCGTCTGAATCTGTCCAGATGGGTGATCTGCCTTTGTCCTTTCCAGTTTGCGGCGCAGGACACGGCCGTTGCCGCACCTCCGCCGCAGACCCCCGCGATATCCCTTGGCGAAGCGGTAGCCTTCTACGAGGCCGGTCAGCACGACCGGGCCCGCGACGCCTTCCTGCGCGTACTGGCAGACCGGCCCGGGGAGCCCGTGGCGCTCTTCCACCTGGGACGCCTGGACCCGGACGGGGAAGCCGCTGAACAGTATTTCCTGAAGGTTCTGCTCCACGACCCGGAACACGCGCTGGCGGACGACGCGCTGCTGGCCGTGTCCCGCATCCAGTTCGACCTGGGACGACACGACGACGCGGTCAACGCCTGCAACCAGCTCTTGAAAGCCTATCCGGATTCGGAACTGAAGGATGAAACGCGTTTTCTCCTGGGCAGGGCGCTCCTTGCCGGACGGCGGCCGGATCTGTCTCGCATGGTCCTCCAGCAGCTCCTTGCCTCGCGGCCCGATTCGACGCTCGTCCGTGCGGCGCGCCTGGCGATAGCGGACGGTTACCGCAACCAGGGCGACTTCATCGAAGCCGCCCGGCAGTACCTGAGATTCGAAACGGATTTCCCCGGGACAAAAGGGCTGGAAAAGGTCCTCTGGCAGGCGGGGCAGTGCCTGCAGCAGGCCGGACGCGACTTCGAGGCCGGTTACGTGTACCAGCGTCTGATCGGGCGGTATCCCGACACGCCGGAAGCGCATCGCGCCCGGGTGGCCAGGCCCGTGCCGGAGTAGCAGGCGCAGGGCCGGCGGCTTGGTTAGCGGGTGCGGCGGGCCGAATAGCGGGCGGCCCGGTCTACTGTTCTTACTGCGCGTGCCTGAAATACACGGAAAGATCCGGCGCGATGACGATGCGCTTCACTTCGTCCGGCACCGTGTACTCGAAGGTCTGCCGTTTTTTCGTATTCCAGATTTCCCGCGTGATCCGTTCCCCGTTTCCCAGTTCGAAGACCAGGGGCACGACCGCCCGGAAGACGTCCCCTTCCTGTTCCTGCAGAAGCTGCCCCCGCACCGTAAACGACTTGCCCGACCTCCCGCCGCCGGACTCCTCACTGCCGGGCTCCCCACTGTCCGACCCCCCGCTGGTGGCGTGGTACGTCCGGTAGACCGGATAACCCGTGCGCCGGATCCACTGGTCGAAGAACCAGTCCATCTCCCGGCCCGTGACCGCCTCCACCGCGGTCTCGAAGTCTGCCGTGGTGACCAGCCTGCCCGCGTTTTCCCGGCAAAAACGCGAGAGCACGGCCGTAAAGTGCTCATCGCCAATGGTGCGCCGCAGCATGTGCAGCACCATGGCGCCCTTCTCGTAGACAATGGGTTGGTAATGTTCCCCGAGCCGCATGCCCAGGTCGATGGCGCCGTGCCGGTCGGCAAAACGCGCCTGGTCCGCGTGCCGCTTCAGCATCTCCCGGAACCCGTCGCCGCCGATCTCCCCTTCGATATACAGGTCAGCCGCGTACGTCGCCATGGCCTCTGAAAGCCAGGCGTCCCGGTACGTCTTCGGGATCACGGCGCCTCCCCACCACTGGTGGGCGAGTTCATGGGCCAGGAAGCCGCGGAAGATATGCTGCACCTCCGTGTACATGTGGGCGTGCAGGTTCGCGTCCAGGCTGAAGGCATCCTGGAAGTACAGGCCCCACAGCATCAGCATCGACGGAAGGGCCCGGCCGAATTCGTAGTCGTCCGGCATCCGGACGACGTCGAGCTTCCCGTAGGGATAGGGACCGAAGAGGCCGCCGAAGAAGTCGAGGAGCGGACCGATGTGGCTGATGATCCGCGTCGTACTCGCATCGGTCTTGCGCCCGTCTTGATCCACGTTGAGGGACAACTCGATTCCGTTCACGGATACCGTGCGGGTGCGGTTTTCGGAGAACGCAACGCCCAGCGAAGACACGGGTTGCCGCCGCTGCCAGCGGGATAGCCGCGTATCGCCTTCCACGTATTCGTCCACGGGAGCGCCGGTCGTCAGCGCGGTCAGCTCTTCCGGGTAGCCCAGCGCCAGGTCGAAGGTGTACTGGTCCTCGCTGGAATGCACGGGCAGCCACTGCTGGTTGTTCAACAGGCCGAAGAAGTCGCCGCCGCCGTCCCGGAAGACGTCCCCTTCGTACCACAGGGTCAGCGTGGTGGCGCGGTCCCTCGGAACTGGCCGGAGAAACGGAATGGTGAGATAGCTCCCCTGTCTCGTGAACAGGGCGCCCCGGCCGTCGGCGTAGTCCACGCGGAGGACGTCGAATGCCGGATTCAGCGTGAACGTCGCCGCGGTGAGCGTGTCCGCCCGGGCCGTGATGTCCAGGGCCGTCTTCAACTTCATGCGCTTGCGGTTATGCGCCAGCGTCCCCGCGATCCCGTAGTGATCCAGGGACAGCAACGGCCCCCTGACCATCTCGTCCTTCCGGGCCTGGTCTGTCCGATCCGCCCCGAAACGGCACCACACCACGGGGGGACTGATCTGCGGGTTCCTGGGGAAACCGCTCTTCTGCACCAGGCTGACCGCTTCCGATTCATAGGGACTGTACGTGTAGACCAGCCACCGGTCCGAGTCCGCGAGATCGATTTCCGCCTGGAGGAAGGCGGGATGCGAGTGGCCCAGCGAGAAGCGTTCCCGGGCGGGCCGCATGTCCATCAGGTAGTCTCTGTCGACGCGCTTCAGCAAGGCTTCCGCCCGGTCGAAGGCCCGGCCGCCCTGCACGCGTGACAGCACGACACCTTCCACCAGTTGCTCGTAACCCTCGGGGGAGAGGATCAGCACGATCCGCTCGAACCGGGCCGTATACACCGCATCGGTCGTACGGGCGTACTTGTTCATCTGATGACGCTCGACGCGGTCCGGAGGCGTAAAGGTGAATCGCCCCGTACCCACGAGGACCGCGCGCCCGATCCGGTCTCCGGCAAACCCGGGCATCAGCAGGCCGTCTTCCACCTGGAACACGCCGCCGGCGCGCTCGAACGTCAGGCGGTCGAAGGCGTAGACCGCGTCCTCGCGGAGCGAGAACCGGAAGCCGAGGCGGGCCGCCAGCAGCGACGCGTACCGGCCGGCCCTCCAGCCATCCCCCTCCGGCACGAAATGGACCTTCCACAGCTCGGCCGAAAGCCGCTCCTTCTCTTCGAGGAAAACGCTGAGCTGGACCTCGGGACGCGCGAGGAGGCTGTCCACCGCGTGCCGCTTCCGCAGCCTGATCCTGGCATCATCGTATCGCTCAGCCAGGGGAGCAGCGCTTTCTTCGAGGATCTCCTCGAGGGGATTATCGCCGATGTCCCGGTTGTTCAGCAGCTCGTAAAGTTCCCCCAGGGCGCGTTCGATGGCCGTGCCCGGGATGGCGGAACGGTCGGCGGCCGACGGACCTTCGATGGTCTGAGGCTGCGGTACCGCCGCGTGGGCGCCCGAGGTATTGGATATAAGAAAAAAGAGATTGAACAGCAGGGCCGACAGGAAGGTGGGCAACAACCGGAACGACGGACGTGGCGAGAAGGCGATCATGACCGACTCAGATAGTATCGACTGGAATGATCCTAGTCATGTCACCATTGGGAGTGCATATTTCATGGATGCAAACAAGCAAAACGATGACTAGGTTTAGTTCTTTAGGCAAAACAGTATCGAGGAGTTTGGGATGAATGGTCCAATGCCTTCATTCAACTGTCGGCTGAGTATGGACGGCGAATGCAACCCGCTTGTGATAGGGTGACAACTGTTTTCGGAACACGATACCAATGAAGAGGCAAAACGCATGAAACCCACATTTACCGACCTAATAGATCGCGCCCCTTGGAGAGAAGCGGTTACCTATCGAGATACTTGGCCCCACGAATACGTTCTCACCGAGAAGGACAATCAACGCGAGTTGCTGGACGCAATCTGCACCCGATTTCGCGCCGGTGAAGGAGTCACTTGTCGCTTCTTCCGAATGAACAACACCTATCTGTTCGTTGGCGATCACAAATACTGGCTTATGACCGACTACAACGATATTGACCCCTACAATGATGGGGTCGACTACGTGCTAAACCGTGCCCGCCTTTACCGAGATCGCCGAGACTTTATCATCCAGCCAGGCGATACTGGCAAACCAGAAGACTATCCGACGAATCCACCTATCCAATCCTCATCCTGACCGGGTGAGGAAGCGAGGAGGAGGAACGCTAAAGCTATACAGCCCACCTCTGCAACGCGAAGGCCACTATGTCGGTCTCCCGGTTATTGATCGCACCAACATCCCAAGAGGAAAGGTCTGAAAGCTCCTTCTGCACCAACAGACTGGAGTTCGAATAACTAGGCGCATCGTCAGGTTGCCGCCGCTTTTCATGGAATGTTTTGTTTCCCATCCGCTTGTTCCACGACTGGGAAGCTATGGTCAGGTTGCCAAGTCGATGGACGTTTTGGCTGTGTTCCTCTGCTTCCTCTGCGCCCATATTGTAAGAGGGATGCTGAGCCCATATGTGCTCTACCTCGTAATCGGACGACAAGATTTTCTCCTGTGTTGCGACAGCCAATGGCACATCAGCCTTTTTGCTGAGACAAATCTCATATTCGCTCAGCAGGTATCGTATAGTTCTTGAGGTTAGGCGCTCATAGAGGTCGCCCAAACTGAGGGAACGCTTGAACTGCTCGTCGTTCTGGTAGTAGTTATTTATCCCCTTCAATTCATCGATTAGGTCCCCGTAGTCCATTCTCTTCCGATGTACTTTGTGAGCTATTCCATAGAGTGTGGACGCCCCGGTATGGCTCCGGTATCCACTCACCAAGTACACACGAACGATGAATGTCTCCAACAGTTTCAGGATCCCCTCCAGACGTGGGCCATCGTCTCTGTACCTTAGCCAGGAGGCTAACAATAGCGGAAATACGTTCCCCATCCTCTCCAGCATGAATATTTTACTAAGTGTTCCGCCTTCTTCATCGTCCTTGTAGTATTCGGTAATTTGCTTCACAGCCAGGAATGCCTTTTCCAAGTCTTTGGCGTATGTTAGAGCATACTCAACGCACTCTTCGGGGTCTTCTCGCAACTTCTCCCTGATGAGGTCCTTGAGACTGTCGGTAGGGCGCGACGATTCGTCTCCGTACGAAATGTAGTTTATGAAGTGGTAACGGTGAACGTCATTCTCGTCCATGCGTAAGCGTTCCATGTGCTTGGTTGCACTCACGCCTTCGAAGTGGTGGTATATTCTCGAGAAGTGGCCGTTCAGTTCTTTGAGCCTCCCGGCCACCGCGTCATCGTCTTCGATCCCGAGATACGAAGTGTGCATGAGGAAGCTCTTCGTCTTCTCAAGATTACTCAGCGGGCGGCCTCGGTCGTTGACGGTCTCAAAGATGCGAATGGCATCCGCGTCAGATTTGACTTGGTACTGTATGAGCTGAAGATCGTCGATCTTCTGCTTGAATTGAACCAGAAAGTTCTGGTATTCCGTAGGCCCGTGTTCCTTCTCGCCGAGAAGTCTTTCACTGAAGAACGCCTTGGCCTCCGTCAGGCGGCGCTGAGAGTGAGTCGTGGTAGTGCCAGCCAGAAACTCATTGCCGTCAATTATGGCATGGCGGAAGAATTCACCATCTTCACCCAAAGGGTTCAGTTTGTAATGACCACCGTCTTTCAGATAGCTTCTTTCCAAAGCATCCACATCTCCCTGCAACTCATTGCCACTGACCTCCCTCAACTGCGATATGATCTCCCGCAACAATATCAGGACAGTAGTAAGTCGCTGCTGGCCGTCGATGACATCGAAACGGCTCAAAGTAGCTAGCAAGGTTCTAGCGTTCTTTCCCGAATCTTTGAGAAGCACCGTGCCGAAGTAGTGCTTCTTGGATGGGTCCAAGTAATAGAGGTCCTCCCACAGGTCCTCCAGATTTTTCCGCTCCCAGGCATAGCCTCTCTGGTAAACGGGAATATCGAACACCTGATTGCCGGTGAGTAACCCATTGAGACTGACTAGAGTTCCGTCCATCGATCAAAGCTCCTAGCATTTACTTGATGCGCCCAATAGTCTATCCCCAATACCAGTTGCTGGTGTCAACTCATACCGTTCGAGGGGTCTCTTGACAGGGTATGGCCAGATGACGGATGATGAAGAGTAAAAAGCTTATGGCCAACAGGGTTATCGACTGAAACCCTAGTCCATCGAATCCCGGATTTCGATCAGGCGGGACCGCAACCACTGTATGAGCTCGGTTTGGGAGGAGGAATCGGCTGGAGCGGCCTTCCGCTCGTCGGAGGCGGCTTGCTCCGCGCCAGGGAGCGCCTGCTCGCCACGGTCCGCCGGTACCGCGGCAGGGTCCGCTGTCACCGGG
Source organism: bacterium (assembly GCA_963693015.1). GTDB lineage: Bacteria > JAAXHH01 > JAAXHH01 > JAAXHH01 > JAAXHH01 > JAAXHH01. The sequence continues at coordinate 2,540,200 of OY843748.1, forward strand.
CCGGCCGGTGCCTTTTCCATGGCACTGGAGGCTTTATCCGCGGTCCGGGCCGCCTTCTCCGCGCCCCGGTTCGCCGAGGATTCCTGGAGCTTCTTCCTGGCGCCGGCTATCGTGTATCCTTCGTCCCGGGTGAGCTGCTTGATCGTCCGGATGAGGCCGATGTCCTTCTCCCGGTACATCCGCTTGCCGGCGCGGTTCCGCTTGATGCGAAGCTGGCTGAACTGATCTTCCCAGAACCGCAGTACGGACGGTTCCAGGTCGAGCATGGTCGAGACTTCGCTGCTGGAATAATACAGCTTGCTCATCGTTTCCCTTCCCGCCCGCGGATCAGCACCCGGATGGGCGAACCCTCGAATACGAAGGTCTCCCGGAGCCGGTTCGACAGGTACCGCCGGTAAGAATCCGGGACCGCGTCTGGATGGTTCACGAAAAACACGAAGGTGGGCGGCGCGATCTGCACCTGCGTGCAGTAGAGGATCCGGGCCGGCCGCCCGTCCGGCGCCGCCGGGGGCGGGTAATGGGCCGCGATGCGCTCCACGATCCGGTTCAACTCGCCAGTGGACACCCGGAGCGAGCGCATTTCGTGGACGTGGCGCGTCTTCTGCATGATCTGGGTCACCCCGCGGCGGGTCTCGGCCGAAACGAACAGGATCGGGGCGTAATCGGCGAACCGGAGGTACGCCCGGGCCGCCTGGATGCGCGTTTCGGTCGATTCCCGGGTACGGTCCACCAGGTCCCACTTGTTGAAGGCGATGACCAGCCCCTTCCCCGCCTCGTCCACCTGCGAGACGATCCGCTGTTCCTGCGCGGCTAGGCCGTCGACGGCGTCTACGAGCAGCACCGCCACGTCGCAGCGCTGGATGCTCCTGAGCGTCCGGGTGAAACTGTAGAATTCGATATCGCTCGATATCCTGGCCCGGCGCCGGAGGCCGGCGGTGTCGATCAGGTCGAACCGCACGCCCTGCCGGGTGATCTGCGTGTCCACCGAGTCCCGCGTCGTGCCGGGGACGTCGGAGACGATCACCATGTCCCGGCCCACGATGGCGTTGACCAGGGACGATTTGCCCACGTTGGGCTTGCCCACGACGGCCACCTTGATCGCGCCGTCTTCTTCTTCGACGACGGGCTCCGGTTCGGGCATCCGCTCGGCCAGCAGGTCCATCAGGTCGCCGGTATTCCGTCCCTTCAGGGCGGAGATCATCATGGGCTCGCCCAGCCCCAGGGCGCCGAACTCGTAGGCGTGGTTCTCCTGGGCGCCGCTGTCCACCTTGTTGGCGACGACGATGACCCGCTTGCCGGCCCTTCGGACGACTTCGGCCGCCTTCTGGTCCAGGGGCGTGATCCCCGTGCGGACGTCCGTGACCAGCAGGATCACGTCGGCTTCGCTCACGGCCAGCCGGGCCTGCTGTTCGATGGCCGCCTCCATGGGCTCGTCGGATTCCGGGACCAGGCCCCCCGTGTCCACCACGGTGAACTTCTTCCCGAACCAGTCGGCCTCGGCGTAGTGCCGGTCCCGCGTAATGCCCGGGGCGTCGTGCACGATGGCGTCGCGGCGGCCGATCATCCGGTTGAACAGTACCGACTTGCCCACGTTGGGGCGTCCTATGATGGCGATGACCGAAGACATGGCGGAGTCCGTCGTCCTTTTGCGACCATGGGTTCAGCGCGGTCCGGCCGCGGACCGCAGCCCGGGAAGCTCCGCCACGTACTCGGGGAAGAGCTCCACCGGTGCGCCGATCCGCTCGCTCAGCGCGGGGAGGGTCATGTCGTCCAGCAGCAGTCCGTCGTCGTTCAGCACATTGGGCGGAAGGTACACGCGGTCGCCCACCTGCTCGTCCTCCAGCGCCCGGACGATGTCCTGGCCGGTCAGCAGGCCCGACACGGTGATGCCGCGGCCGAAGAAAGTGTTGGACGCGACGACCAGGTTCGCTTCGACGTTATCCACGCGGTTCAACGGTTCCACGAGCGCCGTCCGCACCACGTCCCGGGCGAGTTCGGCCGTCACGAGCGTCGTACGGAGCGGTTCGGCCGCCCGTTCGGGCAATCTCCGCGTCTGCTCCGCCATATCGGCTTCGAACTGCGTGACCATGCCCACACCGTTCTCCACGACGGGACAGTCCGCGTAGAAGGATGGCGGAGGCAGGGGCGTGGAAGACATGAGGTACCATTCGTCGGACAGGTACACCAGCGGATGGCCGAGCCGGGCGCGGAGTTCCTGCTGCCATTCGCCGACCACGTCGATCATGCGCCGCGCGTAGTCCACGGTGACCGGTTCGAGGTGGTACAGGCCCTGGCGGTGTTCGGTGAGGCCGACGGGTACGATGGAGATCGACTCCACCGCCGGATACAGTTCGGCCAGATCGTCCACGGTCTTCCTCAGCGCCGCGCCGTCGTTGAGCCCGGGACAGAGCACGATCTGCGTCTCGATGAGGATGCCGCCCCCGGCCAGCCGCCGGAGGATGGGCATGACGTCCTTCGCTTTCGGCGCGCCCAGCAGCATGCGCCGCAGTTCCGGGTCCGTGGCGTGGACCGACACGTAGATGGGGCTCAGCCGCTGGACGATGATGCGCTCGAGGTAGGCGTCGGAGGCGAAGGCCAGCGTCACGTAGTTCCCGTACAGGAACGTGAGGCGGACGTCCTCGTCCTGGAAGTAGACGGCCTTGCGCATGCCCTTCGGGTTCTGATGGATGAAGCAGAACACGCACTTGTTGGCGCAGGACTGGTAGGGCGGTTCGTGCAGGGACAGCCCCAGGTCTTCGTCCGGATCCTTTTCGACGTCGATCAGCATCCGGCTTCCGTTCGCCTGGAGCACGTCCAGTTCAAGCACGTCCTCACTGGACCAGAACCGGTAGTCGAGGGAATCCCGGACCCGGGCCTGATTGATCCGGATCAGCCGGTCCCCCGGCACCAGGCCGACGTGCTCCGCGATGCTGTCCGGACGCACCTGTTCGATACGCATATCACATAACACTTTGAAATTACTGCAACAAAAACAGGGTCATCACAAGCAATTGTTCAGGTATTTCTAATAACAAACTGCGACTCTTGACAATATAGAGAATCGGACCCTTCCTGTCAAGGAGATTGGCATGCTTCGGGGGGCGCTGGCGGGGCGTTCTGCCGGCGGGTTCATCGACCCGTGGGACCATGGACTTTTTGCTTGCCCGAAGCGCGCTTCCGGGTCTATATTGGATGCGTTGGCCCGCGGGACGGCCACGCGGGTGTAAGCATATGAATTTACGGTCTTTAAGGGCCATTGCGCGGTTTGCGGACGATCGGCGGAAGCAGACCGCGCCCGTTAGCGCGCCGGAGATTGCCGGGGAATAAGAAATGCCAGCCAGAACCATGTACGAGAAGATCTGGGACCAGCACGTCGTCAGGGAGACGCCGGAGGGGCTCGCCGTCCTCTACGTCGACGCCCACCTGATCCACGAGGTGACCTCTCCGCAGGCCTTCGAGGGACTGCGGGCCGCGGGCCGGAAGCTGAGACGGGCCGACCTGACCTACGCCACGATGGATCACAACGTGCCCACCACCGACCGGTCGCTGCCCATGACCGACGAGATCGCCCGGCTCCAGGTGGACATGCTCGCCCGGAACTGCGAGGAGTTCGGCGTGCCCCTCTACGACCTCGACTCGCCGCACAACGGCATCGTCCACGTGATCGGACCCGAACTCGGCATCACGCAGCCGGGCAAGACCATGGTCTGCGGCGACAGCCACACGTCCACCCACGGCGCCTTCGGCGCGCTGGCCTTCGGTATCGGCACCAGCGAGGTCGAGCACGTCATGGCCACGCAGTGCCTGCTCCAGAAGCGCTCCAGGACCTTCGAGATCCGGATCGACGGGGCATTGAGCGAGGGCGTGACCGCCAAGGACGTCATCCTGAACGTCATCCGCCGCACGGGCACGGCCGGCGGCACGGGCACGGTCATCGAATACACGGGAAGCACCATCCGCGGCCTGTCCATGGACGAGCGGATGACGATCTGCAACATGTCCATCGAACTGGGCGCCCGGGCCGGCCTCATCGCGCCCGACGATACGACCTTCGAGTACCTGTCGGGGCGGGAGTTCGCCCCCAGCGGCGCCGAATTCGACCGGGCCGTGGCGCGGTGGCGCGGTCTGGCCACCGACGATGAAGCCGAATTCGACGAGCGGCTCACGCTGAACGCCGACGAGATCGTGCCCCAGGTGTCGTGGGGCACCAATCCCGGCATGGTGACGGACGTGACCGGCGTCGTGCCCGATCCCGGCGGGATGGACAGCGAGAACGACCGGCGCGCCGCGGAAAAGGCGCTGGCCTACATGGCGCTGGAACCCAACACGTCGATCACGGATATCGAAGTGGACCGGGTCTTCATCGGGAGCTGCACCAATTCCCGCCTCAGCGACCTGCGGGCGGCCGCGGACGTCGTCAGGGGCCGCCGCGTATCGCCGCGGGTCACCGCCCTGGTGGTGCCTGGATCCCATGCGGTAAAGCGACAGGCGGAAGTCGAGGGACTGGACCGGATCTTCAAGGAGGCCGGCTTCGAGTGGCGCGAGGCCGGATGCAGCATGTGCCTGGGCATGAACCCGGACGTCCTGCAGCCCGGCGAGCGGTGCGCGAGCACCTCCAATCGCAATTTCGAAGGCCGGCAGGGGCGGAACGGAAGGACGCACCTGGTCAGCCCGGCCATGGCCGCGGCGGCGGCCGTCGCCGGCCGTTTCGTCGACGTGAGAAACTGGTAAGGCACCCCCTGGTAAGGTCCACCGGAAACGGAGCAAAACGGAGCGCGACATGGCAGAACCCTTTACCCGGCACACCGGACTGGTCGCCCCGCTGGACCGGATCAACGTGGATACGGACCAGATCATTCCCAAGCAGTTCCTGAAGCGCATCGAGCGGACCGGGTTCGGCCAGTTCCTCTTCTACGACTGGCGTTTCACGGGCGACGGTTCGCCCGACCCCGGTTTCGTGCTCAACGAAGTCAGGTACCGGGACGCGACGATCCTCGTTACCGGGGACAACTTCGGCTGCGGGAGCTCCCGCGAGCACGCGCCATGGGCGCTTCAGGACTACGGCTTTCGCGCGATCATCGCCCCTTCCTTCGCGGACATCTTCTACAACAACTGCTTCAAGAACGGACTGCTTCCCGTCGTGCTGCCCGCCGGTACCGTGCGCCGTATGCTCGGAAACGCCGCGGAGCAACCCGGCTATACCGTTTCGGTAGACCTCGAAAGCCAGATCGTCACCGAACCGGACGGCGCCTCCGAACCCTTCGAGGTCGATCCCTTTCGCAAGACCTTCATCCTGAAGGGTCTGGACGAAATCGGCTGGACCCTGCAGTACGAGGATGATATCGCGGCGTATGAGCGTGCCCGGCGTCCCGGTTGACCGACTGCTCACGCTGTCCGGTGCCAGCGACCGCAACAAGACCTGGCCATGAGGGAGTAGAACATCCGATGGCGGTGACAATCGCGGAAGAACCCCTGTCCGGGTTGATTGAATACGGTCGCGTACCCATCGCCTTCGAGGTGAGCACGCGGTTGAGGTCCGTACCGGCGGAAAACGGCCTGGGCGGCATCAGGCTGGTGGAAGAACCGGTTGATCCACCCTACGTAAAGGACTACGACACCACGTCCGAAGAGGGCCCCGCCCGGTGGCTCAGGCGGTGGGATAAGTGGGACACGTCGTCGTGGGGACTGTTCGCGGCCTACGAAGATTCACGGCGGGTGGGCGGCGCGGTGCTGGCCCGGCGCACGCCGAACGTACACATGCTGGAGGGACGGGACGACCTGGCCGTGCTGTGGGACCTGCGCGTCCACCCGGACCACAGGGGGGCCGGTGTGGGATATAGTATCTTCGAAGCCGCCGTGGACTGGGCGAGACGGCACGGCTGCGTGGAGTTGAAGATCGAAACCCAGAATATCAACGTCCCGGCGTGCCGTTTCTACGCGCGCCAGGGATGCCGTTTAAGCGCCATCGTCTCGCACGCCTACGCGGAATGCCCCGACGAGTCCCAGTTGATCTGGCGGCTGTCGCTGTGATCCCGCTGTGATTGATCTGGCAGCTGTCGCTGGCCGGCCGTTTGCGTCCTGGTTCCGGTGGTAAACGAGTTCTAGCCTAACACGTTCAATAAGTCTGAGAGTGATTCGGATTAGGCCACTTGATCTTGTTGATTTCTGTTGTTAAACACCTAATACACTAGACACCTAGGTTAAATGGGGCCAAAAACGAATACGGGGAAACTCCCCTTCTTCTAGCGCAGTACTTAAAACCAGAGATAGTGTTTCAACAAAGCTCTCTTCATCTGTTCGATTTACCGTCCAATCATGTAACTCAGGATAATCTAGTAGAAAACAAGGTACGCCAGTTTGTCCAAATACATCGAAAAGCAATGAGCTATAGTACTCCGACTTCTCATTGAAGATCTCTTTTACCACAATCATACCGAATACTTTTCGTTCTTTGATTGATAGTTTGAACTCAACTTCGTCGATAGTTAAGTCTATCTGTTCGTTTTTTTGTAAATGAGAAATGGATCCAATAAGTTGATCCGCCGCTTTTTTAAGGTGCGAAACAAATGTTGCCTTTTTACGATCGATTGTTCGTTCTAAGATCTGTTCGGTGTTGGGGCTATCTTTTGCTTGAATTAAGAACACGTTCTGTTCCGTGATGACCAATACATCTACAAATTCACGTTTATTGTCTGATCTGATTGGATTGTGGTAGATTTGATCACTAGTAAAAACACGCAGTAACACATGAACCACATCGAGTTCTGAAAAGTGACCTGCCTGGGTACGTTCGAGCACGGTGTGCATTGGTACTTTACGACCATGATATGCGTTCACTTCCGGTCTACTATCAGAAACGTAAAGATCTTCAGGAAACAAGGGCTCCTCAAAAGAAATCGATATTGCTTCCGCATCGTCACTAGACGTTCTATTACTAAACCATTTCGAAATCTCACTGTCGACCGCTCCTGCGAAATCAGGTTGACCCATATAGATTCCTGGTGCGGCCAATCTTAGTTCACTTCTAATAGACCGTAGACGTTTCGCTTTGTCGTTCTTCGCGATGTATCCGAGCAACTCACGGTTGTTTTCATCAACAAAATGTACTTGAAATCGTTCCAGTGATAACAGTTCAACAATCTGATTCGAGTGATCCTCATCGTACAAAGGTGTTCTTAGGACCAAAGGTTCATCTGGATCATCAAAAAACGCAGTGACAATGGCAGATGTACGGAATCTGTTTATGTTTACCGTCAACACGTAGAACTTAAATCCTTTACGGGTTTTTGCTGTTAATATCATTTCTTTAGTACACTTTATGATCAGAATCAAATCTCCGCTTGTTTTGTTACGTACAGTGAATATCCCACATGAGATATCGCTTAAATCGGTGAGTACATCCGGGCATGTTAGTGTAAGCATCATGCTATTTACCAGCAGACCTTGGTTTTGATAAGCGCAACAATGTTGTTATTTCAAAAAATGAGATTTACTTTTTTCCAAATATGGTAAATATGGCAATGCAACCTTAGCTAATATAAGGTTTTGATGTTAATCCCCGTTAGGCAGTTAACCATAAACCATTTCTTAACTTGGAAACAAAACTATACTCTTAAAGAGCTGGTGGCGTAACCAAGAAACCTTGTCGTTGAAGGCGACACACAGCACTTCGTAATTTCGCCACATCGTAGATATCGTTCCTCGTTCTTCTATATCTCATCACAATCACTTTGTATTCAGTGCCACCGACGTACAATGGAGCAATGAAAGGACAAAAAATGAAAAAACTGGCATATGGTATAGTCGGCTTCATCATACTGATGATCATTGTGAGTCTCTGTACTCGGGAAGGATCGAAACCACCAATCACCACTGAAGAAGTCGCAGAGGAGACGATTGTAGTTAATCAATTCGAAATCCAGTGGGAGTTAAAAGAAGCTAGCGTCCTTTTGGCAATAGAAACCGATTTGCCAGATGCCGCTGTGATATCGGTAAGTGTATATAGAATTTACTACGAAGTTGGTAAGGACGATGTACCCTACTCTAGGGATTACTTGAGTGAAATTGGTCCCGTATCTGGTTGGCGCACTCCACGAGAGGTTTCACTGGACGCAGAAGCGTGGAAAACAGATCTGAAAGAACATCAGGCGGAAATGGCTTCTTTGGATATTGGTTACGAAGTAGCACAAATCGAAGACGATGTCAACATACGTGCTGTCCTTGTAAGTAACCAACCTGAATCGGTTTTCGGAGGGCCAGGAAATCCCAATTTGAGTAGTGACATAGAACTAAACACTGAAGTGAATTTCCTCTATCCCCTTGAAGGACCATTACCACCAAGCAAGTCCACCACAGTTGCATGGAATAGGTTAGAAATCGGGAAGACTTATAGTCTTTCGCGTGAGACAATGTTAATGCCAGAAGGACGCAACCCAGTAGATCCTGTCGGCGCTTTAGCAAAAGTCCGTAAGATCGCATCCGGATCAGAAGTAACTGTAATCGCAGTTGACAGAGAGATTCCTGAACAGCCATGGTACAATGTCACGTTGGTTGGAAGTGGTGGAATTGATGGCTGGATAAATGGCATAGCACTTATGGGACAAGATATTATAACTGTTGAATGATAGACTCACCCTTAAATTGGAAGCGGTTTGTAATGCTGACGCAGTGCTCACTTGGACATGATTCACGTTAAATACGTACAATTGTACAACCGCTAAGGGTTGGCAACCACCGGGACAAGCAGCCTCAGACCACCCCATGCATCCTACGCCGCTGACCGAATCCCAGCGCCGGTCCTTTGAGGAGGACGGCTACCTGATCGTCCCCGATGCGCTGGATTCCGCAGAAATCGAAGCGCTGACGGAGGCGGGCGACCGGCTCATGGAAGGGTTCGAGTACCCCGGATTCTACGCCCATCGCCGTCCCGGTCTCGTGCAGGAGCGGGCCTTCCTGGATCTGGTCACGAACGAGCGCACGGTCCCGCTGATCGTGGCCCTCCTCGGCTTCAACATCCATGTCACGAACACCGCGCTCATCCACAAGCATCCGGAAGCGCCCGGGGATACCGACCAGGTCAACTGGCACCGCGACGTAGGGGTCTCCTTGGACGTGGGCCACGTGGTGCTGCCCCTCGTCGGCCTGAAGATCGGCTATTGCCTGACGGATTTCCCCGGTCCGGACTCGGGGGCGACCATGTTCGTGCGGGGGAGCAACAACATGAAGTCCGCGCTGCCGATACCAAAGGGCCGGATCCATCCGGACGAATACGTACAGCCCATCCTGCGGGCCGGCGACGCTTTCCTCTTCGAGAACCGGACCTACCACGCGGCCGGACTGAATTTCACGAGGCAGATCGCCAGGGTCGTCATCTACGGCTACCACTACCGGTGGATCAAGCCGGACCACTACATGCGCTTCTACGACGATGTGACGCAGCCCGATGCCGGCCTGCTCGCGGCTACCGATGACGTCGGACGCCAGTTGCTGGGCGCCACGGTGGACTCCGAGGGGCGCGAGGCGCCGGACGGCATCGACTGGCCCATCCGGGAATGGGCCGAACGCCACGGGCTGGACGTGGCCCAGGACGTGCATACCATAGAAGCCTGATCAAGAAGCCTGATCAAGAAACCTGATCCCAACAGGCCTGAGTGGAAAGGAGCAAACCATGCGGTCCATTTTCGTCGGCATCGAATACGCCGGCAAGTCCACCCTCATCGATCTGCTGGACGCCTACTACCAGAAACGGCGGCGCCGGACGCATCTCGACGATCACTTCACCATCCCGGACGCGTCCCTGAGTCCCACGTCCCGGGCGCAGTACGTCCACTACCCCGACGACGTGAAGGAACGCATGCAGCGGATGCAGCTCCACTACCACGTGGAGGTCATTCGGAACTATCCCCACACGCTGATCGCGGGCTGGCACATCGAGGAAGCCATCTACTGCGACGTGTACGGCAACGTGACCGGGAACCCCTATTATCCCAACTACGTCCACCACAACCAGCGGCACTACGAGGTGCTGGTGCTGGAAGCCCGGCTGCCCGACGTCGTGCTGATCCATCTCACGGCCGACGACGAGGCGATCCGGGAACGCATGCGCACCGATCCCCACGAGTACCAGATCATCGACGAAAAGGACATACCCGATCTCAAGAAGCGCTTCGAGGACGAAGTCGACCGGTCGCTCCTGACGCGCAACGGCCATCTCGTTACGTTGGATACGACGGAGAAGTCTCCCGAGGAATCGCTGGACGAACTGCTGGTGAAGACCGATCCGATCGTGACCGACGGGGAATTGGCCATGCGGGCCATGCCGGTGCCCGAAGGGGATTACGCGGTCCACTACGAGAATGGGGTAAGGAAGATGGTGTGAAGGCTCGATGGATGGCAGGAACCAGTTTACATCTTTTTACTGGCTGATTCAGGCCTGGTTACGAGATTGCTGACTTGATTTCGACTAACTCGGTATGGAAGTTGATATGTGGTATTGAGTTGTGTTCAGATAACGCAGGATTTGCCTGAAAGAACCCCGATACTCCGCACGTGACGGACCACCAAATGGGCAACTTGGCTTTGATTATAGACTCAGTATCTACCGTATGTCTCGTAGTTGTGGCAATCGTTACCCTGTCGTGGAAATTCTCACAGCGGAATCAGGACGAGTTGAAAGAGGTACGTGATTCCATTAATGAAATCAAAAACGTACTGTTTGAAATCAATGGCAGGTTGGGAAGAGTTGAAGGTAAACTGGCTTCAAGATCAGGAAGTAGCGAGGAGAGATTTAATGGTGACAGGTAGATTGTCTGAAGAAGCTAAAACGATTGTTTTGAAAGCCTTACAAACTGAAGATGGGCTTATTTTAACTGGGCAGACGTTTGGAGGGTGGTTCGTACAGACCGGTGAATGGAACACCGGATTTGTTAAAGGACGCGATGCGGCTAAATGGAAGGATGCACTGGAATCGCTGCATCTAAAACAGTTTATCAAGCTTACCGGCGTCCACTTGTACAAACTCACATCCAATGGCTGGCGCCTGAGCGATTCGCTCAAACCTGAATAACGCCTACGCCGCCAGGCCCTTGCCCTGGGCTTCCCGGATGCACTCTGCGAGGATGGGTATGCCTTCGCGGATATCCTCGATCGTGGGGAACCCATAGGCAATGCGCAGATAGGGTACGTCCTCGCCCGTGGCGCTGAATCCCTGCCCGGGCGTGTAGTAGACTCCACGCCTTGCCGCTGCCTGGTGGACCTTGCGCGTGTCCGTCGCCGCGGGGATCCGGACCCATACGAACATGCCGCCGGGCGGATCCGTCCACCACACGTCCTCGCCCAGCGCGCTGAAGTGGGTCGCCAGTGATTCGACGACCGCGTCCTTGCGTGCCTTCATGACGGCGTTCACCTTGCGGACGTGGTCCCAGAGATGTTGGCCGAAGTATTCGGCCACGATCATGCTCGCCAGGGCATTCGTCCCCCCGTCCATCTTGTTCGCCATGATCCGCTGCTGCAGCGCCTCCGGCGCCATGAAGTAGCCCTGCCGGACGCCCGGGCCGAGGATCTTGGAGAATGAGCCGACGTAAACGACCCGTCCGTCTTCGTCCAGATGATACAGGTTCGGCGGCACCGGATCGGACTGGAACACGATGTCCCCGTAGCAGTGGTCGTCCACCACCAGCGTATCGTATTCGCGGGCCAGTTCGAGCAGGCGTTCCCGCCGTTCCAGCGGCAGGATGGAGCCCGTGGGGTTGTGATGCGTGGGAATGGTATAGATGAACTTCGGCGGCGTTCCCGCGTCGACGAGACGCTTCAACACCGTCTCCAGTTCGTCCGTGACGAGCCCCTGGTCATCGAGCGGAACAGGCGCGATGCGCACCTGCCGGCTTCGGAACACGCTCAGCGATCCGCCGTAGGAAAAGGATTCCGTGACGATCGTGTCTCCCGGAGACGCGAAGGCGTCCGTGATCAACTGCAGTGCCTGCATCGATCCGGAGGTCAGCACGATCTCATCCAGGGGCACCGCCCGTCCCGCACCGCGCTCGAAACGCTCCGAGGCGATGGTTCTCAGGGGTTCGTAACCCCGGCCGTCCGGGTAATTCACGAGTTCCGCGCCGCGAGTGGAGATAACTTTGGCGGCGGCCTCGGCCAGGGCATCTGAGGGGAACGAGAGCGGATCGGGCCTTCCCGCGCCGAGATTGATCTCACGCATGGGGTTGCTCCTGTAGATAGCGGTTGAGTCGGTCGCAGCGGTGTCGGACTTCTTCTGCATAAGATGTTCAACAAAGTCAAACAGGGAATGTAGATCGGCCCTCCCACGCCTGTCAACCGCTTATGTACAGACCGGTGGGGCGTTGACAGGTAATCGCGACCCTTCTACATTTATCCTACTGGTCCCTGAAGTTCGAATCCATCGGTTATCCAATCATGACCCGGTTCCGCTTCTTCCTGCTGTTCAGTATCCTCATGACGTTTGCGGCCGTTGTGGAAGCACAGGACCAGCCGCAGGTCCGCGTGGAAATCCCGCTTTTCGAGGGCGGGCAGGGCCTTGAATTCTTCCTCGCGTGCGCCCGGACCTACGAACAGGAACACGAAGGCGTAGTAATCGATCTTTACGGCGATCCCCGCATCCACGACAAGGTGCGGGTGCGCATCCTGGAACGGTCCTTCCCCGAGGTCACCAACGCCCGGCTGAACTACTGGGCGCTGATCCGCAACGGCGACCTGCTGCCCCTGGACGAGTTCCTCGACCAGCCCAACTGGGAAGGCGACCGCACCTGGCGCGAATCGTTCCTGCCCGGAACCCTGTCCCGCTACACCCACGAGGGCAGGACCTACGGCGTCCCCCTCATGGCTTCGGCCTACGCGGTGTGGTACAACAAGAAGCTCTTCGAAGAAAATGGCTGGCAGCCGGCGACGACCTGGGCGGAGTTCTTCGCGCTCTGCGAAGAGATAAAGGCCGCCGGCATGTGGCCGCTCGCCTTCCAGGGCCGTTACCCGAACTACGTGCAGGCCGTGATCGACCACGCGTACTACCATCTCGCCGGGCCGCGGCGCTACTTCGACCAGAAGAACCTGGTGCCCGGCAGCTTCGACAATCCCGAATTCGTGGAGTCCCTGGGACTTGCCCAGCGGATCGCGTTGAACTACTTCCAGCCGGGCGCCATGGGGATGAGCCACACCGAATCGCAGCTCGAGTTCTTCCTGGGGCACACGGCCATGATCTTCTGCGGTTCGTGGCTCAAGAGCGAGATGCTGGGCAAGATACCGGACGGCTTCCGCCTGGGGTCCTTCAACCTGCCGGTGGCGCCCACGGGCAAGGCGGATCCCTCGGCCGTCTACGGCGGGTCCGGGTACTATTTCGTCCTTAAGGACAGCGATCATCCCCTGGAAGGCGTCGAGTTCCTGCGTTTCATGACCTCCCGGCGCATGGCCGGCCTTTTCGCCCGCATGCGCGATATTCCCGTGTCCGTGGCCGGCGTATCCGAAGAGCACCTGTCCGAGGACATGGCCGACCTGGCGGCCATGCTGAAGAACGCGGCCGTCACCTACGGCACGCCGCCCGGGGAGGGCTATCCGGCCATGGCGCAGTACTGGACCGATGCGCGGTTCAGGGTGATCACCGGCCGGACCACGCCCGCAGCGGCCGCCGCGGAACTGGAAGCCAACGCGGCCGTGGTACGGCGGCAGACCCTCGCGCCGGACGAGATCAACGTCCGGCACGTATGGAAGCCCGCCCTGCTGATCGGGCTCATGGCCCTCGCCGTGGTCTACTGGTCGGCCACCACCTACAGGCGCTACCGGGACCGGCGCCGCGCGGGGATCAATACGACGGAGGGACGGCCCTTTCTGCGCCGGACCGACCGGATCATCCTCATCGCGCCGGCCCTGGTGCTGTACACGGTGTTCGTGATCATCCCGAGCGCGAAATCGTTCCTCTGGAGCCTGAACGAATGGGACGGGCTGACCGACATGCGGTTCACGGGCCTGCTCAACTTCGGCCGCCTGCTCTTCGAGAGCGACGGGTTCTGGATCGCGCTGAACAACAACCTGTTCATCATGTTCGTCATCCCGCTGTTCGTCATCCCGCTCTCCCTCTTCCTGGCCGTCTGCATCAGCCGCGAGATATGGGGCTCGCGGTTCTTCCGGATCGCCTTCTTCTTTCCGAACATCCTCGGGGCCGTGGCCGCCACGCTGCTCTGGATGCACCTCTACAACCCCCAGGGCGGCCCGATCAACGCCGCGCTGGTGGGACTGGGCGTGATCCTGTCCGCGGCCGGACTGGAAAGCGCCGGAAGCTGGCTCCAGGCCATGGAAGGATTCGCGTGGCTGTCGCAGTCGAACCTGTACCGGGCGCTGATCCCTATGTCCATCTGGGGCGCCTGCGGCTTCAACATGATCCTCTTCCTGGCCGCCATGGAGAGTATCCCCCAGAGTCTCTACGAAGCGGCGGACATCGACGGCGCCTCGTCGTGGCGGCAGTTCTGGACCATCACCCTGCCGCTGATCTGGGAGGTGCTGTCCATCTCCATCGTGTTCATGGTCATCGGCGGGATGAAGGCCTTCGAGACCATCTGGCTGCTGACCAACCAGACGCCCACCACGCAGGTGCACGTCATAGGCACGCTCATGGTGCAGGACATGTTCACCGAGTTCAAGATCGGCGAGGCCACGGCCATCGCGGTATTGCTGTTCATCATGGTCTTCTTCGGCACGGCCGCCACGCTGCGGGCCATGCGAAGGGAAACGGTGGAATTCTGATGAGTGGGACTGGAGCAACGAAGCGCGCTGGTGAGCAGATCGGGAACGCCGATTTGGTCCGGAACGCCGATAAAGGTCGTACTGATACAAAGGATCGCGCTAACGACAAGAACAGTACCGGTGCGACGAGCCACACTGGTGAGAAGCGCCGGACCGCGGCGAGGAATCTACTTATCTATCCCGTGCTGCTCGGTTACCTGGGCGTCGTGGTCTACCCGATGGCGTGGCTGCTGTACACGTCGCTCAAGACGGACCGGGAGATCTTCCTGGCTCCGTTCACGCTGCCGGACTGGACGGACCTGCAATGGATCAATTTCTCTCGGGCGTGGACGGTGGGGCAGTTCGGGGACTACTTCCTGAACAGCGCGGTGCTGACGATTCTGACGGTGATCCTGTCCCTACTCTTCGCGGCCATGGCGGCCTATGCGCTGTCGCGGTTCCGCTTCTTCGGCGCGCGGCCCCTGTTCTTCTTCTTCCTGGCCGGGCTGATGGTGCCGCTGCAACTGGCCATCGTGCCCCTCTTCTTCCAGATGAAGGACCTGATGCTGCTCAACTCCCGACTCGGGCTGCTGCTCGTCTACATCGCCTTCGGCATGCCCTTCGCCATCTTCATCCTGGCGGGTTTCTTCAAGTCGCTGCCGTCGGGGCTGCACGAATCGGCGCTGATGGACGGCGCCGGCGAACTGCGGGCCTTCTGGCACATCATGCTGCCCCTGGCCAAGCCCGCCCTGGTCACCGTGGGCATCTTCGCCTTCCTCGGCACCTGGAACGAGTTCTTCATGGCCTTCATGTTCCTGTCGGGCGAGAACGCCGAGAGCCTGCGCACCCTCCCCCTCGGCCTGGCCAACATCACCATCGTCAGCCAGTACCGCAGCGACTGGGGCATGGCCTTCGCCGGCCTGGTGCTCATGATGCTGCCCACCATGGCGGTCTACGCCCTGCTCCAGCGCCAGGTGACCAAGGGGATTACGGTGGGGGCGCTGAAGGGATGACTATGGCTTCGCGATCCAGACGGGGTCGGGCGTGATGCTTGTTTCCGGCGTCGGGCCCGTATCGGTCCATTCTGCCTCGTTCTCCAGCAGGAAGCCCGGTTCGACGGACATGTCGTGATCGCAGATGATCTGGCAGGAGAGGCGCACTTCGCCGAGAAGTCCCTTTTCGGAAAGTACCTCATGCTCGGCCGCGGTCATCGTGTCCGGCTCGCCTTCCGAAATCGTCACCCGGCAGGTCGTGCACTTGCCGTTGCCGCCGCAGCGGTGGCCGATGTCCACGCCGGTGCCCTCGATGGCCAGCACGAGACGCTGCCCCGATTCGACCTCGTTCTCCACTCCGCTCACGGTAAGTTTCACCATGGTGGCATGCTCCTTTCAGGTTGATTGTGTGCTGTGAATCAGCTTCAATCTGATAATCTGCTCGACGGTTACGCTACCCTCTGCTTCTTACCGCCCGCGTAATCGTCGCTTTCAACCCCTTAAATAACGTGGCCCAGCCGGTCCCGCGTATGTTCCATGTCCACCCAGCGGTGCGGTCCGTCGGTAACGGCATAGCA
The DNA here is from genome assembly GCA_963693015.1 of bacterium. Classification (GTDB taxonomy): domain Bacteria; phylum JAAXHH01; class JAAXHH01; order JAAXHH01; family JAAXHH01; genus JAAXHH01. The sequence continues at coordinate 2,556,506 of OY843748.1, forward strand.
GATCTCGTAGCCCGGAGTCGCCGTGGCCTTCAGGGCCAGTTCGATGATATTGGTGATATCCGCCTGGCTGCACCAGACCGACCGCAAAAAGGGCTCGGTCGCCTCGTTCTCCTTGTTGACCCAGCCGATGCGCAGGCAGACGACGGAGAAGGCGTGGGCGTCGTGATAGGTTCGGCAGATGCCCTCGCCCCAGACCTTGCTGGCCGAATAGGGTTCCGTGGGCCGCGGCGGATCGGTGACCCGGACGATGGGCATGGGATCGGGCAGCCCGTCGAGCCGGCCTTCCAGGAGGGACACGTAAGGCTCGTCGAACCGGCTGTAGCCCCAGCTCGCCATGACGGAACTCGCGTAGATGAGCCGCCTGACGCCCTCTTCCCGGCAGACCTCCAGCACGTTGTAGGTCCCACGGATATTGCTTTCCAGAATGGTCTCGAAGGACGCGCCGGGATCGGGTACCGCACCAAGATGGACCACCGCGTCCATGCCGGACAGCGCCTTGGACACCGCGTCCCGGTCGGTCAGGTCGGCCAGTGAAAAGCGGTCATCGGGGATCCGCAGGAGGTCCTCGTCATCGATCCGGTCCGAGGAAGCTTTTCGCCTGCCGCTGCCGTATACGTCGTACTCATCCTTCGCGCTCAGATGCCGGTACGTCAGGTTGCCGATCAGTCCATACGCGCCGGTCACGTGCACCTTCAAGGGGCTTCCCTCGCTCATTGATTCCTCCAGTTGAACTTCAGTGAATCGATTACTAGTGGACCGCCGGCTCACGCCTCGTCCATGAAAGGATAGCGCCAGTCGGCCGGCGGGGCCATGGTTTCCTTGATCGTCCGGGCACTCATCCACCGCAGCAGGTTCATGGGACTGCCCGCCTTGTCGTTCGTCCCCGACGCCCGCGCTCCGCCGAAGGGCTGCTGCCCGACGACGGCGCCGGTGGGCTTGTCGTTGACGTAGAAATTGCCGGCCGCGTTGCGCAGCGCGTCCGAAATGCGCACGATGGCCTCCCGGTCCCGGGCGAAGACGGATCCCGTCAGCGCGTAGGGCGATGTGCCGTCGCAGAGCGCCAGGGTCTCGCCCAGTCGGTCATCCGCGTATACATATATGGTCAGAACGGGGCCGAAGATCTCTTCTTCCATGGTCCTGAACCGCGGGTTCGACGTCACGATGGTTGTCGGCTCGACGAACCAGCCCCGCTCCCGGTCGTAACCGCCGCCGGTGATGATCTCGGCGTCGTCCGCCGTCCGGGCGTAGTCGATGTAACCGGCGATGTTGTCGAAGGACGCCTCGTCGATCACCGCCGCCATGAAGTTCGTGAAATCCTCCGGGTCGCCTGTCTTGATACGCGCAACTTCCGCCTTGAACCGGTCCCTGAATACAGGCCACAGGGAGCGGGGCACGTACATCCGGGACGCCGCGGAGCACTTCTGGCCCTGGTATTCGAAGGCGCCGCGTAACGCCGCCGCCACGAGGGCTTCGACGTCCGCCGAGGCGTGGACGAAGATGAAATCCTTGCCGCCCGTCTCGCCCACGATGCGTGGATAGTGCTTCATGCGCTTCAGGTTTCCGGCCACGGTGCGGTACATGCGCTGGAACGTGGCCGTCGAACCGGTGAAGTGGATTCCCGCCAGATCCGGGCTGTTCAATGCCGGATCGCCCACCTCGGACCCGGATCCCGGAATGAAGTTGATCACGCCCGGCGGCAGTCCGGCTTCCTGGAGCAGCCGCATGACGTGCCAGGCCGAGTAGACAGCGGACGAGGCCGGCTTCCAGAGGACCGTGCAGCCGGTCAGGGCCGGCGCCGTCGGCAGGTTGCCGCCGATGGCGGTGAAGTTGAACGGAGTGACGGCGAAGACGAACCCCTCGAGGGCCCGGTACTCCAGGCGGTTCCATACCCCCGGCGAGGATGCCGGCTGGTCGCTCATGAGTTGCGCCAGGTAGTACACGTTGAAACGCCAGAAGTCGATCAGTTCGCAGGCGGAGTCGATCTCGGCCTGGAAGACCGTCTTGGACTGGCCCAGCATCGTCGCGGCGTTGACCGTCTGGCGCCAGGGCCCGGCCAGCAGGTCGGCCGCCTTCATCAGCACCGACGCCCGGTGCTCCCAGGGCATTTCCGCCCAGGCCGCGCGGGCCTCAAGGGCCGCGTCGATGGCCATGCGGATTTCAGTTTCGCCCGCCTTGTGGTATACCCCCAAATTAAGGGCATGGTCGTGGGGCGCCTTCAGTGGCGCGGTGCGGCCCGTCTTCACCTCCCGTCCACCGATGATCAGCGGGACCTCGATGGGCGCGGATTTCAGTTCGCTGAGCTTCGCCTTGACGGTGGCTCTTTCGGCCGATCCGGGGGCGTAGTCCAGAACCGGTTCGTTGTAGGGCTGAGGGGGGTTGAAGCGTGCGTTGGCCATGATCCATATGTATCGGGCGCGAGGCCGCCGTGTCAACTGTTTTGTGGGCCTTCCGGGCACCCGCGGGACATGCCGTCGGAACGGTCGTCGGACGGATGGACAGACGGGCGAGCAGACACAGCAGGACGGCCATTTTACCCTTGCCAGACCAGCCGCCGATATGAGATATTGGGGTTATTCATCGAAGTAAGAATACACGAGTCACACAGGCGAGGATCAGCGAGGTTCGCGGCGGTACGAAACATCGGATCGCCCGGACCGGAGGTACGGTCATGAGCACCGATCAGGCTGGCCAGGAACATGGCATCAAGGCGGTAAACCAGGAATACACGCAATACGACCAGGTGAAGAAGGAACAGACGTACAACCTGGCCGAAGGCGCTACGGAAGAGGCATTCGACGAGGAAACGCGGATCAGGACCTGCGACATGAGCCTGTTTTATCACGGCGGCCCGGAGGGCAAGGCGCAGTTCGCCCGGGACATCGGCGAGGCCATGGAAGGCATCGGTTTCGTGATCCTCGAGAATCACGAAATACCGCCCGGCCTGTATGTCGAGGTAGAACAACAGGTGGCCGAGTTCTTCACCGCCACGCCCATGGCGGACAAGATGAAGTACGAGGCCCAGCGCCAGGGATCGGTCAACCAGGGCTATTTCCCCATCAAGCAGACCAGCCGGATGCACCCCGATCTCGTCGAGGGCTGGGTCTTCTGCCGCCGGGCCTTCAACCTGGGCGAAAATCCGGAATACCAGGAAGCGGATTACTGGCCCGCGGCCGGGTACGAGCCCTTCTTCCGGCAGGTCATCCAGCGCCACGAGAAGCTGATCCTGCCCCTCATGCAGAGCATCCTCACCTATCTGGGTTGTGATCCGTCCCTCTACGACGAAAAGCTCACGCGGACGAACTTCGGCTTCCGGCTGAACTACTACCCGCCCATAACGAAAGAGGACGACGAGTCCGGGGCCGGCCGCATGCTGGGCCACGAGGACGTGGACCTGTTCACCATCCTGCCCTCCCACGGGGTGGACGGCCTGCAGGTGCTGAACCGCGAGAACATGAAGTGGATCCGCCTCAATCCGCCGGAAGGCAGCATCATCATCAACACGGGCGACTACATGCAGCGGATCACCAACGACCGCCTGCCGTCCACGACCCACCGGGTCAGCAAGCCGCTCGATACCGGCCTGTTCGAAACGGCCCGCATCAGCATCCCCATGGCCGTCTACGTCTGGGAGGAGGAGATGCTCGAGGTGCTGCCCAACACGGGCGAACCGAAGTACGAACCCATCTCCGCGGTCCAGTTCCACACCCGGACCACGAGCAAGTACTACGGCGACGACTACGCGGTGGACGACGAATGACCCCCCACGAGCGATATCTCTTCGACCTGCAGGGCTTCATCGAAGTCCCGGACGCCCTCGACCCCACGAAACTCGCCGAATTGAACGGTATTCTGGACGAAAAGATCGACGGGGCCATGGCGCCCGACGCCACGACCCATCGATTCGGCTTCACCATGCTCGATTGGGGACCCGCCTACCGCGACTTGGTCGACAACCCGCGCATCGTTCCCTATCTGGAGCAGTTGATCGGGCCGCAGTTCCGCCTGGACCATGACTACGCCGATATCATCCGCCGGGATGACGGTCCCATCGGCACCTCGCTGCACGGGGGCGCCATCCCCTTCGACCACCTCTACTCCTACACCTGTATCAACGAAGAGATCCGGTGCGGCCTGACCGTGGTCGCCTACAACCTGAAGGACGTCAATCCGGGCGACGGCGGCTTCGGGTGCGTGCCCGGAAGCCACAAGAGCAACTTCCGGTTCCCCGACGAATGGCGCAATCTCAAGACCGACCAGCCCTTCATCCGCGCCGTGACCGGGAAGGCGGGCACCGCCGTGATTTTCACCGAGGCGCTGACCCACGGTACCATGCCCTGGCACGGCGAAGAACGCCGCACCCTCTTCTACAAGTATTCGCCCAACTCGGTTTCCTGGTACGCGGAATACTACGAAGCCGACCGGTACGAAGGTCTGACCGAACGGCAGCGGAAGATCCTCGAGGCGCCGAACGCGCGGTACGGGCAGCGGCACAAGCGTGGGGTGGTTGTGTAGGTGGTCTAGCGAAGTCGACGCGGGATCGGGGTCGGGATGGAGTGAGGGCTCAGCACGCCGACTACCTGTTAATCGAGTGCTTTGTCAGTCACCAACTAACAAGAATACCAATCCCACCCAGTATCTATCAATTGGCCCGGTGAATTTACCTTCTTCACAAGTGAGATGATCGTGGTAATTGAAATCATTGACATCAATGAAATCATTGACTATGTTGCATAGGATCAACCGCAGTGGAGAATCCCGATGGCAAGCATGACCATTCGTAACCTCAGCGACGAGATAAAGCGGCGACTGCGCATTCAAGCAGCCGAGCATGGTCACTCTATGGAGGAAGAAGTCCGGGAAATCCTTCGAGTAGCCCTGGCCAGAAACAACCCTCGTGTGAAACTGGCACAGTCCATACGCGCTCGTTTTGAGCCCTTGGGTGGTGTCGAGCTGGACATACCCCCCCGCGAGCCGATGCGTGATCCACCGGAATTAGGTTGAATTTCTTCTGAATGATTCTTCTCGATACTAATGTCATTTCAGAACTGACCCGTCCCGCGCCCAATCCTTCCGTGATTTCCTGGCTTGACGCTCAAATTACTGAAGATGTATACATCACGGCTGTCACTGAAGCTGAGTTGCGCTTCGGCGTTGCGATTTTACCCGCGGGGCGTCGGCGTGAAAGATTGGAATCTGAAGTAGAGAATATGCTTCGGGAAGATTTTGAGCGACGCATTCTACCCTTTGACAGTGACGCCGCACGTTTGCACGCAGAGATCGCTGCCAGTCGACGAGCTATGGGGAAGCCGATCAGCTATGCTGATTGCCAGTTGGCGGCAATCGCAAGATGCCATGGAGCGGCTGTCGCAACACGTAATTTCGGAGATTTTGAACACTGCGGAATCGATGTGATCAATCCGTGGTCCGTTTGATCGACACCCCCATGGATCCCCCTGAACGAACGGATCCATAACGATCGGTTCAGGTTGACAAACCCCACCATGACCGTCATCACCGCGACCACCCGGCTTTCCCGCGAACTCCGCCAGGAATACGACCGGGAACAGGAGGCGGCCGGCCTGTCCTGCTGGCCGGCGGCGCATATCCTTCCGTTGTCGGCCTGGCTGCAGGACCTGTGGAAAACCTGGGTGTTTTCCGACCATGGGGCGGCCGCATCGGACCGACTGCTCTGGCCGGTCGAAGAACGGGTCATCTGGGAAGAGATCATTTGTTCACAGACCGGCAACACGCTGCTGGACATCCCCGCTACTGTCGAGGCGGCGCTCGAATCCTGGGGCCTTATCTGCGAATGGAACCTGTCGCTCGACGCGGCGGAGTGGAAGGATTCCGCGGATCCCGAGGCCTTCCAGGCGTGGGCTCGGGAGTTCCGAGAGCGCTGCCGCGAGAACGGCTGGTGCTCGAACGCGGAACTGCCCTCAATGCTCGCGGACCTCATCGAACGGGGAGAAGTCCCTGTCCCCGAAGAAGTCGAGTTCGCGGGGTTCCATGAACGGACGCCTGGCCAGCAACGGGTTGTCGATGCCCTGGCCCGGCGCGGGGTGGAAGTGCGGGATCGCGAACACCCGGATTCTAGGGGCGAGGCCGTACGCGTGGCCTTGGCCGACGCCAGTCGTGAAATCCGCGCCGCCGCCGAATGGGCGCGCCGCATTCTGGAAAACGAGCCAGACGCCGCTTCCCCGACCTTCCAGATCGGCGTCGTCGATCCCGATCTGGATCAGCACCGCGGCGAGATCGAGCGCGTCTTCGGTGAAGTGTTCCATCCCCGCACCCGGCTCCGGCCGGACCTGGACCCGAATCGGCTCTTCAACATCTCCCTCGGCCTGCCCGCCGGCGAATATCCGCTTATCAATACGGCGTTCCTGATCCTGGAGACGGACCCCGGGGATATCCCCATCGAGCTGGCCAGCCGGATATTGCGCTCGCCGTTCCTCCGCGGTTCCGAGGCGGAGATGACGAGCCGTGCCCTGCTGGACGTAACCCTGCGATCGCGGCGACAGACCCGTGTTTCCCTGTGGGATATCATCGGCCTGGCCCGGGATGAGGACACCGCCCACCACTGTCCCGAACTTGTCGCCCGCTTCGGGCCGTGGACGGACCGGTACAGGACCCTGCAGGCCCCGCGCATGCCGAGCGACTGGGCGCCGGTCCTCTCGGATTTTCTCGGGGACCTCGGGTGGCCGGGCGACCGGGCGCTCGACAGTATCGAGTACCAGACCCTGGAAGTCTGGAGAGAGCTGCTTGCCGAACTCTCGAAACTGGATAGCGTCTCGGGGCCCGTTCCGCTCGGCGCGGCGACAGGCATCCTGCGAGACCTCGCTTCATCGAGGATGTTTCAACCGGAATCGGCGCGCGCGCCGGTCCAGATCCTGGGCCTGCTCGAAACCGCCGGCCTCCGCTTCGACAGGCTCTGGATCATGGGCATGCACGACGGCGCCTGGCCTGCGGTCCGGCGGCCCGATCCGTTCCTTCCCCTTCGCCTGCGGCGCCGTTTCGAACTGCCCGGGTCGTCCCCGGCGCGGGAACTGGCGTACCACCGGATGCTCACCGGCCGCCTGCTTTCGAGTGCGCCGTCGATTGTCGTCAGCCATCCCGAGCGGGAAGAGGATGCAGATCTCAGGGTCAGTCCACTGTTTCTTTCGTTGCCGGAAATCCCTGTCGCCGACCTGGGGCTCCTCGCATCGCCCGGTTACGCGGAGCAGCTCCTGGACGCTTCCAGCGTAGAGACCATACACGATCACCGCGGCCCTCCGTGCGACGATGCGGCGCTCAGCGGCGGGACCTACCTGTTCACGCTCCAGGCGGCCTGTCCCTTCAAGGCCTTCGCCGAACTGCGTCTCGGTGCCAGGGTGCCGGACGAGGCAGCGCCTGGATTGGACGCCCTCGACCGGGGCAATCTGGTTCACCGCATTCTCGAGCGCGTCTGGGAACGACTGCGGTCGCACGAGGGACTGCTTTCCGAGACGGAGGACGAGCTGGCGAACCTCGTGCGCCTGCGCGTCAGTACCGAGGTCCTGAATCAACTGGGCGACCGGGCGTTGCGCAATCCCCGCTTCGTCGAAATCGAGCAGGCGCGGCTGGAAGACATCATCGGGAACTGGCTGCAACTGGAAAAGGAGCGGTCGCCCTTCACGGTGCTCGAGCAGGAGAAGTGGCAACGCGCCACGGTGGGCGGCATCGAGGTGAGTATCCGGGCCGACCGGGTGGACCGTCTCGCGAACGAGGAAATCGTCATCATCGACTACAAGACGGGGGCGTGCAGTCCGGCCGGCTGGGAGGGACCCCGGCCGGATGAGCCCCAATTGCCCATCTATGCCGTGGCCACGGACGATCACGTCGCTGGCGTCGTCTTCGGCAGGATTACGGCGGGGAAAGTGGAGTTCCGGGGTTTGGCCAAGTCCAGCGGAATCGTTCCCGGGCGTGGTGTCAACGTGCCGGATGCGCCCAACGGCGAGGCGTCGCTGGCGGACACGATCAAAGCGTGGGGAGTGGTCCTGGAAACACTCGGTCGCGACTACAGATTGGGGATGGCGGCGGTCGATCCCAAGAACCCACAACAGACCTGCCGATATTGCGCGCTGCCGTCCCTGTGCAGAATAAGCCAGGGGACCGTCGAGCTGGAGGATGGAGATGACTGACTGTCCATCCGGCGGGCGCGAGACGAGAAGCCGCTGTTTGCCTGATCGAGCTGGAGGATGCCGATGAATGACCTCATGCCGGACTGGGAGCAGCGTCTGCGGGCGCTTGATCCCACGCGGTCCTTCATCGTGCAGGCGCCCGCGGGGTCCGGGAAGACCGAGCTGCTGATCCGGCGGTTCCTGACGCTGCTGGCCCGGGTGGACCGGCCCGAGGCCGTCGTCGCCATTACCTTTACGCGGAAGGCGGCCGCGGAGATGCGCCACCGGATCATCGCCGCCCTGCAGCGCGCCGCCGGCCCCCAACCCTCGACGCCCCATGAAAAGCACACCTGGCAACTCGCCCGGGACGCCTTGGCACAGAACAACAAGTTGAACTGGCGCCTGGCCGAACACCCGTCGCGTCTTCGCATCCAGACCATCGATTCGCTTTGCGCCATGCTGGTCCGGCAGATGCCCTGGGTTTCACGCATGGGCGCGGCGCGGCAGCCGGTCGACGACGCCGGGTACCTGTATGACCGCGCGGCCCGCCTGACGGTAGCCTCCCTGGATACCGAGGGAACGCCCGACGACGTATCGGAGGCGCTGTCCAGGCTGCTGGCGCACCTGGACAATTACGTCGGAAGGATCGAGCGGTTGTTGAGCATCATGCTGGGGAGCCGGGACCAGTGGATGCGACACGTGGCCGGTAAGTCGGCGCCCAACCCCGACCCGGCGCCTGGGTCCGACCCGGCACCCGGGCCCGACGCGCCACCTGGTCCCGACGCGGCACCTGGACCCGACACGTCGCCAGCGCCCGACCCAGCGCCCGGCCCCGACGCGCTGCGGGCCGAACTAGAGGCCACGATCCGGCGGGTTGTCGAAGGCGCCTTGCAGGCGGCCGATGCGGCATTCCCCGCGGGCTACCGGACCGAGGCCGTGGAACTCGCCCGTTTCGCGGCCGGCAATCTTCGGAACGAAGGCCATGCAGACGGCCAGGCCACCGGCCAGAAGACCGCCCTGGACGCCTGCTCCAATCTCCAGACCTTCCCTGATGCATCGGCCGAATCGCTGCCCGCCTGGCTGGGACTCGCCGAGATGTTCCTGACCCGGGGCGGGACGCGACGGAAACGGCTTTCAGTAAAGGAAGGGTTCCCCGCAGACGCTGCCGGACGCGACGCCAAGGCACGCCTCGCCGACGTCGAACTGGACGACGACGCCGTCGATTCCCTGCACGCGTTGCGGTCCCTGCCCCGACCGCATTTCGAGGAGACACAGTGGGAAATCCTGAACGCCCTGATGCGCCTGTTGCCGCTGGCCGTCGATCAGCTCCGGCGGGTGTTCCAGGAAGAAGGGTGCGTGGATTTCACGGAGATCGCGATCGGCGCGCGCACCGCCCTGGGGACGGATTCGGCGCCGACCGACCTGGCCCATGCCCTCGACTGCCAGATCCGGCATCTGCTGATTGACGAGTTCCAGGACACGTCCCAGAGCCAGTACGACCTGCTCTGCCGGCTCATCCGGGACTGGCAGCCCGGAGACGGCCGGACGCTGTTCCTGGTCGGCGACCCGATGCAGTCCATCTACGGCTTCCGCGAGGCGGAGGTGGGCCTCTTCCTGCAGGCCCGGACGAACGGGATCGGCGCCATCGGGCTGACCCCCCTCACGCTGTCGGTCAATTTCCGTTCCTTCCCGGCCATCGTGGGATGGGTGAACGGCGCGTTGAGCGAGGCGTTCCCCGACACCGAGAACGTACTCACCGGGGCGGTGACGTACGAAGAAGCCGTGGCCTTCAAGGCCGACAATCCCGACAGCGCCGTACGCATACATCCGTTCCTGGGACCGGAGCCCGAAGCCGAGGCCGACCGCGTCGTCGAGATCATCGACGAGACCCGGGCGAAGTGGCCGGACGAGACCATCACCGTGCTGGTCCTGGCCCGCAACCACCTGTTCGGTATCGTCTCCGCGCTCCACCGGAACGGGAAGAAGTTCCGCGCCGTGGAGATCGACGCCCTGGGCGAGCGGCCGGTGGTGCAGGACCTGATGGCGCTCACGCAGGCGCTCGTGCACACGGGCAACCGCCTGGCCTGGCTGTCGATCCTGCGTGCGCCGTGGTGCGGACTGACGCTCGCGGACCTCGAGGCGCTGGCCGGCGGCGACACCCCGCGGGCCGTCTGGGACCTGCTTCGGGACCCGGAGCGGGTGGAAGGGCTGTCTCCCGACGGCCGGGCGCGGATCGCCCGTATGATTCCCGTCCTCGGCGACGCGTTCGACAAGCGGGGCCGGCTGCCCCTTCGCCGGCTGGTGGAAGGCGTCTGGACCGCGCTGGGCGGCCCGGCCTGCCTGGAAGACCGGACGGAGCTGGAAGACGCCGCGGCCTACCTGGATCTGCTGGAAAAGGCGCAGGACGGCCTGGGCATCCCGAACGAGCGGAAGTTCGCCGAAGACGTCAGTCGGCTGTTCGCGGGCGCTGACGTCGAAGCCAGCGCAAACCTGCAGTTGATGACGATACACAAGGCCAAGGGGCTGGAGTTCGACACGGTCATCCTGCCGGGCCTGGGCCGGCGCACGAGGCCGGAAGAGCGGCAGTTGCTGTTGTGGCGCGAGTACATGGAAGGCGACAAATCCCGCCTGCTGCTGGCGCCGATACCCGGCGTCGGTGGAGACGAGGATCCCCTGTACGCCAGCCTGCAGAACATGAACGCGAAGAAGCGGGCCCACGAAAGAACCCGCCTGCTGTACGTGGCGACGACGCGGGCCCGGAAGTGCCTGCATCTGCTGGGACACACCGCCCTGGATTCCGACGACAAGTCAATGAAAGATCCCGATCCCCGTACTCTGTTGGCGGAAGTATGGAAAACGGTCGAACCGGAGTTCGCGGCGGCGTGGGAGGTGCGCAAAGCGGAAGAGCATCAGGAAGCGCCTCAAACGGATCGATCGGAGCGCGAGGAAGAAGACGGTTCAGATGCGCCGGTGTCCCGCGGCGTCCCGCTCAGGCGCCTGCCCGCGGACTGGAATCCCCTGCCCCTGCCCGAAGATATCGATCTGAAGCCGCAGCATCAGCCGGCCGAGACCCCAGACGCCGACGCGCACCATCCGACCTTCGAGTGGGCGAGTGAACTTCAGCGGCGCGTGGGGGTCGTCGTGCACGAGATGCTCCGGCGGATGCGGGTGCCGGATCGCGTGGACTTCAGCGAGGAGACCGTCCGTACCGCGCTCAGGCGCGAGGGGCTGGACGGCGACAAGCTCGACGAGGCGGCCTCCCGGACGGTATCGGCCCTGGCGAATACCCTCCGCGACGAGCGTGGCCGATGGATACTGTCGCGTCACGAAAGCGACGAAAGGGAGTTCGAGCTATCGGCGATGGCACAGGGCAGGTTCCGGCAGTACATCGTGGACCGGACCTTCGTGGAAAACGGCAGGCGCTGGATCATCGACTACAAGACGAGCGCCCATGCCGGCGGAGACCTGGAAGGGTTCCTCGACAACGAGCAGCAGCGATACCGCGACCAGTTGGAAGGCTATGCAACCCTGATACGGACCAGGGATTCCCGGCCAATCACCCTCGGCCTGTATTTTCCGTTGTTGCAGGGGTGGAGGGCGTGGGGGTTTGAGGGGGGCGGGTATGGGATGGAGTAAGGGCGAATGAAGCGACATCTAATAGAAGTAGTGCAAGGATACTGTACATCGACACGTGTGTTGACTTCTGCGTAGTGAGCAAGTATCATTTCAGCGTATTGGGTTTGGTATAGGCGGCTGATCAGGTTCGCGTGCAGGGGCAGTTGCCCAGGCCAGAGGCGGATCGGTTCGACGCTAATGCCAAGTAAGGGCTACGAGAAACCACCGCTGATTGCCCGGCTCGTCCAGGGGTATTCTGAATAGGGTATACTACCCGAAACCAGACCTCTTCAGTTGGGATCAACAGGGATCTGAAGAACAGTGACGAACCGCATCATTCAGGAAAAGCTATGGAGGCTTCGAGCAGGCGGGCGGCCGCGGGTGCTCGATCTCTTCTCTGGATGTGGTGGACTCTCCCTCGGCTTCAGTGTAGCGGGATTCGAGCTCGCGGCGGCGGTCGACAACGATCCGAAGGCGGCAGCCTCGTACGGTGCCAACTTCCATTCGGGTGATCCGCTCCACACAGTTAACCGCGATATCACCTCAACAACTCCTAGTCAACTCGTACGGACCCTTAAGCTCGGCAGGGTGGCGGAAGCCTTCGACGTTGTTATCGGCGGTCCCCCGTGCCAGGCCTTCGCCCGGGTCGGTAGATCAAAACTGCGGGAGATCGAGGCGCACCCGGAGGCGTTCCGTCACGATTCGCGCGCCATGCTCTATGCGCCCTACCTCAGGTACGTGAAATCCTGTCGTCCGCTTGCAATTTTGATGGAGAACGTGCCGGACGCTATGAATTTCGGCGGACACAATGTCCCTGAAGAAGTCTGCGAAGTCCTGGAAGATCTTGGCTATGTCAGTGCCTATACCCTGTTGAATTCCGCATTCTATGGCGTCCCACAGACACGCGAGCGCATGTTCCTGATCGCATATCATCGTGTGATTTCGAACAATGTCACCTTCCCTACTCCCACGCATTGGATTGATCTGCCTCGTGGCTATGAAGGGTCGCGCCAGGTCGCCCTCAAGGTGCTGTCGAATGGTGACCTGTTTTCGGAAGCGCACAACTATGTGGCCCCGCCCAAGGCTCCGTACGGCCTGTCATCTGCAGTAACGGCCGAAGAGGCAATCGGAGATCTGCCGAAAATCGACGCACGGAGACTAATGCGCAGGGGTGTGCTGAAACGAGGTGTACGCCGTTTCAGCAATCCAATCTCGTATGACGAAAAACGCTCCGTTTCGGAGTACGCTCGATCAATGAAGTGCTGGGCCGGGTTCGAGGCCGGGGAGGGAATCTGTGATCACGTAATACGGTACCTTCCTCGCGACTACGAACTGTTTGCAAGAATGGGGGAAGGAGATCAGTACCCGGAAGCACACAGGCTCGCCCTGAAGATGCTCGATGAGAAGCTATCGAACCTCGCAAAGATGGGAGTAACTGTAGAGCCTGGGTCACAGGAACACGAAGAGATCCGAAGGACAATCGTACCGCCTTACGATGCGGGTAAGTTTCCAAACAAGTGGCGGAAGATCGCCCGAAACCAGCCAGTCCGAACGGTCATGGCTCATCTGAGCAAGGACGGGTACAGCCACATCCACTACGACGACACCCAGGCTCGAACGATTTCAGTTCGGGAAGCGGCGCGATTACAGTCTTTCCCTGACGGCTTCGTGTTCGCAGGCGCAATGAACCAAGCGTTCCGACAGATCGGTAACGCGGTCCCTCCCCTGATGGCACGAGCGATCGCAGCGGTAATCATGAGAACAATACAGTCAACTACAAGTGCACGTTCAACGCAGCGGCTTCCGTGTAAAACCTCTGTTGAAGCGGCTGCAGGCATTACGACAGGACAGTCGGCGGCTACACCTGAATTGCCGGTGTTGGAGAACGCCGTTGAAATCTGACGCCATGGATACCTCGGCGGAGAGGGGCGAAGCCACCGACGTATTGACGCCAGAGCAGCGTTCACTCGTCATGAGTCGGATCAGGAGCAAGGACACCAAACCCGAGATGCTCCTGCGACGCGGACTACATGGACTTGGCCTTCGCTTCAGACTCCATAAGGCTGACATACCCGGTAAACCCGACATGGTGTTCCCGAAATACCGTGTTGTGGTTTTCGTTCACGGATGCTTCTGGCACGGCCACGGGTGCTCACTGTTCAAGTGGCCGCAGACACGTGCTGCGTTTTGGAAGACCAAGATCAGCCGAAACATGGAACAGGACCGGAAGGTACAGGCTGCCTTGACGAAGGCCGGGTGGCGTATAATTGTGATTTGGGAATGCGCCCTGAGAGGCAAGTACAGAAAAGCACAACAAGATGTCCTGTCCGACGTGGAAACTCTTGTCCGGTTCGGTCGCGAGTTCCGTACCGAGATTGCCGAACTTTAGAGTATTGATTCGTAGACATCATGAGCATCACAGTACATGACTAAGATCGCACGCGTCCAATCAAGCGTTAGCATTGGTCAGCAAGCGTTAGCTCGCCTTATAAATCCGTAGGGTCGAGGCAAGCATTCATGGCAGGGACGGAGGCAGTGTCGAAAGCATCGCGACCAAGTTTCGAGATCGCCGCCCCACCGGCGTCATCAATGATTGAGTCCCTCCGTGGAGTCGGATATTCCCCTGAAACCGCAATTGCGGACCTGATTGACAACAGCATAGCCGCCCATGCGCGAAATGTCTGGATCACGTTCTGGTGGAAGGGGCGTAAATCGTACATTTCGGTCCTCGATGACGGCAATGGTATGACGGAGGAGGAACTATCCGAAGCGATGCGTCTCGGGAGCATGAGCCCGCTTGAGAGCCGTTCGGCGGACGATCTGGGTCGGTTCGGTTTCGGGCTCAAGACTGCATCTTTCTCACAATGCCGGCAACTCACTGTCGGATCGCTTCGTAACGGACAACTGTCTACGAGACGCTGGAATCTCGATCATGTGGCACGGGTAGAGGAATGGCAACTCTTGAGGAGCCCTGTCGCAGAATCCGCCGATATTCTGAAACCTCTCCTCAGACTAGGCCAAGGCACCATGGTATTGTGGGAGGAGCTTGATCGCGTCGTTGGAAATGCGTCGACCTCTGACAGCGGTTCCCATGGTCTTTTCTTGAGTCTCATCGATCGGATTGAATTACACCTTTCGATGGTGTTCCACAGATTCCTGGAGCGTGGTCCAGCGGGACTATCTATTTTCATAAACGGAAACAACGAAGATCATCGTGTGAAAGCTTGGGATCCTTTCATGAGAGATCACCAAGCGACGATTGCAACACCAGAAGAACGAATAACGACTCCCCCAGGAGTTGTAAAGGTGCAGGGATTTGTACTTCCGCACAAGGACCACCTGAAACAGCGGCAGTTTGAAATTGGTGCCGGCCTTGAGGGTTGGACAGCACAGCAAGGTTTTTATGTCTACAGAAACAGGCGAATGCTGGTCTCGGGAGGTTGGTTGGGGCTTGGGCAAAGGCAGTCATGGACCAGAGAAGAACCCTATAAGCTTGCCAGACTCAGGCTTGACATTCCGAACACCGCGGATGCCGATTGGGGAATAGATATAAAGAAATCAGTGGCGCGTCCTCCCAGTTACATCCAGTTTCGGCTGCGCGATCTTGCCGAGCATGTCCGTCATCAGGCACGGCAGGTATTCGCTCATCGCGGCAGCTATGGTTCACGGTTACCCTCATCCGATCTGCAAAGGGCTTGGCGGGTCGTACAGCGAAAGGACACTGTAGCCTACCTCGTGGACCGAAGCCATCCTTTGGTTAAGCAGGTACTTGAACAGGCCGGACCGGCCAAGGAAGCGGTGGTCGCAATGCTGCGTTTATTGGAAGAGACCATGCCTGTACAGCGAGTATGGATCGATACGGTGGAAAAAGGAGAGATCCATAAAGGAGCATTTGAAGACACGCCTTCAGCGGACATCAAGGCCGTAGTGGACGTAATCTATCGCCACTTGGTCGATACGGTTGGCCTCGATCCGGGCTCAGCCCGATCCCAGCTGCTAAAAACCGAGCCGTTCCACAACCATACAGAACTTATAGAGTCACTCAAATAAGTCGTTTGAATCAGAACAACGGGGAACAACGTGGCAAACGATTACGATACTGTTCTAGGGTTAGCTCAGGTCTTGATCAGGGAAAAGATGGATAATGGAACATTGTCTCGGGAGACAATTGCCGAAGCCGTAGAACAGATTATATCGTTACATCCCACCTGGCGCGAATCAGTTGACAGCGACCACCTAATTCGTGACCTGGAAACCCGCTTCGACGTCTGGATTGGCCGTGAGACCACATTACAAAGCAATGACAATCACGTAAGATGGTTGGATGCCGAGCGCGCACAAGGATGGCGATACTGGCCAAGGTACCGACAGCACCTCGAAAAATCATGGGCAACCAGCAGCATCGATTCTTTGGATACGATAACTCATCACGCTCTGTCTCTACTTGAAGATCCGAACCGGGAAGGCGCCTGGGACCGTCGAGGATTGGTTGTTGGCCACGTACAGTCCGGAAAGACATCAAACTACATTGGTTTGATCTGCAAGGCAGCCGATGCTGGATACAAAGTAGTTGTCGTACTATCTGGACTACACAAGAACCTGAGAAGTCAGACTCAGATGCGTCTGGATGAAGGGTTTCTCGGATACGAGACATTGCCGACACAGGAGGAGGCACACTCTCAGGAATTGCGTACGATTGGTGTCGGACTGCTTGATCCAGATCCGTCAATCCGACCGGACTACGTTACGAATCGTGCCGACAATGGTGACTTCAGCCGCACGGTAGCGGACAAATTTGGGATAAACCCCGGGGGACGGCCACTTCTGTTCGTAATTAAGAAGAACGTCAGTGTTCTTCGCAACCTATTGTCTTGGGTCGATCGAGTAGCCGACGCTAGAGAGACAGAATCGGACCGGCCCATCGTCAGAAACATCCCTTTGCTTGTAATTGACGATGAAGCTGACCTCGCGTCCGTAGACACACGCCAGCAGGATTTTGATGAGAATGGAAATCCTGACCGCGAGCATGATCCCACAGCGATTAACAGCCATATCCGACGGTTCCTTTTCTGTTTTGAAAAGAGTGCATATGTCGGCTATACAGCCACACCGTTTGCCAACATCTTTATTCACGAACAGGGTACGACCGTTGAGCAATGGGAAGACTTGTTCCCGCGCAGCTTCATAATGACTTTGCCGGCACCGTCAAACTATGTTGGACCTGTTAGCGTATTTGGTCTCGAACCGGTTGATGAGTCGGAAGGCGATGACGAGGCGGTACCGGTAGAGCCACTTCCACTGCACCGATTCGTGACGGATCATGCTGAGTCACTTGACCTTCGAGAGCGCGAAGGTTGGATGCCGCCTCGACACGTCAACGGTCATGTTCCCAGGTATGAAGGTGTAGATGATCTGCCTCCGTCCCTCCAGCAGGCTGTCTACTCGTTCATATTGTCTTGCGCAGCACGACGCGCCCGTGGACAGACAGGTAAACATAACTCGATGCTAGTCCATGTGACCAGATTCACGATGGTTCAGCATGCTGTGTTCTCTCAAGTAGAAAAGCTGCTGCAACAATTGCGTCAAAGAATCGTAAGAGGAGAAGGCGCTACGACAACATCAGTTGTGACCGAACTCAAGCGGATGTGGGATCAGGATTTCCTGCCCACCACTGCCGCGATCAGGCAGCAAATCAATGATCCAGAAATCGTCGATGTGTCCTGGGAAGAGGTGGAGGAGCACTTGGTGCGCGTCAGTTCCGACATCTTCGTGCGGGAAATCAACGGTTCGGCGGGCGATGTACTAGACTACGATACGCACCACACGACCGGTTTGAACGTAATCGCAATTGGTGGTGATAAGCTCGCCCGCGGACTGACACTGGAAGGTTTGACCGTGAGTTACTTTCTTCGCGCGACACGGATGTACGACACGCTGATGCAGATGGGCCGCTGGTTTGGTTACAGACCGGGATATCTGGACCTGTGCCGTCTATATACGACACCTGATCTTGTGGAATGGTTCCAGCACATAACGGAGGCAAGTGAAGAGCTTCGGCAGGAATTCGATCATATGGTTGCCGTCGGTGGAACACCAAGGCAGTATGGACTAAGGGTCAAGAGCCACCCGGCTTTGATGGTCACGTCAAGAGTAAAGATGCGCCATGGAACGGAGCTTCAGCTTTCTTTTGCCCATTCTATTTCTGAGACAGTCGTATTTCACAGGGATACTCAGAATATATCAATGAATTTCCGCGCAACGGATGAATATATCGGGCGATTGGGCTTACCAACCGAAACAAATCCTGAAAGATCGAGGCCGAATGGGGCGACGCATCGGTGGTCCAGTACGTACCTTTGGTCGAGTGTCAGCGCCGAAAAAGTCATGGCATTTCTTGATACGTACACCACACATGACAGTGCAGTTCGGGTGCACAGCAGAATCCTTCGCGAGTTCATACAGGCACAGGTAGAGGTGGACGAATTGGTCAATTGGACGGTTGTACTGATTTCGGGCGGAAGTGGTGTTCACTACATAGTAGGAGGCCACAGTGTAGAACTGACTGAACGTTCACCCAGCACCCGAAGCGGTCATCACCAGGAAACAGAACGTTACGTAATAAGACGCTTGCTGGCACCGCGTGATGAAGCGATCGATCTCGAGCTTGAGGACTACGAAGCGGCATTACGCATGACAATAGACAGTTGGCGAGAAGATCCAGGTCGTTCTAGGAGACAGCAAGAACCGAAAACACCCTCGGGGCCGAGTATCCGGGCAAGACGGAGTGCGCAAAACGGCTTGCTGCTCCTCTACCCGCTGTCCCCAACAGGTAGTCATGTCGCAGGAGACGTTCCTGTGATCGGATTCGGCATCAGTTTTCCTGAAAGCCCAAGTGCTAGGAAAGTAACGTACACAGTAAACAACGTTTATTCACAACAGGAGTTTGGATAGGTCTGGTGGTTTCCTCGGGAAAAATCTGGGATGAACTGGCGACGGCAGCCGATAGAGTAGAGCACAAGGACGGATGGCATTCACGGCGTGTTTTTCCGGACGCAGATAGTGACATCTATATAGCGTTGCGCCACCCGGGAGCTGTGCCTGCCCTTCTGGTTGAAATTGACGCCGGTGCCGTGCGAGTGATCGGTGAGTACCCTTCTGCTCGCGGCTTCGAGCTTTATCCTGAAAGCGTAACACCAGGACCTCGAGGCCGCGCTAGGCTATGTCTGGTGCTTGCTGACGCCCGCTATCGTGACGTCCTTGAGGTGCTCGTGAATGACGTGAGCGAGAGAATCGCACTCACACCTAGTCAGGAAGAAGGCGTTAAGGTATTCATCGCCAGACTGCACATCTGGCAGAATTTCATGAGGAAACATGGAGCCCAAGGTCTCACGAACGAAGCGCAGATCGGCCTTTTCGGAGAACTGTCCTTACTGGCAGACCTTCTTACTAATCGACTTTCCGCCCATGATTTGGTAAGCGCTTGGAAGGGTCCAATAGGGGGGAACCAGGATTTCGATATCCGTGGACGCTGCGTCGAAGTCAAAAGCACGACGGTTACTCCTCCTGTCTCAGTGAAGATCGTTAACGTGAATCAATTTGACGAGACTATGGTAGAGTTATTGCTATTCTGCCACATATCTATGGTTCACGACGATCAAAACGGCGAAAGCCTACCAGAACTTGTGGATCGCATTAGGACGACTTTAGTCGTGCAGGACGTCTCGGCACTAGATGGATTCAACGCAAAACTGATTGAGGCCGGTTACCTCGATTCCCATCGTGAATTGTATTCGGATACACGATACAAACTCCGGGAGACTACGTTTTTCAAGATAACCGAAGGTTTTCCACGAATTACAGCTAAAGATCTTCCTGTTGGGATCTCCGGATGCAGCTATACAGTTCTTCTTTCAGCATGCGCGCCTTACGAAGTCGAAGTTGCCGACGCTATCACAGCGTTATTCAACGAAAGAGAGACTGACATTGGAGCGTGAGCTTATCATTTTCGCGGAAAGGCTGGTTTCCGACGTTCGCGATCGAGCTATGGGTGGCGGAACATCTGGAAAAGGGGATTTCAGAGAAAACGCGTTCACCGAAATTGTCATTGAGTATTTGCTTGAGATTGGAATGGTTGAGAACGGAGAGGTATGTCATTATGAAGCACGCGTCGGCCGTGGGATCGGAAAGGTGAGCGGCTTTGGCTTCAACGACGACGAGGACAACTTGGACATTTTCACTAGTGTTTTCCTCGATTCTGGAAATCCCGGTATACTTCCCAGTGACGAAATTAGAAAACGAGCAGAAAGAGCAATGCGTTTTGTCGGGGCATGTTTTGAAGGAATTCACGAGAATATGGAGGTAGCGTCCGATGCTTACTTGATGGCGTCTAGGATAAGTGAACTCGAAAGAAAACTGGATAGAATACGGATTTTTGTACTCTCAGATGGTATTACTCAACTGAAGAAACTGGACGCTGGAGAAATCAACGGTATCCCAGTTAAATACGAGATTTGGGATATCGAGCGTCTGTTCAGAGGCATGCAGTCCGGCCTACCTCGTGACGAGATCGAAATCGATTTTGAAGAGATGTTTGGAGAAGCGTTACCCTGCCTGATGCTACCACAGTCCCCAAGTGACTACTCAGCATACCTCACGATTCTGCCGGGTGACATGATCTATCGGCTATATGACGAATTCGGCCCCCGGCTTCTGGAGCTTAATGTTCGATCATTTCTTCAGGCACGGGGTAAGGTGAACAGAGGCATCCGTGATACACTGCGCGACGAACCCGAGCGTTTTCTGGCTTACAACAACGGGCTTTCGATCACAGTGGATGAGTTGACTACAATTGTCCTTCCAGATGGTCGTCCGGCCATCAAGTCAGTGAGTGGTCTGCAAGTTGTGAATGGTGGGCAGACTACGGCGTCTATTCATCGTTCGAAGAAACAGGACGGAGTAGATATCTCGTCGGTTTTCGTACCGGCAAAGATCACGACTGTCGTTGGAGAGACGCTTGATCAGATGGTTCCCAGAATCTCACGGTTTGCCAACACGCAAAACGTAATTCAAATGGCAGATTTCTCGGCCAATGATCCCTTCCATGTAGAGATCGAGCGGCTTTCACAATCTATTTGGTGTCCTGGAGAACAGGGTCGATGGTTCTATGAACGAGCTCGTGGTCAATACCAAGTTGCCAAGGCCCGTATCGGCACAACACCAGCACGAACCCGCAGGTTCAATGAACAAATGCCATCGGTACGCAAATTCGGCAAGACCGACCTTGCAAAGTTCCTGAACTGTTGGAAACAGAGGCCAGACCTCGTGAGCCGTGGCGCGCAGAAAAACTTCGACATCTTTATGCAAGAGCTTCGTATCGGAAAGAAAGCAGACTGGTTGCCTGATGAATACTATTACAAGCTACTTATAGCCAAGGCGATTCTTTACAAAACGGCGGCGCGAATTGTCCGGCAAGAACAATTCCCGGCCTACCGCCCAAACATCGTTGCATATCTCATTGCCTATGTCTCGTACCGAACCGGCGGTCGGCTTGACATGAATCTTATTTGGCAAGAACAGGCTCTGTCTGAAGAGTTTGAGGACTTACTACGTTCGTGGTCGCACTCAATCAACGAGACGATCAGGAATACAGCGCAAGGTCGTAATGTTACCGAATGGTGCAAGAAAGAGGATTGTTGGAAGTCAATCCACAATTTGACGCTTCCACTGCCCAATCCAATCCCGATCGAAATGAAAGGCCACACTGAGCCGGGTAGACATCGCGAGCGCCGAGCAACTTCAATAACCCCCGCTGACTACGAGAATATCTCCCAATGTAAGAAACTTAATGGAGAAGAATGGCTCTATATTCACGCGTGGGGTGTTCGTACAGGATTGCTACAAAAATGGCAGTGTAGTATCGCCCAGACGCTAGCTGGGTATGCTGCAAACGAATGGGATCGCGAACCATCCCACAAACAGGCAAGGCAGGGGGTCGCTATCCTAGAGATCGCCAGACAGAACGAAGCAGAACTCGAAGGGGCCGAGTAAGCGACCCTGACAACTCTACTTCGTGGAGGTTCTCAGCCGGCCACCACTAGAAGCAGAAGGTATAAAGGAGACTTGAACCGATCTATACGTCCTTTTGGTATCCCGGATCCGTGCTATCAAGCCACTTCACCACTTCTCCGGGTGTGGCGTACCCCTCTTCCTTGAGCAAATTCACAATATCCCGAGCACAGACAATCACGACGGGATGACCATCTTCAACTATCTCTTTGTATGCTTGGGTAGCCAAGTAGGTGGTTGTTACAAGAATCCCAAACTCGCGATAGCGTATCCGGGAAATCAGTCGAGATACATCGGAGACGCCAACTCCTCTGTCATTGTAACACTTGGCTTCAAGCGCGAAGGTTACTCCGATCGATGCCCTGTCACGACCCAGGCGAACCTCACCCACTGCATCTCGCCCACCATCCCGCCACGGCCTAGTCAACTCAAGGTCTGTTACACCTCCCAGTAACAGTTTGGCGAGTTCAGCTGCACAAGCTTCAAAGTGCGTGGATCGGCCCTCAAATCGATCCCGAATACATTTGATGATTTGATTTCCAGTGCGATCTTGTGGTAACTGCTCCTCCTTAGTACGGATGGACACTACAGCCGGGGCCTGTAGAGGAATGTACTTACCGGTTTTTATCCAATGTTGCCAGGAATGAGGAGCATTTTTGACACTCGGTAATCCCTTCTTGGCCTCGTCAATCCAGCACTTCTCTATGGTTGCTTCATCCAGGATTGTAAATATGGCACGGTAATTCTGAAATCGCTGACCACTAACTGATTTCCATATAGACACCAAGTCCTGAGTTGGCGGTACACCGGGGAAACCGGGAACAGCCAAGCCACGAAATGCGAATGAGCGTTTGGTACGTAGTGCCGCAAATACCAAGATCGGTGGACAAAGATGTCGACGACCATGATGAAGATGGTCAAATAAAACATGCAACAAATGATTACCGAATCTCCCAGTCCCATAGAGATCTCGGCCGGGAATTCGATTATCCCCATAATACACGAAACGGCCAGTTGCTGAATCCAATTCATCAGGCCAATCAGGTTCCAGGAAATTTGATGTAAGGACTATTAACGTAGGTTTATCTTTTGTCCCACGATACCTGAAACCGCCATAATTGGAAACATTTACGAGTCGATTCAGCGGGTCGGCGTATCTACCATCCGAACGCTTGATTCCTTCATAAACCACATCGATTCTTAGCTTATCAATACCTAGAGTAGTTTCTCTAGCCAACTTCTTCCCCTTACTTAGTCCATTGTACCCGTTGGCAGAGCCTTATCTGGATTGACTGATCGTGGACTCGCGCGAAGAATAGAACAACAGTCAGGATTCCAATTGCTTTGGGTCTCAGTCACTATCTGTGTATCTTGCTTGATTTAGGACTTTTCTCGACTTATCCCTACAATACAAATGATCTCGGTTCCACAAATTCAACGCCGACGTTTTTGGTGAATCTTTTTCTAACAACTTGATAGGAGTCCACCTTAGATCCGAATAACAAGGTTCAAGAAAATCGTATATACTATGTATATACCAAATTCGTTACATTCAAGGAATCTCCCATCTAATTCGTAAGATGTTTTTCTACTCTGCGAGCGGAATAGACTATGGTTACGACAGTTTATGGAACTCGTTAGTCGGAAAGAGGACATAAGGTGGTACATGACAAAAAAGTACTTTAAGAACGATACAAACCGGCGACTAAGCATGCAGGCCGACAGACAAAACCGAGCGTTGGATGAGACTTCCAGAAAGCCACTCCGAGCAGAAATCACCGAGAGTAGTCCACCCGCCAAACTGGCAAAAGCGATCCGTGCTCGTTTCGCATCATTAGGTGGGGTGGATTTGGAGATTCCACCACGCGGTCCAATGCGCGAACCGCCCGATTGTGAGAAGCACGCATAGACCCCAATTGACGCCTAACACATAGACCCCAATTGGCATCTATGTAATGTAGACCGTTCACCGTCAGCACCCCCAACCCACAAAGGACACCCCATGAACCCCATCGACCTGGGCTCACGCCGCGAACTGTTCGTCGACCACTACCTCGTTGACACGCTGACCGACGCCGCCCTTCACCTCCACGAGCCCGCCCGAAAGGAGACGGTCTTCCGCGTCATTGAACCGCTGGAGAACGCCTGTACGGGGTGCTACAACCTGGTACAGGCCGACGGCAAGGTCCTGGTGTATTATCGAGGCTATCACCCCACGGGCAAACACGAAGATCTGCCCGAGGGTTGGGCGCAAACGCAGACGGCGAATCTGCTGGTCAGCGAGGACGGCATCCACTTCGAACGGCCCGGCCTGGGGTTGGTGGAAGCGGAGGGATCGAAGGACAACAACATCCTCATTCGGGGCTCCGAGGCCCACAACTTCTGCGTCTTCCTGGACGGCAACCCGGCGGCGGCGCCCGATGAGCGTTTCAAGGCCGTCGGCGGAGAAGGCAGGGACAGTCTATACGGCTTCACCTCTGCCGACGGGCTGACCTGGAAGCCGGTACAGGACGGCCCCCTCGCCATCACGGGCGCCTTCGACTCGGTGAACGTGCCGCTGTGGGATGGCCATACGGGTTGCTACCGCATCTTCAGCCGGTATTTCGAACAGACGGGGGACGACGGCGTCGGGGTCCGCGCCATTCAGAGCTGCACCTCGGAGGATTTCATCCACTGGACCACGCCCGAACACCACGTGTACGGCGAAGGCGTCCCGTTCGAGCATTTCTACACCAACGCCACCACGCTCTGTCCGGGGGCGGAACACATCCTGCTGTCCTTTCCCATGCGGTTCGTGCCGGAACGGACGAAGGATGTCGAGGGCATGGATTACCCGGGCGGAGGCGTTTCCGACGCGGTGTTCATGTCGAGCAGGGACGGCGTCCACTGGGACCGGACCTTCATGGACGCCTGGCTGCGCCCGGGCCTGGAAAAGCGGAACTGGACGCACCGCAACCAGACGCCGGCCGCGGGGATCATTCCGACGGCGCCGGACGAATGGTCGATGTACGTCGCCGAACACTATGGATGGGACACGAACGGCGTGCGGCGAGTGACCGTCCGCCCCCACGGCTTCGCCTCCGTCCGGGCGGGATACCACGGCGGCGAACTGGTCACCAGGCCCCTGACCTTTACGGGTTCGACGCTGTTTCTCAACTACGCGACGTCCGCCGTGGGCAGTGTGTCCGTGGAAATTCAGGACGCGGAGGGCCATCCCCTGGAGGGTTTCGCCGCGGAGGACGTGGCGCCGTTGTTCGGCGACGATCTGGACGCCCCGGTCGCGTGGAAGATATCCGGCGACCTGTCCCGCCTGAACGGCGTCCCGGTCCGCCTGCGCTTCCTTCTGGCGGACGCTGATCTATTCTCTATTCGGTTCGGGAATTCCTGAAGGACCTGAAGGACGCCGTCCCGTCAATCCGCTTTGGGCCTGATCTTCCGGTAGATCATCGGGATCATGGAGATGGTGACCAGCAGCGCGAGGGCGATGCCGAGGTTGGTCAGCGCCGAGGAGCGCAGGGCGGAGCGGGCGATCTCGTCCAGTTCGGCGCCGGCCATGTAGACCTGCATCAGGGACGCCGCGGTGTATACGTAGATGAAGCTGCCGGGGATGATGCCGATCATCGTCCCCAGTGCATAGTGCAGTTTCCGGATGCCGGAGAGCCCGGCGGCGAAGTTCAGGAGGTTGAAGGGGATGACCGGGATCAGCCGGAGCTGGAGCATGCGCAGGAACCCCTGGTTCCGCAGTCTGCGGTCGAGCCGGTCGAAAGGTCCGCGAATGTGCCGGGTGATGAAATCGCGCCCCAGGTAACGGGCCAGATCGAAGGCCACGATGGCGCCGAGGTTCGCCGCGATCAGTACGTAAAGCGTCCCTTCCACGACGCCGAAGGTGAACCCGGCAAAGAAACTCATGAAGAAGATGGGCATGCCCAGCACGGTGAAGATCACGTAGAAGCTGATGAAAACCAGCGGCGCCCACCAGTATCCCTCGATGGATTCGAAGAAACCTTCCATCGCCACGGGTTGAACGTACTCGCCGAGCGGCGTGAAGGTATAGGCCAGAAAGCCGGAGAAGCCGATCGCGAGCAGGACGGCCAGCCTGACGACGGCCCTTCCCTGGCTTTCTCCCACTCCGCCGCCGCCCGATCCTTCGGCCGTTTCAATCTTCGCGCTGCTCATTGATCCCCCAGTCGTAGTGCAGGTAGTCGACGGCCACGTCTTTCCGCCTCAGCAAGGCGCGGGCCGCGTCGTCCGGGACGTAGGGGGCAATGAAGTCGAGGCGCGCCCGCCGGTTCTTCCCGAAATCGTCTTTGTACCAGTCCATGATCGGTGAAAGCCAGACGGTCTGGTTTCCCGGATCGGCACGGAACTTACTGGGATCGGCGAAGAAAACAAGGGTATTCTGCCGCAGCTGACGATCCAGGTGCTCCGCGGTGAACGCCTCGGTCATCAGCGGCGGGCATCCTATGGAGGCGCAGACCAGGGCGAAATGTACCAGGGGTTCGTCCATCTTGCGCAGGATCTCGTGCTCGATGTCGTCCAGCGAGTAATCGGTCCCGCGGACGTTGATCTTGTAGTCCTTCCAGATGCTGTACCCGAGCAGGCTGACGTGGTCCCTGATGCTGCTGGTGGGATAGAAGTGCAGCATGCCCCGGATGGTCAGCGCGTTGTAGGCATTGATCCAGAAGGCGAACACCTCGTTCCGGTCCCTGAGCCCGTCGGGATCAACGCCTTTGAGCATATCCAGGTAGCCATCGAGCGTACCCACGTCCCGGGCTTTCCAGGTGCGGTAGTCGATCATGCCCCTGTCGTCGACGTACTTCTTCAACAACCCGTCGTAAACGGAGTGGTCCACCCGGCTGCCTCCCTGTGGTTCCGCGGTTCCCGGAAAGATGATCACCGTCAGCGTAACGATCACCGCGAGCGGAACGATCATCGCCGGCACAACGGCCCCAGAGGTACTCCAGCGTATTTTCCACATCGCCCGCATACCCTATTTCCCTTGCCTTGCGTGCGATCCCACGCTATCTTGCATAGACTGCCGCAGACTATTCGCCGACCGGCTTCACGCCAGGAAAACGGTAGGAAGTCATGGAAACCAAGTCACGCCTCAACGTCACCTACATCCTCGCCGCGCTCCTGATCGTGGCCGGCCTGATCACGGCCATCGTGGGTGAAAACGACCCGGCCAGCGTGCCTGTCATGTATTCGCCGGATGAGTCTGTGCCATCGAGTGCTTTTTCGGTGGAACTGGATTTCGCACTGAAGGATCTCGATGAAAACGAAGTGACCATCACGCAGTTCGAGGACCAGGTCCGTGTCGTCAATTTCTGGGCCACCTGGTGTGGTCCCTGCGTCGAAGAGATTCCGGATTTCCAGGTTTTCCATGAGAACTACGACGCCGAAGGCGTCAAGGTCATCGGCATCGCCCTCGACAAAGAAGGCGCGGAGATCGTAAAACCCTTCGTCGCGGAAATGGACATGACGTACCTCACGCTTATCGATACCGAGGGAACGTCCGCCGCGAAGTTCGGCGGGGTCTACGGCATTCCGACCACCTTCATCATCGACCGGGACGGGACTGTCCGGAAGAAGCACATAGGTCTTATGTCCTACGAAAACCTCGAGACCGCCGTACTGCCTCTGCTGGCGCAGTAAGATACGCCCTCCGATTCTCCGCCGTTTTCTTCACCACGCCTGCATCGACCGTTCCGACCCGTCCGGTACCGCCCGGCAACTTGACCCGGACTGTCTGCAAAGTCGTCTCCGGATCCTTAGAAGTCAAGGGATGTTTGCCCGCCTGGCAACGCTCCGCCAACCAGTCGGACCACCCCTCCCCGCACGGCCCTGGCCGGCTGTTGAACGCTGGAGAAACGCCTTGACTCGAAGGCCTGATACGACTATGGTTTTACATCGTCGGACCAACTGCCACACACGGTCGCGACAAGCTTGGCAACGATCGGAAATTCCGCAGCATCCCCGAGCGTAACGCCGGTTTCCCGGAGGCTGGCCAGAAGCCGTCCGGAAGCCGGCCAATCCAGCCCTGACCATGACCCGACCCGCCGGAACCCTCACGCCCGCCATGGCGCAGTACGCGCGGATGAAGGATCAGCACAAGGACGCGATTCTCTTCTTCCGCATGGGAGATTTCTACGAGACCTTCGGCGACGACGCCCGGCTGGTCTCGCGCGTCCTGGGCCTCACGCTCACCGCGCGGAATTCAGGCTCGGGCGGGGGGGACAAGACGCCGCTCGCCGGCGTGCCCTACCATGCCGTGGAGAAGTACATCGCCGAGCTCGTCGGATCCGGTTACAAGGTGGCCGTCTGCGAACAGGTCGAAGACCCGAAGAAGGCCCGCGGCGTGGTCAAGCGGGACGTGGTGGAAGTCGTCACGCCGGGCACGTCGATGCTGGCGCAGACCCTCGATCCCGGCGAGAACAACTACATGGTCGCGCTGACCTTCGGCCAGGACGTCTACGGCCTGGCCTTTCTCGATCTGTCCACCGGCGAGTTCCGCGCGGCGGAGCTTGACGAGGACGACCTGCTCAGCGAGCTGAACCGCCTGGACCCCGCCGAGGCGATCGTATCCTACGACCGGGCGGAGCAGGCCGGGGCCCTCCTCGAACCCCGTTTCCCCGACATCGCGATCAGCCGCCTGGAAGAATGGGCCTTCTCCCACGATCACGCGCTCCAGACCCTGCTCGACCATTTCGAGGTGTTGACGCTCAAGGGCTTCGGGTGCGACGAAATGACCGCCGGCGTCGCCGCGGCGGGCGGCATGCTGGTCTACCTGCGGGAAACCCAGAAGAACCGCCTGGCCCACCTGAGGACGATGGCGCGGTACGACGTATCGGACTCCATGCTCATGGACACGTCGACCCAGCGCAACCTGGAGCTGATCTCCTCCCTGCGGGACGGCGGCCGCGAAGGCACGCTCCTTTCCGTGATGGACCGGACCTACACCCCCATGGGCGCGCGCTTCATGCGCCAGGCGATCACGCGGCCCCTGGTTTCCGTCGACGCCGTGCTCGCCCGCCAGGCCGCGGTGGCCGAACTCTACGAAGCCCACGAGACACGGGACGGGTTTGCCGGGCATCTGAAGTCGATGGGCGACATGGAGCGGCTGGCCGCCCGCGTCGGATCGGAGCGCGCGAATGCCCGCGACCTGATCGCGTTGAAGCAGGCCCTGCACGTGATCCCGGTGATCAGGGAGACGCTTTCCGGCCTGAAGGCCGAGTTGACGGCCGGCCTCCGGGACGGACTGCGCGAACTGAAACCCCTGGCGGAGAAACTGGACCGGGCCCTGGTGGACGACCCGCCCCTGTCGCTGACCGAGGGCGGGCTCATCCGCGCGGGGTACGACAAGGACCTGGACGACCTGCGCGTGGTCAGTTCCGGCGGCAAGCGCTGGATCGCGGAACTGCAGCAGAAGGAGCGGGAGCGCACCGGGATCCAGTCCCTCAAGGTCGACTACAACCGGGTCTTCGGGTACTACATCGAGGTCACGAAACCGAACCTGCACCGGCTGGAAGGCGAGTACATCCGCAAGCAGACCATGCGCAACGCGGAGCGGTTCATCACGCCGGAACTGAAGGAATACGAAGAGAAGATCCTGGGCGCCGAGGAGAAGATCGGAGAACTGGAATACGCCCTCTTCCTCGAATTGCGGGAGGAAGTGGCCGCGAGCCTGGGCGATATCCAGGGCAACGCCCGGGCGATCGCGCAGCTCGACTTCCTGACCGCGCTGGCCGAACTGGCCGTCCGGAACGACTACGTGGCGCCGGAAATCGACGATGGATCGGTCCTGGAGATCGACGACGGACGCCACCCGGTGGTGGAACAACTGCTGCAGGGCGAACCCTTCGTGCCCAACGATACGGGCCTCGATTCGCGGACCAAGCAGATCGCCCTGATCACCGGACCGAACATGGCCGGGAAGAGCACCTATCTCCGCCAGGTGGGCCTCATCGTGCTCATGGCCCAGGTGGGCTCCTTCGTACCGGCGCGGTCCGCCCGGATCGGCATCGTGGACCGCATCTTCACGCGGGTGGGCGCCTCCGACAACCTGGCCCGGGGCGAGAGCACGTTTCTCGTGGAGATGAACGAGACCGCGAACATCCTCAACAACGCCACGCCGGACAGCCTCGTCCTCCTCGACGAGATCGGCCGGGGCACGAGCACGTACGACGGCCTGAGCATCGCCTGGGCGGTGACGGAGTACCTCCACAATACGCCCGGACGGACCGCCAAGACCCTCTTCGCCACGCATTACCACGAGCTGATCGAACTGGCGTCGTCCCTGGACCGCATCGCCAACTACAACGTGGCCATCCGCGAACAGGCCGACCAGATCGTATTCCTGCGCAAGGTGATGCCCGGCGGGAGCGACCGGAGTTACGGGATCCAGGTGGCGCGCATGGCCGGACTGCCGCGCAGCGTGATCGAACGGGCCCGGGTCATCCTGGCCAACCTGGAGGACGAGGAACCTGCGCAGGATGGCGCGGGCGTCCCGGGCGGCGAGGGTGGCGAGTCCGGTACGGCCGGCACGCCCCACCACGGAAAGCCGAAGGCGGAAGGCGGCGACTACCAGCTCAGCCTGTTCGTGCCGGCGGACCACCCCGTCGTCGAGGACATCAGGGAGCTGGACCTGGATCTCATGACCCCGGTCGAAGCCATGAACGCCCTGTACCGGCTCCAGCAGAAGGCCGCCGGGTCCAACGGTAACGGAAAGTAGCCGAGTTCCGCTGAATACGGGAAATAGCCGTGTCCATCATTTCCTCCGCCATGCTGGTCAACGCCGACGGGGACATCCTCGTCAACCTCCGCGACGACGACCCCCGCATCATCTTCCCGAACCAGTGGAGCCTCATCGGGGGCCACGTCGAGCCGGGCGAAAGTCCGGAAGAGGGGCTCGTCCGCGAAGTGGCGGAGGAGATCGGCTACCAGGTGACCGAGTACCACCCCCTGGCCACCTTCTTCGACGGCGGGGACGTGCGGCACCTCTATCTCGTCCCCATCGAAGCGCCCATCGACGACCTGGTGCTGGGCGAGGGCCAGGCCATCCGGTTCGTCGACCCCGCCCGGGCGTTGACCGACCTGGACCTCTGCGTCACCGGCCGGCGATGCATAGAAGTCTATCTGCGTCACCTCGAGTTCCAGGCGTACGTCCGCTCGCGGGGGTGAGCGCTCATTACGCCTTCCGCAATCCCCACGACCTCACCATGTAGTAGATGACCGGGATGACCACGAGCGTCAGTACCGTGGACGTCACCATGCCGCCCACCATGGGCGCGGCGATACGCTGCATGACCTCCGAACCCGTGCCGGTCCCCCACATGATGGGCGCCAGTCCGGCCATGGTGGCCGCCACCGTCATCATCTTCGGCCGCACTCGTTCCACGGCTCCGTGCATGACGACCTCGTAGAGATCCTGACGGGTGTTCAGCGCGTTGCCGTTCACCCGTTCCTGGTAGGCCTGCTTGAGATAGAGCAGCATGACGACCCCCGTCTCCGCGGCCACGCCGGCCAGGGCGATGAACCCGACGCCCACGGCGATGCTGAAATCGTAGTCCAGCAGGTACATGAGCCACACGCCCCCCACCAGCGCGAAGGGCAGCGACAGCATGACGATCAGGCTGTCCGCCACGTTGCGGAAGTTCATGTACAGCAGCAGCAGGATGATGGCCAGGGTGACGGGCACGACGATCTGCAGGCGGCGCTGGGCCCGTTCCAGGTATTCGTACTGCCCGCTCCAGACCATGCTGTATCCCACGGGCAGGGAAACCCTTTCGGCGATATGCCGCCGGGCAGCGTCCACGTATGCCCCGATGTCCGTGTCCCTCAGGTCGACGTACACCCAGGCCGTGGGCCGGGCGTTCTCCGACTTGATGCCGGACGGCCCCTTGCGGAACCGGATGTCGGCCACCTGGCTGATGGGGATCTGCGCGCCCGAGGGCGTCGGGATCAGGATCCGCCTCAAGTCCGACACGTCGTCGCGCAGCTCCCGGGCGTAGCGGATGTTCACCGGGTAGCGCTCCAGTCCCTCCACCGTGTAGGTCACGTCCACGCCGCCCACCGCCGACATGATGACGTCCTGCACGTCGCCGACGGTCATCCCGTAGCGGGCCGCTTCGACCCGGTTAATCTCGAAGTCGAGGTAGTTGCCGCCCATGGTCTTCTCCGGGAAGACGCTGAGCGTCCCCGGCAGTCCCTGCAGCTCGACGGCGACCTGTTCGGCGAGATCGGATAAGACGGCCAGGTCGTCCCCCATCAGCTTGACGCCGACGGGAGTCCGGATGCCCGTGGACAGCATGTCGATCCGGGTGCGTATGGGCATGGTCCAAGCGTTGGTCAGGCCCGGAAACTGGATGGCGTCGTTCAGCGCTTCCACGAGCCCTTCGCGCGTCATGCCCGGCCGCCATTCCTCCTCGGGCTTGAGCATGATGGTGGTCTCGATCATGGACAGCGGCGCCGGGTCGGTGGCCGTATCGGCCCGTCCCACCTTGCCGAAGACCCGTTCCACTTCCGGGAAGGAACGGATGATCCGGTCGGTCTGCTGCAGGAGCTGGCGGGCCTTGGTGATCGATATGCCGGGATCCGTCGTGGGCATGTAGAGCAGGTCGCCCTCGTAGAGAGGCGGCATGAACTCCGAACCGATCCGCTGCAGCGGATACCACGTGGCTGAAAGGGCGGCCACCGCGATGGCGATGGTCAGCCACCTCACCCGGATCGCCGCCCGGATCACGGGCCGGTAGAGGAACACGAGCAGGCGGCTGAGGGGGTTCCTGCGTTCGGGCAAAATGCGGCCCCGGACCAGGTAACCCGTCAGGACCGGCACGAAGGTGACGGCCAGCAGGGCGGCCGCGGCCATGGTGTAGGTCTTGGTATAGGCCAGGGGTTTGAAGAGCCGGCCCTCCTGGGCCTGCAGGGCGAAGATGGGCACGAAGGACAGGGTGATGATCAGCAGGGAGTAGAAGAGGGACGGCCCCACTTCCTTCGTGGCGTCGAGCACGATCCGCCAGTGGTCCTTCTTCCCGCGGTCCCGCTCCATGTGCTTGTGGGTGTTCTCGATCATGACGATGGCGGCGTCCACCAGGGTGCCGATGGCGATGGCGATCCCGCCCAGGGACATGATGTTGGCGTTGATCCCCTGCCAGGCCATGACCAGGAAGGCGGCGAGCACGCTGATGGGCAGGGTGAGGATGACCACCAGGGCCGAGCGGAAGTGGATCAGGAACACGATGCAGACCAGGGCGACGATGAGGCTTTCCACCAGCAGCTTGTTACTCAGGTTGTCGATGGCGCGCTCGATCAGGTTCGACCGGTCGTAGGCCGTGATGATCTCCACGCCTTCCGGCAGGCCCGACTTGAGGGACTCCAGCTTCTCCTCCACGTCCCGGATGACCTCCATGGCGTTCTCGCCGTAGCGCATGACGATGATGCCGCCGACGATCTCGCCCTCGCCGTTCCATTCCGCCAGTCCCCGCCGCAGCTCGGGCCCCGTCGTGACCCGGGCGACATGGTGGAGCAGAATGGGCGTGCCGAAATCGTCGACGCCCAGGGTCACGTTCTCCAGGTCTTCGACGGACCGGATGTATCCCAGGCCGCGGACCATGTACTCCGTTTCCGCCATTTCGACGACCCGGCCGCCCACGTCGTTGTTGCTCCGCTGGATCGCCGTCTTGATCCGGTTGAGCGGTATGCCGTAGATCAGCAGCTTGTTGGGGTCGACCTCCACCTGGTACTGCTTGACGAAGCCGCCGATGCTGGCGACCTCGGACACACCGTGGACCGACGTCAGTTCGTACCGGAGGAACCAGTCCTGGATGCTCCGGAGCTCCGCCAGGTTGTGCCGGTCGCTGCGGAGTACGTACTCGTAGACCCAGCCCACGCCCGTGGCGTCCGGCCCGAGCGCGGGGTTCACGCCGGGCGGCAGGCGGTCGGTCACGTAGCTCAGGTACTCCAGCACGCGGCTGCGGGCCCAGTAGATGTCCGTGCCGTCCTCGAAGATGATGTACACGAAACTCAGCCCGAAGAAGCTGTACCCGCGGACCGTCTGCGCATGAGGCACCGCGAGCATGGCCGTCGTCAGGGGGTAGGTCACCTGGTCCTCCACCACCTGGGGCGCCTGGCCGGGATACTCGGTCAGGACGATCACCTGCACGTCCGACAGATCCGGGATGGCGTCCAGCGGGATCTCCACCAGGGCCACGGTCCCGCCCACGATCAGCAGCACCGTGACCAGGATCACCAGGAACCGGTTCCTGACGGAGTATTCGATGATGCGTTGTAACATGATGAGCCTCTTTAAGTTCCGGACGTTCCGGGCGGTCCAGGCGGTCCGGACGTTCCGGGCGGTCCGGTCAATGCGTCATCCGGTGGTCGAGCATCTTCTGGATCGCCTCCTGGAGCCGGCTTTCCGAATCGATGAGGAACTGGGCCGAGGTTACGACCTGCTCGCCCGCGCTTACGCCGCTCATGGCCTGCACGAAACCGTCCCGCCCCTCCATGCCGAGGGTTACCTCGCGCGGTTCGAACTTGCCGCCTTCGAGGGCGACGAAGACCACGTTGCGTTCGCCGCTGTGGATGACCGCGCTGCCCGGTATGGCCAGCACGGATCGTTCGCTGCGCGCGGACAGCCGTATATTGGCGTACATCTGGGGTTTCAGCTCGAGTTTCCGGTTGGGAAAGACCAGCCGGATCTTGATGTCCCGCGACGCGCGGTCGAGATAGGGATAGATGTAATCGATCCTGCCGCGATAGACCTTCCCGGGATTGTAGGGCAGTTCCATTTCAGCCGTCAGGCCCGGACTCAGCCACGGAGCGTCCCCATCGTATACGTGGGCGAAGACCCAGATGCTCGAAAGATCGGCCATGCGGTACAGGTCCATGCCGGGCGTGACGCGCATGCCCAGTTCGGCCATCCGCTCGACGACGATGCCCTTCGACGGCGCATAGATCGTCAGGGTTCGGGCGATCGTGCCCCTTTCCTCCAGTTCCTGGATCTGCGTTTCGGTCACGTCCCAGTAGCGCAGGCGGCGCTTCGACGCGTCCAGCAGCGACCTCGCGCCCCGCGTGATGTGCTCGAACGTGCTGTGCTCGAGGTTCTTCACGTTCTGGAACGCCAGGAGGTATTCTTCCTGCGCCGCGACGAGTTCAGGCGAGTAGACGTCCAGCATCGGATCGCCCGCGCCGACCTGCTGGCCCGTCTCGTTCACGTACAGTCTCTCGATCCACCCGGCGTACTTGACGTTGATCCGAGAAAACATCTCCTCGTTGTAATCGAGGTGGCCGACGGTCCGTACGGATCGGGTAAGCGGCCGTTCCTCAATGGTTGCCGTCTGGACGCCGATGTTCTGTATGGTCGCCGGGTCGATCACGACGGCGGCGTCGCGGGACGGAGCCGCGGCTTCTTCGGGGGACGCCGCAGACGTTTCACCATGCTCGGCCCCATGCCCGGCCCCGTGTCCCGTGCCGGCATCATCCCCGGCATCGGCGGCCAACGGCTTGACCGGTGTCAGGTTCATGCCGCAGATCGGGCACTGGCCGGGCTCCTCCGTCAGCACGTTCGGGTGCATGCCGCAGGTCCACATCTGGGCCTGCGCCGTTTCGACGCCGTCGGTAAGGTCCTTTGATTCCGGGTCGCCGCAACCCGTCAGCAGCACTACCGGCGCGGCGGCCAGCAGCATGACGGTCAGTACGGTCAGTACCCTGGACACGCGCCCGCGTATGCTGGACACGCGCCCGCGTATGCGTCTGATGACTTCCATGATTTACCTCCTGTGTCTACGGGAGCGCGCCCCCGGCGGCTCGTTCCAGCAGACTGAGATACGTGCGGTATCTCGCCCTTTCCGCCACGTACCCGAGCCGGGTGCGCAGCACCATGCGTTCCGCGTCGAGCAGGTCCAGGAAGTCCATCTGCCCCGTCTGGTAAGCGGCCAGCGTCGCCAGCACGCTGTTTTCCGCCTGGGCGACGAGGCCCTGCTCATAGACGTCCAGGACCCGCTCGGAATGGCGCAGCCGCCCGTATGCCTCGGCGACCTCCGCCGCGATGGTATCCCGGATGTTCTCCCTGGTGTAACGGCTCTCTTCCACCCGCGCCACGGCCTCCTGTACTTCGGCCCGGGTGCGTTTCCTGAACAGGGGCAGATTCACGTTCAACATGATGCCGAAAGCGTCCTTCCCCGCGTCGGACGCCCCATTGCCCGAAACCTTCGGTACAGTGACGTAGGACGCCTGAACGGTGAAATCCGGCCGATTGGCAAGTCGGGCGAGCCGGACGCCCAGTTCGTTACGGCGGATCCGGGCCTCGACCGCCTCCAGTTCCGATCGAACGGCCAGCGCCTTCTTTACCACCAGGGACTCGGGCCGGGCGTATCTCGTGGTGTCGATGGACGCCACCGGGTCCACAGGCGAATCGGACGGACGGCTCAGCACGGCGTTGAGACGGGCTGCCAGGGCACTGCGCTCGCCCTCCAGCGCGATGCGCCGCTGCAGGACCTCCGATACTTCCACGTGGGATTTGAGCACGTCGGCCTGGGTACCGGCCCCGGCGGCGTACTTCTCCTCCGCGGCGCCGGTGAAGGTCTCCAGCATCACGAGATAATCGTCGAGGATGGGCAGGGACCGGTCGACCCGGTAGAGGTCGTAGTAGACGCGCTTCACTTGAAAGGCGATATCGCGGGCGATCGATTGGACGCGGGCCGCTTCGACGGCCGTTTCCTCCCCGGACATGTCGCCGCGCAGACGCAATTTGCCCGGGTACGGTATCTTCTGACCGAAAGCCAGCACGTTTCTCTGCGGTCCGACGCGCGTTTCCGGCGAGGAAAGCCAGCGCGTGTACGCAAAGGTCGGATCCGGGTATGCAGTGACCCGGGGGCGCCGTTGCTCCACCGCGGCCCGGCGATGACGGGCCGCCTGCAGGGCCGGGTTGCGGTCCAGGGCCTCGGTGACCAGGGCCTCGAGTTCCGGCGTCTGGGCCCGGGCCGGGAAGGCACAGGCGAAAACCGCGGCGAAAAACACGATCAGAACGCCCGCGTATCGCAGGAATACGGACATGGGCCAGTTCCTTGGGTTGATATGGATCGTTTGTCGGTCCTCGTTACGGGCTGCGTTCGTATGCAGCGATTCCCGGCGGAATATCGCGCCGGCCGGTTATCGTTTCAGGACGCGCCGCCGACTGAACGTCGCGTCGAGACGCGCCGCCGGCCGAACGTCGTGCCGCGTGAATCCATGCCGGGGCACGCGGGGCGGCCTGGACGAAGACTTCCGGTCCGGGGGCTGATCCGGGTACACGACGTCCGGTGCGCGCCGCAGATAACGCGCGCGGCCCGTTGGTACTTCTCAAAATCAGACGGAGATCAAATGAGGTAGGTGCAGAAGAGCGTGCGCAAGGGCGGTGGAGACCGGTTGGCATCCATCCCGGGTGAAATCCCGGTGGCATGGACCACCGGTTCGACCACGCAGGGGCCCCGCAGCGGGGTTGACAGGTCCGGCGGATCAGGCTGGACGAGGGAGTACGCAGGGAGCGCACCCGCTCCGGCCTCCCGGTACGGCACCGCTTCGAGGCCGCAAGAGCACATGGCCGGCGTCCCCGCGCCTCGAGTTTCCGGCGCCCCGGCCGTCGCGCAGCAAGCATGGGCGCCTTCGGCCGGCATCCCCTCGGGCGACAGCGGCCTTTCGGTCATACACGTGCCGACCGCCGCGCCGGCTGCGGTGGTCGGAGACGATAGCGCGAGGAAGAGGATGAGGACGGTGAATCGCCTGGTCCGCCTGGTCCGCCTGGTCCGCCTGGTCCGCCTGATCATGAACGGATTCTCCCGGAAGTGAAAAACGCCAGAGCACGGGTAATGTACGCATATACCGGCGGATACGCAATCGAAAAGGCGCCTTGCAGCGCCCGGGCAGGATCAACCGCGGGTCCCCGCCGCTTTACTTTTCCGAATCGCGTCCCCACCTCTTACCCCGGATACGCTGGCGTCTGACGATTTTGACTACCTCCTTCACCGCGATATCCGTCTTGGCCGTGGGTGCGTCCAGCGGCGACACGGGCGGCAACTCGGGGACGACGGCATACCGCCTGCCATCCTTCCGGCAGATGATGACCTTTCCCTTCGATTCGGCTTCGTCGAGCAAGCTCGACAGATGCTGTCTGGCTTCTGAATAGGTATAGACGTCCATCGCAAGACTCCCTTACTTTTCCAGACGAACCACTTCGATACCGAGCGATTCGGCGGCACGGCCCAACGAACGGTCCAGCGTCAACAGGGGCGCGTTGTACCTGAGGGCGGCCTCCAGAAAAAACGCATCGGCCGCCACCCCCTTCAATCGGGACGCGATCGCAAGGACGTTGGCCGTGTCTACGTCCACGTATCGCAAAGGGATGTCATTGAGGATCTTCATCGTCCTGCGCGCCTCATGGACGTCGATCCCCTTCTGCCGGATCATGATGGAAAAGGTATTGCAGACTTCCCATCGGATGAAGTCCGGTGCAATGAGGGCATGCCCCGATGCGGCCTTCGCAAGCAGGTCTCTTTCCGGACTCCGCAATACGGATGCGATGATCGCCGATGTGTCGATGACCATATTCACGCCGAAACCTCCATTTTCATATTGTACAATTGTACACTGTAATGTCAAGGTAATGTCAAGGAAAACCGGGGAGATTTCGGGACCTGGTCTTGCTGGATCATTACGGACCCTGCCGGATGGGTATCTTGGCAAGTCATCTGGGTAGCAAGTTATCGCATACTTCCAACATCGTAGACCACCTGGTTTGCGAGGGCAGAGGAAGAAGCCCGCCAGAACGACAAGCCGGCCTGCCGCAAAACCCCGGGACGGTCTGTGACCGGCCGCTGAGTTTGTGCCCTTCCCCACTGCGTCCTCGTTCTCCCCGATGTGACCGTCCCCTTCATTCGCCGCAATGCCCGGCCACCCCTGGCCACCCACCCCCGAAGCGAACAGCCTCAAACACGCGGTAAGCAGCTTGATCGCGGTTGTCTGCCAAACGGCTGACGCGAACCGGGGCCGGGGCAAGCGGCAACTCAGTCTGAAACGACATATGAGCGTGTCTGCGGAAATCATTCTGATAATTAAAAGTTTATTTTGACAAATATTAATATATTGTGATTTATATAGGCTGGTGGGGAGATATGATTATCTCCCGGGAAATTTCCGCTTCTCCGGTAATCTAAGCGATTTGACCTACGCATTCCCGCTGATACCGAGTGAATGGACATGGACGACGAACTCAGAAAGAAGATTCAGACCCGCTACCTGGATTCTGTAGAAGAAATCAACCGCATAATGTACAGCGGTCGTCTACATGAGTGGCAAGGCATGGACCTGTCGATTTCCCAGTTCAATGCCCTGGTCTTGCTGAAGCAGATGGGGCCAATGCGCATGGGCATGATCTCCTACCATCTGAGGAACACCCTGGCCGCCACGACCTCGATCGTAGACCGGCTGGAGCGCAAGGACCTGGTGGTTCGTTCAAGAGATCCCCAAGACAGACGGGTCGTCCTCTGTGCGTTGACGGAACAGGGACAGAAAGCCACGGAGCGGTTCTGGCGTGTTGCCAGGGAGGCCGCTTTACGGGTATCCGGCAAATGGGACCTGAAGCAGTTCGAATCCGTGGTTAATGCCCTGGAGTTGGTTTTGCTGACACATAAGGAGATCGTCGAGTCCGGCGCATCGACAAAGCCGGCCAGGTAGTGTTGGACCGTCGGACCCGGTGTCGTGCAATGCCGGCCGGATCGGGCGCCGACCGGTTGGAAGCCGTGCTTCCATCGACGTCCGTCTTCCGCCAGGAGGGTTCAGGACGTCGGGGAACGGGTCAGCATGAAATGCCGGGCGGCGCCGATGATGCCGGCGTCGTCGCCGAGTTTGGCGGGCACGATCCGGAGTATGCCGGCCGACCACTTGTAGGCGCGCCGGGCCACCTCGGCGCGGATAGGACTGAAGATCAAATCGCCCGCCTTGATGACGCCCCCACCGATGACGATCAGTTCAGGATTCAGCAGGTTGGTGAGGCTGGACACGGCCGTGCCCAGCAGGGTGGCGGACCGGTGCATCACCTCACGGGCCGCTTCGTCTCCTCCGTTGGCCGCCTCGGCGATCATCGCGGCGTCGATGCGGCCTAAATCGCCGTCGGCCATTACCGTCAAGGCACTCTTGCGCCCGCTTTGCAGCAGTTCCCTCGCCCGGCCGGCGATGGCCGTCGCCGAGGCGTAGGCCTCCAGGCAACCCGGCGCGCCGCAGCCGCACGTCCTGCCGTTCTCCACGACCGTCATATGGCCGATCTCGCCGCCAGCGCCGTTGGAGCCGCGCCAGACTTCGTTGTTCATGATGATCGCGCCGCCGACGCCCGTCCCGAGGGTGATGCATACGATATTGGCGTAACCGGCGGCGCCGCCGACCCAGTGTTCCCCGATGGCCGCCGCATTGGCGTCGTTCTCGATCGTCACCGGCAGGTCCAACCGGTCGTGGAGGATCGACCGGAGCGGCAGGTCCGCCCATTCGGGCACGTTGGGCGCGTAGACCACCGTGCCGGTGTCCTCGATGATCAGGCCCGGCGTACCCACGCCCACCCCGGCCACGCGGTCCCGTCCGCATGAATCCATGGTCATTTCGACGCAGGCCGTCAGGCGGTCGATCACCTCGCCGGCGGTACGGCTGCCCGATATGGACTGCCAGGCCTGGTGGGATATGCAACCGCGGTCGTCCACGACGGCGCTGTTGACGTTCGTCCCCCCCAGGTCGACGCCTATGATCAGGTCTCGCTTCATGCCGCGCCGGTCCCCGCTCGGTCGTTGCCCGCGTCCGCCGTCAGATCTTCGCCCGACATCGCCTCCGGCCTGGGGATGCCCATCATGGACAGCACGGTCGGCGCCACGTCCGCCAGCCGGCCTCCGTCGCGCAGCCCGGCGTTTTTGCGGGTCTCGTCCGCCAGGATGAGCGGCACGGGATTCGTGGTATGGGCCGTGTGTGGGGTGGACGTCTCCGGGGCCACCATGACCTCCGCGTTGCCGTGGTCCGCCGTGACGACCGCCCCGCCGCCGGTCGACCCGACCGCGTCCATTACCTGGCCCAAGCACCGGTCGACCGTCTCCACCGCGGCGACCGCCGCCGGGAGCGAGCCCGTATGACCCACCATGTCCGGGTTGGCGAAATTCACCAGGACGAAGTCGTATTCCCCGCTGCGAAGCGCCTCTGCGACCCGCCCCGCGACTTCGGGCGCGCTCATTTCGGGCTTCTCGTCGTAGGTGGCCACGTCCCGCGGCGAGGGGACCAGGATCCGCTCCTCGCCTTCGAAGGGCCGCTCTTCGCCGCCGTTGAAGAAATAGGTGACGTGGGGATACTTTTCCGTTTCCGCCACCCGCAGCTGCCGCCGGCCGGCCAGGCTGATCGTCTCTCCCAGGATCTCGCGCATACGCTCCGGGGGACGAAAGGCGCAAGGCACGTCGAAACGCCCATCGTAGGGCGTCATGGTGACGACGGACACGTCCGGCACGGCGCCACGGTGAAATCCGTCGAAGTCCTCCTCGATGAAGGCCCGAATGATCTGCCGGCCGCGGTCGGCCCGGAAGTTGAAGACGATTACCGCGTCGCCGTCCGAGATCACTCCGGCGTGACCGTCCCGCGCCGGCCCGATCACGGTGGGCGATACGAATTCGTCCGTCTCGCCCCGGCCGTAGGCCGCCTGGACGGCCTGCTCCGCGGTGCCGGCCCGGTTTCCTTTGGCCTCTGTGAAGAGTTCGTAGGCCCTGCGCACCCGTTCCCACCGGTTGTCCCGGTCCATGGCGTAGTATCGTCCGGTCACGGTGGCGACGCGGCCCACGCCCAGCCGGTCGACGGCTTCCTGAAGCGTCCGGAGATAGCCCGGCGCGCTCCGGGGCGGCGTGTCGCGCCCGTCCACCACGGCATGCACCAGGACGCGGTCGCCGGCCAGACCCTGACGCCTGGCCAGCTCGAGTAGCGCCAGGTAATGTCTTTCGGCGCTGTGGACCAGTCCGTCCGACGTGAGTCCCAGCAGGTGCAGCCGCCCGCCCGTCTCACGAAGCCGTTCCAGCAACTCGATGAACGCCGCGTTCTCGAAGAACCCGCCGCTGTCGATGGCCTCGTTGATCCGGCTGACTTCCTGTCGCACCACCCGCCCGGCGCCCAGGTTGAGGTGGCCGACTTCCGAGTTGCCCATGATCCCGGGCGGAAGGCCCACGTCTTCACCCGATGCGCTCAGCAAGGTGTGGGGATACCGTTTCCATAGCCTGTCGAAGTTCGGCGTCTCCGCCAGCAGGACGGCGTTGGCGTCGCTTCGGGGGGCGATACCCCAGCCGTCCAGGATGACGAGGGCAACGGGAGAGCTCATTGGGAAGTGCGTATCCTGGTTACTGAATCGGGCACCCTTCGAGCGAAAGGCCCATTATGAAGAAAACGCGGAAGGCGCTCCGCGTTTTCTGCTGGTCCATCTATGTTTCGTGTATGCCGGAGGTACGGTGCCACGTCGGCCGGAGGTACGGCGCCACGTCGGCCGGAGGTACGGCGCCACGTCGGCCGGAGGTACGGCGCCACGCCGAATGCGCGGCGTCATGCCGCCCGCGCAGTTTCAACGTCCCGCGTACGTACTCATTCTTCGGGGATCCGCAGGCCCACCAGGAACTGCGCGTTGCCGCGCTGAAGCCTGAACCGGATGGCCTGCCCGGTGTCGAACTGACGGACTATGGCCGTGAATTCCTGTACGCTGGACACCGGATCGCCGTTCACTTCCCTGATCAGGTCGCCCCGCTGAAGCCCCTTGTCCTCGGCCACGCTGCCCGGCCGTACCTGTACGATCACGACGCCCGAACCCGCTTCGTATATGCGGGTCCACTGCCGAGCGACGTCCATTACGTCGATGCCGAGGTTGCTCGCGGGGCTTTTACGCGGTTCCTCTCTCGAAGCGGTGCGGTCGGGATCTCCATCGGGCAACTCGCCCAGTTCAATCGCGATCGTCACGGGTTCGCCGTCACGGATCACCTCGAGTTCCACTTCGGTACCCGGCGCGATACTCGCGATCCGCTTGCGAAGGTCGTCCGTGTTTACCACGTCCGCGCCATTGACCCCGACGATAACATCCTCAACCCGGAGGTCCGCATCTTTCGCCGGTCCGTCTTCGGTGATCCTGTTGATAACCGCTCCGTCCGTACCATCGAGTCCCATGGATTCGGCCACGATCTCATCCAGATTCCCGATCTGCACGCCCAGGTATCCGCGGCTTATGCGTCCATCCTCGACCAGCCGGGTCATGATGTCCCGCGCCATGTTGGCCGGTACCGCGAAACCGATGCCCTGGTACCCGCCCGTGCGGGTTGCGATGGCCGTATTGATGCCCATGAGGTTCCCGTCCAGGTCGACCAGCGCGCCGCCGCTGTTGCCGGGATTTATGGCGGCGTCCGTCTGGATGAAGTTCTCGTAGGTGGCCTCGTCCTGCGGCAGCACCTGTCTCCGACCCTTGGCGCTGACGATGCCCGCCGTGACGGTATGGTTCCGTCCGAGGGGATTGCCCACGGCCATGACCCATTCACCTACGCGCAGCTTTTCCGAGTCGCCGAAGGGCAGCACGGAAAGATCATCGAAATCAACTTTGATGACGGCCAGGTCGGTACGGGGGTCCAGACCGACGATCTCTGCTTCCACCTCACGCTCGTCAAACAGCTGGACGGTCAGTTTTTCCGCGTTTTCCACCACGTGGTTGTTCGTCAGGATGTAGCCGTCTTCCGACACGATGACGCCGGACCCCAGGCCCTCGAACGGCCGGGGCCGGGCGTTGCGCGGCGGTCCGCCGAAGAACTCCTCGAAGGGGCTCCAGAACCGCTGCCCCTGCGCCTGCCTGGCTACGCGTTTGCTTTTAATCAGCACCACCGAAGGCTTCACCCGCTCGGCTATGGTGGCGAAGGTTTCACTGAAATCCTGCAGCGACCGCTGATCAGCGGCCACGACCGGCGTGATCGACCGGTATGCTTCCGGTTCGACGACAGACGCGTCCCAGTTGGAAATGAACAGGCCGCCG
Organism: bacterium; assembly: GCA_963693015.1. Lineage (GTDB taxonomy): Bacteria > JAAXHH01 > JAAXHH01 > JAAXHH01 > JAAXHH01 > JAAXHH01. The sequence continues at coordinate 2,600,363 of OY843748.1, forward strand.
AGCACCATGCCCGTGACGAGCAGCGCCGCGCCGGCGAGGCCGCCGATCTTCCTTCTCTCCGTCATGTTCGGTCTCCCTTTCTATACTGGCTAAGCCCTTCTTGATCCGACAATGCCATAATACGGGGCACGTGGACCGGCGTCAATCGTTTACGCTATACATCATGATACGCTTTACATTGCTTCCGGTTCAGTTCAGATTCGCGTCCCGGGTGGATACGGTCACGCCGCCCTGCATGGACTCCACCCAGGTACCTTCGCTTTCCGGCACGTCGGCCGGTTCATCCATGAGCGCCAGTTGCAGGACCTGGTCGATATGGTCGACCAGGCAGAAGCCGAGCTTCTCCTTTACGGCCGCGGGCACGTCGTCCAGGTCGTTCTCGTTCCGCCGGGGCAGGATGATGGTGGTAATGCCGGCCCGCATCGCCCCGAGGACTTTCTCCTTGATGCCGCCGACGGGCATGACCTTGCCGCGGAGGGTGACCTCGCCGGTCATGGCCAGGTCGTCCCGGACCGGCCGTCCCGTGAGCAGGGAGGTCAGCACCGTCACGAGCGCCACGCCGGCGGAAGGCCCGTCCTTGGGAATGGCGCCCGCGGGCAGATGGATGTGGATGTCATGCCCGCCGAAGAAGGTCGGGTCGATCTGCCAGTCCGCGGCGTGCGAACGGACGTAGGTCAGGGCGGCCCGGGCGGATTCCTTCATCACGTCGCCCAGCTGCCCCGTCAGCGTCAGTCCCTTTCCGCCCGACATCTTGCTGGCTTCGACGAACATGATTTCGCCGCCGGCGGGGGTCCAGGCCAGCCCGATCGCCACGCCGGGTTCGCCCGTGCGTTCCGCGGTCTCGGAGAAGTACTCGGACGGTCCCAGGTACGGGTGAAGGTTCTCGCTCGTAACATGGAAGGGCGCGGATCGCCCTTCGGCGACCGAACGGGCCGATTTGCGGGCCACCGCGCGGATCTTGCGTTCCAGGTCGCGCAGGCCCGCCTCCCGGGTATAATCGGAAATGATCCGCCCGATCGCGCGGTCGTCAAGACACACGCCGTCGGCGGCCAGCCCGTGCGCTTCCAGTTCCCTGGGGACGAGGTAGCGTCGTGCGATCTCGATCTTCTCCTCTTCCGTGTACCCCGACAGTTCGATGACCTCCATGCGGTCGCGCAGCGGCTCCGGTATGCCGGCCAGCATGTTGGCCGTGGTCACGAACATGACGTTGGACAGGTCGAAGGGCAGATCGATGTAGTGATCGGTGAAGGTGTCGTTCTGCTCCGGGTCGAGCACTTCGAGGAGCGCCGAGGAGGGGTCTCCCCGGAAATCGCGCCCGAGCTTGTCGATTTCGTCCAGCATGAAGACCGGATTGTTGGCGCCCGCCTTGCGGATGCTCTGGATGATGCGGCCGGGCAGCGCGCCGACGTAGGTCCTGCGGTGTCCCCGGATCTCCGCCTCGTCATGGACGCCGCCCAGCGAGATGCGCACGAACCGGCGGCCCAGGGCGCGGGCGATCGACTTGCCCAGCGAGGTCTTGCCTACCCCCGGCGGCCCGACGAAACACAGGATGGACCCCTTCAGGTCCGGCTTCAGGCTGCGTACGGCCAGGTGTTCGAGGATGCGGTCCTTGATCTTCTCGAGGCCGTAGTGGTCTTCGTCCAGGATCTCCCGGGCCCGCCCGATGTCCAGCTGATCATCCGATGAAACGGACCAGGGCAGTTCCGACAGCCACTCGAGGTAGGTCCGTAGCGTCGAATACTCCGGAGAGACGGCCGGTATGCGTTCCAGCCGCTTTAGTTCGCGTTCCGCCTCAGTCCGCGCTTCGTCGGGCAGGCCGGCCTCGTCAATCTTTTCACGCAGGCCGGCCAGGTCCTCGCCAGGGGTGTCCGCGTCTTCGCCGAGTTCCCGCTGTATGGCCTTCATCTGCTCGCGGAGATAGTACTCGCGCTGGGCCTTGCCCATCTTGTCCTCGACCTGGGACTGGATGCGGCTGCCCGTCTCCGCCACCTCGATCTCCCGGGTGATCAGGAAGGTCAGCGCTTTCAGCCTGTCCTGCACGTCGCTCAGCTCCAGCAGGTCCTGCTGGTCTTCGAGGGAAATCTTCAGGTTGAAAGCGATGAAATCGGCCAGTTTGGACGGCTGGTCTTCCAGGTTGAGCAGGGGTATGCGCAACTCTTCGGACATGGTCGGGACCAGTTCGATCAGCCGCTGGAACTGCTCCACCAGGTTGTGGACCAGGGCCTTGCCCTCCATGGATTCATCCTGGCGTTCGGCCTGAAGCTTCACCCGGACGCGCATGACGGGCTCAGTTTCAAGCACCTCCATCACCCGTGCGCGAGAAACCCCGTGAACGACCGCGTGGAGGCTGTCTTCCGGCAGCTTCATCGTCTTGTAGATCCGGACCAGCGTACCGAATCTATAGAGATCGTCGGGCGCGGGCCGGTCTGTCTCCGGTTCCCGCTGCGCCAGGATCAGGACCATCTTGTCCTGCTGGAGCGCTTCGTCCAGCGCCTGGACGGAACCCGGCCTGTCGGCCACCAGCGCCGCGGCCATATGGGGATACACGACCAGGTTGCGCACGGGCAGCACGGCGATGGACTCGATCACCGAGTCCGCCTGCAGGTCCATCGGGACTTCCTGGAGTGCTTTGATTTCAGCCATTTCTACCTCGCTTTCCCTGCCTTGGCGCCGCGTCCTCGAGAAGTGACCGGCCGGTTGTCCCGCGCCTGCCTGTAATTCGACGCTCGATCGGCCTTGTCGCGCGGCTGCTTACCTTATTTATACGCACTAACCGGCCTCTCCGCTTCAATCGGCCTGAAAGTTCTGCCGTACTGCAAACAGTAATATGCAAACATCATGCCACGATGATTTTGGTCCTTGATGTGCCGTTTTGTCATAGCCAGGGGACGAAATCCGCCATTTTGTCATATGTCGGGATCCAGCATCTTACGTTCTTTGGCCGATAACCGGAGCCCGCCGCTCGCATTTGCGTATTCCACGGCCTTCGTGAACACCCCCGGCCTTGCGTTACGCCGTCGTCTTCATCCACCAAAACAGGTTGACAATTCAGCAGGTCGCGTTACCATGACGGCAAAGCGCCGACCCGCGCGTCGGCGCGTAAAGCAAGCCGTTCGTCTAACCGTTCCAGGGTAAACGCACGCATTATTGTCGGCGGAAATAGCCGCCGGGTAACCCCCTGTCTCCATACGAGGAATACCAATGAAAAGTCCTTCCGATCGGATCATGACGACCGCGCTGACGTGCTTGCTGATCTCGGGAATGGCATTGGCGGGTTGCGGCGGCGAAGGCGGCAGCGGCGAATCCCAGGACCATGCCGGGGAACCGGCCGAAAGCGAAGCGCCCGATCCGAACACCGAGGCGCGCCAGGAGCACATGAGAGAGATCGCGCGGCTTTGTGAAGGTGTCGCCGGGGCGGTCGAGGAAGGTTCCCTGGGGACGGTCAAGGCCGACGTGGAGCATCTCAGGGAGATCATGGAGGAGGTATCTACGATGCCGCCGAGATATGACTCTTCGAGGTTTGGGTTCTACGCATCCGACTTCCAGATCCGCGCCGAGACGCTGATTGCCGCTGCGGAGACCGGTTCCGCCATAGAGGCCGACTCGGCGCTGCAGGCCCTTACGATCACCTGCGGCGTCTGCCATTACAACTGCAAGTTCCCGGCCGATCTCTGATCGCCGCGCCCTGCGGCGCCACCTGACCGCGCATCGTCAGCGTCGCGCCTGGACGCCACCTGACCGCGCATCGTCTGATTGTAACTGCAAGTTCCCGGCCGATCTTCAATAGCGTAGCCGGCTTCAATAGCTTAGTCGGCAAGGAGGTCCCATGGATCGTTTGATTTCTATCGTGCTGGTCTGCGCGGCGCTCGCAGCCTTGGTCTATGACTTCCGTACTCCACCCGAAGAGCAACCGGCGCCACCTGAAGAGGAGTCCCTGACCGTGAACCCCATGAACGAATACGGCATGACGGCCAGCAACGTATTCCTGTACTACGCGGACGTGGAAGCGGCGACGGCGTTCTACACCCGCACCCTGGGCTTCGCCGTGGCGGCCGACTACGGCTTCGCCAAGATCCTCCGCGTCGCGCCGAGTTCCTTCATCACCCTCGTCGACGAAGAGATGGGCATGCACAGCGCCAGCGACCCCAAGACCGTCGCCATCGCCCTCGTCACGGACCAGCTGGACGAATGGTGGGCGTACATGAAGGAACAGGACGTGGAGATGCGGTTCCCGTACAACCCGGTCGAGGGGCGTCCTCATCACGGATTCGTCGCCATCGACCCGGAGGGCTATCTCCTGGAGTTCGAGCGGTTCAACGAACACGCCGAGAACGAGATGCTGATCCCGGTGCTGAACGAGACCGAGACGGTCTATCCCGCCGAAGGGGCGTCCAACGTGCCGCCGGGACTGGGTTTCAAGGCGACCGTGGTGTGGTTCTACTACAGGGACATGCCCGCGATCCAGGCCTTCTACGAAGAGGTCATGGGCTTCGACCTGATCGTGGACCAGGGGTGGACCAAGATCTACCGCATCTCGCCCTCGGGCTACATGGGCCTCGTGGACGAAACACGCGGCATGCACAACTTCACGGAGAAGAAGGCCGTGACCATGTCCTTCTGGACGGACCGCATCGACGACTGGTACGCGTACGTCAGCGGCCACGGTTCCTTTGAAATGCGTTCCGAGAAGGTCGAGGAAACCGACCGGTACCGCGCCTTCGTCGCCTACGATCCCGAAGGCTACTACCTCGAGTGGAACGTCTTCAAGGACGCGCCGGACAACGAGACCCTCCACCGGATGCTGCGGGGCGAGGAGTAGCTGTCTTCAAGGACGCGCCGGACAACAAGAAACAAGACCCTCCACCGGATGCTGCGGGGCGAGGAGTAGGTCAGGGGCTCAAGGTGATTTACGGGCGAGGCGCAGGGCGCGCCGCGTAAGGCGCGCCGCGAAGCGTAAAAGGAAGAGCAATGCCGATCATCAGGCCCTATGACCCGGAACGCGACCGGGATGCGCTCATCCGGGTCTGGCGCGAAGTGCACTGGATCACCAGCGACGAGCAGGCGAAGTGGGCCCCCCGGTTCTTCGAGACCGCCCGGACCGATGTGGCCGAGGTGGACGGCGAAGCGGAGTGCCAGGCCTCGTCGGCCGACGGTACGTTCCGCTACCAGGACGAAGACCTGGCCATGTCCGCCATCGTGGGCGTCACGACCAGCCGGATCGCCCGGAAACAGCGTCTGGCCCAGCGGGTGACCGCGCACCGCATCGGCGAAGACGCCGCCAACGGGGCGGAGATCTGCGTGCTGACCATGTTCGAGCAGGGCTTCTACGACCTCATGGGGTTCGGCACGGGGCCCTACGGACACCGAATACGGTTCGATCCCGCCGACCTCACGATCGACCGGTCCTTCCGGGTGCCCAGGCGCCTGACCGCCGCCGACTGGGAAACGATCCATTCCGCCATGATGAACCGCCGGTTGACCCACGGTGGATGCAGGTTGAATTCCCCGGCCCTGCTGCAGGTCGAACTGAATCACGCGGAGAAGTCCTTCCTGCTGGGGTATTGCGATGGTCCCGGCGGCGAGCTGACCCACTTCTTCTGGGCGAGCGACGATGAAGAACATGGCCCGTGCCATATCCACATGATCGCCTACCAGAATCAAGACCAGTTCATGGAACTGCTCGCGCTGATGAAGTCTCTCGGAGACCAGATCCGGCTCTTCCAGCTCGTCGAACCCCCCGACGTGCAACTCCAGGACCTGATCAGACAGCCCTTCCGGGCCAGGATGGTATCCGAGAAAGGACCCTTCAACACGTTGATCCGGGGCGACGGGTACTGGCAGGCCCGGATCTGCGACCTGGAAGCCTGCATGGGCAAAACCCAGCTGCACGGACCGACGACCCGGTTCAACCTCTCCCTGCGCGATCCCATCGAGAAGTACCTGGACGCCGGCGCGTCCTGGCGCGGAATAAGCGGGGAATACGTGGTCACGCTGGGCCCCGAGTCCCGGGCCGAAAGCGGCACCGCACCGCACCTGCCGACCCTTACCGCCTCCGTCGGCGCCTTCACCCGCCTGTGGCTCGGCGTACGTCCCGCCACGGGCCTGACCGTCACCGACGACCTGGACGGTCCCCCGGAGCTGCTCTCTGCGCTGGACCGGACCCTGCGCCTGCCCGTGCCAGGGCTGGTTGGGTGGGAGTTCTAGGAATACGTGTTCGTCGTTAATTGTGAGGCCGGAGCCCCGGAATACGTAAATCCTCCTTTGTTCGCTTAGTCTGAGTTATTGGATCTGGACGATTGAATGTTGACGCATTGGAATCAGACTGTTTATCATTGAAGACATGTGCAATAGGGCACAAGATGTCGACACGTTTGTAGAACCTGACTTTGGTCATGACGCAGTTCAGCGACCAGGGGAATACCGTGAATCTTTCCAATACCATAGTAGATATCGTAGATCTCTTTTTGTCGCTCGATCCGCACAGGATAGTGCTTTTCGGCTCATATGCGCAGGAGAGGGAGACCCCGGAAAGCGATACCGACCTTCTGATCATTCTGGACTCGGAGACCATCTCTCAGACTTATGAAGACCGCATGAGCAGAAGGATTAAGGTAAGAAACTGTATCCGAGAAATCAATCGGGAGATCCCTTTTGACCTGCTGGTTTACACCAAAGCCAAGTATGCAATCCTTGAGAGACATGGCACCTCGTTTCTGAACGAAATAGACAGATCGGGAAAGACCCTGTATGAGAAGAACGGAGCGACGCATTGCTTAACTGCGCCACGCACCCATTTAACGCCGCGTTTTTCGATCGACGATTCCGGGAGGAAGATCATCCATGAAACTACACTACTATCCGGAGACCGACAGCCTCTATGTCGAGTTCAAGGTCGGCCCCGGTGCGGAAACGCTCGAGGTCACGGATGGCCTGAACGTCGATCTGGATGCCAGTGGAGATGTGGTCGGATTCGACATTGATCACGCCTCCCGACGCGTGGATCTGTCCACGTTGGAAACCGAGGCACTTCCTCTTCACGCGATTAAAGCGACCTGAGGCTGTCGTCGATGAAGAACGAATTCATGGCGATTATCGAACGGGACGAAGGTTTTTACGTCGCCATTTGTCCTGACAGATCCCCATACCGACCGCTGCTTTACAACTTCGGGTCCGGATCCCGGGTATTCGCGCCGCCTTCCTGAATCAGCAGGTAGTTCATCGTCGAAGCGGCCTGGCGAAACTTCATCGCCTCCTGGTACGCCGGATCATTGTACCAAGCCTCCGCGTGCGCCCTGCTGGGGAATTCCAGTATCACCATCCGCCCGTCGTAGTCCCTGCCCTCGACACAGGTGATCTCTTCGCCCCGGGTCAGGAACCTGCCCCCATGTTTCTTGACGATGGGAGGCGTTCGGTCGGTGTATTGCCGATAGGTCTCGGGGTCGTGGACGGACATCATGGAGACGACATAAGCGGGCATTGAAGGTATTCTCCTGTCAGGTTGGCGAGACATGGCAAATGCTCTCGGCAGTTGCCTGAATCGAAAGTGCGTCAATCTAATGGATCAATCGACCGCGTCCTGAAGCCCCTACCTCACCCTTACCGCCCGGTGCGTCTTCCCATCCTGCAGGAACAGGAAGTGTTCCACGTCTCCCCCTTCGTCCCGGACGAAGGTGATGCGGGCGTCCTCTTCTTCCAGGTAGAAATCCCCTGACGATTCGAGGACCAGTTCGCTTTTGGGCTGGCCGGGCGGCTGGCCGTAGAGCTTGCCGCCGCTGTAGGTGATGTCCACGGTGAATTCGGGGGAGAAGGCGTAGGTGCCGGTGCAGGCCTCGTAGGCGGCTTCGCTCAGGCGCACCGTCTTCTTCGGGGGCGGCGCCAGGGGGTTTCGGGCGCTCAGCAGGTGGAACCCGATGTCCTCGACGCTGGCCGAGCTGTTGGACAGGACCACGACGCCCTTTCGCCACGCCTCGAGGAAGGCGGCGAAGGCGTAGAACCCGTTGGTCCGGCCGGCGAGCCAGTGGACGTCGCGTCCTTGCGCGTCCTTGCGCACCTTCCAGCCCAGCGCGGTCTCGACACCCGCTACGCCGGTCGGTTTCCTCGCTACGATGAGGCTGTCGAAGGACGCGTGGTAGCGGGTCGAATCGTCTTCGGTGAAGTCCTCCGGCAGCGCGTAGATGATGCCCATGCTGGCCGACAACAGGGTCATCATGTCCAGCAGATTGGACTTGACCCCCGTGCCGCCCACGAGGGTCGTATCGGACCAGGCGGGCACGGGCCGGCGGGCGTCGTCGTGTCCGGTGGCCATGTACGTCCGCATGGACTGCGAAGGCGCGCTCGCCGTGTTGGCCAGCTTGATGGGATCGCCCAGCAATTCCCGGATCAGGCCGTCATAGGATGCCCCGCCCGCCCGCTCGAGCACGTGTCCGAGGAGTCCCATGCCGAGATCGGAATATGCGTAGCGGTCTGCCTCCTCGAAGGGATCGTCTCCTTCCGGATCGTCTTGTGCCGGCTTGTCTCCTTCCGGACCGCCTGCTCCCGGACCGCCTTCCCGGTCGTCAAAATCGAAAAAGGACTCGCCCCCGTCGCGCTGTGCGTCCGCGTACCGGGCGAGGAATTCGTACATCAGTTCCACCGAATACCCCTTCAACGGATCGTCCGGGTCCGGCGAAACCAGATTGTCCGGCAGGCGGGGCAGTCCCGAGGTGTGGGTGGCGAGGTGCTCGATCAGGATGGGACGCCCGGCGGGCGTGGCCGGTACGGCGACTGTTTCCGGGAGATAGGCGGATATCCGGTCGGTCAGGTTCACGTCGCCCCGCTGGACCAGGAGGGACAGCATGGCCGTCGTGTACAGGCTGCTCAACGGGCCGATCTCGAAGACCGTCATGGGGCTCACGCGCCGTATCGTGCCGCGGTTGAGCGTGCCGTAGGCGTAGGGGTACCGGTTGATGCCGCGGATGATCCCGGCGACGATGCCCACCGTCTGGCCGTATTCATCGACGCGCTCTCGCAATATGCGCTGTACGGGATCCTCTTCTGTTTCCTCACCCGCGCCGGGGCTTCCCGTGCTGCCGGGCGTATTCCCCCGCGCGCCCTGCGCGTAGGCCGCCGTAGCGGCCACGGCGAGCGAATACAGGATGACGAAACAACACGACCACGCGAGCAAGCGGCCCGTTCCAGCGAGCAAGCGGCCCGTTCCAGCGAGCAAGCGGCCCGTTGAAAAATGCATTCGTCCGATCCTCTCCCGGTGGGTTCAGTGCCTCCCGGCGCACTCGGTGCCTCCCGGTGGGCTCAGTGCCGCGGCACCGGGACTGGTACAAGCACTTCGTTGGCGCTGTCCATTCGGACGGGTTCCGCGTAGTGATACACGTCGACGCCCTCGGCGACCGGCGTGGGAACGCGGACGATAAACTCCACCCAGTCCGGTGTATTGAACGCGGCGAAGGCCAGTTCAATCCCTTCCATCATGTCTTCCGGGTCGCGCGACAGGTCCGGCAGCAGCACCGGCCCCGTGTCCGGCTGGTAGATCCAGTCCCGCTCGTTGGCGTTGATCGTCTTGATCGGGTATTCGAGCGCCGCGGCGTACCGGTCGTTCTCGATGGTCGTCCGGGCGTTCAGGGGGACGTTGCCGAGGACGGCCTCGACAATGGCCCGCGGCGTCTCCAGGACGCGGCCGTCGACGCGGGACAGGTCGATCCGGACGTCGTCGAAGGTCTCCTCGATGGCGACGATCTGCCGTTCGGGCTGCTCGCCGAGGGAGGGCGGGTAGAGCGTGGCGCCCCGGTTGGCCACTTCGTAGGTCTTGATGGCCATGAAGGTGTCCGACGAGAAGATCGGCTTGAAGTCCGCGTTCGGGATGTGCCAGATACCCTGCTCCACACCGACCTGTTCGGTCTTGCAACTCACCCCCAGGACGTACTCTTCCCGGTAGCCCCCGTCCTTTTCGGTCACGGTCAGGCTGGCCTCTATGGGTATGCGGGCGTTGTTCAGGGAATAGGGCACCTTCCGGGTCACGGTCTTCGGCGGCTTCTTTTCGGAATCCACGCGAAAAGTAAAGGAGGAACGCGCGAAATCGATGGTCTGCATGGGCACTCCTGTGATGAACGGAACTCGGTACGTCAGGGTTCCGGGTAATGTACGTCAGGGTTCTGGATAATATAGTGTTTCCCGCGGATTTTCGGTATAGATTATGCAAGGAAAGACCACTGTAATAAGGAGTACGCATGTCGAACGAACTGACCAGGACCTACCGCCCCTTCACGGACTCCCGGCCCTACACGCGCTGGTGGTGGTTCTACGACGATATCCGGGAAGAAGACGTCCGGACCCAGTTGCATTGGGTGCGGGACCAGGGTTTCGGCGGCGTGGAGATCGCCTTCATGTACCCCCAGCCCGGTGCGGGTGAAGGCCCCCGCTGGCTGAGCGAGACGTGGACCGGCCTCGTCGCTCGCGCCAAGGACGAGGCGGACCGGCTGGGGATCGGGTGCGACTTCACCTTCAGCACCTCCTGGCCCTTCGGCGGATCGATCGTGTCCGAGGAGGACGCGGGACAGGTGTTCGGCGGTCCGGCGACCCAGCGGCTCGAGAAATCGTGGGAACTGTCTTATTACGGCCGCGGCCGGATCCTGAACCACCTGGACCCGGATGCGCTGGCGCGGTACGCAGGCCACGTCAGCGGCGCGCTGCAACCCGCCTTGCGGGGCACTACCTCGGCCCTGTTCTCCGATTCGTGGGAGGTCTATCCGGAGGGGCTCTGGAGCGCCCACCTCGATCCCGTCTTCCGGGACCGTTTCGGGTACGACCTGGAACCCTTCAAGGCCTGTATCGACGCGCATCCCGACGTGCGGTACGACTACCGGAAGATCCTGTCGCAGGCGGCGATTGAGGGCTTCTTCAGGCCCTACGCCGAGATCTGCCGCCGCCTGGGCGCCGTGAGCCGCGTGCAGTGCCACGGGGCGCCGACGGACCTGCTGACCGCCTTCGCGCTCGTGGACGTCCCGGAATCGGAGGCCCTGCTGTTCGAGACCTTCTTCTCGGCCATACCCGGCTCGGCAGCAGCCCTGGGCTCGCGGCCCGTCGTGACCTGCGAGACCTTCACCTGTATCTACGGCTATGAACCGTGGCCCGCGCCGTCGCCCCATCACGGCGAGGAGAAGGTGGAGGACATGAAGCTCATGGCGGACGCGGTGTTCGCCAACGGGGTCAACCACGTCGTCTGGCACGGCATGCCCTATAACGCGCCGGGCGGGAACAACGCCTTCTACGCGACGACGCACGTCGGTCCGGACAGCGGGTTCGCTGGCCGCCTTCCGGCCTTCAACGCCTATATGACGGAGGCCGCCGATTTCGTCAAGCAGGGCAGGACCTATACGGACGTGGCAGTATATCTGCCGCTGGAAGACCACTGGATGCGGCACATGCTGCCCGAGGAGCGGCGCGGACCGGCCGCCAACTACTACTGGGAGCTGCAGACCGTCGAGCGGCCCGCCGCGCTCCTCGGGTATCATCCGCTTTGGATTTCGACGCCGTTTCTGCAGGATGCGGTGGTGGAAGACGGCCGCGTTAGATATGGCGAGGCGGTCTTTTCCGTGGTGTACGTGGACGTGGAATGGCTGGACGCCGAAGCCCTTTCGGCCCTGCTGCGGCTGGCCCGGGAGGGCGCCCGGATCTGCGTCCCGCGCCGGCCCCGCGCCCCTGGCCGCCGTCCGCCAGCGGACTACGATGACCGCCTCGGGGAACTGATGAGCCAGCCCTCGGTCACTGCGGACCCGGGCGCTGCCCTTCGCCATCCGGAGACCGGGCGCTCCCATCCCCCGCTCGTAGGCGGCCGGGACGCGCCCGAATTCTGGTGCCGGGAGGTCGACGGCGACTACCACCTCTTCTTCGCCCATCCCGATACGAAGCGGATCCGGTACCCCATGGCCTACGAGGGTTGGCGTTCCACTGGTCCGGTCGAGCGGGAGGTGGTCCTGCGCGTCAACGGCCGGGAGCGGACGGTGCGCCTGGTCTTCGAACCGGAAGACGCCATGCTGGTCAGGGTATCGTCCTCGGGGGTGGTGGACGTGAAACCGGGGCGGATCGATGACTGAAGCGTCCATTCGGAGCAAGCAGATGCGGCGCGGTCCATTCGGAGAGAGTCGCTGCGGCGCGTCTGGTACCACGTCTCGTTGAACATCGAGCAGGCGAGCACAGACACGGAGATCAAAACCCATGCACGATCCACGATACGACGACCTGGCAAAGGTACTCACCGGACATTCTACGAAGATCCAACCCGGGGACCGGGTGCTCATCGAGGCCTTCGACGTGCCCGACGAGATGGTGATCTCGCTGATCCGGACGGTCCGGCAGGCGGGCGGCGTGCCGCTGGTCTCCATCAAGCACCAGCGCGTCATGCGGGAACTGGTCCGCGAGGGCGACGAGGACGCCATGGAAGCCGCCGGTGCGTATGAATCCCATCGCATGGACCGGGTCCAGGCCTACATGGCCCTGCGCGGCAGCCGGAACGTGATGGAGATGTCGGACGTGCCGGGCGAGGCCATGCGGCTCTACGAACAGCGCTGGCTCAAGCCCGTGCATTTCGATATCCGCGTGCCGAAGACCCGGTGGGTGGTGCTGCGCTGGCCGACTCCGTCCATGGCGCAGCAGGCCGGCACGAGCACCGAGGCCTTCGAGGACTTCTTCTTCGACGTGTGCACGCTGGATTACGGGAAGATGGAACGGGCGCTCGCGCCGCTGAAGGAGCGCATGGACCGTACGGACCGCGTCCGGCTCACGGGTCCGGGCACCGATCTGCGCTTCAGTATCAGGGACATCCCCGCCGTGGGATGCTCGGGCGACCGCAACATCCCCGACGGCGAGTGCTTTACCGCGCCCGTTCGCGATTCGGTCGACGGCGTCATTGCGTTCAACACGCCGACGCTGTACCACGGCGTGACGTTTACCGACGTCCGGTTGAGATTTGAAAATGGCAAAATAACCGAGGCGACGGGCAACCGGACGGAAAAGCTGAACGAGATCTTCGACACCGACGAGGGCGCCCGCTACATCGGTGAGTTCGCCATCGGCTTCAATCCCCACGTCACCACGCCCATGCTGGACATCCTCTTCGACGAGAAGATCGCCGGGTCTTTCCACTTCACGCCCGGACAGGCCTACGAGGAGGCCGACAACGGCAACCGCTCCGCCGTCCACTGGGACATGGTCCTGATCCAGACGCCGGAGTACGGCGGCGGGACCATCGAGTTCGATGGGGAAGTGATCCGGAGGGACGGGATGTTCGTCGTTCCGGAACTGGAGAAATTGAACCCGGAGCGGTTGAAGTGAGGCGAAGCTTCTACCGTTCCATGACCAGGAAGTTGGCGGATTTGGAAACGGTACTGGAAACGGTGCTTCCCGCGTGCAGGTCGGTAAGCGTGACCGTAAGCACGTATTCACCCGCCGGCAGATCTCCGGTGTCCAACGACGTGTACTCATGGTCCTCGGTCGAAAACCCTTCTCCCGCGAAGGTCATCATTACCGTTTGCATGTCTCTTCGCCTGCGGGCCGACCAGCCGCTCGGTTCATTACGCTCCACGGGCCTGATCTCGTAGAGGATTTCGTACGCCGATTTCTTCTCCTCGTCCAGGCCGAGATTGTACAGCTCGTAGTAAACGTAAACGGGACTCCCTCGGATGTAGATTCGTCCCGGGTTGGGCGTGATGTTCAACCCCTTGCGCACGAACGGGCCCTGAACACCAGACCGCGCGATCAGGGTGGCCAGCTTGAGATCGCTGATGAGCAGTTCTTCACCGCTGTAGTCGGACAAGGTGACCGGCTTGCGATACACCCCGATCCGTTGCGACGCTTCGTCCCGCACTTGGACCGCCAGCGTGAAGTTTCCCGGCGGCGCCACGACGCGCGCGGGCAAGGTATAGACCGGGACTTTCACCTGGCTTTCAGCCATCATTCGCTTCGGCCGGTCGAAGGGGCCGAAACCGAACTCGTGGGTGAACTCCGGAGTCATGGTCGAATCGCGCAGCGTGACCAGGTGCTCCAACCTGGTGCTGTTCCCTCTACCGTCCGACACCTCACCGAATTGCCATACGGGGATGCTGTAAGAAAGGTCCAGTTCCGTTGCGCCGTTGTCCGTCCTGAAGGTCACGGCGTCGAAGGCGTACTCGAGCAGGTCGCCGCCGAAGTCGTGCAGGTATTCTGCCGGAGATTCGGCGATAAGCTCCTCGGCGAGCCGACGCGGGCTGAACCGTTCCTGCCGGACCATTTCCTGCTGGTTGGTGAGCAGGTTTCCCCATGGGTAATCGAACCGGCCCCCGCCGAACTGGTCGACGAAGAACAGTTCCAGGCCGTACCGGGCGTATACCCAGCTTTCGGTCGCGTATCCCGCCCCCAATTCCTTTCTCTCCCTCTGCAGGGCCAGGTCCGCGGATGATGCGACGATTCCGTCGGCCAGCACGCCGCCATTGGCGTCCGCTTCTTCTTCGGATACCCCCTCGGGAGGGACGATCGTCAGATAGCCCCGGTCAACTCTCAATTGATAACGGGACCGGTTATTCTGAACCCGGATCGCATCCACTGCCGGCTCATCGGAAATCGTAGGTCTTTGATAGGCATTCCTGTCCGCGATAAAGACGTCGCCGCGGCGGTTTTCCGGTTCGCCGTAACGGACGTATATCTCGCCGCGGCGGTCATAGGGGTGCTGTCCCTGCGAAAAATGGTACCGGGCATACGTTACACGCCGGTAATGCACTACGAGGCGTTCGTTCGTCACGGTGGCGGGATTCGAATCCCTGGCGTTCCAGAAAGCATGCCAGCGCGCATCGCGTTCCTTGCCGCCGGCCTCCTTCCAGGACGTCAGTTCGTCAGGAGGAGCTACGTGCGCCAGGTCCCGGTAGACTTCCTTTTCGTCCGGGTCAAGAAGGGAAAAGTACGTCTCATAGACCTCATGCAGCACGTCGGGTCGAGGTTTCGAGTCTTCGGCAAGCGCGCTGAATCGCGTCAGCAGGGTCCGGACTGTAGCTGAACCCGATTCTCCCAGGCCATCTCCGGTCCGTTCGAGTAACTCAACGGCCAGATCATACCTTTCGGTAAGAAGGGCCAGATAGACGAAACGACCGAGTGCGTCGTAATGGTCGGGACTAACCCTGAACTGAGCGATGTAAGCCGCCATCGCCTTGTCGAATTCAGGCGATTCAGGCCGTTCGTAACAGCGGCCGATCTGAAAATACGCATCGGGATGGGCGGGGGCCAATACTGCCGCTTTGAGGAAGAAGTTTCGGCCGTCCCGGTCGCCGCCCAGAATCCGGTCGGTCTTTCGCGGATTCATATGGGCGATTCCGAGATGGTACTGGATGTCCGGGTCGTCCGGCGATAGCCTGGCCGCCGTGCGCAAGGCGTGACGCGCATCCAGTCTTCGGTGTTCTATCTGCAAGTAGGACTTGCCCAGTCCCACGTAGCCTGATACCCGCTTCTCGTCCAGTTCGACCGTACGCTTGAACGAGCTGACCGCCTTCCGGTATGCTCCCAGTTCGTATTGAGCCATGCCCCGCCAGTAGTGCGCCGGAGCCGAGCGTCCGTCCTCCTTTACCGCCTGCTGAAACTGCGCCAGCGCTTCCTGGAACCGTTCGGCTTCGTAAAGGGCCTTGCCCGTTTCCAGCGGCGAGGGATGGTGTGTTGCTGGAACCGGATTCACGGCAGGCGCCAAGGCCTGGACAGGACGCTGTGAAGCACATATCACCATGGCCATAACGAGCAGTACGCGGTATCTGGACATGCCGGAAACGGCCTTTCGGGTGTGCGCGGATGCAAAGGTGGGATTACTTACGCCGTTTTCAGGATATGAACAATCTACAATTTGGCGCGGCAACGGTCAACTAAAGCCGCCTACTCTCGAACCGCCTACTCGCGCCGCAGGGTGTCCGCCGGGTTGGCCAGGGCGCTTCGGAAGGTCTGCAGACCGACGGTGAGCAGGGTGGTGGCCAGGACCACCAGGGCCGCCGCTATGAAGGGTGCGGGGCCGATTTCGGTCCGATAGGCGAAGTCCGACAGCCACTCGTTCATGAGCCACCAGCCCGCGGGCCAGGCGAGGACGTTCGCGATCAGGACCAGGTAGACGAACTGCTTCGATATCAGGCCCATGATGTCCGAAACGGCGGCGCCCATCACCTTGCGGATGCCCACCTCCCGCGTGCGGCGGGCGACCTCGAGCGACACCAGGCCGAACACGCCCAGGCAGGCGATCAGCAGGGCAAACGCCGCCGAATAGGTGAAGATCCGCGCCAGGTTGTGCTCATCCTCGTAGAACCGCGCGATGTCGTCCTCCATGAAGGCGTATTCGAAGGGCGTCTCGGGCGCGGCTTCCATCCAGGCTTCTTCAAGCAGCGAAAGCGTACCCGGCACGTCCCGGCCGCTGATTCTGACCAGGATGAAATTGACCTGGTTCGTGATCTCACCCATGGATATAGGGGCGAGGGTGAGAACGGCCGGTTCGATCTCCTGGTGCTTGGACTGGAAGTTGTAGTCCCTGACTACGCCTACCACCGTAAAGCCATGGGGCAGTTTGCGCCCCACGGGATCTTCCCAGTCCATCTTCCGTGCCGCGGCCTCGTTGATAATGCACGACCCGGCCTCGTCGCCTCCGAACTCCCGGGAAAAATCGCGTCCGGAGACCAGGTTTAGCTGGAGTGCGTTCACGTAGTCGTAGTCCACGGTGAACATGAATGCTTCGAGTTTGTTCCCGTCCCGGTCGGAATACGCTGACTGCGCAAGGCCTCGTCCCTCTCCGATGGTATTGGATGTACCGGACACCTGGAGTACTTCTTCGTACGAAGCGATCCTGTTGCGAAAAACTTCGTAGGAGGCTGAACCGGATCCGGTCTGAATGACCACGACGTTTTCGGGATTGAATCCCAGGTCCCCGGTCCGGACGAAGTCCAGTTGCCGGGTCATGACGAGGATCGAAATGACGAGCAACGCGGACAGGCCGAACTGGACGACCATGAGGCCCCGGACGAACAGGTTGGGACCTCCGATCCTAACCTGCCGCCTGAACACGGCAACCGGACTGAACCGGGAGAGCACCAGGGAGGGATAGCTACCGGATACCAGGGCAACCAGACCTGTCAGGATCAGCATCACGGCGATCGTGGTGCCGCTGGAAAGGTAGTCGAGGACCAGCGTTCTTTCCGCCAGCATGTTGAATACGGGCAGGAACAGGTGGGCCAGTATCACGCCGAGTACCAGGGCGAAACCGCACAGGACCGCGGTTTCACCCATGTACTGCCCCATGACCTGGATTTGCTTCGCCCCGAAGACCTTCCGCAGTCCTACCTCCTTTGCCCGCAAGGACGAACGGCAGACGGCCAGGTTCATGAAGTTGACGCAGGCGATGAAGAGGACGAGCAGCGCCGTGCAGATCAGGATATAGGACAGGTTGGGGTCGCTCGTGGGTCCCAGGCCGAATCTCACTTCCTGGTCCAGGTACATCTCGGTTATGGGCTGTAGAACCAGTTGCAGGGACATATATGAAGGGTAGTGTGTTTCAACGAAATTCGGCAGTTGACCTTCAAGCGATTCGGCATGTTCGGCCCCCGAAAGTTCGATGAAAGTTTCTGTGTAAGAGTAATTCCACCGGTCGATCGCATTGGAAACAAAGGGATCTATTTCGGGCATTTTGTCGACAGGTATGAGCAGGTCGAACCGGATACTGGAATTGGCCGGAGCGTCCTCCGTAACGCCGGCTACGGTCAACAGCGCATCCCCGGCGAGGAGTTGTCTGCCCAATGGACTGCCCGTGCCAAAGTATCTCTCTGCAGCGGACCGGCTGATTACCACGGAATTCACATCGCTGAGCGCCGTCAAGCGATCACCTTCAATCAGCGGAAAGGAAAACATCTCGATGAAGGCCGCATCACAGAACAGCGCGTCTTCCCGCCGGTACTGATCTTCACCGATGCGGATTTCCAGTGTTCTGTCCAGAATTCGAACGGTCCGGGCAACGTCGGGATACTGCTGTTTCAGGGCGGTGGCAAGCGGAAGGGGGGTTTTCGCGGAGGTAGACGGGTTTTCTTCGGAACCAAAACCGGCGGCGACGATCCGATACAGCCGGTCCGCCTTCTCGTGGAAGGCGTCGTAGGTCCACTCGTGGCGGACGAAGAGGAAGATCAGCAGGCAGCACGCGATGCCGGTCGACAGGCCCAGCGTGTTGATGAAGAAATAGCCCTTGTTGCCGAAGAGGTGCCGCAACGCAATGACGAGGTGGTTTTTCAGCATGGGCTTCGACTCCCGTGTCTCACGGCTGCGTACCGGTTCACGATCTCGCGTTTCGCGGCTGCGTACCGGTTTCACGATCTTGCGTTAACGCAAAAGGGGATCTATGGGTTTGACCCGTCGATCCCCTTAAAGGTTGCGTTTTGGAACCCTGCGCTATTCAGGACTTACGATACCGTTCCCGACTGTCAGGGAACGATAAACGTATTCTCACTGGCGCGAGATTCCCGCTCGCCGTTGAGCGTTATGTCACCGACCAGTCTATACTCACCGGCAACATCGGGATCGTATGGGCAAGCGTCATACTCCACCCAGGTATCCTCGATGTCGTTCCACGTTCCGCCCATATCGACGCTTCGCTGCCATACGGAGTAATGGATGGTAAGGGTGTCTTCAGTCACAGAATTAAACCAGTCTTTAATTCCCTCGGGGGGGAAGGGCGCAACAAGTCCGATTGTAGGATTTTCAGTGAGACAGGTAGTTAGAGGAATTTCAAAAGCACCTGACTTGAAGAACAACTTACCGCGCTCAACCGTCACACCAACCCACTCGACATAGGTGACATCATCCACCGGAATGCTCACCGTAACGCCCACCATATCCGACACGCCACTGGACGTGGCGGTGACGTCTGCCATGCCGTTGCCCACCGCCGTTACCAGTCCATCCTCGTCCACGGTAACCACGGTTTCGTCACTGCTCGACCACGTGACGGCTGGTTCGGAAATGGGTTCGTCATTCGCGTCGCTGACGGAAACCATGAGCTGCAGGGTCTGTCCGATCTCGGTCAGTGTGGTGGCTTCCGCGTCAACCTCGATACTGATGCCGGCCGGAACCTGGGCGACGGTGATTGCCGCGCTTCCCATGGCGTTTCCGGCGTGGGCCGTGATCTCCGCCATGCCGTTGTCCACCGCGGTGACCAGTCCGTCCTCGTCCACGGTCGCCACGGCTTCGTCCTTACTCGACCAGGTCACGGTCACATCCGCCATCTCGTTCTCGTGCTGGTCCAGTACGGTGGCCGCAAGCTGCACGGTTTGGCCGATTGCTTCGAGCGTATGCGACGCCGGCTCGATCGTTATACTCGTCGCTACGGGTTCTGATGGACCATTCACCGTGATGCCCACCATATCCGACACGCCACTGGACGTGGCGGTGACGTCTGCCATGCCGTTGCCCACGGCCTCGACCAGTCCGTCCATGTCCACGGTAACCACCATTTCGTCACTGCTCGACCACGTGACCTCCGCATCGGCAATGGGATGGTCGTTCGCGTCGCTGACGGAGACCATGAGCTGCAGGGTTTGTCCGATGGCGGTCAGCGTGGTGGCTTCGGCGTCGACCTCGATACTGATCCCGGCCGGTACTTGGGAGACGGTGATCGCCGCGGTACCCATGGCGTCTCCGGCCTGGGCCGTGATCTCCGCCATGCCGTTATCCACCGCGGTGACCAGGCCGTTCTCGTCCACGGTCGCCACCGACTCGTCATCGCTCGACCACGTCACGGTAGCGTCCGCCATCGCGTTCCCGTGCTGGTCCAGCACGACGGCCGCAAGCTGCACGGTCGCGCCGATCGCCGCGAGCGTGTGCGAGGCCGGCTCGATCGTGAGGCTCGTCGCCACCGGGACCGCGACGGTAATGGCCGAAGTGGCGGACGGATTGCCGGATTTGGCCGTGATCTCAGTCTTGCCGTTGCCCACCGCCGTCACGAGGCCGTCCCCGCTCACGGTCGCCACGGCTTCATCGCCGCTAGACCAGGTGATGGGCTGGCCGGACATGACGTTGTTGCGCTGATCCCGCACCGTCGCGCTGAGCTGTACAGTCTCCCCGACCATTTCCAGCGTATGGGACGCGGGCGAGATCGTGACCCGGGTCGGAACCGGCTCGGCCACCGTGATGGACGCGGTGCCCGACGCGTTGCCGGAACGGGCCGTGATCTGAGCGATCCCGTTGGCCAAAGCCCTCACCAGGCCGTTGGTGTTGACGGGCGCCACCGTGGTATTGCTGCTCGTCCAGGTCACGTCGATCGGCCCGGTCATCGGATTGTTGTTCTGATCTCTCACCATAGCGGACAGCTGCACCGTCGCGTTGATCATCGTCAGCGTGTGCGAAGATGGCGTGATGGTTAAGCTCGTCGCCACGGGTGTCGGCGGTGGGGGCGGTTCCGGCGTCGGGGTGGGCGTCGAGGGCTGAGTCGGACTGCTGTCCCCGCCGCCGCACCCTGCCAGGATCGTGAAGTACATGGAAGCCGTGACCATAGCGAACAAGCGACGATATGGGCGAATCACTTTGGACTCCTTTCCGAGAAGGACTGAAAAGCGGTTCGTGGTTATCTTCCGCAAGTGATTTCGATAAACAGGTTGTCTGAGTTCATGCGCTCAGGCTCTTCATGCTCTCCCGGGCCGCTTCGAGGGTCCGGTCGACGTCGTCTTCGGTGTGGGCCAGGGACACGAAACCCGTTTCCAGGCGCGAAGGCGCCAGGTAGACGCCTCGGTCCAGCATGTTCCAGAAGTACCGCCCGTACGTATCCGCGTCGGAAGTGGAAGCGGACTCGAAGTCGGCAACGGTCCGGTCGGTGAAGAAGGTACACATCATGGACCCGACCCGCGTCAGACAGGCCGGGACGCCCGCCTCTGCCGCTGCGGTGCGAAGGCCGTCGCCGAGGCGGCAGGCCAGGTTTTCGAGTCGTTCGTAGACCCCGGGTTCCTGAAGCTGCCGCACGGTCTCATACCCCGCGGTCATGGCGAGCGGATTGCCCGATAGCGTGCCGGCCTGGTAGACCGCGCCGAGAGGCGCCACGGTTTCCATGATGTCCCGGCGCCCGCCATAGGCGCCCACGGGGAGGCCTCCGCCGATGATCTTGCCCAGGCAGGTCATGTCGGCCGAGATGCCGAACCGTTCCTGCGCCCCGCCGAAGGCGATCCTGAATCCCGTGATGACCTCGTCGAAAATGAGGACGATCCCCCGCTTCTCCGTCTCTTCCCGGATGGTTTCGAGAAAGCCTTCGGCCGGCGGGATCATGCCCATGTTGCCGGCGACCGGCTCGACGATCACGCAGGCGATGTCGTCGCCCCGCTCCGACAGGGTGCGCCGGACGGCCCCGCTGTCGTTGTACGGCAGGTTGATGGTCATGCGCGCCAGGTCCCCGGGCACGCCGGGGCTGTCGGGGATGCCGAAGGTCGCGGCGCCGGAACCGGCCTGGATGAGAAAGCTGTCTCCGTGACCGTGGTACCCCGCCTCGAACTTGACCGCCAGGTCCCGTCCCGTGTAGCCCCGGGCCACGCGCAGAGCGCTCATGGCCGCTTCCGTGCCGGAGTTGACCATGCGCAGCAGGTCGATGGACGGAAAGGCCGTCTTGACCAGTTCCGCCAGCCTGATCTCCGCTTCCGTGGGCGTACCGAAGCTCGTGCCCCGTTCACACGCCTGCTTCAGGGCTTCGACCACGGCGGGGTTGCCGTGGCCCAGGATCAGCGGTCCCCAGGATCCCAGGTAATCGATGTACGCGTTGCCGTCCACGTCGTACACCTTCGATCCCGCGCCCCGGTCCATGAAGACGGGGCGGCCGCCGACCCGTCCGAAATTGCGCACGGGGCTGTTCACCCCGCCGGGCATGGATCGCCGGGCCTGGTCGAAGAGGGTACCGGATCGGGAACGGTTCATATGTTTTGTTCCATGCAGGCTACTTATAGTCTGCCCGCGACGTCCCGCGCGAAATAAGTGAGGATCATGTCGGCGCCGGCGCGCTTCATGGCGGTCAGCGACTCCAGGACGATCTGTTCCTCGTCGATCCATCCCATCTGTCCCGCCGCCTTGATCATGGCGTATTCTCCGCTCACGTTGTAGGCGGCCACCGGCACTTCAAAGGTCGATTTCACCCTCTGTATCACGTCGAGATAGGCCAGGGCCGGCTTGACCATGACGATATCGGCGCCTTCTTCCAGGTCCAGCTCCACTTCCCGGAGCGCTTCGTTGGAGTTGGCCGGGGCCATCTGGTAGGAACGGCGGTCGCCGAATTGCGGGACCGAGTCCGCGGCGTCGCGAAAGGGCCCGTAATAGGCCGAAGCGTACTTGGCGGAATAGGCCATGATCGGGACATGGGCGAGGTGCTCGCCGTCGAGGGCCTCCCGTATCGCCCCCACCCGGCCGTCCATCATGTCCGACGGCGCGACCACGTCGGCACCGGCGTTGGCCTGCGAGAGCGCCGTCCGGACGAGCAGCCGAAGCGTGGCGTCGTTCTCCACGTCGCCTTCCCGGATCAGGCCGCAGTGCCCGTGATCGGTGTACTCGCAGAGGCACACGTCGCCGATGACGGTGAGTTCCGGCGTCGCCTCCTTGATCGCCCGGATGGCCCGCTGGACGATGCCGTCGTCCGCGTAGGCGCCGGAGCCGTAGGCGTCCTTGTGCTCCGGGATGCCGAAGAGCATGACGGCCGGGACGCCCAGGTCCGAAACTTCGCGGCAGACCTCCGCGCCCTGGTCCACCGACAGCCGGTCCACGCCGGGCATCGAATCCACCGGGGAACGGACGCCTTCGCCCGGGCAGATGAACATGGGATAGATCAGGTCGTCCACGGAAAGCCGGGCCTCGCCGACCATCCTGCGCAGACTTTCAGTCCGGCGCAGGCGACGCAGCCGATGTACGGGAAATGCCATGGATCGTCTCCTGCCGCCGAAAGGTCCCCGGCGTCCGTTTTCCGGCCTTCATCGTCCGCCGCAGTTGGGGCATCCGCCAGCGTCGAATTCGTTCAGGGCGCTGCAGCGTTCGCACTGGAACAGGACGTGGCTATCGTCGATGGACCGCGACACCATCCACTTCCGCGCCTGCGCCCTGTGTTTCGCAGGCACGATGATCCTGGCCGCTTCGACCGAACCCTTTCCGAGGAGAAGGCCGGCGTCCTGATCGGCCGAGAATATGCGGCACTCCACCCCCTGCTGCGCGAGGTAGCGCCGGTAGTGCAGGGCTTCCCGGTCCTCGGCCCGATAGAGTATTTCCTCCTCCGGCGGCTCCTCCTCCACGCCGTGCCTTTCACAGAAATACCGTCCCTGCCGGCGGGTCCCGCAGTCCGCGCACACGTGTCGTCCGCAGACGACGCACCGCCCGTGGGCGGGGCCGTCCGCATGGGTCAGACAGCGAAGATCGTCGACGAATACCGTCCCGCAGACCGGGCAGGACCGCGCGTCGCCCGGGATCTCTTCTTTACATTCGTCGCAGACCCAGGCCGGTTCCTCATTCAGCGTGTCGCCCAGGGGGGTAGCGCAAATAGGGCATTTTTCCACGCGGGCGGGATATTCGCATTCGCATTCCGGACAGAAAGGCATATGAAACCGCTTAACTCAACAGGATGCCGCCATGCCGGTCACGGCTCGGCCACCCGCCCTGCTTAGCAGCGAACCGACCCCTCGTCTGCCGCGCAACGTATCTCACAAAGGGTGTGTCAGTCGATCACAAGCCCGACAAATATACACAGGGGCGGCCTGCCATAGCAATCGTTATTCCGTATGCTGCGCCGCTGCATGCTGCGCCTCCACGGCCAGCCGGTCACGCACGATCGCGTCCACGAGCGCGGGGACCGTCGCCTGATCGGGCATGACGTCCACGGCCAGACCCGCCTCCGCGGCGGTCTCCGCCGTGGCGGGACCTATGCAGGCGATGCGGACGCCCCCGGTGAACCGCCGCAGGCGGTCCGGTCCCGCGGCCTTCGCAAAAGCCTTCACGGCCGAAGAACTCGCGAATACGGCTACGTGGATCTTCCGGTCTTCCAGCATGGCGGCGATGCCGTCCGGCAGGACCGCTTCCATGGCCGTGCGGTAGACGGCCACCCGGGTCACGAACGCGCCGGCGGCGGTCAGTCCCTCGACCACGGCGGGACCCGCGATGTCCGCCGCGGGGAAGAGGACCCGGGCATCCCGCAGATCGCAGTTTTCCACCAGGGTTTCCACCAGGTTTTCGGCCCGGTAGACGCCGGGTTGATCGTCCGCTTCGATTCCCCGTTTCCGCAGTGCGTCGCCCGTGGCCCGGCCTACCGCGGCGACGCGGACCCCGCCCAGCGCCCGGGCGTCGAGGCCGTTTTCGATTAACCGCGAGAAGAAAGCCTCCACGGCGTTTCCGCTGGTGAAGACCACGTGATCGAAACCGGCGAGATCGGCCAGCGCGGCGTCCACGCTCGACCAGTCATCCGGCGCTTCGATCCGTATCAGGGGCGCTTCGACCGGCTCCGCGCCCTGCCGGGCGAGAAATTCCGACAGTTCGCCCGCCTGGTCCCGGGCGCGCGTGACCAGCACCCGCAGACCGAAAAGCGGTTTCGATTCGAACCAGTCGAGCTGCGGCCGCAGCGCCACCACTTCACCCACGATGATCAGCACGGGAGGGGAAAAGGAAGCCGACCGGGCCCTGGACACGATGTCTTCCAACGTGCCGACCAGGGTCCTTTGCTCCGGCGTGGTGCCCCATTGGATCAGCGCGACGGGCGTATCCTTCGGGCGTCCGTGGTCGATCAGTCTCTCCACGATGACGGGCAGGTTCCGGGCGCCCATGTAGAAGATCAGCGTGCCGATCCGTTTGGCGAAGGCGTCCCAGTCGAGATCCGGCCGGGCCTTGTCCGGCGATTCGTGGCCGGTGACGACGGTCATCGTCGACGTGATCTCTCTATGGGTCACCGGTATGCCGGCGTAGGCCGGCACCGCGACGGCCGCCGTGATGCCGGGAACGACCTCGAAAGGAACCCCGTGGCGTTGAAGATGCAGCCCTTCCTCGCCTCCGCGGCCGAACACGAAAGGATCGCCGCCCTTCAACCGGACCACGGTCTTTCCGGCCTCGCTGTGACGCACCATCAGGTCGTTGATCTGCTCCTGCCGCCCCGGACGCCAGGGCACGTGGATGCGCTCGGCGTGGGCGGGCGCTTCCGCCACCAGCCGGTCATCGGCCAGGTAGTCCGCGATGACGACGTCGGCCTCCCGGACGCACGCCAGCCCCTTCACGGTGATCAGTCCGGGGTCTCCCGGGCCCGCGCCCACCAGGTAGACCGTACCCGGGGACCGCGGCGTTGTTGCATTCATGCTTTGGATTCCATCACTCAACGGCGTTCGGTGGTCCGTTTGGCCCGTTTGGCCCGCTTGGCCGGCCTGATCCGCCTAGTCCGCCCGGTCCGCCGGTCCGCCCGGCCCGCGCGAGCACGGCCTCGGCCAGCCGGCGGCCCAGGTCGGGCCCGTCTTCGGGTTTCCCCTGGAGGGCGTGACGCACGACCCAGCCGCCGTCGTCGGCCAGCACGCCGTCCAGCCGGAGGACGTCCCCTTCGATGCTGCCCCAGGCGCCGACCGGAGTATGGCAGCCGCCGCCGATACCGTGGAGATAGGCCCGTTCAGCCATCACCGCCTGCCTCGACGGAAGATGCTCGACGTTGCGCGCTGCGGCCAGGGTCCGCTCATCGTCCAGCCGGGTTTCTATCGCGAGGGCCCCCTGGCCGACGGCCGGCATGCAGAGATCGGGAGACAGCGGTTCGGATATGCGGTCCGCCCAGCCCAGCCGCTGCAGGCCCGCCACGGCCAGTACGATCGCGTCCGGTCCGTGCGGTCCGTCCGGTCCATGCCGCCCGCCCGCGTCTTCCAGCTTCTTCAACCTCGTATCGATGTTCCCGCGGATGCCCGTGAAGCGCAGATCCGGCCGGTAGTGTTGCAGGAGCGCCCGCCGCCTCGGACTGCCCGTGGCGATCCGGGCGCCCGCGGGCAGGTCGTCCAGGCCGGTCCCGTCCCGGCTGATCAGGGCGTCCCGCGCGTCCACGCGTTCCGGCACCGCGGCGATCGTCAGGCCGTCCGGAAGGGACGTTGGGAGGTCCTTCAGGCTGTGCACGGCCGCGTCGATCTCTCCAGAGGCCAGGGCCCGTTCGAGTTCCTTGACGAAGACGCCCTCGCCGCCGAAGGTGTCGAGGGAGGCGGCCCTGTCCGAGTCGCCCTTCGTCTTGAGTATACGCACGTGGACCGTCAGCCCGGCGCTTGCCGCTTCCATGTCCCGGGCCACCGAATGGGCCTGGACAAGGGCCAGCCGGCTGCCGCGGGTGCCTATGGTGATCGAGGAAGACGAAGACATGGATATGGGGGATCGATGCGGCGGCGGCCCGGCGCGGAATCGCCGCGCTATTCGTTCCCGGCGCCGTTCCTGTCGTTCCCTTGCTCATCGAGTCCGAAGAGATGGCGCAGGCTGTAGAGGTGGTAGTCCTTGTGCTCCGGGTCGGCCGTGTTTCTGAGCTGGACCGTCGGTTGATGCAGCAACTTGTTCACGATGGCGCGGCTCATCTTGTCCACGGTTTCCCGGTCCTTCTCGGAAAGATGGCCGAGCTGGGCCAGGGCCCGGTCGACTTCCTGGTGCCGCACGTCGTCGGCGAAGTGTCGAAGCTGCGTAATGGTAGGCGTAATGGCCAGGTTCTGATACCACGCAAGGAACCGGTCCACTTCCGTTTCCACGATCCCTTCCACCTTCCGCGCTTCCACCTTCCGCGCCTCGGCGTTGTCGTCCACCACCGACTGCAGGTCGTCCATGTCGTAGAGGATGACGTTGTAGAGGTCGCGCACGCGCGGGTCGATGTCCCGCGGCGCCGCGATATCGATCAGGAAGATGGGCCGGTTCCGCCGGTCGTGCATGATATCCGCCATCCGGTCCCTGCCCAGCACCGGTTCCGTGGCGCCGGTGGAACTGATGACGATATCGACGTCGGAGATCATCTGCAGTCCGTCGTGCAGGGACACGGCGATGCCGTCGAAGCGATGGGCCAGGTCGGCGGCCCGCTCGTAGGTCCTGTTGGCGACGATGAGCCGCTTCACGCCCTGGTCGACGAGGTACTCCGCGGTCCGCTCGCCGGTCTCCCCGGCGCCGATCAACATGGCGGTATGCTGCCGCAGGTCCTTGAAGATCTTCCGCGCCAGTTCGACCGCCACGGAACTGACGGACACCGAGCCCACCCCGATCTCCGTCGTCTCCCGCACCTGCTTGCCCACGGTCAGCGCCTTCTCGAACAGCCTGTTGAGGACTACGCCCGTGGTCTTCGTGTTCAGCGACTGCATGTAGGCCTCCCGGACCTGGCCGAGGATCTGCTGTTCGCCCACGACGAGGGAATCCAGGCTGGAGACGACCCGGAAGAGGTGCCTGATCGCCTCTTCGTCCTTCCGGTGGTAGAGATAGGGCGACAGCACGCCTTCGTCCACGCCGTGGATCTCGTGAAACCACGCCTCGATGGGCCCGGTGTCGGTATGTTCTTCGTCGGTGGTGGCGTACATCTCGCTGCGGTTGCAGGTGGACAGCAGCACCGCTTCGAGGATGCCGCCCGAAGACCTGACTAAGGAAAGGGCCTTCTCCTGGAGCGTCTTCGTCAGCACCGCCTGGTCGCGCACGTCGACGGGCGCGGTATGGTGGCTCAGTCCGACGAGTGTAAGATGCATGACTCCACCCTGTCGCGCGCTTCGTCCGCGCGCCCGGCGCGTATGAGTTCGAGGATGTCGGAATCGACCAGGGACGTCCACAGCCTCGCCCGGGTTTCGATCTCATCGGGGTGCCTGGCCTTCATCTGGGGGCGATACTGCCCCAGCAGGTCGAGCAGGACGGCGTACTCGGTTCCGAAGGCCCCCTCGAGCTGCCCGCGGATCTTCTTCGCCAGCGCGGGACTCTTGCCGCCCGTGGATATGGCGATGCACAGGTCGCCCTGGCGAACGATGGAAGGCACGATGTACCGGCACAGCGCGGGTACGTCCACCACGTTGACCAGGATGCCCTCCGCCTCGGCGTCGCGGTAGACCCGCTCGTTGACCTCCGTCGAGTCGGTCGCGGAGACGACCAGCCTGAAGCCCCGGACGTCGCCGGGTTCGTACTGCCTCGCGATCCAGCGCAGTTCGCCGCGATCCGCCCGGCCATGAAGCTCCCCGGTCAATTCGGGGCTGATCACGGTAACGACGGCCCCGCAATCGAGCAGCGCGTCCGCCTTTTCCGCCGCGATCCCGCCGCCGCCCACGACCAGGCAGGGCTGATCTTCGATGTCCACGAACGCGGGATAGTATTTCTTCATGGTCCGACTTCCATCATGCACCGAATCAGTCGCCCGGTCAGTCGAAGATGTGCAGGTTCGTCCAGAGTCCGGCGCCGAGATAGGCCAGCAGCACGGACGCGAACCCGGCCATGGAGATGATGGCCGCCCGCTCGCCCTGCCATCCCACGGTATAGCGGGTTACGAGCTGGGAAGTGAAGATGATCCAGGTCAGCATCACGCACAGCACCTTCGGGTCCAGCAGCCAGGGCGTGATCGAGTCCCATGCGGCCGTCGCCCACCAGAAGCCCGTGAGGATAGCCGCGGACAGGAACACCCAGCCGATGAGCGTCGCCTTGAGGTTCATCTCGTCCAGCATGTCCAGCGCGGGCAGTCGCGAGAACACCAGGCCCACGCGGCGGTGGTGGATGTAGTACATCTGCATGACGTACAGCATCCCCGTGATGAAGGAGAAGAAAAACGCCGCGTAAGCCAGGAAGCTGGCTGTGACGTGGAAATTGAACCACGGGCTCTGCAGCAGGGGCGGCAGCGGGTCGACGGGACTCATGAACGCCGTAGACGCCGCCTGCGCCGCCAGGACGAGGGGCAGGACGAAGACCCCCAGCGACCGGTCGCGGAAACGGCGCTCCAGGAACAGGTAGACCACGGCGATGAGCCAGGCGAAGAAGCTCATGGACTCGTGGAGGCCCACGAAGGGCGCGTGGCTGGATTCGACGGCGCGGGTGATCAGAAAGGCGCTGTGGCAGGCCAGGGCCAGGACCAGGCACAGGCTGGCGTAGAATCCCGTTCTGGGCTGCCTCGTCCAGAAATGGCGGAAATAGATCACCGCGGCGACCGCGTAACCCGCCAGAATCAACCCGTGCAGAATATAGATGCCCATGGATCCAGCCTCGACGTCGTGACACCGCGTCAGGAATTCAGACCTGACAGGATACCGTAAAATACCGTCTTATCATGTATTTATCAAGTCTAAAGGGGGGCGGGAAGCGGCCGGGAAGACACGATCCGGCATCTGAAACGGATCCTGATGGGCGGATTTCGTCACGGTCCTGGCGGCGGCTCAGTCCGTGTCTCTTATCTGCGCCAGGATATCCATGCCCACCCGCCGGCTCCACGCTTCCACGACCCGTCCGAACAGCGGGCCGGGCCTGCCGTCGCCGATGGGCGTATTGTTGATGCGCGTGCACGGCGCGAGGCAATAGGGCGTACTGGTCAGCCAGGCCTCGTCGGCGTTGACGGCGTCGTAGGGCTGCAGCTCCTTCTCGACCCAGTCCAGTCCGAGCTCCGGCGCCATCTCCCGCAGCGTGACCAGACTGACGCCTTCCAGTATGTTGCGGCTGGTGGGCGTAAAGATCGTGTCGTCTTCCACCACGACGAAGTTGGCCCCCGAGCACTCGGTGAGGTTGCCGTCCAGATCGAGCAGCAGCGAGGTGGCCGCGGGGTCGACGGCCTGCGTCTGCCTGTCGGCCAGCCAGTAGTGCAGGCGCGAGCGGTTCTTGGTCTTGGGGTCGACGCACTGGGGCGGCACGTGGCGGATGGAGGGCGTGACCACGTGGACGCCCTGTTCGAAGTAGGACCGCCACACGGAGAAGGGCAGCGGGAAGGAGTGGATGCACAGCGTGGGCTTCAGGCGCACCGGCTTGCCGGCGCTGCCCGCGTAGATCTGGTTTTCCCCCGGCGTGACGAAGTGGACGACGCCCAGGTCCTGCTCCGGTCCGATCAGCCTGCCGTTGGTCTCGATCAGCGTCCGCGTGCGTTCGACCAGGCCCTCGTGGTCCAGGTCCAGCTCGAAGCCCGCGTACCTGCACGACCGCAGAAGGCGCCGGACGTGCTCGTCCAGGCGAAAGGGTTCATGCCTGAACGTCCGGGTCATTTCGGTCACGGTGGCCCCGAGGACGATCCCCAGATCGTAGATATTCAGATGGGCCTGGGAGGCGGGGACGAATCCGTCATTGAGATAGACGACCGGTTCTTTCATAGCGCGTTGTCCTCCTGTATGATGCCGTGATTATGACGTGTATTGAAACAGTTCTTTCTCTTTTCAAAAGGAGGTATTACGTATAAAGAGCATTTCGATCATGCACTCAAACCAATCAACACCACTGATATCAATCGTCGATACCTCATGGAATCCATCGGAAAGACGGAAATCCCTACCGGTGACGGATCGCATCGCGCGGGGTTCGTGGCCCTGGTCGGCAAACCGAACGTGGGCAAGTCCACCCTGATGAACGCGCTGCTGCAACACCGGTTGTCCATCGTGACGCCCCGGCCCCAGACCACCCGGCAACGGGTCCTGGGCATTCTGACGAAAGATGCCTGCCAGGTCCTGTTCCTGGATACGCCCGGCCTGCTCGAACCCGGCTACCGGCTCCAGGAATACATGCTGCAATCCGCGGTCCACACCTTGCGCGATTCGGACGCCGCCGTGGCGATCGTGGACGCCGCCCGGTTCAACCGCGACCTCGACGACCGGGTCGTCGGCTTCCTCGAACAGAGCCGCGGTCCCGTGATCCTGGCGATCAACAAGATAGACCGGACCTCCAAAGCTTCCCTGCTCCCCCTGATCGACCAGGCCACGGGCCGCTTCCCCTTTGCCGAGATCGTGCCCGTGTCCGCCCTCCAGGGTGATGGGCTCGAACCCCTGCTGTCCGCCGTCATCCGCGCGCTTCCGCCGGGTCCGGCGCTCTACCCCGGAGATATGCTCACCGACCTGCCGGAGCGGTTCTTCGTGGGAGAAATCATCCGGGAGCACCTGTTCCTCGCCCTGCGCGAAGAGCTGCCCTACGCGTCGGCCGTGATCGTGGAGGATTTCGCGGACCGGCCCAACGGCACGGCCTTCATCCAGGCGAGCATCATTATCGAGCGGTCTTCCCAGAAGGGCATCATCATCGGGAAGAACGGGCGCATGCTGAAAGGCGTCGGCACGTCCGCGAGGAAGGCCGTCGCCGATTTCCTGGACCGCCCCGTCTATCTCGACCTGCGGGTCAAGGTCCGGCCCTCCTGGCGAAAAAAAGAACAGGAGTTGAGGCGGATGGGCTACACGAAGCAGTGAGTGGCGTGTCGCTGCCAGCGGCTCCGGCCGGGATGTCAGGCCGAACCCCGCAGCGCGCTCCCGGATCTTTCCGCGGCGCGCCCGGCTATCCCGGCGTTGCGCTTGATCTTCCGACGGCCAGTCCCATGTACCGGTCCAGGTCGCCCCACAGCGCCTCCAGCGGCCGGGGTTCGTTCCAGGGCTGGACCGCCTGGCGGTCGTATCCTTCGATCAGGGACAGGATCCGCACGCACCACTGGACGGGAAGTATGGCCTGGTACACGGCCATCTTCTCGAAGGCGCGCGGGTCGTTGCTCTGTTCACAGTATCGCGCGGCAGCCTCTTCCCGCAAGTTCGGTTTCAGGGCCGCGCTCTCCGGATGCCAGAAAAAACCGGCGACCTCGAAGAGCGGGTCCATAGTCCCCGCGTGTTCCCAGTCGACCAGGCCGATACGCGCCGACCCCAGGCTCAGCACGTTTGCCGGCCGGAAGTCTCCATGACACAGGCGGGGCGGAACATCCGCCCATAGGGCCGGCCGCAGATCCGTCATGTCCAGGCACCGTCTCAGGTCGCGTAACCTGCCCATGGCCTGGCGGAAGGTCGGATCCGTCATGGCGGAGGATGCAGACAGGACGTGCATGGTTTCGTCGATATACCCGAGGCAGTCTCCGGGCCGGGCCGGACCCGCCGGCCTGGCCAGGTGCGGATCGCCCGGGTCCGAAAGGCCATGCACCGCGATCACGATCTTCAGAAGCAGGTTCAGGTCTTCCCCGGTCATGCCCGCGGGTTCCGCCGGCGCCCCCGG
This sequence comes from bacterium, assembly GCA_963693015.1. GTDB lineage: Bacteria > JAAXHH01 > JAAXHH01 > JAAXHH01 > JAAXHH01 > JAAXHH01. Next base: position 2,632,487 of record OY843748.1, read on the forward strand.
GAGTTTTTCGCAGATCAGCACGGGCGCATTCAACTCGGCGGCCATGGGATCTGCCGAAACGGCTTTCGGTACGCCTTCCAGGCAGGAGAGCCGGTTCATCGCGGCGTATTCCCGTTCCAGGCGCCGCCCGCGATCGGCCGGGTATATCTTGACGAGGTAGGTGCCGCCGCGGGTATCTACCTCGTATATGCGGTTGTTGAATCCGCCGCCCAGCGTCCGTACCTGGCGCTGGCCCGCGGCGAAGGCGTGCCCGTCTCCGGCCAGCCGGGACAGGTAACGCGCCACGGCCGCCAGATCCGGGGATTTACCGCCGCGCCGCGGCGGCGCATCCCGATCGTGCCGCGGATCCAACGCCTCTGAGCGGTACGTGGACCGATTCATTGCCCGCCGTTTCCTTCCCGTCTTTTACGATTGCCCGCGGCCCCGTCGATTCATATCTTGATTGCTGAGAACCCGGCAGGCGGCCCGTCCGGGGGACGCTGCTGTTCCAGTGTCCCGGCCCGCCCGGCCCGCCCGGTCGGCCCGGTCCGCCCGGCCTGCCCCCGTCACGTCCCGGATTCCGGTGTGATTCAAGATGAAATCCCTCCACGCGTTCTGGCTTGCCGTCAAGAGCCTGTCCCGGACCCCGTCGCTCAAACCGGCCGCCGCGTCGATCTCCCTGCTGCTGCTGACGACCTTTGGCTGCGGGAGCGCCTTCGAGAACGTCAACATCCTCACCGACGCGGATGAAATCGCACTCGGACGCGAGTTTTCGAGAGAGATCGAAAGAGAGGTCAGATTATACACGGATCCGGAGGTGGTCCGTTACGTCGACGAACTGGGGCAGACCCTCGTCCGGCATTCCAGGCGATCGAACATAAGATACTACATAAAAGTCGTGGACACGGATGATGTCAACGCCTTTGCCCTGCCCGGCGGCTATCTCTACGTCAACCGCGGCCTCATTTCCATGGCCGGCACCGAGTCGGAACTGGCGGGCGTGATCGGGCACGAGATCGCCCACGTGGCCGCGCGCCACGGCGCCAAGGCCCTGACCCGGCAACTCGGGCTGGAGATCATACTGGGCATGATATCGGGAAGAAGCCCCAACGGGGTTCGGCGGGTCGTTTCGAACGTGGCGGGAATCGGCGGCATCCTCTCCATGCTGCACTACTCCCGGGCGGCGGAACGGGAGGCCGACGCCCTGGCGGTGGTGAACCTGCGGGAGGCCGGCTATGATCCCGGGGGCGTGACGCGTTTCTTCGAGACGCTCCTGGAAATGAATGACCGCGCGCCCGGTGCGCTGGCCACCCTGTTCGCGACCCATCCGCCAAGCAGGGAACGCATCGCGAACACCCGGAAGCAGATCGCCGCATTGCCGGTCCTGGATGGACTGACCATTGATTCGGAACGGTTTCGGCAGATAAAGAACCGGCTCCCGCCGCTTAAGGAAACCCGCTGAAGAACGACAAGGAAAAGTAATCTGGCCGCGTACACCGATCAGCGCATGCCCCCATCCGTATCCGAAGACCGTCCCGGCCTGTTGCTTCGCGGCGGGACCGTCGTGGATCCCTCGCAGGACCTGAACCGGGTATGCGACGTGTCCATTCGCGGCGGTTCGGTTTCGGCCGTCGGCGACGGCCTGCCCGCGGAAGGCCGCCGTGTCGTCGACGTAACCGGCCGGTACGTCTTTCCCGGCCTGGTCGACCTGCACGCCCACATATGCTGGGGGTTCACCGACATCGGCCTGGTCCCGGACGACGTGTGCCCCTCCACCGGGGTAACGGCCATCGTGGACGCCGGAAGCTCGAGCTGGCCGAGCCAGGATGCGTTCCGTCGTCACGTGGCGGAGCCCTCCCGCACCCGGGTCTTCGGCTTCTCCAATATCTCCAGCGTGGGCATCCCGACGGCGGGCACGCCCGAACTGGCCAGCCTGCGGTTCGTGGACGTGGACCGTTCCGTGGCTTCCGTCGCGGGCAGCCGGGACCTGATGACCGGCATCAAGGTGCGCCAGGGCAAGCACCTGGTGGGCGACAACGGCATCGAACCGACGCGGCTGGCGGTGGAGGCGGCCGGACAGCTCGACGTCCCCGTCATGGTCCACGTGGGCAACACGCCCTGTCCGCTGAGCGGCATCATGGACCTGCTGCGCCCGGGCGACATCATCACCCACGCCTATCACGGCCACCCCCACGGCATACTGGACGACCACCGGGCCGTATGGACGGACGTCATCGAGGGGCGGTCCCGGGGCATCCTGATGGACGTGGGCCACGGCGCCGGCAGCTTCAGCTTCGACGTGGCCCAATCGGCCTTCGAGCAGGGGTTCTTCCCCGACGCCATCAGCACGGACCTGTACACCGTAAACGTCAACGGACCGGTCTACGACCTGCCGACCACCATGTCCAAGATGCTGAACCTGGGCATGCCCCTCGAGGACATCGTGCGGAGCACGACCGCCATACCGGCCGCGGCGATCGGGAGAACCGAACTCGGCACGCTCCGTCCGGGCGCGGCCGCCGATGTGGCGGTCTTCGAACTGGCCGAGGGCGATTTCGAATTCAGCGATTCGCATGGAGACATCCGGAGGTGGCCCCGCCGCCTGACCTGCGAAATGACCCTGCTGGGCGGGGAAATCGTTTATGACCGGCGGCCAACTGACCGGCAGCCGGGCGGCCAACTGAACGAGCGTTAAACGAAGGCCAACTGACCGGCGGCCAAGGGAATAACGCGCTATGAAAGCCAGATACTGGTTGGGTGGATGTCTATCCGCGATCATTCTGCTCGCCGTAATCGCCGCCGCGACCTACTATTTCATCCGTCAGGCGAGCGATGACCTGGTAGAAACCTACACGAGTCCGGCGCCGCTGGATTTCGCCCGCGCGGAGACGAACCGGGAAGCGGCGCAGTCTGCTGTCGAACGGTTCAGGGGTTTCATTCATGCCCTCGAACAGGGCGAAGAAACCGGGAGCTTTTCGCTTTCCGCAGACGATATCAATGCCCTCCTGGCGTACGAAGACTGGTTTCACAGGCTGCGCGGCATGGCGCGTGTGAATATCCGGGAAGACCAGTTGCGGGCCGAGATCAGCGTGCCCCTCGGCATGTTCAACGACCGATTCGAGGGCAGGTACCTCAACGGCACGGGCGCCCTCGCCGTCGAGATGAAGGACGACCGGCTTCGCGTCACCATCGACCGGCTGGAGGTCGGCGGCAGGAACCTGCCCGAAGAGTTCATGAATGAAATACGGAAAAACAACCTGGTCGAAGCCCTGTACGAAGAGCCGTCACTGGAGCGATTCTTACACCTGGTCGAGTCCGTGAAAATCGAAGACGGCCGGCTCGTCATTCGGCCCAGGTAGGCCATCTGTCGCGCGGCGTCGTAGTAACCCCTTCACGCCATCCATGGTAACCCCTTCATGCCGATCCTCCTCGTCATCGCCCTGCACCCTGAAGCACGCCCGGTGATCGAGCGCTACCGTCTGAAGCAGGACGCTTCCTTCGCCCTGCCCGTCTTCCGGCGGGACGAAGTCTGGCTCACCGTAACGGGCACGGGCCCCATGAAGTCCGCCATCGCGACGACCCATCTGATCGCAAGCGTCAGAAACCGGGATGAGGCGGTCATCTTCAATGAGAACGCGATCCTCTTCAACCTCGGCATCGCGGGCCATACGCAGCAGGCGGGGGAAGGCCCCGTCGAGGTGGGCGACCGGTTCCTCGTGAGCAAGATTACGGAGCGGGGCACCGGCCGGGCCTTCTTTCCGGACCTGCTGGCCAGAACGCCGCTGACGGAATCCCCGGTCACCACCGTGGAACGACCCCTGGACCGGGCGGATTCCGACGGCGTGGAACCGGGCCTGGTCGACATGGAAGCGGCCGGGTTCTACCAGGCGGCCGCGGCCTTCCTCCCGCCCCACCGGATCGGGTGCGTCAAAGTCGTCTCCGACCACCTGGAAACGCGGCGCCTGGACAAGGGCAGGGTGGGTGGACTGATCGCTGGCGCGCTGGATGAATTCGAAGCGGCGATCGCGGCCTACAGGACAGTCTCCGATGGCGGAGGAGACGTGCTGACCGATACGGATGCGCGGGTCATCGAAGGCATCCGCCGCCGTTTGCGGCTGACGGCCAGCCGCCACCGGATGCTGTCCGACCTGGTGCGGGCCTACAAGCTCCATACCGGGTTGGACACGCCGGATCTATCGCAGTTTTCGCGGATCACGGTCAAGACGAGACGGGAAGGCGACGCGCAATTTGAACGGCTCCGCAACATCCTCTCGGTGGGGTAACTTCTCCCACCTCTATATCGAGCGCGGCGCGGCCGGCTACCCGCTCACGCGGCGCATCCGGGATCGCTTCGCGAAGGCCCGGGTAGTGGAAATCGACGACTACAAGGCGGTCTTCGCCCGGCCGCGGCAGCGGTTCCAGGCACAGAAGGAAAGCATGAAGCTGATCCTGGCCGTGAAGAAGGACCGGTTCCTGTACGACGGGTCGGGACACAGCCAGGACTTCAGCCTGGAGAACTTCTACTACAACACGCTCATGTTCAACTGCGTGTACAACTGCGACTACTGCTACCTGCAGGGCATGTACCCATCGGCGAATATCGTGGCCTTCGTCAACGTGGAAGACTATTTTACGGCGACGCGCCGGGGCATCGGGGACAGGTCGAATCCATCGCAGCCGCTGTACCTGTGCATCTCGTACGATACCGACCTGCTCGCTTTCGAGTCGATCGCGCCGTACTGCCGCGCGTGGATCGAGTTCGCCCACGGGGAGCCGGATCTGCTCGTCGAAATCCGAACCAAGAGCGCCGCGTACCGGGCCATAGGGGATCTGGCGCCTACGGACCGGGTCATCCTGGCCTGGACGCTCTCCCCGGAACCGGTCGCCGCGCGCTACGAGCACGGCGCGGCGCCGCTCCGGCTGCGGCTGGACGCCGTAAGGGCGGCCATAGACGACGGATGGCCCGTCCGGCTCTGTTTCGATCCCGTGCTGGCCGTGCCGTCGTGGAAGTCGGTCTACGGTGAACTGCTCGAAGAGACCTTCCGGCGGATCGATCCCACTGCCGTAAGGGACGTGTCCGTGGGTGTCTTCCGCATGACGAAGGGGTATTTTCAGCGCATGAGGCGCCAGCGGCGGGATACGCCGCTGTTATACGGCGAGTACGTGCAGGAGGGGACGACCGTGACCTACGCTTCCGGACAGCGGAAAGAAATGACCGCCTTCCTGCGGCAACGCCTGGGCGAACACTTCAATGAGGATCAGATCGGCGTATGGACGTAGCACTGGTCACGGGCGCTTCTTCCGGAATCGGGCTGGCCGTCGCCAGGCGCCTGGTCGAAATGGGGTATGACGTCTACGGTTATGCCCGGAATCACGGTAAAACGTCGTTCCGGCACGCCCGGTTCCACCCGGTGGACTGCGACGTCACCGATACCCGGGCCCTGCTGGAACGGACCGAGGCGCTGCTCAGGGAGACCGGCGGCCTGAATATCCTCGTCAACAACGCCGGCGTCGGTTTCTTCGGACCCCACGCCACCATGGCGCCCGAACGCATAGAACGCATGGTGCGGACCAACCTGGTCGCGCCGATGGTCCTGGCCCGCGCGACCCTGAAACACCTGGAGAAATCGCGGGGGTTTATCGTCAACGTCGCCTCTACCGCGGCGTTGAACCCCGGCCCCTTCGGCGCCGCCTACGGCGCGACGAAGGCCGGCCTCCACCAGTTCGGCCAGGCGCTCTTCAGCGAGGTGCGGAAGCGCGGCGTCCGCGTGGTGACCCTGTACCCCGACATGACCCGGACGCCATTTTATGACGAGGCGGATTTCGAACCCGGCGAAGATCCCGACGCCCACATCACGCCGGAATGCGTGGCCGACGCCGTTGCCCAGGCCGTGGACCAGCGGGAAGGGACGGTGATCACGCAGATCGTCATCAAGCCGCAACGTACGCAGGTCGTGCACAAGAGGCCGTCGCAGAAAGAGAAGGATTGACCGTCCGCGTGGCTTACGCATGAAAGGAACACGAATGCCCTACGTCTCCTCCCTCCACGTCTATCCCGTCAAGTCCTGCGCCGGCCGGGAACTCACGCGGGCGCAACTCGACGCCCGGGGAATCCGCGATGACCGGTCGTGGATCGTCGTCGGCGACGGGGGCGCGATGCTCACGCAGCGCGACAGGCCCGCCCTGGCCCTCGTACGCCCGGGCCTGGAAGGCGGGGGCCTCGCACTCGAGGCGCCGGGCATGGAGGCCCTGTCGGTACCGCGCGTCGAGGAGGGCGCCATGCGAAACGTGGACGTATGGGGAGATCGCTGCGACGGGGTGGACCAGGGAGACGACGCCGCGGACTGGTTCGGCACGTACCTGGGTGCTTCCTGCCGCCTGCTGTATTTCAAACCGGGCTTCGTGCGGCCCGTGGACCCGGATTATGCGGCCCGGCCCGGCGACCAGGTGGGCTTCGCCGACGGCTTTCCCCTGCTGATGATTTCCGAGGCCTCCCTGGCGGACCTGAACGCGCGGCTGGAGGAACCCGTTCGCATGAACCGCTTCCGGCCCAATGTCGTCGTAGCCGACTGTCCGCCCTACGCGGAGGACACGTGGAAGCACGTTCGCGCAGGGGACGTGGAACTCGACCTGGTAAAACCCTGCGGCCGGTGCGCCACGGTCCTGGTCGAGCAGGAGAGCGGAACGCCGGGCAAGGAACCGCTCAAGACGCTGGCGACCTACCGCAAACTCGGCCGCCCGTCCCCGTCCTTCGGCAAGAATGCCGTGCACCGGTCTCCCGGCGTGCTCGAAGCGGGCATGGCCATTCAAATCCTCGAGGGTGAATAATACTGCCGGGGCCATCAAGAAGGAGGACCCTTTGAGTCAGCGCGTGATCTCCATGCCGGCCGGACGATGCGAACTGGGTTTCGCCCGGATCGATATCACCCCGCCCCAGGGCATCTACCACCGCAGCTGGGGCGCCGCGAAGCACGACGCATCGACGGGAGTGCACCGGGAACTGACCGCGTCCGCGCTCGTATTCGTGGATCCCGCTGCCAGGGCGGAACACGCCCTGGTCTCCCTCGAACTGGGCTGGTTGCAGGCAGGCGACCTGCAGCGCCTTTCGGATACCATCTCGAACGGGACCGGTCTGCCCGCCGAGCGCGTCGTCATCACCTTCTCCCATACGCACGCCGCGGGCAACTACGATCCGGACCGCCTGCATTTCGAGGGCGGGTCGCTGATCCCGGGATACCTGGACGATCTTGGCAAGGGGCTCGCCGGTCTCGTGAAAGCGGCCCGGACCGCCGTGCAGCCGGTCGACCTGGCCTTCGGATACGGCCGGTGCGACCTGGCGCACAACCGCGATTACTGGGACGAAGAAAACCGGTTGTACGCCTGCGGGACCAACCCGGACCGGTCCGCCGACGACAGGGTCGTGGTCGTGCGCGCGCGCGACCGGGATGGCCGGCTCGTCGTCACCCTCGTCAACTACAGCTGCCACCCGACGACCCTGGCCTGGGACAATACGCTCATCAGTCCCGACTACCCCGGCGCCATGCGCGAGGTCGTGGAGAAGGGAACGGGCGCCCCCTGCGTGTTCCTGCTGGGCGCGAGCGGCGATCTCGGCCCCCGGTACGGGTTCGTGGGCGAAACGGAGGCGGCGGACCGGAACGGCCGTCAACTGGGCTACGCCGCGCTGTCGGCCATGGAAGCCTTGCTGCCCGATGGGACCGAGATGCACTACGACGGTCCCGTGATATCGGGCGCCACCATCGGGGTATGGCGCCACGGTCCCATGGAACCCGGGCGCCGGCGGCGCCTCGCAGCCTTCGACTCCGCGGTGCTGACCCTGGACCTTCCGTTGCTGGACCTGCCCCCACAGGCGGAGCTGGACCGGCAACTCGCCGAATGGCAGGCCCGGGAGGAAGCGGCCAGGCGGGAAGGAAAAGATCAGGAGGCCGCCGACTGCCGTGCCCGGATCGAGCGCGTCAAGCGGGCCATGCGGCGCGTCGAGACGCTCCCGCCGGACAGAAAGGCCGCCCCCTACGGCGTTACGCTCTGGCGCATCGGCGAAAGCGTTCTCGCGCTGGTCAGCGGCGAGCCCTACAACGTGCTTCAGCGCGAGCTTCGGGCCCGCTTCCCGGCTACCGCCATCGTCGTGGTGGTCCTGTGCAACCGGGGTACGGGCGGCTACCTGCTGCCCAGGGACGATTACGGAAAGGGCCTCTACCAGGAAGAGGCCGCGGCGATCGGTGCGGGCGGACTCGAAGCGGTGGCCGAAGCCGTAACGCGGCAGCTGGAAGCCTGGGGGTTGAAGTAGTCGAAGCCAGGGTCCCGGGCAGGTCGTTGAAATCCGGTACCGGGCAGGACGTCGCCCACGGAACGGGCACAGATCAGATTGGAGCGCCATATGTCAACCGGCCATTTACGCATCGGGCTCATCGGGCTCGGTACGGTTTGCGAATACGTGCATTACCCGGGGTTTTCCCGCATTCCCGGCGTGGAGATCGCCGGGCTCTGCGAGGTGGACGAGGGGCTGCTGGGCCGCAGGCAGGCGCAGTGGGGCGTAAAGGCGGGTTTCACGGACGTGGACCGGTTCCTCGCCGCCGTCAGGCCGGACGCCGTGGCCGTCGCCGTGCCCAACGTGTACCACCACGGTATCGTGCTGAAAGCCGTCGCGGCGGGTTGTCACGTGCTGTGCGAGAAGCCCATCGGCATGACCGTTGCGGAGACCGCCGACATGTACGAGTCCGCCCGGGACGCCGGCGTTCGGCACATGACCGCCTTTACCTACCGCTTCGTGCCGGGCATGCGCTACCTGAAGCACCTGGTCGACGAAGGCCGTCTGGGCGAAATCCGCCACGCCCGCTTCCAGCGCCTGCAGGACTGGGGCGAGCATTCCGTGGGCTGGCGCCAGTACCGGCGCATGGCGGCCACCGGTGAACTCGGGGACATGGGCATCCACCGCATCGATTTCGCCGAGAACCTGCTCGGTCCGGTCCGGTCGGTGTGCGCGTCGCTGAAGCAGATCGTTCCCCGGGACCGCACCGGGGACGGCAGGCCCTGCGAACCGCAGGACGTGGAGGACTGGGTGGCGTGGATCGCCGAGTTCGAATCGGGTGCCACGGGCGTGTTCGAAATGGGGAAACTCACCAAGGGCCACGGACCCGGCGGCGACCATGACGTCTGCGAGTTGAACGGGAGCAACGGCTCCGCGGCCTACCGGCTCCACACCCCCTACGCCATACTGACGGGGCCGCGGCAGGAGAAATACCGGCGCCGCAATGTACCGAAGCGCTTCCTCACCCTGCCCGGTTCCCCCCGCGACCCTGAAGAGGGCGACCCGCTCCAGACCTTTCGTTTCGACCAGGCCTGGGAGTTCGTCTGTGCCATCCGGGAGAGGCGGGACTGCGTACCGTCCTTCTGCCACGGCATGCGGGCCCAGGTCGTGGCGGAGGCCATCCTCGAAGCGGCGGCGTCCCGCCGGTGGGTGGACGTGCCGGAGTGAGCCCGAATCGGGACGCATCGTCTGTCGGACCGCGTGACCAGGTCAGATCGCGTAACTTCGCGTACTACCTAACTTTCACGTTGCCGTCATGGTTTTGTCATACTTCGCGCTTATCTTGCGACTGATCGTACGATTGGACGTATAGTCCCGGCATAAGTCGGGTATCACGCCTTCAGTTATCGTATGGAGTCCGTCACCGACCGAAGATTGATTGTCCCGATGGCATAGAAAAGGAGGGTTGAATCGTGAAAGTCCTGCGTTACCTGCTCATGGCGTTGCTGCTGGCCGTCCCGGTCCAGCGGGTCCAGGCCGGCGTCGGCCAGGCCGGTGGGCTATTCCTGCAGATCGCCCCCGACGCGCGTTCCACGGCCATGGGCGAGACCGGCGTCGCCCACGCGCGGGGCGCCCTGGTTCCGGCGTGGAATCCCGGCGGCCTGGGGTTCCTTGAAAACAGCGGCGCATCGGCGACCTATTTCAAATGGCTGCCCTACCTGGCGGACGACCTCTACTACCTGCACTTCTCCTATGTGCGGCCGGTAGAAGGCATCGGCACCTTCGGCGTGAGCCTGCCCTATCTATCGCTCGGCGAGCAGGAGCGGATCAACGCGACCGGGGACAGCCAGGGCACGTTCAACAGTTCGGACATGGCCGTCTCCCTGTCTTACGGCGCCCGGATCAACGAACTTCTGGGGGTCGGTTCCAACCTGAAGCTCATCCGGAGCGCGCTTACGGACGAGGACGGCGGGGCCGGGACGAGCTTCGCCCTGGACTTCGGCGTGACGGCCCGCGTCCTGCCCCGTTTTACCGTGGCCGGCGTCCTGCAGAACCTGGGTACGGAAATCAAGTACGACAATCCAGACCAGGGAGACCCCCTGTCCCGGAACCTCAAGGTAGGCGCGGCCCTGAAGGCCCTGGATACCGAGTCGACCAGTCTGTTGCTGGCCGTCGATGTGAACCGTTTGCTGCTCGAGGACGGCGGGAATATCCTGAACGTCGGCGTGGAATACCTGTACCGGGATTTCATCGCGCTGCGTACGGGATACATCCGCGACCCCGATGGCGACGTGAAGACGCCCACCTTCGGCGGCGGCCTGCGGTGGAAGATGTACCGCATCGATTTCAGCTATACCAGCAGTTCGACGCTCCAGGACGTCACCAAGTTCACCCTTTCCGCCAGCTTCTGAGATGAGGTTCGTAGAGATCCGATGGTCGGAGCAGGGCAGGACCCGCCAGGTAAACGGTTACCCGGAGGGGTCCTGTTTTTCGACCAGCCGGATCTCGAAGAGCCTCGGCCACCACTTCCCGGTGACGAACAACCGGTCTCCCGCGGCATCGTAGGCGATGCCATTGAGCACGTCCGCTGCCCCGCCCTGCCCATCCTGCCCGCTTGATTCGAGCAGTCCCCCCAGATCGATCCACCCGGTCACCCTTCCGGTACCGGGATCGATGCGGGCGATGCGGTCCTCCTGCCAGACGTTGGCGTAGACCTCGCCCCTCACGTACTCCAGTTCGTTCAGATTGTGCACCTGGCCGTCCTCGTCCCGGACGACCACCCTGCCGGTCTCCGCGAACGTCACCTCGTCACGGAAGTACAAGGTGGCCGATCCGTCGCTCATGATGAACCGCGCACCGTCGTGGGTTATGCCCCATCCTTCGCCGGGGTAGGCCACGCTCCGCAGCAGTTCGAAGTCTGTCCGGGCGTAGATGAAGCCGACCCCGGATTTCCAGGTCAACTGGATGATCTTGTCGTCGTACAGGGCGAGTCCTTCTCCGAAGATGGTCGAGGAGAGACGACGGATCCGCTCCACCTCGCCGGTCTGCAGCGCCACCTGGCGCAAGGTGGACTGGCCGTAATTCCCGGTGCTCTCGAACAGCGTGTCCCCATCGATCGCCAGACCCTGGGTGAAGGCGCCGGTATCGTGGGGGAACGAACGGACCACCTCGTAGGTATACGACTTCGCGGCCGCCCCCGCCGTGGAATCGGGCCCGTCCCCGGTATCGGCGGGATGGGTGCTCGAATTCGTCGGCTCGGAACAGGCGCCGATGCCGAACAGGCCGGCCAGGCAGATCGCCACGGCGCAGGCATTCCGTATCATAGGGCCTTCCCCTGCAACTTTCGGTACATGACGTGGGCGTCCACGAGGCCGTGTTCAGGGTGATTGAACGCGCCCGGTATGGTGCCGGCGACCGTAAAGCCCAGGTCCCGCCAAAGGGCCACGGCCCGGCGGTTCGTGCTTACGACCATGTTGAACTGCATGGCCAGGAAGCCCGCGCGGCGGGCCTCTTCGACGGCGTGCGCCCCCATCGCCCGTCCCACGCCGCGGCCCTGGCGGTCCGGGTCGACCATGAACCCCGCGTTGGCCACGTGGGCGCCCTGTCCCGGCTGGTTGGGGCGGATATAGTAAGTACCCGCCACCTCGCCATCTTCCAGTGCGACGTAGGACCGGTTCGGCGGCGCCATCCACAGTCGGTGCGCTTCCTGCCGGTCCGTGTCGGGCGGATAGGGATAGGTGTCGGCCGTCCTGACGACCCGGTGAAAGATCGACCAGATCGCTTCGAAGTCGTCCTCGCCGGCACGGCGCATCCGAATCATCCGGCCCCTCTTTCCTGCAGCATGGATATGATCGTCTTCCGTTTCCGTTCCCGGGCGACGTACAGGGCCGTCGCACCTTCCTGGTCCCGGATGGAAGGGTCGGCGCCCTGGTCGAGCAGGTAGGAGACGAACTCCTTGCCCGCGCCGCGGACGGCGGCCCAGTGGAGCGCGGTGCGCCCGCGGTGATCGTCGACGCCGTTCACGTTGGCGCCGCGGTCGATCAGGAACCGGGCCATTTTATACGTGCCGTACTGCACCAGTTCGCTCAGGGTGTCGTCCACCGCGGGATGGCGGATGTCCGCCCCCGCCGCCAGCAAAAGCTCCACGGAATCGTAGTCCACGTTCCACAGGGCGCTGATGAGGCCGGGATCGGGTTTCGCACCGGCGTCCAGCAGCGCCCGCATCATGGCCGGATTCCCTATGGCCGAGGTCAGCGCCGGGGGAGGCCGGTTGACCTCGGCGCCCCGTTTCAGGAGCAGCGCGACGATCGCCTCCAGGCGCGCCGCGACGTCCGCATCGTCCCTTCCAGCCCTGGAAGCCGCAGCGTAGTTCAGGGGCCGCCACCGGTTCTCGTCCACCGCGTCGACCAGGCCCGCGTCCTCGTCGAGCAACGCCCGGACGCGTTCCTCCTCGCCCAGCGCCACGCAGGTGAAGATATCCCAATTCTCGATGTATTCCCGTAGCGCCGGCAGGAACCGGATCTCCCCGCCCACGGCGGCGAGACAGGGTGCCGTCATGCGGCCGTGGCCGCCGCGCAGGTCGACGCGTGCGCCGTGCTCGAGCAGGACGCGGACGGTTTCCACGTGGTGCGGACCCTTGGGAATCGTCTTCTTGTGTTCCAGCACGCGGTGCAGGGGCCGGTGACGGTGGTTGTTCCTGCTCAGCACGTTGGGGTCGGCGCCGTGTTCGAGCAGGACCCGCACGATCTCCTTGCTCCCCACGAAGGCGGCGGTCATGATGGGCTGCCAGTGCCGGGCGGCCTCTGGATCTTCCTTCAAAAGGGCTTTCGCGGCGTCAAGATCGCCGGACCAGGCGGCACTCGTCAGTTGTTTTTCCAGGGCCATGGGCCGCGTCCTCCATTTACTCAGTACCTGAGGCTTCCTCAGTACCTGACGGCGACCTTGATCACATCGTCCGGTGCGTGACGCATCTTGCCGTATGCCTCGGGCAATTCTTCCGGCGTCACGATGGGATCGGGCAGACCGTGGGGATGCAGGGTCCCCGCCCTGAACAGCCGGACCAGCGTCTGGAATATCCGGTCTTCCTCCCAGAACAGGCCGCGCTGGGGGCGGCTGCAGGCCCGGGCGGAGACGATGTCGATCTGGTTGAAGTGAAACTCCTCGCCCAGGTAGAGGCCTTTGGCGTCCCCCAGGTAGAAGGCCAGGGGCACCACTTTCCCCGCGTACCGGGTCGCCCGGATGGCCTGGTTGAGGGCGTGGTAGCTCCCGCTGGCCTCGATGGCGACGTCCGCGCCAAGATCGAGCCACTTCCGGGAGGCCATGCCGAAGTCGCCGACCTCCTTCGGATCGACGGCCAGAGTGGCCCCGTGGCGCAGGGCCAGTTCGCGCCGGCGAGCGATCGGATCGACCGCCACCACGTCGACGGCGCCCGACAACCGGGCCAACTGGACCGCGAAGAGTCCGATGGCGCCCAGGCCGAATACCATGACCCGCTCGCCGATCCGCACCTGCCCGTCCCGCACGGCCGCCAGGGCGAAGTTGGCGGGATCCATACAGCAGGCGGCCTCCTCGGTGAATCCGGGAAGGAGCGGCTTGAAGTGACGGCCCTGGTGGACCGTCCGGAATCCACCATAGCCGTATACTCGGTCGCCCTCCTTGAGGTTTTCGACCTCCTTGCCGGCGGCCATGACCGTACCCACGGTCGTGTTCCCCACGGGTTTCCAGGTCGTCGGGTCATAGGGGTTGGTGCGGGATCGGTCGAAGACCCGGCCTTCCGGGTCCATGGGCACGTTGCAATAGATGGACTCCCCCGTGATTTCTCCTTTTTCCGTCCCGTGTTTCGCCGCGGTGAGCTCGCTGCGGACGCGGACCTCGTCGGGACCAAGCTCTTCCAGGGCATAGGGTTCCCAGCGGGGTTCAAAGGCGTTGTTGCAGACCAGCTGCCGCAATTCGATCCCATCCACGGTGGCCATGCTATCCTCCAATGCTGCTTTGCACGTTGATGCTTAGCCGCCCTTCGATGCTACGGGCGTTCACGGCCAGATCGACTTCATGCGGTACGCGTTCAGCGAAAGGACCCGGCCGTCGACGCCCTGGGAGCGGAAGGAGACCCCCGTGCTGTCCGGCCGGTCGGGATAGACCCGCAGCGCGACGCACTGGCGGCCGTTGGCGAAGACCTCCACGACGCTCCGGTCCACGAAGATCCTCAGTTTCAGCGTTTCGTCTTCGCCCAGGTCCAGCGGCGCGGTCTCGGGCGCGCGGGACTCGACGTCGGGCGCCGTGGAAGCGTAGGAGGAATCGACGGAAATCAGGCTCTTGCCCCGGAACCCGCGGCCCCGGTAGAAGGCGATGCGCGTGAATTCCTCCCGGCCCGGCGACCGCAGCACGTTCATCTCCACCATGGGCGAAGCGCCGGTGTCGATTTCCACCTCGAACTCCATGGTGTTGCCGCCCTCCAGCGGCGGCAGCACGACCTCCCGGTTGGCCGGAAGGGTCATGGCGCCGAAACCCCGCGGGGCTTCCCGCAACGACTTCAGGGCCTCGACCGGTTCCTGGTACAGGTCGTCGCCATCGACCGTCATGTGCCGCGGCAGGGACATGATCTGGTTCCAGTCCTTCGTCGGCTTGCCGTGGTTCATGTTGAAGATCGTGACGAGGCCGCCCTTCCCGTCGGGCGTGGCCGATGGCGCGTGGAGGCCGGAGGGCTTGTACGCGCCGAAATTGAACTTGGCGCCGTAGGTCACCACGAACTTGTCCCGTTCCGTGTCATAGTCCCCGAGCAGGTACTGGGGGCCGCTCATGTGGCTGAAGAAAAGCAGGATGTGGCGGTCGCCGATGGGCCAGAAGTAGGGACAGGCGCCGTCGTCTCCCACCAGGGTGTAGTCGTCGTCCTCGACGAAAGGATGAAGGTAGGTCCAGCGGGCCAGGTCCTCGGATCGGAACAGGTAGTTCGCGCGCCGCGGCTTGCCGGCCGGGCCTTCGGGCTTGGTGCCCGCGGAGAGCGAATAATAGACGCCGTCCTTCTTCCAGATGCACGGGTCGAACACGTTGTACGGTGCGGGGGGTCCGTCCTTCGGCGGCATGGGGATGACGGGGCCGCCGGTGACTTTCTCCCAGTTCAGGAGCAGGGGATCGCTGGATACGGCGACCATGTTGCCCGCGACCGTCCCGTGGTACATGGCGATCACGCGGTCTTCCTCCACCAGCGCGGCGCCCGAGTAACAGCAGCGCTCCGGGTTCGGATAGATGCAGTAGGGCAGGTCGCGCCAGTGGACGAGATCGTCCGATATGACGTGCCCCCAGTGCTGCCGCGTGTCCTCGGGCGGATAGGCCTGGTAGAACAGGTGCCAGCGTCCCTGCCAGAAACACAGGCCGTTGGGGTCGTTGAGCATGGCCTCCGGGTTCACGTAGTGGTACGCGGGCCGGTGGGGATCCCCCTCGTAGCCCTTGCGCGACGCATGGAGCCGCTGCAGCAGCGGATTGTCCGCCAGCGCGGCTTCCTGCGCCTCGAGCGAATCTGCCGGAAAGGTGTAATAAGGAACGAGGGAAGTATAGTCTTCCATGGTTTGCTCCATTCGTGGATTCAACTGCGCCTGGTGGTCACTGGCTTTTCCGCGGTCCCGATTGCCCCGCGTCGATTATCGGATCTTCCTCAAAGGGCAGTTACTTCGGACACCCACGAGTCGACCAGGAAACGTGCGATGGAATCCCGGCGCGGGAGGGCGTGAGACGCCGACTCGTCGCCCCATTCGCCAAAGGCCCTTACTTCCTCCGCGGTGAACCAGCGGGCGTCCACGAGTTCATCGGAGTTCACCGTGATCCCGGTGGTTTCGGCCCGTGCGCGAAAACCCAGCATCAGCGATGACGGGAAGGGCCAGGGCTGCGAGGCCCGGTAGTACGCGGCGCGCACGCGGACGCCGACCTCTTCGAATACTTCCCGGGCCACCGTCTCCTCCAGGCTTTCGCCCGGTTCCGCGTAGCCGGACAGGGTGGAAAACACGTTCGGGGGCGGCCTGTGGTGGTTGCCCAGGAGACACATGGGCGGCCTTCCGTCGTCCGGGCGGTACTCCACCAGCGTGATCACGGCGGGGTCGATCCGCGGAAAGACGTTCCTCGCGCAATCCGCATTCGTGCATCGGCGCCGGTGACCGCCCTCCCGGCCTTCGGTAGGATGTCCGCACCGGCCGCAGTACCTGTTTTGGCGGTGCCAGTACAACATGCCCCGCGCGTACGCCATCAGCGCGGCCCCGCCGGCGTCGATAGAGGGACCGGCGCGCCAGAGGTCCTGGAACGCCCCCCGACGCCCCGCCACGGCAGCCGCTTCCCCTTCCTCCGCATCGGAGAGGTCCACCGCGAAAACGGCCTCGTCTTCCGCCATGCCCAGGAAAACGGTTTCGCCGCCGGTCGCCAGGACGGCCGCCGCGGATTGGCCCCGGCAGACGACGGGGGACGGAAGGGTCGCGGCATCTCCCTGGTCGATCAGGTTCAGGTCGCGCCAGACGGGTATGACGCGGGTATCCTCCCGGTTCAACCGTCCGGCAAGCCAGCCCCGGTCCTTGCGCCGATCCTCCGCCCGATTCAGCGGGACATCCGCGAATTTCAGTACCGGATTCCCCATGGGACGCGTGCTCCGCACTCTCGATGTCGGCCAGACCTTCGTCGTGCGGCCGGACCTTTCCTGCACCGCGGCGCTACCGCCCGAAAATGCACTACAACACCGCTTCCAGCGTGTTGACGAAGGCCTCGTTCTCGTCCGGGGTACCGACGGTTACGCGCAGATATCCCTTCAGTCCCCACCACATGGCGTCGCCGATCCAGACCTTGCGCTCCTGGAGGGCATTGAACACGCGTTCGGCTTCGTCCCCGAGTTGGAACAGGACGAAACAGGCATCGCTGGGCGTATACGGGATGTCCAGCCGTTCGAAGGACTTGCCCAGGTAGGCCTTGCCTTCCTCCACCGTCCTGCGGCTCCGCTCGTAATGGGCTTGATCGTCCAACGCGGCGATGGCGGCGTAGAGACCCAGGTTGCCCGGGGGGCCGCCCAGGTTGTAGAGCGACAGCTTCCGTCTCAACCGGGGCGAGAGCACGGCGTATCCGACGCGCAATCCGGCAATGCCGTAAATCTTGGAGAACGTCCGGGAGACGATCACGTTCTCGTGCTCGCGGGCCAGGTACATCGCGTCGCGGTAGTCGGGATCCGACGTATAGTCGATGTATGCCTCGTCGATGAACACCGTAACCCCTTCGGGCACGGACCGTACGAAATCCGCCAGCGCGTCATGGTCCACCACCGTGCTGGTCGGGTTATTGGGATTCGTCACGACCACGACCGTCGTGTGGTCGTTGATCTTCTCGTACATGGCGTTCAGGTTGTGCCGCAGGTCCCGGGTCAGGCGGACGTAGTTGATCTTGATATCGGCCCCTTCTTCTTCCTTGAACCGTCTCCAGACATCCGCGGTGTCGAAGTAGGCGGGCTGGGCCTGGACGAGTTCAGCCTTGTCCCGGACAGTCGCCAGGCCCACGGCGTGCAGGATCATGCTGGAACCCGCGCTGAGGACCACGCGGCGGTTCTTCGTCATCTCTTCCCAGGTGTCCCACGTCGTCTCGGTTACCGGCAGGCCGTGTCTTCGCTCGAGGGTGTTGATCAGGACTTCCACCGGGTCCGGCATAGCACTCCAGTGGTACCGGTTGACGCCGAACATGCGCGCCGCGACCGCCTCGACCGCCCGGGGCGACGGTCCCAAGGGGTTTTCGTTGGACGACAGGTTCACGTAACCCGGCGCGATGCCGTGTCCCTGGATGTCCTCCGGTTTCTTGCCCGAAAGCAGCGCCTGGGCCATGACCAGGGGATCGGCGGACAGGGCGCCGAGGCCTCCCAGCAGCGATCCCGCGATGAATCCCCGGCGCGACAGGTTGGATTCAGGTTTCATGATTTCCCACTCCATGGTTTTGGCGGCTTCAACCAGATGGTTTTGTTGAGATTCAACCCCGTATCTTCTTTACCACTTCCCGGATGCTGTCCCGGAGCAGATCCAGCATGAGGTCCGTCTCTTCCCGGGTGATGACGAGCGGCGGCGCCAGGGCGATCCAGTTCGGATCGAAGCGCGTCAGCAGCCCCTTTCCCAGCGCGGTCTGCCCTACCTGCACGCCGAACTTCAGCGCTGGATCGAAGGGCGTCCGGGTTTCCGGATCCTCCACGAATTCGACGCCTGCCAGCAGGCCGCAGCCCCGGATATCGCCCACGAGGCCGAATTCCCGAAGGTCCTCCAGCCGCTGCCGGACATAGGCGCCCGTCTCTCGCGCACGTGCGCACAGGCCGCGTTCCTCGATCTCCGCCAGGTTCGCCAGGCCGGCCGCCGCGGCGAGCGGGTTGCCGCCGTAGGTATGGCCGTGGGAAAACTCGACCTCGTCTTCCTCCCTGCCGAGGAAGGCGGAGGCGATGGTATCCCGGAAGGCGATCCCCGCCAGGGGCACGTATCCGCTCGACATGCCCTTGCCCATGCACAGGATGTCCGGCGCCGCCCCGAAGGTCTGGGCCGCGAACATGCTGCCTGTGCGGCCGAAACCGGTGATGATCTCGTCGTAGATCAGGAGGACGTCGTGCCGGGTACAGATGTCCCGGAGTTCGGAGAGGTATCCCGGCGGCGGCATGATGATCCCGCCGGTGTTCCCCACCGGTTCCAGGATGAGCGCGGCGATGGTCTCGGGGCCCTCCAGCTCGATGAGGTCCTCCACCGTCCGCGCGCAGAAGACGCCGCAGTCCGGGAAGGTCTTTTCGTAGGGACACCGGTAACAGGTCGGCGGGTGGACGTGCAGGAAACCGTGCAGCGTGGGTTCGAACATGGTCTTGCGCCGGCGGGTGCCCGTGGCCGACAGGGCGCCCATGGTCGCGCCGTGGTACCCGTGAAACCGGGAGATGACCTTGAACTTGCCCGGGTTGCCGGTCTGCCGGTGGTATTGCCGCGCCAGCTTCATGGCCGCTTCGGTGGCCTCCGAGCCGCCGGACAGCAGCTTGATCGTGTTCAGGTCCTCCGGCGTCACGGCCGACAGCCGCCGGACCAGTTCGATGGCCGGGGGACTGGTGGCGTGGAGCGGCGGCGCGAAGGCCATGGTGTCCAGCTGCGTCTTGATCGCCTCGATGATCCGCCGGTTGTTGTGGCCCGCGTTCACGGTGAAGATGCCCGATATGCCGTCCAGGATCCGCCGGCCGTTTACGTCTTCGTACCAGACCCCGTCCGCTTTCCGAATGACGAGGGGGTCCTCGATGAAGGTCTCCATCTGGCGCAGGTCGAGGACGAGCCGCCGCAACGATTCGGGCGCAGTGAGCTGTTCGGTTTTCATCAGGTCATCTCTTGGACGCGGGCAAAACGGGGCGCGCACGTCCGCCGGTTGAAAAGAGACGATCGGGGAAGACGCATAGCATGTGGCTGCCGACTGGTACGTCGCCTAGTACAGTCTGTCGATGACGATGTCCGCCCCGGTATCTCCAACGACCACCCGGGGGATGATCCCTTCCATGTCCCCGCCCTGGGGGACGCCGGCGTTTCCGTCCAGGTCGATGCGCGCGACGATGGTGACTTCACCGGCGAAAGGCGAGCCCTGGACGGCCTGGTCCGCCCCGGTCAGCGTGTAAGCCATGGGAAACCGCAGGCCTCTGAATCGCTTGACGGCCACGGGCGGGCCGCCCTCTCCTCGTCGGGCCATGACGTACAGGGTCTCGGAGCCCCTGAGCCGCACGAAGAGTTCCGGCGCGATGTCGATGGTGCCCGAAACACTGGCCCCACCTCCGGAGACGGCAGCGGGCTGCTCTTCGGTGATGCCTCGCCCGGCTACCCGTCCGATCGCTTCCGCCGGTTGCCGTTCCACGACGGACCTCCCCGACACCCGGCCGCCGTCTTCGGGCAAAGGACGCAGATTCTGATCGCATCCGCACCAGATCAGCACGCCCAGCAAGATCGATTCGAGATGGAGTACACGCATGGTTTCAATGGGATCCCGCTACCGGGAAGGTCCTGGTTTTACTGGTGTTTTCCACCGTCCGATTACTCCGGATAGTCTAGGCGAACCCCCGGCCCTTGTCAACCTCTATGTACCCGGCCGTAAATGAAGAAAGATCTTGACTTTGCCCTTGCGGCGATCCTAACATGAAGCTTTGTCGCCAGCCCCGGAATCGGGGTCGGCCGACGCGGTTTCACAGGCAGGCGAAGCGCGAACGCCCGTCTCCTTCGCTATGCCTGCCGCAGGTGGAATGGTCTCACCCGATTCCGCCCTCAACACGATACGCCGGGTCTTCATCTCAACGGTCCCACGCGGCCAGGGCGGACAGGCCATGCCTCAAGGTACGATTTCCAGGTTGAACCAGACCAGGGGATACGGGTTCATCAACACGCCCGAGAACGAGGACCTGTTCTTCCATCGATCCAACATCAAGGATGCGCAGTTTTCCCTGCTGCAGGTCGGCGACCGGGTGACCTATTCCGTCCAGTTCACTTCCCGCGGTCCCCGGGCGGACCAGGTGCAGGTCCGGAACCAGACCGCGAAACTGCAGGTCAACCTGGCCGTGAAGGACCTGCAGGTCTCCGCCGCCTTCTACACGGAGACCTTCGGTTTCAAGGAGATGGCGACCAGTCCCGGTTACATCCTGCTCCATCGGAGCCCCCTGGCCCTGGGACTGAAGACGGATGAACTGCTTTGGCATCCGGACTCCGGCGAACGGCCCGTCGAGTCGCTCGTCCGGGGCGTGGGGGTCGAACTGGTCCTGGAAACCTCGGATATCGATCAGTTCCATACACGGATGCAACAGGCCGGTGCGGCCATACACGAACCGTTGAAAGAACAGCCCTGGGGCGCCACGGATTTTCGCATGCTGGACCCGGATGGATACTACTGGCGCATCACGTCGCCCCGCGACCGGGACGTCGCCCAGGCCGAAGAAGAACCGGCGGAAGGAGCACCCGCGTGAGTTTTCTGGGGATCGATATCGGCGGAACGGGCATTAAAGGCGCACCGGTCTGCCTGGAGACCGGAAAACTCGAGACGGAACGGTTCAGGATCGCCACCCCCCGGCCGGCCACCCCCGGGAAAGTCATCGAGACCGCGGCGGAAATCGTCCGGCACTTCGGCCTGGAGGGCCCCGTGGGCTTCGGTTTTCCCGCGGTAATCAAGCACGGTACGGTACGGACCGCCGCGAACATCGACCCGTCCTGGATCGGCGTCAACGCCGCCGAACGCATGGCGAAGGAGACGGACCGGCCGGTCGTCTTTCTGAACGACGCGGACGCCGCCGGGATAGCGGAAATGCGGTACGGCGCGGGCAGGGGCCGGGACGGGGTGGTGGTCATCGCGACCCTGGGAACCGGCATCGGCACCTCCCTGTTCGTCGACGGCAAGCTCGTCCCGAGCACGGAGTTCGGACACCTGGAGCTGAAGGGACGCGTGGCGGAAAAATACGCGGCGGGAAGTGTGCGCAAGGCCAAGAGACTGAGCTGGCAGGAGTGGGGCGACCGCGTGAACGAGTACCTCCGGAAGCTGGACGAGTTGATCCGTCCGGACCTGATCATCGTGGGCGGCGGCGCCAGCAACAAATACGAGAAGTTCTCATCGCGCTTCACCGTGGAGACCGAAGTCGTTCCCGCCAGGCTGAGAAATCAGGCCGGCATCATCGGGGCGGCCCTGGCCGCGCAGACCGGCGGTTGACCCGGCGCCCTCCCGTACGGAAACCGCCCCGTTATGCGCCTTTACCACGATGACGACCGGGTCCAGCTCTGGCAGGGCGACGCGCGGAACATGGACCCGTTTCCCGACGGGTGCGCCGGCCTGGTGCTGACCTGCCCGCCGTGGTGGGACAGCGGCGACTACGGCCATCCGGAGCAAATCGGCTTCGGGCAGACCTATCCCGACTTTCTGGCCTCCCTCTCCCGGGTCTGGGCGCACTGCTTCCGTTGCCTGATGCCCGGCAGAGCGATCGTCGTATGGATCGCCGACCTGCTTTGGCGGGAAGAGCCGGTGGCGCTGGTGGCGGACGCGCACCGCGGTTTGAAAGAGGCCGGCTTTCTGTACGAGGCGACCTGGTACTGGTTCGAACCGGGGAAGAAACCGCGGAAAGAAGGGGCGGATGACCGGCTGCCGCTGGGATGCCGCCCCAAGGTGCACGCCGAGACCATCCTGGTCTACCGGAAGCCCGGCGAACCCGAGTTGCCGGCGCCTGATATCATGGAAAGAAGCCGCGTGCCCGAGGGAGAATGGCGGGCGGGCCGCCAGGCGCTGTGGACGCCCGACGATAAACTCGAACACCCCTACAATCGCCTGATCCGCCTCTGGTCATACGCGGGCGAAACGGTCCTGGATCCCTTTGCCGGCCAAGGCGCTATCGCCCTGGCCGCGCGGTCGCTGGACCGGCGTTGCGTCACCGTGGAACTGAACCCCGATTCCTGCCGCCATATCGCCGCGCTCCTCGCGGCGCCTCACATGCCGCGTTCGGCCAGCAGGCGCCGCAGGTAGGCGACGGCCTTGGGTACCGCCGTCTCCTCGGCCTCGACGTCCTGCCCTTCGTAGACGACCGACATCCACCCGTTGAACCCGACGTTCTTCAGGATCCCGAGTATGCGGGGGTAGTCCAGCCACGCCTCCTCGCCGGACTGGACGCGATAGAACTTCGCCCGGACGTGCGCGGCGTGGGGCGCGCTCTTCTCCATGCTCCCATAGAAGTCGTAGGCGGGATCGGGATTGCCCCTTCTGCCCGATGCCCCCGGTGATCCGGCGTACTGGCCCGTGTCCAGTATGTGCGTGAAGAAAGGGTGGTTCACCTCGCCGAGTATCCGTACGACGTCGTCGCCCGTGCGCGTCACGCAACCGTGGTTGTGGTTGTGCAGCCCCACGGCCACCCCCCGGACGGCCCCGTGGGCGGCCACCTCCGAAATCGCGTCGATCATACGGGACCAGGTGGCGTGGGCGGGCGTATCGTCCCGCTCCCACGCGGCGAAGATGCGCACCATCGGCACGTGCATCCGCGCGGCAACGTCGATCCAGTGATTCACCATCTCGATTTCCGCGGGGATCTCGCCGGCCGGCTTCCCGAAGTTGTTGCTGATGCCCAGGTAGGAAATGGCCAGACCCCGTTGCAGGCAACGCATGCGCACGTCCCCGAGGTAGGCGTCGTCCTCCGATGCCAGCGCTTTGGTATGGACGTCGATCCCGTCGAGTCCCAGTTCACGGGCGCGGTCGATGAAGTCGAAAAGGTCCATGCGGCCTTCCGCGATGGCCTTACTGTAGCTGAGGGACATGCAACCGAGTTTGATCACTTCGCGTCTTCCTCTCTCCCGCCGTCCATTGCGCAGGACTGCTCCAGGAAATAGACCATCACGTACTCTTCCGCCGTGCGCTTGGGACCGGGCAGGTTTCGGATCCGCCGCGCATGGGCTTCGAGGTGGCGCTTGACGAAGAAAAGGTAGAGCTGGGTGACGAAATCGGTCGCCGTATGGTTGTAGAGGTACGTGGGCGGCAGCGAGAGGGTCGTGCCCACCCCGACGGCCGCGTCCGGTTTCTCCTGTCCCTTCAACAGCCTGTCGTTCAACGATTCGAGCTCCTCGGTGGACACGCTGAAGAGAAACTCGCGAAAGGCCTGCAGCTCCTCCGGCGGACAGGTATTCCGGGAGAAATAGTCGAGGAACCGGATGTCGCCGCCGGCCCGCATCAGGGCGAATATCTCGGATACGCCCATGAGGGTGCCCAGTTGCACGGTGGTCTGCCGACGGGCTTCCCAAGTGGTCTCGAGGACGGGCAGGAAGGCTTCGATGCGCCGGGAGAACCGGTCTTCCCAGAGGTGGGTCAGGGCGGTGGCCGCCTTCGTGCGCACGGCGCGGCCGAGGCTGTCGTCGCAGACGATGGCGATCAGCAGCGATTCGATCACCTTGTTGTGGATGCTCTGGCTGATCCGGCCGCCGATGGCGTCTTCCACGGCCGTGAAGTCGTCCCGGCCGCCCAGCGCCTCCTGGGCAACCTGGTGCAGGAGGCGGAAGAGGTTGAGCCGGGCCATGACGTACACCTGCCCGACCGCGGCCCGCATGGGCAGCAGCATGTCGACGGTAAAGAGCGTGGCGTTGGACAGCGCCTCGATGAGGGAAGCGGCATCCCGCCGCTGCTGGCCGAGGGACTGGCTTTCCAGCAGGGAAGGATAGGCGTTCATGACCTTCGCCAGGTCGCTCAACCGGGCGATGGCATCACAGATCGCCTGGTCGAGGTGCGCGGCGTGGGGATTCCTGCTTTCCTTCAGCGACTCGGTGACATCCCGGATCAGCCGCTTTTCTTCCTGGGTCAGGACGGGCGTATCGAGGGTGGTCGTTTCCAACGTGACGTTTCCAACGTGATCTTGTTACCCTGCGCGGGTGTGCGTTCAGCGCGGCACGGGCGCGCACTCAACGCTACGGCGCGGCACGGGCGCGCACTCAACGAGCTATTCCCGGAGATTCCAGGTCAGGTTATTCAAGGTAGAAAACCTGTTCCAGCGGCACCATGTTCTCGTCGGCGTGCTTGCCGCCGAGGTTTTCGAAGTAGGGCGCCATGAATTCCTGCCAGCGCGCGTTGACGTCCGTCTCCGCCATCTTCGCCAGCGCCTTCTCGAAATCCGGTGTCTCGCAGTAACCGAAGAGCAGTCCGTCCTCGCGCATGAACAGCGAGTAGTTGCGCCAGCCCGCCTCGCGCAGGGCGTCCAGCATTTCGGGCCAGACCTCTCTGTGGTGCTTCTTGTAGCCTTCGATCATGTCTTCCTTGACCTTCAGGATGAATGCCACCCTTTGCATGGTGCTCTCCTTCACGCTTCGTACCTGTAACTGACGATCTCGATGTTCTCGTGGTCCGACCTGCGGGCGCGCTCGAGGGCATAGGACGAGACCGGGAAATAGTAGTGCGTCTCCGCGTTGAGCGAGATGAATCCCTCGGCGTAGGCGACGTGGCCCGCGCCGCCGAAGGCCCCGTCCGACGTCTCGATGCGCTTGCGCGCGTACGCGCCGCCGTAGCCCTGGCTCACGAGGGCGTCCAGCGACGCCAGTTTCTTGTCGACTACGTCCGTGATATCGATGAAAACGTCGTTATAGTACCCTCCGCGGGCTTCCCACACGTTCCGGGGAAGACTCGCCGCGCCGCAGCCCCAGTAGAACACCTGCGCGACCTGGTGGGGCGGACGCCGGTCGCCGGGGTCGACGGAACCGGCCAGTCCCATGGCGAGCATCACGATGCGTCCGGCCACCGCGTGGGGGTTCCAGGTGCCCCCGCCCTCGTCGGGGAAATGGGTGAGGATGATATCCGGCTTCAGCTCCCGCAGCAGGCGGGCGAGCTGGCGCACGATCGGCCGCTCCGGGAGCAGGACGGCGTCGTCCGCCCCCATGAAATAGACGTCCTCCACGCCGAGGGCGCGGCACGCGGAACGCACCTCTTCCGCCTTCACGTCGGACCGTTCCGCCATCATCCGCTTCAGCGTTTCGCCCTCCGGCACCTCTTCCGCGTGGAACATCTCGTCGCTGATCACCTTGTCGTGCACGCGGGCCCCGTGGGTCAGCACCACGCAGCCCACCCAGTCTCCCCGGGCGGTGTGATGGGCCATGGCGCCGCCGGACTGGTCGAAGATGTCGGCCGGATGCGCGCCGATGGACAGGATGCGGAGCCGATCGCTCAAGACGACACTCCCTTGCTTCGAGAAGGCGTGGTCAAGGCGTTCGAACGGGTACGCGGAACGCTTGACTGTGGCCGTTAGAAAGGCTTTCTTGTCCCAGGATCACCGGCGGACCGGATGGTCGGAGACGACGAGGAGATCCGGTCTTCGGTGGCGCTGAAAGTCGGATGAAGTAGTGCTGAAAGTCAGATGTAGTGGCGCTGAAAGTCAGATAAATCGGAATATAGATGGTCCCACCTGCCCGTCAATAGGATTTTCCACAGGGCGTCCATGTTCGCGCGGCTTGGCTCACGCTGGAAAGCGGCCGGTCTGCTTTCCATCCCCGACTTCCGTTATCTCTGGATATCCAGCAGCATCTGGTGGCAGACGCGCTGGATGGATGAGCTGATCGTAGGCTGGGTCGTGCTGGAACTGACCGACTCGGCCGGCATGGTGGCGCTGGTCGGTTTCTGCCGCATGGCGCCGTTCATGCTCTTCGGCCCCTTCTTCAGCACCGTGGTGCGGCATGTGAGCTACCGGTGGCTGATCGTCAACGCGCAGTTCATCAATTGCATCGTCAACGGCCTGTTCTGGCTCCTCGCCTTCCTGGGCGATCTCGCCTTCTGGCACGTCGTCCTCGGTTCCGTGTGCATCGGCCTGGGCAGCGCGTACGACTGGTCCTCCCGCCGGGCGCTGATCCCGGACCTGGTGGGCAAGGACCGGACGACGGACGCCATGGTCCTGGAGACGGTGCCGCAGAACGTCTCCAGGTTGATCGGACCGCTCATGGGCGGCTTCCTGCTCGAATTTTCCGGGACGAAGGGCGGCTTCCTGGCCCTGTTCCTCATGCAGGTCGTCCAGATCGTCGTCATCGTCCGGCTGTCCGCCAAGACGGACCGGAAGGACCGGAAGAAAGGCCGCCTCGGCCCCTGGAAGGACCTGCTTCTCGCCTTCCGGTACTCCCGCCGGAATCCCCGTATTTCGGGCGTACTGCTCATTACCTTCCTCATGAACGCCTTCGCCTTCTCCTACCAGGTCCTGCTGCCCGTCTTCGTGCGGGACGTCCTCTTCCTCGGCCCCCTGGAACTGGGCATCCTGGGCGCCGGTACCGGGATCGGGTCGATCCTGGGCATCGCCCTGATAGACCGCCTCGGCCAGTACTACCGGGAAGGCATCGTGTTCACCGCCAGCTCCCTGCTCAACGCCGTGGCCACGCTGATCTTCGCCCTCTCGGTCTCCTTTCCGCTCTCCCTGGCCATGCTGATCCTGGTGGGCATCGGCCAGACCGGCTTCAGCATCATGCAGTCTTCGATTATCCTGCGCACTTCCAGCGACGCCATGCGCGCCCGGGTCATGGGCCTGCTCGTCCTCGCCATCGGCGGCGGACCGCCCGGCCGGCTGCTGGTCGGCGGGTTGGCCGGTATTGTTGGCGCGCCCCTGGCCCTTGCTTCGTGCGCCGGGATCGCGAGCGTGGGGGTCGTGGGCGCGCTGTGGCGGCTGGTGGGCATGCGGAGGAATTGAGGGTTGTGGCGCCTACCTCAGCCAGCCCATGCGGTCCTTGCGCCATCCCAGCCTGTCGAGATGGTTCGCCCGGATGGCCTCGATATGGCGGATGTGCAGGGCCTGCTTCTCCTCCGTCCACCGGTATTCCGCGAGCAGGTCCGGGTCGAGCTCCACGCCCAGCCCGGGCCCGTCCGGGACGCGCAGGCACCCGTCCTCGTAGCCCATCTTGCCGCCCTTGATGACGTCGCCGACCCACTGGTTGTAGTGGGCGTCCAGGCCGTGGAGCGACATGGGCATGGTGCCGTTTCCGTGTACGATGTGGTAAGCGATGGTGTAGGGGAAGGCGAAGGCGGCGAAGTGGAGGCGTATGGCGGTCCCGGGACCCAGTTCGTAGGCGCTGTGCATGCCGAGTTCCATGCCCATGTGCCGGGCGGTGTCGTAGTACCGCTTGAGGGCCAGCGGTCCCGCGTAGGCGTCCGGCGCGGACACGTCGGCGGGCACGTGGCGGCGCATGACGTCCAGGTCGAGCGGCTGGTCCAGGGTCTCGTCGCCGTAACGGCCCGAAACGTAGGCGCCGTAGGGACGAGGCGCCGCGTCCCGCTTGAGCGGCGGCAGCCAGACATGGGAGGAAATGGGGATGCTGCTCATGAGCCGGAGGCGGTGCCCGGCGCGGAAGATATTCTCGAACCGTCCCCCGACCGGTTCTTCGATCCACTCGATCCGGCAGTCGTCGACCCCCTGCATGAACCTCAGCGCCTCGCTCTCGCTCCAGGACGCGTGGGGATCGACGCGGATATCGACATCGTAGCCGACCACGTCGCGGATATTGTGGATCAGTTCGACGTAGCGCGCGGGTTCGAAATCGCACATGGAAAGCTTGATGATGCGGAAGCTCTCGTCCTCCATGAGCGACTTCACGTGTTGCGGATACGTGTCGAAGGTCACCTCGTTCTCGCCGTTGACGTCGGGAAACCGGCACCAGGTGTAGGCCGCCATGGGGATCTTCGCGACCACGGGCGTATCGAGATCAAAGACGTCGCGCAGGTATTGATGAAGGGGCTTGTCGGCGGTCTTGCCGGCGAAATCCCAGTAGGCCATGCCCAGCAGGCCCCGTATTTCAGGGTCGAAGGGGTCCTTTCCGACTACCTGTTCGCGGAGTTCATCGCCCTCGCCGGAGACGCCCTCGGCCACCCCCACCAGGCCCTGGTCGGTCTCGAACTCGGCGAAGGAGAAGCCCTCCGCGGATCCGTCCCACCGCTTGGTGCCCCGCCAGGGCATCAGGACCCGCCAGGTGCGCACGTCCGTGATCTTCAGCCCGGCCGCCCGGCCGCTTTCGTTGATATGGCCCTGCCGTGCCTTGATATCCGCGACGTTTTCGCGGTCGAAGGCGGCGATGGCGTCGACGTCATACATGACGGGTCCCCTTCTCGAATGGATTCAACGCGGCGATGGCGTCGACGTCATACATGGCGGGCACTCCTTTGATGGTCCGATCCCTCTTCAAACGGATTGAGCGTTTGCACACCGAGCAGTTCGAAATCGCCGGTGTTCCGGGTCACGACGATCAGCCGGTGAACCACGGCCGTGGCCGCGATCATGGCGTCAGTCATACGAACATCCCACCGGCGGGACAGGAGGTTGCCCCATACCCGGAAGACGGCCGAATCCATGGGCAGTACGCCGTGGGTATTCATCAACTTGCCCAGCCAGGTTTCCAATTCGACAGCCTTGGGCGCATCCTTTACGCGGGTAAACTCGACGCCCGTCTGGATCTCGCCCACGGTCACGGCGGAGAGGTACAACCGGTCCGGGGCCACGCTCGAAAGCCACGCCAGCGCGCCCGGGTGAGGTTGGTTCTCTCGAAGTACCGATACGACTTCGGTGTCCAGGAGATACATGGGCTATTCCCGGCTTGCCTCGCGGCGCGCCCGGCGTTTTTCGCGCATAGGCGTCAGGGAATCCGTGCGCGCCTCGGGTGAAAGCAGCAGGTCCTTCAGGCCGGACCTGGCCGACTGCTCCATCCGTTCCCACTCTTCGATGGAAACCAGGACCGCCGCTTTCACGCCCCGCCTGGTCACGGTCTGGGGGCCCGCGGTCCGGCTGGCCTCGAGCAGTTCGCTGAACTTCGCCTTCGCTTCCTGGACCTGCCATTCCTTACTCATAGTGCGATCGCCTCGGTCGGGATGGTCTGCCCCGAATGACCTGCTCTTAATGATCTGCCCATAGTGATCTATTCTGATGGCAGATGAATATACTGACTAGTCAGATAACTAGTTATTTATAAGATGTCAAGAAAAAGCGCACATAACTGCACGGTGGTGCGGCGCGGCCAAATCAGAAGTAGTCGCCACGGCGGCGCGGCAAAAGCAGAAGTAGTCGCCAAGGCCACTCCTGAAACAGCCGTTGAACACAGCCCGCGTATTGGCGTCCTGACTTTTGACGGAGGTGCCGATCAGTTGTTGGGAATCATGCCATCTACAATGATGGATTTGGATCCTGCTCACTCCAGCGGGGCAATCTTGCCGGGTGGGGCCAGACGGCTTGCCCGGTCCCAGGCTTCTCGAAGTTCTGCTTGATGGAGCGAAGCCCATTCGACGACAAGATCTCGGGCACGGGGAGGCAAACGACCGTGGAGTACTGCCAGGCTGTCTATACCGACCAACGCCTCGTCTCCACCATACGACGCGTGAAAGTGAGGTGGTCCGTGGTCGGCGAAATACATGCGTATGACGATTCCGTAAAACCGGCAGAGTTCAGGCATTCTGAGTCAGCGTCCGCACACCAGGCATGACTTCCTCGGCAGACTTTCCAGTGAGCGCCAAATAGAGTGCATCCGAGCAAAGCTCGAGGTCATCGTCCCAGGTAATAGCACCGTGCGGGGTTATATGGACCAGTTCAAAGCGTTCCGGATCCTTCCACGCTGTAAACACCCCTCTGCCCACGAGATGGGACAGATCAACCTCTCCCGCGGAACCGTCAGAGTACTGGAGCCATAATCGGTATCCTCCACGGGCCTGCACCTCGGTTGGACGAGTCATTGTTCCCTCCTTCACTTCCTCCCGAACCCATCTGAATCGGTTTTGACAATCTTCACGGCCAGCCGTCGCACTGGCAACCACCGGTAATAAGCTGGCGTTCTTTCGCAGTCGCACTCGGCTGCCAATAGAAGACGCTCGTATACAGACCTCGTTACCATTTCAGAATAAGCTTCAACACGTGCCCAGTCAATGCTCTTCGTCTGATCTGACCGGTCTCGGGCAACCAGGACTTAATCCCTTGCCCGATCTTCCCGGCGGCGTTTAATTCGGTTTTCACGTGCGCGGGGACAGTTTTCACGTGCGCGTTTCACGTGCGCGGGGACAGCATGTACAGGCGAACCTGCCCGTACAGGCGAACCTACGCTCTTACGCGCTCTTGAAATCCAACGTAACCAGGAACCGGCATGACCACCGAGACGATCAGCCTGGGCGGCAAGGTCGCGGACCAGGCGCGGATCCGGGAATGGGTCGACACGTTCAACCGCCAGGGATTCCTCTTCCTGGAGAACCTCCTGCCAACCGACTGGTGCGAAATACTCCGTGAGGACCTCGACCGCGGGCTGCGCGAGAACCCGAACGGCCTGAATTCGGTCAGCGCGAACATGGCGCTGTGCCACCGCATGTTCGAATTCAGTGAGACGAACCTGCGTCTCTTCGACCTCGAGCCGATCGTCAGTTTTGCCGAGGCACTGGTGGCCGAGAACTGCCACGTGATCCACAACAACTCCTTCGTGACCCGTCCGGGCGGATTCTTCCGGTGGCACCAGGACGACGCACCCCATCTCCTGCTTACGGAAGGCGAGACGCCAACGAACATCCGGCTGCCGGTGCTCTTCTTCACGTGCAACTACTACCTGACCGACGTCACCGAACCCGAACACGGCGGCACGGAGGTCATACCAGGCTCCCACCTCTTCGGCCGGCCCTGCCCTGATTCTCTGGAGGGGACCGAATGGGAGGATCAGATACACTACAACCTCGGACCGGCCGGCAGTGTAACTATGTTCAACAACCAGGTCTGGCACCGCGGCGGCCCGAACCGGAGCGATCGGACGCGGTACATCACCCAGGTCACCTACGCCCGCCGCGTGATCGGCCACAAGTACTTCCCTTTCGTCAATTATACCATGCCCGAACACGTGTACCGGGACGCGGACCCGCGCCGGAAACGCCTGCTCGGGTTCCTGGAGCACGGTGCGTATGGGTGAGTGCGCCTTGAAGAATCTCACGTCTTGAAGAGATTCATGGAGTAATGCCCTTCCCCGGAACGAACCGGGGCGACGGACGCGACCCGGGGACTCAGGCGCGACCGAAGGACCACCGGAACGAACCAGACACAGGAGCAATTCATGAATACGATCCGCCAGTCCATCTGTTTCGGCTGTTTCCAGCGGAACGGGGTCACGCCCGAAGCGCTGATCCGTGAAGCGGCGAGGATCGGCTACGCATCCGTGGAGATGCTGCCGCGGGAGCACTGGGACCAGGTCCGCGACGCGGGCATGGAGATCGCCATCGTGGTGGGTCACGCATCCCTGCCCGACGGCCTGAACAAGACGGAAAACCACGACCGCATCGAGGACGAACTGCTCGCCAACATGGACGTGGCCGTCGCGTACGGCATCCCCGGCCTGATCTGCTTCTCGGGCGACCGGGAGGGCAAGTCCGACGAGGAGGGCCGCGACAACTGCATCGAAGGGCTGCTGCGCGTCGCCAGGGCCGCCGAGGAGAAGGGCGTCACGCTGTCCATGGAACTCCTCAACAGCAAGGTGAACCACCCGGACTATCAGTGCGACCGCACCGAGTGGGGCGTTTCCGTCTGCGAGGGTGTCGGCTCGCCGCGGGTCAAGCTGCTCTACGACATCTATCACATGCAGATCATGGAAGGCGACCTGATCCGGACCATCCGGGACAACATCGACCACATCGGGCACTTCCACACGGCCGGCAACCCCGGTCGCAACGACCTGGACGAGACCCAGGAGATCTACTACCCGCCCGTCATGCGCGCCATTGCCGAGACCGGCTATACGGGGTTCGTCGGCCACGAGTTCGTCCCGCTGGGCGACCCGCTGGCGGCCATGCAGTCGGCGTATTCGACGTGTGACGTCTGAGCGACGTGTGACGTCTGAGTGGCGGGTGCGAGGAGGGATCAACCGCGGGGCTTCCGACTCGTCGGCGTCCCGATAATTCCGACTTGACGGTGTCCCGACAAGATGTTCCGGCCACGCGTTCCGGTTTGTCATATTCACAGGAAAGGACCTATCCGTGATCGTAGATACCCACGTACACGTCTGGGAGGTCGGCCCCCGGTATCCGGTGGGCGCCACGGCGGCGACCTTCACGGCCAGACCGGACGAACCCGCCACGGCCGACGAACTGATCGAGGACATGGACGCCAACGGCGTGGACGCGAGCGTGCTGGTGCAGATGTCCTGGTCGACGTGGGACAACGGCTATATCGCTGATTCCGTGGCGAGATTCCCCGACCGGTTCCTGGGTCACGGCCTGATCGATCCGCAGGACCCTGCCGGCAACGCGGAACAGGTCCGTTACTGGATGGAGGAGCGGGGGCTGGTCGGGTTCCGCTTCCATCCTTTCTACTACCCGGGCGAGCAGGTGCTCGTTGCCGAAGACAACCGATCCATGTGGGAGGAGCTCGCGGCGCGGGACGCGGTGGTCCAGTTCCACATGAAGCCGTGGGACGCCGCACAGGTCGACGAGATCGCCCGGCGTCATCCCGGTATGACCCTGATCATCGACCACATGGGCTATCCCGATCCGGAGACCGGAATGGACGCTTTCAGGCCCATTCTGGACCTGGCCCGGCACGAGCGGATGTTCGTGAAGATTTCGGATGTAAAGGGACGGTCGCGGGAGCCCTTTCCCTTCCATGACATGCACCCCTACATCCGGGCGCTGCTGGACGCCTTCGGCATCGAACGGGCCATGTGGGGCACCGGGTACCCGGGCCTTCACCGGGAAAAACACGGCTGGCTTTCGCTCGCCGATGAACTGCGCCTGGTCCGGGAGGGGTACGACTTCCTGAGCGCAGAGGAGAAAGACCGGCTGCTGGGCGGTACGGCGGTGGAGGTGTGGGGGTTGGGTGGCCGCGCACAAGCAAGTCGGTAGCAAGGAACCGCGGATCAAGACATTACCATTTTAACTCGATACGGACGCCCTGATTCCGACTAAATGGAAGAAGACTGTAAACATCAGGGGATGGCTGGCCGGGTTGAGACGTCCAATCCGGTGCCGGTCGATTCCGGGAACTGGTTACGCGGAACGCGTCCAATGAAGGAGGCACGAAAATGGGTACGACCCACGTCAAGGTCAGGGTCACCAACCCCGCGGATGCGCGGAAGTTCTGGGAGGGGATGTTTCTGGTGGACACAGGCGCCACCGACACCCTCGTCCCCGGTCCGTATCTTGAAGGGATCGGTCTGAAGCCGGAGGCCACGCGCGTCTATACGCTGGCGGACGGGAGCGAAATCTCGGTGGGCGTCACCGTGGCCATGCTTGAATTGATGGATGACAAAATCGGAGCTACGGTTCTTTTTGGCGATCCGGACATCGAGCCGCTACTTGGTGTAACCGCGCTGGAGTCCGCGGGCATAGAAGTGGACCCGGTCAATCAACGTTTGAGGAAGCTGCCGTCCGTCCGGTTATAGGCGATCGAGTAGGAATCTGGACCACACATGCCTGCAGGTCTGGTGAATCGAAGAACATGACGGACTGACCGAAGTATCGGATTACGGAATCATCGTAAAAGAAGACTTACACCCATGGTAATCGACGTACACGCCCACGTCCTGCGCTGGCCGGTGCTGAAGAAGTTCAACAACGGGCTGCCCTTCATGTCGGCCGAAGAGCAGGTCCGGCGCATGGACGAGAAGGGGATCGACAAGGCGGTCATCCTGCCGCTCACGTCGGCCGACGTGGCCGGCGAGCACCAGAGCATGGGCGAGGTGTTCGACATCTGCCGGCTGTATCCGGGACGCTTCATTCCATTCTGTGATTTCGACGTGCGCCGCTACGACCTGGATCGCGCGGAGCGGTTCCGCGAGGTGCTGGAGCAGTACATGGCCCGCGGGGCCAAAGGCGTGGGGGAGCTGACCTGCCGGGTGTACTGGGACGATCCCCGCCTCTGGGACCTCTTCACGGCGTGCGAGGACCTGGGACTGCCCGTCACCTTCCATACCTCGCCGCCGGAGGCGGTCACCTACGGGTTGATCGACGAACTGGGCTTCCCCCGTTTCGAGCGGGCCCTTCAGCGGTTCCCCGGCCTGCGCTTCTTCGGACACAGCGCCTCCTTCTGGAGCGAGATCAGCGGCGACCTGACGGCCAGCCAGAAGGAAGGCTATCCGAAGACGCCCATCACCCCGGGCGGAACGCTGATCCGGCTGTTCAGGACCTATCCCAACCTGTGCGGCGATCTGTCTGCGGGTTCAGGATACAACGCACTGACCCGGGACCCGGCCTTTACCTACGAATTTCTGGACGAATTCCAGGACCGCCTGATGCTGGGACTCGACCACACGGACGCGCAACTGGATTTCCAACACATCGAGTGGCTTCGAGCGCAGCGGGACGAAGGGCATATTACGGACGATATCTGCGAGAAGATTCTCTGGCGAAACGCCGACCGGATCATCGGATTGGGCATCGCGGAAGAGGTCTGAGCGCCGCGCGCAGTAACCTACTAAAACCTGCATGCAGTAACTTTCTTAAGGCCTGCGCGCGCGATTATCGCGCCACACGCGTTTTTATCGTTTACACGAGCCGAAAGAAAGACCACATTAGTACCATCCCATTTAGATATTCTCCTTAAAATACCTCTTACGAGACGACGATGAGTGACGTGCGGGAAGACGCTCGGACCGATTCATTCGGAGAGGAAACCGAACTCAGGCGGGACCTTGGACCGGTCTCGGCGACGGCCGTGATCGTCGGTTCCATCATCGGTTCCGGCATCTTCGCGGGCCCCGCCATCGTGGCCGGTTACGTGGGTACTTCCGGCTGGAATCTACTGGTCTGGGTCATCTGCGCCTTCATGGCCTTCTGCGGCGCGTTGACCTTCGCCGAACTGGGCGGCATCATGCCGCGTTCAGGCGGGGTGTACGTATTCCTGAAGGAAGCCTATGGGCGACTGTGGGGTTTTCTCTTCGGATGGACCTCGCTCCTGGTCATACGTCCCTGCGACCTGGCGGCCATCTCCATCGTATTCGCCACCTACGTGGGTTATTTCGTCAGCCAGTTCAGTCCATACCCGGACTGGGCCATGCGGGGCGTGGCGATTATCGCCCTGATCATCCTGGCCTTCATCAATTACCTGGGCGTGCGGTTCGGCGGTCTCGTTCAGAACCTGTCCTCCTTCCTCAAGGTGGGCGGGTTGCTCCTCATGGTCGCCCTGGCTTTCGGAATCACACCCGACACGAGTAATTTCCAACCGGTCTGGCCTTCCGATTCCACCCTCACGATCGGGTTCCTCAGCATGGTCAGCCTCGGCATGATGGCGTCCTTCGGCGCCTACGACGGGTGGGACGGGTCGACCTACGTGGCGGAGGAGATCAAGAATCCGAGACGCTGGGTGCCCCTGTCCATCATCCTGGGTCTCGCCATCACCACCGTCGTCTACCTGCTCGTGAACAGCTCCTACCTGCTGGTGCTCTCCAACACGGGCGTCGCCGAGAGCGAGCGCGTCGCATCCGAGACCATGCAATCGCTCGTCGGACCGATCGGAGCGGCTTTCATCGCCGCCACCGCCATGATCTCCACCTTCGGCACCGTGAACGCCGGCATGCTGACCGGACCGCGCGTCTTCTTCGCCATGGCCCGCGAGAAGATGTTCTTCTCATGGGTCGCGCGCGTCCACCCGCGCTACCGTACGCCGGCCAACGCCGTCGTGTTCCTGACCGTTGTGGGCATCCTCAATATCGTGTTCCTCGGCGACTGGGGCGCCATCATCGCGGCGCGGACCGGCTCCCTGTGGCTTTTCTACATCACGACCACCTTCAGCGTGTTCATCTTCCGGCGCACCCGTCCCGACGTGCCCCGGCCCTACCGCACCCTCGGGTATCCCGTCACGCCCGCGATCTTCGTGCTCATCGGTGTGATCTTCTTCGTGTCCATCGTCATCAGCGACCCCGGGAATACCCTGATCGGGCTGACCATCACCTCATTGGGCGTCCCGGCGTACTGGCTGTGGATGCGGAACAAGCGGAATGAAGGATCGGGCGAAGGATCAGGTGAAGGATCACGAAAAGACAGTTGATTCCAGTCCCGTCGACCTTCCTGTTCATCACTCACTGTGACCACAATTTAACCAGAATCGTAGCAACGCCGGCCAACAGCGCCGTGATAGTTGCAAGTATTGAAAAGCCAACTCTTTCTATCGTTCCCAGTCTCTTGTCGATTTGCTCGATGATCCCCTCGAGTCGGCTTATTCTGCCTTCGTGGTTCAGATAGTCGGACATGAATGTTCCCGCCTTTCTTCAGTCGTGTTCGTCTTGAGATCCTTTAGCCTGGGACCGATCCCCAGCCTGGTACAGATCCCCAACTCGCGACGATTGCCATAACCTCGCCTGCAACACCGAAAAGTGGTGCGTGCCTCGACCAGCAATGCTCAGGTCGCGCTACACTCCCGGCATAGCTTCGTTCGCATGTTCCATTCAGTGTGATCGACGGACGGAATCTCGTATTTTCTATGCGCATTCCTCAATAATTACTATTTTGATCAAGATTGTTATTTTTTCTGTTGACAGTCATTTCCCGGGTCGATATCATGAGAGTCGCTTTGATGGTTTTCCGTTGTCC
This sequence comes from bacterium, assembly GCA_963693015.1. Lineage (GTDB taxonomy): Bacteria > JAAXHH01 > JAAXHH01 > JAAXHH01 > JAAXHH01 > JAAXHH01. The sequence continues at coordinate 2,669,730 of OY843748.1, forward strand.
GAATCCTCTGTCTGAACACACGAAATCGGAGTGCGAGCATGGCGAAAGCGGTCCGCAGACCGCGGCGGGAGCAGCCGGAACCCACATGGGATCTGGTCCGCAAGCGCAACTACGTGGAGCGGCTCAAGCACGAGAAGGCGCCGATGGAGGTTATCCACGACATCCCGGAGCTGATCGAACAGGGCTACGAGGAGATTTCGGAAGAGGACGTGGTGCGCCTGCAGTGGTACGGCCTGTACCACGACAAGCCCAAGGTGGGGCACTTCATGATGCGGGTCAAGCTGCCGGGCGGCCGCCTGACGCCGCACAAGCTGCGCACCATCGGCCGGGTCTCCCAGGACTTCGGGGGCGACTACGGCGAGCTCACCACCCGCCAGAACATCCAGCTCCACGGCATGAAGCTCAACGACCTGCCCGAGATTTTCGAGACGCTGAACCGGGCGGGACTTTCGACGAGCGGAGGGTGCGGCGACACCGTGCGGAACATCACGGGCTGCCCTGTGGCGGGCCTGGCCGCAGACGAACTGTTCAACGCCCGTCCGGTCATCGAGGCGGTGGCCGATTTCTTCTACGGCAATCCCGATTACTGCGATCTGCCGCGCAAACACAAGATCACCATCTCCTGCTGCCCCCACCAGTGCAACGCGCCTGAAATCAACTGCATCAGCCTGATGGGCATCGTCAGGGAGGGGAATCCCGGATTCGCCGTCAAGATCGGCGGCGGCCTGTCCACCTGGCCCCGGCTGTCAAGCGACCTGGGCGTCTTCGTACCGGTTGACGACGTGATCCCCGTACTGCGCGCCATCATCGACGTGTGGAAAGAGGATCTCAAGTACCGTATGTCCCGCGTGAAGGCCCGGCTGAAGTTCATGGTCGCCGACCTGGGTCCGGAAGCCTATCGCGAACGCGTGGAAGCGCGCCTGGGATACCGGCTGGCCGATGGCGAGGCGCCGGCGCCGCCGGAAAGGGAATACGACCACACCGGGATCCACGAGCAGGTGCAGGAAGGGCTGTACTACGCCGGCTTCCCCGTGTTCCTGGGGCTGTGCACCGGCACGCAGATGATCCGGCTGGCCGATCTGGCCGAAGGTTACGGGGGCGAGTTCAGGCTGACCCGCCGCCAGAACGTCATCCTCACGCATATTCCCAAAGAAAGACTGGATTCGGTCACCGGCGCGGTGGCCGAAATCGGCTTTCCCATGGAAGTCAACGACCTGCGGGGAACCAGTATCGCCTGCACGGGCGAGCCCTTCTGCAACTACTCCGTCGGGGAGACCAAGACCAAGATGGGGGAGATCGTCGAACACATGGAACGGGTCTTTGGCGACCGGGCGCGTGGCCTGCGGCTGAACCTGGACGGCTGCCCCCACGCCTGCGCCCACCACTGGATCGGCGATATCGGGTTCCAGGCCACTACGCTCCGCGAGCGGGGCGAGGGCGGCGAGCGGCTGCGGGGATACGACCTGTTCCTCCGCGGCGGCCTGAGCGGACAGGCCGGCATCGGACAGCCGGTGCTCCGGCGCGTGCCCGCGGAGTCCGTCCATCTCTATACCGAACGGCTGTACAGGGCTTACCTGGACCAGAAAACAGACAACGAGACCATACAACGGTTCTTTCACCGCCACAGCGATGACGAGTTGACCGCGATTGCCACGGGAAACGAAGTCGCCGCGATAGCAACAGGAGAGGAATAAACGCCATGGACCGCCCGGAACACCTGGAGCGCCTGGAACACCCGGACCGCCTGGAACACTCGGACCATTTGGAACATCCGGACCGCCTGGACCGCGACTTCCTGGATGAATTCGAAGCCGGACAACTGGCCATCGAGTTCGACGGAGAGTCCCCCGAGGCCGTGATCGAATGGGCCCTGGATCGTTGGGGCCGGCGCGCCGGGCTGTGTACGAGCTTCCAGGCGGAGGGGATGGTCCTGCTGGACATGGCCTGGCAGATCGATCCCAATATCCACGTGTTCACGGTGGACACGGGCCGGCTTCACCAGGAAACCTACGACTTCATCGACCAGGTCCGGGACCACTACGAAATCGATATCCAGGTTTACTTCCCCGACCTGCTCCAGGTGGAGAACATGGTGGGCGCCCATGGCATGAACCTCTTCTACAAGTCCGTTGAATCGCGGTTCAAGTGCTGCAACGTGCGCAAGGTGGAACCGATCCGCCGCGCCCTGGAGGGGCTGGACGGGTGGTTCACGGGGCTTCGGCGCGACCAGTGGGCCAGCCGGGCGAACATCCGCAAGATCGAAATCGACCACGACCACGGCGGACTGGCGAAGATCAGCCCCCTGGCGGACTGGACCGAGGAAGAGGTCTGGGACTATATCGAGCTCTACGACGTCCCGAAGCACCCCCTCTATGAGAAGGGCTATACCAGTATCGGCTGCATGCCGTGCACCCGGGTCACGAAGCCCGGCGAAGACTCGCGGGCGGGGCGCTGGTGGTGGGAGAAGAACGCGCCCAAGGAATGCGGCATGCACTGCCCGGTGGAGACCGGCGGTTTCGAGCACGAGATGGAAGCGCTGGTGGCGGAGGAGGTGGAAAAATGAGCAACGCGGGCATCCTCTATCTGCGATTGTTGCGAAAGATCGTCCGCGAATCCGCCTGGCGTCTCGGCGGGGGCGAAGAGACCTTTCTGGCCGCGGGATTCGGCGGCGGCGGCGACCTCAGCGGCAGTGACCGCAGTGCCGGGCCACCCGTGATCCGTGGGGAGATCGCGCTCGATGGAAAGGCGGAGTGCGGCGGGAAGGCGGAAAGCGTGGCGGGACCGGGATGCGGTCAGCAACGGGAGAGGTGCGGAAGTGCGCGATCTTGATGCACAGGTGACCAGGCTCGACGACCAGGAGCGTGAACTGCTGCTCGATGAAGTGGACGCTTTTACCTCGACGCTGGCCGATGCGGAATCGAAGATCCCCTACTTCGCCCTCCGCCAGGATATCGAAGAAGGCGGTGTTTCCCCCGAAAACGTCCCCTGTCTGGAGAACATCCTCGAGCTGACCCTGCAGTCCGGCCGCGCACGACGGCGTCAGAGCCCCCAGGCCGAGAAGCGGTTCCTGCGGCTGTTCCACGGCACGCCCCGGGGTGCCGCCGTCAAGCGGGCGGTGGCCGAAACCAACGAGGCCCTCGCGTCCCTGAAGGGACAGGTCCTCGATACCGTCTCTTTCACCCCGAATACACCGGGCGCCTACCGGCTCCTCATCGACACGGAAGCGTGCCGGGTCGACCTCGAGATCACCCGCCAGGGCGTGTCGGTCAAGGGCGTCGAGATCGGCATCTGACGCCGGTTCGGCCCTCGGGACGACTCCCTCTGCGGATCGGTTCCGCCCTCGGGACGACTCCCTCTGCGGATCGGTTCGGCCCCCGGCTGTACCTTCAATACCACGTCCGAAAAAAGTTGGCGCGACCCGCTCCGGCCGTATATTAGCCTTCAGGCAGGCGATCAAACCCCTCCACCATAAATCACCCCTCCGGATCGGACGCCCATGGGCTATCCGCGCATCGACGGCCGCAGGGTGCAGGTCGAACCCCTGGCGGACCGGGAAAGCAAGCATCACATTGACGATATCCGCGTCGATCCCGATGGCCCGCTGCCCCCGGCTTCATCCCGCCAGGCCGCACAGATCGGAACGATAGCGGACCGCATCCGCGCCGCCCGTTCCACTGGCGCTCCCATCATGCTGGCCTACGGCGCGCATCTCGTGAAGAACGGGCTTGGCCCCGTGGTCACGCGCATGATGGAAGCCGGCTGGATCACCCACCTGGCCACCAACGGCGCCGGCGTGATCCACGACTGGGAGTACGCCTTCCACGGTCGGTCCGAAGAGGACGTGCGCGGCCACGTCGCGCAGGGACGTTTCGGCACGTGGGACGAGACCGGCCGCCATACCGCCCTCGCGGTGCTGGCAGGTGCGGTCGACGGGATGGGATACGGGGAATCGATAGGAAGGATGATCGTTGAGGACGGGTACGGCATTCCGGCGCAGGCCGAACTTCAGAAGGCGCTCGCTGACTGGTCCGGCAATCCGGCGGATGACGAGGCCATGCCCGCCCGGGCCGACCTTCTGCAGACGATTGTGAGCCATCAGATCGCGCCGGGTCGCCACACCGTCGAACACCCGTACAAGGGACTTTCGCTGACCGGGAACGCGTTCCGCCTGGACGTACCGCTCACCGTGCATCCCGGTATCGGGTTCGACATCGTCTACACCCATCCCCTGGCGAGCGGAGCGGCCCTCGGGAGAGGCGGCATGATCGACTTCCAAGTCTTCGCCGAGGGCGTCTCGCGCATCGACGGCGGCGTATTCCTGTCCGTCGGCTCCTCGATCATGGCGCCCCAGGTTTTCGAGAAGTCCGTTTCCATCGCCAACAACCTGCGGCGGCAGGACGGCCACGGTCCCGTGCGGCCCTTCATCGCGGTGAATGATCTCACGGAGGAGGACTGGGACTGGAACGCCGGCGAGCCGCCCATGGACGACCCGGCCTATTACAACCGCATGGGCAAGAGTTACAGCCGCATGGGGGGCGAGCTGATCTACACGGCGGCCGACAATAGGGTGTTCATTTCTCATCTGTGCCGACTGCTGACCGGCTGAGATCAGATCCGGTAATTCCGGTGGACCACAATACATAATCCCCGCAAACTAACGATCGTGGCATAACACGATACCCGTCAAGGAGACCGAAATGGAAGCTTGGATCTTCGTCCACAACCCCCTCGATCGATACATTTCCGACTACAAGCGGATCTTCGACGCGTGGCAGGACGGCGGAGTCACCGGCATCGTGGTGGGCTACCTCCACTTCGAGCTGGACGACGGCACGAGAATCCCGGTCTTCGGCAGCGACCCCGAAGTGTACCGGTCCTTCGGCGTCGATCCGCCCGTTGAGACGCCCCGCGACCCCGAGAAGGAACGCCTTTTCGCCGCCATGCTCGACGATGCGGCCGAGCGCGGATGGCATATCATTACCTTTGGCGCCGGCCTGGGCGGGGGACGCCGTCCCGTGGAGGAAGACCCGTACGGCGTGATCGGCCACGCCGCGACGGTCCAGGACGCCATGAACGCCCTGCCCCAGGCCCATGGGTTCCTGATCGACGGACCCGGGGAACAGCACTACGAACTCGCTTTCCACCACGGGGGCGAACTCTTCGAGATCAGGCCCGGCGAAGACGAGCGCTTTGCCGCGCTGGGGTATGACATGGACCGGTTGCAGCGGGGGATCGAACACCTGCGGACGCGGTTTCACCGGCTCACGCCGGCAGAAGTGCGCTATCGCGCACCCGGCGGCATGCTGGCGGGCATGCAGCTTTTCGACATCAACGAAGACGCCCTGTACTGGCTCCGCGCACGCAGGGAAACGGCGCTGGGGTTCATGGCCGCCACGGCCGAACAGGTCGGCAAGCTCAACCGCAGGGTGGAACTCGGCGGCATCCCCCGCACGGCGGCCTTCTCGTCGCTGACCTGCCAGGACTACCACGCCATGGCCTCTTGGTTCGACTTCATCTTCCCCAAGCACTATTACTGGCACCGGGGATTCGACGGCATGTACGGGACGGTCTCCCGCTGGGTGCAGCGGCTGCGGAAGTGGAACCCGTCGCTCACCGAGGCGGACGCCTTCGACGTGGTGAAACTGCTCTTCGGCATCGACCTGCCGGGCGTGCGCACCCTGATGGACATGGAGATGGGGTTCCCCGACGTGTTCTTCTCCACCATCGTGTACGGGGAAACCCGCCGTGCCCTGGAGGCCATCGGCGATACGGACAAGTGCATCTGCTGGGTATCGACGGGCCGGGCGCCCCACGCGGGCGACGCCATGCCGGCCCGGGACCTCCACGGCATCCTCAGCGCTTCGAAAGAAGCCGGCCTCAAGCGCTTCCTCTTCCATCCCGACCCCGATATCGGCGCGGCCGAATGGCATATCCTCACCAACTTCTGCGGCAATCCGTGGCAGGAATCGAACGAAGCGGTGTACTGGCCGCCCGATACGCCGAGGCTCGATTCCTTCAGCCACGGGCGCAAGCCGACGCGGGCGGACTAGCCAGGCTACAGGGCTAGGTCGATATAGACTTACCTGCGGCGCGGGTACGGGCGCAAACCAGACGCGGACGGACTAGACCGCCTAGACCGCCTGGACCAGACTTGACAACAAGGAAATTCCTGGCATGGCACTTTCGGATTTCACCGGACCGGACTATATCGACAGGTGGACAGACGACTTGGACAGGAGGTGGCCGGAGCGGGCGGCGATGGCAGAATGCGTCGTGGGGACGCTTGTCCAGTGGCGTGATGAGCGGCGTGTCGATGAAGATAGCTTTGGAAGGAACCAGAAGGGTCGGTACGGGAATCACGACCACGCGGTGATCCGGATACTTGAACTGGGGGTTGGCGCGGGAGGACTCGCCAAGTCCGTACTGAACTCGTTAGCCGATGCATCCGGTGAGGGAACGCCCGCCGCCGTCGAATATACAGGGATCGATGTCGAGCCGGCGCTCGTCCTGCACGGGAAGGATCTGCTTGAAACGGCTGGCCATCGGGCCATACGCCTTGTCCGTGCGGACCTTAAGAATGACGCTTGGCCCGCAGGTATCGGCTCTTTCGACGCGGTCTACTCCCTCCAGACCTTTCACGACCTCGGCGGCATCGACGCCCTTGAAGCAGTCTACCGACAGATCCACACGCTCCTATCGCCGGGCGGGATAGTGGTCAATGCGGATTTCGTCGTCCCCTTCGAGAAGGACAACCCGGAGCGACCCCGCCGGTTGCCCGTCGAAACGCACAAGGACCTGCTGTCCAGCCTGGGTTTCATCGATCTCAGTTGTGAACTGCGGCTCGGGATGATGGCGTGCATGGCTGCCAGGCGGCCGTGAAGAAATGGACACGCGTCGACCGGCGACCGTAACCTTGTCACACGTGGGCTGCTCTTCCTGGCGATTGCATCCTCAGATCCCCAACTTCCTCCGCGCCACCGGCGCCCAGCCTAAAAGCTCGCGGGCTTTGGCCATGTTCATTTCCTCGCGCTTCTCGTCACCGGAAATGAAAAACACCTCGCAGCGGCCGCCGCCGGCCTGAACGCTGCCGGCCTGGTCGCCACCGGCCTGGTCGCTGCCAACCTGATCGAGGAAACGCAGCCCTGCCAGGTAGGCCTCGGCCATGTCTTCCTCGTCGGTGTAGTAGAGTTTCGGTCCGCCGGGCGGGTGCTTGATCCGGTCGATGAACATGGCCCGGTTGCAGGGTCCCGTGATCCGGTAGACGAGCAGGCTCATGTCGTACTCGCGGGCGAAGTAACGGCAGATCTGCTCCGTGAGTCCCTTAGTCAGGCCGTAGACGTTCGGACCGTCCAGGGGCACTTCTTCTTCGGAGGGATACCAGGTCCGGTGCCGGTTGTGGACGCTCATGGTGCCGGTGTAGATCCCGCGCATGACGCCCATTTCGGCGGCGGTGTACAGCAGGACGTGGTGGCCCAGGCAGTTGACGGTGTAATTATCGAGCACCTGGTCCATGGTGTGATGCCGGTCGTGCCCGCCCTGGCCGCCCTTCATCGCCATGGTGATGAACCCGTCCATGCCGTCCAGTGCCCGGCGCACCGCGTCGGGATCGGCGATGGACCCTTCGACATACTCCAGGTCGTGTTGAGGGGACTTGAGGTCCAGCACGCGCAGGTTGTGATGTTGCCGGAGGTAGGGGGTGACGGCCGTCCCGACGAGACCGGAACCGCCGGCGAGGAGCAGGTTCATGGGGAACAATCTTTACCGCGTTCGGGGTAATCGTTACCGCGCTGCCTCGGCCTCGGCTTCGGCCCTGGGCGTGATCTCCGGTCCCCTGGGCGTGTCCTTGATGTCGAAACCGGCGGCGATGATCTCGTCGCGCAGCCCGTCGGCGTCGGCGTACCGTTTCTCCGCGCGGGCCTGCCGCCGTTCTTCCGCCAGCGCCTTGATGTGATCGGGGACGGCCGTCTCTTCCGGTTGCCACTCGGCCAGCCCCAGTCCCAGTATTTCGTCGAACCGCATGATCGTGGCCTTCTTGAGGTCGTCCGGAAGATCGCTGCGGACCAGGTCCCAGGTGACGGACATGGCGCGGGGCATGTTCAGGTCGCTGTTCACCACGTCGGAAAAACGCTGCATGTAAGCCCCATCCGCTTCCGAAGCGGGATCGCCCCAACCGTGGACGGCCAGCCGGAGCCGGTTGAGTTGCCGCGCGGCGCCCTCGATACTCTCCCACTTGAAGTTGAGCTTGGACCGGTAACTCGCGCTCAGGCAGAACAGGCGGTAGACGAGGGGATCGTACCCCCGGTCGATCAGGGTCTGCACCCGCAGGAACCCCCCGGCGGACTTCGCCATCTTGGCGTCGCCCAGCTGCAGGAAATACCCGTGCATCCAGAAATTGGCGAGCCGCGTGCCGTGGCAGGCCTCGGTCTGGGCGATCTCGTTGACGTGGTGCACCGAAATGTGGTCTTCACCGCCCAGGTGGATATCGAAATAGGGACCTAGAAACTTGGCGGACATGGCCGAGCACTCGATGTGCCAGCCGGGGAACCCCACGCCCCAGGGACTGTCCCATTCCATCTGCCGCTGCTCGTCGGGCGGACTGAACTTCCACAGGGCGAAGTCGGTTACGCTGCGCTTTTCCGCCATCTCGACCCGGGCGCCGGCCTCCAGCCCTTCCACGTCGAGCCGGGCGAGATATCCGTAACCGGGCTGCTTCGAGGTGTCGAAATAGATCCCGTCGGAAGTACGGTACGTGAACCCCTTCTTTTCGATGCACTGGATCTCCCGGATCTGCTCGGCGATATGGTCGGTCGCCCGGCACCACGTATCCGGCTCCAGGATGTTCAGCCGCCGCATGTCTTCCTTGAAAACTCCGGTGTAGTACTCGGCGATCTCCCAGGCTGTCTTGCCGGCTCGCCGAGCCCCCTCCTCCATCTTGTCCTCGCCGGTGTCCGCGTCGGATACCAGGTGCCCCACGTCGGTGATGTTCATCACGTGCCGGACTTCATAGCCGTTGAACGCCAGCACCCGGCGCAGCAGATCGCCGAACACATAGGTGCGCATGTTGCCGATGTGGGGGTAGTCGTAGACCGTGGGGCCGCAGGCGTAGAGACCCACTTCGCCCGGCTTCAGGGGTTCGAACTCGCGCAGGCTGCGCGTGTAGGTGTCGTACAGGGTGAGGCTCATGGAAGGTGATTTCGCTCGATCTTCTCCGGCCTTGCTGGCCGTGTTGGCCGCCGAAATCCGTTTCGCAGTTCAGTCCCGTTAATCGTCAAATTTGCCATGTACCAGATATGCAGGGGAAGGGCTGATGTCAAGCGGTAATTCGGGGACTTGTCTTCACCTGCTTTTGCTGCATAGTCGTGGCCGTCGCCGGAAAAATCACCTATTGGTCCGGCGCCACGTCGTCCTCCCAGTCCAGCGTCTTGAACCAGTAATCCCGCCGTTCCTTCAGCCATCCGTCTTCCGTCCGCAGCAGGATCCAGTTGTCGAAGAAATTCAGGGCGTCCGCTTCGCCCTGGCGGATCGCGATGGCCTCGGCACCGCGGTCCAGCGGTTCGTCGAAGGGAATGAACAGCCGGTCGCTGTTGCGCAGGACCTCGTGTTCCGGTTTCGGCGAGGAAGAGATCACCGCTTCGGCGTTACCGTTCAGCACCTCTTGGAAGGCGAGGATGTCGTCGTCGAACTGCTGGATGGTCGCGCTGGGAAAGTGCTTCCGCGCGGCCTGGACCGAGGTCGAGCCGCGGCGCACCGCGATGGTCACGCCGGCGCGGTCGTAGTCCTCCCTGGCGACGAGATTGCCCGCAATTTCCCTGCTGGCGGCCAGGAGCAGTTCCGAATGGGAATAGGGCCGGGTGAAGTTCACGCTCAGATTACGGGCCGGGGTGATGGACATGCCGGCGATGATCACGTCGAACTTGCCGGCCAGGAGTCCGGGGATGATCCCGTCCCAGGCCGTGGGGATGAATTCGATTTCCAGCCCCGCGTCGGACGCCAGGCGACTGGCCACGTCGACCTCGAATCCCACCAGTTCCCCCTGCTTGTTGCGCATGGCCCAGGGGACGAAGGTCGACACGCCGACGCGTATGGTCCCCCGCTGCTTGATCTGGTCGAGGAGGCTTGGGCGGGATGTTTCCGACGCGGATCCGCAGCCCGAAACGATCAAAGCGCCGATGAAGACGGCGGCCAGTATGCTTTTGTGCTTGAAGATCATGGGAGGAGTCCTCTCTCGTTCCCTGGTGTAAACTTACGGCCTGTACGGCCTGATGGCCAGATAATGCGGGGATTTCGCGCAACTGCTCTACGGCGCAACTGCACTACAGCGCAGTTCCTCTGCAGCGCACCTCCTCTGCAGCGCGGGGCTCAGCGCATAATCTCTACAGCACGGGGCTCAGCGCCCCCTCGCCGAAAATGACCGGGAAGGCGTGCCCGGCCCGGGACCGGGTCGCCGCGTCCATGAAACACACGCTGAAGGCGCGCCTCGCCGTATCGGTGCTGTTCGTCCCGGAACTGTGCAGCATCCAGTTGTGCATCAGCACGGTTTCACCGCACGCCACTTCCATGTTGACGGGTTCGTGCTCGGCCACCACGGCCGCCGCCTGTTCGTCGGTCAGAAATCCGGACCCATGGCCCGGGTTGATGAGCCGGCGGTGGGACCCCGGGATGATCTTTACGCAACCGTTCGCCTCGACGGAATCGTCCAGCGCCGTCCACAAGGTGACGAGCGGGTCGCGGTCCAGGTCGGTCCACCGGTCCTGGTGCCATACGAGGGGCGTGCCTTCCCCGCTGGGCTTGTTCATGAACATCGCCCGGAAGCAGGCCACCGGCGTGTCAGGACCGTAGACGCGCTCGCAGATCTCCTCGAAGACCGGTTTCTGCATGAAGGCGAGATACACGGGGTCCAGTTCCAGGTCCTGGATCTTGCGATAGCACAAGGTGGCCCCCTTGTGGCCCCGGGACTGTGGCCCGGGCTTATCGCCCCCGCGCTCAGGATCCCGGTCGAGCTGCATCATGACCCGGCCGTAGTCGATATCGGCCCGGCCCAGCATGATGTCGTCGATGCGCTCCTGGAGCCGCTCGAGTTCGCCAGGCGCCATCACGGTGCCGAGACGCAGGTAGCCCTGCCGTTCGAATACCGCCCACTGGTCCGCGGTGATCCGGGTATTCATGATGGTCGCTCCTATGGGTCGGATACGGAACGGATGTCCGCATCAGGTCGTCTTGCGCGTCAGGTTGTGCCCGCAGACTCCAGCAGCCTTGCAAAACGGAATGTTTCGTTGTCGATGGTCGCCGGCAGCCCGAGAGCCGTCTCGGCCAGCCATTCGCCGAAGACGGAGGAGAACTTGAAGCCGGTCCCGCTGAAGCCGCAGCCCACGGTCACCCGCTCGTAGTTCGGGTGCCGGTCGAGCACGGGATGATCATCTGCCGTCCGGGTATACATGCAGATCCGCATGGCCGTGAGCGGACCATCGGCGTCGGGAATGTAACGGCGCAGGCACGCCCGCACCTCCTCCTCGTCTTCGGGACGGGCGCTCCGGTCGAGGTTGTCGGGATCGGACGCCTCGCCGTACGCGTGGAGCGCCAGTTTGAACCCCGGATGGTCCGGCATCATGGGGAATCCGTAGTACTCCCCGTCCATTTCGGGCGCGGGGATCTGCCAGATGGGCAACGCGCCGACGTCGAAGGCCGCCGCGTTCCGCGCGGGCCACACCCACGCCAGAGGCTGGCGGGTAACGGTCATGGTTATGCCGAGGTCCGCGATCAGCGGGGCGGTCCACGAACCGCTGCAGAAGACGACCTGGTCCGCGCTGTAACGGCCGCGGTCGGTCTCGACCTCCACGCTTTCGGCGGTCTCCTTCCACCCGGTCACGGTCTCGCGGCCATGGATCTCGGCGCCGCGCCGCGACGCCTGGATGATGTGGCTCGCGATGCCCAGTTCGGGACGGAGCAGTCCGCCGTTCGGATCGTACAGTCCGTGGTAGTCGGACGTCAACGTGAACTGAGGATACCGGTAGGCCAGTTCGTCGTCGGTCAGGACCTCGTGCCGTACCTTGCCCCGCAAATGGTCCCACGACCCGGTGTCGGCCATGCGCAGGTAGCCGGTCGTCACCAGGATCTGCTGGCCGGTCTCGCCCTCGAGGAGACGCCAGAGCTCGAAGGAGCGGCCGATGAAGGGCTCGTAGGGCGTATCCACGTAGACCGCCGTCTTCGTGTGGCGGGAATATCCGTGGGAACTGCCCTGGGCATGGGGCAGGTCGAAACGCTCCAGGCCGAGGACCTTTGCGCCGCGGCCGGCGAGGTGGTAGCACGTTGCCGAACCCATGGCGCCGATGCCCACGACGATGACGTCGTAGTGGTTGCTCATGACGCCCGCTGCCTTTCCAGTGGTCTTTCGCGGCGGCCGTCCCGTTCCTGGCATCCGTCGCGCTCATCCTCGCGCCGCTCCATGTGCCGCACCAGGTCCGGGAAGAACCGCAGGAACTGCCCTTCCATTTCTTCGTAGTTGGCCTCGAGTTCCTCCGCCGATCCCGCCAGCGAGTTGGGCCGCCGGAGGCGCGTGGACAGGCCGTCCAGCGCCCGGCCGATCCCTGAAACTTCCCGGTAGCCGCCCAGCCAGTCGTTCTTCACCATGAGCCGGATCACCCGCGCCATCACCGGCGGTATATCGCCCCGGTAGGCGCGTAGGGAACCGTAGGTCCGCTCGATGAAATCGGACAGCGGTTCGTCTGAAAAGTACGGCCAGTTGCGCGCAAGAAAATGGTCGTAGCAGACGTCCACGATGATCCCGGCGAATCGCCGCCGGGGGCGGCTGATGAGCGCCTTGCTCTCCCGCACCACGTCGTGGCCGTCGGTGTAGCGGTCCACGGCCACGTGGCTCCGCATGCCCCGCATGACCGCGCCGCGGTAAGGCTGCCTGTCCACGGGGCCCCGGACGAAATCCGCCATCAGGTTCCCCACGCGGGATTCGGGCGTGTCTTCGGCGAAGTACAGATGGGCCAGGTAGTTCATAGGCTGGAAAGTGGCGCCTTCATGCGTTGTTTGGCCTCGTGTTCATGCGTTGGCATGGGTCGCTGTCACGGATTCGTAAAGCCGGGTCTCCACCACGATCTCCGAATGGAGGGTCCGGTGCACGGGGCAGCGGTCGGCGATTTCGAGCAGCCGCTCCCGCTGCTCCCCGGACAGATCGCCGGTCAACTCGATCTCCCGTTCGATGCGGTCGACCTTGCCCTCGGTGGTTTCGCAGGTCTCGCAGTGGCTGGCGTGGATCTTCGCGTGGCTGAGCCGGACGACGATCTCCTCCAGCGGCCACGATTTCCGGTCGGCGTACATCCGCAGGGTGATGGACGTGCAGGAACCCAGGGCCCCGAGCAGCAGGTCGTAGGGCGTCCCGCCGCGGTCCGTGCCCCCCACCGATTGGGGCTCGTCCACGGTCAGGCGATGGCCCGAAGCCACGACCTCGGTATAGTAGTGTTCCCGGCCCGTGCGCACCACCACCTGGCTTCCCGCCGCTTCGGGTGCGCCCGTTGCTTCGGGACCGCCGTCCTCCGCGGAAGGCGCATCCAGGTATCGCGTCGCCCACGCCGCTGCCGCCCGGCCGACGTAGAAGGCGTCCGCCTCGTTCGACAGCAGGTGATCCGCCTTGTCGAGGGACAGGAAACTCTTGGGATGGAGGGCGGCCTGGAAGATCCGGGCGGCGTTCTCGATGCCTACCGTCTGGTCGATGGGCGAATGGCACACCAGCAGGGCGCGGCGCAGTCCGCGGATCGTCTCCTCCATCCGCGTCTCTTCCAGGTCATCCAGGAACTGTTTCCTGATCAGGAAGGAACGGCCGGCGAGCGTGACGGTCGCCTGGCCGGTCTGCTCAATGGTCTCCCGGGCGTCCGCGATCAGGTTGGCCACGTGCTTCGGCTCGGCCGGCGCGCCGATGGTCACGACAGCCTTACAGGAAGGTATGGCGCCTGCGGCCTTGAGCACGGCCGCGCCGCCGAGAGAGTGGCCGATCAGGACCCGGGGCGCTTCGTGGTAGTGCTCGAGGTACCTCGACGCGGCGACCAGGTCGTCCACGTTGGACGAGAAGCCGGTGTCGGAGAAGTCCCCTTCGCTGTCGCCCAGGCCGGTGAAATCGAACTGCAGCACGGCCAGTCCCTGGTCGGACATTTCCTGGCTGATGCGCCGGACGGCGTTCAGGTTCCGGTTACAGGTGAAGCAGTGGGCGAAGAGGGCGTAGGCGACCGGCCTGCCGTCGGGCGGCAGGCTGAGCCGCGCGGCAAGCAGGTCGCCGTGGTCATTGGGGAAACTGAGCGTCTGAACGGGCATGAAACTCCCCGGTCCCGGTTATCCCGCTCCTACTCCAGTTGGCTGGTCTCGTCGGACAGGCGGCGCAGGACGTTTTCCAGCTGCTGCAGCGAAGCCCCGTAATTGGACCAGTCCCCGGTCTGCAGGTAGGTCTGCGCGTCGTCGAAATGGGACACCGCCCGTTTAGCCAGTTCATCCAGCGTGGCGCGGCGCGTCTGGATCACTTCCTCGCCATCCACAATCGTTGTCGTCTGCCGGGCGAGCGTGCCTTCGTCGAATGAGAAGATTGACGAAAGGGCCTGGTCGAGCGTCTCCCGCATGGCGATGCGGTTGCCGTATGCGACGATCACGCGCTTGAGCTCGGGCAGCCCGCCGCGGGTGGACCGCTGCCGCAGGTACAGCGGCTCGATGTAGAGCAGGGACTCCTGGATCGGCACGACGATGATGTCGCCCCGGATCACCTGGGAACCCTCCTGGTTCCACAGCGTGAGTTCCTTGGCGATGTCGGCGTCCTGGGTGATCCGAGCCTCGATCTGCATGGGGCCGTAGACCAGTTCCTGCTTCGGGAAGTTGTACACCTGGATGCGGCCGTAGAGGGGCGCGTCGCAATGGGCGGCCATCCAGCCGATCATGTTCTCCTTGCCGGCCGGCGTGAAGGGCAGCAGGAGGAGCAGTTCCTCCTTTTCCATCTGGGCCGTCTTCATCACGGCGTAGTACGGATAGACCTGCTGTTCCGTCTCGCCGTAGAACTGCTGGGGCACCGCCCACATGTCCTCTTTGTTGTAGAACACCTGGGGATTGCGCATGTGGTAGATCCGGTACATGGCGGCCTGGATGGCGAACATGTCGCGGGGATAGCGGATGTGGTCCTTCAGCGTCTGCGGCATCTCGCTCAGCGGCCGGAACAGGGTCGGGAAGATCTTCTGGTAGGTCAGCACCAGCGGATCCACCTCGTCCACCAGATAGAAGTCGGTCTCGCCCGAATAGGCGTCGATGACCACCTTCACCGAATTGCGGATGTAGTTGATGTTCTGCAGCGTGGGCTGGTTCTGGACGAACCGCCGTTGCGGCGGCGGATTGAGGCCCGGGATATCCGACTGAGGTCCGGTGCCCATGTCGCCCGAATCCGGCATCTGCAGAAGCCCGCTGAAGCGCTGCGAGTAGGGATAGGAACCCGTCGTCGTATAGGCGTCGATCATCCAGTACAGCTTCCCGCCGGCGATGATCAGGTAGGGATCGTGATCATAGTCCAGGAACGGCGCGATGTTCTCCACCCGGCTTTGCAGGCGCCGGTAGAACATGACCTGGCTTTCCTCGGTGATGAGCGGACTGATGACGAAGTTGGCCTCGCTGAAATAGCGGGCGAAGGCCAGGCGCCGGAAATAGGAACTGAGTTCCACGCCACCGTCGTCCTCGTACCGGCTGAACTTGTTCTGGTCGCCCTCCGGGTAATCGAATTCCTCCTGCGTGGTCTTCACGACCGCGTAGGCGTCCATGTTCTCCCCGAAGTACAGTTCCGGACGCCGCACGACGAGGTCGTCGCTGATGGAAACGGGCGGGATGTCCTTGACGAAGAGGTCCGGCAGTCCTTCGGGCGTGGAGGTGTTCACCGGGCTCAGGCACAGGCCGTAACCATGGGTGTAGAAAAGGTGCCGGTTCTGCCACGTGGGCGACGGGATCTGATTGTAGGACAATTCCCGGGCGGCCAGCATGACCTGGCGGTACTGCCCGTCGATCAGGTACCGGTCCTCGTCCACGTTGGAGAAATCGTAGTAGGTCCGGATCTCCTGGAGCTGCTGGTACGTTCGGCGCAGCGGACGCTTGTCCTGGATCTTCAGGTTGTTGATGGTGGTGATGTTGGTCTGGATATCCCCCGCCGTGAGGTTCTCCTGGATCTGGAAGGGCACCTCGTCGACGCTGTCCAGTCCGTAGCCCTGCAGGGTGTAGTTGATACTATGCTGGATGTAAGGCGCTTCCCGGTCGTACTCGTTGGGCGCCACCAGGAAGTACTGGACGAGTCCGGGATAGACCGAACCTGCGATCAGGGAAGAGGCGATCATGCCGCCGATGGCGATGAACGGCAGGTTGCGGCGCTGGGAGCGGAGCGTCATCAAGAACAGCCCGGCGCAGGCGACGGCCACGAAGAGCAGGACCCACAGGGCGTACATCCGGGCGTGCAGATCGGTATACCCCGCGCCGAAGGCGAATCCCGATTCGGAGTACAGCAGGCGGTACATGTCGAGCCGGTAGCCCCAGGCCATGAGCAGGAAGACGATGGCGCCCAGGACGCAGATGTGGTTGCGGGCATAAGAGCGGATCTGGATGCCGCGCTCCTCGATGGTGACGGCGCCGCGGTAGAGGTAGTAGAGGGTCACCGCGATCGCCGAGGCCACGACCAGGAGCAGCAGCCAGAACCGGACGAAATGCCAGATCGGCAGCGAGAAGACGAAGAACCCGATGTCGAGATTGAATATGGGGTCCGTAGCGCCGAAAGCCTCCTGGTTGAAATACCGGAGCATGCCGTCCCAGTTGGCCAGGCCGATCAGTCCCATGATGGCGGAAATCACCAGGATGCCGATGATCGTCACGATCTCGATCAGCTTCGACGAGGAAAAAAGCTGTTCGAGTTCCGACATCTCTTCGTTGAACAGGTGCAGTTCGGTGAGGCGGGAGGAGAAGTACCGCGCCAGGTAGACGTTCGCCCCCAGACCGACCAGCGCGACCAGTCCGAAGACCAGGCCCGTGGCGAACTTGGCGCCGATCGTCGTCCAGAACACGTCGTTGAATCCCAGCTGGTCGAACCAGAGCGCCTCGACGAAGATGGTGGCTCCGAAGCCGCTGAGGATCCACAGGCCCAGCGCGGCTATGGCTACGATGAAAAGTAATGATCTGAATCTACCCAAAATATCGCTCCTTGCCGGTTGTGTAGGGGACGATTCGTGGAATACGGAACCCTTTGTCCCCGAGATGGTCCTGCTATGACATCTCATCAGTTCCGGTCTTACACGTCACGCAATCCCGGCACTGAGATCCCTTCATCCAGCATCATGGGACGGGCGGCCTGCCGAACGCGGGCCTTGACTCCGTCGTCGGTGACGTACCTGACCTGGTTGATCCCGTCGATGCGGAAGAGCATTTCGAGACCGGCCTGCCGAAGGGCGGTCGCTTCCGTGCCTTCCGGCAACAGGTCGCCCATCCCCGCAGCGTATACACCCCAGATCCGTTCAACGGCGTCGAAGACCTCGCCCGCGATCCGTGGACTGTTATACGCGTGCAACAGGTAGTGGGCCATGATGAAGCCCGCGTCCTGGGCCGGATGCCCGTAGTTGACGAATTCGAGGTCGAAGGTATGGATCCGCTCCCCGGCGGCGATGACGCTGGCCGTCCAGAAGTCGCCGTGGAGCAGCGCCTGTTTCGTGTCTGTGAACGTGCCGGCCAGCTGGCGGGCGACGCGGTTCAACGCCGGGTCCTCGACGAAATAGAAACAGTACTTGTACCTGAGGCCCTGCATGGCCCCGTTGTCGAATTTCTCACGCAACCCCGGGTCGTCCCAGGTCTGCCGGTGCAGGGACGAAAGAAACCCGCCCAGCTCGCCCGCCACGGAAAGATCGACCCCTCCCCGCTCCAATTCGGTTTCCAGGGACGGACCCCTTCCGAGGTCAGACATGACCAGGATGCGGTGCGCGTCATCGAAATGCAGCACGGACGGGACGGTTCCCGCGGGGAACAGGCCCTCCAGTACCCGCAGGGCCTCCGTCTCGTAGACGATCCGATCGGTGGTGACCTTGAGATCCGGGAAGAGCCGCAACGCGTCCAGGGCCTGTTTTACCACGACCGACCGGTCGCCGGCGGAGACCCGCAGCACGGTGTTCAGAAACCCGCCGCCCAGTCCTTCCACCGTACAGGATCCCTCCGGCGGCAGGGGCAAAAGTTGTCTTGTGTGTACGTACTCCGCTACATTATCTTTATCGATATTCATGACCAAAGTGGCGTCATCATTACGCGATCCCAATCGCGCCAAGCCGTGCCCTTCCGGCCAATGATTCCTTACCCGCCCACCGCACTCGTCCTGCTGGCCAAATACCCCGAACCACGGAGCGTCAAGACCCGGCTGGTCCATGGTACGGAGGAAAACGGCTACGCCGGCCTCAAGGACATGCGCGACCGGTCGGGCGCGACGCTCGGCCAGGACGAAGCCTATCGCCTGGCGGCCGGGATGTACCGCGCGTTCCTGGTGGACCGCTTCGCGGCGCACCGGGGGCGGGACTACGACGTCCTGCTGGCCACCTCCCAACCCGAATACGGGGATGCCTTTCGTTCGATTACCGGACCGGACGTCACCCTCCACGTCGTATCCGGCGGCAACATGGGCGAGATGATGTACGGCATCTTCACGGACCTGCTTGGGTGCTACCCGTATGTACTGATCTCCGGCAGCGATATGCCCCGCCTGGACGAAACGGTCATCGACCGGGTCCGCGCGTCCCTCTCATCCCATGATATTGTGCTTGTCCCGGCCCAGGACGGCGCGTACAATCTTATCGGCATGCGCAAGCCGCACCGTGTATTCGATATATCGCGCTGGAGTTCGGGATCGGAACTCGAGGAGACCGTCGCCCTGCTTCGGAAGCGTCGAATCACCCACGAGGTGCTCGACGAATACTCCCTGCTGGACATCGATACGATCGAAGATCTGGTGCAGTTGATGCGCGGTCCTGAAACCGTGGAAGCGCCGGAAACCAACGCCTTTCTGACGGCGCTCGACAAACGACTGGACTTCGCGGATTGAACCCGCGAATCAACGCCGTATATTAAACCGGGCGGGCTTCGGGTGTCAAGGGATTTCACCGGTAAACGGGTTACTGTGCTGGGCCTCGGCGTGCTCTCCGGCGGGGTCGCTTCGGCGCGGTATTTCGCCGCGCGGGGCGCGGAGGTCACCGTCACGGACCTCCTGCCGGAGGAAGCGCTTCGAAAGTCCGTCGACGCCCTCGCCTCCTGGCCGGTCCGCTACGTGCTCGGGGAGCACCGCGAGGAGGACATCTCAAGCGCGGACCTGGTGGTGGTGGGACCCGGCGTCCGGGACGACAGCCCCTTCCTCCGGCTGGCGCGGGACCGGGGCGTTCCGCTGACCACCGAAACGAACCTGGTCTTCGAGACCTGCCGCCGGCCGGTCATCGGCGTCACGGGCAGCAACGGCAAGACCACCACCACGCGTCTTATCGGCGACCTGTACCAGGCGACCGATCCGGGCACGCTGGTAGGCGGGAACATCGGCCGGGCCGTGCTCAACGAGCTCGAAGGAGATGCGGATGGAGCGCAGGCCGGGGAGGACGAGCCGGCCGAATCCGAGGCGCCGCCCGGCACGGACGACGTTGCGGTTGTCGCGCGCGCCGACAGTCCCGTGGTGCTCGAACTGTCCAGCTTCCAGCTCCACCGGCTGGCCTGGGTCCGGCGAAGCCCTGGGCTGGCCGTGGTGACGAACCTCTCTCCCAATCACCTGGACTGGCACGAGACATTTGAAGCCTACGAACGGGCCAAGCAGCATATCGTGCACTATCAGTCGCCGGAAGACGCGGCCGTCCTGAACGCCGACGACGAACGGCTGCGCGCGTGGGCGCCTCTCTGCCCGGGGAAGGTGGCCTGGTTCAGCATGGAGGGGCCCGTCGAGACCGGATGTTACGTGCGGGACGGGCAGGTGGTCTTCCGTGATGCTTCGGGAGCACGTAATCCGGTGGGAGCGCGCGATCCGGCGGGCGAACGTGAGCCGGCGAGGGGCGGCGGTCCGGCGGGCGAATGTACCGTGTGCCCCGTGGACAGCCTCCGGCTCCCGGGTCCGCACAACCGGGCCAATCTGCTCGCCGCCGTGACGGCCGCTTGCCTGGGCGGAATCCCCGCGCCGGTCATCCGCTCCACGGTCGAGGCGTTCCGCGGCGTGGAACACCGCCTGGAAGAGGTGGCGGTTATCGACGGCGTGGGATACTACAACGATTCGGCCTGTACCACGCCGGCGTCGACGGTCACCGCGCTGCGGGCCTTCGACCGTCCGGTCGTGCTGATCGCGGGCGGGTACGACAAAGGGACGTCATTCGACGGCATGGCGTCGGAAGCCGTCCGACGCGCCCGGGCCGTCGTCCTGATCGGGGTGACCGCGGAAGCGATAGAGACCGCGATCCGGAAAGTCGGCGCGGCTGATTCGGCCGTCGTGAAATCGACTGCCATCGCCCGCGCCGAAACGCTCGAGGGCGCCGTCCGGCAATGCGCGGGGCTGGCGCGTTCCGGAGACGTGGTGGTGCTGTCGCCCGGCTGCGCCAGCTACGACATGTTCACCAACTTCGAGGAGCGCGGACGACGGTTCAAGGAAGCCGTGGCCGCCCTTGAGAAAGAAGGATAACGGAGGATTGGGCATGGCCATAGAAACCGTAGGCGTGGTCGGTTGCGGACTGATGGGATCGGGGATCGCGCAGGTGTGCGCCCAGGCCGGGTATCGGACGATCGTCCGCGAGGCGACCGGCGAACTCGTGCAGGCAGGCCTCGGCCGCATCGACGGCGTCCTCTCGCGGAACGTCGCAAAGGGGAGGATGACGGCAGGCGAGAAGGCAGCCGTATTCGGCCGCATCACGGGAACGACGGATTTCGACGACCTCTCCGCGTGCGACCTGGTGATCGAGGCAGTGACCGAGGACCTGGAGGCCAAGAAGGAGGTCTTCCGGATCCTGGACGGCATCGCGCCGCCCGAGGCCCTCCTGGCCAGCAACACCTCGTCCATCTCCATCACGGAACTGGCCGCGGCGACCGGTCGGCCCCAGCAGGTGCTGGGCCTGCATTTCTTCAATCCCGTACCCGTGATGAAACTCATCGAGATGGTCATCGGACTTGAAACGAACGCCGAAACCATGGACACGGCCAGGCGGTTCGGCGAATCGCTGGGCAAGCAGGTGATCGAGGTCGAAGACACGCCGGGGTTCATCGTCAACTACCTCCTCATTCCCTACCTGCTGGACGCCGTGCGCCTGGTCGAATCGGGCGTGGCCACCAAGGAGGATATCGACGCGGGCATGGTCCTGGGTTGCAGTCACCCCCTCGGCCCGCTCAAGCTCCTCGACTTCATCGGCCTGGACACCACGTTGTACATCGCCGACGTACTCTACGACGCCTTCCGCAGCGACCGGTACGCAGCCCCGCCCCGGCTGCGCCAGATGGTCGCCGCGGGGAGGCACGGACGAAAGAGCGGCCGGGGGTTTTACGAGTACGGTTGAGGTGAGGCGTCTTCAACACCGGTATACCTGATTGAACGATTGCACCTCTACGTGACTCCCTGAAGACGGGTTGCATACGAAAGGACCCATACGAATATGAGCGGATCCCCTGCCGACGAGGCCGTCCTGCTCATCGCGGACAGCGAGCGCGACGCCGACATGTTGTACGCCACGGGAATGTTCGTACCGGACCCCTTCACCTTCCTGCAGGCGGACGGCCGGACGACCATCATGATGAGCGACCTGGAGATCGATCGCGCCCGGGCACAGTCGAAGGCCGACGAAGTAGTTTCGCTGACAGACTACGCGGACCGCGCGAAGGGCAGCGGCAACGCGGACCCGGGACTCGTGGACGCCGTGGTCGAGCTGCTCCGGGATCGGGAGGTCAAATGCGTCCGGGTGCCGAACGGCTTTCCCCTGGGTTACGCGGACCGGCTCCGGGAGCGGGGATTCGAAGTACGATCGAAGGATGACCCCTTCTGGGACCAGCGGCCGGTGAAGACCGATGACGAGGTGGCCGCCGTCTCGGAGGCGTCCCGGCACACGGAAGACGCCCTGCGCATGGCTTTCGCCATACTCGCCGAGGCCACCGTGAAAGACGGTTTCCTCCACGGTCCGGAGGGACCGATCACGTCCGAATACATCCGAAACAGGCTCCACGTCTACCTACTGGAACGGGACTGCATCGCCCAGCACACGATCGTCGCGGGAGGCGTCCAGGGCTGCGATCCCCACAACGGAGGCTCCGGACCGCTGCGGGCCGGCGAACCCATCATCTTCGACCTGTTTCCCAAGTCCACGAAGACCGGGTACTACGCGGATATCACCCGCACCGTGACGAAAGGTCCGGTGTCCGACACGTTCCGGCGGCTGTACGATACCGTGCTGGAAGGACAGGAAGTCGCGCTCTCACGCGTCCGGGCCGGGGTGGACGGCCGGGAGATCCACATGGAAGTGGAACGGCTGTTCGAAAGCAGGGGCTACGAGACGGGCGCGAAGAACGGCCGCATGCAGGGCTTCTTCCACGGCACGGGCCACGGCTTCGGCCTGGAAATCCATGAACCGCCCCGCATTTCGAAGGCGTCGCAGGTCCTGAAGGCGGGCCACGTCGTGACCGTGGAACCGGGTCTCTACTACCCCGATCTCGGCGGCGGCGTGCGGATCGAGGACAATGTCGTCGTCACTGACAATGGATGCGTCAACCTGACGCGGCTGGAGAAGGTGTTCAAGGTGTAGGGTAGATGCCTCGGCATCGATAACGGCGAGCGCCGACGGGCCGTTCTGCCGTCAACTTCCGTTCCATCCGGCTTCAGTCCACCAGCGCCTGGTAGACGAGCGCCCGGAGACGCTGATGGTCGTCGAGACCCTGGGCGGGGATCACCTGCGTCATGTACGAAACCACCAGCTCTTCGGCCGGATCGACCCAGTACGTGGAGTGATAAGCCCCTCCCCAGGCGTAAGCCCCGGGAGTACCCGGCAGTCCGTTCCAGCCGATCTCCTCCGTAATGCCGAACCCCAGGCCGAAGCCGCCGCCGTCTCCCTGCCACGCGTCGTGGACGTGGTCGACGGTCATGAGCTCCACGGTCTTGGGCGACAGGATACGCGCCCCGTCCAGCGTGCCTCCGCGCCGGAGCGCCTCAAGAAAGCGGGCGTAGTCCATCGGCGTGGAGACGAGCCCCGCGCCGCCCGAGAAGCTCTTGCGCGGTCCTTCGAGATACATCCCCTGTCCGACCATGTGGCCCGGATCGGGCGCGCGCTCCATCCCCGTTTCTTCCGTCACCGAGTACACGACGGTCAGCCGGTCCGCTTTTTCCATGGGCACATAGAAATGTGTATCCACCATGCCCAGCGGCTCGAGGATCTCAACCCGCAGGAATTCGTCCAGCGGCATGCCGGAAGCCCGCTCGATCACCACGCCCAGGATGTCCGTGGCGTAGCCGTATACGAACGCCTCGCCCGGCTGGGCATCCATGGGCAGGTTACCCATGCGCTCCACTGTATCGGCAATCGGTTCATCACGGTCCGCGAAATACCAGCCCACAATGCCGGCCTCTTCCCAGCGCTCCGCGCCCGGCCCCCATCCGTACCCGATGCCGGCGGTGTGCGTGAGCAGATCGCGCACCGTGATCTTGCGGTTGGCGGGAACCGTCTCGAAGCCTCCTTCCTTGGTTTCAACGGCGACGGTGGTGCTTTCGAATTCGGGGATGAAGTCGTCCAGGTCCTGGTCGATCAGCAGGCGCCCCTGCTCCTGCAGCATCATCACGCCCACCGAGATGACCGCCTTGGTCTGCGAAGCGATGCGAAAGAGGTCCGTCATCTCGAGCGGTTCCCCCGCCTCGCGGTCCCGGTAGCCGAAGGCCCTGGCGTAGACCACGTGTCCGCGCCGCCCGATCACGAGCGCCGCACCCGGCAGCCGTTCTTCCTCGACGTACGCTTCAAGCATCCCATCGATGCGTGCCAGCCGTTCGGAGGAAACGCCGGCCTCCTCCGGGCTGGCCGGGACAAAGGACTGAGCGAAAGCCCGCGGCGCCGACGAAACCCCCTCCTCCGGGCTGGCCGGGACAAAGGACTGAGCGAAAGCCCGCGGCGCGGCGGGCGCACAGAAGAGCAACGCCGCAAGCAGCGGAAGCAGGGTGCGGAAGCGTGGTATCGAGAACATGGATTTGGTTCCTCTCTGGTAGTGTGGACCTGGCGCTGGCAGTGTGGACTTGGCACGGGTAGTATAGACCCGGCGCGGGTAGTGCGGACCTGGCGCGGGTAGTGTGGACCTGATCCCGACGCGGCCGGGAGGGGAAATTCGAAGCGCCAGACTCAGGTCCTCGAACCTTCGATGTGATCTGTCTTTCCTCTATGCTCGTATGCTCTTCCGATCTTCCAAACCCCCTTTTCGCGAAACGCGGGAATGGATTGCCGCCGGGCGGCGTTTGTGAATGCCGGCGCCGACAGGCCGTTCTGCCTGATGTAATCCGAAAGCCGGATGATCTCCTCGCCTCTCAAGTAACTCAACCGTTTGTGCAGCGATTCCATAAGCCCGAGGAAAACGATATTTTCCATGGTCCTGGTCGAGGCGCCGTTCTCATATTCCCTGAACGCCCGGTAGTACTTCTCCTTTTCCGAATTGCGTATGATGATACGGGGCAGACCGAGTTGCGGAAGGTGGAAGTTCATGATGACCCGTCCCAGTCTGCCGTTTCCATCACAGAATGGATGGATATATTCGAAGTCCAGATGAAAAAGCGCGATCTTGTCCAGAAAGTAAGCATCCAGGTCGCTGACGTAGTCGACAAGGAGGTTTTCCATCATGCGTTCCACGTGCTCGGGCGCCGGCGCGATATGCGTCCCCACACGAACGTATTCGCCCCGCCGTCGAAAACGTCCGGCGATGGAATCGTCGATACCGCCCATCAGCATCTGGTGGAACTGCAGAATCAGGGTTTCGCTCAATTCGCTGTCTTTCGCCCCGATTCGCTTGTACTCTATGACCCGGGCAAGGTTTTTCGCCTCGTAGACTTCATGAATGGATACATTGCGGGACAGTATTTGTTCCAACAGGATCCGCTCCGTTTCCTCGAGCGACAGCGATGAATTCTCAATGGCGTTGGAGTTGTACACGCTCTCGGCTATCTCCACCTCGTCGATCATGGACAGGAGCGAATCCTTGCCTTTACGTAAAGTATCGTATTCACGTTTCAACGAATGGATGCGGTTTTTCATTGATCTGGTAGTGGCCATGAGGGGTAAATTAACCTGTTCACGGGTTTTTGTCAAAATCATGTGAAATATATCGTATTTATGGTTATTATTCACGATTTTGTCGGGAATACAAGTTAACGGACAACCACCGTGCCAGGAACCATCCACCATGAAAATCAAAACCCTCGAAATCGACCAGGCGTCCAGGCTGACGGATTTCTACAACGAACAGTTCGCAGGAATGCCGTACTGCTATCCTGTAATGGCTGATGAATTCGAAACCGGTGTCCTATGGCATGAGGAACGGGACGAACCCTACGAAGACCTGTCGGATGAGTCCATCCTGGTGGTGGAAGACGACGATGGCGCCGTCGCGGGTTTCGCCCACGTGGCCGTCTGTCGCAAGGGCGAGGAGGACCACCGCATCGGGCTCCATCCCATCGAGGAACTGTTAAAGGACCGGATAGGCCTCATCCGGTTCTTTCACTATCGGACAGGTGCAAGGCCGGCGGGCCAGGTGCTCCTGGAAGCGGCGGAAGCATATTTGCGGGGGTTCGGGATAAGCCAGATAAGGGCTTTCAGCTATTTCGGGTACCGGTTCTACCGCTTCTGCCACGCGTTCCAGTCCGACCGGATGGGCCACGTGGGCGCCCTGCTCAGCATGAACGACTACCGCATAACGCGCGGGATCATCCTCCTTGAACTCCCCGATTTCACCTTACCTGATCCCGTATTGCCGGATCCGGAGGTGACCACGCGGTTCGACGTCCAGCCCGGTCGGGGCAGGCTGCCCAACATGGAGTTCCAGCTCTTCCGCGGAGATCAGTGCATCGGGCAGGGATTCGCCCAGTCGCTGGGGGATTTCTGTCGGTCGTCCCAGGCGCAGGAAACCTTCTACATCCCCTGGTTCTCCATTGAGGGCAGTCCGGTGGGAGGACGGGTGAGCGAGGGCGAGCAGGGGAAGGGGTTCGGACGGTACATGATGGAGGTCCTGCTGCGGGAGATGCGCCAGATTGGATACCGCCACGCGACCACCCAGGCGAACACGGGCAGCCCGCGTCCGATACTCTTATACACGAATATGGGATACCGGGTAGTCGATACCAACTACCAGTATTTCAAGGACCTGGAGAACGAAATACCGCTGGAGGTGTTCAAAGAGGTCGGGTTTTAGGAGATCGGGGCCTGATCATCCGGCGAACGCGCTAGGCGTCTTCTGATTAACTCGTGGTCGCGAGCAGCGCCTTCGCCCGGTCGGCGATGTTGGCGGCGGTGAATCCCAGGTTCGCGAAGACATCCTCGTAAGGCGCCGATGCGCCGAACCGTTCCAGGCCGATGACGTCCCCCCGCTGACCCACGTACCGCTCCCAGCCCAGCGTCACACCGGGTTCCACCGCCAGTCGGGCGGAGACCGACGCCGGGAGTACGGACTCCCGGTAATCCCCGGTCTGCCCTTCGAACAGCTCCCAACTCGGCATGCTGACCACGCGGGCGGCCACGCCTTCACCGGCCAGTGCGTCCCGGGCCTCGAGGGCCAGGTAAACTTCAGATCCGGAGGCGATGAGGATCACGTCCGGGTCGCCGTCCGCGTCAGCCAGCACATAGGCGCCGCGATGCAACCCCTCGGCGGGCGCGAGCCCTTGCCGGTCCAGCACGGGGAGTTTCTGACGGGTCAGCAGCAGGGCGACGGGTCCGTCCGTGCGGCGCAGCGCGGCCACCCAGGCTTCCGCCGTCTCGGCGGCGTCGGCGGGACGGATGAGGGTCAGGTTCGGGATCGCCCGCAGGGCCATGTAGTGTTCGACGGGCTGGTGGGTGGGGCCGTCTTCGCCCAGGCCCACGCTGTCGTGGGTGAAGACGTAGACCGGCGCGATGCCCATCAGGGCCGCGAGACGGATGGCCGGGCGCATGTAATCGGAGAACACGAGGAACGTGCCGGCGTAGGGACGCAGCCCACCGTGGAGCGCCATCCCGTTGAGCGCGGCGGCCATGGCGTGTTCGCGCACCCCGAAGTGCAGGTTGCGGCCTTCGTAATTACCCGCGGCGTAGTTCGATTCGGCTTCCACCATGGTGTTGTTGGACCCGGCCAGGTCCGCCGAACCGCCCAGCAACCCGGAGATTCTCTGAGACAGGGCGTTGATGGTCACGCCGGAGGCCTGCCGCGTGGCCATGGACCCCTGGTCGGGCGGGAAGCCCGGCAGGTTCTCGTCCCAGCCGGCCGGCAGTTCCCCGGCCACGGCCTGCCGAAAGGACTCCGCCAGGTCCGGGAAGGCGGCCGCGTAGGCGTCGAAGGTCTGGCGCCAGGCCAGTTCCCATCCCTTGCCATAGAGGGGCATCTGCTGGAAGAACGCCTGTACTTCGTCGGGTACCAGGAACTTCGGCTCCAGCGGCCAGCCCAGGTTCTTTTTGGTCAATTCAACTTCGTCTTCGCCGAGGGGTTCGCCGTGGGCCTTGGACGTGCCGGCCTTGTTGGGACTGCCGTATCCGATGACCGTGCGGCATATGATGATGGATGGTCGGTCGGTCTCCTGGCGCGCCGACTCCACCGCAGCTTCGACCCGGGCGAGGTCGTTGCCGTCGATGACCCGCTGCACGTGCCATCCGTAGGCATCGAACCGCAGGCCCGTGTTCTCCGAGAAGGCCAGGTCCGTCCCGCCGTCGATCGTGACGCTGTTGTCCATGTAGAGGACGATCAGCCGCCCGAGTCCGAGGTGTCCCGCGAGGGAGCAGGCCTCGGAGGCGACGCCCTCCATCATGTCGCCGTCGCTGGCGATGACGTAGGTGTGGTGGTTCACGATCTCGTGGCCGGGGCGGTTGTACCGGGCCGCCAGGTGGGCCTCGGCCATGGCCATGCCCACCGCCGTGCCGATCCCCTGGCCCAGGGGCCCCGTGGTCGTCTCCACGCCGGGCGTCTCGCCGTACTCGGGGTGGCCGGGCGTCAGGCTTTCCCACTGCCGGAAGTTCCTGATCTCATCCAGGGGAAGGTCGTAGCCCGTGAGGTGGAGCATGGCGTAGAGGAGCATGGACCCGTGCCCGCCGGAGAGCACGAAGCGGTCCCGGTTCGGCCAGTCGGGGTTTTTCGGGTTGTACCGCATGAAACGCGTCCACAGCACGTAGGCGATGGGCGCCGCTTCCATGGGCAGTCCCGGGTGGCCGCTGTTGGCCTGCTGCACGGCGTCGACGGCCAGCATGCGTATGGTGTTGATGCATCGTTGCTCGAGATCGTTTACTGACACGGTCTGAATCCTTTTCATATCGGTTTGTTGAATTCGGCTCGTTTTTCATATTCGCCGGGCTAGAGGCGCCCGCTAAAGATACAACCCGGCCCCTCAACTGTCCATCATCATATCATACAGTTCCCGCTGCCGGTGCATGGCCTCGCGGTAACGGTCCCGGTTCGCGGAATCCGGTTCGTAGGTCTTCCCCATGGGAGCGGGCGCGGCGGACAGGTCTTCCAGCGCGCCGGAAGCCTCCAGCGCCAGCAGCGCCGCGCCGCGGCTCGATGCCTCGGCAACGGCCGAGGCGGTGATGGGGCGCTCCAGGACGTCTGCCAGCATCTGCGTCCACACGGGCGACTGCAACAGGCCGGCGCCCGATGCGACGATCTCGCCGGAATCGCCCGCGACGGCCCGAAGCCGGCCGTAGATGTCCGCGAAACAGTAGGCCGTGGCCTCCAGGCTGGCCCGCATGACGTCCAGGGGCGTGGTATGCAGCGTCATGCCGGTAATGGACGCCCTTGCGGAGTCGTGCCAGCCCGGACTGCGCTCCCCCGCCCAGAAGGGCAGCACCGTGAGGCCGTGGCTGTCCGGCGCCATACGGGAGAGATCTACCTCGACGCTTCGCTCGTCGCCGAGTCTGAGCGTATCGCGCATCCAGCCGTAGACGTTCCCGCCGTTGCTCAGGGCGCCCCCCATCAGGATCCTCCGGCGGTCCGACCGGTAGCACCACAGGCCTTCGGGGATCGTAAACGCTTCGGCGCGTTTCATGACCCGCATGGCGCCGGAAGTGCCCACCATCAGGGCGATACGGCCCTCGTCCACGCAACCGCTGCCGATGTTGTTGCAGGCGCCGTCGCCGATGGCCGGATACCAAGGCACTCCGGCCAGGGCCGGCCAGCGGGCCGCCAGGGCGTCCTTCAGGCCCCGGACCGGCTGGTCCACGTCGCACAAGGGGGTCAGTTGCGCCCGTTCCACCGGAAGGACCGCGAGCGTCTCGTCGTCCCAGTCGCATCGGTGCGCGTTGAACAGCCCGGTGCCGGATGCCATGGAGACGCTGCAGGCCGGGGTGCCGAACCATTTCAGGAAGAGATACTCCCCGATGGACATCCAGCGTTCCGCCCGGGCGAACCGATGGGGATCGTTCCGGGCGAACCAGCATATCTTGGCGGGGAGATAGGACGGGTGCAGCACGCACCCGGTGCGCCGGTGCGTCGAGGCGGCGTCGAGGCGCCTGCCCAGTTCGCAGATGACCGCCCCGGGCCGGGTGTCCGCCCAGCTGATCAGCGGAGTCACGGCGCGGTCCCCCTCCACGCCCACCACGTTGTGCCAGAACGTGGTCATGGCCACGCCGCCGATCGCGGGATGGCCGCCCGCGGCGCAGAAATCGTCGAGGACCGACTCCACCTCCGCCGCCAGGCGTTCCGCGTCGATGAAGGCGCCGCCGTCGGGCGTCGTTTCCATGGCGTAGGCTTTTTGAAAGGCGGGGGAGGCGACCCGGGCCGTACGGTCGAACAGGATCGCCCGCACGGACGACGTGCCGATGTCGATGGCCAGAACGCAGGGGGGCCGAATCTTGTCGCGGGGCATGGACGGTGCCTGGCGGGCGGGTCGATGAGAAAACCGCGTCCTCATGCTGTCCGGATATCCATCGCGCAACGGACGCGGATACAGGAGCTGGAAAACGACTGCAGGCGGTATTATATCGAAGGGCGGTACGTGTTTCAAGCCAAAAGCGGCGGTCCAAGAAAGGATTGACAGGCGGGCTTCAAGCGCCTTTTTTACAAGCGGTCTACGCTTTATCGGGATATTGACGCTCCGTCCTTGTGTATACGCGTCTGACAGAAATCAGCGCGCTGTGCCGGTTCGGTGAAACCCGCGGGGAGAAGCCGCAGAAAATGTGTTCCAACCTGAAAGAAGTCGCCCGGGCCATGGTCGCGCCCGACAAGGGGATCCTGGCCGCGGACGAAAGCAGCGGCACGATCAAGAGCCGGTTCGATAGCATCGGACTGCCATCGACGAAGGAGAACCGCCGGGCCTACCGCCACATGCTGTTCACCACCGAAGGCATGGAGGATTTCATCAGCGGTGTCATCCTGTACGACGAAACCCTGCGGCAGAAGGCCCTCGACGAGGCCGAAACGCCGTTCCCGAAACTGCTGTCCGACAAAGGCATCATCTCCGGCGTCAAGGTCGATACAGGCATCCACGACCTGGCGGGGTTTCCGGGAGAAACGGTCACCGAGGGACTCGACGGCCTCCGTGAGCGCCTGAAGAGATACGGCCGGCTGGGTGCCGCCTTCGCCAAGTGGCGGGCGGTCATTACCGTCGGGAAGGGCATTCCCACGGACGTCTGCATCGACGCCAACGCCCACGCCCTCGCACGGTACGCCGCCCTGTGCCAGGAAAACGGCATAGTACCGATCGTCGAACCCGAGGTGCTGATGGAAGGCGACCATACGATCTACCGGTGCGACGAGATTACCGGCGTCACGCTCCGGCGCGTGTTCGAGGCACTGGTCGAGCACGGGGTCGTGCTGGAAGGGATCGTCCTGAAGCCCAGCATGGTCCTCTCCGGCACGGAATGCGCCGAACAGGCTTCCGTCGAGGAAGTCGCACGCCGCACGGTGACCAATTTCCTGCGCAACGTGCCCCACGAAGTACCCGGCGTCGCCTTTCTTTCGGGCGGACAGTCCTCGGAGACCGCCACGGCGCACCTGAACGCCATGAACGCGCAATTCGGCGAACTGCCCTGGGAACTCAGCTTCTCTTACGGCCGCGCCCTGCAGGCCGCTCCACTGCGGGCCTGGGGTGGCGATCCGGCCAATTTCGCGGCAGGGCAGAAGGCCTTTTACCACCGCGCCCAGTGCAATAGCGCCGCTCGTACGGGCCGGTACAGCGCCGACATGGAAGTCGCGGCCTGACGTATCCGCGACCGATCTGATGTCCAGACCTCCTTACTCCGAAATCGTAGCAGGCCTGCCTTCCGTGACCCCCTTCGTGGGTCCTGAAACCATCGAACGACAGCAGGGAAAGACGTTCCGCGTGCGCATCGGCGCCAATGAAAGCGCCTTCGGCGTATCGCCCCGGGCCGCGGCGGCCATGAGTGAAGCCGCAAGAGGCGTCTCCTGGTACTGTGACCCGGAAGGCTACGAACTCCGGGCCGAACTGGCCGGGATGCACGGCGTGGACATCGACAACGTGACCCTCGGCGCGGGAATCGACGATCTGCTGGGCCTGATCGTCCGCATGTACGTGAACCCGGGCGAAACGGTCGCCGCTTCCCTCGGCTGCTACCCGACGTTCGTCTATCACGTCGACGGCTTCGGCGGCAGACTGGAAACCGTACCCTACCGCAACGACCGCAACGACCTGGCCGCGCTCACGGATCTGGCCGCGCGCACGAAGGCCCGCGTCCTCTACCTGGCCAACCCGGACAACCCCACCGGATCCTATTACGGCAGCAACGCCGTCGGCGATCTCCTGGACCGCGTGCCGCCGGACTGCCTTTTCATTCTCGACGAGGCCTACCTGGACTTCGTACCTCCCGACACCATCCTCCCCATCGACGTGGACGACCCCCGGCTGATTCGCGTGCGCACCTTCTCCAAGGCCCACGGGATGGCTGGCGCCCGGGTGGGATACGCCATCGCCCACAGGGACGTCATCCGGACGTTCGACAAGGTCCGGCTGCATTTCGGCGTGAGCCTGGTGGCCCAGGTCGGCGCGCTGGCCTCCCTGCGCGACCCGGATTTCGTATCGGGCGTGGTGAAAGCCGTGGAAGCGGGTCGGCGGGACTACTACGAGTTGACCGCGGACGCCGGCGTATCGGCCCTGCCTTCCCAGACCAATTTCGTGGCCTTCGATTTCGGTACAGGCGAGCGGGCCGAAGCCGTCATGAACGCCCTGATCGAACGGGGCGTGTTCCTGCGAAAACCCGCCGCGCCGGGCCTGGACCGCCTCGTCCGGGTCACGGTAGGCACGCCCGGAGACCGGGCCGTCTTCGCGGAACTGTTCCGGGACGTCATGCGCGGGAAGTAAGCTGCGGGCCGCGAAAGGACGCACCACCTGTGGTCGATCTCGAGTTCTTCAAACAACACGGTTACGTAAATCTCGGACAGCCATTTACAGCGGAAGAACTCGGACGCTACGTCGAACTGTACGACCGCGACCGGTCGGAGACGGGTTATTTCTGGCGGCCCATCGCCTTCGATGGCCACCAGAGCGTGAACTGCGAACCGCTCATCTCCTCCCCTGAGTTCGACGGGCTGATCCGCCACCCCGCGCTCATCGGCGCGATCGAAACCATCTTCGAAGGACCCGGTTGCCTCGCGGAGGCCTGTCTGCGGCACATGGCACCCCACGACGGCGACCCGGTCGAGGTCTGGCACCGGGACCGGCGCCACATGACCGACCGGCCCTATCGGTGCGGCTATCTGCACATGATGCTCTACCTGTCCGACGTAAGCGAGGATACCCACTGCTTTTCGATCTCGCCGGAACCTCACGACGGGCCCATTCTGGATATCGAGGAACAGGTCAAACAGCGCGGCGGGGTACCGCTCCACGGCCCGGCCGGTACCGTCATCCTCTTCAACCTGTCCGTGGTCCACGCCGCCACCGTGCGGAAAACCCCGCACGAACGCAAGTCCGTCCAGGTCTATTACGGCCACCGCGACGGCCCCGTCCTCAGCCAGTACACCACCATACCCACGGGTCTCTGGCGCGATCATCCCGATCCGGAAGTGCGCGGTTTCTACAGTCTGCTGAACACCCGGTCGCAGAAGTTTGCCGAGGCGTTTGGTTAACGATTCGGACCCGCCGTATCCCACGGCACATCGGACAACCAATCCCCAAGGCGATCTCCGTAAGCGAAGATGGCCGGCAGTCCGCCCGTATGGATGAACAGCACGCGGCTGCCCGCCGGGATAAAGCCCGATCGCACGTGGTCGATCAGGCCCGCCATCGTCTTGCCCGTGTATACCGGATCGAGGAGCAATCCTTCCTGCCGGGCCGCCATGGCGATCGCTTCGCGCACGGCGTCATTGAGCCGGCCATAACCGGGCGCCAGCACCCCGTCGAAGGCCTGGACGTCGTCCGCGTCGAACGCCTCCGGCCGCTCGACCATCGCCGCCAGTTCCGAAGCCACCTTCCTCACCCGCGCCGCCTGGCTGCCGGCATCGCGCCGCACGCAGATGCCGTGTACCGGGATCGTCTCTCCCAGAGCCCGCAGGCCCACCAGGATTCCCGCATGGGTCAAGGCGCTGCCCGTGGGACAGACCACGGCGTCGAATGCAATATCGAGGGCCCGGGCCTGCGCCAGGACTTCCCCGGCGGCGATCACGTAGCCGAGCGCGCCGAGGGGCGGATGAGCAGGAGCGAGATGGATCACGTAGGGCCTTCGGCCTTCGTCCGCGAGCGATTGGGCCAGCAGGTCCAGCGACGCGTCTGCCGCGGGCTCGTCCTCGCCGACCGGGAAAGAATGCAGCTTCGCTCCGAAGAGCCGGTCGAGCAGCACGTTGCCTGATGCGCGGTATAGCGCGTCCACGTCGGGTACGCGTTCTTCCAGCTGTATGTGGACTTCCATGCCGAGCTGGCGTCCGGCCGCGGCGGCCACGCGGACGTAGTTCGACTGCACCGCGCTGGTGATCAGCAGGGTGTCGGCATCCCGGGACTGCGCTTCGCCCAGGGGAAACTCGATCTGGCGGACCTTGTTGCCGCCCATGGCCAGCCCCGTACAGTCGTCGCGCTTGATCCACAGCTCGATGCCGAGGGATGCGCCGAGCCGTGGCGCGGCGTCCAGCGGCGTAGGCGCGTGGCCGAGCCGGACCCGCGGGAACTTATCGATGGCTTTGGATAGTGGCCCGGACATGTTCGAAATCACCCGGCATCCCAGGCGGACCGGAGTTCGTGTACGGTCAGCGAGACGATGCGCACGCCCCCGTCATCCGCTCGAAGCGCCAGGGAATGGTTGGACGCGGCCGGCAGGAAGCAGAAGGACATGGACACCTCGCCCCGGTTGCCGAAGATCTCCAGGGAGGTGCGATCGATCAGCAGTTGAAGGCTCACGCGGCCGTTGATGGCGCGAAGCGCTGCGCTTCTTCCAAGACAAGACAGGGTTTGGCGGTCCGCGTCGTACTCGATACGGTGACCCCGTACTTCGATGGTGAACCCCTTCCCCTCATCCACCTCGACCTCCATACGCACGTCGAACAGGTCGCCGTGATCGGCCAGGACGAGCCGGCTTTCCGCCTCGCGAAGGTTCGTTACCGCATAGCTGCTGACCTCGCCCGATCCGTACCGGCCACGGAACTGTTCGGCCGCCATTTCCGCCAGGTCTCCGGCAGGCCATTCGCGCGTTCCGGCGTGGAGCCGCTCGATTTCCCTGACGGGTTCCCGGCAGAGCCTGACGCCGCCCGGCAATGTCCTGAGCGTCAGTTTCACGGGAAAAGACATCTGCTGGTTGAAGGGCATGGCCGGATACCGGCCGTTCCGCATCCAGGAGATCTGGATCCGCCTGCCGTCCTCGACGGGGACGTCGCTCCACGTCTGGGCGGCGTATCCGTTGGCGCCCTGCTCCGCCTGGAGGACCTCCGTCTCCGGCGTAAAGATCCGGCCGTCGAAGCGCCCGATCAGGTAACCGCCGCTCGCGCCCCAGAATACCCACCGCGTGTTCAAAGGATCATCGTCCACTGGTAGCTCGAAGAAATCCGGACATTCGGACACGCCGGGCAGGGTCAGGTCCTGCAGGCGCGTCCACGACCGGAGGTCCGGGGACGAGAACAGGGCATAGTCGCTGCCGTCCATGAACAGCGTCATGATCCACCGCCTGGTCGGGGCGTGCCAGACCACCTTCGGATCCCGGTTTTCCGCCCGGAGGTGCCCTATGACCGGATTGCCTGCGTATTTCGTCCAGGAACGGCCGCGATCGTTGCTATAGGCTATACATTGTATACACCGTTTACCAGGGAACATCCGTTCTCCGCCGGCCGTGTAAAACGCGATCAGCGGCGGCGCGTCCCCGTCCTGGAACCCGCCGGTGTTATCATCATCCACGGCCGCGGATCCCGACCACATCCAGCCCGTATCGTCCACGTCCAGCGCGGCGGTGTGGAGCTGCTTCCAGTGCACCAGGTCCGTGCTGACCGCGTGTCCCCACGTAGTGCGCCCGTGCACCATGCTGCCCGGCGTATGCTGGAAGTAGAGGTGGTACTCTCCGTCGAAATACACCAGGCCGTTGGGATCGTTGATCCAGTGGTGCTTCGCCGTGAAGTGAAACTGGGGGCGGAGGGTTTCGCGGTAAAGGGTTTCGGTGGTCATTGTGGCCTGCTACTTCAGGGCGCGCCCGGGCGTGCGGTTCCACGCGATGGGTTCCGCCTCGCCCGCGTAGACCGCGGTCAGCGGCTTCAGTTCGCCCCGGGTCGCCTCCGTCCACGTATCCGGCCGGGGATGCCGCGCCAGGTAGGCCTTTATCCGGCCGGGCAACTGGTGATACAGGGGGATGTACCACAGGGTGATCACCGTGCGCCGCTGATCGCTCTTGTTCCCGTGGGCCGCGTGCAGCAGCCGGGAATCCCCGATGACCAGGTCCCCGGCACGGACCGGCACGTCCACTTCGCCCGGGGCGGGCCGGTAGGCCGGATGGTCGGGGTCGGCCATGGAACGCAGTTCGTCGGTGTGCGCTTCATCGACGTGCTCGTGCATGGGATGGCGGTTCAGGTGGGATCCGGTGATCGCGCGAAGGCACCCGTTGCGGCGGTCGGTGTCCACCAGGTAGTACATCAGGAAGACCTGCTGCGGCGGCGGCTCGTAGCTGCAGGGATCGTCCCAGCCCCACCAGTCCTGGTGCCAGAAAAGCGCCGGGCTCCGGGGCGGCTTGCTGATGACGAACCCGGAAGACCAGGTGGGGCGGTCGAATCCGAGGTCGGCAAGCGCCTCGAGCGCCGGGGGATAGGAGACCAGTTCGGCGAAGAACACGTCGTCGAAGACGCTGATCATGCTGCCGGTGGACTTCTGCTCCGCGAAATGAGACGGGGGCTGGGCGTCGAGGAGCCGGTCGGAGACGGTCCGCACCTTTTCCAGCATACCGGGACGAAGCACCTGCTCGAATACGCAGAATCCGTCCCGGATCAACTGGTCGTACTTGTCCTGCGCCGCTCTGCCGGTCATGATGCGCTCCACAGTACGCGTTGTACGCCTATACGCGGTCCATCACACATTCGTCTCGATCAAACGCACGCTATGGGGGTCCAGTTGCGTGTAATCCATGACCTCGAACCGGTTGCCGTCGACGTCGGTGAGCAGCAGCCGCGTGTCCGATGCCCAATGGGTGTTCTCGTGGCCCCGGATGACAAACTCGCGTTTTCCCCGGTCGGTCGTAACGTCCCAGTAGGTCACGCCATACTCCATCTGGATGGTGTGCACGCGCTCGATCGTCGCCCGCAGGTACCGGTGGGCCAGTTCTTCCTCGATGACCCGGCGGGACGCTTCGTCCAGTTCGTTCATGTCCTTGATGAAGGCCACTTCCTCGTTCTTGGTGTCCAGAAGCGATACGTACCGCTCGGTGTGGGCGAGGGGCGAGGCCTGGACCGGCCGTACGCGGATATAGGACCGTTCGTCGCGGACCGTCATGCGCACCGTGTTCGTCGGCGCCCGGAAGACCCGGATCTCGTGGGCCTGGTAGGGCTCGACGGGCGCATTCTCGATGCCCGTTTCGAATTCGAAGGTGTCCGGCGCGGTCGCCCCTGGTTCTTCCGGCATTTCGGTCTCCTCGCTCACGATGTATGTCCGTTGGCGCCGCGGTTCGGGTCGGTCCTGCTCCCGCCCACGGCCATGACCGCGGTGCTTGCCCGCTGGGTTTCGACCATGCGGTAGAAGTGGCCTTTCACGCCCAGCAGTTCCTCGTGGGTGCCCGTCTCCACGATCCGTCCCGCGTCCATCACCACCAGCCGGTCCGCGCGGCGCAGGGTCGAAAGCCGGTGGGCGATGGCAAAGGTGGTCCGGCCCTTCACGAGGTTGGCGATGGCCTCCTGGATGAGCTTCTCCGTGTGGGTATCCACCGACGAGGTGGCCTCGTCCAGGATCAGGATGCGGGGATCGTGGATGATGGCCCGCGCAATGGCGATCCGCTGCTTTTCGCCGCCCGACAGTTCCTTGCCGTTCTCGCCGATCTGCGTGTCGTACCCGTCGGGCTTCGCGCAGATGAAATCATGGGCGTTCGCCGTCCTGGCCGCCCGCATGAGCTGCTCGAAGGAGGCGTCCGGGCTGCTGTACCGGATGTTCTCCGCGATGGATCCGCTGAAGAAATAAGAGTCCTGCAACACGACGCCGATCTGCCTGCGCAGGTCCACCAGGCTGATGTCCCGGATCGGTACGCCGTCGATCATCAGACCGCCTTCGTCGATATCGTAGAACCGGCACAACAGGTTGGTCATCGTCGTCTTGCCGGAGCCGGACTTGCCCACCAGCCCGATCATCT
This sequence comes from bacterium, assembly GCA_963693015.1. Taxonomy (GTDB): domain Bacteria; phylum JAAXHH01; class JAAXHH01; order JAAXHH01; family JAAXHH01; genus JAAXHH01. Next base: position 2,707,661 of record OY843748.1, read on the forward strand.
CGCCGGGCTGCACGTGGAGGCCGATGTCGTGGAGGACGGGCTTGCCCGCCTCGTAGGAAAAGACCACGTCCCTGAACTCCACCTCCCCCCGCATGTCCTTCATCTCGACCGGATCGTCCCGGTCCTCGGTTTCGGCCGGCGTGTCGACGATCTCGAAGACCTTCTCCGCGCCGCTCATGGCCCGGCTCGACCAGGTGTTCAGTTCGCCGAACCACCGAAGGGGTTCGTACAGCATCCAGAGGTACGCGATGAACATCATCAGCGCGCCGGTGGTGAAGGTATCGTCGATTATGGCGGTCCCCCCGTAGTACCAGACCAGGATCAGTCCCGACGACGTAAGCATGCTGACCGTGCTGAAGAAGACGGCCGCTTCCTTCTCGCTTTCGTAATCTCCCCGGAAAACCCCTTCGTTGCTGCTCCTGAACCGGCGCATCTCCCGCTTTTCCTGGACGAAGGTCTTGACGACGCGTACCGATGACAGCATCTCGCCGGCCAGGCCCACCAGCTTGCCCCAGCGGTAGTACTTCGTCCGGAAGGCCCGGATCAGCCGGATCCAGAAGAACCATCCGCCCGTGACGAGCAGCGGTATGGGAATGAGCACCAGGAGCGTCAGTTGCCAGCTGGTCACGAAAAGCAGGACCAGGATGCCGACCAGGAGCAGGAGATTGGTCAGGATGTAGGGCACTCCGTCGACCAGGAACCACATCATGCTTTCCGTGTCGTTGGATACCCGCGAGATCAGGGACCCCACCTGCCGCTTGTTGTAGAACTTCATGTTCAGGCGGGACAGGTTCTCGTACAGGTCCTCGCGGACGGACACGATCACGCGGCCGCCGAGCCAGACGGAAAGCCGGTCCTTGAAGATCTCCAGGACGAAGGACCCCAGGCGGACGACGGCGTAGGCGCCGACGAGCAGATAGAGGAACGAGAACCGGTCCCCGGTCGCGGCGGCGCCCGGGTCGCCCAGTACGTCGTCGATGATGTGCCGCATGATGTAGGGCGGGCCGAGTTCAGCCAGGGTGAACAGGAGCGACAGGAAGACCATGAGCGCGAGGCGGCCCTTGAAGGGCAGGGCGTACCTGGCGATCCGCTGCATCATGGCCAGCCGGTTGGTGCACGCCGAACAGATCCCGTTCGGTTCGGGCAGGAGGCGCGCGCATCGGTCGCAGCGGGTACGGTCTACCTCGCCCTCCATGCAGACCGGATCATCCTTGATGAGCTGGTCGATACCCCGGGCGATCCGCGCGAACTTGGCGCGCTGGGACGGGGTGTAGCGGACGACCTCGATCTCTTCGTTTCCGATCACCACGTTGATCCGGCCCGATCCGACCAGTTCCTCTACGGCGGCGCCCCTGGCGTCGGAGAACTCGATGGACGCGTCTCCGTTTCCCGCGTCGCCCCCATCCGCATCGAACCGCATCAGGCGCTGGTCCGTCACCACGAGCCAGCGTTCCTCGAACCGCAGGTCCTCCGTCAGGTCGGTCGCCGCCGCGATGCGGACGGACTCCCCTTCACGCAGCGCCTCCCGGCAACGGTCGGCCAGCGCGTCGGGCATCCGCTCCTGGTATGTGTTCGTGGTATCCGTCATTCCTCGGGCTTCCTTGCCTGTACCGGCAACCTGTTACGGCAGGGTGTCACGCACCGTCCTGAACAGGCCGGCGCCGGTCAGGCTATCTCCATGATTTCGGAGGTGGCTTTCTGCATCCGCACCAGGTGATGAAAATGGCCGCGGTTCGCGATCAGCTCTCTGTGGGTGCCTTCTTCGACGACCCTGCCCTGTTCCAGCACCACGAGCCGGTCGGCGTCCCGCAGCGTGGACAGGCGGTGGGCGATGGCGATCGTCGTGCGTCCCTTGATCAGCCGCGCGATGGCTTCCTGGAGCTGTTTCTCCGTCTCGGCGTCCACCGAGGAGGTCGCCTCGTCCAGGATCAGGATGCGGGGGTCGTGGAGAATCGCCCGGGCGATGGAGACGCGCTGCTTTTCGCCGCCCGACAGTCCGGTGCCCTTGTCCCCGAGAATCGTATCGTATCCATCGGGCTTCGCGAGAATGAAGTTGTGGGCGTTGGCCGCCCGCGCCGCCGCCATGATGTCCTCGAAGCTGGCGGCGGGCTTTCCGTAGGCGATGTTCTCCCGGATCGTCCCGTTGAAGAGGATCGGTTCCTGCAGGACCACGCCGATGTGGCCCCGGAGATCCTCGAGACGGATGTCCCGCAGGTCCACGCCGTCCAGTTTGATCGAACCGTAATTCACGTCGTAGAAGCGGCAGATGAGATTGATGGTCGTACTCTTCCCGGCGCCCGACTTGCCGACCAGCCCGATCATCTCGCCGGGCTCGATGCGGAGATTCACGTCCCGCAGCACCGGCAACGCGGCGTCATAGCCGAAGGTCACGTCCTCGAAGACGATCTCGCCCTGCGTGCGCGGCATCGGTTTCGCGTTTCGGTCCTCGTAATTCTCCGGCTCCATGTCGATGAGCTCGAAAACCCGTTCGGCGGCGCTCATGGCCCGGGTCATCCAGCTGTTGACCCGTCCGAGCCACCGCAACGGTCCGTAGAACATCTGCAGGTAGAAGTAGAACATCATCAGCTCGCCCAGGGTGAGCTCCTCTCCGAGCACCTGCCTGCCGCCCACCAGCCAGACCACGACGAAGCCCAGGAAGTTCAGCAGGCCCATGGTGGAGAAGTAGTAGATCCACTGCTTCTCGGTCCAGTATTCCAGGGCGAACATGTCCCGCGCGTTGCGCTTGAACCGGTTCACTTCCCTGTTTTCCTGGGCGAAGGCCTTGACGATGCGTATGCCCGACAGGGACTCCTGTATGTGGGTGAAGAACCCTTCCCACTGGCGCCACATGCGCGTGTAATACACCCGCAGTCTTCGATAGAGGACCCGGCCCCAGATGACGATGAGCGGCACGGGGATGAGGATGTATAGCGTGAGGACCCAGTTGGTATAGCACAGCATGCCGATGATCCCGAGCGTCGTCAGCCAGCGGAGGATGAGGAAAGGCAGGCCGTCCACCAGGAAGCTGCGCACGTTCCGGGTGTCCCGGGTTACCCGCGAAAGCAGGCCGCCGGTCTTCTGCTTGTCGTGGAATCCCAGCGACAGGTATTCGACGTGATGGTACACCTGGGCCCGGATATCGGCCACCACGCGGGCGCCCACCCAGGCCGTCAGCCAGCCGTTCGCCATCTCGCCCAGCCAGCGGATGACGAGCAGGCCGGCGATGGCCGCGACGAACCAGAAAAGCAGCGCCTTGTCGTCGTTCGCGAAGGCGTCGTCGATGATGAGCTGCGTAATCTTGGGCGGGAGGACCTCCGCTACGCTGAGTACCGCGAACAGTCCCACCATGGCGATGGCCTTGGTCCGGTGGGCGCCCAGGTAGGAGCAGATCCGCTTGAGCATGCCCCACTTGCTGACGCAGGCCGGGCACAGGCCGTCCTTCGTGGGCAGGCGCCGGCCGCAGGTCTCGCAGACGACCCGCGGGAATCCCGTCTTGACCTGGAAGGGCCGGCCTTCGATGTGCTGCTCGATGCCGCGCTGCGCCTCGTTGAAGACGTCGACCCGGCTCTGGGAATACCGGATGAGCGGGATGGTGTCTTCGGCCGTGGAAACTTCCAGGCGGGAGCCGCCGACCAGGGGTTCCACCGCCACTTTGGTCAGGTCCGCCAGCGGGACGGCGACGTCGTCGCCGCGGCCGTTGAGTTCCAGGGCCATGACGCGGCGGTCGGTTACGATGAGCCAGGAGGGCTTGAACCGGCCTCTCGCGTCCATGTCCGATTCCAGCGTGATGTGGATTTCTTCTTCGGGTTCAAGTACGGGGTAGAGCTTCTTCTGAATCTGATCCGGCAGGGGATCGGCCAGGCGCATAGAACTTCCTTTGGGACTATGCTGCGGGGAGTGCCGTCGTGCGGACTGAACGGAACCGGTCATATATCAACAAAGTGGATGCACCCGCAAGCCTGCCCAATTACGAATGCGATTCGAGGCCTTGATGAAGCGTGAGGAAACTGCTGCTCGTTCCAGTCCGCGAATGTACACTTCCGCGGTCCGGAAATCAAGGAAAAGCTTCACGCTGAAAACGTTTATTTCCTGTATATACTTTGATTTACGTAAGCCTTTCCTTACATTGTACGAGATCGGACCGTATCCATATCTTCACCTCGAAACGTGGAAGCGAATCCATGTCTCCAGCCCTGTGCTTCAGCGGTACGGGCATATCCTCAATCCTTACGCGATGACCTCGCGCCATTTGACGCCGAACCGCCTGGAAAACCTGCTGTCCCGCTTCGCCGGCCTGTCCATCATGGTCGTGGGCGACTTCTTCCTGGACAAGTACCTGGTCCTCGAGCCGGAACTGGACGAACCGTCCCTGGAGACGGGGCTGGCCGCCCACCAGGTCGTGGCCCGGCGGTGCATGCCCGGCGCCGCGGGCACGGTCGCGGCAAACCTGCACGCGCTGGGCGTCGGGAGGCTGTACGCCCTCGGCGTTACGGGCGACGACGGGGAAGGCTACGAACTCCGCCAGGGGCTTTCGGCGATGGGCGTCCGCCTCGACGGCCTGATCGTGTCGGCGGAGCGGTTCACGCCCACCTACGTCAAGCCCATGAACCGAACGCCCGACGGAGAACGGGAATCCAACCGCATCGACATCCGGAACCGGACCCCTACGCCCCGGGATCTGGAGGGCCGGATCATCGAATACCTTGGAGATATGGCGCCGGGGATGGACGGACTGGTGGTACTGGACCAGGTGGGGCGGCGCGACACCGGGGTCGTAACGGACCGCGTGAGGGAAGTCATCGGCGGCCTGGGCAAGCGTCTTCCGGACAAGGTCATCCTGGCGGATTCCAGGGAGCGCATCGGCGAGTTCCGCCACGTCATCCGCAAGGGGAACCGCGACGAGATCCGGAGGGCGGTTCAGACCCCGGGAACTGTCGAGAAGAGGGCGTTCGACAAAAAGGGCGAAGGCGTAGGCGGGGATGCGCGGTCCGGTCGGAATGGAACCCGAAACCGGAACGGGATCTCTGACCGGGAGGAGGCGGAACGATGGGGCAGCGTGCTCTTCGATAAGGGCTGCGTTGATGGGGGTTGCGTTGCCGGGGACGGACCGCCGCGACCGGTTTTTGTTACCCTGGGCGAGGAAGGCCTCGTGCTGATCGACGGCGAAGGATGCCGCCACATTCCCGGCATCCGCGTGCCGGACCCGGTGGATACGGTCGGGGCGGGGGACAGCGTCACGGCGGGCATCGTCGCGTCGCTCGCCGCGGGAGCGACCCACGCCGAGGCCGGCCTGGTCGGCAACCTCGCGGCCTCCGTCACCGTCCGGCAACTGGGCGTGACGGGAACGGCGTCGCCCGGGCAGGTGATGGAAAGCCTGAAGTCGATGAGCCTGCCCGAATGACCGGTTGGATGAGCCGGCCTGGATGGCCGTTTGACAGAAACCCGGGAATGGATATGCGGCCGGGTTGACCGGATGGTGAGAAACCGGGAAGTAACCGGTGGGATCACGCTTCCTGCTTCACCGAAGGTTTGTACGGCCGGCCGCTCAGGTAGGCCTTCAGCTTCGGGGGGAATTCCCGCTTGACCAGTTCCTGGCGCAGCGCCCACTGTTCTTCGGCGGATACCGGGGACACCTCCCGGATCTCGCCGCCTTCCATGATCATGATGGGCTCGCCGTCCCGGTAGAGGATCCGGTTGTTCGTGATGCCGGGAATGCGCCGTCCGGGCGTAATGATCCCGATCAGGTTCAACGGGTCGGCCGCGCTGATGGCCACGTGCGTGCCCTGCTTCTCCTTCCGGCGGATGCTTCGCAACAGGGTGACGGCCTCGCCCAGGGCGTACTGTTCGCCCCAGACCCCGTTCACGAACCGCCCGCCGCGGATTTCGCCCCGCGCCTCCATGCGCCGCAGGACGCGCACCAGGTCCCGCCACGGCGGCGAGGTGTTCTCCCGTTCCGTGAGCCGCCGGAACACCACGCCGTACCGCGCCAGGGCCACGCGGGCATAGGCCTCGAGGTCCTCCTCCGGGTTGCCTTCCGCCGGTGTCCTGGAAGTCAGCCCCCAGCGTCCCGCCGTCGACAGGTCGAAGGGGTTTCTGCGTTCCCGTCCCCGCCGGGACTCCTTGTGCCGCGTCGGAACCAGCAGGGCCCGCAGACCCGCGAAACTGTCGGAGGTCACCAGCCCCGCCGAGACAAGCTCCGCCACGGCTTCCTCGGCGTGGGTACGCAGGATCCCGGATTGCGCCACGATGTCGTCGAAAAACACCGCGCCTTGCCGGGCCATCAGGTCCAGTACTGCCTTCGCGTAGGTGGACAGCGGCAGTTCTTCATCGCCGGTCGCGCCGCTCAGGGACATCCACAGCGACCGGTTCATGCGGTCCACGATGGCGATGGGCGTCGTCCGGATCGGACCGGCCGTCTTCCCGTGCTCGCCGTTCGACCTGTGGGGACGCAGGCGGCCCCAGGCGTACTTGCCGGAAAGGCACAGGTTGTCGAGCCAGGCATAGTCATAGTCGGTGACGCGGGATGGCAGGATCTCGCTTTCCCAGGCGGCGGCCGGCGCCTCCACACCCTCCAGCATGCGCAGCACGGCGGTCACGGAGTCGGCTCCCTTCAACCGGGTGTCGGGCGCCAGGTGATGCCAGGTGAAGAGGAATTGCATGAAGTCGGCGGGTGAAACGGGCTGGATCTCCCGGCGGAGCTTTGTGATCGTAAAGCGGTGGATCCGCGCCAGGAGGCGGCGTTCGCACCATTCCAGCGCGTCCGCGTCCGGCGTGAACTGCCCCCGGAAGACGAACCCCTCGTTCTCCAGGGCGACCAGGGCTTGATCGATCTTCCCGGCCGGCAGGTCGATGGATTCGGCCAGGCCAGCCGCCGTGACTGGTCCGAGTGTCTCCAGTCTCCCCCGGATCAGTTCCACCAGCGCGGTCTCTTCCGTCGCGGATGCGCCTGCCGCGGCTTGAAAACTCTTCTCCAGTTTGCTTCTTGCGTCGACCGGTATTGCCTGCTCCGGTTCGAACCGTCCACGGGGATGCACGCACTCGAAGTGGATGCGCCGCTCCAGCGGCACCCACAGGCGCCTGCCGCCTTCCGTCACGAGCGTTGCGGCCCGGCGGTCGCCTTCCAGCGCGGCGTAGTAGTCCGTCCATCCCCCGAACTGATCGCCCTTCTTCCCCTCTTCTTCCGTGACATACCCCGTGAGCACCAGGGCGTCGTGGAGTTCGTCGGGACTCCGCACCTCGGGCCAGGCGTCGCTCCGGACGGTGTCGATAGCCTCGGGGTCCAGACGTCCCAGATCGCCGGCGACCGCGGGGTCGAGCCACCGCCGGTTCCGGACGGCGTTGGTCCGGCGCTCCTCGAGGGGCGCGTCGTCGAGAAAGGCGTAGGGCCGGGCGTTGAGGATCTCCTCCGCCATGGGGGAGGGCTCGCGGAGGTCCCGCGCGTGCACGGCGATGTCTTCCTTCTGCATCGCCTTCAGGATGGTCTCCAGCGATTCGATGTCCATGGCCTCGTGCAGGCAGTCGAGGATGGTCTGGCTTACCAGGGGATGGTCCGGCACCTCCCGGTCCCCGGCGATGTTCTCCAGGCACGCGATCTGGTCCGGGAAGACCAGGGCGATCAGGTCCTCGGCCACCGACCGCTGAATCTGCGGCGGCACCCGGTCCCCGCCCCTGCGCCGCAGCACGGCCAGGGCGGTGGACGCGTTCCAGCGCCAGCGCACCTCGAACATGGGCGCGTCGAGGAGGGCCTGGACCAGGACCTCGCGGACGGTTTTGGCGCTCAGATAGCGGAACACGTCGTCCAGGGGAAAGCTATGCGTAGCTCCGAGGGATAGGATGACGGAATCCTCGTTCGCCGCGGCCTGCAACTCGAAGTTGAAGGTCCGGCAGAATCGCTTGCGCAGGGCCAGTCCCCAGGCCCGGTTGACCCGGCTGCCGAAGGGGCTGTGGAGCACGAGGTGCATATCGCCGGCCTCGTCGAAGAACCGTTCCGCCACCAGGTCTTTCTGGGAGGGGATCACGCCCAGGGCCGCTTTCGTCGTGCCGAGGTAATCGGCGATCTGGGTCGCGGCCACGTGCGAAATCCCCGCCGTCTCCATCAGCCAGTTCTCGGCCTCCCGCTTCCAGTCCGCGTCGAGTTTCGCCGGTTCGGCTCCGGCCGTCGTCTCCGGGCTGTCCTTTCCTGATCGCGTACCCTCCGCCGCGTGGCCATTGTCGGCCGCATCATGGCCGTTGTCCGCCGGATCATGACCGTTTGTCGCCGCCTCCGGATCGTCCTCCTGACTGGGTCCCACCGCGATCCGGCTGGCCACTTCTTCCCTCAGTCTGGACAGGGATGCGGAAAGCTCGGCAGTCCGGCCCGGCGCCTCGCCGAACCAGAAGGGCATCGTCGGCGGCAGGCCCTGGGCGTCCTCCACGCGGATCTTGCCCTTTTCCACGCGCAGTATGCGCCACGAGTTGTTGCCGAGCTGGACGATGTCCCCGGCCGTGCTCTCGATGGCGAAGTCCTCGTTCAGCGTGCCGATGAACGTCTCCGTGGGCTCCATGATCACGTCGTAGTCGAACTGGTCCGGGATCGTTCCGCCCGACATCAGGGCGTTGATCCGCGCCCCTCGCCGCCCCTTGACCAGGCTGTTCACCAGGTCCCGCTGGATGTAGGCGTGCTTGCGGCCCCTGCGGGGGGTATAGCCCTCGGCCAGCATGGCCACGACGCCGTCGAATTCCTCCCGGGACAGATCGCGGTAGGGATAGGCCCGCCGCACGAGATGGTACAGTTCGTCTTCCGTGTAATCTCGGTTGGCCACCTCGGCGATGATCTGCTGGGCCAGGACGTCGAGGGGCTGTTCCGGGATGATGATCCGGTCCAGTTCGCCCCGCCGCACGGAATCCATGAGGGCGGCGGCCTCCACCAGTTCGTCGCGCGTGAGGGGGAAGAGCCGGCCCCGGGGCGTGCCGGTGATCGTATGGCCGGAGCGGCCCACGCGCTGGATCAGCGTCGCGATGGCCTTGGGCGATCCGATCTGGCACACGAGGTCGACGGACCCGATGTCGATGCCAAGTTCCAGGGAGGCCGTGGCCACGAGGGCCTTCAGCGTGCCCGCCTTCAGCCGCTGCTCGGCGTCGTGGCGGTGCTCCTTCGACATGCTGCCGTGATGGGAGGTGACGTGCTCGGTGCCGAGCCGTTCGCTCAAGTGGCGCGCCAGCCGCTCCGACATACTCCGGGTCGTGACGAAGACCAGGGTGGTATCGTGCCGAAGGATGAGCTCTTCGAGCCGCTCGTAGACCTCCTCCCACACCTCGTTCGACATGACGGCGGTGAGGGGGGAACGGGGCACTTCGATCTTCAGTTCGAGTTTCCGCCGGTGCCCGGTATTGAGGATCTTACAGCCCTTGCCCTTGTCGTAGGCGGCGCCGGTGAGAAAGTGGGCGATCCGGTCGATGGGCTTCTGCGTGGCCGATATGCCGACCCGGGTGAGTTTCTCGGAGGTGATCCGCTCCAGTCGTTCCACCGAGAGCGCCAGGTGCGAACCCCGCTTGTTGCCCACCAGCGCGTGGATCTCGTCGATGATGAGCGTGTGCACGCCCGTCAGCATGCGCCGCCCGCCCGTGCTCGTGAGCAGCAGGTAGAGGCTCTCCGGGGTCGTCACCAGGACGTGGGGCGGGTGCTTCGTCATGGCGGCGCGCTCGCTCATCGGCGTGTCGCCCGTGCGGACCGCCACGCGGATGGGCACGTCGGGCCGTCCGCGCTCCTTGAGGATCGCCTTGATGCCCTTCAGGGGGACTTGCAGGTTGGCGTGGATGTCGTTGCTGAGGGCCTTCAGGGGCGATACGTAGACGACTTGGGTGCCTTCGTCCAGCGAGCCATACTGGCTCTGGCGGACCAGGTCGTCGATGGATGCCAGGAAGGCCGCCAGGGTCTTGCCCGATCCCGTGGGCGCGGCGATCAGGGTATTGCGGCGCTCTTTGATGACCGGCCAGGCCCGCTTCTGGATGTCGGACGGTTCGTCGAACTGCCCGTCGAACCAGGCGGCCACGGCGGGATGGAAGAGGTCGTTGATCATTGTTTTTCTGTATTGAATTGATGGTGCTGATTGGACTGCTGTCTCAGAGACTCAATGTCTATTTCCCCATAACCATTCACGTTAAACGCCAACGCAACAAACATCATGGCGTCAAAACTACGACACGTGTAATTGAGCAATACTCTAGCATTTGCAATTTTCCTTCCAGTTTCCTCTATTCCGTTAGTGTGGAATCTTGGCGGAGAACCATAGTAAATATCCATTATGAACACTGATGCGCCATGTACGTAACCGGAATACGTACTGTACAGAGTCTTCATGGTTTGCTGGGCTCTTGTTCTTAGTTCATCACTATTTTGAAAGTTTGCAAGATACGCCTGTATCTCCTTTCTCTGGATTCTGGGCCGTTTTCGACCTGAAACACCAACAATACCAGAGTCGTTAATTTCTTCGGCCCAAAACGACTCCAAATATCTATCATGCAGTTCTGTGGTTTCATGGATACACCCAATAGCCAAGAATGAGATGTCTTCGTCAGTTTCATCCAATAACCGCTGCAGGCTCGCCATTTCCAGATAGAATCCATGCTTATACAATAGTCGAATTGTGTTAGTTAAACTCAGTAATCTAGCAGTTTTTAAAATCAGTGCTTGATAGATATCTTTTTCTTCACACCTCCATACCCAATAACCCGAAACACGTACTAACCTTGGTTTCTTGGGCAATGATTGCTCCAGAACTCCAAATGTATTGTTCAATTGTACGATAATCGAATCAACTTTATCTAGAATAGTTCTTACAAATGTGTTCATTACCACGTGACCTATAGTTACAGCGGAATGTCTGTGTGTGAAGTGGTTTAATCCCGTAAATGCCCAGACTGTTAAGTATTCTAATCCTCGAACAGCACCGGACAATACGCGGGATCTTCCAGGTGCTGCACATAGTAGTCGTCCCGGCCTTCCACCGGCCGGGATTTTTCGGTCCGCAGGTGGAAGGCGAAGCTCCGGCGCGGCCCCGTCGAGGTATTGGGTCCGCTGGCGTGGTAGGTATGCCGGTCGTGGAAACTGACGGCGCCGGGCGGCAGGACCGCGGAAGCTTCTTCCCAGGTCTCCCCATCCGGTACGGGGATGTCCTTTCGCTGCGCATCGTGGTCGTGCCCGAAGAAGTCTCCGCTGTCCAGCAGACCCCACCGGTGGGAGCCCCGCAGGAACCGCATGGGACCTGAGTCTTCGGTCACGTCGCTCACGGCGATCCAGGCCGTGAAGAGTTCGCCGTCCAGGTATCCCCAGTATTGTTTGTCCTGGTGCCAGCCGACATTGCCCGTCAACTCGCCGCCCGGCGGTTTATAGAGCATCTGCGAGGCCCACAACTGGATTCGGCGCGCGCCCGTGAGGGCCGCGGCCCACCTTCCGATCTCCGGATGGGACGCCAGTTCGTAGATCGTCCGGTCCGAAAGATGCGCCTGGTCGATCTTGCGGATGCGCTTCGGGTCGTCGCCAGGATTCCACGACCGCCGCGGCGGCTCGCCGGTCTCGTATTTTCCGGCCATGACCGCGTCCATGCGGACCGTAACCCGTTCGATCAGGTCCCGGGGAATGATGGGCGGTGAAAAGTAAAAGCCGTCTCGCCGGTATCGTTCAGGGGCATCCGGAGGGATGATCATGGACACGCCCCGGTCTTCTCTCGCGCCGTTTACAACGTCGTCGGGAATCGTAGTCGACATGCTACGCCCTCGGTATGGGAATCGTCATCCGATTTTCACTCGTCGGGCAGTGCGCTCTTGTACGTGACGTCTCCGCGCGCCTCGGCGAACTCCTCGCCCGCCTTTTCGAGCAGGTCCGGGTTCCTCAGGAGATCCAGGCCCGTCATGGCCATGGCCTTTGCCGCGAAGAGCATGCCCTTGCTGCCGATGCTCGAACCGGAGGAAGCCACCATCTGCCAGCTGTGGGCGGGCGTGCCGAGGGGCCAGCAGCAGGTCGTGATCTGTCCCGTGGGCGTGATCCAGCTCACGTCGCCCACGTCGGTCGATCCCTCCACGGGCAGTCCCGCGTCGGCGTGGGGCAGCACCTGGGTCCACAGGGGATTCTCGATGCTTTCGCTTATGGTATCTTTCTGCGTGGACTTCTGCATCCGGTCGAAGGCGCCCTGGACCGCTTTATCGGGAAAAGTGGCCTGGAGTTGCCGCGCGAACCGCCGCTCCTCCGCGGTGAAGGCGAGGTCGTCGACGGCCTGCATGTTCTTGAGCATCAGGTCCGAGATGGTGTTGTTCGGCAGGACGTCGTAGCAGCCCGCGATGAACTCGATGTCATGGGTCGTGCCGCTCATGAGCGCGGCGCCCCGGGTGATGTCCAGCACCCGTTCGTACATGGCGTCCACCTGCTCCCGTTCCGGCGCCCGGATGTAGTACCAGACCTGGGCGAAGGCCGGGACCACGTTCGGCGCTTCCCCGCCGCTGGTCACCACGCTGTGGATCCGGGCTTCAGAGGTCACGTGTTCGCGCAGGTAGTTCATGCCCACGTCCATCAGCATGACGCCGTCCAGGGCGCTACGGCCCAGGTGGGGCGCGGCGGCCGCGTGGGAGGCCACCCCGTGGAAATTGACCTTGAAGGAGTTCAGGGCAAGGGAGGAACCGTTCCAGACCAGGTTCGTGCTGCCGGGATGCCAGGTGATGGCGGCGTCGAGGTCGTCGAACACGCCGTCCCGCGCCATCAGGACCTTGCCCACCACCTGTTCCTCGGCCGGGCAGCCGTAGTACCGGATCGTCCCGCCGACGCCGTCCCGCTCCATCGCCCGCTTGAGGGCCATGACCGAGCCCATGCACGCCGTGCCGTACAGATTGTGGCCGCAGCCGTGGCCGGGACCGCCCGGGTCGATGGCCTCTCGCTCCGCCGATACCGTCTGCGACAGGCCCGGCAGCGCGTCGTATTCGCCCAGGAAACCGATGACGGGATCTCCCGAGCCCCAGGTGGCGACGAAGGCCGTGGACATCCCGCCCGCGCCCCACTCGACGGAGAAGCCGTCCGCCTCCAGTTCCCTTGCGAGCAGTTCCGACGCGTACGTCTCCTGCAGGGCGATCTGCGGATGGTCCCAGATGTCTTTGGCGACCGTGGACAGGCGGCCGTCCTGGCTGTTGACGAAATCGACGATCAGTTTTTCAGCGCTCATGGGCCTGCGTCTCCGTTTTGGGTGCGGATCGAACGTGCGATGGGCCGGCAAATCATGTCGCGATGGCCGACTATAGGCCGGCGAATCATGTTTAAGGGGTACAAAAGAGACGAAGAAACAGTATAAACCCGAACCTGCAGGCTGGCAAGCAAACCGTGGCGGTTCGGAGGTCTCTTCCCATACGATGACCGGCATGATGTACCGGCACATCGATTCACCTGAATCGCGACGCAAATCTTGACTGGATCGCTCCGGCACATCGCTTCGCGTCACCCCCGATGCAGATCTTGACGGGATCGCTCCGGCAGCGTTCCTTTGATTCAGGGGGAACAGGCGCGGATCCGAAGTCTTCAACAGGCTCGGAAACAAGCGCGAAGACGGACGCGGATTCGAAGTCTAAAGCAGGCGCGAAAACAGGCGCGAGAATAGGCGCCACAGCAGTCACAAAAACAGGCGCGGCCAGCCCATGCGCATGTTCGACCGGAAATTCGGCGATCGTCTCATCGAGGAATTACCCGCGACGCCGGCGGTTTACCTGTTCAGGGACGGGCAGGGCGCGGTCCTTTACGTGGGCAAGGCGGGGAACATCCGGCGGCGCCTGCAACAGTACCGGAACGCCACCCGGCGCAAGGTGCACCGGAAGATGCGCGCGCTGGTCCGCGAAGCCAGTACGCTGGAGGTCATCCATCGGGATTCGGAGCGCGAGGCGCTGCTGCTCGAGAACGCATTGATCCGCAAGCTGCGTCCGCCACACAACGAGGACGGCACCTACGATTTCCTGTACCCGGCGATCGGAATCGGCGGCACAGAGAAGCAGGTCCTGCTTTGCTTCACGACCCACGTGGACGCGTGGGGCGACCTGGATCTGCGCTGGTACGGCGTGTTCAAGTCGCGCAGGCGGGCGCTGGCCGCTTTCGACGCCCTCGTCTATCTGCTCGGCCTGATCGGGCACATCGAAAGGACCGTCCATCTCCCCCCGCACGAACGCATACGCGGTTCCCGTCTTACCGGGTTCCGCCGGCTGACGCCCGAGATCGTGACCTCCCTGGACGTCTTTCTTTCCGGTGCCGGCCATGACGCGCTCGTCCCCCTGACCCGGCAGTTGCTGGAGAAGCCGCTCGCCCGCCGGGACGCGGGAGAGGTCCAGCGGAACATCCGGATGCTGTCGCACTTCCACGAACGGGATCTCGCCCCTCTGCGCGCTGCCATGCGTTCCGGTGACCGAACGGGGACGTATATCCCGCAGGACGAGCGGGACGCGCTGTTCCTGTCTACGGACGAGCGTTATGATGAAAGCGCGTCATGATGCAAGTAAGGATTTTATCCTTTCTTTTTAACAATAGTCATTGTATTTTATTTAAAGTAAGTAATTTTCAAATAAGTAAGTTGACTATGAAGAAAGGATTGCCATGATCGAATCCAGCATCACCAGTAAGGGCCAGACTACGCTGCCCAAGGTGGTACGGGAAACGCTCGGCATAGAGACCGGGGACAGGATCCGCTACGTGATCTACGATGACGAGGTGCGCATTCTGCCCGTACGCCCGATCGGACGGCTGTTCGGCGTACTCGAATACGACGGTCCCGCTATAACCGCAGAGGACATGGACCAGGCTGTTGTGGATGGAGCCCGTGCGGAATCCGCCGTCACGGCAGAGGACATGGACCAGGCTGTCGCGGATGGAGCCTGTGGGGAATGATCGCCCTGGATACCAATGTCCTTGTCCGGTTTCTCGTTCGCGACGACGAAGCACAGGCCTCGGCGGCACATGAACTGCTTACGTCGCTAACCGCTGAAGCACCGGGGTTTATCTGCCGGGAGGTCGTCGTCGAGCTCGTCTGGGTCCTGGAGCGTGCCTACGGCTTTCCCCGCGACCGGATCGCCGACGTGCTCGAGCAACTGATCTCAACGGAAGTCCTGGTGACAGAAGCGGCCGACGATGTCGCGCAGGCGGCTTTCCGGTACAGGGCCGCCGGCGCGGGGTTTTCCGATCTGATGATCCTGGCCGCCGCCGAACGGGCGCAAGCCCTTCCAATGTATACGTTTGATCAGAAAGCCGCACGGCGGGAGGGCGTGATGCTGCTACAGAGCTGACCGTTCCGCGCTTTCTCGATACACATAGCACGGACGAAATCCATTTGGCTCCATAACTCCATAACCAGGACTCAAATCGCGCCAACGCTTAGTTGAAGTTGAGCAATTACAGTTGAGCAACATCGAAGAGAGATCACATTGAACAAGAGATCACATCGAACAAGAGGTCGCATCGAAAGAGACCACATCGGAAAAGAGACCACATCATGTTCAAAAGCGTAATGCAGAATGTATGGGCCTTCGACGCGGAATGGGTCCCCGACCCCGAGGCGGGACGCCTGCTATACGACCTGCCGGGCGACATGCCCGACCGGGAAGTCGTCCTCGAGATGTGGCGCATGAACGGCGCGACGGCAGAACAACCGCGGCCCTTTCTCAAGTACGCCATGTCCCGCCTGGTCTCCATCGCCATGGTGACCAGGAGCCAGGACCCCCTCGGGAAGGTGTCGCTCGACCTGCGGGTGCAGCCCCGGGACCCTGAAAACCCGGAAGATTGCAGGGAATCGGTGATCCTTTCCCGGTTCCTGGAAAGCGTGGGCCGGCGCGTGCCCCAGCTCGTCGGGTTCAATTCCACGGGATCGGACCTGCCGATCATCATTCAGCGGGGCATCATAAACGGCGTTACCGCGCCCGGGTTCTGCAAGCGGCCGGACAAGCCGTGGGAAGGATACGATTACTTCTCGCGCGCGAGCGAATGGAACGTGGACCTGATGACGGCCATCGGAGAGTGGGGCAAGGCGCGCCCTTCCCTGAAGGAGATGGCGGTGCTGTCGGGCATACCCGGCAAGATGGGCGGCTTCGACGGGGACAGCGTCGCCGAGGCCTGGCTCGACGGTGAGATCAGAAGGATCGCGGAATACAACCAGCACGACGCGGTGACGACCTACCTCGTCTGGCTGCGCATCGCCCACTTCGCCGGGTTCTTCAACGACGAACAGTACCGGGAAGAACAGGACCTGGTCCGCGCCATGCTCGAAGAGAAGGCGCAATCACCGGAGAACGGGCACCTGGCCGACTACATCCGGGAATGGGACCGGCTGAGGGGATGAAGGGGGATGGTTGGTCATTTCTCATATGAACATCTCCACGCACCACGATTTAAAACCATGATCGCGGTAGAACTTGAGCACCTTGTCCAGGTCCTTCGTGGCGGAGTGCACGCGGAATCGTCGAATGCCGTTCCGACTGGCGATCTCCTTCATCCGTTCGACGAGCATACTGCCGACCCCCGCGCTTCGGTAGGATTCCCTGACATACAGGTCGTGGATTTCCAGGTGGGGCTCTCCTTCTTCGAAAACACACAGGTCGCGGCTGACGTGCACCGCGCCGCTGCTGTACCCGATAATCTCATCCTCAACGACGGCCACCAGCAAATACGGACTCAGGGATGCCCGTATTTCTTCGGGTGAACTGGGACCGAAACCGTAGGTGACTTCTTCCGCTTCCCACTCCAGATCCAGTTCGTGCACGGCCTTCACGTCCTCAGGCTGGCATTCGCGTATGATCAGGTTTTCCATTGGTAGCCTCTGCTATTTGACTGTTGTCCGGTCTGATATTGGAGACGGCGTCCCTGGCGCAGGTACGATGAGGATACCAGGGCGACCGGTTCTGCTGCAGGATTCCTGCAGTTCGCATCTGTGGTTTCCTTGACTCGCGCTTCTTATTATCTATCATCTATGACATGATGTTTAAACACTTATGATGCACCGCTCAAAGGAACCATGCGCACCACACTCACCCTGTCTGTCCTGTTCCTGGCCGTCCTCGCCGCCCAATCCTGCCGGAATGATGCCCCCGAGTCCGCAAAGGAGGACTCGCAGGCCGTGGTGGTTGCAGCCCTTGACACGCTAGCGGCAGATCTGGCGGCTGAGCGGCCCGCGAATGCCGCTGCGTACGCCTCGCGCTTGCGGGCCTATCTGGAAGCCCATCCCGTGTTTTACGGCAGCGCCGTTGCGCTGCTGGACGATGCAGGTACCGTTACCGACTGCCCCTACGTTCATCGCACGCCGGACGGCTACGATACCCTCGACCTTGCCACGCCGTCCTACGACATCGAGGGACAGGACTGGTTCAAGATGCCAATGGAGGCGAACGCGGGTATCTGGACCGCCCCTTACTTCGATGCGGGCGGCGGCGAGATCTGGATGATTACGCGCTCGGTCCCGGTGCGTGGCGACGAGGGGGTCTTCGCTGTCGTCACCACCGATCTGCCCGTAGAACCCCCCGGAAAGGAATAACCGTTGACCCAACAGACCGGTCAACCCGCGGCGAAACCAGCCGAACCGGAAACACAGCCGGGCATGCCCATGGAGATCCTGGGGATGTACCTCTTCATCGCCAGCGAACTCATCGTCTTCATCACGCTGCTGTTCATTCTGTTCTGGCTGCGGTCCGGTCTCGTGGGGGACTGGCCGCCGCCGGACCAGCCGCGGCTGCCCCTTGGCATCACGGGCGTGAACACCCTGTTTCTCCTCGTCAGCGGCTATACCATGCATCGCGCCTACCGGGCCGTGAAACAGAACGCGTCCGCGCAACTGACCCGGTGGCTGATGGTCACCTGCGTCCTGGGCGTCGTCTTCCTCACGGTGCAGGGGTTCGAGTGGATCCGGCTGATTCGCTTCGGGTTGAGCATGACATCGAGCCTGTATGGCGCCATGTTCTACACGATCATCGGACTCCACGCCGTCCACGTGCTCGCAACCGTCCTCGTACTGCTGTACCTCTGGGTTAGGTCCTCCTCCGGCGTCTATACCTCCGAAAAGCATATCGGCGTGGTGCTGGGCTACATGTTCTGGCTCTTCGTCGTCCTCATCTGGCCCGTTCTCTACGTGCTGGTTTACCTGGTTTGAAGTTACGGTAACTGACAAGGGATCGGATCCGGTCGCCATTGAACATGACGCTAACGGCCCAGGGTCGTCAAGATTCCTTCGACGTTTCCAAGACGACCATTCATATCATGTATCTCTTTTCTTATGTCATGCATCTCTTTTCTTACGCCCGAAACTTCCATTCGTACGGAACTTATCTCATCCTTCAATTCATTACGATGTTCTTTCAACTCGTTTCGTAGTCCTTCTCTGCCATTCTTCGCTTCCCGCCAGAAGAAGAGAAAAGCGCTCAACAAGACGCCCGGCGTGATGATCAGTTGTGCGATTTCCATAAGCTTCCCTTGGATTCAACCGTTGTTTGCATACTGCAGTTTCCGCGCCCGACAAGCCTCGGACTTGTCCATGTAATCACCAGCAAACCGCATAAGCTCGAAATGAACTATCCTGCTCTAACGATATCGTATGCCTGTACGCCGGTCTTCCCGCCAATCCAATCGAGCATGGCACGGAATTCGGGGCACTGTACATTTCCGCTCTCGTTGAACAATACTTCTGACAGGTCCACGTTACGGAGAATAGCGTGGCAGTCCTTGGTCTCGAGATAGGACCTCTTCAGGTTTACCCGAAACAGTTCCTCGACGATTCTCTTTGGAGGCTTATTCTGGTTCTGATCCTCAGGCGGGAAACGCCAGCCGCGGGGGCGGTTTCGCATTTTGAGTTGCAACTGGAGGCGGCTCGGGACAGCCAGAAGCAACATCTCCAGGTCGTGTTTCAACGCGCTGGCATAAAAGCGAGAAAGCTTGCGGTCAGTATCGCCCGGACCAACTTTGTTCCGCAAGGACCGCTCCACCAGTCGCATTTGTAGGTTCTTAAGTTCTTGCAGATTGCTATGCCCGTACCCTGTGCTTTCATAGTTCCTATTTGGATAGAGGTCAGGCAACCCCACAACGTGATCGTGCTCATCGTACAAAAGCTTCTCGGCCGCTCGCGGACCAATTTTCCTAAGGTATTCCGACTTGCTTCTGAGCGACACGAATTCAATACCCCAGCCCCTCGTTTTAAGATCTTGCATCCAGTTTCTAAACAGGGCTGAAAGGGCAACTTTGTCTGATTTCCCCTCCACGAAAACCCACACCTTCACGCGCCAGCCTCCAGCTCACCCGACCGATGCAGGTCGCCCAGGGCGCCACCTGAAACATCCTTGAGCATCTCCACCAGCGTCTTGCGATTCGAGGGACGATACCACACCGCTCTGGCCTGCTCCTCATCGCGAGTCATCACCGCTATATCGTCTATGTCGAAGCAATCAAGCAGGTCGGGACTGTGCGTCGTCACCAGCACCTGCGTACGTTCTGCCGCTGCCTTGATCAATTCAGCAACAACGGGTAGCAGGCCGGGATGCAGCCCCAGTTCCGGTTCATCAATCGCCACAACTGGCGGAGGTATCGGATTCAACAATGCTGCCGCCAGACACAGGAATCGCAACATGCCATCCGATAGATCCCAGGGATACATGGAACGAGAAATGCCCTTCTCTCGAATCACAACAAGCACTTGCGGAGGGGTTCCAAAAGTCGTTTCACTATGGATATCCTCGAACATGGGGTACGCCGCGCGCAGAAACTCGCGTAACTCGTCTGCCGAAGACTGAAAATCAAACCGATTGAATATCTCATGGAGGACGGTACCCAGGTTGTCCCCGTTGGCTGACAACGTGGTAACTGGCCTGATCTCGGCCGCCCGTGTACGAAGCCCCGAAGAACGGGTAATGTCGAATCCCGGATAGAAAGTCATCCCCGCCAGAAGAAACCGTGCTGTAGCGGGAACAGGAAACTCGTTGAAGAACCGGATCTGAGACAGCAGCAACGAGACTTCTTGTTGAGCAGCCATCGTACCAGTCAGATTAGCTTCAGCAACACCGGAGTTCTGAACGCCCGCAGGTACTGGCTGTCTGACATCAAACGGTATCAATCTGCTCTTTACTCTGTCGAAAATCTGCCTCCTGTACGGTGTTGCCTCCAGGTGTTTAAGGGACTCTTGGTGCCCAGTGGCCGGATGCAGATTCCTAAGCACTTCATATTGAGCTTGCATCAGGCCCTGAGCATCGGCTGCAAGCACTACCTCGTAAATCAGTGGACTATTCTGTTTCAGCGGGAAGTCATTCCATAAGGTAGTTGTCGGCTTACCAAAACAAACCTCCCACCTCAACTGACCTTTTCCATTCCCAGCCGAGAGCAGGGAAGATGCTCCCCAATGCCATCCTATCGCCGTGTTTATCGGGTATTCACAACACTCACGTACAAGTCTCAGGCTATCGATCAATGAACTCTTGCCACTGGCATTCGCACCGATCACCACATTCAGTGGTTTCAAGTCAGCCTCGAAATCGCTAAGGAGTCGGTATCCCTCAAACTTGATTCTCGTGATCATGACCGAGTTCCCTCAAGGTATTATCTGCGACCCTGATGCGTTCTTCCAGTACCCGTCACAGGATATTCTCTCCACTGCGGGTTCTGAAAATCAATTGGTTTTCTCAGATGCATAATATACGCAAACTAGGCGTTAAGTACAATTCCATTGCGGCAAGCGTTTCCGTTATGGGCACGGGGAAGTACCTGAATCCCAGGAAGCTCGAGTTAAAACTTTCCGTTACTCAATAATCCAGCACTTATGAAACGGAATTCGACAGCACGTGCTACGCGTCTACTAATGTCGGTGTATGAGGATGTTGTGGAGTAACCCAAAACCGGACAGATTGCGGGCAGCGGTCACAGAAGGGCCTCGAGATAGGGCCGTATCTCCCGACCCACCCGACACGCTCCGGCGCAGTCCAGTAGTGCGCGGAGATCGAATCCGTTCCGTTCTCGATGCAGTTTCAGCGCTTCGAGCACCACGTCCATGCCGATCCTGTTGCGGAATTTGAAGCAGTCGGCCAGGGTCTTCTCGGGACTGTAGACCCGGACGGGAACGCCGTCTATATGATGCGTTTCGATGCCGGGTTCGTAGGCTTCCCGCGAATATCTGTGGGCCCGGACGGGAGGATAATCGAGGGACGGCGCCCGCGAGCCCCTGGGCACTGCCACGGAGACCTCGTGCGGGATCTGCGTCGTGATGTTGTGAAAGGCCAGGGCGGAAACGAGACAGACGACGGCGTTCGGAAAGCGCAGGCGCACCGTTACCAGGTCCGGATTGCCCATCGGCGGAAGGTCGGCGAGCCGATAGACGCCTCTGCTGACCTGCTCGATGACGCCCCGGTTCCTGAGCGCATATAGCATGTACCGGGTCATTCCATGACCGATGGCCTCGCTCATGCGAAGGTAACCGCCGTGTTCGCGAAAGATGGTTTCAGGTCGATTCTGCATAGCCGATACCTTACTTAACGTATACATATAACATTAAATATTGACAATATGTCTGATTTTAAGCGAGTATGCAAGAAAAAAAAGAACCGCGCGACCTCTGAGATGGACCAGCAGACGATGCGGGGTTCACCCAAAATTCGCGATGGACGTCAGGTAGTCGTAGCTCTGTCGGGCGGCGTCTTCGGGTTCCATGAGTTCGGCAAAGGCCTGGTGCACGGTGACGTAGCCGCCGTACCCGAGCGCTTCGAGCGTCCTCATGATGATGGGGAAGTCGATTCCGCCCTCTTCTTGCAGCGGAACGGGGTCGTGGGGCGCGGGTCCCCTGACCCAGGTGTTCAGCGTCATGGAACCTTCCGGGTTCAGCCGGTGATTCTGCAGATAGACGTTGAACAGCCAGGGCGCGAACCGCCGGATGGTCTCCGGACCGTAATCCTGGCCGCACAGGTCGAGGTTGGCCGGTTCGTAGATGATGCCGAAATTCGCCCGTCCCACGCGCTTCAGCACCGAGACGGACTCCTCCACCGTTTCGAACAGGCTGCGCGTATGGGACTGGTGGGCCAGCCGGATGTTCCGTTCGGCCGCCTCGTCCGCGGCCCGCTGCGCCCAGGCGATGTCTTCCTCCTTCTTCATGCCGATCCGGATCAGGTCGGCGCCCAGCAGCGCGGTCAGGTCCAGGTAGGGCGTGATGTCCCGCAGGGCGTCCGGGGCGTGTTCGTCGTTCGCGGGGATGGGGATGTCACCCGTCACCATGGAAACGGGCAGTCCCCGGTCGGCCAGGATCTTCTTCACCCGCGTGATCTGTTCCAATGGCGTCTTGATACCGGCCTGGGAAGCCCGCATGCACATGGCGGCGTATCCGAGCTCCCGGGCCAGGTCGGCCAGGTGCTCCATGGATCGGTTGGCTTCTTCCTTGTTCAACACGGATTCGGCGACGCGGACGGACAGGGACAGTTTCATGAAGATCTACCTCTTCGCATTTAAGGTTTCTTTGGTGACACCATGAGCGACATCACAGGAGTCGTCAGCGATGACATCACAGGAGTCGTCAGCGATGACATCACAGGAGTCGTCAGCGATGACTTCGACGGCCTAGTGTATCTGCTAGCGTATCTGCACTTCGGTTCCTCCCGGAAGCCGGTGCCCGGTACAGGCGAGGATCTGGGCCGTGAAACGGTACGTGAGTCCCCAGAGTACGGGGCCTTCGGCGCCCAGCAGGTCGATGGCGGGCACCTTCCTTTTGCCCCATTCTCCCGCGACGACGGTCGTAACGTACCGGCGCTCATCCATCAGGTCGGCCAGCGGGACCCAGAAAGCGCGCTGGATCTCACGGCTGAGGGACAGGGGCAGGGACGGCTCACGGCCATTCGCCAGATAGAATACGAAACCGGCGACGTGCGCCTTGCTTAAATGCGTCGCCTGGTCGTCGAGCCGGCAGACGCATTCCGCCCCGGTAAGATCGAGGGACGTTTCTTCTCGCGTTTCCCGGATGGCCGTTTCCCGGGGACCTTTGTCGGAAACGTCGATCTTTCCTCCGGGAAAGCTGATATGGCCGGACCAGGGATCGCCCACGCGTTGCGCGCGAAGGAGGTAGAGCAATTCCAGTCCCTCGAAGGAGGTAGAGCAATTCCAGTCCCTCGCCGGTATCGCCGGTATCGCCGGTATCGCGCACCGGAACGGCGATGGACGCGGTAAGGGCGTCCCTGGCGGGATCCAGTAACCTGCCGCGCCTGGTCCGCAGCTTTTCGATCAGCCCCGCTTCTCGCGTCAAAATGCTCGCTCTTCCTCACCGGGCAAACACGACCTGGTTCCGGGGGTGGTCGGCCCGCTGGCCCGGACGCCTGCTTCCGAGGTTGGCATCGATGACCGGCCGGTTTTCCTCGCTGCATGCCGAGTCGTCGATGCGTAAACCATCCGCGTAGAACGTGATGCCGAGCGCTTCACGCACGCGGCCCGACGTGTTGGCCCGCGCACCGTGGACGACCCAGTGGCTGTGGAGGGTCGCGTCCCCGGCGGGAATCTCCTCCTCGACGACCGGGATCCTGTTCGAGCGGATGTAGTCCCCGAAAAAGGATTCCGAATCGCGGTGTATCCCCCTGGGACCGATCACTTCGTCCTTGTGGGTGCCACTGGCGAAGCGGGGCGGCCCCATGTCGAAGGTGGCGTCCACGAGGGGGATCCACATGGTGAGGACGTGGTCCGAGCAGAGGGGCCAGTGCGGACCGTCCTGGTGCCACGGCGTGATCCAGCTTTCGGGCTCCTTGAACATCGCCTTGTCGTAGTAGATACGGACCGCGTCCACATCCATGAGGTCGGCCGCGATTTGTCCGAAACGGGGCGACTGGATGAACCGCGCGGCGCGCGCGTCCGCTTCCCTCAGGTTGAAGGTCTGCATGAACACGCGGGAGAAGTCGTCCTCCGCCCGGTCGCTCATCCTGCGCGCCCCGGCGAAGCGTTCGGCCGTGACCGATTTCAATACTGCTCGGTACCCGGCGATCTCTTCCTTCGTACAGACGCCCCGGAGATGCACGTGGCCGTTTTCCCGGTATTGCCGCACGTCTTCCGCGGTCAGGGAATACGGGGAGGCAAGGCCCATCCCAACGATTTGATCACCGTCGTTCATGACAGCATATCCACCCACTCGCGCAGATCCTTCCACCAGGCGCCGGTCCACGTACTCGCGCCGAACCTCTCACCACGCGCCGATCCTGCCACCACGCGCAGATCCTCCCGTCCGCGCGACAAACCAACCGGAACTTTCGATCAGAATCGGTCATCGGGGCAACTAACAAACAGGAACCGGGTTGTCAAGGAGTTTGCCCCCACCCTTGACAGGACGACCGGATGGTCTTTATTTGAGGGAACGCGGCGAGACTGATTGCACTTCATGGGTCCGCCGCGATTACAGTTTATGAAGTCCGGATGGCGAAGCTCGGAGCATGCCATGGAAGAGAACGGCCCGATTCTCGAATTCGAGAAACCGATTTACGAGCTCGAAAAGCGCATAGAGGAAATGAAGAACTATGCGGTGACCGAGAACCTCGACGCCCTGGCCGACGAAATCCAGCGCCTGGAAGAGGAAGTCGTCCGTCAGCGCCAGAAGATCTATTCCAACCTCACCCGGTGGCAGCGGGTGCTCATCGCCCGGCACCCGAACCGTCCCCACACGCTCGACTATATCGACGGGATGATGGAGGACTTCGTCGAACTGCACGGCGACCGGGCCTTCGGGGATGACAAGGCCATGGTCACGGGCCTGGCGAAAATGGACGGCCGGCCGATCGCCGTGGTGGGACATCAGAAGGGGAAGAACACCAAGGAAAACGTGATGCGCAATTTCGGCATGGCGGGTCCCGAGGGTTACCGCAAGGCCCTGCGCATCATGAAGCTGGCCGAGAAGTTCGACATGCCGGTCCTGTCCCTGGTCGATACCCCCGGCGCCTATCCCGGCGCGGGCGCCGAGGAGCGGGGCCAGGCGGAAGCCATCGCCCGGAACATATACGAGATGGGCCGCCTGCGCGTGCCCATCATCGTCATGGTGATCGGCGAAGGCGCCAGCGGAGGGGCCCTGGGCATCGGCGTGGGCGACCGGGTCATCATGATGGAGAACGCCTGGTATTCGGTCATCAGCCCCGAGCCCTGTTCCACCATTCTCTGGAAGGATCAGGAGAAGGCCGCCGCCCGCAAGGCCGACTGCGCGGAGGCCCTCCGGCTTTCCGCCACCGACCTGCTGCAGTTCGGCGTCATCGACGAAATCGTGCCCGAACCCTTCGGAGGCGCCCACCGCGATCACGAAACGGCCATCGCGAACGTGAGGAAATCGATCCTCAAGGCGTTGCACGAGGCGGGCGGACAGTCCGTCGAGGAACGCCTGGAAGCCCGGCTGGAGAAGTACAGCACCATGGGCGCCTTCGATGTAGTACCCGCCGCGGACGCCCCATCGTAACCCGGAATCCAGGAGCAGGACGCTTGCTAAAGGCCATCAAGGGCGGCTCGATCATCAACGGGAAGGGTGAGACCCCGATTCCCAATGGGCTGATCCTGGTGGACGGCAACCGGATCCGGGCCGTCGGTTCCGGCGACAGCCTTTCCATACCCCGCGACGCGGAAGTCGTCGACCTGGGTACGGCCACGCTCCTCCCCGGCCTCATCGATACCCACGTACATCTCGTCATGAACGCGAAGGACGACTGCGTCAGCTCCCTGGCGCACAAGAGCACCGTGGAGTCCGTGGTCGAGGCCGCCGCCAACGCCCGCCTGGTCCTTCGGGGCGGGGTGACGACCGTACGGGACTGCGCCGACGTGTTCGGCGTGACGCTGACGTTGAAGCGGGCCATCTACGCGGGCCACCTCGAGGGTCCGCGCATCCTGGCCTGCGGACTGCCCATCACCACGACGGCGGGACATCTCAACTACATGGGGATCAGCGCGGACAGCACGGAGGAGGTGCTGAAGGCTGTGCGCACGGTGGTCGCCATGGGCGTGGACTGGGTCAAGGTGTGCGCGACCGGCGGCGGGCTGACCCCCGACAGCAACGTGCGCCGCGCCCAGTATTCGGCGGAAACGCTGACGGCACTGGTGCAAGACGCCCATCGTCTTGGGCGGAAGGTCGCCGCCCACGCCCACGGGACCGAAGGCATCATGAACTGCGCCATCGCCGGCACCGACAGCATCGAGCACTGTTCGTGGATGGGGGAGGAAGAAGGCCACCGTTACGACGAGGCGGCCGTCGATCTGATCCGGAAGAAGGGGCTCTACGTCAGCCACACGATCACCGGTCCGAGGACGGGTTCACCGGAAGAAGTGGAAGAACTGCGCAACAGCGAGTACGGCGAGCGGTTCGCCCTGCTGCGGCGTACGATGGAGGAAGGCGTCCGCATGGTCATATCCAGCGATGCGGGCGTCCCGGACACACGGTTCGAGGATTTCGGCGGCGGCCTGGTCATCGGCGTCAAGTGTTGCGGCTTCTCCCCCATGGGCGCCATCATCGCCTCCACGAGCCGGGCCGCCGAAATGCTTGGGATGGCGGACCAGGTTGGAACCCTTGAGCCGGGGAAATATGCCGATATCCTCGCGGTCGATGGAGATCCGTTGCAGGACATCGGCGCCATCCGTCGGATCGTCGGCGTGTTCAAGGACGGCCGGCGGTTCGTGTGAGTCGTGAGAACTACGCGATCGTCCGGGGCTTCAACGCATCCGGCCGATTGAATCTTTCGAGGCCGAAGAGGCTCGTGTCGACCGGTGGCGTTTCGTCGAACAACCGGGCGGCCAGGATCTCGCCCAGTACCGGGCCGAACTTGAACCCGTGGCCCGAAAATCCCGCGGCCAGCACCACGTTGTCATGTTCGGGATGGCGGTCCAGGATGAAGTGATAGTCCGCCGAGTTGGTGTACAGGCAGTGTTTCACCGCGACGGGATCGCGGTTAAGGTGGGGGCATCTCCGGCCGATGAACTCCTGCACCGCGGCAAGATTGGCGCGGTCCACCTCTTCGGCGTCGTCGGCCTCCACGATCCGGCCGGTTCTGTGGCAGCCGGCTTTCACGCCAGGCACCCGCACCTGGGGCACGCAATAAAAGGGATCGGGGGTGTGGTAATCGATCACGTTGGGCATGGCGCCCGCTTCGTGGGGGACCGACCCGGCCTGTGGAAAGTAGGCCAGCAGTTCACGGGTCACCACCAGCGAAGTATCGATCCCCAGCGCGTCCAGCCAACGGCCCGTCCAGCCGCCCGTCGCCAGCACGAGATAGGTACCCGACCAGGACCGCCCGTATGACGCCGCGACCTCGACGCGGTCATCGCCCGGATCAACCGAGACGACTTCCGTTTCCGCCAGAGTGTCCGCGCCGTCTTCCCGGGCACAGTCCCACAGACTCCGCACCACCTCGTCGGCGAAAAGCACCGCGCTGTCGGGCTGGTAGATGGCTTCGCTGGTTCGCGCCAGGTTCAACTGGGGGAAACGCCGAATAAAGGCAGAACCGGCCAGTCGCTCGTAGGGGAGTTCGCAGTCCCGCAACCGGGTTTCCAGGACATCCAGCACGTCCGCGTCGGCAGGCGCCAGGTTGCAGATGCCCGTCTGCCTGAACACCGGTCTGCCCAGGCGTTTCGAGAGATCTCCCCATGCCCGGAACGCCCGCGCCGCCATTTCCACGTACACGTTTTCTTCGTAGTCGAAGCGGATCATCCGGCTGTCGCCGTGGGAACTGCCGTGCTCGTGGGCGGGCGCGTACCTTTCGAGCAGGAGGACGCGCATCCCGCGCCCGGCGAGCACGCAGGCCGTCGAGACGCCGACGATTCCTCCGCCGATTATGATCGCGTCGTAGTGCGCTGCCTGCCGGCTCACGACCGGCCCCGGGTCGCGCGGAGGAGAGTCTCCTGCACGAGCAGTTCGTGGGGCAGGGACCGGTCCGGCGGTTGTTCGCCGGAAATGGCCTTCAGGAACGACGCCAACTCGAGGTCATACAGCGCCTGCCGGCTGCGGCCCACGACCGGCACTCGGGATTCTCCAGCAGGATATCCCTCCCGGGCTTCGGTCAGGACCAGCCGGATCTCCGTGCCCGGTTCGAAGGGTTCGAGGAGTATGGCGCTGCCCTCGGTACCGTACACCTCGAAGCGGCGGGCCGGCGGCGCCGGTTCCATGGCGGCGATATCGACCGTGGCCATGGCGTGCTCGTATTCGAACACGCCCAGCCCGTTATCCGTGAACGCGGGGACCTCCCCGGTTTCGTTGCGCAGGAAGGCGGTCACCCTGGACGGCCGTCCGAGGATCCAGACGACCTGGTCGAGCATGTGGCCGGCCAGGTCGTAGAATATGCCGCCCCGGTGGGCGCTGATCACCTCGCGGGACGAAGCGGGGACGTTGGTCGACATGTGCGCCCGGATCGAAAACACGTTGCCCAGCATGCCGGACCGGGCCCAGTCGGCGATCTTGCAGAACCCGTCGTGATATCGGAACATGTATCCCATCTGTATCTGGAGACTCGCCTGCTCCGCCATGGCAACCACCCGTTGCCAGGCCGGCCAGTCGTCGCCGGCGGGCTTATCGTACCAGACGTGCTTGCCGGCGCGGACGATCTCTTCCGTCTGGGCCAGGCTTTCATCATTTCGGCCTTCCGAAGCGACGGCGACGATAGCCGGATCGCCGAGCATATCCTCCACGCGGTCGAACCATCGGATGTCCTCGTACGGTCCCCCGGCATGCGCCAGAGCGGCCCGCCGTGTCTCATCCGGTTCATAGACTCCGACGCACTCGACGCCGGGGTCGGTCAACATGGACTGAAGTTTGCCCGCGGCATGTCCGTGGCCGGTGCCGTACTGCGCCATGCGTATCGACATTTCGGGTTCCTCTATGTGCGGAGCGTGGAACTGCTGTGGAGTTACCGGGAAGTAACCAGCGGACCGGGCGGCGTCAAGCGAAAATCAGGTGGACATCGGTCTTGACAAGCCACCGGGTTTCCGCTACGTTCGCACCAATCTTTCCACGATTCCGAAGCTCGAAGAAAACCGAATACGAACCGGGAGTTGCAAAGTGTCCCTGACCCAGACGCAGATCGACGCATTCAGGGAGGTCGGTTTCCTCAACGTGGGCCGTGTCTACAGCGATGACGAGGCCAGCGCTTTGCGGGACCGCCTGATGACGGTCATTGCGGGCACTTCCCGGGGCCGGGCCGAGGCGGTGCGAAACATCCGGGGCGAGGATATTGAGGACGAGCGGGACGTCGTGATACAGGTCGTAAATACCTGGCAGGCCGATGATGGATTCCGCGCCCACCTCTATCATCTGGAGATCTGCCGCATGGCCTGTGAACTGATCGGCACCGACGTGCTGCGGGTATGGCACGACCAGATCCAGTACAAGCCGCCGCGCCGCGGCGGGGCAACGGACTGGCACCAGGACCATCCCTACTGGCCGATCATCCAGCCGGCCGACCTGGTGAGCGCCTGGGTGGCCCTGGAAGACGCCACCATCGAGAACGGCTGCATGCGCATGGTGCCGCGCAGCCACCACTGGGGGCCGCACAAGGGCGGGACGATCGGGACGAACGAAGACGGTTTCACGCCGGATCCCGATCTGTCCCTCATCCCGGATGGCGAAGAGGTGGAAATCGTCCCCTGCGAGGTAAAGAAAGGCGAATGCATGTTCCACCACTGCCTGACCTGGCACGGCAGTCCGCCCAATCCGTCCGAAAACGGCCGGCCGGCGATCGCGGTGCATTACATGCCCGGTTGGACGAGGTACGAGCCCTCCCGGACCCATATCATGGAGCGGAGGGTGGACGTCGAGCCCGGCGCACTCCTGACCGGCCATTACTTCCCCACCGTGTGGGATCACGGCCCCGTCGAACCGCCGGAAAACTGGACCGTGCAGGCACCGACTGACGGTCGGAATCCGGCAACAGGTTGAATCCGTGCCAGAAACCACAGAAATCACCGCCAGCGTCAATACCGCTTCCCGCCCCGGCGATCTGCGCATCACGGACATGCGCACGGTGACGATCGGCGCGTCGACCATCATCCGGCTCGATACCAACCAGGACGTCCATGGGCTTGGGGAGGTGCGGGACAGCGCCAGCAAGACCTATGCCCTCGCCCTCAAGTCACGCATCCTGGGCGAGAACCCCTGCAACGTCGACAGGGTCTTCCGCAAGATCCGCCAGTTCGGCCATCACGCCCGGCAGGCCGGCGGCGTCTGCGCCATCGAGATGGCCCTCATGGATCTCGCGGGCAAGGCCTACGGCGTGCCCGCCTATCAATTGGCCGGTGGGAAATTCAGGGACTCGGTGCGCATCTACTGCGATACCACTTCGTCCCCGGACCCCGGCGAGATGGGGCGGCGCCTGAAGGAACGCATGGACCGGGGGTTCACCTTTCTGAAGATGGACGTGGGTATCGGCCTTCTGAAGGACACCCCTGGAACCCTGTCGGCCCCTTCCGGCATGCTGGACACCCTGCACGTCATGCATCCCTTCACCGGGATTCGGCTGACGGACAAAGGCATCGGCCTGCTGTCGGATTACGTGGCGGGCGTACGCGACATCGTCGGTTACGAGATACCCCTCGCCGTCGACCACTTCGGGCACATCGGCGTGGAGGACTGCATCCGCCTGGGCAAGGCGCTGGACCGGTACAACCTGGCCTGGTACGAGGACATGGTCCCGTGGCAGTTCACCGAGCAGTACGTCCGCCTGCGGGACGCCTGCGACACGCCGATCTGCACGGGAGAGGACGTCTATCTCCGGGAGGGCTTCATGGACCTCTTCGAGAACCGGGCCATATCCGTTTGTCATCCCGACCTGGCCACTTCCGGGGGCATCCTGGAAACCAAGAAGATCGGCGATACGGCCCAGGAATACGGCATCTCCATGGCGCTGCACATGTCCGCCATGCCGGTCGCCCAGATGGCCAGCGTGCACTGCGCCGCGGCCACGGAGAACTTCATCGCCCTGGAGCACCACCACGTGGACGTGCCCTGGTGGGGCGACCTGGTAACCGGCCTGCCCGATCCCGCGATCGAGGACGGGTTCATGGCGGTGCCGGACGCGCCGGGACTGGGCGTCGAATTGAACGAAGAGGCCATACGGGAGCACATCAGCGATAAGGATCCCGGATACTTCGAACCCACCGACGCGTGGAACGACTTGCGATCCCATGATCGCCTGTGGAGTTGACCTGCCTGCAAGTGGGGTGAGATCCGCGCCAATGACCGCCCGTGGAGTTGACCCGCCTGCAAGTGGAGTGAGATCCGCGCCAATGACCGCCCGTGGAGTTGATCTTCTGAAGGAGCGAAACCATGTCTATGCCCGCGGCCCAGACCCAGCCGGAACCGCTTGAACCCGACCCCTTCCTCGCCATTACCGAAGCGCAACGGCGACGGTTCGACGAAGACGGGTTCTTTCTGATCGAGAACGCCCTCAAGCCGGAGCACGTCGACCGGCTGCTCGGTGTCGTCGACGAACTGTACGCGCGTTGCCACAAGACCCACGGCGCCTCTCCGGATGCCCCCTATCAGATCCGCAATTCCCTGGCCCTCCACGATGAACTGTTCGCGCTGATCGAATACCCGGAAGTCCTTCCGCTCGTCGTGGACGTCATGGGCGTGAACATCCAGATCCGCACTTCCCACGTGGACGTACGGCCGCCCATGAAAGATCACGCGGTGGGAGAACTGGGGGCCAGCGGCGGTTTCTTTCCCTGGCACTCCGACGCGCCCAATTACGGCTATCCCATCACCAACGGCATCATCCCCTTCTTCGAGGTGAAGGTCGGTTACTACCTGACCGATCTCACCGAGCACAACAGCGGGGCCATCTGCGTGGTGCGCGGCAGCCACCTTCGTTCGCCCGAACTGATCCACGATCCGGACTACCAGATCGACCCGGAGGATATCGTGGAAGTAAACGTAAAGCCCGGCACCGCCATGGTCTGGCGGACGGCCCTGTGGCACTGCCTCACGCCCAACCTGTCCGGCCGCACACGGAAATGCCTGTACTACGGGTACAACTACCGCTGGGCGCGCCCGGGGGACTACGACCGCCAGGACTCTGCACTGCTGTCCCGCTGCACGCCTGTCCAGCGCCAGTTGCTGGGGTCCAACACGACAGAGGACGGGGTGGTCTACCAGGACGGCGACCCCGCCCATCCGGCTTCCAGGTACTGGCGCCCCGAACCCGGAGACGTACCCCTCGAAGCGTGGGCGAAAGAGCAACTGAGAAGAAAGGGAGGAAGCGGGCAGGCGGCCGGGTGAACCGGAAAGCCGCCCGCACAGCGAAAGGCCGACGTCCCGGAGGACACCATGACCGAAGCGGAAATCTTCGAATTCGACCTGAATGGAGTAATCATATACCGGAACATGCTGACCCGGGACCAGGTCGATTACATGAACGGGGTGCTCGACGGACACCTCACGGATGAATCCTACAATTTCCGTTTCCTGGAACTGGACCCGGTGTTCATGGAAGTCATGGCCCTGCCCCGGACCCTGAATGTCCTGAGGACGATCATCGGGGACTGGATGCGCCTGGACCACGCCTACGGGCTGCAGATGGACACGCTCACGGTGGAGCGCGGCGATATCCGGCCCAACCTCCACGGCGGCCCGCTGGAGGACAACGGCGAGCACCATTATCAGTGGTTCAACGGAAAGATGTACAACGGGCTGACGGTGGTCATGTACGCGCTCACGGACGTCAACCCCGGCGACGGCGGGTTCATCTGCGTTCCCGGAAGCCACAAGACCAACGTGGAATTCAAACCGCCGCCGGATTCCCACCTCGTCGTGAATCCGTCCTTAAAGGCCGGCGACATGCTGATCTTCACGGAAGCGCTTGTCCATGGATCCGACACCTGGACTTCGCCGAACAAGCGACGTTCCCTGCTTTACAAGTACTCGCCCGGGCATTCCACCTGGGCGATTCCGGAGAACTGGGAAAAGCTGCAGGCCCTGGCCGCCAACGATCTGCAGCGCGACCTGCTCAGGGCGCCCAGCATCGAAGGCCGGACGCCGGTAGCGATACCGGAAGCGTGAGGAGGAATCCATGACCGAAGCCGAGATCTTCGAATTCGACCTCAACGGATACATCGTCTATAAGGACATGCTGACCCGAGACCAGGTCGATCACATGAACGGGATCCTGGACAAACATCTCGCGGACGATGCCCACGGATTTCCGTTCCTCACGCTCGATCCGGTCTTCCTGGAACTCATGGCTCTCCCCCGGACCCTGCGGATCATCCGCACGATGATCGGGGAATGGCTTCGGCTGGACCACGCCTACGGGTTGCAGATGGACCGCCTTTCCGTGGAGCGGGGCCACGTGCGGCCGAACCTGCACGGCGGCCTCCGGCACGACCACGGCGAGCACCAGTACCAGTGGTTCGACGGGAAGATGTACAACGGTCTGATCGTGGTCATGTATGCCCTCGAGGATGTCAATCCCGGCGACGGCGGACTCATCTGCGTCCCCGGCAGCCACAAGTCAAATTTCCGTTTCCGTCCGCCCGTGGATTCCCATCTGGTCGCGAACCCCTCCTTCATGGCGGGCGACATGCTCATCTTCACCGAAGCGCTGGTCCACGGCACCACCACGTGGACGTCCGACCGGCGGCGGCGCGCCTTGCTGTACAAGTATTCGCCCGGGTATTCCGCCTGGGCTTCGGCCGAAAGGTTGGACCAGGAGCGGGAATTGGCCGCCAACGACCTGCAGCGCGACCTGCTGCGGCCCCCCAGCGTGGGTAAGCGGACTCCGATCGAGATCCCGGAAGAGTGAACGTAGACCCGCGCAACAGCGAGAGAGATGGGCGTAAGAAGGGGGAGTAGTCCGGCGTAGCATGTGAAGAGGCCCGGCGTAGCATGGGAGGAGACCCGAATGAACGTGCGGGATGAATACCGCTACAACCGCCTGACCTGGGAGGATATGAACGAGGCGATCGCCATGCAGAAGGTGGTGGTCCTGCCCACGGGTTCCACCGAGCAGCACGGCAAGCACCTGCCGCTGGATACGGACGCTTTCCTCGTCGAATCCGTCTGCCACGAACTGGGGCGGCGGATTCCGGACCGCGTGCTCGTCCTCCCCACGGTCAGCTACGGCCTGAACCTGCACCACATCGACTTTCCGGGCACGATCCACATCGAGCCCGAGGTCTTCATCGCATTCTGCCTGAACGTCACCAAGAGCGTGGCCTACCACGGCTTCCGGAAGATCCTGCTCGTTAACGGACACGGCTCCAACTCCCCGCTCGTCGACCTGGTCGCCCGGAAGACGGTGCTTTCCACGGAGTCGCTCTGCTTCGCCGCCAACTACTTCACTTTTCTGGTGGATGCCTTCAACGAGATCAGGGAGTCGGAGGTATTGGCCCACGCGGATGAGCTGGAGACGTCCCTTTACCTTCACCTGGCCGGCGAACGGGTAAAGATGGACAAGGCCGCGCCGGACACGGACCGGGTGGGGAAGTACTGCTCGTCGGACAGCACGGGTACCGTGCGGTTCAACGATTTCTGGGGCCGGTGGACGGGCCTGGGAGTCCACGGCGATCCGACGCCGGCCACGGCGGAGAAGGGCGAGATCATCTTCAACGCGTCCGTGGATGGACTCATTGAACTGATCGACGATATCCGGGATTGGCCGATCGAGGAGCGGAGCGATCAGCACACGGGGCCGGTGCAGCGTGGGATAAAGTGGTGAGATTCCGTCCGGAGCAGGTCCCGGTTCCGCGCCACCAAAACAAAAGGTCAGGCGAGTTGCGCCTTCCTCTCCGGCCTCGGGCCAATCGGAACCGAGCCGCTTGAGGTCTCGGCGGGCGGAAAACGTTCAGTAGCTGAGGAATCCCCCGTCCACCAGCCACGTGGCGCCGGTGACGAAGCTTGCTTCATCGCTGGCCAGGAACACGGCCACCCGGCCGATTTCCTCCGGGCTGCCACGGCGGTCCAGCGGTGTATCGCGAAAGTATTTCCCCGTGGCTCCCTTTCCGACCGCGTCTTCCTGGGGCTTGTCGCTCTGCTCCGTGTGAATGTCTCCCGGCGCGATGCTGTTCACGCGGATTCCGTGGGACGCCAGTTCGATGGCCGCCGTCTTGGTCAGGCCGTCCATGCCCGCCTTGCTGGCGCAATACGGGGCGGCGCCTTCCTGCGCGGCGAACTGGGCTACCGACGAGATGTTGACGACGGCGCCGCCCTTGCCCCGGGCGATCATCCTTCGGGCAGCCTCCTGCGTCGCGATAAACGCCCCGGTCAGGTTTATGTCCAGGACGCTGCGCCAGTGCTCGTCCGTTTCCTCCATGAAGGGGCGAAGCTCCAGTGAACTTCCGGTCAGCGCGGCGTTGTTGATCATCACGTCCACGGGCCCGAGCAGGACCTCGGTCTGGTCCAGCAGGACGGCCAGGTCCTCCCGGCGGCTCACGTCGCATCGGTGCGCCTGGACAGGATAACCCGATTCGCGAAGACGCGCGGCTTCGCACGCTGCGATCTCGATCCGCCGCTGGGCAATCATCACGGCGGCTCCCGCTTCGGCACAGCATCGGGCGATGCCCAGGCCAATCCCGGTGCCACCGCCGGTGACGACGACTACTTTATCCTTCAACCGGTCACTCATCGGCTCTCCCGTCCGCTTCCCGGGCCGCATCGCGGTCCATCAGCCGCGCGACCTCTGTAGCTCCGGCCTCGACAAGCGGGATATCCCGTTCTCCCAATGTCCGAACATCGAGCAGGTACCGGTCGCCCGCCAATCGGCCGAATACCGGCGGCGCCTGCCTCCTGAACGCCGCGGCGAGTTGGCGATTCGTCCAGCTGACGGGCCGGAGCGCCACGGCCCGGGAAGGCAGTTGCTGTACCGGCAAGGCCCCGCCGCCGATTTCGGCGTAAGATTCTTCCACGGTCACGTCGACCCGGTGCGCGAAGCGGCCCGCGAGGCACTCCGCGAGTCTTCGCGTCTTTGATTCGAGGGCTTCGGTTGTCGCCGCGATCATACCCGTAACCGGATGCGTATCCGCGAGTGTTTCGGGATCGAAAAACAACGCCAGCGTGGCCTGCAGGGCAGCGTAGACCATCTTGTCCGCGCGAAAGGCCCGCATCAGCGGATCCTTCTTCATCCGGTCGAGGAGGTCCCGCCTGCCCGCGATGATACCGGCCTGCGGTCCGCCCAGCAGTTTGTCTCCGCTGAAACAGACCACGTCGATCCCCAGGCCGAGGGCGTCTCGGACGGTGTATCCACTGTCCAGGCCGTGCGCGCCAAGGTCGATCATCGCGCCGCTTCCCTGGTCGTACACGACGGGGATATCCTTTTCCCGCCCCAGTTGAGCCAGTTCCCCGAGCGTTGGGGAGACATCCAGGCCGGCAATATCGAAATTGCTCCTGTGTACCGCCATGATGAGGGCCGTCCGGTCGGTGACGGCGGCCCGATAGTCTTCCGCTTCGGTGTGATTCGTCGTCCCGACGCCGACAAGTTCAACGCCGCCCGCGGACATGACGTCGGGCATGCGGAAAGACCCGCCGATCTCCACGAGCTGTCCCCGGGAGATGACGACCTCCCGGTCCAGCGCCAGCGCGTGCAGGATCAGCATTACCGCAGCGGCGTTGTTGTTCACCACGATGGCGGACTCGGCCCCGGTAAGTGCGCACAGCATATCGGAAACCAGGGCGTGCCGCGAACCCCGCTTTCCCGTCTCCGCATCGATCTCGAGCGTGCAGTACCCTTCAATCACGTCGGCGACGGCCCGCTGCGCGGCCTCGGACAGGACGGCCCGGCCCAAGCCGGTGTGCAGGATCACGCCCGTACCGTTCACGGCAGGCGTCAATGTACCGGTTCTGCTCGGTTTACCTGCAGAGTCTGTCTTGTTTGTCATATTAAGAAGGGGTTAACCGGAACGTCCGAGGACAATGCGCCCAACGCCATCGAAAAGCCATGTCTCCGCCTTCTGCATCACCATCTGCCGGCGATCGTGCCGGCCATCTTGGCCTTGAATTCCGCCCAGGGGAAGGCGGGGCCGGGATCGATCTTGCGATCCGGCGCGATGTCGCTGTGACGCACGACGTTGTCCAGCGGGATCCGGTACCGTTCCACGAGCCGCCCGGACAGCGCGCCCACCTGTTCGATCTGTACGGAAGGATAAGGCGCCCACCAGTCTCCTCCTGCCACAACGGGCGATGGTCCGCCGTAGGGCGTTCCGTAGTCCTCCGGCCAGCAGTAAAAATGCCCGTTTCTCTTCTGCAGCCGCCCCCAGTTCACGATTTCAATGCCCAGCGACCAGCGATTGCAGCCTTCGCGTCCCCGCCACGCGCTGACGCCGCAGTGCCAGGCGCAGTCTTCGTCGCGGACCATCTGCAGCACGGCGCCGTCGAGTCCCACGATGTAATGGCAGCTTACGCGCCGCTCCGGGTCCTGGAAGATCGCGACGCAGTCCTCCAGCGAGGGACCGTCCGTGTAATGGAGCACCAGCATATCGATCGGCGCATCTTCCCGGCTCGACGCATAGAGGGCTGGAGAAAACGGTATTTCCGCAAGCGCGTTCGGCATGGCAGTAAATGCCCCAGAGAAGTGCTTATCGTCCGTCGATCGTTCCTTAAAACTACAGCATGGCTCTCTGGAAGGCAATCCGTTTCCCCTTGTTTCAAAGGCGTATCGGCCCTCCCCGCACCGGTTGACACGATCCTGCCGACTCCGTATTTTATCGCCATGATCCGAACGTCCAGGACCCTGTTTTGAAACGCCTCACGACCAGGCGGGCCCGCCCTTGACCACCGAAACCTTGCAAGAACCCTCGCTACAGGACCGATACCTCAAAGAACGCGGGACGGTCTTCCTCACCGGCATTCATGCCATCGTCCGGTTCCTGCTGGACAAGCAGCGGCGTGACGCACTTACAGGCGGTCCCGTCCGCAGCAGCTTCATCGCCGGCTACGAGGGATCTCCGCTGGGCGGCCTCGACCTCGAGATCCGGCAGCAGTCGTCCCTGCTCAACGAAGCGGCGCCCTTCGTGCACCAGGCCGCGGTCAACGAGAAGACCGCGGCGGCGGCGGTGCACGGGAGCCAGTACGCAGGAGACGTGGACGGGTTCTGGTACGGCAAGGCCCACGGGGTGAAGTGGGCCCTGGACGAGTTCAGCCTGGCCAACGTCGCCGGGACGGGCAGGGACAGCGGCGTGGTGCTCTTTGCCGGAGACGACCACATGGCGAAGAGTTCCGGCTACCCCGCCAGCAGTGAACAGGCCCTGCGCGACGCGCGCATCCCCGTCTTCTACCCGGCCTCGGTCGCCGAAGTCATCACCTACGCCCACCACGCGCTCGCCCTCAGCAGGTACGCGGGGGTCGTCTGCGGTATGAAACTCGTCACGCCCATCTGCGACGGCGCGGAGACGGTGGACGTAAACCCCGGACTTCCGAAGGTGACTCTGCCGCCCCGGACTTCGGACGGACAGCTCGGCGAACGGCTCTACGAAAAGCGCTTTCACCAGGTCGTCATTTCCACGCAATCCATCCCCTTCGAAGAAGAACTGACCACAGTCCGCATGGAGATCGCGACCGAGTATGCGCGGATGAACGGGATCGACACGGCGCGGAATCCGGAATCGGACAGTCCCCTGGGTATCGTCGCGACGGGCAAGAGTTACGCGGACACCGTCCAGGCCCTCCGGCTGCTCGATCTGGAAGACCGGGTGCCGATCCTGAAACTCGGCGTCATCTACCCGATCAATAAACGGACGATCCGCGACTTCGCGCGCCGCCTGCGGACCGTGGTGGTCGTGGAGGAAAAAGGACCCTTCGTGGAAGAAGCGGTGGCCCATGCGCTCCTGGGCACCGGCGTCGAAAACGTCTTCGGGAAGCGGGGGCCGGATGACCGCCGGCTCATCCCCGCCCATGGAGAGCTGAACCCCGACCTGCTGACCCTCCTCCTGGGACCGATGCTGCAGGAGGTTTTCCCTTCCGCGCCGGTGACCGTCAGGATGGAGGAACTGAATGCCATCGCGGAAAGGGACCCCGGCTCCTTTCCGCGGCGTACCGCACACTACTGTCCGGGTTGTCCCCACAGCGTATCGGCCCGCGCGCCGGAAGGGGAGGTCGCCGGAGGCGAAATCGGGTGCTCCTCGCTGGACGCGTACATCGAGGCGGATGGAAGGGGCGTGCGGTGGATCCCCACCATGGGCCTGGGCGGCGCCATCTACAACGGCATGTTTCCCTTCAACGGGAACCGCCACCTGTTCCAGAACATCGGCGACGGCACGGTGCTTCACAGCGGCCTGATCACGCTGTTCAGCTCCATTTCCCACGGCGCCAACATCACCTATAAGATCCTCTGGAACCACGTGGTCGCCATGACCGGCGGCCAGGACATCACGGGCCAGCCTTCCCTGGACGACTTCGTGCTGATTCTCTTGGGCATGGGGGTCGGGGACGTGACGGTCGTCAGCAAGTATCCGGACGGCGTGTCCCTGAAACGGTCGCGCGCCGCCCTGAAGCGGGACCAGCACCTCCTCCTAGAACCCCGAACGCGGCTGGATGAAGCACAGGAGCGCCTCGCCCGGAAACCGGGCGTCAAGGTTCTGGTCTACGACCAGGAGTGCGCCACGGAACAGCGCCGGCGGCGTAAGCGCCAGGGGATTTCACCCGACCGCTATGTGTTCATCCATGAAAGAGTATGCGAGGGATGCGGCGATTGTGGACAGCAGTCGATGTGCCTCGCACTGGCGCCGAAGGAAACGGAATTCGGCTTCAAGACCGACATACTCCAGTCCGCGTGCAACCAGGACCTGTCCTGCCTCAAGGGCGACTGCCCGTCGTTCATCACCGTGGAACCCGTCGGCGATACGCGGCCCAGGGAGACGGTAGGCCCCACGCTCGACGCAACGGATCTCGGAGAACCCCGTCAAAAGGCCGTGATCGACAGGGAATACGCGATTCACCTCATCGGCATCGGCGGCACCGGTGTCGTCACCGTCGCCCAGGTTCTCGCCGTCGCGGCCCTGTTCGACGGGAAGAAAGTCAACGAAATGAACCGCACGGGGCTTGCGCAGAAGGGCGGCCCGGTGGAATCCCCCATCATCCTGGGCGAAGGCCGGATTCCTCCGTCCAGCTACATCCCGGGCGGCCGGTGCGATCTCTATCTGGCAGCGGACCTCGCCGGCGCGGTGAATCCCCTGAACCTCCAGGTCGCCAACCCGCGCCGCACCGTGGCCGTGGTCGGCAGTACGGGGGTTCCCACGGCGCGCATGGTCTACGACCCGCAGATGCCCGGCGCCGATGTCCCCGCGATGGAACGGCAGATCGACCGATACACCCGCGCCGGCGAAAACCTCTTCATCGATGCCCAGGAATATGCGGTCAGGCTCTTCGGAAACCACATCGTGGCCAACGTCTTTCTCCTCGGCGCGGCCTACCAGGCCGGACACCTTCCCCTGCGCGCGGAGAGCATAGAAAGGGCGATCCATTTGAACGGCCAGGCGGTGGAAACCAATATCCAGGCGTTTCGCTGGGGCCGCATGGCCGTGTACGACCGGGACCGGCTCGACGCGTGCGTGGAAGACCCGCAACCGGATGCGGAGCAATTGGCCCGACGCTACTTAGATATGCTGGGTGGGAAGAAATCGGATGCCTACCGGTCGCTGATCGGCCGCGTACCGGTTCGAGCGGAGTCCTTTCGCCGGACGTGGATCGTCCGCGTGGGGGAACTGATCGCCTACCAGGGTGTCCCTTATGCCGAAAGGTACGTGCAACGCATGGAGCGGATCGTTGCGGCCGACGAACGGCACGGCGGCGTGGAGCGGGGCTACCTGCTGTCCGCGAACGCCGCCTTCATGCTGCACAAGCTCATGGCCTACAAGGACGAGTACGAGGTGGCCCGGCTGCTGGCCAGCCCCGCGGAACCGGACGTAGAGGACCGGTTCGACGGTCCGGTCAAGGTGTCCTACAACCTGCACCCGCCGCTGCTGCGGGCGTGGGGCCTCGACCGCAAACTGCGGCTGGGGCCGTGGTTCAGGCCCTTTCTGCGGATCATGGCCCGATGCAAGGGGCTCCGCGGAACCCGCTTCGATCCCTTCGGGTACACCGCGGCCCGGCGCGAGGAACGG
This sequence comes from bacterium, assembly GCA_963693015.1. Taxonomy (GTDB): domain Bacteria; phylum JAAXHH01; class JAAXHH01; order JAAXHH01; family JAAXHH01; genus JAAXHH01. The sequence goes on from OY843748.1 coordinate 2,748,681, forward strand.
GAACTCGTAACCTGGTATGAATCGTTGTTGGACCAGGCCCTCGACGTACTCACCGCCGACAACTATCCCGATGTTTCGGAACTGCTCCGGCTGCCCGATGAGATCCGCGGGTACGAACAGGTGAAGCGCCGCTCGGTGCTCAGGGTGAAGAAGAAGGCGGCCGATGCGCTCGACGCCCTCCTTCGCAGGGATGAATACCAGAAAATAGAGAGCCGGTCCTGAGAAGGACCGGCTCTCCGATCTGTGTCTGCCACCCTTAACCAAACCTGTCAGGGCGAGAGGTTGCGGGGCCTGTTATCCCCGCTTCATCAGCTGCTTACCAGCACCTTCTTGAGCGCCGCGATGAAGGCCTCGTTCTCCTCCTGCAGGCCGGAGGTGACCCGCAGCCAGTTGTTCATCCGCCAGCGGCGCTTGCCGTTGCCCACGAGCACGTTGTACTCTTCAAACAACTTCCGGGTAACCTCGTCGGCGTCCTTGCGCACGTTGACCAGCATGAAGCTGGACTGGCTGGGTACGTATTCGAGGCCCATCTCGTCGAACTGGCTGGCGAAATAGTCATGGCCGGCCCATGCGGCCTCCCGGGCCCGGTCCTGGTAGTCGTTATCCTCTATGCAGGCCTCCGCGGCGACCACCGAGAGTGAGCTGACCCGCCCGCCCTTGTTGTCTTCGAGCTTCTCGATGACGTGAGGCCGGGCCAGGCCGTAGCCGATACGCAGGCCGGCCATGCCCATGATCTTGGAAAAGGTACGGGTGACGATGACGTTCTCGTGGTCCAGGATCAGCGGCGCGGCGCCGACCCGGTCCTCCGGATTCCTGGCGAACTCGATGTAGGCTTCGTCGACGAATACCATGACGTTGGAGGGCACTTCCCGGACGAACTTCTTGAGGTCTTCGAAAGGCGCGATGATGCCCGTCGGATTCCCCGGAGAGGTTATGATGACGACGCGCGTGTCCTCGGTGACGGCTGCCTTCATCGCATCGAGGTCCTGGTGAAAATCCCGGGTTACGCGTACCAGGCGCGCCCTGGCGCCGTACTTCCTGGCCGTTCGGATCACGCCGCCGTAACCGGGCGCCGCCTCGATCATCTGCCCGCCGTCGCGCAGGTAGGCCGACGCGATGGCGAAAAGCACCTCGGACGATCCGCATCCGAGGGTGACCCACGGTTCCGAGGGCTCCCTGGAATCCCGCGAGGGGATGACGACGGGCAACCCATGGCGTTCGGCGATCTGGCCGTACAGGCCGCGGCCCCGGTAGTACCGGTTGAATTTGTAGACGTACTGCATGATGGCCTCGACCGCCCGGGGTGACGGGCCGATCGGGTTCTCGTTGCTGCTCAGCCGGACGAACCCTTCGGGCACGCCCCAGCCGCGGACGGGCCGCGCCCGCGGTCCCGCCACCATCTGCGCCACGGCCTCGTAGCTACCGAGCGACGCCGCACCGGCGCCGACCGCCAGTCCCTTGAGAAACTTGCGCCTCGTGAACCCTGAAGCCGCCAGGTTCATCGCTTTCGTCATATTCGACATAACACCATCCTTTGATCAACTGCTCAGTCAGCTGCTTACCAGCACCTTCTTGAGCGCGGCCATGAAGGCTTCGTTCTCCTCCTGCAGACCCGAGGTGACCCGCAGCCACGTATCCATCTCCCAGCGGCGCTTGCCGTTGCCGACCATCACGTTGTATTCCTCTCTCAGCTTCCGGACCACCTCGTCCGCGTCCTTGCGCACGTTGACCAGCATGAAACTGGACTGGCTGGGGACGTACTCGATGCCCATCTCGTCGAACTGGCCGGCGAAGAACTCCTGCCCGTCCCAGGTGACCTTCCGGGCCCGGTCCTGGTAGTCGTGGTCGTCCATCCCGGCCACCGCGGCGTTCGTCGACAGCATGCTGGGCCTGCCGCCCTTGTTCTGGTTCAGCTTCTCGATAACCTCGGGACGGGCCAGCCCGTAACCGACGCCCAGTCCCGCCATGCCCATGATCTTCGAGAAGGTACGGGCGACGATCACATTCTCGTGGTCCAGGATCAGGGGCGCCGCGCCGATGCGGTCGTCGGGATTCTTCGAGAATTCGATATAGGCCTCGTCGACGAAGACGATCACGTCGGACGGGACCTCCTGCACGAACTTCTTCACGGCGTCCGGCGGGACGAGCACGCCCGTCGGGTTGCCGGGGTTCGTAATGACCACCACGCGCGTGTTCTCGGAAATGGCGGCCTTCATCGCATCGAGGTCCTGCTGGAAGTCGCTGTTCAGCGGGACCCACTTCACCGTGGCGCCGTTTGGTTCCGAGACACGAAAAACGCCAGCGTAGCCGGGCGACGCCTCGACCATCTCGCCACCGTCCCGGAGATAGGCGGAACCAACGGCGAACAGCACCTCCGACGATCCGCAGCCCAGGGTGACCCAGGCACCGGGCGGCGTGAAGGTGTTTGGAGGCCACTCCACCACGGGCAGTCCGTGCCGCTCGGCGATCCTGGTATAGATGTCCCTGTTCCGGTTGTAACGGTTGAAAGAATACACGTTCTCAAGCACGGCCTCGACCGCCCTTGGCGACGGCCCGATCGGCATTTCGTTGCCGCTCAGGCGCACGAGTCCGGGAGGAACGCCCCATCCGCGGACGGGCCGGGCATTAGGGCCGGAGATCATCTGGGCCACCGCCTCGTAACTCCCCAGCGAAACGGCGCCGGCCATCATCCCTTTGAGAAAACCCCGTCTTGAAAAGCCTTTCGGAGCCGTCTGGGTGGTTTCAGCCCTGTCTGCCATGATATACTCCTTGATGATTTGAGTGTTCAGGCTGCGGGGAAGGGCGTGGTATGCGGCACCGAAAGCCGTCGCAGCCACGTAGTAGTTATATACCGGTAAATCGATCCGGAAATTCAATCAATTTAATGCGCCGGGTGTGACATGACCAATAAAATCGTCGGTGTAAATGACCGAGGGGGTCGGCGGGACCTGCCAGGCCACTGCACACCCTACGCCCAGGCCACTGCACACCCTACGCCCAGGCCACTGCACACCCTACGCGGCGCACAGGTAGTCGACTTCTTCCACCAGGTCCAGGTCTGTGAGCGCCTCCCGGATCAGCTTGCGCGCGCCACGGGAGGAAACGGCGACGACGAGCATCGGACGACGATAGCGTGACCAGGCCTCCAGCAGTTGATCGGGACCGATCACCGGCGCGCCCCGCAGACGGCCGCCGATCTTCCGGGGAGATATATCGACGAAGGCATCGACCGGCCGGCCCATGCGAACCAGGTGCTTCGACAGCCTGCGGCCGGTCTGTCCCGCACCCCAGACGACCAGACCGTCCCGGTCTCTCAGGGGACCGTCGACGAGAAACCGGGCCTTGACGCGGAGGAAGTTTTCCACCGAGTACCGGGAATCCGTTCGCGTCAACCGGCCGGCGTGCTCCCGCCAGTACAACAGGACCTCCGGTACCTTGGCGAACCGCAGTCCCGCGGCGTGGCAGCGTAGCCACAGGTCGTAATCCTCGGGCCAGCCGAGATCCCGATATCCGCCAATCTTCGCGAATTCCTCGCGCCGCATCATGGCCGACGGATGAGCGATGGGACTTTCGATGAATATCTCCCGGGCGACGTCCGCGGGCTCGAGGAGGCTGTTCAGCCAGGCCTCGTAGACTTTCATGCCCTCGCCAACGGCCCCGTCGGCGAAGATCTCCACGAGCGACCCGGCCACGCTTACATCGGGACGGGCTTCCAGCAGCGCCGCCTGCCTGGCAAGGCGATCGGGATGCATGCGGTCGTCGGCGTCCATGCGGGCGACCCAATCCCCCTTGCACAGCGACAAACCGCGGTTCAGGGCCTCGACCAGGCCGACCCGGCCCGCGTAAACCGGCTTGATCCTCCGGTCGCCCCGGCGCCAGGCTTCCAGGACCATCCGGGTGTCGTCTTCAGATCCGTCGTCGACCGCGATGACCTCGAAATCGTCGAGTGTCTGCGCGGCAATGCTCTTCAGGGCTTCGGGAAGCGTACCGGCGGCGTTGTATACCGGCATCAGGATGGATATGCGCGGCGTGGACATGGGGGAAGCAGACTCACCCCTTGACCACGATGTTGAGCAGCTTGTCCGGCACGAAGATGTTCCGGACCGATTCCTTGCCGTCGGTCCACGCCCGCACGCGTTCGCTGGCGAAGGCGGCCTCCTCGATTTCCTCGCGGGGCGTCCCGGGCGGCAGTTCGAGCCGGTCGCGGACCCGGCCGTTGATCTGGATGACGTACTCGATCGTGGCGGAAACGATCAGCGACGGATCGTACTCCGGCCAGGGGGCGTCGCAGATCATGCCCTCGCGGCCCAGGCGGGTCCACAGCTCCTGGGTGATGAAAGGCGCGAAAGGGGCGGCCAGTCGAAGGAGCGTGCAGAGGGCGTCGCGATGATGCACCGCCGCGTTCTGCAGACCGTTGAGCAGTTCCATCAGGTGCGCGATGGCCGTGTTGTACTGGAAATCCTCCATGTCTTCGGTGATTTCCCGGGTCTTGCCGTGCAGCAGCGCCAGCAGTTCAGCGTCTTCGACCGGCGTCTCGCTGAATTCGGTCCCGGTGGCAAATCGCCAGAGCCGGTCGTAGAACCGCCGCACGCCGTTGATGCCCGCGTCCTGGAAATCGCCGCCCACCTGGTAGGGTCCCAGGAACATGAGGTAGGTACGGAAGGCGTCCGCCCCGAATCCGTCCAGGTATTCGTCGGGATTGATGACGTTTCCTTTCGACTTGCTCATCTTGGCGCCGTTCCGGATGATGGTGCCGTGGGCCCGGAACTTCTTGAAGGGTTCGGAGAAGGATATCAGGCCGATGTCATGCAGCGCCATGGTGATGAACCGGGTGTACATGAGGTGCAGCACCGCGTGCTCGTTGCCCCCGATGTACATGTCCACGGGCAGCCAGCGCTCGGTGGTCTCCCGGTCGAACACCACGTCCTCTCGGTCCGAGCTGGGATAACGGAAGAAATACCAGGCCGAATCGAGAAAGTTGTCGTTGACGTCGGTTTCCCTGCGAGCCGGTCCTCCGCACACGGGACAGGTGGTGTGCAGGAAGGCCGGATCACGTGCCAGCGGACTCCGGCCCGTGCCGTCCGGCCTGAAGTCTTCCACGTGGGGCAGGACCACGGGCAACTGTTCCTCGGGTACGGGCACGACGCCGCAGTCCCCGCAGTGTATCATCGGGATGGGCGGCCCCCAGTACCGCTGCCGGCTGATGCACCAGTCCCGCAGCCGGTAGTTGATCTGTCGCCGTCCGGCGCCGCGCGTTTCCAGCCAGTCCGTGACCGCGCTCACGCCCACGGTGCTGTGGGTCCCGTCGAAAGGTCCGCTGTTGATCATGGTGCCTTCGCCGGTATAGGCTTCCTCCAGACAGGCCGCGCCATCGTACCCGTTGGTCGTATCTTCCGAACCGCTGATCACCTGACCGCTGATCACCTGCACGATGGGCAGATCGAACTTATGGGCGAACGCGAAGTCCCGGCCGTCGTGAGCCGGCACGGCCATGATGGCGCCCGTCCCGTAGGTCATCAGCACGTAATCGGAGATCCAGATCGGTATCCGGGCGTCGTTCACGGGATTGACCGCGTAGGCGCCCGTGAATACGCCCGTCTTCTCGCGGGTGGCGTCCTCGCGTTCGATGGCCGTCTTCCGGCCGCTTTCCTTCACGTATCCTCTTACGGTCGCGCGCTGTGCTTCGGTGGTTACGGCGTCGACCAGCGGGTGCTCCGGCGCCAGGACCATGTAGGTGGCGCCCCAGAGCGTATCCGGCCGCGTGGTGAACACGCTGACCTGCTCGTCGTGGTCTGCCAGCGGGAAGTCCACCTCGGCCCCTTCGCTACGGCCGATCCACCTGCGCTGCGCGGTCTTGGTCGTATCGGACCAGTCAATCGTTTCCAAGTTTTCCAGCAGTTGTTTCGCGTAGGCCGTGATCCGGAAGAACCACTGGCGCATGTTCCGTTGTTCGACCTGCGCCTCGCACCGCTCGCAGACGCCGCCTTCGGCCTGCTCCGCCGCCAGCACCGTGTTGCAGGAAGGGCACCAGGTGACCGGCGCTTCCTTCTGGTAGGCCAGTCCGGCCTTGTAGAGTTGAATGAAAATCCACTGGGTCCACCGGTAGTAATCCGGATCCGTGGACTGCACTTCGTGACGCCAGTCGAACATGGCGCCCAGACGCTTGAACTGATGGGTGAAATTGCGGATGTTGTCCGGGATGAGCCGGCCGGGATGGGAGTTGATCTTCAAGGCGAAGTTTTCGGAATGAATGCCGAAGGCGTCGAAACCCATGGGCTCGAACACGTCATGTCCCCTGGCGCGCATGTACCTTCCATGGATGTCCGCGCCCGTATAGGCGAAGACGTTGCCCACGTGCATGCCCTCGGCGGAGGGATAGGGGAACATCATGAGGTTGTAGTAGGGCTTCCGCGCCGCCCCCAGGTCGACCTCGTAGGTCCCTTCCGAATCCCAGCGCTCGACCCAACGCGCTTCGACCGCTCGGTGATCGTATCTGTCGCCGTTCATCTCTTCCCCGGATCCTGGTAATCGAAACCTTTGCTCGTATCCTGTCCCCGGATGCCCCGCCGCCAGGGGTTTTCGAGGCGCTGGCCGGTCGTTCCGCGTCCCGTAATCTACCTATCTTGATTGTAGAAATCAAGTTGCTACTTATATTGTATCATGTACCCATTCCGGGTAATGAAAGGTATGACCTCAAATCTGAAAACCACACCGAAAGGTCCGCCATGACCGACCGAAACGCCCATCTGCTTCGGGATGATGACGTCCGCCAGTTCATTACGGAAGGATATGTCCAGGTTAATGCCGGCCTGCCCGAGGAGTTTCACCGGAATCTCTATCGCAAGATCGAGACCGTGCTCGAAGAGGAAGGCAACCCGGGAAACAACATCCTGCCTAGGATACCGGAGATACAGCGGGTCTTCGACCAGCCCGCGGTGCGGGGTGCGCTGACCAGCCTGCTCGGGCCCGGCTATCTCATGCATCCCCACAGGTACTGCCACCTGAACAGGCCGGGCAGTCCCGGCCAGCAGTGGCACAAGGACGACTACGTCTTCGACCACAACGTGAGGCACGCCCGGTGCCGCTGGGTGATGGCCTTCTACTATCCCCAGGACGTGAGGGGGGACATGGGTCCCACGGGCATCCTGCCCGGCAGGCAGCACTATAACCGCATCTCCGACTGCGACGCGTCCCGGACCACGGAGTCCGCGCTGGACCTGCGCGGTCCCGCCGGGACGGTTTCCATCGTCAACTTCGATTCATGGCACCGGGCCACGGCAAATACCAGTACGAAGAACAGGTACATGCTCAAGTTCCAGTTTACTCGTTCACGCGAACCGAACGGGCCCGACTGGGAAAACAGGAACGGCGGCTGGAAACCGCAGCCAGGCAACGCCCTGCCGGCCATATCAGAGGTGGTGTGGAACTGGATGGCCGGTACGGACAGCGGACAGGCCGAAGCCCACGGCGTGTCCATCGATCGATGCCTGAACGACCTGGACGACACGGAAGAAGAAGTACGGCTTCAGGCGGCCTATACATTCAGAAGAAAGGGCATGGCGGCCGTGGAACCGCTCGCGGAACGACTGCGCGCGACGAGTGAAGAGGAGGCGCTGACGAGCGTGCCCAAAGACCCGGCGAATCCCGCGGGCGGCAATCCGTCCGAACTGCCCGCCGCCTACGCGCTGTCGGCCATGGGACGCCCGGCGGTGAAGCGCCTGGAAACACTGCTCGAAGACGATGCCTGGTGGGTACGGGCCGCCGCCGCGGACGTTCTGGGCGACATCGGCCTGCCCGCGTCACCCGCCCGTCCGGCGCTGTTCCGAGCCCTCGGCGATGATGACGCATGGGTGCGGCGCAATGCCTCGGAAGCCGTGGCGGTTCTCGGCGGTTTCGCGCCGGGCGACGTCCCGGTCCTTCGCGGCGCGCTCGCGGACGACGACGAACGAGTGCGGCGCAATATCGCCTTCGCCCTGGCCAGGCACCCGATTCAGGACGCGGACCTGGTGGACGATCTGGCGGCGCGGTCGGTGGAAGACGAGGGCCGCTACGTGCGCTATTACGCCCTGGCGGCCGCGGCTCGCATGACCGCCGGCACGGACCGGGACGGCTTTCTGGATGCCATGTTCGCCTCTCGCTGGTGTCCCCTCACGACCCGCAAGAGCGCGTATTGATCCGGCGAAACAGCAGGTACAGGGGATAACTCAGTACGACCACGACGAGGGCCGTCAGGCTGACCCCCGTGCCGCCTATGATGTTTCCGGCCAGGAAAGCAACGCCGCCCGCGAGCGTGAGGGCCGTGGTCCACGGATAACCCCAGGCCCGGTAGGGACGGGGCAGGTCGGGTTCCTTTCGCCTGAGGATGAAGACGGACAGGAAGAGGATGACGTAGTTGACCACGGTGAAGAACGCCAGGGCCTCCACCAGAAGCACGAAGCTCCCGCTGAACAGCAGGAAGACGACCGTGGCCGCCAGGCTGGCGATCAGCGCCGCCGTGGGCGTGCCGCCCCGATTTACGCGCCGGCACTGACGGAAGAAAAGACCGTCCGTGCTCATGGCGTAGATCACCCGGGCGGCGAACATGTATCCCAGGTTGATCCCCACGATCAGGAATCCGGTCAGGAACGCGGTGATAAGCGTCTCCGCAAGCGGTCCGAACACGGTCTCCACGGCCCGGCCCACGGCCAGTTCGGCTCCCACGATCTCCGACATGGGCAGCATGCGCAGCAGGGCGACGTTGATGAGCAGGTAGACCGCGATGACGATGCCGACGCCCACGAACATGGACCGGGGGATCGTGCGTCCCGGATCCTCCATTTCCTCCGAAAAGTACGCGGTAAATACCCACCCGTCGTAGGCGTAGAACACCCCCCGTAGCGCCACGATAAAGGCCATGGCCAAGGTCCATCCCGCGGGCATGGGCGGCAGGACGGCCGCCCCCGTCTCCGCCCCTTCACCGCCCGCCAGGACGAAACAGGCGATGATGAGCACGGCGAAAATCACGGCCTTGATCATGCTCGCGGCGTTGTGAAGACCGGTTCCCCATTTCACGCCTCTCCACTGGATCAGCGCGAAGGAGATTGCGATGGCCAGGCACAGCGACAGGCTGAAGGCCGGTATGGCCGGGGTCAGCAGATGGAGATACTCGTTGATGACGATGATGGTCATGGCCGTCGCGCCGCACCAGTTCAGCCAGTCGGTCCATCCGCTGACGAATCCGACGAAGGGACCGAAGGTACGGTGCGCGTAGACGTAGTAGGCGCCGGCGCGCGGCAGCGCCGTTGCCATTTCGGCGGCCGATGCCGTGCTGAACAGTACGAACACGCCGGCCGCGATCCAGGTCGCCATGTACCACCACGGATCGGGAAGCTGGGCGGCCACTTCGCCCGGCGCCCTGAGGATGCCGAGGCTGACGATGCCGCCGAACGTGATGGCCAGCCCCGTGATCAGGCCGAGTACCCGCAGCAGGCCGCTTTGGGAGGACATGGAGGTTCCTCATCTCGTCAGAGTCCGAGCGTTCAACAAAATCAGGGCGAGTCGAGCACGAAGGGCATGATGGCATCCGGGGGACTTCAGACCCCTCGTCAATATGGTCCTGCATGGTGTACGTGACAAGGGATTGCCAGCTAGTGTATGTGACAAGGGATTGCCAGCTACTTGTACGAAAGGTATATTGTCCGCCGGAAGACATCGCGCGATGTAAGTGTGAACAGTTCGGGATGTACGCGTGAACAGTGCAGCGAGGTTGTTGCGACCGTCCAGGGCAGGGTTGGGCAGGGTCTTGAACCGGATACATGACCCGGGAAGTCCTTAGATGGATCTACCGCTGAAATACGGACTCAATCCCCATCAACGTCCCGCCAGGCTGACCCTGCCGGCCGCATCGCCGTTGCGCGTGCTCAACGGAACGCCGGGCTACGTCAATATCATCGATGCCCTGGGCGCCTGGCAGTTGGCCCGGGAACTGAAGCGCGTTACGGGGTTGGCCGGCGCAGCGTCTTTCAAGCACGCCAGTCCCGCGGGCGCGGCGATCGCCGCAGACCTCGACGAGACCTACCTGGCCTCCCAGTTTCTGACCGGGAAGGCGTTTTCACCCGTCGCGGCGGCCTACATACGGGCCCGCGGCGGCGACCGCATGTGTTCCTTCGGGGACGCGGCAGCCGTGAGCGAGGTGGTGGACCGGTCCCTGGCCAACGTGCTCAGGCGGGAAGTGTCCGACCTGATCATCGCGCCGGGATACGACCCGGACGCACTCGAAATCCTCAGCGGGAAGAAGGGCGGCGGATACCTCGTCCTGGAGATCGATCCGGACTTCGAGCCGCCGGAGTTGGAGCAGAGAACGCTATACGGTCTTCAATTAGAACAGCCTCGCAACGATGCGGCCATCACGCGAGACACCTTTTCCAACATCGTAACGGGCAACCGGGAAATACCGGACGCCGCCCTTGACTCCCTCGTCGTGGCGACCATCGCCCTCAAGCACACCCAGTCCAACTCCGTCTGCGTGGCGTACGAGGGCCAGGTGATCGGCATGGGGGCGGGCCAGCAGTCCCGCATCCATTGCACCCGGCTGGCCTGCGACAAGGCCGACAAGTGGTTCCTTCAGCAGCATCCCCGGACGCTGAGCCTGCCATTTCGTGAAGGACTCAAACGCACCGAGAAGACGAACCTCGTCGACCAGTACCTCCTGTGGGACCAGCTCTCCAGCACGGAGGAGGCCAGAATGCTGGGCGACCTGGAAGAACGGCCTGATCCGATCTCTTCGGAGGAACGCCAGGCGTTTATTTCCCGTTACGACGGGATTTGCCTTTCTTCCGATGCCTTTATCCCTTTCCGCGACAACATCGACCGCGCGAGCCGGAGCAACGTGCAGTACGTGGCGCAGACAGGCGGGTCGACGGCGGACAAGGGCGTGACGGAGGCGGCCGACGAATACGGCATGGCCATGGCCCACACCGGCCTGCGGCTGTTTCTGCACTAGATAAGAGATGGATAACCGGCTCGAAGTAAAAAACAAAAAACTACTGAAGTTCTTTTTGAAGGAGAAGCTATGTTTGCAAATCAGATTGAGTTTTTACAGCTTCTTAACGGAACAGTTCAATACGTCGTGCCAAGATGGCAACGCCGGTATCGTTGGGGCCAGTCCGAAATAGAGCGGCTAATCGAAGACCTGGTCACGGTAGCGGCTGCGGGACCGGAGTCGGGTCACTATGGCGGTACGATGCTTACCTTTTCAGAACCTGGACCGGCAGGGATAGTCAAGACCTACCGCGTGGTTGACGGTCAGCAACGCTTAACTACGATTAGCATCCTGCTTGCATGTATCGCAGAATCCCTAGGCGCACAAGGTGTTTGTGGCGACTGGACAGCACAGATCATCAAGGATGACCGACTTACTAATCCCGGTAAGCCTCATGATAGACTACATAAACTCAGGCTTCAGAAGGGAGACGATGAGGAATACAGAGATGTCTTAGCTGGAAAGTCTACAGGAGCTGGTGCGGTTACTCAAGCCTGGAGAACAATACGTAGGCTGGTTGCAAGAAATGATATAGCGATTCTACTCCAAGGGTTAGAACGATTTAGGGTGGTCAGTATTGGACTAGATGGCAATGAAGATCCTCAGCAGATTTTTGAAAGCTTGAACGCTACCGGCCGCCCACTGACGGAGAGCGAGAAAGTTAAAAACTGGCTACTCATGGGCCTACCAGAAACGTTACAGCATGAACTTCATGATGTATGCTGGACTGATATTGAGAAAGCACTCGGTGGACAGCACACAACTGAACCAATTGATATCTTTCTTCGGGATCTGCTTCGATGGCGTACGGGTGTTATACAAGGTATGGACAGGGTCTATGAAGGGCTGAGACGCTGGGCTGTACGTCAACAAGGCACAGTGGATCGTCCAAAACTGTGTTACGAGCTTGCGCGCCTGGCAAAGCTCTACGGCGTTCTCACAGGTACTGCAGGTAGCCACAGTAATCAGAAAGTGGAACGTGAACTGCGCCACTTGAGAGCTATGGGGATAGACGTACACCGACCCTTGACATTGCGACTATTGGACGACGCCGAAGAAACAGATGAGAACGAGTTTTCCGACAATGATTTGGCTCAAACTCTACGGTACATCGGTACTTGGATCACCCGCTTGTGGCTCTCTGACCGGCCAACTGCAGGTTTGAACAAAGCAATAGCTGAAATTGCTCATGGTCCTGGCAAACCCGAAGGTGAGAACTATACAGAATACTGGCTTGGGCGTATACAAAGACTAAGTAACACTCGGACCGGAGTTCCCAACGACGATGAGGTAATTGAGGGAATCAGTAGACGCAGAGCTTACGGTGGTGGTACGACTCCTGTGACATTTGCTGTACTTTGTGCCATAATGGAGGCAGAGCATAGAGAACAAGCTCCAGCAAGAAATCACTTAACAGTGGAACATATAATGCCACAAAAGCTCACGACTGTGTGGCGGCATGAGTTGGGCCAAGACGCTGACGAGGTTCACGAGCAATACTGCAACCTGATGGCCAATCTTACACTTAGCGGCGACGTTACGAATGCAGAGATGGGAGCCAAGTCATTTAAAACCAAAGCTAAGGTGTACAAGGAAAGCACCATCGGCATGACCCGGCGTCTCGCCGACGAGTCTACTTGGAACGAGGAAGCTCTTCAGCGGCGCTCCGATCAACTGGCGACACGAATACTTTCGTTATGGTCATGGAAGTCACATGAAACCAAAATTCGCACAGGAACCCCCCTCAAATGGCGCATCGACGAGGGCGACTGGCATCTCGAAAACACGGCAAGCGGAATGGTACTGAACGTTGCAGGAATGCTAGTCGCAATGGATCCCCAAAACCCTCAAAGGCTGTCGGGCAATGTACTAACCCGGGATGTATATAACTCGAGTAGTATACCGATAGATTCTAAAGCCAGCGCAATAAGATTTAGAGCCGTTACAGGGAGCGAGGATCTTTTCATATATCCTTACACGGAAAACTACAGTGTTGCTGCCAAAAGGTGCCAAGACATGGGACAGCGATGTGGTGTAAAGGTCGAGGTCGAAATTAAAAGTGATAACCGGCATATGTTGTTTTGGAGATTCCTTAAAGAGCAGACTGGTGGCGTACCTGGACAGAAAGATAACTGGCGTGGTCCCTCTCAATGGACGAGCCCGATAAATTCTGCAGGCGATAGAGTTGGTGTTTATGTTGGAAATCCAGAACTGTTGTGGCTCTACATTCGAGCAGGAACCTCTCAGGACTCGAAAGAGAGATCTGAACGAATGCGACACTACTCATTTCTACTTCAGCAGTTCATGAGTGATCAGAAGCTTGGTGAAAATCTGGAAAAAAACGCTAATGATGGCATGACCATTACTGTCCAGAAACAGTGGATCCGTGACGACGAGGAGGAGTGGATAGATGCTGCACTTTGGATCAAGGAGCAGCAAGAGAGACTATCCGAGATATTGACACAGCATTGAGGTCTCGGTTGGTCTTTACAGCCTTGGTAAGCGATCCCCCGGTAATCTAAGATTGTCTTTAGGAGAATTAAGAAAGGTGAATCTGACAAGTTGAGTGTTGGAATTGATTCATTAGATACCTTTGATCGACGTTTTCAGGATAACACCGGCAAAAGACCCAATATCGTCCTGGTCATCACGGACGATCAGGGATACGGCGACCTGGGATGCACGGGGCATCCGTGGTTGAAGACGCCAAACATAGACGCCTTTCACGACGATGCGGTCCGCCTCGCCGATTTCCACGTGTCGCCCCTGTGCACCCCGACGCGCGGCGCCCTGATGACCGGCCGGCGGCCCGTGCGCAACGGCGCCTGGGCGACCTGCTGGGGCCGGTCCATCCTGCGGAAGTCGGAGACGACCATGGCCGACGTCTTCGGCGCGGCGGGCTACCGCACCGCCATGTTCGGGAAGTGGCACCTGGGCGACAACTACCCCTACCGGCCCCAGGACCGGGGATTCCAGCACGTGGTCGCCCACAAGGGCGGCGGCGTGGGGCAGACCCCCGATTTCTGGGGAAACAACTACTTCGACGACACCTATTTCCACAACGGGGCGCCCGTGGAACACGCCGGGTACTGCACGGACGTGTGGTTCGACGAGGCGATCCGTTTCATCGAGCACTGCGCGGCCGGTCAGTCCGCCGGAACGTCAGCCGGCCATACGGAGGGTGGGGACGCGCCTGCGGGGAGCCCGCCCTCAGCCGACGCGCCGCGGGTGAATCCGCCCTCAGCCGACGCGCCGTTCTTCGTCTATCTCGCCACCAACGCGCCGCACACCCCCTATCTCGTTTCCGAAGAATACGCCCGGCCCTACCGGGGCAACCCGGACGTGCCGGAGCCGGCGTTCTGCGGCATGATCGCGAACATCGACGAAAACTTCGGGCGCCTGCGGCGTACGCTCGCCCGACTCGGACTGGAAGAGAACACCATCCTGGTCTTCATGACCGACAACGGCAGTTCCGGCGGCAGCGAACTCGATGAGTCGCAGTATGTTGCCCGTGGATACAATGCGGGGATGCGGGGCAAAAAGGGCTCCTACTACGATGGCGGCCACCGCGTCCCATTCCTGATTCGCTGGCCCGGCGGCGGTCTAGGAAGAGGGCGAAACGTCGACGAAATGACCCTCCATGTCGACATCCTGCCGACCTTTATCGCGTTGTGCGGATTGAACGCGCCGGACGTGGACTTCGACGGCCAAAGCCTGGCACCGTTGCTGCATGGCGACCGGACAAGCCTGCCGGGCGACAGAATCCACTTCCTGCAGTATCACCAGGATACCGTGCCTCCGGAGAAGTGGACCAACGCCGTCATGACGCGCCGCTGGCGGCTGGTGCGGGGAGAAGAACTGTACGATGTCGAGGCCGATCCGGGACAGCGTCGTGACGTGGCCGCCGACCATCCCGCCGAGGTTGAGCGGCTGCGCCGCGCCCACGACGCCTGGTGGGACGAGATCTCGCCCGGACTGGAAGACTACTGTCCCCTCGCACTCGGCAACCCGGCCGAGAACCCCACGCGCCTCTGCGCCATGGACGTGCTCGGAGACGTGGCCTGGCACCAGACCCACATCGCACAGGCAAAAAGGAGTACCGGAACCTGGGCCGTCGAGATCGAGCGGCCGGGACGCTACCGCTTCTCCCTGCGCCGCTGGCCCGCCGAGCGCGCGCTTGCCATCGATGGAGCGATCCCGCCGGAAGAAGCGCGGCACCTCATCTACGCCCCGGAGGAGGCCCGCTCCGTGGCGGTTCGGCCTGTCGAAGCGCGCCTGTCGCTTTTCGAAGACGAACGGAGCGGGTCCCTGGAATCCGGCGACGAAACCGCCGAGTTCACCCTTGAGGTCAGAAGGACGGGAACCACGTTCCTTAATGCCACCTTCATCGACGAGGAAGGCGATATCCAGGGCGCGTACTACGTGGACGTGGAACGGGTCGGCGAGGCATGAGAGGCGCGCGAGACCGTGGATACCGACTCACCGTAGTTCTTTTTCGATTCTCGATACGGTTTCCTGGAGATGCCTGATTTTGGTATCCATTGCGGAAATGTCAATTTGCATATCGGTGATCATGCTCATGGTCTTTTCATGTCGAATCTGCCACTTTTCATCTAAACGAACGATTTTCGCATCCAAATAATCGATTTTTCTATCCAACCGGGCGAAACGCTCATCAATCTGAGCGAAACGCTTATCAATCTGAGCGAAACGCTCATCAATCTGAGCGAATCGACCGTCCATCATCTTCAGGCTCTGATTGT
This sequence comes from bacterium, assembly GCA_963693015.1. Taxonomy (GTDB): domain Bacteria; phylum JAAXHH01; class JAAXHH01; order JAAXHH01; family JAAXHH01; genus JAAXHH01. The sequence goes on from OY843748.1 coordinate 2,764,464, forward strand.
TCTGAAGGTAATTCGCGGTGAAGAGCGCGATAATCAGCAAGCCCATCAGCGCAGGTATTGCTTCCCGCCATTTCATCTTTCTCCCCCTTTCCCGGGTACATGACTACAAAACTCTATGCTGGCGCCTGCGTCTGTACGGTCCGCGGACCTTGCCATGAAACGCAGCACAGCCGGGATCGGAACGCCGCTGGCTGAAGTACCGGGCGCGTGTTGGAGGCTGTACTTTCCAGAAGTTCCATAACCCCTACAGTGTGGAAACTACCCGGGATCTCGTAAACTATCGTGTTTTACTGACTGAAGCAGACCGTAGCGTTGCGGGTAGCGGTCTGCTTTCCGACGAGTCGGCGCTGATGGCGGGCAGGGAAAGGCCGGAGATTGAAATGCGGGGCTTCGCACTATGAAATGCGGGGATTTCGCGCTACGTGGTCCGCGCACGGTTCAGGCAAAGGGCGTCCGTGAACCGTTCGACCGAGGTCTGTAATCCATCGATCAGCCCCTCGTCGAAGGCGGTCAGGCTGGCATCCGTTGAACGGCAGCGGGTCGTGATAGGCAGCCCGAGGCGTTGCAGGTATCGTTTGCAGGTTACGAGGTACTTGTTGTTCACGACCGGCGCCAGCGACGTCATCATCCGCTGCACCTCCTCCGCCGTTTCCGGCTGTCTGTCGTATTCGGCGCACAGCCAGGAAAACAACTCGGGAAACACGTTGGCGGCGACAGGGGATATGCCGGCGGCCCCGTAGCGCAGTCCTTCGAGTCCGGTCTCGAAGTGGGCGTTGTAGACGCCAAGCCGTGTCTGGCGCACGGCGTCGATCTTCAGACGGAGCAGATCGATGTCGCAGACGGTGTCCTTGTGATAGAGGAACCTCCCGGTGCCGCCGAGATGCCCGAACAGGGTGGGCGACAGTTTCCGGTGATATGGCGTAGGGCATTCGTAGAGACCAAGCGGAATCGGATCTGTCAGATCGAGCAGCCGTTCCATGTTCCGCTTCAATACATCTTCGTCCTCGTTCCGCCCTGCGAGCAGGCAGACGATGACGACCACCGCGTCCACGCCCGTATCGGCCATGCGTCGGACGAAAGCGGCCTGGTCCTCGACGGGGCCGCCGAAGGTGCCCGTGGCGACTACGGGCACGCTGCCGGCCGCCCGGCTTACGACGCGTCGCGCTACGTCCAGGCGTTCGCCATCGTCCAGATGAAACATCTCGCTGGAGCCGCAGCAGGCGAAGAGTCCGGTTGACCCCCTTTCGATGTACCAGTCGGTCAGGGCGTCCACGCCCGTCCAGTCGATGGATCCGTCCTCGTGAAAGGCGTTGAGCATCACCGGCCAGAGGCCGCGGGGCAGCGTGTGCGTTGACATGGGGTCGCTTCCTGTGGGTTTCGTCCCGTCTCGATTGTCTCTGTCATGGTTTCGGTTCGGATTCGGTTCAGGGATCATATCGGCGCGCCGTCTCCGGTGTCAAGGATAACCGGGTCGAGTCGGTCAAGGAGATCGACGCTGATGCCGATGCAGTACAGGAATGGCGCATTGTGTATTCCTTTACACCCACTGGACCCCAAAGTATATTTTCCGGTGGTGATTCTGGGCTCTCGATGGAGTCGCCAACCCCTGTGATGGCATAGACAGCCTGTAAATCGCAGTCCCAACCCCCAGTAGAAACCATGTCCGTTCTCGGCCTTACCTGTACCCGCTGCGGTGCCCAGTATCCCCTGGAACCCATGTTCTTCGGCTGTCCCGCCTGCGCGGACGAGGCAGGGAGCGGCGCGGCCGCGTTGACCGTGACATACGACTACCCGGCGATCGCGTCCGGTCTGAACGTGGAGGACTGGGGTCGTTCGGGTCACGGGATATGGCGGTTCGACGCCCTGCTGCCGCTGCGGGATCCGGCGGCGCAGATCTCTCTGGGCGAGGGGAACACGGCGCTCGTGCGGCCCCGGGCGGTGTGCGAGGCGACCGGGTTATCGAACCTGTATATCAAGAACGAGACGACCAATCCCACCTGGGCTTTCAAGGACCGGTTCCACGCTTCCTCGGTTTCGATGGCGAAATCCCTGGGGTACAACCGGGTCACGGCCAGTACCACGGGTAATCACGGCGCCTCGGCCGCGGCCTATTCCACCGCCGCGGGGATGGACTCCTGCATCATCCTCTGCCACCCCGAATCATCGATGCTGCAGCGCGACATGATCGCCCTGTACGGCGGTCACGCCTTCGTACTGGAAGACCGTTTTCAGTACCTGGACACGTTGATCCGCGACCATGGCTACTATCCTTCGACGACCATGACGCCCATGCCCACGGGCACGCCCTTCGGCGTCGAGGGGTACAAGACCATCGCATTCGAGATCTTCGTGCAGCTCGGCGGCCGGGTCCCCGATCGGATGTTCTGCCCCATCGCCGCGGGCGACGCGCTGTACGGTCCGTGGAAGGGATTCGGGGAGATGCGCGCGCTGAATCTCGTCGATCGGAATCCGGTCATGCACGGCGTGCAACCGGCGGGATGCAACCCCTACGTCCAGTCGTTCCGGCAGGGACGCGGCGACGTAGTCGTCCACCCCGATCCGAGTTCCATCGCCCTCTCCATTCGCGACGATACCGGCGGACCCGCGGCGCTGCAGGCCATCTACGACTCCGGCGGGGACGCGACCGACGTCACCGAGGAAGAGATCATCGAGGCGGTGCGGCTGCTCGCGCGGAGCGGCTACCTGGTCGAACCCTCGTCGGCGGCATCCGTTGCTGGGGCGATCAAGGCGGCCTGGGCGGGCCGCCTTGCCTCTGACGAGACGGTCGTGTGCCTGGTCACCGGATCGGGCGCCAAGTGGCCGGAAGTCATGTCTGAACTCGTCGATCGCGAAGCGCCCGTCGAACCCTCCTGGGAAGAGATCAGGGCGCGGACCGGCCTCGGCAACGCGCCTGCATAGCCGTGTGGGGGGCCGGATTCCGACTCGTCCGGGCAATCGGCCCTGGCCTGATGCGGACGGAACTTTCCTATCGATATGAAACCCCAGCCGACGACCTCGCCCCTTTACGTCCTCGCCGACGACCTCGCCGGCGCGCACGACGTGGCAGTTCCCTTCGTGAAACGGGACTTCGCCGTGGCCGTACTGTCCGACTCGGACCGATTGGATCGATTCGATTCCGCGGACCTGATCGTCCTGAACACGAACACCCGTTCCTGCGGCGAGGCGGAAGCCGCCGGTCACGTAGGGGCGGCCTGCGAAGCGATACGGGCCGTATCGGGGTCGATTCTCTACAAGAAGATCGACTCGACACTCCGGGGTCACGTCGGTCTTGAAACCGACCTGGTGTGCGACTTGATGGACTTCGACCTGGCCGTATGCGCGCCGGCTTTCCCTGAATTGGGACGCACCACGGTGGGCGGCTATCAACTGCTTCATGGCGTTCCGTTACGGGGTTCGGACCTGGCCGGTCCCGACATCCCGCCGGAACATGCCTTCATCCCGGATCTACTGGTCAAAGGTTCCGGCAGGAGGACCGCCCGCCTCGATTTGAAAACCGTCCATGGCGGTTCGGCTGCCATCCGCGAGGCCGTCGCCGGGATCAAGGCAGAACCGGGAGCCACCGTGGTCGTGGACATGGCCGATCCATCGCACTGGAACGAATTGCTGGACGCGGTGCTCGAGGATCGTGATGCTTCGGCGGAAAGGCGATCTCCAATGCCTGTGACGGCTTCAACGCTGCTCTGCGGCTCCGGTGGAATGGCCGGCGCCCTCGCGGAAAGGCTGGCGTCCGTGCGGAAGCCGCGGGCCTCGTCATCCCGGCGCCAACGCGTGACTACGCCTTCGCCAACGCAGAAAGACCTTCCCGTCCTCGTGTTTGCCTGCAGCCTGCACGACACGACCGCCCGCCAGGTCGAGGAAGTCAAAAGTCGACAGTCGACGACCATCTGCCTCTTCGATCCGCTGTTGATCGTGGATGAACGGAGCCGCCGCGCCGAGGTGGACCGACTGGCAACAAGCGTCGCGGAGACCATGGCGGATGGACGGAACGCGGTCGTGACCCCGAAACGGCCCGGCCGGTCGGAACGTCAGGAATGGTTCAGGCGGTTGTCGGACGTGGCCGGTGGCCGCGATCCCGCTTTGATGGTCATCGAAAACCTCGGCGAAGTCGCCCGGGGCCTGCTCGCGGACGTGGACCCTGGCGGTCTCGTACTCACGGGTGGGGAAACCGCCGCCGGTGTCTTCCGGGAACTGAACGGCGATGGCGCCTGGGTTCTCGAAGGAATCGAACCGGGTGTGGCGCTCGCCGCCGTCGCGGGCGGCCCCCACGATGGCCTGCAGGTGGTCGTAAAGCCCGGATCCTTCGGCGGCGATCAGACGCTGGCGAAGGCCATGGACCGCCTGGATCGCCTCTCCCCGCGCGTCGTTGGCACGTCGTCAGGCGACAGGCGGGCCCATGGGAACCCAAAGGGCAGCAGTGCGCATGAGCGCCCGGTTATCGGGATCACCCTGGGCGACCCGAACGGCGTGGGTCCGGAGATCATTGCCAAGGTCCTGTCGCAGGAATGGGTCTACGCGCTATGCCGGCCGCTGGTCATCGGACATGACGAAGTAATCCGCCGCGCCCTGCCATTGGCACGTGCCGACGCGTCCGGAGTCCACGAAGGTGAAGGGATCGGTTCGGGCCTCGGCGTCCGCCCGACAGACCGCCCCGAAACAGCGCGGTTTCAGCACGGCACGGTGGACGTCCTGAACGCTTTGGACGTGGACGTCGATGGACTGATCCCAGGGCAGGAGCAGGCCGAAGCCGGACGCCTTGCCGTGGAATCCGTCAAGCTGGCCGCCCGCCTGGCGATGGCAGGCGATATCGCCGCCCTGGTTACCGCGCCGATGAACAAGGCGGCCATGGGCCTTGCGGGATACGCTTACGCCGGCCACACCGAATTGCTGGCCGAATTGACGGGAACGCCGCGTTTCCGCCTTGCGCTGGCCTTCGACGGGATCCTGGTCTCTCACGCGACGACCCACGTCTCCCTGCGAGACGCCATCGACCGTCTGTCCGAGGAGGAAATCCTCGTGACCATCGACCTGGTCGGCCGCGCGCTGATCGGCATGGGCGTTGCGGCGCCCCGGATCGCCGTATGCGGACTGAATCCCCATGCCGGCGAAGGCGGACGCTTCGGGGACGAGGAGATCCGGATCATCGCACCCGCCCTCGAAAAAGCGCGTGAAAGGGGATGGCAGCTCGTCGGCCCACTCCCGCCGGACACCGTGTTCATGCGGGCCCGGAAGGGCGAGTTCGACGGGATCATCGGCATGTACCACGACCAGGGCCACATCCCGGTCAAGGCCATCGCCTTCGACCGCACCGTCAACGTGACGCTGGGGCTGCCGATCATCCGCACCTCCGTGGATCACGGCACGGCCTTCGATATCGCGGGCAGGGGCATTGCCGACGCGGGCAACCTGGGCGAGGCGTTGCGCATGGCCGTGCATCTGGTGGGCGACCGGTGGTCCGTCGGATCCAACCCGGGAGAGCACCCGACGTGATGAAAACAAAACGGTGGTCGACATCGGGTTTGTGCGTGATTCCGGGCATGGTCGCGCTGGGATGCGCAGGCGTACTGATTGCCGCGGCCGTCCCGCTGGCGCCGCAGAACGCCACCGCCGTCTTCAATTCCATCGGTAAGCCGATGCCGCCCGATGCGGCGCCCCTCGAATTCCAGACCTACCGTTTCATGCGCGATGAACCCAGGAGCCTGGACGTCAGCGTCAACCTCTACGTGGGCCAGTGGAACGAGTTCCTCTTCGAGACCCTGGTGGCCAAGGACGAAAACGGCGGCCTCATCCCGGCGGCGGCCGATCGGTGGGAGATCTCCCCCGACGGGAAGACCTGGACCTTCTACCTGAGGAAAACGGGGCGATGGAGCGACGGCAGGCCCGTCACGGCCCACGACTTCGTATACACCTTTCGCAGGTCCCTGTCCTACGAGACGGCCAATCCCTATGCCGCTTTCTACAGCGACATCGTTGGCGCGAAGACCTACAGCCAGACCCCTGACGCCGATCCCGCCATGCTGGGCGTCCGGGCCGTCGACGACCATACGCTGACCGTCGAAACCACCCACCCCGCGCCCTATCTGGGGCTGATTCTCTCCGTCCCCACGTCCATGCCGGTGCCCCGGTGGCAGGTGGAGAAATACGGCCCCAGGTGGACCGAGGAAGGGAACTGCGTGTCCAATTCGAGTTACCGCCTGACGGAGTGGCAGCACGGCAGCCACATGAACTTCGAACTCAACCCCCATTACGACGGCCCCATCAAGGGCTACGTGGAAAAGATACACCGCGTCTTCCGCCATCCTTCGACGGCCAACCTGCTGCCTTACGAGAACGACGAGGTGGGCTTTGCCGAAGTACAGGCCAACGAACTGATTCGCGTGCGGCGCGATCCCGTACTGCGTTCCGAACTCGTTTCCAACCCGACCGACGGCACCTGGTACGTCTTCTTCAATACCCGCGAGGCGCCCTTCGACGACGCCAGGGTCCGGCGCGCGGTGGCGCGGGCCATCGACCGGGAGGCGATCTGCCGGATCGTGCTGCACGGCGCGGCCGTTCCCGCCTATTCCATGCTGCCGGTCACCTTCGACGCCCACGGCGATTACAAGGCCTACCAGGATTTCGATCCGGAGAAGGCGCGGGAGTTGCTGGCCGAGGCCGGGTATCCCGGGGGCCGGGGATTCCCGACGACGGAGATGTGGCTCAGGCAGCCCCGGCCGGACATCCGGATGGTAGCGGAAGTGATCCAGGGGATGCTCAGGGAGCACCTGGGCATCGGCATCACGTTCCGCAGCGCCGACTACCCGGTATTCACCAATTACATGTTCAACTGGAACATCGACCTGGGCCTGGTGCCCTTTTTCGGGGACTACCGGGATCCGAAGAACATGCTGGACATGATCTGGCGCCCCGGCAGCCGGGGGCGCAGCCGCCACGACTTCGAAAACGCCCGGTTCGAAGCCTTGCTGGACGCGGCGGACCAGGAATTAGACTCGGATGAGCGTACGGAGATCTTTCGCCGGGCCGAGCGCATCCTGGTCGAAGAGGCGGGTGCGGCCTTCGTCTTCCACCCTATGGCCAATCACCTCTTCAAACCATGGCTCAGAGGGCTCAAGACCAACCGGTTCGGCGGCAAGACCGTGATCTTCACGGATCTCTATATCGGTGGGGATTACCCCGAGGCGAGGTAGGACTTCGCGGCGAGGCGGAACGCCGTGCGCGGAATGAGACCACGCGAGACACCCGCAACCGCTTTACTTCTTCTTATGCCTGTCTGCCCGCAAGCGTTTCTTGCGCTTGTGGGTAGCGATCTTGGTGCGTTTGCGCTTCTTACCACTGGGCACGTCTGTCTCCTCTTTGATTGGTCCTGTTTCTGTACGCGGATTAGTCCTGTTTCTGTACGCGGTCCTTCAGGTGATCGGACGGTTTGAAAACGGGCACGACGCACGGGGGTATCCTGATGCCCGTCCCCGTCTTGGGATTGCGGGCTACGCGCGCCTTTCTTTCCTTCACTTTGAATATGCCGAACCCGCGCAGTTCAATCTTTTCGCCCCTGCCCAGCGCGGATGAGATGGAGTCCAGCAACGCGTTCAGCACTTCCGCGGTGTCCACCTTGGTCATTCCGGTGGATTCTGCGATGCGAGCCACGATATCGGCCTTAGTCATACCATTCTCCTTGATCGTAGATGTTGCCGCTTCAGCGATACCGGTATTCGACAATGCCCGGTGCATACAGACCGGTCATCGTCTCCATGTTTTCCATCAGCATCTCGAAAAACGTCTTGGGCCGCTGCCGGACCACGTTGGGCTTGTCCGGGAGGCCGGCCATCTTTCCGGCCAGGGCGATGGCGTCCTGGTAGGTACCGAGGCGGTCCACGAGTCCCAGGGGCAGGGCCTGGTTTCCGGTGTATATCCGCCCGTCCGCCAGGGCGACCACTTCTTCGCGGGAAAGCGGCCGATAACCGGCTACGGCTCCTACAAACTGATCGTATACGTCGTCGACCACGGACTGCACGATCCCGAATTCCTCGTCGGTCATGCTGCGGCTCATCGATCCTATGTCCTTGTGCCGGCCGCTTTTGACGACCTGCCAGTCGATGCCGATCTTCGCGAAAAGATCTTCCGCGCTCGGCGCGACAGTGATCACGCCGATGCTGCCCGTTATGGTACCCGGATTAGCCACGATGGAATCGGCCGCGCAGGCGATGTAGTAACCGCCCGACGCCGCTATACTGCCCATGGACGCCACGATGACCTTGCCGGCTTCCCGGGTCTTGCGCAGTTCGTCGAAGATTTCCTGCGTGGGGGCTACGGCGCCGCCGGGGCTCTCGACGCGAAGCACGATGGCGCGTACGGAATCGTCCTCGCGGTACTTGATGAGCTGCTTGACCGTGTCGTCGCCGCGGGTGATCGGTCCCCTGACTTCGACCAGCGCGACCCGGCCGCCTCCCACGCCGGAAAAGGAACTTTCGCTGCTCAGCATGGGCCCCGCGATGAGCAGCGCCATGACCACCACGATAACCAGCACCCCGCCGCCGAGCAGGCCGCCGATTATCCAGTCTGATTTGCGTGCCATGACAACGCTCCGTCAGCCGGTTTCAATCGTGAAATCCGGTCAGTCGATGGGCTTCATCGAGCCTGATAACCCGCGGCTAAAATATGACGTTAGTTTAAGTATGTCAATGACTTTTTGGAATTCGGAAGCGGAAGGAACGGCCTTGCGGATGACGTTTCGAGGTTCGGAAGACAGGGCGTTTCGAAGGGTGGACATGGGACGCCTGCGCGCCTGTCGTTTCACGTGACGAACATCGTGTCGCTGTCGTGTGGTCTACCGGGAATCGGGCAGGTCGATGCGGAGGCGGTCGCCGGGTTGAATGGCGCTGCGCCGGCCCAGGCCGTTGGCCCTCCGGAGCGCGCTCACGGTCACGTTATGGGCCCGGGCGATATCCCAGAGCGTGTCTCCCGGCCTGACCGTGTAGGTGACGGCGTTCGATGCTGCCGCGCCGCCCTCGCCGCGGGTCGTTCCGTCCCTTGCCGAAGATGGGCGGTCCGGGGTCGACGCGCCGCTGGCTTCAGCGCCACGCGACGAGCGGGGGAGATAGATCGTCAGCGTGCGGCCCGCGATGATGTCCCCGGGGTTGTTCAGCTTGTTCCAGTCCTGCAGGTTCGCCATGGACACGCCGTACCGCCTGCCGATGCTTTCAAGGGTGTCTCCCCGCCTGATACGGTACGAAACCGCGCGGTGGGTCGAAGGGTCGGGCGGCGGCACGTCCCTGGGCCTCCGGTGGCGTATGGACCGATTCGCCGACCGGTTGGAGGAGCCATACAACGGTATGGTAAGGACCTGGCCGATCCTCAGGCGATTCGGCCGGCGTATGTTGTTTTCGACGACGACGTCCGCCGTCCGCACCCCGAAGCGGCGGGCTATGCGCCCCAGCGTATCGCCGCGCCTGACCTTGTAGAACGTAATCTCGGACGGGTCCGGGCCCGGCGGCTCGACGCCGGCCCAGGCCGCGTAGGACCGCGTCGTACCCAGCGGCACCCTGAGGTTGTACCCCGCCCCGGCCTTCCAGCGGCGCAGTTCCGGATTGAGCCGGCGCAGTTGCTCGACCGGGATCTTCATGCCCTCGGCCACTTCTTCCAGGATCATGGGCCTCGGCACCGGCACGGACTCGTGGATCAGCGGGAGGCCCCCCAGGGGTTCGAATCCGTACTCCTCCGGTGACTTGGAAATGACGGCCGCCGCCATGACGGCGGACACGAAGGAGATCGCCTGCCTGGGCAGTCTCATGTTCCACAGACTCAGTCCCTCGGCCTTGCGCAACGGCGTCGAGCCGGTGTGGTGCGCCGCGAGCACGAGGTCCCAACTGCCCAGTTCCAGGTAGAGGTCTTTGAACCGCGCCGCCGCGGCCCGTGTCGACTTCTCCGGATCGTAGCGCTCGTCGATTTCGCCGCTCCGGGTCAGACCGTAGCTTTCCGCGTCCTCCAGAGACAGTTGCCACAGGCCCGCGCCGCCTTCCGGCGAACGCGCACGGGGATCGAAACCGCTCTCGACCATGGCGACGTAAATCAGGTCGCCGGGCAACCCCGACCTGGAGAGGATCGACTGGATCATGGCCCGGTACCTGTTCGTTCGACTCAACCAACCCGCGAAGACATCGGACGCGTCGCTTCGCAGGACGTGAATCGCCTGCTTGACCCGGTCGTTGTAGCTGATGGGCACGTCGAAACGGCCGAAATCGGGCCAGGGCGGTTCCGGCGCCGCGACGCGATCCGACCCTTCCAGAAACGGCGCGAGAAGGTCGAATCCGGCGCCTCCGTTCCGCTCTTCGACGTACGGGTCGGTCGTCGAACCTAGATCAGTTTCGGCCGCGCGTGCGCCTGTCGTTGGACCTGTCTGAACCGCGGATGCAGCGGGTCTTGACGCAGATGCCGCGACGGGATTCGACGACGCGCTCGTATCAGGCCCGGCCGGGGACGGCAATAAAAAAACCGACGCTGTATTCAGTACAGCGCCGGTTGGCTTATCTTCGAACGTATGGGGTCCCGCATGGAGTAAGGAAGGAAGCAGGACCAGGCAAAACAGACAGATCGGCAGCCGCCTCAAAACGTACGAACGGCGTATGGTCGGTATACTGCGGATGACTGTGCAGGTGGTACTGAGCATAGTGAGCGCTGTATACGGATTGCCGACTGCGCATGAAGAGATACTACAAATCGACGGGGCGTCCTGTACCTCGCTCGATCCACCGGGGCCGGGCATTCATGGTGAGGCCGCCGTCATCGGATAGTGGAGCTGAGCGGGATCGAACCGCTGACCTCATGAATGCCATTCATGCGCTCTCCCAGCTGAGCTACAGCCCCTGACGACGGGAAAGATAGGAACCCCGCGGGGGACTGTCAAGCGAAAACGAGATTGCCTGAGGATACTCCCCGCGGACGGCTCGGGACGTGTTTTCGGACGGCTCAGGACGTGTTTCATCGTGTCGGTACGGAATTGACTTGTAACGGCCGATTCCGGAGTTTAAAGTCTCTATTGCCGGGAAACTCCAGCCGGGCTCCGGTTCCGTCACCCGTGTCTGCCCGGCCCGGAAGATCGACAGGGAAGAAGACGGGAACAGCGACAAATCTCCGAAGGATCGGCAAAAGGAAGCGGCCCACCGCCTGTCCGGCAGGAACGCTTGGTCGAGCGGGAACGCCTCGTCCCGCAGGAACGCCTCGTCCCGCAGGAACGCCTAACGGTAAAGTCCCGTCCGGGACCCGCCCCAATTTGTGCTTGTAACGTGCTGCTCGCGGTAGTATAGTCCTGAATCCCGATTCAACTATTACGATTGTCCAATTTCGAGAACCGGCCAAAGCCGGTCGTTCAGGCATGATGCTCATGACGGAATCCCTGGCAATCGACGGCGGAACGCCGGTCCGCACGGAGAAATGGCCGCCTCTCGTTCCCGGTGGATCAATGTACGGGGAAGAAGAGAAGCAGGCCGCCATCGAGGTCATCGAAGCCCGGTCGCCTTTTCGGTACTACGGGATCGAGCCCCTCGGCAAGGTGGACCGTTTCGAAGCGGCCTACGCCCGTTACGTCGGCACGCGCTTCGCCCTGGCGACCCACAGCGGCAGCACGGCCCTTTCCGTGGCGCTCGCCGCCCTCGACGTGGGACCCGGCACCGAGGTCATCATGCCGGCCTTCATGTGGATCGCCGACGTCAACGCCGTCGTGCATCTGCGGGCCGTGCCGGTGCTGGCCGACATAGACGACACCCTCAATCTGGATCCCAGTGACCTCGAACGGCATATCACGCCCCGGACCCGGGCCATCGTCGCCGTGCATATGGCGGGAACGGTCGCCGACGTGCCGTCCATCGTGGAAATCGCGGACCGGCACGGGATCCCGGTCCTGGAGGACTGCTCCCAGGCCGCAGGGGCGAGCATCGGCGGCCGTCGCGTCGGGTCGATGGGAAGGGTGGGCGCCGTCAGCCTGCAGTACAACAAGAACTTCACCACGGGCGAGGGCGGGATGATCACGACCGACGACGAAGCGATCTTCCGTCGTGCGATATGCTACCACGATACGGGTTTCGAGCGAGACATCGAAGGCGTTTCCACCGGAGAGGATTCGCTGTTCGAGACCTTTGGCATGGGCGTCCGCATGGACGAACTCCGCGGCGCGCTCGGCCTGGTCCAGCTGGACAAGCTGCCCGGTATCCTGGCAGGCATGGGCCGCCACCACGGCCGTTTGCGGGAGACCCTCGGCAAGACGCCGGGCATCCAGCTCCGCCGCATCGTCGACCCCGATGGCGACAGCGGGGCCTATTTCTCGTGGATTCATGAATCGGCCGGCGACGCGGCGCGTTTCACCTCGGCCATACGCGCTGAGGGGATTCCCGCCGGTGAACCTCACGGCGGCATCCACCAGTACCGCTATATGTCCAACCTGTTGAAGAAGGCGCCGATCACGACGGCGGGATGTCCGTGGACCTGTCCGTTCAACGCCGAGAGCCCCATGGAATACCGCGCCGGCATGCTGCCGCGCAGCGACGACCTGCTGGATCGGGCGCGCATCCTGCCCCTGCCGGCGCAACTGACGGATGAAGACGTGGACGACGTGATCCGCGCGTTCCGCAAGGTGGCGCGGGCCGTGTTGTGAGCCAAAGTCGTAAGGTGATGGTGGCCATGAGAAACAGACTCGAGAAAATTGCACTCAAGAGCTTCCTGGTTGACGATATCTCAGACGGAGCGGTCGTTTCATGAGAAACAAACTCGAGAAAATCACCATCAAGGGTTTCAAAACCATTAAATCACTGGTTGATTTCGAACCGCGCCCGCTGAACGTGCTCATCGGAGCCAACGGCGCGGGCAAATCGAATTTCATCTCCTTCTTCCGTATGTTGAGTTGGGCGTTGTCAGACCCGGGTGGGCTTCCTGGGTACGTGGGTAGGCAAGGCGGCGCGAGCAAGTTGTTGCACGATGGACCGGAGAAGACGCGCGAGATCGAAGCCGAAATGACGATCCGAACCGAGACGGGCGAGAGCCAATACGGCTTTAGACTGGTCTACGTGGCGGGTGATACGTTCATGTATGCCGACGAGACATATCGCTTCTCAAGTAGCGACCTGCCTACACAGGCGCCTTGGAAACCGACCGACGCCGGACACCGCGGACCGCAACTTCTTACCTTGGCTGATACCGACAGGACCGCCCGCGTAATACGGGATATACTGAATAAGATCAAGGTCTTTCAGTTCCATAACACCTCGTATACCGCTCGCATCCGTAACACCTGGAACGTGAACGATAACCGGTGGCTGAAAGAGGACGCCGGCAATATCGCCCCCGTATTGCTCCGCCTGAAGGAAGACGACGGCAGGTGCTATCAGCGGGTCGTGGATACCACGCGCCTGATTCTGCCCTTCTTCTCCGATTTCGAATTGGAACCGCGCCATGACAGTATCCTGTTGCAGTGGCGTGAAAGAGACACCGATCAGGTATTCAGCGTATCCCAGGCTTCGGACGGTATGTTGCGGGTAGTCGCCCTGGTCACCTTGCTGCTCCTCCCGGAACGGGGTCTGCCGGACGTCCTGATCCTCGACGAACCGGAACTCGGTCTGCATCCCTACGCGATCAACGTGGTAGGCGGTCTGATACGCGCTCTGTCCGACAAGATACAGGTCATCGTCGCCACGCAATCCGTGCCCTTCGTCGACTGTTTCGATCCGTCTGATATCGTGATCGTCGATCGCGAAAACCGTAGTACGACCTTCAGACAACTAAATGAAGAAGATCTGAAAGAGTGGCTCGATGACTATTCGCTTTCCGAGTTGTGGGAAAAGAATGTGCTCGGAGGGCGACCGTAGTGGCTGTGCGGCTGCATTTCATCGTCGAGGGTCAAACCGAGGAGACATTCGTCAATCAAGTACTCAGACCGCATCTGGCTACGTTTTCTATCCTGTGTAGCGCTCGATGCGTCATGACGAGTCGCAAACGAGGCGTAAAGCACCGCGGAGGCATAACGAATTACTATCTTCCCAGGAAGGATATCAACACATGGATGAGGGAGGATAAGAATCCTGATGTGCGTTTTACGACGATGTTCGATCTCTATAGTCTGCCGCAGGACTTCCCGGGCTACGGAGACGCCGCAACGCTATCCGATGCCTACGGACGCGTCAGGGTTTTGGAGGATGCGCTGAGCGAGGACATTTCCGATCGGAGATTCGTTCCATACATACAACTTCACGAATTCGAGGCGCTGCTGTTCTCTGATCCCCGCAAGCTCGAAACGCAATTCGATGATCGAGGCGACGAAGTAAGCCGACTTGTCGTGACGGCATCCGCATTTGAATCACCGGAATTCATCGACGATGGGAAGGACACCAGCCCTTCGAAGCGGATCATTGGAGAAATCCCCGAGTATGGACGGATGAAAGCATCGGCGGGGCCTATCGTGGCTGGGAAGATCGGACTGGCTACGCTGAGATCGAAGTGCAGGCACTTCGGAGCATGGATCGACAGATTGGAATCGATCTGATCCTGCCTTACCCTTATGTGCTCTCCACTTGTGTTGTGTTACGTGGCGCCTTGATTTCATTGACCTCCGTCTTTCGATATGGTTAATTAATCATTCACACTTTCCAGATACGTCATCCGGGCATTGAAGAGACGGGTAGCCGGTGTCGCAGCCACGCGAGGTCGAAGTTCAAAAGGTACGTCCCGCTGACTTCAAACTGATCCTGGCCGTCTGCAGGGATCGACAGGCCGCGTGGGGGATCGACGAGATGGCAAGAGGAAGGTAGTGTCCCTGCATGACGAACCATCAGGGGCGTCATGCCATTATTCAATTCAACAGGAGACCACATCGTGATTCGAATCATCCTGTCCGCGTGCGTTGCAATGACTATAGCAGTTACTACACAGGCAGAAGGTCAACGGGCCGGCGCCTTTCTGCTGGCCAATGCGGAGGTTCCCGAGGAACCCCTGCCGCTCGTACCACAGATGTCCGGTGTACAGGAGAAGAATCCCTGGCTGGCTTTTCTGCTGTCCGCCGTGATCACCGGAGGCGGGCAGGTCTACAACGGCGAGACCACGAAGGGCGTGGTCATGTTCGCCGGCGGTGTAACGGGCTTCGTGATGATCTTTTCACAGGTGGATAAAGATGCTTCCGAAACAAACGACGGGTTGGTAGCGGCCGGCGCGCTACTCGCCTTCGGAAGCGGCCTGTGGTCCATGATCGACGCCCCGATGTCGGCGAACAGGATCAACCGGGAAATGCGGCAGGCGTCGTTCCATATCACGCCGGTCGTCACGGGCGATCTCATCGCGGCTAATCTGACCGTTACGTTCTAAGAAGACAATGCGCGGCCGGGTCGCGTGATAACGCGCGGCCGGGCCGTGTTCCGCGTTCTTAGGATTCCGCGTATCCGTCCGATCTGCCCCGTCCCGGCGCGCGGCACGACCATGCAATCGTACCTGCCATCGACGATTGAGACAAGCTCATCCTGCTGGTGCGATCGGCGCGCGAAATCACCATGCAATCGTACCCTCCTCCTGATACTGCTCCTGATATCGGGTCTTCTTCCTGCCTCTTCGCCGTTTACGCGGATCCCTGCCTCCTTCCCGTTCGTTTGGCTTAAAAAGCAGATTTCCCGTGCATATCACTCGTGCATATCGCTATTGTCTCTTGATCTTTCCAGTCTCTTGATCTTTCCATAGGTAACGTCCTTACAAATGCCACTATCACCCGGGGACTCCACTATGATCGACGATCAACTCGCGTCACGGCAGGATAGGCAGGATACGCTTCCCCCTCCGGACGACGCCTTCTGGAAGGCGATCCGCCGCGACCAGTTCTATCTCGAACCCGATATCGCCTTTCTCCAGGGCGGCTCGGTCGGACCGTCGCCCAAGCCGGTGGTGGACCGGGTGACCGAGGCCATGCGGGCCTTTGACAGCGATCCGTTGAAGCACCAGCAGCAGTACTGGCCGATAGTAGAGGAGTCGAGAGAGAAACTGGCGCGGTTCGTGGGCACGCGGCCCGAGCGCATCGCCCTGGTGCAGAACACCACCATGGCCCTCAGCGTCTTCGCCCAGGGCGTGACCTGGAAGGTGGGCGGCGAGATCCTGATGACGGACCAGGAATACGGCGCGGTGAACGCCTGCTTCGACTATATCGCCGAGCGCCACGGGCTGTCCGTGAGACGCGTGCATCTGCCCATGGAGATCACCGATAAACAGCAGATCATAGATGTATTCAGAGAAGGTCTGAACGAGAAGACGGCGGCCATGGTCTTCGGACACGTGTACTGGTCGACCGGCATGGTGACGCCGGTGAAGGAACTGACGGAGATCGGCCGGGACCATGGCATCTGGGTGGTCGTGGACGGCGCCCATGCCGTCAGCATGGTGCCGCTGCGTCTGGACGATTGGAATCCCCATTTCTACGCCTCCAGCCTCCACAAGTGGACCCTTTCTCCCAAGGGCACGGGCATGCTCTTCGTATCGGACGACGCCCACGACCGGTTGGAGCCGCTGATCCTGGGTTCCAGCGCCCATCCGAACCCGAACGCCAGCCGGTTCGACATGATGGGCACCCGGGACCAGACGCCCTTCATCGGCCTGGGCACGGCGCTGGATTTCCAGCAGGAGATCGGCTGGGATCACATCCGGACCTACTGCCGGGGCCTGGTGAATTACATGCGGGAACGGCTGGGACGCATCCGGGGCGTGCGCTTCCTGACGCCGCGGGACCCCGAGATGTCCGGGTTCATCACGACCTTCACCATTGAAGGGGCCGATCTCCAGAAGATCCGGCAGGAATTGTGGGACGACGAGCAGATCGAGACCGTGGCCTTTCATATCAACGACGTGCCCGTGTTCCGTATTTCCACCCACTTCTACAACAGCCGGGAGGAAATCGACCGCATGGTCCGGGCCATCGAGCGGCGGCTGTAGGCACCGGGTTCCTGAGCGATCGAGCGGCTGTTGCAGGGAAAGGTGAGACGAAATGAACGAGGACCACGGATTCATCACGCGGTCCATCCACGCGGGCGAGGCGGAGAACGCGTCGGCGACGCCGATCTACCAGGCGGCGACGGTGGACGGCGCCTACCTTCGGGGAAGCAACCCCACCTTCACGGCCTTTGAGGAGAAGATGTGCGCCCTCGAAGGCGGCGGCCGCAGCATCGCCACCGCCTGCGGCATGGCCTCGGTCACCCAGACCGTGATGACGCTTATCCGCGCGGGATCCAGGATCGTGTGCCACCACACCGCCTACACCTGGACCAGGCACTTCATGTCCGAGGAACTGCCCAGGTTGGGTTTCGATACCGAGATGATCGACATGCGGGACCCGAAACAAGTCGGCGCGGCCCTGGAGAAGCCCACCGACGTGGTCTACTTCGAGCCCCTGGCCAATCCCACGCTGGACATCATCGACGCGCCCGCGGTGATCCGCAAGGCCCACGCGGCCGGCGCGAAGGTCGTAATCGACAATACCTTCCTGTCCCCCTATCTCTTCCGGCCGATGGACCACGGGGCCGACGTGGTGCTGCACAGCGCCACCAAGTACCTCTGCGGGCACGGCGACGCCCTGGCCGGCATCATCACGACCCGGGACCCGGAGCTGGGCGAGCAGGTCCTGCGCAGCCGGAACACCTACGGCGGCATCCTCAGTCCGCTCAACGCCTTCCTCCTGCTCCGCGGGATCAAGACGCTCTCCATCCGCATGGACCGCCACGTCATGAACGCCCGCGCCGTGGCGGACTTCCTGGAGGCCCACCCCGGTGTGAAACGGACTTACTACCCCGGCCTGCCCTCCACACCGGGACACGAGATCGCCCGGTCGCAGTGGGCCGGATACGGCGGGATGGTGAGCTTCGAACTCGCCGAAATGAATATCGAACGGTTTTTCGACCGCGTGCGCCTGTGCCGTCCCTGGGTGAGCCTGGGCGACGTGGGCTCGCTCGTCGCCGGCGACCGCGCGGGAAGGCGCGTGCGGATGTCCGTCGGCCTCGAAGACACCGAAGATATCATCCGGGACCTAGAACAGGCGCTAGGATGACAGGGCTCGGGCGGGCGCTGGGTTGATGAAATCCCGGAAACCGCGGGTCGAGGGGCTGGAACAGGTGCTGGGTTGATGGTTCTGAAAACCGGGAACCGATGGTTCTCCGGTTGTCAGTTCGACCGGCCGCGTGCCGCCTGAAAACCGCCACACAGTATTCAACCGTACTCAACAGGAGCCGCTTCATGTCGAGAAAGCGTGTTTTTATCGGAGACCTGACGCGCAAGGAGTTCAGGGAAGGGATCGAAAACGGTACCATCCAGGCCGCCATCGTGCCCACGGCGGCGACAGAGCAGCACCTCGAACACCTGGAGATGATCCACGATACGGCCAGCGTCGCCTACATGGCCGAGCACGCGGCGCTGAAGCTCTATCCCCGCGTCGTGGTCGCTTCGCCCATCGCCATCGGCGTATCGGAGCACTGGATGGAACACAAGGGCACGCTGACCGTCCGCGCCGAGATCTTCACCGAGTACGTCTACGACGTGTGCGACGCCCTCAAGCGGGGCGGCGTGACCAACATCCTCATCCTGAACGGACACGGCGGCAACGTCGTCCCCATGATGAACCGGATCGACGCGTTTCGGGAACGGCTCGGCGTCAACGTGCGTTTCAATTCCTACTGGGACACCTACCCGGCGGATGTCGTCTACCAGCACATGGACGATCAGCGGCTGCCCGGCCACGCCGACGAATACGAGACCTCCATGGCCATGGCCCTCTTTCCCCACCGGGTGCACGCGGAGGACATGGAAATGGAGAGCTCCGCAAAACTCGGGACGAAGGAAAAGGGCGAAGCCCTCGCGCCCGTGGCGGTGGACGGCGTGGCCGAACTGCTCCGGAAGATGATCGCGGGAGAGGAAATCGAACTGGAACCCCGCACGTTCCGTCCGGGCGGCACCATGTCGATGCTGAGGGATCACGTAATAGAGGAGAAGAAGCATGATAAAGGATAAACCACGCACATCGGGTATGGAGAATAAGGAGCATGTAGCAGCCACTATTCTGTCAATCACCACGACCCTGATCGCCTGGGCCGCTACGGCAGGACTCGTTGCGATGCTTGGCCTGGGTGCTCTGAGCGGGTGTGCAGGCAACCAGGGCGAAGACAACAAGACCGGAGAACCGGACGCGGAGCACGTCGGAGCCGAAAACGCCGAGTCCGCATCGGACGACGGGGAAGAATCGGGAGAAACCCTTGCCCTGGACGAAACCTATGATTTCGTTCGCAAAGGCGCCCGGCTCATCCTGCGTTACGACGCTGAAGGCAATTCATTCGTGGGTACCGTTCAGAATACGACCGACGAGGTACTGAACAATGTCAGAGTCGAAGTGCACCTCTCGAACGGTACGGAACTCGGACCCACGACGCCGGTCGATCTCGCTCCGGGCGAGACGGTTGATGTCTCACTGGCCGCAACGGAAGAACCGTTCACCGGGTGGACGCCCCATGCCGAGGTCGGAGAAGGCGAGCACGGAGGCGAGGGCGAGGGTGGAGAGGGTGACGGCGAGCACGGAGGAGGGGGCGAGGGTGGAGAGCACGGTGGTGGTGAAGGCGGTGGCGGAGAGCACGGAGAAGGCGGTGAGGGTGGAGGAGAACACGGCGGCGGAGAAGGTGCGGAAGGTGACGGCGAGCACGGAGGAGGCGAATAATGCAATCGATGCCAGCCAACCCGGTTGTGAAGCAGGTCCCGCTCCTGACCACGGACCAGATCGCCCGGTTCAAACGCGACGGCTTCCTCGTGCTGCCCGCCGTGCTCGATCCCGATCTGTGCCGTCAGGCCAGGGAAGCGCTGTGGTCCGCGGTGGGCACCTACCATCCCGGCATGAAGCGCGGAGATCCCTCCACCTGGACGGGGTTCAACGATGAAGAAACCGGCCATCTGAACGCGAAGCGGCCCGAGATCGGCGGCGACCCCTATTTCTTCACCGAAGGCCACCGCTTCTACGTCCGCAACGGTACCGAGCCGTTCATGCTCGATCTTGCCCCCAGGGCCCTGTGGCGGGTCGCCGAGCAATTGCTTGGCAAGGGCACGGTGGTCTGGCCCGCCGGCGCCGATGACTCCGGCATGACGACCGGGCCGTGCTTCATGGCCGATGACGTGGTGGGCGGGCTGGCCACTCACGGGATCAAAGAGACCGCGCAATGGCCGGAGAAGGGATCATTCTCCACGGAAGAAGCGCTGCGCCTGCCCAGGACGGGTCCGGTGTGGTCGACCGGGCAAGGGACGCGCGGCCTGTACTGCACCCTGCCCGGCAGCCCTTCGCCCGGTTCCGAATACCGCGGCGCCCATACGGACGGCGCCTGCTACGGACGCGTCCGGTTTCAGGTAACCGCCTATGTCGACGACCTGCCTCCCGACTCCGGCGGCTTTACGGTATGGCCGGGTAGCCACCGCCGGATCTGGCGCGCGCAGTGGCGGGACTTCCTCGAAGGCGAAAAGCACTCGGACGACCAACTGACCGGACGCAGGCCCGGCTACGACGATCCCGTCATCCAGCGCATCAAGCAAGATACCCGGCCCGTCGATTGCCACGGTCCCGCGGGCACGGCGGTCCTGTGGCACACCAAGATCCTGCATATCGCAGGACAGAACAGGTCGGCCGACATCATCCGACAGGCGACCATCTACGGCTTCCTCAAAACGCCGGAATCCCTTCCGGACCCGCTTGTAACAGACGAAACCAACGTCGACATCTGGCGGGACTGGTCCGATGAGGTTCGGGCCGTCGATGAGTGCAAAACCAACTGAAGTAACCGTCGGCCGTAAATAAGAAACCCGGTTGACCAGATTGGTCGACCGGGTTACCTTGTAAGAGGCTTCAGGGGCAACAGCGTAGCGGCTCTGTAGGGCCTTAGTGCATACAGTTTCCATGAACGCGTCCCGCGGCCGTGCTTTGCGACGGCAAAGGGAGCAACTTCAGGGTTGAACACGGTTGTCGTACAGAATAGTATTGTAAGCAAGGGCGATGTATGACACGGCGTTCACGGAAGGATCGATACACAACGACGCCCAGTAAAATCGAAGTGAATATTCGAGCAATTCCCCTCCTCCCGCCCCAGGGTTGGAGGCTTTGTGGTTTAGAAGAGTTTCCAATTGTCGGCACAGTCCCGAAGAACTATTTAGCTTATGGCGATCCTCAATCACCGACAACTACCGGTTACATTGCCAAGAAGGGGCGTTTAAAGGATGACGCGCGAGAATGTGTGACAGAGGAAATCATATCGAAAATCGGTGCGATGCTGCCGCCAGTCAAGATGGCCCGTTCGAAGTTGGTTCGCATTTCGAAGGACGACGTCCGATTTCTTTCCAGGAATTTCGTAGTACGGCGCGAATTCGAATTACTTCACGGAATTGAGCTCGCAGCGCGGTATTTCCAAGCCAATCCATCTGAAGTTGAATCGGCGTTCGAGTTGCAGAATCGTGCCAGGGAAAACGCTTTTTACACGATCAATAACATATTGGAAATCCTTTCCTCATTGTATGAAAAAGACTACGAGAATCTGGAAGAGGGATTCTTCAGGATGGTTGCTTTCGATGCGTTTGTCGGGGCGCCCGACAGGCACGGAATGAACTGGGGTGTTCTTGAGCCAGTTGAAGGGAATGAAGGACCTATTCGATTCTCGCCGATTTTCGATACGGCACGGGGGCTTTTTCGCGAATACCCGGACAGTGAGTTGATCAGGCAAGCCCAACACCAGGGACGGATGGGCTTCCTTGAAAACTATGCCAGGAAGTCCCGGCCAATTTTCAGCACAGGACGGGACCAGAAAGACGACCATTTTTCCCTGGTCAGTTGGATTTCGTCCGAGTTGCCAGAACGAAACAGGAAAACGATTTGCAGAGTGTTCGACGCAGTGAATATACCAGCGATAGAACAGATGCTACAGAAGCGGTTTCGTAGAATCATAACCCAGGACAGAATCGGGTTTATCAGGGATCTTCTCGCATTACGAATTGATCGTCTTCGGGAGGAGGTTCGAGTATGAAGATAAGTAGTTTCGCGGATCTACTTAACCCGAAGGCGTGGGGGACAGCGCTCGCTCGCGCTTCTTCGGACGCACCATCGGAACGCAAATTGGAAGTCTATCGGCAAACCACGGACGCGCCGCGTTTAGTGGGCACGCTCTTCCTGGACAAGGATGAGTTTGTGTTCCGTTATGTGTCCGGCTACGACATGGATCCGATCTCAGCGTTTCCGACGATTGGCGAGGAATATCGATCCAAGCATCTATGGCCGTTCTTCGCCGTTCGCATCCCCCCGATAGAACGAGAGGACATGCAAGAGAAGATATCGAGTCGGTTACTCGAAAAAGATCAAGTCATTGAGATTCTTGGATTGGTTGCTAAGGTTTCAGTGACCAACCCTTATGAATTCAGACTGGATGGAGATTGAGAGTAGCCGATTCCCCATCCTGTAACGGGAGTCTTTTCGGTTTCCCCGACCGCCCTGGGAAAGGCGTCGCGCTTGTTTTCCTTCCTCGGCTTGCCGTCCAAGTAGGACTCGTCGACCTCGACAATACCAGCCAGCATCGGGCCTGATCGGACGCCATACCAGCGCGGCTCCGCTGCTGCATGTTTCAGGCTGTCCTCTGATTCAGTGTCAGATTCCGGGCCAACTGGGGACTGGATACCGAAGACGTCATCGGCGAGTGCTTTCTCTCTCATCTCGCGCTTCGCGTCGGATGCCGGCAAGAAGGCCGGTGATTTCTACACGTCCCCGTCGGTGTCCCGGCTGTTGGCCGGGTTGGCCACGTTGGGTAGAGGTACTGCGGTCGCCGGAAGCGACTCGATCATACTTCGGGACCATGGTCAGGCCCCGGTCTTTCTGGCTCACGCACTGAACGCACATGACGCCGCCAAGCAGAAATCGAGATTGGGCAAGGGGCATTCGGTTGTTCATATACACGAAGCAGAACTGGGGAAGGTAATGGTGTTTCTGCCGCCGATTTCTGAGCAACGCAAGGTTGGAGAGTTCATTCGGACATGGGATGAGGCGATTGAGAATAGGAAATGTTAATATGGTTGTAAGACGTCAGAAACGTAGCCTAATTCACAGATTGATCACCGACACTTACCTCATGAAGATGGAGGATTCCTGATGCCCCGAATCTTCATACCGCCTGTCCCCGAGTACGACGGATCACTTGAAGTTGAGAAGTATCAAGATACGAACGCAGATGTATACTTCGTACCTTCAGAAAGACAGATCGAAGACAACCGAATATGGTCGTCAGACGCAAGTAAGAACCGGGCTCGTTTATTGCACATTAATGTTACAAATGGCTACCTCAAAATCTTCCCTATCAACACATCAGTATCCACTCGCCGAAATGGTTTTTTAAAACAGAAGTACAGCAAGATTGAGTGCATTACGATAGAAATTCCAGAGTATATATCCGCAACAACGAACAGCCTTGTACCTGCCACAGCCGACGAAGTCATGGAATTGTTACAAGAACTCCCCTCGCCATTTACCAAGGATTACACCTATGGGCTGGGTCTAGCCAATCCCTATCGCTACATCGTGAAGGCAGTAGAAACGCTCTCTGACTGTACCGAGATCATCATCTCTGGTAAACCCAATGCCAAAACCATGCAGGAAGGACGGAGCTTCATTCTATCCAAGACTGATTTTGAAAAAATGAGATTGGAAATCGACAAGATCGACCGGCATACCCATAACGCTGCAAGTTCAGTTAAAGAAGCGGCCACATACAACATACTAGCGGAACACCTATCAATGCCGGCTAAAACCGCCAAGACAGGAAGACATCCCTACCGAAAGTTCTTTAACGCGGTTGCAGAAGGGCGGGAACCTCTTTCAGAAGACGATCAGACTGAGATGCTACGTGCCATAAGTGACCACGCCAAAGATGTCGCCGACAAGCATCCTGAAAAGCTCGCCAAGTTACAAAGCGACATTGATATAATAACACTTGAAAACCTGATAGAACGCTTCGAAGCCATGCTTTCTGATAGCAAACTTAAAGAAAATAGCTGGCAGTGCTTCTTCAACAAAAACCAGTTTATTCTCAACTTGGTTTTTGGTTATCCCATCATCAAAGTACAGGACCAAGCTTCACTCGGTGGTCGCAATCTTTCTGGTTCTGGCGATACCATAACCGATTTCCTTGCCAAAAACAGACTAACCAATAATACGGCAATCATCGAAATCAAAACGCCGCAGGCTAAAATTCTCAATAAAAAGCCTTTTCGAGAAGGAGTCTATATACCGTCATCCGATTTATGCGGGTCTATCAATCAAGCACTTGACCAGAAGTACGAATTTCAGAAGCAGATCTTTTACATAAAAGGCAATAGCGACATAGATGATATTGAATCTTATTCCGTTCATTGTTGTTTGATCATTGGTCGGCTGCCTACCAGTAGAGATCAACTGAAGTCGTTAGAAATCTTCCGCCATAACTCGAAAGACGTTGAGATTATCACCTTTGATGAGTTACTCGATAAACTAAAGATCCTGCACAGCTTTCTGACATCGGATGATGACACATAGGCGAGATGCCAAACAGTACAACTACCTCCCGGTAGACCCCGAACTACTCGAACAGGCACTTCGAATCGGAGGCGAGAAGACGAAGAAGGCCACGGTCGAAAGGGCCTTGCGGGAATTCATTGCACGGCGAGAGCAGAAACGGATTCTCGCCCTGTTCGGCACACTCGAATGGGACGAGGGTTACGACTACAAACGGGGTCGTGAACGTCGATGAAGTTGTAGGCTGGTGCCCCGATGTGGCATATTTCAACTGAGGACATCCGAACTGCTTACTGATCCGAAATTTCGCGAGGAATTCTACAAACTGATCGAAGTCTTGAAGCGGAGTTTCGCCGATTCTACGTTGCATAAAAAACAAAAGGGCACCGAAATTGCTCCGGTACCCTGATGCCGAACGGGTAATTCCCGATCCCTTGAAAATGAGAATACAGTATGAACTGACCTATTGTCAACAGGTACTTGATTTATCCTGCATTCTCGGAGGATATCTGACTCGTGTTTAAACAAAAGGGGTCCTGAAAATCTCAGGACCCCACATGTCGACCGGGGAATGCCCAATCCTTAAAAACGAGATACCCGAAAACGTGTACGGCGTCAAGACTTGATTGGCGTCGAGACTTGCCAACTTTGATCGCATAATCCCACACATCCCCATGACCTTCGACGCTTCCGATTCGAAGTCCTATTCCTTCCGGTACGTCGACTGGGAACATCCGCATAACAACGCCTGGCACGTGACCGCCGAAATGACGGTGGAACGCACCGGCAGCACGCAAACGCGCCGCTGCGACGTCGTCGCCTTCGTCAACGGTATTCCCTTCGTCGTCATCGAGTGCAAGCGGCCGACGGAGCCTCTGAAGAAGGCCTCCAGCCAGCTGATCAGCTACCAGTCCGAAGACAATATCCCGCAGCTGTTTCATCTGGCCCAGGTCCTGCTTTCCATGAACCGGCAGGAAGTGCGTTACGCGACGGTCGGCACGCAGCGGAGGTTCTGGCAAGCCTGGCGTGAGGAGGCTGAGGCCGTTGAGATGGGATTGCCTTTCGACCAGGCGGAATCATCCGGCGCCGAACCTGTTCGTATCGAGGAGGACGTTAGCCCTTGTGTCGGTAGGCGGATGTGAGGTCAAAAGGAGCGGCTGGAGCGGAGTGTTGGTGGGCGGATGTGAGGTCAATTGTAGCTAACCGGTTGTCCCATTTTGGGGTGCCCTACAATTTTTCTTACGAGAGAATCGAGTTGACGGCGACTGAATTGGAATGATGGAGATATCAGTTTTGGGACAGGGTTCGCCTGTCAAATCATACGACAGGGGAGACTGCCGATGAGAATGCAGATTAACTGGAACGCCGTAACAGCCGTATGTGCGATTGTCGTGGCATTACTCACGGCCAGCGGATGGTTGACCGACGGACTGCGTGAGGATATCAGGGATCTGCGCCAGGAGATGCGTGAGGGATTCGTCGGGCTGCGTCAGGAGATGCGCCAGGAATTCGGCGGGCTGCGACAGGAAATGGTCGGGATGCGCCAAGAAATGGCCGGGCTGCGTCAAGAGATGCGCGAGGATATCAAGGACCTGCGCCGGGAGATGCGCTAAGGGTTCGCCGAGACGCGCGAGGACATCGAGGCGCTGCAACAGGATGTGGCTTTCATCAAAGGTCAGAGCCGGGCGGATCAGACGACAAACGGAAATGCGCGGCATCCGTCTTCGGGGAGTCAGGGGAACATGAACCCCGAATAGTGGTTTAACAGACGCCGGGAGGCAACCGATGCCCGTCAACCAGGAACTCCTCGGACGCGTTACCGCCAGCCCGGACGTATTCGACGGAAAGCCGATTGTCCGCGACATGCGCATTTCGGCGGATGGCGGAACTCGTCTTGAGCCTGCTTTCCCAGGGGGTATCGAAGCGGCATCGGCGTTTCCCGCGAACCTCGAGACGAAGGAAACGCCGATGAAAGACGTGCGCCGCTGGTGGCGAAGCCGTTGGCGAATCGGATGCGGTTATTCCGTACCGATGCCTTGTACCGAGAGCAACGCTTCCTGTCCGTCGCCGTCATAGCCCCATACGCGCAAATGCAACTGGGACCCATCCCCCGCGTCCATGAAGAGCGGCGAGTAGGCCCGGATGGAAAAGGCGTTTCCGTCGCGTTCGATCTCGGTCGGGGCGATGGTGGCGTTCGTGTCCCAGTAGCTCGCCGGACCGGGCTCGGGCACCAGTTCCACGAGGGCTTCCTCGTGGCCGTCGTAGTACACGGAGAAGGCGGAGCCCTCGCCGCTGAGGGGATCGAAGAGCCGGGCGTTCTGTTCCAGCACGCCCTTCGCGACGAATTCGGCCTCTCCTTCGCGGATGAACGGTCCGGCCGTCCATCTCACGACGTCGATGGAAGACGCGTTCTCCAGCGCCTCGCCGCGTTCCTTCAGCTTCACCGGATCGCCGCCGGGATTCTGGTTGGAGACGACCTGATCATCCTGGTCCCCGCCGTCGTCCGAGACGTAGCCGGTGTCACTCGCCGAGGAGGTCGCTCCGCCGTTTCCATCGGGACCTACCACGCTGAGCCGGATGCCCGAGTCGTTCCCGGCCTCCGAATTGCGACTGCAGGCCGCCGTCACCGCGACCGTGACCGCCAAAGCAAGAAAGACGGGAAGTCCGTTCAGAGGCAGGGAACCTATTCTTTTACGCATCATACGCATGACCAACCCTCCTGCGGGTGGGAATGAAGACGGGCCATGGGGCGTCACGCCATTGAGCGCGACACCATCAAAGCACGACACCATCAAAGCACGACACCCGTGCCGATTCGCCCGTCCTGCCGGTCTTTCCGAATACTCATGATACGCATGTCGCCGACCGTACACGATCCTGCGGGCCTTCGACATGATGACAGGCGCCTTGAAGGATCCTTCTTCCCATTACACGATGATGTTTCGGGATGGTTCCCGGGTTTTGATCAAAGAACCTCAGGCCGGTGCGCCGGGCACCGCTCAGGGGCGTGATTGTACGATGATCCGTCGGACAACGAGGTCTCAACGACTCTCTTTCCTTTCAGCTATCTTGCGCATTATGTCTTCGGCCACCTCGAGCGTCTCGACCGGCGAACGGACCTCTTCGCCCATGCGCTTTCGCAGCGCCACCAACAGCGGCACCAGCGATTCGGCCTTCCGCCGGTCGCTGGAAAGCACCTCGATCACTTCACGAATGGGTGCGCCGGACGAGACGATCATGATTACGTTCTGCAGGATAGATCGCATCAAAAAACCGTCATCGGGGTCGAATTTGGCATATGCGAACCTGAAGACCTCCATGGCTTCCCGGTGCTTATGCAGAGTGAGAAGGGCCCTTATCCGGATCCATTTCGTCATCCAAACCATGACATGCAGGTTCTCTTCAGGCCTGGAATCGTGCCCGGGCTGCCCTTTTGCCGTCCCGCCCTTGCCTGAGGTCTCTTCGCGCTGGAAGTTGGCAAGTCTTCTTTCGACTTCATCGCACGCGCTCAGCGCCTCATCGGTGTGGCCTGCCGCGGTTTGTCTTTCTGCCATGGCGTACAACGCTCCGATGACGCATCTCTCCAGATCAGGCTCGTTCTCCCTGCCGAAGCGCTCGACCAATTCGTTGCATGCGGCTAGTTCAGCCCCGAAATCGTCGAGGTTGTAATAGGCAAACCCTTTGATTAACATCGCCCGGGCGACTAGTATCTTTACTTGCAGATGCTCGTTTGCGACAAAACGCTGAATTACGCCGTCGAAAGTCTCGATGGAGCCGCTGAAATCTCCATCGGCCTGTTGGGCGAGGCCCCGGTCGATCATCTTTTCAGCGACCATTCTCTGAACACGCGGCAGGTTCGGAAGCTCGCGAATGCCGGGACGCTTCATCAACTCTTCGTAGGATTCCAACATCCCCTCGTATTTATCACTTTGGAACTGTGCCATTGCCTTGCTTGCCAATGCGATGGCAACCAGCGTCTGCATATGCTCTCCGTTGTCGGTCGCATGACGTTCGATCAATTCATCGAAGATAGCTATCGCGGCCTCTAGGTCGCGTCGAAGCGTAAGCATGGTACCCTTGAGCGCCATTGCCCTGGCGACCTGAAAGCGGATCTTTGGTGCTTTGCTGCGCCCGAAGCGTTCGATGACGGTGTCGCAGGTTTCATACACCCCGTTGAAATCCCTGCGTCGCAGTTGCTCGGTCCCTGCGCCCATCAAGGCGATGACGGCTTGGATTCCCTCATCCGAAGCCTCCGAAGGAACGAGAAGATCCTCGTCGGAATGAGATTCAACCTCAGACACGTCGAGAAGATCAATAAATTCTTCCTCATGAGACGGTTCAGTCTTGGCGCGTTCCAGACCTTCGCGTAAGGCGGGCCACATTGCCGCTTCCGCGGTTAGATTTTCGGTCATCTCGGTAAACTCGTCTTCACCGTAGAATGACTTCATGAAACGGATTAGATTATGCACTACAGCCGCCTCGTCACGCTCTCGACGCAACTTGTAGTAGATGCAGTACAGGCGTTCCGCGCCGACGTACAGCCTCTTCCTGCCCCGCCCTTCTACGATGATCGCACCCCGGTCGACGAGTCTTCCGAGCAGGCTGGACACGCCTCGGACGTCCATGCGCGCTCGTGCCGCGATCTCGCTGGTACTTGAAGGTTGCCATAGATCGATCGCGGCCAGATAGACACGGCGTTCCGTGGGCGCCAAGACCTCCAGGTGACCGCGGAAGTACTCGGTGTGATCGTCGACCAGCGAAACCAGTTCCTCCATCAACTGACGCAGGGACCTGTGCAGGCCGAACTCGGCGACGATGACAAGCAGACGGGGACTGCCACCGGTCAGAATCTGAAGCGGTCTTATGCGGCTTACGGAAACCTCATCGCCGCTAGCCAACTGCCATAGCCGACGGCAGGCTTCCGTATCCAATGGTTTCAGATCAATGGTCCGGAACAATTCGAAGAAGGGTTCTTGCGCGTCTTCCAAGCTTTCGAAGCGGCTGGTCGCCGAGCCGAGCAGGATGATCTGCGGCTCCGTCTGCAGCGTCTCCCGGAGTTGCCAACCGAAATACTCGTCCACATCATCGCACAGTGCCTGCATGTTCTCGACCATGAGTACGAGCTTCCTGCCCAACCGGTCCGCCGCATCAAGCACTGTGGCTCGCGCACGTTCGGCCAGAGTGTCTCCCCGCCATTGACTGGTCAGATCGGTATGGACGGACTGTAATTCCCGAGCGAGGTCCGGATCAAGACGCACGATCTCTTTCGAAAGGAAGAAGAGCGTTTCAAGCCAGAAGTCGGCGATGTCCAATATCTCGAGACTTTCTTCCATGAATCGGACCGGGAGCAGTCGCTGGGAGAGTTCAGCGCCAGTGCGCAGTTCCGAGGCGACGCGGGCCAGCAGCATGGTCTTCCCTCTGCCCCTAG
Source organism: bacterium (assembly GCA_963693015.1). Taxonomy (GTDB): domain Bacteria; phylum JAAXHH01; class JAAXHH01; order JAAXHH01; family JAAXHH01; genus JAAXHH01. Next base: position 2,794,463 of record OY843748.1, read on the forward strand.
GCGCAACCACCAGGACGTGCTGACAAGAAGCAGCATCGACGTTATCGCGCAGCACTTTCAGCACGGTTTCCAGTTCGTGTTTCCGTACCACGAACTGGCGGATCACCTCCTCGTCGGACTGGAACGTTCCCGGATTGAACTTTCGAATCGTGGGGGTCTTGGCCTGGGACGGATCCATGGTGTCTCCTCAGTCGTTCTGGACGGCGAAACCGAAACTTTGTTCGTTTCGGACCGGACAGCGCTGTTCGATAGGGGCGTAATTGTTACCGAACCGCGCGGCCCACCAGTCTTTCAGCAGGTTCGAAGGAAACCGGTATTCTGCGTCGCATGCTTCGAGGTAACCGTCATGTTCAAGCACGTCTAGTACCTCTGCAATCCGTTCTGCGGCATCACCAGTCCTGGTAGCGTATAACTGCTCCAGACCTCGCCGCGCGACGGAGCCGAATACCTGCTGCGTGGCGGCCTCTGCCAGGATCTCCATGGCTATGGTGTAATCCAGTTCGTCTCCCAGTCCTTCTTTGAGTCGCGTCGCGTAGTGGTCGAGATCGTTCTGCCCCGCCGGACCCAGCAGAACCGTACGATAGACTTCATCCACATCCGAAACAGCAACCCGCTGCCTGCCCTGCATGAGTGCGTGCTCAGCAAGTCTGGCAAAGAAAGACTGTACGTGATGCGGGATGCCCGTGCCGAGCCGTTCGTACACCGCTTGGCCAACTCCGCCTACAACCTGGATGTCAGAACTTCTGGCGAGGCGGTCCAAGCACTCGATGCAGGTTCCATGGTCCCAGGGACCAAGTCGAAAGGTATACAGGTAGTTGATCCGGTCAGGAATACCCAGCCTTCGAACCAGCGGTTCAAGGCCGATGCTGCCGGATATGATGAAGGCTGGGGAACCATCGCCGAGTTGTTGTTGAAGCGTACCACGCAGCCAGCTCAGAAACTCGTCGACCTTTTTGTGTCCCTCGTCGTCACGGAGCATCCGTTTCAGGAAGATCGGCAGTTCATCGATGACAAGCAGGACAGGTTGATCGTGTTCGGCGCAGTCACGAATCAGCTTTTCACCGAATCGTCGCCAGTTGCCTTTATTCAGTTCCGCCCTGAAACGCACTCGGAACTGTCGTGGACCTATGTCCTTGATTGTGCGAGAAAGCCGATTCAGCAGGCTCAACGTCCCCGTGGTGAACCGGGATTTCATGGTTCGAACCGAATGTGCGGCCTCTGCAACGTCTGCAATCACGTCTTCCGGACAGGTTGCGCCTTCGACGTCTGCAAACAGGAATACCCATCCGTCCGCCTCGAGTCGGCGGCCCAGTTCCCGGGCGATACTGGTTTTACCCATGCGACGCTGCCCTGTCAGCAACACGTGGTTTCCGTCACGGATCCTTTGTTCCAGTATGCGCAGCTCAGGCTCGCGATCGAAGAAGTCGTCACCACTAACCCAGCGGCCGGTAGCTGATTTCATTATCGTGTCTTCCCTTTCCTTTTACATGGTTTACAGTTACGAATCGAACCGAATTCATCATTAAATTAACAGTCAACAATCTTGTTGTCAACGATTTTGTTGAACAAATCAGGTCATTGCACGACAGTCGTGGCGCGGGACAGGCGCGGGGCGTCCTCAGCAAGACATACGCAGGGCGTCCTCAGCTGGACATTCGTCGATGTGTCTGTAAATCCAATTTCGATGGTCTGTAGGTCCGCATCTTTGAAGAAGTCATTCGAGGATTCGACCTTGACAATCGCTCTGAAATCGGGCATTGCTAAGCATCATCGCACAATCAAGCCAGACGATGCCGAAGGAGGTACTTCATGGTCGAACTCAAAGTCCGAAAATTCGGCAACTCGCTCGGCGTCGTCCTGCCCAGGGAGGTCGTCGATCGGCTGCGCACGAAGGATGGGGAGCCGCTTTTCCTGATCGAAGTACCGGACGGTACCTACAAGTTGACGCCCTACGATCCGACCTTTGCAGAGAAATTGGCAAAGGCTGAAAAGATCATAGATCGCTATCGCAACACGCTCCATGTGCTGGCCAAGTGACGGTCCCGGTCTGGATAGAGCGCAGAGCGATGATATCGCACCTGTAAAGCCCATCCGCCGCATCAGCTGGCCTTATGTCAGACCCTTAATCCGGAAGGACTGGAGAAAAACATGTCGACCAGAACCGAACCGGCCGTCGAAACCGGCCAGGCCCCGGCAACCGAACCGGCCGTTGCGTCTGCCGCCGCATCCGCGCCCGAGTCCACTTCCACCGCCCCCGTCCCCATGACCGAAGAGCAGAAGTTCTTCTTCGATCTGAAGGGCTGGATCCTCGTGCCGTCGGTACTGTCGGAGAACGAGATCGAGGAGATGAAGGCCGAGGTGTACGCCGCGGTGGAACCGGACTACAAGGGCAAGAACAGCGACATCAGACAGGGGTACCAGGGGAAGCTGGCCGATCTGCTCGATCACCCGGTCGTGGTGGGCATCCTGAACGAGATCCTGACCGAACCGCCTTTCGTGGCGGACGACTACTACGGTTTCCGGTGCGAGAATTCCTTCCTCATGGTGCGCGAACCCGGTTGGAAGTCGACCGTAAAGGGCACGGGACTGCCTCACGTGGTGCGTCCGCCGCAGCAGGCGAACGCCATGCGCTACCAGGTGCAGGGGGGCAAGATCTTCGCGGGGCTCACGCGCGTCGTGTGGGAGCTGGAGGAGGTCAGGGCGGGATACGGCGGCACGTCCTTTCTGAGCGGCTCGCACAAGGCTCATTTCAACTACGGCGGACCGGACCGGTACCGTCCCAACATCAGCGAATCGCCTTGGGAGGAAAGTCTTTACGCCGCCCTGGACGATTACAGTTGTCCGCCGGGGTCGATGCTGGTCTTCACCGAAAGCCTCATCCACGCGGCGAACGACTGGACCAATCCGGACAACCGACGCTGCGCGGTGTTCAACTGCTACAACTCGATCTGGGCGCAGTGGCACCGGCTGAACCTCGATCACGAGATCATCGAGCAGATGCCGCCGAAACGGCAGTCCCTCTTTCGGGGTGCGTGGCAGTTGGGTGGTGATGGGAATCGGGCGTATTCGGCGGACAACCGGTCGGTTTAGCGGCTCGACAACTCGTGACAAATGGTCGCGCGGTTCGCCCCGTTACCAGTCGATATTATGAGGATGTTTAGATGACCGAAATCCCCGGCGGACTGGACAGCGTCCCGCCACAGCCCGTAACGAGGCAATATCGATGACCGAAATCCCCGGCGGACTGAATGCCGTCTCGCCACGGCCCGCGCCCGTCCCGGTAAGCTCCGCCCTCAAGATCACCGCGGTGGAAACCCTCATTCCCGACGACGTCATGCCGGGGCTGATCCTGCTTCGGATCCACACCGACGCGGGCGCGATCGGCCATGGCGAAACCTACTACGTCCCCCACGCGGTCGCCGCCGTGATCCACGACTGGCTGGCCCGCCGGCTGCTGGGGAGCGATCCATGTTCCGTCGAGCACCACTGGCGGTTCTTCTACGAACGGATGAGCGCATTTGGTTCGCGTGGCGCCGAAATGCGGGCCCTGAGCGCCGTCGACCTGGCGCTCTGGGACATCCTGGGCCAGGCGAGCGGACTTTCTGTCTGGCAACTCCTGGGCGGCAAGGCACGGGAATCCGTGCGGGTCTACAACAGTTGCGGCGGTCCGACCTATGGACGGCGACCGCCGGGTGCGCCGGCCGAACAGGGCTGGCCCGGCCACGGCGACATCGGCAAGCCCGGTCCGCTGGAGGACAACTGGGCGGCCCACCACGCCGCGGGCGATTTGGCGGAGGAACTGGTGGCGGAAGGGTACACGGGCATGAAGTTCTGGACCTTCGACCGGGCGTATCGGGCCCACGGCGGCAGCTATCTCCCCATGTCCACGGTCAGGGAGTGCGTCAGGCCCATGGAGGAAGTACGCAAACGGGTGGGCGACCGCATCGAGATCCTCCTGGACGGCCACGGGTTCTTCCAGCTGCCCGCCGCCCTGCGCATCGCCGAGGCCGTGCGCGACCTGAACCTGATGTGGCTGGAGGACGTCATGCGCCTGGACAACGTGGATACGCTCAGGGACTTCCGCGACAAGGCGGGGACGCCCCTGGCCGTCAGCGAGATGTACATCAGCCGGGAGGACTACCGGCACGTGCTGGAGAGAAACGCCGCCGACTACCTCATGGTCGATCCCACCTGGGTGGGTGGCATCAGCGAGACCCGTCGGCTGGCCGAGATGGCCCAGGGCTACAACGTGCCCGCGGCCATGCACGACTGCACGGGGCCGTTGACGCTGTTCGCGGGCGTCCACGTCGCCGCCGCCGTGCCCAACGTCGTCATCCAGGAATCCGTCCGCGCCCACATCCGGACCTTCTACGACCTGCTCATCGAACCCAATATCGTGGTGCGCAACGGTTTTGCCCAGCCGCCGGAGGGACCGGGCCTGGGCACCCGCCTGCGGCCGGAACTCTTCGATCCGGGACACCGGGGGTACCGGATCTCGCGGCTTTAGGAAGGCGGAAGGAACTCATGCTTTCCGCCGCGCCAAGCAGGGCCTGGGCGGTCGTACAAGCAGGGTCTGGGCGGTCGTACAAGCAGGGCCTGGGCGGTTACCGGGTTACACGGCTCCAGGGGCCAGGGAGTAGCCCATGCTTAAAGCCGATATACTCGAAGCGACCGAAATCGAGCGCGCCGCCGCCGTGTTCCACCGCGACGGATTCGTCTGCGTGGCAAAACCGTTGAGCGCCAGTGAGTTCGCCCTGAACCTTTCCGGCGCCGAGCGCGTGATGGCGGAGCAGGAAGCCGAGTTCGGCCGCGAGAATATGAACCGGGGCTACGCGCGTCATTCATTCGGGAGCCAGTTGCATAACTGGGAGTGGTGCGTCCTCATCGACCTGCCCACGATCCTGCCCATCATCGACGCGATCTGGGGGAGCGACGACTACACCTGCACCGGCGCGGGCGGCGACTACTCCCTGCCCGGCGCGAAGATCCAGCACCTGCACTCCGACCGGAACGCCGACCTCTTCAACGATCCCGAGGTGCGCGTCTCCCTCCGGGACGTCCCGGCGCCCTTCATCGTAATCAACTTCACCATGGTGGATTTCACCGTGGAAAACGGCGCCATCCGGTTCATTCCCGGCACCCACCGGTCCCGCGCGCCGATCCCCTCGCTCGAAGAGGAGCCGGAGTGGATGCGCAACAATCACCTCTGCGCTCCGGCGAATACGGCCGTCATCCGCGACGTGCGCTGCTGGCACGGGGGCACGGCAAACCATTCGGATATGAAGCGGCCCATGACGAGCGTGGGCTACCACGCGCCGTGGTTCCGGGCCGTCGAGGAGAAGACGTTGCCGAGGGAGCACTATGACCGGCTGTCGCCCCGCGGGCATCGGCTGTGCCGGCATATCGTGGAGGGGTGATATGACCGAGCTGGCCCGGTAGGCGGCCCGCAATACTTTCAACAAGACCAGACGGGTGAATCTCCGGGTGACCGAGCGCGACTTGAATCTCGCGCCCGCGCGGGCCAGGGAAGAGGGGATCCCCTATCAGACGCTGCTCTCCAGCGTCATCCACAAGTACCTGTCCGGCCGCCTTACGGAGAAGAAGTAGGGGGACGACATCCGCATCGGGTTGATTCTCAATCGTCTACTGGCGGATGGTACACGGACGGAGGCCCATGCTTCTCTTCTCGTAAATTTGCCTGCGATCAGTTCCCCAGCCCCAGTATCCCGCCCGTAATGACACCGGATACGACCGCGCCTTCGATCATTTCTTCAAAGTCGCACGTGGCGAGCCCCAATGTGCCGATGACGTATCCCACGTCCATTGCGAAGTAGCCCGTGAATCCGAAAACCCGATCATAACTACTAAATTAGCATTGATTAGTACTAAATTAGTATTACGTTTGAAGGATAGTACTGACTCGTCGCAGGCGACAATTCGAAAGGATGTTAAAATCGAGACGGTTCTCGTAATGTTTGAAGGATGTCGCTAGGGTGTTATTTACTAATTTAGTATCAATTAGTATTAAATTAGTTTTTGTATTTAGATCGCTGATACCATCGAATCGGTCTCATGTCTGATTAGAGGTATGAGTGGTAGGTGATTGATAGCAGGTGTAGAAGAAATCAGTTGCCTACAAAGCTGTTATCTACTAAATTAGCATTGATTAGTATTAAATTAGTAGCCAATTGTAGACATCCCAGTAAGGGCAACGATGAAAATACCGAAATTGCCGCCTGATCTAAAGGAACTGATTTCCAGAGTCAGTTCGGATAATGAAAAATTCATCGAACTGGTGCGCACAGTCTCCTCTCGTGTAAACGGCAAATACATACATTGGGACAACCTGTTACATCGAACCCCGCCGAACGGGCTGACCCACGAGGAGTGGTGGTTGGGACTCAAGATGGCCCGGATCGCCGCCGCGAACCATGTCCCGCTTCTGATCGATAAAGGCCGATCGCCGTTCAGTTACAATCTGGTCGATCCAATTCACGAATGGCTTCACGAAATCGATCTCAGGGTGGGAGGCCGTATAGAGATGCCATCCGAGGTAACGAACCCGGAGACCAAAGATCGATACTACATTGAATCGCTCATGGAAGAGGCGATCACGTCCAGTCAACTCGAGGGCGCGTCGACGACGCGGCGGGTTGCGAAGGAAATGTTCCGCAGTGCACGTCGGCCGCGTGGAAGAAGCGAAACCATGATCGTCAACAACTACCTGACGATGAAGATGATTGCCGAATTGAAGACGAAGAAGATGACACCGGAACTCGTGCTTCAAATTCACGAACGCGTAACGCGCGACACGCTCGATGACCCGACAGCAGAGGGTAGATTCCGCAATTCATCCGATGACATTTACGTGGGAGATCAAGAGGGACAGGTGTTTCATCGTCCCCCCCACGCCGATACGCTGAAGGACAGAATGGATGCCATGTGCGCGTTTTTCAACGGCGCGTCTGAAACCCCCTTCATTCATCCTGTCCTCCGGTCCATAATCCTGCATTTCTGGCTGGGATATGACCACCCCTTCGTCGATGGAAACGGCCGCTGCGCCCGGGCGCTGTTCTACTGGTCCATGCTTCACCAGGGGTATTGGCTTTGCGAGTATATCTCGATTTCTCAGATCCTGTTGAAGGCGCCCTCCAGGTACGGTCGGTCATTCCTGTATACCGAAACGGACGGCAACGATCTTACCTATTTCCTGCTTTACCATTTGAACGTCATCCGCAGATCGATCGACGAATTGCACCGCTTCATCCGCCGGAGAACCACGCGACTGAAGGAGCTGGAATCGCAGCTAAAGAACCTGGACACCTTCAACCATCGCCAGAAAGATCTGCTTAGCCACGCCGTGAGGCACCCCGGGCACCGGTATACGATTAACGCGCATAGATTCTATCACGGCGTCGTCTACCAGACGGCGCGTACCGATCTGTTGGACCTGCGAGATCATGGGTTGTTGGAGGAAGGAAAGATCGGAAAAAAATGGATCTTCACCGCGCCGCAGGATCTGGAGGAGAGGTTTGCGGGGGAGGATGTTTAGTCTTGTTCTGATTCAATTATGTGATCCAACGAATTCTAACTCCGTCGCCATGACCCCTCTGGTTCTTTCTCAGGCATGAGAGTAGGACTATAGAGCCTTCCAAATGCAGCATCGGCGAACCATTCCATCCACTGCTCAACGAACTCACGCTCATTGCCCTGGTCTATAGCCGTAAAAGGCCACGCAATCTGGAATTCCGTACCCGATACGGTTGAAAGTGCTTCACTGGCGCTTTCCTCTGGATCCAATGCAAATGGATTATGTGCACTGGATATGCGCCTCAACGGGCAATACATGAATGCCGTCTCATACCAACGGTACGTGGCGGCCTCCTGAGCATCGCAAAACCATAACGAATGGGATCTGCCTGCATAACCGTGGGAATCACGTGGGATGTCGATGGTCACTTTCGAAAAGGACACAACGTCAAATGGTAGACCGTGGTTACGGCCTCCCCACGAACGTCTTGTATACTCCACTGACTCAATGTTTAGTTTTGCTTGGTTAAGCGCCCACGAATCCACTGTGTGGCTTACATTGGGGGCATTTCTCATAATCTGTTCATTAAGCAAGCCTACTATGCGGACGAGAGACTGTTCAGCCACTTGAGAGAGTTCGACCCGACGTTCTTCTTCGGTTTTCGCAATAGATACTCGTCGGTTCTCTTCGGCTTTCCGATTAACCACCAAGGCATTGATCTGCTGAAGCTTCCTAGCCGCTTCCGAGACCGGCGGGGTAACATTCTGTAATCTTTGCAATACGTTTTTCGGTGTTGGTCGTGGTTCGGCGACTTTGTAAAGGCATTCGATGATCAGCGATCTCAGATTTTCGGGTATTCCCTCTATTGGTTCCGGATCAACACCTAAATGTTGCTGCCGATAGTCCTCCGGTCTAGGTCCAGGGAAGGGTCGTTTCCCAGCAAGCAACTCGTAAGCCACCACGCCCATGGCGTACATGTCGGTGGCACTGGTTGCGCGTTCGCTTCTCCACTGCTCAGGAGCCGCGTAAGGTGGTGTCATTGCAAATTTACGTGTATCCGTGGCTGTCGTAGCCTCCGCATATCGCGAAATCCCGAAATCGGCGAGACACCAAGTGCCATCCAGTAACAGGATGTTCGACGGTTTGATGTCTCGATGGACGATGCGTCCCTCTATATCTACAAGAGCTTCCACGATGTTACGTAAGATCTTCACTGCTTCTTCAACTTCGAATCGTCCGTCAATTTCTTCTATATAGTCACTTAGGGACTTCTCCGCCTCCGGCATGATGAGAACCCACTGATTGTCCCATTCACCACGGTCGAGGATCGGTACCACTTTGGTCGATCCGTTCAGATCGACAAACAAAAGTTCACGATCAGCCCCCGGAGATTTCGGTATCAACTTGGCAACTACTTGTACTCCTTCTTTCGATCTCGCACGGTATACCCGTCCGAAGCCTCCTTCATGTAGCTGTTCCGCAATGCACCATTCTGATTCGTCAAGCGTGATGAACTGGTTGTTCAGATTTTCGTTCATGGATATGGATTCTCCACACCGGGATAGGTGTTTGCTTTATAGATTTCAGTTCGTCATTGATCGGTAGAACGGAAAAAGCGTTCTGTAAGTAAACAGGCGAGTTGTTGGACGTTCGGACCACGCCTCATAACCAATCGCCTTTTCGTTGATCGACAGGTATCAGAAGTACACGATCTGACTCTTGAGTGATGGTACGAACGGCATCAAAGCAAGAAGACCGATCCAATGTCTGATCGGTCTTCTATACGGAGCATGGCCTAACGTAGTACTTGGCTAATGTTTCCTGTCTTTAGGAGGAAAAGGATCGTTTCCGTATGAGTCTTTGTCACGAATCCTGCCATCGGGTCTGTGTATCACCACTTCGCTACGTTGATTCTTGGCTATACTTCTTGCCTTGTCGATCGCCTGATTCTGTGTACTGTGACGAGACGTATCTCGCGAGTTGCCCGCACCCCTCACTGCCCAACCTTCGTCTCGCTTGACCACATGTTGATTTTTCTTAGCCATAGATATAAACCTTTGGAATACTTGGATATATTGAGTTAACCTATCAATGGTTTGTGGACTGAACCCATCTAATGAAATAAATGACCATGCTCACATGAAAATATAGTGAGTATACAACACATATGTCAAGTGTTTTGATCCAGTATCAATCTACTTACACCGCCACAACCGTCTCCGCATCCCCGACCGCCAACGCGTTCATATACGCCAGGATCATTTCCTTCGTACGGTAGCATCCGAAAGCCTGCTCATCGTCGCGCCGCACGATGGAGAAGGTGTCGAGGACATATCCGGCATCGTCCCGCGACAGGCCGTACAGCAGGAAGTACAGTGCGTCGAGGCGGGCCTGCAAATGGCGGCGTTCTTCTTCGTCCCAGATGAAAGGTGGATCGTCGTAGCCCAGGTCGCGAGCAAAGGGTGTCATATCGTGGGCAGTGTAAGTCAACCGCAATACGTGGTCGCGAACGAGACCGCGGGCGGTTGTGTTACCGATAGCGAGATCGTAGTCTGAGGGTGCGATGACGGGGAGTTGCTCGACATTGTACCAGGTCAGGTGCGTTGCCTGAATCTTCTGCCGTGCGACAAAATCGAAGCAAAAGCTGTTGAGATTGGCAAGAAGACATGCGGTTTGCGCGGCATCGGAGTCGTCCTCTTCTGGTACGATAACCGGCAAGGTATGTCCGCACCCAACCTCGGGCACAATCGCGGCGATCATGGTACGGACGTTGGTCGATGCGGTAATGTCCTTGAAGGCCAGGAACCAGTTGTATCCGCTGTTCAGCGCACCTTCTCGCTTGCTGATCCAGTAGCGAGGCCGAGGGAAGAACGCCGGATCTCGGTGTTCTTCGTCAAGCGTTCTGACCGGTTGTCCCGGCCTGAACAAGTTATCCTGCTTCGTAACGATGCTCGCCGCCCGGTGGTCGTATGCCTGCACCATCTTTCCCTCGTACAGGGGGCAGAATACCTCATCCCCGCGCTTCCATCGATTCCCCTCAATAGGATAGCATCCTTCCGCATCAAGCTGCTCCGCTGTGCGAAACAGGTGGGAATCGTTGGCCATGTGAAACATCGTAGCGTACTTCACTGACCAAACTCTCCGCTCCTCCCCACCTGACCGGTCCACCAGTACGGGATGCCGTTCGTAGATGCGGCGGGTGATGTCGGCGTCGCGGCGGGTGCGGAACACGGGCGCGGTGCCGGTGTTCGGGTTCACTCGCGCGAAGTCGTCGGGAGTCAGCGGGAAGCAACGGTCCGGTTCATCGATCGTTTCCACGTCGTGTAGGAAGAACGCGCATTCGGTCTGGTCGAACCGTCGATCTTCCCCGCCGAAGATGAAGGCGCAGAATTTGAATGACGCATGGATGTCTTTGAAGAAGATCTTCTTGTTCTCGAAATCGTACAACCCCGATATCCGGCCATTCGTTGAAAGGGACTTGAAGAAAGCGGCTGCGGTCTTGTCGGCATAGATGCCCGAGGGCGTGAGCAGGCCTACCAGTCCGCCGGGCTTGACCAGGTTCATCGCCCGTTCCACGAACAGCGAATACAGGTTGACGTCTCCTCCGCCCAGCAGCGGATACTCGCCCGACGCCCGAATCAGCCGTCCCAGGATGTCGGCCCGTTCCTTCGCTTCGTCGAAGGCGGACGCCAGGGGATCGCCCTCGGTGCGGAGGCGTTCGATTTCCCTCCTGCGGGCCGCGGCGGTGGGCGCCCGGGCCAGCGCGGGATCGCGGGTCGCGAACCACTCCACTTCCTGCAGTTTGATCCGGTCCCACGGCGGGTTGCCGATGACGGCGTCGAACCCGCCCTCCAATTCCGCATTAGTCCAGTATTTCCACACGCCAGGGAACGCGGCTTCCCAATGGAGGAATCGTTCCCTGTCCGCGAGGTCCCTGGCCTGGCGCCAGAACTCGTTGAACCGCTCCCACGACCTTTCGGACTTTTCGGGGACGTCGCCGTCCAGTTGACCGGGCCCGCGGCTCAGCAACTCGTACGGACTCCCCGGGTACCACCCGATCGTCTCGACCAGCGGCCCCTCGACCGCCCCGAGTTCCCTTCGCTTCAGGCCGACAGTCAGCCAGCGCCTGCCGGCGAGGAAATCCAGCAGGCCGCGCAGGTCCGCCGTGGTTTCCTCCACCTGGTCGAAGAGCGATGCCGACTCCCGGACTTCGGAGACGTCCGAGTCGGACATTTCCTCGATCTGCTTCATGCCGTCGGTGGCCGCTTCCGCGGCGGCGATCACGGTGCCGGTGAACATCGTGCCCAGCCTCTCCATCTCCGTAACGACGTCTCCGACGCGAAACCCGATCAGCGAATCTCCCCACCTGAGGTGATGGTCGAGGAAGGAAAGCGGCGCCCCGATGGTGAAGCTGTGCAGCCACAGCGACACCTTGGCGAGTTCGACGGTCAATCGATTCTTGTCGACCCCGTAGATGCACCGCTTGAGCACCATGCGGCGGATGATCGCCTGGTCGGTGAGTTGGGCTTCGTCGATGACCCAGCCGGATTCGTCCGCCCTTTGCATGATTTCGCTGCGTATCCGGTCTATCCTGCCGACCAGGGGCGATTCGTACTCCCCGTCCAGCCACGCTGGCACGGCCGGCACGTATTCGATCAACTCGGCGACGTAATCGGAAAGGAAGTCCACCGCGGTGACCAGGAAATGGCCGCTGCCCATGGCCGGGTCCAGTACCTTGAGGTCCAGGACCGCATCGGCGGGATCGTGTCTGGACAAAGCGGCTTCCCGGGCACGTCTGGAGCGACGGTCTCTTCTGAGCGCATCGGACTTCTGCTCGAAAGCCTTGAGCCGTTCCTCCACCAGGGGTTTGAGCGTCCGGTCCACGATGAGATCCACGAGTTCCTGGGGCGTATAGAAACTGCCCGTGTCCCGTCGCGCCGCAGCATTCGGCCGGATGGTCACGCCGCCTTCGTCGTCTTCCGCCAACTCGCGTTCGAGCAGGCGTTCGTAGATGGATCCGAGTTGCTGCACCGACATGTCGCGGTAGTTGACGAAGTGGCGCGCGCTGTCGATCTCCCGGTGGCTCATGGCATGGATGACGGGCGCGACCACCGCGTCGGGCAGTCGCACGTTTCCGAGCATCGGAGCGGCGTCCCGGGAGAAGAGACCGCCATTGTACGGCGGCAATCCAATGGAAAGGTCGCCCTTGTCGATGAGCCGGAACAGCTCGACGAGGCGGTTGTAGTAGTTCGCCGCGGTGCCCGAAAAGGTGTCGCCCCGGGCCATCCGGTCTGCAATGTCGTCGCGGACGCGCTTTCGCAGCCCGTAGTCGTCGTACCGCGCGTCGTTCACGGGAAGCAGGCCACGGTCCTCGGCGTACAGGACGAACAACAGGCGGTATAGGAAGATCAGGGCGCCGTTGCGGATTTCTTCCAGATCCCTCCCCGAGGATTCGGATTCATTGGCGAATCCATTGACGAGGGCAGGAAACACCTCGTCGAACACGACCTCGGAAAGGTCCCGGGCGACCCGCTCCTCGTACCGGCGGCCCTCCGCCAGGGCCGCTTCGAGGAAAGTCGTGTTTGCGCCTTCCTGTAGCGTAAAGGACACGCGGCGGAACAACAGGAGGAAGGCGCGCAGCCCGTCGTCGTCTTCCGACCGGATCAATCCGGTCAGGTCGGCCTCGAAGTAGCCGCTTGCCCGGGGTCTCGCGCGGAAGTCGTACAGGCGCCAGACAGCGCCGTTGGTCAGCATGCCCCAGCGAATGCGGCCGTCCGTGACACTATCGGCAGTGGAAAGATACCGAAGGATCTGACCGTGTGGCGTGCCGGACCGAAGACTATCATCGCCGTCTCTCTTGTCCAGGAGCAGACCGAAACGCTTGCTTTCCTGCACCAGCAGCGCATCGAGATAACGGTCGTTCGAGTTCTGCCGTGCGGTGGCCGCGGCCTTCGAATCGGCGTCCGAAAAGAGGAGGTGATCGGGGATGTCCTCCTGGCCGCTCGCCCCCTGTTGCGGCAGATAGTCCGTCCAGCCCAGCGATTCGAGGACGGGGCGGATCAGGTCCTGCTCGGTAGTGGCCTCGTTGGGTTCGAGGGATTGGGAAAGCGCATCCAACAGTTGCCTGATTTCGTCTTTGAAACCGGCAAAGGCGGCAGGCTGGCTGACCGACGATTTCCAGTCGTCCGTTTCCTTGATGCCGTCGGTGAGGAAGTATTGAGTGAAAAGTTGGCCGGGCATGAGTGGTTCCGTCTTTACTGCGAATTGCTGTTGGAGACGAATCTAAACTTGAAATTCCAACGCCAGAAACTGCTCGATACCACTAACGGCGCTGGCAACGTCCTCTTTCGTATATTCGTTGAATCTGCCATGAGCCGCGCTGTTGCCGACATCAAGCCAAGTCTGTATAGAGCGCCAACGAACTTGCGGGTATCGTTCCTTGTTTTTCAGTTCATCATTAATCCTGGATGCATTGAAACTGTCGTCAATTCCTTCGGTATGTGCCAGTCGTTTCAACGCATCTTCAAGTACTATTCTGGCAAGAATCGCCGCGATATCTTTGTTATCGGTCTTGAGAAAGTGTCTGGATTGTTCCAGAATCGAGTCGAACACCTCGCTGGCAATGAAGAACTCCCGGCCAAGCAGGTAGCCGTTTTTCAAGTCATTTAGTGCGCCTTGTAAAACGCCAACTATGGGATATATGTCGTAAGAATGCTCCACCAACCTGATATGCTCCGGTAAGACCGCCTCGAAATCACGATGTTGTGGGCTTTGTCCGCCAAACACGGTCTCAAGGATGTTTCGTGTCTTAGTCAACCATTCATGCACTTGGATCTTGTCGTCGTCTTGGATGTAGGAACTACCGGAGTAGCGGGAGGGACGCTCAAGTGTCGCGATATGTTTTCCTTCCTCAATCAGTTCTTCAATCCGATCAGCAAATCGTTGGTATTTAGCATTTAGCACCCAATAGCCTCCTCATCTTTGTCTTTTCTGGAGTGGCATTTTTTCGACAGGCGACTACGACGTTCTACAGATGTTTACTTGGCACCATTCTCCCAAGATTACTCGCAAAACCTGGAGAGAAGATAACGTCGAAGTATCAGTAACGTCAACGTTTGAAGAGGTTTTGACTAGCTTGGAATCAGCAGGTGAAACACGGAGAAACTGCGGGACCAACAGGTCTTGTCTCGTCGTTGTTTTTTGCTAGAGTACAGGACTGCTTCGTCGATGACTTGAGTCCGGAGGAATTACCAATGATAGATATCGGCACTATCTGGATGAGAATGCCACCTGTTCAATCCGGGACAATTCATCTGAACCGAGATCATCAGGGAATTGGGGTTGAACGTGACGAAATCGGCCGGCGAACTGGGGTTCGCCGGGCAACGTTGTCGGATCCGTTGAACAGCCGTGTGTCGTCCTCACCCGAGATGGGGCTACGCTTCGAGAAGGCCTACGACGTAGACATGGACCTATCACTCAGGATCCAGGCTTGGTACGATGCCAAACGGATGCACGTCCGGTCAGAGAAGATTGAGGTGCACCGTTACGAACCGGGTCGAAGAACCGCAAGCTCTTCCTGATCGTGGCGTATTCTTCAATCCACCCGTCGCGCCGAGTACGATCTGTACCGGGTTCTCCCGATTTTCATGTGTCCCACTATGATCATCGCCCGTTACAACCGGACCAGTGTTCGCTCCGAAGAATCCCCTACCGCTCCCACGTCCTCTTTTTATCATCCGCGCACGTAATGGTCAGCGCGGGGCCCAGCTTGTCGATGCTCAGGCGCAGGCTGTCGCCGTCCTGCACGGGGCTGAGGGCGTAGTGGTGCGTGCCGGTTGAAACGACGTCGCCGGGTTCGAGGGTGACCACGGCGGTCACTTCGGCCAGGAGTTCGGGGATGTGGCGCGCCATTTCGCCGGTGGAGAAATCGTGCTTGAGGTTGTCGTTGATCCACATCTTCGCGGGCAGGTCGTTGGCGTCGCCCACCTCGTCGGCCGTGACCAGCGCCGGTCCCATGGGTCCGAAGGTGTGCCAGCTCTTGCCGAGGAAGAAGCCGCCGGGCAGTCCGCGGGCCGAGACGTCGATGAACTGGGTGTAGCCGAAGACGTGGTCCAGGGCCTCGTCCGCGCTGAGCTTGCTGGCCCGCTTGCCGATGACGAGGGCGAGTTCGGGCTCGAAGTGGAAGACCGAGGCGTCCGTGTCGGGCAGTTCCACGACCGCGTCCTGGCCCATGACGGAGGTGTTGGATTTCAGGAAGGCGTTGAAGGTTTCCTTGGTCGGATGATCCGGTTCGATGTAGTTCCCCGCCAGGCAGAGCAGCTGTCCCGGGCGCGGCAACGGCGCCCGCAGGCTGACCGAGGAGAGGGGCGTGCCGGCCTGATCCCGCGCGGCTTCGACGATGCGCCCGCCGTAGGTGTCCCAACCGCTGATCACCGCATCCATTTGGGCCTGGGGACCGGACGTTCCGGCATCCGACACCGCGGCTGAAACGTCGATGATCGCGTCGTTCTCGATGACGCCCAGGGTGTAGTCGTTGTAGAATGCCAGTTTCACGTAAAGCCTCCTGTCTACGGACGGTTTATGCCTTCAATTCGACGTACGGACGTTTGCCTCGAAATGGACGAACTAATATAAACGGACCCACTATCGCGTCAACTTCATTCCCGGGGACTTTGCGGGTTCTTTCCAGACCAATGGCTCAGATTCCGGCCAATCTCCCGGATTAACCCTATCTGTCGTTCAGCTCAACTCAGTCCGAACGCCCCCTCAAAACGTATACCTTACCCCGACCTGCACCTGCCAGCGGGACGCGAGGTCGAAGGACTGGAACGCGTCTTCGCGGTCGACCGCGCCGTCCCCGTTGGCGTCCCGGACGCGCAGGCCCAGGTCCGGCCTGCCCTGTTCGTCGTACCCGTCGAAATCGAACAGGCCGACGGCGTCGTAGCGCACGTACCGACTGTGTCCCCAGTCGCTGTTGATCAGGTTGGCCGCGTTCAGCACGTCCAGGGTCAGTTCGAAGCGATGGTTCCGGATCGACGGGAGCTGCTGGATCAGGCGCAGGTCCAGCCGGTTCCGCCAGGGCGCGCGCGCCGCGTTCCGCGCGAAGATGCCGCCGCGGGCTGCGCGCAACGCGGGGTCGGAGGCAATGAAGGCGTCTATCGCCCGCCACTCGTCGTCGGTGACGTCCGCGCTCACGTCGCTCCGGCTCGCGGGCACGTAGGCGAGATCGTTGTCCCGGACCCCGTCGCCGTTGACGTCGGCGGCGTACATGTAGCTGTAGGGATCGCCCGCGCTGCCCTCGTAGACGAAGGAGACCGTCGTGGAAAGGCCCCGGCCGAAGTCGAACTTCCAGGAGGCGTTGGCCAGGACCCGGTGCCGCACTTCGAAATCGGACGTCGCCGTCGTTTCCCCGTTGGGGTCGTCCGTTTCGTTGTGCCGCCAGTTGGAGACGGCGCGGCTCGACCGCCCGCTGTTGACGTCCTCGGCGTCCTGGAACACGTAGGCGACGCTGCCGAGGAGACCGGGGAGGAAGGCCGTGCCGCCTTCTTTGCGCAGGCGCAGCGTCAGGTTGAACTGGCGGCCCTTGCCCGTGTTCTCCAGGAGAATGACGTTGGTGAAATCGCCGCTGACCTTCCTGCCCCCGTAGTCGGGCCGTCCGTCCGGCGTCCTTCCCACGGGCCGGCCCCGCTCGCCGATATTGAGGTTGCGGAACCGGATTTCGTCCAGGTTCCGCGCCGCCAGGACTTCCACGGTGCCCACCAGGCCGAAGGGCAGCCGGCGGTCGACGGCGAGATTGGAACGGAACACCCGGGGCAATCGGAAATCCGGGTCGATGACGTTGATTTCCGAGGTCTGGGGCGCGCCGGGATCGACGGACGGCGGCAAGGGCTGATCGAAGGGGTCCGCCGAGAAGGCGGGGACTTCCTCTCCCCGGAAGGCGGCCACGTCGATGCGGGTGAACTCCAGTCCCGTATTGCTGTAGGCGTTGGACAGCCACACCGCCGGCGGCAGGCCCGCGAAGACCCCGGCGCCGCCCCGGACCTGCGTCGCGCGGTCTCCTCCGGGATCGAGGTTGAAACCGAACCGGGGCGACCAGAGGAAGCCGCCGCCCGGGTTCCGGTCGGTCCGGTACCCGGGGAACTGGCGGGCGAAGCGGTCGTTGGCCCTGGGCTTGTCCGGCAGGACCGGCACGTCGGCCCGGATGCCGAAGTTCAGGCTGAGCCGGGGGCCGACTTTCCAGTTGTCCTGGGCGTAGAATCCCAGCTGCAGGTAATCCCATGCCGCCCGGGGCCGTTCGACGCCGGGTATCCGGGACCGGCTCAGGAGGTAGCGGGCGGGCGCGCCGCTCGCGAAGGCTTCGATGCCGTCGAACTCGTAGGCACCGTAGTAGTCCTGCACGAACAGGTTGTCGAAGGAGATGAGTTCGTTGTGGGTCCCGAGGGTAATGGTGTGGTCCGCCCTGAAGAGGTGCAGGTCGTTCGTGAATTCGAAGGTGTCCTGGTCCAGCGCGTTGGCCTGGGAGAACCGTTCCACGCCGAGCCGGACCTCGCCGAGGAAGGCGCCGCCGGCGTCTTCGAGATCGATCTGCACCTGGGGAAAGGCCGCCGACGCCGGCGAGCGCTTGTCCCGCACCCGGTTGTAGGATACGCGCGCTTCGTTGGCCGCGTTGCCGGAAAGGGTGCTGTTCAACTGCAGGACCGACGAATGGGTGACGTTGTCCCGCCTGACGTGATTGCTGGTGAGCGTAAAGAGGGTCTGGCCCCGCCGCAGGCCGGCGTCCAGGCCGCCGGCGACCCGGTTGTGTCGGAGGGTGAGCCGGTGCCCTGGGGAGAGCGTGACGTCCAGCCGTCCGAAGAACTTTTCGTTCCCCGTACGCTGCGACAAGGGCCCGAATCCGCCGGCGTCGTATCCGTACCGCTCGCGGGCGACGTCCACGATGCGCTGCAGATCCGCCGCTTCCGCACCGAACCGTATGGGCCGGTCCGAATCCGCCGGTCCCGCGTTCGACGGACTCGAACGGCGCCGCATCTCGCCGTTTACGAAGAAGAAGGCCCGGTTCCTGGCCACCGGCCCGCCAAGCCTGAAGCCGAGTTGATAGTCCGTGAAATCCCCGAACGCGTCGCCTTCCAGGTCTCCGACCAGTCCTTCGTTGCGGCCGAAATAGTAGACGGAGCCCCGGAGCCGGTTCGTTCCGCTGCGCGTCACCGCGTTGATGAGCCCTCCGGCGAAACCGCCCGAACGGACGTCGAAGGGCGCCACCTGCACCTGGAACTCCTCGATGGCGTCCAGGCTGATCGGCTGGGCGTCCACCTGGCCCGTGGGCAGGCCTTCGCCCGACAGGCCGAAGGCGTCGTTCAGCACGGCGCCGTCCACCTGGAAGTTGTTCAGGCGGTTGTTCTTGCCCGCGATGCTCTGTCCGCCCGCCTTCGACGCCGCTTCGGGCGCCAGCCGCGTGTAGTCCTGTATGCTCCGCGCGATAGAGGGCAAACGGGCGATCTCCATCGCCGACACGTGGGTCTCGGTGCCCGTATTCGAGGCGGAAAGCACCCCGTCCCGGTGCCCCGTGACGACGATTTCATCCGCCTCGATGACGTCCCTGGGCAGGCGGAAGTCCACCCGCCGGTCCTCTCCCATGGTCAGAGAGACGCCTGTCCGCACGATAGAGCGGTATCCTATGTAACTGACGCGGATCCGGTAAGGTCCCCCGACGCGGAGGCCAACGACGTTGTACCGCCCGTCGCCGCGGGAGAACACGCCGGCGGAAACGCCCGTGGGTTCGTGCAGAACGGTCACGGAGGCGCCGGGCAGCGGGTCGCCGGCTTCGTCCCACACCCGCCCGTTGATCGCCGCGGTCGTAACGCCCTGCGCCCGCGCCGGGGAAGGCGAAAGGACCATGGACGCCAGCACGACGGACAGGAGCGAAAGGATCGAATCGCGCAGGCGCATCGCTTACCCCTTTTCCCGATGAGTTCGGAGACCGGTTTCACAAACCCTGTCGATAAAACGTTGCACAACGCGCCGGTCGTCGGATATAATACCCCACGGAGCAGGCGTCGTCACGTAACTTCGATCTTCCTTGCCTGTAATGGCAAGCAAGCCGGTCCGGCGGTCGGCCCCGCGCGGTCTGACTTCCCGGCCCTGCACAATCCGGCGGCCCGGCCCCCGCGTAATCCGGCGGTCGGCCCCGCGCGGTCCGCCGCTTCATTCACGGGCACGTTGCCCATCACTCCCAAGGAGTCCGCCATGGCCCTGATGGAGATTGAACCCGGTATCAAGGTCGCGGGGCAGATGTCCCCGGAACCGACGCCGGAAGACCTGGCGTTCGCCCGGCAGATGGGCATCGAATACGTCTGTCTCTGGACCGACGGCGAACACGCCAACTACGACTATTTCATGAGCCGCCGGGAGATCTACGAGGAAGCCGGCATCAGGA
Organism: bacterium; assembly: GCA_963693015.1. GTDB lineage: Bacteria > JAAXHH01 > JAAXHH01 > JAAXHH01 > JAAXHH01 > JAAXHH01. Next base: position 2,814,430 of record OY843748.1, read on the forward strand.
TCTACGGTTTCGGAAACAGCGACGTGCACAACCAGGACGCCATCGTGCTCAATCTGCCGAACCGTGACGCGAAGGTGGAGCAGTACAAGCGCTACATCCGCGACCTGGGCAGGGCGGGCATTCCCTATACGACCTACGCCCACATGGGAAACGGGATCTGGAGCACGGAGCGGGAAACCACCCGCGGCGGGGCATCGGCCCGGGGCTTCGATCTCGCCAAAGCCGAGGAAGGCCACTGGGGCGGGAGGTTGTACAAGATGCCGCTGACCCATGGCCGGGAATACAGCCAGGACGAGATCTGGGACAATTTCGCCCATTTCATCGGAGAAGTCGCGCCGGTGGCAGAGGAAGCGGGCGTACGGATCGGCATTCATCCGGACGATCCGCCCCAGCCGGAGCTCGGCGGCATTCCGCGGTGTATCTTCAGCAGTTTCGACGGATACTACCGCGCCATGGAAATCGCCGACAGCCCGAACGTGGGGCTCTGCTTCTGCATCGGATGCTGGCTCGAAGGCGGATCGCTGATGGGCAAGGGGGTCGAGGACGCGCTCCGCCATTTCGGCGAGCAGGGCAAGGTCTTCAAGGTCCATTACCGGAACGTGGACCAGCCCCTGCCCCATTTCGTCGAGACCTTCATCGACAACGGCTACTTCGACATGTACCGGGCCGCGCGGGTCCTGGAGGAAACCGGCTTCTACGGAGTCATGATCCCGGATCACATCCCGGAGATGGCGGGAGACGGCCGGATCGGCACCGCCTACTCCATCGCGTACATGAAGGCCCACGTGGACCGGGCGCGGGCGGAGTGCGCCGCCGCGTAAGACCGGCGGGCCGTCCCGCGCATGGCATCACGGGGACCCAGGCGGAGTGCGCCGCCGCGTAAGACCGTTCCGGGCCGGCAGTTCGCGGCCCAGCCCGTGGAAGGACCGGCGCGTCATGAACGAACTGAACGATTTCCTCACCCATCTGCTCATCGAGCGGGGCCTTTCGCCGAACAGCTACGAGGCGTACCGCCGGGACCTTACGTCCTATCACGGCCACCTGGGCCGGCGGGGCGTTTCTTCCTTTGCCGCCGCGACCCGGCAGGACGTCCAGGGGTTCATCGCGTCCCTGCGCCGCCGCGGACTCGCCCCTTCCAGTATCGCGCGGCACGTATCGGCGGTGCGGATCTTCCACCGCTTCCTCATCGGCGAAGGACTGGCCACGGCCGATCCGACCGAACACGTCCGGGTACCCAGGCAGCCGCGCCGCCTGCCCGTCGTCCTGAGCCGCCAGGAGATCACGGCACTGTTGGAACAGCCGGATCACACGACTTCGCTGGGGCTGCGGGACCGGGCGATCCTCGAATTCATGTACGCCACCGGACTGCGGGCGTCCGAACTCCTGAACTTCCGCCGGCCCGATCTGCTCTTCGATTCGGGACTGGCGCGCATATTCGGAAAGGGGGGGAAGGAGCGCCTCGTGCCGGTGGGCCGGCAGGCCATAAGCGTGATCAGGAACTACCTGCACAAGGTGCGGCCCGTCCTCGCCTCGCCCGACAGCGGCGAGGTGCTCTTCCTGAACGCCCGGGGCCGCAGGCTCTCCCGCATGGGACTGTGGAAGATCCTGGATACCTACGTGGAGCTGGCCGGCCTCGAAAAGAAGGTCAGCCCCCACACGATGCGCCATTCCTTCGCCACCCACCTCCTGGAAGGCGGCGCCGACCTCCGGGCCGTCCAGGAAATGCTGGGGCACGTGGACATCGCCACGACGCAGATCTACACCCACGTGGACCGCGAATACCTCAGGGACATGTACACCCGCTACCATCCGCGGGGGTGATTCGCGGGCCGCGCGGATGATTTGCGGGTCAGCCTGGTCAGCCCGGTCGGCTCGATTCTCTTCCGCGGAAAAGTGTGGTCCCGCTGCCCGTCAGGGCCGCCGCGACGACGGCCAGCACGCAGCAGAACAGGGCGAATACGTCCCCATATCGGGTGTAGAACGTGGGGCCGCCCCGGTTGGGACGTACGTCCGCGACGGTGGTCGTGGCGACCATCATCGGCGTGGCGCCGTAGACGGCGCCGGTGGCGGAGATGAACCCCGAAATGCCGGTGTTCGCCGCGCGGATGATCGGCGTGCCGTTTTCCACGGCGCGCAGCACCGCCATGGAGAAGTGCTGGGCGGGCGCCGACGAGGTCCCGAACCACGCGTCGTTGGTCATGACCACCAGCACGTTGGCGCCGCTCAGCGGGAACCGCCGGACCAGGTCCGGGAAGATGGATTCGTAGCAGATGACCGTGCCGATACGCATATCGTAGCCGGTGAGGGGCATCACGGTCAATTCGTCCCCGGGCGTGAGATCGCCGATCGCACCGGTCAGCCCGGACAGAAAGGAGAACAGGCTTGGAAACGGCAGGTACTCGCCGAAGGGCACCAGGTGCATCTTGCTGTAGGAACTCACGATGCCCCGTCCGGGCATCAGCAAGAAGGCGCTGTTGTAGATGTCGTTCTCGCCGGAACGGTAGCCCAGCGCGCCCGTAAGCAGCGGAACACCCGTTTCCTCGGTCAACGCATGGACCTGTTCGTTGTAAACTTCATACGCCGGACTCTCCAGCCAGAACGTCATCGCCGTCTCGGGGAACACGATGAACTCGGGGTCCTGGGGCAGCACGGACCGCGTCAGATCCCGGTAGACGTCCACGGTCCGCTGATAGAGCGATTCCGACCACTTCTCGCCCTGTTCCTTGCTACCCTGGACGACGGCCACCTTTACCGGCGGCGTCATCCGCTCCAGGGCACGGGTCTGGGAAATCGACCACCAACCGTACCCTGTCGTACCGATCAGGGCGAAACAGGACAGCGACATGGCGAATACGGGAGCCTGCCACGAGGTCCGCTCGCGCAGTGCGACGAAGACCATGGCCAGGGTCGCGTTCAGCAGCATGACCAGGAAGCTTACGCCGTACACGCCCGTATATTGCGCGATCTGTATGACGGGCAGGACCTGGTGCTGGGAGTAGCCCAGCAGTTCCCACGGGAACCCCGTGAACAGGTAGGTCTGTATGTACTCCAGGGCGGTCCAGAGCGCGGCAGCGAACAAGGGGAACAAGGGGGATTTCCAACTGCTCCGGACCACGAGTATCCCGAACAGGAAGGCGTACAGGCCCACCACCGCAGCCACGCCTGCCATGCTGACCAGGCCCAGCGCGAGGTTCAGACCGCCGTAATTCATGACGGTCTCCATGATCCAGTACACCTTGGCGACGCCCGACGCGAACGCGAAAGCCAGGGCGATCAAAACCACCCTGGTCAAGGTACCGGAACGGCCCGCGTCGTGCAGCGCGATCATCACCGGCACAAAGGCGATCCAGGCCAGGGGCCACCAGTCGACCTTGGGTATGCTGAGGAAAATGAACAGGGCGGAACAGAGCGCGAGACCGTAACCGGCGATGGGCGAAGCGGCGTTGAGGCGTCGTATTGAATCCATGGCGGGCTTCCGGCGGTCTTCCCAGTGAGTTGATGTGTCCCATTGCGTGACTGAAATCAACACGCATTGCCCCCGTCTGTCAACTTCAAGTAGTGGTTCAGGCCCTCGAGAAGCGGTTCAGGTCCGGGATCCTGCCTTCAAAGAGGTTGACCGTGCGTGGTGGCGGCATCTACATTCCTGCCGTCGGCTGGAGCGAAGAGCTCGGCCAAGCGGGTTGGCGTGGCGGCACCGGCTGGACGATAGAATTCCGATGCAGAACGGTTCCCATGTATTTTAGGCGGAGTGCCACGTTGTTGACAGCACCACGGATACGTGGCGCATGTAAGTAAGGAGAACCCCCATTTGGACCCGTTGCGAATGGCCGTAATCGGTGTCGGTCGGCTGGGCGAAGCCCATGCCCGGGTGCTGTCGGACCTGCCGGGCGTGTTTCTCGCAGGCGTGTACGACGTGCGCGACGAGCGGGCGGAGGAAGTCGCCCGGCGTTACGGCACGAAAGCCTACGGCAGTTTATCCGAACTCGCGGGGGACGCCGACGCCGTCACCGTGGTCGTGCCCACCACCGCCCACTGCGAGGTGGCTTCATACACGCTGTCCCGGGGTCTGCACACCTTCGTGGAAAAACCGATCGCCGCGACCGTCGAAGAAGCCGAACGCCTCGTCGAACTGGCGGAGGTTCATGGACGCGTACTTCAGGTCGGGCACATCGAACGGTTCAACGGCGCCTTCCGGGCCCTGGAAGGAACGGCCGTATCCCCCGGATTCATCGAGTCGCACCGCCTGGCATCCTTCGACCCCCGGGGCACCGACGTGTCCGTCGTCCACGACCTGATGATCCACGACATCGATCTGATCCGTTGCCTGGTCCGGTCAAACCTGGAAAGGGTGGACGCCACCGGGGTCGCCGTGATTTCCGACCAGGTGGACATCGCCAACGCCCGGTTGCAGTTCGCCGGCGGCTGCGTGGCCAACGTCACGGCCAGCCGGGTATCTCTCAAGCAGATGCGCAAGATGCGGGTCTTTCAGCGCGATCATTATATTTCGATGGATTTCCTGAAGGGCGAAAGCGAGATTTACCGGCTGGTCGACGATCCCGGACCGGACGGGACCCGTGGATTGAAGATCCCCATAAACACCGGAGACGGCCGCACCCGGCACATCTTGCGCCAGAAGACGGCGAAGGACCGGACCGAGCCGTTGAAGGCGGAACTCGCCTCATTCGCCGACGCTGTTCGGGGCGGGTCTCCGCCGCCGGTGACCGGGCGCGATGGCCTGGAAGCCCTGCGCGTCTCCCTGGCGGTGATCGATCAGATCGATCAGGGCCGCCGGTAGCATCGACTCTGTCGTCCACGCAGAATCGACTCCGTCGCCCAGGCAAGTTTCATGCAAGGATACATGCTGGAAATCGCCCGGCAGATCCAACGATGGAACACGACTCTCGGATTAGTAGCACGTTTCCCGGATAGGTAGCACGATTCCCCATGGACCTGCGCGCCAGCGTTTTCGCCGCCCGAAGCTATACGCCCATCCCGCTGCTGATCGCCGTATTGATCATGGCGGAATCGAGCGTCCTGACTTTCGTGGCCGGCGGGCTGCTGGTCGTCCTCGGGGAATCCATGCGTCTCTGGGCGGTCGGCTACGCCGGTTCCGCGACCCGCACCCGGCACGTCGGGGCGCCTTCGCTCATTACCAACGGACCCTATGGCCGGGTACGCAATCCCCTCTACGTGGGCAACTTCATCCTGAGTCTCGGCCTCTGCGTCATGGCCTGGGCCTGGATGCCGTACATGCTCGGGATCTTCCTGGCGGCCTTTGGGATACAGTACGGGCTTATCGTATCCCTGGAGGAAGAAAGTCTGCGGAAAACCTTCGGAGAAGCGTACGACGCCTACGCCGGGGCCGTGCCCCGGTTCCTCCCGCGTCTAACCGAGTATGCCGGGGGCGAACCGGTGCCCTACGACTTCGCCGCCGCCCTGCGCAGCGAAAGACGGACCTTCCAGTCCACGGCCGCGGTTGTGGCTGTCCTCGCCGCGCGATGGTACTTCGGCTAGTCAGGGACAGGAGAACCGGATTTCAACGAACCAGGCGCGCACCGCGCTTACGGGTCCCGGCCTGCGCGGATCTCGTAAAACGCAATGGGCCGGAACCGGTGCCGTTCGCACCAGGCTGGCGGGACGCGGGGGGCGTCTCGGGATTGGAGGGCGGAGGCGCCGGAGGATCGATCGTTTCGTCGGCGTCATCGGCAACTGGTCTTACCCTCGGCTGCTTCTCCGCGCTGACGCCGGCGGACCCCTGCAGGAGGCTGAGGACCGCGACGAGCAGGACGAGGAGGACAACCGGCCACCACGGGATTCTGCTCAAAACGCGCAACACGTCCGATTCGGGCTGGAAGAGCAGCCCGTACAGCAGGATGGGGCCGAGGATGACGAGCAGGGATACCCCGGCGATGCACACGACCTGCGACCAGGCCGGGTTCCGCTGGAGAAACCGCGATATGCCAGAGATGTCGATCTTCCGCATCAGGCGTTTGTCCTTTAAATCTGTTGAGTGCTTGTCTGCATGAGCACTTGACCACATCCGTCTACCCGCTCTTTCACCGGGGTGGATGCACGTATTCCCGGCTGGACGAACCCGCGCCAGGGCGATGCGGCGCCCCCGCCAGCACCCGGTCCTTTCAGCATAGCGTCATCCCCTGCGGTCGACGTTACAGACTATTTCGTACACGTTGCGGATTGACGGGCCGCCGGGAACAGTTGAAACCACGCATATCCACTTGACAAACCCCTGGCGGCGGTCTACTGTAACAGGTCGATCCGATGGCCGATGACCCGGCAACTAACGGTTCCTTGACACCGGAACAGGTCGATCTGATGGCCGCCGCCCCGACGACAACCGGTTCCTTAACGCCGAAGATGAGGATTACTTGCCTCGCACTGCCGCCGTAACGCGCGAAACCCTGGAAACCCGAATCGAGCTTACGCTGGACCTGGACGGCAAGGGCGCGCTTTCCGGAGAAACCGGCATCGGTTTCTTCGACCACATGCTGGCCGGTTTCGTCAAGCACGCGGGTTTCGACCTCGACCTCTCCTGCACCGGCGATTTGCACATTGACGATCACCACACGGTGGAAGACGTGGGGATCTGCCTGGGGCAGGCCTTCGTCCGGGCGATCGGCGACGGAGCCGGCATTACGCGCTTCGGCCATGCCTACGCGCCCCTGGACGAAGCGCTGGTCCGGGCCGTCTTCGATATCAGCGGACGGGCGCACCTGGCATTCGACGCCGATTTCTCACGTTCCTCAGTCGGCGATTTCAGTACGGAGATGGTGCGGGAGTTCTTCGGGGCCTTCGTCCACCACGGACGCGTCACCCTGCACGTCACCCTGCTCGCGGGCGTAAACGCCCACCACCAGGTCGAGGCGGTCTTCAAGGCGGCGGCCAGGGCCCTGCGCCAGGCCGTGGGAATGGATGACCGCGTATCCGGGGTGCCGTCCACCAAGGGCAGTCTTTAGCCTCTAGCTGCCGGGCCGACGTATACGCGGCCAGAAGGATACGAGATCAGCTGACAGCGTATCTACGTCGTGTATACTGGCCTATACGTTACTACGAGAAATATACGTTACTACTAGAAATGTACCTACATAACATACGCGGGTAACCATGCACATCGACGAACTGGATACCCCGGCCTACGTGGCCGACCTGGACGTGATGGAGCGGAACATCGCGTCCATGGCGCAGCACTGCCGCAATCTCGAGATTGGCCTGCGATGCCACACGAAGAGCCACAAGATCCCGGAAATCGCCCACCGGCAGGTCAGGGCCGGCGCCATCGGCATCTGCTGCCAGAAACTGGGCGAGGCGGAAGTCATGGCCGCCGCCGGCATCGAAAACATCCTGATTCCCTATAACATCGTGGGCGCCAAGAAGGTCGAACGCCTGACCCGCGTCGCCAGGCGTACCGAGATCACCGTAGCCGTCGACGACATGATCACGGCGCGGGGCATATCGGATCAGGCCGTGAAAGACGGTTGCCGGGTCAACGTGATCATCGAACTGGACACGGGCACGAAGCGTTGCGGCGTGCAGTCGCCCGAAGCGGCGGCGGACCTGGCCGAAGGCACCACGGACCTGCGCGGCCTGACATTCAAAGGCGTCATGATCTTCCCCAGCCATCCCGAGGCAAAGGATTTCCTGCGGGAGACCGTGGAGCGGATCACCGAAAAGGGCATACCCATCGAGATCATCAGCGGGGGCGGCACCGGCGGCGAGGAAAACTCCAAAGCCATGGGGTGCACCGAGACCCGTAGCGGGTCCTACATCTGGGAGGGCATGAGCCGCATCGGGAATTCCGGCATGCTCAACGCCGAACGCTGCGCCTGCCGCATGATCGTTACCGTGGTGAGCGCCCCGACGCCGGACCGCATCATCATCGACGGCGGCATGAAGACCTTCGCCAGCTATCCGCCCACGCCCTACGGCCACGTCATCGAACATCCCGAAGCGGAAATATACGGCATGTCCGTGGAGCACGGTCACGTGGACGTATCCCGCTGCGCCCACCGCTTCAAGGTCGGAGAGCGCCTGTCCGTGATCCCCCTGCACCAGGAAATGGCCCTCAACCTGCACGACGAACTCAACGGGGTCCGGGGCGGCCAGGTGGAAGTCATCTGGCCCGTCGCCGGCCGCGGCAAAGTGAAATAAGTGATGTAATCCGGAAGGAGCATTCGATGTCCGTAACCAAGGTGAGGGAAGTCTGGCAAAGCCGCCTGGGCCTGATCATGGCCATGGCCGGCAATGCCATCGGCCTGGGCAATTTCCTGCGGTTTCCCGTGCAGGCGGCCGCCAACGGCGGCGGGGCCTTCATGATCCCCTATTTCGTCGCCTTCCTGGTCGTGGGCATCCCCATGATGTGGGTGGAATGGAGCGTGGGGCGGTTCGGCGGGAAGCACGGCCACGGCACCACGCCGGGCATCCTGTACCGCCTGTGGAAGCATCCCGCGGCCAAGTATATCGGCGTGCTCGGCATCGCGGCGCCGGTCGCTTTCGCCCTGTACTATTCCTACGTGCAGTCGTGGACGCTGGCCTACAGCTTCTTCTCCCTGACCGGCGAGTACTTCGGCATCGGCACCCAGGCGGAGATGGGCGCCTTCCTGAGCAGTTTCCAGGGTGTTACCGAGAGTGCCTACTTCAGTAGCGTCGCCACGGCCTACATCTTCTTCCTGATCAACCTGGGCATCGTGTTCTGGGTGCTGGTCCGGGGCGTGGTACGGGGCATCGAGACCCTGGCCAAATTCGCCATGCCCATGCTCCTGGTCTTCGCCATCATCCTGGTGGCCCGGGTGCTGACCCTGGGCACGCCCGACCCGTCACTGCCGGACCAGAGCGTCATGGCAGGCTTCGCCTGGATCTGGAACCCGGACCTCAGCCGCCTCTCCGAAGGCAGCGTATGGCTCGCGGCCGCCGGCCAGATCTTCTTCTCCCTCGGCATCGGCATCGGCAGCATGCAGTGCTACGCCAGTTACGTCCGCGCCCGCCAGGACGTCGCCCTGACCGGTTTGACCACGTCCATGAGCAACGGGTTCGCCGAGGTGGTGCTGGGCAGTTCCATCGCCATCCCGGTGGCCGTGGCCTTCTTCGGCGTCACCGCCACCGAGGCCATCGCGACGGGCGGCTCCTTCGACCTGGGGTTCCAGTCCATGCCGCTGATCTTCCAGCAACTCCCCCTGGGCCAGTTCATCGGCACGCTGTGGTTCGGGCTGCTCTTCTTCGCGGGGATTACCTCGACGGTGGCCCTGACGCAACCGCCCATGGCCTTCCTCCAGGACGAGATGGGATGGCCGCGCAAGAAGGCGGCCATCTTCGTCATCTCCTTCCTGTTCATCTTCGGCAACTTCATCGTCTTCAACATCGAGCACGGCGTCATCGACGAGCTGGATTTCTGGATCGGGACCGTGGGCCTGGTCGTCTTCTCCTTCCTCGAAATCATCATCTTCGCCTGGATCTTCGGCATGGACAAGGCCTGGGATGAGATCACCGAAGGCGCGGCGATCCGGATCCCGCGCATATTCTACTACATGATCAAGTACGTGACGCCGGTTTCGCTGGCGGTCCTGCTCGTCGTGTGGACCTACCAGGCCGGTTTCGACCTGCTCCTGCTGCGAAACGCCGATCCCGTGGACATTCCGTATCTGCTGATGACGCGCGGCATCATCGTGGCGCTGATCCTGGTGGGTATTTTCCAGGTGCGGCGCGTTTCGAAGAACTGGAGCTAAGGTCACCTGTAGGTCATAAAACCAAAATCCTGTATTTCGTATCCAGGCCCCACTTTGTATCTTACAGTAAGAGGGGTCTGGATTTTACTGTTTGCAGGTCTTGATGAGTAAGTTCATATGCGATTTCTACGAGAGTGACTAACTGTCAAACAAGTAATAAGGGTCGGACGATGGATCAATCCGAATTAGCCGTTTTGTTGGACAATTTGATCTCTACCTGGGAGAACGAAACGGTTGAGTTCAAGGAGGCTTCACAGAGTTTTGATTTTGATAAAATCGGCCGGTATTTTTCGGCATTATCCAACGAAGCCAATTTACGTGGGCTGGAAAAGGCGTGGTTGGTATTTGGCGTCAATGCCAGGAACCGTAGAGTAACCGGCACTAACTTCAATTTAGCTGGTGCTCGTCGTTCGGAAATAAAACACCATATTGCCCGATCGACATCACCAAGTATTACATTTCGTGATATCCACGAACTCCTTCACCGGGATGGCCGCGTACTACTTTTCGAAATCCCAGCGGCACCTTGGGGAATGCCTATCACTTGGAAGGGTCATTATTACGGTCGAGCGGGTGAAAGCCTTACTAACCTCGGCATGGACAAACTTGATGAGATCCGCAATCAGACTGTTGCTACGGATTGGTCAGCAGAGCTCGTGGAAGACGCAAAGATAAGTGATATCGACGATGATGCGATTCAACTGGCCAAAAAAGAGTTCGCTAGGAAATATGCCAATCGGATACGGACTGAGGAGGTAGAGAACTGGTCCGCACGAGCCTTTCTGGCAAAAACACTTCTTCTTCACAATGATAAGCTCACTCGAGCAGCGCTTTTGCTATTGGGTAGGGCTGAGTCAGCATACCTGCTCAATCCTCACCCCGCTCAGATGACGTGGAAGTTGGAGGGACCGGAGCAAGCTTACGAGCATTTTGGGCCACCATTCTTATTGAGCACATCCAGGCTTTACCGGAAATTGCGCAATTTCCAGATTCGCCTTTTACCGAACGATCAACTTTTGTCGATAGAAATTTCAAAGTATGATCAAAAGATCATTTTGGAGGCCCTGCATAACTGTATTGCCCATCAGGACTACAGGTTATCTGCTCGAATTATAGTTACTGAGAAACCGGACAGACTGGTCTTCGAAAATGAAGGCGGGTTCTTCGATGGACATCCTGACGACTACATACTTGGAGAGAAAACACCTCGACGATATCGTAATCCTTGCCTTGCGCAAGCTATGACCGAATTGAATATGATTGACACCATGGGTTATGGCATACATTCCATGCACACAAGGCAGGCCAGACGCTATCTCCCAATGCCAGATTACGATCTTTCAGAGACGAATGCAGTACGTATGACGGTATATGGCAAGGTAGTTGACCCAGCATATACTACGCTACTTATCCAGAATACGAACCTTCCACTAACTAATATCCTGGCACTGGACAGAATACAAAAGGGACTCTCGTTACCCGATGATAAGATCAAGCAACTCCGTCGTAATGGAATGATAGAGGGAAGAAAACCGAATCTACATGTTTCGGCTGCCGTTGCGGCGATAACTGGACAAAAGGCTGACTACATCCGTAACAGAGCGATAGATGATGTACATTATGCAAGGCTGATTATCGAGTTTATAGAAAAGTTTGGCAAAGCTTCTCGGAGGGATATCGATAGCGTTCTCCTTAACAAGTTGAGCGATACATTGGATGATAGTCAGAAGTATAACAAAATCAGTAATCTTTTAACCAAAATGCGTCGATCTGGTCAGATTATCAATACTGGTTCCAAAAAAGCCCCGGAATGGAAAATCAACAGGACAATTGCAGAATAAAACTGGTGATTTGCCTCGTATCTGCAGAATAAGATATCATTAAGTCATTTGATATGAACAATTTACCTGTTTTGTCTTATTAGGAATACAAATTACAACTTAAGAATAAGTGTCTAAAAACGATTACGAATATACACAAAGTGCAGGTACAACGCCTATGAGCGCGGTGAACAAAAATCACCAAAGCATCGGCCTTCCCCCGGGCATCATCCGCCTGAGCCGGAACGAGAACCCCATCGGCCCTTCCCCGGCCGTCGTCGAAGCCGTGATGGCGCGATGCGCCCGGATCAACCGATACGAAGACGCCGACCAGATCGCCCTCTTCCGCAAGCTGGCGGAACTCCACCGCGTGCCGCACGATGATAAACTCTCCCTTCCCGGTCTCGATTCGGACGGCGCCTGGATCCGTGTGGGCGACGGCTCCGAACACCTGATGCACGCCATAGCCCGCGCCTTTCTGGCAGAGGGTGACGAGGTGATCGAACCCCATCCTTCTTTCGGACTGATGGCCCGGTACGCGGAGCAGTTCGGCGCCCGTGCCGTGCGGACGCCGCTGACGCCTGCGTACGGTTACGACCTGGACGCCATGGCCGGGGCCGTTAGCGAACGGACCCGCATGGCCGTCATCACCAACCCGAACAACCCGACGGGGACGATCCTGACCCACGAAGCCCTGTCCCGGTTCGTCGAAAACCTGCCCGGCCGCGTGATCGTCCTCGTGGACGAGGCCTACATGGACCTGGTGGAGGACGACGCGTGCGCCGACGGCAGCGCCCTGGTCAGGGAACATGAAAACGTACTCGTGGTCCGCACCTTCTCGAAGGGTTACGGGCTGGCCGGCTTCAGGCTCGGCTATGCGGTCGCCCAGCCCCGGATGATGAAGCGCGTCCGCCAGTTTCACGGGGGGTCGCCCAGCGCCATGGTGATGACCGCCGCCAGCGCCGCCCTCGACGATCCGGACCACGTGGTACGGACCCGGGAGGCCGCGAGCGCGTCCAGGGCGATCTACTACGAGACCTGCGAGGAACTCGGGCTGGCGTATGTCCGCAGCCAGGCGGCCTTCGTCCTGATCGCGGTGGGAGACGCCGCGGCCGTTGCCGGCGGACTGGCCGAGCGCGGCATACTCGTCATCAACGCCGAAGCATCCTGGGGTCTGAAGGGCATGATCCGGGTCTCCTACGGCAACGAGCAGGAAAGCCGGATTTTCACCGGGGCGCTGCGGGAAATCCTTCGCTGAAGAGACGCGTTACCGAGGCGACGCTCACACGAAGTGGTACGATCCGTGCTGAGACGAAGCACTTGTCGACGCGACGCTCACGCGAAGTGGTTCGATCCGTGCCGAAAGCCGCGCAACCCCTTCCTGAAATGAGAGAAGAAAGGCTCACGATGCCCATATCCGAACTTTGCTTCACCCCGGCGGCCGATCTTGTCCGCATGATCCGCCGCAAGGACGTATCCGTGACGGAAGTCATGGAAGCCCATCTCGCCCAGGTCGACCGGGTGAATCCCGTCGTGAACGCCATCGTGACCTATCACCCCGAACAGGCGGTGGACCAGGCCCGCAAAGCCGACGAGGCCCTCGCGCGGAATGAAGCGAAGGGTCCCCTCTTCGGCCTGCCCATCGCCCACAAGGACCTGGTGCTCACCAGGGACGTTCGGACGACCTATGGATCGCCGATCTTCCGGGATTTAGTCCCGGACCAGGACGAACTGATCGTGGAACGCCTGAAGAAGGCCGGGGCGATTTCCTTCGGCAAGACGAACGTACCGGAATTCGGCGCCGGGTCCCAGACCTTCAACCCGGTCTTCGGCGCGACGCTCAACCCCTACGACACGACCCGGACCTGCGGCGGCAGCAGTGGCGGCGCCGCCGTGGCGCTGGCCTGCGGCATGCTGCCCATTGCCGACGGCAGCGACATGGGCGGATCCCTGCGCAACCCGGCCAACTTCTGCAACGTGGTGGGACTACGGTCCGCGCCGGGCCGCGTGCCGCGCTGGCCCGCGGTCAATGCCTGGGGCAAGCTGAGCGTCCAGGGTCCCATGGCCCGCACGGTCGAGGACGCCGCCCTCATGCTCAGCGCCATCGCCGGCCCCGATCCACGCGCGCCGCTCGCCATCCGGGAGCTGGGCCGTTCCTTCGCCCTGCCGCTGGAACGCGACTTCAAGGGGATGACCGTCGCCTGGAGCATGGACTTCGGCGGGTTGCCCGTGGATCCCGAGGTCACCTCGGCCATCGAAGCGAAGCGCGGGGTTTTCGAGGATCTCGGCATGACCGTCGAGCCGGGCCAGCCAGATTTCGCCGAAGCCGACGAAGTATTCAAGACGCTGCGGGCGTGGAGCTTCATCCAGGGGTACGGCGACCTCCTCGAGAAACACCGCGACCGGATCAAGGACACGGTCGTCTGGAACCTCGAAGCCGGATTCGCCCTTACGGGTCCGCAGATCGCCCGCGCGGAAATGGACCGGACCACCCTGTACCACCGGGTCCGCCGGTTCATGGAGCGCCGCGATTTCATGATCTTCCCCGTGAGCCAGGTCCCTCCTTTCGACGTGAATACGCCCTACCCGACGGAAATAGACGGCGTGGAGATGGAGACCTACATCGACTGGATGAAGTCTTGCTACTACGTCACCGTCACGGGACTGCCCGCCATTTCCGTACCTTGCGGATTCACGTCATCGGGACTGCCCGTGGGGCTGCAGATCGTGGGGCGGCACGAGGACGAACTCGGGGTCCTTCAACTCGCCCACGCCTTCGAGCAGGCGACGCAGACCTGGAAGAGACGCCCGTCCGTGGCCGCGTCGTGAATACGGCTTTTCGCCGCGGACCGGAAACCGGCGCCACGTGCGATCCGATCTTGCCGATTCCGGCGTCAGGCCAGCGGAGACACCGCTACGATCCAGCGGGTAGAGGCCATGCCGAGTAGCGCGGAAGTCGTCATCTGCGGCGCGGGTATCGCCGGCGTGGCCGCCGCCTATCACCTAGCCGTTCGCCGCGGGGTCCGCGGTGTCGTGCTCGTCGATGACAGACCGCCCCTTTCGCTGACCAGCGCCTACGGTACCGAAGCCTATCGCAACTGGTGGCCCGACCTCCCCATGTTCCGGTTCGTGGACCGAAGCATCGACCTGATGGAGGAACTGGCCAGGGAGAGCGGCAACGCTTTCCGAATGAACCGGAGGGGCTACGTGTTCCTGACCGGTGACCACGGCCGCGTTCCGGAACTGAAAAAAGAGGCGGAAGCGTTGTCCGGCCTGGGCGGCGGCGCCTTGCGCGTGCACCGCGAGGGCAGGTCCTACGTGCCGTCGCGACCGGAGGGACTGGAACAGGACCTGGCGGGTGCCGATCTCGTGCTGGATGCCCGCGCGATAGCGAGCCTGTTCCCCTTTCTCGCCGAGGACGCGACCGCCATGCTCCACGTCCGCCGTTGCGGATGGCTTGACGTCCCGTCGCTCGGCCGGTGGATGCTCGACCGCATGGCTTCCAGCGGCGGCAGGATCGTACGGGACAGGATCGTGCGCGTCGAAACGGCGCGCAATCGCGTCAAAGGGGTATCGCTCGCATCGGGATCGGCCATCGAAACCGAAAAACTCGTTCTCGCCGCCGGTCCCCTGGCCCCGCAAGCCGGCCGGATGCTGGGCCTCGATATGCCGGTCTTCATGGAACTGCACGGCAAGGTCGTCGTGGAAGACCGGGCCGGGGTCCTGCCGCCCGAAGCGCCCATGATGATCTGGGCGGACCCGGTCGAACTGGCCTGGGACGAAGAAGAAAGGCGGCGGCTTTCCGCAGGCGCCGACACCCGTTACCTCACCGAACCCTTTCCCGCGGGACTCCATATCCGTCCACGGTTCCGGGACGGCAAGCAGACTTTTCTGGGCATCTGGACCTATGACGTGACGCCGACAGAGGCCGTATTCCCGACCAGGTTCGATCCGGCCTACCCGGTGATCGTCCTGCGCGGGCTCGCCCGGATGATCCCGGGCATGAGGGCGTATTTCGATGCGGCCGACGCGCTGCCGGTCGACGGCGGCTACTATTGCAAGACCCCGGACAACCGGCCGCTGATCGGGCCGCTGCCCGTCGAAGGCGCGTACGTCGTCGGTGCGCTTTCCGGCTACGGCGTGATGGGTTCCCAGGCGGCGGGGGAACTGATCGCCGCCCACGTCACCGGCGGGGCCTTGCCCGACTACGCGAAGGCCTTCTCCTTCGATCGTTTCGACGGCCTGACTGCCGCCGATATGCAGGGGATGCGTGATGCGACGCGCGGACAACTGTAGAGACGGGCGCGGGTCTTCCGCGGAGCGGGCGCGGGTCTTCCGCGGAGCGGGCGCGGGTCTTCCGCGGAGCGGACCGGATCACGGCGCCTGTAGCAAGGGAATCCCGATGAACGCTTTGATGATCCAGGGTACGGCCTCGGGCGTCGGCAAAACGCTGCTGGTCGCGGGGCTGTGCCGGCTGCTCGCGCGTTCCGGCGTGAACGTGGCCCCCTTCAAACCGCAGAACATGAGCAACGCGTCCTCCGCCTGTCCCTCCGGCGGCGAAATCGGACGTGCGCAGGCCCTGCAGGCTTTCGCCTCGGGGATCGCGCCCACCGTGGACATGAACCCCGTCCTGATCAAACCGGAGGCCGACGACACGGCGCAGCTCGTCGTGCGCGGCGAGGTGCGGGGCAAGCTCATGGCCAGTCGTTTCAAAGAAGACCGGGGCGGATTGATGCCCGAGGTGCTGGGAGCCTTCGACCGGCTTCGCCGTTCCCATGACTGGGTCGTCGTGGAAGGCGCGGGATCGCCGGCGGAACCCAATCTTCGGGAGGGGGACGTCGCCAACATGGGTTTTGCCCGGGCGGCCGGCGTTCCGGTATGGCTGGTGGGAGACATCGACCGCGGGGGCGTTTTCGCCGCCCTGCTCGGGACGATGGAAGCATTGGAAGAGCACGACCGCAGGCTCGTGGAGGCGATGATCGTCAATCGATTCCGGGGCGAAGCTTCCCTGCTGGGCGACGTATTCGAATGGCTTGAAAACCGTACGGGCACGCCCGTGCTCGGCTGGTTGCCGTACCTCCGCGACCTCGCGCTTCCGGAGGAAGATGCGCCTTATATCGGGATGGATCGCTCGCGGGACGCGGTGCGTCGCAGGACCGGCCCTGATGAGTTGCGTGTCGCCGGCGTCCACTATCCGAGGGCAAGCAACACGACCGACCTCGACCCCTTCCTGCACGACCCGGAGGTGGCTTTTGCCTGGCTGCGCGATCCCTCGGAATTGACCGGTTGGGACCTGCTCGTCCTTCCCGGTTCGAAGTCCACTTCCGCCGATCTCCAATGGCTCAGGGAGCGCGGCTGGCTTCCGGCCCTCGAACGGCATCTCCGATACGGGGGGCGCGTGCTGGGCGTCTGCGGCGGGGCGCAGATGCTCGGGAGACGTATCCTGGATCCCGCGGGTATCGAGGGGCCAGCCGCGACGGAAGGCCTGGACTGGCTGCCGATCGAAACCGAGATGCAGCCGGACAAGCAGGTTCGTCCGCTGACGGCCCGGGCCAGATGGCCTGCCGATCTGCCGTTCACCGGGTACGAGATCCGGCACGGACGGAGCAGCGGGGACCCCGGCCTGTTTCCCTTCTGCGCACGCTCCGACGACGGCCGGGTAATGGGTACATTCATCCATGGTCTTTTCGATGATGGAAAATACCGATCGGCCGTGCTCGAAGCCTGGATGGACTGGAAGAGCGATTTGCAGGAGCACGTCACCGAGCGCTGGAGCCGCGACCTGGACCGGATAGCCGATGCCATGGCCGAAAACCTGGACCTCTCGCTCCTCGCGGACAGAATCGGAATCAGTCTGGGCTGAAGCGTCGCCTCCAGGAAATTTGTATTGGTCCCGTATCGGGGCCGTGGTATAATCTCTTTGTTCGGCTCAGGGACCATGTCCCTGTCAGCCGATCCGGGCCCCCATGCCCCGATGACCGACAAGACTCGACCCGAAGGGAGGCGCCATGCCAGCGTATGATTTCGACCTGCTCATACGCGCGGGCCGCGTGTTCTGCGCGGAAACCGGTCTCGACGGACCGGGCGCAGTGGCGGTGAAAGACGGCCGCATAGCGGCATCCGGCCCGGGGGTCGACGGCTCCGCCGCCATGACCTTCGACTTTCCCGACGCCCTGGCGCTGCCCGGACTGGTCGACCTGCACGCCCATCCCGCACGCGGCGGCTCGCGATACGGGGTGGATCCCGATGCGCACTTCCTTTTCCCGGGGTGTCACGACCGTCATGTCCCAGGGCGACGCGGGCGCCAAAAACTGGCCGGTCTACCGGGAGCAGGTGATTGCGGCGTGCCGGACCCGGGTGCTCCTCGCCATAAATCTTTCCATTCACGGTGAATCCCATCCGGACGGCTGTTTCCCGGACCTGGAGGCGGCGGACGTGGCCGCCTGCGTTTCGGCCGTCGAATCCGGAGGAGACGCCATATGGGGCATCGCGGCCAACACGGGTCCCAGCAATCCCACGCCGCCCAGGGAGATCATGCACCGCGCCCTGGAGGCCTCGGAACGCGCCGGGAAACCCCTCCTGGTCGGCACGCGCCTGTCCAGCGACTGGTCCCTCGACGACCAGTTGCCGCTGCTGCGTTCCGGCGACGTGGTCACCTACTGTTTCAACGATTTTCCCGAGAGCGTCGTGAAGGACGGTCGGATCCGGCCCAGCGTCCGCGACGCCCGCGAACGGGGCGTCCGCTTCGATATCGGCCACGGTATGCGGTCTTTCAGCTTCGAGGTCGCCGAGGCCGCCATCGCCGACGGATTCCTGCCGGATACCATTTCCACCGACCAGTACAGCCGGCACGTGGGGAGCAACCCGCAGCACGACCTGCCCCGGACCATGTCCAAGCTGATCGCGGCGGGCATGGCCGAACGCGATGCGCTCCCGCGGGTGACGAGTCGCCCCGCGGAAGTGCTTGGACTGAAAGGCGAAGCCGGCACCCTGCGCGCGGGCGCCTGCGGCGACGTCGCCGTGCTGCGATGGAACGAAGACGCGCCGCCGCTGTCCGACGTGGACGGCGTGGAACGTCCCGGCGGCTGCTGGGAACCCGTACTCACCGCCCGGGCGGGCATCGTCTGAAGCCACGCCGGAACGAGACGGCATAAAGGCGGCTCCACCCAGTTGACCAAGCGGTTTCAACCAGGAAACCAGGAGATCCCAACATGGTATACGGATCGGGAGATTTCACCTACGAACGCGTCGAAGGCTGGGGAGGCGGGGCCGAGGGTCGAACCCTGGGTGTGGTATCTTCCATGGCCTGCGATTCGCAGGACCGCGTGCACGTCATCGACCGGGAACCCGACCCCGCGATTGTCGTCTACGACCGCGACGGTCGATTTCTGTACGACTGGGGGCAGGACGTCTTCAAGGTGCCCCATTCCATCTGGATCAGCGAGGACGACGTCATCTACATAACCGACGTCGTGCTCCATACCGTGGCGTCCTTCACCCTCGACGGGGAATTGCTCTCAACGCTCGGGACGCCCGAAAAGCCGGGCGAACTCGGCCAACCGTTCAATGCGCCCACGTGGGCGGTGCTCGGCCTGAACGACGACCTGTACGTGACCGACGGCTACGGCCAGAGTTACGCGCACCGCTTCACGACGGAGGGTGAACTGCGCTGTACCTGGGGCGGTCACGGCAGCGAGGCGGGACAGTTCGATACGCCCCACTGCGTCCGGGTCGACAGAGACGGCCGCGTCCTGATCGTGGACCGCGGCAACGCCCGGGTACAGATCTTCGATGCCGGGGGCCGATATCTCGAATCATGGGACCACCTGCTGGCCGCCAACGACCTTTTCATCGACCCGGACGACGTCGTATACCTCGCCGAAGCGCCCGGCAGGGTCAGCATACTGAACTTGGATGGCGAGGTCCTGTCGCAGTGGGGCAACCGGGACGGAAAATCCGGGCTGTTCGTGGACGCGCCCCATGGCATCTGGGTGGACGCCCACGGCGACGTCTACGTGTGCGAGGTGCCCTTCGCCCACAACCGGATTCAGAAATTCCGGCGGGTGTGAGGCTCCGCGTGCGCTGAACTTCGAACCTATGATGACACTCAGCTCGGCCCGCAACTGGGGGAGTAAGATTACGCGTGCGCGGAACTTCGAATCCGGGTTCCGCCACCGGGTTCCGCCACCAGGTTCCGCCGCCAGCTCATGGGCAGATAGCGTTTTACTACTTTTACGGGAAGGAGCATCGACATGAATTTCCTCGTTCCACTCCTGTTGAGTCTCATCGTCGCCTGCGCGGCGGCATGTGGGGACGGCGACGACGACAATCCCGTTTCCACCACACCTTCACCAGAACCGCCCGACAGCGCCAGCAAGGCGGGAAACGTCGTCTTCAGTCCGGGTGACGTCGATTCCGCGACGCAGTGGGGCACGGATGACTATGAACTGGGCGCCGCTTCCGTCTCGGGAGATACCCTTGCGGTCACCCTGTCGTACGGCGGCGGATGCAAAACGCACCGATTTACGCTGGTTGCCGCCGAAGCCTTCATGGAGTCGGATCCCGTACAGCTCGCCGTCGCCATCGCTCACGACGCCGACGGCGATGCGTGCGAAGCGTGGATTACGGATGACTACCACTTCATCCTGGATCCGATCAAAGCGCGGTACAAGGCGTCCTACGGGACCGGGGCGGGCACCATCGTCCTCGGGCTGAAAAACGCTCCGGGCGGACCGCTCAGCTATCAGTTCGATTAGCCGGGACCGGGGCGGCGGAGCGGGGTGCCGCGGCGTCGATATCCGGCGGCTCCCGGCCAGACAGTGAACAGTTAACGGGACGGCAGCATGGCGCGTTGCGGCGAGGTGTCGATATCCGGTCAACCGGAAGAGGGGCGTATCATGGCATTCGAAATCCTGGACCAGGGCATGATCGCCCGGCAACCGGCGACCGGACCGGACGCGGTCGCGGCCTGCTCCCGTTGCGTGGTCACCGCGGACGGCGGCCTGGTCTGTTCCTTCGCGGTCCAGGAAGCGCTCGGCCAGAACGACTTCAAGCAGGTCATCGTCCGTTCGGAGGACGGCGGCAGATCGTGGACGAAACCGGCCTATCTCTGGCCCCATCTGCACGACGATTTCGCGCACATCGGGTCGATCAGCCGGGCGCCGGACGGAGCCTGTTTCATCTCAGGCATTCGCATACCCATCGATGAGCCCGGCGAATCGTTCTGGCTGGACGAGACCCAGGGCATCAAGCAGAACGCCATGTTCTGGGCGTCCTCGGCGGACCAGGGCCTGACCTGGACCGACCCGGTCCCCATCGTCCTGCCCGCCACCGGTTCGGCGGAAGCGCCCGGGGCGCTCACCGTGACGCGCGACGGGACCTGGATCTGCTGTTATTCGCCCTACAATATTTTTGATCCCGCCGTGAAGGTGGATCGGAACCGGGTGGTGTATCTGCGCAGTACGGACCGGGGCGCTACTTGGTCCCATGGTTCGATGCTGCGTTTCGACGACGCCGGGTCGACGGCCGCCGAGGCCTGGGTCGTGGAGTTGGCCGACGGGCGGCTCCTCGGCGCGTGCTGGCATATCGCGCCCCATGGAAAGCCTGACTATCCCAACGCGTACGCCCTCTCCCACGACGGGGGGAAGACCTGGACGCCGACCCGCTCCACGGGCACGCTCGGCCAGTCCGTCTCGCTGACCGCCCTGGAAGATGGACGGGCGCTGATGGTCTACAACCAGCGGCAACACGGAGATCCCGGCATCCGCCTCGCCGTTGCGCGGCCCACCGACGATGATTTCGGGCTGGAAGCGGACGAACTCGTCTGGAAGGCCGGGGTGCGGACGCAAAGCGACACCTCCGGCGATCACGATGACTGGCAGGACTACTCCTTCGGCGAACCCGCGGTGACCGTCCTGCCGGATGGCGCGTTCCTGGTCGTCTTCTGGCTCATTCAGCCCGACGTCCGGGGCATCGGCTACGTGAAGGTGAGGTAGCGCCGTGTCGAGCGCCCGGATCATACTGGGTTCTCTGATTGCGGCGTCGTCCTCATCCTGTTCGGCGAATGCCTGGCCTTCGAATCGCTCGCGCTGCTTATCTACGCGGTGCTGTACTGGGCGTGGCTGACGCTGTACCTGGTCTTCGCCGAGGAGCCGGCCCTGCGACGCACCCTGGGCGATGAATACCTCCGATACTGCCGCCAGGTGCCGCGCTGGTTTCTGCGTTTCCGTTTCCGTAAACCGGTCTGATCCTCCGCGCTGAATGCCGCGGCGCACGCTCCTGCCTTTCCCGGCGCGATTCATTTCCAGTGTTCAGCTTCCGTCGAATCCAAATGCCAAGTTGTCATATCTGCCAATTTGGCGGCATGCTTTCATTCCTATTCCAATTTTCCGAGCAGAAACGGCTTTGAAATACGCCGAATACGCCCGGAACTGCAGAGAAAAGGGCCGTGGCACACGTTTTGCGACTGATATGTGACAGACAGCGCCGGAGCACGAGTAGTCCGCCGGAGCGCGAGTAGTCCGCCGGAACGCGGACGGATACGGATGAAACGAGCGGGAGGGGCATCATGAGAACGGACAAATTGACGCAGAAATCGATGGAGGCGATCCAGGTTTCCCAGGAGATCGCCCGCGGCCGCAACCACAACCGGCTGGAGCCCGCGCACCTGGCTCTGGCGCTGCTCGAACAGGACGAGAGCCTGGCGGCCACCCTGCTGGAACGGGCGGGATCGGACGCAACTCCTTCCGGTCGTCACGATTCGACCGCGGCCCGGGTCCGGGCGGGGCTGGAAGCGGCCCTGGACAAACTGCCCAGGGTAACCGGCGACGGCGCGTCGATGTACGCGTCCGACGCCTTCCAGCGCGTTGTGGACCGGGCGCTGGGCGAGGCGCGCGGATTGAAAGACGAATACATCAGCGTGGAGCACCTGCTCCTCGCACTGCTGGAGGACGGCGGAGCGGTCCAGCGCGTAATGAAGGACGCGGGCGTACATCGTGACGGCCTGATGAACGCCATGAAAGCGGTCCGGGGGAGCCAGCGCGTCACGAGCCAGACGCCGGAATCCGGTTACCAGGCCCTGGAAAAGTTCAGCCGGGACCTGACCGACCTGGCCAGGGAGGGCGGACTCGACCCGGTCATCGGGCGGGACGAGGAAATCCGGCGGGTGATCAAGGTGCTGTCGCGTCGCACCAAGAACAATCCCGTGCTCATCGGCGAACCCGGCGTGGGGAAGACGGCCATCGTCGAAGGGCTGGCCCGGAAGATCGTGGCCGGGGACGTGCCGGAATCCCTCAAGGGACGCAAGGTGATCAGTCTCGACATGGGCGCCATGCTGGCCGGCGCCAGGTTCCGCGGCGAGTTCGAGGAGCGTTTCAAGGCCGTGCTGAAGGAAGTGGAAGCGGCCGCGGGCGACATCGTCCTGTTCATCGACGAGCTGCATACCATCGTCGGCGCGGGCGCCGCGGAAGGCGCCGTGGACGCGTCCAACATGCTCAAGCCGGCGCTGGCGCGGGGGACCCTGCGCTGCGTGGGCGCCACGACGCTGGACGAATACCGGAAGCATATAGAGAAAGACGCCGCCCTCGAAAGGCGGTTCGCGCCCGTATACGTCGGCGAGCCGTCCACCGAAGACACCGTGTCCATTCTCCGCGGACTCAAAGAACGCTACGAGATCCATCACGGCATACGGATCCGGGACGGCGCTCTGGTCACGGCGGCGACCCTGGCGGAGCGGTACATCAACGACCGGTTCATGCCGGACAAGGCCATCGACCTGATCGATGAGGCTGCCGCGAACCTGCGCATGGAGATCGACAGCATGCCGGCCGAACTGGACGACCTGGAAAAGCAGATCCGCCAGCTTGAGATCGAGCGCGAAGCCGTAAAGCGCGAGGACGACGCGGAGGAACGCCTCAAGCCCGTGGAAAGCCGGCTGGCCGACCTTGCAGCACAGCGTAGCGTCCTGCGGGCGCACTGGCTCGCCGAGAAAGAACTGGTAAAGACGATCCAGGAAATCAAGGAACAGACCGAGCAGCTGAAGA
The DNA here is from genome assembly GCA_963693015.1 of bacterium. GTDB lineage: Bacteria > JAAXHH01 > JAAXHH01 > JAAXHH01 > JAAXHH01 > JAAXHH01. Next base: position 2,838,028 of record OY843748.1, read on the forward strand.
TCGAAGCCGACCGGGCGCAGCGGACCGGCGACTACGAACGGGCGGCCCGCATCCAGTACGGCGAGCAACTGGAACTCGACGGGCGACTCGAGGAGAAGAACCGGGCGCTGGCCGAACTTCAGCGTGAGCGCCGGATGCTCAAGGAGGAAGTGGACGAGGACGATATCGCCCAGGTCGTTTCGAAGTGGACCGGCATTCCGGTCAGCCGCCTGGTCGAGGGCGAGGTCGAGAAGCTGGTTCAGATGGAATCCCGGCTGCACCGCCAGGTCGTGGGCCAGGATGAAGCCATCGCCGCCGTGTCCAACGCCGTCAGGCGAAACCGCGCCGGTCTGGGGGACGGCAACCGGCCCATCGGCTCCTTTCTCTTCCTCGGTCCCACGGGGGTGGGCAAGACCGAACTGGCCCGGGCCCTGGGCGAGTTTCTCTTCGACGACCAGGGCGCCATGGTGCGCATCGACATGTCCGAGTACATGGAGCGCCACGCCGTCGCCCGGCTCGTCGGCGCTCCTCCGGGTTACGTGGGGTACGAAGAAGGCGGGCAACTCACGGAAGCCGTGCGGCGCAGGCCCTACCAGATCGTGTTGCTGGACGAAATCGAAAAGGCGCACCCCGACGTGTTCAACATCCTGCTGCAGGCGCTAGACGACGGGCGGCTCACCGACGGCCAGGGACGCACGGTGGATTTCCGGAACACCGTGATCATCATGACCTCCAACATCGGGACCGAGTTCATCGGCGGCCACGACGCGTCCCGGGACGAACAGGTGCGGTCGGACGTGATGAACGCGGTGCGGTCCCATTTTCGCCCGGAATTCGTCAATCGGCTGGAGGAAATCATTGTATTCCATCCCCTCGGCCGGGACCACATCCGGGATATCGTCCGCATCCAGGTACGGGCACTGCAGGGACGGCTCTCGAAACAGGCCGGGTTGACGCTGGAATTGTCCCACGAGGCCGAGACCCTGCTGGCCGAAGCGGGCTATGAACCCCAGTACGGCGCGCGGCCCCTGAAGCGGGTGATTCGCAGGTTCGTCGAGAACCCGCTGTCCATGGCGCTGATCGAAGGCAGGTTCCGGGAAGGCGACGCGATCCGCGTGATCCGCGAAGGCGACCGCCTGGACTTCGTCCGGGAGGATGCGTCCGCGGCCGCGTAACCGGCTTCGTCGTACATACAATTGAATTGACGGCGGATTCCGGAATGCCCATCTTGGACTGAACATGAACAGACGATCATTTCTGGAAAAAACCGCCGGCGTTACCGGCGCCGGAGTCCTGGTCGGTCTGGCCGGATGGAACGAATCCGCAACCGGCCAGGCGGCCGATCCGTACGGCCCATCGGGATCCATTACGGACGTTGAAGGGATCAGGGTCGGGCATTTCACCGACCCGCGGCGGCCAACGGGATGCACGGCGATCCTGGCGGAAGAAGGCGCAGTGGGCGGCGTGGACGTGCGCGGCGGCGCGCCGGGCACCCGGGAGACCGATCTCCTCGATCCCGTGAACATGGTACAGCGCGTCCATGCCATCGTCCTCTCCGGCGGCAGCGCCTTCGGCCTGGACACGGCCACGGGCGTGATGCGCTATCTCGAAGAGCGGTCCATCGGTTTCGACGTGCGCATTGCCCGGGTGCCGATCGTTCCTGCCGCGATCCTCTTCGATCTCGGCATCGGAGGCAAACCGGAGATCCGTCCTGACGCGGATGCCGGCTACCAGGCCTGCCAGGCGGCGTCTGACGGTCCGGTGTCCGAGGGCAGTATCGGTGCGGGCGCGGGCGCCACGGTCGGCAAGATGTCCGTCGGCGCGCCCGGTACACGCACGGCCATGAAAAGCGGCATCGGCAACGCCTGCTTCTCGACGCCCGATGGACTCCGGGTCGGCGCCATCGTCGCGGTGAATGCCGTGGGCGACGTGTACGATCCGGATACGGGGCGCGTACTCGCCGGCGCGAGGATGCCGGACGGGTCCGGGTTCGTCCACGTGGCCAGGAGGATACGCGAGTCCGGGGCGCTTCGGTTGGAGACGCCGCCCGGGAATACGACCATCGGCGTGATCGCAACCAATGCCGCGCTGAGCAAGACCCAGGCCAACCGGATCGCCCAGGTCGGACACGACGGACTGGCCCGCGCCATCAACCCGGCCCACCTGCAGGCGGACGGAGACACCCTCTTCGCCATGGCGACCGGCACCTGGGAAGGCGAGGTGAACCTGTCCCTGGTGTCTATCCTCGCGGCGGAAGCCGTCACCCGGGCCATCATCCGGGCCGTGGTGACGGCAGAAGGGCTGCCCGGGTATCCATCCTATTCGGATCTGAACAGCGGATGACGCCCGGCGCGGAGGACCGCGGAGTGCCCCTCGACCGGAACGGCCCCGTCGGCGTACGGCCTGACTCGAACCCGTACCCTGAAACGTTATGTCCCCCTACGTAACCGCTCTCCTCGTATACTCCATTTTCCTCATGCTGATCGGCTGGTGGACGTCGCGGTCGGTACGCCGTGCCGAGGACTTCTTCGTGGCCGGCCGGCGGCTGTCTCCCGCGCTGCTTTTCTCCACGCTGCTGGCCGCCAACCTGGGCGCGGGATCGACGGTCGGCGCTACCGGCATAGGATACACCCACGGCCTTTCCGCGTGGTGGTGGGTGGGATCCGCGGGCATCGGCAGCCTTATCCTGGGTCTGACCGTGGGGCCCCGCATGTGGCGCGTGGCCAGGGACCACGAACTCTACACGGTCGGAGATTTCCTGGAGCACCGGTACAACCGCAGCGTCCGGGGTCTCATCGCCGTCCTGTTATGGTTCGGTTCCCTGGCGATCCTGGCCGGCCAGTTCATCCCCCTGGCCTGGATCCTCAACCTGGTCCTAGGCATCCCGAAATACGTCGCCTGCCTGGCCGGCGGCGCCGTGGTGGTCGTGTACTTCACCTTCGGGGGCCTGACGTCCACGGCCCGGGTCAACATGGTCCAGCTGGTGGTAAAGCTGTCCGGGTTCGTCCTGGCTTTTCTCCTGATCGTCTCAGGGGGGAATCTCCTGGCCGGGGAAGGGATAGACAGGGCGGGTTTCACGAACTGGTTCGGGGACGATCCATCCCGTATCTGGGCCTATTTCATCGTCCTCGTGCCCGCATTCATCGTTTCTCCGGGCCTGTTGCAGAAGATCTACGGCGCACGGGACGCCCGGGCGGTCCGGCGGGGCGTCAGCGTAAACGCGGTGGCCCTGATGCTCTTCGCTTTCATCCCCGCCCTCCTCGGCATGGCGGCCTACCACGCCTTCCCTTCCCTGCCTTCCCAGGACCTGGCGCTGCCCCGCCTGCTGATGGACGCCCTGCCCTTCTGGGTCGGCGGACTGACCCTGGCGGCCGTGTTCTCCGCGGAGATCAGTTCGGCGGACGCCGTGCTCTTCATGCTGACGACGTCCCTGAGCCGGGACCTGTACCAGACCTACATCGAACCCGGCGCCTCCGAGCAGCGGATGCTGACCGTCAGCCGGATCACGGCCGTCGTCGCGGGACTCGCCGGCGTCGTCCTTGCGGTCGTGCTGCCGGACGTCATCACGGCGCTGACCATCTTCTACAGCATACTCTCCGTGGCCCTGTTCGTACCCCTGATCGCGGGGCTCTATTCCGCCAGGCCGAGTGCGAACGGGGCCCTGGCGACGATCGCCGGCTCCGTCCTGGTGATGACCCTCGTGCATCTGACCACGGATGGCAGCGGGATGGGCGGTGTATCTCCGGCGACCTGGGGCATCGGCACGGCGGTGGTCATCATGACGCTGCACATGATGGCCCGGCGCAACGCGAATTTCAACCAGGCGTAACTTGTAACGCAACCAAACGAAGGAGGAAGACATGCTGAACGACCTGCGGGGCGTAATCCCCCCGGCGACCACCCCATTCTCCCGGGGCGGCGACGTGGATCTCGGGGCCATGAAGGAACAGGTCAACTGGCTGATCGACCAGGGCGCCCACGGCATCGCGGTGGGCGGCAGCACGGGAGAGGGCCATACGATCGACGTCGATGAATTCCGGGGTCTCGTGGACACCACCCTGGACGCGGCGGCGGGGCGCGTGCCGGTTATCGCCGGCATCATCGTCGACAGCACCCGCGACGCGATACGGCGGGGCAGGGCCATCGCGGACCTGGACGTGGCGGCGCTCCAGGTGACCCCGGTCCATTATCTCTTTCGCCCGGACGATGATGCCATGCAGGAGCATTTCAGGGTGATGGGCGAGGAAGTGGAACATCCCATCATCATCTACAACGTGGTGCCCTGGAGCTATCTCTCGCCGGAACTGCTGTGCCGGATCATGGACGAAGTCCCCGGCGTCGTCGGGGTGAAGCAGAGCGCCGAAGATCTGAAGCTGTTTGCCGACCTGATGCTCATGGCCGACCCGGAACACCTGCTGTTCTGCGCCGTGGACGCCCTGATGTACCCGGCGTACACCCTGGGCGCCCGCGGCTCGATCGCGGCCATCCTGACGGCGGCGCCCCGGGCCTCGGTGGACGTGTGGGACGCGGTACAGGCCGGAGATCACGGGCGGGCGCTCGATCTGCACAGAAAACTGCTGCGACTCTGGAATGCTTTGTGGGGGACGAACCTGCCGGCCTGCACCAAGTATGCCCAGACGCTGCAGGGCTGTCCCGGCCGATACCCCCGCGCGCCCATGCAGGAGGCGTCCGACGAACAGAAGCGGAACATCGAGGAGGGTCTCGCGTTGTTGGGCGCGCTGGACGGATAGCACCGGATAGATGTCGCCCTTGAAGGATCAGGAAGGCGGTCTGGCGCTCAATTGCCAGGAAGCTAAGGACCGCACAGGATGGAGGATGCATGGCGTATGTCCGAATCGAAACCTCGTCCCATCCGCATGGAACCGGCCCGCGTGTCGCGCTTCATGGACCGCATCTTCGAGCGTCTGGGCCTGGAAGGCGACGAGAGACGGGTGGTCGTCGAGCGGCTCATGGAAGCCTCCCTTTCGGGGTATCACTCCCACGGCGTGATGCGGATATCCATGTATACGGAGGGTATTCGCGCGGGCAACATGATCCCCGGAGCGCCCCTGGACGTCCTCGGTGAAACCGTGTCCACGCTGCACCTGGACGCCAACAAGGGCATGGGACCCTGGACAGCCACCGAGGCCATGAAGCGCGCCGCCCACAAGGCCGAGGCGACCGGTATCGGCTGCGCGAGCGTCGTGAACGCCAATGATATCGCCCGGCTGGGCGGATACGTGGAACAGCCGGCGAAAGACGGCTACATCGCGCTGCTCATGACCAACGACGCCGGGGGCAATCCCTGCGTGGCGCCCTGGGGCGCGACCTCGCCCCTGATGAGCACCAATCCCATGGCCGTCGGGATTCCCCGGGAAAGCGGTGACCCGATCCTCATCGACATCTCCACCGGCGTTTCTTCCGAGGGACGGGTCAAGATGCTGCGCAACAAGGGCAAGGCGGTACCCGACGGGTGGCTGATCGACGGCGATGGACAGACCACGACCGATCCCGAGGCCTATTTTTCCACGCCCAGAGCGGCGGCCCTCCTGCCGCTGGGCAGCCTGATCGCCGGCCACAAGGGCTTTGCGCTGAGCATCCTGGTCGACGTGCTGACCGGGGGCCTGAGCGGCGCGGGCTGCAGCGGCCGGTCCCCCGACGACCTCGACCAGAACGCCCTGTTCATCCTCGTCATCGACCCCGACAAGTTCGTTTCGAGGACGGCCCTGTCCGCCGAAGTGGACCGGCTCGTGGAAAGCATCAAGGGCGCGCGCAAGGCGCCCGGCGTCGATGAAATCCGGGTGCCCGGCGATGGCGCCCGCAGCGAGCGGCAGCGTCAACAGGAGCAGGGTATCGAAATCGATCCGCCCGTCTGGTCCGCCGTACAGGACATCATGGACGAGCTAGGGATCGAATGCGATCGCGCGTAGCCCGGTCGGGTTGCATCGGCGATGAAGCACGAACCGTGGAGCTATGGCCGGTCATCAAAGAATGGGGAGCAGTTCTGTTTCCAGACCAGCCAGGTCCGGTTGCCGTCAGAAGCCACTACGATATGATCTTTGAACTTGTCCGGGATACTCGTGAGCTTGCCCTGGGGTCCGTCGCCCGTTACGAACAGATCGTCAAGCGTAGTCCTTTCATGAAACAACCTGCTCTTTCCCTCGTGCACGGCGTCCCTGATTTCTGAAATCGCCTGTCTGAATTCTTCTTCCATATCATCGGTTACGGCTTCTTTTTCCGACATATTCCTTGCCCCCTTGTACGCTTCCCACAGCCATTTGATGTTTTTCACATACCTTAGAAACTTCAGATACTTCGTATACTCCAGTAGCGGTTCGAGGAATTCGATCATGACCTGTCATGTCTGATTCAGAGGATACCCAATGTCGCCGCGGAATCAAAGGTATTCTGATAGACACCCGTACGGCTGACATAAGTTGGACATGGCGTCAAGCTTCCTGCTGCCATCACCACCGGGCATTCATTTGCAGGGTCCAGCGGGTTTCGACGAAGGGGACCTTGGGTTGATCGTGGCGGGTCTGACGCGTCCGCGTGTAGCGCACCAGGGTGGAAACGCCCGATCCCACGGGTCCGTACAAAAGGATGACCCACCTTTCACGGTGGTTGGATCTGAACAGGGAGGGCGGGTCCTCCGGCTCGGGAAACCCCGCATGGGTATACTCCCACTGCGCGGACAGGCTGACTCTTTCCCTGGACCGGTAACGCATGTACAGGCGCAGGTCGTGTACGGGCTTATGTCCCCATTGTACCCGGCGCTCGTAACGGCCCCGCCACTGAACCCTCGCAGGCAGCCGCCAGGCCACCTGCCCCTGCCAGGTATCCTCCAGGGACGGTCCGACAACCCGTTGCTCATCCATTTTACGACGCCACACCCCGGAGAGGATGACGCCGCCAGTCATGCTGCGGCGAATGCGAAAGGTGCTGCGCCTGTACAGTTGCAGGGAGGTCAGTCGGGGTTCCACGCTCAGTTGAAGCGTGGTCCTGCGGTCCGGCCTCCAACGCAGGAGCATGCTTTGCCAGGTCCTTTCGGTTTTCTCCGTCAATTTGGCATCGGGCTGGCGGTGGAACGTCAGTCCCCCTTCCACGCGCTCCATGCTCCAGATCATGCCGCCCTGTATGGATTGACCACCTGCATCGTCGATGGCCAATTCGCCGAACAGGTTCGTGCCGCCATAGAGTAAGTCCACGTCCGCGCCAACGCGCGTGCGGCCTTCCGATTGAAGGGTTGAGAAACCGATGCGTCCGTTGCTTCGCTGCCAGCCCAGGCGACCCCCGGATTCCCATCTTCCCGATCTGGACCTTGAAAGGATGCCCGTCAGGACAAACCCGCGGCCATGGTACTGCAGGGCCATGCCGTGCAGGGCGCCGGATGCGTAGGTCGTACGCATGGGTCTCAGTCCCCGGCTGCGACGCTTTACCGACGCGCTGAGACTGGCCGTTGAAGGCCGGATCGCATGACTGCGCCACACCAGTCCCTGGCCGAAGTCCATTTCGTAATGTCCCAGGATCAGCCTGCGGGAAGCGTCCGTACTGCCGAGTTCCACGTATCCGGACCGCCACCTGGTTTCTCCTCCCCGATCCCGGCGTTCCCCGCGGCCGCCCAGTTTGAATCTCCTCCCCAGTTCCACGTCCGCCTGCAGGCCCAGGGTACCGTTTCCCGCCGCGTCCGGGCGGTCGGTGCGGCTTCGCGCAAGTCGCCAGCGCCCCCTGGTTTGAAAAGAACGAACGCCTTCCACGCGAATGAAGGGGCTGATCCGGGAAACCAGGTCCCGCGTGATGCCGGAAACGCGTGCGAGGTCACTCGGGTCCGAGAAGGGGCCGTATCGATCCCGCCAGGCAACGATCGCCCCGGCAAGTTTCGGCGTGATCCACGGTAGTTGTTCCAGTTCCATGCGCCGGACTCGATTGATATCCAGCGGGTCGCGCCGCAGTGCTTCCAGGAGCGCGATATCCTCGGGATCTACGTCTTCCGCCTCCCGGTCGACCAGCACGTCGATCGAATAGTCGACGTCCTGGGCCATGGCGGCGCCCGGGCAGATCAGGATTGCGGCGAAGGCAACTGCCGCCAGGGCTTTCCTTGATTCACGGGTGATTCCAGTCATGTCAGCCGAGCTCCACGGTGAGTGAAAACCGATGCGTGATACCCAGCAGGGCGTGAGACGACAGGGCGTAGTCCGTTTTCACGCGTCCCTTTTCAAAGCCCAGGCCGACGTAGAACAGGGATGGATCGGTAGTCAACCCCGCGCGGACCGTAACGAACTCGGCCAACCCGAGCTCCTGCCCCACCCGCGTGGTATAGCCGTGACGGGGGTGGCGGTCGAGCTGGAAGGAAACCGTCAGCCGGTCCGACGTCCTGCTCAACCCCGCCTGGATGACGCGGGGGCTCTCCGCCGCCGGGCCGGACTCCTTGAAACGGGCGACGGCATGGGCCATCGCACCGAAACGAAGATCGTACGGGAGCTCTACGAGGACGCCCGTGTCCAACGCCACGGCGGAAGCGCCCGCGTAGTTCCAGACGGAAAGGCTCAACCTGCGAAGCGTCAGCCCCGCGTGGATTCGCCTGCCGACGGATCGCCCGTAGGAAAGGCCGAAAATCCCCTCCGTGTACAACGAGCTTCCGAAACCGTGGTAAAACAGCCCGAAGTGCCCCAGGCCGGTCGGGGCGACCCCGGAGATGCTTATCTGGGCCAGTTCTTTCACCCCGAAGAGCCTCGTATAGTAGCTCGTCAACGCGACCCGCCCGACCTGGGGCGTTCCGCCCGGATTGAGGAAGGACGCTTCGGCGTCGTCCGCGACGGCCACGAAGGCGCCCGCCATGCCGAGGGGTCTCGCACCGGCGTAAACCGATTCGAAAGCGCTCCATGCCGTATCCGGAATTGCAAGGAACAACAGGAGTGGCAGTATCCGTTTCATCTTTGCTCCTCATCGGATGATGATCGATTGAAAATCCGTTTCCTGGCGCCACGAACCAACAGTCGGAAGCCGGCCCGTATATCTCGTTTTTACCGACCGAATGTCGCCCCGCCCGCGACCCAATCTCGTGTTGACACCCACCCCGGATCCCGTATATTGGTGATGGTGCGCCCCAGTAGCTCAGTTGGACAGAGCATCGGACTTCTAATCCGAGGGTCGCAGGTTCGAATCCTGCCTGGGGTATCACTAAACCCGTATTGACGGGGATAACAACTTTATACCAACCATGTCTACCCACATCAGAACACATGAAGAATCACAGAACTACAATCTCGGATGTGTCTTGATAAAGGGCTTTTATGCTAGAATACATCCAAACTCTTTTCACTAAAGCAGCAGCGCAGGGGAAACGATCGAGTGCCTTAAATCCATTAACTTGGCCAATGATAATCCTAGCTGGAACGTTGATATTGGCTGGACATTACGAACTGCCTGAGTGGACATTAGGTTTCATCCTAGCCCTATTGTTTGCAGCGGTTCTCGTGTACCTGTATTCATCTTACTATTTTGTTAAAGCAGACCCGGACGCGTTGAGATCGGAACAGTTCGTGTTAAACAAAATGACCATTGAGCAAAGCAAGATGGGAGACAATAGTAGCGGTGTTAAAAAACTTGTAGTAAACGGTGAACCAGTTTTAAAAATGAAACCAACGGAAGATCAAGAATGAGACATTTAGTAGTTGCCTTAAATGATGGATCCGCAAATGCCCGCGATAATGTAACGTCATATCTGGTTGGTGCTGAGTGGCCTTTCTGGCATTGGATTGATGATTTTTGGATAGTAGTTCCTCCCTCGAACGTCTCAGCCCGAACCCTTCACGATGCCATTGATCCGCTCATAGATGAAGAGATCGCATTGATTTTTGAGTTTACGGGGACGGTAGAGTATTGGGGTAGAAACAAAGAAGAAGCGTGGAACTGGCTTAATTCAATCGGAAAACCAAGCAGATAGGAAGACAACTAGATTCTCGCGTCTTTCCAGATTTACTCTGACTTAGTACACACACATATTCCGTGTTGTAAAATGTAAGATAAAATCGCCGTATCTGAAGGCAGTGCGGCATCCGAGAAAGGCACGGCAAACGGAGGAAGATGAGCGGGTGAAATCCCCTCTCCTTTTTGCTGTGCCTTTTTATTTGAGTCAACGTATGCCTTACCAACATCACGGAAACACGAAGATGCCGACGCGGTACGGCAGCAAACTCAAATCGAACCACAACGCTACTGTCTGTCGTTTGGCTAGAGTCACTACGCAGGGTCCGTTATTGGTTCCGCTGCTGCGCTGTCTGAGCGCAAAGACGATCCTGATCTGACACTTTCCCCGGTCTGTTTGGTGAGGAAGTACCACGCTAAATCATAGACTGCACGAGTGACGCTGCTGCGCCTAGTCTTGGACGGACACCTCGTCAAGCGTGGGCGGAACACGTACAGCGCTTACGTCCTTTTCTCGCGTTTTGCTAGCTGCTGAACGCCCTCAGCTGTTCGTGCCGTCCCTACTGCGTGTAGATTGTAGGACGCCGTAGTTGGCCGCGACGCATTACGTATCCGCGAACGCGAGCAGTCAAACTTGGGCCGCGAAGTGGTTTCGCGAATTCGAAAGAGGCTGGAGATCACTGCGAAGAAAAGCAGACCGTCTAATGGAATCATACGACTCGTTTTTGAATCCAACAGCGTTGGCTGACCGACAACACCGCTAGACATCTTTTCCCGGTTTTAGGATGTTGCAGGTTGTTGAAGAAAAGGCTTGTGTTACGCGCTCTGCGGAGGCTACTGGGCCTCATTTCAAGATCAATCAGGACAGAAGTTAAAGAAACATGAAATCCAAAACACCAGGACACGACCCGTTGTGCGTCCGTGCGCTTTGGTTTGTATCGCAGTAACGAAAGGAGGAAGGCGATGGAAAGCGGACTTCTAACAAGGGTCAAGGTCGAAAGACGATGCCGGATTGCGCGTGCGAAGGCTTATCGTACGATGTTGAACGGTACATTTCCACGACCGATCCGTGTCGGTTCGCGAGCCGGCAGGTGGCAAGAGTCTGAGATCGACGACTTCATTCAATCGTGCCCGCGGTCAGAGGGTGGTTGACAGGTTGCGAGTTCCTCTCAGGTATGTGCTTGACAGATCGTTGTAACTTGTATACGATCTGCGCTCCACAGTCAAGTCGATAGTCACTCCATTTAATGGAGCAACCAAGGGAGGATACAATGATGGAAGCGGTACTTCGATGCAAGCGGCGTCAGTTGGAGATAACGGAGGGAATAGACGAAGAAACTCGTGATAAAATCAAACAGTTGGAAGAGAAATTTGCAAATGAATACAAGGAGAATGTTATAAAACACCTAATAGGAAAGTTCCCCGGAATAGATGTCAAGATTGAGACAGAGCATGAATAAAACAAAAGATGTGATTACATAAATATTAAATCCTGCCTCGGGTATGGGAATCGGGCGGCCTGCGTAGTCCGCGCACTAGTTGCGCCTGTTCCCGGTTCCCCCGTGCGTCCGTAGCTCAGCTGGATAGAGCAACTGACTTCGGATCAGTAGGTCGGGGGTTCGAATCCCTCCGGGCGTATTCACTTCACCAACACCAACATCCTTGCCCAGTGATTGATTCCCAGGCATTGACTACCGGGAAGGAACCTCCATGGACCGCATCAGGATCGGCGTGATCGGCTGCGGGGCGATCGCCCAGATCCAGCACCTGCCCCATATCGCCGAACTGCGAGACCGCTACGAGTTGGCCGGGCTCTGCGACGCGTCCGCGAAACTCGTCGACTTCATCGGCGAGATGTACCACGTGCCTTCCCGCGCCCGCGTCACGCGCTACCAGGACCTCCTCGACCTCGACCTGGATGCGGTGCTGCTGTGTTTCGCCGACCCCAAGACCGATACGGCCGTCGCCGCGCTGAACGCGGGCAAGCACGTCTTCATCGAAAAACCCATGTGCTTCTCGGTCCGGGAAGCGGACCGGATCATCGGAGCCGCCGAGGCCTCGGGCAAGACGCTGATGGTGGGGTACATGAAGCAGCACGATCCGGGATACCAGTTCGCGCGGAACGAGGTCCTCGCCATGCCCGATATCCGCTTCATCCAGGCCAACCACCTCCACTGCGGCAACGACCGCCACCTGGCGGAATTCACGCTGTACGCCTTCGACGATATCCCGGGCGAGGTGATCGAGGATACGGCGGCGAGACGGGAACGGGCCATCCGGGAAGCGATCGGCGACGCCCCGGAGCCGGCCAGACGCATCTTTTTCTCCCTCTCCGGCAGCATGATCCACGACATCAGCAGCCTGCGGGGCCTCTTCGGTCCGCCGGAACGGGTGGTCAGCGCCGAAGTCTGGCGCGGCGGATCGAGCGTGACCACGGTGCTGGCCTATGAAAACGACGCCCGCTGCGCGGCGACCTGGACCAGTCTGCCCGAACTGCACGATTTCCGGGAGACCCTGGAGGTCTTCGGCGCGGGGCGGCGCGTGGGCATCCGGTTCCCCACGGGGTTCGACCGGGGACTGCCGTCGCCCGTTACGGTGCAGGGCATGGAGGGCGAGCAGCCCTGGACGAAGGAACTCGTCGTCAACAAGCAGAATGCCTTCAAACTGGAGTTGATCCACTTTCACGAATGCGTCGTGAAGGGGGAGCGACCCATAACCGACGGCTACGGCGCCCGGCAGGACCACGCCCTGTGCCGCGACATCGTACACGCCTACATGCGGGCTAATGACCTGCAGGCGGGCGCATGACCTGTATGAAACGGGCCAACCCATCATGAAAATCGTCTTCTGTACCCTCACGTTGAGTGGTTATCGTTCACCCGAAGCCGCGGCGCGGGGCTATCCCCTGGCCGACGAGCGCAAGCCCGTGTGGGACTGGCTCGTCCGCCACGGATTCGACGGGATCGACCTGGGCGAGACCTGGTTCAATTTCTACGACGCGCCCGACGACGCGCTGGTCGAACTGGGTGATGAGGCGCGCGGCCACGGCCTGGAAATCGGCGGCTTGACCGTGCTCCGGAAGATCATCACCTGGCCGGCCCCGGAGGAGGTCCGGGCGACGAACCGGGGTCTGTTGCGCAGGGCGGTGAAAGCGGCCCAGCTCGCCGGCGCCCCCCTGGTCAACATGTCCATCTCGCCGCAACCCTGGGAAGTCGGCGTGCGAGAGCAGGACCTCCGGGGACAGTCCGACCCGGTGGGCAGCAGCCTGCGGGCGCGGGACGAAGACTACGACGAGGCCGCCGGCGTGTTGAAGTCGCTGGCTGAGGAGGCCGAGCCGGAGGGCACCGAACTGACGCTGGAACTGCACCAGAACAGCATCGTGGACACCCCGGAGGGCATGCTGCGCCTCATCGATCTCGTCGGCCATCCCCTGATCAAGGCGAATCCGGACCTCGGCAATTTCTACTTCGCCTACGCGACGCCGGAAGGCGGCTGGGACGACGTGTGCCGCATGCTCGCGCCCCACACCAACTTCTGGCACGTCAAGAATATCCAGCGGATCTATTTCCAGGAGGAAGACCGCGCCCAGCACATCAACGCGCCCCTTGGCGAGGGCATGATCGACTACCGCAGGGCGCTCGGGATCCTGCGCGACGGGGGCTTCGACGGATATATCAGCATCGAACTGGCCACCGGGGCCGATCCCTTCAACGCGATCCTGTCCGGGAAGCGGTACCTGGACGAACTGATGCGGGACGAGATCTGACCGGGACGACTTGACGCGGGACGAGATCTGATGCGCTGGCTTCTTCGGCCTGATTCCGGCGCGTCTCCCAATCGATCCTACGCGGAAACCAACTTGAAACTGAACTTCTTCCAGATGATGGCGCTGATGGGACCGGGGATCGCCGTCGCGGCCACCGGAGTCGGCGCGGGCGACATGATCTCGGCGACCAACGCCGGCGCGAAATTCGGCACCGTGCTGCTCTGGGCCATCGTCTACGGCGCCGTGCTCAAGTTCGCCCTGAACGAAGGCGTGGGGCGCTGGCAACTGGCGACGGGCACCACGCTCCTGGAAGGCTGGGTGGAACGCCTCGGCAGGCCCGTCCAGTATTTCTTCCTGCTCTACCTGGTCATCTGGTCCTTCCTGGTCGGCGGCGGGCTGCTTTCGGCCTCCGGCCTGGCCGGCCACACGGTTTTTCCGTCCCTCTCGGTCGCCCAGTGGGGCGTCATCCACGCTCTGGTCGCGTGCGTCCTGGTCTGGGCGGGCCGATTCGGGTTCTTCCTGAAGATCATGAAGGGGCTCATCGGCCTGATGTTCCTGAGCTTCCTGGTCAGCGCCTGGGCGCTCCGCCCCGACCTCGGCGATATCGTGCGGGGTATCGCCCTGCCGAGCGCGCCGTCCGGTTCCGTGGTGGCGGTGCTCAGCGTCCTGGGCGGCGTCGGCGGCAGCCTGTCGGTCATGTGCTACGGATACTGGATCCGCGAAGCCGGAAGGACCGGCAGCGAGTGGGTGAAGGGCATACGGATCGACCTCGGAGGCGCCTATCTCCTCACGGGATTCTTCGGCGTGGCCGTCATGATCCTCGGAGCGCAGATCCGGCCCGAAGCGGTGGGCATCGACATCGTGCTGGGCATGGCCGACCGGCTGGAATCGGCCCTGGGGCCCTTCGGCAGGTGGTCCCTCTACCTGGGTTTCTGGGCCGCGGTCATTACCTCGGTGCTGGGCGTCTGGCAGGGCATCCCCTATCTCTTTGCCGATTTCATGGCCCTGTTCAGAAGGGCGTCCAGCGAGGCCCGCGAAGCCATGGTCCGCACCGATTCGCCTTACTACCGCGGGTTTCTGCTGTTCCTGACTTTTCCGACCATGGCCCTGCTGCTCTTCGACCGGCCGGTCGCCGTCGTCATCGTCTATACCGTGGTCGGCGCGCTCTTCATGCCGTTCCTGGCCGGCACCCTGCTCTACATGAACTCCCGGAAGGAGTGGGTGGGCAATCTGAAGACGGGCTGGGTGCTGAACGTGCTCCTCGCCCTCGCGTTGATCCTCTTCCTGTACCTGGCGGTTCATCAGTTGATCGACACCTTCGGCTGAACCAGCGGTCACGTGGCTGGCATCGGCGGTCTTGCGACTGACCCTGGTGATCACGCGGCTGACCCCGGCGATCACGCGGCTGGCCCCGGCAATCACGCAGCTGGCCCCGGCAATCGCAACGATCGATGAAACGGAGCGCGGGACATGGCGTCGCAAATCGGCATCGGCATCATCGGCATGGGATGGATGGGCATGGTCCATGGCCGCGCCTACCACCAGGTCCGGCAACGATTCCCGGAAAGCGAACTCCTTCCCGAACTGGTCGTCTGCGCCGACGACGTGGCAAGCCGGTGCGAGCAGGCCCGCAGCATGCTGGGATTCAAGCGCACCACGGCGGACTGGCGCGAGGTCATGGACGACCCGGACGTATCCGTGGTCAACGTCACGGCGCCGAATTTCCTTCACCTGGACATGGTCCGTGCCGCCGCGGCCGCGGGCAAGCATATCTTCTGCGAGAAGCCCGTGGGCCGGTCTCCCGATGAAACGGCCGAAATCGCCCGGGCGGCCGCCGATGCCGGCGTGCTGACCTGGGTCGGATACAACTACCGGTGGGCGCCGCTGGTGCAGCATACGCGCAGCCTCGTCGCAGACGGTGCGCTGGGCGACGTCACCCATTACCGCGGCCGGTTCTTCGCGGGGTACGCGAGCCATCCCGACGGCGTGCTCTCCTGGCGCTTTCGGCGCGAGGACGCGGGAAGCGGCGCGCTGGCAGACCTCATGTCCCACGTCGCCGATATGGCTCACATGCTCGCGGGGCCCATCCGGCGCGTGGTCGGGCAGCAGGCGCTGATCATCGAAGACCGGCCCGTCGCGCCGGCAGGCGAAGGCACCCATTTTTCCGTCGGGACCGGAGGAAAGCGGGAACCGGTGACCAATGAGGACTACGCCGGCGCGCTGGTGGAGTTCGCAAGCGGCGCCCGCGGCACCTTCGAAGTCTGCCGCGTGATCCAGGGGACGAAGTGCCAGATGGCCTTCGAGATCCACGGCACGAAAGGCGCGGTCCGCTGGGATTTCGAGCGGATGAACGAGCTCCAGCTCTTTTCCGTCGATGGTTCTCACGACGGGTTCGTCACGCTGCAGAGCGGTCCGGCCTATCCCGGACACGTCCACTTCAATCCGGGTCCGGCCGTGGGACTCGGATACGACGACCTCAAGGCCATCGAGACCTTCCACTTCCTCCAATCCATCGCGGCGGGCAGGCAGGGCGAACCGGGTTTCAACGAAGCGCTGGCCGTCGCGGGCGTGCTGGCGGCGATCGAACGCTCCTGGTCTTCCGACCGATGGGAAACGGTGCGGGGGGCCGGCCATTGATCGAGGCCGGCCGGGCCCGTCCCGAATCGACCGGGACCAGATATCTAACGAAGGAGCAGACCATGGCGTATTCCCAGGATAAAGTCCGCCTGACCACGGCGCAGGCGGTCGTCAAGTACCTGTCCGTGCAGTACAGCGAGCGCGACGGCGTGGAGCGTCGTTTCATCCCCGCGATTTTCGGTATTTTCGGCCATGGAAACGTGGCGGGGCTGGGCCAGGCGCTCTTCGAGTACGGACAGGACCTGACCTACCATCAGCCCTGCAACGAGCAGTCCATGGTGCACACGGCGTCGGGTTACGCCAAGGTGAATCACCGCATGGCGACGATCGCGTGCACGGCCTCCATCGGCCCGGGATCGACCAACATGTTGTCCGGCGCGGCCACGGCCACGATCAACCGCCTGCCCGTGCTCCTGCTTCCGTCCGACTACTACGTCACCAGGTACCAGGGACCCGTGCTGCAGCAGCTGGAGCACCCGGTGTCCGCCGAGGTGAGCGTCAACGACTGCTTCCGTCCGGTCAGCCGGTTCTTCGACCGGATCAACCGGCCCGAACAACTGCTTACCGCCCTGCCGGAAGCCATGCGCGTGCTCACCGATCCGGCCGACACGGGCGCCGTGACGATCTCGCTGCCCCAGGACGTGCAGGCCCACGCCTGCGACTACCCGGCCCATTTCTTCGAGAAGCGCACCTGGCGCGTGGAACGCAGGCCGCCGACGTCGGAACGCGTCGCCGAGGCGATCGAGATGCTCAAAGGGGCGAAGCGGCCCATGATCATCGCGGGCGGCGGCGTGCACTACTCGGAAGCCTGGGACGCCCTCGCCGAATTCGCCGAAACCTGCGGCATCCCCGTGGGCGAGACCTTCGGCGGCAAGGGCGCCCTGCGCGCATCCTCGCCCTGGGCCATCGGCGGGTTCGGGGTGACCGGCACGCCGGCGGGCGCCCGAATCGCCGCGGAGGCCGACCTGATCATCGCCGTGGGGACGCGGCTGACCGATTTCTCCACGGGTTCGCAGTCGGCCTTTCCCCATCCCGACGTGCGATTCATCGGCATCAACGTGGCCGGACACGACGCCTATAAGCAGGGCGCCCTGCCGGTGACGGCCGACGCACGGGAAGCGCTGACCGCTTTGACCGGGGCGGCCAGGGAGGCCGGCATTCGTCCCGACGAGGCGTACCTGGCCGAGGTCAAAGGTCACCTGGACGCCTACAGTCGTTCGCTGCACGAGGAGGTGTTCGTCGATCATCCAGGCGAGGCCATGAGCCAGGCCCGGCTCATCCGGACGCTCAACGACGAGGCCCGAAACGGCGACTGCGTCATTGCCGCGGCGGGAAGTCCTCCGGGCGATCTGCACCGGCTGTGGGACGTGACGGGCGGCGCGGCCTGCTACCTCGAGTTCGGCTATTCGTGCATGGGCTGGGAACTGCCCGCCGGGCTGGGCACCCGCATGGCCGGGAAACACGACGAGGTCTACGTCTACATCGGCGACGGGACCTACCTGATGAACCCCACGGAACTGATGACGGCCATGCAGGAGGGCCTGAAGGTGACCGTCGTGATTTCGGAGAACCACGGTTACCAGATCATCCGGGCGCTGCAGATGGCCCGTGCGGGCCGGTCGTTCGGCAACGAGTTCCGGGGGCGCGACACCGATTCGGACCGCCTGGAGGGGGCCTACCTGGAGATCGATTTCGCGGCCAACGCCGAGAGTTTCGGCGCGCGGGCGTGGCACGTGAAGTCACCGGACGAGTTACGCCAGGCGCTCCGGGAAGCCCGCACGGAAACGCGGGCCTGCGTGATCGTGTGCGAGACCGAGAAACACCGCTACCTGCCGCCTTCCGACGTATGGTGGGACATCGCCTCCGCCGAGGCGACCAACGATCCCATGACGCGGAGGCTGCGCGAGGGCTACGAGGCCGAACGGCGCACGAGCCAGCGGTTTCACTACTAGAGGAGGATACCGTGAACATCCGCATCGGCAGCGCGCCGGATTCGTGGGGCGTCTGGTTTCCCGACGATCCGCGGCAGACCCCGTGGCAGCGGTTCATGGACGAGGTGGCCGAAGCCGGCTATGAATGGATCGAGCTGGGACCCTATGGCTATCTGCCTACGGAGATCGATTCACTGCGGCGGGAGCTGGACGGGCGCAATCTGAAGGTGACCAGCGCCTTCGCCATGGGGAACCTGGAGGACCCGGAACAGTGGCCCGAACTGGAGCAGCAGGTGGTGGGCGCGGGTGAACTGCTGTCCGCCACGGGCGCCGGTTACCTCGTACTCATCGACGGCACGTATTCAGATCTGTTTACCGGCGAATTGATCGAGTCCAGGACCCTGGACGACGGGGCCTGGCGCCGCCTCGTCGACACGACCCACCGCGTGGCCGATCTCGCCCGTGATTCCTACGGTCTCCATCTGGTGTTCCATCCCCACGCCGAGACCCACGTCGAATACGAGGAGCAGATCGAGCGTTTCCTGGCGGACACCGACCCGGAAAAGGTGTCCCTGTGTTTCGACGTCGGACACCACGCCTACCGGGGCGGGGACCCCGTGGCTTTCCTGGAAGGTCACCGGGACCGGATTCCCTATCTCCATCTCAAGAGCGTGGACCCGGACAAGCAGCGGAAGGTGGAAGCGGAGAACATCCCGTTCGCCGACGCGGTGGCCATGGACATGTTCTGCGAACCCTCGGCGGGCCTGGTCGACTTTCCGGCGCTGCTGGAATTGCTGAAGCGGATCGACTACGACGGTTACGCCATCGTGGAGCAGGACATGTACCCCGCGCCCTTCGACAAACCCCTGCCGATCGCCCGGCGTACCTTGCAATACCTGCGGGGCATCGGGTTTTAAAGGCTTGCCTACGCTCGACCCTGCCGTCGGCGCATCGCTCCGGGGAGCCAGGTGAACAACGTGCCCAGCGTGATGCTCCAGACCGAACCGGCGAGGAAGGTAGCCCCCGCCACCATACCGCCGTTCAGAATCGTCATGAGCGGACCCTGAAAATGCGCTCTTCTCCCGGAATTCCCAGGCGAAAACCGACCATGCTCCAGACCGACGAAGTAGGCGGTCGTGTACGAAATCAAGTTCGGAATGAACCAGACCAGGAATACTACCACGAGCAGGGACCCCGCCACCCGCAACCACGGCAGGTGGTCCCATTTCCCTTTCAGTCCGTAGTACAGGTAAGCCAGTGGCATCATGATGTAGACACCAAAAAACATCGACTGTTCAGGCGCGACGAAATCCAATAGCAGGCGGATCGCCGCGACCGCCCATCCGAAGAATACGAGTCCGCGGATATCTGACCAGAGTGACGGTTGACCGGTTGTCATGTAGGTTACTCCATTTAATGAGTGAATTACATTACGAAACAGCTGAGCAGCTGCTAAGGCTCAATACCGAAAGTTTGCGGACCGTTCATCCGCGAGCCAGTCTTTAAAAGAAAGTGCGTCCCTGTCTTTCTCGGACATGACCGCGCCGCCTTCGATCACCTCGTCGAACGCGCGCTTTAACGCGCGATCGCACAGCGACCAGTCGATATCCGGGGCCAGCGGCGAGATGCCGGCCTCGCTGCCGGGGCTGTATTCCCCGCTGCACAGGTACTCCAGGGTGCAGTCGGTGGTGCAGAAGAACCCGTGGGCGAATCCCGGCGGTACCCAGATCCACTCGCCGTAATCGGCGCCGGGCGATTCCGATATGTCCCGGCCGATGATCTTCCCCAGCGTAGGCGACTCCAACCGGATATCCAGCGCCAGGTCCACGATGCGTCCCCGCACGGCCCGGACCAGCTTGCCCATGTGGGGGTCCCACTGGAAATGGAGGCCGCGTACCACGCCGGCGCGGGAATAGCTCTCGTTGATCTGAAGAAACCGGACGTTGCGGAGGAACGCAGTTTCGGGGTGGCGGGTGAGATCCCCCAACCGGTACGATTCGGTGAAATACCCCCTGTCATCTGCAAAGCGGCCGAATCGAATGACTTTCAACTCGGGGATCGCAAGGGATTCCACGGCCTCGATCTTCACACGCCGCTCCTTTCGTCAACGGTCGTTTCCACTGGGCAGAAGATAGGACGGTGTGGAAGGCCGGGGCAAGAAGGAAATAGTTGGGGCCACGCCGTCGCGCTTGACATTACAGAACCGTTCCTGTTGATTCCGGACTATACCGCCGCCAACCCCTGATAATGGCAATGAAGGAAGACCCGAATGACCGTGGCTGCAGGGCCCACTCCGGCCGAATGGAAACAGTGGGAGGCAGAGGGGTATCTCGTCTTCGAGGACGCGATCCGGGGCGAGATGCTGGAACGCCTTCAGAAGGCCTTCGACCACTGGGCCGCCGCCTGTAAAGAGGACTGGCTGGACGGAGTTGCGCGGGGCGAACTCGCGGCCACCTACTACGACATACCGAACGTGCTGGAAAAGGACGAAATCTTCATCGACATCCTCGACCGGCCCCGATATTTCGAATATGTCAAGGCGTTCACGGAAGACGACGCAATCCACATCGGCGAGCAGGTCCGCACGGCGCCGCTCTGGCCCATGGGCTACACGGGATGGCATCCCGACGTGCCGCCCGATCATCCCCTCCATATCAAGGTGCAGGTCTACGTGAACGACATCGAACGCGGCGGCGGGGAATTCGCCTACGTCCCGGGCAGCCACCGCCCCGGCGCCGGGCCCTATCCCCGCGTAAAGAACCTTGAAGCCATGCCGGGCCACAAGCGGTTCCCGGGCAGGGCGGGCACGGCCATCATGTTCAATACCTACGGATGGCACGTGGCCATGGAAAACCACACCGGCATCCCGCGCAAGTCGATCATCCTCACCTACGAGAAGCGCACGCCGGGGAAGATCGACCCCGGCCGGTATGCTTCCATCGCCCCGTCGCTGAACACGCCCGACCGGCGCCGGCTATTCGGGATGGCCTAGGCGGAGAGGCCTTGCGGCGGGATCGCAGCCGCTTCCGCCGAGACCCCGCCCATGAGTATTCGGGAAATCGTAAGCAGGGAGGTCCCATGCCGCGTATCGACGCCCACGGCCACGTGTTCGCGAAGGTGAGCAGCGAGTTTCCGAGGGAGGCCGGCGGCATCACGCCGCCGGACCGGGAAGAGACGGTCGAGAAGCTGATGACCTACATGGCCGCCAGCCGCATCGACCAGGCCATGCTGGTCCAGATCGGCGGCACGAGCGCGGCGGAGCACGCCTACCTGCTTCACTGCCTCGGGACCTATCCCGACCGCTTTCTGGGCATCGGACTTATTCCCGAGTCGGCCTACGGCGCGCCGCAGGACCACATGGACCGGCTGTCGGACGGAACGGGGATCGTGGGCTTCCGCCTAGGCACGGTCGGCGGTCCCCCGGATCCCTTCGAAGCCGTGGACGTGCGCACGTTCACGACCTATCCCATCTGGCGCCACGCGGCGGAGAAGGACCTCGTCCTCTGGCTGTACGTGCGGGCGGCGGACGCCCACCAGATCGCCTGGCTCGTCGACGCCTTTCCCAAGGTGCGCGTCGTCATCAACCACCTGGGCGTCTGTCCGGGCCTGGGCAAAGGCCGGCAGGACCAATGGGGCCGGCCGCAGATCGACATCGTGCCCTATAACCCGGCCTTCCACACCACTCACCGGCTGAGCACTTACGAAAACGTGACCATGCACCTGTCGGGCCATTACGCCTTCAGCAAAGAGCCGTATCCCTACCCCGACCTGGCGGGATGGAACAGGAATCTCCTGAATACTTTCGGGGCCGACCGGCTCATGTGGGCCACGGACTTCCCGTGGATCTACGAGGAGCCCGGTTACGACAAGCTGGCCCGCCTGATCGAGGAAACCGTGCCCGACATCGCCCCCCACGAACTGGAGGCGATCATGGGCGGCACGGCCAGGCGGTTCCTGCGGTTTCCCGATCTGAAGTGACCCTGACGAAGCCGGAGCCTGACAAAGCCGGAGACCGACGAAGCCGGGTTCGGTCCTCAGTCCACATTTTCATCGGAGAAAAAATGAGCGAAGACCATAACGGCATATTGACCAGCGGGCACATCCGCGAATTGGTCCAACGGATGGGAGAAGCCGCCGTCAACTTCACGGCGTCCCTGGCCACGGATCAGCAGACAAAAGTGCTCTTCGCCTTTGAAGACGATGACGCACGCACCTTCTGGGATTACGTGCCCCTGGCGCGGAAGGGCCTGCCGCTTGGTGAGATGGACCGGGGCCAGCGGCGCCGGGCGCTGCAGCTCGTGGCCACGGGGCTGAGCGGAACGGGATACGCCACCACGACGACCATCATGGGCCTGGAAGCGACGCTGGACGCCCGGGAGGGCTGGTCATCGGGCAACTGGCGGGATCCTTCCGACTACTACGTGTCCGTATTCGGCACGCCTTCGGACCGGGATCCCTGGGGTTGGAAATTCGAAGGACACCACGTTTCCATCAACTATACCATCGCCGGGGGACGGATCGTCGCGCCCACGCCCTTCTTCTTCGGGGCGAATCCGGCGTCGGCCGAGCTCAACGGCGTCGGATCCCTGCGGCCCCTGGGCAACGTGGAAGACCTGGCGCGGGACCTGGTGCGCGCCCTGGACGAGGAACAGCGGCACAGCGCGCTGATCGCGCCAGTTCCGCCGGGGGACATCGTCACGGTGAATCAGCGCTTTATCGAGGAGAACAGGGAGAAACCGGACCGGCTGGCCCGAACGGACGTGCCCTACGATACGGTGCGGTACACGGAAAGGCCCCGCGGCCTCTCCGGTGCAGGCATGAACGACGGCCAGCGGGAGATGCTGGAGGCCCTCATCGGCGAGTACATTCACCGCATGCCCGACGCCGTCGCCGAGATCGAATCCGATTTGTTGCGGAAGCACGGCGTAGGGGACGTCCACCTGGCCTGGGCGGGCGGCCTGGAGTCCCGGCAACCCCACTACTACCGCCTGCAGGGCGGACGGTTCCTGGTGGAATACGATAACGTGCAGAACGACGCCAACCACGTGCACACGGTCTGGCGCAACCCGACGAACGATTTCGGCGCGGATCTGCTCGCCCACCATTACCACACCGCGCATGATCACGGGGTGGAACATAGGCACTGAGGGAAGGTTAGAATCAGGCCGAGTCAGTACCCCTTGCGCTTGTCGATTACGCTCACCAGCGGACGTCCGTCCAGGTAACGCCGCAGATTCTCGCAGAACAAGGCCACGCACCGTCCGTCCCGGTTGGGAGATCCCCCGGCGGTATGGGGCGTGATCACCGCGTTGTCCACCTTCCACAGCGGGTGGTCTTCGGGTAAAGGCTCCTGGGGCACCACGTCCAGGCCCGCGCCGCCGATCAGGTTGCCTTCGAGCGCTTCCAGCAGGGCTGCCTCGTCGATGATCCTTCCCCTCGTGACGTTGATCAACAGCGCATGGTCCTGCATGCGGGCGAAGGCCGCCCGGTCGAACAGCCCCTCCGTTTCCGCCGTCAGCGGCGCGCAGACGGCCACGACGTCGGATTGTTCCAGGAGCGCGTGGAACCGGTCCATGCCCCAGCACGCTTCGACTTCCGGCGGCAATTCGACGTCCTCCGGGTCCACGGCGACGACCCGCATGCCGAAAGCGCTTGCGCGCCGGGCCATCTCCCGTCCGGTGCCGCCCAGTCCCACGATGCCCATGGTCCGGTCGACCAGTTCCCACGAAGCATCGCGGATAGGCCAGCGCCCCTCCCAGCCCGGATTTCGAAGCGCGGTGTGAATCCCCCGGGTCAACGCGAGCAGCAGCGCCATGCCGTGGTCGGCCAGGTGCACGCCCACCGTGCCCTTGGCGCTGCACAGCACCACGTCGCTCTCCACCAGTTCGGGATAGAGCAGTCCGTCCACCCCCGCGCCCCAGCTCTGGATCCAGGCGAGCTTCTTCCGGCGCGCAAAAAGGGCCCGGGTGATCTCGCCGCAGACCACCTCGATCTCAGGCATGACGGCCAGGGCTTCGGCCTCCGTATCCGTGCGTACCACCCTGACTTTCTCGTCAACCTGACGGATTTCGTCGACGAGGGGTTCGATCAGATTCATCCTGAGCAGGACGTTCATTATCACTCCTTCAGGCTGACGATATCAGATTCGCTTCTTGAAGTAGGAAGCGCCGAGCCGGGCGATTTCGAAGGCGGTTTTACCGTTCTTGTTCAGCATGGTCCTGTCCGCTCCCGCGTCGAGCAGCGCTTCCACATCCGCCCCGCGCTTCAGCAGCAGCTTCACGCATGCCAGCGAATCCGCCCTCGACGCCCAGTGCAGGAGGGTCATCCCGTAAGCGCCTGTCGACCGGGCGGCGTTGAGATCGGAGGTCAACAGCGTCTCGAAACGGCTCGTGTCGTCCAATGCCGCCGCCGCGCACGCGTCGTAGACCGCGCCATCCTCGATCAGCATGCGGGCGACTTCACGCTTTCCCTGGTTCCTGGGTGAATCTTCGGCGCCCCAGGGCCCCGGCGCCACGGCCTCGTGAAGGGACGTTTCGCCCCGCTCCCCGTTGCCCTTGATTGGTAGTTTGTGATGTTTCCCGACGCCGTAAGCGATCAGGAGCCTGGCGACTTCGGGAAATCCGCCGTGGGCGGCCCAGTACATGAGAGAAAGGTTCGCGGGCCAGCCCGTGTGGGGCTTTTCGACGGATACCGAGGTGGCGTCCGCCGCACCCGACGCGAAGACGGCTTCGAGCGTATCTGCCGAACCCGCCCAGGCCGCTTCGTGCAGTACGTTGTACGCGGCCGGTTCGACGTCAAGAGAAACCCCGCGATCCAGGAGAAAGGATACCGCGCCGCCACAGCCGCGCATGCCGATAACGACCTGCGTGATTTCCGGTGTCTGCACTTCACGAAGAAACCAGTTTTTTCGGAACAGCCGGATTGCGGGACTGTCGATCATGGTGCCTTCCAGCGATTTGGGCAGACCGCTATTCGAGCAGGTTGGCGCCGCCGTCGTCCATCTTCCGGGCGGGCGCCAGTACCGGTATTGCGGGGTCCATTCCGCTTCGCCCAGCCCCGCCAGGCCCAGCAGGTTCCAGAGCGAGCAGTAGAGGTCGCCGGGACCGAATACGCAGCTGTTCTTCCGAAGTACCTGGTCGCCCCGGCGTTCGTAGAGCACGGCGCCGGGCATGTTGTCCGATCCTCCCATCGTCGTCTGCTCTACGATGTACTCGCCGCCGCCGTGGGAAGCGAGGCGGAAGCGCCAGTTCCTGGAGTTGGCGAAATCACGCTGCAAGGCAGGGGGATCGCCGGACAGGAGCACGACGGACATGGCGTCCTCCAGGTGGGCAAGCATGCCGTTGAATCCGTCCGCCCAGAGCGTACAGTAGCGGCAGCCCTGCCCCATGTTGTGGATGGCCAGCAGGCGGTCGCGGCCGGCAAAGAGGTCGAGCAGGGTGACTTCCCCGGTCAGGGTGGCGAACCGGTAATCGGGTACCGGCCGCGGATCGTTTTTCCGCCGCAACGCGTTCAACTGCGCGGTGAGTTCGAATATCTGCCGTTCGAGTGCGACGATGTCGTTGTCGGCCATGGCTAGCCTTTGGAATGTCCGTCAGAACCGGTCGATGACGGTCACGCCGGTCTGGCTGAATCGGCCCATGGCCTCCAACTCGGCACCGGCGTCTTCGAGGGCAACGGTCTTGCCGACCAGGCGGCCGGGACGAAGTACGCCGGACGTGATCATGCGCAACAGGTCGGGGTACCTGTGTGCCGGCATGCCGTGGCTGCCCACGATTTCGAGTTCTTTCGCGATGACGGCGTTCATGGGGATCGAGACATCGGCCTCATCGGCCAGCGTCAAGCCGATCTGCACGTGGCGGCCTCTTTTTCGAAGACAGCGGATGGAGTTCCGGCTGGTAACCTGGCTTCCCAGGGCGTCGATCGATACCAGGGCGCCACCGCCCGTTTTCTCCCGTATTTCCCTGACCACATCGGGACTCGTCCGGGCATTCACCGTCATGCCGGCGCCGAAATCCCGCGCCAATTGCAACCGGGCGTCGTCGATATCCACGGCGATCACCGCAGCGCCCAGGGCTGTCGCGATCATGGTCGCCGACAATCCTACGCCGCCGCATCCGTGGATGGCTACGCAGTCGCCTCCGGTGACCCGGCCCTGGTCCACCACGCCGCGGAACGCCGTCATGAACCGGCAGCCCAGGCTTGCCGCCTCGACGAAGTCCAGTTCATCCGGCAGATGCACGAGGTTCACGTCCGCGTAGGGCATGGCCACGTATCCGGCGAAGGCGCCCCATCCGGTAAACCCCGGCTGGTACTCGTTGTCGCAGATGTGGTGATGGCCGGCCAGGCACTGCGGGCAGACGCCGCATCCGCCGCAGAAGGGCACGGTCACCCGGTCCCCGACCCGCCAGTTCCGTACCAGGCCGCCTTTTTCGACGACCACGCCGGCGAATTCATGGCCCGGCACGTGGGGCAACCGGATCGACGAGTCGTGGCCCATCCATCCGTGCCAATCGCTGCGGCAGATCCCGTTGGCCCGCACCTCGATCACGACGCCGTCCTCCGACGGTACGGGATCGGGGACTTCCCGCACCTCGAGGGGCGCTCCGAAGGCATCCATTACGGCGGCTTTCATCAGGTCATCCAAAGGTTTGGCGGGAGCCTCGATGACCGAAGGGCCATGGGACGCTCCCGCCTGTTCGTCCGGTGATTTGCCATTGAATCAACGTCGGCCACACATCCCTAGAGGCGCCAGACCACCAGGAACTGAATGGTGTTTTCGTCCTCGTCCGTCCCGAGTTTATTGCGCCAGTACTGGTACTCGAATCCGGCCAGAAGCTGATTGGGTTCGTCGGCTATGGCCTGACCGAGGTCCCAGACGAACTGCGGCTGCGCAAGAACCGATCCGTCGTATCGCACGCCCAGTTCGTTGGACCTGCTCCCGGTATATTCCACGTGACCCCTGATCGCGAAGGCCTGCGCTCCTATCTTGAATGGCGCGGCCCAGTTCACGTCGAACGTGAAGCTGTGCCCTTCCTTCGGCGCGCCACCCTTTTCCTCCCCTAAGTTCCGGTCGATATAGGCGGTGAGGTCGGTATTCAGGAACAGGAATCCGGGGATATCCCACGACGCCCGGAATCCCGGCAGGAACTTGAGCACCTTCGCGTCGCCGCCCATGTTGATTCCGGCGATAATCGCGATGTCGGAAATCGGGCCCAGGCTCGCTTCCGCCTGCTGTAGTTTACCTATGCTGAGGGTCGGATACCACTCGGCGTAGAAATCACGGTCGTTGAATCCGTCGATCTCCCGGTCGACGATATAGTCGAGGAAGAAGAAACTGTCTCCGTATTTCCACTGGGATGCCTGCTGCACCGTGAGGATCTGGGACGTCACGTACTTTTGGGCGTCCTCCTGTGCGAAAGGATTTCTCAGCTTACCCAGTTGCAGTTGGAATTCGGTCTGGGCGGAGGCCATCCAAGTCGAGACGGCCAAGATCGCGGCCATTATCGCAATACGCAGGATGCTGCGCAGGGCTGTTCCCTTCATCCCGATGTCCTTTTCTGGGGTTCTCCGCCCCGATTAATGCCGCCGGTAACGCCGAAAACCCGGGTCGACGTTGCTTCAGTCTCCCCACCTGTCCGGATTGATCCCCGGCGCCTCGCTCTTCATCCCCTTGGGTTTGTGCGGTTGCTGCCAGTCCAGGCCGGTCGTGTTCGGACTCTTCAGGAAAGGTCTGGCCTGGGCGGGCGCGACGGCCACGTCCCCCGGATCCCACTCTTCCATGGGGCGGACGGGACCCGACCAGGCCGGCCGGTAACCGAACTGGATCAGCTCCCGGGGTACCGTATCGCGATTGGGATGGGTACCGTGAAAGACGTCCTTCGGGATGACCAGGGCCGACCCCGCTTTCGCGCACAGGGTCACTTCCTGGGGATGGGACTTGTAGCGTACGTAGGGGTTGCCATGGGCGTGGAAGGAGAGGTGCGAGCGCGGGACCACCCGGAAGGGCGCCCTTTCCGGCGGCAGATCGTCCAGGTAGTAGAGCACGCGCACCAGCCGCGGCGAACTGCCCTCGTAGCTGAAGATGGAGGAGCCGTACGGCTGGCCGTCCGTGTGCATGGAAATGGGCGGCGAACCCGAAAGCGTCCGCGTGAACAGTCCCCGGGTAAACACGATATCGGGCCCCATAAGCGCCTCGAGAAACGCGATCATGGGCGGATGGCCGATCAATTCGCACATGGCCGGACTGAGCCATTGGGCTTCGAGGCAGTAGGTCTGGCAGTCGCTGTAATCCTTGCATTCCATGGGCACGTCGGCCAGGTCGGCCTTGAGCCGCGCGATATGGTCCGCGTCGAGCATATCCGGCAGGTGCACGTAGCCCTCGACCTCCAGGTGACGGATGCGCTGGGCCGTGGTAAAGGACCCGAAGTCGGTTTCGTCGACGTTCATGAAACCGATCTCCTCTCGTGGATCGATGCTGACCGTGGCGCTTTCCATGATGTGCTCCTCGTTCTGGACGAACCCGACTGCGGATATGGGGATGGACAGGAACCCTGTCGTCCACACCGTCGATTGCGCCTGCGCGATCCGTTGGAAACCGGCGGACGCCGGACGTGAATACCCATTACGACTTAAGCCGCAGGGCTGGTCTCAAGTCAAGGATTTTCGGCGTCACGGGTAGTTGACAGGAGCCGGATCGGCGTAGCCGGCCCTGGAGAGGCCTTGCTGCGTTAAGCTCATTCCGCTGGCATCGCGTGCGACGGAATCGCCACGCCCTGTTCGCTCCAGAATCGATGCGCGCCCTCATGCAGCGGAATCACAAACGCCTTTCCCGCGTTTTCAACGGTCATATCCGCCGCTGCCCCGCCGGTTGCCGCTGTTATGGCTTGCAGCCCTGACGGCGTATAGATCCGTCTCAGGATGTCATAGACGGTTTCGGCCGGCACGTCCTTGTGAGAGATCAGCAGGGTCGGCATCAGGATCGTGTCCACCGGCGTCACTTTGCCGCCGTAGGCCCCCGCCGGTATGGTGCCGATCTGGTAGAAGGGATACTGTTCAAGGAATCCGGACGCACGGGCAGGCGCGGCCAGATCGATCATTCTGACGTCGTTGGTCGCGGTGAGCTGCGTGATGGCATCGTTGGGGACGCTGATCAACTGCTGAAAAACATCCGCTTCCCCTCCGCGAAGCGCCTCGACGCCGTCCCCGGCGCCTTTGTGGACCAGCGTCAGGCGGTCCCAAATGCCGGTCGATCGGCCCAGACGTTCCAGCGTTTGCGCTGATCCGGAACCCACCTTGCCGGTGGCTATCGTCTTATCGGCGAGGTCCGCAAACAGCCGGATATCGCTATCTGCGAGGACGACCGTCTGGACGTACGCGATATAGAGCAGCGTAACTGCCCGAAGATTGGCTTTGGGCCCCTCGTCGGCGAAAACTTCCTGCCCATGGTAACCCAGATAACTTTCCGAGGCAAAGGCCACGCCAAGGTAACTCGGATTGGTGTCGACGCGGCGTGTATTATCAACCGATCCCGGCGAGGCTTCGACCGTTATCTCCAGATTCGGATCGGCCTGCGTCGCAACCTCGCCGACCGCCGTCGCAAAGGGTGAGAAACTGCCGCCCGGCGCCCCGCCCAGGATGGTGAGTTCGACCGTTTGCGTTGCGTCCGGTTCCTCCTCGGACCCGACCGTATTATCTGCCCCGTCACAACTGCTGAAGGCGATGGCAAACACCATCGCCAGGGCCAGACCCCGCCATGATTCAATCCGCATTTCCAGATATCCTTTCTGCCCTGCATCAGTTGGGTTCACGCTGTCCGGTATGGGGAATTCCGGATTTTCCGAAGTTGGGCCATAAGATCATGAAACGGTTATAACGACTGAGGTTTACCATTAAGGTTTATAATATGGATAATACGATTGTCCACAAAGAAAATACGAACCGATCGCCGGCGGTGAAATCGGGCGCGCTTATCACTCGGACGGCGGATCGCCGAGATCCGGTACGGGGAGCAGCGCGCCGCCCTGCAGCGCGGATTCGTGCGCCACGAGACCGGGAAGCGTGTACCGGGCGGCATCCCACGCGTTGTTGGGGGGCAGCGTCCGGTTGACGCAGGCACGCACGAAATCGTCGACCAGGAACTGGTGGCTTCCCGCGTGGCCGTTGGGCAGACCGGCGAAGGCGGTCGGCAGCCGTTCGACCGGGTGCACCGCGGAGACGCCGAGATGGGTGCCGTCGGATGCGGTCACCTTGCTCATCGGGTCGCTTTCCATCGGGTCGCTTTCCATCGGGTCGCTTTCCATCGCAGGCTGATCAGTGCAGTCGAGCAGGCGATCCAGGTTCTCCACCCGCACGCCGTCCTTCCGCACCCAGGCCGCCCCGGCCGCGGACTGTTCGAATCCGCCTTCGGTGCCCTGGAGGCCCATGCGCACGCAGCCCGGATGGCCCACGCGGCGGAACTCGTTGATACGGCAGGCGCTGCCGTCGGACATGCGGTACAGGGCGCTCTGGTTGCTGAAAGGGTTCCCCCAGTCGTTGTCCGGGTAGATGCCGTCCTCGTGCTCGTCGTCAAACCCCAGGCAGGATACCCGGGTCATGCGGGCCCCGGTAACGGAGACGATCTGGCTCGTCGAATGGGTCGGGTAGTACATGGGCGGGACGCCCGCCGTCGCGCGCCAGTGCTCGCCCCCGCGCCAGCGCGCCACGTCGTAGAGGCCGTGATCCCAGTCGTGGTAGTATTCCGCCTGGCCGTAGACGATGCGGCCGAAGGCGCCCCGCGCGTACTGCTCCCGGCAATACAACACGCCCGGATAGTAGTAACTGGTCTCCCCGAGCATGTAGACGGCGTCCGAGGCCGCGGCTGTCGCCACGAGTTGCTGGATTTCATCCACGCTGATCCCGGGCGGCACCGCCGAATAGACGTGTTTTCCGGCCTCCAGGGCCTGGACGGCCTGGGGACCGTGGAGCCAGTTCTGGGTAAAGAGGCACACGGCGTCCACGTCGGTTCCGCAGAGCGCGTCGAGGGAGGAACTGGTGTCCCGGATACCGAAACGGTCGGACGCCGCGGTCCGCTTCCCGGCGTCCAGGTCGCAAAGCACGACCCGTCCCACGAGCGGATGCGCTTTGAACAGGGGGATGAAGGCCTGCGCGAAGGCGCCCGTGCCTGCGATTCCGACGTGGAGTCCCATGTTCGCCTCTCACCTGGCTGGAGTAAGTGTCCGCGGGGCCGTCATGGGCGGGCCGTACGACATCGGCTTTACCGGCCCGTTCACCCCTTGCCTGGCTTAAGTGCCCGGGGGACCGGGGAATCAAGTGCCCGGGGGACCGACGAAACGCCGCAGGAATTCCAACCCGCGGGGAATGGCGCCCGGCAGGGACCCGGGATCGTGCGTTCCGCCCGGGTAGATGAAGGCCTCGAACTCCGGCGCGCTCCGTCCGATTTCCTCCATGGCCCGGATCAGGGATTCGGCCTGGGTGACGGAAACCGACCCGTCCATATCGCCGTGGTGGACCTGCACCGCGGGCAGATCTTCGGCATAGAGGACGGCGGAGCGGCGGATGAGCGCCAGCCGGGCATCCTGAAGCGTGAGGTCCCCGGCCCACCACGGTACGACGTACGCGGTGCGCAGGTATTCGACGCCGGGGAGGTCGACCGTCACACCCCTCACCAGCAGTCTGGCGATATCGCGCGCCCAGTCGTTCAGGAAGTCCGTCGGGCCGAAGAAAGTGATGATCCCTGCGATACGTTCATCCCGTATCCCCATCAGCAGCGCCACGCCGCCTCCTCTGCTGGTGCCCACCACGAAGTACCGGTCGGACGCGGCCTCCGGTGTGGTTTCCATGGCGAGGTTGACCAGCGCGAGCGCGTCGTCCACGTCGCGGTCCCACGGGCTGGCCGGGCCCTCCGACCTCCAGGTCCGACCCCCGTATTCGAGCGGTTCGTCCCGGAACGACGGGATCACATAGACGAAATCGTCCACCATTTCTCCCAGGACGAAGGCCAATGTGAGCAGCGTGCTTTCCACCGACACGCCGTCGTCGCCGCCATGGGCGAAGACCAGTACGGGAAGGCGCTCCGCGCCGGCGCGCCGAGGCGCGCCGATGGCGCCGAAGTGACGCACGCCCGCGACCTGGTGCGAGACGATTCGGAGGGTGGTCGGACTTCCTCCCATGCTGTAGGCTGCTTCAAGCTCAATCAGGCCACCGGCCGGCGAGACGTCCCGTGCGGCCCAGTCGGCGCGGACCGCCGAAAGTTCGGCTTCGTCGGGCGGTGAGAAAAGGACGTCGAGCGAGTCTTCCACCGAGACCGCGTGGCCGCTGACGTTGCCGGTCGCGCCGGAAGCGGTGACGGCCAGCGTTTGCAGTCCGGCAACAGGACCGAGCGTCCAGTTCGTGGCGGCCGTGCCGTCGGGGCCGGTGCCGGCGGTAGTGGGTTCTGTCACGCCGTGACCGCTGCCGGGCATGAAGAAGACGTGCGCGCCGGACAAGGGCCGTTCTTCCGCGTCGAGCACCTGGATTACGATGGGTTCCCGCAGACTCGAACCGGCAAGCGCGCGCTGCCCGTCACCGGACACGATGTGTATCCTGGCGGCCCTGGGCGGATCCGGCGGTTCGGGCGTGGTCGGACTTTCCTTGCCGCAGGAGACCAGCATGGACAGGGAAAGGAGCAGAGCGGTCGGGAAAGGGAGGCGCCGGCGGCAGTCCGCGGTTCCTGGACCGGGGAGCCGGCCGGGCCGGGGTAGGTCGCTTGAAGGAAACCTGCGATGCGCGTCTGGTCCTGGTATCATCTCACTCGCGGTGTGACAGGCCGGCATCCTCGTGAACCGATGGTCAATAAGCCTTCATGCCCGATGCGGGTGTCCTGTATGCATCGGGCGGCGGACATACGCGGACATGCAATGCATCGTGCGGCAGATATACAATGTACGGTCCGGACGCGGAGATGGGAAGTCCCTATTTCGCGGACCCGGTAACCGGCCGGGTAGGAGGAAAAGATCACGCCCGACTCGGTGTTGTTCAGTCCCCATTCCGCGCGGATGAAGGGAAGGGACGCGACGTAGATCGAGGAGGACAGCAGGATGAACTGGACGAAAACAACGGCTTAAACCAGGGCGGGTTCATGCGGACCACCCATACGTCGGGTTTTGAAGGTATGGGTCTGTGGTCCGATATTGTCGTACCCGCCTTTCAACCTCGGTTGGTCTTCTTACAGTCAGGATACTAACCGTTTTATGCACAGTTTAAGATTTGGGATCCCTCGAAACATGTTCGAATTCCAATCTACTGACCACACCCTCTACTCGTCCCAATCGGGTGTTCATGTCATGCACTTCTTTACACAGGTCTTTGATGTCATCCCTGGAAGCCATTTTTCCGCGAATGAAGAACAACCAGCCGAAAATCAAGCAGATCCCGGTGGTTACAGGCATGATCCAATCACTCATGTCGACTCCTCTTCCCGGCCCGGGCTCCGTTTCCCCGACCACACGCGTCTTCCGTGTTCGAATGATCCTTGACTCAGCCGCCTGCCGGTTAATTCAGCCCCCTGCCGATTCCCGTGTTCGTTCCTCGAGCTTGACGTCTATTTGTTCGACCTTCTTGCCCAACACCCTCAGTTCTTCTTCGACGGAGCGCATCCGTTCGCTGATGCCACCGATGAGAAAGATCATTACGGTAACGATGATACCCGTCATCGTGAGAAAAGGCGCCCAGGACCAGTCTCTCTTGTTTTCCGCCATGCCGTCCCCTTCCGAAGCTATTGATTGGCAGTGCTGCCGATTTCATTTTCCAACCGACCGGTCGGCGGGCGTTTCATCCGTTTCAAGGTGTTAAGCCCGTCAGTTAAACCATTAGTAGCAATCACTCCTTCTGTTCTCGATTTTTTCGTTCCGCGCTTTCTGACATCTCACGCCCTGCGGCGCGTCCGCACTCTGTCGCTTCACGCCCTGAGCCGCTTCACACACTGAGCCGCTTCACACACTGTGAAGGCTGAATGACTTCTGCCGCCCGTTGCCTCCCGCGGCTAACCCGCCAGCCTGCGCATGACCCATTCCAGCGGTCCGCGGTCGAAACGCTTCGTCCAGAGGACGGCGAACACGACGGCGGCGGCGTAAAACGCGACGGACGCGGCGACGGCGAAGGACAGCGTCTGGTCTTCCAACCGACCGAAAGCCTCCAGTACGCCCATGCCGAGCAGTACGTGCGCGACGTAGACGGTGAGGGCGAGCCGGCCGGTGGCGACGAGGGCGCGGTGCCCCGGGACGTGGGAGAACCGTTGCGAGAAACCGACGGCGAGTGCGATGACGGCTACGGCCGTACCACCCGCCGCGAGCATGTACAAGGGCATGGGCGGCATGGCGGCGGTACCGGCTAGGGCTGCGATTTCACCTGCGGCTTCGCCGGATGCGCCGCGACTCAGCAACGCGATCAGCGCGGCTGAAACCGCCTCCGCGGCGAGCGCGATGGCGGCCGCGCCGAACAGGATGCGCCTGCGAACGGCAGAGGCCCCGAGGTCGCGCCGGCCCAGCCAGATTCCCGCCAGGAGAAACGCCAGCCACGGGACGACCGGATGAAAGCCGTTGAACAGGAGGTGCCGAACCTGGCCCTCCGCCGTCCAGAATCCCTCGTAGGTCAGCGTGTCCATGTGCCATCCCGCTTCGTAATCGAAGATGGCCAGCAGGCCGACGAAGGCCAGCACCAGGAACGCGGCCGTGGCGAGCAGGGTTCGGTTCGACGCGAAGATGAAGAGTGCGCCGATGCCGATATACCAACCGTAGAAATGGAGGATGTCCGCGGGCCAGACGGAGGCGAAGAGCAGGCCGCCGACGAACAGGAATACCGCGCGTTTCCAGAGCGTTCCGCGTACAGCCGCGCGTCGCGCAGCGTCGCCGGAGGCCAGGGCGCTGCGGGCGCCCAGCGACATGCCGATGCCGGCGAGAACGACGAAAAGCGCGGCCGCGCGCCCTTCTAAGAGGCCCGTCAGGACGCGCAGCCATTCGGGCGCCGGCGGCGTGTCCGACCCGAGGGTCATCACGATCTTGAAATTGACGACCACCATCCCGAAGATGGCGAGGGCGCGGGCCAGGTCATAGCCTTCTATGCGAGTCGTCGCGGGGTGCGTTTTCAATCCTTCCTGTCCCGGTCTCCCCGGCTCAAACGTGTTTCGTTCCATTCCCTCTGGCGTGATGAAGTAACATACAGGCAATTCACCATCAATTGAAGTCGTTTCTCATTCCAAAGGTCGATAGGGGAGGGCACAACTTAAGGCTGTTCGCAGACTTGAACCGCGCTGTCCGAGTTGATCGACGCCACGTGAGGGCAAGGCGTCACTCGGCGCCGCACCGTCCATCCGTGTACGTCAAAACCGGTATGTTGGGAACCGAGCAGTCGGATACGTACCCATAACGCTCATTCATCTCAGCTTCAAATGCGCCATACGCGGTCAACCGCTCGGCTAGCGCCGTCGAATCTGTGGACGAGGCGGAGTAAACTATGTACTCCCAGGGACCGCCGCAGGGCTTGGCGCCCAGGCCCGCGTAGCGACAGTCTGCAATCGACGCGCCCGCGGCGTCGCCGACGAGCGCGTCGATCTGACGTCGCATCTCCATTAGCTGTGCGCGGTCTTCTTCCTCGGTTCGCTGTTCTTCTTCTTCCTCGGTTCGCTGTTCTTCTTCTTCCTCGGTTCGCTGTTCTTCTTCCTCGGTCTGCTGGTCGCCATTGTTGTCTTCTGCAACGACAGGATCCCGACCGTCACAGGCAAGGAGGAAAACGGAGATCCATGCCGCCGTAACCAGGTGTCGCATGGCTTTTCCTTTCTGCCTGAAAAGAGTCATAGTCTCGACTATGGAGGACGCCTGACCTGGCGAACGGTTTCCAACCCCAACTCAGCCGACAGGCGCCGTCCCCATGATCCGCTCCATGTTCCCGCCCAGGATTGCCGCCATCTCGTCCTCGTCCAGGAAGGGGCAGTAGCGCCTCACGTAGTCCAGGCTCTGGCGGTAGGTCCAGTGCAGCAGCACGATGGGGATGTCCGTCCCCCACAGGATGCGGTCGGCGCCGAAGCGTTCGACCATCTTTTCCAGGACGGGCCGCATCTGGGGCATGGGGTAGTCCCAGCGCGACTGCAGGAACACGGCGAAGAGGATCTGGACGTGGAAGCGCGGGTGGTCCGCCGGCGTGGCTTCGTATATCTCATCGGGGACGCTAAGCCCGTCGCGTTCGGCAAACATCCGCCACGGGAACCCGTGGGTCAGGACCACGTCGACGTCGGGGAAGCGGTCCATCCAGGCGCGCAATGCGTGTAATTCTTCGATGTAGGCGGCAGGTGATCCGACTGCGCCGAGGGTGAAGAACACGGGAACATCCAACTCGGCCACCGCTGCCCAGAAAGGATTGAAGTCGGGTCCGGTCCATTCGGGCGACAGGTCGTAGAGCGGCCGGTGGAAGGGCATGAACTGCAGGCCCGCCAGACCATAGTCGCGGATCGCCCGTTCCAGTTTCCCTATGGCGTCGTCCGTCCTGCCGGGGATCCACCATTCGGGCACGTGGGCCAGGCCCTGGATACGCCGCGGATAGCGGCGGCAGCATTCCGCGATGTAACCGTCGTCGAGCCCCATGTACGGGGTGCGGTGCAGGAGCGCCCGGTCGACGCCCGCATAGTCCATTTCCGCCATCAGGCTTTCCGCGGGGAAGGAGAAGTCCACCGTCCACGGAGGCAGCGCCTGCTTCACGTAGTCCTCTCCGTCTGTCGTCCACGCGACCAGACCGTGTTCCCCGGTTCGAAAATCGGCGTCACGCAGCCCGTCGAAGCGCCAGGGACGGTCGGGATCGTAGAGCCCCGTGGCGTCGGCTGGAGCGCGGTCCGAGCGCCGCCAGCAGGGTTGCTGCCGGGCCTGGGCCATGAAGAGTCGCAGGTGCCGCCGGAATTCGGCAGGGTCGTCGAAACCACCGATATCGCGCGGCGGAGGGAAGCAATAGGCGTGGCCGTCGTAGATCATGGCGTTCATGATAAACGATTGTGCGCGGGATGTCAAAATGACCTATGACCGATCGTCCGAGATCATAGCCCTCAGCCGGAAGCACGGATTCCACGCGGTACAGGTGACCATGAAGAACACCCATCACGCCAGGATACCGGAACTGATCATCACGCCTGAACCGGCGTTCGTCCATTGAGTTCCCTGTACGGTATCGCGGAATGGTACGGGTTGCCGTTCCCCGATCTTCCATCTGAACGGCCGGACCGTCGCCCGAGAAGATCACCACGAATCCCGGTCGGGTATCCCGCTGCTGATGACCACGTCCAGGCCCGGTTCGGGCGTCGTGCGGCGGGCCGCCTGCGATCCCCCGTCCGGACGCTGCCAGTCCCGCAGGATGCCCCGGACCAGCCCGGTGCTCCGGTCCAGCAGCAGCGCGGCGGCCTGGCGGGGACTGTCGGCGTCCAGGGTCGCGACGCCTTCGGGACCGGACAGGGCGATCCGGTGCAGCCGGACGGACCAATCCGCCCGTGCGGGAAGCACGAAGG
The DNA here is from genome assembly GCA_963693015.1 of bacterium. GTDB lineage: Bacteria > JAAXHH01 > JAAXHH01 > JAAXHH01 > JAAXHH01 > JAAXHH01. The sequence continues at coordinate 2,875,787 of OY843748.1, forward strand.
CGAAGACGCCTCCCTGGCCGTCGGCGATCCCGGCCATGTCGAAGGCTACGGTGAACAGCGCGCCTCCGTCCGCGTCTTGTCCCGTGAGCCGGTAGGGGCCGTCCGTCCCGGGCAGCGAAGGCGGCGCGTCTACCGCGAAAGCCGGATCGAGAAACAGCGCCCCGTTCCCGTCGATTCCGCCCCGGACCAGCAGGCTGCCTGCCGAGGCGAGGATGCCCCCTGCTATGGACGCGCCTTCGTGATCGCGGAAGTTGATGGCCCTCGTGAAATGATAGTCGCTGATCCAGTCGGGCGGTCCGCAATAGGTCATCAGATCCGGGGTCTCCGGATGGACCGTCCGTCCGGTGCGGAAATCGTATCCCCACGCGCCGGAAACCCCGCCCTCATAAGGATAGTCGAGATCGTAATCGAAGACGTCGCAGGGCGCGTGGAGCAGGTTCATGGTGTGGCCGAGTTCGTGGGCCATGACCCTGGCGTCCAGCGCGGCCACGCCGGCGAATCCGGGCGTCAGGGCAATGCCGCCCTTTCTGACCACGCCCATATAGCGCCAGCTCGAACCGTCCAGGACCTGCGCCATGATGACCTCGCCGAGCAATTCGTTCAGGTTGGTTTCCACGGGTTCCACCGCGGTCCACAGGGGTTCGCGCACCCGCAGGTGGAAATCGGACACGGGCAGCAGGTTGCGCGTCCGCCAGAAGAAGTCGTCATCGGGCGTCAGGTTGCGGATATCTTCCAGAAGGGACTGGTCCGGGCCGTCCACCCATAGAAAGGGCACTAGGTAGAGATCGAGGGAAACCACCCGCCGCACGTCCACGAACGCGCGGCCCGTCGGGGGGACGCGCCCGCCGATGCCCGCGTCCGGGCTGGCTGTGCCTTCGGGGTCGATCTCGATCACCATCTCGAAGGGCGGCATCAACACCTCTCCGGGCACGACCGCGTTGGCCGTGGTCGAGAGGTCGCCCTCGTCGATCTCCCGGGGGATCCTCGTCTTCCCGCCCGGTATCTCCAACCGGTGAACCTCGTTGCCGTGCTGGTAGAAGATCGCGCGGACGGGGGGCATGGCCGCGTCAACGTCCCGGTCCGCCGTGACGAACACGCGCAGGAGGGCGTCCTCCCCGGCCACGAGGGGCACGGGATTGCCGAAAGACTGTGTCGCCTGCGTCAGATAGGCCCGCGGCCCGCCGGCAACGCCTGCGCAATGGACGACGCGTCGGTTCGGCACGCTGCGCAACCACGCCTGGAACCCGGCGTCCGCGGGCGCGCACAGTTGCGTCCCGCCCGTAAACAGGCCTTCAAGACGCAGCCCGGCGAGTTCCAGGGGCAAGGGTCCGGCGAGGCCGGGGTTGCGTGTAACGCTCAGCGTCTTCAGTCCGGAAAGACCGCCCAGTTCGGGCGGCAGGGGCCCCGTGAAGGCGTTGGCGGAAAGCCGCATGATTTCGAGACTGGCCAGGCTGCCCAGTTCGGACGGCAGCGGTCCGGTAAACCCGTTGTCGTTCAAGATCAGATACTCGAGGTTGTCCAGTCCGCCCAGTTCGGACGGCAGCGGCCCCGTAAATCCGTTCTCGGAGGCATCCAGGTTCGTCAGACTGGAAAGCCTGCCCAGTTCGGGCGGCAACGATCCCGTAAATCCGTTCTCGGCCAGGTCCAGGCTCCTCAGACTGGCCAGTCCGCCCAGTTCGGACGGCAGGGGCCCCGTCAACTGATTGCCGCGAAGGTACAGCGTCTTCAGATTGGCCAGCCTGCCCAGTTCGGGCGGCAGGGGTCCCGTCAGCCCGTTGTAGGTAAGGTCCAGCGTGTTCAGGTTGGCCAGCCTGCCCAGCTCCGACGGCAGGGAACCCGTCAACTGATTGCCGAACAGGTCCAGGTATCTGATCCCGGCCAACCCGCCCAGTTCGGGCGGCAGGGGTCCCGTCAAGGCGTTGTCGTTCAGAAACAGGTACACGAGGCCCGTCAACCGCCCCAACTCGGGCGGTATGGGTCCCGCCAGTTCGTTACCGGAGAGATCCAGGAAGGCGAGCCCGGACAACCGGCCCAGTTCCGGTGGTATCGGACCGTCAAGGGCGTTGTCGCTCAGCAGCAGATGCGAAAGGTGGGGCAACTCGCCCAGGCCGGACGGCAACGTTCCCGTCAGCCAGTTGGCGGAGAGATTCAGCGTCGCGAGCCCGGACAACCGGCCCAAACCGGGCGGCAGAGTCCCCGCCAACCCGTTGTCCTCCAGGTTCAGTTCCCGCACCACACCTTCGGCGTCCGTCGCCACGCCGTACCACGCTTCCAGCGGCGCCTCGCTCAACCAGCCCGTGGCGTCCGTCCAGTTCGACCCGTCCATCGCGTGGTACAAGGCGACCAGCGCGTCGCGTTGCGGGTCGCCGCCCATGACCGTAACTTCCGCGCTGCCCGTCGCACCGCCCGAATGGGCCGTGATTCGCGCGGCGCCGTTCTCGAGCGCGGTCACCACGCCCTCGGGGCTCACGTCCGCCACCGAACCGTCGCTGCTCGACCATGATATGCTCGCGTCCGGTATGGCGTTATCGTTCGCGTCCCGCACCGCGGCGTGGAGCCGGACCGTCGCCCCCGGCGCGTCCAGCACGATCGAGGACGGCGTTACGACGATTCGGCTGGCCGACTGCGCCACGGTCACGGTCACGACGACCGTCGCACCGCCCACCTCGGCCGTGATCCGCGCGGCGCCGTTCCTGAGTGCGGTCACCACGCCCGCGGGGCTCACGGTCGCCACCGAACCGTCGCTGCTCGACCACGACACGCTCGCGTCCGACATGATCTTGCTGTACCGGTCGTAGGTCGTGGCGCTGAGCCGGACCGTCGCGCCCAGTGCGTCCAGGACGACCGAGGACGGCGTTACGGCAACCCGCGCCGGCGCGGGCGGACCGGTGGGACTGTCTTTGCCGCACGCGGCGAGCGTCAACAGGGCCAGGAATAAGGCGACGGGCGAACCGAAGCGGGTGACTTGGGGCATCATGGACTCCCGAGAATCGGGTGTTTACATGGGAAGAAGGGGGTATGGATTTCCGGTGTCAAGCATATGCTGCAACGGATCCGGTGCGGATGGGGTGAAGAGTGACCTGTGTGTGAATTCAGCGCGCGGTTGAAAGAAAATTGCGTGAATTTCTCTCGTGTTGTATCTTGGTTTTCATCGTGGGTCACCCCGGCCGGTCTTGAGTGGTCAGGGGCGTCGATCCGTCGAGTTCGCTCCTGCGGCACCGGGAGCGTCCCCATGCCACATGAGAAAAATCGCATGCCGCCTGGACAAGGGAAGGATGCATCGTTGAGAGATCAAGACGAACCGGGCCTGGATATCGACGCGTTGCGCGAGCGGACCTCCAGGCTGAGCGCGGCGAGCCTTCGCATCAACGCGAGCCTGGAACTGGAGACCGTCCTCCACGAGGTCTTGGAAAGCGCCCGGGCGCTGACCGGCGCCCGTTGCGGCGTCATCGCCACCATCGACGAGACCGGCCAGCTTCAGGACTTCCTCACCGCCGGTCTCACGGACGAGGAGCAGCGGCAGATGGTAGCGTGGTCCGACGGCCCCAGGTTATTCGAACACCTGCGCGACCTTCCGGGCGTGCTGAGACTGCCGGACATGCGGGCCTACGTACGCTCCCTTGGCTTTGCCTCGGACCGGATACCGTCCGGGACCTTCCAGGGCATGCCGATGCGTCATCGCGGCCAGCACCTGGGCAACTTCTTTCTCGCCGACAAGGGTGGGGGCACGGAGTTTACGAGCGAGGACGAAGAGGTCCTGGTGCTTTTCGCCTCACAGACTGCCACGGCCATCGCCAACGCGCGCACGCACCGGGCGGAACAGCGTGCCCGGGCAGACCTGGAAGCCCTTGTCGAAACCTCGCCGGTGGGCGTCGTAGTCTTCGACGCCAGGACCGGCCAGCCGCTGTCCTTCAACCGGGAGGCGAAGCGGATCATGGAGTTTCTGCGCACACCGGGTCATCCCCCGGAGGCGTTGCTGGACGTGATCACCTGTCGCCGCGCCGACGGCCGAGAGGTCGCGCTCGACCGGTTGCCCCTGTCGCAGGTACTGAACCAACCCGAGACGATACAGGCGGAGGAAGTCGAACTCTCGGTCCCCGACGGACGAAGCGTGTCGGTGCTGCTGAACTGCACGCCGATCCACTCGGAACAAGGCGATGCCGTGTCCGTGGTGGTTACCATGCAGGATCTGGCGCCGCTTCAGGAGCTGGAGCGGATGCGGTCGGAGTTCCTGAGCATGGTGAGCCATGAACTGCGCGCCCCGCTCACCTCGATCAAGGGTTCGGCAGCCACGCTGCTGGAAGATTCACCGGGACTGGACCCGGCCGAGATCCGCGAACTTTCCCGGATCATCCTTGATCAGGCCAATCACATGCGCGTCCTGATCGGCGATCTGCTGGACGCGGGCCGCATCGACGCGGGTACGCTGTCCGTGACGCCCGAGCCCGCCCGGGTGGCCGCCCTGGTGGACCGGGCGCGGAGCACGTTCCATAGCGGCGGTGGCAGGCACGCCGTCGTGATCGACCTCCCCCCCGACCTGCCACTGGTCATGGTGGATCGGCAGCGCATCGAGCAGGTGTTGAACAACCTGTTCTCCAATGCCGCCCGCAACGCTCCGGAGTCCTCCCCCGTCCGGGTCTCGGCCGCGGTGCACAACGCGCACGTGGCGATCTCGGTCCGCGACGAAGGCAAGGGGGCGGCGCCGGACCGGCTCCCGCACCTGTTCCGGAAGCACGCCGGTCTTCAGGGCGGTGACCGCGCGTCCGGCACCGCGGGATCGGGGCTCGGTCTCTCCATATGCAAGGGGCTGGTAGAGGCCCACGGAGGGCGTATCTGGGCCGAGAGCCCGGGCGTTGGACACGGCATGTGCCTGACCTTCACGACCCCGGTCGCCGAAGAGCCCGCTACGGCCGTCCTTCAACCGGTTCGGGCCGATCCGCAGACCGGCTCTGAAGTCCACCAGCCGATCCGCATCCTCGTAGTGGACGACGACCCGTATACGCTCCGCTTCGTGCGCGCCGAGCTCGTGGAAGCCGGCTACGAACCCCTCGTGACCGGCGACCCGGCTGAACTGTCGCGCATCATCCGGACCGAGCGGCCCGATCTGGTCCTGTTGGATCTGCTGCTGCCGGACGCGGACGGCATCGAACTGATGGAAAGTCTGCCCGAACTGGCCGAACTGCCCGTCATCTTCATCTCTGCCTACGGACGGGATGAAACCATCGCGCGGGCGCTCGACACGGGAGCCGCCGACTATCTCGTCAAGCCCTTCTCGGCGACCGAACTCATGGCGCGGGTCCGTATGGCACTGCGCCGGTGGGCCGATCCCGAGTCCTTCGTGCTGGGGGACCTCGCCATCGACTACGACCAGCGCCGGGTGAGTGTAGCGGGCGTCCGCGTCGACCTCACGGCCAAGGAGTACGAGTTGCTGCGCGCGCTCTCGTCCAACGCGGGCCGCGTGATGACCTTCGACACCCTGCTGCGCCAGATCTGGAGCACACGCGCCTACGCCGACCCGAAGCTGATTCGCGCCTTCGTCAAGAAGGTGCGCCGCAAGCTCGGCGACGACGCGCACGAGCCCACCTACATCTTCAACGAACGCGGGGTCGGCTACCGCATGGGCCGGGTGGACGAACCCCCGGCGCATTCCCCATCTCGTCGAGGAGTTCCGGACGGGCATAGGGTAGTCCCGGAACGACTGCAGGAACACGGCGAAGAGGATGCGGACTGAGACGACCCGCCGCCGAACGCCAGGAAGAGCCTGATCATGCCCGAAGGTCCCGCTTTGCCCGAAGGTCCCGCTTCGCCCAGCCACCCCACCGCCGCCGAGCGCTTCCTCTTCGACACCAACGGCTATCTGGTGCTGGAGGACTTTCTTCCGGGGACCCTGGTCGATTCGCTCAACGCGGCGCTGGCGCGCGCCATAGCACGCCGGCGCGACCCCCGGTTCAGTCGCGAGCGCGAGCCGGCTTTTGCCGACCGGTTCGACGGAGCCAACGTGCGGGTCATGCACCTGCTGGCCGAAGACCCGCTCTTTCTGGACATGCTGGACTACGAGCCGATGATGGCTTACGTCCACGGCCTCTTCAACGAGACGCCCCATCTGCATTCGACGGACGCGTTCTACGAGGTCGAACCGACACATTATCACGGGCGGGGCTGGCATATCGACGGGATCCAGGACGGCTTCCGGCACCTCCGGCCGCACGTCCCGCTGCTGCAATTCAAGGTGGGCTATTACCTGAGCGACATGAGCGCGCCGGACCAGGGCAACCTGACCCTGGTACCGGGCAGCCACAAGTCCCTGGTCGAACCAGACGCGGAGCGCGGCATACCCGGCGCCGTGCAGATATGCGGGCGTCCGGGAACGGCGGTGCTCTTCCATAACGCGGTGTGGCATTCGTCCGGACCATTCACGCGCTGTGGGGGGAAACGCGTGATCCTGTACTACGGATACGAACACCCGTGGATGCTGGCCTGTGCGGAGCAGTGGCGATACGACAGGGATTTCCTGAACAGCCTCACCCCGGCGCGGCGGCGCTTCTTCCACGGTTTCGTCTTCGACCCGCCGGAGTATCGGTGGGGCTGAAACGGAACGCGTCCGGTCTGCGGCCCGGCGCCTGCCTGTTCGACTCGTTTCCAGTCCCGCGGAACCATTTCTCCGGCCCGGACAGCGGCGCAAGTCGCGGGCGTTTCTTCTCGTTTCCGTCGTCCTCTCGATCATCGTCCAATCCGCTTTTCGCAGCGAAGTCGTGCTATGAGGTTTCTTGTCGTTTCCGTCGTCCTCTCGATCATCATCCTTCCTTCGTGCGGTGGGGAAAGTCCCACGGGACCGCCGCGGGCGGCCAGCATCAGGATATCGCCGGCCGAGGCCGAGTTGGACGCCATCGGCGCGACCGTGCAGTTCGCCGCGTCGGTCCGGGACGGGAACGATCGGGTGATAGCGGACGCTGCCGTGACGTGGACCAGCGGAAACACCGAAGTGGCCGGCGTGACTGACGAGGGGCTGGTCACGGCCCGGAAGAACGGTTCCGCGGTCGTCACGGCCGTTTCGGGGCAATTCCATGCGAACGCCGCCGTCACGGTATCGCAGGCGGTCGCCCGCATCGAGGCCGCGCCCGCCCGCGTGACGCTGACGAAGACGGACGGGCCTCTGCGGGTGGAAGCCGTGGCGAAAGACAGGAACGGCCACCTGGTGCCGAACGCGCGGCTCGTCTGGACAAGCAGCGATCCCCTGGTCGTCTCGGTGAACGCCCTGGGAGACCTCGAGGCGAGGTCGAACGGAAACGCCCGGATCACCGTGTCTTCCGGAAACGTATCGGCAAGCGTGGAAGTCACGGTCTCGGGTTTCGGTCCGGACGCGCCGGACCGCGCCGCCCTGGTCGCTTTGTTCAACGGGACCGGCGGACCGGGATGGACGCTGGCCACGAACTGGTCGAGCGACGCGCCCCTGGCCGAGTGGCACGGAGTGACGACCGACGCCGAAGGGAGGGTGATCGAATTGTTGCTCGACGAGAACGGCCTGACGGGCGCGATCCCCGCGGAACTGATCCGGCTGGAAAGACTCCGGTCTCTTTCACTCGCGGGCAATCAGTTGACGGGAAGCTTGCCCCCCGAAATCGGACGACTCGACGGACTGGTCCACTTGGTCTTCGCGGGCAACCGGTTGACGGGAAGCATACCAGCCGGAATCGGACGACTCACCATGCTGGAGGTACTTGAGGTCTCCTACAACCGGTTGACGGGAAGCATACCCCCCGAAATCGGACGGCTCGCCAGGCTCAGGGTACTCGGCGCCAACAGGAACTACTTCTCGCCCGGACCGTTGCCCCGGGCCATGACCAATCTGGAAAACCTCGAATTCCTGGGGCTCGCGGGGACTTCGCTATGCGCGCCGCTGGACGCGGTTTTCCAGGCCTGGCTCGGTGAGATTGACGACGTTGAAGTGGACAACTGCGAGGACATGGAGCGAAGCGCCCTGATCGCGTTGTACAACGCGGCGGACGGCGGGAGCTGGACCGGCCGGGACAATTGGCTCACCGGCGCGCCTCTTAGCGCCTGGCACGGCGTTGCGACCAATGACCAGGGCCGGGTAACGGGCCTGGATCTGGAAGACAACAACCTCAAGGGAACGCTGCCGTCCCGACTGGGCGATCTCCGATCTCTGAGCGTATTGGACCTGTCGAACAACGCCGGGTTGAAGGGACCGCTGCCCGCGTCGCTCGCAGGTCTCGGCCTGACGGTCCTCAAGCTGGACGGAACGGGTCTATGCGCACCGCTGGACCCCGCTTATCAGGCCTGGCTGGCCACCGTCGGGGACATACGGGTCGCCGGCTGTCCCGCCGCCGTCGCCCCCGACCGGGTGGCGCTGACCGCGCTATACGGCGAAACGGGCGGCGCGTACTGGAAGGAGGCCGCCAACTGGCTCGGCGAAGCGCCGCTACGAGACTGGCACGGCGTCGAGACCGACGCCGAGGGGCGTGTGACCTCTATCGACCTGGGGTACAATAACCTGAGGGGGCGGCTGCCACCGGAACTGGCGCTGATGGACAGGCTGGAAACGTTGCGTCTTAACGGCAACGGCCTGACGGGGAACATTCCGCCCGAACTCGCGCGCCTCGACCGACTCGCCGTGTTGGAACTCTCGCTGAACCTGCTGACGGGTCCCGTACCGCCGGAACTCGGGCGACTGGCAAACCTCGCCGTCTTCGACCTCTCCGCCAACGGACTGACCGGGTCCGTTCCACCCGAACTGGGGCGACTCTACCGACTCTCCGTCCTCGATCTCAGGCTCAACCGGTTGCACGGATCCCTTCCGCCGGAACTGGGGAACCTCCGCAGCCTCGAGCGGCTGTTGCTCTCATCCAACGAGTTTACGGGTCCCGTACCGCCGGACCTTGGCCGCCTGGCAAGCCTCGAGGAACTGAATCTCTCCAACAATGGGCTGACGGGTCCCGTACCGCCGGACCTTGGGCGGCTGGCAAACCTCGCCGGCCTCAACCTTTCCACCAACGGGCTGACGGGTCCCGTACCGCCGGACCTTGGCCGCCTGGCAAGCCTCGAGGAACTGAATCTCTCCAACAATGGGCTGACGGGTCCCGTACCGCCGGACCTTGGGCGACTGGCAAACCTCGCCGGCCTCAACCTTTCCACCAACGGGCTGACGGGTCCCGTACCGCCGGACCTTGGCCGCCTGGCAAGCCTCGTTACGCTGAGCCTGGCGTCGAATCGACTGAGGGGGCCGGTCCCGCCCGGACTGGGAGCGCTCGGAGCGCTCAGGACGCTGAGTCTTTCCGGCAACACCGCGCTGTCCGGGCCGTTGCCGCGCACGCTTCTGAACCTCGACCTGGCCTCCCTGCTGCTGGCCGGCACCGGGCTTTGCGCGTCCCGGGACGTCGAGACCCAGACGTGGTTGCGGGATATCGATGAAAGGCGGGTGTCCGACTGCGGCGACGCCGTCGCGCGCGTTACGTCCGCGTATCTCACGCAGGCGGTGCAGTCCTTCGAAAACCCGGTGCCGCTGGTTGCCGGCAAGCCCGCGCTCCTGCGCGTCTTCGTAACGAAGGGCGGCATACCCGACGCCAGGCGGCCTCCCGTACGCGCTACGTTCTACCTGAACGATCTCCCGGTGCACACGGCCGAGATACCGGGCGGAGACGAAAGACTGCCGGACCGTCCTGAGGAGGCGGATCTCGCGGCTTCATCCAACGCCGCTATACCGGCCGAAGTCATTCGGCCAGGCGTGGAAATGGTGATAGAAACCGACCCCGGCAGCATACCGGATTCCGCTTCGGAGGTCGGTCGCCGCCTGCCGTCTGCCGGACGGCTGGCCCTGGAGGTGACGGAGGTGCCGCCCCTCGATCTTACCCTGGTCCCGTTTCTGTGGACGTCGAATCCGGACTGGGCGCTCGCGGACTACGCCGCGGGCCTGTCGTCCGATGACGAACTGTTCAGGATGACCCGGGAAACGCTGCCGGTAGGCGATTTCCATCTGAACGTGCGCGAACCCGTGTGGACTTCGGTGGAGTCCGAGGCGAAGAACACCATATCGATCCTGGTCGAGGTCTTTGTGGTTCGCGTCATGGACGGCGCCCGGGGACACTACATGGGCATCCTGCCGGCCAGAGAACGCGTGGGCGTTGCCGTCATCCCCGGAAGCATCGCCGTGGCGGCGCTGAACGGACACACCATAGCCCATGAACTCGGACACAACATGAACCTGGGGCACGCGCCGTGCGGCGGTCCGGCCGGGGTGGACCCCGACTACCCCTACGTCGACGGGACTACCGGCGCATGGGGTTACGACGTCCTGTCGGGATCACTGGTGTCGCCGCGGAACTTCGACCTGATGAGTTACTGTCTCCCCGGATGGATCAGCGACTTCCACTTCCTCAAGGCGCTGATCTATCGGCGGTCCGCGGAAACCCCCGTTCCGGCGGCGCGCGCCGTTTCCGCGGCCAACCTGCTGTTATGGGGCGAAGTGAACGACCTGGCGGAAACCGTCCTTCACCCGGCCTTCGCGGTCGACGCCCCGCCCGTCCTGCCGGAGACCGACGGTCCGTACCGTCTCACCGGTGAAGACGAAGCTGGGAACACGCTGTTCGCGCTGTCCTTCGGCGCGGCGGAAATCGCGGACGGGGCCGGGCGTGTTTTCGCCTTCGTGCTTCCCGTCCGGACGGACTGGCTCGATCGGTTGCATCGGATAGCGTTTTCCGGACCGGAAGGGGTGAAGACGATAGATAGAGGAGGAGGACCGGCCGCCGCGATCATGCTGGACCGGACGACCGGAGCGGTCCGGGGGATCCTCCGGGACTGGCCCGACCAGGGCGGTTCTCCGCCGTTCGCCCGGCGCGTGCCGCCGGACGGGGATTTCGAAGTGCTGGTCAGCCGCGGCATCCCGGATTCGCGTCCCAGGTAGCATCCCCGGTAGCGAGGGTTGCCTGCCGAAGTCCCCTCGGCCGGTTCAAAAAACTGTTTTTGGAATCGCGCAATAGGGTATAATGCATAAGTATAGCCCCGGATCGTTGGCACCGCGGAGATCGGTGGTATCGTCGAGGCCGGTCCCCGCGTAGACCTGGTTCGCCCGGATTCCCGCACGGTTCCATGAATCTTGTGCTCACCCTTGTTCTGACCGCCGTCTGCCTGGGTGGCGAGCCCTTCTTTCAGGGGCCTCGCGTCTATCTCGGCGAGCAGGCGCTTTCATTCAGCCTGTCCGACGACAGGGTGGCGAACGGGCACACCCTGTTGCTGGAGTGCATCGTGAACGGACCTGGCGTGGAAGCCGGCCGCGTGGCTGACCTTCCGGTGGCGCGGGTCGATCTCGCTGGTCCGGCCGGCCGCGTGGCTGACCTGGCCGTTTCCACGGGCGCCGGAATACTCCGCCTTTACCGGCATCCCACGGAACCGGGCAACGTCCTGTTCACCCTGATCGGCATCCCCTATCGCGCGGCGCCCGGTCCGGACACCGTTCACGTCGAATGGACCGAAAGCGACCGCATCTTCGGCCGGGAACTGCCCTTCGACATAGTCCCCGGTCCCTATCGGTCGGAGCAGATCCGGGGCGTGCCGCAGAGCCGGGTTACGCCCTCGGCCGCGGATTTCCGCCGCATAGCGCGGGAGAGGAAGATCATCGCCAGGGCCTACGAAGCGGTCCGCGACACGGTGATGATGGAAGAGACCTTCAGCTATCCCGTGGAGAAGAAGACCATCACCAGTCCCTACGGTACCCGCAGGGTATTCAACGGACAGTTACGCAGCTACCACGGCGGTCTCGATCTGCGGGCCTACGAAGGGACGCCCCTGTACGCCGCCCAGTCCGGCGTGGTCAAGCTGGCGCAGAACCTGTTCTATTCGGGCAATCACGTCCTGATCGAACACGGCATGGGCATCCAGACCGGGTATTCGCACATGAGCAGGCTGTACGTGAAGGCCGGCGACCAGGTGACCCGGGGACAGCTACTGGGGCTTTCGGGGTCCACGGGCCGCGTGACCGCCGCCCACCTGCACTGGGAGGTCCACGTCCACGGCGTGGGCGTCAGCCCGCTTCAGTTCACCGAAATCCTGGCTATGCTGTACAAGAAGCCCGTCGAGGTGCGCAACCGGAATGACGGATAGACGGAGTTGCCATGCGTCCGAAGACCGCCCTGATGGTCCCCGCTTCGTTTTTCGTGCTCACGGTCGCCCTGGCCGCGGAGATATCCACCGGACCGCCTGGTCCGCCTGACGCCCCCGGGCGCGTCAATTCCGTCGGCGTGACGTTGCCTCCGGACGCGGCGCCGCCCGCCATGCAGCGCCTGCGTACCTTCGAACTCAACAACCGGTACATGGACCGGGCCACGTCGTCCTACCAGAAGTCCTTCGGGTTCGCCCTGACGAACGAGCCGCTCACCCGGGTAGACCGCGATTTCAATCTGGTGCCCGCGGCCGCGACCCACTGGGAAGTGACCGAAGACGGCCATACCTGGGTTTTCCATCTCAGGAAGGACATGGTGTTCGGCGACGGCAAGCCCGTTACGGCCTACGACTACGAAGACACCTTCCGGCGGTGGGCGGACCCGGACGTCGGGTTCGATTTCGAATGGTATTACCGGCCCATCAGGAACTGGGGCGCCGTCGTCGCGCGTCAGATGCCGCTGGATTCGCTCGGCGTCGAGGCGCTGGACCCCTACACCCTGGCCTTCACGACCACCCGGCCCGCGCCCTTCGCGCCGCAACTGCTCAACTACAGCTGGGTGACGCCGACCCACCAGTTCGAGAAGTACGGCGCGGCGTGGTCCACCAAACCCGAAACGCATATCGGGAACGGTCCTTACCGGCTCAGGGAATGGACCATCAATCACCGCATCGTCCTGGAACCGAGTCCCACGTACAGCGGCCCCAGCACGCCCTACCTGGAACGGATCATCGCCCGGTTGTACAACGCCGCGGCCCAGCCGCCCTTTCTCGCCTCCTACGAGGCCGGCGAGGTCGACTACGTCCTGCTGAACAATCCCGCCGAGATCAACCGGGTCCGGTCCGACCCGGTGCTGCGCAGTCACCTCAACACCTATATCAATTTCACCACGTACTATCTCTTCATGGATACCCGCGCTCCGCCCTTCGACGACCTCCGCGTCCGCCAGGCCGTCAGCCACGCCATCGACCAGCCGGCCATCATGAAGTCCGCCCTGAAGGACGTCGCCATTTCCGCCGTATCCATGATGCCGCCCGGATTTCCGGCCGCCAGCCCCGAAGCGCTGGCCCCCATCCAGCGATACGACCCGGAAAGGGCCCGCCGCCTGCTCGCGGAAGCGGGCTATCCCGACGGCAGGGGCTTCCCCGTGATGGCCATGTGGCTGCGCGGCGAGGCCTATCTGAGAAAGGTGGCCGCCGAAGCCATACAGGCTATGCTGAAGCAGAACCTGAACATCGACGTCGAGGTACTGAACGTGGAGCGGAAGGTCTACACGGAAGCGATGAACGCCAAGGAAATCCCCTTCTCCATGATCGCCTACGGATGGGACTACCTGGACCCCAGCAACCTGCTCAACCTGTTTTTGTCCCGGGGCCGCCATCCCTGGCGCAACGAACGATACGAAGAGATCGTCGAACGGGCCAATATGCTGGTGGGCGATCCCGGGCGCCGCACGCGGCTCTACCAGGATGCGGAAGAGATCCTGGTCCGCGAAGTGGGCGGCGTGTTCCTCTGGCACGACCTGGTCAACGAAATGTGGCGTCCCTACGTCCGCGGCGAGGCGCTGGAACCGAACGAATCGGGATACCGGGCGTGGCGCGGAAACCAGATGCTGAACCTGATGACGACGCTCTACATTTCCGAGGACGTGTCCCGGGATACGACGGTCGGGAAGTCTTCGGGACTGTGGAGCTGGTTTACCGACCGTTGACGGGAACTCGCCCAACGCGTCAACGGTCAAACCCGATGCCTATATGCCATCAAAAATAAGAAAATGGTCTATCCTCGCCCTGGCGGCGATCCTGACGGGTTCGATGGCGCTCCTGTGCGCCACCCTGTTGGGTGCCGGCCCCGCCAGTCCGTCCGGCCATCCAACCGGCCAGGAGGAGCCGGCGCGGGTCAACTCGGTCGGCGTGACGCTTCCGCATGACGCCGCGCCCGCCTCCATGCAGCACCTGCGCACCTTCGAATTGAACAACCGGTACATGGACCGGGCCACGTCTTCCTACCAGAAGGTCTTCGGCTTCGCGCTGACCAACGAACCGCTGACCCGGGTCGACCGCGACTTCAACCTGCTTCCCGCGGCCGCGACGCACTGGGAAGTGACCGAGGACGGCCATACGTGGATCTTCCATCTTCAGCAGGACCTGGTCTTCGGCGACGGCCGTCCGGTCACGGCCTATGACTACGAGGATTCGTTCCGGCGATGGGCCGATCCGAAGACCGGGTTCGATTTCGAATGGTACTACCGTCCCATCAGGCACTGGGGCGAGGTCGTGGCCGGCCGCATGCCGTTGGATTCGCTGGGCGTCGAGGCGCTGGACCGGCACACCATCGCCTTTACCACGACCGTGCCGACGCCCTACGCGCCGGAGCTGCTGAACTACAGCTGGGTGACCCCCACCCATCTCTTCGAGAAATACGGCGCGGCCTGGTCGACCCGGCCCGAGACCCACATGGGCAGCGGTCCGTTCCGCCTGAAGGAATGGACGATCAACGACCGCATCGTCCTCGAGCCGAGCCCCACCTACCGGGGCCCCAACAAGCCCTACCTGGAACGCATTACGGCGCAGCTCTTCAACGCCGCCGCCGAGCCGCCCTACCTCGCCGCCTACGAGGCCGGCGAAGTCGACTATATCATGCTGAGCAACCAGGCCGAAATCAACCGGGTCAAATCCAACCCGGAACTGAGCGGCCACCTGAACACCTACGTGGATTTCCAGACCTACTACCTGATGATGGATACCTACAATCCTCCCTTCAACGACCTGCGGGTGCGCCAGGCCTTCGGCCACGCCGTCGACCAGGCTTCCCTCATGAACTCCGCCCTGCGGGACATCGGGCTGCCGGCTTCCGCCATGTCGCCGCCGGGGTTTCCCGCGGCCAATTCGGAAGCGCTGGCCTCCATCCAGCGGTACGACCCGGACCTGGCGCGCAGGCGCCTGGCGGAAGCGGGTTACCCGGACGGCAGGGGATTCCCGGCCGTGAGCATGTGGCTTCGGGGAGAAACGATCGTGAACGCCACGGCCGCCGAGGCGGTCCAGGCCATGTTGAAGCAGAGCCTGAACATCGACGTCGGCGTACGGAACGTGGAGCGGAAGGTGTTTACGGAGACGATGAACGCCAGGGAGATCACCCTGGCCCTCATCCCCTACCGTTACGACTACGTCGACGCGAGCAACCTGCTCACGCTCTGGCTGTCGAACGGCAGGCATCCCTGGCGGAATGAACGGTTCGAAGAACGGGTGCTCCGGGCGAACGTGCTGGTGGGAGACCCGGACCGGCGCAACACGCTATACCAGGAAGCGGAGGAGATCCTCGTCCGCGACGTGGGCGGCGTGTTCCTGTGGCACACCCTGATCAATGAAATGTGGCGGCCTTACGTGCGCGGCGCGGCGATCGAGACCAACCGGTGGGGATACAAGGCGTGGCGGGGCAACCAGATGCTGAACCTGATGCCGACGCTGTACATCTCGGAAGACGTCCCGGACGCGACGCATTCAGATGAACCCGCCGGCTTCTGGGAGTGGTTGACTACGAGGTAAACGGTGGCCGGAGACCCCTGCCAGCCCCCAGGCCGCTACCTACGCCGCCTCGTTCACGATGCGCCCGTCGAAGAGCCGGATGGTCCGGTGGGCGTGGTCGGCCAGCGCCTGGTCGTGGGTCACCATGATGATGGTCGTGCCTGCTTCGTTCAGGCCGGTCAGCAGTTCCATCACCTCCGCGCCGTTGGCAGAGTCCAGGTTACCGGTCGGCTCGTCGGCCAGGATCAGCTTGGGATTGCCGATGACCGCCCGCGCCACGGCCACGCGCTGCTGCTGGCCCCCGGAGAGCTGCTGCGGGAAGTGATTGCGGCGATGCGGGATCTGCATGTGTTCCATGGCCGCTTCCACCCGCTGCTTGCGTTCCTGCTTGGAGGTGCCCAGGTAGATCAGGGGCAGTTCGATGTTCTCGTAGACGGTGAGTTCGTCGATCAGGTTGAAGCTCTGGAAGACGAAGCCGATGTTGTTCTTGCGCAGGTTGGCCCGTTGCCGCTCCGAGTGGGCGGACACCTCCTCGCCGACGAAGTGATACTCCCCGCCCGTGGGGTTGTCGAGGAGGCCGAGGATGTTGAGCAGGGTGGACTTGCCGCATCCTGACGGCCCCATGACCGCCACGAACTCCCCCTCGTCCACGGTCATGGTCACGTCGTTGAGCGCCGTGGTCTCCACCTCTTCGGTCGCGTACAGCTTCTTGAGATGCTCTGTCCGAATCATGGTTCGCTCCTGTGATTTATCGATTACCTTTACCCGCTATTTCAGCACCAGTTGTTCCATGTCGCCGAAGTTGTCGTACATGGACGTGATGACCTGCTCGCCCTCTTCGAGTCCTTCCAGTACCTCGAAGAACTGGCTGTTCTGCCGTCCGAGTCGGATCGGCCGCCGCACGGCGGTCTCGCCGGCGGGATCGAGGACGTAGATCCACCGGCCGCCCGTCTTCTGGTAGAACCCGCCCCGGGGCACCTGCAGGGCGTCGGCCAGTTCGCCCAGGGCGATGCGCACCTGCAGCGTCTGCCCGCGGCGCAGCCCCTCGGGCATCCCTTCGGGGAACACCATGTCCGCCTCGAACTGCCCTTCGATCACCTCGGGATACACCCGCCTTATAACCAGGTCGTAGGTCCCCCCGGCGAAATCGAAGGAGCCCGACTGCCCCGACTGGATGCGGGCGATGTAATGTTCGTCGATGGCGGCCCGCACCTTGAACTGATCCTCCACGTCGATCTGCCCCAGCCGGTCGCCGCCGGGCTTCGACTCGCCCACCTCGGCGATGAGGGAGGAGAGCAGCCCCGTAATCGGCGCCCGGATCGTCAGGTTCTCCTGGTTCTGCTTGATGACTTCGAGATTGAGCCGCAGCCGGTCGATCGATTCTTCCAGCTGCTGGATCTGAATCGTCTGGTAGAGCGAATCCTGGCGCAGCGTCTCGACCGTGACCTCCTGCCTGCGCGTGTAGTATTCGAGGTTGTCCTTGGCCTCGTCGTAGTCCTTTCGCGAAGTCAGGTCCGCCTTGAACATCTCGTCCTGGCGCGCGTACTCCCGTTCGGCCTGACGCAGCTGGTAGTCCAGTTCCACCAGTTGGGAGCGCAGGTTCAGGCGCCGCTGCTCCATGGTAACCCGCGTCTGCCTGAGTTCGTTCACTTCGCGGAAGAGCTCGGCTTCCCGCTGCATGACGCTGAGTTGCAGCGTGGCGTTGGACAGGCGCAGGATGGGTGTGCCCTGCTCGATCTGCGTGCCCTCTTCGACAAATACTTCCTCCACCCGCCCGCCTTCGACCGCGTCCAGGTAGATGGTCCTGAGCGGCATCACCGCGCCCTGCTCGACGATGTATTCCAGGAAGGGACCGTGGGTCACCGGGGCGGTGGTCAACTTTGCCGCATCCACGTTCAGGGAGGACGGATTGACGCTGAGCAGCGCGTAGGCGCCGAAGGAGACCACCGCGGCCGCCAGAGCCCCGAGGGCGATGCGGCGCGGCGTGAAGCGCTTCTTCTCGATCCGGCGGTCCATGGTGCCGTGCTGTTCACGCTGTCTTTCATCCGTGAACATGTCCACCAGACCCCTGGGTTCTTCGCCGTTTTGACGCTTATCGCTCATATCCGATCATCCGCGGTTCGCCGCCAAATCGCGGCTCGCCGCCACGTCCCTCGATAGGGCAGGGCAGTGCCATAACCCCATACCGGATGCATCCTGCCGGCATCATTCGACTATAACAACCGTCTATATCAACCGTCTATATCAGCCGTCAGCCCAAAGTCGTCGCCATCACCCAGAAAGGCTTGTCCCCCACCGTATAATCCCGAATCGGATGCAGGCTGCCATCGGCCTGGTCCACGCGGTACGCCGTCATCACGCCGGCGGCTTCTCCCGCGCAGTAGAGAAACCGGCCGTCCGGATCGACGTTGAAGGACCGCGGACTGGCCGGAACGGATACATGCCCGAAGGCCGTCAGCGCGCCGTCCTCCGCCACGTCGAACCCCACGATGCTGTCGTGCCCCCGGTTGGAAGCATAGGCCCACTTACCGTTGCGATGCACCTCGACGTGGGCGGTGAATCCGCCTTCCTCGTAGCCATCGGGCAGCGTGGAGACGTTCTGAAAGATCGAAAGCGTTCCGCCTTCGGCGTCGAAGCGGTGCGCCGTGACCGTATTGCCCTGTTCGTTGACGATGTAGGCCACGTCGCCGCCGGGCCGGAAGCATATATGCCGCGGACCCGTTTCGTCGTCCGGCGGGTCCAGGACCGCGGGGTCGTTGGGGGTGAGCCGCCCCGTTTCCGCGTCGAATCGGAACTGGCTGGTCTTGTTGGTGGGACAGACGTGGGGGACGATCACGTACCGGTCCCCGGCCGCCAGGTAGACGGCATGGGCCTTTTCGCCCGTGTTGACGTACTGGACGAGTTCGCCGATCGCGCCGCCTTTTCCCAGGCGGTGCACGGTGATGCCGCCGCCCCCGTAGTAGACCGTGAGCAGGAAGCGGCCCCGCTGGTCCGTAACGAGGTGCGCCGGGATCCCGATGCCGGTGTCCACCTTGTTGATCAGGGCGAGTTCACCGGAAGAGGTGTCCAGCCGATAGGCCGCGAGCGTCGTGGATTCCACGTGGGCGTTGTACATGAGGTTGCCCGCGGGATGCAGGCACAGCGCTCCGGACGGCCCGTGGGCGTCGCTGGTGGACCGCAGGGTCAGCGAGCCCGTCTCCCTGCCCTGGTCGTACGCCTTCACCTGCTCGTCGCCGGTCAAAGAAACGAATACGACGGAGCGGCCTGTCGAGGAATCAGCCATGTGATTTCCGAACCTCCTGTTTTACGTTTATGGCCACCTTAATGGGTAAGACTCTAAAATAAACTCAGAGGTTGCGGCCTCAAAGTGTATTTTGGATTTTACGTTCGTCGTCCCGGTCAAAAACCGAACGTTCAGAGGAGGCAGGGCCATTGCGGATCATGATCATCGCCGGTGAAGCGTCGGGCGAGATGCATGGCGCGGGCGTCGTGGCCGCGCTCAGGGCGAGGCGGCCGGGAATCGAAATACTCGGGATCGGCGGAGACCGCATGGCGGCGGCCGGTTGCGAGCTGGTCTACCATATCGAACGGTTTTCGGTCATGGGACTCACCGAGGTCGTCCGGCACCTGCCCTTCGTCCGGAGGGCCTTGCGCCGCCTGGACGGCCTCCTCGAATCCCGGCGCCCCGACGTGCTGATCCTCATAGACTACCCCGACTTCAACCTCCGGCTGGCCCGCAAGGCGCGCGATCGCGGCATACCCGTGCTGTACTACGTCAGTCCCCAGGTATGGGCCTGGCGGGCGCGGCGCATACACTCCATCGTCAGGCTGGTCGATTGCATGGCGGTGGTCTTTCCCTTTGAAGTGGATTTGTATGAAAAGGCGGGGGGAAAAGTGGTCTTCGTCGGACATCCGCTGCTGGAAGTGCTCGAGAGCAAGCAGACCAGGGCCGATTTCTGCGCGGGCGCGGGTCTGGATCCGGACCGCCCGATCATCGGGATGCTGCCGGGCAGCCGGGACATGGAAGTGGGGAGCATGCTGCCCGCGATGGCGGGAACCCTGAAGACGGTGCAGGGGAAACTGCCCGGTGTCCAGGGCGTCATCGGACTGGCGCCCACCGTCTCCCGGGCCGACCTGGCGGCGCATCTCGCGGGGAAAGCGCTCCCGGAAGACGCAAGGGGGGTGCCCGTGGTGGAGAACGGCACCTACGAGGTGATGAACCACGCCGACCTGTTGCTGGTCACCTCGGGGACGGCAACCCTGGAGTCGGCGTGCTTCGGTACCCCCTTGCTGGTCCTCTACCGCATGTCCCGCCTGTCCTGGTGGATCGCCCGGCGCCTGGTCAGCATACCGGACATCGGCCTGGTGAACGTGGTGGCCGGCCGCCGCATCGCGCCGGAGTTTCTCCAGGACGAAGTCGATCCGAAGGTGCTTTCGCCGGTGGTCCTCGATCTGCTCAGGGAACCTGAGAAGCGGCGGGCCATGACCCGCGAACTCCGTGAAGTACGGGACCGGCTGGGCACGCCGGGCGCTTCGTCGCGCGTCGCCGACCTCGCGCTGGAATTAGCGGGCGGCGGGGAGAAAGATCGGTGAGAACGATGATCCGGGAAGGATAGTGGATGATGCGCACGGAAGGCCCCATGGTTTCTTTGGCGGGTAAGCTGGGCGCCGGCGCCCTCAACCTCCTTGGGCGGACGCTCTCGATCCGCATGGTCGGAGAGGACTGCCTGGAACGGGCCCGGGAGGGCGGCCGGAAGGTGTTGTACGCCTTCTGGCACGAAGGCCTGCTGGTGGCCACCTACGCTTTCCGCCGCCAGGGGATACGGGTGCTGGTCAGCCAGCACCGGGACGGCGAGTTGATTGCCCGGACCATTGAGTGCATGGGATATGGAACCATCCGCGGATCTTCCACCCGGGGAGGAACGCGCGCCTTGTTCCGCATGGCGGCGGCCGGTGCGGCCGGCGATGACCTGGGGGTGACCGTGGACGGTCCCCGGGGTCCCCGTCTCCAGGTTAAGCCGGGAACGTTGTTCATAGCCGGCAGATCCGGTCTCCCCATCGTGCCCTTCGCGGTCGCTTCCCATAATCCCTGCGTACTTTCGAGCTGGGACCGTTTCATGATTCCCCGCCCCTTTTCCAGGGCGGTGATTGCCTTCGGCGAACCGTTGGTGGTTCCGGGTGATGCGCCGGTCGAGCGCCTCGAACCGTACCGGCTGGCACTCCAGCAGCGTCTGCTGGGCGCACGGGAGACCGCCGGACGGAGCCTGAAAAAAACATGATCTTCATCTATACGCTGCTATTCACCATACTGACCGTACTGCTTTCTCCGGTTCTGGCAATCCTGTCCGTCGCGGGCCGCCGGGGAATGCGCCAGCGGCTCGGCCGGCGGCCTCTTGTCCCCGCCGGCGAAAAGCGGCCCGTTGTCTGGTTCCACTGCGCTTCCGTGGGCGAAGCCACCGGTCTGGCGGTCGTGGTCCGGGGATTCGTGGAACGCCATCCCGGGTTCGCGGTGCTGGTTACCACCGTGACGGAGACCGGCCTGACCTATGTCAGGGAACACGTACCACAGGCCCACGCCTGCGGCCTGGCGCCCCTCGACGCGCCGTTCATCGTCCACCGCGTGTTCGGACAGGTACGCCCCCGCGCGCTGATCCTGCTCGAAGGAGAGCTCTGGCCGTCCATGCTGAAGGCGGCGGCAGCCCACGATTGCCCCGTGGCCCTGGTCAACGGCCGCATGTCGGACCGGAGCCTTGCGCGGAACCGTTTCGTGAAACCGCTGTTCAGGGAGATGCTGCGGCTGCTGACCGCCGTGGGTGTCCAGCACGCGCTCGACGGTGAACGGTACATCGCCTTCGGCGCGGCCCCGGGACGGGTGCGTGTGACGGGCAACGTCAAGTTCGACCTCGCCGCCGGACAGGAAGGGCCGCCAGGGGAGCAATTGCGCCGTGATCTCGGTTTGCCCGAATCCGTGCCGGTGATCATGGCCGGGTGTCCCCGTCCCGTGGAAGAGGAACGGGCGGTACTGGCGGCATTCAGCCAGGTGTGCGCACGGCATCCCGGAGTGAAGCTGATCTGGGCGCCCCGGCATCTTCATCGCATCCCGGAGGTCGAGGAGATGCTGAAGGCGGCGGGACTCGCGTTCACGCACCGGACGAGGCCGGGCAGACCGGAATCCGGGCAGGCCGAGGTGATCATCCTGGACACCATGGGCGAACTCGCGGCCATGTATGCCGCTGCGGACATGGCCTTCGTCGGCGCCACGCTGGTGCCGCTCGGCGGCCACAACGTGCTGGAACCCGCGGCATGCGGCATCCCCGTCCTGTTCGGCCCCCACACCGAGAACGTCCGGGCCGGCGCGGCGGCCCTGCTTCGAACCGGGGGCGGCATGGTCGTGCGCGACGGCGACGAACTCGCACGGGAATGGCTGGGACTGCTGGAAGACCCGCAGAAGCGTGCGCAGATCGGTGCGGCCGCCCGACAGGCCGTGCGCATGCGCGCAAAGGCCGTGGACCGCACCCTGGACCTGGTCGACCGGTGGATTCCGGACTCGGATCATCGCGAATCCGGCCCGACGGACGTCTTCGAACGCGCTCCCGTGTACACCCGGCTCCTGGACCCGGACGAACGCGGCCCGGTCATACGTTTCGTGCGCTGCGCGCTCCTGCCTCTGTCCCTGCTGCTGGGTATCCTGGTCCGGTTCCGCAACTGGATGTACGACACGGAGATGCTCAACGCCGAAGGGCTTCCGGCGCCGGTGATCAGCGTCGGGGCACTGACGGTGGGCGGGGCCGGAAAGACGCCTGTCGTGCGGTATCTCGCCCATCGACTCAGGGGTGCGGGCTTCAGACCCGCCGTGCTGAGCCGGGGTTACGGGAGAGAGACCAGCGCGATGCGACGTGCGGCGCCCGGCGCCACCTGGCAGGAAGTAGGCGATGAACCGGCCTTTCTGGCCTCGACGCTGCCGGACGTGCCGGTGGTCGTCGGCCCGAGCCGCACCGCGGCGGGAAGACTGGCCATCGAACGATACGGTGCGGACGTGCTCCTGCTGGACGACGGGTTCCAGCACAGGAGGACCGGCCGCCAGGTGGACATCGTGGTACATGACGCTTCCGGCCGGTCGAACCCGGGGCGCCTGCTCCCCGCCGGCCCCTGTCGCGAACCGATTTCCGCGCTCCAACGCGCCCATGCGCTCGTGCTGACCAGAACGGACCAGGCCCGTTCCGCCCACGTCAACCCGGCGCGATTGCAGGCCCGGTTCCCCCACCTGGCCATCATCCAGACCGTCTATGCCCCTGCCGGCCTGAGACAGCTGGCCGACGATACAACCCTGCCGTTGGAGTGGCTGGCCGGCCGCGACGTCCTCGTCCTCTGCGGGATCGCCAACCCGGCCTCCTTCGCGCAGACGGTTACGGACGCCGGAGGCCGCGTGTGCCGCATGCTGGCATACCCTGATCACCATCCCTTCACGCCAGCAGACCTGGACCGGGCGATGTCCCTGGCGGAAGAATCGGGCGCGGAATGGATCGTCACGACGGAAAAGGATGCCGTCCGCGTCCCGCCGAGCCACGCGATCGTCAACCGCCTGGCCGTCCTGGACATCGCGCTCCGGTTGATCTCGGGTGAAAACGCGCTTGAGAAAATACTTTCAACGCTGGACGACGCGAAATGAATGGGCTATATTGTCAAACCTGTTCATTCGTATCACGACGCCCGGTTTTCCATCCCTCTGAAACCCGTTAAATGGCTGACTCGAACTGGATTGCCATCCTCGATTTCGGCGCGCAGTACACGCAGCTCATCGCGCGGCGCATACGGGAGAGCCACGTCTACTGCGAGGTGCTGCCCTACGATACGCCGGCCTCCGAGTTGACGGAACGCAACGTCACCGGCATCGTCCTGTCGGGCGGCCCGGCCAGCGTGTACGGGGAAGACGCGCCCCATCCCGATCCGGCCATATTCGAGACCGGCAGGCCGGTCCTGGGGATATGCTACGGCCTGCAACTGATGGGGCACTACCACGAAGGCGAGGTCGCTCACGCCGGGACCCGGGAATACGGCAGCGCGGGGATCCGGACGACGGGCGGCACGCCCCTGTTCCGCGACCTGCCCGAGCGCATGACGGTCTGGATGAGTCACGGCGACGAACTCAAGGCGCCTCCGCCGGGATTCGACGTCATCGCCCGTTCCGACAACGGCCATATTGCGGCCGTCGAGCAGACCGAACGTAAAATCTACGGCGTGCAGTTCCATCCGGAAGTGGTGCACACGGTCCATGGCCGCGAGATCCTGGAGAATTTCGTATTCAACATCTGCGGCTGCGAGGGCAACTGGACGCCGCGGACTTTCATCGACGAGGCCCTCGCCTCCATCCGGGAGACCGTGGGCGAACGCCGCGTGGCCTGTTTCGCCAGCGGCGGCGTGGATTCCTCGGTCGTGGCCGCGCTGATCGGACGGGCCATCGGAGACCGCCTGACCTGCGTCTTCGTGGACACGGGCATGCTCAGGAAGGACGAGGCCAGGCAGGTCGAAGAGACCTACCGCCGGACCATCAACGCCCGCTTCCGCTTCGTGGACGCCTCGGACCGGTTCCTCGACCGGCTGAAAGGCGTGGAAGAACCGGAACAGAAGCGCAGGATCATCGGGGACGAGTTCATCCGGGTGCTCGAAAGCGAACTGACGTCGCTGCGCGGCGTGCGCATCCTGGCCCAGGGCACGCTCTACCCCGACGTGATCGAAAGCGCCTCCGTGAAGGGGCCGGCCAGCGTCATCAAGACCCACCACAACGTGGGCGGGTTGCCCGACGACCTGGAACTGGAACTGCTGGAGCCGGTGCGCAACCTGTTCAAGGACGAGGTCCGCACCGTGGGCCGGGAGCTCGGCCTGCCGGACGAGATCATCGACCGGCATCCCTTCCCGGGGCCGGGCCTGGGCATCCGCGTGCTGGGGGAAGTGACCCGGGAACGGGTGGCTATGTTGCAGGACGCGGACAAGATCTTCATCGACGAACTGCGCAGTGCGGGCCTGTACGACGAAGTCTCCCAGGCGCTGGCCGTACTGCTTCCGGTCAAGACCGTCGGCGTGATGGGCGACGCCCGGACCTACGAGAACGTCATCGCCCTCCGGGCGGTGACCACGCTGGACTTCATGACGGCCGACTGGGCGCGCCTGCCCGCCGACTTCCTGGCGCACGTGTCAAGCCGCATCATCAACGAAGTAAGGGGCGTGAACCGCGTGGTCTACGACCTCAGTTCCAAGCCGCCCGGCACCATTGAATGGGAATGAACCCACGTCCAGCTCCGCCCGGCACCATCGAATGGGAATGAATCCACGTCCGGCGCCGGCTGGCACCTGAAGGCGTCAAATCACACCCAAGCCCGCGTAGAAGCGGGCTTTTTTGTGTCAAGCCGACACTTTGCGACATGTCGGCACCAATGAGCATTCACGAGCAGCCTTTTTAATGGAATGCTCAATCTTGGGCTTGACAACGTATCTTGTTATGCTATCTTGTTGCGTTATGTTATAACATTACAATCATAACTGACGATTACCCGCCTGGCACCAGTGAAGGCGGTGATGATGACCTCGGCATTCAGTTTGCTGAAAAGGTGACGATTCGATGCAGATGATGCGAGTGAGTTGCAACGTGGCGGTCTTTCTCGCATGGCTGTGTGCCGTCGCGTGCTCGGCGGATCTCCACGCGACAACGATGCTGCCGGGCGAGTCTTTCGACGCCGAACAGTCCCGGGGGGACAGTCACGCCGACACCGGGCAGGCGGCTTCGATCTTGGATCAAACCGCGACCTGGGTCTGGGCAAAGCAGCAGGAATACCTCCTGCAACTGTCGCAGGAGCTGGGATCGCTGCGTGGCCAGCATAGCGTCGGCTGGGCTTTGGTGCTGATGAGTTTTCTTTACGGCGTCTTGCATGCCGCGGGGCCCGGGCACGGGAAGGTCGTGTTGACGACCTACCTGTTGACCCACCGAAGCCGGCTGAATCGCGGTATCGCCATGGGCGCCGCAGCCGCGTTTCTGCAAGGCGTGACGGCGCTGCTGATGATTTACGCCCCGATTGGTCTGGCTGGTTGGCTGCCGGTGGAAACAGATACGGCTACATTGTGGGCTACGCGAGTCAGTTTCGCCATGCTGGCGATAGTCGGACTCTACTTGCTGGTACGCGCCGCACGCGCCTTGTCCGGCAGTGTTCGCCAGTTGCGGCGCGAAACCGGCGAAGTCCGCCGCGACCATGCCGATCATGTGCACGTTGAAAGTGGCGGCTGCCGGCATCTGCCCAGTGCTGCCGAGATGGATACAGCCGGCAGCCGGCAGGCGGCGGCTGGCGTGGTTTTGGCCATTGGACTGCGCCCTTGCACCGGAGCGGTGTTCGTGCTGATCCTTGCCGCCGTGATGGGTTTGATATGGCATGGCGCGCTTTCCGTATTCGCCATGTCCATAGGTACCGCGATCACCGTTGTTGTCCTGGCCATTATTGCGACGAAGGCGCGAGACTGGGCGAGTGGGGTGGTCGCTCACCGGTCACCCTTGTGGTCGCTCGCGGCCGCTGGCCTGGGCGCGGTTGGCGGCGCCCTCCTGTTGCTTATGGGGCTGTGGGCGCTGAACGCGTCCTTTGTACTGAATCGGATCGTGGATTTGTAAACGGTGGGCGGCGGCACGGACGATGTGCCGCGCCTCGAACGTCGGGCGGCGCCTCGATAGTTCGAGCGAGTTCTCATGTCGCAACTATTGATTAAGTCTGGATTCTCTCCCCTTCGGGCCGGTATCGGAGCACGTCTCGCACTTGCTGGCGTCGCCGCCGGCCTGTTGTGGTTCGCGGTCGTCTGGGCCTTGCTATGAGTACGACACCTGCTATGAGTACGACAGTGAACGGTACGATCCTGCAATTCGTTAACCTGACCCTCGGGTACGACCGCCACCCCGCGGTCCATCATCTCGATTACGCCATTCGTGCCGGCGCCCTGGTCGCCGTGGTGGGACCGAACGGTGCCGGAAAGTCGACGCTGCTCAAAGGGGCCGTCGGCAGCCTCGCGCCGCTCGGAGGCGAGATCAGGCTCACGGGAATTGAAGCCTCTGAAATCGCGTACCTCCCTCAGCAGTCCGAAATCGATCAGAGTTTTCCGATCTCGGTCTTCGACGTGGTGGCCATGGGATTGTGGCGCAAGACCGGGGCTTTCCGCCGATTCGGACGAAAAGGCAACCGGAAGATTGGCGAGGCCCTGGATATCGTGGGACTGGGTGGTTTCGAGCGGCGCCCCATCGGCACCCTCTCCGGCGGGCAGATGCAACGTGCCCTGTTCGCCCGCCTGCTCCTCCAGGACGCGCGGCTGATTCTTCTGGACGAGCCGTTCACGTCCATCGATTCGGCGACCGTCCGTGATCTCAAGGGACTCATTCGCCGTTGGCACGGGGAGCGGCGGACGGTGGTCGCCGTCCTGCACGACCTGGATCAGGTTCGAACGGATTTCCCGGAGACCCTGCTGCTGGCGCGGGAACAGATCGCCGCCGGACCGACGGAGCACGTCCTTTCTCCGGCGAATCTCGATGAGGCGCGCCGGCTTACCGAGGCCTTTGACGAAAGGGCGGCCGTATGTGTGAGATGAACGCCGGGGCTTCCTCCCTTGCGGTGGAGGGTGCGTGATGTACGATGCCGTAATCGCCCCCTTCGTCGAATTCGGCTTCATGCGCCGGGCCCTGGTCGGGTGCCTTGCCCTTTCACTGGGGGCGACCCCCATCGGGGTGTTCCTGACCCTGCGGCGGATGAGTCTGACCGGGGATGCCATGGCCCATGCGATTCTTCCCGGTGCGGCGCTCGGATACCTCGTGGCCGGGCTGTCGCTCGGCGCCATGACGCTCGGCGGAGTGATCGCTGGGGTGACTGTGGCTTTGCTCTCCGGACTGGTGGCCCGTACCACCGTGGCCCGTGAGGATTCCAGCCTGGCCGCCTTCTATCTGATTTCCCTCGCCGTCGGGGTCGTGATCGTCTCGACGCGCGGAAGCAACGTCGACCTGTTGCACATCCTGTTCGGCACGGTGCTCGCCTTGAACGACGCGGCCATATTCCTGGTGGCGGGAATCGCCACGGTCACCCTGTTCGGGCTTGCCGTCATCTACCGGCCATTGGTGATGGAGTGTTTCGACCCGGGTTTTCTCCGCTCGGTCAGTCCCTTGAGCCCGGTGGCCCATTACAGCTTTCTCGTCCTGGCGGTCCTCAATCTGGTGGGCGGGTTTCATGCCCTGGGGACCCTGATGGCGGTGGGGATCATGATCCTTCCCGCCGCCGCCGCCCGGTTCTGGACGCGCGACGTCACGCCCCTGCTGGTCATCGGCATGCTTGCGGCCTTCCTGGGCGGGTTTGTCGGCCTGCTGTTGTCCTATCACGCCAGTCTGCCTTCCGGCCCCGCCATCATCCTGACGGCGGGCGCGTTCTATCTGTTCTCCCTGTCCTTCGGACCCGACGGCGTAATCATGACGCGCCTCAGGCCCCGCCGCCATCTCGAAGCATGATCCCAAAACCGAACTGTAGCGTATGCCCATGATATCCAGACGTTCTTTCCTTTCTTACGTACTCGCCGCCGGTTTGATCGCCGCGTCAGGATCGGCGACCGCCCGGGTCTTCGCCCCCATCGACGTCGTCGCCACCTTCAGCATCCTGGGCGATATGGTCCGGCAGGTAGGCGGGGACCGGGTGCGCGTTACTACCCTCGTCGGCCCCGACGGCGACGCCCACGTCTATCGCCCGACCCCGGCGGACGCCCGGGCCGTCGCCGGGACCAGGCTGCTGGTCATCAATGGATTGGGTTTCGAGGGCTGGATAGACCGCCTGACGGAGGCATCCGGCTACAAGGGACGCATAGTGACGGCGACCGCCGGCGTCGAGCCCCGCAGGATGGCGGACAACGACCGGAACGAGATCGATCCCCATGCCTGGCAGAGTCTGGCCAATGCCCGGATCTATATCCGCAACATCGCCGATGGCCTGGCTGCGATCGACCCTGCGGGGGCCGATATCTATCGCAGCAACGCGGCGCGCTACATGGAGCAGATCGACGCCGTCGATGCACAGGTCCGCGAGGCCGTCGATGCACTGCCGGCCGCACGGCGCAAGGTGGTCACGTCCCATGACGCTTTCGGCTATCTAGCGGCAGCCTACGGCATCGAGTTCCATGCTCCGGTCGGTTTCAGCACCGAAGCGGAGGCGTCCGCGGGTGACGTTGCCAGGCTGATTCGTCAGATCAACAGGGAAAAGATCCCGGCCGTCTTCGTCGATAACATCTCCGACCGCCGCCTGCTCGACCAGATCGTCCGGGAAACCGGAGCGCGGATCGGCGGCACGCTCTATTCCGACGCGCTGTCGAAGGAAGACGGACCGGCTGGCACCCACCTTGGCATGATGCTACACAACATCCGAACATTGGTCGCCGCCTTAGGCGGTTGACCGAAATCGGAGACCGAGCGTCCATGTCTTTTCCAAAGGGTTGACGCAGTCCGCGATCGCCGCCGTGCGCAACTGGCCGCCGCACGAAGTGCGTGGCAAGGAGAGACCCATGAATAACGAAGCGCTTTCCCATGTACTCGAACGAGCCGAGGCGCTGTGCCGTGAGCGCGGCGCGCGGCTGACCGAACAACGCAAGGCCGTGCTTCGGCTGCTGTGCGTATCTGAAAAACCGCTCAGCGCTTACGACCTGTTGGAGCGCATGCGCGGCGTAGTCAGGAATCCCGCACCGCCGACGGTCTACAGGGCATTGCATTTCCTGCTCGAGCAGGGCCTGGTGCACAAGCTCGAGAGCCTGAACGCATACGTGGGCTGTGCGCATCCGGACCATCCGCACGCCAGCCAGTTCCTGATCTGTGATGACTGCGGGGAGGTGGCCGAGGTCGAAGACCCCAGTGTGGCCAGGAGCCTGAAAGCGGCAGGCAATGAGGTTGGATTCCGTACCAGGCGGCCGGTCGTCGAACTGCTGGGAACCTGTGCGCAATGCAGTTCGGAGAAAAACGGTCAGTCCTGAGACGAATCCAATTCACCCTTAGCGTAAAGGAACTGAAGTGCCCCTGTCAGAGAGACTTCCCGTTACTGTCCTGTCCGGCTTTCTCGGCGCGGGCAAGACCACGCTGCTCAACAACATCCTCAACAACCGCGCGGGCATGCGCGTCGCGGTCATCGTCAACGACATGAGCGAGGTCAACATCGACGCGGCGCTCGTCGAGCGCGGCGGTGCGGAACTCTCGAGGACCGAGGAGAAGCTGGTCGAGATGTCGAACGGCTGCATCTGCTGCACGCTGCGGGACGACCTGCTCGCCGAGGTCTCGCGGCTCGCGCAGGAGGGACGCTTCGACTACCTGCTCATCGAGTCCACCGGGATCTCGGAACCCATACCCGTCGCACAGACCTTCACCTTCGAGGACGAGAACGGGGTGAGCCTGGGTCAGGTTTCGCGCCTCGACACGATGGTCACGGTCGTGGACGCGGCGAGCTTCCTGCGGGACTACAACGCCGCCGAAGCGATCCGGGACCGCGGTGAGTCGCTGGGCGAAGAAGACCACCGGACGGTGACGGACCTGCTCATCGACCAGATCGAGTTCGCCGACGTCATCGTGCTCAACAAGCTCGATCTCGTGAGCAACGATCAGGCGCTCGAGGTCGAGGCCATCGTGAAAGCCCTCAACCCCGGCGCGAAGATCCTCATGGCGACGCGCGGACAGGTCCCGATCGAAAGCGTGCTCGACACGGGCCTGTTCGACTACGAGAAGGCGGAGCGCTCCGCCGGCTGGATTCGCGAGCTTCAGGGCGAGCACACGCCGGAGACCGAGGAGTACGGGATCTCGAGTTTCACCTATCGGACGTCGCAGCCCTTCGACGCCGAGAAGCTGTGGGCGTTCCTGCACGACGCCGGGAACTGGAACGGCGTGCTCCGCTCGAAGGGCTTCTTCTGGGTCGCCGCCGACCATCGGGTCGCCTACGAGTGGGCGCAGGCCGGCGGCGTCAGCGACGTGAATTCCGCCGGGATGTGGTGGGCGGCCGTGCCTCGCGAACACTGGGGGCACCCCGAGGGTCAGCGACCCGACCAGCAGCCGGGCTGGGATCCTCGCTTCGGCGATCGCGTGCAGCAGCTCGTCTTCATCGGCCAGCAGATGCACGAGGAGGCGATGCGCGCCCGCCTCGACGCGTGTCTGCTCGACGAGCGCCTCGCCTCCGCCGACAGCAAGGCCTGGGCAGCGCTCCCGAACCCGTTTCCGCAGCTTGTCATGGAGGAGGAGCCAGCATGATGGAAGCAGCTACAGTACAAGCTACACAAACCCATGGACGCCGTAGACGCCGATGACCTGACCCAGGTCTGTAAGGCGTGGGATTTCGACGTCCAGATCGTCGACTTCGAACCACTCACCCGGGAGAACTAGATGAATACGCCGCAAAAAGTACCTGTTTCCATCCTCACCGGCTTCCTCGGATCCGGCAAGACGACCCTGCTCAACCGGATCCTGACGGAGGAGCACGGCAAGCGTATCGCCGTGATCGAGAACGAATACGGAGAGGTCGGCATCGATCAGGCCCTCGTCATCGACGCGGACGAAGAGATCTTCGAGATGTCGAACGGCTGCATCTGCTGTACGGTGCGCGGAGACCTGATTCGCGTGCTAGGCAATCTCATGAAGCGCCGCGACAAGTTCGACTACGTGCTGGTGGAGACCACGGGGCTCGCCGATCCCGGCCCGGTCGCTCAGACCTTCTTCATGGACGACGAGATTCGCGCGGAGTTCTCGCTCGACGGGATCGTCACGCTCGTCGATGCGGCCCACATCGAGCAACAGCTCGGCCGAAGCGACGAAAGCACCGAGCAAATCGCCTTCGCAGACGTCCTGGTGCTCAACAAGACGGACCTCGTCGACGACGAGGCGCTCGACAGGCTCGAAACCCGGCTCCGGGAAATGAACCGAATGGCGAAAGTCGTACGCAGCAAGCAGGCGAACGTCTCCGTCGACACGGTAATGAACCTCGAGGCCTTCGACCTGGACCAGGTGCTCGAGGTCCGTCCCACGTTCCTCGAGCCGGAATATCCGTTCGAATGGACCGGCGTCTATTCGCTCGATCCCGGCCGTTACGAACTCAGCCTCGCTGAAGGGCCTGATCCGGCGATGTCGCTCGTCGTCGTGTCCGACCAGGACACGGATGACGCAGCCCTTCGCGAGGGCGCGGAGTGGTGCGTGCGGCGGTACGCCGAACCTGCGAAAGACATTTACCCCGGGGAAGAGATTCCTGCCGGAAAGCATGTGAACCTCCAGCTCGACTCCCCTGGGAGCAAGTCGTTCTTCCTGGAGGTCGATACGCAGCAGCGGGTTGGCCTCTACGCCCAGCACACCGCGGAAGAGTTCGATCTCCAGTTGAAGAACGCGGAAGGCGAGACCATCAGTCACGAGGTCGAGCGCACCTGGGTCGCACAGCATGAGCACGACGACGAAGTGGGCTCGATCGCAATCGAGCGGGACGGCGACGTGGATCCCGACAGGCTCAACGCGTGGCTTGGCAAACTGCTCATGGAACGCGGGGTGGACATCTTCCGGATGAAGGGTTTCATCAGCCTCGCGGGCGAGTCGCGCCGCTTCGTCTTCCAGGGCGTTCACATGCTCTTCGACGGCCAGCCGGATCGCCCATGGGGGGACGAGCCCCGCCGCAATCAGCTCGTCTTCATCGGCCGCAACCTCGATGAGCAGGACATGCGGGAGGGGTTCGACGCATGTCTGGTTTGAACGCCCGCAGCTCGAGAGGGGTGCTTCGCCAGGGGTGGTCCGCGTCGGTCGGCGACTATGCCATCGCCGGGGGTTGGAGCCTGGGCGGCGAGGCCCTGATGGTCGGTGATGCCGAGGGGAGCGTCTACGCATTCGCCGGCAAATCCGGCGCGACGTCCTGGGCACGCCGCGGGGTCCATGAAGGCGGACTGCTCGCCATGGCGGTCCACCCGGGCGGAACCACGTTCGCTACGGCCGGCCAGGACGGCCGGGTCTTGATCTGGAGCGCCGCCGAAGGTCGGGTGATCCGGACGATCGACGTCGGAAGCGGCTGGGTGGAAAACGTGGCGTGGTCGCCGGACGGCCGATGGCTGGCGGTCTCCTGCTCCAGGCAGGTTCGCGTATATGGCGCGGACGGCGCGGAGGTCTGGCGGTCTGATGATCATCCCAGCACTGTCAGCGCCATCGTCTGGTCGAACGCGGAAGAACTGGCGACGGCCTGTTACGGTCGCGTAACGTTCTTCGAGGCGGCCACCGGCAAGTCTCGGCAGAAGCTGGAGTGGCAGGGATCCCTGGTGTCGATGGTACTGAGCCCGGACGGGGGCATCGTGGTCTGCGGCAGCCAGGACAACTCGGTGCACTTCTGGCGTCGCGACACGGGGAAGGACTCCATGATGTCCGGTTATCCCGCCAAGCCGTCGGCCCTGGCCTTCGATTCGACCGGTACGATTCTGGCCACCGGCGGAGGGGAGGCGGTGACGGTCTGGAGCTTCCAGGGAAGGGGGCCCGAAGGCACGCGGCCCGGCGTCCTGGAGTTTCACGTTCAACCCGTCACGAAGCTTTCCTTCGCTCCCGGCGCGATGCGCCTGGCATCGGGAGGCCGCGACGGGGCCGTGGCTGCGTGGTCGCTTAAGAGAGACGGCGAAGGCAGCCAGATAGGGAACGGGTTTCTGGCGGACGTGGTCGCCGAATTGTACTGGCGGCCGGACGGTCGTGCCCTTGCCGCGCTCGACGCGCAGGGCGGCGTGACGGTTTGGCGGGTGGGCAACAGTTGAAGCTGGCCAGAAACATCCGCCGCTGGCTCTATCTCTCCCACCGCTGGCTGTACAACGGCCTCCACAGCCTGGATTTCCGTTTTCTCATCGACAATCGCCCCGCCTGGGATTTGGCGGTGATCGGGCTGTGCAGCGCCGGTTTCATGTTCTCTTCAACGGCAGTTGTCGTCTCTTGGCGACGCCTGGTTCGCATCCGCATACGTCAACGCGCGAAACAAGCATGAATGCTCAGACGCAACGCATCCGCGAAACGCTCGGCAGACATGAAGCACTGGCCACGACCCGAGACCGGGTTCTTGGGCAGATCGTGTTCTGCGAAGGCTGTTGCTGCGGTCAGACGGACAAGGGGTTCCCGCCGCTGCCCCGCGACTGGCTCAAGCAGCGGTGGAAAGAAGGAAAACTCAACAGGTCGGTGCAGCTGACGATCTCCGGATGCCTTGGCCCGTGCGATCTGGCCAATGTCTTCTGCGTCATCTCGCCCGGGGGCATGCAGTGGTTTGGCGGCCTCCGGGAACAGTGGCAATACGACTTGCTCCTGGACTGGGCCTATGCCTCCCGTGATGCCGGCGTTTTAATCCAATTGCCTGCCGAACTGAATCGCCACCGGTTTGAACGGTTCGCTGTTTCCCACCTCTGCGAGAATGGAGTTGACCCGGTTTAGTGGACATGTAACTTCTTATGGTTAAAGGAGTGCCACGTGCCCATATGCCATGGTCCCTGTCCGGCGGCCTTCCGCCGGCAGATGGTCGACTTCGTTCCGGCCGCTTACCAGTAAGCCATTGAAATCAAAACGAAAGAATCGCTCGTTTACAATCGAGCGGGAATGATCCCTTGATCCTCCAGGAATACCTCGCCGCCCTGCCCATGGGCGACCTGAAATCTATCGCCTTCACCCTCGGCGTGCAACCCGGCATGATCTCCCGCGCCCGCCTGATCCGGGAAATCACGGACCAGACCTTCCAGCCCGGATTCATCGAGCAAAGCGTGGACGACCTGGCCGAAGAAGCCAGGGAGATCCTGCTGGCCGTGCTGTCGTCAGGAGAATCGGGGCGCGTCTACGATACGAGAAAGCCCGCCAACGCCGGGTTGATCGAGCAGCTCCACGGACTGCTGGCCCGGGGACTCGTGATCGGCCGGCGCCGGGCGTACCGCACGGTCGACTTCGTCGTACCGGAAGATATCCGCCATATGCTGATCCGCTACTACACGGACCGGCTGGCGGGTTTCTTCTCGACGGAAGCGGCGAAATCGGAAGAAGACGAGCGCCGGGACCTCACCGCCGTCCGGAACGTCTTTGCCCTCGTGAACGGTCTGCGTCACGATCCGGTGCGGCTCACGGACCGCGGCGTGCCCTATAAAAGGTCCCTCGATGCCATGACCGAGCGGCAGGAAGCCGCCACGAACGGCATGCCGGACTCGGCGGAGGACATGACGGAACAGATGCGCTTCGTCATGGAATACGCCCAGTGGCGCGGATTGGCTCGTGAAGAAGACGGACGCCTCCGGGCCGCGGCCGAATTCGAATCGTGGCTGGGGCAGTCCACGTCGGAAAAACTCGAAGACCTGCTGTCCTTCTGGCACGCGCGGGAACGGGCGCGTTCCCCGGCGGTTTCCGCGCTGCCCGGCATCCTTCAGCTGTGCGTGGGATTCGCCCGCGTGGATTTGGACCAGATCATGCGCTGCGTGCTGACCTGTTCCGCTCCCCACGTGCGGACGGATGCATTCAGCGACCAGGAAAGAGATGAAATCCGCGCCGCGCTGCGCGAGCTCGAATGGATCGGTCTCCTGCGCCAGTACGATGGAAAGAACGGGTCCGGCGCCGGCCTGGTGATCACGCCGGCGGGCAGACACGTCTTCGGCGGGCAGGCCTGGTCGGACGAGCAGGCGTGGAGCGACCGGTTTATCGTTCAGCCCACGTTCGAGATCATCGCGCCCCGGGATCTGGACCTGATGATCCGGGAAAGACTCGAGCGGTTCGCCGACCTGGAAAGGGTCGATCTCACGCTGACCTACCGTGTCACCCGGGATACCATCTACCGGGCCGCCAATACGGACCTGTCCGGCGCGGAGGTCATCGATTTCCTGGCGGACCATTCCGAAAAGGACGTGCCCCAGAACGTCGCGTACTCGATCCAGTCCTGGGGCGACGCCTACGGACAGGTGTATTTCATGGACGCCTTCCTGCTGCGGACCGCCAGCGCCGAGATCGCCAGCCACATCAAGGCCCACGGAGAACTCGCCCCATACATCAAGGGCGAAGTGGGACCCGAAGCGTTGATCGTGGAGCGCAAGAAGTACCGGGAACTGATCGGCCTGCTGCAGAAACAGGGCTACATGCCGAAATCCGGGGTCGTCGGATCAGAGGAACCGGCTGCCGGCCGTGGAAAGGAACCGGCTGCCGGCCGTGGAAAGGAACCGGCTGCCGGCCGTGGAAAGGAACCGGTTACAGGCCGTGGCGCCGGGCAGAGGGCGCGGTCCGGCGAAGCGGACGGTGGACGAGCGGAAACGCGCGCCGGAAGCGGTCCGTACGGGGACGGTTCGTCCGGGAGTGGTCCCCCCGGGAGCGGTTTGCCCGGGAGCGGGGAGCAGCCGCGTCCGCCTGCTTCTTCCGATCAGAAACCGGTGCTCGGCTTCGGAGACTGTCTGCCCGGTTACCAGTTGCACAGGGGTTCGGGCGGGGCCGACCGGAACGCGCCGCACATCGAGCAGGCCGGAAACCTGCAGTATCTGGCGCCCGGCCAGACGGAAGAGCTCCTGGAAATGGCGGTAAAAAACAACCACCGGGCCGTTATCGACTACTACCTGGGCAACCGGAGCCGCAGCTTCCTGCACCGGATCAAGCCCGTCCGCATCGAGCGGACCCGGGGCACTCCCTTCGTCGAGGCGCACCGCATACCCGAGGGTGACGTGCACGCCTTCAAGATCGCCAACATCAGGGCGATCCGGATCGTGTATGAGAACGAAGAAAATGAAGAAAAGGGGTAAGGGGTAATCGAAACGCCCTGGTGGAGGTAACCATGCATCAGACCCTGATCGACGTCCACACGTTGCACCGCCATCTACAGGACCCGGACTGGCGCGTGATCGACGCCCGGTTCTCCCTGGCCGATGCGGGGCAGGGCGCAAGGGAGTACGCGGAAGGCCACGTGCCCGGTGCCGTCTACGCCCACTTGGACGATGACCTGTCCGGCCCCATCGTTCGCGGAGAAACCGGCCGCCATCCGTTGCCCTCGGTGGATCGTGCTGCGGAGGTATTTTCCAGGCTGGGGATCGACGAAAACGTGCAGGTCGCGGTCTACGACGGTGCAGGGGGTTCGGTGGCCGCCCGGGTGTGGTGGATGCTCCGCTGGCTGGGCCACGACGCCGTCGCCGTGGTGGACGGCGGCTGGCCGGCGTGGACCGGCGCGGGCCTGTCAGTTACGCGGGAAGTACCGGAGGTGGCGCCGCGGACATTCGTGCCTAGCGTCCGCAGTAATTTTGTCACCGAAGCGGATGGCGTAGACAGGTACCGGAACGATGCGGACTGGGCCGTCCTGGATGCCCGCACGCCCGAACGATTCCGCGGCGAACAGGAACCCATAGATCCGGTTGCCGGCCATATTCCCGGGGCGCGGTGCGCGACGTTCGATGCAAATTTGGGGGAAGACGGGTGTTTCCTGTCCCCGGAGGAATTGCGACGAAGATTTGAGGACCTGCTCGGCGGCATCCCCGTGGAGCGCGCTGTAAACTACTGTGGCTCAGGGGTCTCGGCCTGCCACAACCTGCTCGCCATCGCCCACGCCGGACTGGGCGACGCCGTGCTCTACCCCGGTTCCTGGAGCGAGTGGATTACCGACGAGGAACGGCCGATTGGGGTGGGGGAAAGGTGAATTGACTATGCTAAAATCGGATATAAGTCTCTAACCTTCTTGATGGGATCACCACATCTGACCTTGGTTTACCTCCATCGTTAACTCGGACTCATCTCTGTTCAATACACCTGCATACTCCTGAAGTAGCTTCTCGTAACTTGTATTCATATCCGCTAAGTTCCCACCAATGATATAATAAAGCAGGTTTCTAGCTACTTTTTGGTGAGACCTTTCGTTGATCATACGTTGATTGACTCTATCCCAGAGTAGTCCTACCCAAGGCCTATCCGAAATCTCCATAGAAACAGTAGATATTCGTTTAATCGCTTCGTTTTCTGATAGTCCTGTTTCCTTAGCTTTCCGAACAACATTTGCGACAATAAGTAGACCAATAGGTCTGAAGAGTAAACTACCCCCTTTTCTATGGCGGTGATCTCCAGCTACGTTCTCACTAGGTTGACTAGACGATATTCTCCCCAAAGAAGTAAACTGCTTAGCCATTGTGTTCCAGAAGCGTACACTATCGTTATAGAAACGAGTAATTTCATCATCATTAGGACGTTGTCGCTTATATTCATTCCATTTATTTCCACCTTCGCGGAACAGGATATCTAAAACATCATACAGAGTGATAATGGTTGTAAAACTACTGTTGTCTTTAATGTCTGTTCTCGGGGAATGGGAGAAAATCCCTCGCCTTAAGGCGAAGACTTGAGTAAGGTTTGCGGTATGGATGAATACCGCAAGACCTCCCATAGTGTATACGATTTGAAAGTGCACTTTGTGTGGATCGTGAAATACCGCAAACGCATTCTTCGTGGTCCGATAGCGGAACGCACGCGGGAGTTGATCCGGGAGGTATGCCAACGGCACGATGTGGAGATCATCAAAGGGCACTTGTCCTCAGACCATGTCCACCTTCTGGTATCCCTTCCTCCTCATTTGAGTGCGAGCCGTTTCATGCAGGCAGTGAAGGGTAAGAGTTCGTACAAGTTGCTGAGCGAGTTTGCCCCGCTTCGCAAGGCGTTCTGGGGTCGTCACCTTTGGGGTCGCGGTTACTTCGCAGCCTCATCGGGCAATGTGACCGACAAAGTGATCGAAGCGTATATAAACGACCAGGGTGGCGAAGTCCAGGACGCCGATGTGACCATCGAAGAGTAGCCTGCATGAACCGGTGCAGTCGTCTTTCAGACGACCTGCTCAAGCCACCGCCTTCAGGCGGTGGTCATTGACCTCCTATCGCTTTAGTCTTAGCGAGTGAGACTTTATCCTGAAATAGAGGATGGGTTTCCACTAATCTACGTGTAACAATAGCGACTATGTCATCCTCGTCGAGTGCAACAATATCACTTTTACTTACTGGTTTTTCATATCGATTTAGTGTTGTAAACAGACGACAAGTTCGTTCCATTCCTTCATGATCATTACGGTGGGCAACAAACAAGGCGCTAACTTCTTCGTTACCTATCGTTTTATTCTCTTTAAGTGCTTGTCGAATCCCTTTTACACTGTGTTGACCATCAATTGCATACAAAGTTTGCGAACCATCAAATCTTAGGAAACCAATAACACCATCGTATTCTTTAGGTATAGTGTCCAAGCTGAATCGAGGGTTCGATCCAATTTCTAGTTCATACCAATCTGGCGATCCGCCGTAGACTCCAACAACAATGGAATTAAAGAATCTCTGTGGTTGATTGATTAGGTATCTTGAGATCTGTCCTGCTCTAGCAGTAATCTGTCGTTGAATCATGTCTTTTAGAATCTGGGTTGAATGGATCTCTTCCGCAATGCTGATCATCCCTGCTACCTGCTCCATTTTTAAAATAGTTACGTAGTACACCCAATCACCCATGTGAGCCTTAAGTGCCGGTATGATAAGGTCTTTTTTGTTGGTCACCGGAACGCTCCCATAACACGACGTATGCTAGCTGGAAACTGATCATTACAAGGCGGAAGATAAGCACCAATAAGTTCTTGCTCTATACTTCCGATTTGCTCTATTTCATCTACAACAGAACAACAAAAAAACAGAAAACCTTGGTATTTATTCAATAGTCTCACAATCTTAGGACGTCTAGACATGTTTCAATGAAGGTTTTGCTGTTGAAACCATTAGTGTTGATTGTGATGGATTTCTCGACCTAAATGAACTTGAAGAACGGCTAGACGAAAGTGTCCTGCTCGTTTCTGTGATGGCGGTTAACAACGAAGTGGGGACGATTCAGGACATTTCAACGATCTCGAATTTGGTCAGATCTCATGGTACCCTACTTCATTGCGATGCCGCACAGGCACCTTGTGCAATGGACATAGGGAACTTAGCCACCTACGCCGATTTGATCAGTCTTTCCGGACATAAGATGTACGGTCCCCAGGGCATTGGGGCACTCTGTATTCGCCATGACGTACATGATCGCGTAGAACCTCTGCTGTACGGTGGAGGCCAACAGGAAGGCCTTCGCTCTGGTACCGTTCCATTACCTCTTTGTGTAGGTATGGCAGCAGCATCGGAGTTAATCATCGCTGAAGGATGCGAAGAACGGAAGTGAGTCGCTCGCCAACGAGATATGTTTATCACGCTTTTGCGGGAGACAGGGTTTCCCATAGTTGTTAATGGCCCTTCAAGCGACCAACGACACCCTGGAAACGCGAACGTTCGCCTTGATGGATTCGACGCCCGTGACATCATTGCTTCCTTACAGCCCAAAATGGCTGCTTCTACCGGTGCGGCCTGTTCTTCGGGCATTACTGAACCGTCTCATGTTCTTCGTGCGCTTGGCTTGACTGCCGAACAGAGCGAATCCTCGATCCGGTTCAGTTTTGGTCGTTTTACTACCGACGATGGAG
The DNA here is from genome assembly GCA_963693015.1 of bacterium. GTDB lineage: Bacteria > JAAXHH01 > JAAXHH01 > JAAXHH01 > JAAXHH01 > JAAXHH01. The sequence goes on from OY843748.1 coordinate 2,915,974, forward strand.
TAAAGAAAGCGGCGAGCCTCGTTGGAAACGCCATTTCCAATCTGTCGATTGATCACGCCTCCTGACTTCGATGTGACCGAGGTCCTCACTTCCTCACCGCATACCGAAACGTCACCCACAGGATCTTCACCCCCGCCCTCACCGCACCGGACAGCGTCCCCGTTATCTTCGAAACCCCGACCCGCTTGCGGTACCGCACCGGGACGTCGAGGGTGCGGTACTTCCTCTGCGCGGCCTTGATCTGCATTTCGACGGTCCAGCCGAAGTCCAGGTCCGCCATGCCCAGTTCAAGCAGCCGGTCGTAGCGTATGGCGCGGAACGGCCCCAGGTCGGTGTACCGGTGGCCGTAGAGCCACCGGATGATCCGTGGTACGAGGACGTTTCCGACCAGGGACTGGATCGGCATGGCGCCCGGTGCGCGGCGTCCCAGCATCCGGGACCCGATCACCATGTCGTAGCCTTCCTCCATGATCGGCTTTATCAGGTCCGCCATCTCTTCCGGGTAATCGCTGTAGTCGCCGTCCAGGAACACGATGACGTCCGGATCGAACCGGGCTGCTTCGGCCATGCCGCGCAGGCAGGCGGCCCCGTACCCGCGCCGGGGTTCCCGCACCACGACGGCGCCGCCCTCCTCGGCCACGGCGCCGGTCCGGTCCATGGAGCCGTTGTCCACGACGATGACGGCCCTTGTCAGTCCCTCCGTGATATGCGACAGGACCAGCCCGATAGATTCCTCTTCGTTCAGGACCGGTATGATGACGACGATATTGCTTGTTCTGTAATCGAAATTCATACGTCGATTCTCAATCTCTTGATACAATGTCTTCTTGTTCTATACCTGCAAAGTGGTCAAGGAAATAAACTCAACCAATTCAACACAAACGTCGGTCATTTAAGAAAACCGAGTTGATTTTATTGAACGCTGTTTGAAACCGCTTAAAGCTGGACTGTAAATCGAAGGACTTACTTACATAAGAGAGGTAGCGAATCCATAGAGGGACATACCGCAAAGGAATCAGTCAACATGCAGTAGGCAGGACGATTAATTCTTAGAATAAAACTTCACCTTTCGAAATCTATGACAAAACGGGTGATCATTTATCTCCCTCGCTTCAGAAATGGCGGTACCTACGCCATACTTATCGTCGCAGTTCTGGACTTCTTAAACATAGAGGAGTCTCAACACTAGATTGGATAAATTGCAAATGCTCATCAAATTCTGGCTCGATAGAATCTATTGAATCCAATGGTATTACAATCGAACCCCCGCAACACTTTTGATCTTCTCGACCTAGTGAAAACACATTGTTTAAGTGCTCCATTGAATTCACAGGCAACTCATGGGAACAATACTTGGATAACTGGGTACAGATAATCCTGGTGTCAGGCATAGTTTCCCGCAGAACGCCAATTAGCCGAGGATTTGGTGTACGATAATGTCCTCTACCTATAGAGAATATAACCGCATTAGGAGATATTGCAGCTAGCAGTCTGTGTACAAATGTACTGGTAGCTGACTGTCCTGAAAGACTACCATGATGTGGAAAAACCAATACATCCGCTTGTAGCTCGGAGTCTTCAACATGATTGAGTAAGTCATCTAATCCAACCCAGTCAAGATCCCCTGGAAGAATCGCGACATGCCGACCTGAAACACTAACTCTTATCACTGCACTTATAGAGTTACTAGTAATTCTCCTGCCTGATCGATCTTTACTACCTGCGCCTTTACCTGCAAGATAGTGACTCGGACCTAGCGTGCGTATTTCTACATCGTTTTGACAATCAACATGACCGGAAACCAGACCTATACAAAAATCTACAGCTCCATCGAAATGTGCTCGATCCAGCTCGTAAACCACGTCATCCCAAACCTTGGTATCTTTCATTGAATCGCAGTTTAACACGACCTTTTCTACTGTGACATCGGTTGCAGTCAGTAATCCGTGGAGTCCACCAATATGGTCTTCATCGGCGTGTGAGAGGTAGACAGTCTTAACTTTTCTGATGTTTTGTTCAAATAAAAACTCAAGTAAAGAGTGCGAACGCCCTATATCTATAACAACAACCTCATCGACACTAGTACTGACGACCGTACAGTTTCCATGGCCGACATCCAGTACAAATAAACATCTTCGACTATCGTTTGTGGCGTTCATTCAGTCTCCCAAGATTCAAAAAACAAATGTTCATGGTTTTCGGCACCAATGTTTACCCAAGCGTGGAGTCTTTTATCTTCCCTCAGGAGCGGCCTAACAGCTGACGGTACGTCTTCAAGGTATATTTTGATTTTACTTCTAACATCCCAAGCAGGTACAATTGCATATAGATAGTGTTGCTCTTCGACAACCTCTTCAATCCGAACGAGCGCACGCCATGGTTTCCTCGTAGGATGAAAGCTCCCATTTAACTCCTTAATACATCTTTCCCAAGCTTTGACAAAAACCTCCGGTCCAAATTCTGTGGTTTTGACAAGTGAAGGAATGTACCTTAATCGCTGACGGCTAATTTGAACGTCTGTATATGATGTACATAGAACCCCAGGTATATTTGCCTTGTAGAAGGCTTCCATTAAAAAATCACCATTGTGTTGCGAGTATCGGTGCTGTTTTAATTGTAAGTCACATAGGATAACATCTGACAAAATAGAAATTTTATCAATTATGGACCGAAGAGATTCTATAGGGCCATCCACTTTAAATGGTTCAATATCTAGATCTTCTACAGGATACACATAGCTATCTCGAACTAGTGGTTCATCATCCAGAATCAATACCCGATCAATATCCCGGTTATGGATTTTCATTGCCTATTCTCCTAGAATAGGTAACTCCACTGTGATTAACGCTCCACCAAGATTCACACTGTCATACGCTACTGCCTTGCCTCCCTGATCCTTTACTGCATCTCGTACAATTGTAAGCCCTAATCCAGTACCATTTTTCCTAGTCGTCCTACCTGGTAGCCAGATATCTGCCTTACTGATTCCCTCAAAACCAGGCCCGTTGTCTTCAATAGCCATTGTCCAGTACGCGTCAGACACTTGGGTTGTTATCTTGATAATCCGGTTCTGAGTACCACCGTATTCAAAAGCTGCAAGACAGTTATTCAACAGATTAGAGACAATCGATTCTATGGCTGCTTCGCTACCCTGCAAAAAAGGACTCCGCGAATCTATATCCAGTTGTAAGTTTACATCTCGTCCTTTTAAGAATGGCTGATAGGTTGCTAATGATTCTTTCAGCAGTTGGTGCAGATCAACTCGAGAGACTCTACGTTTTTCATGATCCACAAGCTTTAGTATTGCCGAGCCCAGTACTGACAAACTTTTTAAAGCTCGTTTAATACTCTCAATTGGATTACTGACGGACTTCTCATACAGCTCTCCAAACTGTTTCTTGGTTCTGTGGGATATGGCATTGATCGAGTTAGAAATCACTTTCAAAGGATTGCCGCTGGCCTCATGAGCAAATGTAACTGCTGTGATACCAGCGGTACTAAGAGTTCGGTAGAGTTGTATTTCTTTCTTCAGATGACCAACTTCTCGATTACGATAAACATCATACGTATTGAATGCATTTTTGATTTTTGTCCGGGATTCTATTGGAACTTCCTCTATTAACTCCTCAAGATTCCGCTTTGCTTCATGTGACTCAGTAGGTGCCGAAGTTCGAGCTTTTATCCTCCGGTTTTCTGCAATCGCCATGCGTCGAGTAGCCATCCATTGCATCGCGTCCTGAGCAAAACTTCGTATTTCAGAAAAGGCCTCGTCTTCAATGAAACCTGATCGATCAGTTTTCTGAATTAAATCATTGGAAACATCAGTTACGTCAATCCTACCTATGGAAGTATTTGTACTAGGCCTTTCTTCTGGGCTCCTTACTCTTCTAAGGTTCATTCCCAGCCAGTCATTTCCTTGACTGCCATAAGGACTAATTCGCAGTCCATTGTAGTAGAAGTGGACGCCACCAAATGCTCCTAGCCATGCTCTTACTTCCTTCACAGTTGACTTTCTAGTTGAAAAGACCTGATGATCAAGTATAAACACCCATAGATCGAACGTAGCTGCTAGAGAGCCGTAGGGTTTCTTGTTTCTTTGGATTGCGATTGTATCGTGCGTCGCAGTAAAAAGATCTTTACCTTTCCAATCCTTCACGAATGCACTAGCTTTTCCTTCAGCATCAAGTTCTGCTCTTAAATGATATTCTGCATCTTGAAAGTATCGAACGCGTACAAGATTCTCTAAGTCTTTGTAATCAGGTGCAAGTAACACGGGATTAAAACCCGTTGGATTGTCATTAAATGGATCTGCTAAGAGGATGAGTTCACGGGCAAGTTGCTTGACCGAATTCCGACTGAAGCTAGTTGACAATTCCTCCACGATTATCTGTGTACCCGGCTTTATTTTCTCCTCGGAAATTGATGAATCAACGGTGAAATCAATATCATCTACAGTGCTTACGTTATCGAATGTTTCCCAGTCTAGGAGTAGAGTGTGTTCTGAAGAGTGTTCACTTCGAGGGCGGGTAGTCAAAAGAGCCCTCTTACCCATTCGCAAAGCGGCCAACCTCCCTAAGCCTTTACTCCCCGCTGGAACACGGCCTTTGTTTGTCGGTATTCCTGAAGATTTTGATGACTTACCTAGTACTAACCACCCGTTTACAATTTCGTCAACAGTCATCCCATCACCGTCGTCAGACACAACGACTGACCCGCCAGGTCTATCCGCTTTAATTAGCTCAATCCGACACTCCGTCGCATCGGCATCGAAGGCGTTTTTTACAAGTTCAATCACACCTTTGTCTAGGCTCGGATTCAATTCTTCGCCCAATCGCCGCACAATTTCAGTAGAAAATCTAAAACGAGCTTTTCTCATAGCTTGTACCACCAAGGCATCTCTGACATCACAGGAATAGTAAGGTGTCTGCATCGCATTCTACAATTGATCCAATCATCGGTTTTACTGGATTTCAAGCGTGACATTAGAGCTCTGCAAGTGTCAACGGTACCATCTCGAGGGATCATCACGATAAGGTGGTTCTCGACAGCAACCCCATCGTTACCAAGTACCAACGTGGCTGATGCACGATTTCCACTGCCAGGTCTCGATGTTCTCCTGACCGCCACAAATGGGGGGTCAAACAGGCGTCCGGTGTATCTTCGCTTTTCAACAATTCTTCTGAGTTCACCCCATACGGGCAAGGAACGTGCGTGTATGTAAGGTACTTCTTTACCCTCTTCGGTGTGTCGATGCGGTACAACAGTTCCGACATGTATCGCAAAGCGCGTACCGACACCTCCTGTTTTTTTTATGGCAAAAGTTCTGCTTCTTCCTTCCTGATCGATATCGACCTTAAAGAAATCAAAAAGGTATACGTCCACATCGGTCCACTGGTCGAAAAGACCAATAGTACGCTGACCCTTAATTAATCCCAAATCTTCAATTGTGTTCCGCCAGTTCTGGTAGCGAGAACCAGATCGAAGTACGTCAGGAAGAACAGCAAGGACTCTGGTCCCATTACGTATTTGATGGATCGTTCTTTCAGTAAACAATGCTGCCGCACTTACACGCCCTTGTGCCCACCCACACTCCGATGGTGCACGAGTGTATCCAAATGGTGGGTTCATGATCACAGTATTAGCATGTTGGGCTAAATTTGACTGTAGTAGAAAATCCTTAACTTCTATCTTCATAAAAGTTGTAAGTAGGTCAACGTTTCCATCAAACAACCGTGCTCGACAACGTTTTGCCGCTAGTAACAACAACCGAGCTTTTGTCAATCGGACAAATTCAGGCGAAATGTCGCATCCAGTTAGTGTTTCATTCCAAAGTTGGAGAGTATTTACGAAAGTATCGGCAATTGGTAACCGCTTGGCTACCGCAAGCAAGAGATCACCTGCACCGCATGCTGGATCAAAAAAAACATGTTCAGATAGTGTGTCTATATTCAGTTTGTTAGCGATTTTTGTGGCCAACGATGATTTAGTAAAAAACGCACCTTGCTGCCTAAGTCTATGAATTCCCTCTTCGCGACGAAGAACAGTTCCTGGTTCACCGTCCAGACACCTGTTTACCTTGAGTCGCCACTCCGTAGCAGAATCTGACGATCTGCTTCCATTGGTCAGTTGTTCGACAGACTCAACATACCGAAGAAATCGCTTCAAGACGACTGTTGACGTAGACATCACTCACAAGCTCCAAGACCACTTGGAACATTAAATGTTCAGGTTAGATGGGCAGGCGAAAGGCTTACCAAACAATACCGCATATAGTTTACCTCGCAAGTTCTTTTGTCGCTACCCGTATAACCCAGATAGTACTGGACCCTTGACTTGTGATACAGAGTGCGGCTTCTTTCTGATTGGGCAGGGGGCCAATTACCCTTATCTTTGTCGGTTCACCTTCGAAAACTAGCTTCAGTTTCTCCAGGAAGCCAATTCGGGTATATCGATCAGTCAGTAAGCCCGGGAGCATCATGTCCATATCATGTTGATCGCGGTACGAGGACGTTCCCGTTCACCAAATCGTAGCCTTCCTCTACGATCGGCCGCACCAGGTCCGCCATCTCTTCCGGGTGATCGCTGTAGTCGCCGTCCAGGAACACGATGACGTCCGGATCGAACCGGGCTGCTTCGGCCATGCCGCGCAGGCAGGCGGCCCCGTACCCGCGCCGGGGTTCCCGCACCACGACGGCGCCGCCCTCCTCCGCCACGGCTCCAGTACGGTCCTTGGAGCCGTTGTCCACGACGATGACGGCCCTCGCCAGTCCCTCCGGGATATGCGACAGGACCAGACCGATCGATTCCTCTTCGTTCAGGACCGGTATGATGACCACGATGGTCGGGTTGCCTGCTGGTCTTCCCATTTCAGGCCGCGCCAAATCCCTTCCGATCCGCGCCTCGATCCGCGCTTCGATCCGCGCCAGACCCCTGTCTGTCCGCGCTCGTAGCGGATGCTCATCCACCGTACATGATGTATAAATCGCTTGACAAGCCCCCTACATATACTAATATATCCCCTCAATAGTCCCCTGTAACCGATTTTCAACCCGATCTCACTTTAACGCGGTTCGCACACAGGCATTAATCGCCATCGGGATATGTCTTCGATGCGTCTTTCCCATCTTGAAATCATCGGTTTCAAATCCTTCTCCACCCGGCTGAAGGTGAAGTTCAGCGACGGCGTCACGGCCGTGGTCGGACCGAACGGCTGCGGGAAGTCCAATATCGTCGACGCCATTCGCTGGGCGCTGGGGGAGCACCGGGCGACCTCGCTGCGGGGCGACCGGATGGAAGACGTCATCTTCAACGGCACGGCCGCCCGCAAACCCCTCGGCATGGCGGAGGTGTCGCTGACGATCGACAACAGCGAGCAGATGCTGCCCGTCGAATACAGCGAAGTCACGATCACGCGCCGCTATTTCCGCTCGGGCGCGAGCGAGTACCAGATCAACAAGGTGCCCTGCCGCCTCAAGGACATCACCAACCTCCTGCTGGACACGGGCATGGGCGCCCACGCCTACTCGATCATCGAGCAGGGCATGGTGGAATCGGTGGTCAACGGCAGTCCGCTGGAACGGCGCCAGCTCATCGAGGAAGCCGCCGGCATCAACAAGTACAAGACGCGGCGGCGTCTGGCGCAGCGCAAGCTGGAAGGGACCGAGCACGACCTGGTCCGCATCGCTGATCTCCTGGAGGAAGTGGACCGCAGCGTGAGTTCGCTCCGGCGCCAGGTCCGCAAATACGAACGGTACGACCGGCTGATGCAGCAGATGAAGGACGTGGAGATCGTGGCCGCCTGTCACGAGTATCAGGGGCTGCGCCGGCAGACCGAACCCGTCCGGGACCGGCTCCGGAAGCTGGCGGACCAGAAGGAATCCCTCCTCGCGCGCATCAGGACCGCCGAAGCCGCCGTCGAAGGGAACAAGGCCGTCCAGCTGGAGAAGGAAGGGCTGTTGCAGGACCGCCAGGAAGCCGTGAACCGGATCGACGAACAGATCCGCGCGCTGAACGAGGAGCTCCTGGTCAGCAAGGAGCGCACCGCCGGCCTGGAGCAGCGGGCCAGGACCGCGTCGGAGGAAGCGGAACAGGCGGAGGCCGAGCAGAAGCGCATCCGGGGCCAGTTGTCGCAGATCGGCAGCGACCGCAAGACGCTGGATACCGCGCTGGAGCAGGCGCGCACCACCTTCGCGGCGCGGGACAGCGAGGCCAGGGCTTCCGCCGAGCGGATCGCCGCCCAGAAGGAATCCTCCCAGGTGCTTCGGAACCGCGGCATGGCGCTGACGCAAAAGCACGCCAGCGAGCAGGCCGGGATCAGTTCCCTCGAAGCCCGTGAGGAGACCATGCGGCACAGGATGGGCGAGATCGGCGCCGCCCGGAAGCGTCTGGCGGAAGAGCTGGAGACGAATGAGCAGGCGGCCGAAGCCGTCAGAAAGGAACTGGGCGCGGCAAGGAAAGTGGTGGAAGAAAACACCTCGCTGAACGCCACGCTGCAGGAGTCCGTGCAGGACGTGCAAAGCTGCCTCGAGTCCGCCCGGGAAGCGTTGTCCGGTATCGAGACCGCCCTGGCCACGGCGGAAAAGGAACGGGCGCTGCTCGACCGCATGCACCGGCAGTACGAGGGATACGGCCAGGGGGTCAAGGCGCTTTTGACCAACGGCGCGGAGATCGGTGGATTCCAGGGCGTCCTGGCCGACCGGATCAAGATCGACAGGCAGTACGAATCGGTCATAGCGGCCTACCTGGACGACGTGCTGCAGTACGTCGTAGCCGAAAGCACGGAAGCCGCCGAAGCGGGCATCCGCTACCTCCGGGAAAAGGAATCCGGGCGGGTTTCCTTCATTCTCCTCGACCGGATGAAGTCCCGCCCATCCCCGTCGGAACTGCCTTTCGAGGACAAAGGCATCATCGGAAGGGCGAGTTCCTTCGTCACTTCCGGCCAGGACGTCGACCCGGCGGTCATCCACCTGCTTTCCCGGGTGGTGCTGGTGGAGGATATCGAGACGGCCTGCCGCCTGTCGCCGCTTTTCGACACCGAGCAGGACTGGAAACTGCTGACGGCGGGCGGCGAGGTGGTGGATCCGGCCGGGGTGCTGACCGGGGGATCGGCCGTTGAGGATGAATCGGACCTGCTTCGGCGGGCGGAACGGATCGAAGCGCTGGACGGAGAAGTAGCGGACGGCCGCGCCGAACGCGAAAAGACCCGGGAAGAAATCGAAGGGCTTTCCGCCGAACTGGCCGCGCTGACGGCGCGTCGGTCGTCCGTCGGACAGTTCCTCGGCGAATCCCAGCGCAAGCTGATGGAACTGGAAGCCCGCGAACGTCAGTGCGCGTTCGAACTCGCGCGACTGGGCGAACAGGACGAGGCCCTCGAAGGGGAATCGGAGTCCCTGGCCGGACAGGTCGAGTCGGTGGCCGCGGACCTCGGGCAACGGAAGAGCGAACTGGAAAGGCTGGCGCGGGACTGCTTCGCGGCCGAGGAAGAGGTACGGGCGCACCAGGATGCCCTCGACGAACTGGATGGGGAACGCCAGCGCCTCGCGGAAGCGGCCCACGAGGCCCGTATCGCCCTCGTCAACCTGGAAAGCAAGAGCAATGAACTGAATACGTCGGGCGAATTCCTCGCCCAGGAGAACGAACGTCTGTCCAGGCTCCTCGGGCAGCGGAAGACGGAAGCGGTGGAAGCCGGGAGCCAGACGAAGGAACTGAAGCAGAACCAGGAGCGGCACGAGAAGCAGCTGGAGGTCCTCTACACGTCCAGGCGGGAACGGGAGGTGGACCGCGACGCCGTGTTCGAGGAACACCGGAACCTGCAGGACGAGGAACGTGGGATGCAGCAGGGGCTTGGCGAAAGCCGGAGCAGCCTGACCCAGGTGCAGGAACAGGTGCACCAGGCGGAGCTGGAAGACGCCGAGCTCTACATGAAGTGCAACGAAATCCGGCGCCAGTTGACGGAGAGATACGACACCGATCCCGAGAGTGTGGGGGAACTTCCCCAGATAGAGGAACTGGAGGAATACTCGTCCGACGCCGCGCAGAACCTCCGGTACGACCTCCAGCGCAAGGTGGACGAACTCGGACCCATCAACATGGCGGCGGTGGAGGAGTACGGGGCGGCGAAGGAGCGCCTCGATTTCCTCCAGCAGCAGCAGAACGACCTCATCGAGGCCAAGGAGAACCTGGAAAAGACCATCGTCAAGATGAACAAGGCCGCCCGCGCCCGCTTCATGACCACCTTCGAAGAGGTCCGGGCCAACTTCATGACCACGTTTCAGACGCTGTTCGAAGGGGGAGAGGCCGACCTCAGGCTCGAAGAAGGGGACCCCCTCGAAACGGGCATCGAAATCATGGCGCGCCCGGAGGGGAAGCGGCTGCAAAGCCTGGCCCTCCTGTCCGGCGGCGAGACGGCCCTCACGGCCATCGCCCTGCTCTTCGCCATCTATCTCGTGAAGCCCAGCCCCTTCTGCGTGTTCGATGAAGTGGACGCGCCCCTGGACGACGCCAACGTCCGGCGCTTCGCCGCCGCCCTGCGTCAGTTTACCAGCGACACGCAGTTCCTGGTGGTCACCCACAACAAACGGACCATGGAAGCCGCCGATTACCTCTACGGCATTACCATGGAAGAACCCGGTCTGTCCAAGATGGTCTCCGTGCGCCTCGAGGATGCCGAGTCGGAAGAGCTGGAACCGGCGGCCGCCCCGGGCGAAGAAGCCAACGGCGCCGGAACGGTCGGGGTATAGGTGATACTTGATCGTAATCGGAGTGGCCGGCGGCATTGCCTCGGGGAAATCGACGGTGGCCCGGATATTCGAGGAACTCGGGGCCCGCGTCCTGGACGCCGACGCCATCGGCCACGACCTGCTCCGGACCGATGAGTTGCGCGACCGCATCCGGGAGGCCTTCGGCGAAGGCGTCCTGACGCCGGAAGGGGACGTGGACCGGCGCGTCCTCGGCCGCCTGGTCTTCGGCGACGGGCAGGCCAGACAGCGGCTGAACCGCCTGGTACGGCCCGCCATCCGCGCGGAGATACGCCGCCGGATCGCCGGTATGCGCGGCGAAGGCTACGACGGGGCCGTCGTGGTCGACGCCCCCCTGCTGGTCGACACCGGCCCCACCGACCTCGCCGACCGGGTCATCCTGGTCACAGCGCCCGCGCCCGCCAGAAAAGAGCGGATCATCCTTCGCAGCGGACTTACCGGGCAGGAGGCCGAGCAACGCATCTCCGCCCAGGCGCCCGACGCGAAACAGGCGAGATGGGCGGATTACGTGCTGGAAAACAACGGTACGCCAGACGAACTGGCTGAGCAGGCCGGGGCGCTCTGGAAGCGCATCGTTACCTGATACGGACCTGGATGAACCCCGGTCCGCGATCCCTCCTGCCCCGCGCGGTCTCCGCCGCGGCCGCGTTCTTCAATTACCCCTCGCCCGCCGCGCTGTCCCTGTAGAGACCGCGTTCTTCAATGTAACCCGCCACTTCCTCCGGGACCAGGTGGGCGATGGGAAGCCCTTGCCCAACGCGACGGCGTATGTCCGTGGACGAGACATCGATTTCGGGGAGTTGAATGTTGACGACACGGTCCAGCCAGCCTGGATCCACGCCGGTGAGGTCCTTGCCCGGTCTCGGGACCGTCACGACCGTGGCCAGGTCGAATATCCGGTCCGGCGCGTGCCAGGTGTCGATCTCGAGCAGGCTGTCGGCGCCGAGGACGAGGTGGATCTCACTCGCCCCGCCGTATTTCCTCCGTAGCGCTTCCAGCGTGTCCACGGTGTAAGACAGCCCGGGGCGGTTGATCTCCGTGTCCGAAACCTCGAGCCGGGGGTCGTGCAGGGTGGCGAGTTCCGCCATGCGGTACCGGTCGTCCGGCGGGGCCATGGCGTGACCCTGCTTGTGCGGGGGGCGGGCGGAGGGCACGAAGAGGAGCCGGTCGAGGCCGCAGTGCGCGACGACGCCCCGGGCAATGGCCAGATGGCCGGTGTGAATCGGGTCGAACGTCCCCCCGTAAACACCCAGCCGGCGGATTTTCACGGTGTGTCGCCGCTCCCGGATCCATCCGGGGAGGATCCGTCCGTGGAAACCGGGCCGTCCACGTCCCCGGCCCTGGCGCCGGATGGTTCCACGTAGTTGCTTCTCAGTTCCTCGAGGCGCTTTCCGGCTTCCGCCGACAGTTCGTTACCGGGAAAGCTCTGAATGAAGATTTCGAACTGGTCGATCGCCTCCGGGTATTTCCCTTCCCTCGCGTAGCTTTCGGCGATTTCGTACTGCGCCCGGGAAGCCCAGTTGCTCATGGGATACGCTTCCAGCAATTCGCTGAAATAGAGGCGGGCCGCTTCCCAGTCCTTCAGCTTGAAATAGAGGTTGCCGATGCGATAGTCTTTCTCGGCAACCTTGTCGAAACACTCCTGCAACAACGCGTGGACTTCCGCGCTCCACTCGCTGTCGGGGTACTCGTCCAGGAAGAACTGGAGCTCACGGATGGCTTCGAAGGTCTTGTCCTGCGTGAGATGGGTCGGATTGGACTGAAGAAACGTGGCATAGGCCAGCTTGTACTGGCTTTCATCGCTGTAGGAACTCTGGGGGAAGTCGCTGATCAACCGGCGGAACACGAGTACGGCAAGGGGGTATTCCTTCAGCTTGATGTGCATTTCGCCCTGATGGTACAGGGCGTCGTCCACGATGTCGCTGCCGGAATGACTGAGGGTGATGGCCTTGAAGGCGTCCAGGGCATCCAGCCAGCCCTCCTGTTCCATGCGCTTCATCCCGTAGTCGTACAGTTCTTCCGCGGTCCACGACGGATCGAAATCAGGCGGTCTGCACGCCGCGAGGACGAACAGGGCGAAGAATATCCCCGTAACCGGGATCTTGAAGCGGCGTACAAGCGGGACCATCATGCCGGCGTCCCCCATCGGGCCGGGAACGTCTGCCGGTTTTGCCCGCCGGGTACGGGGATCCCCTTCGGAACCGTACCGATCAGATCGTACTCCATGGCGTCGGTGATGTCCACGGACGCAAAGTCGCCGGGGGTGAGATCTTCACCGGTGACCAGCACCTCGTTGTCGACCTCCGGCGCATCGGCGGCGGTGCGCCCGCTGTAATTTCCTTCTTCCGTCCGCTCGTCGATCAGCACGGGGACCGTCTTTCCCACGAAGGCCTGGTTGCGCTCGAGAGATATCTCGCGCTGCAGGGCCATGAGCCGGTTGTATCGTTCCTGCTTGACGGTCTCGGGCACCTGCCCGTCGTACCGCGCGGCCGGCGTATGCTCTTCCCTCGAATACACGAATACGCCCATGCGGTCGAATCGCGTCTCTTCCACGAAGTCGTACAACTCCTCGAAATCCGCCTCCGTCTCTCCCGGAAAGCCCACGATGAAGGTGGTTCGGAGCGTCGCGTCCGGTATCCGGGCGCGGATCTTCTTCAGGAGCGTGCGCGTTTCCTCCGAGGTCGTCTCCCGGTTCATGCGCCTGAGCATGGGATCCGATATGTGCTGCAGCGGCATATCGATGTAGTTGCACACGCGCTCCAGGTCGGCGAAGGCATGGATCAACGCGTCGGTGAACCGCACGGGGTGATTGTACAGCGCCCGGATCCAGCGCACGCCCTCCACGCCGTTCAGCGCGGCGAGCAGGTCTTCCAGCCTGGCCGGAGACGCCAGGTCTTTGCCGTACCAGGTGGTGTCCTGGGAGATCAGGTTCAGTTCCACGGCGCCCTGGCCGACAAGCGTCCGGGCCTCTTCCACGAGGGACTCGACGGTTCGGCTCCGCTGGCTGCCCCGGATGGCCGGAATGATGCAGAAAGTGCATCTTCGGTCGCATCCCTCCGCGATCTTCAGGTAAACGGAATGACGGGGCGTGGTAATGACCCTGGGATAGGAGTAGTCGGTGGGCAGTGGCTGCCTGCGTATTTCCCGCAGGGTCTCGCGCCGGTCCCGCAGCCGGTCCAGCAATTGAACGATTCGCGGGTATTGATGCACGCCTATGACGGCGTCCACTTCCGGCATCCCGGCGACCAGGCCGTGGGCGTACCGTTGCGCCATGCATCCCGTGACCACGAGCGAACTGCACCGGCCGTCTTCTTTGAACCGCGCCAGGTCCAGGATCGTTTCGATGGACTCTTCCTTGGCGGGGCCGATGAAGGCGCAGGTGTTCACGATGATGACGTCCGCGTCTCCGTGGTCGGCCACCACGTCGTAGCCGGCCCGGGTCAGCTGGCCCAGCATGACTTCGGAATCCACCAGGTTCTTCGAACAGCCCAGGCTGGCGAGACTGATGTTGGGCAAAACCTTTCTCCGTGCTCTATCCGGCGTCTTCTAGCGCAGGTCGACCCATTCGACGTCCTCGGGCGTCGTCATCCTGAACAGCCCGGGCGCGAGTTTCGCGTTCAGTCGAAAATCCATGAAACGCAGGATGGTTTCGGACCCCATATCGTCCGTATACACCACTTTCTTCGTGAGCCAGGTACCCTCGTCCACCCAGATACGCAACCCGGGCATGCCACCGGTCGGCGCGACGGCGGTGAGCCTGAGGACGTAGCATGGCGTCCCATCGACGGGTTCCCTGCCCTCCAGATCATACCGGTACCGGTTCGAGTAGTTGAAGATCAACTCGTCCGGCCGCGTCCCGGCGGTGCCTTCCTGTGCCGGCGACACGATAACCTGCCGGTTTCCATGCACGTAAGTCCATAACGATTCCCCGTCGGAAACGATGGTCTGACCGGCTTCTTCGAGTCGCAGGCGGTTCTTGTCCCGCTGCAGGAAGAGGCGGCCCCCGGTCTCGCTCCGCCGGTCGAGCACGGCCGCGTACGTCGTAACGGAATACCGGGCCGCCAGCGACCGCACGCCGTCCAGCCGCTGCCGCATCTTTCCGGTGACGGCTTCCGCCGAATGAAGCTCCCCCGGCGATCCATACCCCTGAAACACCATCAGGCCGGTCAACAGGCAGAACCAGAGATGCGCGGCCACACCGCCTCCCCTCGCGGGATTTCCATGCGAATCACGCGGACGCCAGCCCGAAAATATGCACCGGAAACGCGCCTGCGTCAAGTTTTACCGCCGGTAAGCGGCCGGTGAACAACAGTATCGATGGCTGCTTCGATTTATCGATGGGCACTCTGATATAAAGAACGGGGAAAGCCCCCGTCGGTTCCGTCCCCGTTCCCTGCCAATGGTGTTGTGAACAGCGGGTCGGCCCCTTCAGGGCATAGCGGCCCGCCCTCTTTCGTACCGCACCTTGCCGTCCACGATGGTATACAGGATTTCCGTATCCAGGATCTCGTTCTCCGGTACGGTCATGATGTCCTTCGACAGCACGGTGAAGTCCGCGAGCTTGCCCTGCTCGATGGATCCGAGCTCGTCTTCGTGAAACGAACCGTAGGCGGCGTCGAGGGTATAGGATCTCAGGGCTTCCTGCCGCGACATGCGCTGGTCGCCGAACATCCCGCCCTCCGGGGTCCCGTCCGGCAGCTCCCGGGTCACGCTGGCATAGAACGACGCGATGGGGCTGACGCCTTCGACTGGCGCGTCGGTCCCGTTGATGATCTTGACGCCTTCCTTGAGCAGTTTCTGCCAGACGTAGCCGCCTTCCACCGTGCGGGCGTAGCCGAGCCGGGCCGGCGCCCAGGGAAGGTCCGAGGTGGCGTGAATCCCCTGCATCGAGGCGATCACGCCCAGCCTGGCGAACCTGGGGATGTCGGCCTCGTCCAGGATCTGGGAGTGTTCGTCCCGGTAACGGTGGTCTTTCACGTGGGGAAACTCCTTCATCGCCTTCTCGTACATATCCAGCATCATGCGGTTGCCCCGGTCGCCGATGGCGTGGGTGCACACCTGCCAGCCGTTCTCCAGCCCGTAGCGCGCCGCCTCGTAGATGGAATCGGGCGCGGTGGTGAAGAAGCCGTAATTGCCCGGGTCGTCTTCGTAGGGTTCCAGCAGCCAGGCGCCCCGCGATCCGAGCGCCCCGTCGCCGCGCATCTTGACGGCGCGGACCGTCAGGAATCCGTCGGGATGAGACCACGGTCTTTGCAGCGCTCGCATGGTGTACAGGTTCTCGGCCATCACGTAGACCCGCATGTCCAGCTTGCCCGCGTCCGCGTATTCCTTGTACAGGTCGATTCCGTCCATGCCGACCCCGGCGTCGTCGAACATGGTGATGCCGTTTGCCAGGCATTCCTGGATGCCGAGCTCAAGGGCCTGGCGCCGCTGGTTTTCCGTAAACGGCGGGACCTCGACCAGGTACATGGCCAGGTCCACCAGTACGCCCGTGGGATTGCCGTCTTCATCCCGGATGATTTCTCCGCCCTCGGGCGACTCCGTCGTCCGGTCGATGCCCATCAGCTCCATGGCCCTGGCGTTGGCAAAACCGGCGTGGCCGTCGGCTCTTCGCACGAACACGGGGTTATCGGGCACGGCCTCGCTCAGCCTGTGGTGGGTCATGAACCCGCGGACCGTGAGCGAACTGCGGTCCGTCCACTTCTCCTCGTGCCACCCGCGGCCGGTGATCCACTCGCCTTCCTCGACGCTTTCGGCCGCCGCCGCCACCCGTTCGATGAGTTCGTCGTAACCCGAAATGCCGACCAGGTCGACCGTCATCTTCGCGACGCCGATGCCCATGAGGTGGCCGTGGCTCTCCTTCAATCCGGGCACCAGGGTCTGCCCCGCCAGGTCGATCACCCGGGTGTCGGGACCGATAAACGGCTCCACGTCTTCGTTGACGCCCACGACGGCGATCCGGTTTCCGATGACGGCCACGGCCTGCGCCTTGGGCCGGCTGTCGTCCATCGTGTATACCGTGCCGTTGATCAGCGCCAGGTCCGCGGTCGACTTGCGCACCTGGGCCTCGCCACCGGCAACCCACGTCAATGTCATCAAGCCCGCGATGGCCACCGCCAGTACAGACTTTCGCATGAATCCCTCCTGGTAGCTAACCGGTACATCGCCCCTTCGATCCCGGGGACCGGTCCATTCCCGGCCCGTTCGATCCGCGGTCCGGCTCGGACTAGATCTCGTCCTCCACGCGCCGCCGCCCCACTTCCTCCCGGATGTAGGCGATGATGTCCCGTGTCGAAGTGCCTGGCCCGAACAACTTCCCCACGCCCAGTTCCGCAAGTTCCTCCGCATCGGCTTTGGGAATGATCCCGCCGCCGGTGAGGAGCACGTGGAGGACGCCCTTTTCCCGCAGCAGGTTCATTACGCGGGGGAATATGGTCATGTGGGCGCCCGACAGGATGCTGAGGGCGACCACGTCCACGTCCTCCTGGATGGCCGCTTCCACGATCATTTCGGGCGTCTGCCGGAGTCCCGTGTAAATCACCTCCATGCCGGCGTCCCGCAGGGCGCTCGCTACCACCTTGGCGCCCCGGTCGTGGCCGTCCAGGCCCGGTTTGGCTACGAGAACGCGAATGTTATCTGCCATGACGGATCTCTCTCGGCCTGCTCGACCTGAACGAAACCGCACGGCTGCGAAACCGCACGGCTGCGAACTCCGCGTCATACCGACGTCATATCGACAGGCTGTCCATGATCTCCCGGGCCGCGGCGAGGGGCCCGATCTCCCTCCGGGCCACGCGTTCGGACAGGTCTTCCATCGTGCCTTCCGCGTCCCGGAGCCCCGCCAGCCTGCCGCGCCACAACTCGCCCAGCGCCTTTTCAATGGCCGAACGGCTCTGACGCAGCCGGCGTTTCTCCAGCCGTCCTCCTGCCGCGAGGTAGTCCCCGTGGGCGCTCAGGTGTTCATACAGGCCGTCCATGCCGGTGTCGTCCCGCGCGCTGACGCGCAGGACGGGCGGTTTCCAACCTTCTTCCCACCGGCCCAGGTCCACGATCATCTTCAACTCCGAGGCAAACCGGTCGGCCCCTTCGCGGTCGGCCTTGTTGACGACCAGCACGTCGGCGATCTCCATCAGACCGGCCTTCATGGCCTGTATGCTGTCGCCCGACTCCGGCGTGAGCAGGACGACGGTGGTATCGCTGACCTGGGAAACGTCGAGCGTGGACTGACCTACGCCTACGGTTTCCACAATGATAACGTCTTTGCCGAAGGCGTCAAGAGCCGTCATCGCGTGGGGGGTGGCCTCCGCCAGGCCCCCCGCGTGACTTCGGTCGGCCTGGCTGCGCAGGAAAACCTGCGGATCGTCCCAGGAACTCTGCATGCGAAGCCGGTCGCCGAGCAACGCCCCGCCGGTGAAGGGACTGGTAGGGTCCACCGCGATGACCCCTACCGTGCGGCCGCTGTTTCGCAGCAAGGCGGTCAGGCGGTCCGTCAGGGTGCTCTTGCCGGCGCCGGGCGGACCCGTAATCCCGATGCGGCGCGCCTTTCCGGAAAGGGGATACAGCCGGTCCATGATCGCGGACCTGTGGCCCCGGTCGTTTTCCAGCAGGGTAATGACGCGGGACAGGGCGATCCGGTCGCCGGCGAGGAAACGATCGAGTAGCTTCATAGCGAGAGCGGAGGCTAGACCGTGCCGGTCTTCATGTCTTTTATGCGCAGCTGGAGGCTGGTTTCGCCCCGGTAGGTGTTTTCTTCGAGGGTAAAGGCCAGGTCCAGGTGGTCCCGGCAGGCGTTCAGTCGATCGGCGAAGTGCGCCATGCCGAAACCGATGGCGTCCATGACGCGGCCCTTCTGCTTTACCCTGAATTTCAGGTGCCTTTTATCCATCCCGATGGTCCTTGGGTTTCCGACGACGCTCAGGTTGCGCGATACGAGTACGGGGTGGCGGTTTTCCGGGCCGAAGGGCCCGAGCATTTTCATCAACCGGACCATGCGGGGCGTCATTTCGTCGAGTTCGATTTCCGAGTCGATTTCGAGCCGTGGGATGAAGTCGGCCGGGGTTGCCCGCGCGGCGACCACTTCGTGAAACTTCTGCCTGAACGCCTCGATGCGGTCCTTTTCGATGGACAGGCCCGCCGCGTGGTGGTGTCCGCCGAACTGGATCAGCAGGTCCGAGCACTCCTTGATGGCGTTGTACAGGTGAAAGTCGCCCACCGTCCGCGCCGAGCCTCTTCCCTTCTCGCCCGCGGTCGAGATCATGACGACCGGCCGGTTGAAGGCCTCCACCATGCGGGACGCGACGATGCCGATGATGCCGGGATGCCAGGTGTCCGAAGCGAGGACGAGGCCTTTCGCCTCCCGGAGGAACGGATCCTTCTCCACGATGTCCCGGGCCGCTTCGAAGGTGAGCGTATCCTCCTTGCGCCTTCGCTGGTTTTCCACGTTCAACTCTTCGGCCAGTTCCGCGGCTTCCTTCCGGTCTTCCGTTGTCAGCAGATCGACCACGCGCGTGGCGTCGCCCATGCGGCCGGCGGCGTTGATACGCGGCGCGAGCAGGAAGAGCATGTGGCCCGTCGACAGTTCCTTCTCCCGAAGACCCGCGACCTCCAGCAGCGCCTGCAGGCCGGATTTAGGCGTCTGCGGCATCATGTCCAGTCCGTACTTGGTCAGCACCCGGTTCTCGTCCCGCAAGGGGACGATGTCCGCCGTCGTGCCCAGGGCCACGAGGTCCATGTGGGTGTATACCGCGTTCTCCGGCAATCCGACGTGCTCGGCCAGCGCCTGCGCCACTTTGTACGCCAGCCCGACGCCGCACAGTTCCTTGAA
This sequence comes from bacterium, assembly GCA_963693015.1. GTDB lineage: Bacteria > JAAXHH01 > JAAXHH01 > JAAXHH01 > JAAXHH01 > JAAXHH01. The sequence goes on from OY843748.1 coordinate 2,935,555, forward strand.
GGGGTACCCGCAGTCGGCCCGCTTGGGATTCAGTATGGCGACGCCCTTCGGCAGGGTCTCGCCCGGGACGTGGTGATCGATGATGACGACGTCGATGCCCATCTCGCGGGCCTGGTCCACTTCCGCGTTGGCCGTGATCCCGCAATCGACGGCCAGGATGAGCGTCACGCCGCGGCTCTTGGCCTCCTGCAGCCCTTCGATGGAGAGTCCGTACCCATCCGTCATGCGATTGGGGATGTAGGAGGATATTTCGTCCGTCAGGAGTCTGATCGTGAGGTACAGCAGCGTGGTCGCCGTCGTCCCGTCCACGTCGTAGTCGCCGAAGACCATGATGTGTTCTTTACGTTCGATGGCGGCGGCGATGCGTTCCACGGCCAGGTCCATGTCCGCCATGAGGAAGGGACTGTGCAGGTCGTCCAGGGTGGGCTTCAGGAAATACCGGGCGTCGTCGAAGGTCGAAACGCCCCGGTTGAGCAGTATCTGCGCGATCACGCGCGGGACGTTGATCTGCTCCATCATCCGGGGAACCTGGGGATGTTCGTCGTGTAGGACCCAGCGGCTGTTCATGCAACCCGTCGGACGTTGAGGGTGAGCGTGGCGTCTGGCGTGACTGACTGCTTCAAACACGAGGAGCCGTAAAACGTCCAAGCCGACCGTAAGCCGAGTTCTGTGCCTTCCTGGCGAAGGCGGCGATCATCTATCTGGGACGACTGTCGCCAGCCGCCTCTTGCGACCTTACCCGAGAGTCTCCGGTTTCCCGGCGGGCGAGACGGGCCGTCTCTCCTCTCCTATTCGGTCTTGCACCAGATGGGGTTTGTCCTGCCGGCCCGGTTGCCCGGACCGCGGTGAGCTCTTACCTCGCCTTTTCACCTTTGCCTCCCCGAAGGGATCGGCCGTGTGTTTTCTGTGACACTTTCCGTGGCATCACTGCCCCCTGCCGTTAGCAGGCATCCCGCCCTGCGGTGCTCGGACTTTCCTCGTCCGCGCGTTGGCGAACGCGATCGCCTGGACGACTTGGGACGTTTTACGGTTTCAATATACCTGATGACGCGACGCGGTTCAACCCTGGCGTTCACGGATCGACGCTCCGGCGACCCGTTGCGGGCGGACCGGCTTCAGTACTCCAGGCCCTCTTCCACGATCAGGATCCTGCCGCAGCTTTCACAGGAGATCAGGCGCTGCCTCTGGCGGATCTGCAGCATGAGCTGCAACGGAATCACGTGGAAACAGCCGGAGCAGGCCCCTTTCTTTACGGGTACGACGGTCATCCCCCGCAGGTTCCGCCGGATACGGTCGTATACCTTGAGGATCTTGTTCTCCACGCGCATGGCCATCCTCTTTCGCTCATCCATTTTGACGGCGATGTCGTCGTCTACCGCCGAAAGCCTGGACTCGAGCGCCGTCCGTTCTTCGTCGAAGCGCTCGACAAGCGATTCGGTCTCGCCGCGCATGGTCTCCAGCGTTTCCCCCTCGGCCTCGGCCTCGGCGATCAACTGCAGAATCGCGTCTTCGCGTTCCGCCATGAGGGTCTTCTGGGCCTGGATCTCCGTCTGGAGGGCGTCGTATTCCTTGTTGGTCTTTACGCTGTAGAGCTGTCCCTGGTACTTCTTGACCTGTTCCTGCGCGGTCTGCAGTTCCCGCTCGCGCTGACGCCGGTCTTTCTCGATGCCCGCGACCTTCGCTTCCTGTTCCGCCAGCCGGGTTTCCGCTTCGGCCTGGGCGGCGGTCATCGTCTCCAACTGATTGGGTATGTCTACCTTGTACTGTTCGAGTTCGTGCAGGTCCTGATCCGTCTTCTGTAATTCCAACAGCGCTCTCAAGCTCTCCTGCATGCGACCCTGACCCTCCATGGAGAAGAAAAGGCGGACAAAAAAAAATGCACTCTGACAGTGCATTTCCCTTCGATTCAATCTGTTTTACCGGGCCCGGGTCCGAAGAGGCAGATCCAGTCGGACCATGCAGACACTCGGGCTCGTAGACATATCCATCCTTTTCCCGATACTACTTGATTTTTCGATCATAGAATATAAAGATAGTGCCGGAGGAGCCTAGTGTCAACCAAAATCACAGGAGGGTATCATGGGTTCGGTCATTCGCTTACGCGGCAACAAGAACGAAGAAACGGTCGAGTTCAATATCGTGATCTCCAAGTGGCTGTTCGCCGGCTTCATGGCGCTGCTCGTCGCGGCGGTTTCCCTCGGTTACGCGGTGATGCCGGTCCAGTCCCAGGACGACCGCGGCCGCAAGGCCATCGCGCCGGGCCAGAACTACAGCGAGGCCATCGAGGCGGGCGACTTCGTGTTCCTTTCCGGCAAGATCGCGGCCGTCCGCGGCCGGATCATCCCCGGCGGCATCCAGGCGGAAACGAAGATGGTCATGGACAACCTGCAGAAGGCACTGGCCAAGTCCGGCCTGACCATGGACGACGTGGTCAAGGCCACGGTCTTTCTGAGCGACCTGGAAGATTTCTCCGCCATGAATGAAGTGTACCGGTCGTACTACACGGGCGATCCGCCGGCACGCTCCACCATCCAATCGGGGGTCGTCCTCAACGCCGGTATCGAAATCGACCTGATCGCCTATCGCGGCGGCAAGTAGGCGGCCCGTCGAGCCAGGGAGCGGAATGAGCGACAGAACGACCGCCGGGGTGATCGGACTGGGACTGGGACAGGCCCATCTCGCGGGTTACCTTCGGCACGAAGGGGTGGAGGTCATCGGGCTGGCCGACCTGGATACCGGGTTGGTCGAGGGAACCGCATCGGAACACGGCGTGCCCCACGCGTTCACTGACTATCACGACCTGCTCGCCCTGGGTCCGGAACTCGTCAGCGTCTGCCTGCCCAATTTCCTGCACGCGCCCGTGACCATCGACGTCCTGGACGCCGGCGTCCACGCGCTGTGCGAAAAACCCATGGCGCTGAACGCCGCCCAGGCGCGGGATATGGTCGCGGCCGCGCGGCGCAACGGCCGGTACCTGATGATCGCCCTGAACAACCGTTTCCGCACCGAGACCCGGATCCTGAAGAAGCTCGTCGAGCAGGACGTGCTGGGCGAGATCTACTACGCCAAAACGGGATGGCTGAGGCGGAGCGGCATTCCCGGACCGGGCACCTGGTTTACCCGCAAGGCCCAGGCCGGCGGCGGCCCCTTGATCGATCTCGGGGTACACATGATCGATCTCGCGCGCTGGCTCATGGGGAATCCCCGGCCGGAGTCCGTGGTGGGTGCCACCTATGCCCGGCTGAGCGACCGGGTGGAAGGCGTTTTCGACGTGGAAGACCTCGCCACGGCCTTCATCCGGTTCGAGGGCGGCATCACGCTCGTCGCGGAGACGAGCTGGGCCTCCCACGTTCCCTCGGAAGGATCCTACGTCAAGCTGATGGGCACGCGAGGCGGCGCCGAGATCGCGGGCAACGACCTGACCGTATACACCGACCTGCACGGCGAACAGGTGGATATCACCCCCGCCTACGCACCGCGGGCATGGTCGGACTGCATCGCGGCCGAGATCGCCCACTTCGTGGACTGCATCCGGACGGGACGCACGCCCATGTCGACGGGCGAACAGGGGGTCGAAATCATGCAGATCCTGGACGGCGTCTACGAATCGGCCGCGGGCAACCGGATGGTCCATATCGCCTAGCGGTCGCCTGGCGCGCAACATGGTCCCCACCGGATAAAGCGATCCCGACAGCCTGCGCGAGACGGCTCCGGCCTATCTGTCCGGCATGTTGTCCCCGGCGAGTCCGAATTCCCGGCTGTTGCGCTGTATCGTCCTGTGGCCGGGGCTTGCGGACAGGGCGTTGCGGTAGGCTGACTCGGCATCGGTCCTGCGGTCGGACCTTTCATAGGCGACCGCCAGGTTGTTCCACGCCGCCGCGTCGTACGGGTCCGCCGCCACGAGGCCTTCCCAGATCGTCACCGCCCGGGACCAGTTCCCTTCCCTTGCCGCCGAGACGGCCCCGCCGTCACGGGTAACGATCAGCCGGCGGATGGCCTGAATCCGTTCCCGGACCAGGGAAGCCATCAGCCGGTCCACGATGCGCCTGGCCAGGACTTCGGTGAGCACCGGCGAGACGATCTCGACGGAGATCGCCCCTTCCGGGGGCGTTGCGACGGGTTCGGGCAGCACCGTACGATAGGTCTCGGATTCCGTAACGGAATAACTGCCGATCAGCAGGCTGGATCGGACCCGGTAGGCCCTGAGGGTGGCCGTGACGACCGCCGTCTGATCGATGTGGGGCAGGATATAGGACTTGTTGATGAACCGGACGTCGGCTCGTCCGAGTCCCACCCCGATGGCCTCTTCCTCTCGAAAGACCTTGACCTCTCCGTACTCTTCCGTATAAGCCCTTTCGAGATCGCCGATCAGCGTGATTTCGGCGTTCATTTCACTTCCGACGACCAGCGCGAGAGAATCGGCGACCTGCCCGGCTTCGTGGGGATGGCGCGACAGCGTCCGGAGCACCGGTCTCATTTCGATGGTCGACAGCGCGGGATCCGATACCAGGGCGCGGGCGAACAGATACCCGGTCAGGTTGTTCAGCGTCAGGTCGGTCCCGTTGAAACCCAGGAGGGCGATCGTCCCCTCTTCGTCGGAGAGACCGAGCAGGGGCGACCGGTAGACGTCAAACCGGACGGAGAGCGAAGACGCGGCGCATCCGGGAATGTACGCCAGGGTCGCGGCGGCCAGGAGCGGCAGGAGCGTTCTGAAACGTGAAGCGGCCATGGTACCTGAATAGGTGCGCCCCTTTCTCCAGGCGTGTCAAGCCGATTCGGAGCGCGCGCACCGGCCGCGGCACCCCGAAAGAGGTTGACAGTCAGGCCGGCGTTCCTTAATCTACGCATGACCAGAAGCCAAGCCAGTACGGGTTATTGTACATGTCCTCTACACAGAAGCCAACCGTCTCCGCGGTACCCGGAAGGAAGCCCCGAAAAGAGCCCGGGAAGTCGCAGCCCGACCCGGTCCGACGCCGCCGGTTTCTGCAGAAATGCCTTGGCGCGCTGGGCGGCCTCGGTTCCCTGATGGCCGTCTATCCGCTCATCCGGTACATCGAACCACCCCCCGAAGCCGAAGGCGGAAACCGGGTAGAAATCGATCGGGCGTCCGTTCCTCCAGGCACGTCCAGGACGGTGATCTACCGGGGCCGCCCGACCATCGTCGTCAACACGTCCGACGGCTACATCGCCTATAACGCCGTATGCCCCCACCTGGGGTGCGTCGTCAAGTGGGAGGGAGGGACGCAGAGCCTGGTCTGTCCCTGTCACGGCGGCAAGTTCGGCATGGACGGCAGCGTCCAGGGCGGACCGATTCCGGGTCCTCTGACCGCGGTTGAACTGTCCGTCACCGACGACAAGATCATCATCGGCGCGTAGCCGGGGGCCGGACGGTCCTTGCTGTGCGGAGCATGAAACCAGCCACCATGATCAGACGCCTGTCCAGCGGGTTGTACAACTGGCTCGATGATCGCGCGGAAATATCGACCATCATCGATTTCTGCTGGCGCCAGTTGACCAAGCCCGTGCCCCGTCACCTGAACTGGCTGTTCTCCTTCGGGACAGTCACCCTGATGTTCTTTCTGTCCCAGGCCGTCACGGGCGTCCTCCTGATGATCTATTACGAGGCCTCCGCCGATTCGGCCTACGAAAGCGTCAGGTACATCATGGAGCAGGTGCGCTTCGGCTGGCTCATGCGCCAGGTGCATTCCTACGGCGCCAATTTCATGATCGCCTTCCTGCTGCTGCACTCGGTACGCGTCTTCTTCTACGGGGGATACAAGAAGCCCAGGGAGCTTACCTGGCTCTTCGGATTCGGCCTGCTGGTCGTGACCCTGGCCTTCGGCTTTACGGGCTATCTCCTGCCCTGGGATCAGCTGTCCTACTGGGGCACGACGGTGGGGACGGAAATCGCCGCCGCGACCCCGGTCATCGGGGAGTATCTGCTTATCCTCATGCGGGGCGGCGAGATCATCTCCGACGTGACCCTCACCCGGTTCTTCGTGCTGCACGTCGTCATCCTGCCGTGGATATTCGTCGCCCTGGTGGCCGGGCACCTGATCCTCATCCGGTACAAGGGCATTTCGCCGCTGGAAGGCACGGACGTGCCGGAGAAGACCCCGGAGGAACTGAAGAAAGCCGGCGGCAAGCCTTTCTACCCCCATCATGTCATGAAAGAACTCATCGTGGTCCTGCTGGTCCTGGTATCCATGATCCTCATGATCATCTACTATCCCCTGCCGCTGCACGAAAAGGCCGACCCCTTCAACACGCCGGTCGGGGTCAAGCCGGAATGGTATTTCCTCTCCTCGTATCAGGCCCTGAAATACCTCCCGAAAACCATCGGCATCATCGGGTCCGGCCTGGTCGTCCTGGCCATCTGCCTGCTGCCCTTCTGGGACAGGACGCCCGCCCGCAGGCCGTCCCGCCGGCCCATTGCGACCTCCCTCGGCATCGTCTTCGTCGTCCTCAACATCGTACTCGCGCTGCTCGGGAAGATCTCGGAAACGGAAATGACCATCCTGGGTACGCGGTATCATTTCGACATCTACGGCTGGCCCCACGCCATCGCGACGGTCGAGGAAGCGGCGGCCGAACCGGACGTCGGGGACGAGGGGACCGAATGAGCGAACGAATGCATGCCGGACGTCGAACGCGCTTTGGAGCGGGAAGCCCCCTGTCCGTCGAAACAGCGGGCTATCCGGTGAAGGTCGCGTCCGTTCTCCTAGCCGCCCTGCTCCTCTCTTGGACGTCTGCCGGTACCGTGGAGGCGCAGCAGGCCGCGGCGACCAATACCTGTGTCTCCTGTCACGCCGGCCTGGACGACGACGCCATGAGCCTGCCGGTGGCCGAATGGCGGCGGAGCGTGCACAATCCCGCGGGGATTTCCTGCCAGGACTGCCACGGCGGAAACCCGGCCAGCAACGTGGAGGACGAGGCGCACGACGTAGAAATGGATTTCGTAGGATTGCCGGACCCCTATGTCATACACGAACTGTGCGGCGAATGTCACCAGGTACAGATGGACAACTACCTGCCCAGCCCCCATGGCCTCGAGGGGGATTTCTGGCCCAACTGCGTGGACTGCCACGCGAACCATGAAGTGCTCTTTCCCACGGCGTCGCTGATTTCCATTGCCGACAACTGCGAAGACTGTCACGAACAGGTAATCATGGACGACTTCATCGCCCTGACCGACCGGGGCCTGGAGCCCGTAAACGCGTTTCGACGGGCGGCGGAGGAGATCCGCGCCGCTGGCGTCCCGGTCGACCTGATCCTGGCCCAGGCGTCCCTTGCCCGGGATGCCTACATCCAGCGGGCCTCCCACGTTTTCGTACTCGAGGAGATGGTCGCCGTCGTCGATTCGCTGGAGCAGGTCTATCCGCGCATACAGAAAGAAGTGAATACGGCGCGCGTCGAGGTCGATACCCGGCGCCGGTTCGGATGGATGTTCATCGGCCTGTTCCTGGTGCTGGCGGGCGTCATCTGGCTGTACCGTCGTTCACTACCGGACGCCTGACCGAACCGAGGCCACAACCGTACCGCAATCCGCCCGGTCCGGGGCGGCGGCACGTCCGCGGCGTCATCGTTTCAATCGACTGGGGCCAATCCATGCATACACGCCTTATCCTTTGCCTTCTGCTCGCCTGCTCCGCCCCCCGTGTCGCCGCCAGTACCTCCGGTGCCATCCGGCCCGTGCCCGACGGCAAGGGAACGGCCACGCTGGCCCAGGCCGTGCTCCGCCTGCCCGTCGTCGCCAGCCTGCTGCACACCGGCGCCCACCCCGATGACGAAAACAGCGCCCTGGTCGCCTATGTAAGCCGCGGGTTGCACGCGCGGACGGCCTACCTGTCGCTCAACCGGGGCGAAGGCGGGCAGAACCTCATCGGACCCGAACTGTACGACGCCATCGGCGTGATCCGGACGGAAGAACTGCTGAGCGCCCGTCGTTTCGACGGAGCGGAACAGTTCTTTACACGGGCCTACGACTTCGGGTTTTCCAAATCGGCCGAGGAAACCCTGGAATACTGGAACGGGGATGAGATGCTGCTTTCGGACGTCGTGCGCGTCATACGCCGCTTCCGCCCGGACGTGATCGTGTCCGTCTTCGCCGATTCGCCCCGCGACGGACACGGCCATCACCAGGCGTCCGGGCGGATCACCCGCGAAGCCTTTTACGCCGCCGCCGACCCGGACCGCTTCCCGGAACACCTGCGGGACGGGCTGCGTCCCTGGCAGGCCCGAAAGCTGTATATCAACAACACGCGGGCCTCCTTCGACAGCATCGATTCCCTCGTGGTCGACGTGGGGTCCTACAGCCCCGTGCTGGACCGGTCCTACCGGGAACTCGGACTGGCGGGCCGCAGCATGCATCGCTCCCAGGACATGGGGACCCTCCAGCCCAAGGGCCCGGCGTTCACCCGGATCAAGCTGGTCGCCCGCGCGGGCATGACGGTTCCGGACGGGGACGGCCACCTGTTCGACGGACTGGACACGACCTTTATGCGGCTCCACGCCATGGCCGGTCCGGAAGCCGGACGGATTCCCGATTACGTGGCGCGTCTCCGTCGTCTGGACGCGCTGGCCCGCGAGGCCGTGGACGCCTACAGCCCGCTGGATCCCCCGGCCCTGCTGGATCCGGTGCTGGAAGGTCTGCGGACCATCCGGGCGCTTCGGGAAGATCTCAATCAAAGCACGCTGCCGCGCGACGCGCTCGCCGACGTCCGCTTTCTGCTCGACCAGAAGGAAGAAGACTTCGCCGGGGTGGTGGTCCTGGCCCTCGGCATGGCCTTCGAAGTGTTTGCCAGCGACGACCGGGTGGTTCCGGGCGACCCGCTTGGCGTGAACTTGGCGTTGTTGAACCGCAGCACGCGGTCCGTCCGCGTCACCCGCCTCGGCCTGGATGTCCCGAAAGGATGGACCGCCACGTCCGATCCGGTCCCGGCCGGATCGGCCGGACCGGCCGGATCAACCGAGCAGACCGGGCTGGCCAGGCTGGCCGCGGACATCGGGTACAACGAAAGCGTGGAAAGGATATGGCGGGTGTCCGTTCCTCCCGACGCCCGTCTCACCCGGCCCTACTGGCATCGCCGCTCCCTGAACGAACGGCGCGTCGAGGTTGAAGAGACGGCATGGATCGGATTGCCGTGGAGTCCCCAGCCCGTCGTTGGCCGGGCCGGGTTCGCCGTGGACGGCGTGGATATCGAAATCCGGCAACCCGCGCAGTACCGCTTCGCCGACCGGGCCTTCGGGGAAATCCGGCGGGAGCTCCAGGTGGTGCCCGCCCTTTCGGTCACCCTGGATCCCCAGGTGGTGGTCGCCCAATCGGGGCGGGAAAGGCCCTTGTCCTTCAGCGTATCCGTGCTCAGCAACGTGAACGGTTTGATCGAAGGCGGACTGTCCCTCGAGGCGCCGGACGGATGGGCGGTTTCCCCGTCCGACGTACCGCTGTCTTTTTCGCGCAGGGGCCAGACCGCGACGTACCGCTACACGGTAACCCCCGCCCGGGACGCGCCCGTCGGCGCCCACGCGGTACGGGCGGTGGCGGCGGCGGCCGGAAACGACTACCGCGCGGGATACGAGGTGATCGCCTATCCCCACATAGAACCCAGGCACCTGTACCGCGAGACGGTTTCGACCGTTCAGGTCGCCCGGGTCGAACTCCCGGACGACCTGAGCGTGGGCTACATCATGGGTACCGGCGACCAGGTGCCCGTCACGCTGGAACAGATGGGCGTCCGGGTGCAGTTGCTGACCAGGGAGGACCTAGCCACGGCCGACCTGGGCGCCTTCGACCTGATCATCGCGGGCATCCGCGCCTACGAAGTCCGGCCGGATCTCGTCGCCGTGAACCGGCGCCTGCTGGACTACGTGGAGGCCGGGGGCGTCTACATCGTCCAGTACAACAAGTACGCCTTCAACCGGGCCCAGTACGGACCCTACCCCTACTGGATCAACCGTCCCCACGACCGGGTAACCCGGGAAGACGCGCCGGTAGAGATCCTGGTACCGGATCATCCCGTTTTCAACCGGCCCAACCGGATCACGGACGCGGATTTCGAAGGGTGGGTGCAGGAACGCGGCCTGTATTTCCTGGGAGAATGGGATCCCCGCTACACGCCGCTCATGGCTTCGCAGGACCCGGGAGAGCCGCCCAGGGGCGGCGGGCTCGTCGAAGCCCGCTACGGCAAGGGGCGCTATATCTACACGGGTTATGCCTGGTTCCGCCAGCTTCCCGCGGGCGTGCCCGGCGCCGTGAGGCTGTTCGCCAACCTGGTCAGCCTGGCGAAGCCGGCCGCCGAAAACCGGAACCCCTGAGCCGTCGCGCTACTCGCGCTGCCGCCGCGCTACATGTGATCCATGTGCTACAGGGGCACCTCGGTGCGCCATTCCGGGAAGCGTTGGTCGATGCCCCGGATGAGATCGTTGTAGGCCGTGCGGAACTGCTGCGTAACCGGACCGATGGAACCGTCCCCGATGTCGTAGTCGTCGATCGAAGCCACCGGCGTCACCTCCGCGCCCGTCCCGCACAGAAACACTTCGTCGGCCGTGTACAGCTCCGTACGGTCGACCTCTCTTTCCACCACCGGCATCTCCAGGACGTCCCGCCCGATCTTCAATATCGTATCCCGGGTGACGCTCACCAGGATGTCGGCCGTCACCGGCGGCGTGATCAGGACGCCGTCCTGGATCATCATCAGGCAGGCTCCCGGCGCCTCGCAGACCTTGCCGCGGTTGTTCAGCATGATCGCTTCGTCGAAACCCTTGAGCGTGGCGTCCGTCCAGGCGATGGCGCTGTTCCGGTAGTTGGCCCAGCACTTGATGCGGGCCGGGAGCGTGTTGTCCGAAATGCGCGTCCAGGAACTGACCGAACACCGCGCGCCGTCTTTTCTGCGCAGGTTCGAGCCGTAGGGAAAGGTGTGGACGTAGACGTGAGCCGGACCCGCCATCTTGTTGAGATACACGTCGGGGGAGAAATACACGGTCGGGAAGATGTAGACGTCCTCCCGGTACCCGTGGACCCGGCACAGCGCGAGGGAGCCGTTCCACACGTCATCCAGCGTGTAGGGCGTCTCCATCCGCATCAGCTTGATCGACCTGTACAGGCGCTTCAGATGGTCCTCGAACCGGAAGACGAAGAGTTTTTCCCGGTCCTCGTTCCAGTAGGCCCGGATCCCCTCGAAAATGGCATGGGCGAAGATATGGCCCTGCGTGACGTGCACCGTGCCCTGGTCCCAGGGGATCTGCTCCCCGTCAAGCCAGATGTATTTCGAATGCTCCTCGCCCCACATTTTCTTCTTGCCCATCGCCGCGCTCCTTCGAGGTTGATTCGTGATTCAGGGTTTTCGTCGTCGACTGCCCGGCGGTTCCGTCCGGGCGGTTCGGGTGGTCCGGGCGATTCCGTCCACGCCAGGTCCGGTTCCCGCCGGTCGGGTCGGTCCCGCCGGTCGGGTCGGTCCGTCTACGCCAGGTCCGGTTCCCGCCCGTCCGGGCGGTCCATGCGGTCCGGGACGTCATCCGTCCGCAACTCCTCCAGGCGCGTGCGCCAGTCGTATTCATCCGGCCTGAGGACGTCCACCTGCCGGCACGACATGCACCACTGCAGGATCAGCGGCTCGTCATCCCGCGAAACCGTGCGTATCGTGACCCAGAACTCCACGCCGTGCGGACAGCCCGTCCGGGTCCGCTGGAACTCGGGGAGGACGTGATGGACCTTGTCGTCGGAAGGCGTCAGGCCGATAGAGGACGCTTCAAAGGGGCGGATGGGCATACGTTGCGATCCGGACGAGAGACGAAAAACAGCTGCGGAATCCTGTGTACTTTATAGACCGGACTCGCGTTTGTGTCAAGGGATATCCCCTTGTGCTACCGCGGCCACGCGCTCCGCTGCGCCGCCCGCAAACGAGGTTTCGCGAGGCCACGCACCGCTGCCGGAAAACGGCGCTTGTCCTGGCGGAAAAGCCATTGAATTCACCTTGACCGCAAGGGCGCCGCCGGGTTATTCTAACCGGCGTAAGCCGCACGTTTCCCTGCGACCGCCCATAACGAGCATTACAGGAGCGATCATGGTCCATCACTTCGAGCCTGCCCGCTATTACACCACCATGGGATCTCATGAACCCGCCCTGCGCGTGAAGGACGGGGACACCGTCGTCACTTCGACGGTCGACGCCCGGGGGAAGGACCGCACGGACACGCCCGTGACGTCTCCCGGCAACCCGCAGACCGGACCCTTTCACGTCGAAGGGGCCGAACCGGGCGATACGCTGGCCGTGCACCTGGACAGGCTGACGCCCAATCGTCCTTTCGGCTGGACCCGGCCGATCGTGGCGCCAAACGTGCTCGACCCCGTTTACGTGCGGGAAACCGCGGGGGAGATCGGGAGCAGGGATGATCTCTGCAGGTGGGAGGTGGACCCGGAACGGAGAACGGTCACGCTGGTCGAACCGGACGACACCCGCCTCGGCCGCCTGACCCTGCCCATGGCGCCCATGACGGGGTGTTTCGGCGTGGCGCCGGACAAGGGCCAGGCGATCTCGACGGCCACGTCCGCCAGCCACGGCGGGAACATGGACTACCGCGGATTCGTGGAAGGCGTCACCGCGTACTTCCCGGTGTTCGCGCCCGGCGCGTTGTTTCACATCGGCGACGGACACGCCGTGCAGGGCGACGGCGAGATCGTCGGTACGGGCGTCGAGATCTCCTTCGACGTGCAGTTCACCTTTCGCCTGCTCAAGGGAAAGCAAAGCGCCTGGCCCCGCGGCGAGAACGCGGATTACCTGTTCACGGCGGGCAACGCCCGGCCCCTCGACCAGTGCGTCCAGCACGCGACCACGGAGATGCTGCGGTGGCTGCAGGCCGACTACGGCCTCGATTCGCGGGCGGCCCACACGCTGCTGGGCCAATGCGTCGAGTACGACGTGGGCAACGTGTTCGATCCCGCGTACACCATGGTATGCAAGGTCAGGAAAGACCTGCTCGCTGGACTGGGCATCGACACCCGGTCGGTACACGCCGAACTGGCCGAAGCCTGATCGTCCCGGACCAGCCCGGACCGGCCCGGACCGGCCGGGCGCATCCGTTTTGGACAACCCGGAGAATGGAGACCGTCATGAACAGACTGGAAGGGCACGTGGCCTGGATCACCGGCGCGGGTACCGGCATCGGACGCGGCATCGCCCTGGCCCTGGCCCGGGAAGGCGCGGACGTTATTCTCTCAAGCAGACGGCGGGAGCCCCTGGAGGAAGTCGCCGCGGAGGTGGATGCCGCCGGGCGCCGGGCGGCGATCGCCCCCCTGGACGTGACCGACCGGGAACAGACAGGCGAGGCCGTCGCGCAGACGGCGGAACAGCTGGGTCCCGTGTCGATCCTGGTAAACAACGCGGGCGTCAATACGCCCCTGCGCACAGCCACCGAGATGGCCGTGGAAGACTGGGATCTGGTGGTGGACGTCAATCTCACGGGTGCGTTCAACTGTTTTCGCGCGGTATACGACCAAATGAAGGCGCGAGGCGGGGGCACCGTCATCAATATCGCGTCCATGGCCGGACGCCAGGTCTCTCTCCTCGGCGGCGCCGCGTACTGCGCGTCCAAGCACGGCATGGTTTCGCTGACCCATTCGATCAACCTGGAAGCCGCCGGGTACGGGCTCCGCGCCTGCGCCATCCTGCCGGGCGAAGTGAAAACACCCATCCTCGAGAACAGGCCCCAGCCCGTATCGGAAAAGCGCCTTTCCCTGATGCTCACGCCCGAAGACATCGCGGATACGGTCGTATTCGTCCTCTGCCAGCCCACCCGCGTGGTCATACCCGAAATGTGGGTCATGCCCGCCTACCAGGTGTCGGGCGAGCCGCTGCCGTGAAATCGCGGACGTTACGCGGCGCACGGCCTCTCCGGGACGCCTGGACGCCCGGTTTAGCGATTGACAGCGCACCGGCCATGACGTAGTTTCGAGTGGACGGCGGATCGGCCAGGATCCCGTTCGCGATGGATGCTCGTCGAAGGTGCGGCACGTACCCGCCGTACCGGAAGCCGTGTCCCGGCTCGAAGCTTTTGTCAACCTGTTCCGTGCCTTCCAATCCCTGTACCATGGACAGTCCGACAGAATCCGTCATCCTGCTGGTCGAAGGTTCCTCCCGCGGCCGGGACGAGAAACACTACGGCCTGACCCAGCGCGGTTACCGCGTAATCTCCGTGGAAAGCAGCGACCACGCCCTCAACGTCCTGGCCGCGGAGCCCACGAGCGTCATCATCGCGGACCTCAGCGCCCCCGGAATAGACGGACTGCGGCTGATGAGCGTCGCCCTCGGCAGGCATCCCGAGGTCGGCGTCATCCTGATGACGGAACCCGGTTCCATGGGCCTGGCCGTCGCCGCCATGAAGGAGGGGGCGTACGACGTACTTGAAAAACCCGTGCACGTGGAGAAGCTCGCGGCGGAGATCGAGAAGATCCTGGACCGGCAGCGCATCGTGCAGGAAAATCAGGAGCTGCTGCACCGACTGGACACCCGCTATGGATTCGAGAACATCGTGGGGCGGTCCGCGTCCATGCAGCGCATCCGGGAGCAGATTCTCCAGATCGCCGATACCCAGTCGACGGTGTTGATCTTCGGTGAGAGCGGCACGGGCAAGGAACTGGTGGCCCACGCCTTGCACCACGGCAGTTCCCGGAGGAACAAGTCCTTCGTGCCCGTCTTCTGCAACGCCCTGTCGGAAGGGGTGATCGAAAGCGAGTTGTTCGGTCACGAGAGAGGCGCCTTCACGAACGCGGTCAAGACTTACAAGGGCCGGTTCGAACTGGCCGACGGAGGCACGCTCTTCCTCGACGAAGTGGGCGAACTGTCCCCGTCCACGCAGGTTAAACTGCTGCGGGTCCTGCAGGAACGCAAGTTCCAGCGGGTGGGCAGCGGGAACTGGCTGCAGACCGACACCCGGGTCATCGCGGCGACGAACCGCGACCTGGAAGCCGAGATCGAGCAGGGACGCTTCAGGGAAGACCTCTACTACCGGCTCCGGGTCGTGACCCTTTCGCTCCCTCCCCTGAGAGAACGGAAGGAGGACCTCCCCCTGCTGATCGACCACTGCATCCGCCGGTTCAGCGAACGAGAAAAAAAGCGGATCGAACGCATCGATGCGCCGGCCCTGGAGATGCTCTCGACCTACCACTGGCCCGGGAACGTCCGGCAGCTCGAAAACTGCATCGAGGGCATGATCGTCATGGGAACGGGAGAAACCCTGACGGTGGCGGACGTCCCCGAGTTCATACGGCACCCCCAGTCGGAGTTGATGACGGCCGCGTCGACGGACGGCCCGGAGCACGGCGACGGCCTGACGCCGGATTTCATCCGCTACCTGGCCATGAAGATCGCCGAACAGCGCAACGTGCCCGTGCGGAGTATCACCGACGGGGCGCTGGCCGTCCTGGCCGCCGTCGACTGGTCGAAGGACGGCGGATCGCTGCGCCGTTGCCTGGAAACCATGGTCCTGCTCGCCGACGGACCCGCCCTGGACGTGGAGGACGTCCCCGCGGAATTCCTGCCCGATCGGTCCACGAGATCCGGACCGGACGGCGGGGACGAGGACGGGGTGGACATCCGGGTCGGCATGTCGATGAAGGAAGGCGAGCGACGGCTGATCGCCGCGACCCTGGCCGCGTGCGGGCAGAACAAGGCGCGGACCGCCCGGGTGCTGCGGATCGGCCAGCGAACCCTCTTTCGGAAGATCAAGACCTATCACCTGGAGTAGCGCTTGCCAAGGAGTCCCAGAGTGGAAGGTCGGACGATTCTGGTCCTGGACGGCGAAACGGACAGCCGGCGGCACGCGGTGCGTATCCTGCGGGACGCGGGGTACGACGCGCAGGGGACCGGCGTAGCGGCCGAGGCGCTGAGCGCCATGCGGAAGGATCCGCCCGATGCCGTCCTCGTCGATCTCGCCCTGAACGACGCCGACCCGGAACGGCTCTTACGCACCATTTCGGGTAAACATCCCGACGCCGATATCATCCTCACCACGCGGCAGCACCAGCCGCCCCGGCCGTACCGCCAGTTCGACGTCGCCGACTATATCGAAAAACCCGTCGACGCCGAAGAACTGCTCACGAAGATGCGCATGCTGGACATTCGGCGGGAGTTTCACCACCGGTTCCAGCTCGTGGGCAGGGACGAACGCTTCATCGCGGCCATGGAGTCGGTACTCCAGGTGGCGCCCACCGGGATCCAGGTCCTGCTCACCGGGGAAAGCGGTACCGGCAAGGAGGGATTCGCCCGGGCGATCCACCATTACAGCGACCGCAGGGACGGACCCTTCATTCCCATCAACTGCGGTGCCATCGCCGAAGGGGTGCTCGAAAGCGAGCTGTTCGGTCACGAAAAAGGCGCCTTCACGGACGCAAAAGGCCAGCGGAAGGGCTACTTCGAACAGGCGGACGGCGGCACGCTGCTCCTGGACGAGATCGGCGATATGCCCCGGTCCACGCAGGTTAAACTGCTGCGCGTCCTGGAGCAGCAGGAATTCATCCGGGTCGGCGGCTCGACGCCGGTGAAGACCAACGTCCGCCTGATCGCGTCGACCAACCGGGACCTCGCGGGGGAGATCCGCGCCGGGAAGTTCCGCCAGGATCTGTACTACCGGCTCAACGCCGTGCGCATCCATCTGCCCGCCCTGCGCGAACGCCGCGGGGACATTCCCCGGCTGATTGACTACTACATCCACGACACGCGGGGAAAGCGCGGCGTGTCTGCGTCGCCTCCCGCATTGACGGAGGAGGCCCTGGCGACCCTCGTGGACTACGCATGGCCGGGCAACATCCGTGAACTGCGGCACCTTGTCGAAAAGCTGATGGTTACCTCCCGCAAATCCCGGATCGATGCGGACGACCTGCCGGACGAGATCTACACGCCGCCCGCGTCGAACCGCGCCCTGCCCGTGCCCCAGAACCGGAACCCGGAAGACATGGACCGGGAGATGTTCTACAAGATCCTCTGGCAGATCCTGACCGCCATCCACGAGCTCCCATCCAAGATTTCCGCGGTCTTCGGCGGAGGCGATCCCGCCCGACTCCCGGAACGCTTTCAACTGCCGCCCCCCGCGGAAGCGCGCCGGGACTTCGACCCCTCTCCCGCGGAAAGGAAGCGGAACCTCGAACCGCCAGCCGTGGAACAGGATCAGGGTATCGAACCTCCCGCCGTGCTGGTACCGGGCGATGGCGACCTGAAGCGGTTGCGCACCATGGAAGACTGGGAGCGGGAGGCCATACGGCGCGCCCTCGAGCGCAACGGAGGGCACCGGGGCCGGGCCGCCCGTGAACTCGGCATCAGCGAGCGGTCCATCTACCGCAAGATCAAGGACTACGAACTGGACGATTACGCCTGATCGTTTCCGCTGACCGGCCGGGCGAAAATGCTTGACAAATGCCCCCCGAAAGGCCGAATTTGGCTGGGAGCGATTCAATCCTATCCATGTGAAAGGAGCAGCGAAAGTGGGACAGCCAACAGCGATCACGGACGATCAGTTCGAGTCCGAGGTAATTAACAGCAGCACGCCCGTACTGGTCGATTTCTGGGCGGAATGGTGTGGGCCCTGCAAGGCCGTCGCCCCCACCCTGGTAGAGCTCGCGGGCGACTATGACGGGCGCCTGAAGGTCGTCAAGGTCGACGTGGACGAAAACCGCGAAGCGGCCACCCGTTTCGGCATCCGGAGCATACCGAGCCTGTTGATATTCAAGGACGGCGCCGAGGTGGACCGCATCATAGGCGCGCTCCCCAAGCAGCAACTCGCCGAAAAGATCGACGGCCATCTATAGGCGTGATCAGACGGACAAGATGCGCCCTCGCCAGCCAAGCGGATCATGCGCGCCCAGGCGGATCGGGTGCGCGGCCAGGCGGACCAATTGAACGCGGAACGGGATTTACACGAAAGCCGGGAAGGCTGACCAATGCTCTCCCGGTTTTTTGTATGTGATCCGGTCTGACAGATAGCATAAAAGGACTCCGGGGGGTGGGACATGCTGGGCGTCGTACGCAGGCTGAGAGACGGGCTGGCCAGAACGCGGGACGGGCTGGCTCGCAGGATCCACCAGGCCGTGGGTCGATACGACCGTATCGACGAGGACCTGCTGGAGGAAATCGAAGCCATCCTGCTGCAGACCGACGTGGGCGTGGAGACGACCCTGCGGATCATCGACGGACTGAGGGACCGTGCGGTCGACCGGCGGACCCGGAATCCCGAGGACCTCATGGGACTGCTCCGGGAAGAGATGACGGACATCCTGGGCGATGCGTCGGTCCCGGACGCAGACCGCCGGCCCCACGTCATCATGGTCGTGGGCGTCAACGGGACGGGCAAGACGACGACCGCCGGAAAGATGGCGGCCCGTTATGCCGGGGAAGGAAAGAAAGTGCTGCTGGCCGCAGCCGACACCTTTCGCGCGGCGGCCATAGAACAACTGGAGGTCTGGGCGCGGCGCGCGGGCGCGGATATCATCCGTCACCAGCATGGATCCGATCCTTCGGCCGTGGTCTTCGACGCGATGCAGGCCGCCCTGGCCCGGAACTCGGACGTCGTCATCATCGACACGGCGGGCCGGCTGCACACCAAGGACAACCTGATGGAGGAACTGAAGAAGATCAAGCGCACCCTGGGCAAGCGGCTGGACGGCGCGCCCCACGAGGTACTGCTCGTCCTCGACGGCACGACGGGCCAGAACGCGCTTTCCCAGGCCCGCGTCTTCAGCGAAGCCCTGGGGGGACTGACGGGCCTCGCGCTGACGAAGCTGGACGGAACCGCCCGGGGCGGGATCGTGTTCGCCATCGGCGTCCAACTGGCCATTCCCGTCAAACTCATCGGCGTGGGCGAACGCATCGAGGATCTGCAGGATTTCGACGCCCCCGCCTTCGTGGACGCCCTCTTCGACTGATTCCCTGGAGTATCCCATGCCCCGACTTGCCATAAACGGCGCGGAACCGGTACGGACGGAACCCTTCCCGGCCTGGCCCATGAACCTGGATGAAAGCGCGCGGGCCGCCAGCGAAACCGTGCGCTCGGGACAGTGGGGAAGCATCCAGGGCGAGAAGGTACGCAGCTTCGAACGGCGCTTCGCCGCGTTCCAGCAGGCCGCACACGGCATCGCCGTCAGCAACGGCACCACGGCACTGTGCCTCGCCCTGCAGGCGGTCGGCATCGAACCCGGGGACGAGGTCATCGTACCGGCCTACACCTTCATCGCGTCGGCCAGTTCGATCGTGATGTCGAACGCCGTGCCCGTGTTCGTCGACATCGATCCCGATACCTACAACCTGGACCCCGGCCGGGTCGAGCAGGCGGTCACGCCGCGGACCAGGGCCGTGGTGGCGGTACACTTCGCGGGTCTGCCCGCGGACGTGGACCGCCTCAGAGAAATCGCCGGCCGCCATGGCCTGGCCGTGATCGAAGACGCGGCCCAGGCCCACGGGGCGCGCTGGGGAGGCCGGGGCGTGGGCAGTCTCGGCGCGATGGGGGCCTTCAGCTTCCAGTCCTCCAAGAACCTGAACGCCGGCGAGGGGGGCATCATGCTCACCAACGACGACGGCCTGGCATCGGCGGCCCGGTCTCTTGCCGACTGCGGGCACGTTGCGCCGGGTCCACGGTATAACCACTACCGCATGGCCGGCAACAACCGGATGACCGAGATACAGGGCGCCCTGCTCCTGGTGCAGATGGACCATCTGGAGGCACAGGCCGACCGGCGCCACGATAACGGCGAGTACCTGACCGAACGTCTCGGCAGGGTCGACGGCATCGTACCGGTGTCCCGGCCCGCGAAGGCCGACCGCCACGCGCGGCATATCTACATGTTCAAGTACAGCGAGGAAGCCTTCGGAGGGATCCCGAAGACCCGGTTCATCGAGGCCCTGCGCGCCGAGGGGGTTCCCGCCAGTCCGGGCTACTCCATCCCCTTGTACGAACAACCGGTCTTCAGGGACCGGAACTACGGCATATACCGGAGTCCGGCGCTGTCGGCCGTTGACTACACCGCGTTGCGTCTGCCTGTGACAGAGCGGGCGTGTTCCTCGGAAGCGGTCTGGTTTACGCAGAACGTGATGCTGGGCAGTCGGGAGGACATGGACGACATCGTCCGGGCCGTCGCGAAGGTCGGGGATCACCGCGACGAATTAGGGGAGGGCGGTTAGGCGATCCGGCGCGTTCGGCCTGAGCGTAAGGACTCCTGCCGGCGCGTATTCCCTATTTGCTCGTACGCCCCGTTCCTGCTGCTTCCTCCGCCGTGGAAAGCAGGTGGGCCGGCTTTCCGCCGGACCGCCGGAACTCGATCAACTCGGCCATGATGCTGACCGCGATCTCCTCGGGCGTATCGGCCTGTATCTCCATGCCGATCGGCGCGTGCACCTGGTCCAGCAGGTGACGGGGCACGCCTTTTTCTTCCAGGTTCTTCCACATCAGGGCGATCTTTCGCCGGCTGCCGATCATGCCGATGTACGCGGCGTCGGTCCATACGGCCTGCTCGATGACGGGCTGGTCCCATTGGTGGCCCCGGGTCACGGCGACCAGGTAGGACGAGCCGTCGATGGGCAGCTTGCCCACGACCTCGTCGAAGGCGTCCACGACGACCTCGTCGGCCTCGGGAAAGCGCTCATGGTTCGCGAAGGCGGGCCGGTCGTCCACCACGATGATGCGGAATCCCACGGTATGGGCGATCCGGGCGATGGCCCTGGAGACGTGGCCGCCGCCGAAGAGGAACAGCTGCGGCGCCGGCCAGATGGACTCCACGAAGACCCGGGTCTCCACTCCTTCGTGATCCAGCGTGACCACCCGCAGCAGGTTTTCGGTGATTTCGATATCCGAATCCAGCCTGATCCGGTCGTCCAGGGCGGGGTCTCCCAGCGTCCCGGTGGTCTCTCCGGACCCCGCGATCAGCATCTTGCTGCCTTCCGTTCCGGCCTGTCCCGACACCAGCGTGGCGAGCAGACCGATACCCCGCGTATCGTGGAGACGGCGGATCGCCTCGAAGACGTCCTGCATGGGGCCCGCCTTGATCGGTTCCGTGAAGATCTCCACGTTGCCGCCGCAGTTCAGGCCCTCGTCCCCGGCGTGCTTCTCGGTCAATATGAAGTGCTGCAGCCGAGGGGCAGACCGGTCCATCACCTCGCGCGCCTCGGCCCAGACGTCGGCTTCCAGGCATCCCCCGCCCACCGTTCCGGTGAACGTCCCGTCGCGCTTGACGAGCATTTTCGCCTTCTTGCTCATCGGCAGCGAGCCCTTGCTCGATACGATGGTGGAAAGGGCCGCCCCTTCCCCCCGCGACAGTACTTCCACGACCTCGTCGAATACTTCTTTCATAGGCCTGTCCCCGCTGCGGGATCATACCAGCTCTACGGGTATCTCCCTGAAACCGGTCTCATCGTCCATCCACCGGAACATTTTGATTTCGCCTATGGTCTCGCCCGCGACGGAGAGGACCAGGTAGCCCGGTTCCGGGTCCAGCCAGTCCGTCAGGGCCTCCATCCGGTCCTTTTCCGAAAAGTACGCCGGCGAATCCGGGTGCGAATGGTAGAATCCCAGGACCCGCGCGCCCGGCGGCTCGAACGTGCCGAAGAACAGCCGTTCCATGTCCTCCCGGCTGAACACGTAGGCGGTCCGGGCGTCCCGGGGATACTGCGCCGGGTCTTTCGCGTGCAATTCGTCCTGGATGTTCCTGCATCGGTGAACCCGCCACGAGTCCGGGTCGTCCGTTCCGGTCAGAAATCCACAGCACTCCCGGGGATACTCCTCTACCGCGTGGGCGGCCATGCCGTCATAGACGGACCGGGGAAGCCGCAGCATCAGGATCGAACCGGGCCGGGCACGGCCGCTGTCAAGCGCTCGACCTCGGCCTCGACGGCCGTCCGGATACCGCTGAACGCCGCCGTTTCCGCAGTACTCGCCGGATCGAGGAAGATCGGTGCACCGGCGTCTCCCGCCGCGCAGACGGCCGGCGACAGGGGGATCTCGCCCAGGAAGGGCAGGCCCAGCTCGTCGCTTAGCGCAACACCGCCGCCCCGGCCGAAAATGTGGGTCCGTTCGCCGGTCCCGGCGTCGACGTAGTAACTCATGTTTTCGACGATGCCGAGCACGGGGACCCGCAGGCGCTGGAACATGGTAATCGCCTTGCGCACGTCCGACAGGGCGACCTGCTGGGGCGTCGTGACGATGACGGCCCCGGTCAGTTCCGTGGACTGGGCCAGGGTCAGCGCCGCGTCGCCGGTACCGGGCGGAAGATCGACCACGAGGTAGTCCAGCTCTCCCCAGGCCACGTTGCCCAGAAATCCCTTCACCATCTTTCCGACCAGAGGCCCTCTATAGATCACCGCGTCCGACGGCCCCGCGACGAAACCGACGGACACCAGCCGGATACCGTGCCGGATAATGGGTTGGATGCTGCCTGAAGGATCTTTCTCGAGGGACCCGGCGACGCCCATCATCTGGGGGACGTTCGGGCCGTATACGTCTGCGTCGAGCAGACCGGCCGCGCGGCCCGCTTTCGCGAGGGCCAGGGCCAGGTTGACGCTGACCGTCGACTTGCCCACGCCGCCCTTGCCGCTGGCCACGGCGATGACGTGCCGGATACCGGTCAGAAACGCACGGGGGTTTTCAGATTCCGCAGCCAAAGTGCTCGATCCGCGTGAACGGAACACCCGGGTTCCGCCCGCGCGTCATACGGGCCTATACGTGAAAGGATTCTCCGCAACCGCAGGTACCCTTGGCATTGGGATTGACGACCTTGAACCCTGCGCCCATCAGTCCTTCTACGTAATCCAGTTCCGCACCCATCAGGTAGATGGCGCTCTTGTTGTCGACGAAAACCTTGATGCCGTTCTGCTCGATAACCTGGTCGTTGTCGGTCGCCTGCTTGTCGAAAGCGAGACGGTACTGAAAACCGGAACAGCCACCGCCGGCGATCATGACGCGCAGTCCGAGATCCGGATTGTCCTGGTCCTCTATCATGGTTTTAATCTTGTCGGCGGCGACGTCCGTCACGGTGACCATGATGCCCAACCTCCCCTTGCAAATGGCGTAAACAGGCCGATTATCTTCAACTTGCGTCCGTCTTGCGGTCAGTATTGCGCGACTGGAAACACCTACTGCGTAGTGCTCAACTATATAACCACAACCTGTTCCGAATGTCAACCTCTTTATAAAACGCCGCCGCTCCGCCGCCGGCCGTTTCCGCAACGGCATGAAACCGGATGCCGCGGCCCGGCAACGAGACCGTCCTAACGCAGCAGCAGCATCTTGCCCCCGGCCTCGGTGGCTCCGGCGGTCATACGGTACAAATACACGCCGCTGGGCACGGCACGGCCCTCATCGTCCCTGCCGTTCCACGTCCGGGTGTACCTGCCCCGGTCAAAGGCTTCATCGACCAGGACCCGTATCCGCCTCCCGAGCAGGTTGTAGATCGTCAGTGTTATCCGGGTCGGGGCCCTCAGTTCGAACCGAATATCCGTGGTCGCGGCGAAGGGATTCGGCGCGTTCGGATAGAGGACCGCCGCCGCTCCGTCGACCGCGCCGGATTCGTAATCGATACGGGTAACGACGGGTTCCGCCGTCAACGCCAGTCCCGGGCGGCCGACGGGCTGCAACCGGTACTCGTAGGACCTGCCCGGCTGGACGGCCGTATCCGTATAATCATAGGCGGTCGAACCCGGCCGACTACCCTGGGGCCGGGTCACCGGGATGGAGGCTGCGAACCCGAACGAGCCCTCGGGGTATTCTCTGCGGTCGATCCGGTAGGACAGCAGATTGATCTCCAGCCCCGCGCGCCAGGCGAGGAACACGCCGCTCGGACCGCTTTCGGCGGTGAATGACCGCACGGTCCCCCGCGATTCGGTCATCAGGGCGTCGGCGGCGCGGACGACGCCATACCCGTTCAGGGTGTCCGGAGCGGCTGCCCGGCCGGCCGTCCGGCGGAGTACCCTCTGCACCTTTTCAGGCGTCCAGTGGGGATAGGCTTCCAGCAGCAACGCGGCGACGCCGGCCACCAGGGGCGCGGCAAAAGACGTGCCGTCGCTGCGGGTATAGCCGTCGATGGACGACGGGTCCACCGTGTAGACATCCTGGCCCATGGCCATCACGTCCGGCTTGATGCGTCCGTCGAAGGTGGGGCCGACGGAAGAAAAAGCGGCGCGCCCGCCCGCGGCATCGACCGCGCCGACGGATATCACCGGCTCCGCGTCGGCGGGCGCCGCCATCTTTTCATAGGGCTCGCCGCCCTGGTTCCCCATGGCGTTCACGACCACGATGCCCCGGTCCGCCGCCAGAGACGCCGCCCGGGTGATCATGGCGGTCGCGCCGTCCATGTCTTCGTAGGTATACCAGTCGATGTAACCGAGCGAACTGCTGACCACGTCCACGCCGAGGCTGTCCGCCCACTCCATCGCGGCCATCCACCAGTCCTCCTCGACTTCGTTTTCGAAGGAAACGGCCTCGGTACTCGCCAGAAGATAGCGGGCGCCGTAGGCCGGTCCGACCAGTTGACCCGGCGCGTATCCGCCGATGGCCGAAAGCACCTGCGTGCCGTGGGCGGCGTGGGGGAATCCGACGAGTCCCATGTGGTCCCGTACGAAATCGCGCCGGGCCTCCACCCGGGTGCTCAGGCTGTCGAAGGCCGCGTGGTCCAGGTCGAACCCCGTATCGAACAGCGCCACCAGCACGCCCTGGCCCGACAGGCCGAGATCGTGCAGCGCGGGCACCTGCACCTGGTTTACCTGGACGAAAGACGGGCCGTAGTCGAACCGGGTGGCTTGGGTCCGTCGAAGACGCGCCCTGGTTTCCGGCGGCGCGAACTGCCGCGGAGGGACCGGCCGCGGCCGCCGCAGCCGGTTGACCGCTTCGATTTTGAGGACGAAGGGCAATTCGGCGAGACGACGGATCACCTCCGGACTCCCGGATACGCTCACCGCGTTGTTCCAACGGGACAGATGGTGGATCTGTCCTCCCAGTTCCCCGATACGGTCGACATAGGGGGGATGGACCGGGATGTCCTCCCATCCCGCCAGGCCGCCCCTTCTCATCGCGAGCCGCCGCCGCGCGCGTGGGGTCAGCCGGTCTTCCGCCGCGTCCAGCGCCGCGGCGTATCCGGTACGGACGGCATCTCCCTTGTCCGCGAGGTACATCCAGACCTTATGGCGCTCCCCCGGCAGCCGCGACGAAAGCGCCTCCTGGAGGCGCCCGGATATCTTCGGCGCGCCCGGATTGGCGTTAGATTCGAAGGACCGCCGGTCGGTCGGACCCGCCTCGATCGACATGGACGCAACGAGGACGAACGGCAGCAATGCGCATCGCTTCATGGCCGGCGCTCCGGTTCGGACCAGGCGGGACCTCGAGCGGATCTCGCCGGGCTCAAGGTTCAGATGCCTTCGCCTGTCGTGCGGCGCGTCGTCTGATCTGATACGCCATGACGCCCAGGAGTGCAAGAAAAACGAAGCCGCCCACGGCAAGCGCGAGGTTCACGCCGAGAGCGCCTGCCATTTGTCTTCCCAGGTAGAATCCCAGGACGCCGCCGATTTCAAACCGAAGGTAATCGGGGAGAATCGGGATCAGGCTTCCGGTAGCGATTCCGGTCGTCGTGATCACGAGGAGCCAACCGGACTGGACGAGCACGATCGAGGGACGCTGCACCCGGATCCTGTTCCAGGCGAGCAATCCGATCAGGACGGGGACAACGTATCCCCCGTATCCCAGGGCGAGCGTCACCCCGTAGGCAACCAGGGCGCCGGGCCGGCCGCCGAGGTTGACTACTTCCTCCGGGCCCAGGCTGGAGTTGGGGTAGTCGTCTTCCGAGTGGGTTGCGAGGCTGAGCAGGACGAATACCGCGACGGGCGCCAGGAGAATCCCGATCGCGTGCATGCGGCGCTCGATGGCTCGGCTGAACGGGGGGAAGCTCAATCGATACGCTCCCGTCTGGTGCTATCGGATCCCGCGGGCGTATTCCACGGCGTTCCGGAAGATGTGCAGTCCGTCGGGTTCCCTGCGACCCTCCCGGGTCCATCGCGGATGATGGGTCGGATGGGTGTACCGCTCCGGATGGGGCATGAGTCCGAAGACCCGGCCGGTTCGATCGCAGATCCCGGCGATGGCCTCCGCCGAACCGTTCGGGCTCCAGGGATACCCGGCCTCGCCGCCTTCCACCCAGGGCGGATTGGCATACCGAAGGGCGACGTGGCCGCCGGAACTCAGCCGTTCCTGCACGCCGCGCGAAGCCAGCATGACCTTGCCTTCTCCGTTTGCGACGGGTATGTATATGGTCTCCGGCATGTTCCGGGTGAAGACGCATGGACTCTCCGGGTTCCTGCGCAGGTAGACCCAGCGACACTCGAATTTCCCGGAGTCGTTATAGAACACCGTCGCTTCCTGTTGCCGTCCGCCCGGTTTCGTCCCGGGAAGGAGGCCCATCTTGACGAGCACCTGGAAACCGTTGCAGATGCCGAGGATGAGTTTGCCGTCTCCCATGAAGGTTTCCACGTCGTCCATCAGCCTGCACTGCAGTTCATTGGCAAGCACCTTGCCGCCAGAGATATCGTCGCCGTAGGAGAAGCCGCCGGAAAGGACCAGTACGTCGTACTCGGACAGGCTGCGCCGTCCCCGGATGAATGCGTTGATGTGGACGGGGTCTACCCGCGCCGCGCCGGCAAGCCGGAAAGCGTGGGCCGTTTCTTCATCGCAGTTGATCCCCGCGGCGCGCAGAATCAGGACGGAGGCGGTTGGCATGGATACTCCCGGATGCGGTAGGACGTGAAAGGCGAATCGCCCGGACGGTCCGGACGGCCCGAACGGCCCGGACGCCCCGAACGCCCCAGCGGCGTCACCATCGCAGGGGACGCTGCCAGGCTTCCTTCAGGGTACAAAGGTCCGCCGATATGATCTCATCGCCGCGGAGGCCGCGCACGACGAAGCGGTCGTCTTCGGTAACGACGCCCACGCGGCCGAAAGGACTGCCGGCCATCACCGATTCGAAGTCGGCTTCACGGCCCCGGGGCACTTCCACGACGAAGCGGCTGTTCGATTCGGAAAAGAGGACGACGTCGTCGCGGTCCGCGCCCCCGGCCCGGGGTACGGCATCGAGATCCAGCGTCACGCCGAATCCACCCGCGAAGGCCGTTTCCGCCGCGGCCACCGCCAATCCGCCCTCGGAGCAGTCGTGACAGGCGGCGACGAATCCTCGCGATATGGCCTGGTGCAGCCGGTTCATGTTCCCGCTCCCGGCGGCCGTGTCCACGGTCGGTACGTTCCGGCCGATGTATCCGAGCATGCGGTAGTACCGGGAACCGCCCAGCTCATCGCGGGTAAGGCCCACCACGTAGACGCTGTTTCCCGGTGACTTGACGTCCATGCTGACCGCCCGGCTTACGTCGTCCATTACGCAGATGGCCGATATGAGGAGCGTGGGCGGAATGGCGATGGTCCGGTTGCCGTCGGAAAATTCGTTGTAGAAGCTGTCCTTGCCCGAGATGAAAGGCGTTCCGTAGGCCACGGCCGTATCGTAGCAGGCCTTGGCCGCGCGCACCAGCGCGCCGAGGCGGTCCGGTTTGTCCGGATTGCCCCAGCAGAAGTTGTCCAGCAGGGCGGTCTGTTGGATGCTGCCGCCCACGCAGGTGATCTGCCGCAGGGCTTCGTCTATGGCGGACGCGGCCATCCAGTAGGGATCGATGTCGGCGTAGGATGGATTGATGCCGTTGGCCACGGCGACACCCCGCTCCGATGTCAGCACGGGACGGACGATCGCGGCGTCCCCCGGACCGTCGTTCCGGGCGCCCTGGAGGGGCTTGAGCACACTGCCGCCCTGTACCTCGTGGTCGTATTGCCGAACGACCCATTCCTTGCTCGCCACGTTCCACGACGACAGCAGCCGCGTGAGGCTGTTCGCGGGGTCGGGGCGGTCTGCCTCGGGAGGTTCGGGATGGGCCGGCGGCTCCCACCTGGCCTCCCGGACGACGCGCGGAACCCCCCCGTGCAGGAATTCCATGTCCAGGTCCGCGACGGTGGTCCGCTCTCCATCCTCAGGGTCATCCTGGTAGGTGACCCTCAACCGCCCGTCGCCGGTGAACGCGCCGATCACCGAAGCCTCGACGTCCTCGCCCGCGCAGAGTTCACGCAGCCCATCGATGCGGTCCGGCGGGACCGCCAGAATCATGCGTTCCTGCGACTCCGAGAGGAAGATCTCCCACGGTTTCAGTCCACCGTACTTCAGGGGCGCCTGCTCCAGGTGGACCTCCGCGCCCGTGTCCCGGCCCATCTCCCCGATGGCCGACGAAAACCCGCCGGCGCCGCAATCGGTGATGTTGCGGTACAGCAACTGGTCCCGGGCCTGCATCAGCACGTCGAGGATCTTCTTCTCTTCGATGGGATTGCCGATTTGAACGGCCTGCGTGGCGGTGGATTCCGAGGTTTCGGTCAGTTCGATGGACGAGAACGTGGCGCCGTGGATGCCGTCCCTGCCCGTCTTCCCGCCGATGGAAACGATAAGATCTCCGGGTTCGGCCGACTTCTCGACCCGGTCGACCGGGATGATGGCCGCCGTGCCGCAGTACACCAGCGGGTTGCCCAGGTACCGCTCGTCAAAGAGGATGGCCCCGTTGACGGTTGGTATGCCCATGCGGTTGCCGTAGTCGCGGACTCCCGCCACGACGCCCTTGAAAATCCGTTTCGGGTGCAGCAGACCTTCGGGCAGGTCGTCGTAAGGAAAGTCGGGCGGAGCGAAGCAGAACACGTCCGTGTTGAAGATGGGCTTGCCGCCCAGGCCCGTTCCCAGGGGATCGCGGATGACCCCGCCGATACCCGTGTTGGCACCGCCGTAGGGGTCCAGCGCCGATGGATGGTTGTGGGTTTCGACCTTGAAAACGAGGTGGTAATCCTCGTCGAATTCGATAATGCCCGCGTTATCGACGAACACGGATACGCACCGGTCGCTTTCACCCTTCTCCCGCCGGATATCCTCGGTCGCCTTCCGAATGGACCGGGCGAAGAGGTTGTCGATGCGTTCCGTTCCGTCTCCGGTTACGTAATCGATGACCCCGTTGAATACCTTGTGCTTGCAATGCTCCGACCAGGTCTGCGCCAGCGTTTCGATTTCCACATCGGTCGGATCACGGCCGATGGAGGCGAAGTAACGCCGGATCGTCCGCATTTCCTCCAGGTTCAGGGCCAGCATGCCGTCCCGGCTCAACCGCATCATCTCTTCGTCCGAGGCAGTCAGCAAGGGGAGGGTGTCGACCATGGTACCGGTGGCGGAATTCATTCGATGCCTTCGTAGCAGGTATATTTCTCGATTACGTCGTTGGCCAGCAGGCGGCGGCAGATGGTGTCCACCTGGGGCCGGGCGAGAGGTCCCCTGAGGATGTAACCCCTGCCCGTTTCCACCGATTCCACGCCGGTGACGCCGAGGTCTCGGCCCCCCTTCAACGTGGTCTCGCCCACGGCGTCGGTCACGCCCGTTCTGAACCAGACCTCCACGCCCCATTCGCCGGTGCTTACCGGCAGCGGCGCAGCGTCCGTCAAGATGTGCTCCTGGGTGACCGGATCGGTGAGCAGCCTGGTCGTGATTCGATCCACTTCGTCTTCCGACAGCAGGCCGTGAAGGGCATAGAGCCGGACGTGACGAACCCGCTCGACGCCCTCGATCCCCAGGTCGCGGATATCGCCGCGAAGCCCTTCGCCCACGGCGTCCACCACGTCTTTCTTATTCACGACGGCAATACGCCATGTCTTCGATTCCGCGGTCATCCGCCGTCTCCTCGCGGGAAAGATCTCCGGTCATGGGGGTCTTGCCTCCGATTTCGAGAGAGCCAATGTATCCGCCGGTCCTTCCCATGTCAATCTTAAAGGGAAAACCCTTGACTTCAGGGCCTTTTCGATTTATTTTATCTGCACTGGGAACTGTCACCCAGGCAAAGCCTTCTTGTAAGCCTGTGCATGCTGGATTCCGGTTTTATTCGATGGCAACCCGTCTTCAGTTCCCGTTGTCTGATAACGACGCAAATCCAGTTCTTGAACGCGCGCCCGCCGGATTGTCCTTTCCGTTTGTCTGACGATGGCGTCTTTCCGCTTGCATATCTTGAACAGGGTCCCTATGGCACGCATCCCTCGGCACGCCGTCAACGTCAACACCACGACGGATCGCGTTGTAACGGAGACCGGACCCGCATAGGCCGCAGCGGAAGGGATTCGCCGCGCGTGGCGCATGGCGCGGAGGGGAGGTGAAGCAAGATCGGCACATCATATCAAGAGTCTTATGGCAACGGCGCGAGATACGAACAGGCGCTGTACCGCTACCTGGCCGAAATGTCCAAATATCCCTTGATCACGGCCGAGGAAGAGGTAAGGCTGGCACGCCTGATCAAACAGGGCGACCAGAACGCCCTGGATAAACTGGTGAAGGCCAATCTGAGATTCGTCGTCAGCGTGGCCCGGCAGTACCAGAACTACGGCCTGCCCCTGCTGGACATGATCAACGAAGGCAACATGGGCCTGATGCGGGCCGCCAAGAAGTTCGACGAAACCAGGGGCTACAAGTTTATCTCCTATGCCGTCTGGTGGATACGCCAGGCCATCATACAGTCCATAGCCAACCAGTCGAGGACCGTTCGCGTCCCGGTCAATCGCTCCGAAGAACTTCGACGTATAAAACAGACCTCCAAGCATCTGCAGCACGAACTAGGCCGCAAACCGGACATAGACGAAATCGCCCAGGAAATGGATATTTCGGTCGAAGAAATCAACGAGGCCCTCAGTTCATTCAGCCACTGCATCTCCCTCGACGTCCCCTTCAATCACGACGACGACCGCAGCCTGCTCGACCTCCTGCCCGATGAAATGCAGACGGCGCCGGACGAAAGCACCATGCTGCAGTTCCTGAAGTCGGACGTCGGCAAGGTGCTGGACACCCTGCCGCCCCGCGAGGCGGAAGTGATCCGCCTGTACTTCGGCGTAGGTTCGGAAAGGGCCCACACGCTCGAGGAGATCGGCATCCGTTTCGGCCTGACGCGGGAGCGGATTCGTCAGATCAAGGAACGGGCGCTGCAGCGGTTGCGGCACGCGACCCGCAGCGGGAAGCTCAGCCCCTACCTCCGGGATGACGACTAAAGGGGAAGTTCCCCTTCGAACACGGCACGCAACCCCGGCGCGTACACGCTTTCCCGCCGGGGTTTTTTCTTGAGAAATGGAACTGGGAACCGGCCGCTCCGGTTCAAAGAAAAGAGTTGTACCAGGCCGGTCGCGCCTGTAAGTTTCATCGTTGGCATATCACCCGGACCAGTCCGCCTCCACGGCACGGAAGAGAAGGACGAAACGCCATGTTCACCCGGTTCAAGAACCTGATCGCCAGTTCTTTCGGGACCAAGCACGACAGGGACGTCAAGCGGATGGCCCCGATCGTCGAAGCCGTCAACGAATGGGCCGACGAATACCAGGCGCTCGACGAAGACCAGTTCCCCGAAAAGACGCGGGAGTTCCGGTCCCGGTGGGAGGACGGCGAAGAACTGGACGAGCTCCTGCCCGAGGCCTACGGCCTGGTCAAGGAAGCGTGCAGGCGCATGATCGGCAGGTCGTGGACCGTTCCGGGCCAGGGCGAGATGGTATGGGAGATGACGCCCTACGACGTGCAGATCATCGGCGGGATCGTGCTCCACGAAGGCAAGATCGCCGAGATGGCGACGGGAGAGGGCAAGACCCTCGTGGCCCTCTTCCCCATGTATCTCAACGGACTGACCGGGCGCGGCGCCCACCTGGTGACGCACAACGAGTTCCTTGCCAAGCGCGACCGGGCCTGGATGGGGCCGGTGTTCGAGTTCCTCGGGCTGACGGTCGAGTGTCTCGAGAACAACGATCCCGACGTGGAGCGCAAGAAAGCGGGCTACCGGGCGGACGTGACCTATGGGACCACCAATGAATTCGGCTTCGACTACCTCCGGGACAACATGAAGTGGCGCCTGGAGGACCGCGTGCAGCGGGGGCACCCTTACGCGATCGTGGACGAGGTGGATTCCATCCTGATCGATGAAGCGCGCACGCCCCTCATCATCGCGGGACAGGTAAGCGAATCCAACAGCGGGAAGTACGGCGAATCGCTGCCGGACGTGCAGAAGCTCGTGCGCGCCCAGACCCGCTTCGCGGCCAGGATCGTCGCGGAGGCGGAGGAGTTGCTGGAGAGCGAAGAAGACGACTACGACGCCGGGATCAGGCTGTTGCAGGCGCAGCGGGGCATGCCGAAGAACAAGAAGCTCCTGAAACTGCAGCAGGAACCCGGCATCAAGAAGCTCATACAGCAGGTGGAAGGCGATTACATCCGGGAAAAGAAGATGCCCGTGCTGGACGACGACCTCTTCTTCACGGTCGATGAGAAGACCCGTCACACCGAGATCAACGAGAAGGGACGGGAACTCCTGTCGCCAGGCGAACAGGAGCTTTTCATCATCCCCGATCTCAGCGAAGGCATCGTGGAAATCGATTCGGACGCCGGGCTGACCGACGAGCAGAAGAACGAGAAGAAGGCCGCGCTGGAGAAGCTCTACGCCGAGCGCAGCGAACGCATACACAACATGCACCAGTTGCTCCAGGCCTACGCGATCTACGAGAAGGACATCGATTACGTCATCGAGAACGGGAAGGTCGTCCTGGTCGACACCTTTACGGGCCGGCTGATGTACGGGCGACGGCTGGCCGAAGGCCTCCACCAGGCCATCGAGGCCAAGGAAGGCGTGAAGATCGAGCAGGAGACGCGCACCGTCGCTTCCATCACCATCCAGAATTACTTCCGCATGTACGAGAAGCTGGCGGGCATGACCGGTACGGCCGTGACGGAAGCGAGCGAGTTCTTCGCGATCTACAAGATGGACGTGGTGGAAATCCCCACCAACAAGCCGGTGGAGCGCACGGACTACGACGACGTCGTCTACCGTACCCGCCGGGAGAAGTACAACGCGGTCCTGGACGAAATCGAGGAATTGAACGGGAAGCGCCAGCCCATCCTGATCGGGACCACGTCCGTCGACGCGTCGGAAACCTTGAGCCGCATGCTGAAACGGCGGGGGATCAAGCACAACGTGCTGAACGCCAAGTTCCATCAGCAGGAGGCGGAAATCATCGCGAAGGCCGGGCAGCCCGGTTCCGTGACCATCGCCACGAACATGGCGGGCCGGGGCACCGACATCAAGCTCGGTGCGGGGGTGGTGGAGTTCGGCGGTCTGCACATCATCGGGACGGAACGCCACGAAGCCCGGCGCATCGACCGCCAGCTACGCGGCCGTTCCGGACGCCAGGGCGACCCGGGTTCCTCCCGATTCTACCTCTCCCTCGAGGACGACCTGATGCGGCTCTTCGGTTCCGAGCGCATCGCGGCCGTCATGGACCGCCTGAAGATACCGGACGGGGAGGTGATCGAGCACTCCATGGTAACCCGGTCCATCGAACGGGCCCAGAAGCGGGTGGAGGCCCAGCATTTCGATATGCGAAAGCACGTGCTCGAATACGACAACGTCATGAACCAGCAGCGCGAAGCCGTGTACGACCGCCGCCTGCACGCCCTCGAGCGGAAGGACCTCAGGAACGACGTCACCGAGATGATCCGGGGGGTCGCCGAACGGAAGGTCGCGGAATACACCGATCCCAAGACCTATCCCGAGGACTGGGAGCTGGACGCGCTGAGCGCCGACTTGGCCCGCAACTTCCACGTCGCCGTGGCCGTGGCGGAAGACGAAATGGCCGATCTGAACGTGGAATCGCTGGTGGAACTGGTCGACGAGAAGATGCTGGAATCCTACGAGCGGAAGGAAGCGGCCCTGGCGCCCTCTCCCGAACTGATGCGCGACCTGGAGCGCTTCGCCACGCTGCACGTCATTGACAACGCCTGGCAGGAGCACCTCTACGAAATCGACCGGATGCGGGAGGGCATCGGCCTGCGCGCATACGGCCAGCTGGACCCCCTGATCCAGTATAAAAAAGAAGCCTACGCCATGTTCGAGGAATTGTGGGACCGGCTGGACGAGGAGATCGTCAAGACCGTCTTCAACGCCGAACTGGCCGAAACGCGCATGCCACGCCAGGAAGCCCCGGCCAACATGCGGGCGATCCACCAGGAAGCCCCGGCCATGGCGGGCATGTCCGCGCAGGATCCGGAAGCGGACGCCGCCGTCCAGCGGAGCGGAAGGCGCGGCCCGGGTTCCGACGGGAGCCCGTCCCGGCAGCGGCCCATCAAGGTCGAACGGAAAATCGGCCGCAACGCGCCCTGTCCCTGCGGGAGCGGCAAGAAGTACAAGAAGTGCTGCGGGGCGGGCGTCGCCTGATACGCCTATTCTTCCTCTGCGCCGATCTGGCCCAGGTCCAGGTCCAGTTCGTCGCGCCGCTGGTTCTTGGTGATCCTTCCGTCCTGTACCCACAGGATGCGGTCTGAAACGTCCAGCATCTTCAGATCGTGGGTCGCGGAAATGATCGTGACCTGTTTCTCCTGGTTCAGTTCCCGCAACAGTTCGATGATTTCCCGCCCGGTTTTCCGGTCCAGATTGCCCGTGGGTTCATCGGCAAGGACGATGGCCGGATCGTTGGCCAGCGCGCGGGCGACGGCGACGCGCTGCTGCTGCCCGCCGGAGAGTTCCAGCGGCTTGTGCTGGACACGCTCTCCGAGGCCCACCAGCGTCAGCAGGTCGACGCCCTTGTCGATGGCTTCGTCCGTCGCCAGGCCGGCGAAGATCATGGGCAGGGTGACGTTTTCCAGGGCGGTCATGACCGGAATCAGGTTGAAGGTCTGAAAGATGTAGCCGATCTTGCGGCACCGCAGCCAGGCCAGTTCATAGGCGTCCAGCTGGGCGACGTCCACCTCGTCGATGTAGACCTTGCCTTCCGTGGGCTTGTCCAGCGCGCCGATCATGTTGAACAGGGTGGACTTGCCCGAGCCCGAGGGGCCCATGATGGATATGTACTCCCCGCGCTGCACCTCCATGTCGATGCCTTTGAGGGCCTCCAGGGAAAGCTTGCCCATCTGGTAGACCCGCTTGACCCCGCGCGTGCGGACGATATTCTGCGTTTCGGTATCCGGCGCGTCCATTATCGCGGTCTGCTCTTCTGTCATTTCCCGCCCCTTTCAGGTAGCTGTTCGAATCCCTTCGATCCGG
Organism: bacterium; assembly: GCA_963693015.1. GTDB lineage: Bacteria > JAAXHH01 > JAAXHH01 > JAAXHH01 > JAAXHH01 > JAAXHH01. Next base: position 2,970,681 of record OY843748.1, read on the forward strand.
CAAGGTGTTCCGGTTGTATTCCGAGGTCAGACTTCCGTGCGCATGGCGTCGGCCGGAGGCATCTGGGATGCCCGGTACGCGGGATACAGCGCGCCGATGATGGCGAGCCCCAGTCCGGCGCCCAGCGAATACAGACCGCTTCGCGCCACGTCCAGCACGGGAAAGAGCACCAGGGGGTCCCATCCATAGGAGGTCATCATGGAAACCAGCATGAACAGGCAGCCCAGTATGACCCCGCCCACCGATCCGACCAGTCCCTGGAAGGTGGACTCCAGCACGAACAGTTGTATGATGAACTTGTCCAGGGCCCCCAGGCATTTCATGGTTCCGATTTCCCGGTACCTTTCGGTCACCGACATCAGCATGGCGTTGGTGATCCCGACGACGCACACCAGCAGGGAAAGGGAAACGAGCCATACCTGCTGCGTCGCCGAATCGCCGTCCGCGCCTTGCTGTTCCAGCAGCGCCCGGACCTGGGGAGAACCGTTTTCAACGAGCGCTTCGTTGATGGCCGCGCCGGTCAGTATGGACATCAGAAAGGCGATGCCGAAGAAGATGCCGCCAATCGTGATCAGCGACCGCCAGAACCTGATCCTCAGGCTGCGGAAACTGATCTCGATCGCCTTGGACAAGGGCAGTGATATCTGCTTCTCCGTCGTGCCGGCCGTCGCGACCGATTCCGTCGTCATGCGTTCTCTTCTCCTTTTCTGTTTGCCACGGCCAGTCCGATCAGCCCTTTTTCCGTGAGTTGCTTCAAGTACGTCAGCGTGGAGACTTCCGCTTCCTTGCGTTCCAGCTTGTATTCGTTCCGGATCGTCGATATTACGTGGTCCACCGTGTTTTGTCCGTCACACAGCCCCCAGAGGAACGAACCGATCCTGTCCAGCACCACCGTTCGCCGGCCCGGCACGTAGAACACCCTGGACAGGGTATTGATCCACCAGGTCTTCCGCCTGGGGATACCCAGGACGATTTCCCCGTCGGAGTTTTCTTCGCAGGTCAGCCTTCCATTGCGTACCGGCTTTGCGCGCAACAACTCCCTTCGAGGCAACGGGGGCGGTTTCTTTCGAAAGAGCGACATGATTACGACCCGTGGGAAAGATCCCGGCCATGGACGAGAGCGGCTCCATCACGTGGGATCAGTGACAAATCACGGTAGCGGCTATCTCGTCCAGGAAGTCGGGCTGGTGCGTCTCGGCCATGTGCCGCAGCACATAGAGCCTGTTGCCATCGATACAATGCCAGCCGAAACAACTCAATGGTTTTTTTCGCGGCCGCCGCCAGGGCAGCCACGCCATACGGCTGTGAACCGTCTCGGGATCCACGCCCTCGCCCGTTCCTCGGATGCCCGGATGGCCGTAAATTGAACCGGTGTCATCGGACCAGTTGTCGATCTCGTTACCGTACGTATCCTGGAACCAGTCCGGGAACGTCCGATTCTCGAGATGCATTTCGGCAAGGCTCATCCTTACCAGTTCCAATCTGGCGCCGCCGCACTCAAATGTCAACTCGATCCGTCCCGTCAGAAAGGAGTGCTTCTTGAGCGTGCAGTCGGACGGCAGATCGAGTTTCAGTCCGTACACGGCCCAGGTTGCGGTGTCGCCGCGCGCGTGGTCGTCCAGGGTGTTCAGCAGCCTCGAGGCCTGGGCCATGATGGATTCGCCCCCGCGTCCGAGGACCTGGGCAAAGACCGTGCGCCCGCAGGTTTCGCACATCCACAGACAACCATAGGCCTGCAGGGGGTCCGGTCCTTCCGTCCGCCAGTGGAACCCCTCCACCGTTCTGTCCGCCAGTACCGTCTCGTCCTTGATGAGCCCCAGGTTCCGCCGGACCTTCACGGGCGGCCCTTTCTTTCCGCCCTTTCCGGAAAGGTTCTTAAGATATCTCGCGACCACCTGGTCGACGGGTTCCCGGCCCCGGGTGCGCTCCCATCTCAGTTCGAAACGGGGCATTTCCGTATCGTCGAGCCGCAGGTAGCCCGTTGAATAATCTCCCGTCACCGCGCCGATACTCCAGTCTTCCGGCCGCTCGAACGACAGGTGATGCCACCCGGTGACCGCCCATTTCGAAGCGCCGCGATTCATGTAAGCGTACGTTCCTGACGCGTTTCCCCGCGGTCCGTCGGTCCCGAAACGACAGGTTCGGGGGTTCCCGGCCCGCCTGGACCGCCCGGTCCGCCCGGGCTGCTAAGTCCGCCTGGTCCGCTCGCCCGCACCCGAAACAGCCGCGCAAACCCCAGGACGTAATGAATACCCGATCCGACGACGCAGCAGAGCGCGGCCCAGAGCGTCCATGCGCCGTAGGGCTGCAAGTCCACGGCGTAAAGGAAAAGGGCGCCGCCCATGACCAGGGTGGTCAATTTGCCGATGCGGTCGGCCGGGAGGACCACGCTGCCGGGTCTGAGATAAAGATACACACCCGCCCCCAGTATGGACAGGTCGCGGGCGATGATCAGCGCGGCCGCCCACAGGGGGAAGTCCCGAAAGAGTACCAGGAAGACCGACAGGCTGCCGACCAGGATCTTGTCGGCCAGCGGGTCGAGTACGAGCCCCCATTTGCTTTCCCAGCGGAAACGGCGCGCCAGATAGCCATCGGCCGCGTCCGTCAGAAAGGCCCAGCCGATGAGCGCGTAGAGGCCCAACTGTGAATCCCTGGCAAAACCCCAGTATATGACGGGCACGGCGGCTATGCGCGAAAGGGACAGTATGTTGGGCGGAGCCCAGAACCCGCCCGTTCTTCCAGTCCGCCTGGTCTGCCTGGTCCGCCCGGTCCGCCTGTCCTGCTCGTTACCCGGGTTCATGTCGCCGTCCTTCGCGGTGTCACACGGCCGCAGTGCGCCGAAGCATCTCGCGGGCGTGTGAGAGGGCCATGGCGTCCACCGTCTCCCCGGCCAGCATGCGCGCGATCTCCCGGACCCTGCCGTCCTCGTCCAGGTGATCGACCAGCGTGACCGACCTTCCTTGGGCTGACTGTTTGTGCACGGTGAAATGCGTGCGGCCCCAGCAGGCTACCTGGTGAAGATGGGTGATACACAGCACTTGGTGGTCCCTGGACAATAACTTCAGGCGGTGTCCGACCGATTCGGCGATGCGTCCGCCGATGCCTATGTCCAGCTCGTCGAAGACCAGCGTCGGCATGCGGTCCGATTCGGCCAGGATCACCTTCAGGGCCAGCATGACCCGGGATATCTCCCCGCCGGACGCGATGTTCACCAGCGGCTTGAGCGCTTCGCCCGCATTGGGCGAGATCAGGAACTCGATCCGGTCCATGCCGTGGGCGTCCACGCGATAGGTGCGGCCGTCGATGCGCAACGGGCCGTCGTCGGACTCCTGCCAGTCGATCCTGACCTGGAATCCCGTCTTCCCCATGCCGAGTTCTGCCAGTTCCGCCGCCACCCTGCCTTCCAGTTTGCCCGCTACCTGTTTTCGCCGGTCCGACAGGTCCTTCGCCCGCTCGGCCAACTCCTGGCGGGCCGCCTCCACTTCCGCCCGTAAACGGTCCCGCCGCTCGTCGGCCGTATCCATCCGGTCCAGTTCTCCGGCGATCCGGTCCCGGTAGGCCACGACGTCCGTAATCGTGGCGCCGTATTTGCGTTTGAGGCGCCCGACGAGGTCCAGGCGGTCCGACACCTCTTCCAGGCGTACCGGGTCGTACTCGACGCCGTCGCGGTAGCGCCGCAGGAAATCGGTGCAGTCGTCGAGCTGGTAGCGCGCGTTCCGAACCCCCTCGAGGGCTTCGCCGAGGGAGGGATCGATACGCTCCGCTTCCTCGAGCGCGCGGATGACCCGTACCAGTCCGTCGACTGCCGCGCCTTCTCCTTCGGACAGCGCGTCGAATGCGTCCGAGGCGACCCGGATCAGTTGCTCCGCGTTTTCAAGGACGGACCGCTCCCTTTCCAGTGCTTCGTCTTCTCCCGGGGACAGGTTCGCCTGGTCGAGCTCGTCCAGTTGAAAGCGGTACAGGTCCTCCCGCTCCCGGGTGGCGGCGCGTTCATCTTCCAGCCGCCGCAGGGCGTCCGACCGCTCCGTGAAACGACGGCAGGCCTCGGCGACCCGTTGTCTTGGCGCTCCGACGTCTTCGAACCCGTCCAGAAAGTCCTGGTGCGTCCGCGGGTTCAGAAGCGACTGGTGATCGTGCTGTCCGTGCAGGTCCACCAGCAGGACACCCAGTCTCTTGAGGACGGAAACGGTCACCAGGCAACCGTTGATCGTGCACCTGTTGCGACCGTCCCGGCCGACTTCCCGCCGGATGACCAGCGCACCCTCCTCCACGTCCGCGCCGATTTCCGAGAGCAGGGCCTGCACCTGCGCGTCGCGCGCGCCTTCGAACAACCCTTCGATGATCGCGGTCCGCGCGCCGCTGCGTATGGACTCCGACGTGGCCCGGCCGCCGAGAACGAGTCCCAGCGCGCCGATCAGGATGGACTTCCCGGACCCGGTTTCTCCCGTGAGCACGTTCAATCCGGGGGTGAATTCGATGTCCACCTCATCCAGCAGCGCGTAGTTTCTAACCCTCAGATTCGCGAGCATAGGCCACAACGGGAATAGTGGAGTGAGGCGGACCGGGCGGACCGGGCGGACCGGGCGGTCCGGGTGGACCAGGCGGACCGGATGATTCCCGGATGATTCAGCGTTCGCCCCATTTCAGTTTCGTACGCAGGACGTCATAAAAAGAACGATCCGCGAACCGGATCAGATGTACGGTGTGGTTCGCCCGGGAAAGCTCGACGGTGCTGCCCGGTTGTATGACCACGTTTTCCTGGCCGTCCACGGTGAGCAGGAGATCCGGATGATCGGCCCGGACCTCGATTCGAATGCGGTCTCGCGCGGCGATCACCATGGCCCGGTTGGACAGGGTGTGCGGGCAGATGGGCGAGACGACGAACGCTTCCATATCGGGCGCAAGGATCGGTCCTCCCGCCGCCAGCGAATAGGCCGTGGAACCGGTCGGGGTCGAGACGATCAGCCCGTCTGCCACGACGTCATTGACGTATTCGTCGTTGACGTAGATACTCAGTTCGATGACCCGGCAGATCGACCCCTTGTCGATCACGATATCGTTCAGCGCCGAAAACGCGTCACCGGCCGCCGCGTCCCCTGAAGCTCCGTTTCCAATCCTTCCCTGGAGGACCAGTCGCTTGTCCAGCGCGTATCTCCCCTCGAAGACCCGCTCAAGGGCGTCGCCCAGTTCGTCGGGCGTCGTCTGCATCATGAAGCCGAGCTTTCCGGAATTGACGCCGAGAATGGGTATGCCGGAAGCACCCACCAGGCGCGCGGTCTTGAGCAGGGTGCCGTCCCCCCCTATGGCGATGACCCAGTCGACCTCCCCTGCGACGCCGTCGTCCGTATCGACGATCACGCAGTCCCGGCGGTCCGCCGCTTCGCTGACCATAACCGCCAGGTCGGCCGAAAGCGATGGTTTTCCGGACCGCGACGAAAGCAGCCGGACGAGTTCCGGTACCAGGCGGCGAACCACGGGACGGGCGGGATTGGCGATGATGCCCACGCGATGCATCAGAAGGACCTTCCGATCAGGTATTCCGCCCAGGTGGTCAGGTATCCCTTGTAAACAGAGTCGGGAATCGCGTCGAGATCTCGAATGGCGTCGGCCACCCGCCGTTCCATGAGCGCCCGGGCGTGTTCGAGCCCGCCGTGGGCCAGGATGAGGTCGCGTACCTCCGCGATCTGTTCATCGGTAACCCCGGGTTTTCCCACGACGTCAAGCAAGAACCGCCTTTCGGCGGCCGAAGCCTTCTGGTAGGTGTGGACGAGCAGCAGCGTGCGCTTCCCTTCCCGGAGGTCGGAGCACACCGGTTTTCCGAGGGTGGCCTCGTCGGCCGTGAGACCCAGGATGTCGTCCTGTAGCTGGAAGGCCACGCCGCATTCGCCGGTGAAGGATGAAATCGCCCGTACCAGCGGGTGGGTCCGGTCCGGTGTGTTCAGGCCGATCATCGCACCGGCGGCGCCCGCGAAGGCGTAGAGCGCGCCGGTCTTTCGCCAGAACATATCGATCACGGACGCTTCGTCCAGACTTTCCATCGGCGCCTTGGCATATTGGATGTCCAGCGCCTGGCCGCCTACGAGTGCCAGCAGGACGTCCGTTTCCAGGTAGCGGATCAGTTCGATCACCATCTCGCCGTTGTCCGCGTCCGCGTCGTACAGCTCGGACAGGAGAGACGTGGCCCATCCGTGCTGTACCTCGCCGGTCATGATTCCGATGGACGTGCCGTAGTGGGCGGCTTCTCTTTCGTCGAAGGCCTCCGTGGCCAGCGCCCGTCTCCGAAAGGCCTCGTGGACCGTTGGCGCGCCGCGCCGCAACGTGTCCCGGTCCATGATGTCGTCATGGACGATGGTCCAGGTGTGGAACAGTTCTACGGCCACGGCCGCGGGCGTAGCGGCCCGTTCCTCCCCGCCTGCGGCGCCGCAGGAGAAATAGAGCACGCAGGGACGAAGCACCTTGCCGGACGCCCTCAGGTAGCTGAACACCCCGTCGTGAATGTCCTCCGGAACGAAGAGCGCTTTCCGCGGGTCCCGTTCCAGGTATTCGCGCACCCATTCCCTGCGCTCGGCCAGCGCTTCGAGGAAGGCCCGTTTTTCCAGGGTATCGGTCATATGCGACACCAGGTATATCCCGTCCCCGCCGGCACGTCGCGCGTCGTTGACGGCAGGCGGACCGCGACAGGACGATCCGGGTATGAAGCGGACTCCGTCGTGCCGGGAACGCTCGCGGAGGCGCGCCGAAACCTAAAAGGACAGATCGTCGTCCTCGCCGGCCGGTGTTTCCGGTTCGAGGGGCTCGATGACAAACCGGCCGTTCTCCACCCGGACCAGCTTCCGCACCTGTTCGTCCGCCGCGTTCAACTGGCGCGTGCAGATCCGGGAGAGTTCGATGCCTTCCTGGAACAGGGCAAGTGACTCATCCAGCGGAAGATCGCCCTGTTCCATGCGTTCAACGATGTGCTCCAGACGCTTCAGCGCCTCTTCAAAGGTCGGTCCGTCTTTTTCAGTCACTATGGGCATCCAGGGGGTCAGTTGGTTTCCGGGGCATTCGATTCGTCGAAGAGACTGAAGGAAGCCGGCGCTTCCCCGCGCCGTTTCTTACGCGCAACGGCCGCGAAAGGTTCTGCTCCGCCCCGGACGTGTTCGACGCGACAGAACGCTTCGCCTTTGCGCAGCCGGACGTTCACCCGTTCGTCGACGCTGAGCTCATCCGCACTGCGGACGATACCGCCATCGGACGCCCGATGGCAGACGGCGTATCCGCGCTCCAGGACCGAGAGGGGACTGAGGGCCTGGAGCCGGCCGGCCAGTCCGCCGACCAGCTGGCCGCGCGTTTCGTGATCGTGGAAGCACCTGTCGGCCAGGCGGCGGGTCAGTTCGTCGGTGAACTGGGCGTACTGCCCGATCTGGTCCACGGGCCGTCTGAGTCCGTAACTGGAAACCAGCGTTGCGACGCGCTGGCGATGCAGGTCCATGTACGCCCACATGCCGCCGCAGAGACGCCTCAGCACGCCATCCGACCGGTCCTTCAGTTCCCGCAGGTCGCGAACGACGATTTCGGCCGCGCCCGAGGGCGTGGGGGCCCGGTGGTCGGCCACGAAGTCGGTCAGGGTATAGTCCGTTTCGTGTCCCACGGCTGAAACCACCGGAATACGGGACTTGAAAACAGCCCGGACCACGGCCTCCTCATTGAAGGCCCAAAGGTCCTCCACCGATCCGCCTCCCCGGCCGACGATCAACACGTCCACCTCGCCGTAGTCATTCATCTCTTCGACGGCGGCCGCGATTTCCGCCGCGGCGCCTTCGCCCTGCACGGGCGTCGGCCGCAGGATGATCGAGACCCATGGCGCGCGCCGGCGCAGCACCTGTATGATATCCCGAATCGCCGCGCCGGAGCCCGAGGTGACCACCCCCACGCGCTCCGGGAAGGCCGGCAGCGCTTTTTTATGTTCCTCCCGGAAAAGGCCTTCTTTCTCGAGCAGGGCTTTCAAACGCTCGAAGGCCGCCTGGAGCGCGCCTGCGCCGACGGGCTTCAGTTGCCGGGCGACCAGCTGGTATTGACCCTGTACTTCGTAGACGGAAAGGACACCCTGGGCCAGGACCTCCATGCCGTCTTCGGGCTCGAAGGTCAGCTTCCGGTTGGCCGATCGCCACATGACGCAACGCAACTGGCTGCGGTCATCCTTCAGGGAGAAGTAGGCATGGCCGGACGAGTGCCGTTTATAGTTGGAGATTTCACCGGACACCGACACATAGGGGAACGCTTCTTCCAGCAACGTCTTGATTCCCGCGGTCAGTTCGGTTACGGTAAGTACACGGCTGTCGGCATCGGTCCCCACGCCTGGTCTTCCTCCCTGCCTGCTATCGGCCACGCCGCTACCTGGCGAACTCGACCGCGCGGGTCTGCCGGATGACGGTCACCTTGATCTGCCCCGAGTATTCCATCCTCACCTGGATTTTCCGGGCGATTTCCGTGGCGAGTTGCACCGCCCGGAGGTCGTCGACTTCCTCGTGATCGATCATGACCCGTACTTCTTTTCCCGCCTTCATTACGAAGGCCCTGGATACGCCTTCGAAGGAACTCACCAGCTTTTCTATCTCCCGAAGCCTGCGTACGAATTTCTCCAGCGGCTCCCTGAGCGCGCCGGGCCGGGACACGGAGAGGACGTCGGCGGTTCTGACCACCACCGCCATGGGGCTGGCTTCTTCCAGGTTTTCGTGGTCGCCGCCTATGCATTCCAGCACTTCGGGCGGTTCGCCGTATTTTTCGGCGACCGATCTTCCCAACGCGCCATGGGCGCCTTCCGGACCGCCGTCCACGGCCTTGCCGACGTCGTGAAGCAGTCCGCAGCGCCTGGCCAGGGTCACGTCCATATCCAGTTCCTGCGCCATAAGACCCGCCAGTTCAGCCACTTCCCGGCTGTGATGCAGCGCGTTCTGCCCGCCCGTCATACGGTATTTCAACTGGCCGAGCAGCATGGCCAACTCGGGACGGACCCCGGTAACTCCCAGGTCGAAGAGCACCTGGTCGCCCGTGTCCTGGATCAGGTCGTTGATTTCTTCCTGTGTCTTGGAGACAACCTGCTCGATGAATCCGGGATGTATCCGGCCGTCCTGGATCAACTTCTCCATGGAGAGCTTCGCGATTTCGCGACGCATGGGATTGAACCCGGAGAGGACGACGGCATTGGGCGTGTCGTCGACGATGACATCGATTCCCGTTGACATTTCGAACGCCTGGATGTTGCGTCCGTCGCGCCCGATGATGCGTCCTTTCATTTCATTGTCGGGCAGCGATATGACCGATGTCGTCGTTTCCGTCACGTGATCCAGCGTGTATTTCTGCATCGCGTGCGTGATGATTTCCCGGGCTTCGATCTCCGCGTTCTGGCGGGCTTCTTCGATGATGCTGCGGGCCTGTTGGCCGGCTTCGGCGCGTATCCGGGCGTCGATGTTGCTGAGCAGCGACCGCCTCGCTTCGTCCGTCGTCATGCCTGCGGACTGCTCGAGCCGTTCGGTCTGCCGCTTGATCAGTTGTTCCAGCCGCTCTTCCTCTTCCGTCAGTTTCTCGTCCCGCTCCTGCAGCGACTGGGCCTGTCTCTGTATGCCCCTTTCCCGCTTGGCCACGTAATCGGCCTTGCGCTCTATGTTCTGTTCCCTGATCGCGATCCGTTTTTCGGCCCGCTGGGATTCCTGGCGGGCCTTGTTACTCTCCCGTTCGAATTTCGCCTTGGCCTGATACGATTCCTCCTCCATTTCGATTCTGGCCGTGTTCTTTATCGTATCAGCTTCTTCCACCGCCTCTGCAAGGATGCTCTCTGCCAAGCGCTCCATATTGTCGGTCTTGCGTTTTTCGACACGCTTTCGAATGAACCATCCGAAGAGAAACATGATCAGGGCGGTGCCGGCGTAGAGACTGATCGTCACGAGCATAGTGGCAACCACCTTCTTCAAATGTACTGTTCAATACGGACATGGTGCGTTCCTCAACAAGATCGGCCATGGTCTTCTTTCTCATTATCCTGTTCAGGAATCGAGTTTTCCAGCAATTCGTCCATGCGCCGGATCAGATCCGCGATCCGTTCGTCCTGCATGGACTCCGATGCGACCTGCTCCTGCTGTCTTTCACGTTCCTTGTGCAACTCGTCGGCAATCCTGATCGCCGTAAGGACTGCCACGCTGGTGAGGGACTGCATGGTCACGCTGACGGGCACCTCGCGCATGCGTTCGTCTACGTAGGCGGCGATCCGCTGAATGTACTCGGCCTCCTCCTCCGCCTGTATCGGATACTCGGTCCCGCAGATGTTGACGCGAACGGTGACCTTTGCGTCATCCATGATGGGTTCATCCCCGTAAGCAGCCGGTGCCTGGTCGTGCGCGATACGAACGAGTCTTCCGGGTCCCCTGTCGCCCGTTGGGAAACCGGGCCGCGGTTCCGCGTCGGGTTCAGGGTCGGCGCGCCGCCGCGTTTAAACTGGAGGCCAGGGAGCCGTCGATTCACGGCCGACCGGATCACGTATGCCGGACGCCCGCGAACGACAGGAAGAACCAGGGACAGAATCTTACTCGATGACGTCGAGACGTGAAAGCATCGTGTCTATGCGCGCTTTGATGTCGTCCTGCTTGACGCGCAACTCCTGATTTTCCTGTTCCAGTTCTTCTTTTGAGGAAATCGACTGTTCCTGGACACGCTGCAGTTCCTGGACCTGTGACTCCAGGTTCTGATTCCGGCTGCGCAGTTCGGCGTTATCGTCCTTCAGGCGCTGAATCAGGTCGATCATCGTTTCTATTCGGCCCAACAACAACTCTATGGATTGCTCTTGCATAGATCCCCTCCGCTGCAATGGTTCCCGCGCGACGCCGCTAGGAGCGAAGTTCCGCCCGGTACCGGTCTACAAGCCGGCGCAGCACCTTGTCCTGAAGCCGCTTCACTTCCGCGTCCGTCAGCGTCCGTTCGCCGGACCGGAATCGCATGGCGTACGCCATGCTCTTGCAGTCGGCGGCTATCTGCTCTCCACGATATACGTCGAACAGTTCGACGGCTTCCAGCAGGTCGCCGCTGCACGCGCGAATCTCTTCCAGTATGTCCCGATGAGAAACCTCGTCGGGCACGACGATCGCCAGGTCTCTTTCGACCGCGGGGTACTTGGGAGGCGCATGAAAGGTCCTTCGTTCCGACGCGCTGCCAAACAGGACGCCGCAGTCGATCACCCCCATCCAAACGGGCGCCCGGATCTCGTACCGGTCGAGGACTTCGTGCGATACCGCGCCGAAACGGCCGATCCGCACCCCGTCCGCGAGCAGTTCGCCGGTCCGTTCCCCGTCGAATAGCGGGCCGTCATTATCATACGGGACGGTTTCGACCCTGTCAAGTCCTAACCGCCCGAGCAACGCTTCCGCCAGCCCCTTCAAATCGTAGAAGTCGAAGGTCCCCGGCGGCCCGTCCCAGTGCGGGCTGTGGCGCTGTCCCGTGACGGCAATGCAAAGGTGTTCGGGTTCTTCGGGAAGGCCATCGGGTTTTGGCCAGAACACCCGGCCGACTTCGAATATCCGGATGTCCCGGACCTTGCGATTGGCATTCCAGTGAAGGACGCTCAACATGGAGGCCGCAAGGCTCGTGCGCATGGCGGAAAGTTCGGGACTGAGGGGGTTGTCGATCAGCACGCTGGGCCGGGAAGGATCTATGAGCTCGTTCCGGTCCGGATGCACGAGACTGTGGGTCACCACTTCCGTGAAGCCGAAGCCGGCCATCGCGTCGCGAAGGCGCCGCCGGACGTCCTGTTGGCCGCGACGCGTCTTTTCCCTTTCCCGCGCTTCGACCGTCTCATCGCGAGGGGGCGCGGAGGGAACCGCTTCGATCCGGTCGTATCCATAGAGCCGCGCGACCTCCTCGATCAAATCCACCTCGCGGGTCACGTCCCGCCTGAAGGAAGGCACGCCGACCTCGAGATCCGCTCCGGCGGACCGCATAGGCTGCACGTCGAACCGGAGCTTACGCAGAAACGAGGCGATTTCGTCCCGGTCGAGGCTGGTCCCGAGCAACCCGTTTACGCTCCCCGTGCGCAGCCGGATGACCGGGGCGGGTTCGCCCGGGGTCCGGACGTCGATCATGCCCGCGGCCACGACGCCGCCGGTTACCTCTGCGATCAACGCCGCGGCCCTGCCGACGGCCTCTCCCTGCAGTTCCGGATACATGCCGCGCTCGAATCGCCGGGAAGCGTCCGTCTGGAGTTGCAGCGCCTTCGAACCCCGGCGCACCCGAACCGCGTCGAAGCAGGCGCCTTCCAGGAACACCCGGCCGGTATCGGCCGTGATCTCGGTATCCAGTCCGCCCATAACGCCGCCGACCCCGATGCCCCGTTCATGATCGGCGATCATCAGTACCTCCCGGTCGAGGGTTCGGTCTGCCCCGTCAAGCGTGGTGAACGGCTCCTGCGCCCTGGCCCGCCGGACGATGATGCCCTGGCCCGCCAACCGGTCCAGATCGTAGGCGTGCAGCGGCTGGCCCATTTCAAGCATGACGTAGTTCGTCACGTCGACGACGTTGCTGATGGATCGGATGCCTGCGGCTTCGATCCGTCTTTTCAGCCAGTCGGGCGAAGGACCGATCCGGACGCCGGTGATCACGCGGCCCACGAAACGGGGACAGTCTTCGGGAACGTCGACGCGGACGTTGGCGAGGGATTCGGCGGTTGGGCCCGATTCATCGACGGCAGTGGACGGCATGCGCAGTTCACCGCCCGTGAGGGCCGTGATCTCCCGCGCTACGCCCACGAGGGAGAGGCAATCCGGACGGTTGGTGCCGACGTCGATACTCAGTACGGTGTCCGGTTCGCCCAGCACCGATTTCAACGGCAGGCCGGGCTCGATCCCATCGTCGAGCACCATGATGCCGTCGTGGTCGTCGGACAGGTTCAGTTCGGCCTCGGAGCAGATCATTCCGAAAGACTCAACTCCGCGTATCTTTGCTCTTTTGATCTTCATGCCGCCGGGCAGCTCCGCGCCGACCCGCGCCACGGGCACCTTCTGGCCGTCGGCCACGTTCGGCGCACCGCATATGATCTGGAGGGTCTCCGTGCCCACGTCCACGGTGCAGAGGGAAAGCCTGTCGGCATTGGGATGGCGTTCCACGCGCACCACGCGCCCGGTGACGAACCCCTCGAAATCGCTTCCGACCGTATCGACGGCATCGACTTCCAGGCCCGTCATGATCAGCCGGTCCACCAGTTCTTCGACGGACCAGGGGACGTCGCAGTAAGCACGCAGCCACGAAAGGGGTATTTTGACTACCATGGGACGCTTGGCTCCTTCCCGGACGAACCGCCTTAGGGCCGCTCGAGCAGACGCAGGTCGTTTTCGAGGAACATGTGGATGCTCTCGATACCGTACTTGAACATGGCGAGCCGGTCCAGCCCCATGCCGAAGGCGTAGCCGGTGTACACTTCCGGATCGTAGTCCACGAATCCGAATACGGCCGGGTCGACCATGCCCGCGCCCGAGATCTCCAGCCACCCCGTGTTCTTGCAGATCTTGCATCCGCGGCCGCCGCAGGCGACGCACGAGAAATCATACTGCACGCTGGGCTCGGTAAAGGGAAAGAAATCGGGGATGAAACGCACCTTCACCCGCTCGCCGAACAACCGCCGGGCGAAGTGGGTCATGTCACCCTTGAGCTGGGCCATCGTAACGCCCCGGTCCACGTACAGCCCCTCGCATTGATGGAAGGTGAAGGCGTGGGAGGCATCCGGGTTTTCGTGGCGGTAGGTGCGTCCCGGCGCGATCACCCGCACCGGAGGCTGCTGCTTTTCCATGACCCGGACCTGTACCGGGGAGGTATGGGTCCGGAGCACGATGTCGCTGCCCAGGTAGAAGGTGTCCTGCGTATCCCGCGCCGGATGATCCTGCGGGATGTTCAGCGCTTCGAAGTTGTAATAGTCCCATTCCACCTCGGGACCGTCCACCACGGAGAAGCCCATTTCCTGGAAGATCTCGGAGACCTCTTCCCGGATCAGGGTGAGGGGGTGCTTGCTACCCAGGGGCGGACGGCGTCCCGGAAGGGTGACGTCCAGCGACCCGGCCGCGGATTCCCGTTCCGTATCGCACGCCGCTCTGCGGACTTCCAGCGCCTCGCTGATGGCTTTCTTGGCCTGGTTGACCCGCTGGCCGATCCGGGGGCGGTCTTCGGGGGCCGCCCTGCCCACGGACCGCAGGATCCGGGTCAGGTCGCCGTTCTTCCCCATGTACCGGATCCGGATGTCTTCCAGGTCCGCCGGGTCGTCGGCGCGGGCGATTTCATCCAGCGCCCGGGCTTCGATGGTTTCCGCTTCCTGTACCATAGATGGTCCGGCCCCGGTCCTTCATCAAAAGGAAGACGCACCGGCAAGCCCGGACGTACCACCCCCGTCGACGAACAGGCTCGATCTTCGTCGTCCGGGAACCGTAGACGGGACGGCCGCTTTGCGGTCTTCCGTGGTGATCGTCAGGAAAACTGCGCTTTTGCCGTGTCCGCTACGACGGCAAAGGCGGGAGGATCGTTGACGGCGAGTTCGGCAAGGACTTTCCGGTCGATCTCGATATGGGCCAACTTCATGCCGTGAATGAGTTGACTGTACGTAAGGCCGTTGAGCCTTGCCGCCGCGTTGATCCGGGTGATCCACAGACGGCGGAAATCACGCTTGCGCCGGCGGCGGTCGCGGTACGCGTACGCCCAGCCCCGGTTGACGGCTTCGCGGGCCGTCCTGTAGAGCCGGTTGCGCCGTCCCCAGTATCCCCTGGCCAGCTTGATGATTTTCCTGCGCCGCCTGTGCGAGGCGGTGGCGTTGGTAGCACGTGGCATGGTTCGTTCCTTCTCTGTGGTTCGGCGTCTTGTGCCGTCCAGTTCAGCATCCCGCGCCGTTCGGTCAGGCACACCGTGACGTCTGGTTCGGCGTCCGGCGCCGTTCGGTCAGGCACACCGTGACGTCTAGTTCGGCATCATCCGCCTGAGGCGCGGCGTGTCGGCCTTGCTTGCCATGGCGGTGCCGCGAAGTCCTCTCCTGCGCTTGCCGGACTTGGACAACTTCTGGTGTGTCGCGTGTGAATGGCTTCGTTTGAATTTGCCGGAGGCGACCTGCTTGAATCGTTTCGCCGCCGCTTTCAACGTCTTGATTTTCGGCATGATCAACTCCTGGTACGTACCGCGTTTACCTGGGCATGAGGACCAGCGACATGCTGCGTCCTTCCAGCCTGGGCCGCTGTTCGATGGTGCCCACGTCTTGCAGCATTTCCGCCATGTGCTCCAGCTTCTGCTGGCCCAGTTCCACGTGGGTCATTTCCCGGCCCCAGAACCGTACGGACACCTTGACCTTGTTCCCGTGCCGCAGGAAATCGCGGGCCTGGTTGGCCCGGTACTCGAGGTCGTGTTCGCTGATCTTGGGCGTCTTGAAGCGGATCTCCTTCAACTGCGTCACGTGTTGTTTCTTGCGCGATTCCTTTACCCGCTTGCTCTGCTCGTACTTGTACTTGCCAAAGTCCATGATCTTGCAAACGGGCGGGCGGGCGTCGGGCGATACTTCCACGAGGTCCAGGTCGGCGCCCGTCGCGAGCTGCAGGGCCTCCCCGGTATCCATGATGCCGACCTGCTCGCCTTCCGCGCTGATCACCCGCACCTGGGGCACGCGGATCATTCCGTTGACTCTGACGTTTCTCTTTTGAATGGCTGTCCTCCCGAATCCTTGTACCTTCGATTCAATTCGTCGCCCGGTCGGCCCGGTCGGTCCAGTCGGCCCGGGCAGTCCGGGCAGTCCGGGCTGACCGGGCGATTTCTTCTTCCATCGCGGCGATCAGGGCGTCCACCGTCATGTTCCCCTGGTCGCCCCGGCCGTGCCGGCGGACCGATACGTCGCCCGTCTCCATCTCGCGGGCGCCGGCTATGGCCATGAAGGGGATCTTCTTCGTCTCCGCTTCGCGGATCTTGTATCCGACTTTCTGGTTTCGCACGTCCGTCTCGACCCGGAAACCGGCGTCGGCCAGCTTGCGCTCTACCCGGCGGACGTAATCGGTCTGGTGCTCCGATATGCCGATCACGATCGCCTGCACCGGGGCCAGCCAGGTCGGGAAGGCGCCGGCACAGTGCTCGATGTACACGCCGAGAAACCGCTCCACGCTTCCCAGTATGGCGCGGTGGATCAGCACCGGACGGGCGGGCTTGCCGGATTCGGTGACATACTCCAGTCCGAACTGCTCCGGCATGTTGAAATCCAGCTGGCACGTACCGAGCTGCCACGGGCGCTGCAGGGCGTCCTTGACGAAGAAGTCCACCTTCGGTCCGTAGAAGGCCGCCTCGCCCGGCGCCACTTCGTAGTCTACGTCCATGCTGTCCAGCAAGTGGGCCAGGGACTCCTCCGCCTGGTCCCACAGCTCGTCGGAACCGGCGCGCTTGTCCGAACGCGTGGACAGGTGGATGACGGTGTCTTCGAATCCGAGCGTGGTATAGGCCTCCTGCAGCATCTTGATGAAATCATCGACTTCGTCCCGGATCTGGTCGGGACGGCAGAAGATGTGGCCGTCGTCCTGCGCGAAGGAGCGCACCCGCATCAGGCCGGCCGTCACACCGGACCGCTCGTGCCGGTGCAGGCGGGCGAAATCTGCGTACCGGACGGGCAGATCGCGGTAGGAATGGTGGCCCGCAGCGTACATGAGGCAGTGACTGGGACAGTTCATCGGCTTGGGCGCGTACTCGCGGTCGTCGGCTTCGATGGTGAACATCTCGTCCCAGAAATGCTCGTAATGGCCGGAGATCTTCCACAGGCCGGCTTCGTAGATCAGCGGCGTAATGACTTCATCGTAGCCGTACTTTTTGTATAACCCACGCACGTAATCGGTCAGGGTGTTGTAGACAAGGGCGCCTTTCGGAAAGAAGAAGGGCGACGCCGGCGCGTGGGGATGAAACATGAACAGCTCGAGCTGCCTGCCCAGTTTGCGGTGGTCCCGGCGTTCCGCTTCGGCGCGGCGTTCCAGGTACGCTTCCAGGTCTTTCCGGCTCGGATAGGAAACGCCGTATATCCGCTGGAGGCTCTGGTTGTTCTCGTCGCCGTGCCAGTAGGCGGCCGCCACGTTGAGCAGCTTGAAGGCCTTGATCTTTCCAGTCGACTGGATGTGCGGCCCCCGGCAGAGATCGATGAAATCCCCCTGCTCGTAAATGCTGATCACCTCGTCCGCGGCCAGGTCGTCGATCATCTCGACCTTGTAGGATTCGCCCCGTTCGGTGAAAAGGGCGCGGGCGTCTTCGCGGGACAGTTCACGGCGCCGGATGGGCATGTCCGCCCGGGACAGCTCGGTCATGCGGTCCTCGATGCGCTCGAGGTCCTCGGCCGTGAACGGCTCCGGCATGTCGAAGTCGTAATAGAACCCTTCCTCGATGGGCGGACCGATGGTCAACCGGGCTTCGGGGAACAGTTCCTTCGTCGCCTGGGCCATCAGGTGCGTGGTACTGTGCCAGTACACCTCGCGGCCTTCGGGATTGTTGAAGGTCAGCACCTCCAGGGAGGCGTCCCCGTCCAGCCGGCGGTCCAGGTCGACCTGGTCGCCGTTGAGTTTGGCCGCCAGCGCCGCCCGGCCCAGGCCCGGACCGATGCGCGTCACCGCGTCCATGACCGTCGAACCCGGCTCCATTTCGAAATGACCGCCGTCTGGAAGGGTAATCCTGACGTTACTCAATGACTTGCTCCTCGGCAGTTCCGCTTGATTCCGCCACATCCGGCAAACTGGATTTCACTACATCGAACAAACAGATAAAGATAAAGTTCACGGCAGGTTCTGTCAATAAAATTACCGCTGCCCGAAACCCCTCAGCGATCGAGCAGGCTGCCCATCATATCGCTGTAAGAACGCCGGCCGTCGGCGGTGTTTTTGCTGATCCGGGAATGCTGGTGCAGACCCTCGAGGAGGAATTCCATGGCAACGGCCAGTCCGGCCCGGCTGTCCGTCCGAATATGCTCGCCGGCCAGCTTCCGCAACCCGCCGACCCCGTTCAACGCGCTATAATAGGATTTGTCGTCCATGGCGTCCGAAATCTCGACCGTCCGTCCCTCCTCGAACCAGGCAAGGACTTCCCGGTAGCACGCGCCGCGTTCATCATCCTCATCCTCGCCGTAAACCGCGGGAAAGTAGTTTACGAAAACCTCTTTCACGGCCCGCCCGATCAACGCCTCGGCCACTCTGACCTCGCCTTCCTGCTCGCCCTCGTAGACGAGTTCCAGTTTGCCCGTCATCGCCGGGACTGCCGCGGACAGATCGCACATACGGGGCACGACGGACTTCTGCTTCTGCAGTATGCATCGCCTTTCGACCTGGCTGATCAGATTCTCCATGGCGGCGATGGTCATGCGCGTGCTCACGCCGGAAGTCTGGTCGATGAACTCGCTGCCCCGGGCCTGGAAGGCGATCTCTTCCACCGTTTCGCGCAGGAAGGCCGGCACGTCGACGCGCACGCCGCCGGGCCGGTCGGTCCAGGCCTCCTGGTCGGTTATGGCCATGGCATACTCGCGGTTGACCGGGTAATGGGTGAGGATCTGCGAGTCGATGCGGTCCTTGAGCGGGGTGATGATGGCGCCCCGGTTGGTATAGTCCTCCGGGTTCGCCGAAAAGACGATCATCACGTCCAGGGGGATCCGCACGGGAAACCCCCGGATCTGGATGTCCTTCTCTTCCATGATGTTCAGCAGGCCGACCTGGATGCGGGGCTGGAGGTCGGGCAATTCGTTGACGGCGAAAATGCCCCGGTTCATCCTGGGGATGATACCGAAGTGGATCACGCCCTCGTGGGCATAGTGGAGCCGCTGTGCGGCCGCCTTGATGGGATCGACGTCGCCGATCAGGTCGGAAATGGTCACGTCGGGCGTGGCGAGTTTCTCGCCGTACCTGCGAGATCGGCCGATCCATTCGATGGGGGTGTCGTCGCCGTGTTCGGTCACCAGGTCCCGGGCGCGCCGGCTGACGGGTGCGAAGGGCGAACTGTTGACTTCGCAGCCCGCGACGACGGGCACGTACTCGTCGAGCAGCGTGACCAGAGATCTCAGGATGCGCGTTTTTGCCTGTCCCCGCAGACCGAGGAGGATGAAGTCGTGGCGGGACAGGATCGCGTTGACCAGTTCGGGGATTACGGTCTCGTCATACCCCACGATACCGGGAAAGACGCGCTCGCCGCGGGTCAGTTTGCCGATCAGGTTGTCCCGCATCTCGTCTTTGATGGTTCGTTGCGGATACCCCATGCCGCGCAACGCACCGATGGTAGTGGCAGCGGTATAGTCCATTTGCTCCATGCAGTCTGTGACCGGGTGAATTCGAGGGGCGGATCCGTGGCGTGGATTTCCCATTCGACAATCGACGGATTCTATCGCGGAAGGCCCGTCCTGTCAACTGTTTTTTGGCTTCTTCCGACGGCTCGTAACATCGTCTTTTCCTTTGACTTCAACGGCTTTTCGGCCTATGTTGAACGGTTATGAAGAACCTGATCCGCGCGGTGCCCGCCGCGTTGCTGGCCGTCGCTTTGATTGCCGTGGGCGTGGTTGAAATACGCTGGCACGTCATCGAACGGTTCGTCGGCGCCTACATGGATGCCCGAAACGATACCCGAGACCGGTTGGAGCGGTTCGTAGACCAGGAAATCCGGACCAACCAGGCGCTGGAGTACGCGAACCGGTTGATCGAGCAACGCAGCCGGGTTGCGTCGGATACGATGGGCGAACCCGCGGAGTCGAATATCCCATACGGGCCGGCATCCGAAATCGTTCGCCTGGAACGGGGACGCAAGCTGATCATGACCCGGGACCGTTTTCTCGACGTTCCCGAAGGGTCCGTATCGCTTTCGCCCTTTGAACCCGATTCCCTGAAGGACTGGACGCGCACGGTCGTAATCCGGCCGGGATGGATGCGCAGGGGCGAAGTCTGCCTGGTGGACGACGACAACTACATCCTGCACCGGACGCCGATATCGGTTGCGCAGTTCGAACTCATAGATGCGTATGCGACGGCCGCTGAAGGACGGATGCACGGGGACATGGAGCACGTGTACGGCCCCAGGTTGTTTTTCGATACGTTGCGGAGCCTCGACACGGAAATGCGGGACGAAATCATCGATCCGCTGCGGTTCCGGGACCTGGAAGCCACCGCGCAGCGCGTCGGGGTTTCCGAGAACCGGCGGATCATCCAGATCGAACGGCTGGTAGACGGCCGGATCGACGTGGTCACCATACCGGTATCCGCGGATCTGTTCGTGGAACTGTACGTGGCGCTCGGCGCCCTTTGATCCGTTCGCGGCAGGCGGACCGGGAACAGACGATGAACTTCATTTATTTCAGGCGGTTCGTATTCGGAGTATCCGGGGCGTTCCTGGCGGGCGTACTGGCGGTCGCCGTCCTGCTCTATTTTACCGTGCCGTCCATCCCCCGCCTGCCCGACGACCTGAACGACATCTTCGGACAGATGACCCGGATCTACGCCCATGACCAGGAAGGCAACCCCCGCCTGGTCCATACCCTGGGCGGTCACCGCCGGGTCGCCCTGGAGGAGATCGCGCCGGTCTTCCGGGACGCGATCATCGCCACGGAGGACGCGGATTTCTTCAACCACCGCGGCGTGGACAAACCCGGCATCGTCCGGGCCTTCGTGACCAACCTGAGCGAAGGCCGCATTCTGGGCCAGGGCGCCAGTACGATCACGCAGCAACTGGCCCGCCATCTGTTCTTCACCCGGGACAAGGTCTGGATCCGCAAGATCCGGGAAGCCCTGGCTTCGGTGCAGATCGAGGCCAGGTTCAGCAAACGCGAAATCCTGTCCGCCTACTGCAACAACATGTATTTCGGCGCTGACGCCTACGGCGTGGAAGAGGCCGCGCAGCGTTTCTTCAGCAAGCGCGCGAGCGACCTCACGCTGGGCGAATCCGCGCTGCTTGCCGGCCTGGTTCAGCGGCCGAGCGATTACAACCCCTACTATCGCATGGATCGCGCCCTCAAGCGCAGGGAAACCGTGTTCCGGCGGATGATGGACAACGGGTACATTACCGGGGAAGAAGCCGAGGAGGCCCGGCAGGAAGAGCTGACGCTCAAGGGGACCAGCATCGGTCCGGCCAGGGGGCCATACTACCTCGATTACGTCGAGGACCTGCTGCTCCAGAGATTCGACAGCAACCTGGTGTATAGCGGGGGGTTGAAGGTCTACGTCGCCATGGACCTGGACCTGCAGGACCTGGCCGAAGAAACCATCACCGCCCGCATGGCTTACGTGGATTCGCTGGTCGGCGACCCGGCCTACGATTCGGCCACGACGGAAGAGAAGAAGCGGGCGCTCGAAGCGGCGCTGGTCGCCATCGACACGCGGACCGGAGCGGTACGGGCCCTGGCCGGGGGACGCGACTACACGGCGAGCGAATTCAACCGGGCCGTCGAAAGCAACCGGCAGCCGGGGTCCGGATTCAAGCCCGTCGTCTACCTCGCGGCGCTGGACCGCCTCGGCTATTCCGCCAACACGGTCGTCGTGGACGAGCCCGTGGCCTATACCACCGAACTGGGAGATATCTGGGAACCGCAGAACTTCACCCGGGAGCACGAAGGACCCGTCATCCTCAAGCGGGCCTTCATGCGGTCGATCAACGTGGTTTCCGCCAAGCTGGTGAGCGAAGTCGGCCCCCAGACGGTCATCGAGTACGCCCGCCGCCTGGGCATAACCAGCCCGCTGGAGCCGATCCTTTCCCTGGGGCTGGGCACCAACGGGGTCTCGCCGCTGGAGATGGCTTCCGCCTATTCCGTCTTCGCCACGGGCGGGATCTATCACCGGCCCTATGTCATCACCCGCGTGGAAGATTCCGAGGGCAGGGTGATCGCGGAAACCGAACCGGAATCACGCCGCGTAATCAGCGCACAGTCCGCGTACCTGATGCTTGACCTCCTGCGCGGGGTCATTCTTGGCGGCACGGGCGCCAGCATTCCCTACCGATACGGGTTCACCGCGCCGAGCGGCGGAAAGACGGGGACTTCGAGCGAATCCAGGGACGTGTGGTTCAACGGTTTCACGGAGGATCTCGCGACTTCCGTATGGGTGGGGTACGACGACGCCCGGCCTCTCCTGTCGATCGTGGAAGACGAGGAGATTACCGGCGCTTCGGGCGCCATACCCGTATGGGTGGAGTTCATGAAACAGGCCAGGGCGCTGCGGGAGCGGCGTGCAGACCGGGCGCGGGTGGCCGCAGCCGAATCGGCGGCGGGGCCGCTGGCCGGGCTGTGGCCGGCCGGGGGGAGGGACGAAACCGGGGTAGACGCCGATGATGCATCGGCGAAAGGCGAAGCAGCGGGCGAATCTCCGGCCTTCCCGATGCCGCTGGGCATCGAAAGGATCCGCGTCGACATAAGGACGGGCCGGTTGTCGGCGGACCCGGAGTCCTCCCTGCCCGTGACCGTCCGCGGCACGAATCCGCGGGAGAGACAGGAAATGGTCCCGCCGGATGGGGTTAAGCCGGGAGAGACCGGACGGATGGACCGCGCGCAACCGAGTGGATGATCAGGTCCCTTCCCGGTTGCGGTCTATCGCTTCCCGCACCGCGGGGATCAGGAACACGTTCTCCAGGGGAAACGCGGAGAAGGCGCGGCCGAGGAGGTTGATCCGGCTGTCCGTGTCGAGCCGCTTGTTGATCACGATGTGGTACCTTCCGCGGTATCGGCACAGCCCGCCGTCGCCGTCCAGCTTGCCGTAGCGGACCCTGACCGACATCCGTTCCGCCAGGTCTTCGAATTCCTGCAGTAGCGTCGTACTGTCCATATCACACACGCATGAGAAATCAATCCGTTCGATCCGGCGGTCCGGGTATCTCCCGGGAAGCACGAACCGAATTCGGTAATACACGGCGCGTTAATGATACGTAAACTATAGTGGACGCCTGGCCGGGTCAAGTACCGATGCCCTGTCGCGGGGCCGCGGTCGGCCCAGACGGCCCCGTAAAACGCGGATCCCGGGGCGCTGTTCCCACAGCCCGCCGGGACCAAAAAACACTTGACACCAGGCGGCCGGACTCCGATATTTCCGGGGAAGTTCGCGGAACCTTCCTCGTATGGTTCGCGTGTCATCAGCGGGAGTAGCTCAGCGGTAGAGCATCACCTTGCCAAGGTGAGGGTCGCGGGTTCAAGCCCCGTCTCCCGCCTTCGGACGTGGCGGCATAGCCAAGTGGCTAAGGCACGGGATTGCAAATCCTCGATCGCCGGTTCGAATCCGGCTGCCGCCTTGCAACTTCAAATTCCCCACTCAAAACTGTAATCGATCGTGGTCGGCCTTCCCGGAAACGCCGAATTTCCCCTTCGGAGATTCATGTCCTTTGAGGCAGTCCGGCCGCTCGAAGCGCGCGGCGCCGGCACGCCGTCCATTCCTCCTTGCAACGCCCGAATCCCCGCAGTATAATAGCCATCTGACGATCCATCTGCCTGTCTGAATTCAGCGGTAATCAGAGCACTGGAACCATGGCCGAGATCGAATGGGTACGGCGCATCTACAGTGACGGCTGGCACAATGCCTTTACGGATTTCCAGCTGTTTAAAGGCCGGTACTACGTCTGCTTTCGCAACGGCCTTTCTCACGTGAGCCCCGAAGGCAAGGCCGTGGTCATCGCCAGCGACGATCTGTTCGCCTGGAAACGGGCGGGCGTGCCGGTCAACACGGCGGGCGACGACCGGGATCCCCACATGGTCGCGACCGAAGACCGGTTGTTTGTCTACGTTGGAAGCGTCACCCGTCCCGATCCGGGCCTTACCGGCAACGACGTGGTCCGGGTTATTCGGACTCATTGCGTCCACAGCGAGGACGGGGAGACCTGGTCCGATCCCGTGAAGGTCTACCGGGACGGATACTGGCTCTGGGGGGTCGGCCGCGTAAATGACCGGTTCTACGGGCTGGCCTACGGAAATGAACCGGGGGCCCGGAACGGACAACCGACCGGACTCCACCTGGTGCAGTCCGGCGAAGGGCTGGACTGGGAACACGTGTCCGTGGTCACGAAGAACGGCAGCGAAGCCACTTTTCGGATCGCCGCTGACGGCACCATGCGGGTGGCCATCCGCGGCGGCGATGAAAACCGCTTCACCCTGGCTTCCGCCAAGCCGCCGTATACGGACTGGCATCTTGTTGACGCCGGCGATTCGATCCCGGCGCCCAGGCTCGTGGAAGTCGACGGCCGGGAATACGTGATCGGCCGGCAGCACCTGCGCGGTCCAGGCGGTCCAGGCGGTCTGGAAGACCGCGAGCAGATCGTCGACCGTCGCACGAGCATCTGGCGGCTGGAAGAAGGTGAGGCCGTCCACGTCCTCGACCTGCCCTCGGGCGGCGACACGTCCTACGTGGGCGTCGTGCAACAGGAGGACGGCGCTCTGCTGCTGAGTTACTACTCGCAGCACGAGGTCGAGACCGGCGAAAAGCACTATCTCTATCCGGCCAACATCTACCTGGCCAGGGTCAGACTATGAGCCGGAAAAGGGGCGGATCGTGAACCGAAAACGGGTCCTCATACCACGGCCCTGGAACCAAAACGGGAGCTGACATGGCACTGAGCGCCATACAGGCAGGCGA
Organism: bacterium; assembly: GCA_963693015.1. Taxonomy (GTDB): domain Bacteria; phylum JAAXHH01; class JAAXHH01; order JAAXHH01; family JAAXHH01; genus JAAXHH01. Next base: position 2,995,265 of record OY843748.1, read on the forward strand.
ACGGTTCACCGACGAGGAAACCGAACATATCCGCCGCTGTTTTCTGCGGGACGGGTACTACGCGTTCGGCAGGCTGATGGAAGACGAGGAAGTGGAGGCCCTGCGCGCCGACATGCAGCGCAAGTGGGACGACCCCCGCATGCACGAACCGGCGCGGGACCAGATCCGCGGTACCAGCCTGATGCGCATGTTCGAGTATTCCTATGCCTTTCGCGACCTGATCGTCCGCGAACCCTTCGCCAGCCTGGCGGAAGCGATTCTCGGCGACGACTGCCACTGCATGTCCCAGAACGCGCTCTACACGCCGCCCAATCCCAAGGCCGTCGAGGACGGTCCCGGGGGATGGCATCTGGACGACCTGGTCCATTTCCCGTTGCCGGACGCCGTGCCGCGCCACGACCCCGCCGTGCCCCCGCCCTGTTTCGTCATGCAGGTCTTCACGCCGCTGACCGACGTGGAAGCGGTGCGTTTCGGGCCTACCCAGGTCGTTCCCGGCAGCCATTTCGCGGGACGCCAGCCCCACCTGCCCCATGAGCAGGACCGTCCGGAATTCGACGGCCGTGGCCCCCACTCCTTCCTCGTCCGAAAGGGCGACGCCTACATGTTCAACAACCAGGTCTGGCACCGCGGGGCGCCGAACGCCTCCGACCGCACCCGGCTCCTGGCCGGCGTCACCTACAGCAAGCGCTTCATCGCCCAGAAACTCTACCCCTTCATAGACTACCGCATGCCCGACCACGTGTGGGCCGAGGCTTCGCCCCGCCTGCAGCGCATGCTGGGCCGGCACGGCAAAGGAGCGTACGGCTGATGACTGATAAGTCGACGCAGTCCAAGCGGTCCGCGGAATTCGAGGGCCGCACCGCCCTGGTAACCGGCGGTTCCCGGGGGATCGGCCGTTCCACCTGCGTCATGCTGGCGGAACGGGGCGCCCGGGTGGCGGTCAACTACACGCGCAACGAGGACGCGGCGAATACGGCGCTCGGCATGGTCGAAGAGGCCGGCGCTGAGGGCATGATTGTGCGGGCCGACGTTTCATCGGAAGGCGACGTGGACCGGATGGTTGGAGAGGTGCGGTCGCGCCTGGGCCCCGTGGACCTGCTGGTCAACAACGCGGGGATCGCGAAGAACCAGCCCCATTCGGAGCTTGCCTACGCGGACTGGAAACGCATGTTCGAGGTGAACGTGGACGGGGTGTTCCTGGCGACCTGGGCGGTGAAGGACGAGATGATCGAACGGGGATTCGGCCGTATCGTCAACGTGGCGTCGCTCGCCGGCATCATCCTGAAGAAGGACATGGTCCACTACGCCACCACCAAGGCGGCGGTCATCTCCTTCACGCGGCACTGCGCCGAGGCCTTCGCGCCCCATAACGTCCGGGTGAACTGCGTGGCCCCGGGGCTGACCGATACCGACCTGGCCGGATCGGGCAACCCGGGTATGATCGACCGGCTCATCGCCTCCACGCCCATGGGACGCATGGCCCTGCCCGGAGAAATGGCCTCGGTGATCCGGTTCCTGCTTTCCGAAGATTCCAGTTTCGTGACCGGCCAGACCGTAGTGGCCTGCGGCGGGCGCAGCTGAGCGCTGATTCCTACCTGTTCTCGATCAGTTGATCCACCACGGCCGGGTCCGCCAGCGTCGTCGTATCGCCGATCTGGTCCAGCTCGTTGGTGGCGATCTTCCGCAGGATGCGGCGCATGATCTTGCCGGATCGCGTCTTCGGCAGGGCCGGCGCCCAGTGGATCACGTCGGGCGTCGCGATGGGGCCGATGATCGAACGCACCTGCTGCTTCAGTTCGCCGCGCAGGTCGTCCGTGTACTCCTCGCCCACGTTGAGGGTTACGTAGGCGTATATCCCCTGCCCCTTGATCTCGTGGGGGAACCCCACCACGGCCGCTTCGGCCACCGAGCCGTGGGCCACCAGGGCGCTTTCCACCTCGGCCGTGCCCATCCGGTGGCCCGAGACGTTGATGACGTCGTCCACCCGCCCCGTGATCCAGTAGTAGCCGTCCTCGTCCCGGCGACAGCCGTCCCCGGTGAAGTAGTACCCCTTGTACTGCTCGAAATAGGTGTCTTCGAACCGCTTGTGGTCCCCGTAGACCGTGCGCATCTGTCCGGGCCACGGCTCCCTGATGGCCAGCACGCCCATGATCCCGTTGCCCTCCAGTTCTCTGCCGCTTTCGGCGTCCAGCAGTACGGGCTTTATCCCGAAGAAGGGCAGGGTCGCCGACCCCGGCTTGGTGGGGATGGCGCCCGGCAGCGGCGATATCATGATCCCGCCCGTCTCCGTCTGCCACCAGGTGTCCACGATGGGGCACCGCGCCTTGCCCACGTTCACGTGGTACCACCGCCAGGCCTCGGGATTGATCGGCTCGCCCACCGTGCCCAGGAGCCGAAGCGTGGGCATGGGATGCCTGGCCGGCCAGTCCTCGCCCTCACGGGCAAGGGCCCGGATGGCGGTCGGCGCGGTGTAGAACTGGTTGACGCCGTATTTCTCGATGATCTCCCAGCAGCGGTCCGGCGCCGGGTAGGTCGGAATGCCCTCGAACATGATCGTCGTGGCCCCGTTGCCCAGGGGGCCGTAGATGATATAGGAATGCCCGGTGACCCAGCCGATGTCGGCGCCGCAGAAGTAGACGTCGCCGTCGTGGTAGTCGAAGACGTAGCGGTGGGTGACCCCGGTGTAGACCATGTACCCGCCCACGGTATGCTGCACGCCCTTCGGCTTGCCCGTGGACCCGGAAGTGTAGAGGATGAACAGGGGATCCTCGGCGTCCATTTCCTCGCAGGGGCAGTCGGCGCCGGCGTCGGCCATGAGCTCATGCCACCAGAAATCACGGCCCTCCTGCATGGGAAACTGGAATTCCGGATCGTCCTTGACCCGGTCCACCACGATGCAGGTGGTGACCGGCTCGCCCATCTCCTGCTCCGCCGAGGCCATGGCTTCGTCCGCCACCGGCTTCATGAAGACCGGCTTGTCGCCCCGGTGGGTCCCGTTGGCGGTGATGACGGTCCGGCAGGTCGAGTCCACGATGCGGTCCGACAGCGAATCGGCCGAGAACCCGCCGAACACGATGGAATGGACCGCGCCGATGCGGGCGCAGGCCAGCATGGCCACGGCCAGTTCGGGGATCATGGGCAGGTAGATCGACACCCGGTCGCCTTTCCTCACGCCCCGCGCCTTCAGCACATTGGCGAACCTGCAGACCTGATCGTGCAGTTCCCGGTAGGTGAGCCGGGCGTCCTCGCCCGGTTCGTTGCCTTCCCAGATGATGGCCGTCTGGTCGCCCCGCGTCTCGAGATGGCGGTCGATGCAGTTGTGGACGATGTTCGTCCGGCCGCCTTCGAACCACTTGATGGATACGGGACCCTCACGGAGATCGTAATTGTAGGACCGGATATCGTCCCACTTCCTGAACCAGTGGAAGGACTCCGCCTGCTCGGCCCAGAAGGCCTCGGGATCGGCGATGGAACGGTCATATTCGCGCTGGTAATCCTCCAGGCTCTTCAGGTGCGCCTTGCTTCGAAAGGATTCATCGGGCTGATACATATCGGACATATACGGTCTCCGGTCTGCGGTTTTAACTGACGGGTGATCCCTTTGACGTTCGGCGTGTACCAGTTCCCGCCCCAATGGTTCCGGTGCGGTCTGATCTCACCGGGGCGGTGTGACCAGGAGGAATGCCGGTCATTGCACCACTTCCACGTCGACGCGGTCCCCGGGCGCCGCGCCCAGCAGGTCGGCCGCGCTGCCTCCGTTGACGGCAATCTCGAGCAGCCCCGCGCTGTCCAGGATCGCCAGCGCCGCGCCGCCGGCCGCTTCGTCATAGGCCTTGCTGACCCGGTCCAGGGTCAGATCGGCCAACGTGATCGCGAACCGCTTGTCCCGGGTCGTCTCGAGGAAGAGGGGTTCGCCGATATCCGTTATTATATTGCCATAATGGTCGATATGCAATACGTGACCGGTGATCCCACCGCCGTGCACCGTTGGTTCCGTGACCGATCCGGCGTGGAAATCGTCGATTTCGGGACCGAAGTCGGTAACGGTCCTGCCCAGCGCGAGATGGGCCGCCACGGGCGCGAAGACGTCCCGGCCGTGGAACGTGTTGCTGATGCGCGGCAGCATGAAACGGGGCTCTATCACGGAAATGACGCGGAGGTCGGTCTCCCTGGCGTACACGTGGGCGAAGATGCCGTTGTCCGGTCCCACGAACCGGTACTCGGGTGTTTCCACGATCAGGGCCCGTCTTTCGCCGCCCACCCCCGGGTCGACCACCGCCACGTGCACGGTGCCTTTCGGGAAGTACGGATAGGCGGTGCGCAGGACGAAGGCGCCTTCCCCGATCCGCTGGGGCGCGATAACGTGGGACAGGTCCACGATCCGGGCCTCCGGGCAGATCCCCAGGATGACCCCCTTCATGGCGCCAACGTAAGCGTCGCGTTGGCCGAAGTCGGTAAGGAGCGTGATCACGGACATGGCCTGGCGGTTTTCTCGTCGCGGGATGGGGTGCCTGCGCACGATGGCGATTCGCTGGTCTGCCGGGTCTGCCCGGTCTGCCGGGTCTGCCCGGTCTGCCGGGTCTGCCCGGTCTGCCGGGCTTGAGTGGTCGGCTCGGCTGGTCCGATCTGCCGGGTCTGCCGGGTCTGCCCCATCAGGATGTTCCGGGGCGCGGCGGCACTGGCCGGGCTTCCGTCGAAATCACCATAGGTCTGCGTGACCTTCAATCCGGCCCGGTCCATCATGGCTTCGAGCTCTTCCAGGGTATACATGCGCACGGATTCGTCGTAGCTCCGCTCCACGCCGTTTTCCCTGATCCGCACGTGCTTGTTTATGCGTACGTGATCGCCCTGCGCTGACGGTTCCCCCGTGATCCAGCGCCGTTGCTCGACTTCCATGCCTTCCACGGTGCGGCGGTCCGCCGGGACGAGCGTGGAGACGACGTATTCGCGGTTCAGGTAATCCATGAGGAAACGGCCGCCGGGACGCAGCGACCGGGCGATGGCTTCGAGTACCCGCGCGTTCTCCCCGTCCTCGTGGAAATAGCCGAAGCTGGTGAAGAAATTGACCACGAGATCGAAGGCGGAGACGCCGGGCGGGTCCCGCATGTCGCCCTGAATGAAGGCGATGTCCAGCCCTTCTTCCGAGGTTCGGCGGCGCGCCCGTTCAAGCAGCTCTCCGGACAGGTCCAGGCCGGTTACCCGGTAGCCCCGCCGGGTCAGTTCGAGGCTGTGCCGGCCATCGCCGCAACCGAGGTCCAGCACGTCGCACGGTGGCGTACTGTCCAGTTCCCGGAGGAGGAAATCGACCTGGCGGCGCGCTTCTTCGTCGTTGCGATGAGGATACACCCGCAGGTAGTCGTAACGAAAGGCGGTTTTGTACCAGTCGGATGCCGGATTGCGATGAGAAGCCATGCCCACCTGCCGGGTTTATTGGTTCTTGAATTGACGAGTTTTCAATATACAACACAGCGGTTTCGCGTCAATCCGCGATTGCCGGTCCGCCCGGTACCACGGTGCTTTCTGTTGACAACGGGTACTCATACGTTTAGTTTTCGGTTGTTGATTCACGGCCGCGGCGGTAAGCGCTGCAGCTCGGCCCCGACCGGAGCGAATCATGGCCAGTAAAGACAAGCGCGAAAACGGTGCCGCGATGGACGACGCGGAATTCGAGAAGCTGCTCGACGAAATGGACGAACTGGGACGCCAGGCCGACGTCTTGCGCGAGAAGGTGAATCACCTCATCGACGAGATGCGGGAGCACGACGTCGTGGTGGACGAGCCCGGGGACGAAGATGGGGCCGGGGATGGAGACGTCGACGCCGATATGCGCGCGCCCACCTAACCGCTTATCCTGCCGTACACGCCGAACGCCTCTTCCCGGGAAGGAATCGAGTAGGTCGCGCCGCGGCCGCGTATCTTGAGTCCGGCCATGACGGTGCCGAGCCGGCCGGATTCGACGGCGCTCATGCCGCGGGTCAGTCCGTACAGCAACCCGCCGTTGAATACGTCGCCCGCCCCGGACGTATCGGACACGCGCTCCGGGACGTAGGCCGGAAGTTCGTGAATCTCATCGCCCCGCCCGATTACCGCGCCTTCTTTGCCGCATTTCACGGCGACCAGTTCCACGCCTCTTTCCCGCGCCGACTCGACCACCACCCGGGGATCGCCCGTACCGAAGAGCGCCTCGCTTTCCTCGGGCGCGCTCGGCAGGAGGATGTCTACGTGGGGGAGGATCTCGTCCAGGGCCGCCCGGGCTTCCTCCAGGGACCACAGGCCAAGCCTCAGGTTGGTGTCGAAGGCCGTCGCGACATTGCGTTCCCGGGCAATCCGGAAGGCCTCGAGTACGGCAGCCCGGGCACTCTTCGATATGGCCTGGGTGATGCCGCTGGCATAGACGACCTTCGCGCTGCCGATGTAGTCCGGATCGATGTCGGCGGGTTCGAGGAAACTCGCGGCGCTGCCCGCCCGGTAGTAGGTAAACTCCCGCTCGCCGCCGGGCAGGATGGAGATGAAGTAGAGGCCGTTGGGCCGGTCCAGCGGGGTGGCGCAACGCAGGTCGATGCCCTCCGACCGCCAGGCCCCGGTCAGGAAGTCCTGGAAGGGGTCATTGCCGACGTGGGTGACGTACCCGGTCTTCGCGCCGAGGCGGGAGGCGGCCACGAGCATGTTCATGGTGTCGCCGGCGAAGGTTCGGGTATAGGTGTCGGTACTGGCGAGGGGGCCTTCGCAGAACATCTCGATCATGCACTCGCCGATCGAGATGATATCCAGTTCAGACGGGCTGTCCGGTAACCGCACGGTGGGGCTTACCTCTTCACGCTGACGGCCACCCCGTCCCGCAGGGGGATGATCGTCGTCCAGATCTCGTCGGTACCGTAGGCTTTCCGGTTGTATTCCTGGATGGCCGAAGTCCAGCGGTCGTCGGACGGCTCGGTCACGCGTCCGCTCCACAGCACGTTGTCCGTAATCAACAGGCCGCCCTGGCGGATACGCGGCAGCGCCAGGTCGAATACGCGGGGATAGTCGTGCTTGTCCACGTCGTTGAAGATCAGGTCGAAGCTGCCCTCGGTCTGCTCCAGCAGGTCCAGCGCGTCTCCCACCTGGATCACGACGCGGTCCGCCACGCCGGCGCGTTCGATGAACCCGCGGGCCTGGGCCGCGTTCTCCTCGCTGCCGTCGGAGTAGTAGACCCGGCCTTCCGGGCCCACCGCCCGGGCGAGCCATATGGTCGAATAGCCGATGGCCGATCCCATTTCGAACACGCGGCGGGCGCCGCTCAACACGGCCATCTGGTGCAGCACGCGGCCGACCAGGGGGCCGACGATGGGGATCCGCTCCGCCCCGGCCTTTTCTTCCATCTCGGTCAGGACCTCGTCCCTTTCGGGCACGAGGCCGGTCAGGTACCCGTCCAGCGCTTCCGATAGTACGTTGGGCATGGGGTTCTTTCTCCTCTGGAATCAGAAGATCTCGACGGTCACGTACCTGCCGGGATTGGATTTCAAATCGACGACGAGTTCGTCGAGACTGGTCATCAGGCGGTCCATTTTGCCGGCCACGCGCACTGCGTCATCGTATAGCCTTTCATCCTGAAGCAGCTTCCCGATCGTACCCTCGCCCCGGTCGATCCGCGTGAGGATATTGTCGAGCGCCGTGGTCGTGGTCTGCAGTTCGTCCAGCATGGCGCTCAACCGGCCCGAAGTACTTTCCAGGTTGTCCAGGGTGTTCGACACCTTGGTCCGTTCGGTCTCGCTCAGGTCCTTCACGTTGCCCACCAGCGAGTCCATGTTCGCCATGACCCGGTTGAGCTGGACGCTCTCGCGTTTGAGGGTCTTCTGCAGTTCGATGGTCAGATCGTGCACGCCGGCCAGACTGCTCTTGATCGACTTGTCCCGCTCGGGGTCCAGGAGGATGTTGGCGTTTTCCAGCAAGTTGCGCATGTTCACGGTGACGGAATCGACCTGCGTGAACATATCGGAAATCCCCGGCGCGGTCGTGCCCTCCATCTTGCCTCCCGGTGGAACCCTCTTCGTGCTTATGCCCTTGCGGATGTTGATGGATTTCTCGCCCATGACGCTTCGCGAGATCACCTCCACCTGCGAATCCTCGGGGATCTCGTAGGGCTCGTCGATGCGCAGGATGACGATGGGCGTCAGGTCGTCGAGCCTCACGGCCTCGACTTTTCCGATGCGCACGCCGCCCACGAGGATCGGGTCGGTGGATTTGACTCCGACGGCGCTGCTCAAACGCACCTCGACGAGGTAGGTATCTCCCGTTACCCGCCATTCTTTCAGATAGAACAGGCCCCAGACGAAGATGATGATCGCCAGGAGAAAGACCATGCCCAGTTTCGCCTCGTCGGGCAGCAGCCCCTTTTTTTGGAACGTCACGTCACACCCCCCGGATTACAGGATCGTCCTGGCCAGCAGGTAGTCCAGGCAAAGGATCAGAATACACGATACCACCACGGTATTGGTGGTCGCCTTGCCCACACCCTCCGCGCCCGAACCCGGTTTCACCTTGAACCCCTGGTAACAGGCGACCGTGGTGATCGTAATCCCGAAGCAGAAGGCCTTGGACAGTCCGAAGAAGGCGTCCTTGGTACGGAAGAACTCGCGCATGCCCCGCTCGAAATCGGGGATGCTCACCTGCATCCGGTCGATGGCGGCGACCATGCCGGAAAGCACGCCGATCAGGTCGGCGAAGACCACGAGGACCGGCAGCATGAACATGCCGGCGAGGATGCGGGGGATCGCCAGGTAGATGATGGGATTCATGGCCATCACTTCGTAGGCGTCGATCTGCTCCGTCACCCGCATCGTGCCGAGTTCGGCCGCGATCGTGGCGCCCACGCGCCCCGACAGCACCAGGCCGCCCAGCACCGGCGCCAGTTCGAGGACCACCGACGACAGGACGACGCTGCCCACCAGGTAGGCCGGTACGTATCCCTGGAACTGGTACCCGGTCTGTACCGCGGTCACCAGGCCGGCGAAGAAGGCGATGATCAGGACGATCGGCATGGAATGAATGCCGATCTCGAACATCTGGTGGACCATCAGCCCCCAGTACGTCCGGATCCGGGGCAGGTTCCGGACCACTTCGACCATCATCATGCCGAAGTCGCCGATATTCGTCAATGCCCAGAGTACGCGCCTGCCGAAGAAGGAAAAGAAGGGGGTCATGGTCGGCTATAGCGCGATGAGCGGGGCGATGACCAGGGAAACCACCGACATCAGCTTGATCAGGATGTTGAGCGAAGGGCCGGACGTGTCCTTGAAGGGATCGCCCACGGTATCGCCCACGACGGCCGCCTTGTGGGCCTCCGAACCCTTCTCGTACCGGACGCCGTCGATGGTCAGTCCTTCTTCGATCATCTTCTTCGCGTTGTCCCAGGCGCCGCCCGCGTTGGCCTGGAAGATGGCCATGAGCACGCCGGATACGGTGACGCCGGCCAGCAGGCCGCCCAGGGTCTCCGGGCCGAAGATGAATCCCACGGCGACGGGCGTCAGCACGGCCAGCAGGCCGGGCAGCACCATGCGGCGGATGGCCGCCTTGGTGGAGATCTCCACGCACCGGGCGTACTCGGGCTTGCCGCTCGCCGCCTCGAAGACGTCCCGGTCCTCCCGGGTCCATTCCCCTTCGTCCTTCCCGTCGTTCTTCCTCATCACGGATAGCGCGGCCTTGAGTTCCGGTATGGCGTTGAATTGCCGCCGGACCTCTTCGATCATGGCCATGGCCGCCTGGCCCACGGCGTTCATGGCCAGGGCGGAGAACAGGAAGGGCAGCATGCCGCCCACGAAGAGTCCCGCCATGACGCGGGGATTGGCGATGTCGATGGTCGAGATGCCCACCTGCACCATGTAGGCCGCGAACAGCGCCAGCGCGGTCAGGGCCGCGGAACCGATGGCGAACCCCTTGCCGATGGCCGCGGTGGTGTTGCCCACCGCGTCGAGCTTGTCGGTGCGCTGCCGGACCTCGGGAGGCAGTTCCGCCATCTCCGCCACGCCGCCCGCGTTGTCCGAAATGGGACCGTAGGCGTCCACCGCCAGCTGGATGCCCGTATTGGACAGCATGCCCAGGGCCGCCATGGCGATCCCGTACAGGCCCGCGAGATAGTAGGCGCCCATGATGCCCGCGGCGATGATCAGGATGGGTATGGCCGTGGACCGCATGCCGATGCCCAGGCCCGCGATGATGTTGGTCGCGGTGCCCGTCACGGACTGCCGCGAGATGGAGGTCACCGGGCCGGTGTGGGTGCCCGTGTAGTGCTCCGTGATCAGTCCGATGCCGAGTCCGGCCAGCAGGCCGATCGTGGTGGCGATGAAAACGCCCAGGCTGGTGTAGGTCTCGCCGCCCAGGGTGAATTCGCCGGGGAGCAGATAGTCGATGAGGAGATACATCACGGCGACCATGATCGCGGAAGAGCCGAATTCACCCTTGTTCAGGCCGGCCTGGGGATTGCCGCCCTCCTTGACCGAGACCATGAAGGTGCCGAGGATCGAGATGATGATGCCCGCGCCCGCGATGATCAGGGGCAGGGTGATGAAGACCGGATCGTATACGCCCGCCACGAGGATGCCGGCGCCCAGCACCATGGAGCCGAGGATGGAGCCCACGTAGGATTCGAAGAGGTCGGCGCCCATGCCGGCCACGTCGCCCACGTTGTCCCCTACGTTATCGGCGATGGCCGCCGGGTTCAGGGGATGGTCCTCCGGGATGCCGGCCTCTACCTTGCCCACCAGGTCGGCGCCGACGTCGGCCGCCTTGGTATAGATGCCGCCGCCCACGCGGGCGAAGAGGGCGATCGAAGAGGCGCCCAGCGAGAATCCGGAAATGACGTTAAGCACCCGGCCGATACCGGATTCGTCGATACCGAAGAGACCCGTGTAGAGAATGAACAGACCGCCGAGGCCCAGCACACCGAGGCCCACCACGTTCAATCCCATGACCGACCCGCCGGCGAAGGCCACGTGCAGCGCCCGGGCCAGACCGGTCCGCGCCGCGTGGGTGGTCCGCGTGTTGGCCCGTATGGCCACGCGCATGCCCAGGAAGCCGGCCAGTCCGGACGCAAGAGCGCCGGTGACGAAGGACAGGGCGATGAGGGCGCTCGATTCGACCTTGCCCATGTTCGCCACCGCCAGCAGCGCCGCCACGATCACGACGAATATCGCCAGCACCCGGTACTCCGCCTTGAGGAAGGCCATGGCGCCCTCGGAAATGCTGGCGCCGATGGCTTTCATCTTCTCCGTGCCCCCATCCTGACGGTTGATCCAGGCCGTCCGCCAAAGGGCGTAGATCAAGCCCAGCAGACCCGCGCCGATTACACCGTACATCAACTCGTTCATATTCCGATACCTTCTCCCTTGAGATGCTCCTGGTAAAAGCAACGGTCAAACAACCGTTATGCGATCGTAAACAGTCCGTCCACACACACAGAAGGCGGGTCTGGAACCCGCCTTCTCGTGAACTGCTTGCTAACCTTTGGCCACGCGACATACTCGGAAGACAGCCTGTTATTCTTAGTTCAACCTGAAAATAACCCTTTGCATTACCCAGACTGCCACCGGACGGTTATTCTGGATCGCGGGCGTGTAGATCGTACGCTTGATCTCTTTTACTGCCGATTCATCAAGTCCCGCGCCGACTCCCCTTACCACCATTGCGTCTCGGACCAAACCTTGTTTGTCAATCAGGATCTTCACCCATACGGTACCTTCTATACCCGCCTTACGGGCGAGCTCCGGATACTCGGGACTGATCGGGGTAGTAGGCTTCGGTTCTACCTCGAAAGGTACAAATTCATCTGGCTGCGGCAGTACCTCGTCCTCGATCTGGATGTTCTCTTCCTCCGGCGCCTCGATGATGATGTTTTCCTCCTCGATGTCCTGGATCACCGGCGCGATGCTCTGGCTCATCTCGGTCTGCGTGGCGATCGTCATCTCGGCGGACACCTCGGCGTCATCCACGGGTTCCGGTATGCCGATCACCGGCTGGGAAGGCGCCTCCACGGGCACCTCCGGCATCTCCGGCGCGTCGGTCAGCGCCGGCGGCGGCCCCAGGTCGGCATACGTCACGATCGTGGTCGCGTACTGCCGGTTCATCTCCTGGAGATACCAGACCGTCCAGTAGGTACCCAGGGCCAGCATGTGCACGATGATGGCGGCGATAATCCCCCGCCTGGCGTTCCTCTGGTAGAAGAACTTGATGGGGGATTCTTTCTTCAGAGGAAAATGTTCGACGCTGAGCAGCGATCCGATCATGAGCCAAACACCTCCTCATACTTATCCTGCTCCAGGACCGTGATGCTGAAACGGTCGATGGCGCCCAGCTGAAGTTCGTCCATGACGTTGACCATCTGCTCGTAGGGACTCGTGCGCTGGATCATGACCAGGGTCACCAGCTTGGATTCGCCGTCGTGCTCCTCGGCGTTCTCCTCTTCTTTTTCCTTGATGAAATCCTGGATGTCGGCCAACTCCAGCAGTTCCGGCGTCATATCCCGTCCGATCTGCCAGAACATGCGGTCGTCGTCCAGCATGTAGATCAGCAGCACGTTCGATTCCGCGATCTCGACCTTGTCGTCCTTGTCGGGCGGAATGTTGAGCTCCATGGTCTGCGGCGCTCTGAACACCGTGGTGACCATGAAGAAGATGAGCAGGAGGAAAGCGATGTCCACCATGGGCGTCATGTCGATGAAAATCTGGTCGCGCTTCTTTTTCTTCTTGGCGCCTTCCTTTTTTCTGTCGCTGGCTTTCTCAGTGCCCTGGACAGCTGCCATGTGTCATCACCTCCTTACCAGGTCGCGGTTGACCGGTCTCAAGCTGGTCGGCTCCTCGTCAGACGACCCGCCGTCGTCCTCGAAGTTGGTCACCAGGTTGAAACGGGTGTTGTTCGTTTTCTGGAGGATCTCCATCATGTCGCTGATCACGCCAAACTCAGCGTCCTTGTGCGCCTTGATGGCGATACGCAACCTGGGGTTGCGGATTCGCGCTTCCACCAGCGCATTCTCCATTTCCGACATCTCGATCGATACTTCGGGCTGGGGCTCCAGCCGCCAGTACAACAGATTCTCCGGCTTTGGACCGACCGTCAGGATCACGACGTCCGATTCGGGCAGCTTGATCACCGAATGCGATTCCGGCAGCAGAATGGGAATCGATTCCGGCGCCTTGAACTGCGTCGTGGCCATGAAGAAGATGAGCAGCAGGAAGGCGATATCCACCATCGGCGTCATGTCGATCATCACCGGCTTATGTTTTCCACTCGCCATATCAAAGACTCCTTAACGCCGCCTGGATCAGGCGCGGCCGGTAAGAATGGCCAGGACTTCCTGTGCCACTTCGTCGACGGCGTAGGTGAACATGTCTACCTTGTTGACGAAGTAGTTGTACGCTACGATACCCATGATGGCCGCGGCCAGCCCGCCCGCCGTATTGATCAGCGCTTCCGAGATGCCGAGCGCGAGCTGAATGGCGTCCGGCGCGCCTTCGTTGGCCATGGCTGCAAAGGCACGGATCATGCCGATCGTCGTCCCGAGCAGTCCCACCAGCGTGGCGATGGTGGCAATAGTCTGCAGCGCGATCAGGTTGCGTTCGAGCAACGGGGTCTCGAGGGCGTTGGCTTCGTCGAAGGCCCGCTTGATCTCCTGCACCTGCCTGTCGCTCGTCAGGTTCTCATCGGCGATTTTCTCAAAACGCTCGAGGCCCGCGCGCAACACGTTGGCCATCGTACCCTGCTGGGAGTTGCACAGGTTGACGGCCCGGGAGATATCGTTGTTGCGTATCGCGCCCATGGTGTCCTTGAGAAAAGCCACCTGCGACCGCTTCCCGCGGGCTTTCTTCAGCGTCAGCGAACGCTCGATGATGAAGGTGATATCCAGCATGGTGAGCACCATGAGGCCGATAACCACCGGTCCGCCGTCCTTTACGAACTGGGGCAGGAAGTACTCGAAAATGATCCAAGAAACAATAAAGCAAAGGACGATGATGATCATGATAAAGGCGCCTGGCCGCATATCAGATTCTCCTTACACTTTGTTCTGTTGCGATAGTGAACGAAATACTGGAAACAAGCATCTCACAATGATACAATCCTGCCGGATAAACCGAAATACTGCAAGAGCTCAACAGGTCCTTTTAACCTCGGCGGGACAAACGCCTTCCTTGACCACCACCTTTCCATCCCTGTCCTGTGTGTGTCGCCTGTAAACAGGCTCTGTTTCTGTGTCTTCTGTCTTTCGCAGTCAGTGGTTACTCCATAATGTGTCCGCTGAATCGGGACGATATGACGTCGTGCGATGTCGTGCTGTTTCAGCCGCCTTGCAATTGTTCGTAGATCTCCCGGACGGTATTCAACTGCTCCCGCGCCCTGCCGTTGTTCGGATCCAGCTTCAGGCATTCGCGATAATGGCGGATCGCCGGAGCGAGCTGTTGCGAATTCGTATAGGCCTGGGCGAGCAGCAGATGATAAGAAGCCTCGTCGGGCTTCAGCTCCACGGCTTTCCGAAGCCGGCCGATGGCGCCCCCCCAGTCCTCGTTCATCACCCGGTCGAATCCGAGTCGGTAATAAGCCTCGTGATCGGAAGGATCGATTTCGAGCACACGCTGAAACGTCGTGCGCGCATTCGCGAAGTCCTCCAGGATCAAATAGGCCGTTCCCAGGTATTTCAAGGGCTGAAGAATGGACTTGGGATCTTCCTGGGCCTCTTCAGTCCGGAGTTCGAGCGCTTTGTCCAGGGCGTCCCGGGCCACCGCGCCTTCGCGGGCCACCAGACCGGCGATGCCCATGTTCAGATAAGCGGTATACGAGGTGCTGTCGTGCTTGACCTTGGCCCGGTACATATCGATCGACGCCGCATAGATCTCGGGGCGCAGATCCCCTTCCGCGTTGCGGGACTCGCTGTAGATTTCCCGTCCGAGGTTGTAGTACACGTTGCTGAGCGTAATTCTGGTCCGTTCGTCCTCCGCCGCCTGAATTGCCGGATCCAGCACGGCTTCTACGGCCGTCACGGCCTGTGCGTACTGTCCCTGCTTGATAAACGAACGTCCGTAGTACGCGTAAGGGTTCTGATCGGTCGGATTGACCTTGATGGCCTCTTCGAGGTACGGAATGGCCTCCCCGTACTTTTCCTGCTCGAAATAGACCAGGGCCAACTGGATGTAGGGTTTCTCTGACGAACCGTCCAGTTCGATGGATTTTCTCAGATTGCCGATGCCTTCGTCATATTGGCCTACCTCGGGCTGCGTCTGCACCCAGCCCAGGCTGAAATGCAGTTCCGCGCTGTCCGCGTTTTGCACCAGGGCTTCCTTGTAGGCGTTGACCGCCTCCGTGTACATGCCCTCGGCCACCAGTCCGTCGCCCATGGGCAGATAGGCCTCGACCTTGCCCGGATCCAACTCTACGGTCTTCCTGTAATGAGGCACGGCCATCTTGATCCGCTTCGTCTTGTTGAAGGATTCGGCCAGCATGAAATAGGCTTCGGCGTTGGTCTGGTCCAGCGCCACAAATTTCTCAAGCGGCTCGACGGCGAGGGGGTACCGTTGGGCGACGAACTGGATGAACCCCTGCTGGTACCAGGCGTCCTTCAGGGTAGGATCGATTTCCGTCGCTTTCCGGAATCCGTCGTAGGACTCGTTCCACTGCCGCGCCTTGAAATGCAACTGGCCGATCCGGTAGTGGGTCATGGCCGCGTCCGGAGAGTCGGGCTGCATGGCCAGGGCCTGCCGGTAGTTGGTGATCGCCAGCCCCCAGACGTTCTGAGCCTCGTATACGTCGCCCAGCCCTTGCACGTACAGCGGATTCTGCGGGTCGATGCCGCGGGCCCTGGTGAAGAGTACCATGGCGCTCTGCAGATCTTCCTGCGCGATGGCGAGTTGTCCCTGCGCGTAGAAGAACCGCGCATCTTTTTCCTTGGTACGCTTCAGGCCTTCCTTGATCGACTTCTCCGCTGCCTCGAACTGTCCTTTTTCGATCTGCAGCAGGCTCAGTTCGAACCGGGCGTCGTGGTTCTTCTTCTGCTGGTCGACTGAGATCTCGAATTCGGAGCGCGCCTCGTCGTTATGTCCCTGCCGCTTGAGCGCCATGCCGAGCAGGTAATGGGCGTCCGTGTTCTTCTTCCCGTTGCTGAGCACGTCCCGGAGTATGGAGATGGCTTCATCGTAATTGCCGTCATCGTAGGCCGCCCGGGCGGCACCCACGCTCTGCGCGTCCGCCACGGCCGGCGCGCCGGCCATGCCGGCCGACAGCACGCCCAGGGCGAGGAAGACGCCGAGACAGTTCCTGCGGTTCACTCCTGCGATCCACATTTTCAATTTCCTCCCGCGTTATCTTCACGCTCAATCGAAGACGCCATGGCTCACGTACGCGCCAGGGCCGCCTTCGTTCCTTTAATCGGTTATGTTTACCGTCCTGACCGGCATGGTTGCCGGCACAAGACCTTCGTCTATGGCGATCTGCTGTCCTTTAACCGCGGTCAGGAAAGTCACGAAGCCCGACACCAGGTTCACTTCGTAGGACGAATTCTTGAAATAGCATAACACCAGGGGCCGCCGCAGCGGGTATCGTTCTCTATGAATCTTGTCCTGCGTGGGCAAATAGAATCGCCCGCCTTCTTCTTCGGCGATCCGAATGGCCTTGAAACGTCCCATCAATTGAGGGTCTGTCGTCATCAGCAGGCCCGTGATCCCGATCGCTCCGGGATTACTTCCGGCAATGCCCGTCAGCATGGCCATCGTGCTGCAGGGATATACATTCGCGCCGAACTCCGCGCCCCCGAGCACGCGGTCCTGAAACACCTCGTAGGTGCCCGAATTCCGGTCCCTGACCAGGGGACGGATGCGCGCGTCTTTCCCACCTACTTCCCGCCAGTTGGTTATCTTGCCGGTGTATATGCCTTCCAATTGCCCGATCGTCAAGTCATCGACGGGGTTATCGCCGTGCAGGATGACCGCCAGCGCGTCGTGGGCGACCGTGCGGGTGATGAACTGCGGTTCACCGGCGGAAAGGGCCTCGATCTCCGCCTCGTTGGGTTCCCGCGACAGCACCGCCAGGCGGCTCTTGCCTTCGGCGAGGGCGACGAGGGCTTCCCGCGAGGTCGTGTTGCTCACGTCGATATAGGCCTCGTTGTAGATCTGCCAGTACTTCTTGGCCGATTCATCTACGTACCGAAACGCGACCTCCGCACTGGATACTACCAGGTGGCCCCGGGTGGCCGTCTCTCCGGGCTCGCCGCATCCCGTCGACAAAAAGAGCCAGGCCAGGCCCATACACGCTATTCGGATGCGGAATCCGGACGTTTCCATGAATCATCCTCTAAGATAGAGCGCGTCTCCTGCTCCCGCTTCTCGGCATAGTGGGCGGATACGAACCGAAAGATGCCGTACAGGATGAGCACGCTGCCGAAAACCATCCGCAACTGTTCCGTCTGTATGAACACCCGCAGAAGGTATCCGGTCAGTATCAGCACACCTGAAACGACCATCGCCGCGGCAACCAGGTAGCCGAGGAACTGCCGAAATGACGTGATACGGATCATACGCGGGCGAGACGGAATTCAACGTGCGGGCGCTACCAGGCATTTTCGATCACGATTTTACCGCAGCATGCGATAGTCGAAACCACCTTGGCCAGCCCTGTGCGGCAACGACTTCGATCCATCAGCGGCCAGGCAGGAGAATGCAGGATACCAAAGGTCGTGGTTTCCATTTGTTTCGATTCTATCTAAATAAACGCGGCAGTCCTGATTGTCAAGAAAAAGTTACGGCCGCAACGTGCGTTCCGGATGACCTTGAAATGACGTTTTCGTGAATCGGCAAGTTGCCGGCGATGGACCGTCGCGACGGTGCTGAGCAACCCCACCCGGCACTGCGCGCGCGGTCGCGCTACCCATGGTGATCCGCGCCTTTCTCGCAGAGCTCGATCAGCACGCCGTTCGTGCTCCGGGGGTGGACGAAGGCGATCCGTGCGCCGCCGGCCCCCGTGCGCGGTGTTTCATCGATCAACCGGTATCCACGGTCGCGCAGGATCTTCAGCGTTTTCTCCACGTCGTCGACCTCGAAGGCTACGTGGTGAACGCCTTCGCCGCGCTTCTCGATGAAACGGGCCACCGGGCTCTCCGGGTCCGTCGCCGCCAGGAGTTCCACCCGGGTATCTCCCACGGGGAGGAAAGCCACGGTTACGCCGTCGCTTTCCACCGTTTCCCGGCCATGCAAGGGCAAGCCGAGGGTATCGTGATAGAGCCGAAGCGCCTCGTCCAGATCCCGCACCGCGATGCCGATGTGCGCGATCCGGGCGGTCCGGGCGGTCCGGGCGGTCTTGTGCGGCAGTTCTCCCGACATGGAATGCGGAATCTCCTTGCAAGTGGCCGGCGATGGGCAGGCTTGGGTTGATGCTTTTAGAAACGTTCGGGTCTCTGGTATTCTCCGAAGACGCCGCGGAGCGTATCGCAGATCTCGCCCAGCGTCGCCCGCATGCGCACCGCATCGATGATCAGCGGCATCAGGTTGTCTTCGGCGCGGGCCGCCGATTCCAGTGTCTGGAGCGCCCGGACCGCGGCCTGCCCGTCCCGTGCCTGCCTGAACGCGCGAACCCTTTCGACCTGGCGGGCTTCGATGGCGGGATCGATGGGGAAAGGCGCCGGGCTCTGCGCCTCGGCGTCGGTGAAGCGGTTTACCCCGACGATGACCTGTTCTTCCCGCTCGATGGCCATCTGGCAGGCATAGGCGCTGCGGCTGATCTCCTCCTGGGGATAACCCGCCTCGATGGCGCCCAAGGCGCCGCCGAACTCGTCGATGCGCGCCAGGTAGGCCATGGCCGCCTTTTCGATCTCGCCGGTCAGCGCCTCCACGAAGTAGGATCCGGCAAGGGGGTCCACCGTGTCGGCCGCCCCGGTCTCGTGGGCGATGACCTGCTGGGTCCTCAGGGCCAGCGTCGCCGCCGACTCGGACGGCAGGGCGAGGGCCTCGTCGAGGCTGTTGGTGTGGAGGGACTGCGTGCCGCCGCACACCGCCGCCAGGGCCTGGAGCGCCACCCGGACGACGTTGTTCTCCGGCTGCTGCGCGGTCAGCGTCGAACCGCCGGTCTGGGTATGGAACCTGAGCTGCCAGGAACGGGGGTTCGTGGCGCCTACCCGTTCGCGCATGAGCCGGGCCCAGAGCCGCCGGGCCGCGCGGAACTTGGCCACCTCTTCGAAGAACTGGTTATGGGCATTGAAGAAGAAGGAAAGCTGCGGGGCGAAGGCGTCGACGTCGACGCCCGCGTCCATGACCGCCTTCACGTATCCCAGCCCGTTGGCGAGGGTGAAGGCGACCTCCTGCACGGCGGTGGCGCCCGCTTCCCGGATGTGGTACCCGCTGATGCTGATGGGGTTCCACTTCGGCATGCAGCCGGCGCAGAACCGGATCAGGTCGGTGGCCAGGCGAAGGGACGGACCCGGCGGGTAGATGAAGGTGCCCCTGGCGATGTATTCCTTCAGGATGTCGTTCTGGACCGTGCCCGCGAGACGTTCCAGCGGGACGCCGCGCTCCTCGGCCACGGCCGCGTAGAGCGCCACGAGCACCGTGGCCGTGGCGTTGATGGTGAGGGAGGTGCTGACGGACTCCTGCGGGATCTCGTCGAAGAGGGTCCGCATGTCGTCGATGGTGGAGATCGCCACGCCCGTACGGCCCACTTCGCCGGCCACCATGGGATGATCGGAATCATAGCCGATCTGGGTGGGCAGGTCGAAGGCTACGGAAAGCCCGGTCTGTCCCTGGGACAGCAGATACCGGTAGCGGGCGTTGGTCTCTTCGGCCGAACCGAACCCCGCGTACTGCCGCATCGTCCAGAGCCGGCCGCGGTACATGGTCGGGCGGATGCCCCGGGTGAAGGGGTACGCTCCGGGGACCCCGATATCGGCATCCGGATCTACGTCCGCCGTGTCCTCGGGCGTGTACAGCCTCTTCACGGGAATGCCGGAGCCGGTCTCGAACCGTTCGCGGCGTTCGGGCAGCCGCTTGAGCGCCGGTTCGAGCGTCTTCTTCTCCCATTCCTTCCGGGCTTTGGCGATGGTGTCCTTTTCAGGATGCATGGCGGGTGAATCCGCGTTGTCGACGGGTAGACGAGGTGATGGACAGGCCTTGCATTCTACACTGGAATCACGCGCGGGTCAATGGATTTGGGGTGAGGAGATTTCAGGAGTCGGGCCGTCGGGAGTCGCGCCGTCAGGAGTCTACGCGGGGGAAGCATGCCCCGGAGACGCCTGGGAACCGGCCAGGCCCAGCGCCTCCGCTTCTGCCTGCATGGCCTCGATGACGTTGGCGATATGATCGGCCAGGTCGAGCCCCAGGCTTTCGGCGCCTTCTGCGATGTCCTCCCGGGACACGGCGCGGGCGAAGGCCACCGCCTTCATCTTCTTCCGGACGGACCGGACCTTCACCTCGTGTATGCTCCCGGAGGGCCGCACGAGGGCGACGGCGGTGATGAAACCCACGAGTTCGTCGACGGCGAAGAGCGTCTTGTCCATCAGGCTGCGGCGTTCGAGACCGAGGTAGGTGGCGTGGGACTTGATGGCGTATACGACGTCCCCGGGATATCCCTTCTCCGCCAGGATCGCCGCCCCGCGCATGGGGTGGTCCTTCGGGTCGGGGGTTGCTTCGTAGTCGAAGTCGTGCAGGAGGCCCACGATGCCCCATTTCTCCTCGTCCTCGCCGTATTTCCTGGCGTAGTGCCGCATGGCGGCCTCCACGCCCAGGGCGTGTTTCCGCAGGCTGTCCGTCTTCGTATGCTCGTGCAGCAATGCCAGGGCGTCTTCGCGGTTCACATCGATTCCTTTCGGTTCGTGGCTCGCCAGGACCGGACGGGACCAGGCGAGGCGGTTTCCGGCAGCCGGTTCTCAGGTCTTTCGGGGCGGATGATCGAGCCGGATGGCTACAACGAGACCGGGATGATCGGGACTGAATTACCGGACCACGGCGCGGCCGTAATAGTAGGGAAGGGCCTGGGCGGAAGGTCGGTAGGACCAGGCCAGGCGGCCCTTGCCGATGTTGGCTCCCGGACCGGCATCGGCATCGTCGCCATCGTAGATCACCAGGTTGAAGCCGATGGTCTTTCCTGCCGAAGGCGCGGCGCCTCCCGGCATGTCGGACCAGGGAATGGCGGTCTCGATCACATAGCCGGAGTCGGTGAACCTGGACGCCAACTGCATGCCTGGCGCCGTCTTTTCAATCACACCCTGCCTGGCGTCGGCGTCCCGGGCCGCCCGGGGCTCCCGACCCGCCGTGGTGCCGGGGAAGATGCCCGCCTTGAAGACCGTCAGCGTGTTGTCGCTCCGGCCGGATGGATCGACGCAGATCTCCACGGCATCGGAACGCCAGTGGCCCTTAACGTCGTCGGGGGCGATATTGCAGACCACCACGTCGTCCCGAACGTCCACGGCGACATACAGGTTTTCCTGGTCGTAGACGGTTCGGAAGACCGCGCTGCAGTCGGCCTCCCCGCCCGGCACCGAACCCGACCATTGGTGACCGGACGTGATGGCGTGGGCCTCGACGCCTTGCCAGTCTGTGAGATCGCCGTCGATCCGCGGCGTGCCTGTCGCCGGCGCGAGATCCATGACCGGCAATACGTCGATCATCCCGCTGTCTTCCAGTCTCCGGCCCGCCGCCGTGGTCGACAGCCGCACCGGGTAGCTTCCCTGGCCGACGTGGTCCGGTACGTGCACGGTAAATGAAACCGTGGCGGCGCTCCCGCCCGGCACCTCGTAGTCCGCCTCCATGGGGCCGTCCGTCCATCCTTCTGGCAGATCGAGTGCTATCCGGCCCGTCGCGCCCTCAGGCTTCCGGTTGGTCACCTCCGCCTCCAGGGTGCCGGTCATGCCCGATCCGACGGACAGCGCGGCGGGCAACAGACCCGCGACCCAGGATACCTGGTGCTCTTCGGCCCAGCGGCGGTACCGGACGATGTCCGAACGGGGCACCATGCCGATGGAAAGGGGTTCCGACGAAGGCGGAGGTCCCAGGACGATGCCGGGGTCGCGCGGCCCCTCCAGGCCCCCCAGGAGTGTCTTCAGACCATCCGGCGACGGCGGTACGAGGGTCTTCACCAGCAGGAACGACTCCGCCCGGGCGCTGCGCGGCGGAAGTGTGGCCCTCCGGTCGAAGCCCTGGGACCGGAAGTTGCGCAGGGCCAGGGACTTGATCTCCGCGTAGCTCAGGAACCGGCTGGGCGAGACGTCGCCCGACGGTATGGAGATCGAACCCGCTCGCCGGGTATTGTAATAGAGCTTGACCGGCTGCCAGGTCCGCAGGTACTCGTCCTTGATCTGCTCCGGAAACCGCCCGGGATCGGCCGCGGCGGTAAAGGCCTCCGTGGCGAGACGGGCCGCGGCCTGGTGGTGGCCGTGGGTGCCCGGTCCGGGCCACATGGTCACGATGACCTCCGGCCGGAGCAGGCGGACAAGCCGCACCATCTTGCCCAGCGTGTCCTCGTGGCCCCACACGTCGTAGGTAGCTTTGTCGCTCAGCGTGTAGAAGAAATCGGTCTTGTCCAGGAAGTAGACCAGGTCCACCCCGTACTCGGCCGCGGACCGGCGGATCTCGGCCTCCCGGAGTATACCGAGGGAGGGACCCAGTTCCCGGCCAATGGCGTTGCCGCCGCCCTCGCCCCGCGTGATGAGCACGATGGCCGCCCTGGCGCCGCCGTCGAGGACCTCCCGGGCGAAGGTGGCCGTGACTCCGCTTTCATCGTCGGGATGGGCGCCTATGTAGAGCAGGTCGACTTTCAGCAGGTGGTCGGATTGCATCTGTTCTATGGACTGTGCGGCGACAGTTCCGGATAGCAGGATGGGAAGCAGCAAAGTGGCGAACCATCTTCCCGCAAGGAAGCAAGATCCACGTATCATTTCAAGTCGTATCGAAGGGAATGGACGGAACCCGGATTGAACAGGCAAACCCGGTCCTGACCGACAGAATCCGCGCCGGTGTTCGCGTAATCGCTTACGGCAGCAGTTTTAATATGGCAACGGCAAGTGCGACGATAATCCCAACGGTCCATCTGAATCCGTTGAAGCTGTCTCTTACGTCCTCTTTGACTTCTCTGCGGAAATCTCGCAGGTCATCCCTGAAGCTCTTCTGCAGGTCATCACGCACCGATTGAATCCTGCCATCCATAGATTGTATCTTGTCATCCATAGATTGAATCTTGCCATCCATAGATTGTATCTTGTCATCCATAGATTGGAATTTACTGTTGGTATGCGTGATAAACTCCGTAATAATATCTCGGATTTCCTGCATATCATCGGCAACCTGGGCAAATGACTTATGCAGCGTACCGACGAGGACCTCGTAGTTCGTTTTGATCGCGTCCATGTCTGACTCCAGGGCCGACATCCGTTGATCGATGTCATCGGAGTGATCTATTACTTGTGGTTTGTTCAATTTAACCCTCCGTTGTAAATTGTTCAAGGATTACGATCCTGGTCGTCCTCAGACCATGACCGCCTTGATGAATGCCGTCTCAAAGGGAATAGTCGCGAAACACCTGCGTATTCTCGTGTTATTTGTTTTTTTCTTCACCATTGTTCAACATTAGATAGCCCGGTCGGCCCTCATGGTTTACCTGGTTATCTTACAGCGGAACAGCCTTTATGCCTGCCGGCGGCGAAGCGACTTTCCAGCTTGCCAACCGGAGGATTGCAACATGGGCGATCTGATCGTCGTTCATCCGGCTTTCGACGGAATCTGGCCATTTGCCGCCGACCACTTCCGAACGCTGTGGCCCGAAGCGGACTTCATGCGTCTGGCGCACGGGGACGAACGGCCCCTGGGTGAAGTTGTGGAGGAACCGGACCGGGTGACGCGGCTCGTTACGCTCGGGATGCCGGTGACCCTCGATTGCTTGAAGGGATTCACCGCGTTGGAGGAAGCGGCCTTTCAGGGCGCTTATGAACGGCAGTTGGGCGAGGGTTGCGGTGAGTATCTGGCCGAGGCCGGCGTTGCCGTCTACACCCATCTGAGCGAGGGTTTCTGGTCTCAGACCGTGGCGGAATTCGGCCTGGCGCTGACGCTGTGCGGCCTGCGGCGGATCCCGCAGCTGCACCGGGAGATCATCCGCAGCCAGGCGCCCTGGGACTACGAGCCGCCCGGCGGCGAGGGCCGGCCGGGAGCCAGAGGGCATCAATTCGGAGATGATCCGGCCTTCGCGAACGGCACGCTGTGCGGCAAGCGGGTGCGGATCGTGGGGGCGGGCAATATCGGCAGCCGTTACGCCAGTTTCGCGTCGATGCTGGGCGCCGACGTGGCGGCCTGGGACCCTTACGCTCCGGAACCCGGCTTCCACCGGGCCGGTTCACGGCGGGTCTACCACCTGGAGCAACTCGTCGCCGATGCCGAGGTGTTTGCGCCGATGGTGCCGCTCACGGAATCTACCCAGGGCCTGGTCGAAGCGGGTCACATCGACATGCTGCCGAAGGGCTGCCTGGTCGTACTCGTAACCCGGGCCGGCATCTGCGACATGGGCGCCATCCGGCGGCGGGTGTTGGCCGATGAGTTGAGCCTGGCGGCGGACGTGTGGGACGAGGAGCCCCTGCCCCTGGACGATCCGCTGCTCGGACGGCACAACGTGGTGCACACCCCGCACAACGCGGGGCGCACGATCGACGCGAACAGGGCCTGGGCGGAGAAACTGGCCGTGCAGTTCAGGTCGCGGTAACGCCTTGTTTCGAGGAACACCTGTATCTGGTCCGGAGTCAGATGGTAAAGGCGGGAATAGCGGTACGGGGAATCGAACCCCGGTTTGATGGCTGAGAACCACCCGTCCTAACCACTAGACGATACCGCCAAATTACTACGATAATATACCCTGACCCGGTTTTCCTGTCAAGTCGTTTGGGGCTGAATCGCGGCGATCATACCCAGGTCAGGATTTCTGGCTACTATCCGGCGGATCTTCCTTCACACCGCCGCGGTCACGGCAGACACAAAGACCCTGTCACCGCGATGTGACGGCGAACTGGGGGGCAGGGATTCGAACCCCGATTCCATGGTCCAGAGCCATGTGTCCTACCCTTGAACGACCCCCCAATCGAATCGGCGGAACGCAACGGGAAACCGCGTTAACCGCCGGGTATATTATAGGGATTTAAGGAGAAAAATCAAGTAAATTCAGGCTGTTCGGGAGCAGCCGAGGCACCGGCGAACCGATGGCCACGGACTGATGCGCCGGGCATCCACGGACTGGCGCGCCGGGCGTCCACGGATTGAAATCACTCCTCACACCCGCTCGTAGGGATCGAAGAGGCGCTCGTATTCCCTCAGGGCGTAACGGTCGGTCATCCCCGCGATGTAGTCGCATACGGTTCGCTCGAGCGGTGCTTCCTCGTCGCGTCGAAGGTCGGTGGGAGGCAACTGCCGCGGGTCCGCGAGGTATTCGGTGAAGAGGCTTTCGATGAATCGGGTCGCCTTTCGGGACATGCGGATCAGCCGGTAATGCCTGTAGAAGTTGTCTGTGAGGAAGGCGCGAAGCTGCCCGTTCTTTTCGGTCATCGAAGGACTGTAGTCCACCACGGGGAAGTCCAGCCGGCGCACTTCGTCGGGCGACTTCACGCCGTGGCGTTCCAGGTTTTTGTGGGTCGTCTGTACGACGTCGGTGATCTGCTGATTGATCAGCGCCCGTATGATCCGGTACCGCTTCCGAGTCGGATCGAGGTGCCGGACCCTTTCCACCTCTTCACGGATCGCGCCGTCCCAGATATCCAGATCGGAAAGCTGATCCAGATTCAGGATGCCCGCGCTGACCCCGTCGTCCAGGTCGTGGGAGTTGTAGGCGATCTCGTCGGCGAGATTGGCGATCTGGGCTTCGACGGAGGCATACCGGCCGGGCTGGAATTCATCCTCGTCGAAGCCGTGCGGCGCGTTATGCTTGGCGATGCCTTCCCGGGTTTCCCACGTCAGGTTGAGGCCGGGAAAGGAAGGATAACGCCATTCGAGCAGATCGATGACCCGGAGGCTCTGCTGGTTGTGCTGGAATCCCCCGTGTTTCTGCATCAGGCCGTCGAGGGCTTCCTCGCCGCAGTGTCCGAACGGGGGATGTCCGAGGTCGTGGGCCAGGGCGATGGCGGCCGCGAGATCGAGGTTGGCGCCCAGGTTCCGCGCGATCGTCTCCGATATGCCGGCCGTTTCCATGGTGTGCGTGAGCCGCGTCCGGTAGTGGTCTCCTTCGTGGTACACGAAGACCTGCGTCTTGTACTCCAGCCTCCGGAAGGCCTTGGAGTGAACGATGCGGTCGCGGTCCCGCTGGAACGGCGTCCGCCACGGCGCCTCTTCCTCGGGATACCTGCGTCCCCGGCACGCGCTGCTCATCACGGCGTACGGCGCGAGCGTCCGTTCCTCCGCGTCCTCCAATCGGGCTCGATCGACGATCATCCCGCTGTCCTCCGGAGAGGGTGTTTCAGGTTCCCGCTATCGTGGCGCAGCAACCAGTTTCCCGCGATCCGCGCGCCGCACTCAGGTTCCCGCGACCAAAGCGCCGCCCAGATCGACGTCCTGGACCATGGTGGCATTGTAGGACGCCTCGATCAGCCGGAGCTTCACTTCAAACCAGTCGGGATCGTCCCACAGATTCTCGAATTCCCAGGGGTCCGCTTCCAGGTCGTACAGTTCACCCTTGCCGTGGGTGTGGTACACCACCAGCTTGTACCGCTCGTCCCGGTACATGGTGGCGTAGCTCATCGGCTCGGCATGAACGGCGTCATAATACTCGGAGCGGACGAAGGGCCGGTGAAAGCCCGGGTCGGCCTCGCCGGTCAGAATGGGCAACAGGCTGCGGCCCTGGAAGTCCTCCGGCAGATCCACGCCGCCCAGGTCCAGCATCGTCGCCGACATGTCGATCAGTTCGACCAGCGCGTCGCTTCTCAAATCTGCTTGCAGGTGTCCGGGATGAGCGAAGATCAGGGGCACCCGCACGAGGCCTTCGTAGAACCGGCATCCCTTCCACAGCAGGCCGTGATCGCCGAGACATTCGCCGTGATCGCTGGTAAAGACGATCACAGTGTTTTCCCGCTGACCCGTGCGTTCCAGTTCGCGCAGGATCCGGGCGAACTGGTCGTCGATCTGCCGGATCATGGCGTAGTAGAGCGCCTGTTGCTTCTTGCCGTCGAAAGCGTCGGGATGCCGCGATTCGGACTGGAAGAACACCCCTTTCAGTTCCGCCTGCTGTTCTAGGTCGCGCTCGCGGAAATGGGGGCCGGGCATTTCTGCCGGATCGAACAGGTCGGCGTAGACGCGGGGCGGGATCAGCGGTTCGTGAGGACTGTACGGATTGAGCGTCAGCATCCAGGGCGTATTGGCGTCCCTGGGCTGGTTGATGAACTCGATGGCGCACTCGGTGACCCAGGTCGTCTGGTGCAGTTCCGGCGGCACCCGGTCCTCGCTGAACCGCAGGGCGTCGAGGTCGCCGCCCCGCTCGCGCACCCAGTCCCCGTAGTCATGACCCTCACGCCAGTCGTCGCGGGGCGCGTGGCTGAAGCGCCAGTACCGGTAGCCATCGTCCATGCGGGGTTCCGTGCGCCGCCCCGCGCTCTGGAGATGGAACTTGCCCGCCAGGCCGCAGTCGTATCCGCTGTCCGCCAGCAGTTTGGAGATAAGGGGAGGCGGATTCACGAAGGAGCCGTTGCCGTTGCGGCAGTTGTGAATCCGCCCGGGGTACATGCCGGTCATGAAGCTCGACCGGCTGGGTGTGCAGATCGGGCTCTGGCTGTAGGCGCGCGTGAAAGCGACGCCTTCCCGCACCAGCGCGTCGAGCGCCGGCGTGCTCACGTGGGGATTGCCGAGCGCGCCGATGGTGTCGAACCGCTGCTGGTCCGTGCAGTACCAGAGGATGTTGGGGCGTGTGGGCATGTTGCTGTGCACCCGCCGCCTTCGCTATTCTTCGGCCGGTTGCGTCGTGGCTTCTTCTTCGCCCATGGCTTCGCCGGCGTCGCCTTCGCCTTCTTCCATACCCTCTTCGCCCGTGTCGCCTTCGCCATCATCCGCGCCGCCTTCTCCCATATCCGGCGCATCGGCGGCCATGACGTGCAGCACGTCGCCCACCGCTACGCCGAGGTCGGTCGCGGCGTTTCCGCCGTTGATGGCGATCTGGAGCGTGCCGGATTCCTCGTCGATCCGCGCGAGCCAGGCGCCTTCGGCCACTTCGCCGTAATCCGCTACCATCGGCATGACCATGGTCTGCTCGTTATGGTGCACTGAAATCCAGCCTTCCGAGGCGAAGCCGGCTTCCGTCAACTGATCGCTCGTGGCGTTCGTGTTGATGTTGGCGAATTCCTCGCTGATGCTGGCGACTTCGACGTTGATCATGGCAACGTCCGCGGCCATCTCTTCGGTAGCCATCTCTTCGGTAGCCGCCTCTTCCGTGGCCGGCTCTTCGGCCCCGCCGCCGCACCCGGCCAGGCCGAACGCGCCGATGAAACAGATCAGCAGGTAGGAGGTGAATCGGGTCATGATGATGATCCTTTCGCGTGGGTTTTCCCGCTCGGTGATGTAAACGGACTGTTGGAAGATTTACTCGTACAGGGTAAATCGGTTACCGGGCAGCCTGTTAAGATTTTTACATTTATATTCCAATTGAAACAAATTGGCAATAACAAATCTGAAACAAATCCAACAGAGCTTCGTCAGGTACTTGCCGGCGGTGCCCTCGCCGACGTACGTTTTCCCCCCGTCTCCCCGACGGGCGAAGGGGTCGACGGGATCAGGCCTCACACGGTCCGGCCGTTTCAGCCAGCCCCGCCCACTGCCGCCTTCCCACTGCCTTGACCCGGCTGTCGTCCCATTTTTCCAGGGGACGATAGGACGGATGGCCCGGCCGGTCCTGGCACGGATTGTGCCGTGTGTTGTAGCAGCAGATGAGACTCCAACGCGGATCGTCGCCGTCGTTGGGATCGGACCGGTGGAGCACGTTCGCGTGGAAGAACAACGCGGTGCCGGGCGACATTTCGCAATAGACGTGATCGAGGTGCCGCATGGCGAGTTCCACGCGCTTGGGATCGGCGCCCACCTGCGTGCCGTACCGTCCGTGTTCGATCCTTCCCAGCCGATGGGAACCCCGGATGACCTGGAGACATCCGTTGCCCCTGTGCGCCCGGTCCACCGCGATGTAACAGCTGGCCATATCGGGATAAAGGGCCTGGTTGTGGTACCAGTATCCGTAGTCCTGGTGCCATTCCCACGCGCCGCCGACGCGGGGCTCCTTGACCATCATTTTGTAGTGGTAGAGGTAGACCTCGTCACCCATGAGCCGTTCCAGGGTGTCGACCACGCGCCGGCCGCGGCAGATGGCGTTGTAGATGTCTTCCCGGTCCGTATCCGACGTCAGCCAGAGCTTGCTTTCGCGGCCCTCCGTATCCTCGGCGGCCCGGACGAGCGCGGCTTTCTCCCGGTCGGCCCGGCCCACGTTGAGCAGGAGTTCCATCTCCTCCTCGTCGTACAGGCCTTCCACCATCAGGTAGCCGTCTTCCCGGAACCGTCTTTCCTGTTCATCGGTGAGCTGGAACGTGGATTGATCCGACATAGGCTCCGGCGCCGTTCACGCCGTTCAACGGGTTAGGCCGGTTTCCCGACACGGTTCGGTTCGCGACCCCGCGACTGGGGTTCTTCTACACGCTTACACGATGACGCCGTTCGATATGACGGGCAACGGCGCGGCATATCCGTGATATGCCTTCTTCGATCAGTTCCTGGTCGAGGTAGCTGAAGCACACCCGGAACTGGTTCGTCCCCCGGCCGTCCGCGTAGAACGAAGGCCCCGCCACGAAGGCCACTTTCTCGTGTTCCACGGCCCAGGCCAGCATCGACGTGGTATCTATCCCTTCGGGGATGGTCAGCCAGACGTAGAATCCGCCGTCCGGACGGGTCCACGTCATGCCCGGCGGCGCATGCCCGGCAAGGGCATCGAGCGTGGTGTCGCGCTTGGCCCTGTACAGCGCCCGGGAAAGTACGATCTGGGAATCCATCAACCCCTGGCGCCCGTATTCGTGGACGATGCGCTGGCCCAGGGTGCTCGAACACTGGTCGCTACCCAGCTTGGCCTGGCAGAGCTGGGCGATGACGGCCGGCGGCGCGGCGATCCATCCCAGTCGGATGCCGGGGCCGAAGATCTTGGAAAAGGTGCTGACGAAAAGGACGCCGTCGGGATTCAGCGCCTTGAGCGAAGGCGGCGGCGCATGGTCGAAGTAAAGTTCCGCGTAGGCGTGGTCTTCCAGGATCGGGATGTCGTAGCCGTCGGCCAGTTCGACCAGCCTGCGCCGCCGGTCCAGGGGCATGGTCACGCCCCCCGGGTTCTGGAACGCCGGCATCGTGTAGATCAGCTTGGCGCGTTTGCCCTGCCGTTCGAGTTCCAGCAGCTTTTCTTCGAGGAGGTCGACGCGCATGCCCTCGTCGTCGATGTCCACCGCCACGAAATCCACGCCATAGCACCGGAAGACCGAAAAGGCGGTCAGGTAGGTCGGCGCTTCCACGATGACGATGTCGCCCGGGTTGAGCAGCGTCTTCGCAATGAGGTCCATCGCTTCGATGCCTCCCGAGGTCACGATGACGTCATCCACGGTGGCGGATACGCCTTCGACGGTGCCCATTCGCTCGGCGATCCACTCGCGGAGCGCCGTGTATCCCGCGGTGGGCCCGTATTGCAGCGACATGCTGCCGTGGTCGTCGAAGACCTGGACGGTAACTTCCTTCATGGCGTCCATGGGAAAGGTGGCCGCGTCCGGCAAGCCGCCGGCAAAGGACAGCACGTCCGGGCGCTCTGCCAGCTTGAGCAACTCGATGACCGCGGTATCGCCGATGAGGTCCATTCGGTCCGCGAACGCATCCTGCCAGTCCATCAAGATCCTCCTGCGCCGTTACAGATGAAGAACAAGAGACCACAGCCGGTTTCGCCGCGCTCCTCCATCGCCTGGAACGCGAGTCCCCCCGCCCGAAGGACCGCGGGAACGACCCCGGTTATCGCCTTCCGCACGCAACAATGGCGCAACAATAGTAAGAACCGGAACGCCGGAAAACAAGATCAAAATTCCTTGACACGGGTACGGGGTCACCGGTTATCATGGCGGACGTTTCGCAGTTTCGCCGCGCTCCCGACGCCCGTACGACGAGGTAATCCATGGCCGATGACAACCAGCCCGTAGCCAGCTTTCAGAAGAACAGCCAGGAAGAGTTCCGGTTCACCATTACTTCCTTCCGGGGAAACGAATACGCCGATATCCGCATCTACTACGAAAACGACGGGGAATTCCTGCCCAGCCGGAAGGGCATCACCGTCTCTCCCGAAGCCTGGAAGGAATTCAGGACCTGTCTCGACGCGCTGGAGTCGGAACTGAAGGAACGCGACCTGCTTCCCCGGGATGGCGGCGAAGCCTGATCCGTCCCCGGCGCGTCGCGGCCGTCTATCCTACCCGGTGCGGCTGTCTATCCTACCCGGTGTCCTTCCCTGGCGAGAAAGCACTCCGGATCGTGGCGGATGGGAAGATAGCCGGTGCTCATGAGGAATTCCCCGACGATTTCGGGGCCCATGAACCGGAAGGTCTTCCTGAACACCGCGACCCATTCGTCCAGTGAAGTGCAGGTCTGGCCGTTCAACCAGGCCAGGAACGAACCGTGTTCCCGCCTGATCTCCCGGAATACCCGCGCGTTGTGGATGGCCGCGTCGATCTTCAACCGGTTCCGGATGATGCCGGCGTCCCCGAGCAGACGCGCCCGGTCCCGGTCGCCGTAGGCCGCGACGCGGTCCACGTCGAACCCGTCGAAGGCCTCCCGCAGCGCCTTGCGCTTCTTGAGCACCGTCAGCCAGCTCAGCCCCGCCTGGTTGATCTCCAGGACGAGCCGCTCCAGGAAATCGTCGTCCCTGGTCAGCGGGAAACCGTACTCGTCATCGTGGTAGGCGGCGAGTAACGGGTCCTTCAGCGTCCAGGCGCAACGGCGCCGGTCTTCCCGCTCTTCCACGAATTCACCGGTCTGGTACGGATGGACGTCCGTGCCGGTGATCCACGCCTCGGGCAGGTGGCGGGTGCAGTTCATCAGGGCAAGGTGCGTATAGGTGGGGGTGATGATGAACCGGGTGACGGAGGTATTCGCGAACCAGCCTATCCGGTCATGTCCCATGCCCGGTGTGCCCAGGATCACGCCCACGAGGAAACGCATGAACGCCCCGTGGCTGACGAGGACGACGCGTTCGCCGGTGTGGCCGAACTCGTCGCGTATCCGCCGGCTGACCCGTTCCGCCCGCGCCTGGGCGGATGCGTAGTCCTCCCACGGCCGGCACTTCCACCATCCATCCTCGTCGAACTCGCCGCCGAGGCGCACGCCGGGGAACCCCTTTTCGATTTCCGACCGCTTCATGCCGGGCCGTCCTTCGTAGTCCCCGTTGCCCACGCCGGCCTGGACCCCGCCCTGCTCGTGGAGGTCGATCCACGCTTCCGCGGACTGCCCCGTCTCGCGCATGTAGGGGGCGATGGTTTCGAGGGTGCGAAGGAAGGGGCTGACGAAGATGCGGGTCGGGCGCATGTGGCGGATGCGGTTTACGAGGTATTCCGCCTGCCGGTATCCGAGGGCGGACAGGGCCGGATCGTCGGTGCGCTCCTCCTGCGGCCGGGCGTTGTTCTCGGATTCCGCGTGGCGGATGACGTACAGTTCCATGGGGTCGGGCGGTCTTTCTCCGGGTCCGCGGCCGTTCAGGCGCGTCCGGGTCCGGGCAAGGCACGCGTCGAAGTTTCGAAGCGGTGTTCGCGAGGCCAGTCCGCGGCCTCGTTCACGTGATCGCTTGTAAAGGTACATCCACTGTCTTCACGGCAAAAGGAAAACGTTTGACACTCCCGATCGTGTCGGTTTAGTTTTCCCTTTCATGCCGAACGGTTCAGACCTCCAGGGGAGGATGTCGAGATGAAAGAGCCCGGCCAGGCCTACGTGGAATACCGGGGCGTCAGCAAGAGTTACGACGGGGAGACCACGGTGGTGAACGACGTGGACCTGGACATCCGCAAGGGAGAATTCCTGACCCTGCTGGGACCCTCCGGTTCGGGCAAGACCACCTGTCTGATGATGCTGGCCGGTTTCGAAACGCCCACCTCCGGCGAGATCCGCGTGAACGGCCGCTCCATCCACATCCTGCCGCCCCGCAAACGGGGCATCGGCATGGTGTTCCAGAACTACGCGCTGTTCCCCCATATGTCGGTAGGCGCCAATCTCGCTTTCCCCCTCGAAGTCCGCGGGATGGACCGCGGCCAGTGCCGAGAACGGGTAAAACGCGCCCTGCAGCTGGTTCGCCTCGACGGGTACGAGAACCGGCGTCCCGGCCAGCTGTCCGGGGGGCAGCAGCAGCGCGTGGCCATCGCCCGCGCCCTGGTCTTCGATCCCGAACTGGTGCTCATGGACGAACCGCTGGGCGCGCTGGACCGGCGCCTTCGCGAGGAGATGCAATACGAGATCCGCCGCATCCACAAGACCCTGGGCGTCACCGTGGTCTACGTCACCCACGATCAGCAGGAAGCCATGGTCATGTCGGACCGCATCGCCGTGCTCCGCGACGGAATCATCGAACAGGTCGCCGATCCGGAAACGCTCTACGAGGAACCGCAGCGTTCCTTCGTGGCGCGGTTCATCGGAGAGAACAACCGCCTGCACGGGAGGGTGGTCCGCGTAGACGGAGAAATCTGCGAAGTGGACGTGAGCGGCGAGACCATCCGGGCGATCCGCATCGCGCCCTGCCACGCAGGCGACGAGGCGACCCTTTCCATACGTCCCGAGCGCGTGGCCGTTACCCCGGAAGCCGGTCTGTATACCAACGAACTGGACGCCCTGATCGAAGACATCACGTTCCTGGGCGATTACCTGCGCATCCGCGTCTCGGTTTGCGGCACTTCGGACTTCGTCATCAAGATCCCCAATATCGTCGGTCACGGCGCGTTGCTGGCAGGCGACCGGGTCCGCATCGGCTGGACGCCGACCGACTGCCGGGTGCTCGACCCGGACCGGGAGGAGGAAACCCCATGAATCACGCCTTACCGGTGAAAGGCATCCTCGTTTCGTGCCTGATCGTACTGGCGGCGCTGCCCTGTGCGCGCGCCGCCGCACAGGACCGGTCGCTCACCGTCGTCAGCTGGGGCGGTTCATACGCCCGGGCCTGCGTAAAGGGATTCATCGAGCGTTTCGAAGACGAAACGGGCATAGAGGTCAGAGTCGAAGACTTCAACGGCGGGCTGGCGCAGATCCGCGCCCAGGTCGACGTGGGCAACGTGTACTGGGACGTGGTCGACCTGGAACTCGCCGACCTGGTGCGCGGCTGCGACGAGGGGCTCCTCGTTCCCATCGACGTGGAAGAAGACGTGGCGCCGGGCCCCGGCGGCGTAGCCGCGGAGGACGACTTTGCCGCGGGGGGGATCACGGAGTGCGGGGCGACGATTCTCTACTACTCCGGAGTGTTCGCCTACAACGATGAACGCATCGGCGACCGGAAACCCGCCACCATCGCCGACTTCTTCGATCTGCGGAAATTCCCGGGGCGCCGGGGCATGCGGCGCTCGCCCCTGTTCAATCTCGAGTTCGCCCTCATGGCCGACGGCGTGCCGCTGGAAGCGGTGTATGCCACGCTCGACACCGAGGAAGGCGTCCGCCGGGCCTTCCGCAAGCTGGATACCATCAAGGAACACATCGTCTGGTGGGAGACCGGCGCCCAGCCGCCGCAGATGCTCGCCGACGGCGAGGTAGTCATGACCACGGCCTACAATGGACGGATTTTCAACGCCCAGGTGCTGGAGGGCCAGCCCTTCGTCATCGTATGGGACGGCCAGATACTGGATACGGGCGGATTAGGGATCGTCGAGGGCACGCGCAATCTCGAGGCCGCCAGGAAGTTCGTCCGTTTCGCCACCACGGCCCGGTCCATGGCCGGGGTCGCCCGTCACATAGCCTACAGCCCGACGCGCCACTCGGCGATGCGGATGATCACGACCCATGCCGAAACGGGCGTGGACATGAATCCCCA
Organism: bacterium; assembly: GCA_963693015.1. Classification (GTDB taxonomy): domain Bacteria; phylum JAAXHH01; class JAAXHH01; order JAAXHH01; family JAAXHH01; genus JAAXHH01. Next base: position 3,030,266 of record OY843748.1, read on the forward strand.
CATGCCCACGAGTCCGCAGAACGCAGCCCGGGCCCTGCCCAACGACTGGGAATGGTGGAGCGACAACGGCGAAGAGATGAACGAGCGCTTCAGCACGTGGCTGGCGAGATAGGCTTGACGGGCTGACGGGTAGCCGGGTGTGCTGATCGCCCGGCCCGCGGACGGGTTGTGGTCCGCGCGGTTCACCGGACCAGGCCGCTGCGACGCAGATCCGGGAATAACGCTACGAACCAGGACGCCGAAATGAACGCCGGACGCCTCAGACCCGGCCCCCGGTTACGGGCCGCGCTCCTCGTGCTGCCCCTGCTGATCTTCATCGGGGCAACCTTCCTCGCGCCGCTCGCGAACATGCTCGTCCGTAGTGTGTACGATCCGGTCGTCGCCGACGCGCTGCCCGAGACCTTGGAAAGACTGCGCGACTGGAACGCGCAGCGCCTTCCCGGCGAGGCGGTCTACGAAGCCCTGGCCGGGGAACTGCTGAAGGCGCGCGAAGATCGCACGCTCGGCCAGGTCGCCACCCGGATCAACCGCGTGCAGAGCGGGCTTCGCAGCGTGCTCACGCGCAGCGCACGGAGGCTGCGCAACGTCGAAGAAGGGCCCTGGCGGGAAGCCATGATCGACGTCCACGGGGCCTGGGAAGAGACGGGAACCTGGCTCGCGCTGCGTGAGGCCGGCGAACGGCTCACCACGCGTCACTACCTGAACGCCGTCGACCTGCAGCGCGGAAGCGACGGCGCCATCGCGCGCCAGCCCGAAGACCGTCGCATCTACCTCACGCTCTTATGGCGCACCCTGGCCGTCAGCCTGGGCGTGACGGCCCTCTGTCTGCTCATCGGCTACCCCGTGGCCCGGCTGATCGCCCACGCGCCGCCAAAGCGCGCCTATCTCCTCCTGGTCCTGGTGCTCGTGCCCTTCTGGACCTCGCTGCTGGTGCGTACCACCTCGTGGATCGTACTCCTGCAGAACCAGGGCGTCCTGAACGACACGCTCGTCTTCCTGGGGATCGTCGGCGACGACGGACGGCTGGCCATGATCTACAACATGACCGGCACCTTCGTGGCCATGACCCATGTGCTGCTGCCCTTCATGGTGCTGCCGCTCTACTCGGTCATGAGCGCCATTCCCCGGGTCCAGACGAGCGCGGCGGAGTCGCTGGGCGCAAGCCCGTGGCAGTCGTTCTGGCGCGTGTACTGGCCGCAGACGTTGCCCGGCGTGGGCGCCGGTTCCCTGCTCGTGTTCATTCTCGCCATCGGGTACTACATCACGCCCGCCCTCGTGGGCGGCAGCAGCGGGCAGCTCATCTCCAACATGATCGCCTTCCACATGCAGACGTCCCTCAACTGGAGCCTCGCGGCGGCGCTGGGAGGGATCCTGCTGGTCTGCGTGGCGGGGCTGTACGTGCTCTATGACCGGCTCGTGGGCATCGAGCGGATGAGGCTGGGCTGATGGATACCAACGACCGTGGATTCTGGCATATCGCGTACGTGGGGTTCTGTGCGCTGGTCTTCGCCTTCCTGATCGCGCCGATCCTGGTGATCGTGCCGCTGAGCTTCAACGCCGAGCCCTATTTCACCTTCACGGAAGGCATGCTGCGCCTGGATCCGGAAGCCTGGTCCCTGAGGTGGTACCGGCAGATCCTGGAGGACGAGGAATGGTCGCGGGCGCTGGTGAACAGCCTGGCCATCGGGGTCTCCGCGACCCTCCTTGCCACCGCCCTCGGCACGCTCGCCGCGCTGGGCCTTTCGAGCGCGGCCATGCCGGCGCGCCGTTTCGCCACGGGACTGCTCATCTCGCCCATGGTCACGCCCGTGATCATTTCCGCGGCGGGGATGTTCTTCTTCTACTCGAACCTGGGCCTGGCGCAGACCCACCTGGGGTTGATCCTTGCCCACGCGGCCATGGGCACGCCCTTCGTCGTGATCACGGTCACGGCCACCCTGGCCGGCTACGACGTGAATCTGTCGCGGGCGGCGGCCAGCCTGGGCGCGGGACCCCTGAGTATCTTCCGGCGCGTGCAGCTGCCGCTGATCGCGCCAGGCGTCGTCTCCGGGGCGATCTTCGCCTTCGCGGCGTCCTTCGACGAAGTCGTCGTGGTGCTCTTCATGGGCGGGATCGAGCAGCGCACCATACCGCGCCAGATGTGGTCGGGCATCCGCGAGGAAATCAGCCCCGCCATCCTGGCCGTGGCCGTCTTCCTCATCGTCTTTGCGGTGGTGTTCCTGCTGACCGTGGAGTGGCTGAGAAGGCGCAACGCGAGGTAGGCGCCGCCGCACGGGATTCAAGCACCGGGCGGGGCGCTCCGCAAGGCAGGTTCAGGCCCCTTCCCCGCCGTTCATGTACTCGTTCATCAGCGAGTGGAAGTGGTGGACGCCGTTCTCCCGCTTGACGGAGAACCGGCCCTGGTTGTAGGAGTCGGACTGCAGTCCCCGCTGCACGTGCTCGCAGATGAAGATGTCCTCTTCCTGGATCTCGTCGCCGAAGTCGACCAGGTTGTCCACGTCCTGTTCCATGTCGGGCGACAGGTACCATTCGAAGATGGTCAGGCAGCGTTCGTGGCCCAGGGGGACGATCAGGTTGGTCTGCATCTGGCCCAGGTAGATGTTGAGCATGAGGTTGGGGAAGACCCAGTAGTACTGCATGTCGTTCTGGTCCTGTTCCGTCGGCACGTACCGGCGCGGGCCCTTGTAGCCCTTCTTGTCCTTGCCGAGAATCGGGGCGTGCTGGATGGAGTAGTACCGGAAGGGTTCCACCCGGTAGGCGTCGTAGTCGATCTCGCGGTACAGCCCCGGATGCACGACCGGGACGTGGTACCCTTCCAGGTAGTTGTCCACGTACACCTTCCAGTTGCAGTCCATCTCGTAGTCCCGGCGCATGGCCCATTTCATCTCGCCGATGCGGTGGACGGCGGCCCGCTTCCCGATATCGCCGAGGAAGGCCTCCAGGGGCGGCGCCGTCTCGTCCAGATTGACGAAAAGCAGGGGCCCCCACTGGCTCACGCGCACCGGTTTCAGGGCCATGGCGCAGCGGTCGAGGGCCTGCACGTCCTCGAACTCGGGCGCGTGGCGCAGCGAGCCGTCCAGGTTGTAGGTCCACCCGTGGTAGTAGCAGACGAAGGTCTTCCGGTTGCCCTGCTCCAGGGCCACGGGTCCCGCGCGGTGCCTGCACACGTTGAAGAACCCGCGGACCACGTCGTCGGCCCCCCGGGCGATGACCACCGGTTCGCCCGCTACGTCCACGGTGAAATAATCCCCGATGCGCGCCACCTGGTCGGCCCGGCCCACGAGTTGCCAGGTCTTCCGGAAGACTTCCCTGTATTCCCACCGCAGGAACCCCGGGTCGGTGTACCAGGAAGAAGGAATCGTCCAGGCGGTTTCTATGTTCGGGTCAAAGGGATGATCTGTCATGCCGTCGGTCTCCTTGCTGCTTCGCCTTGCCTACAGCTCTTCCGGGTCCAGCGCCTCCGGAGACGCAAGACCCTTATCGATCAACTGCGCTTCGATTTCGGAACCGTCTCCCACGAGGAGGTAGCCCGCTCGACGCGGATCGAGGTACTGCCGGGCGGTCCTTCGAACCTCCTCCAGGGAGACTGCCTCCAGGTTCTCGACCGCGTCCCTCAGGTCCGTCATGGGTCTTCCCGAACTCCATAGTCCACCGATCGTGCCGGCGATGCGCCGCAGGGATTCGAACTGCTGCGCGTAACCGCGGACCCGTCCGGTGCGCGCCTCTCGCAACTCTTCCCCGCTCACCGGCCGATCACTCGCCAGTCCCGCCATTTCCGACATCAACTCCAGCACGACCTCTCCCGTCTTGTCCGCCTGGATCGACGTCTGCACTTTCCAGTAGCCGGAGACGCCAAGCAGGCCCAGGGCGGTGGAAACTCCGTACGTGTACCCCTTTTCTTCCCTCAGGTTCAGGTTGAGCCGGGACTGGAATCCCCCGCCCCAGACCGCGTCCAGGAGCCTGAGGGCATGGTAGTCGGGCGTGTCGCGGCGCGGCGCGTCGACAAACTGGCAGACCACCGTCTGGGGCGCGCCGGGGCGATCCACCAGGAAGATGCGGTTCGTCTTTTCATCGGAGGATGGCTCCGGGACGGTCTTTGCCGGCCTGACGTCTCCCTTCCACGAACCGAACCGGGTCTCCGCCAGTTTCATCGCCTGGTCGCGGGTGACGTCGCCCACGAACACCAGGGCGGCCTGGTCCGGCCGCCAGTTCTCCTCGTAGGTCCGGGCGATATCGTACCTCGACGTTGCGGTGACCGAGGACGCATATCCCTGTACGGGCCGGCCATAGGGATGATCCGCGCCGAAAACCAGTCTGGGGCATACCCGCTGGGCGAGTGACTGGGGATGGGCGGCCTGTTGCGCGAGGTGGTCGAGGTGCCGATTTCGTTCCCGTTCCAACTCCTCTTCGGGAAACAGCGGATTACGTACGACGTCGGCGAAGAGGGCCAGAGCCGGCGTGAGTTTTCCGGTCAGCACGTCCAGGCCGAGCCGGGCGGACTCGAGATACATGGATTTCCCGATGACCGTGCCCAGCCGACTCAGCGCCTCGTCGATTTCCAGCGCGCCGTGGCCCCGCGTACCCTTGTCCATCGTCTGCAGCATGAGCTGGGCCGCCCCGCTCCGGTCGGGAGGATCGTGCACGCCGCCGGTTCTGATGTTCAGCGAAACGGCTACCTTGGGCAGATCATGGTGCTCGACGACCAGGACTTCCAGGCCGTTGTCCAGCCTGTCCTCGTGCACGGCAGGCGTTTGAAAGGGCGTATCCGCCCCGAGCGCCGGGACCTTCGATCGATCGAGGGGCGCCTCGTCGGCCGCCGGGCCCGTTCCCACGTCGACGACCTTCGGCAGCGTATCGGGATAGTATCGAAGCGACAGGCCATGGCGGGCGACGAGCCACCGCTTGACGGTTTCCGCGATCTTCGATCCGTTCAATGCCCGGAACCGGTCGAGTTCGACGTGGAAGTACCCGGGGTCGTTCCTGTAGGTATTCGATTCGTTCAGCCGGTCCGCCTTGCCGCCGAAGCCGCCGATACGCTCCAGGCTGGAGACGTACTGGTATTCCCACACGGTCCGGGCGCGCTCCACCTCGTCCCGCGTCGGTCCGCTGGCCGCCAGTCTTTCGATCTGCTCGGCAACCAGGCCTTCGACCTCCAGGACGTCGCGGTCCGGGCGTACGGTCGCGATGACGCCGAACAGTCCGGAAATCTCCTTGGCGTAGTTGAACGTGCTGACCTCCGTGCACAGCCTTCGATCGTAGACCAGCAGCTTTTCGAGGCGGGAGGACAGGCCGTCTCCCAGCACGGCCGCGGCCGCGTCAAGCGCCGTCTCGTTCGGTTCGAACCGTTCCGGCGCCGGCCAGATCATGTGGACCCTGGCCTGGGGCACGCGGTCGGTCACCTCCACGACCTTCCTTTCGGGCAGCGCGGGCACCCAGCGGCGCTGGCGCTCGAGGAGGGGGCCGGGCTCCATCCCGCCGTAGTAGTGGGCGACGCGGTCCCGGGCGAAGGCTATGTCGAAGTCGCCGGCGATGACCAGCGAGAGATTGTTGGGCGTATAATAGGTGCGGAAGAACTCGGCCACCTCGTCCACCGTGGCGGCCTCCAGGTCTTCGTGCCTGCCTATGACGGGCCAGGAATAGGGATGTCCGGAGGGATAGAGGTTGTCGTTGACCAGTTCGAACCAGCGGCCGTAGGGCTGATTCTCCGTGGTCTGGCGCCGTTCGTTGCGGACGACCTCGCGCTGGTTCTCGAAGTTCTCGCTCGTGAGCGCGTCGGCCAGCGTGGCGATACGGTCCGATTCCAGCCAGAGGACGTATTCGAGGTTGCCCGAGGGTACGGTGGCGAAATAGTTGGTGCGGTCGTTGCTCGTGGTGCCGTTGACACCGCCTTCCCGCAGGTTGCCTCCCGCCTGTTCGATGTACTTGAAGTACCCATCGGGCGCGTTTTCCGACCCCTCGAACATCAGGTGCTCGAAAAGATGGGCAAACCCGGTGCGCCCCGGCCGCTCCACCTTGGATCCCACGTGGAACCAGTGGTTGACGTGCACCACGGGCAGCTTGCGGTCGACGTGCAGGATGACCTGCAAACCGTTCGGAAGGACAGACTTCTCGAAGGATACGCGCGGCAGGTTCTCAGGGGCCATTGGCTCATCCCGGAAACAGGTGATCGCGAACTCGATACGGCAGGAACCGGGGCGCGGCGCCGCGACGACCGTTGGTGGTCCGTCAGGCGCCGTTACGCCGACTCGACCCTGCCCGATCTGGCGGAACGATAGGCGGCGTCGAGAATCATGACGGAACCCATGGCCGCAACGCCGGGCGTGTAGTTCTCCACGGCGCGTCCGAGCACGAGGTCGGCGAAGTTCTCGGGCGGCCCCTCGCAGCTGTAGGCGCCGGCGTCGGGGGCCACGTCGTGGACCTGATCCTGCCCGTCGTGCCGGTGGATCGCGAGGCGCGCGCGCTCGACGTCGAGGAGCAGCATGCCCTCCGAACCGAAGATCCGGATGTCGAGCTGAAACATCTGTCCCTCGGGGATGTCTCCCGATCCGGAGAGCGCGCCGATGACACCGTCTTCGAAGCGGACCGTCACGGCGTCGTACATCTCCACCCTGGATTCGGCCCCGGCCATCATGGCGAAGACCTCGCGGGGCACCAGGCCCGTGAGCCAGGACATGAGGCCCAGGCTGTGCGACATCTGGGCATGGCCGTAACCGCCGTCGGCCACCACGGGATCGGCCCAGGTGGCCGGGTCAGGGGCAAAGAGCCCGCCGCCGTTGGCCTCGTGGTCGAAATCCAGTCCCTGGAGCAGGCCCCGAATGGGCGAGGCCATGTGGCAGAGCACGGACTCGATCTTCCCGACGACCCCGGCGTCGAGCTGTCGCTTGGCCTCCCGGATGTAGGGTTTGTGGTGCCATCCGTAGGGCACGAGCAGGTGAAGCCCCTTCGCGCCCGCGAGGCGAACCAGTTCCTTCGCGTCGGCGCTCTTCGTGCACATGGGTTTCTCCACCATGACGTGCAGCCCGCGTTCCAGCGCCGCGCTGGCGTGCTCGAAGTGCAGCGTATGGGGACTGGCCACCACCACGCCGTCCAGCTCGACCTCGTCCAGCATCCGGCGGTAGTCTTCCGTCCCGTACGGCACGCCGAAGGCCTCCTGCACCTGGCGCAGCTCGGCCGCCCCGAGCCGGCAGACGGCCGCCAGTTCCACGTCCCCCGCCTCGTCGGCCCGTTTCCGCAGCACGGGCAGGTGGTTGGCCGTGGCCCACCACCCGGTGCCTATGAATCCTATGCGCGCTTTCTCCATGATCGATTCCTTAGCGTTTCCAGACGGGTCAGTGTTTCCCGGACTGCGTCCCGGTCATTCGGACCGCGTGCCCCGGTATACGCCGCCCGTCGTGGCGTCCACGATCCATACTTCGTTCTGCCAGAGGGTGAACCCGTGGGGTTCCGGCCCCTCCACGTCCAGCCGGTCCAGCTGTGCTCCCGTCTCGGGGTCGTAGAGGAATATCGCCCGGTGATTGGTTTCCACGCACCAGAGCCTGCCGTTCTCCCAGGCGATGCCGTGGGGCCGGTCCCCCGGTGCCGGGAAGGTCTGCAGCACGGTCCATTCGCCGGGGTCCATCCGGTAGATGGTGGCGTCGGGGGGCGATGACATCCACAGTTCCCCGTCCCGCCACTCCAGGCCGTGGGCGCCGGTTTCCTTCGCCCCCGGCGTGGCGTAACGTTCCAGCGTCTTTCCCGATGCGGGATCGATCTTCAGGGTCTCGCAACTGTACGTGGACGACACCCAGAGGTGGGCGCCGCTGTGGGTGATCCCGCTGCCCCGGTCGGAGTCGCTGTCGAAGATCCGCAGCGTCGCGCCGTCGCGGTAGTCGTGGCAACTGATCCGGTTGTCGCCCTGGTCCAGTATCCAGAGCCCCTCGGTGGTGGCCTGCAGCCCGTTGGGATGGGGACCGGGCGCATCGAAGACATGGCTGAGCGTGAGTTTCATTCAACAGCCTTTTCGCCGTCGGCACTGCTGTGAAGGGAATCCGGTAAGGAATACCATCCCAAGATGCACCTCGCCCCCCGGGGCTGTCAAGGTACAAAGGCGGGCATTCATAAGGAGATTCCGCATGGCGACCGGGGACCGGGTCGAGACCGGGCGCGTCGACCCGGGTCTGAACGAAAAGTATTGACGCCCGGCCGGTATATCTATATTTTTAGAAATATGGAAATGATCAACGCCATATTTGCCGCCGCAGACCTCGAGGCCGAAGAGAAACACGCGGCGGCTTTCAAGGCGCTGAGCCACAAGACGCGCCTGGCCATCTTCTACCACCTCGTCAGGAAAGGTGAAGCGGGGGATACCGTCGGGAACCTGCAGGAGGCGGTCGGCATTCCGTGGGCGACCCTGTCCCATCACCTGGACGTCCTGCACCGGGCGGACCTCCTGGAGTCCCGGCGAGAAGAACGGTACGTCTTTTACCGCGTGCGGCCCGAACGGGTAAGCGACCTGGTACGCCTGCTCGCCGCGTGTTGTTGACTGTCCCAACGGAGATTCCGGAGGAACCCATGTCAGACTATCCCAAGATCCACCTGTCGTTTCCCGTCCGCGACCTGGACCGGAGTGTCGCGTTCTACAAGAAGTTCTTCGGCGAGGACCCCGTGAAGGTCCATCCCGGTTACGTCAAGTTCCTGCCGTCCATCGCACCCCTGAACCTGGCCCTGTATTCCGATGGGAAGGCCGCAGGCGATGCGGCAAACCATTTCGGCATCGAAGTCCAGGACCGCGAAACGGTCCTGCGGCATCTGCTGCGGATCAGGATGTCCGGACTGGAAACCCGGGAAGAGATGGACTGCGACTGCTGTTTCGCCAACCAGGACAAGTTCTGGGTGGAGGATCCGGATGGCCGTGAATGGGAGATCTACTTGCTGAACCGGGACCTGGATGAACCCGGCGGGCGGGATGAAGAAGCCTGTTGCGCGGACCTTGAATCGGGCGGCCCTTCCGAGCAGGCGCGATCTTCCGACGTGACGGACTGCTGCGGCGGGTAAACACGATCCGGACGGGAAAACCGCCGGGAAAAACTCGAAACGGGAGCAGATCATGAAGCCAGACACGCTGCTTGTCCACGCGGGCGGAGAACCGGAACCCTCGTCGGGCGCTGTTTCGCCCGCCATCCACCTCTCGACCACCTTCGAGCACACGCCGGACGGCGAAGCGACCCGCGACCACGTCTACATCCGGATGGGCAACCCGACCCAGGACCGGCTGGAAGACGCCCTGGCGGCCATCGAGGATGGGGAGAAGTCGCTCGTCTACGCCTCGGGCATGGCGGCGGTAACGGGCTGCATGCAGATGCTCGCCCCGGGCGCCCACGTGCTGATGCACAAAGACGTCTACAGCGTTACCCGCGCGATCGGAACGGAACTCCTCCCGAAGTGGAACATCGAGGTGACCGCCGTGGACATGTGCGACCTCGACGCGGTCCGGCGCGCCATGCAATCGACTACGAAGCTGCTCTGGGCGGAGACCCCTTCCAATCCGGCCATGGATATCATCGACATCGGCGCGGCGGCCGAGATCGCGCACGGCGCCGGCGCCCTGCTGGCCGTCGACAACACCTTCGCCACGCCGGTGGTGCAGCGGCCCCTGCAGCACGGCGCCGATATCGCCATGCATTCCATGACCAAGTACCTGGGCGGCCACAGCGACGTGCAGGGCGGCGCCCTCGTGTTCCGGGAAGACGGTGATCCGGTCGAGCGGGCCCGGCGCATCCGGACGATCACCGGCGGGGTGCTGTCCCCGTTCAACGCCTGGCTGGTCCTGCGCGGGCTGCGGTCGCTGGGATGCCGCATGGCGCGCCACGTCGCCAACGCGGAGGCCATCGCCGCGGCGCTGGCCGGTCATCCCGGGATCGAGGGCGTCGATTATCCCGGCCTGCCCGATCACCCGGGGCACGCCGTCGCGAGCCGGCAGATGGATGGGTACGGCGGCATGCTGTCCCTGCGGGTCAGGGGCACGCGGGAGGACGCGCTGCGGGTCGCAGGCCGGGTCAGGTTGATTCGAAACGCCACGAGCCTGGGCGGGGTCGAAAGCCTGATCGAACACCGGCAGTCCATCGAGGGGCCCGGATCGGTAACCGCCCCCAACCTCCTCCGGCTGTCCACCGGACTGGAAGCGGCCGAGGACCTGATCAGCGACCTGGTGCAGGCGCTGGAATGAGGCCGACGGTACGCACCGACTGAACCCGGGGCGGTGGGGAATGAGGCCGACGGTGCCGCCGGAACGAAGCCAGCGGTACCACGGAGCTCATTCGTCGGGCCAGCAGGTTCCGCAAGGGGCGTATTCCTCCACCGCCTTGTCGAAGGCGACGGCCCTGGCATTGCCGTTCAGGAAGCGGCAGTCGGACCGGTGGTACTTCGAGCCCCCATCGGTGACGTAGACGACCGGCACGTCGGTATCCCGCCCGGTCTTCGAGGGCCAGAACCCGTTGTTGACGGTCAGTTCAATGCCCTTGTCGAGCAGTTCTTCCGCCATCGCCCGGATCACTCTTCGTTTGTGCCAGGTGAGGGCGGTGAGCGCGGCCGTGGCGGCCACGGCGAAGATCAGTCTCAGCATGGCGATCCTTTTCATCTATCGTTAGTACTGCATGAAGAACGGGATCGACGAACGGCATCCCGGCGGGCAGGAACGGTCGCCACGAATCGCCGCGTTGCCATTCACGGCCTCAATATAAGCGGCGGAACCCTGAAATACAAGCAGGTAATGTGTCCGGAACGCCCGCTTCGGCATTCCGCGGAACCTTGACATGACGCGGACTGCCCCATATTTTGAGTCGTCCCGTTTTACTCGCTCATGGACGTTGAATCGATGGATTTCACTTAACCGAATACCAAGACACCCTGGAGCGATCATGTCGAAGATCAGACTGGGGCTGGTGGGCTGCGGGGGCATGGGCCACCGGCACCTCTACGGCCTGGCGGAACTGCACCGCACCGGGCTCTGCCGGTTCGAACCCGTGGTGGCCTGCGATCCCCGCAGGGAGAACGCCGAATCCCTCGCCGGACACGTCGAAGACCATTTCGGCATCCGTCCCGCGGTGGTCGCGAGCCTCGACGAGGTGGACGCCGGCGACCTGCAGGCCGTCGACATCTGCACCGACCCGCGTCACCACCACACGGTATGCGCCGACGCGGCTTCGCGGGGATGGGACGTGATGACCGAGAAGCCCATGGGGCTCACGGTGCGCGCCTGCCGCCTCATGCGCGAAGCCACGGACGGCGCCGGACGCATCCTTTCGGTGGCCGAGAACTACCGCCGCGACCCCGTCAACCGGCTCGCCAAGGCCCTGCTCGACGCCGGCGTCATCGGCGCGCCCCGGTACATGGTCCACAACACGGCCGGCGGCAGCAACAAGATGATGATCACCGTGTGGCGGCACCTGAAGAACGTCAGCGGTCTGCTTCTCGACGTGGGCGTCCACTTCGCCGATATCCTGGAATACTTCATGGGGCCGGTGTCGGACATCTACGCCCAGACGCGTCTGCACGAGAAGATCCGCTACAACGACATGGCGGGCAAGGACCCCGCGACGGCGTCCCGCAACTCGCCGGCCGGCGTCTACGAGCACTGGCAGGCCGAGATGCCCGCGGAATTCGAGGTGACGGCGGAGGACGCGGCCTACGCGACGCTGACGTTCCAGAACGGCGCCGTCTGCCAGTACCTGGAAGAGCACGCGACCTTCGGCAAGGGATTCTGGCACCGGGGCATCTACGGTTCGGCCGGTTCGATGGAACTGCCCGGAGACCGCTCCGGCCAGCCGTTTTCCATCGCCCTCGAAGGGAAGACCATCGAGGGAGACGCGCTCCTCGAACTCGTGCCCGACTTCGCCCTGGACGAGGCGACGGCGGCCCTCTTCGGCGGCGAGCGCCTGTGGCGTTACGATTTCCCCTTCCCGGAGACGGACCGCAAGATCATCGCCATCGAGTACGCCGATTTCGCGGACGCCATCGATGAAGGCCGGCAGCCCGAGGTCGACGGCTACATGGGCATGCGCTCGGTCGCCGTTTCCTATGGCATCATGGAGTCGGGCCGGGCGGGCCGGGCGGTCACCACGGACGAAATCATGGCGGACGAAACCAACGGCTACCAGCAGGAAATCAACGAAAGCCTGGGCATCTGAAATTGGAGTTGAGACAAGGTTGAGACGCGGATGAGACGCGACAGAGCCGGCATAAGAAGCGGCGACCGGGGCGATAGATCATGAAACTCGGCTATTCCACGTGGGGCATGCCGACCGTCGAGATGGACGAAGCGGTGCCTCACCTGGCGTCCCTGGGATACGACGGCATCGAAATCACCGTCATCCCGGGCTATACCACGGAACTGGGCACGCTCGACACCGGGGAACGGCGGCGGATCCGGAGCCTCTTCGCGAAGCACGGCGTGGAGATGCCCGCCATCGCCGGGCACACCAGCCTCCTCGAGCCCGACGTGCGGCAACACGCGGCCAACATGAAGCGGCTCAGGGAGACCGTGGAACTCGCCGCGGACCTCACCATGGACCATCTCGTGCCCTGCCTGGACACCACGCCCGGCGGCCGGCCGGAGGACTGGCCCGGCGTGCGGGACCGGTTGCTGAACGAGGTGGGCGGTCTCGTGGAATTCGGCGCGCGCCGCGGGGTGGTCATCGCCATCGAGCCCCATATCGGCTGCTGCCTGTGCGACGTGGAGCGGACCCTGTGGCTGCTCGATCAGATCGACTCAGCGTATCTGAAGCTCAACTACGATATCAGCCATTTCGACGTGGCCGGCGTGCCCACGGCGGAAAGCGTGGCGGCCCTGGCGCCCCATACCATACACACCCACGTGAAGGACCAGCGGGGCCGGGCGCCGGACTTCGAGTTCCTGATCCCCGGCGAGGGCGATTTCGACTACGTGGAGTACCTGGACGCCATGAAGGCGGCGGGATACGACGACTACATCACCGTGGAAGTCAGCATGATGGTGCAGCAGCGGGAGGATTACGACCCCTTAGGCGCGGCCGGGCTGGCCTATCGCACCCTGGAAGCGGCTTTCGAGTCGTCGTCGTCGGAACGAAGAAAGTAATTTGATGAATTCAGCGGTGTAACGAAGTATAGATGACGATCATACTCGAAATGATCGTGACGTCCATCACCCTTCGAGGAGGCATCTACCATGTACGACCCCGTACTCGTTGAACCCATGCGCCGGGAACTCACGGACCTGGGCGTGGAGGAGTTGAAGAACGCCGACGAAGTGGACGCGCTGTTGCAGGAGCACGAGGGCACGGCGCTGGTCGTGGTCAATTCCGTTTGCGGCTGCGCGGCGGCCAATGCCCGCCCGGGCGTCGCCATGGCCCTGCAGAACAGGAAGAAGCCGGACCGGATCACCACGGTGTTCGCCGGCATGGATCTGGAAGCCACGAGCAAGGCGCGGGATTACTTCAAGGGCTATTTCCCGTCATCGCCGCAGATCGCGCTGATGAAGGACGGCGAGGTGGCATTCATGCTGGAACGCCAGGACATCGAAGGCCGCACGGCCCTCGACGTGGCCCAGCGGTTGATGACGGCCTTCAACGAACACTGCTGATCGTCGGAGGGCACTGCTGATCAGCGGAGAACAGCAGATCGCCGGAGGACCCTGCTGATCGGCGAAAGCGGCGTCTATTCCTTCTCATACTCCGCCGTGCAGACCGTGTGGATGCCGCCCCGGATCCGGTAGTCGGTGCTGACGGTCATGCGGATCGGCCGCACCGCGGCGACCAGGTCGTCGAGGATGCGGCGCGTGACGTGCTCCTGGACCATGCCGACGGTCCGGTACGAGAGCAGGTAGTACTTGTAGGACCGCAGTTCGAGGACCTGCTCGTCCGGCACGTAGGAAACGATTACCTCGCCGAAATCAGGCAGCCCCGTCCAGGGACAGACCGCGGTAAACTCATCCGTATCGATGTCCACGTCGAGGGGATCGCCCGTTGATTCGTAGGGGAAGGTCTCCAGGACCCCGGGCCTGATGGCCTCGGGACCGTCGAAGTCGAACTGCTTCTGTCGGGGTTCGATGTTCATCGGATCTATTGCTCCAATCCCTCAGACCCTGCCCGTCATATCCGGCGCGTCCGGGTCCACGCTGCCGCCCTCCGGATGGGAGGCGACGGGCCGGTAGGGCATTTCCGTATAGGATTCATACGCGACGTCAAGCCAGGGGGTCTCGATCCGCCGGTGACCCTCGTACCGGCTGTTCATCACGGCGTCGACGATGCCCGTGACCAGCAGCGTCCGTTCGGGCGGATACGGCGCGGCGCCCGTCTGGAAGAATCGCTGGATATTGTGGCACAGGTAGCCGAAGTGGGCGTGGTTGCCCTCGCGGACCAGGTTGAAGCAGGCTGCCTGCACCTCGCCGTCTACCCGGGCGGCGTAGGCCCAGGTTTCGATGTAGCCGCCCAGCATGAGGGTCGTCGTCCGCAGTCCGTCGTTTCGTTCCACCAGGAAGGCCGCGGGTTCCTTCGCGTGTTGCCGCGCCGAACCGTCGGGCTTGCCGGGAATGGCGTCCAGGGCCGCGTCCATCAGTTCCCGCGACCACAGGCCCCCGTCGCAGGCCCGCCACATCTCGCTGCCTTCGAGGCATTGCACCGAAGCCACGCCCGTTTCGCCGCCGCACCGCCGCTCCACCATGCACTGCAGCGCCTCCAGGGTGTGGTATCCATAGGATTCGATCCCGCCGAACCCCACGGTGAGCGCTTCCTCGACGTTCGTCTCCAGTTCGTGCTCAAGCCAGGGATTCCGCCATGCCAGGGGCAGGGAGGAACCGGCCATCAGGGGGACGTTCAGGTCCTCCGCCCGGTCCCACATCCACTGGGCGTCCCGGTAGTCGTAGGCCAGGTGCTTGTCGCTGAACACGGGCACGGAGCGTCCGCTCTCGGCGAAGACGCCGGCGATCTGCTCGAAGAAGTACCGCCGCGGATACATGTGGCGGCCCCGTTCGTTCCACGGGTAATCGCCGTGCTCGCCGATGAGCAGCACCGCGTCCACCCCGAGGCTGTCGCCGCCGGCGTGCAGCGCCCTGCGGATACTCGGGTAGACGGGCACGCCGAACTTCTCGGCCAGTTGCAGGCCGATATCGTTCTCGAGGACGTGGTCGATGTAGAGGGATACGACGTCCACCTCGGGCGCGAAGTATCCCTCGTCCACCGACCAGCCCTTCAGGAACTTGGAGACGATGACGTCCGCGTGGGACCCGGGGAAGTAAATCGTTGCGATGGCGGCGACGCGAAGGCGCTTGGCCATGTGTCCGGGT
This sequence comes from bacterium, assembly GCA_963693015.1. Classification (GTDB taxonomy): domain Bacteria; phylum JAAXHH01; class JAAXHH01; order JAAXHH01; family JAAXHH01; genus JAAXHH01. The sequence goes on from OY843748.1 coordinate 3,045,561, forward strand.
GCTCCTTCAGCTGCCGAGAACGGGTTCTTCTACCGGCACTTCCGCGGGGGTCTCCGCGGGCGCTTCCGCGGGACGGGCCGTCTTCTTGCCGTATTCCTCGATGAACTCCTCCACCAGGCGCCGGCACACGTCGTCGGCGTACTGCTCGGGCGGGGACTTCATGAAGTAGGAAGAAGGTCCGAGTTGCGGTCCGCTGAGGCCGTTGTCCAGGGCCAGCTTGCAGCACCGCACCGCGTCGATGACCACGCCGGCCGAGTTGGGCGAATCCCAGACTTCCAGCTTGAGTTCGAGGTTCAGCGGCACGCCGCCGAAAGTCTCGCCTTCCATGCGGATGTGGCACCACTTGCGGTCTTCGAGCCACGGCACGTGGTCGCTGGGTCCCACGTGGATGTTGTCGTCGCCCATGTCGTAGCTGAGCTGGGACGTCACCGCGTTGGTCTTGCTGATCTTCTTCGATTCGAGCCGCGAGCGCTCCAGCATGTTGTAGAAATCGGTATTGCCGCCGAAGTTGAGCTGGTAGGAGCGCAGGACCTTGACGCCGCGGTCCGCGAAGAGGCGGGTCAGCACGCGGTGGGTGATGGTGGCCCCCACCTGGGACTTGATGTCGTCGCCGATGATGGGCAGGCCGTGCTTGCGGAACCGCTCCGGCCAGTGGCCCGTGCTGGCGATGAAGACCGGGACGCAGTTCACGAACCCGCATCCGGCCTGCAGGATCTGCTCCACGTACCACTTGGTGGCTTCCTCGCTGCCCACGGGCAGGTAGCTCACCACCACGTCCGTCTTCGTTTCCTTGAGCACCTCGACCACGTCCACGGTATCGCCGGCGTCCTTCTCGATGACCTCGCTCAAGTACTTGCCGAGTCCGTCGTGGGTCATGCCCCGCTGCACCGGCACGCCCAGGTCCGGCACGTCGGCGAACTTCACCGTGTTGTTCGGATGGGCGAATATGGCTTCGCTCAGGTCCTTGCCCACCTTGTCGGCGCCTACGTCGAAGGCGGCCGAGAACTCGACGTCGCCGATGTGATAACCACCGAGGTTGGCGTGCATCAGGCCGGGTATGAACTCGTCCTGCGCGGCGCTGCGGTAGTATTCGACGCCCTGCACCAGGGACGAGGCGCAATTGCCCACGCCGACGATGGCCACTCGTACTTTGCTGCTCATGTTTTCCCCGCTTTCCTTACGGTCGCCGGGCCCGCGTCACGCGCACCCGAAGCACTGAAGATGATTAGAACGATCTATGGTCTCTGATAAGAAGAAACCTCGAATTTGATATAACTCAAATAAATTATTGTTATATTATATATAGATTTTTTCTATATTGAAACGGGAGGCCTGCCGGACCGGTCGATGCATCATCCCGGCGGGGTCCGGAGAAAGCCGATGACGCAGACGCAACCGGCGCAACACGCACAATACACGGAGCGAACGTCATGAACCTGTATTACCTGCAGTACTTCCTGGCTGTCGCCAGGCGGGAGAGTTTTTCAAAGGCGGCGCGGGACATGCACGTGACGCAGCCCACGGTGAGCAACGGCGTGCGGGAACTGGAAGAGACGCTGGGCGTGAGGTTGTTCAACCGCGGTAGCCGGCACGTTTCATTGACCATGGAAGGCAGGGCGCTGGTCGACTACGCCGTGCGCATCCGGGACCTCGCCGAGGAGGCGGAGAACCGCCTGGCCAGCGGGGACGTCCTGACGGGCGAGGGGTTCACCTTCGGCGCCACCGACGCGGCGGTGACCTACCTGCTCACCGACATCCTGAAGCGCTACGTACAGCGGTATCCGGAACTGGAATTGTCCGTGCACGTATCGCCGTCCCAGTACCTGGTGGAGGAACTGCTGGCCAACCGCTCGGAGTTCGCCCTGATCACCCTGCCGTACGCCCATCCCCGGATCGAGACCATGCCCATCTACCACGATTCCATGCCGCTGGTGGTCGGCGGCGGCCATCCCTTCGCGGACCGGACCTCGGTCGCGTTGACGGAGGTGGCGGAACAGCCGCTGATCCTCTTTCACGAGGATTCCGTGTCCCGCCGGATCGTGGACGAACGATTCGCCGAGGTGGGTGTGTCGCCCCGCGTCGTCATGGAAATGCGCAGTCCGGAGGCCATGCGGAAACTCGTAGAAGCGGGCGTGGGGATTTCCTTCCTGCCCTCCCTGACGATCCAGGAGTCCGTTGCGGCCGGCACGCTTTGCGAGGTTGACGTGGAGGGCGTCGCCTTCAGCCGAGATATTGGCGTAGCCTGGCGTCGCGGCCGATACTTCAGCCCCGCACTGGAGGTACTGCTGGAGGATATCTTCGGAAGTTACGGCGAGGGGGAAGCCTGGTCAGAGCGTCAGAAAATGGAACGGAATCAGTCGTAGGCGTTCAGTTCGTCGTCGATTCGGGCCTGGTGCCGCGGATCTTTCGACGGGCCGCCCGAATCACCCGCCATCGCCGCGTCCTCGCTGTTCAGGCGACCGGACCGCCAACGGCGCAGCGTGATGAAGATGATCCCGCCTCCGACGAGGAACATGAGCGGCGTAAAGAGATAGGCCATCCGGTTGAAACCGGCATTGGGCGGAGACGACAGGATGCGTTCCCCATATATGGCCTTGTAATAATCGACGATCTCCTCGCCGGTCTTGCCGTCGACGAGCATTTTCCGGAGATCCTCTTTCATCCTTTCAGCGGTACCCGAGTAGTGCTTACTGAGCGGCGCGCGCCAGCAGCAAGGCGCGATCAATAGCTCCTCGACTGCCGCGGCGATTCGTTCCTGCCCTTCGTCCAGGACCGCGTCTACCCGTGACATGGCCATTCCGGTCGTTGCCAGGACTACAAGTAATGGTAGTAAGATTGTGAGGGTGGTTCGTCGCATGGATCCAAAAAGAAAGGCATTGGGTTAAGGCCGCATTCAGTTACTACTATTGTATATACGCGATATGGCTGGACTGTCAATTGAATTCACCCTGGAGTTTTATGGCAGTCGAGCTTTTTTCGCAGCAGATCTACCTTGTTTCAACTCGCTGATATCGACACTGATCCCCTCGATTCGGGTGTCCATTTTCTCGACTTTGGCGTCCATCCCGGCTACCTGTCCTTCCAGGGTACTCATCCGCTCATCCAGTCTGCCCTGTTGAATCTCGACGGAGTTCATTCGCTCGTCCAGCCGGTCAAACCGCCTGTCTACTTTGTCAAACCGCCTGTCTACTTCGTCGAACCGACCGTTCATACTAACAAACTTCTCGTCCACGAATTTGAATTTCTCGTCAATCCTGTCAAGAATACGCGATTCTATGTGAAGCATTTCGGATTTTGCTTCCCGTCTGATCTCACTGACCTTTCGCCAGAAGAAGATAAAGGCCGTCAATGTTACGGCTGGTTGGATCCAGATCGATACGGTTTCCAAGTCCATGCTCCCTTCCAGAAGGTCCTGTTCTGTGATGGCATTTAAAGAATTAGTGGAAAGCTGGCTATGAATCTCGAAATGAATCTTGAATTCGCACCTCTTTCAATGCTTCATCCGACCAATGGGTTTAAATCCGAGACACATTTGGCGCCGAAGCGCGCGATTCCGCTTGACGTGATCGCGACCGGTCTCCTATTCTGTGGCGAAATTCGCGGGACCGCGTAGTTTATCTCGAACGGTACCGCCGCATTGGTGTATTGGTATGAGCGTATCTATGTGCGGAGGTCCCGGGGCGGGGAATGACAGTCAGCGTTCCCACTGCCGGCCATACCGGTCGAAGTAAACAGGACGGCCAACGGAGCATTCCAACATGCTGTCACGGGGCGAAGTCAACCGGTCGCTTAGATCTTTCATCGTCGTGAGAGGACTCTGGGGCGCCTGGGGCCAGATGGTCGGCACGAACACGGCCGTCTTCGCGGGTTTCGTGCTATCCCTCGGCGCGGACGCCTCGGACATCGCCTTCTACTCCGCGATCGCGTCGATCCTCGCCCCGGTGCAGATCATTTCATCCCTCTTCAGCAAGACCATCGAGAACAAGAAGCGCTGGGTCGTCTGGAACGGCGTGCTGGAAGCGTTGTTCCGGGGACTCATGATCACCATCCCCTTCCTCTTCGTGGAATCGCTGCACCAGCGGATGCTGCTCATCTTCCTGGTCGCCGGACTGACCGCGGGATATATCTACACGCCGTTCTACTCGAGCTGGGTCGCCGGCACCGTGCCGGAAAACATCCGGGCCCGGTTCACGAGCCGGCAGACCATCGTCCACAGTCTCGTGGGCGCCGTGGTGGGCGTAATGACGGGCCGCTTCGTGGACTGGTTTCCCGATGATGAAAAGCTCATGGCCTTCGTGGTGGTATTTGTCGTGGGGACCCTCTGCGGCGCCGCCGGACCCCTGTTTCTCAAGCGAACGCCCTACCCGGTCCGAACCGAAGAGACCGAGGCCCGCAACCCCCTGCGCCACCTGCTGCAGCCCTTTCGCGACCGGAATTTCCGCCAGCTGGTCATGTTCTACTCGTCCTGGATGTTCGCCCTGGGACTCTCCGGTCCGCTCTTCAGCGTCTTCATGCTCGACCGGCTGGGGTTCGGCTATACCGCCATCTCCCTGCTGAGCGCGCTGGGCACGCTGGCCACCATCGCGGGGTACCGCGCCTGGAGCGTGATCATCGACCGTTTCGGCAGCAAGCCGGTCCTCCAGATCCTCATCATTCCCGGCGCGCTGAACGCCTTCCTGTGGGGACTGTGCCAGCCCGGCAACCACGCCATGGTCGCCGCCGCCATGTTGCTCTCCGGCCTGATCATGGGCGGCATCAACCTGGCCGTCACGCCGCTGCAGTACGCGCTGCTCCCGAAGGAGAACCAGGACGAACGGGTGGCCTACATGGCTTCGTGGTCCACGACGATCAACCTGCTCTATGCCGCGGGACCGCTCCTGGGCGGCATCCTGGTGGCTTCGCTCGCGAACGTCCGGTTCACCGTGAGCGGGTTCCTCATCCAGGACATCAACCTGCTGTTCTTCCTGAGCGGGGTCATGCGCTTCGTGCCGCTGTTCCTGCTCCGGCCGGTGCGGGACGCCCGCTCCATTTCGTCCCAGCAGCTCCTGTCGAACATGTTCCGCGGCAACCTGCTGAGCTACACCTTCAACTACATCGTGTTCAACGTGGCCACGGCCGAGGACAGGCGCGCGAGGGCGGCCTACAGACTGGGGCGGTCCCGCAACCCCATGGCCATCGACCACCTCGTGCAGGCCCTGTCGGACGCCAGCTCCAAGGTGCGCCGGCAGGCCGCGCGGGCGCTGGGCGAAACCGGCTCGGAGGCGGCGGTCGACACGCTCATCAGGGAACTCGAAAGCCCCTCCTCGGACATCCGCAGCGAAGCGGCCGAGGCCCTCGGCAGGCTGAAGCACGCCAGGGCGGTGGACGCCCTCGTGGAGGCCCTGGAAGACGAGGACCCCAGGGTACAGATCAGCGCCATTTCCGGCCTGGGACAGATGGAAGGCGACGACGTGCAGGAACTGTTGTTCTGGCACTTCTCCAACAACGTGGACCCGCTGACCTTCCCCACGCTCGTGGAGGCGCTGAGCCATCGCGAAGACTACCGCATCATCAAGCCGACCTTCGACCGGCTCGGATCCTTCACTTCGCCCGCGGTGCGGCTGCAACTCCTGAACAACATCTGCTACACGCTGGGCGCGGGGGACCGTTTCTACAAGCTGCTGTCCATGGAGGAGAACGAACGCTACGGCGAGCTGGAGGGCATGATCAAGCGCACCGTTTCCCGGTTTACCGAGTCGAAGGCCGTGCCCGAAGACACCCGCCGGGGCGTGGAAAGCCTGTTCGCGCTGTTTACCCAGGCCTACGAGCACAACGACGTGGAAGCCATGATGGAGCAGGCCCGGCTGCTCGCGGCACTCATCCGCGACAGCCACCCCGTCGTCGAACAGAGTCCCCTGGACACCCTGTCGGTGTATCTTATCATCATGACCATGAACCACTTCATCGACAGCGAGGCCCACCAGGACCTGCCGGGCGCCCAGGAGATCTTCCTGGCGGTGTGCATGCGGCGGATCGCCGCGCTGGTGAGTTGACAACTGCACGCTGGTGAGTTGACAGCTGAAGGTGGCATTGCGAAAAGGACAAGCGGAGCGGATCGACGGAATGGATCAACAGTTGGATCGACAGTGTAGATCAATGGAGCGGACCGACGGAATGGATCGCGCCCGCGATCCTTAAGGAGCCAGCTATCCATGAACGCTCGCCACGACCAGTTCCACCTGGGTATCGCCGGCGCCTGCGGCCGGGGCATGAGCTTTCGCATTGCCTGCGACGCCCTGCCCCGGGTCCGCGTCCACGCCGTGTGCGACATCGACGCCGAGGCCCTGCCCGCCACGGCGGAACTGCTGGGCGCGTCGGAACAATACATCGATTTCAGCGACATGCTGGAACGGTCCGACCTGGACGGCGTGATCATCGCCACGCCCATGCCCCTGCACGCGCCGCAGGCCATCGCCGCGCTCAACCGTGGGCTGCACGTCTTCAGCGAGGTGCCGGCGGCCGTGTCGATCGAGGAATGCCGAGGGATCGTGCAGGTGGCGAAGGCATCGGGCAGCGTGTACATGATGGGCGAAAACTACACCTACATCCGGGAGAACGTGCTGGTCAGGGAACTGGTAAAAGCGGGGCATTTCGGCACGCCCTACTACGCGGAGGGCGAATACCTCCATGAGCTCAAGGGCTACGACGAGCATCGCCTCGCCGCCCGGGGCCTGCCGCCCGAACAGGTCTGGCGCCGCCACTGGCAGTCCGGCATCGACGGCATCACCTACGGGACCCACAGCCTGGGTCCCATCCTCCAGTGGTTCGACGACCGCGTCGCCCACGTCACCTGCCACGGCAGCGGCCACCACTACTTCGACGCGGAGGGCAAACCCTACGCCCAGGACACCAGCGTCATGCTCTGCAAGATGGCGAAGGGCGGCCTGGCCAAGATCCGGATGGACCTCACCTCCGACCGGCCCCACGCGCTGACCAACTACCAGCTCCAGGGCACCGACGGCTGCTACGAATCGGCGCGCGGCCCGGGACAGGCGTACCGGCTCTGGCTGCGTTCCAGGTGCGAGGACGAGAACACCTGGATGGACCTCCACGAACTGGAGGAAGAGTTCCTGCCCGAAGAGATGAAGGCGGCGGCAGCGCAGGGCGCCGGACACGGGGGGAGCGACTACCACGAACTCGTGGAATTCATCGATGCCGCGGAAGGCCGCCGCAAGCCTTCCATCGGCCTGCACGAAGCCATGGACATGACCCTGCCCGGTCTCGTCAGCCAGCAGTCCATCGCGGAAAACGGAAGCACCCTGCCGGTGCCGGATTCGAGGGATTGGTAGGGAGCATATCAGGGCGTTGGACGGCGGCCCATGCCAGGCACCAGTTTCAGATTAGCCTGTACGCAACCGGCCCGCCCGGCTATACTCTGAACACGCCCGCCCGGCTATACTTTGAACAGCCTTAACCCGCTCGAATCTGATCTTTCGAGGAGCGCGACCCATGGCCCGCCCCGGCAGCCCGATCGAAGACATCGATACCCCGGCCCTGGTGATCGACCTGGACCTGATGGAAGGCAATATCGCCCGGATGGCGGAGTTCTTCGCCGGCAAGGACGCCCATCTTCGGCCCCACACCAAGACGCACAAGACGCCGGTCCTGGCCCACCGGCAGATCGAGGCGGGCGCCCGGGGCGTCACCTGCGCCAAGCTGGGCGAGGCCGAGGTCATGGCGGCGGCGGGCATACGGGACATCCTCGTCGCCAACCAGGTCGTGGGACGCGTCAAGATCGACCGCCTGGCCGCCCTCGCCCGCCATTCGGACGTCATCGTCGCCGCCGACCATGAAGAGAACGTCCGGGAGATCTCCGACGCCGCAATCGCCGCCGGCACCCGGGTGAACATGATCATCGAGGTCGACGTGGGCATGGAGCGCTGCGGGGTGCCGCCCGGCGAACCCGCGTGGCGACTCGCCCAGGCCATCGACCGGTATCCCGGCGTCGTCTTCCGCGGCGTGATGGGCTACGAGGGCCACGTCATCGGCAACCCGAACGACGAGGAACGGTACGCCGGCTGCCGCGAATCCATGACCATGCTGACCCAGACGGCCGACTATATCCGCGAGCGCGGCCTGGCCGTGGACCTGGTCAGCGGCGGCGGCACGGGGACGTACAGGGTCACCGGGACTTTCCCTGGCGTGAACGAAGTGCAGGCGGGGTCCTACATCCTGATGGACGGCACCTACCGGAAACGCATCCCCGAGTTCGACTGCGCGCTGACCATCTACGCCACCATCGTCAGCCGGCCCGGCGACGGACTCGCCGTCGGCGACGCCGGCCTGAAGACCATGACCAACGACATGGGTCTGCAGACCGTCCGCGACGTGGACGGCGCGTCCATCCTGCGCCAGTCGGAGGAACACGTCAAGATCGAGCTGCCCGGCGCGTCCTGCACCCTGCGGCCGGGCGACAAGATCCACATCATCCCGAGCCACTGCTGCACGACCATCAATCTCCACGACCGGTTCTACGGCGTGCGCAACGGGACCGTCGAGTCCGTATGGGACATCGCGGCCCGCGGAAAACTGCAGTAGGGCGGGGCCCGCGTTCATCACACAGCCGGCCCCGCAATAGAACGCCGCGACCCGTGGCACCCAGGCATACATGAGAGAAGGAGTACCCATGGATCCCCGATACCTCGTAGCCAACGTCGACGAGATCCCCAGTCCGTCCATGCTGGTCTATCGCGAGCGGCTGCGGGAGAATATCGACCGGACCCTGGCGATCGCCGGCGGGCCGGAGCGCCTGCGCCCCCACGTGAAGACCCACAAGATGCGGACCGTCATCGAGATGCAGCGCGACGCCGGAATATCCAGGTTCAAGTGTGCCACGATCTACGAGGCAAAGATGCTGGCGGAGATGGGCGTGGACGACGTCTTCATCGCCTACCAGATGATCGGACCCAACATCGGGCGGCTGGTCGATCTCGCCGGTCGCTTCCCGGGAACGACCTTCCGCAGCATGGTGGACGACCCGGGCGCGGCGGAGGCGCTCTCGGCGGCCGCGGCTCAAGCCGGCGTGACCATCGACGTCCTGCTGGATTTCGACGTGGGCCAGCATCGCACCGGGATCGGGCCCGGTCCGGAGGCCCTGGCACTCTATGCGCTTCTGGACCGCCTGCCCGGCGTCACCCCCGGCGGGCTCCACGGCTACGACGGCCACAACCACCAGGAAGACATCGAGGAACGCAGGCGGGCCTGCGGCGCCGCGCTGGACCAGGTGCGCGCCTTCCAGGCGCAGTTGGAGTCCCGCGGCCTGCCCGTGCCCCGGCGCGTCATGGGCGGATCCATATCCTTTCCCTGTTACGCCCCCGCCGAAGACGTGGAGCCCTCGCCCGGCACGTCGGTATTCTGGGACTGGGGGTACAGCCGGCGCTTCCCCGACCTGCCCTTCGAAGCCGCGGCCCTGCTGCTCAGTCGCGTCATCAGCATACCGACCGCCACCCGGGTGACCCTCGACCTGGGCAACAAGGCCATCGCCTCGGATCCGGCCGGACAGCGCGGCATCCCCTGGAACCTTCCCGGCGCCGAACCCGGCCTGCATAACGAGGAGCACTGGATCATGGACTGTCCGGATACCTCGGGCCTGTCGGTCGGCGATCCCGTCTACGTCTTCCCCACCCACGTGTGTCCCTGCACCGCACTCCACCGCCAGGTGTACGTGATCGACGGCGACGGCCGCTGCCGCGAGCAGTGGACGGTCGACGCGCGCGACCGTGAGTAGCCGGTTCGCGCTACCCTTTTCCTGTCCTGAAATCCCGCCCCGGTTATGTGACAATCGTGTTACGAAATTAAACTTTGCTATTGACGAAGTGACGTAAATTCATTATCTTAAACTGTTCGTGCTTGACGCGAAAACCGGGTCGTGATCCATGAAAAACGTCCCGGTGAAATGGGTTTTTCCAGGCACGTCGACAAGGCGCTTGCATGTCGTTTGAGCAGATCCTCATCAGCCGGGATGGCGGGGTGGTCACGATCACGATCAACCACCCGCCCTTGAACGTACTCAGCGCCCGGGTCGGAAAAGAGCTCGACGAGGCCCTTGACCGGATCGAAAACGATTCGGACGCTTCCGTGGTTGTGCTCACGGGGAGCGGCGACCGGGCATTTGCCGCCGGCGCCGACATCCGGGAACTTCAGCGGCTTTCGGGTTCGGACGCCGAGGAAATGACCCATCGCTGGCATCGCCTCTTCCGGCGGATCGAGGGTTTCAAGCTGCCGGTCATGGCCGCCGTGAACGGGGTGGCGCTGGGAGGCGGGTGCGAACTGGCCATGGCGTGCGACCTGCGTTACGCCTCGGAGAAGGCCCGGTTCGGCCAGCCGGAAATCAACCTTGGCCTGGTCCCGGGATGGGGCGGGACGCAGCGGCTGCCGCGGCTGATCGGACGGGGACGGGCCCTCGAGTTGATGATGACGGGCGATATGTTCGATGCCGCCGAGGCCGAACGCCTCGGGCTCGTCAATCGCGTCACGGCGCCGGAAGCCTTGATGGATACGGTCGGGGAACTGGCCGGGCGCATGGCCGCCAAGGGCGGCGTAGCCCTCGCTTCCATCAAGACCTGCGTCAACGAAGGGCTGGACCGGGGGATGGACGAAGCCCTGGCACTGGAGGCACGTGAATTCGGAGCGGTGAGTTCCACAGAGGACAAGGCGGAAGGCATCGCGGCGTTTCTCGAAAAGCGGCCGGCGGAATTTCAGGGCCGCTGATTCGGAGCGAACGCACAGGCCGCCTGAATCGATCACACTGTATCTACAAAGTATCTACAGATACGCGGCAGGAAGAGGGAATTCGTATGCAGCTGGGTCCAACCGAAGGTGAATACATCCAGGTTACGGGCGAATTCGAGAAGCGGGAAGCCATCGAATTCTGCGTTCAGGATCTCAACAGCAAGCAGATGGAATTCGGCGTCTGCGAGCAGGACGGCAAGTTCTTCGTGGCCCGGGTCATCGTACCGGACGAAGAGATCGATACCCGTTCCAAGATCGTCACGGTGCGCAGCGACCGGGTGGACATACACGGCAATCCGCGGGGGATCATCCGCAAGGGGATCTACAACTTCGTGGAATGGTACGCGGACGGAGAAGTCACCGCGCAGGAAGCCGCCGTCTAGGACAGGGATCGATCTGCCCGTGACTTGCGGGCCTGCTTTGTTCGGTCCCGTCCCGACCCGGATCAGCCCGTCCCGACCCGGCTCAACCCGGTCCGCGCGGGGCCCGACCCGGTCCGTATCTGAACCGTACCGTTTTCAAGCCGATCCGCACCTGAACCGAACGGTATCCGTACCGGCCATACGACTACGAAATCCCAGGCTGCGTGCCTATTGCTCGACGAAACCATGGAAGCTGACCAGCCTTCCATGGTTTTTTGATATGTGCCCGTTTTCATGCGGCGCGTGATGTCGATCATCTTCATGCGGCGCGTGATGCCGATCATCTTCATGCGGCGCGTGATGCCGATCATCGCTCGCGAACGTGCCCGTCAACCATGTCCGTCACCATGCCTGTCAACCATGCCGCTCATATCCCTCCATAAAGTCACGAAATACTATGGCGCGCAGTGTGTCCTGCAGGGCGTCAGCTGGGGCATCGATCCCGGTCAGCACGTGGGCCTGATCGGCGCCAACGGGACCGGGAAGACGACCATGCTGCAGCTCATCACCGGCGACCTGTCGCCGGACGAGGGCGAAGTCTCCCGCCGCCGCGACCTCCGGGTCGGCTACCTGACCCAGGACGCCCACCTGACCGCCGCCAACTCCGTCCTGGACGAAGCGCTGAGCAGCTTCGAGCGCATTCACGAACTGGAAGGGCAGTTGCGCGAGGCCGAGGCGGCGCTGGAGCAGGCCAAAGGCGACGCGGATGAAACCGAGCGCCGGCTGGGGCAGTACGGACGCCTCGAAGAAGCCTATGAACGGGCCGGCGGCTACACCTGCCAGCACCGTGCCCGGACCGTGCTGCACGGCCTGGGCTTTACGGATAACGACCTGCCCCTGCCCGTCCGCGTGCTGAGCGGGGGACAGAAGACGCGCCTTCGCCTGGGCAAGCTGCTGCTGGGCGACGCGGACCTGCTGCTCCTGGACGAGCCGGAAAGCCACCTGGACGTGGCCGCGACGGAGTGGCTGGAGGAGTACGTCACCGACCACCCGGCGGCGATCCTGCTCGTTTCCCACGACCGCTACTTTCTCGACCGGACCGTGAACCGGATCGCCGAACTGGAGGACCTCGGCCTGGAAAACTTTCCCGGCAACTACACCCAGGCCATGGCGGTCAAGGCCGAACGCCTCAAGGCGCGGCAGCGCGAGTACGATCAGCAGCAGGCCTTCATCGAGGAGCGCGAGGAGTTCATCCGCCGGACCATCGAGGGCGTCAAGACCAAGCAGGCCCAAGGCCGGCGCAGCCACCTGGCGCGCCTGGAGCGCATCGAGAAACCGCGGACTAAACACCGTACGGCCTCGCTGAACTTCGGATCGATGAAGCGCAGCGGCCGGGACGTCCTCATGCTGGAGGACCTGTCCAAGAGCTACGGCACGCGGACGCTGTTCTCGGGCCTGGACTTCATCCAGCACCTCGGCGACCGCGTGGGCCTGATCGGCTACAACGGGGCCGGGAAGACCACCCTGCTCCGCATGATCGTGGGACAGGAGACGCCGTCGACGGGGACCATCCGCCTCGGCACGGGCGTGGACATCGGCTACTACGACCAGGAGCGGGCCAGCCTGACGGGCGAGCGGTCCGTGCTGAACGAACTCTGGTCGGTCCGGCCCGCCATGAACGAAGGCGCGGTCCGCAACCTCCTCGGCCGGTTCCTGTTCCGGGGCGACGACGTCTTCAAGCTGGTCGGCCTGCTGAGCGGGGGCGAGCAGGGCCGCCTGGCGCTGGCCAAGCTGATCCTCGAGGAGCCGAACTTTCTGGTACTCGACGAACCGACCAATCACCTCGACATCCTGTCCAGGCAGGCCCTCGAGCAGGCCCTGGCCGACTACCCCGGCACGCTCATGGTGGCGTCCCACGACCGGTACTTCCTCGACCAGACGGTGAACGCGCTCCTGGTCTTTGAACAGGAAGGCGTGAGCCACTGGGAGGGCAACTACTCGGAATACCGGGCCTTCAAGGAGGAGCAGCGTCTCGCCGCGGCAAAGGAGAAGGAAAGAGAGAAGGCGCCGCGCCGCAGCCGGGCGCCCGCGGCATACGATCCCCGGAAGAAGGAACGCAAGGAGCAGCGGATGATGGCCGAGGCGCTGGAGGCGGCCATCCGGAACAAGGAGGCGGAGATCGCCCGGCTCGAGGGCGACCTGGGCGAGGAAGGGACCTTCTCGGACCACGAAACCGTCTCCCGGGTCGGCAACGCCTACGTGCTCGCACGGCAGGAACTGGAGGACCTCTACGTGGAATGGGAGGTCGTCACCATGGAGCTGGAAGAATAGCATCGATGGAGCTGGAAGAATAGGATCGGAGGCAACTTGTACGACGCCGTCATCATCGGGGCCGGACCCGCGGGACTCGCCGCGGCCTACGCGGCCAGGCAGGCCGGACTGGACTACGTGGTCGTGGAACGCGAGTGCATCGTCCACACCATCTACCAGTTCCCCACGGGCCTGGTCTTCTACTCGACCCCGGAACTCATCTCCTTGGGCGACGTGCCCATGATCGTCCAGGGGCTCAAGCCCACCCGCGAGGAGGCGCTGAACTACTACCTGAAATTCGTCGAGTCCCAGGGCCTGAAGGTGAACACCTACGAAGAGGTCACCAGCATCTCCGGCGCGGACGGGGATTTCGAGATCCGGTCCGTTTCGCAGCGGGAGGGCGCCCGGCGCTACCGGACCCGGAAGGTCGTCCTGGCCACCGGCGCCTTCGACAGCGCCAACCGGATCGGCGTGCCCGGCGAGGAGCTGCCCAAGGTCTTCCACTACTTCAAGGAAGGCCATCCCTACTTCGACCGGGACGTCCTCGTCGTGGGCGGCAAGAGCTCGGCCGTGGAAACGGCCCTGACCCTGTACCGCGCCGGCGCCCGGGTGACCATGTCCTACCGCCGCAGCGCGTTCCGCGGCATCAAGTACTGGGTCCTGCCCGACCTGGAGAACCGCATTGCCGAAGGGTCGATCACGGCCATCATGGAGTCCACGCTGAAGGAAATCCGGCAGACCGAGGTGGTCCTGGAGGTGGCGGGCAAGGACGTGTCGGATGCGGATAGGGAGCGCGTGATCCCCAACGACTTCGTCTTCTGCATGACGGGACACACGCCCGACGTGCCCTTCTTAAGCGGCACGGGCGTCAAGGTCCAGCCCGACAACAACATACCGGTGCACGATCCCGACACCTTCGAATCCAACGTGCCCGGTATCTACATCATCGGCGTCATCACCGCCGGCAACGTAAGCAGCGACATCTTCATCGAGAACAGCCGGCTGCACGGACCGAAGGTGGTGGAGCATATCCTGGCGCAGAACGGCGTTTCAGAATGAACAGAACGGCGTTTCAGAATGAACAGAACGGCGTTTCAGAATGAACAGAACGGCGTTTCACAGTGAGGTGAATAAATGAGTGAAAACAAGTCCGCTCCCAATCCCCTGGTCGGCGTGGTCATGGGCAGCAAGTCGGACTGGGACACCATGCGGAACGTTAAGGACGTGCTCACGCAGTTCGACGTGCCCCACGAATGCCGGATCGTCTCGGCCCACCGCACGCCCCTCTGGCTGGCGGAATACGCGGCCGAGGCCGAGGGACGGGGACTCGAAGTCATCATCGCCGGCGCCGGCGGCGCGGCCCACCTGCCCGGCATGATGGCGGCACAGACCCTCCTGCCCGTCCTCGGCGTCCCCGTGGAAAGCAAGGCGCTCAAGGGCATGGATTCCCTGCTCTCTATCGTCCAGATGCCCCGTGGCATCCCCGTGGGCACCCTGGCCATCGGCCAGTCCGGCGCTGTGAACGCGGGCCTGCTCGCCGTGGCCATCCTGGCCAATTCGCGGCCTGAACTCAGGGAGAAACTGAGACAGTACCGGGAGGACCAGACCGGCAAGGTCATGGGGGATGAGCTGACATGAGCAATAAGGATAACGCGGGTGACATGGGCGGCGCGGGTGACATGGGCGGCGCGACCGAAACCGCAGGCGCGGCTGGTCCCGTTCTCCCCGGCGCGACCATCGGCATCCTCGGCAGCGGCCAGCTCGGCCGCATGATCGCCATCGCCGCCCGGCGCATGGGCTACCGCGTCCACACGCTCTCGCCCGAATCCGATTCGCCCACTGGTCACGTAGCCGACCGCGAAATCGTCGCCGCCTATGACGACGTGGAAGCCGTGAAGCGCTTCGCCGCTGACGTGGACGTCATCACCCTGGAATTCGAGAACATCTCCGCCGCCTGCGTCGACGCCGCATCGCCCATCGCGCCGGTACGCCCCAAGGGAAGCGTGCTCCACACGACCCAGAACCGCCTGAGAGAGAAGACTTTTCTCGCCGATCACGGCTTTCCCGTCGCACCGTTTCGACACGTAAAATCGCGAGACGAACTCGCCGCCGCGGTCGAGGAAATCGGCACGCCCGCCGTGCTCAAGACGGCCGGATTCGGCTACGACGGCAAGGGACAGGTAAGGATCGCCTCGGTGGACGACGTGGACGATGCGTGGACGTCCATGGCCGGGAAGGAAGCCGTTCTTGAGGCGTTCATCGACTTCGAACTGGAACTGTCGGTGGTGGCCGCGAGAGGACTGACCGGGGACTTCGCGCATTACGGCGCGGTGGAAAACAAGCACAGCAACCACATACTCGACGTTACGACCGCACCGGCCGACGTGTCCGGCGCGGTGAACGTCACCGCCGTGAACCTTACGAGGAAGGTATTCGAGGCGCTCGACATCGTCGGAGTTGCCTGCGTTGAGTACTTCCTCGACCGCGGCAACAACCTCATCATCAACGAGATCGCCCCCCGCGTTCACAACTCGGGCCACTTCACCTTCGACGCCTGCGTCACCAGCCAGTTCGAGCAGCAGGTGCGCGCCGTGTGCGGGTTACCTCTGGGGTCGACCGATCAGCCCCGCCCCGCGGCCATGGCCAACCTGCTGGGGGACCTATGGGAGAACGGCGAACCGGATTGGGCGGCAGCCCTGGCCATACCGGAGGTCAAGCTGCACCTGTACGGCAAGCAGGAAGCCCGGCCAGGGAGGAAGATGGGACATTTGACGGCGATGGCTGATACGCGGGAGCAGGCGGTGGAACGGGTGGTGGAGGGGAGGCGGGGGTTGGGGATATGACGTTTATCAAAATATGTTATATCCGATCTGTTAGATCACGTTTAGTTGATCACAAGCGCTGTCTAGTTATTGTCTGGAAATCGCCCCAATACAAAACTGAGGTGGCCTTAGTTTATTTCTATAGGAGAGCACTGTTTAATGAGACTGAAACAGTTGAAAATAGAGAATTTCAGGTGTTATAAAAATGAGGTGGTTGTTGATCTGGATGACCTTGTAGTACTCGTTGGAAGAAACGATGCAGGAAAATCCTCGTTGTTCGATGCACTGGATGTGTTTTTCGAGAACAAATCTGCTCCGGACGGCGATGATGTTTCAGTACATTCAGAGAACAATTTGGTCAGTATTACGTGTGTTTTCGAGAACGTCCCCTCTCCGATTATAATTGATACTCAGTATTCTACAGATTTAGGAAGTGAATACTTATTAAACAATGAAGGTGACTTGGAAATCACGAAGGTATATGACTGTGGCTTAGCAAGGCCTAAGATAAAGGCGGTATACGCACAAGCTGTTCATCCGTCAGAACCTCAATACAACGACTTGATTTCACTTAACAATTCGAATCTCAAACAACGTGCACGGACTCTCGGTGTCGAACTGACCGAGGTAAATCAGTCCGTCAATGCCGAACTTCGACGAGCTATATGGTCGCACGCTGACGATCTGAAACCTGGATACCAAGCAATCGAGTTAAAGGGAGATGGCGACAAAATTTGGAATCAGCTTAAGAAATCTCTACCTGTATTCGCCTTGTTTAAATCAGATCGACCTAGTACAGACCAAGACGCCGAAGCTCAAGATCCTATGAAGGGTGCTGTTAAAGAAGCAATTCGGGCACAACGAATTAGGCTCGACGAAATTACTCAACAAGTGACTTCAGAAGTCCAAGAAATCGCAAATCGGACGGTCGAGAAAATAAAAGAAATGAACCCGGCTTTGGCTAACCAACTCACACCAAGGGTAGCACATAAAAACTGGGACACGCTGTTTTCAGTCAATCTGACCGGTGATGAGGATATTCCAATTAACAAACGTGGAAGTGGTACGAGGAGATTGGTACTGTTGAACTTCTTTCGTGCCAAAGCGGAAAGAGAAGCTGAAAGTAGCGATATAGGTCTTATATATGCTATTGAAGAACCCGAAACCAGTCAGCACCCTCACAATCAAATACTACTTGTGCGAGCATTTCAGGAACTAGTAGAAAGGGAGGAATGTCAGATTTTTGTATCTACCCATACTCCAGTATTGGCTCGCCGGTTCAATAACGAAAGCCTTCGCCTTGTCACCAGTACCGGTGAGGGACCTCTTATTCGGTATGGTAGCGACGAAGATACCATATCTGCGATTGTAAAATCACTCGGTGTATTGCCAGACCACAACATTAAGGTGTTTTGGGGAGTTGAAGGTAAAAACGACATACAGTTTCTACGTACCATCTCAAGCATGCTCCACAATGCCAATGAAAACGTTCCAGACTTGTCACAGGAAGAGGACATGGGGCACTTGGTATTTATCCCACTTGGAGGTAGCAATATTGACTTATGGGTTTCGAGACTGGAAGAGTTTAATCGCCCCGAGTTTTACCTAATGGATAGGGATTTTCCTCCGCCGCAACCCCCGAAATATCACCAATTTGCCACGCAAATAGAGGGTCGCGTCAACTGTATGCAGTGGACCACTAAGCGTAAGGAGTTAGAAAACTACATACATCCAAATGTAATACGGAATAAAATCCCGAACTACAATGGCAACGGGGAACCCTTCGAGGATGTACCGATGTTATTTGCTCAAGCGGTACACGAATTGAGTGAGAGTGAACAGTCCTGGTCTGAAGTAATGGCAGATGCACAAAAACTAGGCAAGAAACTTTCAGCAGCTAAACGAAGACTTAATAACGAAATTGTAGCCGATATGACACCATCATTATTGCACCAAATTGACTCTGAAAATGAGATTAATACTTGGCTACAAGAGATAGGAAGCGCGATAAACTCGTAACACTTTTGACCTATTGGCTTAGCTGACCTGCGTCAAGCCGGACTCAGTAGACTTCGATAGTCGGGATACCCAGCCTCGGCCAGAACCTCTAACGCCTTACACCGTTCCCGTCGCATACAATTGGGGTCGGACAGGTACGGCACCTGCCGCAACTTTTTAAGATGTGTTACGTCCAGTTTGTGCTTACACGTTCCGGCAATAACGAGGGCGAGATACCAGTCATAGGGTTTGAGATCGGATTTAGTACATGAGGCGAGATAAGTCTTCGTATAGACGATTTCGTCGTTATCAGCTAGATGCACGGGGAATCGGTTGCAACGATTGTAGCCTCTTCCTTTTCCGGCTCCTTCAAAGGCGTCAAGAGTCTCAAGCTCTGTTTTGCATATCCTGAACAGCACGCCTGGAGTTTGGTTGCCGGCCTGCCAACGAAGCGTAGCTTTACCAGATTTGTCCATGCTTGGTTTATTGAATTTAATAACCCTGTCGACGGCGTATGCAAGCCCGATCTTTTCGGCACTCGGGCAGCGATTCTTCAACCTTTCGGTCAGCATATTTGAACCGTAGGCGAAGTAGTCAAACGTCATTATTGGGCTCCATTCCTAAGTGTTCTTCATGCAAGGATGTTCGGTGATTCAGACGGCAAACCGGATGCGTCCTATCTGATTGGGACTACTTCTAAAGCCACAATCACACTCACAACATCACCCTCAACGTCTCAACTGCCTCATCCAGATACTCGTCCTGAGTCAAATCCCCTTCAATCAGATCCGGTCGGTGACCGCCCCATTGCGTAGCCAGCACCAGTGTCTCGCCGATATCCCATAAAGTCCATGCGTTTGCGAATACCGGCAGGCAGTCCAGCTCCGCCTGGTTCAGCGGCCGTACCCGATTGTATCCTTCCAGGAAACAGCGCCATATCTCGTCCGTCAAATGATCGGGCACCGTCTCCATGATGTTGTACTTGAACGTGGCCACGTCGTACGCCCGCCATCCAAGGGCACACTGGTCGAAATCCAGGACGCAGTATCCGTCGTCGGGATTGTACAGGATGTTACCGACGTGCAGGTCAGCGTGGATGAGTCCGTAGATGTCCTTACCCTTGCCCAGTCCGTCGATCTGCTGGCGCATGTGATTGGCGTAATCCTTGAAAAACGACAGATCCTCGTCTCTCCGCTCCTTCAGGATGGATTCCAGCGACTGAAGAGGTCCGTCCAGCAGATATTGCAGATCAAAATGATGGCGGCAGTAGGGTTTGGTGAACTGGTCCGCCCGCTGGTGGATCTCAGCAACGGCAGAACCAAAGGAGATTACGACGGGCTCGTTCACTTCGGGATGCCAGGTGATGTGCTCCTCGCCTTCAAAGAAGTGGAACAAGGCTCCGCAGCGGGGTGTATCTGGTGAGTCGGCCGGCGGATCGGTTGCGGCGCCCATTACACTCAACCTCTCGCCATCCAGCCTTGTAACCGGCGTAGGAACGGCCAGTTTGTATTCGCGCAAGTACGCCAGCAGGTCGAGTTCGTACCGATAGGCATCGGGGTTGCGGACGTAGAAGTCGTGATCGGTATAGATCCTGTAAACGTATCGTTGGTTCTGCGCCGTGACGAGGAAGTTCCGGTTGGCGCCGCGCTCCAGTTCGCACACTTCGACGGGTTCGGCCAGACCGTAGTGCTCCGTCAGGTATGAAGCGATGGAAGCGCAGGACGGATCGGAAGATTCGGAAGAGGCGGCAGTACCGGAAGAGGCGTCAGTACCAGAAGAAGCGTCAGTACCAGAAGAAGCGTTAGATGCAGAAGAATCAGTAGATGCGGAAGAATCAGGTTTAATATCCATGATGGTCACCAATATGGGTTTGCGAACTTGACCGGGGCAACAGGTTTAAGTTCATTGCGTGGATTGCTGCGTTTGGATAGCTGAGTGAGGATTGCTGCACGTCGATTGTCACGCTAGAATAGCTGTGCGTGGAGTACTGTGCGACAATAGACGCGCGTGGAGTACTGCGCGTTGAGTACTGAACGCTACCTGCTAAGAACACACTGAATGCTGCCTGGTGATCACACTGAATGTAACCTTGAGAGGAGCCCCCATTGCCCAAGCGACCCAATATCGTCGTCCTGATGTCCGACCAGCAGCGGCTCGACACGGTGAGTTGCTACGGGCTGAACGAGGTGTGCCGGACGCCGCACATCGACGCCCTGGCTGCGCGCGGCGTGCGCTTCGACTGGGCGTTCACGCCGACGGCGATCTGCTCGCCGGCCCGCGCCTCCTTCTACACGGGCCTCTATCCGCACAAGCACGGGGTTACGGCCAACGGCCTGTGCCTGAACGAGGGCGTGCGCGGCATAAACCACTACCTGGCGGATGCAGGGTACCGCTGCGGGTACGCCGGCAAGTGGCACGTGGATCAGGAGACCGGTCCGTCGGGCTACGGGTTCACCGGCAGGGATTTCATGGGCTACGGATTCCCCGGAGGCAACCTGCTGCCGGGCCTGCAGTTCGGCGGCAGTCTGAGTAGCCACAATCATTACGCCGACTATCTGAAAGAACACGGCTTCGACCCGCCGCCCACGGTCTCGCATCGCTTTGTCGGCACCAATCCCGCGAACCAGCGGCAGGAGATGTTCGCCCTGCACGAGGGGCCGGTCGAGTCCTGCATCGAGTATTTCGTCGCCGAGGAAGCCATGCGCGTCCTCGACGAGGTGGCCGGCGGCGAGGAGCCCTTCTACCTGTGGGCCAATTTCTGGGGGCCGCACAGCCCGTCGCTGGTCCCGGAGCCGTACTTCTCCATGTACGATCCGAGGAGTATCCCCGAACACCCGGGGTACGCCGAGACCTTTGAAAAGAAGCCCCTGCGCCAGAAGCTGATCGAACACATGTGGGGGCTGGGCGACTATGGCTGGGAGGGATTCCAGGAAATCGCCGCGCGCTACTTCGGGCATTGCACGCTCATCGACGACATGGTGGGCCGGGTGGTGGCAAACCTGGAAAAGCTGGGCGTGCTCGACGACACCATCATCGTATATACGTCGGACCACGGAGACTGCCTCGGCGCGCACAAGCTGATCGAGAAGGGCGAGTTCATGTACGACGAGATCTACCGCATCCCCCTCGTCATCGCCCATCCCGACTGCCGGGCGCCCGGCACGGCCTGCGGCGAGTTCGTCTACCTGCACGAGATCATGCTTTCGTCCCTCGACGCCGTCGGACTCGAAGTTCCCGCCGACCTTGACGGCCAGTCCTTCCTTCCGGCCATCGAGGGACGTCCGTTCTCGAACGGCCGCGAGGAAGTCTACTGCGTCTTCGACCGCCATTTTACCGTCGCCAACCAGCGCATGGTCCGCACCCGCACCCATCAGCTTACCTTCAATTCCGCCGATCCCGGCGAGCTGTATGACCTGCGGCGCGACCCCTACCAGCTCGACAACGTGTACGGCGAGCCAGCCTATGAAGCCGTGCGCCAGGACCTGATGGGGCGGATGGACCGCTACATGGAGGAACTGGGCGATCCGCTGCGCGGATGGTTCGGGAAGGTTAAGGGGGCGTATTAGCCTGCGCCCATTCGCGCAGCGGCACGTCGTCCGGCGAGTCCGAGAGCCAGTACCGGGACGCGGGATGAAAGTCCGGGTCCGGTCCCATGGGGTCGCCTTCCGGGGACAGGGCGCCCAGCAGTTGCCGCCTCACCGGCGATGATCGCTCGATGAGCCCGGGGTCCTGCACGTCGAAATCGGTCGGACGAAGCCAGCGGTAGTGGTATCCCACGTGCATGATCTTGCGCGTCTTCCGCGACAGGTTGGGGCCGACGCAGTGCCACACCGCGGTGCGCCACAACACGGCCGATCCGATGGGCAGCCTGAGTTCGACGGCCCCCTCAGGATCGACGCCATTCTCCCGCTCGTGCAGTTCGGCGGGCCTGCGCCGGTGACTGCCGGGCACAAGCCACAGATTGCCGCAATTGGATTCGGTCATGTCGTAGAGCACGTAGAAGACCTTGACCTCCATGAACGGAAGGCGTCCATCGAGGGAGGGCGCCATGAACAGGTCGTCGCTCGCCAGGTCGGGATGCCACCCGACGTTCCGGTATCCGGCCTCGTGGTCTTCGCCCTTGCCGACGCCCTTGACGCGCGCCTTCAGGTCCTCGGGATAGGGCGGCCGGTAGTCCAGGTGCGTGGTGCGGATCTGGATGTTCCAGCCGATGGCGTCCACCACCAGGGGCAGCATGCGGGGGTGATCGATGAGGTCGAGAAAGGCCTCGTGATGCGCCAGGGCATTGCGCACGGCAAAGGGATCATCGGGGCCCAGGCCCTTATCCAGCCGAACCCGTTCCCCCACCTCGTCGATCGCCTGGAGCAGCCGGTCGAGTTCGGACGGGTCAAAGAACTTCTCGAGCACGATAAAGCCCTGCTCGTCGAAGTCTTTGGTTTGCTGGGGAGTCATTGAGAGGGGCATTGAAAGCTCAACTCTTTGCGGTCACCGATTGAAGGTGCGTTTTATCAACTCGCTAGCGATGTCGGCGGAGTGCTGAAGCGTTTTATCACCGCGCCAGCCACGTGCTGAAGCGCTCGTTCATCTCTTCGCCGTTGTCGCTCCACCATTCCCAGTCGTTCTGCAGTGCGCGGACCGCGTTCTCCGGCGTGGTGGGCATGTGCGGCCTCATGTCAACCCCCGTCTCGGCGTGGGTCGAGATCAGGGGCATGGCCGAACGGCGCGTGGGACTGTAGGAGATGTACCGGGCCAGGCCGGCCATTGACTGCGCCGTCGTGCCGAAGTCGAGGAATCGCCGCGCGGCCTCCAGGTTGCGCGTGCCCGAGACGATCCCGAATCCGCTCGTGTCCAGGACTTGGCCGTCCCAGACGATGACGAAGGGCTGATCCTCCAGGACCTGGGCGTTGAAGATGCGCCCGTTGTAGGCCGTGGTCATCGCCACCTCGCCGTCGGCCAGCATCTGGGGCGGCTGGGCGCCGGTCTCCCACCAGACGATGTGTTCCTTGATGGTATCCAGCTTGCGGAATGCCCGGCGAACGCCTTCCTCGGTGTCGAGCGTGGCGTAGACCTCCTCCAGCAGCACGCCGTCGGCCATGAGGGCGAACTCGAGATTGACCAGCGGAAACCGCCGCATGCCCCGGCGTCCCGGGAACTTCTCCAGGTCGAAGAAGTCGTCGATGGTGGTGGGCTTCACGTCCCCGATGCGCTCGTCGTTGTAGGCGAACACCGTAGAATAGAACAGCTTGGTGACGCCGCATTCGGTGATCGTGCCTTCGACGAAATCATCCGTTGCGGGCGTGCCATCGGCGCCCGGGGATAGGTCGTCGATGTCGACCGGTTCGAGAAGCCCCTCGTCACACCCCCGCACCAGGTCCGGGATCTCCAGGTCGACCACGTCCCAGTACACGTTCCCCACGTCCACCTGGGCACGGATCTGCGCCAGTCCGCCGTTGTAGTCCTCGAAGTTGATTTCAATGCCCGTCTCGGCTTCGAACCGCTCATGGTATCCCTTCTCGCAGGCGCGGGAATAGGAACCGCCGAAGCTGACGATGGTGAGGGTTTGGGCTTGGGCGGTGGCGTGTCCGGAGGGTAGTAAGGCAAAGGTGATCAAAAGTGCGCCGACCAAGACCTCAGGGACGCGCCGAGTCACCGGGAATTCGATTTTCATGTTGCTTCCTCTTTCCGGTTAAGTAAATCAGATCAAACGAGTCCTGAATCGATACAAAGATGCGACCTAAACGGACCTACGGCGAGGCGCTGTATATCGCGGGGGTCAGCGTTACCCTATCTTTCAGCGGCGGCTCCAGGTGGTATGCGTGCGCGGCGCCGCGCGAACCCTTGTGAAAATCGAACAGCCTTACGACCCTGAACACATCGGGACGTGCTTCGGAAACGCGCAACTCATTCCTGGTGATGAAGAAGGGCGTCGTCCGCGGGCCGTTCGTCGTCTTGACCTCAAGCCAGCGTTCCTTATTGGCCTCATTGCCCGTTCCGCGGAATGACCGGATGTCGAAACCGTAGCCATCTCCGTCGTCCCGCGCCACCCAACGCACCTCATCGGCCAGATCCGGCCGGCGTAGACTAGACAGACGATGCCTTTCCGCTTCGAAAACGTATTCCTCGCCGTCTCTTCCCAGCTTTCGGTTGCGCGCGTCTCTTTCGGCCGGCGGTTCGAACCTCCGAAGGATCCGGTGGATCTCCTCCGGGATTCCCTGGCCGGGCGTCTCCTCTCGGGTGGGCGCATCTTCAATGACCAGGCTCGGTTCGATCCGGAATTCCGGCGGACGTTCCCTTACCGCTGAGGCTTCCCCCGTGAGGATCGCATGAAATTCAGGATCTTCACCGAGACGGGCCTCTACCGCCTCGAACAGTGCCTTCTGGTAATTGCTGTACGGTTTATACCCGTCAATATAGGGAAGACCGAATTCGGCCATAACCGCGCTGATGTTCATGTGCTTGCGCTCTATCGACCCTTTGGAACGATCGATGGCCTCCATCAGCGCACGCCGATGCTCGGTCTTGTTGTAACGCCGGCCCGCTTGCTCTTGCCGGAGCATGATGAAGTAGTCTTCTACGATGGCGTCGATTTCAGGATCAGACCAGTTGCGGGGCATGGATCAGCGGACGGTTGTCATACTGAACGTTTGTTGAATTTAGACGGATACTTGACTACACTCTTTGATAAGTGCGCAGACACTTCTATGAATCTGACAATTGTTTTGTGATCTTTGGTAATGGGCTTAAGGACAAGCACAGTGTTCTAAAAGCCCAGGAAGAAAACAAAACTTAAGGATTTTAGAACTCTTGTGTAGGATTCTCAAAGTAGATGAAAATCTACCTAGCCACTGAACATTAGAGCGGAAAGCGGTATAACGTAAGTCAACTAATGTCCCAGATGGCCGGGCACTTCACGTTGTTTATTTAGAGCTGCTATGACGTTGGCTCCCAAGGCACTCGCTAAGTTTTTAGGACGATTACAGCGGCTAGTTCTTATGGTCAATGTACGACCACGAAATAAAACTTTTGTGCGATTGAGCGTATAGCGTTGTTTTGGATGTAGTCCTTTATCATGAAACAGAATTGGGTAGCAACTTGATTCGGTAGTCGCGGGTATCAAGCTATTGGCAATATCCAAACCTCTTTGCAGTTGTTTTGAAGCCTGAGATGCATCGGCGTCACCACTTTTGAGTTCTACCGGTATAGCAAAGACGCTTTTTTTACTTACACTTAAGAAAAAAAGTACATAATCGCATCGGTTGCCTTGCGTCTGCTGAGGGGAGAACCCTCGGTCCACATCGTAAATGACACGACGGGACGGCATGCCTTGTAAGGACACTCTACATCCGTGCTTTTTGCACGAATTGGAGAGTGCGTTATTTCCCACTTTTTTCCTGATTTCCTCCAAGACATCACTCATTTCCTTGTTTCAAGTCTCCTAATGTTTCAGCTAGTTGGTTCTGTAATCCTGCTGAACGATTGTATAGTTCTTCAGCGACTTCCTCATAATCTTTTGGTTCAACTCCTTCGACACGATCGAAAGGAACTTCCTCGATTTCGGAACCGTTTGAACTGTTGGTCTTACGAAATAACCAGATACCAACCTCACTGGGACTCAGAACACTTGAAAGTGGGTCCTGTTGCGCAGTTTCACCGGTTCGTTCACCTAGTTCTCCCTCCCTTATCAGATTCCCTATTTCCTTCAACAGCCAGTCACTATGTGTTGTAACTACTACTTTGACTCCAGCACGAACCAATCGGGCAAGAGTCACAGCCATTTGCGTCTGTGCGGCAGGATGTAAATGGGCTTCCGGTTCCTCAATGATTAGCATGTCGCCGATTCTGAGCGAATCTCTTAGAAACAGCACTACGGGAGCGAGTTCGGACACCATAGACGATGCACGGCTCAGACGTATATCCTCGGTCGACTTTTGTGGTCTGTAGACGAACTCCGGATATCCTCCCGAAGTAGATGCTTTAGCGCGAATTTGCCCTACCAGCGTATCATTCTCAAGTGCCTTGGCGATTTCTGCCATTGTACTGCTCGATGCCCGCCTCTTATCGAATAGTATAAGCCGCTGCATGAAGTCGACCATTACGCCTGAAAGAGTAGGAAGCTCTGGAAATCGCTCCAATCCGCCACGCGTGGACCGTCCTACCAGTGAGCTTGTAATGACTCGATGGCTCTGCATGATACCACTTCGCGCAGCTGGTAGATAGTGTGTCTCGTGAGATGAATCCAAGGCCAGATATATGAGGTCATAGGCAAGTAACTCTTCGGGATACTCATCCTTTGAGGCACTGGTACCTTGCCTCGTCCTGAGTTTTTGCCAACCTTTACGGATTGTTGAATAGTGCTTCGATATCGACCTACCAGCTGGGAGGAGAACAATGTCCTCTATATTCCCTTCTGCCGTGTATTTTGATTTTGAAACTCCGATCTGAAAACCCCATAGAATCCGATCTTCCTCGATAACATCAATTGATATCCGCATATTCTTTGAGCGCGCAGACAGTCGAACCAGGTTGTTTAAGGATTCGAGATCGAAACAGCGTTCAAGTTCGGTTTCCAAATATGTACCTAGAAATTGCGGATCGTTTAATGCTACATGGGCAGACTTGCGCATACTATCTGGCAAATCTGAAAACCTAAGTGGTCGATTTCCATTTTCGAACTTTTCAAAGAAGTCCTGCAATTCCTTTTTCATTTTTGCGGTGTCCGTTGATGTCTGATCCTTGCGATACTGTTGCATCAAAAAAGAGCGTTGACCATCAATCGCGGGGAACCTTGGGAATCCGTCCAAAACGCGGTGTAATGCATACACCAATATGGCGAAGTAGGTCTTACCGGTATTACTTGGACCAACGAATACCGTCAGCGGGCGCATATCTACAGCACCGCTTGCGATAGGACCAAAATCGGTCGCTGAAATACGTACATTCGTACTTTGGGAAGTCATAGGAGGTTCACAACCCTCATAGCATGTCTCGATTTCACTTCACTCAAGAATGTCGGATTCTATGCATTCGAATGTCCATTGAATCTAGAATCTCTATTCCAAAAAGCACTGTTAAATGTGATTGACTCAATTGAATTAAATTGAGGAATCTTCTATTCTAGTCAAGCAGTAACGGATTTGTACTCTCTTGTTGTCAAGGAAACCAGGCAGAGCAAATTGCTTAGATCGTGATGTTCGTGATAAACCGAAATCGAGTCAATAGGTGTGGACTCACTCAGTAATACTCAGATAGCTTGTAGACCCTACACATAGGAACCAGTAGTTTGATTTACGTGGTTAACTACACGCACCCACTACTCCCCCGCCCCCTCATACGTCAACTCGAACACCTTGTCCTTCATCCACCGGCTGAAATCGGGATTGTCCATGTACATCTTGAACAGTTGGGTGTCGTCCTTCATCATCGAGGTGATGACGCGCGACAGGGCTTTGTCGTGTTCGATGCGCGCGTTTTGCCGGTCCGAGTTCCGGCGGGCATTCCTGAACGCGTTGTCCTCGGCGACGAGGGCCGGGATCGTGTCGTAGACCTGCTTCATGATGCGGTCTGCATCTTCCCACTCGATATTACCGAAGAGGTCGTTGAATTCCGCGATGATGTTGGACAGCCGGTCCATCTCGGGTTCGGGGCTGGAACCGCCTCCGTCGGGCGGTACGGGTCCGATCTCGGCATCCTCATCGGGCAGGATGATCTTCTGCATGGCCCGCTTCTCGACCCGGTAGCTCTCCAGATCGATGGCCTCGAGGATGCCCCTGGACAGGTCATCCTCGTCGGGGGCGGGCAGCTTCGAGACCAGGAAGTTCAGGAAGATGGACCGCTTTTCCCATTCGGCATTGGTATACGGCAGGATCGACGACAGGAACGCGTAGGTCCGCAAGAAGCCCTTGGCCTTGCCTTTGAAATCCACCTGCCCGTCTTCGTCGAGTTCTTCGAGGTACGCTGCCACGCAGGCATCGAGGATGGGGTGGAGTAGGTCGACGTCCGCGCCGTCCAGGTACTCGCGCACGAAGCCGTCTACCTGTTCCTCGGAATAGACCTGGGCACTGTCGAGATCGGCCTGCAGGTCGTGGAGCTTGTTGGGATCGGTCTCCTCGGACAGGATCGTGGTGCGGTAGAAGTTGGAGAACGCGTCACGGATGGTGTCGGTATCGTTCAGGAAATCCAGGACGAAGACGTCGTGCTTGTCTGGATGGGCGCGGTTCAGGCGCGATAGCGTCTGCACGGCCTTGATGCTCGACAGCGTCTTGTCGACGTACATCGTATGCAGCAAAGGCTCGTCGTAACCCGTCTGGAACTTGTCCGCGCAGACCAGGAATCGGTAGGGATCCTCCCGGAACCGCTCCCCGATCTTGGCCGACGGAAAGCCGTTGAGCGACGCCTCGCTGACCTTCGATCCTCCGTAATCGTATTCGCCGGAGAAGGCGACAAGGGCCTGATAAGGGCTCTTTCGCTCTTTCAAATAGTCTCGGATGGCATGATAGTACTGGATCGCCCGCTCGATGCCGTTGGTGACGACCATGGCCCGCGCATTGCCGCGGATCCTGTGCTGGACCAGCACCTGGTCGTGGAAATGATCCACCATGATCTCGGCCTTGAGCCGGATGGCGTGGTCGCTCCCTTCCACGAAGCGCCGCAGTTTCTTCTGGGCCTTCTTCGCGTCGAATTCAGGGTCGTCCTGCACCGTCTTGGCGAGTCTGTAGTAACTTTCCACCGGCGTGTAGTGCTCGAGCACGTCCAGAATGAACCCCTCCTGGATCGCCTGCTTCATGGTGTAGCTGTGGAAGGCCCGGTGCCTGACCGTGCCGTCGGTCTGGGGTTCCGGGTCGCCGAAGGTCTCCAGCGTCTTGTTCTTGGGCGTGGCGGTAAAGGCGAAATAGCTGGCGTTGGACAGCAGCTTGCGCGACTCCATCAGGTTGTTGATCTGATCTTCGAAGGTTTCTTCTTCGATCTCTTTCACGGACTCCGAGAGTACCTGCGACATGGCCGCGCTCGTGCGGCCCCCCTGACTGGAATGGGCCTCGTCGATGATGATGGCGAAACGCCGGCCCTGCTGCTCGTTGTCTATCTCGTCGAGGATGAAGGGAAACTTCTGCACGGTGGAGATGATGATCTTCTTGCCGTCCTGGATGAACTTCTTCAGGTCGCCCGACTTGTCGGCATGTCCCACCGTCGCGCTTACCTGCGCGTACTGCCTGATCGTATCGTGGATCTGCCGGTCGAGGATTCTGCGGTCCGTGACCACGACGATCGAGTCGAAGACCGGCTTCTCATCCTTCGTCAGTCCGATCAACTGATGGGCCAGCCAGGCGATGGAGTTGCTCTTTCCGCTACCGGCCGAATGCTGGACCAGGTAGCGCTTTCCCACACCAGAGCCGGCCGCGTCGGCCAGAAGCTTGCGAACCACATCGAACTGGTGGTACCGCGGCCAGGTTTGCGTCCGTCTTTTCTGGTTGGTCTTCGCTTCCTTTGTCACGACCACCTGGGCATAGTTCTCCAAAATGTTGGTCAGACTCTCCCTGGACAGCACTTCCCGCCAAAGGTAGTCGGTCTTGATCCCACTCGGATTGGGCGGGTTGCCCGCGCCGTCGTTCCATCCGAGATTAAAGGGCAGGAACCAGGACGCCTTTCCCTTGAGTTGCGTACAAAACCGGACCTCGCTCTCGTCCACCGCGAAATGGGCAACGCACCGGCCGAATTCGAACAGCTTCTCCCTGGGATCCCGATCCCGCTTGTACTGCTCCTCGGCGTCGCTCACGGTTTGCTTGGTCAGGCTGTTCTTCAACTCGAAGGTGAACACCGGGAGACCGTTGATGAACAAACCGATATCCAGGGCCAGTTGCGTCTCGTCCATGCTGTAACGCAACTGACGGGTCACGGTGAACCGGTTCAGTTCGAAGCGATCCCTGGCCTGCTCGTTGCCGGGCGACGGGGTACCGTAAAACAGATCCAGGTGGAGCGACTGGTGTTTCAAACCGTGACGCAGCACATCAATCGTACCGCGCTTGCTGATTTCGCCCTGGAGCCGGGCAAGAAACTTCTGTCGTGTGGGGCTGTGCTCGGACAGGGCCAATGATTCGGCCGCCTCGGGCTGCGTATCGCCAAGGAACGCCGAGAGCTGAACCAGATCGACGCAGTACGTCCGGTCGTAGTCGTGAGGATTCCCGCAACGCCAGCCCACACCACCGTAGCCAGCCGTTGGTTCCGCCACGGTACCCGAAGACGGTGGATCGCACGGATGCCCGGTCAGGGTCTTGCAGATGAGGCGTTCGAGGCCTGATTCGGAAGTATCGGTGGGCACTGTGAAGCCTACTGGCTGGTGAATGGGTTTATGACCCGGAGGCCATCATAGTCCTGTGCAGTGCTCATATCTTCGGAATACACCGCATCGCAGCCCATGGCGTGGGCCGAGGCGAGAATCGCGGCGTCCCAATAGGAAAGCTGGAAGCGTTGGCTGATTGCCACGGCCTCAAGAAAAACGCGCGTCGTCATGGTCTGAATCCGGAACAGCAGAATCGGTTCCAGGAATTGCAATGCGCTATAGGCGGAAAGACTGCGGGCCCGTGTCGGCCGGGTGGCCTGGTGAAAGAACTCCTGCAGCACCTGAACGGACGCGGCGAGATCGGGTTCTGTCAGGACTTCTCGCGCCCGCGTCCGCTTGCCGGCCTCATCCGGAACCTCGCTGACAGCGTACAGCAGGACATTGGTATCTACGAATCGCATGACGAGACACTGGGTGATTCGGAGATGCTGCGCTGCCGTTCCTGCTCGGTGACAGCTTCTGCCCTTGCTGCGACGCGGTCGTACAACGCCTCTCTGGGCAGGTTTTCGGACGTCCGCAGTCCGATACCCTGACTATCGAAGTCCGCGAGCACCTCCCGCAGCAGCCTGCACCGGCGCTGATAGATGGTTTCGCCGGACTCGGACCCGGCTTCGCCCCCCGAGTCCGAATCCGCTGCCAGGCTTCTCAGATAGTCCCGAACCAGGGCCGATACCGAGGTGTCCAATTCCGCCGCACGGATACGCGCGAGCAGGTGGGTCTGCTCATCGACAGATACGGTGATGTTTCTCATGATCACAGTCTCACAGTTTATGTGTGTTACAATATACAAACAATTCCGCCTGCAGGCAACCCTTCAGTCGGCTTGAGAATCGGAAACTACGTTATTATGCCGGATTGCGGTTACAACACAATGATAATGAAACAAATCCCCTGCATATAAAGATATATAAGACATGTACTTACAAAATCTATTACGTCTAAATTGTGCCGAAATTATGCTTAAATTGTGCCGAAACATTGTCAAATTTTGCTTTCAACCTGTTATTTACTTTCAGGAATAACCCCGGATGTTGGTCTCTCCGGATACCAGCGAGCGGCTTTAGTGTTCCCTACTTTGTGTATCTGTCCATTGGTTTTCATCTCTTGAAGTAATTTCTGGACCTGGATATAGGAGAGCGCTGGCAGCACCTGCTTCAGTTCCCGCAACGGACTCCCTTCTTTCCGGTTATCTTGAATGTGCTTCAGCAGCAACTCCTTGTTCGTCTGACGGTCCAGGCCACGTTTCCGCGTGTATACCCCGGCCTTACCGACGCGTCGGTAGAATCGTCTGGACAGAAGTAGCCGTGACCCCCGCCCGCGTCCCATACGCTCAATGATCCCCCGCTCCAGCAGATGTTCGATCCTCGGTTTAAGGTCGTCCGTAACAGGCTGTTCGCGATGAACGAGATCGACCAGCATTAGATCTTCAAGTCCGAACAAGGCGACCTGTTCCTGTCCGATCTCCTCCAGAAAACGTAAGAATTCTGGATCTTGAATGTCGCCGTGTAGCGTGAGCCATACGGTGTGCGCGTCCGTATGGGAGAAGTCAGGCAATGGCTTACTCTGCTGAATGCACTCGCGAAAGATGCTGTCAAATCCCTGTCCGGCCCGTTCAACCAGGCCACATTTGCCGAGCACTTCGGCGATGCGGCGATTGCGCGGATTTTGTTGCCGAAGGATGTTCTCAGGGGTAATCCCGGCAGGGAAACCACCAGGACTCACGATCTCAATGCGCCGAGGGTACTGACGCACGAAGATGGAGCCTCCGTGCCGGTAATCGCGGTGACTCACCGCGTTCAAGACGGCCTCGCGAATCACGCGCTCGTTGAATGTAGGCACATCCCAAATGAAAAGTCCTTGCTGAAAGTGTTGCAGGTCATTGCGCTGGTTGATGAGTCGCCAGATCTCGTCTAGAACAGGCATGAATCCCTGTCTGAATTCATGACGTTCTGCTGCCGGTCCCGGCGTTTCATTCGATCGGTATTCGAATATGATTTCCGCCTGGGCGAGATGTCTGCCTAACGCCTTCCGCGTGCCCAGGAGTATCAGAGCCGCGTACGTTACTTCGCCATCGACGAGTAACTCCGCGTCCGTCAAGAGCCGGTCCAGGGGGCGGGTCATGATGTCTTGGTCTTTCGTCTTCCGGTGCCAGAGTTGGCGCAGGACATCCACTGCGATCGGTTCAAGATCGTCCAGTGTGGCAGACGTACAAATCTCAGACGAGAAATCCGGGCTGGCTTCCGCGAAAATGGTCTGGAGTTGATCCTGAGTCATAGGTACGAGAGCATCTCCGCCACGCATCCAATAAGCGCCCTTGTACTGCAGCGGCACTCCTAAAGGTCGAGGCGGGACCTGAAACACAAGAATCCGCCCGGCCGGGTGTTGTACCTCCTCGGCATCAATACGTAGTCGCAGTCGCTCAATCAATCCAGCCTTTGTTCGTTCGAGATTGCGAAAGGCCCGACTGCCAACCACTTCGCGAGGCGGTTTATCCGTCACGCCCAGTATTATCCTGCCCCCGCCTTCATTGGCAAGGGCGACACAGTACTTCACCAAGTCCTCGAAGTCGTACCTGCCCTTAGCCTCTTTGAACTCCAGATGCTCGTCCTCCCTGGCGTCCATCCAAGTCTGGAGTTCACTTGTTGAAACGGTCATAAGGCCTCTTGTGCTTGGTGGTCTCGTGCTGTGCAACTTTCGTTTCTGAACAATGGAGTCTGTCAAGTAATGTAGTCAGGGCGTATTTTGTTCAAATCCCGTGTTTAACACAGAAAACAACAACGCCGCGGAATCAAGAACTTCGTCTGCAAGTGTAGTTCCTTTTTCCGCCCAGGACGACACAAGATGTAAGGCAACCGAAGCCTTCCAGCCTTCTGGAAGGTCGATCTTCTGACGTTTAGCAGCAGCCTTAATCTGATTTGGCAGGCTTCCAACTACGCGGTCCACTTGATCCAGTTGAAACGTTTTGCCCAATACTGCCTCTACTCCAGGGATGATAATCGCCTCGCCTAGTACATCCTCTATCTCGACCTCCTGACCTGATCGGTTCAGTACGTCATCCAGCATAAGTATCCCAGAGTCATGACGCGCATAGAGCTCTTTTATCAGCGCGTTCCGACGAACCCGTCCCGCTTCGTCGCCATCAAGTAGGACCAAAGGCCGGACTTTCTCACTCATGAACAGTGACGCAATCCATCCGACATTTTTCGTTCCGCCGCAGAACATGATGTAAATATCATCCGGTAACGACGGCCGGCCGGAATTCGCGCACTGCTGTGACAGTGCTTGCAGATAATAGAAGTCGCTAATTCCCTCTACCAACACGTTCTTGCGATGCTGTAAAAGCCCGCGAAGCATTGCATATCCAGCAGCAGCCTGAAGCGGGAAAATCGTCTCGCGGTCTTTCGGCCACGTCTCTGCCGTGATGCGTGAATGGCCGGTATCGTCCTCCGTGACCGGTCTGACTCGATGCACGTGTTCACCATCAATCAAGAAGGGTGAGTGGGTCGTGTAGGCAAGTTGGTTGGTTTCAGAGAGTTTCTCAAAGAACGCGATCAGTTCCTGCTGAGCAGTAGGATGGAGGTGCAAGCCTGGCTCGTCCAAGAGAAGAATTGCGTCTTTATGCCCTCCTTCGGATTCGACAAGAAACACGAGGTAGAACGAGAAGAACCATTGGAATCCCTTGCTACGGGCTTCAAGCTCAATTTCTACATCTTCACGACGATCATCGGCGATCCAGATACGAAAGTAATCGCCATCGGCTTGATAGCGAATCTTATGGCGACGTTGCGACCACCATTCGGAGAACTTGCCACTGATATCGATAGAGGCTGAATTCAACATCACGGTTCGCGCGTCCTTGCGTCGTTGAGCAGAGGCAATCTGCTTAGGATCGGGTTGGCGGCCCAAGTGCCGAGTTTCTCGGTTCGGATCATCTCCGAGCGCTGCTATTTCCTTGGGATCGAGTCCGACATGCTTGAACATGGCGTTTATAGTGCGCACGCGAGAGTTATTCGGATCACGATTCAGGTCGTCTATAAATCGCGGCAACCATATGGCACTATCGAGGATCCCGTAATTCTCGAAGTAAATCAGAATGGGGAGATTATGTTTAATCAACTTGTTAATCTGGTGAATGATTGGGGGTTTTTGGGCCGAGTCGAGAATCGGCTCAATCACTTTCTGCAAAGTTTCCACCATATCGGCGGTCTGCGGGATGCTCCTGCGTTCCACTTCTCCGCGTAGCTTAGTCAACTGCTTCGTTCCCTCATCTCCACGCAGATCAATCATGGCTTTCAATTCATCCTTACAGCCGGTTGCCCAATTGGCCAGTTCCACGCGTTGCGCTGCCGTTTCTTCCTCTTGACTTGGGTCTGGTGCCGGAAGCCGACGAGCACTCGAGGCGAACGCATCAAGCGCATTGAGCACTGGTTCAGGGGCAAGTGGTTTTTCTGTTACTTCCGGTGCATACTGGAATATGAATGAGCCATCGTAGTAGCGGATTGCCGTGACTTTCTGGGGAGATTCCCCATCCTCCCCGATTAGATTGCCGATTTCAACCCGAAGTTCCTCCGAAATCTCGAACTCAACTGAGCAAACGGACCAATCTTCGCCCTTCGATCCATTAGAAACGTAATCCCGCGTGTAGCGGTCGCGCGGGAACTCGCGTTGCGCGTCATAGGGTTGCGGCGTGGCAGGATTAAACTTGTGCAACGCCTTAAGCAGCGAGGTCTTACCTGATTCGTTTCTGCCAACAAAGGCCGTGACTTTTTCCAGTTCTACCCAACCACTGTCCTCTATATTGCGGAAATTCTGAACACGAAAGCGGAGGGCCTTCATACGCGATCTCCTCTGTCCGGCCTTCTTGAGCAGGTTGGTGGCTCCAGCGCGTTCACTTTATCAGGAAACTCCGCGACCGCCTCGCGCACGTCAAGCTTGCCGGTGACTACATCGCCGGTCAGGCGGGTGCGATATTCCTCAAGCAACTCGATTTGGCGGCCGGTGCGGGTGATGGCGGTGTCGATGTCGTTGGTTACTTTGTCGAGGTATTTGGCGATAGCGGTTTGTTCGGAGAGGGGCGGGAGGGGTATCGCCACATACTTTAAATGACTAGCGTAAATGTGCATGACCGTGATGCCCCGTCCCATTATCGATTTCTGAGTGGTCACGGGACGACAATTCGTGACATACCCCATGTATCTGGCATCAAACGGGCATCTAAGTCGCAACAAGATTACATCGCCGCCGCAAACGGCATCCGAGGTCAGCAGATTCACCGCAGATTTCCCGATCTCGTCTATCGTTTCGCCAGAAGCGGCGAAAAGGATATCGCCAAACTTAATGGGGGCATATTCCGTGGCTTTCAATCTCGAGACGCAGGAGCGACTTCTATGAATGAAATTCGTATGTGACGTATACAGGTCACCATACCTGACACAAGGAACTCCCTCTGGCATTTCGTCTTCCTTATTTCCACCGACACCCTTCGAGAACCTACCTGTCTGGCCCAGTTTACGCACCTCCCAGTGCTTCGGCACATCCCCAAGCCACTCCACGCCAGAAGGTTTGTAGGCAGGATAGGACTCGCCGGTTCGAATGTCGATCTGGCCCGTGACGGCTTCATGGATGATGGCCTGTTTCTGTTCTTCGAGAAGGATCAGGAGTTTCTGCTTGGCGCGGATGTAGCGTTGGATACGGTTGTCGGTGTGATTGAGGAAGCGGGTGATGGCGGTTTGTTCGGGGAGGGGTGGGAGGGGTATTGGAGAATTCGCGTACTTTTCGCCGTTGACATTGTCGATTGTTGAGGAAATCGCGTGTAACCGAAGAAAATCGCCAAACTCATGCGTCTTAGTAAAAAAAACGAGGTATTCTGGCAAAATATCGCGGTCTGATACGAATCGCACCAAGTAACCAGCGTAAGCACATTTCCCGTGCTTTTTGGCATCGTAGAGGAAAGAGCGCCCAATGGTACCGCTACGAGAGATCAAAATGTCACCATCGGTAAGTAGATACTCTCGAATGAGTTCCTCGGGAAGAAACACGCCTCCCGCCTTCAGCCGTCCGTCCTCCGTAATGTCCGTCGTTCGAATAAATCGCACCCCGGTAGGTGAGTAGGAATTGGCGGTCATGTTGGCACCATAAAGCGCATACTGGGAGCATACCGATTTTAATCGTCTTACCTCCCAGTGCGCTGGGACTTCCTCGAGCCATTCGACACCTGTTTCCTTCCTCCCGAAATAGGGCTTCAGACCTTGTGTCACGACTCGGCCACCTTTTTAGATCTTAAAAACAAACCAAATCCCCTTAGGTATACAATCGAATTAGGTTTCTTGGTCAGACTCTTGTTGTGAACTGCGAAAATGTTGTTTCATTTCTGGATTAGCTCTTATACGCACAGGAGGTGCGTCGATATTCGAGAAAACCAGCTTCTCTCCAAGAGAATGTTGATCCAGCAGTCCCTTAACAACATCCAACATCCATTGTTCTTCAGTAGCTCGCATGTATATCTGTTCAATGAGGTTATTTAGGTCTACGAGTAGGTCTACGAGCGGATCGTTCTCGGTGCCTCCAATACTGAGCAGTAGCGCCCGAATTTCCCTTTCGAATTCAAATTCGATTCGCTTATGAAAACCTGGGTAAAGGAGATTCCCGGCCGGAAAAACTTCACGATCGTAGTCTAAGTATCTCACCATTGCCACGTAGCACTCGTTCGGGAGTACCGCCACTAACTTCTCGTACGTTGACTGGATAGCCACTGATCCTGGGCTAGTCCCATATAGACGCCACATAGCAGCACTTTCCTTTTGGTTCCCGCTCCAACAGTTGACGTATGTATTCTCCCGCACGAATGTTGTAAGTCTATCAACTAGATCCCCTTGGTGTTCTTGGGGCATCTGCAGATCAGCAATTACCTGGTTTATCGTAGGAAACGTCCCTTCGAAGAGGTCATCATGCAATACGCCTAACTTTGTAAAGTGTAGAGTCCGTTTCTGCAGAAGAGAAACCAAATTCGGCAGTTTGAGGTACCTCCAAATCTTCATTTGTGTAGGATGTTCCGGTTGCTTGTCGCGTATTGCCGGATGCTCTGTGTTTGCTGGCATTGTGATTAGTTCCTATCCCGCCACACCCATGGCTTTTAGCCCCTATTTCGGCTCATTCCAGATTCTTCAATGCAGGTACGTGAGTACATGACAGGTCATAGGCCGATCCTATGCTGTCGATCCCCACCTCAAGCACTCCCTATCGCGGCTTCGCTTTGCTTAGCCGTAACCAAAGAGGTCTTGGTCCTGACGATTGTCCGTTACTTTTTACTATGCAGAACGGCGCGTTCCCCCTCTTATTGTACCATACGGCTTGAGAGCGGTCATTTAGGGACACTTCTCTGCGTTAAAACACAATCGTCAAGCTTGCGGTGGAGTAGCGAGATTAGAGACAAGTAATCTGCCGCATCATCTTCTCCCTGCCAGAGGATTTTAGGTTCGTGCGCCAATGGATTTCGAACCGCTCCGAAACAGCCCTTAAGCAGGGCTGCGAATCCCTTGTGTTCAGACTTCTCAGTTTCGGTTTGTAGCGTATTCATCGCGAGAAGCGGATGCTCGACTGAGAACACGAGGTCGACCAAAGCGGTTCCATCCCTTTGAATTCCTGTCATATCACGGACTCTTTGGGCCAATCCTTTGGTAGCCTCGAATACAGCATGGAAATAGTTTTCTTGCATTAATTCTGCTTTGCAATACTTGAGCACTTGTGGGTGTAAACGTCGGTCTTGGAACTTAACACGTATCGTCTTAACACGTTGCTCAGCTTCATCAAGTGTCCGTGCTATACTTCGTCGTCTGTACTGGCCGTCCGCGCCGAATTCCAAACCCGAAAATGCAAGAATGGCGTTCAGTTCGTTTCGACCCTGTTCGAATATATCCTGACGCCCAACGAAACGGGCCGGCGTTAAAAAGGATTGAATGAAATCTAGAACCCGATTAGCGCATCTGTCTCGCCTTTGCAAATCAAGAAATACCCAATAAAGCCGCTTCCACTTGGTTGACTCCCCCGAATTGTCACTGAGTGTAAGACTATTTAGAATTCGCGTTATATCCGTACCCGATCCACACTCACCCAGCACTTTGGCAAGTCCCTCAATCTGTCCCTCCGGAATGCAATTGATCTTACTCAAGGATAGGTTCCCCCTATGATCTCCTCCAACAATCCCTCTGTCTCCTTCTCCGGTACCAAAATATCCGCCCAAATCTCTCCCAGTGACCGCATGGGCTTCGGTTTGTACCAATACCGCTTAAAGCGGATCTTGTAGCCGACCCATAACACTATCGAGCCGATTCCACGCGTCGGTTGCATACGACAAAATCTCCCTCCGCAGAAACGATTCAATACCGCCCTGTTTCTGAAGAGGGATTTGCTCGGTATCGCGAAGGTCGGAGTCCGGCTGGTACTCCACGCGTACAGGGGCCAATCCACCATGACTTCCAGTATCCGAGTAGGTCATCCCTCCGTTGATCATACCGCGGCCTCTCGTTCCAACCTCTCCGGGCTCCAGATCTGTTCGGCGAGCCGTCTGTAAAGTTGCTGTCGAGCGTCAAGATCAGCCTTGCGGAACTCTTGGTGGGCTTTGAAAGGTAATCCGCTTTCACTTCTAAACTGGTTGAAGCCCGGATTACGCTCGTAGGCCGCCTCGTGAAGGCTTTGCGCCAGTAGATTCTGCTGGATGTAATGCTCACGCTTACGGTTATAGGGCATGTCACCATAGCTCGCATTGAAACGCTTTGGCAACAGCAGAAGTCCGCCAATGCGATTTCGATACTCATCAAAATCCGTTGGGTGTTCAAACTCATCGGTGTGACGCTCATGGTGATCGGCCCAAATGTGCTCAATCTCGTACCCATTCCTTCCACCACGCCGGATGTATTCGTGATAACGCGAAGTATGCCCAGACTGCGTCTCCACATAATCGGTTAAACGGGCCAGCAAACGATGGACCTGTCGTCCATTGGTGCCATGTAGACGGAATCGATCATTCGAATTGAAGATCTCCTTCTCGTCTGAGAGCTGTTTGCTTAGAAACCGAACTAACTCAGGAACGTCTTTTCCGCGAATTCCCCGCATGATCAAAAACATGGCATACTGCATGGTGGCGTAGTTGATCGCGCGCCAGTTCCATATGCGTCGAGTGACGAGGATATCGAGATATGCGGACACGACGCGCAGCTTTCGCTGGATATCCTGCTCACTGTCCTGTCGGCGCAACGGGGCCAGAAGAACCGGGTATTGCAGGGTGAAATTGTTCTGCGCACAATAGTAGATCGTTTCCAGACCGACAGTCGGAGTCTCTGCTGCGTCACGCAGACGGGCGTACCATCGGCTATAGAAATCGAAGTCTTCATTGATGAATCGGGCGAATTCGGTACTCGACGAGAGACCGAGTGCTTCCTCGTGATCTCGGACCCAGCGATGGAACTCGGTGCCTATGAGGTCGAAGTCGCGAGGTTCAGCACCTCGCGTCCGCTCACGAATATCCTGGGCGTGCTGGCTACGAAGCCAGGTCTTGATCGCGTCAGCGTCTTCCTCCTTGCCGAGATCCTGCAGACTTGTCACACGCTTACGCCAGAGATTGCTTGCGGTGTTTCGACGGTCAGCGTCGGTAATGTTTGCAAGGAGATAACCCTTGAGCATATCCGTAGGTGTGAGTGACAGACCACGATCGTTCATGGTCTCGAAGATCGTGTATGCATCGGCGTCAGAGTATGCTGTGATCTCCACCAGATGGACATGTTCGATCAGCCAGTCAGTAAAATAGGGTAAAGCATCTTTGGTCAGATCATCCGGAAACAAATCCTCCACGTCCTGGTACCGATTCAGTATGTTGACAACCGACTCCGGTTGGTCAGAATCATCGAACGATGAGCCTGTAAACAGCGCTTCCATACACGCTGTCCGCTCCTCGACGTCAATGTTGTACGAGCGACTTCCGTATTTGGTCGAGACTATCAGAGCCGAAAGTTCAGCCTTCAATCCTTCGTCACGAAGTTGCCGGTATATGTAAACCAATATCAGTGTGAGCGTCGTTAATCGTTGCTGACCATCAATGATGAATTTACGGCCATCCTTGTCGCTTACAATGATTGAACCGAGGAAATAGTGGCCATAGTCCTCTACGGCGCTTCTTTCGTTGGCCGGTTCGTGGCTGTCATCGAACTTCTGGGTAAGGTCCTCTATCAATTCTGCGACTTGCTTCGTCTCCCAACGGTACTCACGCTGGTAATAATCAATGGCGAATTTGGCACCGCCAAGAAGCGAGCGCAGGTTCTTGGCGTCACCTCGAATTTCCTTCATGACCTTCCTCCATCGATTATCTGTCCAACAACCCCTCCGTCTCCTTCTCCACGGCCAGAAGATCCGCCCTGATCTCATCCAGCGTCCGCATGGGCGTTGGCTTGTAGAAGTGACGTGTAAAGCTGATTTCGTAGCCGGTCCGCACGCTGACTGTTTGGTGCAAGGCATCAGTCTCGGATTGCCGGACCTGGTTCCTTGGGTGGACGGGCCTTGGCCGCCAGACGGGCCAGCACCGGGTCGGTGTACGTCTGGTTTCGATAATAGTCCACCTTCTCCTCTGCAGTCATATGCGCGGTTTCCTTGTACAACTGCGCACGTACTTCGCGCGTGAACTTCACGCAGTCGAATTTCTTCGGGGTGGATTTACCGCCCATGAGTAAATACCTCCGGGGTTCGAATGTCTATAGCCGGATAGCCGAGTTCCTGATTGACTCTATTATAGGCCTGAATGCGGCCCCAGTTTACCATGTGCCTGAAATTCCAGCTTGCGATGACGTCGACTTTGCCCAGGCTGGCGATCGCCACGTGTAGGGCATCATTGTATTGGGCGGGGCCTATTGCACCAGATGCGATGTAAGCGTCCGCAAGTCTTGACGCCTCTGCTGATTCCGGAAGCGTCTCCACGTGAGGATCGGGAACCTGATTGAAGATGGCAGATACATCGGGCGGCGAGATCTTCAATTCCGTGAGAGTCACCTCCGAAATGACCAGCGTTGCGTCGCCTCGGCGAAAGAGATCGAACAGGCGCAATGAGTCCTCGCGAAACTCATCGTCATGACAGCCGCCGATGACCGAGGTGTCCACGTAAACCCTCGGCCTGGTCGTGTAGGCGGGCCTGTCCTCGCGCACTGTCGCCAGATCGTCGAGCAGCCCCGATGCCTCGCGTTCCACGGCCAGGATATCCGCCCTGATCTCATTCAGCGTCCGCATAGGCGTTGGCTTGTAGAAGTGCCGTGTAAAGCTAATTTCGTATCCTACCCTGACGCTGTCAACCTGGTACCAGGCATCTGCTGCATACGGCAAGACCTCTCTCCTCAGGAACGCTTCGATACCGCCTTGTTCCTGCAAGGGGATCTGCTCAGTATCGCGGAGGTCGGGATCGGGTTCGTATTCCACCACGGCGGGGCGGCCATCGATGTCGGCCGCGAACAACCCGCGCAACGGATCCGCTTCGGTCCCTTTCTTGTGAATCTTCTGGACCACCGGCGTCCCGTCTTCGCTTCGGTTGCCGTCTTCTTTCATCTTCTTGATCTCGGCGGCCTTGTGCGCCCGGTTCGGATCCGCGCCTTCGATGCGCAGGGGCCGATCCACGGCCACTTTCCAATACCCGAAGGCAGCGTTGTCGAAGATCTTGCTTGCCTCGGTTTCTTCGAAGGCCAGGAAAGTATCGCAGATGCGGGCGATTTCTTCGTCCCCGAGTTCGCAGTTTTTGTTACCGAGGTTCTTGCGCAGGGGACGGAACCACTTCGTAGCATCGATCAGCTGTACCTTGCCACGGCGATGCTCGGGCTTGCGGTTGGTGAGCACCCAGACGTAGGTCGCGATACCGGTGTTGTAGAACATGTTGAGCGGCAGGGCGACGATGGCCTCGAGCCAGTCGTTTTCGATGATCCAGCGGCGGATGTTGCTTTCGCCCTGGCCCGCGTCGCCCGTGAAGAGGGAACTGCCGTTGTGCACCTCGGCGACGCGGCTGCCGAGGGGCGTATCCCGCTTCATCTTGGAGAGCTTGTTGGCAAGGAACAGCAACTGACCGTCGCTGGAACGGGTGACCAGCGAGTATTCCGGGTCGCCGCCGTGTTCGATCAGGAAGCGCGGGTCGCGCATGTCCTTCTTGCCGCCCATGCGTTCCAAGTCGCTCTTCCAGCTCTTTCCGTAAGGCGGATTCGAGAGCATGAAGTCGAATTCCCGGGACGGAAAGGCGTCGCTTGACAGGGTGGAGTGTTCGGGGCCGCCCACGATGTTGTCCGCGGCGTCGCCCTCGCCCTTGAGGAGCAGGTCGGCCTTGCAGATGGCGTAGGTCTCCGCATTGATCTCCTGCCCGAACAGATGCGTGGAGACCTCCTTGCCGTGTTGGGCGGCCAGTTGGCGCAGGGTGTCCTCGGCCACGGTCAGCATGCCGCCCGTGCCGCAGGCGCCGTCGTAGAGCAGGTAGGTGCCGGATTTGATCCGGTCGGCGACGGGCAGGAAGACCAGCTTCGCCATGAGCTGCACCGCGTCGCGCGGGGTCCAGTGCTCGCCGGCCTCCTCGTTGTTCTCCTCGTTGAAGCGCCGGATCAGTTCCTCGAAGAGCGTGCCCATGCCGTGGTTGTCCAGGCCGGGATGCCGGACCGTTCCGTCCACGTTCATGACGGGGGCCGGACTCAGGTTGATCTCGGGCGAGGTGAGTTTCTCGATCAATGTGCCTATGGCATCGGCCTTGGAGAGCTTTGGGATCTGATTGCGGAACTCGAAGTTGTCGAGGATGTCCTGGACGTTGGGCGAGAACCCATCCAGGTAGGCCGTGAAGTCGGCCGTAAGTTGCTGGCGCCCAGCCCTGGAGCGCAGGTCGCGCAACGTGAATTTCGAGGTGTTGTAGAAGGCCTG
The DNA here is from genome assembly GCA_963693015.1 of bacterium. Lineage (GTDB taxonomy): Bacteria > JAAXHH01 > JAAXHH01 > JAAXHH01 > JAAXHH01 > JAAXHH01. The sequence continues at coordinate 3,089,078 of OY843748.1, forward strand.
GCCCGCGGCCTCGCGAAGCGCGAAATCCTGGTCGATGATGCCCTGGTCGTCGAGCAATTCCCTGGTTTCAAGGACTTCCTTTTTCGTGTCCTCCAACACCGCATCCAGCCGGCGGAGCACCGTCATGGGAAGGATGACGTCGCGATATTTACCCCGGACGTAGAGGTCGCGAAGCACATCGTCGGCGATACCCCAGATGTAGTTGGTGATCCAGTTGAGGTCGGTGTTGCCGGTCTTTGAGTTCATTCGGCTATAAAGTCTTCGTATCTATGGGATCGGCGTTTGGTCCGTTAAGGCAAAACTGATTCCAAGGGTCTATACAAATAAGAAGAATCGCCTTGTAAAAACTGGCGATTCGGGTTCAACAGAATCTACAAAAAGCGTGTTTGTTCGTGTCTATCAGTTAGACCCCTGACTAACGTGATTGTCAAGGAAATACGATTACTGCGATCTTGGAGGTATGCCCTGGTCGCATGGAGCATTCGCGTGTTTGTGAAAAATGACAATGCTGTCGTAAGAAAACTATGAAATCTTATGACAAGGTTTACAAATTACGACTCCACTTCCGCCGACCGTATTTTAAGCAATATCCCCGATCCGCACTTTCATCTTCTCGTATTATAGATTGTTTTCGAGATTCCAGCATTTACTCCGACTGATTCTCCATAGATCAGTGGCAACACACATCGATTCAACTCACGAATGAGACAATGCCCGTAATACGTCGTCGAGGAGATATGGACTAATGGAACTCGTTCAGCTTCTCGTTACGCCAGGCACACTGCTGATGGCCTTCATCTTCTTTTGGAAACAGGCAAGAACCATCAGCGACGAACTGAAGAGAGAGTTAAAAGGAGAGATCATGTCCGTTCGTAGCGAGGTTTCATCCATCCGGGAAGAAATGCACGACATGAACGGACGCCTGGGCCGCGTCGAGGGTCTGCTTATGACATTGGACGTAGAAAGACCGCGTCAGAAGTAGTCGGCCCCCATCGTCGCACGTGCCGGTACGGGAACATGTCGAACGACTGCCGGACTGCATCCCTTCCCATACAAGGAGGAAAGACTATGATGGAACTCGCCCAGCTTCTCTTGACACCAGTTACGCTATTGACGGCCTTCATCTTCTTCTGGAAACAGACTAAAGCCATCAGCAGCGAACTGAGGCAGGAATTGAAGTCAGTCAAGGAGGAGTTAAAGGAAGAGATCGTGTCCGTTCGTAAGGAAGTTTCATCCATCCGGGAAGAAATGCACGACATGAATGGACGCCTGGGCCGTGTTGAGGGCCTGCTGAAGATAAGGGATTCCGGTTGACTCCGGCGAACGGTCTCAACCTCCCGCCAGCTTCTTCCGGAGCAGCTCGTTCACCATCTTAGGATTCGCCTTGCCCCGGGTCGCGCGCATGACCTGGCCCATGAAGAAGCCCAGGAGCTTGGTCTTGCCGGCCCGGTAGTCGGCCACGTCGTCGGGATGTTCGGCGAGGATGCCTTCCACGACGCCTTCGAGTTCGCCGGTGTCGGAGATCTGCACGAGGCCCTGCTCCTCGATGACCGTGGCAGGCGCCTTGCCGGTTTCCGCCATGATGTCGAGGACGTCCTTGCCGATCTTCCCGCTGATCTTTCCTTCCTTGATCTGGCCAAGAAGTTGGGCGAGGTGATCGGACGGAATGCGCTCTTCCAGGGTCTGCTGGTCCATGCGGTGTTCGTGCTGGACGCGGAGCAACTCGCTGAGCATCCAGTTGCTTACGGTACGCGCATCACCGGTTGCATCGCCAGTCGCGTGGCCGTTTGCCTCGCCGGTCGCATCACCGGCCGCGTCGCCAGACGCCTGGCCGACGCTTGCATCGCCGGACGCCTCGCCGCCAGCCGCATCGCCGGACACCTGGCCGACGCAGGCCTCGAAGTAGTCGGCCCGGGCCCTGTTCTCCGTCAATTGCCGTGCCATGTCCTGGGGCAGCCCGTATTCGTCGACGAATCGCCGCATGCGCACGTCGGGGAGTTCGGGCAGGTCTGCGCCGATTTCATCGACCCAGGATCGGGCTATTTCGACGGTGACGAGGTCGGGATCGGGGAAGTACCGGTAGTCGTGGGCTTCCTCCTTCGACCGCATGGGGAAGGTCTCCCGTTCCTCCTCGTTCCACAGGCGGGTCTGCCGTACGACCCGTCCGCCGTCGTCTAGCACTTCGGCCTGCCGGTCGATCTCGAATTCCAGCGCGCGTTCCATGGATCGCATGGAGTTCATGTTCTTGATCTCGACGAGTTCGCCCAGGGGATCGCCGGGCCTGCGGATGGACACGTTGGCGTCGCAGCGCAGGCTGCCCTCTTCCATGTTGCCGTCGCAGACGCCGATGTACTGCAGGATCTGCCGCAACCGGGCGAGATAGGCCGAGGCTTCGCGGGGGCTGCGGATGTCGGGCTCGCTGACGATCTCCATGAGGGGCACGCCCGTGCGGTTGAAGTCGATGTAGCTCAGGTCGGGATCGTACCCGGGTTCGTTGTGGATGGACTTGCCGGCTTCTTCCTCCAGGTGGATCCGCCGGAGCCGGACGAAGTGCGCGCCGTCTTCGCCCTCGATTTCGATGCCGCCGGCGAGGGAGATGGGTTCGCCCGCCCGGTCGTACTGCGAGATCTGGTAGCCCTTGGGCAGGTCCGGGTAGAAGTAGTTCTTGCGGGCAAAGGCGCTGGTCTCGGCCACGCGGCCCTCCACGGCCAGCGCCATACGAATGGTGTATTCGACGGCGCGGCGGTTCAGGACGGGCAGGACGCCGGGCATGCCCAGGCAAATGGGGCAGACGCGGCTGTTCGGCTCGCCGCCGAAGGCCACGGGGCATCCGCAGAAGATCTTAGAATTCGTCAGGAGCTGGGCGTGCACTTCCAGCCCGATTACGGCTTCGTAGTTCATGTTGATTTTGTCAGTTCCTGGTCAGTCGCTTCCGCTCGCGTATTACTGATTTCTTCCAAATCCGTCTGGTGACGAACGCGTCGCCTCCTCGAAGGCGTATGCCGCCCTCAGGATCCGCTCCTCGCCGAAATGGGGTCCGATGATCTGCAGGCCGATGGGCATGCCGTCGGGGTCCTTGCCGCAGGGCAGGGAGATGGCCGGCACGCCGGCGAGGTTGATGGGCACGGTGTAGATGTCGGACAGGTACATCTGCAGGGGATCGCCGATCTTCTCGCCGATGCGAAAGGCGGTGGTGGGCGTGGTGGGCGCCACCAGGAGATCGACCTGCTCGAAAGCCTGGTCGAAATCGCCCTTGATGAGCGTCCGCACCCGCTGGGCCTTGTCGTAATAGGCGTCGTAGTACCCGGCGCTGAGCACGTAGGTGCCGAGCATGATCCGGCGCTTCACCTCGAGGCCGAAGCCCTCGCTCCGGACGGCGCCGTACATGGCGGACAGGCCGTCTTCCGGTGCGAGCGTCTGCGCTCCGGGCACTCCTCCGGCTTCACCTGCAACTGACGCGCCGCCTCCAGCCGACGGGACCACATCGTCACCCCTGAACCCGTACTTCACGCCGTCGTAACGCGCCAGGTTGGAGGAGGCTTCGGCGGTGACCAGGATGTAGTAGGCAGCCACGGCGTATTCAGTGTGGGGCAGGTGGACGCTTTCCACGCGGGCGCCGAGGTCCGCCAGCCTGGCGATCGCGCGGTTGACGCTGTCCTTCACGGCGGGATCGAGGCCCTCGGCCATGTATTCTTCCGGGACACCGATACGCAGGCCTTCGATGCCCCGCTTCAGGGTGGCAGTATAGTCGGGCACCGCTTCCGATGACGACGTGGTGTCCAGACGATCGTGGCCCGCGATGACGCCCAGGAGCCGTGCGCAGTCTTTCACGTTCCGGGCCATGGGACCGACCTGGTCGAAGGACGAACCGTAGGCGATGATGCCGTAGCGGGATACGCGGCCGTAGGTGGGCTTGAGGCCCACGACGCCGCAGAAGGCCGCGGGCTGGCGGATCGATCCGCCCGTGTCCTCGCCCAGGGCCAGGACCGCCGTGCCCGCCGCCAGCGCCGCGGCGGAACCGCCGCTCGATCCGCCCGGCACGCGGGCAGTATCCAGGGGGTTTTTGCAGATCTCGAAACCGGAGTTCTCGTTGGAGGACCCCATGCCGAACTGGTCCATGTTGGTCTTGCCGAGGATCACGGCGTCCGCCTCGCGCAGCCGGGCGATGACCGTGGCGTCGTAGGGCGGCACGAACCCTTCGAGGATCCGGGAGGCGCAGGCGGTTTCCAGGCCCTTCGTGCAGATGGCGTCCTTGACGGCGATGGGGACGCCGGCCAGCGGTCCGGTGGATTCCCCGGCGGCGACGCGCCGGTCCACGTCCCGCGCGTCCGCGATCACCGACTCCGGCCGGACGGCGAGATAGGCGTTGATGGCGGGGTCTTTCTCTTCGATGAGGCGCAGCGCATCCCTGGCCACCTCTTCCGCTTTCAACTCGCCCGACCTGATCCGGGGCGCCAGTTCGTGGGCCGTCATCTCGTTAAGATGTTCCACTCGATCTTCCCTTCACTGCGCGATCAGCAAGATCACCCGTTGCGGTTCGGTGCCCGGCAGTTCCATCGGCGCCCCGTGCGCGTCCCGCTTCGTAAACGGGTGGTGCATGACGATGTCCTGCCTGCCGTCCCGGTTGAGGTCCGTCATCCAGGCGTATTCTTCGTCGTTGGGCAAGTCGACCGCCACCTTCCGGGGCTGCCCGGCAAACAGGTCCGGCCCGGGTACGCCGGCGAAGACATGCAGTTCCCGGTGGGTCCACTCGATCAGCAGATCGGAACGGCCGTTTCCGGTCACGTCCCCGAGGAACAGGTTCTTGTTGAACGCCCGCGGATATGCTGCGCGTTCTTTGCGAAGCACATGCTTTCCGCCCAGGAGCACGACGTCCAGGGGGACCCAACCCGGTTCCCGGGGGCTGGGGGCGCCGTCCAGCTGGATGCTGCGGATGGCGGTGGGCTGATCGGGTATGCGTCCTTCATCGATCCGGTAGAACGCGAGGTTCAACCAGACGTCGTCGCCCATGAAGCCCTTGATGCGCTTGAAGAGGCTGCTTTCGAGATACCGGTTTTCGATCGTGGTGATGACCAGATCGGGTTCGCCGTTTCCGTCGACATCCCAGTGTTCCATGGCGAGCTGGACGTGGCCTTCGGATTGGATCGAGACGGCGCTTTCGGACGCGAATTGTGTGCGGCCGTCTGCGTTGCGCGTACCGAAATGAACTTCGTATGCGGATCGCTTGTCGGATATCCTGTCGCCTCCGAGCGCGTAGATCACCATGTCGGCCACGCCGTCGCCGTTCAGGTCGCCGAAGGAGTGCAGCACCCTGCCGGCCATGTCCCCGCCGGCGAGCGTGGAAAGATCGTCGGAGTCGAAACGTACGGCGGTCGTGAAGGTCACCGCCACCGAATCGAACAGACCCCGGCCGTCCTGGATATGCGCTTCGAAGCGATCGCCGCGCCAGGATACCAGGTCGACGCGCCCGTCGCCGTCGTAATCGAATGCGTGGACCCGGCTCACGCTCCAGGGATCGTACCGGTACCCGTCGGCCCCGTAGATACGGTCCAGGTCGACGGGGGGACCAACTTCCACCGGATCGGCAAAGGAGCCGCCGGCCAACTGGATGAACACCTGGAACGCGTCGCCGGCCGGTACGACCAGGTCGATCCTGCCATCGCCGTTCACGTCCCGGGTGACGTCCACGTGCGGCACCTCATCCTCACGGGGCGGCGTGAAGCTGGACGTGACGGACGCGAGTTCGTATTCCGATGCCGTACCGGGATCCCACGCGTTCAACCGGCCCTCCCCGTACGTGATCAACCGGTCGTGGTTTCCGATTCGGGCAACGTCGACGAAGGATACGCCGGGACGTAGCGGCGCCGCCATCCGCGGTCGCCACGCCCCTTTTCCCGGCGGCCCCGGCCGGTATTCGGGGGACTTCCGATCGTCCTCGTCCTCAGCCGTACCAGTCCCGCCGTCGAAGGCATAGACATGCACGCGGCGTTCGCCGTCCTCATCGATCTTCACCACGGCCAGGTCCGCCACGTCGCCGCCGAGCAGGAATCCCGTCAGCACGGTCTGTCGCGACGCCGGACCGGTGTCGATTTCATACCGATCAAAAACGTCCTCGGCCGATTGTGCGGCGGCTTGGCTGAGGATCTCGACGTGGCCCGGAACGACCGCCGGAGAAACCGCGTTGACCGCCAGAGAAACCGCGTTGACCGCCAGAGAAACCGCAATGACCGGAACAAGGAGCTGTGAAGCGGCAGAGCGCAGGAGCGGCCGGAGGACAATCTGGAAAGGCCGCCGTCGGTGGCCTTGTGTCGAGGATATGCGATTGCGGACAGCGCTTTTTCGGCCTGGGTATGGTCTCGTCATCTCGTTTGAGTACTAGTACCAGCGATAGTAGTAGGTGGCGAAACCGATGCCCAGGATGGTGATGATGTTCACTTTCAGCGTGAAGCCGAAGGTGACGGAGAAGATGACCAGCGGCAGCGTGGCCGGAGGGAAGGTGTAGATGAAGGCTTCGAGGAAGAACTTCTCCACCATGCTGCCGGGCATGAAGTGTCCGAAGAGGAATCCGATCAATTCGCCGGCCAGGCCGCCGACGATCGCGCCCAGCAGGATATAAAGCACCAGTTTTGCCATCCCTTTATCCTGCGCCATGGGCGGACCTCCCAAAATTCGTTCTGCTCACTCTTCCGCGGATAGCGCCACGTCCTCGTCGTGGCGGACCATGTGTATGCCCCAGGCCGCGATGCCGGAGAGGACGTAGAGCAGCACGATGGGGAAGATCGTGAGCTGCGGGTCCCAGACCAGCGCCGCAAGGGCGACGGCGATGGCGAAAAGCTTGAGAATGGACCACTTGCTCTTGAAGGCGAGCGACGGCAGGGTGCGGTAGGACAGGGGGCTGATCATGAGGATGGACAACACGAGCATGAACCCCATGAACGGCCCTTCCAGGTGCAACTCTTCCCAGCGGTCCCAGCAGAAGATGACGTAGGAGGCCACGGCGATGGCCGCCACGGGGATCGGCAGGCCCATGAAGTTGTCCTTCTCCTGGTTGATACGCTCTACGCGGCGCAGCGTCATCACGTTGTACCGGGCCAGGCGGATGGCGCCGCACATCAGGAAGAGCAGGCAGAGCACCCAGGTGATCTCGCCGAAGGGCTTCAGGGTGTATACGAGCACCATGGGCGCCACCCCGAAGGAGATCACGTCCGCGAGGGAGTCCAGTTCGATGCCGAAGCGGGTCGCCCCCTGGCTGAAGCGCGCGACCTTGCCGTCGATGGAGTCCAGCAGGGCGGCGGCGATGATGAGCCACGGCGCGCGGCCCGGGTCCCCCGTCAGGGCGTTGAACCCGTCGATGCAGTAGAATATGGCGGCAACCCCGCAGAAGATGTTGCCCAGCGTGAACACGTTCGGCAACGCGACGCGCATCCAGGTTTTCATTTCAGCACTCCCAGTATCGTCTCGCCGCCCTTGACGCGGTCTCCGTTCTTCACCCGGATTTCCGTGCCGGCGGGCACGACGACGTCTATTCTCGAACCGAAGCGTATCAGGCCGAACCGGTCTCCGATGCGCACCCGGTCGCCCTCGTGGACGTTGCAGACGATGCGCCGGGCCACGAAGCCGACGATCTGCTTGATCAGGACGCGGCCCATCGCCCCCTCGATACCCAGCACCATCTGCGCGTTGTCGCCCGAGGCTTCGTCCTTGAAGGCGAGCCTGAACCTGCCTTCGATCCGCCGACGCAACATCACCACGCCGGTGATCGGTATCCGGTTGACGTGCACGTTCACGATGGACAGGAACACGCTGATTTGCGTGGCCGGTCCGCCGATGAAGGGGTCGTCTCCAAGCTCCTCGACCGCCACGACCCTGCCGTCGCCGCCGGAGATCACCAGGCCGTCCCCAGGGGGCACGCGCCGGGCGGGATCCCGGAAGAAGAACCCGATGAACAGGGCGAGCGCGGCGAAAGCCGCCGCCAATACGATCCAGATCAAACCAGGGGCCAGGTAATCGATCACCAGGCTGGCGACAGCCAGCGCCGCCAGGGGGATGACCATGACCCAACCGTCGCGTACCATTTCGTTCCCTTGCTAAGCGGTTCCCTGAGCGGTGTCAGCGGCCTGCCGGTCCGACGTTGCTTCCCGTGCGTCTCACAACTCGGCAATGTCCAGGGTCAGGGGCATCAGCCGGCCGTCCCGTTCGACTTCGAGTTCGATGGAATCGCCCACCAGGCTGCCGTAGAGGGCCTCCCGCGCGTCCGGGTAACTGGCGATCGCCTCCCCGTTGATCTTCCGAATGATGTCCATGATCCGGATGCCGGCCCGGGCCGCCGGGCTTTCCGGATCGATCTCGTTGACGAGCACGCCCTGGCGGTCTTCTATGTTCAACTCCTGGGCCACGTATTCCGTGATGTCGATCACCGACAGCCCCGTCCATCCCCGCCTCGGTCCGCCGTACTGGATCAGTTCGTCCGCCACGCGCCGCACCCGGTCGATGGGTATGGCGAAGCCCACCCCTTCCGAGCCGCCGCTTTCGGAAAGGATGAAGGTGTTGATCCCTATGACCTCCCCGAGGGCGTTTACCAGCGGCCCGCCGCTGTTGCCGGGATTGATGGTCGCGTCGGTCTGGATCATGTCCCGGTAGACCGTCCTGGAACCCTGCTCCCGGCGGAAGTCGCGTCCCACCGCGCTGACCACGCCCACGGCCACGGCGGGCCGGGCGTCCTCGATGGCCAGTCCCAGCGGATTGCCTATCGTGATGGCCCACTCGCCGGTCATGATGTCGTCAGACCGGCCTAACGGCGCCACGGGGATGTCCTCTCCCACCACGTGGAGCACGGCCAGGTCCGACATGATGTCCACGCCGACCAGGGTGCAGGCCAGGCTGCGTCCGTCGGTCAGTACGGCCCGGATTCGCCCGGCCGTGTAGTCGCCCAGTTGCACGACGTGGGCGTTCGTGACGATGTATCCCGCCCCGTCGATGATCACGCCCGAACCCGTGTTCGGCTCCTCGCGGGTGTACAACCGGGGTACCACGAAATGGCCGAAGAAGGGGTCGTCGAACATCCGGGTATAGCCGCGCCGCTGCATCTGGAAGGTCGCCACGATGCTCACGACCGCCGGGCCCGCCCGTTCCACCGCGGAAACGATGGACGTCCTGCGGGATGCGCTGACGGCTTCGTTGGCGGCTGTGAGGCCGGACAGTGCATCTTCCGGTTCGGGCGGATCGATTGGCCCGCTTGTTCCAGGCATCCGAAGCGGACCGCCCGAACCGGAAGATTCGGCTGAACCGTTCGGCCCGAACCGGGCCGGGCTTTCCAAAGTAGTCGACCGGGCCGGTTCCGCGCTCCCGGCGGACGATCCCCCGTCGATCACGTTCAACGCTTCCGGATAGGCCACAACCAGGAAGACGATACCCACGAGGGCGCCCACGAAGGCCGCCAGGATGTACCACAAAGCCATCGGGGTCCGTCTTGCGGTCCGGAAGCCCCGATGGGGTCTTTCCCTGTTCTGCATCATTCGGTACCGGCATCCGCACCGCAACCATGCAGAATCCGAACAGCGCTGATTCCAGCCGGAATCGCCGGGAAAAGTCCTGCGACCGAGTACCCCGGAGCAACCATTTCAACCGTTTCTCCGGTCCTGAAAATAGTTAACCCGAATTATACGCGCGGAGCCCCTCAACGTCAATACCTTTTCCGTGGTAAGGCGCGCCGTTCCGTGGTCACGAACCCGGAATCGACGCCCGGGCATTTGCAGTGGATTTCTGCCCGGAAGACCGATATGCGGTCCTGAGATCGAGCGAATCTGTCCGATCAGGAGGTTTAAATGCCGTTCGGCGATTTAACAAGGATTTAACCTCAGGGAAACACTTGCGAAACAATGACGATGTACATTAAATTGTTATGTTTCCTTATTGAAACGAAATTCATATCGTAGCGGTGATGCGGCCGGGCCGCGGCCGTCCTCCCGGGCGGATTGCAGCCGTCGCGGACTTCCATCATCGGTGAAGACTGACCCCAACAGGGAGGAGCAATACTCGTGACCCCAATCGAGGTACTCGCATACGCCAGGGAAGAAGGGGCGAAGATGGTCGACTTCCGGTTCATCGACGTGCCGGGAACGTGGCAGCACTTCTCGGCGCCCATCGAAGCGCTGGAAGAAGAGACCTTCGAGGAAGGGGTCGGGTTCGACGGCTCGAGCGTCCGTGGTTTCCAGACCATCGACAAGAGCGACATGATCCTGATCCCCGATCCGCTGACGGCCAAGATGGATCCTTTCACCGAGGAGAATACCCTGATCCTGGTCTGCAACGTCAAGGATCCGGTGACCCTTGAAATGTACACGCGCGACCCGCGGTACGTGACCCAGAAGGCCGAGGCCTACATGCAGTCCGCCGGCATCGCCGACACGGCCTACTTCGGACCGGAAGCCGAGTTCTACATCTTCGACGACGTGCGGTTCGCCCAGAAGCCGAACGCCAGTTTCCACCGGGTCGACGCCGGCGAGGGCTGGTGGAACACGGGCCGCAACGAAGGACCGAACCTCGGCAACAAGATTCCCTACAAGCGCGGTTATTTCCCCGTGCCGCCGACCGATACCCACCAGGACCTGCGCACCCGCATGGTGCTGACGCTCCGGAGCATGGGCATCGAGTCGGAAGTCCACCACCACGAGGTGGGCACAGCGGGGCAGGCGGAGATCGATATCCGGTTCAACACGCTGCTGCGCATGTCCGACGACCTGCTCATGTACAAGTACATCGTCAAGAACGTCGCCCGGCAGGCCGGCAAGACGGTGACCTTCATGCCCAAGCCCATCTTCGAGGACAACGGGTCGGGCATGCACGTGCACCAGAGCCTCTGGAAGGACGGCCAGAACCTCTTCTTCGAGGCCGGCACGTACGCCGACCTGAGCGACATGGCCCGGCACTACATCGGCGGGCTGCTCAAGCACTGCGCCTCGGTCCTGGCCTTCGCCGCGCCGACGACGAACTCCTACCGGAGGCTCGTCCCGGGTTACGAGGCGCCCATCAACCTGATCTACTCGCAGCGCAACCGCAGCGCCTGCGTGCGGATTCCCATGTATTCGAAGAGCGAGAAGGCCAAGCGGATCGAGTTCCGCACGCCCGACCCGTCCGCCAACCCGTACCTGGCCTTCCCCGCCATGATGATGGCCGGCCTGGACGGCATCGAGAACCGGATCGAGCCGCCGGAGCCCATCGACCTCGACCTCTACGATCTCGAACCGGAACAGGCCGCGGAGGTGGCCCACACGCCGCAGGACCTCAGCGAGGCGCTGGACGCCCTCGAAGCGGACCAGGAATACCTCCTCAAGGGCGACGTGTTCACGCCGGACCTGATCGAGACGTATATCGATTACAAGCGGGAGAACGAGCTGGACCAGATCCGCCTGCGTCCGCACCCGTGGGAGTTCGGTCTCTACTACGACGTTTGACGGGACCTGATCGAAAGGTCTCGACGCAACTTACGCGCCTCCTCCGTTTCGACGCGGGGAGGCGTGGTCTTTTTACAGATGAATCCGCACCGGTATCCTTCGGCCTGACGTCGTCTGATGAACGCGACGGCCGGCCCATGCCCATACCCATGAATCGCCAAAGGCCACGTCCATGACGCCCCCCACCTTCGATCGCGACGCGCTTTCGTCGGAGATGCCGGACGCGGCGTCCGATCATCTGCGATCCCTCGGATTCGAGAATCCGCCCGACGCCTGGCGCCTGCTGGGACAGATCGATGGACGCCTGGCCCCGCTGGCGTCTTCAGGGAATCCCTTTCCGGCAATGGTCGAAGCGGCGGGTACCTCCCTGCAACCCGACCGGGCTCTGATCAACCTGCATGCGCTATACACGCGAGGCAGCGATGATCTAATCCCGTCCCTCATGAAAATCGTGGCCGAGCCGTCATCATCCCGGGACGCCCTGCTCACGATCCTGTCGAGCAGTCCGTACCTCAGCAACGTGCTCGTCCAGGACGTGGGTTTCGTCGTCGAAACCTTCGGCGGCGATGCGTGGCGCGCGCTGCAGACCGCGGAGGAGCTGGATGCCGAATTGGCGGGGATGCTGCAGGGCGCCTCATCGCCGGACGAGGCCATGAAACCCCTGCGCACGTTCAAGAAGCGGGCCTACCTGCGCATCGCCGTCTGCGACCTGATGAGGCAGTCCGGCACGCCGGCGGTCCTGGAACGGCTCACGGACGTGGCCGACCTCTGCCTGCAGGCCGCCCACGACGTGTGCGGCATGAAACTGCAGGCGCGGCACGGCCGGCCGATGCTCGAAGGATCGAAGCCGAGCGGCTTCGCCGTCATCGGCATGGGCAAGCTCGGCGGCCGGGACCTCAACTTCAGCTCGGACATCGACCTGCTCTACGTCTACGACGCCACGGACGGCCGCACCGAGAAGGACGGGACGTCCACCTACGAGTACTACCCGAAGCTCGCCCGGGCCATCACCGACCTCATCAGCCGGCTCACGCCGGACGGGCAGGTGTTCCGCGTCGACCTGCGCCTGCGCCCGGAGGGACGGGCCGGCGACATCGCCAACTCGATCGAAGGCTACCGCTGGCACTACGAGATCCAGGGACAGGCCTGGCAGCGCCAAGCGCTCCTGAAGGCCCGATGCTCGGCGGGGAGCAGGGAGGTGGGCGGCCGGTTCCTCGACACGATCCAGCCCTTTGTGTTCTACCCCGCCCTCGACCAGCCGCTGATCCTGGAAGACATCAACCACATGCGGGAGCGGATCGCCAGGGCGCTCCTCGAACGGGGTAGCGGGGACTATCACGTCAAGCTGGGCCGGGGCGGCATCCGGGAGATCGAGTTCATCGCCCAGGGGTTCCAGCTCGTATACGGCGGATCCCAGGGTTGGCCCTGGGAACGCGGCACGCGAAACATGCTCGCGTCGCTGGCGGAAAAGGGGTACCTGTCAGATGGCGAGGCGTCCGACCTGGACGAGGCCTATCTCTTCCTGCGGGACCTGGAAAACCGCATCCAGATGACGTCGGGCCACCAGACCCACGAAATTCCGAAGGAACGCGGTGCCCAGGCCGTCCTGGCCGGCATGATGGGCCTGTCCGGAACGACCATCGAAGCGCGGGAAGCCGGGCCGGACCGCTTGCTTTCGGCCTACGCCAGCCACACCGCCCGCGTCCACCAGATCTACGACCGGGTATTCCACTCGGCGATGTAGATGCGATCAAAAACGCCCGGCCCTGGTTTCAATCCTTCCAGGACCGGGCGTTCGTTTTCCGGTCGTGCCAACCCAGGCGCTGTCCTTCCTGCCGACCTTACGCCCAGGCCCGCTTCACGCTCGATGTGACCCAGTTGCTCAGGTCTTCGAAGATAGAGTAGACCGTGGGCAGAAGGATCAGCGTCAGGATACCTGACGTGGTCAAGCCCCCGACGAGGGCCATGGCGATCGGCCCCCACTGGTTGGCGCCGCGGTCCTCCACGGGACCGAAGATCTCGGGGAAGAGGATCGGAGCCACAAGGGGCATCAGACCGAAAATCGTGGTCAGCGAGGTCATGAGGATCGGCCGCAGGCGGTGCCGGCCGCCCAGGATCAGCGCCTCGGTGCGCTTCAGCCCTTCTTTGCGCAGGTGGTTGACGTGGTCGATGAGTACGATGGCGTTGTTCACGGCAAGTCCCGCAAGAACGATGACGCCAAGATAGGAACTCTGATTCAGCGTCGTGCCGGACAGGTAGAAGATAATGAATGCGCCCACAAGGCCGCAGGCCACCGACAGCAGGATCGTGAAAGGCTGGATGAAGGACTCCGAGATCGCCGCCATGATCAGGTAGATCAAGGCGATGGACAGGAGGATGGCGAAGAAGAACTCACTCTGGGATTCCCGCATCATGGCGAAGTTGCGCCCCATGCTCCACGAGTAGCCCGGCGGGAATTCCATCCCGTTCATCATCTCCGTCACCTGGGCGTTGATCCTTCGCGTTCCGGCACGCGTGGTGTTGCCGCCCACTTCCACCTGCGATTCCCGGTCCTGTCGCCGGATCGCGTCCGGGCCCTTCTGGCGGGAGAAACTGGCCAGATTCCCCACGGGGATCATGCCGCCCCCGGCCCGCTCGAAGGTCATGTTCTGCAACTGGCGCATATTGGTCCGGTCTTCCTCCTCCAGCTGCAGCAGGATGTCCACCTCGCGGTCTTCGGCCTTGAACTTGCCCCGGGCTCGGCTACTGAGGGCCGCCTGTACGGTGCGGGCGGCCTGCCTCGGAGAGATACCGTATGTCTGGGCCATGGCCCGGTCGACCTGAACCTGTATCTCCTCGTCGCCCCGTTCCAGGCTGGTGTCCACGTCTTTGAGACCGTCGATCACTTCCATCCGGTTGCGGATGTCTTCGGCCAGGGTGGAAAGCACCGCGATGTTGTCACCGCGCAGTTCGACTTCCACGCCCGTGCGGTTACCGCCCCAGCCGCGCATCCTTCCTGGCCGCCATCGAACACCGGCGACCTCTGGCAGCGCGGCGGTGATCTTCGTCTGGATCTGGTTGACCGACTCCTGTCGCTCCTCCGGCGGCGTCAGCACGATGCGCAGATTGGCCCGGCGCAGGCTTCCGTAGGAAGATACAGACTCGATGTGGAATTCATCCTTTCGATCCAGAAGGAGCTTTTCGACGTCGGTGAAGACTTCCCGGACGTCCTCGATGCTGTAGCTGCCGGGAAGGTCCGCGGCAATACTGATATCCCGGGTAGGCGCCGAGGGCTGGAATTCCGTCTCGATGTTCTGGTACAGCCAGTAACTGCCGAAGAGGATCGCCGCGAAGGATACCACCGTGACCAGGCGGTGGCGCAGGTTCCAGGCCAGCACCGCGGCGTACAGGTCGGACAGGCGCGCAAAGAAGCTCGACGGCTTGCCGAGCGGCCGCGCGAAAAGCCTGGACGAGACCATTGGGATGAGCGTAAGCGCGATGAACACCGCCGCCACCATAACGATGCAGAAGGTGACGACGAAGTCCTTCATGAAGAGCATGAACCGGCTGCCTCCGCCAAGGAAGATGAGCGGCAGGAAAACGCAGAGGGTCGTTGCCGTCGCCGCAACGATGGCCATGGTAACCTCCCGCGTCCCCACCACGGCCGCCAGCCTCGCCGAGATGTTCGATTCCTGCCGGTGCCGGTAGATGCTCTCGAGCACAACTACGGCGCTGTCCACCAGCATACCCACCGCGAGCATGAGACCCGTGAGCGAGATCAGATTGATGGTCACCGTAGAACCCGCGCCTTGCCGCAGCAGGTACATGAACGTGAAGGTGCAGATGATGGAAATGGGGATCGCCAGCCCGATGATCATGGTGCTGCGTATGTTGCGCAGGAAGAGATACAAGACGATGACCGCGAGCAGGGCGCCCACCATGCCCGTATTGCGCAGATCGGAAAGCCGGTCGACGATGGCCCGGGACTGGTCGAAGAACACCCGCGTTTCCAGGTCCGAGAACTGGGGTTGCGCCTTGAGCTCGTCCAGTACGGACTGCGTGCGCTGCGCCACGTCCACGATGTTGGCCGTGGACGTCTTGTACACCCGCACCGTGACCGCGTCGACCCCGTTCAGGCGCTGGAAGCTGTCGTCTTCCGGATAGTCGAACTTCACCTCCGCCACGTCGCGCAGCGACAGGGTCGTGCCCGGTATGGGCAGGTTCGCCACCTCGTCGGCGGCCCGGTACTCGTTCACGGAGCGTACCGTGTACTTGCGTCCGCCCTCGGTGACCGTGCCGGCCGTCATCGTGATATTGTTCTGCACCAGCGTCTGGCTCAGGTTGAAAAGGTCCAGATTGTGGGACTGCAGCTTCTCGTTGTCCACGTGGACCAGCAGTTGCTTCTCGATCATGCCGCTGATCTCCACGTTCGCCACGCCGTCGACCCGCTGGATTCTAGGCTGGATCACCTTGGTGACGATGTTGTAGAACTCCGCGGGATCCCCGCCCCATGCCACGCTGAAATTGTAGATCGGCGAGTCGTTCGGGTTCCATCGCCGGATGCGTACGCGCTCCAGGTCCTCGGGCAGTTCTCCCCTGACCTGGTCGATGCGGTCCCGGACTTCCATGGCCGCCATGTTCATGTCCGTCCCCGTCTCGAACTCGATTCGGATCCGCGCGTTATCGGAGTTCGACGTGGATTCCATGTTCTCCATGTTGGTCAACGTCCCGAAGGCATCTTCCAGCGGCCGGGTGATCAGGCGTTCCACTTCATCGGGCGAGGAGGAAGGATAGGGGGCGCTCACGTTCAACGACGGGAAGGACATCTCCGGAAAGAACATGAGCGGAAGCTTGGTATAGGAGATCACGCCCAGGGTCACCGCGCTGACGATGATCATGATCGTCGTTACCGGTCGGTTTACGGAAAACTCGGCTATGCTCATGCTTCTACCACCTCCCGGGACACAGGTCGCCCGATTGTTCTTATAAACAGTCCGTATACCCTGGCCACGGCCGACTCGATCGTCATGTAGATGAGCGGCACGAGGACCAGCGTCACCAGCGTGCCGGCGATCAGGCCGCCGATCACGGTGACGGCCATGGGCGCGCGCAACTCGGCGCCTTCACCCACGCCGATGGCCATGGGCAGCAGGCCGAGGACGGTGGTCGCCGTCGTCATCATGATGGGCCACAGGCGCGTCTGCGCCGCCTCGACGATGGCCTCCTGCAGTTCCGTGCCCTTACGGCGCAACTGGTTGATGTAATCCACCAGCACGATGGCGTTGTTCACCACGATGCCCGTGAGCATGATCACCCCGATCAGCACCACCACGCTGATCGTCTGGCCCGTGAGCACCAGCGTCGCCACCACGCCGATGATGGAAAAGGGGAAGGTGAACATGATCACGAAGGGATGGAGCAGCGATTCGAACTGGGACGCCATGACCAGGTAGACGAGGAATATCGAGAGCAGGATGGCGAACTGCAGGCTGGCGAAGGCCACCTGCATCTCCTCGTTCTGCCCCTTGATGCCCACGATGAAGTCGATGGGCAGCGTAAAGCCGTCTATAATTCCCTGGATGTCTTCGGCCACGTCGCCGAGCGAACGTCCCGACAGCCCCGCGGACACGATGGCCACGCGCTGCTGGTTGACCCGCCGGATCTCGCTCGGGCCCTGGGCGACGCGGACTTCCGCCACGGCCGACAAGGGGACGGGCACCGTGCCTTCCGGGTTCACCACCAGCCGTCGTATGGCGTCCAGGCTCAGCCGGGTCTCGTCCTCGGCCCACACGCGGATGTCGATCTTCCGGTCCCGGCGGGTGAGCTCCGTGGCCACGTTGCCCTGGACTTTGTTCTGCACGATCTGCGTGACCGTGCCCAGGTTGAGCCCGAGGTTGGCCAGCTTCCGGCGGTCGAAGAGTATCTGGATCTCGGGATTCCCGCCTTCCATGCTCGCCTTCACGTCGGTCAGGCCCGGCACCATGGACATCTCCGCCGCGAGATCCTCGGAAACCTCCGTCAAACGGGTCAGGTTGTACCCGCTGACCTCCACCTCCACCGGGTTCTTGAAGCTGAAGAGCGCGGGACGGGCGAACTCGGGCGCTTCGATGCCGGGTATGGACTCGAAATCCGTCCTCAGGCGGTTCATCACGGTTTCTTCCACCTCTCCGCGCAGGCCCGGTTCCAGCCGGATGTGCAGCTGGCCGATGTTCTCCCGTTCCTCGCCCGCGTTGCCGCCGGACTGGCCCATGGTTCCCGCCAGCACATAGACCGTGCTTACTTCCGGGTAGCCGCCGGCGATGTCCGACATGCGGTTCAACGCGGCCTCCGTAACGGGCAGCGGCGTGCCCACGGGCAGCTTCACGTTGACGAAGAACTCGCCCTGGCTCATCTGGGGAATCAGTTCGACGCCGATCGTGGGGACGACATAGAGGGATCCCGCCAGCAAGGCGGTCCCGGTGAACAGCGTCAGCACGCGGTGGCCCAGGGCCCAGCGGAGGAAGGGCGGGTAGGCCCGCTGGATGACCGGGAAGATCCGGTCGAAAACCCAGCCCACCGGCCAGAGCGCGACGCGCACCAGTCCCCAGACCGTGAAAAGCACCCACCGTACGAGGTAGAATACACCCGTTACGATATATCCCAGTCCGCGGGTGAAAGCGTTCCAGACCGCCCCGAACGCGGATCGGATCTTGCCCGGCGCCGTGGCCGAATCCCTCGAGATGCCGGCCTCGTCGTCCGCGTACTGTACTCTGTCCCGGTGCAGGATCGACGAAATGACCGGGATCAGGGTGACGGCCACCAGCGTCGCCACGATGAGCGAGAAGGTGACGGCCAGCGCCAGGTCCCGGAACAACTGCCCGGCGATGCCCTCTACGAAGACGATGGGCACGAAGACGCATACCGTGGTCAGGGTGGCGGCCACGACGGCCTGTCCGACTTCCGACGCGCCGAGGCGGACCCGCTCGGAAACGGGCAGGTCCCCGCCCCGCCTTCGATGGCGGTCTATCCCCTCCAGCACCACGATGGAGTTGTCCACCAGCATGCCGACCCCCAGGGCCAGGCCGCCGAGGGACATGATGTTCAATGACACGTCGAAGGCGTAGAGGAAGAAGAAGGTCGTGACCACCGAGATGGGGATGGACACGCCGATGATGAGGCTGCTCGAACTCCGCAGGAACAGGTACAGGACCAGGATGGCGAGGATGCCGCCGTACATGGCCGTCTTGAGTACCTCGTCCACCGACTGCCGGATGAAGATCGACTGGTCGAAGACCACCTCCAGGTTCACGCCCGCGGTAAGTCCAGCCACGGTCTCCCGCACCGTATCCAGCCGGTCCTTGACCACGCCGCCCACCTGGATCGTATTGGTGCCGGCTTCCTTGTAGATGGCGATCTCGATGCTCTCCCGGCCGTTGATCCGCGCCGAGAGCTTGCGTTCCTTGTGGCTCTTCGAAACCGTGGCGACGTCGGAGAGCAGAATAGGCACGGAGTTGACCTGCCCGACGATGATGTCGCCGATCTCGTCCACGGCCTGGAACTCGTTCAGGATGCGCACCAGGTACTCCGTATCGCCGTCCTTGATGGTACCGCCCGCGAGATTGACGTTTTCCTGCTCGAGCCGGCTCGCCACCTGGGTGATGGGAATGCCCAGGCTGGCCAGCCTGGACTCGTCCAGTTCCACGTGGATTTCCTCTTCCAGGCCGCCGCTGATCTTGACGGCGGCGACGCCTTCGAGGGCCTCCAGCTCCCGCTTGATCTCTTCTTCCGCCATGATGCGCAGGGCGGTCAGGCTCTCGTTGCCGGACAGGGCGATACGCAAAATGGGGTCGAGGCTCGGGTCGAACCGGAGCAGGATGGGTTTCTCCGCCGCCTGGGGCAGGTTGAGCAGGTCGATCTTCTCCCGCACGTTCAGGCTGGCGAAGTCCATGTTGGTGCCCCATTCGAACTCCAGGATGACGTCGGACCGTTCGGGGCGGGAGATGGAACTGACGCGCACCACGCCGGTGACCACGCCCACCGCTTCCTCGATGGGCTCGGAGATGAGGTTCTCGATCTCGTTCGGCGCGGCCCCGATATATTCGGTCCGCACCGTCAGGGTCGGGTACGTGATGTCCGGCAGCAGATTGATGGGCAGGCGCGAGAAGGCGATGGCGCCGAAGAGCAGCATCGCCGTCATCAGCATGATGATCGTGACGGGCCTGCCGATGGAAAAACCGATGATTTTCATGTATAGCTTACCGTGTTACCTGTTGATGGTTCAGTGTTCGTCACCGATACCGTGAATGGCTGCCGTACCAATATGGACGGCCGCCGTTTACTGTGGACGGCTGCCGCGCTGTGCCCGCATCTGCCGAAAGCGTTCGATCAGGAACGTACGCTGCCGCTCCTCGTCTTCCGCGAAGCTCGGGTCCTCTTCCACCTGCTTGTCGTAGGCCGCCTTGATCTGCGGGTTCTGGAACATGCGCTCCTTCATCTGGTCCAGGTCCATGGCCATCATGCGGTTCCCGCGCGCGCCAGCGGGACGGCCGCCTGCGCCTTCATCCGCGCCGCCCATGGCCGCGCCACCCGGGCCGCCATTCCCTTCCTGTGCGGCCGGTGCTTGTGGTGCCTGTGCCTGACGAGCGCCGTTTCCGCCGTCCGTGCCGCCGGCGCCTTCTGCCGCGCCGCCGATGCCGCCAGGCCTGCCGCCCGCTGCACCCGTCCAACCGCCCGTGCCACCGGGGCCTCCACCCATACCGCCGGCCGTCCCTTCCGCGGCGGGCGGGACCTGCCCGGCGATGCGGACCGGCGCGCCGTTACGCAGTCCCTCCTGGCCCACGGTGATGATGGAATCCCCATCGGACAGCCCGGACAGCACCTCCACGAAATCTCCCTCGGCGATGCCGATTTCAAGGAGTCGTTTCTCGGCCGCGCCGTCCTGGAACAGGAAGGCGTAGGATCCCTCCGCCTCGGCCACCAGGGCCTTCTTCTCGACCTGCAGCACGTCCTCGTGGATCGCGATGACCAGGTTGACCGTGGTGAACATGCCCGGTCTCAGCGTGCCCCTTCGATCCCGGATTTCCACCGTTACTTTCACCGTGCCGCTCTGGGGATCCACGATGGGACTGATCCGGGCGACCCGGCCCGTGTGGGTCTGTTCCGATCCCTCGACGTTGATGCGCACCGACTGTCCCGGCCGGACCTGCCCGATGTCCTTTTCGGGCACGTAGATGCGGGCGAGCAGCGGGTCGAGGTCCGCCGTCCGGAACACCACGTCATTCGCGTTCACCAGGTTGCCCACCTCGATCAGCCGCTCCGTGATGATGCCGGAGAAGGGACTTCGGATGGTGGCGTAGGCCAGCTGGAGCTTTGCCGACTCGTACTGGGTCCGGGCGGCCTCGTACTGAAACTTGGTCTGTTCGAATTCCTGGCTGCTGAGCAGTTCCTGTTCCAACAACTCCTGGGACCGTTTGTAGTTCGATTCCAGGCTGTTCATGTTCACTTCCCGCTCCTTGAGCGTCAATTCCAGCGCGTCGGTGTCGAGCTGGGCCAGCGGCTGCCCCTCCTCCACGCGGTCGCCCTCCTCGACCAGGATGGTCTTGACGAGCCCCTGCGTGCGGGAGACCACGTCCACGTGCCGCTCCGCCTCCAGCGATGTGTAGGTGAGCAGCGTCGCCGCGATGTTGCCCCGGCCCACGGTCTTCACCTCGACCGGTATGGAAGCACCGGTACGCGCCGGACCGCCCGTGGCGCCCATGCCGGGCCGGCCGCCGCGCTGACCCGGGGCACCGTTTTCCTCGGCCTCCTCGTCGCCGCCGCAGGCGAGGGTACCCGCCAATACGAGCGCCACCGACAGGTAAGCCAGATTTTTCATCCCGAACCGCTTGAACATGAACCGCTCCTTCTTAATGATAAGAACCGTTATGACCCGGTCTAATAATCCTGCTGCCTGCTATCTTACTGCCTGCTATCTCCGCCGGTACCCGTTCCGGAACCGCTCTTTGATCATGGTGAAAAACTTCGTCTGCTGATCCGGGGTCAGCACTTCTTTGTGCGCCAGTATGAATTCAAAGACGATGGTCTCCCGCTCCGCCTGCAGCGAATCCATCTGCGCCTTGATCCGGTCTACCTCCCCGCGGGCGGCATCCGGCGCCATGAGCAGATCGTACAACCGGTCGCGCTTATCGCGATACGCTTCCCGGTAGGGTGTCATATGATCCCCGAGCTCGGCACGCATCTGCCTGACCTGTTCCGCCTGGGCTTCGGTGAGTCCGAGCCGTTCGGTAATGGACATCCTTCCCTCGCGCCGGTCTTCCCGGCCGCGCCGCTCGTCGTCGCCCCAGCGGTGGTAAGCACGTGTAGCCAGCGAAGCCAGATTGATTACCGTCAGCAGGACCACGCCCCAAATGATCAGTTTTTTCTTCATCTGCCCGGATCGTTCCTCGATTTGCCGTCAGATTGAACGGCTTCATATTCCGGTGTAATTACTCATCTGCCAGTATCGCTCATCTGCCAGATTCGTCTACGGTTACATCCCAATCCAGCAGCAGGTAGTCCTGCTCGACCGACTCGACCGGGATTTCCTGCAGGTCATCGGCGAGAGAAAACGCCAGTACGCCTGTTTCCGCGGGCAACGGTTCGACCCGCGCCGATGCTCCGTCGGGGACGCTTTCAAGATAGGCCCCGATCAGGATGCCCACGGTCAGGGTAGCGGCCATCAGCGCCGGACGGGCCAGCCAGGCCAGGCGTGTCCCGACCGTCGGGCCGGGTTCGATGGACGCCTCGCCCCGGAGCGCCGCCTCGAAACGCGTGCGCAGCCGCTGGGTAGGTCCGGGAACGCTTGCCAGGGTCTCCGAATTCCAGGCCGCGCGTAGCGCGTTCACCCGTTCTCGGTATTGCGGAGCGGCCCGCAGGTGTTCCTCGCACCGGGCCCGTTCTTCCGATGGCAGATCCCCGTCGATATAGAGGATGATTCGATCTTCGAGGTAGCGATGAGGCACGATAGACGCCCGCCGGGTCATGGTCTCGGTCTCGTGGGTCCATGGGACGGTGCGGTCACCACCCGCCCGTCCCTTCCTATACGCTTAGACAACCCTTCCGCCCTATCCATTCGTTTTTTGTGGATCGCGCCGCGGCAAGGGGCGTCGCGGACGGCTTACAGGTCGCCCAGGAGTGGCCGCAGGCGCTTGCCCAGATTGGTCTTGGCCCGGTGCAGCAGGGACTCCACGGCGGAGGGCGTACTGTCCATGGCCTCGGCGATGGCTTTGTGGGACATCCGTTCGAAGTGGGAGAGGATCAACGCCGCCCGCTGCCGCTCCGGCAAGGTGTCGATGGCGTTTCCCACGATGCGCTCCCGATCCGCCTGCTGGAGGTCTTCCTCGACGCTGCCGCCACGGTCCCCGGGCACCGCCGTCTCGTCGGCGCCCTCGTTCCAGAAGTCCAGGGCGAGCCACTGCAGCCGGCGTTTCCGGCGCCGGACGTTGAGGCACTGGTTGACGGCGATCCGGTAGAGCCAGGTGCCCGGGTCGGCGTCTCCCCGAAACCGGTCGTAAGCCTGCATGGCCCGGACGAAAACATCCTGGGTAACGTCCTCGGCCTCCTGCGGATTTCCCATGAGCCGGTAGCAGGTCTGGTAGATACGCGCATGCCAGGTCTCGAACAGCTTTCGGAAGACCGCCTGCCTGTCTTCCGGCGCATTCCCCTTGAGATCACCGGATCGATGGGTTTCGGGCATTTTCCACGGCACCTTCGGGTCATCCTGGCGGATCGGGCGGGACGCGGGCGCCGCCGGGCCAACCTGGTTACGTGCACGAAAACCGCAGGTTATCTTACCCTTGCGCGCGGTCCGAATGGCCGCTATAATGAAAACGGCGCGTAAAACCGGTATTTCAAGCCAGGTTTCGCATGCT
This sequence comes from bacterium, assembly GCA_963693015.1. Lineage (GTDB taxonomy): Bacteria > JAAXHH01 > JAAXHH01 > JAAXHH01 > JAAXHH01 > JAAXHH01. The sequence continues at coordinate 3,112,398 of OY843748.1, forward strand.
GCCGAACCCGACTGAACGCGATGGAGCGCGGACCGTGCGCCGGAATCCCCCCTTCGTCCGGGGCTTGCGCCGAACCCGGTTTCCATCCACAATATACCGTTAAAGCGCCGATTTCTTGTCTATATGTTGACGCGTCCGATCACGGACGAGTTACGAGGCCCGCGCTACCGGGCATGACGGAGGTATCCATGTCACTCATTACCGGCGAACAGATGGCCTTCTTCGAAGACCAGGGTTACCTGATGGTAAGGGGTCTGCTGGACCAGGAAGAAGTGCTCGATCCCGTGATCGAGGAATACGGGACCGTGCTCGATCAATTGGCGGAAGAGCTTTTTCTGTCCGGCAGGATCGAATCAAAATACGAAGACCTGCCCTTCGGGGAGCGCATCACGAAAGTCTGGGGCGAAAGCGGCGCGGTTCACCAGCAGTATTTCGATTTCACCCTGCCCCAGGGGAATATCAAGGAAGACACGCCCTTCTGGTGCGGCCCCGCGGTCTTCGACGTCCTGACCAACCCGCGGCTGCTCGACGCCGTGGAAGACTTCATCGGTCCCGAAATCTACTCCAACCCGGTCCAGCACGTGCGTATCAAGCTGCCCGAGCACCTGACGCCGATCAACCCCAGCACAGGGCGCATACAGCTCGGCATATCCCCGTGGCACCAGGACAACGGCGTCGTCACGAAAGAAGCCGACGACACCCACATGCTGACGGTCTGGTTTTCGCTGAAGGAGGCGACGGTCGAGCAGGGATGCCTTACCGTCATTCCGGAGAGCCACCGCGAAGGCCTGCTCCATCACTGTCCCGACGTCTGGGGCCTCGAAATCCCGGAGAAAGTGAAGGACCGCTCCGCCGCCGTTCCCCAGCCGACCAAGCCCGGCGACGTACTCTTTCTGCACAAGCACACCTGCCACTCGTCGCTGCCCAATAAGAGCAGTGAGATACGGTGGAGTTACGACCTTCGGTACAACCCGATCGGCCAGGCGTCGGGGCGGGGCGCCTTCCCGGGCTTCGTGGCCCGCAGCCGGGCCAACCCGGAGCAGGTCCTGACCGATCCCGTCGCGTGGAACCAGATGTGGCTGGATGCCAGGGACGCCCTCGCCGGCCTGCCCAACCCGTCCTTCAACCGCTGGAGCAGGGACCACGAACTCTGTGCTTAGGGCAGGGGACGGCCGGTCTTGCCAGGCGCGAGGCCTGCGTGGCTTCACGCACGACGCGGAGATTTCCGCGCGTGCCTGATCCCGCTTCGCTCCGGCTGGAGGCGGACTTTCCCGCCTGGGTGCCTGATCCCGCTTCTCACTCGAAACGCACGCCCGCCGCCGCGGCGGATTCCATCAGGAACTTCCTGACCTCCGCCACCTCGCCGTAGTCGGACAGGTGTTCTATGACGACGCAAGTCCATTCCGGCAGGGATGCCGCGCGGCGCAGCAGGCGTTCGTAGTCCAGCACGCCACGACCGGCGGGTTTTTCGTCGAGGTGCACGATGAGCGGCACGTCCCGGGCCGCCGCGTCCTTGGCATGGACGTTCACGATACGGCTGCCCAGACGGTCGAAGGCGTCGTCGATGAAATCGCCGGACCGGTAAAGGGAAAGGGGGTCCAGGATGTTGGCGGGATCGAAGTTGATCCCGACGCCGGGGTGGCCGACTTCTTCCACCAGCGTCTCCGCACGGTCCACGGTGGACAGGATCGTCATCAGCGACATCTCCGGGGCGATAACCACTCCGTGTTCGGCCGCGTACGGCGCGATCGCCTTCAGCGCCTCACCGAGACGCTCCAGCGCCGCCGCGCCGTGGTTTTCCGGACGGGGAAACCACGGATTCGCGGGGTGCAGGCCGCCGGCCTCGGTCAGCAGCACACGGCAGCCGAGGGCCGCGGCGAGGGGCACCCGATCCCGCAGGGCCTGCAGATGGGCCGCGGATTCACCCGGGTCCGGACGCACGAGCGGAGTGCCTACGCTCCACACCTGACCGATGGAAACCCCTTCGGCCTCCAGGAGGGCGCGGACCCTCGCACACCCCTCACGGTCTATGGACGCCGCCGGCTCCAGGTCCACCCCGATCACCTCGAAGCCCAGTTCCCTGACCCAGTTGGCCGTACCCGTGGTGATCCGGTCCAGGGGCGGGACGAAACTATCCAGGCAGAGGCGCATTGGTTACCCGGGTTGATCGATTAATCTTAATGATTTGAATTAGTTAGGAATTTGAAACATCCCGGCTTTATGAAGAAATTGACAGCCGAGAATGTAATTTGATAATATATGTAGGTCCGAGGTGGATAAACGCAAGGCGATCCTGCTTAGGCCGACGTAACCGGAGCATGCCCCTTGAGCAGCAAGGAATTCTTTGACCGCGTCGCCCGGGACTGGGACGAAATGCGCGAAGGGTACTACTCCGACGAGGTCAGAGTGGGCGCCCTGGCGGCCGCTGGAGTCGAAAGAGGCAAAACCGCGGCCGATGTCGGCGCGGGTACGGGCTTTATCTCACAAGGGCTGATCCAGGAAGGGCTGCGGGTCATCGCGGTCGATCAGTCCGAAGCGATCCTGAACGAAATGAAGCGAAAGTTCGGGGACATCGACGCGATCGACTATCGCGTCGGGAATGCCCAGGATCTTCCCATACCCGATCAAGCGGTCGACTATACATTCGCCAATATGTGCCTCCACCACGTGGAATCCCCGCCCGACGCCATCCGGGAAATGGCAAGAATCCTGAGACCCGGGGGCAGACTCGTGATAACGGACGCGGACGAGCACGATTTCGAGTTTCTGCGCGAAGAACACCACGACCGCTGGCTGGGGTTCAAAAGATCAGATATCAGGGATTGGTTTCTGGCCGCGGATCTGAGCGACGTTTGCGTGGATGGCGTCGGTACCTGCTGCGAAGTGCAGTCGACTTGCTGCGATGATTTCGCCCGCATCGGGATATTCGTGGCCTCGGGCGAGAAGCGCGCCGGGCATTGAAAACCACCAGGACCATTCAACCTGTCATTTGTACCGCTTAACCGGAACGTTCCATTGCAATCGGCCACCGAACACACCCCCGTTGTCATCTGTCCCGACCACAAGGCCCTTTCTAAAACGGTCGCGCGGGAGATCGTCGCGTACGCCAGGGCCTGCGCCGAAGCGGGCAGGATGGCCGTGTTAGGCCTGTGTACGGGCTCAACCCCCATCGGCGTGTACGGGGAATTGATCGCGCTGCACCGCGGCGGCGTCAGTTTCGAGAACGTCGTCACCTTCAACCTTGACGAATACTACCCCATGTCGCGGCAGTCGACCCAGAGCTACCACCGCTACATGCAGGAGTATCTCTTCGAACACGTCGACATACCCGACGACCAGGTCTACATCCCCCTGGGCGACCTGTCCCCCGACGAGATCGAAGATCACTGCGCCTGGTACGAGGACCGCATCCGCTCCGTGGGGGGCATCGGCATCCAGCTCCTGGGCATCGGGCGCACCGGCCACATCGGCTTCAACGAGCCCGGTTCCCTGCCGGACACCCGCACCCGGCTGATCCGGTTGGACGAGAGCACGCGCAAGGACGCCGCTTCCGATTTCTTCGGCGAGGACAATGTGCCCATCGAGGCGGTGACGATGGGGGTGGGCACCATCCTCGACGCGGAACGCATCATCCTCATGGCCACGGGCGAACACAAGGCGCCCATCATCCGCCAGGCGGTGGAGGGTGAGGTCAGTCCCCTGGTTGCGGCCAGCTACCTGCAGAATCACCCGAACGCGACGGTCTTCATCGATCCGCCCGCGTCCAGCGAGCTGACCCGGGTGAAACGGCCCTGGCTGAACAACCACGCGGTGGAATGGACCGACCAGCTTTCGCAACGGGCCGTGCTCTGGCTTTGCGAGCGGGCGGAGAAGCCGGTGTTGCACCTGCAGCGCCGGGATTACAACGCCCACGATCTCTACTCCCTGGTGGACACGGTCCCGTCGGTCGACGAACTGAACCGGAAGACCTTCGACGCGGTCCGCGCCAAGATCTACGGCCGCGAGGACTTCTTCACCAACAAGCGGTGCGTCTGCTTCTCGCCCCATCCGGACGACGACGTCATTTCCATGGGCGGCACGCTCTACCGGTTGTCCGGCGCCGGGAACGACATCACCATCGCCTACATGACCAGCGGCAATATCGCCGTCTTCGACGAGGACGTGAAACGGCTCATCGATTTCATCGGCCTGACCTTCCGGGACCTGGGATGTACCCATCAGAAGTTCGACGGCATCGTGGATGCCGTGAGGTCCTTCATCGAGACGAAACAGCCCGGACGGGTCGACATCCCCGAAGTCCAGATCATCAAGACCAACATCCGCCGGTCCGAGGCCATCGCGGCGGCGTCGACAGTGAACATCCCCCCGGAGAAGACCCGATTCCTGGACCTGCCCTTCTACAAGACCGGACAGGTGAGGAAAAATCCCGTCTGCGAAGACGACGTCGGCATCGTCCTGAACCTGCTGAACGAAATCCGCCCCGAGGTCGTCTTCGTCGCCGGAGACCTGTCCGACCCCCACGGCACCCACCGCGTGTGCAAGGAAGTCATCGACCAGGCCCTCGCCGTCTACGACAGGACGGAGCCGGACGTTTGGCTCTACCGGGGCGCGTGGCAGGAGTGGGAAGTGGACGAGGCCGATGTCTTCATCCCCCTTTCCTACGAAGATCTCCAGCGCAAGATCCAGGCCATCTTCCGCCACGAGTCCCAGAAGGACACCGCCATGTTCCCCGGCGCGCACGACGACCGGGAGTTCTGGGAGCGCGTGCAGGACCGCAATACCCACACGGCCCGGCGTCTGGACAAACTGGGATTTCCCCAGTACTACGCCATGGAAGCCTTCGTCCTGGAACGCGGCGGCGCGTAAAACCGCTCTACACGAAAAGCTGTTGCCCTTCCGATGGCCATCCCATTATATTGCCCTGCTTGCGAAACGGCGCCGCGCGGGGATCCGGACTGATCCGGGTTACGGCCCGGTGTCGTGACGGCATTAGCTTCTCTAACGGGAATTCCGGGACCATTCGGAGGCGCGTGTGCGCATAGCGGTATTCGGTACGGGCGGTGTGGGCGGCTACTATGGAGGACGACTCGCGGAAGCGGGAGAGGACGTCGTGTTCATCGCGCGCGGCCCGCACCTCGAGGCGTTGCGCGAAGGCGGACTTCGGGTGGAAAGCACGAAGGGCGATTTCGCGCTGCCTTCGATCCAGGTCACGGGCGACCCCGGGGAAGCCGGCGACGTGGACGTCGTCATGCTCTGCGTCAAATGCTGGCAGGTGTCCGACGCCGTCGAAGGGGTCCGGCAGTTGATCGGGCCGGATACCTTCGTGCTGCCCATGGAGAACGGGGTAGAGACGCCGGAGCAGCTGGCGGCGGAGTTCGGCTGGCGCCACGTGCTCGGCGGCGTGTGCGGGATCGTCTCCTTCATCGCCGAACCCGGTCTCATCCGCCACATTGCCTACGAGCCTTTCGTCCACTTCGGCGAATGGGACAACCGTCCCAGCGAACGGGTAGACCGGTTGCGCCTGGCTTTCGAACGTACCAGGGGCCTCATCGTCGATACGCCGCCCGACATCCAGGCCGCCATGTGGCGCAAGTACATCCTCATCGCCTCGTGGAGCGGCGTCGGAGCCGTCACCCGCGCGCCGATCGGCGTAGTCCGCAGCCAGCCCGGCACGCGCGGTCTCCTCGAGGGGGCCATGGAGGAGATCCACCGGGTGGCCACCGCCCAGGGCGTGAATCTGCCGGACGACATCGTGGCCCAGACCCTCGCCATCCTGGACAGCGTCGAGTACGGCGGCACCGCCTCCATGCAGCGGGACGTCATGGAAGGCCGGTTTTCCGAGCTCGAAGCCCAGACCGGCGCCCTGGTCCGCATGGGCGAGGAGGCGGGCGTGCCCACGCCGGTCAACAACCTGATCTACCACGCGTTGCGACCGATGGAACTCCGCACCCGGGGGCAGGTATCTTTCGAGGCGCCATGAGGTGCAGAGGACGACCGGATCGGCCGGCCAGCCGGAGCCCTTCATGAAACCCTTTATTGAACGCATCGCCGAAGAGCGGCCGCTCCTCTACGACGGCGGCTTCGGCACCGAACTCTTCGTCCGCGGCATCGAACTGGCCAACAGCGCGCTGGCCAACGAGCTGCATCCCGGCGTTGTCACGGATATCCATTTCGATTATATTGAAGCAGGCGCAGAGGCGATCGGCACCAACACGTTCGTGGCGTCGTATCCCCACCTCGAGATGGCGGGGAAGGACGCCTCCGAGTCCGACGGCCTCATCCGGACGGCCGTGGAACACGCCCGGGCCGCCATCGAGCGCGGCGGCAGGGAGGTGTACCTCGCCGGCTCCATCGGTCCCCTGCCGGGGGCTATCGAGGCCGACAGCGGCGATACGGAGTTCGGCATCGCGAACAGCATTGCCCGGGACGCCCACGCTCGGGTGGGCACGGCGCTGGCGGAAGCCGGCGTGGATTTCTTCTGCGTCGAGACCATGTTTTCCGCCAACGAGGCGGCCCTGGCCGTGAACGAACTGGCGCAGTTCGGTCTGCCGATCGCCGTGAGCCAGACGTACAAGTATACGAAAGACCGGGCCACGGGCGAGGTCGTCTACAAGACGGACTGGGGTCATTCGGCGGAGGACCTGCTGGAGATCCTCGCGGGCGGCGCGCAGTCCGAAGGACGCGACCTGCTCGGACACGTGCAGATCCTCGGCCTGAATTGCGGGGCGGAATCCCGGCGGGACGAGCACACGGGAATGCCCTACGCCATACACGGCATCGGCCAGTTGAAGCGGGCCATGGCATCCAGGCCGGAACCGCCGAAGCGCATGATGGCCTACCCGAACGCGGGGAAGGCCCGCCTGGATGAGCAGCACCGGACCTACTACGCCAACTCGCCGGAAGATATGGCCGCCTTCGTGCCGGACCTCCTGGAGTCCGGCGCCTACTTCATCGGCGGATGCTGCGGTATGGGCGTCGCCCACATCCGGGCCTTCCGCGAGGCGATGGACAGGGCGGCATGAGGTCGGGGACGAAAGGCACGGGACAGGCCGGCATGACGACGTACCAGGTGCTCTACTGGCGTGACATTCCCGCGCAGGTGCGGGTCTTCGGCGGCCGGCGTCCCCTGTCCCGCCAGATGCCCGACTGGTTTCAGCAGGAGATCGACCGGGTGGCCATGCGGGACGGACTGACCGGTACCGACGCCTACCTGGACGAGTGGCACTGGTCCGGGAAGCGGGCATGGACCGGCGGGGAATCAGAAGCCGGGGACGTGGCTGAAGTTCTGCTGAAGCAGCTCGAAGACGAATACAGACAGGGACAACCCCAACCGTAATGAGGCGCTATGCCGGCCGATGGGAATTGGCCGGTCGAAGAGGGGAAGAGGCCGGTCGTAGATGGGAAGAGGCCGGCAGCGTCTTGCGGAACGCGACGGACGGAGTGCGACGGACGGAAATCGTTCAACTATATGGGACAGACGACGGACATAGGAAGGCGCATCGAACTGGTTCCGCTCGATCCCCACTTCGGGGACGTCTCCATCGGCCTTTACCGGCAGCAGGATGACGGAGAACCCGCCTACCGGGTTCACACCTACAGCCGCCTGCCGGGCGCCGAAGACCGGATCGCTTCCGTGGTGAAGGCGATGGAAGTCCTGGGCGGCATGGTGCGGGATCCCGACGGCTGCCTGCGGTTTCCCTGCGGGTGGGACCACAACCTTGCGGTCAAGCGCGTTTTCCTCGAAGCCTGCAAGCTGGATCCTTCCGGCCCGGTCGAGCCTCGTCCCCTGGAAATCCTCGACAAGAAATCGGGCCTGCAGATCAAGGTGCTGAGCGAGGGCGACGGCGTCTACCGGGTCACGGCCCACGGGGAGGGCAAGGACCCTGAACGGCGCATCTCCTTCATCGCGGGCGGACTGATGAAACTGGCCGAGATCGATGAGGTGAGCGGCACGCTGGACCGGGTGGTCTTCCCCTGCGGGTATGCTCACGACGAGCTGATCGGTCTGTTACTGGTCCGCGCGCCGAACGTCCGGGCCGTGTTGCGCGAACAGGAGATGGCCGCGAGCCGGGGCGTCCTGGCGGCGCCAAGCCAGCAGGATCGATGACAGTTCTCAGACGCGGGAGTCAACGGTGCTCAGGCGCGTGACCCGAATGAACGCGGCGTCGTCAAGGAGGCAGCCATGGAAAAGAGCGTCATCAAACAGATGAAGGGCCGGGACCGGGTGCTGGCCGCCCTGCGGGGGGAACCCGTGGACCGCACGCCCGTATGCAATCCGACCTCTGTCGCCACGGTAGAGCTGATGGACCTCGTCGACGCCCCCTTTCCGGACGCCAACCGGGACCCGGAACTGATGGCCCGTCTCGCGGCCACGGGATACACCGAACTGGGTTTCGACACCATCATGCCGGTCTTCACCATCATCCAGGAATCTTCCGCGCTGGGGTGCGAGATCCAGTGGGAGCAGAAGGACAACTGGCCCACGGTAAGGATGAACAATCCCATTTGGAAAGACGTGGACGACATCAAGGTTCCGTCGGATTTCCTGACGCACCGGGACACGAAGTGCGTCCTCGACGCCATCAGCAGGCTCAAGAAGGAATACGGCGACGAGGTCGCGATCATCGGGAAGACCATGGGGCCCTGGTCCCTGGGCTACCACTGCTTCGGCGTGGAGCCCTTCCTGCTCACGTCCCTCGACGACCCGGGCAGGACCCACCTCGCCCTCGACCGCATGAAGGAAATCACGGTGGAGTTCGGCCGCGCGCAGATCGAGGCCGGGGCGGACGCCCTGACCCTGCCCGACCACGCCACCGGCGACCTGGTAAGCGGCGAATACTACCGGCGGTTCCTGCGGGACCTTCACATCGAAATGGTGGAACGGATTCCCATCCCGCTGATCATGCATATCTGCGGGCGAACCGTGGACCGCATGGGCTACATCGCCGAGACCGGTTTTGCCGCCTTTCACTTCGATTCGAAAAACACGCCCCTGGAATCCATGGAAGCCGTGGACGGCCAGATCTCCCTCGTGGGCAATATCAACAATCCCGAGACGCTCTTCGCGCGGGGTCCCGACGAAGTAGGCCATGAAGTCTGCCAGAACCTGGATCACGGCATTCACATGGTGGGACCGGAATGCGCGGTACCCCTTCAGGCCTCCATCGAGAACCTGAAGGCGATCCCCGATGCGGTGAAGGACTGGCACCGCAACCACGCACATGATCACGATCACGGTCACGATCACGATCACGGGAGGACCGGGCAGTAACGCATGGCCGAACTCAACGACATCGCCAATGACTTCCTGAAAGATGAAATCGAGGAATTCATCGAGCGTCCCGAAGAACGGACGCGGATCATCGACGCTTTCGCCCGGGCGACGCCCGACATGCAGGAGATCTCCGCGGCCCTCATCGACGGGGACAACGGGACGGTCGATACGCTGACCCGCAAGGCGCTGGACGAGGGCATCGAAGCCCTGGAGGTGATGGACGACGGCCTGATCGCCGGCATGAGCGTCGTGGGCATCAAGTTCCGCGAGAACTTCATCTTCGTCCCGGAGGTGCTCGCCTGCGCAAGGGCCATGAAGGCCGGGATGGCCCACATCGAACCCATCCTCTCCGCCTCGGGCATCGAACCCGTCGGCACGGTCATCATGGGTACGGTCAAGGGCGACCTCCACGACATCGGCAAGAACCTCTGCATCATGATGCTGCGCGGCGCCGGGTTCGTGGTCCACGACCTGGGCGTCGATACGTCCGAGGACGAGTTCATGGATGCGGTGGAGGAACACGAAGCGCCCCTTTTGGGCATGTCGGCCCTGCTCACCACGACCATGCCCAACATGGGCAAGACCATCGACGCCTTCATCGACAACGACATGCGCGAGGACGTCAAGATCATGGTGGGCGGCGCGTCGGTCACCCAGGAGTTCGCCGACGACATGGGCGCCGACGGCACCGCCGAAGACGCGGTGGGATGCGTGGAACTCGCCCAGCGTCTCCTCGTAGAACTCAAGCAGGAACAGGACGACTGACGGCGCGTGCTGGAGCAGGCGGCTGACGGCGCGGACCGACGACAATGCAGGACGCCTTCCCGACAGATTCCCATGAAGAAAATCGACAAGGCGGCGTACCAGGAGCGCCTGGACCGCATCACGGCCATCTTCAAGGACATGATGGCCCATGCAACCGAACAGGCCAGTTACCGCTGCCCCTACAAGAACCGCTTCGACGAATGCACCGCCCGGTTCGGGTGCCGCAACCAGCGCAAGCCGCAGGAATCCGGCGGGTTGCTCATGTGCGGCGGGGACGACAAGCTCGACTATCGCATGGCATGGGAGACGGAAGAGGCGCCCCGAGAACGGCCGGACGGCGGATCGAAAGCTGATCGGCCGGACCGCGGATCGATAACCGACGGCACGACGACCCGGCCCCTGACCGCCGGCCGGACCATCTTCGACTACGCCGACGATCTCGCCGTCCAGGTGCCCACCTCCTGCTTCCGCAACGGCATCTGCCACGAGTGCATCGTTGAAATACGGGACGGCATGGAAGGGCTTGTCCCACGGACAGAAGCGGAATCCTTCCTGCGGGAGAACTACCGTCTCGCCTGCCAGGCCCGGGTCGTGGATCCGGACGTGGATATCGCCTTCTCCCCTTTGCGGCGGACGCCCAAGATCCTCACCGTCAGCGAAGAGAAAGAAACGCCGCTGGACCCGATGGTCGGCCGGCAGGGCGACGTCGTCTTCTATGACGGCGAGGAGATCGACCGGTACCGCGGGCATCTCTACGGGCTCGCCATCGATCTCGGCACGACCACGGTAGTCATGGACTTCGTGGACCTGGAGACCGGGGAAAGCGTCCACCTCTGTTCCTTCGAAAACCCCCAGCGCTTCGGCGGCAGCGACGTGATGCACCGGATCTCCTACGACGGCGCGTACGAGGGGGAACTCTGGAACGCCATCATCAACGCCGTCAACCACGAGATCATGGACTGGTGCGAGCGGACGGGAACCGCGCGACAGGAGATCTACGAAATCGTCGTGGCGGGGAACTCCACCATGCGGGACCTCTTCTTCCGGCTCGACGTGCAGAGCATCGGCCAGAAGCCCTACAAATCCCTCGTCGAAAACGAATTCCTCGCGGGCGAGCGGGAGACCACAGCGCTGACCATCGGCACCCGGCGCCTCGGTCTGCGGGCCAATCCGAAGGCCCGGGTCTACGGCATGCCCCTCATCGCCAGCCACGTGGGCGGAGACGTGGCGGCCGACCTGGCCACCGTCGAACTGGCGGCGCAGCCGGGCGTATCCATGCTGGTGGACGTGGGCACCAACACCGAGGTGGTCGTGGCGGGCAACGGACGCGTGATCACGGCGTCGTGCCCTGCCGGACCCGCCTTCGAGGGGGGCGGGATCAAGTACGGCATGCCCGGTTACGAAGGCGCCATCGAAACGCTGAAGTGGGCAGACGGGCAGTTCGCCTGGCGCACCATCGGCGATACCCCGCCCCAGGGCATCTGCGGCTCCGGCCTGATCGACCTCCTCGCCGAACTCCGCCGCCACGGCATGATGACCCCCAAGGGCGTCTTCGCCGACCGGAAGCAGTTCGATATGGCCGTCGTGCCGGAGTCCGGCATCACCCTGTCTCGCCAGGACGCCAGCAACCTCGCGCAGGCCAAGGCCGCCAACTACTGCGGCCAGTATATCGTACTGCGCGCTTTCGGCGTCGCACCCGGCGACGTGGACCGCCTCTTCCTGGCGGGGGGGTTCGCCAACTACGTGGACGTGCGCAACGCCATCGACATCGGGTTTCTGGCCCCCGTGCCCGAGGACCGCATCGCCAAGGTCGGCAACGCCGCCGTCCAGGGCGCCCGGGAGATCCTCCTCTCCCGCTCGCGCCGCAAGGCACTGGAATCGCTGGTCAAGGACATCGAGCACATCGAGCTGGAGACCACCCCCGACTTCTTCGAGGTCTTCGTCGAGGCCTGCCAGTTCAAGCCCATGCCCGGGGTGCTGGCGTAGGGGCCCCGAATCGACCACATCCGGTTAGTTTCCTGGTATGGCAACCTCCGCTTTGTTCCACCTGCGCCCCGCCCGTCCCTCTTCCGATGAAGCAGGCATCGCTTCCGTCGTCAACGCCTTCGAACTGAATCCCGTTTCAGAAGAGACCGTGCACGAGTGGCTGACCCATACGGCGCTTGACCGGGTCAGTTACCGTCAGGTGGCCGTGACCGGAGACGATGCCGTTCCAGTCGAGCCTGGACCTGGAACACTTCGACGAATCATCCTATCTGAAGCTTCTCGAGGACTTCGCGGCGTCGGGATTACGCCTACATGCGCTGTCGGACTTCGGGGACACGCCGGACGCACGCAGGAAGCTCTATGAAGTGAACGCGATAACGGACGAGGACGTACCGGGGTGGACCGGTCCCGGGCTGTCCTTCGAGGAGTTCAACGAGTGGGTCTACGAGGCGGGTTGGTATCGGCCGGATGGCCAGTTGCTTGCGGCCGACGGGGACCGTTGGGTGGGGATCTGCGCGGTGCGCCTCTACCCCGAGGCGAAGCAGGCGTTCAACGTGCACACCGGGGTCACCCGGGCGTATCGAAGGCGCCATATCGCGCTCGCGCTGAAACTCGCCGCGATTCGCTATGCCCGGAGTCACTCTGTTCGATCGCTCAGTACGCACAACGATTCGATGAACGGTCCCATGCTGGCGCTCAACCGAAAACTGGGGTATGTGCCGGCTCCGGGAAGGTATACGCTTCGCAGGACATTCAGGGCTGGGTAACACGTTGTCCAGACTTTTCCTTTCCATTGGCTACTTCCTAAAAGCCTCTCAGCCCTAATTCAATCTCAGCATGTCGAAATGCCAACGTCTTTGACGTTCTTCACTCTTCGGTCGAGTTTCTACTCAAAACCTCGACTAATGGGTTATCGAACAACGGTAGATACATCCATTTGCGGTGTATCCACACGAAGTATCTACATACATAAGGAGGCTCGTATGAAATCCCGCGTGAAAAAGTGGGGCAACAGCCTGGCCCTGCGCATTCCGAAACCGGTCGCCGTCCAGATGGGGGTCGGGGACGATTCGCCGGTTGTACTGGTACTCCGGGGCAGGGAATTGGCCCTGGTTCCGCTGGAGCGTACCCACTTCAGGCTGGCCGATCTGCTTTCGGGCGTCTCGAAACGCAACTTGCATGGAAAAATAAGCATCGGGACCTCCGGTGCGGGGGAGGTCTGATGCCTACGCAGAACTATACACCAGGCCGTGGCGACGTGGTTTGGATCTACTCCAGGGCGAGGGAAGGATCATACCTGCCTTCGGGGCGCCCCGCCGTCGTCGTATCGCCCGAATCGTACAATCGCAGGGTCGGCCTGGCGCTGTTCTGCCCGGTTACCGACGAAGAGAAGGGGTATCCCTTCGAAGTCGCGATTCCCTCCGGGCTAAGGGTTGCCGGGGTCATCCTGGCCGATCAGCTGGAAAGCATGGAATGGCGTTCAGGCGCCGTGGAGTGGATCTGTACGCTTCCGGCTGGAAACGTGGATGAAATCCTGCGTAAGTCAGCCGCGCTGTTGGTTGGGGAAGAGCGGCCTTGACGGCTTCGCGTCAAACAGGCATTACTGTTCAGGAAGAATCGGGGAGAATACAATGAAGATGCTGAACTCCATCATGGGTAACGCCTCGGAGATCGAAGTAAACGCGATCAAAGAGGAATTCTCCGAGATCCTGATCGAGGACGAAAAGCTGGTCAGGGTCTTCAAACTGGTGAGAGACCTGTTCGCCTTTACGGACAGGCGGCTGATCGTGGTGGACAAGCAGGGGATATCCGGCCGCAAGGTCGAGTATCACTCCATCCCGTACAAATCGATCACCCACTTCTCGTTCGAGACCGCGGGGAAGGTCGATCTCGACTCCGAGATGAAGATCTGGATTTCCGGCGGCACCTTCCCGGTAAAGAAGGATTTCAAGCGGGGTATAGACGTCACGGACGTTCAGCGCACCCTGGCCAGGTTCATTCTGGACTGATCGAAGGGAAAACGGAATCCATTCTGGACCGGTCGGAGGAAAAGGAAAGGTCAAAAGTATGGAGAAACGCAGGCTCGGACGCACCGGTCACGAGAGTACCGTCGTCACGTTCGGCGCGTTCGCGGTCGGGTACGTGGACCAGGACGAGGCCGACCGGGCCATCGAACTGGTGCTCGATCACGGCGTGAACCACGTCGACATCGCGCCGGGATACGGACACGCCATGGAGCGGATGGCGCCCTGGATGCCGGATCTTCGGGACCGCGTGTTTCTCGGATCGAAGACGCGTTTTCGCACGCGGGACGAGGCCTGGCGCGACGTCGAAAGCATCCTGAAACGCCTGAACGTCGAGGATTTCGACCTCTTCCAGTTGCACGCCGTGTTGGAACTGCACGAATTGGATCTCGTCCTGTCGCCAGGCGGCGCCATCGAGACGCTGCTCGAGATGCGCGAGCAGGGCCTGACCCGGTGGATCGGCATCACGGGACACGGCCCGGGCGTACCGTCGACCATGCTGGAAGGACTGAGGAGATTCGACTTCGACACGGTGATGTTCCCGCTGAACCCCGCCGGGGCACGGGACCCGGTCTATCGAAGGGACTACGAAGCGCTGCTGGACGAGGCCGGCGACCGGGACGTGGGCGTGCAGACCATCAAGATGATCGCCCGGGGCGGCTGGAAGGGGGAAACCGGGGACTGCCGCACCTGGTACGATCCCCACCGGGAACAGGCGGATATCGACCGGTCCCTCTGGTGGGTATTATCCCAGCCCATGCACACCGCGCCGTCATGCGGAGAAATCAGCCTGCTTCCACGGGTACTGGACGCCGCGGAACGGTTCAGGCCGTTGACGGCGGATGAGCAGGCGGCCGCCGTCGCCATGCAGAAACCGCCCCATCCGCTTCCCGAACTGGCCATACCGGCGTAGGTGCGTGCGGGAATCTGCATCTCACAATGCGTGCGGGAATCTGCATCTCATAAATGGCATGTGGCGAATTGCACAGGGCGATCCAGGGATAAAGGGACGATAAGTGGTGTCTCAACCGACCATGAAACAAGTCATCAAACCCGAAGGCCGGCACCGGATCGAGATCGAAGAGGTGCCGGTACCCGAACCGGGTAACGGTGAGATCCGGATCAAGGCGACGTGCAGCCTCATCAGCCGCGGTTCGGAACTGGGCGGCCGGTACAGGCGTGAACACGCGGTGAGTCCGGACGTCATGGGCTACTCCATGGCGGGTACGGTAGATGCGCTTGGCGAGGGCGTCGATCACCTGGAAATCGGCGACCGGGTCGTCGCCCTGGCGCCCCACGCCCAGTACGTCGTCCGGCCGGCCCGGCTCGTCTTTCCGTGGGACCAGACCGTCGTCATGCCCATGCCTGCGGACCTTTCCTTCGACAGCGCCCCGTACTACCCGCTGACCGCGGGCGCGGTCACCTGGGTGGAAGTGGAGGATATCAGGCCCCAGGACACCGTGGTCGTGCTCGGCCAGGGTCTGGTGGGCAACCTGATCCTGCAGGTCATCAAGGCGAACGGGGTTGGCAGGGTGGTGGCCGTGGACGCGCTGGACAACCGGTGCGCAATGGCGGCCGAATTCGGCGCCGACGCGGTCATCAACGCCCGCGAGGAAGATCCCGTCCGGGCCGTGAAGCGCCTGACCAACGGCCTCGGTGCCGACGTCGTGGTCTACGCCGTGGGCGGTCCGGCGGGGCCGGCGGCCTTCGAGCAGGGGCTCGATATGCTGGCGCTTGGCGGGCTGATCCACCTGATCGGGCTGTACGAGGACCAGCCGCTTTCCCTGTCATCGGAGAAGGTACAGGGGCGTAGACTGCTGGGCGGTTACTACCGGACTCAGGCGGGCGCGCGCCAGTCCCGCCGCGCCATGGAACTCCTGGCCTCGGGCGCGATCCGCACCGATCGTATGACCACGCACCGTTTTCCCTGGCACCAGGCCGCAGACGCTTTCGCGCTGCTTCACCAGCGGCCGGGCGATGCGCTGGGGGTCCTGCTCGACTGGCGGGACTGATCACCCCAACCCGAGTCTCGTCAGGAGATCGTTCAGGTCCGCCAGGGTTTCGTCGTCCAGGGGGACGTAGGGCTGGCGCGCCCGGGCGGTCTTGATGGCGCCGCGCCGCCGGTAGACGTGCTTGCGAATGGATAGCCCGATGCCGGGCTGTCCCTCGAAGCGGATCAGCGGGCAATACCGGTAAAAGGTCTCGGTGGCGCCGTCGACGTCGCCGGACATGTACTTCGTGTGGATGTCCTTCAGGATATCGGGGTAGGCGAATCCGGTCATGGTGCCCATGCACCCGTGGCGCAGTTCCTCCAGGAGCATGACGCCGCCCAGGCCGCCGAAGATCTCGACGTCGGGATTGGCCGCGAGCACCTGGCTGGCCTTCCGCGGCGACGGTTCTTCTTCCAGCTTGAGAAAACGACACCGCGGAGACCGGTCGGCGACGGTCGCGATGAAATCGATGCTCATCTGGACGCCGCTGCTGGTGGGGTGGTCCTGGATCACGAGGGGGATCGATACGGCGTCGGCCACTCTGAGGTAATGGGCGAGCAGCGCCTCGTCCGTGCCCTTGGCCAGCTTCGGCGGCGCCACCATGAGCGAAGAGGCGCCCAGCTCCTCCGCCCGCCTGCTCAGCGCGACACACCCGTCCGTCCCGGTATGGCTGGTTCCGGCGCAGACCGGGATCCTTCCCCCGGCCGCTTCGACCACCCCGGCAATGACCTGGTCCCGCTCGGCTTCCACCAGCTTGCTGGTCTCCCCCATGACACCGAGAATGGTTATACCGTCGATGCCCAGGTCGATGAGGAAATCGGTCAGGGTCGACAGGCTGCCCGTGTCCAGGCTGCCGTCCTCTTCAAAGGGCGTCGGCGCAATGGTGTATACGCCCCTGGGGTCTTGGTCTGCCATGCTCGTTCCTTTCGGAAATTGAATGCACGAAACTCGAGGCGCTGAAATTCATCGCTCCGAATTGATTTCTCGAACGGCTTCTCTCTAAGAGCTTCTCTCGAACGGCTTCTTTCGTAGGGCTTCTCTCGAACGGCTTCTCTCGATCAACCGGGTTTCAGCCAGCGGCCGTGACCCGGTTTGCCCGTGATCCTGCCGTCCTCGTACACCGTCTCACCCCGTACCATGGTCCGTTGGATACGGCCCTTCATGGGCATGCCGTGGACGATGCGCATGACTTCCCGTGCCCTGGAGAAGCATACGTTCCGGTCGAAGGTCCACCGCGCGTCCAGGTCCACGAAGGTGAGATCGGCGTCGTTTCCGATGGCGATACGCCCTTTGCCCGGGAGCCGGAAGACTTCGGACTGGCGGGTCGACATCAGCCGGACGAGGTCGGTGATCGACAGCCGGCCGTCGTTGACCGCGGTCAGCATCAGGGGGGCCATGGACTCTAGTCCGGGCAGGCCGGGCGGAATGGCGAAGACGTCGTCGCCCTCCTTCTCGTCGGGCCGGAAGGGAGAATGGTCGCTGCCGACGAAGTCCAGCGTGCCGTCGTGCAGGTAGGACCAGAGCGCCTCGACCTCTTCGGCGGGCCGCAGGGCGGGATTGCACTTGGCGAAGCCGCGGTGTACCGAAAGCACCTGGTCGGTCAGGAAGAGATACTGGGGGCAGGTCTCGGCGATGACGTCGAGCCCCCGCTCCTTGGCTTCTTTCACCAACTGCGCGGCCCGCGGGCTCGAAAGGTGCACGACCTCCACGGGGCCGCCGGCCTCGGCGGCCAGGCTCATCATGACGGCGACCGACGTGTCCTCCACGATGGAGGGTCGGCTTTCGGCGTGGGCCAGTCCGTCGTTGCGGCCCTGGGCGGACAGCCGTCCGATGAGCGTCTCGATCATGGGCCAGTTCTCGCAGTGGAAGCTGTGGCGCAGGCCCGTGGCGGCCGTGGCGGCCATGACGTCCCGAAGCAGCGCGTAGTCCAGGCACCAGAGGCCGAAGAACTCGCCCTCGCGGTGGGTCGGCGGCGCGGTCAGGAAGGTCTTGAAGGCCACGGCGCCCGCCTCGGCCACCTCGGCAATGAGGTCCACGTTCTGATGACCGGCCGCGCCGTAGAGGCCGAAGTCGATCAACGACTGCGCTCCGATGGCCTCGCCCCGCCTGCGGAGTCCCTCCGCCGAGCTGGCGGAAACCGGCGATATGGGCATCTCCAGCAGCGTCGTGATGCCGCCCGCGGCGGCCGCGCTCGTGCCGGATACGGGATCCTCGCGCTCCTCGTGGCCGGGTGACCGGAGATGGACGTGGGGGTCGATCAGGCCGGGCAGGACGTACAGGCCCTTCGCGGAGATCTGCCGTGCGCTTTCGGGCCGCGCATCGGGCTCGAGTAGGCCGGCGATGCGGCCGTTCCGCACGGCGATCGTGGCCGCGCGGACGCCCTCCTGGTTGACGACCAGGCCATCGGTTACGAGGAGGTCGAAGGTAAACGCCATAGTTCTTCTCCGTTTAAATCCATGGGGGACAGAGGTAATACCTGCTCGGTTCGGAGGCGATGCCTGCTCAGGGTCCCGATCCCCTACGCGCGTCCTCCAGCACGCGCGTTCTCCCGCGCGATGGAACCGACCGTCTCGACCAGCAGTTCGTGCTCGTCGGCCAGGACGCGTGCCGCCAGCGACTCCGGCGTGTCGCCGGGTTCCACCGGCACGGTCCGCTGTGCCAGCACGGCCCCCTGGTCGTATTCCTCTTCCAGGTAGTGGATCGTGACCCCGGTGGTTTTGTCGCCAGCCGCCAGGACGGCCTCGTGTACGCGCAGGCCGTACATGCCCCGGCCGCCGTAACGCGGCAGCAGCGAAGGGTGGATGTTGATCATCCTGCCCCGGAAGGCGGCCAGCGTCTCCGGCCCCACCCTTTTGAGATACCCCGTCAGGACGACCAGGTCCACCTGGTGCCGCCGGAGGATCTCGCGCATCGCACGGTCCAGGTCCGCGGGACCGGGGCAGGTGCCGGCGTTCAGGCAATATCCCGGAAACCCCGCCGACTCCGCACGCCGAAGCACTTTTGCCGACCGGTTGTTGCTGATCACCACGGCCGGCCGCGCCCGGATTCTTCCTTCCGCGCACGCGTCCACGACCGCCTGCATATTGGATCCGCGATGGGAGGCGAGGAAGCCGAGTCGAAGCATCGGCTCAGCGCCCGGACCGCCGTCTTTCGTCCTTGTCCAGGATCATTCGTCCTTGTTCAGGATCTTCGACCACGTCCAGGATCATCACCCAGGCCGGCGACGGACCGACGTCGTACACGTCGAGGGGCGCAAGGACGCCTGTGTCCTGGTCGACGCGATAGGCGGCCAGCTTTCCGTTTGCCTGCCCCGCGGCGTAGAGATACCGGCCCCGCGGATCCAGGTTGAAGGCCCGCGGCGTCTCTTCCGTAGGCGCCTGGCCGATGGGGTCGAGCAGCCCCGTAACCGGGTCGGTCGCGAAACCGGCGATGCTGTCGTGACCCCGGTTGCTGGCGTACACCCAACGGCCCGATGGATGGATATGGATCTGCGAACAGGAGTTTTCATCGGTGAAATCCGAAGGCAACGTCGATACCGTCTGCAGCGCCTCCAGCGTTCCCCGGTCCGGATCGAACCGGTAGGCCGTCATGCTGCTGCCCTGCTCATTGTCGGCGTAGAGCACGTTCAGCACAGGATGGTGGCAGTAATGCCTCGGCCCGGTATCCGGGGGCTGGGCCACGCGGTCCGGATCGTTCGGCGTCAGCTTGCCCGTGCCTTCGTCGAACCTGAACTGGCAGATCATATTCGATTCGGCGACGTGGGGCACGAAGGCGAAACGGTTCGACGCATCCGTCTGTATGTAGTGGGCGCACCGGGCCGTCTCCTGGCGGTCCACGGGCGGCGCTTGGACGATGCCGCCTGAGCCGATGGCATGAACACCCGCCACGCCGTGACCGTAGGAGGCGGACAGCAGAAAACGGCCGGTGTTGTCCAGGGCCATATAGGTCGTGTCCCAATCGAAGGGCGTGGAGCCCAGCAGGGAAATGCCGCCCGTCTTTCGGTCCAGGCTGTAGGTCTGCACCGACGGCTCGCCGCGCAGTCCCGCGTAGAGACGCTGCCGGGCCGCGTCCACCACGAGGGGCATCACGCCGGCACCCGCGGCGACGTCCTCCCTGAAGGTAAGGCCTCCCGTGCCCGGGTCCATTTCGTATATGGCGATTTTACCCTCGCCGGTGATGGACAGGTACATGTACGAGGCCATCGAGCGCTCCCTTCCGGCACGGCCGCAACCCGTCGCGCCGCGGATTTCGGATTACGAGGTTTGATCGGAAAACAGAGAAGACAATGTGCAGGCCGCCCGGCGGACCGTCAAGCCTCATTTACCCCGATCAGCGCTTCCTGGCGATGACGACCGTCAAGCCTCATTTACCCCGATCAGCGCTTCCTGGCGATGACGTCCTGGCGCGTCGTACTGGCGGTGGTCACCACGACGTTCTCCGTGGACCAGGCTTCGGTGTCCTCCGTGGAGGGACCGTACAGGGCGTAGGACCCCGCGGGCATGAAATAGGCCGAGTACTGGCCGCCTTCGTCGGAATAGACCGTCACCGAGTCCGTCCTTCCGGGTTGAAAGACAGTTACGGGGTAACCGCTCAGCGGCTGGTCGTCCCGGAGGACCGCCGGCGTGCCGTTGTCGTGCTTGACGCTGCCGGAAACCTGGCCGGAACTCGCCAGGTCGACCAGGCGGCCTACCGGCGTGAACCTCATCCCGGTAATGTCGTGGACCCGTTGGGTATCGCCTTCGAACGCGATCGAACGCATCAGGTCGAAATCGATCACGGCGTCCGCCTTCCTGCCGCGCTCGACGGCCACCGGAGTGTGTGCTTCGACGATCATCTCCCTGCCCTGCGGATCCGGATACACTTCGTTGAACTGCACGCCGTTCAACAACGTCACGGTGACTTCGTGGACGTTCAGGCGCGCGGCGTCGTATCTACCCTCGACCAGGGAGAACACTTCCAGGACCCGCGTGTCGCTTCCCCCCAGTTCGAGCAGGTCGACGGTATGGGACAACGTGCCGGGGGTACCGAACTCGCTGTTCGCGGTGGCGCGAACGGACACGCCCGACATGGTCACCACGACCGATCGGACGTGCTGCCGGATCGGTGTCTGAGCCGCCAGGCGCAACTGCAGATCACTGATCACGCTTGATGTCGATTTATCGCAACCG
Organism: bacterium; assembly: GCA_963693015.1. GTDB lineage: Bacteria > JAAXHH01 > JAAXHH01 > JAAXHH01 > JAAXHH01 > JAAXHH01. The sequence continues at coordinate 3,133,606 of OY843748.1, forward strand.
GGAGTCGACGTTACCAGGAGAAGGATCAGAAGACAATGACGGATTCGTTTTTTCATGATCCGGAACGGCCCTGAAATCCGGCGCGGGCTACTTTTTTCTAACCTGTTCTGTAAACGGTTCACCCTGGAAAGTACAGTTTCCTGACGTCTGTGCAAACTTATTCCTTTTAAGCAGTTAACGCAATTTCCCGGAGCTTCGGCCACCGTATCTCCGGTCACGGCGGGTCAGGCGCCTGGTAAGCAAAGGAAGCCTTAAGCGTTAGTCGTATCGAATAACTGCGGCAAATTCATTTTCTATTGCCAAAGCGTCCGCTTTTACCTATATCTATCGAATTGAGGACTTCACAATTGGAGTTTTCTAATGATCGCCGCCAGCCGCATACTGCTCTTCATAACCGCCGCCGTGCTGTTCGTGGTTATCCTTAGCGTTGAGGGTGCCCCCCCGGAGGCCGTCCCGGAACCCCCGGTCGACGCACCGCCGGTGGTATCGGCCGACGAACCCATCAAGGTGGGCTGGCACCTCCTGGCCAGCCTCAACTACCGCACCGGCAAGCCGGGCGAGGAGTTGGCGGCGCTCGACGGCAAACTCGTCAAGGTCCCCGGATTTACGGTAACGCTTGAAGACTGGGCCTCCTCGGCGAAGGAATTCCTCCTCGTTCCCTATGTCGGCGCCTGCATCCACATGCCGCCTCCCCCGCCCAACCAGCTCGTCTACATCGAGATGGAAGACGACAAGTGGGCGTTTTTGAACGGATGGAACCCGGTGTGGGTCGAGGGCGTACTCAAGATCGAGATGACCAAGAGCGTTTACGGCTACGTCGGCTTCACCATAACCGGCAAGCGGGTCTATCCGTACGAGTACTGAGCCTCGATGCGGAACACCTGCATGAGTCGAACGCGCGCACTTGCTGAGCCGGGAACCCGCGGTTTTTCGCTGAGTTACGCTTCACTGGGATAAGCCATAGATGAGCTTCGCAGTCCACCTCCGGCACCTGCGCTTCCGCTACGGTGGAGGCCCCTCTGTGCTGGACATCCCCGAGTTGACCCTCGAGCGGGGGACACGCGCGTTCCTGTACGGGCCCAGCGGCAGCGGCAAGACGACGCTGCTCGGCGTGCTGGCGGGGGTCCTGGAAGCGAACGAGGGCGAGGTCAGGGTGCTGGGAAAGGACCTCGCCTCGCTCTCGGGCGCACAGCGGGACGCCTTCCGGGCGGAGCACGTCGGCTATGTCTTCCAGATGTTCAACCTCATCCCCTACCTGTCGGTGCTCGACAACATCGCCCTGCCTGTGCGCATGCACGCGGGGCGCCGGGCCCGGCTGGACGGCGAGGGCGTGAAGGAGACCGCCGCGCTGCTTGCCGACCACCTCCAGATCGGAGATCTGCTGAAGCAGCAGGTGACCGAACTTTCGGTGGGCCAGCAGCAGCGGGTGGCGGCCTGCCGGGCGCTCATCGGGTCCCCGGAGCTCATCGTCGCCGATGAACCGACCTCCTCCCTGGACTTCGACCGCCGCGAGGCTTTCCTCGACCTGCTCTTCCAGGAATGCGAGCGCGCCGGCGCAACGCTGGTGTTCGTCAGCCACGACCGCACCCTGGAGGGCATGTTCTCCCGCACCATCTCGCTCCCCGACATCAACAAGGCGTTGCGCTGATGCTGATTTTGGACCTCGCGCTCAAGTCGCTCCGCAACCGCGCCTTCAGCACCTCGCTCACGGTGGGCTCCATCGCCCTCAGCGTCGCCCTCCTGGTCGGCGTCGAGAACGTGCGCATGGGCATGCGCGAAAGCTTCTCCAACACCATCAGCCAGACCGATCTGATCGTGGGCACCAAGGGCGGCACGATTCAGCTGCTGCTGTATTCGGTCTTCGGCATGGGAGCGCCGACGGAGAACGTTTCGTGGGAGGCCTACAGGCAGTGGGCGGAGCACCCCGCGGTCGCGTGGACCATCCCCTACAGCCTGGGGGACAGTCACAGAGGATTCCGGGTCATCGGCACGAACGAGGACTTCTATCACCACTACCGCTACCGCGGAGGTCAGGAAATCGCGCTGGCGGAGGGCAGGGCGAACGTGGACCTGCTCGACGTGACCCTGGGCGCGGACGTGGCGGCCGAGCTGAACTACGCGCCGGGCGACGAGATTGTGGTAACGCATGGGCTTGGCGAGGTGGGTTTCCTGGACCACAGCCACATGCCCTTCACGGTCGTGGGCGTCCTCGCCAAGACGTTTACTCCCGTTGACCGCGCCATCTACGTGACCCTCGAGGGCATGGAGGCCATCCACTTGGAGGACGGTGCCTCGACGGCGTCGGACGACGGCCACGCTCACGAGCATGAGACGGAGACGCCCCCTGCGGACGACGGCCACGTCCATGAGGAGGAGGCGGATTCGGCTCCAGCGGATGATGGCCACGTCCACGAGGCTGACGACGGCCACGTCCATGAGCATGAGACGGAGACGCCCCCTGCGGACGACGGCCACGTCCACGAACAGGCGGAGTCAGCCCCCGCGAAGGACGGCCACGACCACGATGAAGAGGCGGATTCGGCTCCAGCGGATGACGGCCACATCCATGAGGCGTCGGAATCGGCCCCAGCTGACGACGGCCACGTCCACGATGAGGAGACAGCGGCTGCCCCCGCGGACGACGGCCACGCCCACGACGACGCAGTGGATCTTTCGATCGAGGATGTCGAAGTCACGCAGGTGACTTCGTTCTTCGTGGGCATGACCAGCCGCAGGGACGTGCTCCAGCTGCAGCGCGAGATCAACGACTTCGAGGACGAACCAATGATGGCCGTGATCCCCGGAGTCGCCCTGAACGAGATGTGGCAGGGCCTGGGCTACGCGGAGACCGGCCTCCGGCTGGTGACCATCTTCGTCGTACTGGTGGGGCTGCTGGGCATGCTGGTCTCACTCTACACGTCACTCGACGAGCGCCGCCGGGAGATGGCGATCCTGCGCGCCGTCGGAGCCGGACCCAGCCGGATCGTCTCGCTGCTGGTGCTCGAGTCGGTGTGCCTGGCCACGGCGGGAGCCATCGGCGGACTGGCTTTGGTGTACGTGTTGCTCTCAGCCGGACAGTCCTTTGTCGAAGCGCAGGTCGGTCTTTTCATCCCGATCCGGCCCCCCGGCTCCACCGAGTTGCTCTTCCTGGGCGCCGTGGTGACGACCGGGTTCCTGATGGGCTTCGTGCCCGCCCTCAAGGCCTATCGCACCGCCCTCCACGACGGGCTGGCGGTGCGGGTATGAGTAACTCTTAGCGCGACTCCGGGCGACCCGCGCGGTCGGCGCAAACGGGTGAATTACATTGACACCCGCCGCGGCTTCAGCCTATATTGCCAGCCTGTTGGGTGGGGTGTCTGAGCGGCCGAAAGAGACGGTCTTGAAAACCGTTGTACCTTTGCGGGTACCGTGGGTTCGAATCCCACCCCCACCGTCCAGCGATGCGGAATCTCTTGGGAGAGGTGCGAGAGTGGCTGAATCGGATCGCCTGCTAAGCGATTGTGGGTCAAAAACCTACCGAGGGTTCGAATCCCTCCCTCTCCGTTCGTAGTTATACCGCTGTACCTCAACCGTCGGATGGCGGCCGTCGTCGGGCTCCGGAACGAACCGGGAGCCCCAACCGCGAAATGCCACCGGGAGCCCCATTTATGAAATACCAGTTGAAGCGAATCGACCCGTGGTCCGCGTGCAAGATCACCTTTCTCATCGCCGGCGTCGTGGGGTTCGTGGTCGGGGCGCTTTACGCCGTGATGATCACGCTCATGGCGAGTTTCATGGGCATGGTGGGGATGTCCGAAGGCATGCCCGAAGAGATGGGTTACATCGTGGGGGCCACGGGCTTCATCGCGGTTGTGGCCTGGATCGTGATCACCATCCTGTACGCCGTGCTCGGCGCCCTGGTGGTATCACTGGCCACCTGGCTGTACAACCTGTTGGCGGGCGCGATCGGCGGGGTGACCGTGACCCTGGAGGCTTTGCCTTCAGTCATTCCCGCGGCGACTCCCGCGCCGGCGGACGCCGCGCCGTCCGCTTCCGAAACTTCGACCGAGGCGCCTGCCGCCGGAGGTCCGGACCCCCAGTCGACGTAACGATCCATGTCCCGGCCCGTACGCGTTCGCTTTGCCCCCAGCCCCACCGGATTGCTGCACATCGGCAGCGCCCACACGGGCCTGTTCAACTGGCTCTTCGCCCGCAGGGAGAAGGGCCGCTTCCTCCTGCGCATCGAAGATACCGACACCGCCCGCTCCCGTCCGGAGTGGGTCGACGCCATATTCGAAGTGCTGGAGTGGATGGGCATGGACTGGGACGAGGAAGTCGTCTACCAGTCCCGCCGGTTCGACCAACACGTTTCCCGTGCCGAGTCCCTGGTTGAAGCGGGAAAAGCCTACCGATGCTACTACCTGCCTGAAGAATTGGAAGCCAAAAGGCAGGAGGCCCTTGCGGAAGGCCGGTCCTGGCGAAATGACCGCCGCTACGCGGACATCACCACCGCGGAGGCGGAAACGCTGGAGGCCGAGGGCCGAATGCCCGTCATCCGGCTCATGATCCCCGGAGGGAAAACCGTTTTCCAGGACCGGATACTCGGCGGGATCGAGGTGGAGAACGAGACCATCGACGATTTCGTCATCGTCCGGTCCAACGGCACGCCCCTGTACCACCTGGCCGTGGTGGTCGACGACGTGGACATGAACGTGTCCCACGTCATCCGCGGCATCGATCACGTCACCAATACCACCAAGCATATCCATCTCTTCCGGGCTCTCGGCGCCGAACTGCCGGAATTCGCCCATCTGCCCAGCATCCTGGGGGAAGACAAGAAGAAGCTGTCGAAGCGGCACGGCGCCGTGTCCGTCTCCGAATACCGCGACGCCGGCTACCTGCCCGACGCCGTGGTCAATTTCCTCTCGCTGCTCGGATGGCAGACCGGCGACGACCAGGAGTTTTTCACCCGCGCCGAGCTCATGCAGCGGTTCTCCCTGGACCAGGTCCACAAGCGGGACACCGTCTTCGACTTGAAGAAGTTCGAATGGCTCAACGGGCAGCACATCATGGCACGGTCCAACGAGGAGTTGTGGTCCCTGGCGCAGCCCTTCCTGCGGCAGGCAGGTCTCACAGGCGATGGGCTCAGCGCCAAGGGACTCAGCGGCGGCGGTAAGGCCGACGGGCAACCCAACGACGGACAGCCCAACGACGGTAAGACCTGCGACGGCCAGCCTGCCGATGGACAGCTCACGGGCGGACCGTCTGTAGACCACGCCTATGCGCTGGAGGTCGTCGGGCTGCTTCGGGAACGGTGCCGCACCCTGGCCGACTTCGCGGTCCAGGGCAGGTTCTTCTTCACGGACGACTTCGACTATAATACTAAGGCGGTGCGGAAGCACTGGTCGAAAGAGCCTGAAGCCGTGTCCGAACGGATCGGCTGGCTTCGAGATGAATTCGCGGTACTCGAAGCTTTCGACGCCGATGCGGTGGAAGGCGTGGTCCGGGACCTGTCGGAGCGCCACGGGCTCAAGGCGGCCCAGTTCATCCATCCCTGCCGCGTGGCACTGACCGGTGAAATGGCCGGGCCGTCCCTGTTCCACCTGATCGCCGTGCTGGGACGGGCGGCATGCGTGGATCGCCTGGCGAAAGCCCTGGATCGCCTGCCGGACGCCGTCGAACTGGCGGCGATTGGCGAAGGATAATGCCAATGATGCAAGATGGAGCGTGAATCGGTTGACGAAAACAGACCTTGAGAGAGGATAGGACGATGTCAGAAAATGCCACAGAGAAACTCACCTACTCAATTACCATTGACGCTTCGAAGGAACAGGTGTGGCACGCCCTGTTCGATGACGAACCGTTCAGGAAGTGGTCGAGTGTTTTTGCCGAGGGATCTCACTTCGTGGGCGACTGGAGCGAGGGCAGTGAGATACGGTTCCTGACAAAGGATAACGACGGCATGGTCAGCATGATTGACAGGAACCGCCCGTACGAGTTCATGTCTATCCGCCATATCGGATACATCAGGCAGGGCGTGGAGGACACGGAAAGCGACGAGGTGAAGTCGTGGACGCCGGCTTTTGAAAACTACACGCTGAAGGACGCCGACGGGGGTACCCATTTGACCGTGGAAACGGACACGTTCAACGACTTCGTGGAGTATTTCAACGAGACTTGGCCCAAGGCGCTGGAGGTAGTCAAGGAAGTCGCCGAAGGGCAAGATGATGGATGAATAAACCGACTAAGTGGGTTGATGGTTTTGTGTAGCTGAGAAAATTGGAGTTATTAAGTTATACATCGCGGTTCTGAAGGCGGCTGATTCTTGGGAGTCGAGGACATTAAAACCAATTTTCCGACCAAACTTCTAGAATTATGAAAACCGCACTTTCTGTTTCGACATTGCAAGAAGAAGCCCGAAGATTTGCCAACATGGAATCCAGGCACAATGAACCTTCCATGTTTGGAGTGACTGACGGTAAAGCGGTGGGAACTTACTTAGAGCAAAAGTTCCAGAACTACCTGCATAGCACATATAGTTATGTTGAAGGATCCTCGGCGAGGGGGATTGACCTGCCAGAGTTGGGAATTGACATCAAAACTACCAGCATTAAACAACCACAGTCTTCCTGTCCCTTCAAAGATGCCAGGCAGAAAATCTACGGACTGGGTTATTCTCTACTGGTCTTTGTCTATGAGAAATCGGATGATGAACGATCCAGAACAGGAAACCTGAATATCAGACATGTGATATTTATAGAAAGATCTCGCACAGCAGACTTCCAGACTACGACAGGTCTTAGAAGAATCCTCGATAACTCCCCCAATATAGATGACATCACTGCATTCCTTGCAGAACGTTTTCTCCCAATTGATGATATTCAAGCACAAGTACTGGCAGAAGAAATCCTGAAAACCCCGCCTGAGATCGGCTATCTCACCGTCTCCAATGCTCTCCAATGGCGACTACAGTACACTAGAGTTATCGACAATGCTGGACAAATCGGAGGAGTAATCAGAATCGTATAGGTATGAAATCCAGAACCCAAACCCAATTCGGGGACTTCCAAACACCTGTTGATTTAGCATGCCAAGTTGTTCAATTACTGCGTGCCAGAGGAGTCTCCCCAGCAGCCGTCGTTGAGCCAACGTGTGGTATCGGCAACTTCCTTATCGCGTCTACAAAAACCTTTGGCAATAACGTTAGATACTATGGTTTTGACATTAATCCTGATCATATCAACGGAGCGCACGAGAATCTTTCTACACTGGCCGCCGTTCCGCGCGAGTTGAAATGTGAGGACTTCTACGAAAAAGATTGGCCCAGTTTCTTCGATTCACTCCCAGAGGATTTGCTCGTTGTCGGAAATCCGCCATGGGTGACGAATGCGGTACTTGGTTCATTGGGAAGCAAAAATCTTCCTGAAAAAAGCAACTTCCAAGGACACAGAGGGTTTGCAGCAAAAACTGGTAAGGCCAATTTTGATGTTTCAGAGTGGATGCTAATCAGGTTGTTAGAGAGTCTGCATGGTAAACGAGCAACCCTTGCGATGCTGTGTAAAACCGCAACCGCCAGGAAGATTCTGAAGCATTCATGGAATCGTGAATTCGATATCGGCGATTCGACAATGTATTTGATTGATGCAAAGAAGCACTTTGGCGTTTCCGTTGATGCGTGTCTGTTTGTTGTGCATACAGGCGAGAAAGAGCAAAAGAAAACAGCGTCTATCTACGCAGACTTAAGTTGCACAAATCGAATTGCTAACTTTGGAATCTATCGAGAAGAGTTGGTCTCCGATATCGAGACATTTAAAAGTGTTGAAGAATTGGACGGTATCGAATATCGAAAGTGGAGGTCCGGAGTCAAACACGATGCCGTCAAAATCATGGAATTCGAGCCAAGTGGAAACGAGTGGGTGAACGGTTTTGATGAAAGGTGTATGATCGAATCATCTCACTTGTTTCCCCTCCTCAAGTCATCGAATTTGGCCAATGGTCGATTGGAACCATCAAAATATGTCTTACTCACGCAACGAAAACCGACGGACGACACTTCATCTATCAGCTTGAATGCTCCGAAAACGTGGCAATATCTGCTAACACATGGCGATGTTCTCGATCGACGCAAGAGTAGCATTTATTCTAAGCGTCCTCGGTTTTCGATTTTTGGTGTTGGACCATATACATTCTCTCCTTGGAAAGTGGCAATTTCAGGTCTTTACAAGAACCCGGTTTTCAGAGTAATTGGCAGTGTGAACGGTAAACCGATCACATTGGATGATACTTGTTACTTCATTCCTTGTGAAACTAAGGAAGAAGCGATATTCTTCGCATTTCTATTAAACTCTGAGGTGGCCAATTGCTTTATCAAATCATTGATCTTTCCGGATTCAAAAAGACCAATCACCATTGATGTCTTAAAGCGTATTGACTTAAAAAAGCTTTCAGAAAGAATGAACTCCGAAGCAGAAGCTACCCGGTATCTCGAAAACGCCGTGTTTGAGAGTGGACAACAAAAACTGCTCGTCTATGAAGACGAAGAAACGTATCGAACCGGGATATAGCAGACCTGCCTTACAAGTTATCACTCCACACACAGCCGACAGACGCGATGGACTTCGATGCCGGTAATTACGGACAATAACACCCTGAAGACCTGGCTGACAGACCGTCCTCCCGAGTTTGCATGCGTCCTTGCTTCTAGGACCGCTCTACGAGTGGCGCCTCTGATGGTTGAAGCGTTACATGATGACGCAACGACACGTCGCGCTACTGTATTACTACCGTGCTTCCGTACACTATCGACCGCCCACTTTGCGAGTGCATTTCCTGAGAGGGTGTCGGAAATCCGCGACGATGCTCGTGCTGTTGCCAAAGAGGCAGGCAATGCCGTCTCAGAAGTTGCTGACAGTGCCCAGATAAGTGTAATAGAAACTACCGAAGCTGTTCCAGAAAACCACTTTCTTATCCATAAAATTGAGTTGGATGCCCGGGCCCTCCGTGTTGCTGAATACGCGGTCCATGCTGCGGTGCATGCCGTGCAGGCGGCCATCGATACGGTCGATGCCACTAACGGTATTGCCAGTCCCCAGGCAGCGTTCGAGGCTGCAACCGAGACAATAGGAACTGCGCTCGATGCGGTGGACGGCGCCCATGGATACCCCCAACTGCTCGGAAATCTGGAAGCTGATTCCGATACCGAGATCGAAAGTACAAATCACATTACCAAATTCTGGAAGGCTGTGGAGCTAGATGCTGAGCTACTGGAGGCAGGTGAGGGAGCAATAGGTAATATAGTTGAATCGGTCGCCGATATTTCCAGCAGAGCGTTATGGCTTGATGACCTTCCGGTCTGGTTGGGCAGAAAATGGACAGGATTTAAAGATGAACTACCTGAGAACGAGGGATGGAATGTGTGGATGGATTGGTACGAGGCTCGTTTGACCGGTGAATCTTCTGATGGAAGGATGGAGTTCGCCTCTGTGACGATTCCCCAAGAGGACTGGGCTCAAGGCCCCACTCATGCGAACGAGATTATTGCGGAATTGATCAAGACTCAACCCGACCCGCTGGTCACCGCATTCGCATTTGGATCAGAAGATCAAAATACGGTCAATGATGTCATCGACCTCGGACAGTATTCGACCAGGATAAAGAATGCGCTACCGGACGATCCAAAATCAGCGATCGGAACCGCCAAGGAAATGTTAGAGGCGACGATGAAAACCATCCTTCAAAGACGTGGAATGGATAAGAAAAAGGTAGATGATTTTAATTTCCCCGATCTGACGGACCGCTGCTTTTCCGAATTAAGTTTAGCCATCAAGTCTCTGCCGGCCACTGAAAGCGATAGCGAGAATTATCTGCGAACAATTGCCAGTAGCGCCAAAGAGATGATCATTGCAAGTAACAAGCTTCGTAATCGTGTTGGAACCGGACATGGTCGAGTGGTCGGTGCGGAACCAATGGTGACCGAAGCCGACGCTAGGCTGGTCGCGTCCATAGGATTCATTTTAACCGCTTGGCTAGCACGTCATCATAGCAAAATTAAAGACTGAGGAATTGGAATTTGATTACAGGTATTTTACAATAACAATGATCGATACAGCCATTATGAACAAATAGACACGGATCCTGTTGAAAGCCTCGTCGATCAGTTTTTCCATATCCGCTTTGAATCCGGCCAGATCTTTTCTTAGCATTTCAATATCTTCCTTCGTCACAATCTTCTCAAAATCTTCCCTCGTTGCGAATTTCTCCAGATAGGCCTCAGCAGCAAACCGCTCCATTTTCGCCTTTAGCGAATCGAGACGGGCTTTAAGTCCCGCCAGATCTTCCTTCGTCGCGAATCCGGCCAGATCTTCCTTCGTCACCAGGTCGTTCCGGCTCCACGCCATCGCTTTGACAATGGCTTCCGCCTGTTTCGTCTCAATGCCCGCAGCTTCGAACTCGCGGACCGTGGCGTGCGTATCTATGGGATAGTAGGACACGGTGTCACCTGCACCTGGTGATTACGGTAAATCGGATTGTTAAAGGATTAGTCGGATCGAGCGTCTACATCTCGACATTTATGTTCCCGGGGTCGTGATTGCCTATGTTCCCGGGGTCGTGATTGCCTATGTTCCCGGGGTCGTGATTGCCGCGTTCGAGGATTCCTCAATCCCGCTTCCGGTACCACCGGTATTCGACGAGCATGCCTGCGATCAGCACGACGCAGCAGAGCATGTACGGCATCCGAAGGCCGATGAGCTGGGCCAGCAGGCCGCCGACGAGGGGCCCCGATACCATGCCCATGCCGACGATCATCTCGTTGCGCGCGCCTTTTTCCCCTTTTCGTTCTTCCTGGAAAAAGGAATAGAACTGACTTGCCGAAAAGGCGGCGCCGACCAGCAGCCCGACGGTGCCGAAGGCGAAGGCCAGCACCACGGTTGAATCCTGCGTCGCGACGACGATCATGCCGGCCACGGCGGCGATCTGGGGAAGGACGAGCGGCCTGAGCCGGAACTGCCACCACGTCGTGTACCGCGCGACGAGGAAGACCAGCATCTGCAGGAGCCGGGGAATGGCCAGCAGTATGCCGAGCGTATCGGGCCGGATGAGGAGCACGGTGGCGAGCTTGGGGAACTGGTTGTTGAGCATGCCGATCATGAAGAAGGCCGTGAAATTGGCCGTCCAGGCGATCCAGCGGAAGCGGGTCGTGTCCACGTGTTCCCGCGGCTCATCCGCCGGGTCCTCGTCCCGCAGGGCGGCGGGCTTGAACCGCAGCACGAGTATCGCCAGCGTGAGCACGACCATGCCCGTCACGCCGGTGGCAAAGGGCACCCTCGGGCCCACGAGGTAGAGATAGCCCCCCGCCAGCGGTCCCAGCATGAATCCCAGGGTCCAGAACATGTTGAACGTACCGAGGGTCCTGACGAGTTGGGCCCGGCTGCGGCCCTCGGCCAGGATCGCCTGCACCGCCGGCCAGAAGAGAGCCAGCAATCCCCATCCCAGGGCCGCGCCAGCGAGCAGCATCCAGTAGTTCACCGCCAGGAAGAGCATGCCGAATACCAGCGCGGTCAGTCCGGCGGCGATGGCCAGAAGCCGGCGGCGGTCGAACCGGTCGGCCAGTTTGCCCGTGAAGGTGCAGGCCAGGGTGAAGCTGAGCGAGCCCGCGGTGCCGATGAACCCCAGTTCCACCACGGAAACGCCCATGTCGAGGGCCCGCAAGGGCACGGCGAAGGACACCAGGCCCGTGCAGAAGTCCATCATAAAAGCGGCGATGAAGAGGAAGTAGTCGGAACGCTTGAGCACCGGTTTCGAGCGGCTCCTGTCGGGCTGTGGTGATTCGGCGGGGATTACGACAGACTCCGCTGCGCCGTGCCGCGGGAGAAGTAGTTGGAACCCAGCAGGACGACGGATACGAGGAGCAGGAGCAGGACGGCGTAGGCCGCGGCGCTGCCGATGTTGAACTGGCGCAGGTGGGACAGGATCTCCATGGCGATGGGCCGGTTGTCGTAGACGTACAGCAGGATGGAGGCCACGAATTCGCCCAGGGCGGTGACGAAGGCGAGCAGAGTCCCGGCGAGCACGCCCGGACCGATGAGCGGCAGGGTGACGCGGCGAAAGGCGTAGAACCACCCCGCGCCCAGGTTGCGCGCCGCCTCCTCCAGGGAGTCGTCCAGCTGCCGGAAGGCCGCCGCCGACGCCCGGAAGACGATGGGCAGGTGCCGGACGAAGTACGCGATGGGCAGCAGCCAGAAGGACCCCACCAGCACCTGGCCGAAGCTGAAGGGCGTGCCCTGGCTGAAGGCGACGATCAGGTTGATGGCCACCACCGTGCCCGGCAGGGCCCACGGCACCATCACGAGGGCGTCCAGTGTCTTGCGTCCCCGGAACGTGCCCTTGACCACCAGGTACGCCGCGGCGACGCCGATGGCCACGTCGGCCGCCGTGGAGATCACCGCCATGTTCAGGCTGTTTCGGATCGGTTCCCAGAAGGTGGGGTCCTGGAAGAGCCGGCCGTAGTTGTCCGATGTATATACCTGGGGCAGGATCTGGTGCGTCCACGTGCCGTCCTGGACGAAGGACAGCAGGAGGATGGTCAGGTGGGGCAGCAGGAGCACGACCACCATGGCGATCCCGGCGGCGCCCGCGAGCAGGCGCGCCCAGCGTCCCCGGATCTCGCGGCGGACGTTCGCCGTGCCCTTGGTGCTCATGGCGTACTGCCGCCGCCCCTCGTAACGGCGCATCCAGAACAGAAAGGCGATGGAAAAGGCGGAGAGGACCACGGTCTGCGTGACGGCCATGGCCATGTCGCCGTTCAACTTGGACGTGTAGATGTTCAGGCTCAGAAAGCGGAATCCCCCGGCGAAGATGAAGGGCGCGCTGAAGGAATTCATGGACGTCATGAAGACCAGGAGCGTCGCCCCCACGAGGGCGGGCGTCAGCAGGGGCAGGGTGACGGTGCGGAAGCTGAACCAGGACGACGCGCCCAGATTGCGGGCCGCCTCCATGACCGCGGGGTCCATGCCTCGCAATGCGGCCGAGGTGAAGAGGTAGAAGAAGACGTACATCGTGTAGCCGTGGACGAGCAGCACGGCCCAGACGCCGTTCAGGGAAAAGGGCGGGCGCTCCAGGCCCAGGGCCGCCTGGATGAGGCGCGGGATCATGCCGCTTTCGCTGTAGAGAAACAGGAAGGCGAGCACGCCCACCAGGGGCGGCAGGACGATGGGCAGCGTGGCCAGCGCAGAGAAGACGGACCGGCCGGGAAACTCGTAATGGGTAAAGATGAGGGCCAGGGGCACGCCGATGAGGGCCGAGAGCAGCACGCTGCCCACGGAGACCATGACGCTGTTGAAGAGGCCTTCCATGTAGGACGGGTATTCGGGATCGAAGAACTCCCCGTAGTTGCCGAAGCCGAACTGTCCCTCGCGAAACAGGCTCTCCCAGAGCACGAGCGCGGCCGGATAGACGATATATCCGAGGATGATGAATCCCAGGGGGATGAAGACGAGGACGCGGGGTTGCCGGATGAGGGCGTACAGGACGCGAGGCTCGCGGAGGGCGGCGTGCAGGGTCATGGTCCGGTTCAGTCCCTGAGGATGATCGCCTGGTCGCCGGGGATATGGACGCGCACCGTATCACCGGGCTGACGCGCGGCCATGGGGCCCTCCGCGCTTTCGACGACCTGGATGGACACGCCTCCGGCGTCGACGGTGAATTCGACCGTTGCACCCTTGAAACGCCGGGTGGCCACGACGCCTCCGACCGTGCCTTCCGAATCGTGTTCGGTCAACCGTGCGGTCTGGGGGTGCAGGGCCAGGAAAACGGTGCCTTCGGCCGGTTCCGCGTGATCGGCCGGTTCCGCGTGATCGGCCGGTTCCGCGTGATCGGCCGGTTCAACGTCATCCGGCACCGAGGGCGCCGAGGCCGGCGAGGTCGGCGAGGGCAACGAGGGCGGCGAAGGTAGCGTAACGGCCAGTCCGCTTGCGTGTCGAAAAACCGTTCTTCCCCCTTCGCTCGCCAGCACGCCTTCCCACAGGTTCATATTGCCCATGAAGGCGGCCACGAAGCGGTTGGCCGGCCTGCGGTAGATCACGTCCGGCCGGTCCAGCTGCCGGCACTCGCCCTCCTCCATCACCGCGATCCGGTCGGATACGGCCAGCGCCTCCTCCTGGTCGTGGGTGACGTAGATGGCCGTTATGCCCAGCGTCGTCTGCAGTGCCCGGATCTGGTCCCGGGTCTCTTCCCGCAGCTTGGCGTCCAGGTTGGACAGCGGTTCGTCGAGCAGCAACAGGTCGGGTTCGATGACCACGGCCCGGGCGAGGGCCACCCGCTGCTGCTGTCCGCCGGACAACTGGGGCACGGGACGCTGTTCCAGCCCCGTCAGTCCCACGAGGTCGAGGGCGTGCGCAACGCGGTCCGCGATCTCCGGTCCGGCCGCCTTCCGGGTGCGCAGGCCGAAGGCCACGTTCTCGAAGACGGTCATGTGGGGGAAGAGGGCGTAGTTCTGAAACACCATCCCGGTGTTCCGCCGGTTGGCGGGCACGTGGGTGACGTCCTCGCCGTCGAAGCGCACCGTGCCGGAGGTGGGAAAGGAGAATCCGGCGATCATGCGGAGGATGGTTGTCTTGCCGCATCCGCTGGGGCCCAGGAGACTGAAGAACTCCCCGTCGGCCACCGTCAGGCTGATGCCCTTCACGACCGGGGTGTCATCGAATTGCTTGGTGAGGCGATGGAGGGTGACCTGGGCCATGGGCGTAGATCAGTGGCGGACCGCGACGGAAGGCGGAAGACGGAAGGTTATCCCCGGTCCTTGATGTTGTCGTCCCAGTACTTCATCCAGGTTCTGGACTGTTCGGAGAAGACCTTCCAGTCGATGTCGAAGGGGGCCACGGAAAGATCAGCCATCCATGATGGGAGGCGGTCTTTCGGGATGTCGCCGCGGGTCGGGATCCGGTAGTACTCGGCGGCCTGCAGGACGGTGTTGTCGATGTTGGTGACGAATTCGTAGAACAGCCGGGCGTCCGCAGGATTCCTGCTGTTGGCGATGAGCGCGATGCCGTCGGTCAGCACGGGCGCGCCGCTGTTCGGTACGACGAAATCGAAGGGGTAGCCGTACCGGTCCACCTGGAGCATGATGTCGCTCATGAGCCAGATCGAGACCAGCCCTTCCTTCCGGGCGAGCTTCTGGAACATCATGTTCGGGTCGGCGGCGTAGTCCTTCGTGTTGGCGTCGAGCCGCGTGAGCCATTCATACCCCGCGTCGGGCAGGCCGGAGTCCCGGTACGTGCGCCAGATCATGCCCGAATAGACCGTCCGCATCGTGCCGGACGCGAGCGGGTAGCGGATCACGATCAGGTCCCGCCACCGGGGATCGAGCAGATCGTCCCAGTCCGCGGGCGCCGTCTCCTTCGTCAACTCGAGATTGTTGAAGGCGATCACGGGAATCAATTGCGCCGTACCGTACCAGCGGTCGTCCTCGTCGCGAAACTCCGGGAGCAGGGCATCCGCCCAGGTCGGCCGGTAGGGACTCAGCAGGCCCTCGTCGGCGGCCTGGATGAAGTTGGTCGCCGGCGCGCCCCACCAGACGTCGCCCTGGGGATTCGCCCGCTCGGAGCGGACGCGGTCGAGCACGTCCTGCGATCCCATGTCGAGCCAGCGGACGTCGATTTCGGGATGGGCGGCCTCGAAGAGTTTCTCGAACTCGGGCAGGATCGGCTTGCCGTGGGGCGAATAAACTGTGACGATGCGTTTGTCCGGATCACCGCCGGCGCATCCCCAGGCCAGGAGGGCCGCGCACAATGTAAGCAGGGTAAGACGTAGTTTGGACATTAAATCAACCTTGTAGCGTATCAATATCGAACGACGGACCCGGCCAGGCGGCTCTGTGTCCCTTAATCCACGCAGGCCCGCGGCGTGGGTAGATAGTACCACGGCGTGCGGCGGGTGTCAACGCGGATTTAATGACGGGCCGGTTGGGACGGGACGCCGAAAACCCGGCGACAACCGGGTCAGACCGGACCGGGTCACGCCAGTCGGACCACTTCCGCCTTCAACCGACGTATATCCCCGCCGTAGACGCCGTCGAAGACCGAACCAGGCACGGCCTCGACAATGCAACGGGCCAGGTCCAGGCTTTCCCCGTCACCGGCGCAGGAGAGGTACAACGAAAGGGACACGGAATCCGGGAAGGCCCGGCGGTAGGCCTCGGGATGGCTGACCACCTGTGCAATCACCTCGGGCGTTACCGGCGCGTCCGGTCTCAGCCCCGACAGCCTCGCCACGCGCTCCGGCCGGTGCACCTGTCGCTCGTTCAGGCGAAGCCCCACGGACTTCAGGCTGGCGACGACCACCCCCCGCGTCGTCCCCGCCGGCACGACGGGTTCGTGGTCCCCGGGCGCCTTGAACAGCCGGGCGCGGGCGCCGTCGGCCTTTATCAGCAGCAGGTCGGGCGCGCAGATCTCTCGCAAAGTACCCAGTTCCTCCGCGTCCAGCCCCTTGAGCTTATCGGGCCGGGGTCGGGCGCCCAGGACGGTCACGTGGCGGCGCGTTTCCAGTTCGCGGGGAACGACCGTCGGCCAGTCCGGCATTTCGTCGGTCACGTAGAACCCGCCCGTCTGGTTCGACGTGGGTGGATGAAGATGGGTCGTGGACGTCGTGACGACGGCGTAACCCCGGCCGACGGCCTCGCCGGCCAGCCGGTACATCAGCGTGGCCTTGCCTCCGCTGCCGACGATGGCCACGGCATCCCCCCGGCCAATCCCGAGCGCGTCGAGAAACGGCGTTTCCGCTGTTTTACCGCTCACCATTCACCCCCTGCCCCAGGCCGAGCGCGTCGAGAAACGGCGTTTTCGGCGGTGGTCCGCTCACCATTCGCTCCGCGGATCCATGTGAATCGCGCGCGGCCGGCTCCTCAGAAAGCGCCGCACGAGGACCATCCCCACGAGGAACCCGCCGATGTGGGCGTACCAGGCCACGCCGTCGCTGCCGATGCCCAGGATCTGCCGCAAGAACCAGATCCCGAGCACGATGATCGCGGGTACGTGGATGATCTGGATGAAGATGAAGAGCAGGATGAAGGTCTTGATGTAGGCCCGGGGGTACAGGATGAAGTAGGCGCCCAGTATGCCCGCGATGGCCCCGCTGGCGCCGATCATCGGGATAGCGGAGTCGGGCTCGGAGATCACGTGCACCAGGGTGGCGCACAGGCCGGTCAGGGTGTAGAAGAGCAGGTAACGGCCCGAACCCATGGCGCTTTCCACGCTGTTTCCGAAGATCCACAGGTACAGCATGTTGCCGGCGAGGTGCATGAAGCCTCCGTGGACGAACATGGCCGTGAACAGGGTCAGGGGAAAGGGCACGAGGGCGTCGGGATAGAGCAGGGAAGTGCCCGGGATGGGAATGGTGTCCCGGTCGACGAAACGGGTCAGTTCGAAGGGAATGGCCGCCGTCTTGAAGATGAAGATCTGCTCGCCCACCGGACCCAGGACGAACTGGAATAGGAAGACGGCCACGTTTGCGGCGAGGAGCGCGTAGGTGATGACGGGCCGGGCAAATGAAGGGCTTTCAGCCTGGAGCGGTAGGAGCATGGGAAGGTGGACGGTCCGTCGCCGGTTCGACGGCCTGGACGGGGGTGCGATCCGGCCGGCCAGGGAATGATCCGACCGGGCGGGAAATGACCCGCCTCATTTCACGGGCTGGGACTCCAGCCGGTTGATTTCGTCGCGCAGCCTGGCCGCCTTCTCGAACTCCAGGTTGGCGGCGGCCTCGTACATGGCGTGCTTGAGTTCTTCCACGACGGTGCTCTGGTCCATCTTGGCGATGGTATTGAGGATCGGCATGTCGTCGTCCACCGATTTCACGTCGGCCACGGCCGTGGTCTTGATGATCTCCTCGATGGACTTGTACACGGTCTCGGGTTCGATCCCGTTCACTTCGTTGAATTCCTGCTGCAGCTTTCTGCGGCGGTTCGTCTCCTCCATGGCCCGGCGCATGGAGTCGGTGACGTTGTCGGCGTAGAAGATCACCTCGCCGCGCACGTTCCGCGCCGCCCGTCCCGCCGTCTGGATCAGCGAGCGTTCCGACCGCAGGAACCCCTCCTTGTCCGCGTCCAGGATGGCGACCAGGGAGACCTCGGGCAGGTCGAGCCCCTCGCGCAGGAGGTTGATGCCGACGAGGACGTCGAACTTGCCGAGGCGCAGGTCGCGCAGGATCTCCACGCGCTCGATGGAATCGATGGTGGAATGGAGATACCGCACCCGGACGTTGAGTTGCCGGAGATAATCGGTCAGGTCCTCGGCCATCCGCTTGGTCAGCGTCGTGACCAGTACCCGTTCCTGTCGCTCCGCCCGCACCCGGATGCGGGCCAGGAGATCGTCCATCTGGTGCTCCACGGGCTGCACCGTGATCTCCGGGTCCATCAACCCGGTAGGCCGGATGATCTGTTCGACCACCACGCCCTGGCACTGGCTCAGCTCGTAGTCGGCCGGTGTCGCCGACACGTAGATCGCCTGGTTGACCATCGACTCGAATTCCTCGAAGGTCAGGGGACGGTTGTCCAGCGCCGACGGCAGGCGAAAACCGTGCTCGACCAGGGTGGTCTTCCGCGAGCGGTCGCCATTGTACATGGCCCGGAGCTGGGGCAGGGAGACGTGGGACTCGTCGATGACCAGCAGGAAATCGCTGGGGAAGAAGTCGAAGAGGCAGAAGGGGCGCTCGCCCGGGGACCGGCCCGACAGGTGCATGGAGTAGTTCTCGATGCCGGCGCAGAACCCGATCTCCCGCATCATCTCCAGGTCGAAGCGCGTGCGCTGTTCCAGCCGCTGGGCCTCGAGCAGCTTGTTCTCGTCGTACAACACCCGAAGCCGCTCGTCCAGTTCCTCCTCGATGGCCTTCATGGCCTGCTCCAGACGCGGCGCCGTGGTGACGAAGTGGCGGGCCGGGTAGATGGCGATGCGGTCCTGCTCCCCCAGGACTTCGCCCGTCAGGGGATCGAACTCCGTAATGCGGTCGATTTCGTCGCCGAACATCTCGATTCGGATGCCCTTCTCCTGGTCCGCGGGCAGGATGTCGAGGGTGTCTCCCCGCACGCGGAACGTCCCCCGGGCGAAATCGTAGTCGTTCCGGTTGTAGTGCATGTCGATCAGCTTGCGCATGATCATGTCCCGCTCGTACGCCTCGCCCTTTTCCACCAGGAGGATGAATTCCTTCCACTCGTCGGGGGAGCCCAGGCTGTAGATGGAGGAAACGGACGCGACGATCACCACGTCCCGCCGTTCCAGCAGCGCGCTCGTCGCCCGAAGCCGGAGCTTGTCCAGGTCCTCGTTGACGGACGAATCCTTCTCGATATAGGTGTCCGTCACCGGCATGTACGCTTCCGGCTGGTAGTAGTCGTAATAGCTGATGAAGTATTCGACGGCGTTCTTCGGAAAGAACCCCTTGAACTCGCCATAAAGCTGGGCGGCCAGGGTCTTGTTGGGCGAAATGACCAGGGCGGGTCTCTGTAACTTGGCGATGACCTGGGCCATCGTGTAGGTCTTGCCGCTGCCCGTGATGCCGAGGAGGCACTGGTGCCTGTCCCCCCGGTTCACGCCCTGGACGAGTTCTTCGATCGCCCTGGGCTGATCGCCCCGGGGTTCGTAATCGGATACGACGGTAAAGGGAGGCATTCGGAATTCCGTCGAGAAGCGTGTCGTAATTTCGACTGGCTAAAAGGGCGCCGCGACCCGTATAATATACGCGGAGCAGGCGGCAAAAGCAACGGGGAATACCCCATTACGGGGCTACCCGATTTCCCCATCCCGACCGGCGTGAAAAGGAGCGAATATGTCTCATCCATTGTTTGACCTGAGCGGACGCGTGGCCCTGGTCTCCGGCGCGGCCGCAGGCATGGGCAGGGCCACGTCCATCGGCTTCGCCGAGGCGGGGGCGGATCTCATGCTGGCCGATATCAACGAAGAAGGCATGAAGGATACGGTCCGGGAAATCGAACGCCTGGGCCGCCGCGCCGAACCGGTCGTTTGCGACGTCTCCAACGGCGCGCAGATCCGGGCGATGTTCGCGAGGCTGGACGAAACCTACGGACGCATCGACGTACTGGCCAACATCGCCGGGGAAGGCGGTATCAACGAGTTACCGCTGGAGATCACCGAAGCCGGGCTCATACAGACCCTGAACAACCTGGTCGTCGGGAGGTACGTCTGCTGCCAGGAAGGCGCCCGGCGCATGATCGAGGCCGGCCGGGGCAGCATCTTCAATATCGTGTCCATCGCCGGGCTGTCGGCCCTCGGCCGCGGCCACATGGCCTACAGCATCGCCATGGGCGGCGTGGCCCAGATGACGCGGGAGATGAGCACCGAGTGGAGCGGCAAGGGCGTGCGCGTCAACGCCATCGTATGCGCCCAGATCATGAACGAAGGCCTGCGCAAGCGCATCGCCGCTGATGCCAAGCTGGGCGACACCTACCTGCGGGGCATCCCCATCGGCCGGCTGGGCAAATCGGAAGACATCCGGGGCCTGGCCATCTTCCTCGCCTCCGACGCCTCCAGCTGGGTCACCGGGGCGTTGATGCCCCTGGACGGCGGCAATACCGCCAAGAACGCGGGCGGGTCGCATCCGGGTCAGCCCAATGCGCCGGATGAGCAGAAGTAGACGTTTGGTGCCGTTGGGGCTTGTCGGGGTAGATCTCAGTCATCTATTGACTGATGGTATCCTTCGTAGAGTCTGCCTCCTCTCAAGGCCAGGATGGCTTCAATATGTGAGACCAGGCCGTCCTTGTTCCCGGTCTTGTAAAACCCGGCGAGTTTCTCCATGAGTGACCCTGCCAGCGGGTGATCGAGGTCCTGAAGCGCCCGGTACAACCATCGGCGCTCTCCGATCCAGTGGCCGTGCAGGGCTACTATGAACTCCGCTGCCTTCACCGTCAGGTCGTGGGCGATCAAAACCGCCTGATCGTACTCACGCGCATCCAGGAAATCGTCCAGCCAGTCTGTCATCACGTAGCGGTACGAATCGATATCCTGGCTTGTCAATGGCGGTGGGCCTTCATTCAGAATCGCGCGGGCTTTCTCCTGGAGTGTTTGGACGAAATCTTCCTCGTCCTTCAGAATGAGCCCCTCGGCGTAAGCTGTCAATGCGACCGGGCTTTGGTTTCGCACTGGCCGCCGGACCGTTGTCTCTGCGTATCGCCGGGAAACGACCCAGACTTCGATAAACCAGCCATACTCATCGTACGATTCGCGGTATGGTTTAACGTCATGAGGCATGACTACCAGAATATCCAGATCGGAACGTGGTGAAACATCGCCCCTCGCAACGCTTCCGAACAACAATGCCGAGTTGCAGCCTGGGAATCGAACGCTGGTAAAAGTCCTTGCAGTCTCTATGCCATCCATCGCACGCCTCTGTTCATTTGGATTCTTGTACCTGGCGCCGTACAGAACAGAAACCAACTGACAAGTATACAGACTGTGCTAGGTCGATTCTATGTCAAATACGCAATTGATTTCATACTGAACACCGCTAAACCCCATTCATCGTCGTTTACTCCACGATTCCGGGTTGATTCCGCAGCGTTACAAGAGAGTTACCTGTCTTCCCGTCAAACAGATGGATCTTCCCCGGGTCGAAGAAAAGGTCCAGTACGTCGCCCTTGTCCGCTCGGCTGTCGGGCCGGGTGCGGACCTTGACGTTGGTACCTCCTACATCCACCGTAAGGTAAAGGTCGCTGCCCATGGGTTCGCGCACCACGACCGTTGCCCGTGCAGCGGCCCGGGTGTTTTTCGACTCGGAATCCGGCGCCTCGCTGACTGACCCCGCTGATGCCAGCGCCACATTGATTCCTATATCTTCCGCCCGGACTCCCAGGGACACCTCCCGTCCTTCTGGCTGCTCCATCCGCTCGACCATGGACGCCGCCACGCCACAAGCGAAACCCTCACCCATCACCCGCCAGCCGGAAGATCCGGACTGTTCCAGCGTGCCCTGCAGCAGGTTAATAGGCGGACTTCCCACAAATCCTGCCACGAACGTATTGGCCGGACTGTCGTAAATGGACTCGGGCGTGCCGATCTGCTGGATCTTCCCCTCCTTCATCACCACGATACGGTCGGAGAGGATGAGCGATTCGGCCTGATCGTGGGTGACATAGACGAAGGTCATTGCCAGGTCGCCGTGGAGGCGTTTCAGCTCCGTGCGCATCACGACCCGCAATTGCGCGTCCAGGTTGGACAGCGGTTCGTCGAGGAGGAACACCCCCGGATCGCGGACGATGGCGCGGGCCAGGGCGACCCGCTGCCGCTGGCCGCCGCTGAGCGCCCGGGGCTTGCGGTCCAGCAGGTGCTCGATCTCCATGGTCTTCGCGGCCGCCAGCACCAGTTTCTTCCGTTCCTTCGCCGGCACGCCACGCATCTTGAGTCCGAAAGCGACGTTGTCGAAGACGTGCATGTGGGGATAGAGGGCATAGGTCTGAAACACCATGGCGATGTCCCGCCGCTCGGGCGGCACGGCCGTGACGTTCCGGTCGTCGAACCACACCTCGCCCGCCGTCGGCGATTCCAGCCCCGCGATCATGTTGAGCAGGGTGGTCTTGCCGCAGCCCGAGGGGCCCAGGAGGGTCAGGAACTCGCGGTCGGCGATGTCGAGGGTGACGGCGTCCACCGCCACCACGTCGCCGAAGTGCTTCGTTAGGTTGTTCAACCGGACTCGTGCCAATGAAGTTTCTCCTGATTTATCCTGTGATCCGGGCTGCTGGTCATCCGGACTGCTGGTCATCCGGGCCGTCGGTCTCCCGGTCAAATGTCTACCTGTTACCCGGTCACCGATCCGCCGATGCCCTGGATGATGAGCCGCTGAAATATGAACGACAGGACCAGGGGCAGGAGGATGACCAGCACGCCGCCCGCCGCGATGACGGTGAAAGGCACCTGCAGTTCCTGGGCGAAATCCGACGCCAGCACCGTCACCGGCCGGGAGGCGATGGTGGTGGTGAAGAGCAGGGCGAAGAGGAACTCGCCCCAGGACGCGATGAAGGCGAAGATGCCGACAGCTACCAGTCCCGGCGTCGTGACGGGCAGAAAGACCCGCACGAGCGCGCCCAGCGGCGTGCAGCCGTCGACCCGCGCGGCCCGCTCCAGGTCCAGCGGAACCGTCTGGAAGTAGCCCTTCAGGATCCAGATGGTGAAGGGCAGGGTGAAGGTCGTGTGGGACAGGATCACCGAAAGGTGCGTGTCCAGCAGTCCGTAGCTCCGCATCAGCAGGTACATGGGGATCATGATGGCCACGCCGGGCACACTGCGCGAACCCAGGTAGAACAGCAGGAGCAGCAGGTTGCCGCGGAAGGGCAGGCGCGCCAGGGCGTAGGCCGCCAGGGAACCGCAGATCAGGTTGAGGAGCATCACCGCGGTGCCGATGATCAGGCTGTTGGCGATGGCCCGGGGGAACTGCCGGGCGATGGCGGCGCCCACGTCCGCCGACCGGCCTTCCACGTCGAAATAAAGGCTGTAATTCCCGATGGTCGGCTCCTCCGGCCACCAGCGCTGTTGCGTCACCTCCCGTTCGGGCATGAAACTGACGGCCGCCACCCAGGCGAAGGGCAGGGTCAGGTAGATCACCGCCGCCAGGGCGTATAAGTAGAGCGATGCACGACGCCACATGGCAGTCCCCTATCCCTGTACGAGTCCGCGGCGGTACAGCAGCCGGATGTAGATGATGGCCAGCGTCATGGTAATCAGCGTGATCAGGTAGGAATAGGCGTTCGCCCCGCCGAAATCGAGCCGCGCGAAGGCCTCCTTGTAGGTCTGCCACGCGATGACGTGCGTGGCGTCGCCCGGACCGCCGCCGGTGAGTGCGTAGATCAGGTCGAAGGCCCGGAAGCCGTTCATGGTCTCGAAGATGGCCACGACGAGCACGGCGTGGTAGAGCCAGGGCAGGGTGATGAAGCGGAAGCGGTTCCACGACGTGGCGCCGTCCACCCGGGCGGCCCGGTACTGTTCGGTCGGTATGGCCTGTATCGCTGCCAAAAAGATGATGCACGCAAAGGGTACGCTTCGCCAAACGTGGGCGCCGATGGCGGCGTTCAGCGCGATGAAGGGCGAGGCCATGCCTGTATATACAATGTTGATACCGAACAGGTAGTTGACGGCGGCGACCGTATTCTTCAGCATGGCGTTGAAAGCGCCGTAGTCGCCGAGCAGGCCCACCCACATGAGGCCGTTGACCACGCCAGGTATGGCCCACGGGATGAGCAGCAGGGCCCGGACGACACCGCGGCCTCGGAAGGACTCGTGCAGCAGCAGGGCGATGGCCATGGCGATCACGATGACCAGCAGGACCGCCATGAAGGTGAAGTACAGCGAGATCCACAGGGCGTTCCAGAACTCGGAACTCGCCAGGATGGTCGCGTAGTTCTCCAGGCCGTGGAAGTACACCTGGTCGGGCCGGCGCAGGTTGTACCGGTGCAGGCTCATCCAGAAGGAAATGCCGATGGGGTAGGCGATGAAGGCGAGGAGCAGGATCACCGCCGGCAGGTTCAGCAGCAGGGGGAGGACGTCCCGCGTCCGCGACATGAGATTGAATGGCTTGATTACGGTCATGGCTGACTGGCTCTAATCCAGTGCATGTACATCAGAACGCGGCTCCTCTTACAAGGCGTGACCCTTCTTGCAGGACGCGGCTCCTCCTACGACCATTCCGCGATCAACTGGCGGCAGCGGCGCGCAATCCGGGCGAGGCCGTCGCGGGGAGACTGCTGCCCCAAGAGGACCTTCTGGATCTCCGGCTGGTAATAAATCTTGAAATCGGGGAACCAGGGCGCCTTGATGTTCTCCCGCGGCCGGACGTGCCGGGCCTGCTCCCGGATCTTGTCGATCTCGCCCCACTGCTCGGTCTGGGCGATCACCTCGGGATCGTCCAGCAGCGACCGGTAGGCGAATCCCAGTCCCCGCAGCCGGAACCAGCGCCGCGCCGTGTAGTATTCTCCGGCGGCGTCCTTCGCGCCCAGGAACTTCATCAGCTCCCACGCGTCCTGCATCCGGTCTTCCCGGCACCGCGACGTCAGGCTGTACATGCGTGTCCAGCCCAGGGTGCCGTTCTGTTCCGCCGAGATCGACGGCACCGGCGCCATCCGGTACACCTTCGCGTGCAGCGCGTCGGAACCCCTTCGCTTCAGTTCCTCGTCTGCGGCGACCGAATTCCGGCGGTTGTTAGCATACTCCAGGTCGTACTTGTTGAGAATACCGTATACCTGACGGCCGCCGGCGACATGATCCCGCATCTGTCCCACGGTCAGCGAAGAGGGAGAAATGATGCGGTGCCGGTTGATCCCGTCTGTGAGCCACTGGAGTATGGTTTCGGCCCGGCGGCCTTCGTCATCGGGAAACGTGGGGTTGAGATCGTCGTCGAACAGCGATATCTCGCTGGCGTAGTTCAGCGTCCACCAGTCGGCGAACCCGAGCACGCTCTGCCGGAAGTTCAGCATGATCGGGTACTCGATGACGTCCCCGTCCGGCGTGCGGATCCGGGCTTCCCGGACCTTGACGGCCTGTTCGGTCAACTCATCCAGCGTGCGCGCCGGCGCGTCGAATCCCGCCGCCTCCAGCATGGCCGCGTTGTAGATCCAGATGTTGAAATCGGTATAGTAGGGCAGGCCGTACCGTTTCCCGCCGTAGGTCATGGACGACAGGTTGTAGGGGAAGAGGTCCGCGGTCGTCGCCGATGTGTCGGGATCGGCGGCCAGGAGATCGTCGCAGGGCCGCAGCCAGCCGGCTTCGACCCATTCGGCGAAATCGTCGTCGCGGACGTAGCAGCATTCCATGGGCGCACCGCCCACGTGCAGCGCCACCATCTTGTCGTGATAGTTGCCCGACACCGCGTTGTAGTCCACCCTGACGCCGGTCTGCCCTTCGAAGTAGTCCAGGTTCTCCCGGACCAGGCCGGGCTCGTACACCCAGCCCTTGAAGATGACGCCGGGCGACGGCGCCGGGCTGCAGCCCGCCATCAGGCCCAGGCCCGCGGCGGTCGACGAGTGGAGAAACGCGCGGCGCGTCATCCGGGTTTTCACGGGCGGTCGGTTCCTTTGGAATCGGGTTTACTTAAAGTGACCAAGTAGTCGGGCGATCGGCCCCTGCAACTGGAGATCCCGTGTCATTGCAGGTGGGAATCCCGTGTCAGCGCGCACACTGCGGACAGCGGTCCGTGTCGGGATCGTGGATGGGATCGCCGCAGGCGGAGCACGGTCCGAGGGGATGCTCGTCGGGCCGGGTGCGCGTGCCGTGCTTGTAGTTGATGGTCCGCCAGACCGTCTCGCCGTCCTTCGCCGAATAGCACAGCCACCGGCCTTCCTTCTTGCCGTCGTAGGACTTGCCCACGTGGGGGCCGTAATCGCCTTCCCACTGTTTGGTCCCGTTCTCGTGCCAGCAGACGTACCACCCCTCGTTGAGGCCGTTCTTGAACCTTCCCTCGCTCTTCTTGTTGCCGTTGCTGAAGTACTGGATCCAGTTCCCGTCCTTCACGCCCATCTCGTAATTGCCCTCACTGCGCTTGTTCCCGTTGGCGTAGTAGGTGATCCAGTAGCCGTGTTTCTTGCCGTTTACTGTTTTGCCTTCGGAAAGGGCCATCGTCAATCGGTCCTGTGATTGGGAAATGGTATTCGTTTTGTGTTTGTTGGTTTAGCCTTGCGATGTGCAATGCCCCATGTTATTAAGAATACGGTTCTTGTTCAAGCCCTTCTTTCGACACCGCGCGGCCAAACAATCGCCAAAAAACAGGGATCCCGCCATGCTGACGGAAGACCAGATACATCATTTTCGGGTGTTTGGATTTATCGTGCTCCGGCAGGCTTTCGATGCGGAGGAGATCGAGGCGTTCGGTCGACACGCGGACGAGATCTGGGCGGCGGAACTGGGCCACGCACCCGTAGCGGAGGAGCATGTATCCATGGCGCCGTTCCTCGAACTGGATTCCTCGACGGTCCGGCTGATCGAAGACGACCGTCTCTACATACCCATGGTGCAGTTGCTGGGCCGGGACATGATGTGGATGGGTTCGGAAGGCGTGCAGGGCACCATGACCCGGCGGCCCTATCACCACTGGCACGCGGACCGGCCCGGGCCGCTGGAGCTCGGCTACCTGCGCATCAAGATCATGATGTACCTGGATCCGATGCGGAAAGACGCGGGCGCCTTTCGGGTAATACCCGGGTCTCACCGGTCGCCTTTCCACGAGGAACTGACGCCGTTTCAGCAGCGCCACGGACTCGAGGACCCGGCGTTTTTCGGCTACCGTGGCAGCGAGGTGCCGTGCCAGGCGGTGGAGACGGACCCCGGCGACGCGGTGATCTTTAACCAGAGCCTCTATCATGCCGTGTACGGCAAGGCCGGACGCAGGCGGTACATCGCCCTGAAATACGCATGCCGACCCACCACAGACGCCCATCTGGCGTCGATCATGCGGCACAGTCCCGACGCGCTCAAGCCCCACGAGCGGGTGCTGGAGTCCGAAAGCCCGCGCCTGCGGGCCATGACGGAGGGAGTGAGCGACCTCAGGGCGCGGGCGGAAGCGCTGTAGGTTCTTACGAAACCGCCGGCCCGGCAAACACCACCGGACCGGCGGACTTGATCCAGAACGCCTGACCAGGACGCCCCTACACCGCGTCCTCTCCCCGTTCCCCGCTGCTGATTCGGACGCTCTCTTCCACGGGTACGACGAAGATCTTGCCGTCCCCCGTGCGGTCGCCCCCCGACTTGGCGGCCTGCCAGATCAGGTCCACGATCTCGTCCTTCTGGTCGTTCGTGACGGCGATCTCCATGCGTATCTTGGCCGCGAGGGGGATGTCGATTTCCTGTCCCCGGTAGAGACCCCTGCGGTGGGCGGTGCGGCCATGCCCCGACACCCTGGACAGGGTCATGCCGGGGATGCCTTTCTCGACGAGGGCGTTCCTGACGTCGTCGAGCTTCTCCGGTCTGATGATGGCGATGATCAGTTTCATGGGTCTGACGTCTCCTGAAGTAATAGTCCTGTTGGTTGAATCGGGCAGTGTTCGGACTTCCCTTTGGTAGAATCGGGCGGCGTTCATTCTGCCCGTGATCGGACCGCGTCTGCGTGCCTGCAGCCGTCTGGCGGCTACCAGCCTGAGGCGCCCGTCTGGCCGACTACAGGTGAGTCAGACCGTAACCGTCCTCCCCGTGCTGGGAGTGGTCCAGGCCGACCTGCTGCTCTTCTTCCGTGGCGCGGAGCCCGATCGTCCGGTCGATCAGCCAGACGAGCACGCCCGTACCGACGGCCGACAGCGCGATGGCGATGACCACGCCCTTGATCTGGATCAGGAATTGCGACCACCCGCCGACGTCGGTGGCGACCAGGCCGACCAGCAGGGCGCCGAACATCCCGCCGATGCCGTGGATGGCGAAGACGTCGAGCGTATCGTCGTAGCCCAGTTTGCCCTTGAGCTGCACCATCAGGAAGCAGACCACGGCGGCGCCGAAGCCGAACACCAGGGCCCAGGCCGGGGTCACGCTGCCCGCGGCCGGCGTGATGGCGACCAGCCCGGCCAGGATGCCGGAGACGATTCCGAGGCTCGAGGCCCTGCCGTGATGTATAAGCTCCGTGACGATCCAGCCCACCGCGCCGGCCGCGGCGGAGATCTGAGTCACGGTCAGCGCCTGGACGGCTGTTTCACCCGCGGACACGGCGGAACCGGCGTTGAAGCCGAACCAGCCGATCCAGAGCAGACCGGCGCCGATAAGCGTCATCGTCAGGTTGTTGGGCTTCATGGCCCGGGAGGGATAGCCGAGCCGGGGTCCGAGCACCATGGCGGCCACCAGGCCGGCCACGCCGGATGATATGTGCACCACCGTACCGCCCGCGAAATCAATGGCGCCATCCTTGAAGAGCAGGCCGTCCGCGTTCCAGACCATGTAGCACAGGGGTTCGTACACCACGAATCCCCAGAGCAGGATCAGCAGGCAGTAGGCGCCGAACTTCACGCGTTCGGCGATGGCTCCGGCGATCAGGGCGGGGGTAATGATGGCGAACATGCCCTGGAACATGGCGAACAGATAGGTGGGGATGTTCGTCCCGTCCCAGATCGTCCCGGGTCCGACGCCGTTCAACAGGAAGTAATCGGAACTCCAGCCGAGCACGCCCGGTATGATCGTGCCCGCGCCAAAGGCCAGCGCGAATCCGAAGACCACCCACTGCACGCCCATGATGCCCATGGCCGCGAAACTGTGCATCATGGTGCCGAGCACGTTCCGGGTGCGCGTAAGCCCGCCGTAGAACATGGCCAGGCCGGGCAGCATGAGCAGCACCAGGGCGCAGCTGACGAGCATCCAGGCGGTATCCCCGGAGTTCAGCACGGCCGCCGGGGCCGCCGCCTCTTCCTGCGCGAGGGCCAGGCCGGGAACGCAAAGCGCCAGAGACGCGGTGATACGTAATATGCCGCTAAGGGACATAGCGAAACCTCCCTGTTGTGATGGAATAGATACGACCATTCGAAAATGAAGTCCTAATATAGCCCCTGTCTGTTACAGGGATATTTCCCGGAGGTTAAATCCTTGTAAAATGCGATGAAACGTGAAAAAGCGTACGGATTAAAAGGGAAAGTCACCCGTCGGATCATTGACGTACCGCGACGTGCCGATCGTGAGGCGCGCGCCGGCGCCGGGCGCCAGGTCCACGGTCAGCACCCGGTCGTGCACGGGTTGTTCCTCGCCGCCGTCGACCCGGACCGTCGTCCACTGGTGCTCCCCGTAGGTCCCGCCCTGCACCACGACCGTCCGCGGCTCGAGCTGGTTGACGTTGACGAGGCTTAACCGCGTCTCGTCCGCGGTCAGGCCCTCCACGAGGGCACCGACGTCGGGCGGCAGGCCCGGCCGGGCGCGGCGCGGGTCGAAATACCGCAGCCGGGTATGGAGCGGCCGGCCCACCCGGGGAATCGTTCCGCCCAGAGTCAGTTCGACCAGGGCGTCGACGGTGGCCGGGCGAAACATGTTCGGGTTGTCCGAAAGACGCGTATCGGGCGTGGTGGGATCGTCGTACATGTCCTGCACTTTCCGGCGAACCACGCCGATGTCCGATTGCAACGCGTCGACGGGGTAGCCGGGGTTGTTCCCTTCGAGGAAATCGATCCACGGACTGTTCACCCGTCCGCGGTCCGCCTCGTCCATGGACCAGTAGTAGATTTCGAGCGCCCCGTCGTCGTAAGGTTCGGGCATCCACTCGTACCAGCCGTCGTCGTTGTGCATGCGGGGATACCTCTCGACGCCGTCTACCTTGCGGCTGTTCGCGTTGACCCCGTCCAGGGTCGTGCGCCAGGGTTCGAGATAGCGCCTGTCGCCCGTGAGGATGAGCGCGTTGCCGAATCCGTCCAGGCACCGGGCGACTCCGAGGCGGCTCTTGGGTTCCCCGGAGTGGGGCGTGATCGTCGTATGGGCCCAGCCGTAGACGCCGCCCCACCAGCGTCCGCCCGCGGCGCCGCCGATCGTGCCGTCCAGGCCGATGTTCGACGGGATGATCCCGCCGTTCGCCCGGGTCCGCTCCACCCACGCGTCGGCGTACTCGAGCAGCCAGTCCCTGTACTTCGCATCCTTCGTGTGGACGTAGGCGTTGAAGGCCATGCAGGTGGCGGCCAGGTTCAGCGGGTGGTCGCCGGCCACGTCTTCGTAGCCGATATAGTGGTCCAGCATGTCCTGGTAGTGCCGCTCGCCGTGAGCCAGGATGAAGCGGCCGTCCTCGATGCGGTCGCCGGCCCAGTCGAGGGGCGTGGTCCTGCGCAGGAGCGAGCCGCGGCTGCCGTTGAACATGCTGCGGATGAGCCTGTGCTCCGGGTCCCAGTTGGGCACTTCGATCTGCCCGGGGAGGTCGTCGCCTTCCATGAAGAAGCCCGCGAATCGCCGAAGCCGCCGGATATGCCGGTCGTCGCCGGGATCGCACAGCCCGATGGTCCCCGTCACCGCGTTGCCCTCCTGGTGGTGGGCCCAGTCGAACATCACGGGGAACTCCCGGTAGTACATGCCTTCGCGGGCGAATTCAACCTCCTCGGTCCGGGCTTCGGTGTACTGCCGGAAGTGGCCCTCCTGGGCCTTCTGGCAGATGGCCACGAGGTCGTCGGATCCCCCGATCAGGTAGAGGGCCGGTACATTGGTCAGGTTCTCGATGGCGTCGTCGGGACCGTCCAGGGCGCCCCAGCGCTCGACGCAGAGCAGGTAGCCCCGCTCGTCGAAGTACCGGTCGAAGAACGCCCGCGTGTGTTCATCATTGGCCCGGATCAGTTCGCGTTCGAGCAGGGCCCACGGCGGCGGGGGCATGGGGGTGGTGATCGAAATCGCGGCGTTCCTCGGCATGGATTGCTCCCGGTCAGGCAAGTCGGTTGGATCGTAAGGTGCGGTCGCCCTGCGGCGCGGAAAGTAAAGCGCGGTCGCCTTGGGGCGCGGAATGAATTGGCGTGGTCGCCTTGGGGCGCGGAACGTAAAGTGCGGTCGCCCGAGATTCGGAGAACGGCAAGAACTTATACTCCGCGGGAACGGGTGTCAACGGCTAGCTGGAAGGATGGCCGCGTGGCTCGATAAACGCGGCTTCGGGTGTCAACGGCGGCTTCGGGTGTCAACGGCTCACCGGGCAGAGGCGGCGTGGTTCGGGAACCGCGGCCTCAGGTGTCAGCCACGACGTCGACTGTCGACCGCTCACTGGAGAGAGGCGGCGCGGTTCGGGAACCGGAGTGTTGACGGGGGGTGAACTGGCTTCTATATTTGCGCAAACCCGATCCGGTACGTACTGGCTTCTTTATTTTCGCAAACCCGGCCCGGAGCCTGCTCGTGCGAGTGCCCAGGTCGGGTGCCCATGCCGAGTGTCCGTGCCGAGTGCCCTATGCCGAGCGTGCGTGCCGAGTGTCCGTACCGAGGACCCATGCCGCCGGGCATCTTCTGACATCCTTCCAGGAATCGCAAAACATGGAGTTCACACCCCTTACCGCGGAACAGCGGGAACACTTCCGGGAACACGGTTACCTGATCGTCAAGGATGCCCTCGACGACGATCTCCGCAACCGGGTGACGGCCGTCGGCGACCGGTTCATGGAGACCGCCGGACCGATACACAACTACTACGCCAACCGGTACATCGACCTGACCCTGGACGATGCCCTGGTCGACCTCACCACCAACGGCCGCACGGTACCCCTGGTAGTGCAGTTGCTCTCCTACAATATCCATCTGATGCGGGGACACCTCATCTATAAGTATCCCCAGGCGGCTTCCGACGAACCGATCTATCCCGATGGCGACGGCCGGTCCTTCCGGAACTGGCACCGCGACCTGAACAACTTCACGCCCGACCACCCTATCCGCGGGACGGTGGCGATCCGGGTTGGTTACTGTCTGACGGACTTCCCATCGCCCGACGCCGGCGTGACCATGCTCGTCCCCGGCAGCCACAGACTGAACGAAGCCCTGCGGTTCAAGAAGGGCGCTCTCGACCCGCCGGAATTCATCGAGCCGGCGCTCGAGGCGGGCGACGCCTACATCTTCAGCACGAGCACGTATCACACGCCCGCCGTCAACTTCACCGGCGACACCACCAAGGTCCTGCTCGTCAGCTACGCCTACCGCTGGTGGGCCCAGCAGCATCCGACACCGCCGGACGAAGTGCTCGAACGCATGGATCCCATCACGGCGCAACTCTTCTGCCAGCCCTGGGAAGGCGACGACGTGCCCCTGCGCGCGTGGGCGGCGGAACATGGCCTGCCGGTGGAAGATCCGCCCATGCGGGTGTTCGCGTAGCGGGATTTCCGTACCCTGATCAGATCGTATGTATTGTTCAACGAGATGATGGTCCCGGGCGAACGCCAGACCTGACCGGGACTGCACGAAGGAGCGAATATGTCCAAATCAGACTGGCCGGAACTGGCCGGCGAAGCGCAGCAGAGATGGAATCGGAACGCGGCGTTCTGGGACGACTACATGGGCGAGCAGAGCAACGATTTCCACAACCTGCTGGTGCGGCCCGCGATGGAACGGCTGCTGGCCGTTGAGCCAGGTGACGGGGTGCTCGATATCGCCTGTGGGAACGGGAATTTCTCACGGTTTCTCGCCGGACTGGGCGCCCGGGTCACGGCGATCGACGGCAGCGCGGGGATGATCGAAAGGGCGCGGGCGCGTACCGGGAAGCTGGTGGACGGGGAAACCGCTTCGCGTATCGATTACCGGGTGATCGACGTGACGGATACGAAGGAGTTGGAGGAACTGGGGACGAATACCTTCGATGCGGCCGTGTCGAACATGGCCGTCATGGACATGGCCGAGATTAGCCCGATGTTCGGCTCAGTCCGCGGCCTCCTAAAACCGGGCGGCGTCTTCGTCTGCAGCCTTACGCACCCGTGCTTCCAGGCGCCATACGCGGTGCGCTACGCGGAACAGGAAGACCGTGACGGGGAAATCATAACGAGATTCGGGATGAAGATCGACAGGTACCAGACGCCGCAGCCCTTCGAGGGACTGGCCATCGTGGGCCAGCCCGTGCCGAGCCTGATTTTCCACCGGCCCCTGTCCGTGCTGCTTACCATGTGCTTCGAGGCAGGGTTCGTCCTGGACGGACTGGAAGAAGGCGCCTTCGGCGAAAGCGTAGAGGCCGATCGCGAACTGTCCTGGGCGAATCTCAGGGAGATCCCGCCCATGCTGGCCATGCGACTCCGACGGCCGGAGTAGAATCGGCTGCGGCGGGCCGAGCGAATTCAGCGGACAGGCCCCGCGTTTTCTGTTCGGATCGCAACTTGAACGACTCGCCGGGATGCGCAACGACGGTCCAGTATTTTCCGACCGGCCTACAACTGGACCGACTCTCCCGGCTCCAACACGACGCACCGGGCCAGGTCGCCCACCTTTTCCGCGAACTCAGCCGGATCCTGCTCGATTACGGGGAAGGTATTGTAGTGGACCGGGATCACGGTTCCGGCGCCGATCATCCGAACCGCCTCCACGGCGTCGTCGATGCCCATGGTGTAGTTGTCGCCGATGGGCATGATCACCACGTCCGGATTCTCCATCCGCCCGATGAGGGCCATGTCGCCGAAGAGACCCGTATCGCCCGTGTTGTAGTATCTCTTCCCGTCGAAGTCGACGATGATGCCCGCGGGATTGCCCAGGTACACGATGGCCCCGTCGTCCGCGGTGACAGACGAACTGTGCGTTGCCTGGGTCAGCTTCACCCGTCCAAAGGGAAAGGTGTTCGAACCGCCGATCCCCAGGTCGTGCGTGGCGGCGCCCTGCGCTTCGCAGTAATTGGCCAGTTCGAAGGAGGCGATGATCGGCGCGCCGCACCGCGTGGCGATGGGCACGGCGTCGGCGATATGATCGGAGTGCCCGTGGGTCAGCAGCACGTAGTCGGGGTTCAGATCGTCTGCTGAAATCGTCGCCATCGGATTGCCCGTGATGAAGGGATCGAACAGCAGGTCGTGGCTGCCGTCGGACAGGGAAAAGCTGGCGTGTGCGTGATAGGTCAGTTCGGCCATGACTCGTACCTCGATCAGACGGCGGCCCGGGCGGCCGCGAGGGCGGCGTCGTAATCCGGTTCTTCGGTGATTTCCGTCACGTACTCCGCGTAACGTACGGTGTTGGAAGCGTCGATGACGAAGACGGCGCGCGACAGCAGGCGCAGTTCTTTGATCACGGCGCCGTAGGCTACGCCCAGGGAAGTGTCCCGGTGATCGGACAGGGCCGTCACGTTATCGGCGCCCGCGTCGCCGCACCAGCGCTTCTGGGCGAAGGGCAGGTCCGTGCTGACCGCCAGCACCTCGACGCTGTCGCCCAGTCCCGCGGCTTCCTGGTTGAAGCGGCGGATTTCGGTGTCGCAGACGGGGGTGTCCAGGGACGGCACGAGGCAGATGACCTTTACCTTTCCTTCGTAATCCGCCAGGGTAACGGCGGAAAGGTCGCCGCCAAGCACGGAAAAGTCGGGCGCCGCGTCTCCCACCTTCACTTCGTCCCCAACCAGGGTCAATCCGTTGCCTTGAAAGGTCGCCGCACCGGCTCTTTCGGTCGCCATGATGTCTTCTCTCCTTGGTCTGAATCGGTTATTCGAAACAGTTATTCGAAACGGCTTATGGAAACGGTTTTCAATATGGTGCAAAACAACGGCTTTAGCACGATTATCACGCTGCGCGCCGCACTTCGCACGGGCTTCCCCGAAGGGCAGGAGTGGTCTGCTGACTCCGGCGCAACCTAAGCGCGGGCATCGCCGCTGTCAAGGGATTATCCCGTCCTGTTTCAGCAGCGAAATCGCGCCGTCGAAGGCCTCCACAGTGCGTTCCACGTCGTCGGTGGTATGGACCGATGAAGTGAGGCCGTCGACCCCCATGCAATCCACGCCGTTCAGGAGCAGTGCCTGCCGTATGGCGTGCAGCAGGTCCGCGTCGCCCCGACGGTCCGCGGTGGCCGTGCCCGCCGACAGGATCTTGAACCCGGAAAAGGAACCGTAGACCCGCCAGCCGTCCAGGCCGTTCGCCGCCAGCACCTCCGACATCTTCTCACGCAGTTCCGCCGCCCGTTCGTTGGCCACGGCGATGTCCCGGCCATCGGCGATGCGCTTGAGCATGGCGATGCCCGCGGCCGCGGAAAGGGGGTTCGCATTGAAGGTCCCGTAATGCAGCATCTTCTTGTCCGCCTGCCATTCCGTGTCGTCCCGAAGCTCCAGGAGTTCCATGATGTCCGCGCGGCCTACCAGGGCGCCGCCGTTCAGCCCCGCGGCCACGATCTTGGCCAGCGTGCTGAGGTCCGGCCTGACCCCGTAATGCTCCTGCGCCCCGCCCGGCGCGCACCGGAACCCCGTGACGACCTCGTCCATGACGAAGATCACGCCGTACCGTTCGGTGAGCTCCCGCAGACCCGGGACGATGTCATCGGACAGCTCCACGCCGCCGAACATGGCGCCCGTCGGTTCCAGGATGAGACAGGCGACGTCGTTGTCGCGTTTCAGGACGTCCGCCACGCGGTCGAGGTTGACCTCCGGCAGGCTGATCAGCGTGTCGAACACCTCCCGCAACACGCCCGGCATGGGCTGGTTGTTGCCCGGTCCCACGCCGTCCAGCACCTGGTCGTGCCAGCCGTGGTAATGCCCCCGGAACTTGATGACCTTGCGCCGGCCCGTGAAGGTCCGCGCCAGGCGGATGGCCATGAGCGTGGCCTCGGTGCCGGAGGAAACGAAGCGAACTGTCTCCGCGGAGGGCATCAGCTGGCGGATCAGGTCCGCCCATTCGATCTCGAGCTCGTGGCAGGCGCCGTAGTGAGTGCCCCGGGCCGCCTGTTCCGCGATCGCCTGTACGATCACCGGATGGCTGTGGCCCAGGATCAGCGATCCGTGCCCCATCCAGTAATCGATGATCTCCCGACCTTCCACCGACCATTTCCGCGATCCCTGCGCCCGGTCGATGTACACCGGGAAGGGACGCATGAACCGTCCGTCGTGGGTCACGCCGTTGGGGAACCGCTCGAGCGCCCGCTCGTACAGCGCGGCCGATTGGTCGAAGGTCTGTCGGTAGGTCGATTCGAGCATCGTCATGGACGCCGCCTCAAGGAACCTGCTGTGTGTCGGATGTGCTGGAGACCCAGAAGTGCCGCGACTGACAGAAGTGCCGCAACTGGCAGAACTGCTACAACTGTTAAAGGTGCCGCAACTGGCAGAAGTACCGCAACTGGCAGCTATTTAACCTGGTCGGTGTACTGTAGATATCGAATCCCTAATAATACGAGGAGGGTGGGGGAATGACAAGCCCTATCTCGGCGGGTTCGACCGGGGTTTCGGCTTGACTTTGGGCCTGGAAATGGTAGGTTTATCTGAACGAGGGCGCATCAGGTTGTATCAGCCCGCAATCGACCTGCCTGCGGTCGCACTCCACAAGATTGATCTGCGCTTCAACCACCCCGGGATCCCGGTCATGCCGCGCATCGAAAAAGGCAAAGCTGAAATCATGGATACGAAACGTCCCGCCGGACGAAGGCCGCGCGCCGCGCTCACGGCCTGCTTCGTGGCAGCCTTCTGTCTGGCTCTCGCGGTTAGTACGACCGTTGTCGTACCTCCAGTGTTGGCCGGAGACAGGAACGAAGAAAAGGCGGCCGAGCCCAACTGGCAACGGCTCGACAGGGCCCTGGCGCTGGCCAAAGACTCCGGCAAGCTCATCATCGTCAATTTCTATACCGACTGGTGTCCCAATTGCAGAAGGATGAACGAGAAGACCTACCGCGACGAGGGCATCCTGAAGCAACTGAGCAAATCCTTCATTTCGGTGAAGCTCAACGCAGAATCCTCCCAACCGCTGATCATCGAAGGCCAGGCCGTCACCGAATACCAGGTGGCCCTGATGTTCCGGGTGAACAGCTACCCCACCACGTGGTTCCTCTCCTCGGAAGGCCGCCCCATCTTACCCGTCAGAGGGTATTACGGCCCCGATCTCTTCGCTCCCATGTTGCGTTTCGTCGAAGGCGGATGGTACGAGAAAATGGACTTCGACATGTACATGGAGCGGGAGAAGAACAACGTCGAGTAAGCGTGAGTAGGGATCGACGAGACTCAGTAGCTGGGGTCCGTCTTCTTTCACCTCCGAACTACGGGTTCCGGCTTTGAACCTTCCGTGGCGGCAGTCAATAGTGCAATTTGGCTTTAGATGGAATGAAAACGGCCCATGAAGTTCCTTACGTGGAACGTAAACAGAGCTGTCGAGTCGCGGACCGGGTTATGGGAGATGGTACACCGCGAGGATGCGGACATCATTCTTCTGCAGGAAGTCAACCGGATACCTGATTCGATCCTGAACCAGTACCAGTGTCATCAGATACGACCGCGGTATTTTGATTGCAAAAATGCACCTTATTCGACGGCGGTCCTGGCAAAGGGGTCGATCGATTCTGCACCGTATTTAAAATCGGAACTGGAGTGGGTGAACAAGATCCACAAGGAAAAGTGCGGATGGATCGTCGAATGCAAGATTACTTTGACCTCGGGCGAGCGATTCGTAGTCGTAGCGGTCCACGTGATACCATCTCCAATTCCACGAACTCTGTTGACGGATATTGATGTTTCCAGCATCAAGCTGACGAACAATTCTGAACTCTGGTTCACGGAAATACTGTGGTCGCTGCTACGATTCTCCGGTATCTCCGACGACGCGAACTGGATCGTTGGCGGCGATTTCAACACTTCTATCCGTTTGGATGTTCCCAAAAACAGAGGCAACCGGGAGATTATCGACCGGCTTGTTTCGCTTGGGCTGACCGATTGCCTGAGTCACTATCATCAAGGCACAGTGGCTACTTATCTCAACGTGAACAAAGTATTCGAACACCAACTCGATTACTGCTTCGTAAACGCGCCGATGAGGGAACGCCTGATCCGGTCTCGAGTACCGAAACGCGAAGATGTATTCGACCTCCAGCCAAGACTAAGCGATCACTTGCCGGTAGTGTGCGAGTTTGCTTGAGTTGTTAAAGTGATCCCGGGACATCGGGTACGGAAAAGCCCGGCTCTACTGAATTGGTGATGAAAAAGCGGCGCCGGTAAACTCCCGCCGGGGCAACGGCAGACGGATTGGTCAAGTCCGTACAAGAGTTCACGCGACGCCGCCATTGCTTAAAGCGTACGGCCGCTATGTTGTTTACCGGCCCGACGTAATCCTTGGCCTGCCGGTGGCTGCGGCCAGCCGGCCAATCCCACGCCAGCCGGCCGCATCCGGCATGACTCCTCCAATCCGCGCAGGCGGCGAGAGGCAACTGCCTTGTGGGTCAATCCGCGTAGGCGGCCAGGCGGCTGCCTTTGCGGGTATGGCGCAGCTTGTTGATGGCCTTCTGCTTGATCTGGCGGATCCGTTCCCGCGTCAGACCGAATTGCACCCCGATCTCTTCCAGGGTGTAGGTCCGGTCAGAGTCCAGACCGAAGTAGAGGTTCAACACTTCGCGCTCGCGCTCGGTCAGGGTCGATACCGCGCGCCGCACCTCATTCCGCATCAGTTCTTCCTGCAATGCATCGTCCGGCATCTTGCTGTCCTGGTCCCTGAGCCGGTCCATCAGGGTATAGGCGTCCTGGTCGCCGATAGGCGCGTCCAGCGACAGCGGCGTGCTCGCCCATTCCGGCAGGGCGGGACGGCGGCCGATATCCACGCCCACGCCCGGATCCTCGTCCTCGTCGGATTCCCCGGCGGAAGCGACCGGGGCGTTCGCCCGTTCGCTCTCCCGCTTCTTGAAGGACCGCTCGATCCGGCGCAGTTCCTCGATCTTGTTGACGGGGAGACGGATCAACCGCGCCTGTTCGGCCAGGGCGTGGAGAATGGCCTGCCGGATCCACCAGACGGCGTAGGAGATGAACTTGAACCCCTTCTTCTCGTCGAAACGGCGGGCGGCCTTCATCAGGCCGATGTTCCCTTCGCTGATCAGATCGGAAAGGGCGAGTCCCTGGTTCTGGTATTGTTTCGCCACGGCCACGACGAAACGCAAGTTCGCGTGGACCATGGTCTCCAGGGCCTTCTCGTCCCCGTCCCGGATGCGACGGGCGAGTTCCTCCTCATCCTCCGCGGTAAGCAGTTCCGTATCTCCGATTTCCTTCAGGTAGATATCCAGCGCCTGGTCGTCCCGGACCTGGATCCTCTTGGTCAGCTTCATGTCGATTCACCTCCCTGCCGGCCTGATGTGCGTTCTGTTGGCAGTCGCAACATGACAAAATGACATATAATGCCAATTTGACACATCACATATGACTTAACCCATTAGTCCGGTTTTTCTCGTTTTTCTCGAATTTCCCTCTTTATGCCCTAACATCCCATTAAAACAACACGTTATGATCTTCATTCAACGCAGGCATGGATGCATTTTTTCGAACTGGCACGATCTTTGCAATTACAAAGTAGCGGATGCCGGTTCAGCCGCATCGTCCGCGTTACTTAACTAATGTACGCTGGCGATGGCCATTCGGTTCCGAAAGACCGCAAAGAGTTTTCAAGGCGTTTCATTCGTACCTTCAAAGGAGGAGCATCATGAGAGCGACCACCATTTTCCCGCTGCCGAACCTGCACAACCTGCAGACCGAACTGGACGGCATGTTCCAGCATTTCCCGTTCCGTTCCGGCGTCTCGACCCGCTGGTCGCCCCGCGTGGACACCCACGAGACCGAGGACGCCTTCCTCGTCGCGGTGGACCTGCCGGGCGTGGCTTCGGAGGACGTGACGATCAACCTGGACAAGGGCGTGCTGACCGTGACCGGCGAGCGCAAGAGTCCCTTCGGCCTCAACGGGGACGCGGAGCCGCGCTACAAGGGCAAGTTCGAGCACGCTTTCCCCGTGCCGGACGCGGTGGATACCGAGTCCATCGACGCGACCTACAGGGACGGCGTCATGACGATCACGCTGCGGAAGTCGAAGGAAGCGCAGCCCAGGCAGATTCCGATCACCGTGGCCTGAGACCGCGGTCGGGTGCGGACGAGCCGCCTTACCGGGCGGCGAACCCGACTCATCACGGAAGCGGACGTGGCTCGCCTCTCGTCAGGGGCGGGCTTGTCCCGTTTCTTCACGGGGCCGGTGGAGGCGACCGATACATGGGTCGGCTCGGCCCGCCTTAACACGTTTCAGCGTAGTCATTCCATTTAGGAGCAACAACTCATGGGCAAGATCATCGGAATCGACCTGGGCACGACCAACTCCTGCGTGGCGGTGGTCGAGGGCGGCGAGCCGACCGTGGTGCCGAACGCCGAAGGCAGCCGGACCACGTCCTCCGTCGTGGGCTTCTCAAAAGACGGCGAGCGGCTCGTCGGCGCTACGGCCAAGCGGCAGGCGGTGACTAATCCCGACGCGACGGTCTACTCCGTCAAGCGGTTCATGGGCCGCCGCTTCGAAGAGGTGCCCGACGAGCGCACGCGCATGCCCTACAGCGTGGTGGAAGGTGCAAGCGGCCAGGTCAGCATAAAGGTCGGCGACAAGTCGTACTCGCCCCCGGAGATCTCCGCAGCGGTCCTGCAGAAGATGAAGCAGACGGCCGAGGACTACCTGGGCGAGGCCGTGAGCGAGGCCGTGATCACGGTGCCGGCCTATTTCAACGATAGCCAGCGCCAGGCCACCAAGGACGCCGGCCGCATCGCGGGCCTGGACGTCAAGCGCATCATCAACGAGCCGACGGCCGCTTCCCTGGCCTACGGGCTCGACAAGAAGAGCAACGAGAAGATCGCGGTATTCGATCTCGGCGGCGGCACCTTCGACATTTCGATCCTCGAAATCGGCGACGGCGTCTTCGAGGTCATGGCGACCAACGGCGACACCCACCTGGGCGGGGACGACCTGGACGACGCGGTCGTGGATTTCCTGGCGGATGAATTCAAGCAGGAAGCGGGCATCGATCTGCGCGGCGACGCCATGGCCCTGCAGCGGCTCAAGGAAGCGGCCGAGAAGGCCAAGTGCGAACTCTCGACCGCGGGACAGACGGAAGTGGCCCTGCCCTTCATCACGGCGGACGCCTCGGGTCCCAAGCACCTGAACCGCACCATGACGCGGGCCCAGCTCGAGCAGCTCGTGGACCCCCTCGTCCAGCGGGTGGTGGCGCCGTGCCGCCAGGCGGTGTCCGACGCGGGGCTGTCCACCTCGGACATCGACGAGGTGGTGCTCGTGGGCGGATCGACGCGCATGCCCAGGGTACAGGAAATCGTCAAGGAGCTTTTCGGCAAGGAGCCCAACCGGGGTGTGAACCCGGACGAGGTCGTGGCCATCGGCGCGGCGATCCAGGGCGCGGTGCTGTCCGGCGACGTGAAGGACGTGCTCCTGCTCGACGTCACCCCGCTGTCGCTGGGCATCGAGACCCTCGGCGGCGTCTTCACGCGGCTCATCGACCGGAACACGACGATCCCCACGAAGAAGAGCCAGGTCTTCTCCACCGCGGCGGACAACCAGCCCTCGGTAGAGGTGCACGTGCTCCAGGGCGAGCGCGACATGGCCCTCTACAACCGGACGCTGGGCAAGTTCCACCTCGACGGCATCCCGCCGGCGCCCCGGGGCATGCCCCAGGTCGAG
Source organism: bacterium (assembly GCA_963693015.1). Lineage (GTDB taxonomy): Bacteria > JAAXHH01 > JAAXHH01 > JAAXHH01 > JAAXHH01 > JAAXHH01. The sequence goes on from OY843748.1 coordinate 3,175,592, forward strand.
GTGACCTTCGACATCGACGCGAACGGGATCCTGCAGGTCTCGGCCAAGGACATGGGCACGGGCAAGGAGCAGCAGATCCGCATCGAGGCGTCGAGCGGCCTGTCGGAATCCGAGATCGACAAGATGGTCAAGGACGCCGAGGCCCACGCCGAAGAAGATTCGAAGAAGAAGGAAGAGGTGGAGGCCCGTAACCAGGCCGACCAGCTCGTGTACTCGACGGAGAAGTCGCTGGAGGAGCACGGCGACAAGCTCTCCGAAGCGGACCGCGGCGCCATCGACGCGGCCCTGGCCGAGTTGAAGACGGCCCTCGAGGGCAGCGACCCGGCGGCCATCAAGGCGGGCACCGAGAAGCTGACCCAGGCTTCCCAGAAACTCGCGGAAGTCCTCTACCAGCAGGCCCAGGCCGAGCAGGCCGCGGCCCAGGCTGCCGGAGCGCAGGCCGGCGGCGCGCCACCGGGACCCGACGGTGGGCCGGGCGGACCGCAGGGACCGCCGCCGGGCGCTGACGGGCAGGGCGGCGGCGATCCGCAGGCGCGGAAGAAGAAGAAGGAAGACGGCGCCATCGACGCGGATTACGAGGTGGTGAACTGAGGGCAGGTGGAGCGGCTGTGGATCTGGTCGTCAGATGAATGAAAACACATACGTGGGGCTCAATGTAGTCCTGCGTATGTGTTTAGGATCTGACTAGAATTCTGTCCTCATCGAGTCGTAAGAGATCGTATAAGTTAGGTAGGCATACTGAAACGAAATGTAATCAGACAGAACACACACGAATTACGCTTTGACTTTAGCGTATACAGGGTGTAGGATGATTTTCGAAATTAGCTGAGTACAGACACAGTTTATACTAGAGTCGTCATGTTTTAGTTAGTACGATTCCGAAGTTTCAAGCTTCTCAGCATTTCTTTACAATGTGCGTTTGGAATTGATGCATAGGATTAGATTATGGATCGGATCACGTTAAAAAACTTTCGTTGCTTCAGGGAAAAACAAACAGCATGCCTAGCGCCGTTAACTTTGCTTGTGGGCGAAAACAGCACTGGGAAAACGTCATTGATGGCCATGATAAGATCTCTTTGGGACGTTGCCTATTCTTCGACAGTTACGGATTTCAAGCAAGATCCATACGATTTAGGTAGTTTCGATGAGATCGTGCATCATCGGGGTGGAAGAGGTGGTAGGGCTACTAGTTTCGAAGCAGGATTTGAGATAGCACCTCAAAAGTCTCGCGTGGGAGTAGGTCCTTTTGAGGACAATAACCAACCCATCCATTTCGAAGTGCAATTTGAAAGACGAGGTACTGTACCAAGCCCTACAAAGTTACGTTTTTCTCAAATGAGTGTCTGGGTCGAGTTAATGTATGAAGATCAGTCTTGGCCAACGATCTTTGGAACACCTAATGGGGAATGGAAGCTTCCTGATCAACTGAAAATCGCGGGGCAATTGGGTGAAGGGCTTGACGCTATATTCCCATTACTTTTCGTTTTGAGATCGCAACTAAAAAATAGGGAATCGGATGGCATACCGGAGCCAATTTCCTTGAGTGGTTCAAAGTTGCCAACCGAGAATGAGTGGAATCTAATCGAACAGATTGTTGATTCGTACCTTTCGAGATCGATTGAAAACCAAGGAGAGCAACCCTTCGCAAGTGCACCAGTTCGATCCAAGCCGCATCGAACCTATGATCCTGCACGCACCACGCGCGACCCGGAAGGTGATTACATTCCCATGTATCTCGCAAACGTGTATTTTCAGAACAAAAAAATATGGAATAAACTGAAGGCTGCTCTGGAGCGTTTCGGTCATTCTTCCGGCCTTTTTAACGAAATCTCAGTAAAACCTCTTGGCAGTAAAGAAAGTGGACCGTTTCAAGTTCAGATCAGAAAAGCAGGGAAAAGAGCGAAGGGGCCGAAACAAAACCTCATTGACGTCGGCTACGGCGTCAGTCAGATATTACCGGTGATCACAGAGTTGCTTCGGGACGACACCCCCCCCATGTTTCTCCTTCAGCAACCAGAAGTACATCTCCACCCCAGTGCTCAGGCGGCTCTCGGCAGCCTGTTCTGCCAAGTTGCTTCTAGGCATCGACAGATAATCGTTGAAACGCACAGCGATTATCTGCTGGATCGGATCCGTATGGACATTCGGGACGGTGTGTCTCCATTGAAGCCTGATGACGTATCAATCCTGTTCTTTGAACGTGACGATCTGGATGTGCAGATCCATTCACTTCGAATTAACCAGGAAGGAAATGTCTTGGAAGCCCCTGAGACGTACCGATCGTTTTTTTTAAAAGAAACCCAACGTTCTCTTGGGCTTTGAGTATGTGTGGCATAGTCGACGCAAACATCGCGCATCAAGTATTCGGTGTAAACCGTAATGAAGCCGGTGAAGAGTTTTTTAAATGGATTGTCTCAGGAAGCGGACATTTGGTTGTTGGTGGCAGGCTACATAAAGAACTTATAGGCAGTTCGAGTGGTCTTAGACGGTTGTTTCGAGAACTCGAACTTGCAGGTCGAATGACTATTGAGGATAATGGCGATGTAAACAGAAGAACTGAAACTCTAATGAGAGAGGGGCAATGTAGGTCAGACGATGAGCACATCATCGCTTTAGCCCAAGTAAGCGGCGCGAGGTTGTTGTTTACTAATGATGATAATCTTCAAGATGATTTCAAGGACTCCAGACTAATCGATAATCCCCGTGGCAAAGTTTATACGACTCGAATAAACCAAGAATTCAACGAGCCCAAAAGAAAGCTATTAAAGCAAAAAGAGCTATGTCGTCAACGAGAACGAGAGCACTGATAAGAAAAAAGTCATCGTGACGAGAGTTCACCCCCTAAAACGAAGCGAAACGCCTAAATTAGCATACCTCCACAGGTCGTTGCTCAAGCTGAACGACGCGACAATGCCCAATCGTTGCGCGACCCATACGCCGCCACCGACAGACGCGACCGGATCCATCGCGTACGTCTCGTCCTTGAGATCGAAGACGTCAAAGTCGCCCCGCTTGATTTCCACTCCGAGCAGCCCCTCGACATAGTACTTCCTGGACTCGCCGTAATACAGGCGGGCGCCTCCGGTGATCGGGATTCCCTGATACGCCGAATCTATTCCAATCAGGATATCGCCCTCGCCGAGGACGTCTTCCTTACGCGTCCCGTAGTGGTTGAATCCGGCCCTGGCGACCAGGTCGATCATGTTCGAGTCCATGAACGGATAGGTCACTGCCACAGAACCGCCGAGTCCCGCTCCATCCGCCAGTACGCTCAGGTCTTCCAGGGCGATGGATGTATGTCCTTCAACTTCCAATGAAGCCTGGGCGTTTGCGTTCCCGGCCATCAGGCAGGGAATCAGCAGAAGTAAGAGTGCAGGTCGCATAGTGATCTCCTTAATCGGGATGCTTCACTCCCCTTCAAGCATCTCCAGGTCCGCCAGATCTCTCTGCCTGCCCGTGGCTCGTCTGTTCTTGATGAGTTGACTGCGGCGTTCGCGCCATTCACGGCGTCCGCCTTGATATAGACATCAAGATCCCCGGTGAACCGGGGCGCACCGTGAAAGGCCAGGGCATGTCCTCCGACGATCATGTACTCAACGTGATGAGCGTTTAACAACGCGAGCAACGCGCTGAAGTCGGGGTCTGCCTTTATGTCCATAAAACTGGTTTCGGAGGTATTCGACAGCGGCGATCCGTTCTTCCGGCGTTTTGCTCAGCCAGTAGGCCAGATCATCCGCAGAGGCGGATTTGTCGTCCAGAGGCCGTTTTTGAAAGGTCTTTTCCAGCATGGGCACTTCTCTCATACCGGAGGGCGGCTTCAAGATAGCCCCTGAATCACGCTGTGTCAACCTGACAGGCGGAGCGGCCAGGTCACCGGTTGTTTTTAAATTGCGAGAAATCGAAAGCAATTCACACCATAACTATTGATACGGTCATATTCCAACTCTCTTACAACTGATACGGTCGTTTTCCGACTCACTCACTATTGATACGGTCGTTTTCCGACTCACTCACAACCCGGGTACCGTGAATGACTAAAATCACCGTAAAGGTTTCCGAACAACTCACCGATGCGTTGGATGCAGTCGCCGCGGAACTCGAGATCAGCCGATCCGCCCTGGTTCGCCAGGCACTGCACCGTTACCTCGACGACTATGGCGACCTCAGCGCAGCTATCGAGCGTCTGCGGGATTCCTCGGACAGGACGAGGAGTTGGCGCGAGGTGAAGAACGCGTTGCTCAATACAAGTTGACTCTGTCTTTCCGGCCATGTAACATCTCCGGAAATCCAGCCCGGGAGGCACCATGGCACAAGACGGCACCGCGGATCCCCTCGCCATCACGCTCGGCGTCGAGGAGGAGTTCTTCCTGGTCGATCCGGAGACGCGGGACCTGCTGCCCGACCCCGATCCGCGCATCTTCGCGCATTGCGACGGGAACCGCGGGGATCACAAGGTCGTCGCCGAGTTCCTTCGTTCCCAGATTGAAACTACGACGCGGGTCTGCTCGTCCGTGGCGGACGTGCGTACCGCCCTGATCGAGACCCGGAGGCTGGTCATCGACGCGGCCGCGCGGCACGGCGCTTCGGTACTCGCCGCCTCCACCCATCCCTTCGCCGCCTGGCACCAGCAGGTCCCCACGGCCGAGCAGCGATACGAACAGTTCGCCATGACCTACCAGCAGGCCGTCCGGGAACTGCTCGTGGGCGGGATGCACATTCACGCGGGGTTCGGCGACGGAGACCGCCGCGTGCGGGTCATGACGGCCATGCGGCGGTACCTTCCCCTGCTTCACGCGCTCTCCGCCTCCTCGCCTTTCAGCAGCGGGCGGGAGACCGGCTTCAAGTCCTACCGGCTGACCCTCTTCGGCAGCTTGCCGCGCACGGGGCTGCCCGGGCCGCTCCACTCGTGGGCCGAATTCGACGAGCTGGTGGAAGGCTACCGCCGCATGGCGTTCATCCAGGACAGCAGCGAACTCTGGTGGGACATCCGGCCTTCCCGGGCCTACCCCACGCTGGAACTGCGCATCTGCGACATCTGCCAGACCATCGACGACGCGATGGCCGTGGTGGCGCTTTATGCCTCGCTCATCAGATACCTCTCGCGCAGCGAATCGGAAGGCCGGTTGCCGCCGGAACCGCCGACGGAACTGATCGAGGAAAACTGCTGGCTCGCCCAGCGCTACGGCAGCGTGGCCTTCCTGGGCGACACCGCCGGCGAAGGACGCGTAGATATCGATGAATACGCGGGTGCGCTCGTCGAGGAACTGGCCGGCGACGCCCGCGCTCTGGAGTGCGAGTCGGAGCTCGCCCACGTGATCGACCTCATCCGCTACGGCACCGGCGCGGACCGGCAGATCGACCACTACCGCCTGCGCCGCCTGGAAGGCGACTCGGAACCTGAAGCCCTGCGGGCCGTGGTGGACCTCGTGGTCGAAGAAACCGGACGCGGACTGGACAGGCCGACCGCGGCGTGACCGGACTGGATCGGTCGACCGCGGCGTGACCGGACTGGATCGGTCGACCGCGGCGTGACCGGACTGGATCGGTCGACCGCGGCGTGATCGGAACCGTCCTCTACGCCCTGATTCGGTCGCCGCTTTGCGCATACTGATTCGGACGCCGCTTTGCGCATACTGATTCGGACGTTGCATGAAGAATCGCTTCTTCAAGGGTCACGGACTGGGCAACGAATACATCGTACTGGACCCGGCGGAACTGGCGTTCACCCTGACGCCGGGTCGTATCGCCAGGATCTGTGATCGCGAGCGCGGTATCGGAAGCGATGGCGTCCTGACCCTCGAGGACGCCAGTTCGGCGGACTTCGGCGCGCGGATCTGGAACCCGGACGGGAGCGAGGCGGAGACTTCGGGGAACGGACTGCGGATACTCGCCTGCTACCTGCACGCCACGGGCCGGACGCGGGAGAAGTCGTTCACGGTAGAAACACCCGGTGGTGTGGTACACGTTGAAGCGCAGTTCGATTCAACCGGAGCGGTGTGCGCGGCGACCGTGCACATGGGCCGGGCGACCTTCAGTCCGACGGCGTTGCCCTGTACCCTCGAAGTCGACGAACTGATTGAGCAGCCGATCAATGTCGCAGGTGAGGCGCTGACCTTCACCGGCGTCAGCGTCGGCAACCCCCACTGCGTCGTATTCCATCCCCGGGATCAGCGTTGGAGCCGCGACGACCTGCTGCGGCTGGGTCCCGCCCTTGAAACCCACCCGGTCTTCCCAAAGAGAACCAATGTTCAGTTGGCCGAAGTGAGCGGTCCCGACTCGCTCCGCATCCTGATCTGGGAACGCGGCGCCGGCGAAACGCCGTCGTCCGGGTCATCGGCCTGCGCGGTGGCCAGTGCGGCGGTGCGTCAGGGTTTGGTTACTCCTCCTGTGACCGTCGAATCGCCGGGCGGCAACCTTCTGGTCGATGTGGACGAGGAGTTCAATCTGACGCTGACTGGACCCGTGGCGGAGGTGGCTCGAGGGACGTTCAGTGGGGCGATGCTAGTGGTGCTAAGGGGGATTATGGACGTGGATCATTGACTACAAACGACTTGACACGACGGCGTCTACGATCTATATTCTGTTGCTGTTGTAACCGCCATTCTTTGCATCACGCGAACGGCGTATTCCTCGGTAGCTCAATGGCAGAGCGGGTGGCTGTTAACCACTAGGTTGTTGGTTCGAATCCAACCCGAGGAGTTTTATTCCCCCCGTTGATGCATCTCCGCGATCAGCAATTCGTGTCGTTTGTACAGCGTTGCGAGGCGACCAACCCCTCGCCTGGCCTCCGGATGCTCCCGGTATCCTGAATTCCCAAGTGTCAAGATGTTCCATAGTCCGTATAGTTCACGATGTTCGCCGAGCGGGTGCTGACGGCAGAGGACTTCGATAGGGAGTTTTCAGATTCGCATGGCGTGTATTCCGGATCACTTTAGAGTATATGGCTGAATTGAACTCGAACAGACTATGATCGAGTCAACCGAACCGACTATGGAGAAACTCAACTCGAACTGACATCGATAACGCAAACCGTCACCTTTCGCGCTTCATCCTGCGAAAGTGCCGCCGCCAGTCGCTCCTGTAACTCTTCAGGACTGCCCGGCAGTTTTCCTTCAGGTGGCGCCTGAGTATACTTCTCTCCGAACCAAAATACGAGATAGATACCGTACCCGTCTGTTGCCGGGTCCCGCACGTACTGCTGAATCAACTGTTTGTGCATCGCGCTCCAGAGATTGCGGTGACAGTTCTTCTTTATTTCCACTGGCACCTGAAAGTTCTGGAAAGCTATACGCATGTCGGCGCGCTTGTCGTTGGCGTACTGTACTTCGGGTTGGGCATCAATCTCAGTAGGAAGACATCGGCGCAAATCAGAGAGTAGCGCGTCCCGACAGTGATTCTCATTTCTGGGAGTTGGGAGCTGTCCATGAGGCAGGTTCCAATACTGCCGCCAGTCGTCGGTATTGCCATCCCTTATCGTAGTAGCCAACTCGCTTAGCCGGTCCATCACCAGGGCGGCGAGGTCGCCTGCGTTGGCGGGGGTACCGCCTTTGAGCGTCTGGCAGATCTGCTCGATAGTAAGACGATGATATGACGCGTCACGACGGATTCTTCGCTGGGTATGCAACCTGGATGCCAACATGTCGTGCCAATCGGACAACGTATCATCGGCACGGAGCGCTTCCAGCGCATCGGTAGCTTCCCGATTCGGATCGGCGGCGAGACGTTCTATCATATCACGAACGAAGAAGGAGGCGCTCATCGCGTGCGTAACCGACCCACCCATCGATTCTCCGTCTACATCAAACTCCTCAGTTCCGAATACCGCATCCGGTGTGACGTCGCGTCCAAAAAGCCTTACGAGCAATTCCAATTCCGGTATACCCTGACCAGGAAAACGCAATGGATCAAAGGCGTCAGGATGTAACAAAGCCATCAGATGATAAACTCGAGACACTCTACCTCGCCCGGTCCCAATGAAATTATCTACGCAGTCATTGTACTTTCCCGGGGAAACGATCAGTCCTGCAGCCAACCAGCGGGCGCGTTGCGCGACGTCCATACTCGTTCGGGACAGTTTTGCATCAACCAGGTTCTGTAACGAAGAACTGTCCGCGTGTCTGATCGCGGCGGTTAGCAAATGTTCCAGTGTTTCATTCTGTGTCGATCTGGAACGCGTTGGAAACGCTTTGAGCAAGGGCAGACTCGCTATTCTGGCTACTTTCGAGTAATCTGGATTGCTCGAAAGCCGATGGATATCCTGGATACTGTTTGTACCACGCTTGAGTTTGGGCCGAGCGAATCCGATGTAAACGTCGGCCACAGTCTGTGGTCGGGCAGCGAGAAGTTGTTTCAACCAGTCTGGCTGGTAGTCCCCATGGGCTTCCGTGAAGTAAAACGCAAGAGTCTTTCGTACCCGCTCATCGCTCCATTGGGTGATGTCTTCCGGTGCGGTCCGTTCTCTTTCCGCCTGACCGGCCAGGCACGGTAGTCCGATGTAATATCTCTTATTCGCCTCGTAGTGGTGCAGGATGTCAGCTACATTCGGTACGTCCTCGCGATCTATTGTACCCCGAAGGCCCACGAGCACAGCATCTACCAGGACCGGGTCGCCATGCAGACTTTCCTTAATGGCCTTCGGTCTGTCCCCGTCTTTGAAATTGAAGAACGGTCCGAAATAGATTTTAGCCAGACGGGAAAGCAAGGCAGGCTCAGCGCGATTCTCATGTAATGCAGCTTCATTGGCGCGAATATGGTCAAGCCATTGTTTGTCTTTTTGCTGCCTTTGTTCGATAGCGTTTCTATGTCTTTCAGATAACGCCTTCTGCCGCTCTTCGGACTGCCAGTCGACGGTGGAACCTAGTTTATCAGCGACTTTGTGCGTTTCCGACCTCTCCATTCTTACGTATTTTTGGTTTAGTAATCTCTCCAATCTCGCCGCGAAATCGTTGTTCTTTCGTGCGTACTGTTCAAGAAGTTCAGGTGACAACCCCTCGTTGTTTCTCTGGTACCTGTGAGCATTGATCGCCTGTTCCCAGAAGTATTCCGCAATCCTCGGCTTCGTATCCGCCAATGCTACGGCTTGATTTAGACTCCAAAGGCCATAGTCTGCTGGCCTAGTCGCATGGTACAGCCGTCTTTCAACATCAAACGCGTGAGACCAGAAATCTTCTGAGTCGTCGCCTCGATTCAGCCCCTCCAGGATGATGGCCTTGTAGACATTGGGTCGTTGCTCAATCCAAGTACGAATATTGATTTCCGTGTATTCAAAGAAGGTCAGTTGGTAGTCCAGATCCGGACAACCCACCCCAAGCCAATCATAGAGCCGACCAGCGGTAGTAATATCTCCATGCGTTGCCAGTCCCCGTGAGAGGAGTGCCACGATCAGGTCGCCGGCATGACGATTCTCAATTGCGGTATACAGGTCAGGGAGCCTGTCCACCAGGTTATCGAGGAGTTCAACTACCTGATCGTCAGAGGATCGTTCAAGAAGTTCATGCTGCCAGAACTGTTCATACGTGCCGCCAAATACATGTCTGCGCGAGGTTTGGAGGTAGTCCCAAATCTCTGCCGGTGTCAGCAGTTTGGGATAGAGTTGGGAAAGTATCTTTCCAAGCATTTCGTTTTCTGAATCCGCAATGATCTCCTTTTCAATATCTTTCAGCAGACATTTAACTTTTCTCGCTTTCTCGTCACTCTCTGGACAGTTGTGGAGAAAGGCGATAAACGCCGATCTGTTGACCCACGGGAACATTTCTCTGTTACGGACGATCTCAAAAAGAACGTTCGAAAGCCCTGGCATAGGCTCACCATGACTAAGTACACACAGGACGAAATCGACGAACAACTGATGCGCTTTCTGCAGATTGGATTCCTCAAGAATCTTTCTGAGATCTGATTCCATATCTGGTGTTGCAAGAGGGGCAAAAGATCGCGCCGAGTGATAGAATTTTTCCAGCCCGGACATATGATGCTTCAAGGCCATAAGGAGTTCACGCTTTTCGTCGAGCGAGAATCCTCGGATATCGCCGTATAGACCAACGCCTGTTGGATCTCGTGATATGAGGTCTCTTCGGGACTTCTTACAATGCGTCGCGAGCCAGGCGGACAAACCCCGAAGTTCGGAGACGACCATTCCATCCTCCCCGGTTAAAAGTGCTATAACGCGCCGTGCGGGGAGGCCGTTAAGATTAACCTGATCAGGTCCGCCGTCGATGATCCTGCCAAGATGCCTGCCTGCCAGGAATTCCGCGACATGGCGGTGAACCGGCACAACACGATCTGTGGACTCGGCTTTGAACAACTTTGTAGACAGCGCGGACTTCAGATACTCCGGATGCTCGTACGCGCACCGTTCCCACGCAGGATAATTGGCATTCTCCTGATCACGGTCGCGGGCGAAACCGGCGGCGCCTGAAATCAGCATGAGCGCACAGAGCCGGCCAGCCGCGTCAAGGAGTTTGTCCGGATTGGCCAATATCCCTTCGGCTTTGGCCTGATCGGCAATACTGTGCTCGTCGTTGTGCTCCCTTGCCATCTCCCGGGAGGCCAATTCGAAGACTTCCAGACGGCTTTGAGGCCAGTCGTTGGCACCGGTCACCGCGGCGGCCAACATATTCAGATTTTGGGGGTTTTCGAGCAACCCTTCGATTCCCACCTGTCTGGCCTTCTCAATGAATGCGGACGCATCTTCAACGCGAGGGTGGGATTGCAGAATGTGGGTTGCGTCTGATTCCGTCAGTGGGTCGAGTCGCAGCATGACCACGCTGTTATCCGGTGAAATGTCCTCCAGCTTTTTGCGGTCATTATCTCCGAGCCAATCTGCTTCCCGGCAAGAAAGTCTGAATCGAAGTGTTCCCAGTTCAACGAGTCGACTTCGAATAGCATCGAACGGTACTCGCGCATCGCCCTTGCCAGCACGGACTTCATCTAGTCCGTCGATGAAGAGCGTCCTGCCCTGCCATTCAGGGCGGCTGCTCACCCCGAAAGTAAGGAAATCTCGAGCAGTGATATAGTAGCCGTCTTCGACGTTACGGTATTCCGTGTCAAAGGCGGTCGTCTTTCCGGCACCCGGATCACCTAGCAGCACGTAGGCGGGAACAGACCGGAACGATTCCAACGGTTGTGAAACATTCTCACTATTCCGGTTTTTGTCGTTCTTGGAGATTAACGTACATGTACGCGGTACGGGTACGATAGCTGTCATGATTCGTCAAACCAGAAGGAGGCGGGAACTGTTAGAAACTCGTTCAATGGAACACCATCTTCACCAACAACCATCGACTTAACGGGGCTGAATCGTTCAATGAACCTTTCCATACCGGATAACTTCATCTTTGTGCCGCTCTTCACCTCGATGGCAATAATGCGGCGGCCACGTTGCAGGACGTAGTCGACTTCGTGCGAATCGTCCCGCCAATAGTAGAGGCGAATATCCGCCGTTGCGGAGTTGAACAGGTGTGCGCCGACGGCGCTTTCGACGATGCGTCCCCGAAACGTCCGGTCCGCCTCCGCTTCATCGAATGAGTAGCCGGAATCTGCGGTCATCAGCGCCGTGTTGAGCACTATAAGCTTGGGACTCGAGGCTCGTTGTCTATGCGACCGCCTTGCATAGTTCTGCAAACCGGTAATCAGTCCGGCTTCTGACAGAAGTTCGAGATAACGGGCCAGCGTCGTGGTGTTACCGGCATCCTGCAGTTGCCCCAGCATCTTGTTATACGACAGGATCTGGCCGGAATAGGCCGCGCCTAACTCGAAGAGTTGCCTCAACAATGCAGGTTTGTCTACTCTTTGCATGGAGAGGATGTCGCGTTCGATGTTCGGATCCACGAGGGACCGCAGGATGTAACTGCGCCAGCGCTCGGTGTCTCGTGCCAACAGTGCTGAGCCCGGATATCCGCCGTAATAGAGGTAGGACGACAGGTCGAAGTCAAATGCCCTGACCATTTCATCGAATGACCAGTGGGTAACGAAGATTGTCTCGAAGCGACCGGCGAGACTTTCGTTCAGCCCCGATTGCATGAGTAATGGTGCCGAACCCAGTATGACCACGTGCAGGGAAAGGCCTTCAGCCCGGTCTGCGTCCCACAATCCTTTGATGGTATCAGACCACCGGGATATCTTCTGAATCTCGTCAAACACCAACACGCATCCACGTTCATTTCGCCTCGCCTCGACCCGGGCATCTTCCCATTGTCGTATCAACCATTCCGCGTCCCTGGGGGTTCCCGGTATAAGATAGGTCTCGCTGCCAAGTGCTTCGCGGGAATCGAAGGGGCTCCCAGGCGTCGAGTCATCAGTGGCCAGGTATCGGTTTGGGCGATCAATCCGCCGAAGCGCCTGATGGACGATCGTGGTCTTGCCGGTCTGTCGCGGTCCGAACAGGGCGATGATCCGGCTGACCGGTTCGGATAAGCGGCCGATGAGGGTTTTTACCTGGATGCGTTCATAAGAGTCCATACTGCTAATTTATTATATTGAGTAAAATTAGTCAATAGAGTAAATAGTTGAAATCAGGAATGTGTATCGCGTGTCAGTAATCGATTCTCATCAAGGGGTGGCTAATGAAGGGATTGCGGGGAGTCTGAAGCAGTGGTCAAATACCAATAGGTGGAATTCGGCAGACATCAAAGTATAATTGTCCCCAAAAACCGGACCACATGTTAAGGTGGATGTATCATGGGTTTACAATCCGACATTCGGATTCGCAGAGCCAATTCGCGGGAGTCATCACCATTTCAGAATGTCTGGGGTTCCGGCCCGGATCAATTTGCAACGGGACGGGAGCCAGGTGAAGCGGTACCAGGTACAATAGGTACGCCGTATCATTGTGAAGCACAAACTGGGAGAGGAAAGCCGATGTACAAATACGAAGTCATCCTTTACTGGAGCAACGAAGACGACGCCTTCGTGTGAGAGATACCGGCTCACGGACAGGGGACGGGCCGCTGTCGAAGGGATGGCGACCGGGGATGGCGAAGCGTGAGCGCAAGTCGAGCCTTGAGGACCGCGATTAAGACGCTCGGGCAGGCCGGCAACTCGGGCAGGCGGTAAACGGTTTTCACTGCTATGCTGCTGCGTGGAACAACCTCACTCCTTAATCACATTCAAAACAGGCACCACTCTCCGCGCCGATACCCGCACCAGCGAAGCCAACCCCGTCGGGGCGTCTTCGTCCACGTCGAACTGATTGACTTCCTCATCGGCACTCCCGACCGGCGACGCGATCCCCGTTTCCGGGTCCAGGGTATACAGTTTCGCAGTCCATCCGCCGGCCATGTACAACACGCCCCGGTGTGAAGTCAGCCCGGTCGGCAGGTCTTCTCCGACGCCGAAGTCGGGCGCGTCGCCAACGGCTGACGCGGTCCCCGTGGCAGGATCCAAGACGTATAGCCGGGCCGAGTTGTAGCCGACCATGAACAGATCGCCCTCGTGGGACGCGAGGCCGAAGGGATGGTCTTCGCCTGCGCCGAACCCCACGGCACTGCCGACCGGGGCGGCTTCCCCCGTCACGGTATCGAGCGCGTAAAGCCGGGTATTCGTCCCGCCGGCCATGTACAGCGTGCCGTTGTGGGACGCCAGGCCCATGGGCCGGGATTCGCCGACCCCGAATTCCACGGCGTCGCCGACCCGCGCGGCCACGCCCGTGTCCGGGTCCAGCGTGTACAGGGCCGCGTTCCATCCTCCCGTCATGTACAACGCGCCGTGATGCGCGGCCAGGCCGTAGGGCTGGTACTCGTCGGCGTCGAATCGCACGGCGTCTCCCACGGGTCTGGCTTCCCCCGTGTTCGGATTCAGTCTGTACAGCCGGTCGGCGCCTTCGCCCACCATGAGCAGTCCTTCGGCGAAGCCGGCTTCGTCGCACCGCGACCCCATCCATTCATCGAGGCCGTCGACCCAGGTCAGCAAGGCCGGGACGCTCGGCAAGCACAGGCCGTCATTGTCCTGAAAGAAAAACTGGGTGACGTCCGATAGGCCCGAAAACGTGCCGGGTATCGTGCCGGTGAACCGATTGTCCTGGAGGTACAGGACTTCGAGGTCGTCGAGATATCCGAGCTCGGACGGCACGGGTCCGGACAGTTCGTTGCCGGAAAGGTACAGCGCTTCGAGGTCCTGGAGCCGCCCCAGTTCGGATGGGATGGGTCCGGACAGTTCGTTGTTATGGAGATAGAGGAATTCGAGATTGGGGAGTTGACTCAGTTCTACCGGCACCGGTCCGGTTAGCTCGTTTCCATAGAGACTCAGCAGACGCAACCTGGGAAGATCGCCCAGGACCGGCGGGATCTCGCCCGAAAGCTTGTTGGAGTTGAGATAGAGTACCTCGAGGTTGTGCAGTTGTCCCAGTTCGGCGGGTACGGGTCCGGACAACTGGTTCTCATCGAGATCTATGCGTTGCAGGTTCGTCAGCTGGCTCAACTCGACCGGAATCGCGCCGGACAACTGGTTCCGCCAGAGGATCAGATCCTCCAGGCTGGCCAGATTACCCAGTTCCGGCGGGATCGGACCGGTCAGCTTGTTCGTGTCCAGGTGTATTGTTTCCAGATTGGACAGGTCGCCCAGTTCGCCGGGGATCGATCCGGTCAGTTCGTTCCGGTCCAGGTTCAGATACTCGAGATTGGCGAGTTGGCCCAGTTCCGGCGGGATGGTACCGGTCAGCTCATTGCCGCCCAGGTCCAGCCGTTCGAGGCTGGTCACCTGCCCCAGTATCGCGGGAATTGATTCCGACAGGTTGTTGTTTCCGAGGTTCAATACTTCCAGGTTGGCAAGCGAAGCGAGTACACCGGGAACGGTTCCCGACATTTCGTTGGCGCCCAGGTCGAGGATCCTCAGTTCGTCGAGCCGGGAAAGTCCGGCCGGGATGGCGCCCGATACTTGGTTGTCCGCGAGATCCAGTTCCCTCAGCAGGGCAAGATCGACGAGGTTGCCGGGCAGCCTGCCCGACAGGCTGTTCGACCGCAGTTCCAGCCGGATCACCCGTCCGTTGGCGTCGGTCGTTACGCCGTGCCATTCGGTCAGGGGTCCTTCGCTCAGCCAGTTCCCGCTGTCGTTCCAGTTCGAGCCATCCAGTGCGTGGTAGAAATCGATCAGCGTGGTGCGATCGGTAATCACGATGGCCACCGTCACGGTCACGTTGGCCGAAACCTCGCCGGAGGTGACGGTAACGACCGCACTGCCGATCCTTACGGCCGTAACCAGGCCGTCGCCGCTCACGGTCGCCACCGACTCGTCGCTGATCACCCATTTCACCGCCGCGTCTCCGATGGCCCGGCCGTTTTCGTCCAGGACCGAGGCCTGCAGCCGGACGGTCTCGCCGGCTTCCGTCAGCGTTACCGCCGCCGGCTCGACCATTATCGTCCGTGCCGACTGGGATACGGTAACCGTGGCCTTTCCCTGTTTCTGTCCCGCGGTGGCCGTGATATCGGCCGTGCCGTTGCCGTGCGCGGTGACGAGTCCTCCGCCGCTCACGGACGCCACGGAGGGATTCCGGCTCGACCAGACCACCGCCTGGCCCGACAAGGCCGCCCCGGCCTCGTCCTGCACCTGCGCGTCGAGTTGCACGGACTGGCCGATCGCCGTCAGCGTAACCGTCTTCGGCGTCACGACTACGTTCGCCGGACCGGTCGATCGGGTGGGACTGTCCTTGCCGCAGGAGACCAGGGCAAACAGGGCGACAAGGAAGAGGAGGTGAGTGGGATTCCTTCGGGTGACCTTCTGCGTGGGCCGTACATTGCGGGTCGCCTTCTGTGCGGGTTGTAGATTACGGGTAGCGTTCTTTTTGGGCGGTGTATTGCGGGTCGCCTTCTGTGCGGGCCGTGCATTACAACAGGTGGCCCTCTCCATGGGCCGTACGTTACGCGTAGCCTTCTGCGTGGTCCGTACATTATGGATAGATGAAGGCGAAGCCGATTCGCGGGTGGATTGAGGGAGGGAGTGCATATGAGAATACCCTTAATGGTTTAGATTGATTGCACGGACACGCTAAACCACGTCAGGCCGGTTGGTGCTCGTATCGCTGGACGTCGATCTCACCCGCTCGAGCGCGCATCTGGGCGGCGTCATACCAAGCCTGCATTTTCAACAGCATGTCCATGTTTACGGCAAAGGCCTTCTCGATACGCAGGGCCATCTCCGCCGACAGGGACGCGTTGCCGTTAAGCAAAGCGGAGAGCGTCGCCCGGCGGACGCGTAGGATCTCGGCAGCCTTTGTGACGCTGAGATCAAATTCCTCGATAATCTCTGCGCGAATGAAGTCTCCCGGGTGGGAAGGGGTCATTTTAACGTCGATCCCGACGGCGGCCATCAGTGGTAATCCTGTTGATCGTCTCTTCGGCATGGCGAAGTTGGTCCATGATCCACCCGAAGTCCGGTCCTTCGCCAAGAATCATGCCCTGCATGGCACGATAATCCTGTTCGATCACGGCACGAAGACCTGCTTGTGGGACCAGCCTAACCGATCCGGGAACTGCTTCTTCAAACCGCTTCCAGGCCTGCCGGAAGGCAATGAGGTTGTGGTCCCGAACCGCGCCTAGCAGGTCCGTGTCGGCCAACGCCGATCGGCCGACTTCGGTCTCTGTAATCACCGCCACATCGTAGTAATGGCGGGAGATGCGATCCTTGTCGGCCGGCAACCGGTTTTCTTCCCGGTATCCGCAGTGCACGCCATGGAGGATCAGCAGTTTTTCCAGATAAGTGCGCTCCGGCGCGATCACGCGAATGTACCCCGATTCGAACGAGCGGTCCGGAAACTCTTCGGCGATATAAGGGGTGACCATGCAATTCCGGCTGGGATCAAGCGCCGACCTCGCTCCCCCTTCGATCTTCACGCGCGGAGGCACATAGGTGACGTCGCCGCTCGGAAAGAGGGTGGGGTACTCGATGAAGAGCGTCTGTTGGTGTATATCGTCCACATCCGGAACGACTTGACAGCCGGTCGCGAGTTCGTCGAACCGGCTCGACAAGACGGTCCGGATGTCGCCCTGTATATACGCGCTGCACGCCGCTCCGAGGTCTTTGAACAGTGCCGCCCGCTTCTTCTTCGACAGGCCGCATGCTGCGGCCGGGTCGCGTTCCTTTTCAAACCCAAGCCCGTCTCGGAACACCACGAGATCGATGTCCTCGGAAAACCGGTCGATGAGTCCGAAAGCCTTGGACAGGGACGTCCCGCCCTTGAAGAGCAGCCTCGGATGTCCCTCGGGCCTCTGGTTGAACAGCACGTCGAGAACCAGGCAAACCCAGAAGTCCTTCTCCACGTAGCCTGGCAACGTATCGAGACGGGCGGCCGCCGCTTCAAAGATATCCCGCCTGTCCTGCGCGGGCAGGGCGAGGAACGACTCAAAGTCCCCGGTCATGCGGCAACGGCCTGAACACCCGCGATGCTGCGCACCAGCGGCAATGCCCAGCCGGGCAAATCGCGGCTGTTGTGCAACAGGTCGAGCTTCACGTCGTCGGGAAGACGACGACTCAGCGTTGAGACGATCTCTCTGCTCGATGCGGCGCGTGGGCCCAACCACCGCAGCGCCTGAACCACCGGAGCGGCTGGTCTTCCCGACCACCGCATGACACGCGGACTCGCGTGCCGGAACCGGACAGTTCGCCCGTCGATCTTGAGCGTCCTCGAATGACCGTCCGTCACGTAGCTGGCCTTCGCGGGCACCGCGTTGGTGAGGCCCAGCTGACTTGCGGCCACCAGACCGTCATGCATGATCCGCACACCGTCCCGTCGCGCCAATGCTGCGAGGGCAGCATCCAGGTCGACGGGTACGGGCCGGTTCAGCACATTGCTGATCCTGGGCATGTCATACAACCCCTGGCCCGCCCGGCGCAGCCGTCCCGCCTTGACGAGACGCGACAGGGCTTGATCGACGGCCTCACGGCTGCCGAGGTCCAGAAAGTCCTGGGGCGTACACACCCACCTTCCGCTATCGTGCACGGACACCCTCTTCATGATCTTGTCGGCGATTCCGGCCATTGGACTGCATCCCTCGCGTTCGGGTGGCTTTTGATACCATTGTCAGAAATCTGCACTATTTACCTTACAAATGTCAAGAAAAAAATCTTCCGGAAACGAAGGTAACCAGAGCCGTTCCCAGAAGCGCGGCAACTGCTGTATCTCACGGCAATCCGCGCCCCTCACGGCACGTTCGAACGCTTCTGCTCCGCCACGTGGGCGGCGAACCCCGACCCCGCCTCCGCGTAGAGGTAGTAAACGCTCGACGCGCCGGCCGTTCGGAGTGCCTCGATCTCATCGGGGAACCTCGCCGTGGCGGCGACCCGGCCGTAGAACGAGGAAGCCTTGAGCTGGTCGAGGACGGCGAGGTTGGCGGCCAGGTTCGGCAACGCCAGCATCACCAGTTCGAGGGTGTGGGCGGCCTGAACGCGATCCCAGAAGTCCGCGTCGCTGGGATCGCCGAGCAGTACGTGGCGGCCGCTCGACTGCTGCCGTTCCACCTTCACCGGATCGAGGTCCACGCCGACGACGGTACCGCCGAACGACTGATGCATGTTGTCATAGGCCGCGGTGCCGACACGGCCCATGCCGATGATGGCGATCGTGGCGCCGCCTGTATCGAGCGGCTGGTCATCGGCAAGACGCTCGTTCTTTTGAAGCCGGTCCCACACCGCCCGGCGCCGGGCGTAGATCTGGTGGGCGGCGACGTTGAGGCCCGCCGATATGGCGCACGACAGCGCCACGGCAATCGCGGTGACGATCAACCAGAGGCCGTCGATCCAGCCATTGGCTACGCCGATGGCCGCCACGATGAGTCCGAACTCGCTGAAGTTGGTCAGGTTCAGCGTCGCGAGCAACGAGGTGCGGGCACGCAGCTTGAACGCGGTCAATAGTCCGAAGAACAGCGCCGACTTCAGAAACACGAGCGGCGTGACGGCCGCGCCGATGAGCACCGCGTCCAGCGTCAGGGGTCCGGAGAGCCCTACGGACAGGAAGAAGGCAAGCAGGAACAGGTCCTTGAATCCGAGCATGGCCTTTGCCATTTCGTTGGCTTTCGCGCTGTTGGCGATCAGCGCGCCCAGGGCGAGGGCACCCAGGTCGCCCTTCAGTCCGACCATCTCGAAGACTTCCGCGCCGCCCAGGGCCAGGAGCAGTCCGCAAAGCACCAGAAGCTCGCCGTGGCCGGCTTTCTGCAGGAAGAATATCAGGAGCGGACGTGCCGGTATGAGGAGCAGGACCAGCAACGCCCAGAAGGACGGCCACATGCCTACCGAGACCGCAATAAAAGCGACGGCGGCCAGGTCCTGCACGATGAGTATCCCTACTGCGATGCGGCCATGCAGGGCGGCAGTCTCCCCCTTGTCCTCCAGGACCTTCACGACGAAGACGGTGCTTGAAAAACTCAGCGCGAAAGCGATCAGCAAAGACTGGTAGATTCCATTATCGAAAAAGGAGGGAGCATTCAGAAGGGCGAGGATGAAGAAGACCGTTCCCAGGATCGGAACGATCAGCCCCATGTGCAGGCCGGTGACGGCCCAGACCTGCGGCCGCGCGAGGGTCCGTAGATTGAGCTTTAGGCCGACGATGAACAGCAGCAGCGTTATGCCGAGATCCGCCAGCTTCCGGAGCATTTCCCCGCTGGCGATGCCGTACAGGTTGAGTACGAACCCGGCGGCGAGGAAACCGACCAGCGGAGGCAGTCCGGCGGCCCGGGAAAGCAGACCCAGCGCGAACGCCACGGCGAGCCATGTGATATCACCCAGCGCAATAGTGATCCATTCGAAATCCATCATGCCACCCTTCGCGTCAATAGCCCTTTGCCTCTAGAGATCATGTCGTCCGTGCAGGTTTGTACACCCAATAACCAGCCGCGTTCCACCGGTGTCAACGCAAAACCACGGCCGAAAGGCGCGGATTAGATTGAACGTAATGGCAGGCAAAACGTCCGGAAAGTCAACGAAGGCGGCGGCGAAGGCCGCCTCGAAAAGGCCTGGTGCGGAAGCCGCATCGAAAAGGACCGGCGCGAAACCGGCCGGCGCGAAAACGGTTCTCCTGTCGGGCGGCAACCCTCAGATCGAGAAGGCCGACGGAGACGCCCCCGTGCAGGCCTACATCGCGGCCCTGAACCCCGTTCCGCCCGGCTCGGGCAAGGACAGGGACTCGCGCTGGATCGACATCTACGAGGGCGAACTCGACGTGGAGCAGATGGCGAGGTGGATCCGGCAGGCGGCCTCCATACCCGGTTGGCGCGGGTTCTGATCAGCGCTCATTCAACTCGTCCCTGGTGAACTTACGCCCGCCGGTGGTTTACCTCCTTGTAACTCAGGCATTTCACTCGCGGCTCGGCAGAAGCAGGAGGTATCTATGGGAACGTCGGCGCGGGCCTTCGCGAACTCCAGCCTCTGCCGCAGCAGGCGAAGCTCGTTGGCCGCTCCCGCGTGTTCGACGCATTCGACCAGCCCCTGGAGCGCCCACACGTTGTCGGGATGCTGGCAGCAGCGCGGGAGGCTGCCGTCGTAGCCGAGGTCGGCGCGGAACACGGCTTCTGCTTCGTCGAACAGACCCTGCTCGGCGAGAAGGGCTCCGAGGGCGTGACGCGGGGGATGCATCCAGGCCCAGGGTTCGGTGTAATTGAGCGCGTCGTCGCGTGAGACGGCGAGGCGCAGGCTGGCGAATGCGCGGTCGTGGCTCCCCTTCCGGTATTCGAGCTCGCCGTCGAGCATGGCCGCGCCGATGCGGAGCATGTCCCGCACGGTATTGCTGAGAAAGATCGCGTCCTCGGGAATGGCAGACGCGGCCTCGTCGAACGCTTCGCGCGCGGCTTCCGCCTCTTCGATATGGCCGAGGGCGGCGTGCGCCACACCTTGCCCGTAGGCGTGCATGGCGGTCTCGATCGGACGAAGCGAGGGATCCTCCGGCGCGGGCGATGCGATCAGATCGTGCCAGCGGCCGAAGCGGACCAGGACGTGTATACTCATGGCGGAGTAGCCGTCGAGGATGGAGGCCATGAAAGGCGCGCTCCGGGCGATCAGATCAGGTGTGGCCATGGCGCGGATCCGGTCGGCGGCATGGGTGGCTTTGCCGAACTGGCCGAGAAACATGGCGGTGTACATGAAGAGATGGAGGTCGTGACACCGCATGGTGGTGTAGAAGTTCCGGTCTCCGGCATAGGCCAGGTACTTGTCGTCGGCTGAGACCGCGCGTTCGCTCTGGACCACCGACTGCGCCCAGTCGCCGCAGAGGACGTAGATGTGCGCCGACATGTGCTCCAGGTGGCCGGCGTCGGGCAGCAGCCCGCGCAACAGGTCGGCCGCTTTGAGCCCGCGCTCCGGCATGGGCGACATTTCCAGCATGTGGATGTACAAATGGCAGATGCCCGGATGGACGGGGCCGCCGCGCTCGATCCGCTCCATCCAGGCGTCCATCACCGGCATCACTTCGCTCGTGTGGCCGCGCGGGTTGGGCTGTCCGGTCTGAAGGTCCCAGAGCTGGCGCGGCGTGCAGTTCATCGCCGCGTCGAAATAGAGGGCGGCGACGTCGGGGTCGTCCTCATGCGCACGGTACGCGTCGCGCATCGCGTCGGCAAACTCCCGGTGCCAGGCGTCCAGCACCCCGGTGTCGCGCTCGTCGCCGTTCCTATATCGCTTCGCCAGCGCCCGGATGAGGGCCTGCTCGGCCGGCGTCCCATCGCCGGCGAGCGAGACCGCGGCCGTCACCGCGTCATGGCAGACCGGCAGGGTCTTGGCGATTTCGGCTTCCGTGTATCTGATCCAGGCCCGGTTGTAGTGGGGGCCGTTCGCGTAGGCGATCCCCCACCAGGCCATGGCGCAGGCGGGGTCCGCTTCGGCCGCGCGCCTGAAGCAGGCAACCGCTTCCTCGTGATTGAAGCCGTAGGTCCAGTTCAGTCCGCGGTCGAACCAGCGCTGGGCGGCATCCGAACTCGTGGTGACTTTGCGGGACCAGGTTCCGAGATCGAATTTGTAGCTCATGTTGGTTTGCTCGTGAGTGATCGGTTGTCGGATTCGTTCACGTGGTCGGTCGACTACAGAGCTTACGCGGCCCCCGGTTGGCGGGCGTGCGCCGCGCCCCCGGTTGGCGGGCGTGCGCGGCCGTCGGCTGCCGGTTGCACTTGTCAGATCGGCGGCCGGACTTACGCGGCTATTGGTCGTCGGCTTACGCGGCCGTCGGCCGTCAGCTTCACACGGGCTCAGGGTAGCCAGCGGCATCGGCGGCCTGCGCCCATTCCACGGTACGTTGAAACATCGCGCGCGTGGCCTTTGCAAACCCCTCGATCAGGAGCGATTCCCTGAACGGGGCGAACCAGGGCCGCGAATGGGCTGCCGAGAAGGCCTCGCGCAGACGCTCGACCGTATGCCGGGGCATCGCCGGGACGGCGACGAATGCCGGCATCGGCACGGTCGCCGTCGCGTCCAGTACGCGGACCTTCTCCGTCAGCCGCGGCTGGTACTTCCTGGCGAGCAGATGCCAGTAGGCGTCCAGCGGCCCGACGTCGATACTGCCGTCCGCCACGCTTTCGAGGATGCGCCGCGCGGTGACGAGATTGCCGACGGAACGGCGGTAGAGGCGGGGGCGGTCCTCGCTGCGGTAGGGCAGAAGATGATGTCTCAATGCGTTGAAGCCCGACTGCGAGTGTGCGACGGTCCAGCCCACGGTACCGCCGAAGGTGTCGGACAACTCGCGATAAGGCGCATCGCCGCGCACGATCAGGTCGGTCCGGGACAGCGCCTTGCCCTCGGCCCAGCGCGCCGCGGGGATGGGCGATGCCAGGGGCACGACGTCGGCGAGGTTGAGCGCGATGGGGTATCCGCACATTTGCACGCAACCGATGTCGCCGCGTCTCCAGAGCTCCTCGAGCGGCTGCGGCGCCGGGTACGGGACGTAGTCGAACGACGTGCCGGCGTCCTCGGCGACGTGGGCGATGAGGTCCTTCCAGGCCGCCTCGGCTTCGGGGCTCACGGCGTACATCCGGGCGTTGGCGATGAAGGTCATCGGTGGAGGCCTTCCGTAATATCTAACGCACGGTCATCTTGTCACCGCATCAGACCGACTGCGGTACGTAGCGCTCAACCTCGATCTGGTCCTCTTTCGCCTGAGCCTGCGCGACGTCGTAAGCGGCCTGCAGACGTATCCAGGTCTCCGTGGTCGAGCCGAAGGCCTTTGCCAGCCGGACCGCCATGTCGCCGGAAATCCGCGAACGGCAATTCACCAGATTGGACAGTGCCTGACGGCTGACCCCCAGCGCCCTGGCGCCCTCGGTCACGCTCAGGCCTAGCGATTCAAGGCAGGACACGCGTACCACCTTGCCAGGATGCGGTGGGTTCTTCATCGGCATCGTGATCCTCCTTGCTCGAGTTAACGCCTTAGCCCACGATGTTGATGCTTCTTATCATTGATAATGTAAAGTGTCAATCGACACTTGTCAAGAATGAACCGGAGACCCCGATCTCCTTCCCTGTGGTCAACCGTTTCGTCATACAAATACACAGAGACGGTGATTTCGCTGGTTCACTCAATGTTCATTCATCTCTTCTCTACGCGTAGACAGCCAGCGACGGTCTCCGGACTTCAAATTTCCGCGCTTCAGCGGCCGAATCGGAGCACTTGACTTTACTATGAGTATGTTGTATAGCCATACTTGGGAGGTACCCCAATCATGAACTTACGCCAGCGGGAGGCCGAATACCGATGACTGCCAACAAGAAAAAGACAACCGTCAGCCGCCGGAACTTTCTCGCCCGGGCCGGCGGCGCCCTGGTCTCGCTATTCCTGGGCACCGGCTGCTCGGACAAGGTCATGGGTCCGGACGACAGTGACTCGACAGAGCCGCCGCCCGAGCCGCCACCCGAGCCGCCGCCGCCACCACCTGAAGACCGGGTAGACGTGATCGTGGTGGGCGCCGGTCTTTCCGGGCTGGTCGCCGCATACGAGTTGGTCCGGGCGGGGCATGACGTCCGGGTTCTGGAAGCAAGTAACGCGGCCGGGGGCCGGGCCCAGACGCTTCGCGAGCCCTTCGACGACGGGCTCATCGCCGAAACCGGCCCGGCCCGTATCCCGCCAAGTCATGATCTGACGCTCGGCTACATCGACCACTTCGGCATCGAGACCTCGCCCTTCTATACGCAGGAGGGTGAGTATCTCATCGCTCGCCCTGAGGAGGACCGCCAACGGCAGACGCCGGGCGAATTCCTCCGTGGGGGGCGGGACGGGTGGCTCAAGATACCGGCTGGGACCGATGCCTTGCCGATGGCTTTCGCCGAAGCGCTCGGAGACCGTGTGCGGACCGGCTCGCCGGTGACGAAAGTGGTCCGGGATGAGACGGAGGTGGTGGCCACCTACGGAACCGGCGGCGCCGCGCAGGAACTGAAGGGCAGCCACCTCATCTGCACGGTCCCCCTCCCCGTCATCGACAAGATCGTGTTCGACCCCATCCTCTCGGAAGCGAAGCGGGCGGCCTTCGATGCCCTCTCCTACGCGGACGTCACCCGGGTTTACGTCCAGTATGGGCAACGAATCTGGGAGGACGACGGCTTGAACGGATGGGGGTTGTCGTGGGTGTGGGGGTACTCGGAGATCTGGCATCCCACCTGGGACCAGGAGGGCCCCCGGGGTATTCTGATGTCCTACATGTTCGGAGACGTGGCGCGTGAGGTCGCGGCGATGGATCCCGGTCTCATCGTGCCCGACTTCATTGATCGCTTTGATGGCCTGTTCCCCGGCTCGCGCGAGGTTGCGGAACGCGGAACCCACTTCGCGTGGGAGCACCAGCCCTGGATTGGGGCGGCCTTCGCCTCCTCCTCTCCCCCGTTCTCGGAGCACCCTGAACTGGCATCACCCGAGGGCCCCATTCACTTCGCCGGCGAGCACGCATCGGGTCATCGGGGCTGGATGCAGGGCGCCTTCGAGTCGGGCCTGCGGGCTGCCAAGGAGATCGATGCGACGGTGACCGGGGAGCGCGCCTCACGCGCGACCGTGGCCATCCCGCGGCGGCAGATGTTGCGCCGTATTGCGGGCATCCCGAATGTGCCGGAATGGCTGTTGCCCTGAGCCGTCACCGCTGAGCCGTCTCAAGGTGAGTGTGTGCCGTAAAAAAGGTAAGCGCGAACCGGCCCGCGCCCGAGGCGCCGGCGCCGATCAATACATTGCTTCATATCATGAAAACACTTGTTTGACCGATCGGTTCATTCTTCTTGGGTGTCCGATCGCTGCAAATCATCGGCCGTAATCACCCGCCGGGCCGGATAGCGCACGTACTTCCGTCCCGAATCGGCTTGTTGTTCTCTGACTTGCCTGAAGATCTTCTTGAGGTCGTATCCGCACTGAGCGGCAAGTTCGTCCCGTATGGCACGAACTTCTGCCACGATAGGATCATCTTTCATCGTCAATGTCCTCCATCAGTTCTTCAGGGGTACAGATTACAGGAGATTCGAGACCAGCCTGCCGACAGACGGATTCAATGCTCAACCGTGTCGCCGCGTTGGCGATATGTCGGAAATTCCAGGTGACAAGATACTCGATTCCGTTGACCGCGGCGATGGCGACGTGCAAGGCGTCTCGCGTCGCGACTTCAGGCAGGGCGCCGGCTTCTAACAGGTTTTCGGCCAATTCCAAGGCCTCCTCGGTAGCGCAAGAGACGCAAGTGAAGCCAGCATGACGGTACGGTCGCCGGCCGCGCTGTCAGATAGCTGATGACCGTAGTCTCGACGTACACACGTGGTTTCATCTTGTATCCACCCATTCACCCCCGAAACACCTTCATCCCCTCGTCTCCCAGGTGATTGATTACCTTCACCGCGGTCCGGCAAGGTAATTGATCATAAACGTACGAACGAACATGATCGGCAAGACAGCCTGTTTCGCGAGGGCGTTCAAAAAGAAGGCGCACCAACCGGTCCAATCGTTATCTCGAGATACCGCCAGCAGCCTTTCATAGTATTCTTCCCTGTGAGCCTCGAAATACTCGCTTATTTAGAAATCGGGATGATTGATAATCTTGCGTCTAAAGAGGAGGCAATTACATCGAAAGGCAAACAAGATTGGATTTTATAAATCAAAGTTGGCTTTCAGGTAGTCGGTGAGGGCGTCTTCCACCCGGTCGCGTATGGCATTGCGCACGAAGCCGGTGGACTTTGTGTTGTCTTTACCGTACGTCCCAATACTGCCGTATCGGTATGGATTATGGTACATCAAAAACCGTTGCGTCTCGCCCGATCGTTCTATCGAAACGTATTCAGCGAATCCTACGTTTACACAGTATAGAAACGGTGGTTCTTCATCGCGGTCACAAAGCACTTCGACCCTTAACCAAAAGCCGGATTTCGCCGACCTGGCTAAACCAGCCACAAAGGCCGTACTCCGCTTCAGGCGCGCCCGCACAAGCAATCCGTCAATCATCTCGTCGATAGACTTCTTCGTAAAAGGACACTTCCCGTACTGTTTGTAATCAACATGTAACGTGTTGGGGTTTTCCACCTTCAACGGCGACGGGAGGTTCTCAGTCTGCCCAGATATAGTTTCTGAGTAACCCAAGAACGTGGCTACCAGTAGCATCATGGATAGAAGTGATAAACCGCTTTTCTGTTTCATTCACGTTCTCCTTGTACCTTTAGAACGGTTAATTTTGGATTTTCTACTCATTCCAGGCCTGTGTGCTTCCGGGCCAGATAGCTGGCAAAGGATGCGCAGGCGCCCAGCATGAACACCGCTTCGTCCATACCCACATCGGCGTCGTCTAGGTCCAGTCGCGCGTGACGAATGCCCTGTTCGTCCGAAGTGTATCCATACAGGTTGCTGAACGCTTTCTTAAGCGCCGGGTGGAGTCTGCCATGCTTCTCAATCGACGCGAGGGCTGGTTCTAGTGTTTTCTTGGCGTGTTTTTGGGTGCCATCGGGGTCGAACTGTCGCGCCACGGACTCCACAGCGTGTATGCTTTCCCGGACGCTATCGGCCCAGTCACCTCGGTTGATGCACTCGGAGGCTGCTCGGAGGTGGGTCGTGCCGGCGTCCAAACCGTTCTGGCGTAGCGTCTGTAACGAACAGACGATGGCGTTTCCTTCTTCTTCAGTCACGGCCGGTATGATGGTTGGCGGAGTTTCCATATCTATAGTATAAGCCAATCTACAATCAGCAAACACCTGCTTCATCGAGGCAATGACCTCACTCGGGCACTTTGGGTGTCGTAGGATGTATTGAACCATATCAAAGACTTTGTGGAACGGAAGCGTTTCTAAGGAACGTTTTAGTTCACCGGTAACATGGTTAAATCCACTATTCAACTCATCTAGGGGCTCTTCTCCACGACGGGTATATCTCAGTTGTTGTATGCGGTTATGTATCTGGTTCTTCCACTTATCCAAAGGACGATTATCGTGATAGATATGCTTGTCTTTTAAAGCTACTTCCCAGTCTCCACCGATTATGTATCCTAAAGTATCACCCAGATTAACAACAGGCACTCTGGACTGCTCGATTGAAGCGTAGAGAACATTGTATATCCTCGTCCTCGCATTTTCAGGCAACTCTTTCAGCTTCAGCACCCCGGGTATGTCTTCGTAACCTCGGGCCTGCGAAAAACTCAAGCTTCTCGGATCACGAACTGCCTCTGCCGTTCCGTTCTCACCAGGTTTCTCACCTGCATGTTCCTTCGCCGTCGTGGACATGGCAACTTCTACGGCCCGCTGACGTGCGCGCTTAGCAGCTCTGTGCATGGCGGCCTCAGCACCGATGAAATCCGGGTCGCGCGATGTTTTATCTGGCTTCAGGCTCTCTGAACTCATCTCTGACTCATCTCCTCCAGCAGTTTCGGCTCATCACCTGAATTGTCGTATAAAGCCCATTCATCGACGAGGTCGCGATAAACCTGCACGAAGTTGTTCCATCCGGCATCGAAACGTCTGCGAATCACCGACTCGGGCACGTCGTGCCCTCCTTCGGATACACGCTGTGCAACGCGGGCGACTGCTGCTTCAGGGTTCGGCAAACGGAGGAAGAACAGCTTGATACGATAACCTTGATCCTGCCAGCGTTTAATCCAACGGGCATAGCCGCGTCCACTCAACGTCGTCTCGAAGGCGAAACTGTGGCCTTTATGTACATGGTCGTGAATCTGTCTCAACATCATCCGGCCAGCCTGTACAGTGATCGTGTTCGGGCGAAACGGATTCAGTCCTGCCGCGATGAGATCAGCGTTGACGAAGATGGGACAATTCGCCTCGTTGGGCAGAAATTCGGTAGCGAACGTCGTCTTGCCCGCACCGTTCGGACCGGCAATCACGAATATCTTCTTTTCGGTCGAGTTCGACAAACGCTGGCCAAATCCTGTCAGGTCTCTACTTACTACCTCGAGGTTACTGATCCTATAGGCTTGTCGTTAGTTCCTCATGTCGTTCGCCCTGCTGCAGTTCTGAGCGTCCGGTACGAAACCCACGGTTAATTTAAGTTTTTCACCTGGTTTGTCAATTCTGTCAACCGGTCTCCTTGCAGCGGACCGACCCGCTTTCTGACCTTGGTAAATGCGGATCGCCCCGCTTCCTGATACTGGATCTTGCTGAACGAAAGCTGTTCCGCACTATCGTATCATACTCGTCTGTATCGTCGGCTCTAAATGTGATGTTCTTCACGATCAAATCCTCTTCATGACTTGACTTTACCGCCAGTATGATATATTGTCATACCTGGGAGGTTCCCCACTATGAAATCCAAGATCGCTATCACATTGGACGAGGAAATCGTCGAGCAACTCGACTATCTGGTTATGCAGCAGTCATACAAAAACAGAAGCCAGGCGATTGAAGAAGCCGTGTTAGAAAAGCTCCATCGACTCAAGCGGAGCCGTCTGGCACGGGAATGCGCTAAACTGGAACCTGTTGTGGAGCAGGAGTTGGCTGAAGAAGGACTCCGGGAGGACATGGATATTTGGCCCGAATATTGAGGGGAGAAATCCGCTGGGCCGACCTGAGTCCCACCCGAGGCCAGGAACAGGCTGGTCGACGCCCCGTACTTATCCTGAGCCATGAAGTCTTCAACCAGCGTTCCGGTACGGTAATCGCCATGGCGATCACAGGGCAGCCTCAACGAGCGGGTTTCCCGTTGACGCTCCCTCTGGATTCGAAAGATCTGCCCAGGCAATCCTGGGTCAAGATCGGACAGATTCGAACCCTTTCGGTAGACCGAATCGGTCAAGTCCTGGGTCATTCAACCCCGGAAGAAATGGAACGGACCATCGAAGGGTTGTACGAAATCATTGGACCTTGACGCGTCCGCTTCCCTCTTCTACATTTCCGTGTGACAAATCAAGACGTGATTGGCTGCCAAGCCCGGAGGCCCCATGTTCACCCCGGCTCAAATCGATCATTACAACCGTGAAGGCTACGTCGTCTATCCGGATTTCATATCCGGGGACGGCCTGGCTTCGCTGAAGGCGGAAATAGATCGGGTATCGGAAGGCAATACGAAGGCAAGTCACGACGCCGCGCGCATGGAGATGGAGCCGAACCAGGCACCGGACGGCACGCTGGTACGCCGCATCTACGAACCGTGCACGTACTACGATGCCTTCAGGGATTTCTCGGAATCGACCGCCCTGCTGGACTGCGTCGAACAGCTGTTCGGTCCGAACCTGCTCTTCCACTACAGCAAGATCAATATGAAGCCGCAGAACATCGGGTCCGTCGTGGAATGGCACCAGGACCTGTCGTACTACCCTCTGACCAACCGCGATTCGGTGTCCATCCTCTTCTACCTCGACGACACTTCCGAGGAGAACGGCTGCCTGAAGGTCATTCCGCGGCGCCACACGGAAGCGCTGATGAGCCACAGCACCGAGGGGTTCTTCCGGGGCAAGGTCACCGAAGAGGTGGACGACTCGGAGGCCGTGCTGCTGGAGGGCACCGGGGGCACGGCGATCTTCATGAGCGCCATGACGCCCCACGCGTCGGCCATCAACTCGTCGGACCGTCCGCGGAAGACGCTCATCCTGAGCTACCGTGCGGCCGACGCCTTCCCCATCCACTGCGGGGTCATGTCGGACAAGGTCGAGGCGCACAGCCGGCTGGTCCGCGGCGAACGGGCGTCCCAGGCCCGCTTCACCATGACGGATTTCCCCGTTCCGCGCTATGAAGACGAGGTCGCGTCGCTGTACGATCTGCAGGAGAGGTCGAGGAAATCGGCGTGACGGAGGCGTGACAAGGGGTGTCGAACGGGTGGGATAGCTCCGGGCGGTCCTGATCCCGCGTAATTTCGCTAATTAAAGCCTACGGCAGATCCGTGCTCCCCATGAGGTAGCGGTCCACTTCCCGCGCGGCGCCCCGGCCTTCGTGGATGGCCCAGACCACCAGGCTCTGGCCGCGGCGGGCGTCGCCGGCCGCGAAGACGTGCTCCACGTTCGTGGCGTATTTCCCGTATTCGGCCCGGGCGTTTGACCGGGCGTCGCGCTCTACTTCGAGCTGCTCGATAACCGGATCCTCGGGCCCCGAAAACCCCATCGCCAGGAGGACGAGGTCGGCGGGCCATTCCTGTTCCGTACCCTTTTTGGGGCTGAAGGGCGCCCCGTTGCCGGGCACCGACCAGTCGAGGTCGATGGTGCGCAGGGCCTTGATCCTGCCGTGTCCGTCGTCGATGAATTCGACGGTGCTGGTGTCGTAGCGCCTGGGATCGTCGCCGAAGAGGGCCTTGCCTTCTTCCTGGCCGTAGTCGAGCTTGTAGACCACCGGCCACTGGGGCCAGGGGTTGTTCGTCGCGCGTTCGAGCGGCGGTTTCGGGATCACGTCGAACTGGTTGATGGTCCTGCAGCCGTGGCGGAGGGCCGTGCCCACGCAGTCGGTGCCCGTATCGCCGCCGCCCAGGACGATCACGTGCCTGTCCTTCGCCGAGATGTAGTTTCCGTCCGCGTGCCCGGTATCCAGCAGGCTTTTCGTGTTCGCGTGGAGGAACTCCATGGCGAAGTGGACGCCGTCCAGGCCGCGCCCCGGCGCGTTGCGGACGAAGTCGTTGGGCCTGGTGGCGCCGGTGCAGATGACCACCGCGTCGTGCTCGTTCCCCAGGTCCGCGGCGGGCAGGTCCTTCCCGATCTCCACGCCCGTCACGAACTCCACGCCCTCGGCCGTCATCTGGTCGAGACGGCGCTGGACGACCTTCACCTTGTCGAGCTTCATGTTCGGGATGCCGTACATCAGCAGGCCGCCGGGCCGGTCGGCCCGTTCGTAGACCGTCACGCTGTGGCCGGCGCGGTTGAGCTGGGCGGCGCAGGCCAGGCCGGCGGGCCCGGAACCGATGACGGCGACCTTCTTGCCGGTCCGCTGATCGGGCGGCTCGGGCCGGATCCAGCCTTCCTCGAATCCGCGGTCGACGATGGCGCACTCGATGGTCTTGATGGTCACCGGGTTGGCGTTGATGCCGAGGACGCAGGATCCCTCGCAGGGCGCGGGGCAGACGCGGCCGGTGAATTCCGGGAAGTTGTTGGTCTTGTGGAGTTGCTGGAGGGCTTCCTTCCAGTGGTTCCGGTAGACGAGGTCGTTCCAGTCGGGGATGAGGTTGTTCAGGGGGCAGCCCGAGGCGCCGGGTCCCTTCCCCATCGGCACGCCGGTGTGGCAGAAGGGGATGCCGCAGTCCATGCAACGGGCGCCCTGCTCCCGCAACGAATCCTCCGCCATGGGGAGGACGAATTCTTCCCAGTCGCCGACGCGTTCGACGGGGTCACGGTAGCCCGCGGTCCCCCGCTCGTATTCCATGAAGCCGGTGGTTTTGCCCATAACTAATTCTGGTTTACTTACCCCTTGCCGCCGTTTACGCCCACGGGGACCGTTTCGCGCCTTATCCTTTACCGCCATTCACACCCACGGGCACCGCATCGCGCGCCGCCCCGGCGGGATGGCCGTTGGTCTTGGCTTCTTCCGCCGCCCGGGCCGCCATTTCCTGCAGTGCGCGGCGGTAGTCGACGGGCATGAC
The DNA here is from genome assembly GCA_963693015.1 of bacterium. Lineage (GTDB taxonomy): Bacteria > JAAXHH01 > JAAXHH01 > JAAXHH01 > JAAXHH01 > JAAXHH01. The sequence goes on from OY843748.1 coordinate 3,207,498, forward strand.
CTTGACGAAGGCGTCCTGCAACTCGTCCCAACGTGTCAGCACGTCCTCGCCCTTATCGCTGCCGGTATGGCGCACGTGGGCTTCGATGAGCCGCCGCACTTCGGCCACGTCCTCTTCGTCGATCAGCGGTTCCAGATCCACCATCTCCTGGTTGCACAGGCCCGGGAAGACGCCCTGCTCGTCGAGGACGTAGGCGACGCCGCCGCTCATGCCCGCGGCGAAGTTGCGGCCCACCGGACCGATGACGACCACGCGGCCGCCGGTCATGTACTCGCAGCCGTGGTCGCCGATGCCTTCGATCACGGTCTCGGCCCCGCTGTTCCGCACGGCGAACCGCTCGCCGCCGCGCCCGCGGAAGTAGGCCTGGCCGCCGGTGGCGCCGTAGAGGGCCACGTTGCCGATGATGACGTTCTCGGTGGGCACGAAGCCCGCGTTCTCGGGCGGGAAGACCGCCATCAGTCCCCCGGACAGTCCCTTGCCCGTGTAGTCGTTCGATTCGCCTTCGAGGAGGAAGGAGATGCCCGGCGCCAGGAAGGCCCCGAAACTCTGGCCGGCCGACCCGTGCAGCCTGACCCGGATCGTGTCGTCCGGCAGGCCCTCCTCGCCGTGCCGCCGCGACACCTCGGCGCTGAGCATGGCGCCCGTCGTGCGGTCGATGTTGTGGATGGCGTGGCGCAGCACCACGGGCTGGCGGTCCTCCAGGGCCTCCGTCGACAATTCGATGAGCCGCTGGTCGAGCTTCTTCTCCAGGCCGTGGTCCTGCGACTGGCAGCAGTACCGGGCCACGCGGTCCGGGGCGTCGACGGGCTCGAGCATCCGGGTGAAGTCCAGGCCTTTCGCCTTCCAGTGATCGATGGCCTTGCGCGTGTCGAGGCAGTCGGTGCGTCCCACCATCTCGTTAATCGTCCGGAAACCCAACTGGGCCATCTGCTCGCGCATCTGCTCGGCGATGAACGTCATGAAGTTGATGACGTGCTCCGGCCGGCCCGTGAACCGCTTGCGCAGCTCCTCGTCCTGCGTGGCCACGCCCACGGAGCAGGTGTTCAGGTGGCACTTGCGGAGCATGATGCAGCCGCTCACCACCAGGGCGGCCGTGGCGAAGCCGAACTCCTCGGCGCCCAGCATGCACGCGATGACCACGTCGCGGCCCGTCTTCAGCTGGCCGTCGGTCTGCACCACGATGCGGCCCCGCAGGTCGTTCTGCACCAGCACCTGCTGCGTCTCGGCGACGCCCAGTTCCCAGGGCACGCCCGCGTGCTTCATGGACGATTCGGGCGAGGCGCCGGTGCCGCCGTCGTACCCGCTGATGAGCACCACGTCGGCCTTGCCCTTGGACACGCCGGCAGCCACGGTGCCCACGCCCACCTCGGCCACGAGCTTGACGTGGATGCGGGCCCGGTCGTTGGCGCTCTTCAGGTCGTGGATCAGCTGGGCGAGGTCCTCGATGGAGTAGATGTCGTGGTGGGGCGGCGGCGAAATGAGGCCCACGCCGGGGGTCGACTTCCGCACGCGCGCGATCTCTTCGAATACCTTGTGGCCCGGAAGCTGTCCGCCTTCCCCGGGCTTGGCGCCCTGGGCCATCTTGATCTGCAGGTCCGTTGCGTTGACCAGGTAGTTGCTTGTCACGCCGAAGCGGCCCGAGGCCACCTGCTTGATGGCGCTGTTCCGCCAGTCGCCGTTGTCGTCCGGATAGTAGCGGTCCGGGTCCTCGCCCCCCTCGCCCGAATTGCTCCGGCCGCCGATGCGGTTCATGGCGATGGCCAGGGTCTCGTGGGCTTCCTTGCTGATGGAGCCGTAGGACATGGCGCCGGTGGAGAACCGCTTCACGATCTCCGAGGCCGGCTCCACCTCCTCGATGGGCACCGGGGGCTGGACCTGTTTGTACTCGAAGAGGCCCCGCAGCGTGCCCAGCAGCTTCGTCTGCTCGTCGATCTGGTCCGTGTACTGCCGGAAGAGTTCGTAATCGCCCGTGCGCGTCGACGACTGCAGCAGCGCGATCGTATGGGGGTTGAAGAGATGGTGCTCGCCGTCGCTCCGCCACTGGTAGTAGCCGCCCACGTCGAGGGTCTGGTTGTCCGCCACCGGCCGGTCCGGATAGCCGTGATGATGGTGTTCCCGATACTCCGCTTCGATCTCCGGCAGGCCGATGCCCTCGATGCGGGACGCGGTCCAGGTGAAGTACTTGTCGATGACCGACTGCTTCAGGCCGATGGCCTCGAAAATCTGGGCGCCGTGGTAGGATTTGATCGTGGAGATGCCCATCTTGGACATGGTCTTCAGCACGCCCTTGCACAGGGCCTTGAGCAGGTTCTCCCGGGCCTTTTCGCCATCGACCGGTGACGCGTCCACCGGCGCGTCGATCAGGCCGTCGATGCTCATCCATTCCACCGTTTCCAGGGTCAGGTAGGGATTGATGGCGTTCGCCCCGTACCCGATGAGCAGGCAGAAGTGCATGACCTCCCGCGGCTCGCCCGATTCCACGACGATGGCCGCGCTGGTCCGCAAGCCCTCGCGGATCAGGTAGTGGTGCACGGCGGCGGTGGCCATGAGACTCGGGATCTGCACCTGGTCCGGACCCACGTCCCGGTCCGACAGGATGAGCAGCGTCGCGCCCCGGTCCCGGATGGCCCGGCCCGCCTCGCGGCAGAGTTCGCCCACGGCGGCCTCGAGGGCGCCTGGAGCGTCGGACCGCTCGAACAGGGCCGGCAGGGTCTCCGACTTGAGTCCGTGCCGGTCGAGTGCCCGGATGCGGGCCAGTTCCCCGCTGGACAGCACGGGCCGCGCGATACGGAGCTGGCGGCAGTGCTCGGGGGTTTCGGCGAAGAGATCCTGCTCCGGCCCGATGGAGGTGTCCACCGACGTGACCAGTTCTTCGCGGATGGCGTCCAGGGGCGGGTTGGTCACCTGGGCGAAAAGCTGCTTGAAATAGTGGAAGAGCAACTGCGGCTTGTTGGACAGGACGGCCAGCGGGGCGTCGTTGCCCATGGACCCGACCGGCTCCGCGCCCGTGGCGGCCATGGGTCCCACGAGGATCTTCAGTTCCTCGCTCGTGTATCCGAAGGCGCGCTGCCGTTCCTCCAGCGTGTCCAGGTTCAGCCGGGGCACGTCCTCCGGTTCCGGCAGGTCGTCCAGGTTCTCCATGTGCGCATCGAGCCATGCCCGGTAGGGCCGGCGCGTACTGATCTCGTGCTTGATCTCCTCGTCGGTGACGATGCGGCCCCGTATCGTGTCGATCAGGAACAGGCGGCCCGGCTGCAGGCGTCCCCGGGTGAGGATGCGTTCGGGCGGGATTTCCAGCACGCCGGCTTCCGAAGCGCCGACGACGAAATCGTCCTTCGTCACCACGTACCGGAAGGGCCGCAGTCCGTTGCGGTCCAGCGTCGTGCAGATCCGGTCGCCGTCGCACGCGGCGATGAGGGCCGGACCGTCCCACGGCTCCATGAGGCAGGCGTGGTATTCGTAGAAGGCCTTCTTCTCGTCCGACATGGACTCGTGGTTCTCCCAGGCCTCGGGGATCATCATCATCAGGGCGTGGGGCAGGGAACGTCCCGTGGAGACCAGCAGTTCCAGCGCGTTGTCGAACCCGGCCGTATCGCTGGCGCCTTCCCGGATGATCGGGCTCAGCTTGGCCATGTCCTCGCCGAAGAGGGGGGACGCGAAGAGTGCCTCGCGGGCGCGCATCCAGTTCTGGTTGCCGCGGATCGTGTTGATCTCGCCGTTGTGGCAGAGGAGCCTGTAGGGATGGGCGAGCCGCCAGGAGCCGAGCGTGTTCGTGCTGTACCGGGAGTGGACCAGCGCCAGGGACGTGACGATGGACTCGTCGGACAGGTCCCGGTAGAATGAATCCAGCTGGTCGGCGCGCAGCAGGCCCTTGTAGACGATGGTCTTGCTCGACAGGCTGGCGATGTAGAAGTCGTCGCGGTTGTCCTCGGGAAGTTTCGCGTCCACGGCGTTCTCGATGACCTTGCGGATGACGTAGAGCTTGCGCTCGAACTGTTCCTGGTCCGCCGCCAGGGCGCCCCGGCCGATGAAAAACTGCCGGATCAGCGGAGAAACCTGGGTGGCCAGTTCGCCGGCCTGGGTGAAGTCGACCGGCACGTCGCGCCAGCCCAGGAAGACCTGGTCTTCTTCCCAGACCGTCTTCTCGATCGCCCGCTCGCACCAGCGCCGGTGCTCGGCCCCGCGAGGCAGGAATACCATGCCGACGGCGTAGTCACCGGCTTCGGGAAGGGATATGCCGCCCAGCCTGCACTGTCTCTTGAAAAAGGCGTGGGGAAGCTGGAACAGCAACCCGGCCCCGTCCCCTGTGTGGGGATCGCATCCGCAGGCGCCGCGGTGCTCGAGATTGACCAGCACCCGGATGGCGTTGCGGATGATGTCGTAGGACTTCACGCCGTTCAGATTGGCCACGACACCGACGCCGCACGCGTCATGCTCATAGGCCGGATCGTACAGGCCCCGGGGTTTTTTCATATGAAAATGGCCCTTCAATCGCACCCTTTCGGTTGCGAAAACAGAATAAAGGAACGCGTTTTCCAGGTGCTCGCTTCAAACCGGAGTACTGGAATCCCGTTGATTTGCAATAACAGACACGGTTACTTGAAGGAGGAAAAGAGAGGATAGTCCGTTATGCGCACTTTTACCAAATTCCGGTTGAAACCCTGTATATAACCCGCGCGATCAACAAAGTAAAGTAGAAAATGGCGCCCGGTGCGTGGATTCTCACTATTTACTACCATCAATTCATGAACTTCACCAGGCGTAGGCTTCCGGTGCAGGACCTCCAACGCCTACCCCCGGGAAAACGCCATCCAGTTTGTCGAGTAGCTCCTGGCAAAGGGACAACTCGGCAGCTCTTGCAAGTTGCTGTAACTGTTCAACGGTGCGTGGACCGACAATAGGCGCGGTCACAACCGGATTACGTAACAGCCAGGCCAGCGATACCTCTGCCTGTGAATGTCCACGTTCCCGACACAGATGGCCGTAGGCTTCCAGTTTCTCGCGATATCGCCCGTGCCATTCATGATAAATCAGGTCTGAACGCCGGCCATTTGAAGCAGTGGGCGCATTGCCTGCCAGCAGACCGCTGCAAAGAGGGCTCCAGGGGAGGATGCCCACCCCATACGAAGCGCACGCGGGGATTACTTCCAGCTCAATGGTACGTTGCAGCAGGTTGTAGACGCTTTGTTCTGATACGAACCCCTTGAAACCCCGGCGTTTGGCCGCTTCGTTGCCCTGGACGATTCGCCATGCGGCAAAATTGGCGCTCCCCACGTTCAAGACGCTGCCGGACTTCACAAGTTGTTCCGACGCCTGCCAGATCTCATCCCACGGTGTATTGCACCAATGATCAAACTGAACAAGATCGATATGGTCGGTCCTGAGGCGTCTCAGACTGTTTTCACAGGACTGACGAATCTGATCATTGGAATATGGACTTGAATCCGGTTCCGATGTCTCGTTTCGCGCAAACGTGGCCAGCACCACCTGTTCGCGTCGCCGTTTATCCTGTGACAACCAGTGCCCAATCAGTTCCTGCAGACTCGCTCCGCCTATGTTAAAGAAATTGATACCCAGATCGAGCGCCTCATCCAGAATCGAAATCGCATCCTCCTCACCTGTCATCCTATGCACATAGAGGTTTTCAAGTCCTAAACAGAACCGGCTCACCTGCTGTCTGCCATCGCCTAATTGGGTATACTGCATAAGTCTTCCTGTGCGTGTCGGGTTTACGGTGTTGCTTGTTCAAACGAAATCGACGTATAACTTGAATCTATGCTCAATCTATGCTCAATCGGAGAAGGTTACAAGTGACCATCCGTTCCATCACCGACCTTGAACTGCGCGGCCGTCGCGTGCTCGTTCGTGTCGACTACAACGTGCCGCTCGACGAAGCTGGTCACATCACTGACGACACGCGCATCCGGGCTTCGTTGCCCACGCTCCGGCATATCCTGGACCACGGCGGCCGGGCTATTCTGATGAGCCACCTCGGCCGGCCGAAGGGGGTGACGGAAGACCTGCGTTTGAAACCGGTGGCGGACCGGCTGGCCGAACTCCTTGAACGACCCGTCGGCTACGTGCGGGAGACGGTAGGTCCTGTCGTGGAGCGCGCGGTGGAAGCGCTGAAGGACGGCGAATGCCTGCTGCTGGAAAACGTTCGTTTTGACGACGGGGAGACTCGAAACGACGCCGACTTCGCGCGCGGCCTGGCTGCCCTGGGAGACGTCTACGTCAACGACGCCTTCGGCACGGCCCACCGTGCCCACGCGTCCACCGAGGGGGTGGTGCGGCTCATTCCCGAACGCGCGGCCGGGTTCCTCATGCAGAAGGAACTGGACTATCTTTCGGGTGCGATCGAAAATCCGCAGGGGAAGCTGGTCGTCGTGCTCGGCGGGGCCAAGGTGTCGGACAAGATCGGGGCGACGCGCCGGTTCATCGAGATCGCCGACGCCCTGATCATCGGGGGTGGCATGGCCTATACCTTTCTTGCGAGCCGGGGCGAGGCTATCGGGAAGAGCCTGCTGGAGGAAGATCGGCTGGATTTCGCGGCCGAGATCCTCGAAAGGGCTTCGGTGCTGGGCAAACCCCTGCTACTGCCGACAGATCATGTCGTGGCCTTATCGCTAGATCCGTCAGCGGAAACGCGGCAGGTCCACCGGATCCCCAACGGATCGATGGGACTCGACATCGGGCCTGAGTCCCGGAGGCAGTTCGCCGAGGCAATTCGCGGAGCGGGGACCATACTCTGGAACGGCCCCATGGGGGTTTTTGAAATGGAGGCTCTCGCGGAAGGAACGGCGGCGGTTGCCGGCGCGATCGCGGAAGCCACCAGCCGGGGCGCCGTATCCATCATCGGCGGCGGCGATACGGCGGCGGCCGTCAATGCCCTGGGGCTCGCGGACCGCATGAGCCACGTATCCACCGGTGGCGGCGCGTCCCTGGAACTGCTGGAGGGCAAGGTGCTGCCAGGGGTTAGCGTACTGGAAGAGAGTTGATGTGCCCGTCGCCAAATCTGGCGGGCATCGGCGTACTGGATGGATGAATCTTGGATGAATTCCGCCGGATCGGAGGCCGAAAGCCGGTGTCCGACGGTCCGAAGGCTGACAACAAGCATCAGTTCCCAATAAACGTGATCCGGACCAGGTTATCGGGAAACCGGCCGAAATGCTGGGGCATTATCTCGTAAGAACGCCACGGACGATCCACGACGCGACGGGGAGTGCCTATCCGGCGGGCAACCGGGCCCGCGATGGGTTCGATCATCGTGATATTGCCGCGAAAATCAGTGACGCGTACCTTGATCTCGCCTCTCTTCCTCGGCGTATCGGTGGTCAGAACCAACTGCAGGCGGCGGAACTGATTGAATCGCTGGCCATAGATGGAGCCTTTCAGGTTAACCTTGATCCCTTCGGGGGTCTCTTTCTGGATGATCTCGATTTCCTCGGGCAGCGCGAGCACCTTGCATCCCTCGAGGTGCGGCGAGATGAATTCCACACTCGTCAGGTATTCGGCGTTTTTGGTTTCGACCGTGTAACGCCAGTTTTTGGGCCCGGCCGGCATGACCGATACCGCTACCAGGTCTTTGGACTCCACAAGCGCAGGCCTGCGGGCGGCGCAGCCGACGACTGAGACCAGGACGAAGGAAATCATCACGGCAGGGATTGCGATGAGGGACAGGCTGGGCCGCTTCACGATACACCTCCTGGCGTGCGCTACGTGCTTCCGGGGATAATCCGGCATCTCTACAGATATACGCCGTATTACAGGATGTGTTCCCTTTCGCCGTCGGACGACGACGGCGGTTCGCCACCGGATTACCTCTGGATGACACCCAGGTGAGGTTGCCGGATCAGGCCGCCGAGCCGTGGCGCCGGTTTGGGTCCGGATCAGGCCGCGGGCTTCAAATCCTCTGGAGCCGGATCAGGCCGCGGGCTTGTCCCTCCTTATCCCGATCTTCCTCCCCGGCCTGAAGTAGGCCTGCAGGGCCTCGAGAAAACTCCGGGCCGCCCTGGAAAGATACCGCCCCTTCAAATAGATCGCCCCCATTTTCTGTCTGGGCCGGTTCCGGAAATCGCCGATCGTGACCTGGGCGAGCGTGCCGTTTTCCAGTTCTTCCTGGATAGCGACGGACGGGACGATCGACAGGCCGGCGTCGATACGTACGAAGTGCTTGATGACCTCGATCGAACTCAGTTCCATGGCCACGTTGAGCGCCACCCGGGACTTTTCGCACAGGTCGTCGATCAATCGGCGCGAGGCGCAATGCCGGTCGAGCAGGATGAGCGGATACTGCTCCATGTCCTTGAGATGCACCGTCCTTCGTCCCGCGAGGGGGTGGCCCGGCGGCGTGATCAGCACGTCGTGGCGCGAGAAGAGCGGGATCGTCTCGATCTCCCGGGGCAGGTAGGCCAGCGTAACCACGCCGAGATCGACTTCGCCGTCGACCACCGCCTGGATGGTCCGCAGCGACGTGGCGTTCTTTACGACGATGTCGATACCGGGGTAGCGGTCCTGGAAGGATTTGAGTATGGCCGGCAGGCGGTAGCAACCGGTGGTATCGGACGTGCAGAGCACGAGGCGGCCGGCTTCGAGGCGGTCCAGGTCTTCCAGTTCCTGGACAGCTTCCTTCATCAGCCCTTCCATCTCGCCCACGTACCTGAGCAGCACCTTGCCCGCCTCGGTGAGGGCGAGATGGCGGGTCGTCCGGTGGAACAGCGGCTGGCCGATTTCGGCCTCGAGCTTGGCCACCTGGATGCTCACCGCAGACTGGGACCGGAAGAGGGCTTTCGCCGCCAGGGAAAAGCTCCCGTGGCGAGCCACGGCGTGAAAGACGACGGCCTGGTCGTAGGACAGGTTCATTTATTGATCTTCTTAATGGCGCATATTGAAATTATTAATTTGACTAATATATCAATCGGCATATTATGTCAAGGCAAAATCGGCGATTTCGTATATATTGACAGACGCGCAGGTTGGCGCGCCGATGGACGCGCGTTAACCCGCCGATGAACGCGGACAAGGATCAGCGCAACCCTGGAAAACCGCACCGGGAATCCGAAAGAGGAAATGGGTCCTCAGCCGGTTACCCACGGAGGACATACATGGCGCAAATAGCCTCGACCGTATCGCACAGTCTCAAGGAATACCGCCTTCTGCCCCGGCTTACGCAGGCCGACGCGAACGCCCAGCTCGTGTCGTTGGAGACGCGTCTCTGCCGGCAGGGCGACGGCTACCTGACGCTGCGCACGCCCTTTCTCAGCGCGGCCATGCAGGCGGTCACGAGCGTGGAACTGGCCATCGCCATGGCCCAGCTGGGGGGCATGGGCGTGTTCGCCGTGAGCCAGACCGTCGAGGAGCAGTGCGCCAGGATCGACGCGGTGAAGCGGTTCAAGGCGGGGTTCCAGACGGATATCGTCACCCTGTCGCCGGAACAGTCCATCGGCGAGGTGATCGGCATCATGAACGATACCGGCTACCACACCTTCCCCGTGACGGATACCGGCGTCTTCCACGGCAAGCTGGTGGGCGTGATCACGGACAAGGACTTCGACGAGCGGTACGACCATGCGCAACGGGTCGCCGACCGCATGAAGACGGACGTGCAGACCGGCGCCGAGGAGGACGACCTGAAGACGGCCAACACGCGGATGATCGAATACGGCCGCGGGTTCCTGCCCATGGTTTCTTCCGAAGGGACCCTGGTCTCGGTGGTGTTCAAGCGGGATCTCGACAAGCACATCCGTCATCCCCATTCCACGGAGGACGCGCAGAAGCGCCTGGTGGTCGGCGCCGCCGTATCGACGCACCCCGAGGACCGCGAGCGCGTGGAAGCACTGATCGAGCACCAGGCCGACGTGATCGTCATCGACGCCTCCGACGGCCACACGGAATACCAGGGCGAAACGCTGAAATGGATCAAGGCCCACTACGACATCCCGGTGATCGCCGGCAACGTGGTGACGCGGGAGGGATTTGACTACCTGGCCGGCTGCGGTGCGGACGCCGTCAAGATCGGCATGGGCATCGCATCCGGCTGCACGACGCAGATGGTGAAGGCCACCGGCCGCGGGCAGGCCACCGCCATCCAGGAAGTCGCCGCGGCCCGGGACGAGTGGGCGCGGACCACGGGCGACTACCTTCCTCTCGTGGGCGACGGCAGCATACAGGGACCGGCGGACATGCTCATCGCCCTGTCGCTCGGGGCCGACACGCTCATGATGGGCAACCTCCTGGCGCGCTTCACCGAAAGCCACGGCGAACTGGTCCGCAACGCCAGCGGCGACCTGGTCAAGGAATACTGGATGGAAGGCAGCCGGAAGGCCTTCAACAACCGGCGCTACGCCCAGCTCGCCAGCACCTTCTTCGAGGAAGGCATCGTCGGCCAGGTGCCCCACGCGGGGTCGGTCTACGACAAGCTGCCCATCGTCATCCAGATGCTCAAGTCGGGCATGGCCACGGCGGGCTGCGGAAACATCGCGGCGCTGCACCGGGACGCCGTCCTTGAGCTGCAGTCCGGCGTATCCCTGGAAGACAGCGGCGTGCACGACATGTCCGCCATCCAGTCCATACAGGAATTCGGGATCACGTAATCCGGGAAATCCTTGGTTCGGGGGTTCATGACAACCTGGTTCGGAGGGTCATGAAGACCGTCTTCTTCGATCTGTTCGAAACGCTGATCACCGAAAAAACAAAGAGCGCTTACCGGCTACGCATACCGTATTACGAGAAGTTGCGCACCACGCGGGAACAGTATGCGCAATGGTGGCTGGATTTCGGCGATCGCGTGATGACGGGCAGGTTCACAGGAGCCCTTGACAGATTCTCGCACGTTCGCAATGAGGTCGGTTCGCCGGTCTCGGACCAGGAAATAGCCGAGATAGCCCGGGAATGCGAACAGTGGAAAATACGCGTGCTCTCTGAGGTTGATCCCGGTGTATTTGAGATGCTGGATGAAGTCAGGTCGCTCGGACTGAACATCGGCATCATCAGCAACGCCAGCCGCGAGGAAGTCCAGGCCTGGGAATCCTGCCCGCTTCAGGACCACGTGGGCGACGTGGTGTTCTCCTGCAAAGTCGGCACGATGAAACCGGACAGGGAGATTTACGAGATTGCCTGCGCTCGTATGAATATCCGGCCGTCCGATGCGTACTTTGTCGGGGACGGAAAGTTCGACGAACTGCGCGGGGCGGCGTCCGCCGGCATGAAGGCGATCCAGGCGGCCTGGTACCAGCAGCAGGAAGTGGCATGGCCCTGGGACCATCCCCCGCCCCGGGCAGAAGCGATGGAAGACCTTCCGTCCATGTTGAATTAGCCCATGACCATTCCCCAGCTGAAGCGCAAACTGCGTCAACTCAAGCAGACCGAGTGCCGCATCCGGTTCAGGACCCGCCCGCAGGAAGCGCACCAGACGCTGGTCTGGGACACCTTCTTCTGCACCCGGTCAGCGGACAGTGACCGCGTGGCCTACCCCTTGAACCGACTGGTGAAAATGGACCACGAGGAGATCAAGAAGGTCTACGAGGCCTTCTTCTACCGCGTCTACTTCCAGTACTTCAAGGAACACGGCCTCTCCATGGCCGACGCGTATGACCCAGGACTGCTGTCCCTCCTGGGCCTGCCGCCCTACGCGACGCTCCAGGACATCAAGCAGCGGTACCGCGAACTCGCCCAGGTCCACCACCCGGACCACGGCGGCGACCACGACGCCTTCATCGAGGTCGTGGACGCCTACGAGCGGCTGACGGACAAGGGCCGCCCTTGATCTTCCCGTCGAAACCATTAATTTCCAGTTCGAGTAGCGGCAGATCCCCGTTGAAACCGATTTCGTGAATCCCGCAGGAGCCCTCCCATGAAACCCGTGCCATGCCCCGTCTTCTTCGTCGGTCTGCTGGTCCTCTTCCTCCTGCCCGGCCCCGTCTTCGGCCAGGCCAACGTCGACGCGCGGTACATCGTCGAAAACTATGAGAAGATGGAGCGCTACGTGCCCATGCGCGACGGAGCCAGGCTGTTCACGTCGATCTACGTGCCGAAGGACGATTCGCGGACCTATCCGATCCTGCTGCAGCGCACGCCCTACAGCGTGGCGCCCTACGGGGCGGCGTACAAGTCGCGCATCGGGCCGTCCATGCTTTTCGCCCGCGAGGGGTACATCATCGTGTACCAGGACGTGCGCGGCCGCATGATGTCGGAAGGGGAGTTCGAGGCGGTGCGTCCCCACGATCCGGACAAGGCGTCGGACGCCGACGTCGACGAGAGCACCGATACCTACGATACGGTCGCCTGGCTGCTGGAAAACGTGCCGGGCCACAACGGCCGCGTGGGCGTATGGGGCATTTCGGCGCCGGGTTTCTACGCCACCCATGCACTCATCGACGCCCATCCCGCCGTGAAGATCGTGTCGCCCCAGGCGCCGGTGACCGACTGGTGGATCGGCGACGACCGCCACCACAACGGCGCGTTCCAGCTGCAGGCCAGCTTCAGCTTTCTGTCCTTCTACGGCGCGCCGCGTCCCGAGCCCACGACCCGGCGGGCCACGGGCTTCCGCGACTACGGCACGCCGGACGGCTACCGGTGGTACCTCGATCTCGGCCCCCTGTCGAACGTCAACGAGAAATACCTCCACGGGGAGAACAAGATCTGGAACGCCATGATGGAGCATCCCGATTACGACGAGTTCTGGCAGGCCCGCACGCCGCTGCCCCACCTGAGGGGGGTCAGGCCGGCGGTGCTCGTGGTCGGCGGATTCTTCGACGCCCAGGACCTGTACGGTCCGCTGAAGACCTACGCCGCCGTGGAGGACAACAACCCGGGCATCGTGAATCACCTGGTCATGGGGCCGTGGTGGCACGGCGGTTGGGCGCGGGGCAGCGGCCTGCGGTACCAGGACATCTATTTCGACCAGCCCACGGCGGAGCATTACCGGGAAGCCATCGAGCTGCCCTTCTTCAACCACTACCTGAAGGACGGTCCCGATCCGGAACTGCCTGAAGCCAGCATCTTCGTCACGGGGTCGAACCGGTGGCACGCCTTCGACCGCTGGCCGCCCCGGGAGGCGCGCGACGCGTACCTCTACCTGGCGCCCGACGGGGGTCTTTCCTTCGACCGGCCGGCGGGGGTGGACGATTTCGCCGAATACGTCAGCGATCCCGCCAAGCCGGTGCCCCACACGTCCCAGGTCGTCATCAACCGGGACGACCGGTACCTCATCCAGGACCAGCGGTTCGCGGCTTCCCGCACGGATGTGCTGGTGTTCGAGTCGGATGTGCTCGAGGAAGACGTCACCGTAGCGGGCGACCTGTTCGCCAACCTGTACGTATCCACGACGGGGGAGGACGCGGACTTCATCGTCAAGCTGATCGACGTGTATCCCGATACGGCGAGCTACGCGGGCGAGAACCCCATGAACGTGAAGATGGGCGGGTTCCAGCTCATGGTGCGGGGCGAGGTCATGCGGGCGCGGTACCGGAACAGTTTCACCTATCCCGAGCCCCTGAAGCCCGGCAGCATCGCGAATATCGTCTTCGACATGCAGGACGTGGCCCACACGTTCAAGGCCGGGCACCGCATGATGGTCCAGGTGCAGAGCACGTGGTTCCCCATGGTCGACCGCAATCCCCAGACCTGGGTCCCGAGTATCTATGACGCGAAGGAAGAGGACTACCAGGCGGCGACGCACCGGGTGTACTTCTCCCGGAACGCGCCTTCCCATCTGAGGATGAAGGTGCTGGAGTGACAGGCGCGGCGAATCGGACGAAGCGGGCCGCGTAGCGCGGCCCGTCAGACGAGGCCAAGGAAGCCAAGCAGGAACCGAGTCTGGTCGCGCGTCGTGGGACGCGCACCGCGGCCGTCAGACGAAGTTGAACCCGTACCACGGAAGTTGGAGCGGAAAGACGCTTTCCAGCGCGGTACGGAGCGGCCCGGGCGGCATCGTTTCGACGGGATCCTCGTCGGGCGGCGCCACGCCGAAGACCAGTTGGGCCAGGTCCGCGGCGGCGACGGAATGGGACTGGTCCCCGGACCTGAATACCACCTCCGGCTCCGTCACGTCCCAGGTCAGCCCGTCCGTCCCGAGCACATCTCGCACGTACCCCTCGAAGGTCCGCAGCAGGCGCGCCGGATCCAGCACCAGGACGGTGCCGGTGAATCCCTGGGGTGACGCGGTTATTCCGCGGGATCGAAGGAGGGAAGCCAGTTCGAGGTCGGCGGCCGTCGTCACGATTTCGAGGGAACCGGCGCCGTATCGATCGAGGAGGACGGGAAGCGCACGGACGAGTGCGGCCCTGGACCCCGCGATCTCGGCGATCCTCGCGCGTCCGCCTTCTTCGTCGCGGTCGACCCGGGGCTTCTGGATGGCGGCGTAGGCCACCGGACGCCCATCCTCGCGGATCACCATGGTCTCCCCGTCCCGGTCGCAGATCCACGCCGCCTCCACGGCCCTTCGAAGATCGGCCGTGGACCGGACGTACCGGCTGGATTCCTTCGCGTAAAGCTGCGTCATGGCGGGCAGATCCGACGCCTTCGCCAACCTGGCGTCCGACCGTGCCGCGGGCAGAACGCCCCGCCGTATGGCGTACGCTGCGTAGCGGCCGGCCCGCTTCGCACCGAGGCGGCGGTACAGTCCGCGTCCCCCCGAAATGGGCATGAGGGACGCGCCCTGGCCGCGGGCCTTCCGTATCGCCGCTTCCATCAGCTTTGTCGCCAGCCCCTGTCCCCGGTGCGACTCGTAAGTCGCCACGGCCCCGATGCTCATGGTGGTGAACCGATGGCCAAGCACGGACACGTCCCGCGTCAGGGCGCCTACGTGGGAGACCACCCGGTCCCCGTCTGCCATGACGAAAAGATGGTCGAAGTTCTCAGGCGCGAACAAGAGGGGATACTGCTCCTCCATGCGTCCCTTGCCGTCGCTCCTGAATACGGTGTTTACCAGGGCGCAGAGCGAATCGAACTCCAGCGCCTTCAATGCTCTCGGCCCGTCCACTGTCTATGCTCCTCCCTTCGATATTACCTGCGCTCGCACGACCCACGCATCGACGATATGAACGGTCTTGTCGGGCTCATCGGGCCCCGATCCACGCGGAACCGTAGTCGTTGTCAAGCTCACGATACATGCTGTGGGCGTGATCGACGGTGCCTTCGCCGTCTTGAATCGCGTATTCGAGCACCAGGGACGGACCGGTCACGCGGTAATACGCAGCGCCCAGGACACCCTGCCGTCCCCACCAGCCAAAGTATGTGTCCTCGATCCCGGCCACCACGGTCTTCATTTTTTCGGCATAGTCGTCATCGTTCATGAAACCCAGACGGGCCTCGATAACGTCCAGGAGCAGCGTCCTCTGCCTGGCTGTAAGTTCGCTGCCCTTGATGCCTTCCGGCGCAACTGTCGCGCCATACTTCCCTGGCCCCAGCATGAGGTCGATGGGCCGCTCGGCACGAACGGCTTTTTCTCTCTGCTCGTCCGTAAGCCCATCCATGAACGCTTGCGCCGCTGAAGTTTCCCTCTGCGGTATGAAGACGTCGTCGCCGTCGAGACGCAAATGCAGCGGTTGGCCGCCGGTCAGCATCGGCGAAAAGGAAACGTGCGGTCCGAATACCGTGGCGTTTATGGCGAGATGGTGCCCGCCGAACTGAAACATCCAGGGCTCCGTAGTGGACGGTTCACCGAGAAATGCGGCATAAAAGTGCGCACTGCCATATTTCATAACGCTGCCCACGTCTCCCGAGATCAGCATGTCTTCTGCGGCTAACTGATAATTGACGTTTTTAACACCTTCTTCACTCAGAAGCTCCCCAAGGAGTCTGTCGAGACGCGCCCGCTGTGATCCGGAGAGCGTACCGAGCTTTACGCCGCCACGCGGAACCATGCCTTCCGGAAAGTTGGACCAGTTCGAACGCTGTGCGTTATCGGTAAACCGGTATGTCGCCGCCTGTCTCTGGTTGTCGTCCAGCGCGTCCAGAAAGCGCCTGGCGGCCGCCACTATGGCCGCGGTCTTCTCGTCTGCCGCAGGCACGTCGTGAGCGGGCCTGATATTCATCTCAACTGGTGAGGGCGCCGCGCCAAAAAAGATCCGGGTCGCGACATCGGGGCGAAACAACAGGAAGACGAAAATCGCGGCAACGACAATCACCGCACCCAGAAGGTAGATCAATACGCGTTTCACGGACCCCGTCCTATGGTAATCATCCGTTGCCGTTACACGCTACGCGCCGGGCTGGTCCATCGACCGACAGGCGCCTTTGACAAACGGCCTCCGGACTATATATTTCCGATTGAAAGGGGTGTCAAGAACGACGGCGGACCCACGACGGCCGCCATCCGGCGCTTATGAACTACCCGACCCGCGATCCGGTCCATGTACATCTCCGAGATCTTCCATTCCATACAGGGCGAAGGCCTGCTGAGCGGTGTCCCCTCGGTCTTCATCCGCACCTCCGGCTGCAACCTGCGGTGCCGCTGGTGCGATACGCCCTACACGTCCTGGTCGCCCGAGGGCGATGAGCGGTCCGTGGACGAGATCATGACGGGTATCGCCGGCTTTCCGTCCCGTCACGCCGTGATCACCGGCGGCGAACCGCTCCTCATGAAGGACCTGCCCGAACTGACGGAAAAACTCGGCGCCGCGGGTTACCACGTGACCATCGAGACCGCGGGTACGGTGTACGCCGACCTGCGCTGCGACCTGGCCTCCATCAGCCCCAAGCTGTCCAACTCCACGCCCTGGACCGAAGAAGACGGGAAGTACGCCCGGAACCACGAACGGCTCAGGATCAACCTCCCCGTGCTCAGTAGATTCATGGCGGAATACCCCTACCAGCTCAAGTTCGTGGTCGACCGGCAGGAGGATCTGGACGAAGTCGAATCGCTCATCGCGGACCTGGGAGACGTCGACCGCACCCGGGTGCTGCTGATGCCCCAGGGACGGACCGCCGGGGAGCTGAACAACCGGGGCGCGTGGGTCGCCGAGGCCTGCAAATCCCGGGGCTTCCGATACTGCCCCCGGGTGCACATCGATCTCTACGGGGACGCGCGCGGCACCTGACGGAAGCCTATTTCTCACTTGTCTAAAGGCCCCTTCCGGCATATCTTGTGCCTTTGCTTCGATTCCGGATGGTCCGGCCGGAACGGCATCGTTACAAGAAGGAATCCGGACGATCCGATCCGTGTTACGAGACCGGAACAACGGGTCGAATTGATACCCTCGCGGCGAATCGGCCGTTGCAGGACGGGTTTTTACAGGAGCACAAATGGAAAGCCGCGGCAGGGACTGGGACCGGGGACTGGTCAGCTATCCCGATCCCGATGTCGAGATCATCGACCCCAGGTTCAGTCCCTACGTGCTGCACACGGCGGGGATCGAGCGGCTGTTCACCGGGACGCGGTGGTCGGAAGGCCCCGTGTGGATCGGTGACGCCCGCTGCTTGGTGTGGAGCGACATCCCCAACAACCGCATGCTGCGCTGGACGGAAGAAACCGGCGAGGTGAGCGTCTTCCGGCAGCCGTCCGACAACACCAACGGCAACACGCGGGACCGGGAGGGCCGGCTGGTCTCCTGCGAGCACGACACCCGCCGGGTTACCCGCACGGAACACGACGGAACGATCACCGTGCTGATCGACCGGTTCGGCGGCAAGCGGCTCAACGCGCCGAACGACGTGGTGGTGCATTCCGACGGCTCGGTGTGGTTCACCGACCCGGGGTACGGCATCCTGATGAATTACGAAGGGCACAAGGCCGAATTCGAGCAGCCCACCCGGGTGTATCGACTGGACCCGGCCACGGGCGATGCGACCGTCATCGCCGATGACTTCCTGAGGCCCAACGGGCTCTGCTTTTCGCCCGATGAATCACTTCTATACGTTGTAGATACCGGCGCTTCCCATGACCCCGACGGCCCCGCCCACATCCGCGTGCTGGATATCGACGGCGGCCGGGCGGTGCGGTCGCGGGTGTTCGCCAACATGAAACCGGCCTCCTCCGACGGCGTCCGGACGGACGTGGACGGCAACCTGTGGGCCGCTTCGGGTTGGGGCGGACCCGAAACGAACGGCGTGGTCTGCTTCTCGCCGGAAGGCGAACGGCTGGGCATGATTCATCTGCCGGAACCCTGCGCCAACCTGTGCTTCGGCGGCGTGAAGAAGAACCGCCTGTTCATGGCCGCCAGCCAGTCCCTCTACGCCCTCTACGTCGAAGCCCAGGGGGGCCAGCAACCGTGAGCGGCCTTCACGCTTCCGATAACGGTTCCATGCTCATTTTCGACTTCGACGGGGTCCTGCTGAACTCCGTGGTGGAGATGTCGATCACGGCCTATAACACCGTCACCGGCGGCCTGGCGACTTCTCCGGACGATCTGCCCGGCAACGCGGCGGAACTCTTCGTGACCAACCGGTACCACGTCCAGCCTGCGGGCGACGCGATCAACCTGATGGCCTGGTGCGTGGAGAACGCCCGACTGCCTGGCGGCCACCGGCTCGAGCCCGCGGCCTACCGGGCGATCCGGGACCGTTCGGACGCCCCTCTGAAGGAACGCACGGGACGATTCTTCGCGGCCCGGAAGCGGTTCGTCGCCCACGATCCCGACCAGTGGGCGTCGCTCAACACCGTGTACCAGCCGGTCTGGGACGAGCTGAAAGGGCAGGACGCCGCGGGGATCGTAATCCTGACCAACAAGAACCGGGAGGCCACCGTGACCCTCTGCCACCATTTCGGCCTGCCCGTCCTGGAAGAAAACGTGTACTCGGGCGATCACGGAACGACGAAGATCGAGAATCTGCTGGCGATCCAGGCGCGGTTCGGCCGGGCGCGGTACGGATTCGTGGACGATTCCATCGGCAACCTGGAGGAACTCGACGCCCACTTCAACGCTGATGAGCCGTGCCTTGAACTGATGCTGGCTTCCTGGGGATATATCGGACCGGAAGACCGCGAAGTCGCCCGCCGCGCCGGATACGCCATCCTCGAGCAGGCGGACCTCATTGCCCGTTTCAAGTCGGACCGGGCCATCGAGGTGGGCAGTTCATGACCCCGAACCCAATGGATAACCGCCGCAGTGCACTCGAAGTCATCGACCGGTTCCCGGCATTGCGCGCCTTGGTCGTCGGGGACGTCATGCTCGACGTCTACGAGTTCTGCCGGACCGGGGACAGCAAGCCCATCGATTCGGAGAAGGCGGGCAAGCGGGCCTACAAGGCGCAGGAAACGATCAAGGTGCTCGGCGGCGCGGGCAACGTGGCGGCCAACCTCGCGTCCCTGGACGTGCGCACCACCCTCGTGGGCGTGACAGGGAACGACGAACACTACTTCAGGATCCGCGATCTCGCCGACGGGTTGTCCATTCGCCACGGCCTGATCCGGGACGCGCACCGGCCCACCACGACCAAGGCCCGGCTGTACCTGGACGACGACTATCTGCTCCGCCGCGATACCGAGTGCACCGACGGGTTGGACGACGGGATCTCCGCCGCGCTGGTGAAGGAAGTCCTGCGCGTATTGCCCGAGACCGACGTCGTGATCCTGAGTGACTACGACAAGGGCGTGTTTTCCAGGGAGAGCGCCGGACAGATCATCCGCGAATGCCGCCTCCACGAAATCCCCGTCGTGGTCGATTTCAAGCCAGGCAACCGGGAGGCCTTTGCGGGCGCGGACATCATCGCGCCGAACGCCGCCGAAGCCGCCGAACTCAGCGGCGGGTTTTCTCCGGATCGCCTCGAGGATCGTCTCGAGTCCGACTGCCGACGCCTGCACGACGCGCTGGGTTGCCGGAACACGGTCGTCACGCTGGGCGAAGACGGACTCTGCGGCGTGGGCGCGGGCGGTTTCTTCCACGTGCCGGGCCACCGCGTCGTGCCCGTGGACAAGGTCGGCTGCGGCGACACGGTGCGGGCGGGGCTCGCCATCGGCGCGGCGCTGGGACTTCCCCTCAGGGAGGCGGGGGAACTCGCCAACGACGCGGCGACCGTCATCGTGCAGAAACCGGCCACGTCCGTCCTGTCGCGGCGGGAGCTTCAAGATTTCGTGTCCCGCAAGGAGGATTTATGGTCCGCCTCAGTCTGACCATCGTATTTCTCGCACTGGTTTTTACAGCCTGTAAGTCCGGACCCACCGTGGACGGAACGGACGCCGAAGCCTTCGATACTTCCATCGCCGCGCTCAGGGCCGCGCTGCCCGAGGAAGACCGGGAAAAACTCGACGAAGTGCTGGAGGCATTCGAATATCTCTACAGCGACAACGTGATCAGTTCGCTGAACGCCTCCGAGGCCATCCGCAGCCGGCTCCGTAGCCGCCTGGACGGCATGGACGCGCGGGACATCTTCACGGATTGGACCGACCGGGTGGACAAGGCGATCACGGCCCTCGAAGAAAAGAAGGAGAACACGGATTCCGCCATGAAGAATCTGAGGAGCGTGCGGGTCAGGGGGGCCGAGTACTACGTGCAGCGGGGCCAGTCGGTCGTGAAGCTGAACATCCACAACCGGACGGAACACACCATCTCCAAGGTGTATTTCCGCGGTACCCTCTGGAGGCAGGAGCCCCGCAAGTGGCTTCTGGAGGATGATTTCAACTACAATATCCGGTACACGGAAGGCAGGAACCTGGGGCCGGGCGACCGGGCCGAGTGGAATTTCGCCCTGCTGTCGCCGGTCTGGAAGCGGGCCCCGGAAGACGTGGACAACCTCTCCCTGAGCGTGATCGTGACGAGAATCGACGGCGCGCCCGAGCAACCCATCTACGACGCGTTCACGGATCGATTCACGACCAAGGACCGGAGACGGCTGCGGCGGCTGGTATCCCTCAGGGATTCCATCGGGACCTTCGAGCCCGAACCCGAAACAGAGCCTGATCCCGAGGAGACCTCCCTCGGGAATTGACGCCGAAGGCGTCCGCCGTCATCCCTTCCCGCCACCTCCCCCGTCCGGTTCGATATACTTGTCCACCGTATCGGCGAAGATCAGGAACTGCGGATTGTTACGGTGGGTCTGCCGAAGGGCCTGCACCGTGGCGCCTTCCCTTCCCTCTTCACGAGTACCCCGGCAGTACGCCTCCATCAAGGCGGGTTCCAGGGGCTGTCGCGCGTCGTGGAAACTGTCGGCGAAGAAGCCGAAGATCATGCCCACGATACCGATGCCCACCATCATCAGCAGGACGCTGGCCCCCTGTCCCAGGGGGGTGACCGGGTACTTGTCCCCGTACCCCACGGTCGTGGAGGTCACCACGGCCCACCAGATGCTGTCGCCGTATACGCTGAACACGTCCGGCTGGGCGCGGCGTTCCACCTCGTAGATCACGGTGGAACTGATCATCAGGTACATGATGGTGATGAGGAAGATGGGGATGACGCGGATTCGATTGGTGTACATGGACCGGGCGAACTCCGCCAGCTTGGGGCTGTACCGGAACATCTTGAGGAGCCGAAGCGTCCGGGCGCCCCGGACCAGGCCGAGCTGTTCCTGGGAAAGACCGGGGTAGAACCCGATCCAGAAGGGCAGGATGCTGACCAGGTCGATCAGGCCGAGGGAACTGACCAGGTACTTGCCCTTCCGCGGCGCCAGACGGATGCGCAGCGCGTATTCCAGGGTGAAGAACCCGGCGATGACCCGCTCGATCCAGATGAACCCCGTCCACGCGTCGGCGTCCAGGCTGCTGCGCGTCTGGGAGTACTGCAGCTCGATGAAATAGAGGATCATATTGACGGCCAGTACGTAGGGACCGAAGCGGTGTACGGCCGCAAGGAGGGAGGACAGTATTCCCGGCATGGCGTGCCTCCTTGGCGATTGCGTTGGGTTTACCTTGTTTGTCCAGGGCACGAAGGTCGAAGGGCTGGTTTCCCGGCACTGTTTCGTCCGCGGCGCTGCTCCATTCGCAGTATCGTTTCATACGACAAAGGCCCACCTTCAGCCTGCGCATCGGGTGAGCCTTTGGATTCGCGTCCTTCGGCGGTCTCAGGACTTTTTGGAGCGGAGTGCGGCCAGCCGGTCCCGGGTCGAGGAAGCGGACAGCGCGGGTTTCTCGGCCGCTTCCAGGGCCGCGGCGATGTTGGGATCGTCGGAGATCTCGGTCTGCCCGAATGCGCCGATTTTGAGTTCCGCCGCGCGGGAGGTCGTTTCCGCTTTCTCCGTCTCCTTGTCCATGGCGTTGAGGGCCGTGTCCAGTCCTCCGAGGGAACTGCTCAGCCCCGCGGCCTGCCGCACGCCTTCGGCGCGTTCGAGAGCCCGCTCCTTCTTCATCCGGGCCTGCTCCATGCGGCGCTGGGCCTGCTTGAGCTGGGTCTGCGCCTGCTTCAGCTTCTCCGCCGCCGTATCGTAGGCCTGGCGAAGCTCCGTCGCGAAGGCTTCCGCTTCCTGGTCCTCCTGGCGCTCCCGCTCGATCTCAGGATTAAGGCGCTCCAGTTCCGAAACCAGCTTTTCCAGGCTTTCCTCCAACGTGGAACGCTGTCCCTCTTCCGCGCCTTCGAGCTGGCCTTCGAGCCGTTCGGCCGCGGCCAGGTACCGGTCGTACTGCGTCAACAGCGCCTGCGTCTCCTCGTGGTCCTTCTTCACGTCCATCTCGGCTTTGCCTACCCGTTTGCCCAGCTTGTCGAGCTCTTCCTCCATGAGCGAAATCTGCGCCTCGGACGCCGTTTCCGGGTCGAAGGCCACGACGGCCTGGGTGAAGGACTCCAGGGCATTGCCGGCCTGCTTCTTGCCGACGCGGGAGAGAAACTTCCAGATCATATCATTATCCTTTCTCGTTTCATTTTCGAAGGTCTTCGGTCGTGGTCGGCGTATTCAGGTTCGATCATATCTGCCATCCGGCTTCCCGGCGGTCGTTTCATATGACCGTGACTTCCCCGGGCATCAGGTCCACGCCCAGGTACAGTTCTATAACGCCCTCGCCGGCGCTGATCAACAGGAATTCGTCCACGCGCTCCGGGTCTTCCGGATTGTGGGGATCTCCGCTCGCCACCCGGAAGTAGGACATGGCCTGCTGGGTTTCCTCGAAGATCTGCTCTCCGTGCGGGTCCCGGACGATCCGTTCGCTGACCTGCACCGGCAGGGTTTGCCCGTCGCCGTCCACCCATTCGCGGAGATAGGTGCGTTCCTCGCCGTCGCCGTGGAGCACTTGCGCGGATCCTATGATGCCGTCCTCGTCGTTCAACCAGATCTCCCAGATCTCCTCCGAATGGGGATACACGTCCCGGTCCAGCACGTACAGGCGGCATTCCACCGGCTCCCCGTGCTCCGCCACCACCTGGAGGAAAGCCGAGGTGCCCTGGAGATAGCACCGGTAGGCCATGGCGCCGTCGCCGAGGTCGATCTTGCCAATGGCTTCGATGGCCAGCGGGAAGGAAGGGAAACTGAAATCGACGAGGCCTATGAAGGTGGACAGCGCGGCGCCGTCGAGGTCGATCAGCCGATCGATGGCGACCCCCAGGGGAAGATCCTGGTCCACTCGCACAGGCTTCTTCCGAAAGAAACCCACCGCCTCTTTCGCCTGCTTCTTCGCAACGGAACGAATGATATGGAAGCTCATCGGGTCCTGCGCTACTCCTCGCCCACGATGGGCTTGATGTCGTCCATGGACCGCCACAGCGCGTCTTCGAAGAGGGTCATCGGCTTGCTGCCGTAGGTATCCACCCAGCGCTTGGACAGGATGAGGATGGCGTCCACCGTCAGCGTCTCCACGCTGCTGTCGAAATAGCCGAAGAGCCAGCCTTCCTGCAGTTCGGGATAGGTCTCGTGGGGGATGGTCGCCACCTCGTAGATCGTGTTGCCGAACTGGTCCACGGCCGTGCTGAAATAGTGCTCGTCCACGGCGACCATGCTCAACTGGCTTCCGTACTGGCTGTCGGCTTCCTTCAGCAGTTCCGAGTTCAGGCCGGCGACGAACAGCATGGCCGAGTTGACGTCTCCCGCCACCTGGCGCAGGGCCTCCTCGTAGCTGGCGAACCGCGTGTTGAACTCCCCGTACCGGGGATCCTGGAGGACGAAACCCTCCCAGGCCCTGTGCGTGCCGGAACCGCGGGGTCCCACGTACACGATATGGGTGCTCGGCACCAGGTCGGAGATGCTCGCGATGCCGCCGTCTTCGTTGACGATCAGCTGTACGTACTCGGTGTACAGAGTGGACTGCAGGCCGACCAGTTGGTCCTCCGCGCCCGGGTTCTTGCGCAGGT
Source organism: bacterium (assembly GCA_963693015.1). Classification (GTDB taxonomy): domain Bacteria; phylum JAAXHH01; class JAAXHH01; order JAAXHH01; family JAAXHH01; genus JAAXHH01. The sequence continues at coordinate 3,231,647 of OY843748.1, forward strand.
AGGAGTTCAGGATGTCGCTCTGCACGAGGATCGCGTCGGCCTGGTTCCGGACCAGGTTGTTCAGGTTCTCCTCCGAACCGGCCGTCGTCTCGAGCATCACGTCGAAATCCGGCAGGTGGGACTGGAGGATCTGGCCGAAACGGTGATAATTGCCGTTCTCCACCCCCGTGTTGACCGTGATGCGCGGTTGGTTCGGATCGGCGGTGGCCACGACTTCGGCGGCCAGGGCGATCGCGGGAGTCACGCCCGGCGGCAGGTATTCGGGATCCCTCGGCGTGCCTTCCAGCGTGGCGACCTGCCTGTCCAGTTCATCCAGCTTCGCGCGCAGTTCCGCGTTGTCCTCGGCCAGGCGCTCGGCCTCGCCGCGCCACTCCTTGTACCCCGGATCATTGGCGTGGTGATGGGCCACGGCGTAATGACGGCGGCTGCTCATCATGTCCAGCATGGACCACATGAACAGCGCGTCCCACATGCCGAAGCTCGGATAGGACATGAAGGCGTATCCGGGCGCGCCCCAGCCCATGCCCCCGTAGTACCGGTCCCGGCCGGCGTAGTAGTTGTCGTAGGAGGTGCGGTTCTGCGAGCCCCGGTTGTAGAGGCCGTTGTCCCGGTAGCTGCTCGTATTGGCCGCCGAGTTGGACGACCGGGCGAAACCGGCCTGGCGCGACTGGTGCGTGGCGAGGGACCTGCGGGCCGTCTCGCTCTGGACCCGCCTGCCCATGACCGACGAACGGGCCGTTGCCCGCCCGGTGGAGGCGCCCGAAACTGCGCCGCCGGCTCGTGTCGATCGGGCCGCGGTGGCCGCGGGCTGCCGGGTTGACGTGCTGCGCGCCGGCGCGGCGGATTGCCCGGTGGTGCGGGCGGGTGTCTGCCGCGTCGCTGTAGTCGAACTCCTCCGGGAGAACGGGCTGCGGCGGCCAAAGGAACTGCGGCGGTTCCAAAGAGACCGCGAACTCCGGAAACCACCGAAACCGCGGCGGGCGTACGCTTCCTCCGGACCGAACAGGCCGGTGACCTGCCGGATCGTTTTTTCCGCATTTTCCGCGCTTTCCGTGAGCGGCGCGGCGTGGTCCGCCGAGCGTAAGCGGTCGGTCGTATCGGAACGCTTCCCGTCCGGACTCATCTGCAAAAACCCGCCCGTCAGCACGAGCAAGCCGGTCATCACGACCAGTTTAAGGTGTCTTGGCATGACGTACTTCCCCTTCGTAGACGATATGAGTGTTCGGATTCTGGCTTCTTAAAGATATAGACTACCCGTCCCGCAGGCAAGTTGCAAACCTGTATAGAACCGGCGGTCCGGGTGATTTGAGAAGCCGCGGGGCCCGCTTGCAACCCATTTTCAGCCCGATGCGGTCGCGTTGCGGTCCGGTCCGGTCGAGCCGCAACCCGCCCGCGGTCGCGTTGCAGCCCGGCCCGGAAAGGAAGATCCCATTGACCCCGGGACACACGGATCATACCATATCGGATCGTGTCTCTGACCAGACGGAGTGTTCAGACCAAACGGAGTGTCCGGGCCAGGCGGAGTATCCGGGATAACGACACTTTCATCGATCCTTCAAATGGAAAGCGGGCATATGCGCATCACCGAAGTCCGCGTGCGGCAGGTTGCCGTCCCGCGCATCTACGACACCTACTGCGCGGACCCCAAGCACCTGAAGGCCACCATCAATCACGGCAGGACCACCTACCAGATCATCGAATTGAAGACCCATGGCGGGTTGACCGGGGTCGGCGAGGTATCTGATATCGCGCCGCGGATGGACGCGCCCTCGTCTGAATCTCTGCAGAGCATATTGGCCGCAGTGCTGGGCAACGGCGACATACGCGCGTGGCGCGCCCTTTATGACGGGGTGGACGAGGCGCTTCCCAAAGGCTGGTATCCCGAACTCAGGCAGCTGGTGCTATTCGGAGTCGAAATCGCGCTACTCGACCTGGTCGGCAAGGCGCACGAACTTCCGCTCTTTGAACTCCTGGGCGGCCGCTGCCGGCCCGGCGCATCCGTTTCCTGGGTCGCCTATCTGCGCGGCGACGCCACCCTCGAGGACGAGCTGCGGGCCCTTGAGCTGGAAGTGTCCGACCAGGTGGGATCGGGCATGAAGGCCTTCAAACTCAAGGTGGGCGAGGACCACGAACGCGACCTGGCGAGGGTGAGGCTGGCGCGTAGGATCGCGGGCCCCGCGGCCTACGTCAAGGTGGACGCCAGCGGTTACTGGGAGGAGGACGAGGCCCCGTCCCGGCTGCGAGACATGGCGGAGGCCGGCGCCGACGCGTGCGAGACGCCGATTCGCGCGCTCTCGAGGCCCATGTCTCGGGAGGACCCCGACCGGATCGAAGCGGATGCGGTCGGGATCGCCGAAGCGCTGGCGAAGGTCCGCGGCCGTTCCCCCATACCGATCATCGAGCACGTCGCGGATCTCGGGGACGTCTTCCTGACGGCCCTCATCCGCCACCGCGCCGTGGATATCGTCAACGTCGTGCCCTGCCAGGCCGGCGGGCTTTGCCGCGCGAAGCGGCTGATCCATGCCGCGGAGACCGCGGGCATGCCCGCGCTGTTGGGAAGTACCATCGAACTGGGACCCGGGACGGCGGCATCGGTGCATCTCGCGGTTTCGTCGGCAAGCGTAAACGTGCCCTCGGACCTGGTGGGTCCAGGGCTGCTTGAGGGCGACGTGTGCACCAAGCCCTTCTCCCTCGAGGGCGGCGAACTCGCCCCCTTCGAAGGTCCCGGGCTGGGCATTGATCTGGATGAAGAAAAGATGGAGCGCTGGGTGGGTTAGGTGTATTCTGACGGGTTCACCGGGAACGTACGATCCTGCGACGTCCCCAGGGATCGCTTCGATTCGCCCGTCATTCAAAATGTCACACACGTATCAGCGCCTGTATCACCGTCTGGATCTGCCGGATCTGCCCGGCGCGATGCGTGATGCTTCCTCCGCGAGTTTCTCGAATGCCTTAAACTCGTCTGCAGAGAGCATACCCTTCAGGTTTTCCTTGAACTTTTTCTCGTTTCCCTCCAGTTGTTCACGCAGCCAGTTCCAGTCCCCGGACTTTCTGGCCTGTTCCACCAGCGCTTCCTTCTGAGTCGAGGCTTCCTTCACCACGGCACGCAGTTGCAATACCTGTTCGTCTGTCGTATCCATCCGGATGCTCAGCACGTGCCATATCTGGGTGACGGGAAAGGTGCTCACCGCCTGCATTTGTTCCATCATGGCGCTGTTCTGGCCACGGCCGCCCATTCGGCCGAATCCGCGTCGCTGGGCATCCGCTTCGCTGGCGGTATAGGCGATCATGACCAATCCGAGCAGGGCCAGGTGAAGACGATATTTCATTTTTTGACTCCTTTCAAAATGGTAAAAAGCCGCGGTTTAAAACCCCGGTTGAATGCCGCGGTCGGACTTGGGATCCTTCCGCGGCATGTTCTCGCTCCTTAAAACAATCGGTGCACAGTAATTCACGGTCGACGCCAACTCAACGCCGGTCGCGGGATTCACGGCCACCCCGCCGCCAGCGCATCCCGGCATCCCGGCGTTCGTCCCGCCGGTCGCGGAATGATTCACGCAGCTTTTCCTGCTGCTCCGCGGTCAGCACGTTTCTGAACTCGGCTCGGAAGACGGCGCCTCGCTCGAACACGCTGCCCTGGGCCGCTGATACGGCCGCGGCCAGTTCTTTGACCTTGTTAACGTCCGGCCTGGTCTCGCTCATCACTTCGCGCAGTTCGATCCGTGCGAGTCTCGTGTCGGCGCGAAGCTGAACCATGTCCCGGGCGTAGGCGGAGCGCAGCGTCCTGATCTTTTCCTGCTGCTCGTCAGTGAGTTCGAGTCTGGCCATCGCTCTCCGGGCCAGACGCGTCCTCCCGACGTCCGCGTCGGCGTAATCAAAATCGAAGTCGTCGACGGCGTCGTCCGCCGATCCGGCCTCTGCGCGTTCGGCTTCATCGGCGTGCCCGGCGTCCGCCCCATGTTCGGCACCCGCCGCGTGACCGGCGTCCGCGGAGGCGGCATCGTGATGACCTGTTCCCCCAAGCCCGGTCCTGCCCATGGCATCGAAGGCCCAGAACAGTACGACCAAGCTCAGCGCGCCGGCAAAGATCCCTGGAATTACCTTTTTCATCTTTTTGCTCCCTTCGTTGGACAACCCGTGGTTGAAATGACCGCGATCTCCGGAGATCGTATTCGTGCTGCTCTACAGGATTGGACAGCGATCGCTCGTGGGTTATTCCAACTTTCTTCGCGATCGCATCGCGGCCCGACGCGTCATCAGATCCGGTGGAAGGGCGCGCTAGTGGTCGCCCCCGCGCCCCCGCTCATCCGAACTGCCGTTATCCTGGTGGATGCCGCTATGGCGCTCGCCCAGTCCACTTCCATCACTCGCCCCATTGCGCTCGCCCGGCCCATTGCCCTCACTCGACCTGTTACCTCTGTCCGGCCTGTTGCGGCCGCCCGGCCTGTTGCGCGGCCGGCGGGACTCGTGATCACCCTGCCTGCGGAATTCCCGCATGCTTTCGCGACGCTCCCGTATCTGCTTGATCCGTTCGCGCTGCTCTTCAGTGAGTATGGGTTCCAGGTCCCGGTGCAATGAATCGACCAGGGCCTGCATCTCCTGCCGGTGACGCACGTAGTTCTCCCGGAACCCGGGTTCGTGTTCGCCCACCACTTCCCTGATCCTGCGTATCTGCTCCTGGTCCGGCCGCACCATTCTGACCCATCTCTCCACGAAACGCTCCCGCGTCATCTGGGGAGGGGGCGGCTGCAGGCGGTCCCTGGCGAAGGCGCCCAGGATCAATGCGCCGCAGATCATGCCGATGATCAAAGTGACCAGCAGGATGGCCGCGGTCTTCAAGTGGATGTTCATAATGCGCCCTCCGTTTCCAGTGCGATCCGCGCGTCGTAGAGATCCTCAGGATACAGTTCCCCGTTCAGGCCGAAGGACGCCGTGAGGGAGACGCTTCCGGACGTGGTCAGGTTGTAGGTCAACAGCAGGACCGCGGCGATGGACGCGGCCACCGCCACCCTTCGGAACATCATTGGCAGCGCGTCCTGGAAGTCCGGCGCTGCCCCGACGGCGGTCTCTGGCGCGGAGTGGACCTCCGATTCCTGGTCCAGTCGATCCATGACCCTGCTGGTGAACCCTGGCCTGAAAGAGGGTGGTTCCTGACCCTCCATCTGGATGCGAATCCGGACCAGTCGCTCACGTTCTTCCCGCAGGCCGGAATCGCGCCGGAGCGCCGCGTCCAGGCGGTTTTGCTCTTCGGCCGTCAGGGTCGTATCCAGCGACCGGTACAGCAGATCCAGGTCAGATCGTTTCATGGACAAGCTCCCTGTTAGAGGATATGAGTATACGCTTCAGTTTTTCCTGGGATCTCTTCAGGCGGGACAGCACCGTCCCGACGGGCAGACCCAGGATCTCGGCGGTTTCTTTCGAAGTATAGCCTTCCATCAGCCGGAGTACGACGACCGAACGGAATTCGGGTTTCAGTTGGTTCAGCGCCTTGTTTATCCTGTTCGGCGTGTCGTCGTATTCGGCGCTGGCCCGCGGATCCTCGAATTCCTGGTCCGGCGCGTCTTTTTCTTTGCCAACCGGTGTAAATGGAATGAAGATCGAACGGCGGCGGCGTTTCTTGATTTCATTCAGCGACAGGTTGATGGCGATGCGCGTCAGGTAAGTGCCGACCGAGGCCTGCCCGCGGAATCCCCGCAACCCTCGATAGAACCGGATGAGGGTCTCCTGCCCCACGTCCTCGGCTTCGGCCGTGTCCCCGAGCATGCGAATGACCACGGCGGCCACGCGCCCCTCGTACCTTTTCACCAGTTCCCGGAAGGCATCCTCGCTGCCGTCGCGGGCGGCGTCTACCAGTGCTTCGTCCGTCAAGGCGTCTACCCTCATTCCGAGACCCTCGAATCATCGGCGATCGACCCGGGCAGATTCCGCTGCCTATCGTTTAGACTCTGTCCGCACCGTTTTTATTCCCATAAAATCAAGCCGCCGGAAATGTATTGACTTTGACAGGACGATCCATCACAGTTGGAGACAGTTGCCCGTTCGCGGAATACACCCTTACAAGCGTGGTACAATGGCTTTCGATCATATCGAACAGCGGCGGATCATGGGGCATTTCGCGACCGGCGTGACCGTCGTAACTACCTGGTACGAGAATCAGCCGCAAGGCATGACCGCCAACGCGGTGGCTTCGCTCTCCCTGGAGCCTCCACTCATCCTTGTATCCGTGGACGTCAAGGCCCAGATGAACGCCTGCCTCAGGGCCAGCGACTGCTTTGCCGTCAACATACTGACCGAGGAGCAGGAAGAACTGTCCGTGCGGTTCGCCAAACACGGGCCGAAGGACTTTGCCGGCATCGATTACCGTACCGAGGCCACGGGCTCTCCCGTTTTCGAGCGGTCACTGGCCTACGTCGACTGCCGGGTCGCCAGCGTTCTGCCGGGCGGGGATCACGACATCTTCATCGGCGAGATCGTGGCGGGGGGCACGTGGGAGGGACGGCCGCTCCTCTTTTACGGCGGCAAATACGGCAGCCTGTCCGGCTGAATCCCGTCCACGGCCGCAGACTACAGGCATCACGGCTGATCCGGAACATCCATGCAATACGGTTTCATCATAGACAACAGGAAGTGTATCGGGTGCCACGCCTGCACCGTCGCGTGCAAGGCGGAGCACGAGGTGCCCCTCGGCGTCAACCGGACCTGGGTGAAGTACATCGAGAAAGGGACCTATCCGAACACGGCGCGGCATTTCTCCGTCATGCGGTGCAACCACTGCGCGGACGCCCCCTGCGTGGAGATCTGCCCGGTGACGGCGCTGTACACCCGGAAGGACGGCATCGTCGATTTCGATCCCCGGCGCTGCATCGGATGCAAGGGCTGCATGCAGGCCTGCCCCTACGACGCCCTGTACATCGACCCGGACACCCATACGGCGGCCAAGTGCAACTATTGCGCCCACCGGGTGGATATCGGTCTCGAGCCCGCCTGCGTAAACGTCTGCCCCGAGCACGCCATCATCTCCGGTGACATGGACGATGGTGCTACGGAGATCGCCCAGCTGCTCGCGAAGGAGCAGGTGACGGTCCGCAAGGTGGAAAAGGACACGAAGCCCCGGCTGTACTATATCGACGGCGACGAGGCCTCTCTGACGCCCGGGGAGACCGCGACGTCCGACAACTACATGTGGAGTTCGCAGTCGGACGGCGTGGGCCATTTCGCCCGGTACGTAGAGGAACGCACCGCCCGCTCGAACCCGGAGGACATGGTCCGGCAGCTTTCCGGGGAAGAAAAAGGACAGGACGGTCGGGACGGGGCGAACGGCCGGGCGGAACAGGGCGGCCAGGATTCCGCGAATGGTCGAGCCGGACGAGACGGCGGAGATACCGGAGGATCAGGCAAGGATGCCGCGCCGCGCCGGGTCTATGACGCGCCGGACAAGGGCGTGCTGTGGGGCAACGACGTGGCGGCCTACGTGTGGACCAAGGCCATCTCGGCGGGTGCGTTCCTGATGCTGTTTGCCGCTTCCGTCCTTGGACTTGCTGTGGATCCCGTCCTCGCCTGGACCGCCGGGACGGTCGCCATGACGTTTCTCCTGGCCACGACGGTCCTGCTGGTCGGCGACCTGACCCAGCCCAGGCGCTTTCTCTACGTGCTGCTTCGTCCCCAGTGGAAATCCTGGCTGGTACTCGGCGGCTATGCCCTTACCCTTTACGGCCTGGCGCTCACGTTATGGGCGGCGGCCATGCTCACCGGACGGACTGAAGCGGCGGCAATCATCGGCGGGATCACGGCCGTCCTGGCGGTCCTTACCGCGGTGTACACGGCCTTTCTCTTCGCCCAGGCCAAGGGCCGGGACTTCTGGCAGAGCCCGACGCTGGTCATCCACATGCTGCTCCACGCGGTGCTGGCCGGCGCCGCGGTATTCGCTATTGTCTTCCTGTTCAGTGCGCCAGGCGAGGCCTGGTTCGCCTTCGTCCGAAACACTCTGGTTATCGCCGTCATCCTGAACCTGCTGGTCATCGCGGCCGAGATGCTGACGCCCCACCCGACGGCCGACGCCCGGAAAGCCGTGCAGGCCATCGTCCGGGGCCGGTACCGGGGCTATTTCTGGTTCCTCGGCATCGCCATCGGCAACGTGGTACCCGTCGTCCTGGTATGGATAGGCGGAGAAGCGATGCTCGCCGCGGCGGGCGCGGGCGTGCTGATCGGCCTCTACGCGACCGAGTACGTCTGGGTCAGGGCGCCGCAGGATATACCGCTGAGCTGAATAGACACCGATAAACGCGCACTACGCGGAACAACCCTATGATCATGTGCACTGAATGGAACCATCCGCATGTCCACGCGCCATAAACCGGGGCTGATCGAATCGCTGGCCGAGAAAATCGGCCTGATTCCGAACCTGCACGCGGAAGACGGGCCGGATCTTCCCAGTCTGACCGACGGCGGCGCGCTCACCGACTACCCGCCGCCGGACCAGTGGGACGACTGGGTGGAGTACGAGGCGCAGGACTGGCCGCGGCAGCAGGCGAAACACTACATGGTGGTGCCCACGGCCTGCTTCAACTGCGAGGCCGGGTGCGGACTCCTGAGCTACGTGGACAAGGAAACGATGGAGGTCCGCAAGTTCGAGGGCAATCCCTACCACCCGGCCAGCCGGGGACGCAACTGCGCCAAGGGACCGGCCACGATCAACCAGATCCGCGACACGGACCGCATCCTCCATCCCATGCGCCGGTCGGGCGCCCGCGGAAGCGGCGAGTGGGAACGGGTGTCCTGGGACGACGCGCTGGACGACATCGCCGCCCGGATCCGGGACCGCCTGAAGCAGGGCGCCAACAACGAGATCGCCTACCACGTGGGCCGGCCCGGGCACGAAGGCTACATCGACCGCGTGCTCAAGGCCTGGGGCGTCGACGGACACAACAGCCATACCAACATCTGTTCATCGGGAGCACGCTTCGGCTACGCCCTCTGGCACTTCTTCGACCGGCCTTCGCCCGACCACGCCAACGCGCAGTTCATCCTCCTGATCAGCGCCCACCTGGAATCGGGGCACTACTTCAATCCCCATGCGCAGCGCATCATCGAGGGCATGATGAAGGGCGCGAAGCTCGCGGTCATGGACCCGCGGCTCTCCAACACGGCCAGCATGGCCGATCACTGGCTGCCCACCTATCCGGGCAGCGAGGCCGCGGTGCTGCTGGCCATGGCCAACGTCATCCTGCAGGACGGCCTCTACGACGCCGGGTTCATGAAGACGTGGGTCAACTGGCAGACCTACCTGGAGAAGGAACACCCGGACGCCCCGCGCACCTTCGAACGGTTCATCGAAGCGCTCAAAGCGGTCTACAGCGAATACACCCCCGAGTTCGCCGAGCAGGAAAGCGGGGTGCCGGCGGCGCAGGTCGTGGAGATCGCCCGCCAGATCGGCCGGGCGGGATCGCGTTTCGCCACCCACAACTGGCGCAGCGCGGGCAGCGGCAACGCCGGCGGCTGGGCCGTGGCGCGCTGCCTCCACTTCCTGAACGTGCTCACCGGCAGCGTCGGCACGGAGGGCGGCACCTCGCCGAGCGGGTGGAACAAGTTCAAGCCCAACGTCTTCGACCACCCCCCGGACCAGAAGTTCTGGAACGAACTGCATTTCCCGAAGGAATACCCCCTTTCCCATTACGAAATGAGCTTTCTCCTGCCCCATTTCCTGAAAGAGGGGCGGGGGAAGCTGGCCGTGTACTTCACCCGGGTCTTCAATCCCGTGTGGACGTATCCGGACGGATTTACCTGGGTCGAGGCGCTGCGCGACGAGGAGAAGGTCGGACTGCACGCGGCCCTGACGCCCACGTGGAACGAGACCGCCTATTTCGCCGACTACGTGCTGCCCATGGGCCACGCCAGCGAACGCCACGACATCATCAGCTACGAGACCCATTCCGGTACCTGGATCGGGTTCCGCCAGCCCGTCCTGCGCGAGGCGCGGCGGCGCATGGGCGACCCGGTGGACTTCACCTACGAGGCCAACCCGGGCGAGGTCTGGGAAGAGGACGAGTTCTGGATCGAACTGTCCTGGCGCATCGATCCCGACGGCAGCCTGGGCGTGCGGGATCACTTCATTTCTCCCTACCGGCCGGGCGAGAAGATCACCATCGACGAATACTACCGGTACATCTTCGATCACGTGGACGGGCTGCCCGAGGCCGCCGGTAAGGAAGGACTTTCCACCCTGGATTACATGCGCAAGTACGGGGCCTTCGAGGTGGAGAAGACGGCCTACGCGAAACACCTCAAGACGCTGGACGACGAGGCGGTCGCGGGCGCCGAAGTCGATCCGGAGACGAACACCCTGGTCGCCGATGGCAAGACCGTAGGCGTCATGGTGGACGGTTCGCCGCGGGCGGGCTTTCCCACGCCGTCGCTGAAGCAGGAATTCTATTCCCAGACCATGGTGGACTGGGGCTGGCCGGAATACGCCATCCCCACCTACATCAAGAGCCACGTGCACCCCGACGAACTCGACCGCGAGAACGGGGAATTCCCGTTGTTGCCCACCTTCCGGCTGCCCACGCTGATCCACTCCCGGTCCGGCAATGCCAAGTGGCTCAACGAGATCTCGAACCGCAATCCCGTGTGGATGCACCAGCAGGACGCCGACCGGATGGGCATAGGTACCGGCGACCTGGTCCGGGTGACCACCGAAATCGGCTATTTCGTGGACCGCGTCTGGGTCACCGAGGCCATGAAACCCGGCGTGGTCGCCTGTTCCCACCACCTGGGGCGCTGGCGGCGGCGGCAGGACGCGAAAGGCAACCGCTGGTCGGTGAATCTCGTCGATATCCAGGAAGAGGCCGGCGGGAAGTGGCGCATGAAGGTGATGGACGGGATCCGGCCCTACGAGAGCGCCGACCGCGACTCCGCCCGCATCTTCTGGCGGGACGGCGGCGTGCACCAGAACATCACCTTCCCCGTGCATCCCGATCCGATCAGCGGCATGCACTGCTGGCACCAGAAGGTCCGCGTCGAAAAGGCCCGTGAAGAGGACGCCTACGGAGACGTGATGGTCGATACGGAGAAGTCCTTCGAGGTATACCGCGCGTGGCTGGACCAGACGCGGCCCGCACCGGGTCCGGGCGGCCTGCGCCGTCCCCTCTGGCTCAACCGGCCCGTTCGGCCCGCCGAAGAGACGTTCTACCTGCCCGAAGAATAGTCAGTAACTGCGCGTAAAAACCTGCGCTTCCCTTACGCTTCCCCTGCGTTTCCACTTCGCTTGCCTTACGCTTCCCGCAGAATTTCCCGGACGGCGGAGCACACCGCCTCGTCGCCCGCCGGCATGGCGCCGGTTCGAGACGCCACCCACGCGCCGAGCCGGTTGGCGGCCTCGCTGATCCGATCGAGCGTCGAGCGGCGCAGATACCCGCTGGCCAGGGCCGCGGTGAAGGCGTCGCCGGCTCCGATGGTATCCGCCACGTCAACCGACACACCCGGGTGCGCCACGGTCTCCGAGGACGTAACCAGCAGGCTGCCTTCCGCGCCGCGGGTGACGCAGACCAGTTTCAGGTTGTAGGAATCCCGCAGCCGCCGCGCCATGGACGCGAGATCACCATCTCCCAGGTCCAGCAGGGGACAGACCGTGCGCAGTTCTCCGTCGTTCAGCTTGACGATATGGACACGCTGGAAGGAATCGTGCAGCAGGCAGGCTGAGTACCGGTCCTGCCGCAGATTCACGTCGAAGATTCGCAAGGCGGAGGGGCGAAGAGAGTCGAGGAAGGCCGTTACGGCGTGGGCTGAACCGTCCGCCTGGTGCCGGGACACCGTTCCAAAGCACACGGCGTCCGCCCGGGCGGACAGCGCCGCCCAGCCGGGCGTCCACTCCATATGTTCCCAGGCGACGCCGCCGTTTATGATGAAGTCGGGCTGTCCGTCCGGTCCGATGCTCACGTCGACCGTCCCGGTGGGATGGACGTCGTCCCGCTGGATTGCGTCTGTGGGCAGGCCCTTGTCGGCAATGCGATCCACGGCTTCGTTGCCGAGGGCGTCCCGCCCGACCCGGCTCGCGACGATCCCTTCTTCACCCAGGAGAGACGCGAAGTAGGCGAAGTTCGCCGTGGCGCCGCCGAGCTGGGGGCCCGAGGGCAGCAGGTCCCAGAGTAATTCGCCCAGGCCGACGATGACGTAGCGGTCTTTTATTTCAGTTCCACCTCTATCGTACCGAGCGTCGTGTAGCTCATCACGGCCTTGCTGCCCGCGCCCATGCGGGGCGGAGGAAAGACCGTGCCCGTGATCACCACGTCTCCGGCCCGAAGGTATTCGTCGCTGTAGGTGGTCAGCTCGTTGGCCAGCCAGGTCAGCGCTTCCAGGGGATCGACGCCCATGTTCATCGTGGCCAGCGCGGAGGCCCTTTCCTCGCCGTCGATCTCCACCGTCGCGGTTTCATTCGTGAAGTCCATCTCCGCCAGCGGCACGCGCGTCTCGCCCAGGATGATGCCCACGTGGAACACGTTGCCCGTGACGTCATGGTCACGGGTGGATGGAGTTTCCTCCGTGCCGCTGGTCCAGGAGGAAAGCAGTTCGATCACGCCGCCCACCGCGGTGACCGCATCGCCCACCTGCTCGCGGGTCAAATCGGGACCGGGGAGATCCTCGCCGATCCAGAAGACGAACTCGCCCTCGACGACCGCCGTGTCCGCCACGAAGGAGGCTGCCTCCACGGGCGTTCCGGGCTCGAACACGTTCGACGCCATGATGTGGCCGTAAATGGGATCCAGCGTGGCCGGATCCTCGGGCATGCGGGAGAAGCCGATCTTCCACCCGATGCGTTCTTCGGACTTGAGCTTCTCGGCCAGGATGTCCGCCTGGATGTCGTAGGCGGTCTGGCGGTCCAGATCGGGGAAATTGACCGCCATGGCCTCGGTGTTGATCTTCTTCCCTTCGGCTTCCAGCAGATGGGCGACGATGGCGGTCCGGTCGGAGTCGGGCGTGAGGGTGGTGGTGAGGAATTCGGCATCGCCTGCCGTTTCGGCGTCGGATGCCATGTCTGTCGATTGCTCTTCGGTGGTGCCGCAGGCGACCGACGCCGCCAGGCATAGACCTGCCAGAAGTTTCCACGGACTACCTTGCATGCTGTTGATCCTCCGGATATGTCAAACTGTATGGAATTGGGGCTGATCGCTGATTCGAGGTTCACGGGTAGTTTATACATAACATACCGCCTGTCAAGTCTTTACCCTTGATTCACGGACTGTCAAAAGGTACTATTCCACTCATGCTTTCTCGGTGACCGCACCACGACCGCGACCCGTCAATACAACCCGCAAGGAGCGATCCATGTCCCCCGATGATCACCTCGTTTCGCTGCTCCAGGAACTCGTTTACGCACGGGGGCCGTCAGGCCAGGAAGACGAGGTGCGGGCGGTCTGCGAACGGGAACTCCGATCCCTTTGCGACGAGACTTGGGTAGACGCCGCGGGCAACGTCATCGGCCTGTTGAAGGGGACCTCGCCGGACGCCCCGGTGATCCGCGTCATGGCCCATCTGGACGAACTGGCCCTGGTCGTCAAGCGCGTCAACGAGGACGGCACGCTCCGGGTGAATCCCCTCGGGGGCATCTATCCGGCGAATTACGGGCAGGGGCCCGTCGAGATCCTGGCGGACAGTGGCATCATGCCCGGCGTCCTGTCCGTCGGGCCGCAGCACACGACGGCCGATTCCGCGCGGATATGGGAGACCAAGATCAGGGGCGGCAACGTGGCCATGGACTGGAATCACGTGTACGTGTTCACGCGTATGACGGCTGCGCAGCTGCAGGCGGCGGGTGTGCATGCAGGCACCCGCGTGGTCATTGCCCGTTCGCGGCGCGCCTTCTGGGAAATCGAAGACTGCATCGGCGGGTACTTCATGGACAACCGGGCGGCCATCGCCATCGCCGTCGGGGCGGCCGCGCGCATGAAGGACCAGGGCGTCCGGCCCGCGGGCGACGCCTACCTGGTGATGACCACCTGCGAGGAGATCGGCGGCCACGGCGCCGCGTACGCCGCGCGGACCCTGCCCGGCGACGTATCCCTGGCCGTGGACTCCGGGCCGGCCTGCGAGGAGTACGGCGTGGAACTCAACGACCAGCCCGTCGTCGTCTACGGCGACGTCCAGGGACTCTACGACAAGTCCATCGCCGACCGCCTGCTGGCGTGCGGCAGGGAACTGGGCATGGAACCCCAGTGCGCGTACTGGCAGAGCTACGCTTCGGACGCGTCCATGGCCAAGGCCGTGGGACAGACCCCCCGGGCCGGGCTGCTGTGCATCCCCACGGAGAACACCCACGGTTACGAGATCATACCCCGCAACGGGCTGTACCGCTGCGTCGAACTGCTGGCGGCCTACCTTGAAAAACCGGAGTAACTGAGCAGAGCGGAGTTATTTGGCAGACCGGAGTAACTGAGCAGAGCGGAGGAACTTCATGCCCCTGAAAGTCACCAATGTGGAACGATTCACCGTCAATGTGCCGTTCACGCAGGGACAGCGGCCCATGGCGGAGCGGACGGTATACAACTGGTCCGTCTTCGAGCTGTGCAAGGTCACCACCGACGCCGGCCTCGTGGGCTGGGGCGAGACCATCGTCCACTACATCCACGCGCGGGTGACCGACCGGAGCGTCGAGCGCGTCATGGGAAGGAGCCCGGCGGACTTCATGCAGGACGATACGATCGGCGCCGGGTTGCAGATGGCCCTGTACGACGTGGTGGGCAAGGCGCTCGAGGTCCCGTGCCACAAGCTCCTGGGCAACAAGGTGCGCGACTGGGTGCCGATTTCGTGGTGGTCGAACGAGGGGCCGCCGGACGACTGGGTTCGCCAGGTCCGGGACGCCGTGGAAAACGGATACACGACCATCAAATTGAAGCAGCGGCCCTGGCATGATATCCACGAACAGATGACGGCGATAGACGCGAGCGTGCCGCGCCACTTCCGGGTGGACCTCGACGCCAACGGTTCCATGCACAACGCGGCGGCGGCCATGCCCGTCATGCGACGCCTGGAGCGGTTCGACGTCGTGGCCATGTTCGAGACGCCCATACCGCAACCCGACATCCTGGGGAACCGGCAGTTGCGGCAGGTCGTCAGCCGCCCCATCGCCATGCATTTCGGCTCGCCGCCTTATACCACCGCGATCCGCGAAGGGGTCTGCGACGGTTTCGTCGTCAGCGGCGGCGCCACGCGGGTGATGTACCAGGGCATCCTCAGCGCGGAAGCCAACATGCCCTTCTGGCTCCAGATGGTGGGCAACGGGCTCACCACCACCTGGGCCGCCCATCTCGGCGCCGTGCTGACCCACGCCACATGGCCCGCCATCACCTGCATCAACCTGTACCGCAACCACCTGCTGAAGCACCCTATCGAGGTCGTGGGCGGCTTCCACCGCGTGCCCGACGGACCGGGCTTGGGCGTCGAAGTGGATGAGGAGGCCATGCACGGCTTCCTCGTGCCCGACGACGTGATGAGGCCCTTCCGCGACCGGGACGAGCCGTACGACTTCCCGAAACCCCGCTTCATCCGCACGGCAGTCTATCCCGACGGCCGCCGCGTCCACTTCTCGAACATCCGCCACGGGTGGCAGTTGGAGGCCTACACGCCCGGGGTCCGCACGGAGTACTGGCGGGAGGACGGCACCGATGGTTTCGAAGACCTGTGGAACCGTACGCAGGACCGGCCCGTATCCGAGGGTTGAGGGAGGGGAACGCCGGACACGGAACGAGCGGTGAGGACCGGAGGACGTAAACGCGAATCAGGCAACGATGACCCGGCGAGAATCCGAGCATTCCGAAGACATCCGGGCATCCCGCAGACAGTTGAAGAAGGAAAACCAGAAAACCGGAGCAGAACCATGAGACTGGCAGACAAGACGGCGATCGTAACCGGCGCGGCCTCGGGCATAGGGCGCGGCACCGCGGAGAAGATGGCGCGGGAAGGCGCCCGGGTCGTGGCCGTGGACATCAACGAAGTGGGGCTGGAGCAGACGGTCGAATCGATCCGCCGGGAAGGATGGGCGGCGACGGCGTGCGTCGCCGACGTGGGCCGGGACGAACAGGTCCAGCGCATGGTCCAGTGCGCCGTCGACACGTACGGCGGACTCGACGTCCTGCACAACAACGCCTACTGGCACGCGCCCGGGCCGATCTGCGACCTGGCGGAGGCCGACTGGGACCGGACGCTGGACGTCTGCCTGAAGGCGCTTTACCTGGGCTGCAGGCACGCCATCCCGGTCATGAAGGAATCGGGCGGCGGGGCCATCGTCAATACGGCGTCGGTGCACAGCCTGGTGGGGTTTCGGGATTACGCCGCCTACGACGCGGCAAAGGGCGGTGTCATCGGGATCACCCGGTCCGTCGCGGTGGACTACGGACCGGAAATCCGCAGCAACGCGGTGCTGCCCGGCGCCATACTGACGCACGCCTGGGACGGCCTCGACGAGTCGATACGCAAGCCCTATACCGACCGGCCGCCCATGAAGCGGCTCGGGCTGCCGGAAGACATCGCCGCGGCCGTGGTGTTTCTCGCGTCCGACGAAGCGTCCTTCATTACCGGCGCCAGTCTGGTGGTCGACGGCGGACTGACCATCGTCGGGGACGCGTAGCGACATGGGAACCGCGACAGCATAAAGTACACGTATCAGGCGTGCCCGTTTCGACTGTAATTAGGTAGTAACGATAATCCGAGACCATTTCCACGAAGCCGGATGGGTCCGGACCGAACGCCGCCGCCAGGCCGATGATAACCGCGCACCGCTTGAACCGGCCAGGCCGGTCATAACCGCGCACCGCGTGAGCCGGCCAACCCACTTGAACGCGATGAGTGTTTCCGATACATCGAAACAATCGGTCCGTGGTCCGGAACCCGTCATCCATCCTTCCTCGGGAAGCGTGAACCGCGTATGGCTGCTGGCCTATCCCATCATCCTGGCCAACATGTCCGAGACCCTGCTCGGCGTGGTCGACACCTACATGGTCGGCCAACTCGGCGTGGCCGAGATCGGCGCGGTGGGCCTCGGGTCCATGCTCGCCTGGCTCTTCTACCTGCCCGTGCTGGGTCTGGCGATGGGGTTGAACACCTTCGTGGCCCAGAGCTATGGCGCCGGCAACAGGAAGGACTGCGGGTACATGACCTGGCAGGGGCTGTACCTGGCTCTGGCCAGCGGCGCTCTGATCCTGCTCGTCATCCCTTTCGTTCCCGTCCTCTTCGACCTTGCGGGGCCCTCGGCCGAAGTGCGCCGCCTCGGCGTCACCTACCTGCAGTGGCGCCTGATCGACGGGCCGGCCTTCATGATCGCCATGACCGCGGCCAGCTTCTTCCGCGGGATCGGGGATACGAAGACGCCGATGAAGATCGGCATCGCCATCAACGTCATCAACGTCATCCTGAACTACGGGTTGATATACGGCCATTTCGGCCTCCCGCGCCTGGAGGTGCAGGGCTCGGCGCTGGGCTCGGCGCTGTCCGGCATCATCGGCGGCGGGATCTACCTGGCCCTGTTCCTGTCGAAACGCCTGCGGCCCTATGCCAACCGGACGATCGCGAAACCCAGGTGGCTCGACTTCGTGCGCCTCTTCAGGGTCGGTGCGCCCATCGGCCTGCAGCGGTTTCTCGACATCGGCAGCTTCGTCATATTCGCGGCCATCATAGGCCGGCTGGGCAACGCCCAGCTTGCCGCCAACCAGATCGCCATCCAGCTGATGTCCATCTCCTACATGATCGGCCTGGGCATCGGCATGGCCGCTTCCACCCTCGTGGGCCAGTACATCGGTGCGAGGCGCCTCGAACTGGCGGAACGCAGCGCCTACAGCGCGCTGAAGCTGGCGATGGGGATCATGGTTTTCGTCGGCCTGGCGTTCCTGCTGTTTCCCGAACCGCTGATCACCCTGTTCAACGACGACCCCGCCGTCGTCCGCTTCGGCAGGCAGGGACTCCTGTACGCGGCGTTCTTCCAGGCCTTCGACGCCCTCGCGGTCATCTTCATCGGCGCCCTGCGCGGCGCCGGCGACACCCGGTGGTCCGCCGTGGCCGCCTTCATCGGGGCGTGGATCATCTTCCTTCCGCTGACCTACCTGCTCGCCTTCACGATGGGCCTCGATTTCTGGGGCGCCTGGCTGAGCGCGACCATCTACATCTGCCTCCTCGGCATCGCCTGCGTCTACCGGTTCCGGCAGGGCGCCTGGAAGAAGATGATCATCTGACCGTTCGTTTTCGAGCAAGGGACGGTGATTAAACAGGAACGCGGTTTTCCAACAAGGAAATGGAGTATTTCGTGTCCAATAAGAAGAGATGCCTGATGATCGGCGGAGGCGGGATGGCCGGCGCATGGATACGCCGTTTCTATCCCCCGTTCCATGACCGCCACGAGATCGTCGCCCTGGTGGACATCAACGCGGAGACACTCCGCGACGCGGGGGACTTTCTCGGCCTGCCCCGCAGCCGGAGGTATACGGACATGGAGACCGCCTTCGGGGAGGTGGAAGCGGACTACTGCACGGTCGTCATTCCCCCCGCCGTGCACCGGGACGCCGTTTTGCTGGCGGTGGAGAGGAAACTGGACATATTGAGCGAAAAACCGATTGCCGACACGTGGCCCGCGTGCGTAGATATATACAGGGCGGTCACGGAGGCCGGCCTGAAGATGCACGTGATACAGAACTACCGCTATTCCAGCCGCATGCTGACCATGCGGAAGGTGTTGCGGGACGGAGAACTCGGGCGAATCAACTACATCCAGGGGCGTTTTGCCGCGGACTACCGCGAATACGGCGCCTGGGGCGCTTTCCGCCATGAAATACCGCATACCCTGCTCGTGGAAGGCGCCGTGCATCACTTTGACATGATGCGGAATCTGTCGGGGGGAGACTGCAGGACGATCGCCGGATGGGAGTGGAACCGGCCGTGGAGCAGTTTCCAGGGGGACTGTTGCGCCATGTACGTGATGGACATGACCAACGGGGTGAAGGCGGCCTACGAGGGCTCCTGCCTGGGCGCCGCCGAGCAGAACAGCTGGCACGGGGAATCCTACCGGGCGGAATGCGAGGATGGAGCCGTCGCCATTGGAAACGACAACGTGACGCGTATTTACCGGCACGCGCCGGGCAACGGGGTTCGGACCGAAGAAGTACGACCCGTCGTACCGGAATACGACGGTCATCAGTGGCAGATCAACGAATTTTTGGAATGGCTCGATGGGGGGCCAGCGCCCGATACCTGCCTGGAACGCAACATCCGGAGCGTGGCCATGGTCTTCGCCGCCATCGAAGCTTCGAGAACGGGGACCGCCGTCGACGTGGAGAATATGGTTGAACCAGTCGTAAACGCCGCCTGAGAATCAGGTGGCCGGCGACGCCTGGAAGGTACCGATGGCCGGCGCCGCCTGAGAGAGGAGTAGGTTACCAGGACTTATGCCGAATCTGAAAATCCCATTTATCGACGCTTTCCTGAGGTTGCAATCCTCCAGCGGCATCCTGCTGATGCTGGCCACCGCACTGGCGATGGTATTCGCGAACTCCTTTCTCGAACCACTCTACCACTACTTGCTGGAAATCCCCATCCAGATCCACATCGCCGCGCTGGACATCAACAAACCGCTGCTGCTCTGGATCAACGACGGCCTGATGACCATCTTCTTCTTCCTCGTGGGCCTTGAGTTGAAGCGCGAGTTCCTCGAGGGAGAGCTTTCCAACCGCCGGAACATCATCCTGCCCGGTGTCGGCGCCATCGGCGGCATGGTGATCCCCGCGCTGATCTATCTGGTCTTAAACAGCGACGACCCCTCCACCTGGCGGGGCTGGGCCGTTCCGGTCGCAACGGACATCGCCTTCACCCTGGGCGTGCTGACCCTCCTCGGTACGCGCGTGCCCATCTCGATCAAGGTCTTTCTGACCTCGCTGGCCATCCTGGACGACATCGGGGCGATCGTGATCATCGCGGTGTTCTACACGGCGGAAATATCGGTGACGGCCCTGCTGGTGGCCGCGGGCTGCGTGCTTGTGCTGGTCTTTCTCAACAACCGGAACTGGGTCTCCCACAGTTCCTACATGATGGTCGGCGTAGTCCTGTGGATCGCCCTGTTGAAATCCGGAGTGCACGCGACGCTGGCCGGCGTGATCCTGGCCGCATTCATCCCCATGCGGTCCAGGACCGATCCCGACGTCTCGCCGCTCAAGGTCCTGGAGCACGATCTGCATACCGTCGTGGCCTTCGTCATCCTCCCGGTGTTCGCTTTCGCCAACGCCGGGATCAATTTCGAGGGCATTACGGCCGAACAGGTATTTCACGGTGTCCCGGTCGGGGTGGCGCTGGGGTTGTTTCTGGGTAAGCAGATCGGCATTTTCGGCCTCTGCTGGCTCTCTATCAGATTCAAGCTGGCCAGCCTGCCCACCGGCATGTCCTGGTCTGGTCTCTACGGCGCCAGCGCCTTGTGCGGCATCGGGTTTACCATGAGCCTCTTCATCGGTTCGCTCGCTTTTGGCGACACCGATATGCACGGGATGTTCGACGAACGGCTGGGCATCATCGTGGGATCGCTGCTGTCGGGCGTGCTGGGCTACGTCGTCCTGCGATACAGCCTGCCGCCTGCGGAGGAAAAGGTCGAGCCTGTCGAGGCCGAAGTGGAGCGGGTGGTTTGAGGTGCTAGATAGATCCAGAGGTTACATACTGTTTCAAGTATAGTGCACAACATAGAGAAGCCGGCGGCGTCTACATGTTTTGACTTCAAAGTTGATATCCGTCGCACAACAGATCGATATCGTGTGAAATGATAGAAAAACAATTCGATGTGCCCTTTATTGCGAACTTGGCACTAAGAGAAAAACAGATTCAGCAGAACTACCGCCCCGTCATCGCCGTCCACAAGTGGTTTGCTCGCCGTCCTGGTACGCTCTTCCGAGGACTTTTGCTATCCGAATTCGTAGACAAGCCTCTAAAAGAAGCTTTTTACAAAGCAAACGATCTTGCAGGTCGTAATGTCGCCGATCCATTCATGGGTGGCGGTACGCCTATCCTGGAAGCCAATCGTATCGGTTGCAATGTCACAGGATTCGACATTAACCCAATGTCGTACTGGATCGTTAAGCAGGAAATCGAACCTCTGGATCTTTCGTCCTATGCAGAAGCAACGGAGTCCCTTCGTGCCAAATTGGAAAAAGAAATCGGACCGCTATACAGAACGCGATGTACTCTTTGTGGGTCAGATTCTGCCCATTTAAAATATGCTCTCTGGGTGAAAGTTATACCCTGTAACAAGTGTGGAGAAGATGTGGAATTGTATCCCGGTTACCTGCTTTCCACAAACTCCAGGCATCCCCAAAACGTCTTTATATGTTCCTCTTGCGGGGAACTTACTGAGACCAGCGATCGAAGAGCACCCGGTCGCTGTAGCAGTTGTGCTGAGCAACTGACATCGATTGGTCGCGCAAAACGTAACCGATGTAGATGTTCGTCCTGTGGTTTCGAAAATCGTTATCCCGACAGTCGTCACGGTCCACCAAAACACAATCTTTTTGCTATTGAGTATCATTGTCCAAGGTGCAAACCATCCCACGTTGGCAGGTTCTTCAAGAAACCTGACAATGAAGATTTAGAACGGATTAAGACAGCTCAAGCACGTTGGTCAAATACACAGTCCAGATTTGTTCCTGACGATAAGATTCCAAGTGGAGACGAGTCGAGTCGCCTACACCGATGGGGTTACACTCATTATCGTGATATGTTTAATAGCCGACAACTACTGGGCTTGGAGTTATCCGCCACCATAATCTCAAATACGCCCGACGAACGAATACGCGACGCACTGGCAACAAATCTATCCGACTTGCTCAGATACCAGAATATGTTGTGCCGTTACGATACGATGGCGTTGAAATCATTGGACATTTTCTCCGTACACGGTTTTCCAGTTGGTCTTATTCAATGCGAATCGAATTTTCTGGGGATCATGCCCCCGGGACGTAATACCTGTTTGGGCAGTGGAGGTTGGGCCAACATCATCGAGAAGTTCAAGAAAGCGAAATCTTACTGCGACCATCCATTTGAAGTCAGATACGAGGGCCGATCAAAGAAGATCGTTCCGGTAAACGGCGAATGGATCGGAGGTCGTTCCGATGTAGGCGACGACCAATCCTCACGTAGAATCGATATTTCGTGCAAAGATGCGTCATCGTCCAAACTGCCCAACGCTTCATTGGATGCGGTAGTCACCGATCCTCCCTATTTTGACAATGTCCAGTACGCCGAACTTATGGATTTTTGTTATGTCTGGTTAAGGAAACTAGTGGGAGAAACCTCAAAAGCATTCAACGCCGCTTCGACACGCTCACCAGATGAGTTGACCGGCAATGTAGACATGGGACGTGGGATCGACCATTTCACTGAAGGGCTGTCTGCCGTTTTCCAGCATATGGGGAAGGCACTGAAACCCGAGTCTCCCATGGCGTTTACTTACCACCATAATGAGATCGAAGCATACTATCCCGTAGCCGTGGCTATCCTTGATGCCGGACTGACCTGTTCGGCTTCACTTCCTTGTCCGGCCGAAATGGGTGCTTCCATACATATTAACGCCACCGGCTCCTCAGTTGTCGATACGATATTTGTGTGCCGAAAAAAGGGGTCCATGCAACGGAGGTGGCTGGCGGACTCGCCTGATGAATTAGCACGCATTGTGAAGGAAGACTTGAACCAACTAACCCTTGGAAACTTCAATCCGACAAATGGCGATATAAAATGTATCGCGTACGGGCACTTGATCCGATTGGCTATCTGGAATCTGCGCAACGAGTGGAACAAACACGATTCAACGGTAAAGCGGATTGCAAAAGTAGCGGATTGGTTTCATAGTTTTGGTGGCGGGGCGGTTATTGAAAAATGCATAGAAAACATAGGAACCACTGAAGAACTTACTTTGTTTTCAGTGCATGAAACCACAACGGAGTATGGAAGCGAGATGGTCGATGTACCCTTTTGAAGTCGAATACGATGAAATCCACGAGAATCCCGATCGCTATGTAGATGCTGTATTCTCCTGCCTGGGATCGGAATTCCTCGTGTTACCCAAAGGCGATGGTTTCGTCGAGTATCCTGTGTTCGAGCGCGGATACGAAGCGTTGAAAATCGCCACAGATGGCTTTACAGAAATCGAGCCAGACAGGATACTTCCCGTCATCATTTCTAAACCAATTGCAATTGTAGTTCTGAGGGCTATGCTTGGTTTCACACCCCCTGAATGGGGCTATGTGACGACGCAAAGCACCGGAATCGATGTATCGCAACAGTTTATCCGATCGCTTGACAGAAAAGTCCGGCTGAATCCGGAATCCGAACTCAACCCGAATGGTGTTACAGTAGATCGACTCAATGCCATGGTTCAAACAGCATGTCAATTACTGAAGTCAAAGACTCCCAATACACGAGAAGACCAATTGCATAGATTGGATAAGGCTGATACGAGGCAAGGGGGCGAGGGCATTCAGCACCTATCCATGATGGGTGTCCCCTATGCCATGCTTCTATATGAACGATTTCTTGGAAGGCCCTTTGCTGGACACCGAGATTCCGTAAGTGAACTCATTGGCGATAGTCTTGAGTCGGCCATTGAGGATGTTCTTGTACAGGCTGGGATCAGCTACCGTAAAACAGGACGCGCAGAGAAAATCGAGGGATTTGATCAGGCTCCTGACTTTATTATCCCGAGCGAATACAATCCTGTGGTCATCATCGAGGCGAAGATAACCGAGGACGACGGAACAGCCCGAGACAAGGTAACACGGATTCAACATCTTGGTGAACTGAGCGTCGCTGGTATTTCGACACGTGAACCGAGATTTCAGGTGATAGCCTGTATTGGCGGTCGTGGTTTCGGAGTACGCCGTGAGGATATGAAGAAGTTGATAACCGCGACGAGGGGAAAGGTGTTTACAGCCAATACATTGAACCAACTTGTCGATTGTACCCTACTTCGAGAATTCAGGAGTCGATAGTTACACCGATATAGCCACCTATTACCGTAGAGATTCCTCAATGACTCAGCCTCGCAAACATCACTATCTGCCTCGATTCTATCTTGGAGGATTCTCAGCCAACAGTCGATCATTAAGCCAGATCGAAAAGTCAACCGGTCGAAGTTTTGTTTGTTCACTAAGAGATGTTGCAAGCATTAAAGATTATCACCGTCTCGACAAAGGCAGCACGGAAGATTCATTTGAACTAGAAAAGCACCTTGGCTCAATAGAAGGCAGGCTAGCTCGTGCCCTACGCGAAGTTTTCCAGCACGGATTAACCAATACAACTTTAACTGTTCGGTTGGTAGAACTGGTTTCATTGTTACGATTGCGTGTGCCGGCAGTTAAAACACAGATCGAAAACACCATTCGCCAAATCGCTAGAAGTTCCTCACTGCTCTTACATAGTACACGGCAGATAAAATCTACAAGCCCCGAGTGGCTGGAATCTTTACGGAAAGATGAAATCCCCATTAAGGTCTCCAACTCGTTTTGTCTAAGAATAATGTTTTCTCTGGCATACGATGTTGAAATCCTTGAACTACTATACTCCATGAGACCGATTATAATCAAAACTCCAGACAACAGCAGCTTCATAACATGCGATCAACCAGTAGCAATCTATAACCCATCAGCAACATTTAGCCAAGCTGCTGGCGTGGCAATCGAAGATAGCGATACTGAAATAACACTTCCTTTGTCAAGCAATACGCTTTTGAAACTTGATTGGACAGAAGGAGATCCTATTCAAACAATCGCATCACCTGAAGAAGTTGACGAATACAATCGTAGATCTGTAATCATGGCTTCGTCATACGTTTTTTCGCCGACACCATTTTCAACGAAAGCCGGTCAAATAGTTCACAACTACCGTCAGTACTCGGCCGGTATACAACCATCGCAATCAGTTGATTTTGGCCAATCGGTACTCTTTCGCCAGTTTTTTAGACCAGTACTGCAACAAACTCAATATAAGTCTTTTGAACATTCAGACGCTTAAATAATGATGCGTCTACCACTAATGCTGGAGGCTGTTTGGGCACAGAGTTGATATTAACACACTATAGTTGATTTCGAGATTGTAGGAGATATCTCGAATGTAAAACAATTGCCGAGGGCCGGGGATTAGAGAACTCGCACGACTCAGCAGGATGCATGGCTGCACGACTGGCGCAAGTTAAAGGGAGAAGGGGCCATTCGACTCCGAAATGGCATTCTGCGTAGAGTGGAATTGCACTGGTACGAAGGTCATGGCATCGGTAAGTTGGAGATCAAACGCAAACGCTACCTGGACCCAGACCATGAATAACGGAAGCAACAGAAAGCCGGATTCTTACGTTGTCTGCATTGACAACGCGGACTACACGGCATCGTTGGAGAAACACAAAATCTACCGGGTTGTCCGCGACGATGCGGCAAGGGATGATGGAGATATCCGGGTTGTTGACGAGAGTGGAGAGCACTACCTCTATCCCACGGCGAGGTTTGTCCCCATATCAGTACCGGCCGAGGTGGAGAAGTCGCTCGCTCATGACTGATGCCCGGGGATTGACCGATCACGTATGAGAAGCCGCGCGGTCACCATACCATCTTTCATTACCGAAAACAACCGAAGGACCTACGCCGCATCCAGCGCCTGACCCAGGTCGGCGATGATGTCGCCGGGATCTTCGAGTCCCACCGAAACACGCGCCCCAAAGCCCTTGTCCGCATCCTCGCCCGAGGGCAGGATCAGCGTCTCCACGTCGCCCAGGCTGTACCAAGGCTTACACATCTTTAGATTTCCAATAAAACGGTCGAGCGAAACGCCGGGACGGGCGTAAAAGCGCATCATTCCGCCATAGCCTCGAAGGTATCCGCTCGCGACCTCGTGTTGGGGATGGGATTGCAATCCGAGATAGTGCACGCGGCCAACTTTTTCGTGTTGTTCCAGGTATTCGGCCACCTGCTGAGCGCTGGCGCAGTGCCGTTCCATCCGGAATGCCAGGGTCTTGAGGCCCCTGTGCACGAGGAAGGCGTTCATGGGCGCCAGGACGCCGCCCATGAGAATCCGCATGTGGTGGATCTGTTTCCGAATCTCTTCGTCGCGGCCGCAGACGATACCGGCCAGCGCGTCGCCGTGTCCGGCCATGTACTTGGTCATGGCGTGCAGAACGATGTCGGCGCCGTAGTGAAGGGGCCGAAGCAGGTAGGGAGACAGAAAGGTGTTGTCGACCACGACCAGGGCGCCGGCTTCATGGGCCATCTCGGTAGCGCGGGCCAGGTCGATGAACTCCATGGAATGGGCGTATGGTTCGAAATAGACCATCCGGGTGGGTTTCTCCAGCGCTTTCTCCAGGGCGTCCAGGTCGCACAGGTTGACCAGTTCGACGTCCACGCCCCATTTCACCGGCAGCACGTCCTGGAACAGCATGTGGGTACCGGCGTAAACGGTCTCGTGGCAGACCACCCGGTCGCCGCTCCGAAGCAACCCGAACAACGTCTGGCTGACCGCCGACATGCCGCACGAGGTCGCCTGCGCCCACTCCGCACCTTCCAGGATCCTCACCTGTTCTTCGAGCGCTCCGCTGGTGGGGCCGCCCGCCCTGTCCAGGCCCCGGCCGTAGGAGTTCGTCCCTTCGTATCCCTCACGGTAGTTGGTATTCCCCTGGTAGATCGGCACCGCGGATGAGGTGCCGTGGTACCCACCGTGGATCGCGTCGGTGGTAAAGTCCCTGTTTTCGGCCGACTGGTAGTCATCGGCTGCGAAACGGAGGTCGTGGTCGTTGGACATGGGATGGTATCCTCAGATATACAATACGGAATTATGGTGCTGGGGTCTGGGTCGATGCTGAACCAATGGCAAACAGAACGAGAAAGGTCCTGGATTCTTGACTGGTTTAAGGTAAATGGGGATTAAACGGGGTCAAGTCGTATCAGCCTGATTTCACAGGATCTCGACCCCCTAGTTCCTCACGTCACTATACAGGTCCACAGGCTGCCGTTCAGCATTAACGCTTGACGTTAATAACACGTAACGTTATTATAGGATTGGCGTGATCATTTCGTTCAAAGACTGGTCAACGACCAATGGCGCTTATGCTTTGTGTGGAAAAATGGCTGTGCCTTCGAAGTCGAACTTGTAGACTATCATTAAGGAGGTAAAAATGCCTTATGCCGTAGTCCCCCCGATTCATCCCGGTGAGATCCTCAAGGAAGAGTTTCTCGAACCACTGGGTCTGAGCCAGTATCGTGTTGCGGTGGATATTTCAGTTCCCCCGCGCCGTATAAACGAAATTGTACACGGCAAACGCTCCATTTCGACCGACACGGCTTTACGGCTGGCCCGTTATTTTGGAACCACGGATCGTTTCTGGCTGAATCTGCAGACACATTATGACCTGGAGTTGCAGAGGGACAGATTAGGGAAACGTCTGGAGACAGAGGTGCGTATTCTGGATCGATCGAACTGAAACCGGGAATATCCATGTCCCAGCATCCCGCATACCTTCCCAGTCTGGCGTCCGAAGCCGGGATAGGTCTCAATTCCATCCGATGCGTAGAATCGCTCAATACCGGCGTAACCAACCGGACATCCCTCGTCGTTCTGCGGGACGATACACGCTTCATCCTTCGCGAGTACGAGTGGCCTTACGCTTCAGGCGACAACCTTCGCAGGCTCGAAAAAGAGCTCTATCTGCACGATCTGCTTCTTAAATACGGCGTACCGGTGCCTGCCATCGTCGCGAAGCACGAGGACGGAAGTACGGGTGCCGTGCTGATGGAGTATAAACCGGGGCAACTCCTTGGAACCGTCGTAGATACCCTGCCTGAAACCCCACGCGCCGAGGCCTGGCGGGCTGTCGGTGCAGCTTTACGAAAGGTGCATTCCATCCAGCTGCCAGATGGCTGTTCGGGCGTGATCGTCGGAGAAGGCGTACAACCCTTTGAAGAAGGATCCTGGGGCGACTTTCATTACCACCAGGCTATACAGCATGCGGAAAACCTGCTGAAAAGGGATATGGGATTCAGTTTCGACCTGGCGTCGATGAAGCGCGTGTTGAAGCAGGCGATACCTGTTCTGAATGAAAGGCCCCTGGTCCTGTTGCACAACGATCCCCACCCCTGGAACGTGCTTGTTCGCGAGGTGGCCGGCCAATGGACTTGTTCGGCGTGGCTCGACTGGGAATATGCGTGGGCTGGCGATCCGACCTGGGACCTCGCCAGGCTGGATCTTTTCCGGTTGAAGCCGATCGGCCCCACGCCGGCAGCTTTCTTTGAAGGATACGGCAAAGCTCCGAAAGATCCTGAACGGACGATCTACGAACTGTCCATTTACCTTTGGATGGCAAACCAGTACCTGGATGGAGAGGTGGACGAGGAGCGCGTGCTGATGCCTACCTACGAGGCGGCGATGCAGTACCTGGGCCGGATCGACGAAGCGGTGGAGCGGATCGATAGAGCGCTTCAAAGGGCCGAGCGACTGTCTTGAAAATACCTGTGAGGAGTTGGTCTGCTTGCAGTAGAAGGAGGTGATCATGGATTCGGTTTTCACCAGGATAAACCGAGGGGAGTTGCCCGCATACTTCGTATGGAGCGACGACCACGTGGTCGCGTTCCTCTCCAAGTCGCCTTACAACACGGGACATACGCTGGTGGTTCCACGATTGGAGGTCGATCACTGGATAGACCTTGAACCGGCGTTGCTACAACGGATTATGATGGTTTCGCACGAAGTTGGAAAGGCCATCCAACAGGCGTTCAGTCCGGTCAAAGTGGGCATGCTGATCGGGGGTCTGGAGGTCCGTCACGTACACGTGCACCTGTCCCCTGTGAATACCGTGCACGACTTTGACTATGATCGCCAGGAGTTGAACCCGGAACCGGAGGAACTTGAGCAGGCCGCGGAGAAGATCCGCTCCGCGCTTCGAGAAATGGGCCACACTGCGGTTGTTCCTGGGGATGAATGAACATACCGGATCAGATGTCCCCGGATCAGATGTCCCCGGATCAGATGTCCCCGGATCAGAGTTCCGCGCCCTTGTCGATAATGCTCTGGTCATCTTGTTTTTGAGAAAAACTGAACGTTTTCCCTCTCGTATTCCTTGACGTATACTAAACATAAATTTAGTATATGAAATTATGCGAATGGATTCCGGAACGGAGAAACGGGATTCCGCCAGCCATAGCGACACCGCTACGAGAGGAGCATCGAATGTTCACCGCTTACACGGGGAACAGCCACTATTGCTATAGCAACAGCCTTCACATGTGTCTGAAGCAGGCCGGTATGGTGAATCTACCGGATGCCGGTCTGCTGGAATGCATGACGGGTCAGCCGTTCGGTACCCTTTTCCTGCAGTTTGAAACGCCTCTGTTCTTCTCAAGCCACGCCAACCTCAATCCACACAGCGGGCTGTCCCGCGCTCTGAGCATCCTGGGCTGGAACTGTACCTTATGGCAGGGTGACGATGCCCAATCTGCCCTTGATGCATTGAAGGAATCCCTGAAGAAGGGTCCCGTACTGCTTGGCCCCCTGGATCTGGGTTTCCTTCCCTATGATCCGAATCACGCGCTGAAACGCGGGGGAGACCATTTCATTGTGGTCCTGAAATTCGACGGCGAACGCGTACAAGTACATGACCCGCAGTTCTATCCTTTCGCGGTACTGCCGGTCGATGATCTCATGCGCGCATGGTGTGCCACTGACCTCGGCTATGCGACTTGCGCATACACGCTACGTGGTGATTTCCGAGAAGAGCGGCAAGTGTCGACCGATGACATGCTGAAGGATACCCTGGAAAACGCACGGGAACTGATCCATGCGACGCCTACCGGTCCGGTCTTTTTTGGAGGATCGAAGGCGTTCCGTCTGGCCGCCGAGGTGATCCACAATCGCCCGTCGCAAGCTTTCGCGGGGATGCTGGTCCATTTCGTCCTTCCGATAGGCGCACGGCGCTGCCTGGATGCGGCTGACTTCATGAAGTCGGTAGGCCAAACGCAAGCTGCGGAGTGGATGGTGAAGAAAGCCGAATCGTATGGCTTGGCGCAGTACTTTGCCACGCAGGAAGATTGGAAAGGTACGGAGGCGTTATTCAAGGAACTGGCGGAGATTGAAGAGAGGATCGTGGAGTGTGTGTAGCTGAGGCGTTACTGGAATCGTCTAAATCCGGTAAGCACCCATTTATACTAATCAGGATCGGAACATGAAGATCAACCATCTTTCCATTACGACGAAAAACCCGGAACGGGTCGCCACCATTTTGGCCGAGTTGACCGACGGTACTACGAGCCCCTTTCCATCCAAGACCATGGAAGGGGCATGGATGTGCGTGTGGGATAAGCAGGCTGGTGAATTGATCGAGGTGATTCCAGACCGGTATCTGCTCTGTCCCGGCAAGTACGCCGCGGAATACCGGTTGCTCGACGTCGAGCAGAACTTCAACTCAACGCATTTCCAACTTGAAACAGAGCAAAGCCTCGACCACCTGAAAGCAGTGGCGGAAAAACACGAACTCTACCACCGCTTTCGGCCGAGGCTAGGCGGACCGCTCTATGAAGTATGGATTGAACCCCAGATCCTGGTCGAATTCGTCTCCGACGAGATCAGAAACCTCGAGCCCTGATTACAACGTCAAGCCCGGCTGGTCAAGCCCCGATCACCCCCCAATCATCCCCAGGATCTCTACCAGGTGGTCGGTCGACGGTCGGTCGAAGGGATCCGAACCCACGTACTTGAACCGAAGCACGCCTTCCTTGTCGATGATGAAGGCGGTGGGGATGACTTCGGTCCCCTTGTCGGTCGTTTTCTCGATCTTGAACTTCGTGGGTATGGCTCGATCCGGGTCGGCGAGTACGGGGAAGGAAAGCGCCTCCCGCGTGACTTTCGACTTGGCGACGAAATCCTGGGTCTGTTCCAGATCTTCAGGATTGATGAAGAGGAGTTCCGTGTCGAGTGCCGCTATACGTTCGTAGTCGGATTGCAACTGCCCCAGTTGCCGTAAGCAAAGGGGTCACCAGTAGCCGATCCAGCCGCGGTCGACGACCACCAGCAGGTTCTTGCTGCCCTTGTAATCGGCGAAGTTGACGGTCTCGCCGTTCACGTCCTGCAGGCTGTACTCCGGTGCGGGCTGACCTACCCTCGGAGCCAGGTTTCGGGGTTGCGCATCGGCGGTTTCCGCCACCAGGCCGACCAGCGCCAGGGCGAAGCACCACCGCGCCAGTACGCGTACCATAGTCTCCCTCCTCGTTTTGGAAGTCGTCCTTCCCGTTTCATGGCAATTCGCTTGCGTTTTGTCCCTTTTAATATAACCTACCCCGGTACGCCTGTTAACTTCATTTTTAATGTCTTGTTTCTGTCATACTTTGATCACGTAACGAGATTCCAAGGAGCCGCCTCCCCATGAAACCGGGCATTACGCAACTCTGTCTCAGCCGCCGCGATCTAGAAGATGATCTTTCGAAGGCTCGGAGCCTGGGTTACGAGGCGATTGAGCTGGTTTTCTCCGATGAGGGATCACCGAGTATAGACGCCTCGACGTCGGAGATCGCCGCGGTCGGGGACGCCTGCCGGGATCACGAACTCGAACTGTGTTCCATGATCGCCATCCGCCGGGACGCCGGTTCCCTGCTATCGCCCTCCGCGGAAGAACGGGCGAAGCGTGTGGCCATTCTGCAACGGGGATTTGAAATAGCCGAGATCCTGGGCGTGGACGCCCTCCTCCTGCATCCCGGAGCGCTCAATCCGTCGAGTTCCTACGGGACGACCTGGGACAACTTCCGCGACGCCCTATGCAACCTCGCGCCCGAAGCGGAACGCCGTGGAACCCGCATTGGCATCGAGAACGTGTGGAACCAGTTCATGCTGAGTCCCCGGGAAGCCCGGCAACTCGTGGACGAGGTCGGATCGCCCGCCGTCGGGATATACCTGGATACGGCCAACATGATCCTCTACGGCTACCCGGATATGTGGATCAGGGAACTCGGCAGCCGGATCGTCAAGGTGCACGTGAAGGATTTCCGCCGCGGGGAAGGCGCCTGGGTCCAGTTGATGGACGGCGACACGGACTGGCCGGCGGTCATGGCCGAACTGCGCGGCATCGGTTTCGGCGGCGCCCTGGTGAGCGAGGTCGGCGGCGACGATGACACCATGCGGGAGACCGCCGAGCGCATCGGGCGGATCATCGCGCTGTAGGATCCTGGCTTAGCGCGCCTTCGAGATGGCTTCGGCGTACTTGATCACGCCGTTGACGTAGGAGTCGATGGGGTTGTAGCTGAAGAGAGCCTTGCGACGGGCGGCGTCGGTGCTACTGTACTTGCCTCGTTCGTTGAGGTACTTCGCCACACTCATGATGGCGTCCGGCCACGAATGCAGGTCGATATTGCCGTCCCCGTCGCCGTCGGCGGCATGGGGCATGCTGGCCGGCATAAACTGAGGATAACCGATCGCCCCGGCCCACGAACCGTGGAGCGAAAGCGGGTCGACGCCGGTTGCCTTGCTATGGCGCAGGAGGGCCACCAGGTTGCCGACGCACCGCCGACGTATCTTGGCGAAGCGTTCTTCCTGTCTTTTCGCTACCTCAGCCGAGATGAGCGGATCGGCTTCGCCTCCGGCCGTAATCTGACGCACCGCTTCCCGTTGCGCCTCCTCAAGATACAACAACTGGGCGACCAGGACGTTGAACACGCGGTAGGTCCCCGTGAACTCGCCCAGGCCCGATTCCCACATCAGGATGGACACGATATCCTTCTGTGCTACCCCGTATTTCTGCTCGGCCCGGCTCAGCAGGTCCTTCTTTTCCTCGAGGAAATCGACGCCTCGTTTCACCCGCTTCTCCGTCAGGAACACACGGGAGAAATCCTCGTGCGCCTTGTTCTGTATCTGCACGCTTCTGGGTGTTGCTACCTTTATTAACTGAGACGAATACACCTGTCGGCTCTCGGGCCGGTCGAACAACGCCAGGAACTCCGCCTCGGAGACCGGCGATCCACCGCCCTGCCTGGAAGCCAGCCGCTTTACCAGGTCGGGAAGATAAGACGCCGCGGGATGGGTTCGCGGCAGGTCGACGATCGTGGATTTACGGAGTTCCCAGGCCTGAGGGATATCCGATGCTCCGGCGTGGTACGGCAGGGCCAGAAACAGCGAGACCAGACCGGCGAAGACAACAAGCGATTTCCACAATCTGTATGAGATATTCATCTGGTTGGTCCTTGTAGACGTCGATCGTCAATAACTAAGCCTTGATTATTTACCGGTTTATGACAGGGTCTGTCAAGGTCATTGTACTCTCTTGAAGTAATTTCCTTATGCTTCATATTTTCAATAGGTTATAACCATTATTCGTACATTTTGATCACGTGCTTCGGCATTTAGAGTCCTTCGAATCTCAGAACACCAGTTTCTTCAACTCGTGCTTCTTCGTGAAGTAGACCCCGTCCCTGTCCATCGGACCCGGATTCTGGAAGGCGCCCCGTTCTTCATGGATTGTGGTCACGGCGCCGGTTGCGGGGTCGAAGCGATAGAAGCAGTCGGTCGTGAATCCGTACACGGCGCCGTCCGGATCGAGTTGAACGCCTCCATCCAGCGCGCGGCCGCCGGGCAGGGAAACCGTCCGCGTAAACCGTTGATCGGCGGGATCGAATACGAAGATGCAGGATTCGGCTTCCGCGTGGGCCGTGCCGCACAGCAGACCGCCCTGGTCGCCATGGATGACGGCCAGGGCGTTGATCGCCGTCATCTCGACCGGAAGCCGGCCTTCCCACACCTTTTTCTCCGCCGCGTAGTCCCACAGGAACAGCGACGCCTCGTCCACGCGCGGCTGCGTACCCGTGCCGCCGTCGATCGTCGTCCCCACGGCCAGGAGGCCACGGGCTTCCAGCCATGCCAGCGCCCAGCAACTGGCCTCCCCGGCGATATCGCGGTAGGTCCCGAACCGTTCCGTGGCCGGATCGTACCAGGACAGCGGCCCGCCCCACATGCCGTAGTTCGGCACCGAGGCCGTCCACACCCGGCCGAGGGGTCCGGCGACCATGGAGCGCGGACGATAGGAGATCTCGTCCATGCGGCCGAGGTCGCGGGGGTTGTCGTCGGGATCTTCTCCGAAGCGATAGGGCCTGGAGGGATCATATACGGACAGCATGGCGCCGGGGTAGGAGCAGATGTACATCCTGCCGTCCATGTTGGCCATGGAGTAGGCTTCCCCGGTGGCGGTGGTGCAGATGCCCAGGTCGTCCATGGCCTG
The DNA here is from genome assembly GCA_963693015.1 of bacterium. Taxonomy (GTDB): domain Bacteria; phylum JAAXHH01; class JAAXHH01; order JAAXHH01; family JAAXHH01; genus JAAXHH01. The sequence continues at coordinate 3,265,881 of OY843748.1, forward strand.
AGATCGAGGGTCGAAACGGAACAGGTGCAGGGGCAGGATGCTCGACCCGTAGACGTTCTCGTCGGGGCCGCGATGCGCCAGGAAGATCTCGCTGCCCGCGGATTCGTATTCGACGGGTATCGTCCGCGTCTTACCGGATTCCGGATGGGTAATGGCCATTTCGTGAAACATCTGGGTCTTCCGGTCCGCGAAGTCCGCCGTGGATCCATCGGACAGGGTCGGAAGCGGCGCCGGATCCGGCAGGCTTTCCACGGGCTCGGCCTCGAAACCATTCAGCCGAAAATCGCCTGCGGTCGACCGGACGTAGAGTTGCCCGTCGCCCGACCGGAACAGCGACATAGATCCCCCGTCCTCCGTAACCACCACGGGGCCCACGGTCTTTCGCGCGCCCGATTTGGGATCGTAGACGACCACGTGCGGGCGGGTCATCCGGATCTGGCAGGCGATCGTTCCCCCGGTGCCGACGTGGGGATAGCAATACATATCGGTCTCGTCCATCCGCCCGTGGCGGGTGAACTCGCCGGTCGAAGGATCGTAGCTCGTGAGGCCGGCCGATCCGTAGCAACCGATCCAGATTACGCCGCTTTCGTCCTCGTCCATGTTGCAGGGGAAGGTGTCGTCGGGCGGGTTGATGGCGCCCAGGTCGTCCAGTCGCTCCGATGCGGGATCGTAGCGGTACAGGTGGCCGGCGTAGGCCGCGCCGACGTAGATCAGGCCGTCGCGGGCGCGAATGGCGGCCGTGGGGAAATTGGCGGTGGGGTCGGGCGAGGTCGCCTGGGAAGTGGTGCCCGTGACCGGGTCGATCTTCACGACGGTGAATCCCGCCGCCTGCTGGCCCATCACGGCTATCAGGCAGTCCCGGCCGTCCCCGTCCAGGGTGGGGAAGACGCGGACCCAGTTGACGCTGCGGACCGGAATGCCGATGGTCTGGATCGATGGGATGGCGGTTTATCCTTTTCTATTCTCATTCCTGCCGCTTCTATTCTCACTCCGTCCGCGCCGCGCCTCTTCCGCGAAGATGGCCACCGTCTCCTCCAGGGTGCGGCTGCGGTCCACGGTCTCGGGCCGCTCGTGGCCTATGGGGCTTTCGGCTATGAGGCGGAAAATGTGTTCCGCGCCTTCGTGAAAACCGGACGATACCCCGGCCCGGTCGTACGTCGCCGCGATTTCACGCATCTCTCCGATCCAGCGAAAGGCCTTGGCGGACAGGCTGTTGACGCCGTCCATCGCCTTGAGCCGCTGCGCCTGGCTTTCGGCGAACTCCGCCAGCAGCTCCTCGCCCAGACCCATGACCTCGGCCGCGGTCAGTGCCGCGGCATGGAGGGCGGAAGTGCCCTTGGTGACCGAGGCGTAGCACATCTTGATGCCGGACGCCCGTCCCACTTCGCCGCCCAGCGGCCGGACGAGGATGCCGTGGCCGTCGAGTTGCGTGAGGACTTCTTCGTGGGGACCCGAGGCGTAGAAGCGGGTCTTTTCGCGGTCGCCGGGGGGGCCGCCGATAATGCCGGCGTCAATGAAACGGCCGCCCGCGCCGGTGATGATCTCGTCGATTTCCCTGGCCGAATCCGGGGAGATGGCGTTGCAGTCGGCGTAGGCGGCCTTCGCGCCCGTCCTGCGCAACGCGCCTGCCACCTCCCTGGCGAGCGACACCGCCTGGTCCGGCACCAGGATGGCCAGGATCAGATCGGTGTCTCGTACCAATTCGTCCAGGTCCGGCACGTCCCGGATGCCCGCGGCCTCGGTGAGCGTGCGGGTCCTTTCGCTGCGGCCCGTCAGACAGGTGGCCACGTCAAAGCCACCCCCCAGAAGGCATCGCCCCACGGAATGGCCCATTTCCCCGGGGCTGAGTATGGCGATTCGGTTCACCTTCATGCTAGACTCCCTGCTGATCGACAGCTTTGTTCCTTCTGGCCACCATGCGCCGGATCACCCGGTGGCCCTCGTCCACGTCCTCTTCGTGCAGTATGGTGAAAAGGTCGGCGGGAAGCCGGATTGCCGGTTCGCCCGCCTCGAAGCACCAGGCCGGGTTCTGTGAAGGCCGGTACCGCAGGTGTTCCAGGGTAAATCCCTGCCAGGCCAGCAGGCCGCCGTCGGCTACCGCGGTCCAGGCGTAGTCGAACACGGCTTCCTCCCAGTACATCACGCAGATCACGAGCGCGTATTTCCGGTCGTTGGGCGGGCGCCAGGTATTCAGGTCCGCTTCCACGCAGGTCAGCCTGGACGCAAGCCCCTGTTCTTCGGCCTCCGTACGCAGGCGGTCCAGGGCCACGTCCGATATGTCCACGGCCAGCACGTCCCGGCCGGCACTGGCCTGGGCAAGGGCCTGGGCCGACGGGCCGCAGGCGAGTTCCAGCACGGGACCGTCCGGATATCCCAGGGACGCCGCCCGTTCGTACAGCGGGCACGATGCCCGCGGCCCCAGACGCTTCGGTTCCAGGTAGCGCGCGTTCCACTTCAACCGGTCGGGATGGTCTTCGAGTCGGTTCAGGCGCCGCTCCGCATGCTTCGGTCAGTATTTACGGTGGCTGATCATCCAGGGAGAAAGTTGCCTGGAATGATACCCCAGTCGTTCTGTTCTTTTTCTAACCTTCCTGCACTTTGCTACCCGCGCTGAATCTCCTGGGCCACCACGAGAATGTGGCTGCCCTGCCTCACCGGCTGACGGAACGACTGCGACAGCACGTAGCCGTCCACGCCGGCGCACACCGGCCAGGGCGGATCGTCCACGCGGTAGAAATCGTGCAGGTTGCCCACGACCTGCCCCGCCTCCACGTACTCCCCGCAGGCCATCAGCGGCTCGTAGTGGCCCGGGAAAGGCGCTGGCACGTAACATGCCCGATCGATGATCGCGGTCAGTTTCTGGGTACCGTCGGCATGATGGGCGATGGGTTGGATAGTTCCAGCAAGCTGGCCGTGGTGGATGGCCGCGGCCCGAATGCCGTGCCGGGCGTAGCGCACGCCGTCCGGGTTGATCGATTCTCCCCAGCCCAGTTCTGTGCCGATGGTGATTTTGCCCAGCCGCTCCGCTTCGCTGACCATCAGCCCGGGCGTCTCGTTCTGGTACACCATCACGAAGGGCGTGCCGAACCAGCGCGCCGTGTCTTCGATGACGGCCGCCTGGGCGGGGTCATCCACCGCGTGAAAACTGGCACACTGGGCGAAGTCGAGCTCGGCGCCGCCCGAATGGATGTCCGTCACGACGTGCACGCGGGGCCAGAGGTACTCCCTCACGAAATGAGCGATCCGGTGGGTGATGCCCGCGAGGGCCGGCGAGGTGCCGGCGCCGTCCACGAAGGCCCGGTTCAGGTTGACCCCGTCATCGGCGTCGCTGGCCCGGCGACCGGCGTGGAAGGCCGCGGGGTTGAGCACGGGAATGAAGATCAGCCGGCCCTTCACGTCCTCCGGTTCGATGTCCTGAAGCAGGCCCTTGATCGCCACCGGCCCTTCGTACTCGTTTCCGTGATTGGAGCCGCTGGCCAGAAGTCCCTGGCCTTCACGCACGTCGGGCCCGACCAGGACCGTCAGGGGGATGAGGTGATCCGCCCACAGGGAATCGTGTTCGAGGGCGACCCAGTAGTCCCGGCGGCCGGGGGAGTCGAGATCGAGCCTGTCGGGTCGAACGATTTCACGGGGCATGTGGGTCTCCGCAGTCTTAATGCTGATCGGCCGATGCGTTCAGGCCGAATCGCCAGGTATGAGGCAGATAACGCGCGTCACACCGATACGCCGAGGAGTCCGCGCGTATAGGCGCCCTACACCGACGACACCGAGGAGTCCGCCGGTATAACTCGTCACACCGATACGCCGAGGAGTCCGCGGGTGACCTGGAAGTCCGTATTGCCGAGAAGCGCGGCCCTGGGCGTATGATTCCCGGCGGCCGTGTTCCGGATCAGATTCAGCATGTCTTCGCGCCATGACTCAGGGTTACCAGCCAGAACGAGGTCCACGTCTTCGTGGTAAGGTACGGGCAGATCATCCGCCGAGACCTGGAGCACCGGAATCATGGGATGGCCGGGCAGAGGATGGCTTCCGACCCCGCCGACGATCAGCTCCACGCCACTTGCGCCCAGTCCGGTCAGCGTCTCCACCCAGTGGGTCGTCTGCGTCTCCATGACGTGCAATCCGGCTTCCGATACGGGCTCGCCGTAGGTCAGGGTCGGGTTCACGGCTCCATCCACCAGGTATCGCATGAAAGCCGGATGGCCGAGCAGCGGGGCGTTGTCCGGCACGACGACGGATCCGCCCGCGTGAACGACGTCGAAGATCAGCCGCGAAAGCGCTTCTGAAACGTCATCGGAAACAGGACCGGCCGCGGCCACCCCCAGGCTGAGACGGGAAAGACCGGCTTCGCCCGCAACCGTTTCCTGGCATTCGTCCAGGATTTCGGCGAACCAGGACTCGATGCGATCGATTACTTTCTCGATGCCGCCATCGAGTTGTACACTGGCCCAGCCGAATCCCCCGGGATCCACGCCGCGGTCGGCCAGCTGCTGGCGGTAGAAATCGTTGTGCGTGCGCTCGCAACCATGCTCCAGGAGCAGGGCTGCCGCCGTCATCGGGTGGGTCAGGTAGCCGGTCATGGTGCGGATGTACATCTCCTCCGACGCGCCGCCCGAGACGCCGCAACCCTCGGTGTGCACCAGGGCGACGAAACGGGATATGCCGGCGCCGCGCCCCACGCCTTTTTCGCTCAGTCGTTCCGCGGCCATGCGGGCGATCTGACCCGAGCAGAGGCTGGTGGGCAGGATGAGGCCGACGCGGTCGGTGGCACGGGCACCCTTCGATTCGTACACGGGCAGCTTGAAAGGCGGGAGTGGTGACGCCCGGTCCGATCGGACCGCCAGCGGCCTGCCCGTCGGCGCTGGCCGTTTGCTGAGGCCCCGCAGCCTGCTCCCGTCGGTCTGCCGCCAGTCGCGCCAGATTTGGGTCTGGCTGTGTCCCGCCTTTTCGCCGCAGGTCAACTCGCCCGACGCCGTGCGTAACGTCAGGTCAAGGGTTTGCCGGCCCAGTTCATCCATGGGCACGCCGTCCAGGTAGGCCCCCGCGTTCACGTCCATTTCACCCGAGAGCATCTCGTACCGCTTCGTGGTGGTCACGATCTTGATCGTCGGGACGAAGGGGAAATTGGTGATGGAGCCGTTCCCGGTGATGAAGAAGATGAGATTGCCGCCGGAGGCCACCTGCCCCGCGATAGCCTCCAGGTCGTTGCCGGGACTGTCCATGAAGTAGTACCCCGGTTCCTTCATCGGGACCGCGTAGTCGATGGCATAGTCGAGCCGGACGTCGGGATGTCGCTTCCGGGCCGCGCCGATGGACTTGAGCACGATGTTGTAGATACCCCGAAGCTTGTTTCCGCCGGACGGGTTGGCGTCGACCGACTGGCCGTGCCACGCCGTGCGTTCCTGGAACCGCTTGATCATGTGCAGGAAGGTGCGCGCCGTCTCGATGTCCCGGACATTGTCCAGGACGTAGGGCTCGCCGCCGATGAGTTCGTCCGTCTCCGCGAGATTGGCCTTCCCTCCGAAGCGAATGATCTCCCGGGCCACGTGCGCGGCCAGGGGATTGCCCGATATGCCCGAAAACGAATCCGAACCGCCGCATTGGAGCACGATGTTGAGATGAGCCGCGGAGGCCGGCTTCCGGTCAACGCGGTTGACGGTCTCGAACCATCCGGTGACGATCCCCGCGCAGCGCTCCAGGTCCTCGTTGAATGCGCCTTCGAGCGTTTCGAAACGGTGCAACACGTCGTTCAGCGGATAGCGGTTGATCCGCATGTAGTTTTCCAGCATCCGGTCCGTCACGATTTCGGTTCCGCGGTCCACCGCGAGTACGGCGCCGACGTTGGCATGGACCATGAAACCCGCCAGCGTCCGCAACACCAGTTCCCGGTTGTTGGGATCCACGCCAGCGCCGCCCTCGGTGTGGGCCACGGCCACCACGCCGTCGATGTTCGGATACCGGTCCGCCCGGTCCTTGAGCATGGATTCCAGCCGGCGGACGAAACCGGCCGTCTGCGACGTAATGCCCAGGAGGAGGATGAAGTTGCGGGTCCCGACACCCCGCGCCGCGCCCCGGTCGTATCCCTCGAAGGCCGGGGGACTGTCGTCTACCGGTACCTGCTCGCCCGGGGTGAAGGTAGATACATCCAGCTCGTAGGGTATCACGCGGTCTTCGAAATTCGGCTGTTCCGGGAGGTCGAAATCGACTTTTCGGACGCGAAGGGCGTCGAGTATGTCGGCGTTGCAGATGTAGTCTCCGGGAGCGATGTCCCGGGTCGCCTGGCCGAAGGGCAGTCCCCAGGACAGTACCGCTTCGCCGGCGGGAATGGGTTGAACCGCGAAGCGGTGCCCTTCGAGCAGCGTATGGGCAAGGAAAAAAGATGCACCGGTTTCGCCGGCTTCGCCAGACACCTCCGTACCGGCCTCCAGCCTTCGGGAGACGATGGCCACGTTGTCGCCGGGGTCGGCCAGGCGGGCAATGTCTTTCAACTGGCAGGCGGACACGATGCCGGGATCCTTATCGAATCAAGGTCCAATGTGGGATTGAGTCTCACTGCATGGACTGGCAAAGTAACATCCGTCCCGATGCCGTGTCAAAGGTAAATCGGCGGACGGACCCACCCTGATTCACGAAGCGCGGCGCGGTTGACGATACGGCCCACGGGCCGGCCAGGACATGACGAAGCGCGGCCCGGTTGACGATACGGCGGCGGTTGACGATACGGCGGCACGGTGTACATTGTCTATCCGGGTCTGGTCTCAGCGGCGCCCGGACCATATAGACGAATGTATAGGCTCACGGCGCCATGTAAGCTCACGGCGCTCCTGACTGCCGGAAACCTTGCCACAACATCGCCAGCCGGAGGTCCAAGATGCTTGTAGGGTACGTCAGCGACGAACGGTACGTCGCCATTCCCGGGGTCCTGTTCGAGTTCGAAGCCGGCGGAGCGTCCATCGAGGCGCGTTCCCGGGCCACGGGGGCGGTCTATGCGGAGGTGACGCCCGGACGGGAGTACAGGGTCACGCTGGCGTGCCGGGATTTCGGTTTCAAGAGTGTATACATGACGCCGAGCGAGGACCGGCCCTATCATTTCCGGCTGCTACGCGACAGCCTGCTGGGCTACATGTGGCCCAAGTGGGTCCGCGCCGGCGAGAAATCGGAATTCCGCGTCCACGCCGTGGAGGCCTACCAGCTCGAGCTGTTCCGCTATGGCTGGAAGAAGGAGTACATCCGGAACATCGGCTGGTACGACGAGCACGGTCCCCGCGCCACCATGCAGATCACGCCCGACGGCGACTATACCCGGACCGGCGTGAAGTGGAACACCCAGGGCTATACCAATCCCGCCCACAAACAGTACATCGAGGCGCCGGAACGGTCCGGCCTGTACTACCTCCACGCCTCGACGGAGACCGGCGGGTTCTTTTCCTTTCCCTGGATCGTAGCTCCGGCCGCACCGACGACGGATGTCGCCGTACTGGCCGCCAACATCAACTGGAACGCCTACAACAACTTCGGGGGGCGGAGCAATTACATCCACGCCGACGCGTTTCCTCCGGCCCCCACGGTCAACGCCCGGTACGACCTGAAGCGGTACACCGACCCCTCGCACCGGATGTACAGCGCCGACGACTACGCGCCGCTCTCCTTCGACCGGCCCGAGCCCATCAACCACGTCCCCGAGGACGTGGAGGCCACCGATATGATCCGCGGCCGCGCGGCCTGTCACGTTGCACCCGCCGAGTGGCGGTTCCTGGCGTGGATGGAGCGGGAAGGCTTCGGCTACGATCTCTACGCCGAGACGCAGTTCCACGACGGCACGCTGCCCCTGGACCGGTACAAGGTGCTGATCACCACCACCCATCCCGAATACTGGTCGCGGGACATGTACTACCGGCTCAAGGCCTGGGTCTTCGAATCCGGCGGGCGGCTCATGTACCTGGGCGGGAACGGCCTGAACTGCGAGGTCGTGTTCCCGGATGAGTACACCATGAAGGTTAAAAATGGCAATATCGACTCACTCGACCGGCCCGGGGAGGGCATCGAAAGCCGTTTCAATATCTATAACGAGTCCGAGGCGAATCTGCTCGGCGTGGCCTTCACAAGAACGGGGATCATGACCAGCGCGCCGTACCGCGTGATCGACGCGGGTCACTGGGTGTTCGAAGGCACCGGCGTATCGGAGGGGGATATCTTCGGCGAGGCGAGTCTGCACGAACGGGTGCCGGGCGGCGCGTCGGGTCACGAGACCGACAAGATCACACCGAGTTCGCCGGCAAACACCCACCTGCTCGCCAAGGGAACCAACGTGGACGACGGCGGCGCCGAAATGGTCGTTCATGAAACGGACAGCAGCGGGATGGTGTTTTCGGCGGGATCCATCACCTATCCGTCGTCGGTCCTCGTGGACGACGTGGTGTCGAAGGTGACTTCCAACGTGCTGAAGCGGTTTCTCGGGGGCTGATTACAACTTCCGCTGGTACACCCCCGTCACGCGGTGGTTCGTGCCCTTTTCGAGGATCAGGTCCGCCCGCTCGCGGGTGGGAATGATGTTCTCCCGCAGGTTCACGAGGTTGATGTCCCGCCAGATCCCTTTGGCCGTCTCCACGGCCTCCTCCGTGCTCAAATCCGCGTAGTGGTGGAAATAGGATTCGGGATTCCGGAAGGCGGTGTCCCGGAGCCTCAGGAAGCGATCGACGTACCACTGTTCCAGGTCGTGTTCCTCGGCTTCCACGTAAATCGAGAAATCGATGAAGTCGGACACGAAGACGCGGGGCGACGCGTCGCCGGCCGCGTGGTGGCCGGTCTGCAGGATGTTCAGCCCCTCCAGGATGATGATGTCCGGCTGCGCAACCGTCTTTTCGACGCCCGGCACGATATCGTAGATCAGGTGGCGGTAGACGGGCACGGTAACCGAGGCGCGTCCGGACTTCACGTCGGCCATCAGTTGCACCAGGCGCCGGAGATCATAGCTTTCCGGGAATCCCTTGCGGTGCATGATCCCTCTTTCCTCCAGGACCCGGTTGGGGAACAGGAACCCGTCCGTGGTCACTAGGTCCACCCGGGGATGGTTCGGCCAGCGGCTGAGCAGGGCCTGCAGGATGCGCGCCGTCGTGCTCTTCCCCACCGCCACGCTGCCGCCGATCCCGATGACGTACGGCACCTTGGCGGCCGGTTTGCCGAGAAAGGTGTCCATGACCTGGTACAGGTGCTGTGCCGCGGCCACGTGGAGATTGATGAACCGCGACATGGGCAGGTAGACCTCGGCGACCTCGTCGAGGGAGACCATTTCGTTGATGCCGTGGAGCTCCTGCAGGTCTTCTTCGGACAGCGTCAGCGGCGTCGCGGCGCGCAGCTTCGACCATGCCGCGCGGGACAGGTAGTTGAAGGGGGAAAGGGATGAAGAAGGGGGCATGGGTGATATCCGGAAGTCCCTGTGAGACAAGGCTCCTTCAGTCCAGACGACGTAACTGCATTAGCCGGCCTGTCCGTCAATCACGGTCCGGTCGAGCGTCCGTTGTTCGAGCAGTTCGGGCACGGGTTCCGCGCCGGCTCCGGGCGTATCGGACAGGACCATCTGCGACGGCCCGGAGAGTTTCAGCGCGGGCGCGCTTAGATCCCGCTCATAAAACCGCGTGCTCGGGAAGATATCCGACGGGTATTTCATGTTGGGCAGCGTAGCCAGCGCCATGCAGAAGGACGCGCCGAGGGCCGATTCGAGCATGCCGCCCGTCCAGCAGGGAACGCCCTCCTCCTCGCAGATCCGGTTCACCTCGAGCGCCCGGGTCACCCCGCCGACCCGCGCGGGCTTGACGTTGATCCATCGCGCCGCGCCTATGCCGATCGCCTTCCGGGCCTTTGCGGGCGAAGTGATGCTCTCGTCCAGGCAGACGGGCGTCTCGATCTGGCTTTGCAGTTCGGCGTGGTCGACCAGGTCGTCGCGCATCAGGGGCTGCTCGATCATGGCGAGGTTGTACTTGTCCAGTTTCCTGAACATGGGCAGGTCGTCCAGCGTGTAGCCGCTGTTGCAATCGATATGGAAAACCGGGTCGGGAAAAGCCGAACGAACCGCCGCGATCATGTCGAGATCCCACCCCCGACTGAACTTCAGCTTGATCCGCTTGAAGCCCGCTTCCACGGCCTGCCCGATATTGCCCAGCAGCATGTCGATGCTGTCCTGCACGCCAAAGTCGGCCCCGACGTCGATGACCGGTCCCTTGCCGCCGATCAGTTGCCATAGCGGTTTGCCTTCCAGCCGGGCGTGGAGGTCCCACCACGCTGCGTCCAGGCCACCCTTGGCAAAGAAGTTGCCCGCGACCCAGGCGCAGGTCTCGTGCAGATCCTGGCCGCTGTCGATCCGCCTGCCGACCAGCAGAGGCGCGAGCACGTCCCGCGTCACGGCGAAGACACCGGCCGTGTACTCCGGGCTGTACGTCGGCCGGGCGAGGGGTGTCGTCTCTCCCCAGCCTACGTCATCGCCGGCACGCATCCTGACGAGGACGCTCTCGATGACGTCGTCGCTGCCGTAGGCCGTGCGCCACGGATAGATCAGGGGCATGGCGACGTGGTAGAGCTCGACGGCATCGATGACGGGCATTGCGGCCTTACCCCCTCAAATCGGACAGCAGCTGGCCGGTGACCGCCTCCACGAAGGCCGGATCGTTGATGTTGCAGTCCATCTCCGTCACCGTCACGTGGTCGGAGACGTTGGACTTTATGGCGTCGTAAAGCGCCTGGTCGGCTTCCGGCCACCAGAACTCGTTCCCGGGACTGTCGAGAATGGACACGCCCTTCAAGGGAAGAAAGATCGATACCGGTCCGCCGGACGCGTTGGCCTTTTCCGCGATGATCTCGCCGAGGCGGACGTTCTCCTCGACGTTGGTCCGCATCAGCGTGATGTTGGGATTCCACTTGTGCAGCTTGCGGTCCCGGTACTTGTCCGGCACTGTGTCCGGCGCCCAGAAGTTCACCATGTCCAGGCAGCCCGGCACGATCACCTGGGGTATGCCCGCCCTGCCGGCGGCATCCATCCGCTCGGGACCGGCGGTGAGCACGCCTCCGGCCAGTTCGTCGGCCCATTCCGTGGTCGTGATGTCGAGCACGCCCTCGATCAGGCCCTCGTCGATCAGGCCCTCCATGGTGCGCCCGCCCGCGCCCGTACAGTGGAAGACGAGCACCTCGTAGCCCGCATCCTCCATGATGGCGCGGGCCTGGTCCACGGCCTCGGTGGTGTTGCCGAACATGCTGGCGGTGATCAGCGGCTTGTCCACCGCTTCCCGTACCTCGGTTTCCACCATGCCCGCGATGGCGCCCGCGGCGTTGGCGAAGATCCTGCGGCTGATGCGATTGATGCCGGCCACGTCCACGACGGAGGGGATCATCGACACGTCCTTGATCCCCACGTAGTTGGTCGTGTCTCCCGCCGCCACGGTGGACACCATCACCTTGGGCACCCCGACGGGCAACGCCCGCATGGCGCTCGTGCCCACCGCCGTGCCGGCCGAACCGCCCATGCTGATGATCCCGTCGAACACGCCGGCTTCATACAGGCCCTGCACGACCACCGCGACGCCGTCCGCCATGGCGTCGATGGCCACGCCGCGGTCGTCGCGTTCCCGCAACGCGTCGATCGTCGTGCCGGCCGCTTCGGCCACCTGTTCCGGGGATACGTCCGCTTCAAAAGCTGAATCTCCGATGACGCCCGTATCGATGATCAGCGTACCGTGCCCCCGCCGCTCGATCTCTTCTTTGACGAAGGCGAATTCCTCTCCCTTGGTATCCAGGGCGCCTACGATGGCGATGGTCTTCGGCATGAATCCTCTCTTACGGCAGCTATCGTTTTGGTACGATCCTTCAAGATTCAACGTATCAACTTACAGGTATACATATCTATTGTACATATCTTTGGATGGAAAAACCAGCAGTGGGTCTTTTTTGGATTTAGTTCCTTGACAGGGACGAACAAAAACATTACTTATTGCGTAACAAAAAAGTTTCCAATTTGCCGTGGTGCCAAGATGCGTAAAACAGTGAATGGTTCAACTCACAATGAATGGTTCAACTCTTGGATATCGTATTCAAATCCCAGAAGCCTGCCCAGATATTCAATTCCGAGTTCAACCTCAAGAAGAAGTACGGGGCAAAGGCGGCACGTGCCATAATGATAAGAATGGCCGTACTGAGTAACGCCCGGACTTTGGACCTTGTGCCGAAAACACCGCCCGACCGGTGTCACCAGCTAAAAGGGCGTCGTAAGGGACAGTTCGCGGTGGATCTCGATGAGTCGCGAAGGCTCGTCTTCAAGCCAAACCATGAACGGACTCCCCGTTCAGACGATGGCGGTATCGACTTGAACGGTGTATCCGCAATAAAGATCCTCGATGTAACGGACTATCATTGAAGGAGGACGTGCGAGGGCTATCAATGAAGGAGGCCATGCGAGGGCTATCAATGAAGGAGGTGATGAATGGCGGCCGGGAAAAACCAATACCAGCCAGACTATGCGGTGTCGCCGGGATGGGTCCTGGAAGAGAGGTTGGAAGCGCAGGGTATTTCGCATGCTGAATTCGCTCGCAGGTGCGATCGTTCACCGAAGCTCATCAGCGAAATCATCGCCGGGAAGGCTCCGATCGTACCGCAGACCGCTTTTCAATTTGAAATGGTGTTGGGCGTTGATGCCAGTATCTGGTTGGGTATCGAGGCTGACTATCGTCTTTACGGGATCCGCGCGGCAGCCGACGAAAAAGCTGAAGCCGCCGGCGCGTGGTCACAGTCATTTCCAGTTAAAGATCTCGTCAAACGAGGGGTAATCCGAAAACCGGTCTCTCAGGGCAAGGCTGTTTCCGAGCTACTGGCTTTCTTCGGTGTCGCTTCTGTAAACGCATGGAAGCTGAAGTACGAGAACGTAAACGTCGCCTTTCGTCATTCACCGTCATTCGAGAGCGACAGGGCCGCGCTGACTGCCTGGCTCAGACTCACCGAGATTGACGCTCGAGATCAGCACTGCGACAGCTACGACGTTGCCAGGTTCAAGAAAGCGCTGGCTCAGGTACGCCGACTTACCCGGATACCGGTTCGTAAGGCATTGGAAAGTACCAGAACGCTTTTTAATGAGGCAGGAGTCGCCCTGTCATTGGTCAAGCCATTGCCAAAAACAAGAGTGAGCGGTGCTGCGTGGTGGGTTTCACCCGGCCGACCGGTTGTTGCACTCAGTGCGCGTCACAAAACAGATGACCATCTATGGTTCAGTCTGTTTCACGAGGCAGCGCATATCATCCTGCATGGCAAGAAAAACGTGTACGTCGACCGGTCGAACGGCGGGTCCGACGCAATTGAAGCTGAAGCTGACCAATGGGCGGTTGATTCTCTTATTCCCGATACTGCCTGGGATGACTTTGTAGCTAAGGGTAGTTTCCGTAGTGCGGATGTTCGCAGATTTGCCGACGAACATAGCATCGCACCAGGTATCGTGGTAGGGAGACTCCAGCATACGAAGCACATAGATTGGAGTCACCTCAACAGGCTCAAAACACGCCTGCGGTGGCCGGACGAGTAACAACAAGGGAATGACATCCAGATTGACGCTACGACGAGTGCCTCCATGCCCATCCTGCGGAGGACGACTGCGCCACGTCCGGGGCGCCCGCTATCGCTGCGAGTCCTGTCAGGAAGATTACGGCTTGTTCCGAAAACGCGCACCCTACACGGGTACGCACTGCGTCCGGCTCAACCTGCCGGCCCAGGTCAGGCAGGCCGAGGAGGAAGGATAGCGGGGACCGTGTCTGAGGGGTTCCCGCGTACAGAATGAACTGGCTCAAGAAAACCTGGGGTTGGCTCAGATGGCTGGTGGCGCTGGGCATCCTCGCCTACCTGTTCTATCTCTATCGCGACCAGTACGCCGATTTCATCCGCCGCGAAATCGATTTTACCTTCCTGGGCATCGGTGTGGTGCTGGCCACGACGGCCACCATACTGGCCTTCTTCCGGTGGTTCCTCCTCGCCCGGGGTCAGAAGCTGGCGCTGAGATTCCGCGAGGCCGTCCGCCTGGGTTTCGTCAGCAACCTGTTCAACTACCTCGCGCCCGGGACCGCGGGCGGCGACATCGTGCGGGCCGTGGGCATCGCGCGTCGTCAGAAGTCGCGGCGGACCATCGCCGCGGCCACGGTGCTGCTCGACCGGTTGTTCGGCATGCTGGCGCTGCTGATCATCGGATCGGCGGCCTCGCTGCTGAACCGGGACCTCTGGCATCACCAGGAGATCATGATCGCCGTCCTGGTCTTCTGGGGCGGCGCCTTGACCGGCCTGGTCTGCCTGGTGGTTTCGCTGCAGTCGCGGTTTCTGGAATGGACGCTCTTTCAGCGGCTCACCCGCCTCCGGTTCGTCGGTCCGTTCTTCGCCGAACTGGCCAACAGCCTGGCGCTCTATCAGAGGCGGCGCAGCGCGCTGACCGAGGCCCTGTTCATCGGCCTGGCCGGCCAGGTCTTCATGCTGTCGTCCTTCTACTGTTGCGCGATGGCGCTGCTGCCCGGACCGGCCGCGCCGGATTACGGGGCCCACCTCATGCTGGTCCCGGCCGCCGAGATCATCAGCACCTTCGCGCCGGTGCCGGGCGGCGTCGGCGCCCTGGAAGGCGCGGTGATCTACATCTACCACCTCATCAGCGCGACCGCCGATGGATCGATCTCCGCCACGGTCGCCCAGGCCACGGGACTGGCGGCCGCCCTGACGTACCGGATCGTCCGGGTCACCGTTGCCGCCGTGGGCGCGTTGTACTACATGGTAACGGATAGAGGCTGGAAGGAAAGGCTGGGACTGGAAGAGGCTTGACCGTATCTGCGAGGAGACCTGACCGTACGGGCACGGAGAAAGTGCAGGGCACATCCCCGCACCCGGTCAGGGCCGAACCCCGGGTACTTAATGTCTGTTCTCGGGGAATGGGAGAAAATCCCTCGCCTTAAGGCGAAGACTTGAGTAAGGTTTGCGGTATGGATGAATACCGCAAGACCTCCCATAGTGTATACGATCTGAAAGTGCACTTTGTGTGGATCGTGAAATACCGCAAACGCATTCTTCGTGGTCCGATAGCGGAACGCACGCGGGAGTTGATCCGGGAGGTATGCCAACGGCACGATGTGGAGATCATCAAAGGGCACTTGTCCTCAGACCATGTCCACCTTCTGGTATCCCTTCCTCCTCATTTGAGTGCGAGCCGTTTCATGCAGGCAGTGAAGGGTAAGAGTTCGTACAAGTTGCTGAGCGAGTTTGCCCCGCTTCGCAAGGCGTTCTGGGGTCGTCACCTTTGGGGTCGCGGTTACTTCGCAGCCTCATCGGGCAATGTGACCGACAAAGTGATCGAAGCGTATATAAACGACCAGGGTGGCGAAGTCCAGGACGCCGATGTGACCATCGAAGAGTAGCCTGCATGAACCGGTGCAGTCGTCTTTCAGACGACCTGCTCAAGCCACCGCCTTCAGGCGGTGGTCATTGACTTCCCCGGGGTCCGGCGGCACACTCCAACTACTTCAAGACTACTTCACGAACACCCGCTCGTCGATCCACACTCACGGCACACGTAGCACGAACCGTTGCGGGTCATCAGGCTGCCGCAGTCCGAACAGGACGGGGCGTCGGCCTGGGCGGCATAGACTTCGTGCTCCTGGTTTTCCTGCACGCTCATCGTCTGGTCCATGGCGTTCGAGTGCATGGTGTCATCCATGTCCTTGTCCGCCACGATCTCGGAATGGCTGTCCTCGGGCAGGAACTTCACCGCCAGCCACCGGAAGATGTAATCGGTGATGGACTTGGCGATGGGCACGTCCTTGTTGCCCGTCATGCCGGCCGGTTCGAACCGCATGTGGCTGAACTTGCGAATCAGGCTATCCAGCGGCACGCCGTACTGCAGCGACACGGATATGGCCGTGGCGAAGGCGTCCATCATGCCGGACACCGTGCTCCCTTCCTTGGACATCCGCAGGAAGATCTCGCCGGGCTGGCCGTCTTCGAAGAGGCCGACGGTCAGGTAGCCCTCGTGGCCGGCGATGCTGAACTTGTGGGTCACGGCCTGGCGCTCGTCCGGCAGCCGACGGCGAACGGGCTGGACCTCGGCGGCCTCTTCATCCTCCGACGCCTTCGTGCTGAGCGGCTGGGTGCGCTTCGACCCGTCGCGGTAGATGGCCAGGGCCTTGAGCCCCATCTCTCCGCCCTTCATGTACACGTTCATGACGTCTTCGACCGTGGCCTCGTTGGGCAGGTTCACCGTCTTGGAGATGGCGCCCGAGATGAAGGGCTGCGCCGCGGCCATCATCTTCACGTGGCCCATGTAGTGGATGGAGCGGCTGCCGTTTTCGGTGCGGAAGGCGCAGTCGAAGACGGGCAGGTGCTCCTGGAGCAGGTGCGGCGCGCCTTCGATGGTGCCGTGCTCGTCGATGTAGTGGACGATCCGCTCGATCTGCTGCTGCGAGTAGTCGAGCTTCTCCAGGGCGGAATAAACGGTTCGGTTCACGATCTTCATCGTGCCGCCGCCCACCAGGCGCTTGTACTTGACCAGGGCGATGTCGGGCTCGATGCCCGTCGTGTCGCAGTCCATCATGAAGGCGATGGTCCCCGTGGGCGCCAGCACCGTGGCCTGGCTGTTCTTGTACCCGTGCTTCCTGCCCTGGGCGAGGGCGTTGTCCCACGCGGTGCGCGCGGCGTCGAGCAGGTGCTTGTCCACCATCTCCGCCTGGATGTCGTCCACGGCGTCCCGGTGCTTCTGCATGACCCGCAGCATGGGCTCGCTGTTGACGTCGTAGCCGTCGAAGGTGCCCAGGTGCTCGGCGAGTTCGGCGGACCGGTAGTATCCCTGGCCGGTCATCAGCGCCGTGATGGCGCCGGCGAAGGCGCGGCCCCCGTCGCTGTCGTAGGGCAGGCCCATGGCCATGAGCAGCGCGCCGAGGTTGGCGTACCCCAGGCCCAGCTGTCGGAAGGCCCGGGCGTTCTCCCCGATTTTCTCCGTGGGGTAACTGGCATTGTCGACGATGATGTCCTGGGCCATGATCATGATGTTGACGGTGTGGATGAATCCCACCACGTCGAAGGTGCCTTCGTCGGTCAGGTACTTGAGCAGGTTGATCGAGGCCAGGTTGCACGCGCTGTTGTCCAGGTGCATGTACTCGGAACAGGGATTGCTGGCGTTGATGCGGTCCGTGTTGGCGCAGGTGTGCCAGTCGTTGATGGTCGTATCGTACTGCATTCCGGGGTCGCCGCACTGCCAGGCGGCCTCCGCGATCCAGGACATGACGTCCTTCGCCTTCAGGCTTTCCAACGGCTTCGTCGTCGTGATCGACTGCAGCGTCCAGTCCCCGTCCTTCTCCACCGCTTCCAGGAAATCGTCCGTCACCCGCACGGAGTTGTTGGCGTTCTGGAACTGGATGGAACTCCACGCGTCGCCGTTCAGCGTCATGTCCCAGCCGGCGTCCCCGAGGGCGTAGGCCTTGCGCTCCTCGTTGGCCTTGCACCAGATGAACTCCACCACGTCGGGATGATCGATGTCCAGGACCACCATCTTGGCGGCCCGCCGGGTCTTGCCCCCCGACTTGATGGACCCGGCCACCGAATCGGCCGCCCGCATGAAGGAGACGGGGCCGGAGGCCTGACCGCCCGCGGAAAGTATCTCCTTGGAGGAACGGATCCGGGACAGGTTCACGCCGGCGCCCGAGCCGCCCTTGAAGATCATGCCTTCGACCTTGCACCACTCGAGGATGGATTCCATGGAATCTTCGACCGACAGGATGAAGCACGCCGAGCACTGGGGCGTGTCCTCGACGCCCACGTTGAACCAGACCGGACTGTTGAACGTGGCCCGCTGGTGGAGGATGATCTGTTTCAATTCGTTATGGAAGGCGTCGGCGTCCTCTTCCGAGGCGAAGTAGCCCTGGGCGCGTCCCCAGCCCGCGATCGTGTCCGCCACGCGGTCGATCATGTGCTTGACGCTGTTCTCGCGCTTCGGCGTGCCCAGGGGGCCGCGGAAATACTTGGACACGACGACGTTGGTGGCCAGCTGCGACCAGTCGGCCGGGATCTCCACGTCTTCCTGCTCGAAGACGACCTCGCCGCCGTCCCCCGCGATGGTGGCCGTCCGCTTCTCCCATTCCACGCCCTCGTAGGGATCGACGCCGGGGTTGCTGTACAGGCGCTCGACCGCAAGGCCTCCCGTGGCGACCGGCGCGTCGACGGCGGACGCGTCTTCGACGGACACGCCGGCGGCAGGTTCCTCCATATCTTCCATCACGATATCGGGATTATCCTTTAATTTCAAACCAAGTCTTTCTGTAGCCATGCGTGCCCCCTCGAATCACCTGCTTCGATCTGTAACAGCCGATCAATAGTGTTAATGGTGTTAATGGTGTTAATGGTGTTACAATAAAAGAGATACCTGATCCGGGCATGCGGACCAGGCACTTGAATCCTTTGCTTAGCTCTGATCAGGTCGGTCCTTGACCACCGAGGCCAATTCCTGCTTTTCAAGCTGTTCGAGCTCTTCCTGGAACTCGCTCCGGTCCTTGAAATCCCGGTAGACCGAGGCGAAACGCACGTAGGCTACTTCATCGATCTTGCGCAGTTCCCGGATGATGAATTCGCCGATCCTGTCGGAAGGGACCTCGCGTTCGTTCAGGTTGCTTACGTAGTACACCACCCGGTCCACGAGTTCGTGCAACTGATCGGCGGAAATCATGCGTTTCGTGCAGGCCAGCTTCAGGCCGTGCATGATCTTTCCACGGTCGAAGACCTCCCGGCGGCCGTCGGATTTCACCACCATCAGTTCCTCTTCTTCGATGGCCTCGTAGGTCGTGAATCGCTTGGCGCAGGACAGGCACTCGCGTCGCCTGCGGATGGTTCTTCCACTCTGGATGGTACGGGAATCTACAACGTGACTGTTCAAAACGCCACACGCCGGACATCGCATCGCGGCGGTCCTCCACCTTACTTAATTTGTTGAGATTTATTGATTAAGAATCACAACTTGTAGTGGTGTCAAACAACATAGAAGACAAGATATTGTATAGCATGCGATGTCGCAAGTAACTTTTAAAACTTTTTTATCCGATTAAATACACACCAGCGAGGACATATTGGCGAGACCGGCGCGGGGCTGGGCCTTTCGGCACGCCGGGCTTGTACTTCATGCCAGACCTGGAGCGTAATTGAAAGGGACTACTCCGTCCGCAGGGACTCGACCGGGTTCGCGGTAGCGGCCCGGACGGCCTGGAAGCTCACCGTCAGCAAGGCGATCGCCATGGCGAGCAGGCCGGCCACGACGAAGGTCGTCCAATCCAGGTCGACGCGGTAGGCGAAATTGTCCAGCCAGGTGGTCATTACGAGGTAGGCGCCGGGCCAGGCGAACAGGTTGGCCACGATCACGAGGCGGATGAACTCGTTGGACAGCAGGCGGAACAGGTTCGGGATCGTTGCGCCCAGGACCTTGCGGACGCCGATTTCCCTGGTGCGCCGTTCCGCGGTGAAGGAGGAGAGGCCGACGAGGCCCAGGCAGGCGATGAGCACGGCCAGCGCGGCGAAGCTGACGAACACCCTGCCGAACCGCTGTTCGGCATCGTACAGACGGGCGAAGTTGTCTTCCACGAAGAAAGACTCGAAAGCGAAAGCCGGGTTTACATCGCGCCATACATCCTCAAGCACTTCAAGCGCTTCAGCCATGCTGTCCGGCGCGATCTTGACGACGACGTGCCCGCCCTGGAAGTAGGGAAAAAGTACCAGGGGACCTATGGGTTGGTGTAAAGAGGCGTAGTGGAAGTCCTTCATCACGCCGACGATCCTTCGCAGTTCCTTTTCCTCCTCGTCGTACCCCTGCCGCAATTCGCGCACCCAGTGCACTTCCTTGCCCAGTGCTTCTTCCGGAGCGCCGAATCCCAGCCTCGTCACGGCCGCTTCGTTCAACACGACCCCGCCTCCCGTAGCCTGCCAGCCCCAGTCGCTGGTAAACGCCGGGTCGAAATACCTTCCCGTGATCAGCTCTATGCCGAGGGTCTCCAGGAAATGCTCATCCGTCCAGGCCTGGTTCATATCGACCTTCGCGAACTCGCCGTCCCCCGACCGCTGCAACGTGACCGGTATCACGGCATTCTTGTGGCCGGGAAGGATAAAGGTAGCGGTCGCGTTGGTCACGTGCGGACTTTCCTTCACCCGTTGCTTGTATATCCGGGCGTTCTCCTGGACCGGATCGAAAGTCAGGGGAACCGCGACGACCTGGTCGGTGTTCAGGCCCATGTTCCTGTTCTGAATGAATTCCAGCTGGCTGTAGACCACCCCGGTGCAGATGATCAGCGCGATCGAGATCACGAACTGGCCGACCACCAGGACCCTGCGCAGTCCGGTGGTGCCGGAACCCGCGGCGAGCGTTCCCTTGAGGGTCTCGATCGGCGCGAGGCCGGAGAGGTAGAGCGCGGGATAACTACCCGAAACGCAACCTGTCACGGCGCCGATCATCACTACGGCGCCCAGGGCGAACCAGGTGGTTCCGGCGTCCAGCGACATGGTCTTGCCCGTGAGCAGGTTGAACCAGGGGAGGCTCACCCACGCGAGGAGCAGGGCGAGGCACACGGCCATTCCGCTCATGAGCAGCGATTCGAGGAGGAACTGCCGTATCATCTGGGTGCGGACCGCGCCGAACACTTTTCGAAGTCCGATCTCCCTCGCCCGGCCCGCGGACCGCGCGGTCGCCAGGTTCATGAAGTTGATGCAGGCGATGACGATGATGAAGACCGCGATGGCGGCGAAGAGATAGATGTACCGGACGTCGCTGTTGGGCGTAAGCTCCCGTTCCAGCCGGGAATGGAGATGGATATCCGTAACCGGTTGCAGCCTGAACGTCATGGATGCCTCTTCGCTCGCGTAACGGCTCCCCAGGTGTTTTTGCACGAAGGCGGGCAGCTTGGCTTCCAGTTCGGCCGGATCGCTTCCCTCCCGGAGCACGACGTAGCTGTGCGCCGTTCGCCAGCCCCACTCGTCTACCTTCTTCTCCGAGTAGGCTTCCTGGATCTTGAAAGACGCGAGGATTTCGAAACCCAGGTGGGTATTGGAGGGCAGGTCCGGCATGATCCCGGTCACCTCGAGATGAAAGGTCCCCTCGGAGTCCAGGATCTTGCCCATGGGGTTTTCGTCGCCGAAGTACTTCCTGGCAATGGACTCGGACAGCACGATCTTGTCGTTTCCGGTCAGCGCCGTCTTCGGGTTGCCGGTGAGCAGGGGGACGTTGAAGACGTCGAAGACCGTCGTATCGGCCAGGTAGAAGTTCCGTTCGTAGAACCCCTTGTCCCCGTACTTCACCATCCAGGCGTTTCCGGGCGGGACGAGCCGGACCATGTCCTCGATCTCGGGGAAATCTGCACGCATGTGCCACACCGTGGGTACCAGGACGTCCGCGAGCCGGACGACCTCTCCGCCCTGGCGTTGTTCGGTGGTTACGCGGTAGATGCGGTCCGCCCGGTCGAAGTACCGGTCGTAACTCAACTCGTCGCGGATGAAGAGCAGGATGAGGAGGCAGCACGCGATCCCGAGCGCCAGGCTCATGACGTTGATGAACGAATAGCCCTTCTGGCGGTTCAGGTGGCGGAGAGCTATCGTGAAGTAGTTTCTGAGCATGGGATGTCCTGAATCAGTCTTTCAGCCATGAATTACGAGCGGCAGTAACCGCTGAGTCCCTTACGACTGCAATGAATCACCAGGCCTGCGCCGCGCCGCAACCCAGGGGCGGCGGGAGTAACTGCGGCTTCAGCGCTGCTATTCAGTCCGCAACGACTCGATCGGGTTGGCCATGGCCGTTCTCACCGCCTGGTAGCTGACCGTCGCCATCGCAATGGCCATGGCCAGTGCGCCGGCCAGGATGAAGGTCGTCCAACCCAGGTCGATCCGATAGGCGAAATTGTCCAACCATCGGCTCATGGCGACGTAGGCCAGCGGCCAGGCGAACACGTTGGCCAGGATCACGAGCCGGACGAACTCGTTTGAAAGCAACCCGGCCAGGTTCCCCGCGGACGCGCCCAGGACCTTCCGCACGCCGATTTCCTTCGTGCGCCGTTCCGCCGCGAAAGATGCGAGGCCGAAGAGCCCCAGGCAGGCAATGAACACGGCCAGCGCGGCGAAACTGACGAAGATCCTGCCGAAGCGTCGTTCGGCTTCGTAGAGGCGCGCATAGGTATCTTCCACGAAGAAGTACTCGAAGGCGAAGTCCGGGTTCACCTCGCGCCATGCTTCCTCGATCGCCGACAGGCCTTCCGAAAGCTGGTTGGCGGCGATTCTGATGACCACGTGGTTACCGTCCGACTCCGGAAAGAGTACGAGCGGTTCAATGGGTTCATGCAGCGAGGCGTAATGGAAGTCTTTCACGACACCGACGATACGGCGCCGTTCCGAGGTTTCCTCGGCGAAACCGTGCCGCTCGTCGAACACCCAGTCCATGTGGCTGCCCAGGGCTTCTTCGGCGGAACCGTAACCCAGCCGGGTAACGGCGGCCTCGTTCAATACCGTCCCGCCGCCTGCGCCGTACCAGTCGCCGACGAACGCGCGATCGAAGTACCTGCCGGCGGCCAGTTCGATGCCAAACGTATCGACAAACCTATCGTCTGCCCAGGCCTGGTTCAGTTCGATCTTGGCTCCATCATCTTCGCCCGACCTGCGTACGACGGCCGCTATCACGGCGTTTCGGTGAAAAGGCAGGATAAAGGTGGCCGTGGCATCCGCCACGTACGGACTTTCCCTCACCCGCTGCCTGTACGTCCGCGCCTTCTCAATGACCGGCGTAAAGGTCAGCGGCACCGCGACGAGCCGTTCCATATCCATCCCCAGGTTCCGGTTGCGGAGGTAGTCGAGTTGGCCGTACACGACGCCGGTGCAGATGATCAGGGCGATCGAGATCACGAACTGGCCCGCGACCAGTGTCCTGCGCATACCCACGTTGCCGGCGTCCCCGGGCAGCGTGCCCTTGAGCGTCTCTATCGGAGCGAGTCCGGACAGGTATAGCGCGGGGTAGCTTCCCGATATCAGCCCGACCACGATGCCGGTCACCGCCGCGGCGCCCACGATGAACCACGCGGTATCCGCGTCCAGGGATATGGATTTACCCGATACCAGGCTGAACCAGGGCATCCCGAAGAACACCACCACCAGCGCGATGCATACCCCCAGCCCGCTCATGACCAGGGATTCGCTGAGGAACTGCCGTATCACCTGGCCGCGGCCCGCGCCGAAGACTTTGCGCAATCCGATCTCCCGGGCCCGTCCCGCGGACCGGGCGGTCGCCAGGTTCATGAAGTTGATGCACGCAATGAGGATGATGAACGCGGCGATGGCAGCAAAGAGGTATACGTACCGGATATCGCCGTTCGGCGTCAGTTCCCGCTCGAGACGGGAATGAAGATGTATATCCGTCACGGGTTGAAGCCGATAGGTCAACGAGGACGCTTCGCCGTCGTAGAGATCACCGACGTACTTCTCCACGAAAGCGGGCAGCCTGGCTTCCAGTTCGGCCGGGTCGCTGCCCTCCCTGAGCAGGACGTAGCTGTAAGACTTTCGCCAGCCCCAATCGTCGAGCGACTGTCCCGCAAACGCCCCCTGGATCCTGAATGACGCGAGTATGTCGAATCCGAGGTGCGTATTGGACGGCAGGTCCGCCATGACGCCGGCCACTTCGAAATGAAAGGTGCCTTCGGCGTCCAGGACCTTCCCCATGGGGTCCTCGTCGCCGAAGTACTTCCGGGCGACGGACTCGGACAGCACGACCCGGTCGTTTCCGCTCAGCGCGGTCCGGGGATTGCCTTTCAGAAGCGGGACGTCGAAGACATCGAAGACCGACGAGTCCGCCAGATAGAAGGATCGTTCGTAGAATCCCCGGTCGCCGTACTTCACCATCCACGCGTTCACGGGCGGGTTGAAACGCACCATGTCTTCCACTTCGGGGAAGTCTTCGCGCATGTACTTGACCGTGGGCGTCATGACCTCGGCGGTCCGGACAACCGCGCCGCCCTGCCGTTCCTCGGAGATCACGCGGTAGATACGGTCCGCCTTGTCGTGAAACCGGTCATAGCTCAACTCGTCGCGGATATAGAGCATGATGAGCAGACAACACGCGATGCCGAGCGCCAGGCTCATCGTATTGATGAATGCGTAGCCCTTCCTGCGGCGCACGTGGCGCAGGGCCACTATGAAGTAGTTCCTGAACATGAGGCGTCAGCGTCCGGTTTTCAGAGCAGGTGATCGATGTAAGTAATGCCTCCGCGGCACCCGTATTCTCCCTTTTTGGGATGCATCGGAACCTAATTCCCTTAACCCTGGCGGGATACTTCTGTATAATAACGCTGAAACGCCAAAACTACACGAACTTCGCGTCCCCGCGGATGAAACTTCGCCCCCGTGCGGACGTAGTTTCGCACCCCGGCGCACACATCTTCGCACACTGGCGCATACATCTTCGCACGCTGGCGGGCACTCAGCCATGACCGATCTCTTTTCCGAACAGGCCGAAAAGCAACTGCGCCGGGAGGCGCCGCTGGCATCGCGCATGCGGCCGGATTCGCTGGACGATTTCCTGGGCCAGCGGGGGCTGGTCGGCCAGGGCCGCCTCCTGAACGAATCCATCGAACGGGATACTCCTTTTTCAATGATCCTGTGGGGGCCGCCGGGTTCCGGCAAGACCACCCTCGCCTTCATCATCGCGCGGGCCACCGATTCCCACTTCGTGCCGCTAAGCGCCGTGAACGCCGGCGTGAAAGACCTGCACCGGGCGGCGGCAGAAGCCCGGGACCGTCTGGGCATGCACCGCAAAAGGACCATCCTGTTCATAGACGAGATCCATCGTTTCAACAAGCTGCAACAGGACGCCGTGCTGCCGACCGTGGAGAACGGCACGCTGACCCTCATCGGGGCGACCACGGAAAATCCGTCCTTCGAAGTCAATTCCGCCCTCCTGTCCCGCTGCCGGGTGCTGCGCCTGGAGCCGCTGCCGGAAGAGGACCTGCAAAGGATCGTCCGGCGCGCGCTGGAGGACGGCGAGCGGGGACTGGGCGGACGGAACATCGAGATGGACGACGAGGCGGTGGCCCACCTCGCTTCCGTTGCGGGCGGCGACGCGCGGATTGCGCTGAATACCCTCGAAGTGGCGGCCATGACCACGGCGCGGGACGACGAGACCCGGATACGGCTGACAACGAAGGAAATCGACGAGGCGCTGCAGCATCGCGCGCCGCAGTACGACAAGGGCGGGGACTGGCACTTCGACGCCATTTCGGCCCTGCACAAGAGCGTGCGGGATTCCGATCCGGACGGCGCCCTGTACTGGCTGGCCCGGATGCTCATCGCCGGCGACGACCCTCTCTACATCGCGCGCCGGATCATCCGCATGTCGGTGGAGGACATCGGTCTGGCCGACCCCTTCGCCCTGACCCTGTCCACCTCGGCCCAGCAGGCCGTCCATTTCGTGGGCCAGCCCGAAGGCGACCTGATGCTCGCCCACGCGGTGGTGTACCTCGCCACCGCGCCAAAGAGCAACGCGGTCTACGCGGCTTTTTCGAAGGCACGGCAGGACGCGGAGCAGACGAGCGACGAGCCCGTGCCCATGCACCTGCGCAACGCCCCGACCCGGCTGATGAAGGAGATGGGCCACGGCAAGGGATACAAGTACGCCCACGATTACGACGGGGCCGCCGTGGACCAGCAGCATCTGCCCGAATCCATCGCGGGGCATCGATACTACGAACCCACCGACCGGGGCCGCGAAGAAAAGATCCGCGCGTGGATGGAGAAGATGCGGAAGATCAGGAATGGGGGATGACCGTCATTCGCTGCCCTCGGGCGACCTCAAAATGACAACGCAGTGTCACAGACTGCGGCCCAACCTTCAGCGTTACGCGATCGCCTTGCGGTAGCAATAGTCGAAGAGCAGTTCCCACTCCCGCTGCTGGATGCTGCGGCAGAGATCGCCTGCCGGGACGCCGCCTACGTTGGCGCCTTCGCACAGATCGATGAAGGCGAAGGGATCCCAGGAAGATTGGGACATGAGGTACGCGGCCTCGTCCGGCAGGTTGTCCGTACCGGACGCGATGGTGGCCGCCTCGTCCCTCAGTTCGGGATAGATGTCGTGGTCGCCGACGCGGCCGAACCAGTATTTCCCGTTGGGATAGTCCGGTTCGCGGCGGTGCATGATGCCGTGCCAGTAGTCGCCCGTGGGCGTGGTGATCTGCTGGCTGAGGGTGTGGGAGGTGACCAGGAAATCGTGGTAAAGCCACAGGCCGGACCGGCAGCCCTCGGCCATCATCCGGTCGGTGATGCTGTTCGGCGCGAAAGCCTCGTCCAGGTCCAGGGCTTCCAGGCCGGCCTTCGCCGGGCCGTTTTCCTCGCCCGGGTCCAGCGGCATGACGCGGGGCGTCTTGAGCAGTTCCGCGAAGGCGGAGCCGTAGGCGGCAGGGTCGAAGGATGACATGGTCGGTCCTTTCGTGGTTCAGGCGGCGGGTCTTCATGCGGCAGGCGCGTACCAGGATCTACTACGGGACTTCTATCCACTGCGGGACTTCGGCGTAGCTGCACCGGACTTCCACTTAGCTGCTACCGTACTTCCGCGCCCACGGCTTTCCGCTTTTTCAGCACCTCGTTCATGCTGCCGGTGCGGTATCCTTCCAGGTCCAGCGTCACGTAGTCGTAGCCGATTTCCTTGAGATACGCGGCGATCTCGTCGTGGTGTTCGACGACCTTCGCGAGGTCGGCGGGCTCCGTCTCGATGCGGGCCATGTTCCTGTGGTGACGCACCCGGAATTGCCGCAAACCCAGGCCGCGGATGAACGCTTCCGCCCGCCCGACCTGTTCGAGGGCTTCGATGGTGATAGGATCGCCATAGGGAAAGCGCGATGACAGGCAGGCCAGGGAGGGCTTGTCCGCCGTGGGCAGGCCAAGCCGCTCCGACAAGGCGCGTACGTCGGCCTTGGAGAACCCGGCGTCCTTCAATGGGCTGCGCACGCCGTGTTCCCGGATCGCCAGCATCCCCGGACGGAAATCGCTGATGTCGTCCACGATGCTGCCTTCGCAGATGAAGGCCGCGCCTTCGTCCCGGGCGATCCCCTCCAGGCGGGTATACAGTTCATCCCGACAGAAATAGCACCTGCGCGGGTTGTTCTGCATGTACTCCGCGTTGTGGATCTCCTCCGTGTCCACGTAGCGGTGGCGGGCGCCCATCCATTCGGCCAGCTCGGCGGCCTCGTTCTTCTCTTCCTCCGGCAGCGATTCGGACACGCCGGTTACGCCCAGGGCCCGGTCCTCCAGCACGTCGGAGGCCACCTTAAGCAGCAGCGTGCTGTCCACGCCCGCGGAAAAGGCCACCAGGACGCTGCCCATGGCGCGCAGATCATCTTGGAGCAATTGATACTTTTCGTCCAGGGCCGTTCCTTCGTTTCGATCCACGTCCATGTACTCCATTCGAACTCGTTCTCATCCGAGACGAATAACCGCCGCCAGTAACGGTGCAGACGTACTTGCGGCTTGCATAAGGACACGCCGCCGCCACCATGATTTCGCTTGACATAACGGGTGTTTTACCGCTTTTTATCACGTCTGTTTCAGGTTGTACCAAGATACGTTGAGCGCGGTATAATTACAACGGTTTTTTGCGCCGGGACGACGTGGAATGAAGGACCTCCGGAAGAGGTCCACGAAGGAGCAGGATCAACCATGAAGGCGGATGAAAGGAAAGTGTCGAGCCCCGTGCCGGCGGAAGGGACCGAGTCAGGTCACTCGGCAGAGGCCGGCAATGGAAACGCCGCGACCGAGCCCACCCGGCTGTACAGCGGCATCCAGCCCACCGGCGACATTCACATCGGGAACTATCTGGGCGCCGTAGCCAACTGGGCGAAGCTGATTCCCCGGTACGACTGCATCTACTGCGTCGTGGACTACCACGCCATCACCATCGAGTACGACCCGGACACCATGCGGGAAGCCGTCCTGGACACGGCCACGATGGGCATGGCCTGCGGCCTGGATCCGGACCACTGCACGCTCTTCGTGCAGTCCCACGTATCCGAAACCATGGAACTGGCCTGGATCTTCAGCACCTGCACCGCCATCGGCGCCCTCGAACGGATGACCCAGTTCAAGGACAAGGCCGCCCAGCACAAGCAGAACATCAACGCGGGCCTGTTCACCTACCCCGTGCTCCAGGCCGCGGACATCCTCGGCGTCAAGGCCGACGGCGTGCCCGTGGGCGACGACCAGTCCCAGCACCTGGAGCTGACGCGGGAAATAGCCCGGCGGTTCAACCACCTGTACGGCCCGGTGTTCCCCGATGCGAAGACGCTGTACAGTCCCGCGCCGCGCATCATGGGCCTGGACGGCCAGGGCAAGATGAGCAAGAGCCAGGGGAACTACATCGCGATGAAAGACCACAGCGACACGGTCAGGAAGAAGCTCAGCACCGCCTATACCGATCCGAACCGGCTGCGAAGATCGGACCCCGGCAATCCCGACATCTGCAACATCTTTACGCTGCACAAGTCTTTCTCGGGTCCCGACGAAGTGGCGACAATCGACGCCGAATGCAGGAGTGCGGGCATCGGCTGCGTCGACTGCAAGAAGAAACTGGGCGCCAACATGGAAACCGCGATGTCGCCGATCCAGGACAAGTACGAGGACCTGACCCGCCGGCCCGACGACGTGCGGGACGCCCTGGCCGCGGGCGCCGACAGGGTAAGGACGCTCACGGCGGAGACCATGACGGAGGTCCGCCAGAGCCTGGGCCTGCGATAGGCGGGTAGACGCTGGAAGACACCAGGTTGCTGCCCGGACTGGAACCTGCGGCTAATCACGGCGTCTATAACAACGTGTTCAATCTCCTCAATTCCTAAGAATCATGCATGGATATTTACTCGAAAGACTACGCCCACCATTCCCGGCTCCTGGGACGGACCGTTTCCTTTCGCCGCGACACGGCCAAGTACCTCCTGATCGCCTTTGCAGTCGCCGGACTGCTCCATAGCCTCTCCCTGCTGGTCCTCCTGTCCACCGGTCTGCTCGAAGACAAGGACATGATCGAACTCACCCTCGCGCCCTACGAACGCCTGGAGCAGCTCGAACAGGACTACATGGAAATGCAGAACCCGCCGACCCTGGTCGACGTGCCGGAAGAAGCCCGCGTGGAAGAACCGCCGGACGATCCGGAAGCCGACGTGGCGGACAGAAACTCCATCGCGCGAGACCTGCTGGAGGATACGGAGCTGCCGGAAGGACCGGCCTATTCCGAGGGCGACCTGGAGATCCGGACGATGGAGGACCCGGAGGAAGAAGACGAGCAGCAGCACGATCCCTTTGCCGGCGGCGTCCCGCTCACGCCCCGGGAGGGCGGCATCGAGGATTTCCAGGAACTGGAAGACCCGCCGCTGTGGACTTCTGACCTGATCATCCGGCCCGAGTTCCGAGGCAGGGGCGGAAAGGAAGGCCGCGGTGAAGGCGGGATGGAGGGGGAGGAGGTCGCTTCGGCGCCGCGGCCTACCGGTCCGGAAGCCCCGGTTTTCATCCCCCAGGACGACCTGAACGAACTGGCGCAGATGTCCCGACAACCCGCGTACGAACGGCACAGGCGGTTCGGCTTCGGCTTCGGAAATTCCGGGCCACGGGTACCCCGGACGGACAACCGCCACACCTCGGTCAAGGATTACGGCGATTTCTCGCTCAGCACCTACGCCTGGGACTACGCGCCCTACCTGTACATCCTCCGCGAGCGGGTGCGGCGCCGCTGGTTCGCACCGGAAGCCTTCAATCTCGGCCTGGTGAGCGGGCGGGTCATCATACGCTTCAAGATCATGCCCGACGGCGCCCTGCGCGACCTGGAGGTCCTGTCCTACCGGGACAACGACATCCCCTACCAGTCCCTCGTGGCGTCGAGCCGCAACGCCATCGAGTCCTCCAGCCCCTTCCCGCCGCTCCCCGCGGATTTCCTCCATCCGTATCTGGAAATCACCGGCACCTTCTACTACCAGATCCTCCGTGCGAGATAGGCATGGTGCGCAGGCAGGCGTGGCCCTGACGATGGAAGTCCCCGGCAAACGACGATTCAGGCGCAGAAACGGAGCGTAGCACGTTGAAAGACAAAATAGGCAACCTGGTAGACTCGAAGGGTTTTCAGCACACCGTGCTCGGGGTGATCACGGCGGCCGCCGCATTGGTGGGTCTGGAGACCTCGCCGGATCTCGTGGCCCGGTACGGCGCGTGGCTGCATCGGCTCGACCAGTTGGTCCTGCTCTTCTTCATCCTGGAAGCCGCGCTGAAGATGGCGCGCCACGGCCGCCACTGGTTCCGGTACTTCGGCGAGGGGTGGAACGTCTTCGACTTCCTCATCGTGGTGGCCTGCCTGCTGCCCGCGGGAGGCCAGTATGCCGCGGTGCTGCGCCTGGCCCGGGTGCTCCGGGCGCTGCGGCTGGTGACCGCGGTGCCGAAACTGCAGTTGCTGGTCAATTCGCTGCTCAAGTCGGTCACGTCGCTGGGGTACGTCGGCCTGCTGCTGGGCGTGCTGTTCTACGTCTACGCGGTCCTGGGCGTCTACCTCTTCCGCGGCAACGACCCTGTGCACTTCCAGGACCTGTCGACGGCGCTGCTGACCCTCTTCCGGGTGGTGACCCTGGAGGACTGGACGGACGTGATGTACATCCAGATGTACGGCAGCGACGCCTACCCGAACTACGCGGATTTCGCCCAGGCCCATCTGCGCGAAGCCTCCCGGGCCATGCCCGTCTTGGGCGCCGCCTTCTTCGTTACCTTCGTGATGCTGGGCACCATGATCATGCTGAACCTCTTCATCGGAGTCATCATCAACTCCATGTCGGAGGCCCAGGCCGACCGGGAGTCGGAGGAAAGGCGCCGGCACCTGGAGCGGGATGGACGAATCAGCGTGGGAGACGAAATCGGGTTGATCGAGGAAGAGATCCAGAAACTCTCGCGGCGGCTGAAATCCCTGCGCAAGCGGGCGGACGAAAATGGGGATGGTGGGTGACGCCTGCGGTCCGTGCGCGGTCGTGGACCGCTTAATGTCTGTTCTCGGGGAATGGGAGAAAATCCCTCGCCTTAAGGCGAAGACTTGAGTAAGGTTTGCGGTATGGATGAATACCGCAAGACCTCCCATAGTGTATACGATCTGAAAGTGCACTTTGTGTGGATCGTGAAATACCGCAAACGCATTCTTCGTGGTCCGATAGCGGAACGCACGCGGGAGTTGATCCGGGAGGTATGCCAACGGCACGATGTGGAGATCATCAAAGGGCACTTGTCCTCAGACCATGTCCACCTTCTGGTATCCCTTCCTCCTCATTTGAGTGCGAGCCGTTTCATGCAGGCAGTGAAGGGTAAGAGTTCGTACAAGTTGCTGAGCGAGTTTGCCCCGCTTCGCAAGGCGTTCTGGGGTCGTCACCTTTGGGGTCGCGGTTACTTCGCAGCCTCATCGGGCAATGTGACCGACAAAGTGATCGAAGCGTATATAAACGACCAGGGTGGCGAAGTCCAGGACGCCGATGTGACCATCGAAGAGTAGCCTGCATGAACCGGTGCAGTCGTCTTTCAGACGACCTGCTCAAGCCACCGCCTTCAGGCGGTGGTCATTGACTCGCTTACGACGCGTGATAGCGCGGGTGGCGGGATAACGCATGCGCATGCGGTCCGGCTCACCTGAGCGTCAGACCTGCTCGCCGCCGTCCGGTCCGTAGAAGATGACCCAGGTCTTCATCGACTCGCCGAAGTCCAGGAAACGGTGCCCGACCCCCGCGGGCACGAAGAAGAAATCGCCGGCCTCGAAGGGCACGACCTCGCCGCCCATTTCAAACTTCCCCTTCCCTTCGACGATCACGTAGCACTCGTCACGGCGGTGCGGCGTCTGGTCGTCCACTTCTTGCGGCGCGTACAGCTCGACCTGCAGCTCGCCGCGCTCCAGGGCGACGAAGAACCGGTCACCGTTCGGCGCGGGGATCTTCGCGGCGATCTCCGCGGGGGTGATTTTTCTGCACTCGTGTCTGGGCATGATTGCCTTCCCGCTATCGAAATACCACTGGCGGACCGCCTCCCTCAGGTCAGAACGCCCGCATGATCTGTTTCATGGCCTTGTATCCCTTAGCAGTCCGCTCGACCAGGCCCATCTGCCTGACGGCTTTGAGATCTCGAATGATCGTCTTCTGCGAAGCGTTCGCGTAGTCTCTGGCTACTGTGGGGTTCAACTCGAGGATTTCCGACCTTGGTACCGGGTCGTCACAGGCGGAAAGGGCGAGGACCAGGTTCCGACGGCGCTTTGCCGAGGTACCAGCCAGTCCCTGGAACTGTTCGTGAACGTAGTTCCTCCATGCTATCCGGAGGTGCTGCTCTCTTATGGTTTCTAGTTGTTCTGAAAGTCCCTCCGAGAAACCGCGAATCGCGTATTCCAGAAAGTGGTCCATCTTTCCTTCAGACTGCGAAGCTCGGTCGAGTTGACGGGCATATTCCGTTCTCGTCTGGTTGTAATAGTTGCTGGGAAGTAGCGTTGCAGGAACAGGTACTTCCGCTTCGATGAGTATCCTGAACTCTATCAACCGGGCCGTCCTTCCATTCCCATCCCCAAAAGGATGGATCCACGCGAAGTAAAGATGGGCGGCGATCGCTTTGACCAACCCAATCGGGATTCTACTGCTTTCGTCTATATCGTCTGAAGCGGTGTTTAGCCAATTGCAAA
Organism: bacterium; assembly: GCA_963693015.1. GTDB lineage: Bacteria > JAAXHH01 > JAAXHH01 > JAAXHH01 > JAAXHH01 > JAAXHH01. The sequence goes on from OY843748.1 coordinate 3,298,597, forward strand.
ACTGATTCAACAGATAACGACAGTCCTCGGCAGGAACGGCGCGATACCGGCCTACACCGACGGAGTGTTTACGTATTATGCCGGGAACCGTGTCCTCGTCTGGTAACTCGAGATCTTTGAGCACTACCTTATTCAGCCTGCAGATTTCATCTATCGTCCATGGCGTTAGTTTGTTTCTGCTTCGTAGTTTCAGTATCCTTCTCTTTTCCTCCAAGATGTTATCAATCTCCTGCTTAAGGTATTCCTTCGATTCAGGAAGCCTTAATTTTCCTTCGATATGAGCACGTACATCTTCTTCCGACAGCGTGTTCCCTTCGATGGCAGTTGTACCGAGAACCCCCCGCGCCAGGTACACCTTGTACAACTCTTCGGCAGTCTGTCTGGTCAACGGGATTCCTGTCAAGTGCTCGCACTTGGCTTTGATCTCTCCAAGAGCCATCCATATTCTTGGCGGGGCATGGATGAGAAAATCGGTTTCGAAGCTACGAAGCCACGAGTGTGTTTTTTCAAAATGTCTCATGATTGACACCTGATATGTCCATCAGTATGTCCATTAATATGTCTATTATAACACTTTGATTACATTTATTTTAGTTAGTTTGTTTTGTAATTAGCGTCCTATACATAGTCTCATATAAACGTCACTTACTGCTGACTGTCAACTCTTTTGTTTCTTGACGTATTATGCCTTTATCCGATCACGAACCGGAAACGGCTGTATCAGATACAAAACCCAGATAGTTTTCCGGATGGACAACCTGGAACGTACTGCCGGGATAAGCCCTGCGCCAGGCACCCGGCGCCCGGTCAGATATGGCTGCCCATTTCATTTCCGTCGCGAGCAATCGTCCTCCCCATTCCTCGACCAGATCGATCTCCTGGCGGTCGTAGGTTCGCCAGAAGTAGCTCTCGGCTAGGCGGCCGTTGTACAGGTTGTATTTCATTCGCTCGACCAGGACGTAGCTTTCCCACAGAGACCCCGCGTCGTCACGCATCGTCAATGGGTTGAAGTTGTTGATCAGCCCGTTTCTGATGCCGTTGTCGTAGAAGTAGTAGCGCCGGCTCTTGGTCAATTCCTTTCGCAGGTTGCGGCTGAAGCCACGGCGGCTGTAGAGGATATAGGATTTTTCGAGCAGGTCCAGATAGCGAGCCACGGTGTTCGCGCTCATGCCGAGTTGGGTGCCCAGTTCGGAAGTCGAAACCTGTTGTCCGATCTGGAAGGCGAGTAGTTGCAGCAGCCTGGTCAGCCTGTCCGCGTGACGTATGCCCTCCAGCTCGAGTATGTCTTTGAAGAGATAGGAAGCGATCAATTCCTTAATGTAAAGTTGCCGGTCTTCGTTCGAGTCCATGAGGACGACTTCGGGATACGATCCGTAGATCAGCCTTTGTTCGAGATGACCCCTGGTCTGGTGCGCGGATTCCCTTTCCTGGATTTCCAGTTGGGCGAGGGGCAGAAGCAGCAGGGTATACTTGCGGCCGGTCAGAGGCTCGCCGGTTTGCCTGGCCAGGTCGAAGGAAGAAGAACCCGTGGCGATGATCCGAAGCCCTTCTACGTGATCGGCCAGCAGCTTGAGATTCAGTCCGATTTCCCGGATATGCTGTGCTTCGTCGATTATCAGTGTACGCCGCCTGCCGACAAAGGACGTCAATTTGGCCAGGGATTGACTCTCGAGGTATTCCCGGACCACGATATCCTCCCCCGTCACGAGCAGGGCGTCGGGGTCGTGTTCCCGTATGTAACGCTTGATCAGCGTGGTTTTGCCTGCTCTTCTGGGACCGTAAACCACAATGGCCTTACCCGGTGTAACCAGTTGAGCGAGCCTGACGAGTTGCGCTTGAGGAATGTATAAATCTGTCATCATATGGATATATTTAATGTAAATTGTGTCAATAATCAAAGATTATTTTGGATAAATTGGATCTGATAAGAGGGCTTCGTTACACCCATCCCGCTTTAATTCTAAAAACACTTGATATTACAGACAAATGTCTGTTTTATGGATTTACAGATGCTCGTTTTGACGCGCCTCGACACGTTTTGGCGTGCTGATTGTTTAACGCGCAGAATCGTTTGGAGGTCATCATGGCCTACACATCGCCCGGAGAGACCCGGAAGAAGATCTACGATTTCGTGCGGGACCGGATCCTGAACGGGACCTCGCCCACCACCCGCGAAGTGCAGCGCGCCTTCGGGTTCCGGGCGGTCCAGTCGGCCCGGCAGCACCTGGAGAAGCTGGTGCTCGAGGGGAAGCTCGCCAAGGTGGACGGCAGGTCCCGGGGCTATCGGCTTCCGGAGTTCGGCAAGGCCAGCCCGCCCCAGCTGGTCCCCATGCTGGGGCGCGTCCAGGCGGGCGAGTTGACCGAGGCCATGGAGAACCCGCCGGAATACATCATGGCGCAGACGCGCTTCGAGGACGACGAACTCTTCGCGCTGACCGTGGAGGGGGAGAGCATGCTCCATGCCGGCATCCTGCCGGGGGACATGGTGATCGTGCGCCGGCAGCCGACGGCCAGTCCGGGCGACATCGTGGTGGCGCTGGTGGGCGAGGAGGCCACGGTGAAACGGTACCGTGAGCGGGACGGCCGCGTCGAGCTGCATCCGGAGAACGACGCTTTCAGCCCGATCGTTCCCCGTGAGGACGGAGCGCCCTTTTCGCTCCTGGGCAAGGTCATCGAGGTGCGGCGGAGCGTGGACTGAGCTCATGCTGGCCAAGGGGCACCGGATAGACGCGTCGAGCAAGAAACACCAGGCAGCATCATCGGGACAACCGAAGGAGAAGCCATGTCGGCTCTGCCGGACCGGGATCTGCAGGATCTCGAACCCTACTTCACGCGGATGCCCGCCGGAAACCGGAAGGAGCAGCCGTGCTGGTCGCGGGCGCAGCTGGCCGGACGCCTTTGCGAACTCTCGTCCATCCCCGGGACCGCCCTGCTGACCGCCGCCTTCCGGCTGGTGCTGGACGCGCAACTCGAGGGCGAGCCGGCGGCCTGGATCACGGCGACGCCGGATACCTTCTTCGCGCCGGACGCGGCGGAGAGCGGTGTGGACCTGGACGCCCTGGCGGTCATCCGCGTCCCGGGCGCCGGCGCCGCGGCGCGCGCGGCGGACCGGGTCCTGCGGGCGGGCGGCTTCGGCCTGGTCGTGATGGACCTGCACGCCGATGCCAGGATCCCCGTTCCGCTGCAGGTGCGCCTGGCCCGGCAGGCGCGGGACCACCATGCCGCCCTCCTGTGCCTGACCGCCAAGTCCCGGTCGGCGCCTTCGATGGGACCGATGGTTTCCCTGAGGGGCCAGACCTCCTGCCGCCGCCTGGCGGTAGACCGTTTTCAATACGAAATCGAAATACTGAAGGACAGACGTCATGGACCGGGCTGGCGCCACACCGAAATCTGCCGGGGGCCGGACGGCCTGCATTAACATCCGGGCGTTGCCGCTGCAGCTTCTGCTGAGAAGCCATCCGGAGTGGCGGGAAAGGCCGGTGGCGGTGGTGGAAGAAGAAAAGCCCCTGAGCCCCGTGCTGTGGCTCAATGCCGCGGCCGTCCGGAACGGGATCCGGCCGGGCCTGCGGTACGCCGCGGCCCTTTCCCTGGACCGCCACCTGTGCGCCGGGACGGTTTCGGAGGAGGAACTCCGGGCCGCGGTCCGGCAGGTCCACGGGGAACTGGACCGCTTCAGTCCCCGGGTGGAGCCGTGCGGAGACGAGCCGGGGATCTTCTGGGTGGACGCGGGCGGACTGGGCCGGCTCTACGGGTCGCTCGAGGACTGGGCCGGACAGATGCACGCCTGCCTTTCCCGGCTGGAACTCTCGGCGAGCATCGCGGTCGGCTTCGGCCGTTTCGGCACGTATGCCGTCGCCAGGGCGAAGGACGCGGTGACCGTACTTCCCTCCGTGGAAGCCGAGGAGGCCGAAAGCCGCGAGGTGCGGCTGCTCGATCTGCAGCTCGATCCGAAGCTTCGGGAACGCCTGGACAAGCTGGCCGTGTATACCGTGGGGGACTTCCTGGCGCTTCCCGGGGAGCGTATCGCCCGGCATCTCGGCGCGCAGGCCAGGGCACTCTACCGCTTCGCGGCGGGTGAGCGGCCGATGCCGCTCCAGCCCCGGGCGCTTCCGGAACCCCTCCGCGCCCGGATGGAACTGGACGAAAACGAATCTGACGCCCGGAGCCTGCTGTTCCGGGTATCTCAGCTCCTTGCGCCCCTGCTGAAGGCCGCCGCCGGAAGATGCCAGGCGGCCGCGGCGCTCCGGCTGGCGTTCCGCCAGGAGGACGGTGCGCGGCGCCGTTTTCGCATCCAGGCGGCAGAGCCGACGCTGGCCGCGCCGGTCCTGCTGGAACTGGCCGGCCTGCACCTGGAAACGGTCTCCTTCCCCTTCCCCCCGGTGGCGTTGTCCCTCGAGGTGGAGGGGGTGGGCGTCACCGCCGAGAAGCTGAACCTTTTGCAGGAGAACCCGAACCGCGATACGGGGTCGGCCATGCGCGCCCTGGCGCGGATCCGGGCCGAATTCGGACCCGATTCGGTGTGCACGGCCCGACTGGAGTCGGGGCACCTTCCGGAGGCCCGTTTCGCGTGGCGTCCCTTCGGCAAGCTCGCCGCGGCCAGCCCCCGGCCGGTCGCGATGCGCTCCCTGGTGCGGCGCGTCTATGCCCGTCCCCGCGTCCTGGAAGGCCTGCCCGCGAACTGGCCGTCGCCGCCGTCGCCGCCGTCCCCGGGCCCGCCCCCGGAACACTTGGTCAGCGGCGGATGGTGGGTCCGGGAGGTCCGGAGGGAGTACCGCTTCATCGACACCGGCCGGGGAGAGACCCTCTGGGTCTATTACGACCACCGGAGCGCCCGCTGGTACGTGCAGGGACGGGTCGAATGATGCCAGGCCGCTGAGATCATCATGCATACCGAGCAAACAGCAAGCGGGCCGCGTCCGGCGGCACCGGGCGGCCCCGTATCTCCGGATCCGTCCTACGCGCCCCTCTGGTGCAAGAGCAACTACTCCTTCCTGGAAGGGGCCAGCCACCCCGAGGAACTGGTGGAAGCCTGCCGGCGCCTGGGCATTCGGTCCCTGGCCCTTACCGACCGCAACGGGGTGTACGGCATCGTCCGCGCCCACGTCCGCGCCCGGGAACTGGACGTCCACCTGATCGCGGGATCGCAGGTCAGCCTCCAGGACGGCTCGGAGGTCCTGCTGCTGGTGCAGAACCGGGAAGGCTATGCCCGGCTCTGCCGGCTGCTGACCGCCGGGCACCTGCGCGCCTCCAAGGGGAACTGCAGGGTGAGCTGGGAGGAAGTATGCCGCCACAGCCCCGGCCTGATCGCCCTGTGGATCCGCGGCCCCAAGGCGGGTCCCGAGGCTGTTTCCGGGGTGGTCGGTCCGGCCAGCCCGGATCTCCCCGGCTCGAAGGCGTCCGGGGTTCCCGGTCCATCCGGCTCCGGGACCGTCCTGGAACAACTCCGCACGGCCTTCGAAGACCGCCTGTACGTGGTCCTGGCCCGGCACCTCCGGGCGGAGGAAGTCCTGCGGGAGATCCGCCTCCGGGAGATGGCGGACCGGTTCGGGCTGCCCACCGTGGCCGCCGTGGAAGTGCTCTACCACGCGCCCGGACGGCGGCGGCTGCAGGATGTGCTGACCTGCATCCGGGAGGGCGTGACGCTGCCTTCGGCCGGGCGCCTCATCCGGCCGAACGACCAGTACGCCCTGAAGGGGCCCGAGGATATGGCGCGGCTCTTCCGCGATGACCCGGCGTCCCTCGATCGGACCCGCGAGATAGCCGACCGCTGCGCCTTCTCCCTCGGGGAACTGCGCTACCGCTACCCGCTGGAGCGCCTGCCGAAGGGCAAGACGTCCATCCAGTACCTGGAAGAGCGCACCTTCGCGGGCGCGGAACGCCGCCTGGGCGGCAAATCCAGGCAACTGATCCCCCAGTTGAAGAAAGAACTCGCCCTGATCCGGGAACTGGAGTACGAGGGCTATTTCCTGACCATGCACGAGATCGTGGAATACTGCCGCCGCGAGAACATCTTCTGCCAGGGCCGCGGGTCGGCGGCCAACTCCGCCGTCTGCTTCTCCCTGGGCATCACCAGCGTGGACCCCACCCAGGTGGACCTCCTCTTCGAGCGTTTCCTGTCGAGGGAACGGTCCGAGCCGCCGGACATCGACCTGGACATCGAGCACAACCGCCGGGAAGAGGTGATCCGGCACGTGTACCGGAAGTACGGGCGCACTCACGCCGCCATGGTGGCCAACGTGGTCCGCTACCGCCACCGGTCCGCCATCCGGGAGGTGGGGAAGACGCTGGAGATACCGGCCACCAGCCTGGACCGCCTGGCCAAACTGGTGTCGCACGAACGCTGGGACGATGCCCTCATCCGGCAGGCCGGTCTCGACCCGGAGAACCCGGCCCTGCGCCACCTGAACGTCTTGGTGCGGGAGATCCAGGATTTTCCCCGCCATCTCTCCATCCATCCCGGGGGCTTCATGCTGGGCCATTACCCCGTCCATGACCTGGTGCCCATCGAGAACGCCGCCATGGAAGGGCGGACCGTGATCCAGTGGGACAAGGAGGACGTGGAGGACGCGGGGCTCTTCAAGGTGGACCTCCTGGGCCTGGGCGCCCTCAACCTGCTGCACCTCGCCTTCGACCTCCTGCGGCGTCACCGCGGGACGGACCTGTCCCTGGCCACGCTTCCCCGGGAGGACGCCGCCACCTTCGACCTGATCTGCCGCAGCGACACGGTGGGCGTGTTCCAGATCGAGAGCCGGGCCCAGATGGCCATGCTGGGCCGCCTGAAGCCGCGCACCTACTACGACCTGGTGATCGAGATCAGCATCGTCCGTCCCGGCCCCATCACGGGCGGCATGGTCCATCCCTACCTGCGGCGGCGCAACGGAGTGGAGGAAGTCACCTATCCCCACAAATGCCTCGAGCCTGTCCTGGAGAAGACCCTGGGCGTGCCCCTCTTCCAGGAGCAGGTGATGCAACTGGCCATGGTGGCGGCGGACTACACCCCCGGCGAGGCCGACCAGCTCCGGCGGGACATGGCCGCTTGGCGCCGTTCGGGACGGATCGACCGCCACCGGGAACGGCTGGTCTCGCGCATGATGAGGAAGGGCATCGAGCAGGAATTCGCCGAACGCGTCTTCCGGCAGATCCGGGGGTTCGGCGAGTACGGCTTCCCGGAAAGCCACGCCGCCAGCTTCGCCCACATCGCCTACGCCACCGCCTACCTGCGGTGCCACTATCCTGCGGAGTTCACCTGCGCCCTGCTGAACGCCCAGCCCATGGGGTTCTACTCGCCCGCCACCATCGTCAACGACGCCCGGATACACGGGGTGGAGGTGCGGCCGGTGAGCATACGCCACAGCCGCTGGGACTGCACCCTGGAGGAGATTGAAGCGGAAGACGCCGGTGATGGCGGCGGCGAGCGCGGAGGCAGCGATCGCAGAGGCAACGAGGGGTGCGGCGGCGGAGATCGCACCCGGTTCGCGGTGCGCATGGGACTGCGTTACGTCCGGGGGCTGAGCGAGGGAGACTGGGAGAAACTGGCGCGGACCATGGAGCGGACCCCCTTCCGGGACCTTCCGGACGTCGCCCGGCGGAGCGGACTCCACGAGGACAAGCTGGAGTCCCTGGCCGAGGCGGGCGCCTTCGCGTGCTTCGGCTTGGACCGCCGCCGCGCCCTATGGCAGGTCCTCGGCACCAAAACCCGGCAGCCGCCCGCGCTGCCGCTCGACAGCCGCACCTCCCCGCCCCGTTTTCCCTCCCTGAGCAGCCTGGAGACCATCGTCTGGGATCATCAGGTCAGCGATCACAGCGTCCTGGGCCACCTCCTGGAACCGCTGCGCCCCGGTCTGGCCGCCCAGGGACTGCCCCCGGCGCGGGAACTCAACGGGATGCCGGACGGCAGCCTGGTCCACTACGTGGGCATGGTCATCTGCCGTCAGCGCCCGGGGACCGCCCAGGGCGTCACCTTCATGACGCTGGAGGACGAAACGGGGTTCGTGAACCTGGTCATCTGGGAGAAGGTGTTCGAGCAGTATTCCTCGCTGGTCAGGACGCTGCCCTGCTTAGGGGTGACCGGAAACCTGCAGGTGGGCGAAGGGGTGATCCACCTCGTGGCCGAGGCGTTCTGGGACCCGAGGCTGGAGGATGGATCGTTGCGTCTCAAGAGCCGGGATTTTCATTAGATTTGCAATTGGACGGTATCAAGACTTGCAATCAGCCGCTGCTCAGACTTGCAATCGGTCGCTATAGGAACTTTCACTTGGCCGGTAAGGATGCGGCGTAAGCCGCGGCACGGTCCACCCAGTCCTGCAGGGCTTGCTCTGATGCGATACCCGGCGGTTCCACCAGCGCCCATCCCTTCATGGTCCGTCCCGCGATGTCGGCGGGCTTCGTGTGCGGTTCGGCCAGCGTTTCGTCGTGCCGCATGCGGTCCAGTCGCACGATGAGCGAGTCCTTCCAGGTCCCCACGCACATATTGCCGTTGATCATGAAACAGACGCCGCCGAACATGTTTCGCTCGGAGTATCCGTTGCGCTTCGAAAGAATGGAACGAATCCGATCGGCTAACATGTTATTGCTCATCCTGACCTGCGCTTTCCTTCTTCTATCGGAGGTCCCGGGTTCTCTTTCATTTTGGACCTATCAGTTACAAAGCTCTTATTTGGATTCCAGATTTTGGTGTAATTTAACGACTAATCAGTGGTACGTCTAATTTTATAATCAAGGCGATCCGGAGTGTTAGCTCCGCAGGAATGAGAAAGCGGTTGTCCATGGCTCGGCGAGATTGGTATTGCGAGGATGTGCTTTCAGGTAAGCTCCACGTGGATCGCGTCTACGAGGATAATCTCGTCCTGGCGTTCCATCATCCACGTCCTGTATCCGAAGTCCACGTGGTCGTAGTGCCGAAAGCCCACATGACGGGTCTCATGGATGAGGCCGCTCTCGATGGAGACCTTCTCTCCTCGATGATGCGCGCTATCCAGAGCACCGCGGCTTCTCTCGGCCTTCTGGATGGAGAGGGGTTCTACGTACGGGCCAATGCGGCGGCCTCCGGGGTGACGCCCCGCATGCATTGGCATGTCATCGGTTCGGGGGCCGGTGCGAACTGGCCGGGATCAGGTTAATATAGGAGGAGATACCCAATGGCTCGTTCAAAGAGACCTGGCAAGGCTGCCGCAAGCAGGGCAGCGAAAATACTTAGCAATCCGAGGTCGACCAAAAGAGCCAAAACGTCTGCTTCAAAAACATTGGCAAATCGGTCGAGTAGTGGACGAACGGTAAAGTCAGCGCCAAGATCAGGAAGGGTGGGACAAAGGGCGATTAAGCAGGCTGTCAATTCTGTGAGGGCCAAAAAGTTGAACGGGTCCAAGAGGCGTTGAACAATGTCAATTTCGTACACAAGTAACGTGTTTCTGAATTTCCCCTTTGATGCTCGGTATCTTTCGATGCGGTAGCGAAATCCTGCGTCGATTCACACAGTCGAGGCCAATGCCTGCAATCAGCAGCACTCCACCTGCTGCATTTACTGCACCCCGTGAACCTTTACCCCCTGAACATCGCCCAGTCAGATGAAGGGAGAGCGATCTGATGGGGTTCCTCGGCGACCATATGCTTGTTCAACGGGCCCGGAAGGGCGAGGAGCAGGCCTTCGTGGCCCTGATCCGGCGCTACGAGCGTTCGTTGACCGCATTGATCCGGGGTCGGATCGGATCGGTGGAGGCGGTGGAGGACGTGCTGCAGGAGACGCTCGTACATGCCTGGCTGGGGTTGCGGGTTCGATCTCCGGGAAACGTGCGCGCATGGCTCTATCAGGTTGCGCGCAACCGCTGCGTCGATTACCTGCGCTCCACGCAACGTCGGGAGCGCTTTGTTGAGTCCGAAGAACTCGCGGCGATGATTAACCGTTTCGGGGTGCCGTCGGCCCGTCAACGCCGGGCGGCTGAGGACGTGGTCGAAGCCTTCGATCACGTGCCGGAGAAGGAACGAGCGGCATTGAGGTCGTTCTACCTGGATGGACTGAGCATAGCGGAAATCGCGGCCCGGCATCGTTGCCCGCCGGGAACCATCAAGCGGCGGCTGTCCCACGGCCGGGACATGGTCCGAAGCGAACTGGGCGTAACCACGAATCGAAGGAGCATTACAAGGAGCATAGCCATGAGCGCAGAAACAAAAACCGGAATGGCGTCCTTTCCTGATTTCCGGCCCGAAATCTCCATCGAGAGAAGTCCGAAACCACCGTTCTCCATCGATCTACGGGAGCTGTCCTGGTGGTTCATCGTGCCCGAAATCGGCGATCGGGTGCGGTGGGCGGACTACGAGCCGACGCGGGATGGCGCGGCGTGGAAGTTGACCGAGGTCAAGGACATGGCCGCCGTTCGGCGCGCCATCATACACGGACGAGCGTGTGTCGAGATCGAGATGGAGGAGCGATATTGCGGGGATAGGGACGGTCTTCTCCCGCTCAATCATGATCCGGCGTCGCGGGATCGGCATACCCGGGTCTGGGGCCGCCTGGAAGAGACGGAGGTGCATTGGCTGGCCGTCGAGAGCATGAAATCCGATGGGACCAGGGAACTCCTGACCTGTCTGGACGAGGACTTTGGGTGGGATTTCGGCATGACGCCCCGTCTGATCGAAGACCGGGGCTACCTGACGGAACAGCCGGATGGAACGTTTATTAAGAAACCAGATGCGCCCCAGATGTTTTCAAACGGCCTCTACACGGTGCGCATCGGTGATCGGACATTCGAATGCATGCGGGTTTTCGACATCGACGCGGATACGTCCGATAGAGCGGTGCTGGTCATGGCATACGTCACCCGCGCCGGCCGCACGCTGCTGTTCCGGCGCTACAACGGCAACTTCTGGGGAAAACGGGAGGAACCGCCCCATTTACAGGGGGTCGAAATGACGTGGGAAGAGGACCTTCCGCACACCCACCGGCTCGTGATCGACGGCGTAAAGTACGTGCATCACTACGACGTTCTGACGGATGAGGCGTGTGGAATCAGGGAGTAGGGGACTGGCAACGGAACGATGCAAGTACGGCGCAGATTCCTAGATTCAACTCGAGGAATCGACTAATCCCCAATAACTTGGTTTCGGATCGTGTATGCGTTTGATATCCGGGGCCTCCTGCACTTGGTCTCCCCGTATGATGCGTCATGCCACGATCAAGCCAGGGACTATGGGGACTCATTCATACGTCATATCAGGAGTGCGCCGAGGAACGCGGAAACTACAATGGACGAATACCAGAATCAAAACCGGGTCGCCGTGTGGGGCGTTCCCGAAAACACGCGATGGTGGTTTACCGTCGTCTTTCTGGTCATCACGGCAGCAAGCCATGCCGTATTCTGGAAGTTCGGGGTTTACGCCCTTTCAATTGAGCTCGTCTTCGATTATATTATCAAGATCGGAGGATCATCGGTCTTCGCCACGTTTACTGTTATAGAAGGAGGTGCCGACAGGATGCCGGTACTCGTTCTGGTGAAGCATTCGTTACCGGAGATCGATCCTGCGGTGCCTTCCAGGGAATGGCGTTTGTCGGAAGAAGGTCGGGCCCGTTCCCGGATACTCGCTGAGAAACTGGGCCGGTATGATCTCGATGTAATTGTCAGTAGCAACGAACCCAAGGCCGTCGAAACAGCCGAAATCCTGGCGAGTGTGCTAGATATACCGGTAGAAGTCATCGAGGGGTTGCAGGAACATGAACGCAGCAATGTCGGTTTCCTGGAGAAGGAGCGCTTTGAACAGTCGATCGTCCGTTTCTTCTCCCGACCGGCGGAACTGGTTTTCGGCGAGGAGACGGCCGAGGCAGCGTTCGACAGGTTTTCGAAGTCCGTCCATGGACTGTCGGACCGATTCATGCAGGCAAACGTGGCGCTCGTAACTCATGGGACCGTGCTGAGCCTTTTCGTGAGCCGCACTTCAGGGTTGGAACCCTTTGCTACGTGGAAACGGTTGGGACTGCCATCTTTTATCGTCTTGTCCCGGCCCGGCTTCGGTTTGGTCGAGACTTGCTGGAGTGTCGCGGACACGGGGCCTCGGGCCGTCGAGTAACGACCCGGCATGCGTCGCGCACCATGAGGGGATGATACGTTTCTGCCACCGAAAAACACTCTCAGTCTTCAAAGCCTAGTTTCAACCCGTCATAGGCCACCCAGTATCCGTGTGCCCTGGCGTATTCATCAAGCTCATCGCGCTCCAGGTTGCCCTCGTGGGACAGGTGCGTCGCGTAGACCGCGCCGTTCTCTTTTAGCAATCCGGATTCGCGGAATCGACCGGCGTGGGCAATGACGTCCCGCGACGCCAGGTGGTCTCCCGGTCTTGAGTCAAACCCGATACCATAGGTGTGATCGAGAATGACCGCGTCATACCGGGTGCGTTGGCGTTGAAGGTGATCCCAGACCTCCTCGGACAGGACCGACGTGTCCGTACCATAGAACACCGCATGGCTGCCCTGTTCTATAGCGTAGAGCAAGTATCCCTGATCAAAACCGTGGTTGGCGGGATAACCGGTAACGCGGTAATTCCCCGCGGTACAGGCCGACGCCGGCGAGCGAGAGACCGTACTCGAACGACGCGGTGGCTATATCCGGACCGATGTCCACCAGTAAATCGTCGTTGATCATCAGCGACGATCTCCGGCGCAGGTTCTTCCCTCCAACCCGTCTGGCATCTGCGCATACCTGGCAGGTGCAGAACGGGATCGGCATAGAGGGCGCCGCGGCGGTTCCGAGGAAAGTGATCTGCATATATGCAGCTCCTTCAGCCCTGCCTCAGCGCATTGACCGGATTCCTGCCAGCAGCGGCCAGCGCGTGCGCACCGATCGTCAGCCAAGCGATGGCCAGGGCGACGATACCACCCGTTATAAACCATATAAAATCGATTTCGGATGCATAGGCATAGTTCTGCAGCCATTGCGCCATGGCGAGGTAGGCCAGCGGCCAGGCGATGACATTGGCCAGCAGGACATACTTCATGAAGTCCTTCGAGAGCAGCAGGACGATGTCCGAAACGGCGGCGCCGAGCACCTTGCGGATTCCGATCTCCCGGGTCCGTTGCTGGATCGAGAAGGAAGCCAGGCCAAGGAGACCCAGGCACGCCACGAAGATCGCGAGAAAGGCGAAGACCGCGAATACCGTACCCAGCTGGCGCTCGGCGCGGTAGAGGCTGTCGAAATCATCGTCGAGAAACGTGTATGCCAGGGGATGGAGGGGATCGACTTCACGCCACGCTTCCTGGATCCGGGCGATGGTATCCGATACGTCCTCCGGCCTTATTCTGATGAGTATGTCGGAGTAGGCGTCGGGAAAGTGCGCGAAAACGATCGGTTCGATTTCCTCATGAATCGATTGCACGTGGAAATCCTCCATGACACCCCGGACGCGTCCTTTCAGACCGCGGTACTCGATCCATTCCACGAGCATGCCGATCGCGTCGGGCGGCGCTACCCAGCCCAGTTTACGGGCGGCGGTCTCGTTCAGCAGGATTACCATGGTCGAATCCCTGCCCCATTCGGCCGGAAAGTTCCGGCCCGCCGCGAGGCCGATTTCCATGACCTCCAGGAACCGGTCATCTGAAGAAAAAACGGACACGATCAGGTTGTCCTCGGGGATCATCTGCTCGGAACGGATGGCCATGATCCGTGGTGACTGGTCGCCCGGAACGCCATCGGTCGTCGCCATGCCGACCACGCCAGGTATTTGTACGACGCGTTGTCTCAGCAACCGGATGCTTTCGCGCTGAGCCTGGCCGGTAATCGGGATCACCATGACGTGCTCTTTGTTGAAACCGAGCCGCATATTCTGAATGTACTCGAGCTGGTCGTAGATGACGGCGGTGCTGACCAGCAGAAAGATGGACATGGTGAATTGGATCACCACCAGGGTCCGCCGCAAACCCATGCCTTGCGTTCCCGACTTCAAACTCCCTTTCAGTACTTCGGTGGGCAGGAATCCCGACAGGTAGACCGCGGGATAGCTGCCGGCCGCCAATGCGATCACGAGGGCACCGGCGATGAGCGCGCACAGCACCCAGCCGTTCGACAGGGCAAAGTCCAGTTGCTTGCCGGCCAGCGCGTTCACGCCGGGCAGGGCGAGATGCACCAGCAAAACCGCTATGATCATGGCAAGTCCCGCCATGAGGACGGCCTCTCCCAGGAACTGCCCCAGCAACTGGGACCGATTGGCGCCCATCACCTTGCGCACGCCCACCTCTCTGGCGCGCATGGCGGACCGCGCGGTGGCCAGGTTCACGAAGTTGATGCACGCGATGAGGGGAATCAGGAACGCGATAACCAGGAAGAGCACCACGTAGCGGAAATCCCCGTTGGGCTCGAGCTCGCTGTCCCGGTGTGAATGCAGGTGAATGTCCACCAGCGGCTGCAGCGACGGTCTCAACACTTTGCTCGAATCACGGAACCGGCCCGTCTTGTTTCGTTCAACGAAGGCGGGCAGCTGCGCTTCCAGGTCTTCCGGAGCGGCATTTTCGTGCAGTCTGATGTAGGTATAACGGTTTTCGTGAAATTCCCAATCATCCAGGCTATCCGGATAAAGGGCGTTCCTTGTTACAAGAGACATGATCATATCCGGACGCAAATGCGAATTGGCCGGGATGTTCCGCATGACGCCGGTCACCGTGAAGTCCCAGGCATTGTCTGCCCTGAGGACCTTCCCCATAGGCTCTTCGCCGCCGAAGTACTTGAAGGCCATATCCTCCGAGATCACGATCGAATACGGTTCGATCAGCGCGGTCCGTGGGTCGCCGGCGACGAAAGGGATGGAAAACACGTCCAGCAGGGCCGCATCGGCCCAGATGACCTTCTTCTCATAGTAACGGTTTTCTTCGTGCATGATGAACCAGACGGAAGTCGTGCCCCGCACCCGGGCGAACAGCTCGATTTCAGGGAAATCACGCTTCAGGGCGGGTCCCCATCCCGAGGGCGATCCCGCCGTCCGGACCGTCTGCCCGGCGCTTTCTATGTCATCGACGACCCGGTAAACCCGGTCGGCATGGGGATGGTACCGATCGTAGCTCAACTCGTCCCAGACGTAGCGCAGGATCAGCATGCAGGCCGCCAGGCCGATCGCGAGCCCCACGATGTTGATCAGCGTGTAGGCGGGATACCTGAGGAGGTTGCGTACGGCTATAGTGAGGTAGTTGTGGAGCATGATTGATCTTCTGGCGGGAGGTCAAGTGCTGACCCGAAATGTAACATGTTTATCATCGAATATACACCTTTTCCATCGCTCAGTCGATTTTGTATCTTAGTTCAAATTAAAGGCCCCACGGAACATTTCTCGGCCACGAGTCCGACCTTTGGAGTCCCGACAATCCATGATGACCGACCCCACGACCGACATATCGCAACAGGTCTCGATCCCGGTTGTCCGCCATGAAAGACCCCGGCTGTTCAGGCCCAGCGACGATCCGGGTTTCGAGTACAGGCCGCCGACCGACTCGGTTCGCCGGCGCATCCTCGCCAACCTGCTGGACGACTGCGCGTTGTACGCCGGTCAGCGGCCGTGGAGGCGTGTCCCGCGCCGGGCGCACAGCCCGCACCCAAACCACCAGCTCTACCTGACCTTCTACACCGCCATGCAGGCCACGGCCCTGATCGAGAATTACGCCTTCGCCTGGCGGCTTACGGGCGATCCGCGCTGGCTTGGGCGGGCCCGCGCGTGGCTGCGGGCCGCGGCGGGCTGGGACCACGGCGACCACGTGGAGGAGCACTTCTACACGGCCAACCGCTACATGCATGCGTTCGCCCTTGCTCTCGACCTGATGGACGAGGTACTGCCCGATGTCGAGAAGCGTCAGGTCCGCGAATGTCTCGTGGGGTTGATGGACCGTTGGTGGCCCTACGTGGACGAACGACGGCACTTCACGGCAGGCGGGCACCACACCGTCGTCGACTATGGCCACTTCGGGGTGGCCGCGGTGCACCTGCTCGGTGAGCACCCCCGGGCGGAAGCATGGGTGCAGGCGGTTATCGATCGCTTCCGAATCGGCGTCCTGCCCCACGGCTGCGGTCCCGGCGGCGAGCCCGTGGACGGCCCCACCTTCTGGGGCTTTGAGAACCTCTGGCTTCTGCATTTCGCAGATGCGCTACGCAATGTTACGGGAATCGACCTGATGGGCGAGGTTCCAGACCGGTTTCGTCGCCCGCTAAACTGGTTCCGCGCCCACTGGACGGCGCCTCGCGAGATTCCCGATCAGCCCTACTATCCCATCAATGCCAACATCGTACTCGGCGGCCAGCTCGATAACTGTTCGCCGGTGCTCCTCAGGCTGGCCCAGGAGGCCGGAGACGGGAGGCTGCGCTACGTGGCGCTTTCCGATCCCCGCCTGGGCAGGCTGTTTCGTTTTGGAATGGGCGTCAAGGGTTCGACCGCGGAGTGTATGATTTCCTACGGGCCGTACGCCTATTGCTACTATGATCCCGCTTTCCGTTCATCCAGGGCGCGGCGCGTGACTTCGCTGGCGGGTCGTTTCGGTATGTACACGGGCGGTTTCGCCGTGATGCGCAGCAGCCACGAACCCGACGCGGCCATCCTCTGTGTCAGCGGGTTCGACGGCGGTCTGGCCGCCAATTTCATGAGCCTGCACGTCCAGTGGGCGGGCAGTCCGCTGCTCCGCACCATCAGTGCCTTCGAGGCCCAGCCGGTGACGTGCGGCAGTCTGCCCTGCGTGGGCGGCCAGAACGAGACCGTCGCCATACCCGGCGGTCTGAAGCGCACGAAGGACTGGCAGCGGCTGCGGGTCTCCGCCCGGCGAACCGAGCACGAATACTGGATATCACGCGGGGATCATCCGATCCTCCTTGTGGCACTGAGGCGTCGCCCCCGCGGCGCGCAGATTGTTAAAGGCGGCAGGGCGCTGATCCGGTTGCGTTACGGCGACGTCCTACAGTACGAAGCCAAGCCCTGGTTCCGCGCCAACGGAGGACGTCTGCGTCTTCGCTTCCGATTGCGGAGAAAGGCGAGCGGGCCCCGGGTGCTGTTCAACGCCGGGAACGGTGTTGGCGGGCATCGCGGGACGGGCGTTAACACATTCGCCCTCGTCGTCGATACGGACGGCCAACTGCATTTCAGCGTGCAGAGCCAGAACAGCAACCTGGTTACCGTATACGCGCCGGGTAAGGTAGAGGTCGGAACCTGGCACGACGTTCAAATCGCCTGGGACGGCTTCAACCGGCGCGGAGGCAAGCCGTGGATGGAGATTGTCCTGGATGGCAAGTCGAGTCGCCTGGACGACCCGGCGGTCTTCGGCGAGATGGGACGGGACACGCAGGGACTCGCTTCGCGGAAGGAACCGAGGACGTTCTACGTCAGGCCCAATACGGCCCTGGCCTTTGGCGGATCGGTACAGACGCCCGGAGTTTCAACGGACTGCGATCTGTCCCTGATCGACCTTCGCTGTCCGGGCCGACGCCGGTTAACCGTAGATCCTGCAAGTGGAATGGGAATGGGACCGGAGACGGGGGGCGGTGAACTGGCCTACAAGCTGAATCCCGTGGACCTTCGCGGTCTGGAAGGAGACCGTGCCCGCCTCGGTGCGGGATCGCGCGTGGTGGAGGTGATTTCGGTGTTCGGAAGGGATCTTCGATTTCGGAAGGAGGAGGTGCCTTACGCGCCTTCGGGCCTCGCCGCAGGCAGTCTGGTCAGCTTCCTTCCCGATGCAACCGAAGCGTCGACGCGGCTCGTGGCGGGTACGGACGACGACGTCCTGGTCCTTGGATTCTGCAGCGGTTCGGCGAAGGCTCGGCTTCGCCGAGAGGATGACCGGTTCAGGTTGTGCTCGGGAGACCGGGAGTGGGCTTTTGAGGTTTCACGGGGGAGGGGTGCGATTCTGCGTCCGTGCTGAGGATCTCTCGATGCCGGAAGTACTCATGTCCAGGTGTACCGGACTTTCAAGTCGTTCCGTTGCCTGTGGGGTAAGATTCCTTTCGGTAACCAGCCTCGCGATTCAGCCAGAAACCGACTGTACTTCCCAGAACTCGTGCCAGTTTGATGGCGATTGCTCCCGAGATCGTAGCCTTTCCGGTAATAAGTTCACTCACATGCTTGCGCGACACACCTAACCGGTCTGCCAACTGCGCTTGCGTCCAATTGCGCTCTTCGAGCAGATCCGCTATGGTGTGGCCGGGCGGCGAGATCCAGTCTCGCTTTAAGGATTCTTCTCTAGTTTTGCCCATAGTAATCCCTCCGTCGGCAAGGCATGTTATACGTCATATGAGTGTATGGTCACACTTCTGTATTAGTGGTTTTTTCGGTCGAACTCTTCGCAACTTGTTTTCCTCATTCCTTCCGCTGCTCAGACAACCAGTCCCATAGTTCAGGATCGCCATATGCATTCTCCCATGCCCCCACATGACCCGCTTCAGGGTACACGGTAAAGCGGACGTTGCCTCCGGCTGCCTCGAGCGCATCGACCATTTCCTGTGATCGTTGGAGCGGCACGGCCGTGTCTTTCGCACCGTGAAAGACCCAGGTCGGTATCTCCTTCATCAGCAGTGCTTTCTCAGGCTCCCCACCCCCGCAGATGGGAACGGCTGCCGCGAATAGATCCGGATAGGTGTACGCCAGTCCCCACGATCCGTATCCGCCCATACTCAGGCCGGTCACGTAGATCCGGGACTTATCGATGCGATGGGTCTCAACGACTTCGTTGATCAGCTTATGCAGTGTGTCTATAGACCACCAGACATCCTCGGGACATTGGGGCGAAATGACCACGAAAGGAAAGTCTCTCCCTTGCGCGATCATTTTCGGTGGACCGTGAACCTTAACCAGCTCCAGATCGTCTCCACGCTCACCTGCTCCGTGCAGGAACAGGAGCAGCGGCCATTCCTCATCAGTACCGTCGTATTCAGGTGGCAAGTAAAGCAGGTATTGCATCTCGCTGTGCTCTCCGTTGGTAAGCACCAGACGCTTTGCAACCTGTCGTTGCTCGGACTGGGCATCGCTGGGACGGATGATCAGTAACATGCAGCAGAACGCAAGAAACAGCGTGGCTGAACGGTGCACAATCATACTGGGATTCCTCTCCTTCTACAAAGCCGATTCGTTGATGGTTGTCGGGATGCCTGGTGCGGCCCGACTACGTGATCGTGAAACCGCTCAGGGCCTTGGAGCGCCACACAATATGACTTCGGTCCCGTCCCGCGCTGGCGCCGTAAACCGTAGCACACCAGGCCGCACGACCTCCGCTGCCAGTTCCTGCCCATCCACCACGACGCGGGGATCGCGGCACCAGGCTGCTGGCACGCTGGCTTCCAACGTCAGGCTGCGGTACGGCACCTGTTCGGGCAGTTCCGGTAGGTTGATGCGATAACGCTGCACTTTAATGGCGTTACTTCCGGTCGCACCACCGCCCATTTCTCCATCATCTCCACCCGTTCCGGCTTCGTCAGAACCATCAACGCCCATGCCGGCATCATCACCGCCTGTGCCGCCTTCTTCAGATCCATCCCCGCCCACGGTCTCGATCCCGGCATGACGCCGCATCAGGTGGTAGCTGAGCACTTCCTCCGGCACCGCGCACCAGACCGCGTCACCTCCCTCGCTTAGCACCGTCTCAAGGCGCTGCCTTAGCTGGGCTTCGGAACAGTCCTTGTTGGGATGCACGGCCGTCTCCAGCGGGCAGTGACAGTAATCGATGAGCCAGCCCTGAATGGCCTGGGCCTGGCGGATGTTCCGGTACGGGTCGTAGACACTGTAAAAAGGCGGGTAGTAGTGGTCATGCAGGGCCGTTCGGTTGATCCAGAACAGTTCGTCACCGGGCAGATTCAGCGCGTCCGTCAAACTCATGGCGCCCAGGTAACCATACCGGCGGCAGGCTTCGAGGACGTGATCGGACATGTTCGTGTTGTCGCCGGGCGAGCAATAGAGGATGATCGGTTCGCCAAGCGCCTCTTCCAAGACCTCCTTGGCGTCGCCGATTTCCCGGTCCACCGTCTCCGGCGTGATCACCTCGTGACTCCACGAATGGTTGCCCGCGCCCCAGCCGCGGGCGAGCAGGTCGCGCAATTCACCCGCGTTCATGTGGCGGTAGCCGTTGAAGCTCGAGTTGCCGATGTTGCGGATCTCGCCCATCTGGCCGACCACGACTTCCACGTGGCCGGGTATGCCGTACTTCTCGTGCATGGGGATGGCGAAGCGGTGCAGATCGGCGAGGGCTTCGTCGTAGGTGATCGAGTAAACCCAGCGCTTGCCGTACTTCCAGGGGCAGATGCTCAGGCTCATTTCAGGTCGCCTGCTTTCGGATTTATGGCCGCTCACCTCATGTCTGGCCGATGATTGCCCGCCTCTCATCTGGCTCAAGACTGCTCAGGTTCTTTCGGACTCACCACTACTCGCCGCTCATCTTCTCTATGGCCTGCCTGAACTGCGCGAAGGTACAGCCGTGGCCGAGGGTCCACTCGAAGATGTGGAGGCCGTAGCTGGTCGCCAGCCGCTGCGGGAACGTGTCCGGCGACTCTACCCCGACGGTCGCGTCCCGCATGACCACGCAGCGATAGCCGCGCGCCAGCATATGCCGCGCTCCTCCCTCCGCACCGAGCAGGCACATGTCGGTCGCGAACCCCATGTAGATGAGCGTCTCGATGCCGCGCCCGCTCAGATACTCGTCCAGCGCGTCGGAGTAGAATACGAGCGGCTCGTCGCCGACCGGCGACACGATTTCGGCGCGCCGCATCTCCGCCAGGGGCGAGCGCTTCATGTAATCGACGCCGTGGGCCCGTTCGAACAACTCCTGCCTTACCGGGTGCACGGATGCCGCCGCGTCTGATCGCCGCGATTCGATGTGGGGATACTGGCGGTCCATCCAGTCCGTCTCGACGTGGCAGACCGCCATCCCGATCGAACGGGCAACGTCCATGGCCGGCCGGATGACTTCGGCCATGATGCGCGCGGCCTCGTGCGTTGGCTGTGGCCAGCCCATGCCGACGCAATAGTCGGAGTCCGTAGCCGGACCGTCGGGACATCCGATGTTCCAGCAGTGGAGGCCGACCAAGGCGGTCTTGTCCACGGGCAGCGAAAGGGTGACTTCTTCGTATCCGGCGCGATCCGTCGGTACGGATCGATAGTAACGGGCGGCGAGTTGAAGCGTTTTCTCCGCCGGATGTATTCCGTCCTTCTCGCTCATCGCCGGTTCTCCTCCGCAACGCGGCGCACGATCGCGGCCGCCTGTTCGCAGTGGTGGGCCTCGTATTTGTCGCAGAATGAACTCCATCGGATGAAGCGTTCCAGTATTTCGTGCGCGTTCGGACAGCTTTCCGCGTCGTAGCGGTAGGTACGCGAGGCCGGTGGCTGTGAGTAGGGAAAGCGCTGCTGCGTCGCCGCCTCTTCGAGGAAGGGCAGCGCCACCGGCAGCAGGTAATAACGCATCGGACCCGCCCCCGGAATGCCGGCAGCGGCCACCTGTGCACCGAACTCCTCCACGTCGCATCGGAACTGTGCCGGATCGATGGTGAATCCCGCCATCCAGCAAGAATACACCTCGGTCTCCGGTGGAATCGGCAACGCCGTGATGCCCGGGATTTCGTCGAGGAGCGCGCTCAACAGGCGGATCATGCGGTCGCGCTGCTCCACCTGCGGCTGGATGATCTCGAGCTGGGCCAGGCTGATTGCCGCGGTGGACTGGGTCATGCGATGGGCGAAGCCATTCACGGTGTGTACGCGCCCGAAGTGCTCGACCATCTCCCCGGCGCGGCTGTGGCCGACGAAGCGCGCCCGCTCAGCCAACTCGTCGTCATCGGTGAGGATGCAGCCGCCCACGTCCGAGCCCATGGTTTTCTCCGCGTCGAAGGAAAAGCCTCCGGCCGTCGCCAGGGTACCGGCGTATCGGCCTTTGTACCGGCCGAAGACCGCCTGGCAGGCGTCCTCGTAGACCACCAACCCGTGGCGTGCGGCGACTTCGTTAATGGCGTCCATGTCGCAGATCAGGCCGCTCAGGTGCACAACGAGAATCGCCCGGGTGCGATCGGTGATACACGCCTCAATGGTCTCGGCGCTTACGTTGATCGTGCCGGGCGCAGTGTCGGCGAACACGGGGATGTACCCGGCGCTGATCAGGCCCTGCACCGTACCGAAGTCGCTGACCGAGCTCACGATGATTTCGTCCCCGGGTTCGAAGTCGAAGGCCGCAGCCAGCACGGCCAGGGCCGGCGTGCATCCCGGCGTGGCGATGCAGTGGGCGACGCCGTTGGCCTCGGCGAAGGCGCGCTCGAACCGGCCCACCATGTCGCAGGTGAGCCCGGAGTCGACGACCTCGGCCAGGTACTCCACGGCGCGCGGGCCCATCTCCCGGGGAAAGGGCTGTGGCAGCGGTCCGTCGGCCTCTTCCTGGGTTGCGGCCCCGAAGCGTGCGTGCTCGCGCGTTCGGCGGTCGGTACCGGTACCGGATGTCATGCTGCCTCCATTTGGGTGTTAAGACTCAGTCAGCGAAAAGCACTCTGACCATGCCATACATGCCATAAGCGTTTATGCGCACGTTGTAAAAGGACTCGCCATCCGTTGCTCATCCGGCCCTCGCGCCATCTGGCACAGGCCGTTCGGGTACCAAAAGGCAAGGGGTGAGGCCATCCGCATACCCTATATCGAACAGCATGCCCTGAGAAACCTCGCCGGCCATTTTCCTCTCGGCCAGGTTCACCACGAAGAGTGCTTGTTTTCCCTCGATTTCCTGCGGGTCTGACCGTTCTTGCTTGATCCCCGCCAGGATCGAACGGGTGTGATCGCCAAAGTCGACGGTCAGTTTCATCAGTTTATTCGATTTTGCCACGTCTTCGACGGAGACAATCGTACCGGCTCGTATGTCGAGTTTCTCGAAATCCTCGAACGAGACGGTTGCTTTGATCGGAGCTGGTTTCATGTGTGCACCCTCTCATCCGTAAGGGCCGCCACTTTGTTCGAGCAGGTCTTCGTCGTCGAAGACCGCCCGACAGGTGGCCTTGTGCTTAATCCGATCCCAGAGTGCTTTGAACTCCGCACCTGCATCAGGCGAACTCATAGACCGGTGTTTGAATTGTACGCACGGGGCTGCGTCGTTCGCGCACGATCTCGTGCAATCGTTCAACGGTTTCCGGTGAAAAGTGGTTCTCCCCGGTCTCGACGTTGACGCGCGCCGGAACGTTCTCGATGACGAAGAATCGACCGTTAACTTCGATGTGATAGGAGACTTTTTTCTCTACAAGAGTCTCGCTCCATTCCGTTTTCTCAGCCATGGTTCAATCCCTTCTCCTTGCTGTCTGATTCTGACCCCGGTTTAATCGCCGTGGGGCTTCTCGGCCATGAGGGCGAGGAGGTTCATCTCGCTGTCTCGAAAGAATGCCATCCATAACTCATGATCCTGAAGGTCGGCGATCTTGTGCGGTCGCCCGCTGAACCGTACGTTCCTTTCCTTCAAAACCTGATAGGCGTCATGAATGTCATCCACTCTGTAGTACAGGATTGAAGTATGAATATCGCCGGAACGGTCTTCCGGAATACTCAACATGAGGCGTACGCCCGAGCAGTCAAAGAACGCCATGTTCGGCACCCGAAACAGGAACTGCATGCCCAACTGATCCCTGTAGAAGCCAACCGCCCGGTCGAGTTCCTTCACAGTGACCGAAATCTGCCCTATGGCCGATAGTCGGAATTCACCAGGCTGCGACATGCCGGACCTCCTGGAGTATAGTTTTTCCAAAGTGTGCGGCAGTGCCCGCGTTCCATGGTCCGCAATACCACTTTCTTGCCACGCAATTCGATCATCAATAGTAACCTTTCGCTATGAATTTGGCCAAGCCAGTCCGACTCCGAATGCTTCTAGTTCTCCAAGAGGCAATTCCCGGGCCTGGCTTTCGGTAAACCATTCACAGCGATCTGTCGATCCGTCTTTTTCGGGCCTGAGGTCGAACGCCGCGAGAATAACGTCGTAGACGATTCCTATGTGGTGTACCTGGTCGTCCGGTGGTCGATCCGGTCGACGCCCATACACCTGAGAATACACTGCGGTCACCCTGTATTTTTCAATATCTACAACGCCTGTCTCTTCTTCCAATTCCCGAAGTAACGCGACCTCCGGACGCTCGCCCCATTCGATCCCGCCGCCAGGCAATGTCCATAGTCCGGCATCCGCCAATCCGCTCGTCACGCGAACCAGGAGAAGGCGGTCTGACGGGTCACGGCACAACCCATAGGCACCGTGGTACACGCGCGGATTATCGGTTTCGGGGGACATTGCCTTATACCGCAGGATAGTTTGTGATAGGGGATATCGGGGACAAAGTTTCGCCGCCTTAGGCACGGGACATTAACGGACGAGCGGCATATGAATGGCGTGGACGTTGTACTTATCGATCAGATGGGTTGTCTTCCGGCTCCTGTCGGCGATCAGAACCGAAACACCCACGACTTCCCCATCCAGCCGCTCGATCAAAATAACCTGAGCTTACCTCACTCGCGGCGCCCCGGTTCCGCATGACCCGCCGATTCACTGCCCGGACTGCTTATCCTGCCGTGCCTGGTCGCGGTCCTCGGCAAGCCCGCCACCCCACAGGTGCATGGTATTGACCGGCTTGCCCTGGAGTTTCAGGTAATAGAACAACTGCCCCTTGTGCTGGGCAAGATGCTGTACCATCTCCATCATGCGATGACCAAGCACGGGAGAGGACGGGTCCCACGGCGCGGGCGCGGGTTCGTTCTGCATTCTTTCCTCGCCGGCAAGCTTGAGCATTTCGAATGCCAGGTCCCGGTCCGCCGCAAGCTTTTCCTTCGCTTCCGCCACCGATGCGACGGTCTGCATCGATTCGGCAGGGGGCAGCATGTCACCCGAGCCCGCGTCGTCCATGCTGACGCCCTCGGGCAGTCCGAAGTCGCCGGTCACGAATCCCTTGACCGCCATCCCGCAGGCCTCGGCCACGTGAAACAGCAGCTGGCCGGTCGTCATCCAGTTGTCGCCCGACGATGGTTTCCAGTCGAGGTCTTCGTCCCCGACGAGATCCATCAGTCCATCTGTTGCCTGGTACGTATATTTCATTTCACGGGTCAGTATGTCGGTCCAGTTCATGATCGCTTCGTTTCTCCCTTTCTCGTTGCTTGACGAGTTGCGCGACTACGCATAGGTATTCACCCTTCGGATATCTACTTAAGAGGTTGATTCCCAAGATCCCTCATTCAGTTCCACAAGCATGATATAGTTGCCGCAGGTATCATCGAATATGGCCTGCATGCCGAAATCCTGTTTCGTCGGATCTCCGGTGAATCTTACGCCCAGCTTCTTAAGACGTTTGTATTCGGAAGCGATATCGTCCACGGAAAACACGATGGAAGGCATGCCGGATTCATAACACGCCTTTTGAAACACCTCGGCGAATTCAGTACCCTTCGGTTCGAGCAGAAGCGAGGTGCCATCGGGTTCTTCGGGAGAAGCCACGATGGCGAGGCTGGCGTCGGGCACGTACATCACTTCCTTGAAGCCCAGGATCTTCGTGTAGAACTCGTGCGCTTCAAGGGGATCGTTTACCAAGACTCCGGTCATCTCGATTCGCACGCTATTCCTCCTTCGATCTGTGTTCTATCAGCGTTGTATGTGTCGCCGCTTACTTGCGAAAACTACAACCATGGATTCAACCAGTGAAACAACGAAAGTTCGTTTCAAGCGCCGTTCGTTTCAATCGCCGTTCGTTTCAGGCGCCGGACCTGCGGAGTAGGTCCGCGATGCAACGGGCATCCGGATTACCTGGTCCGGTCGAAAAGTACGGTAAATCTCGAATAAAAGTACGAACCACAGGTGCGGAAAGCCACAGATTTCGATGGGGCCCGGTAAACGCTTATCGTCCGGGCCCGGTAAACGCTTATCGGCAGGCGGGATGTTGACAGGCTCCCTGCCCGTGTCTACATTATTTGTTGATACCATGTTGTACGGATGCATGAGATACGAGAAGGCCATAAGGAGCGAACATGGACAGGGTCAGGGTGCTGGTGGGCACCAAAAAAGGGGCGTTTATCCTCTCGGCGGACGGCGCCCGTGCAGACTGGCACATCGACGGTCCGTATTTCGGCGGCTGGGAGATCTACCACGTCAACGGATCCCCGGCCAACCCGGATCGCCTGTACGCTTCACAGGGCACCGGCTGGTTCGGGCAGTTGCTGCAGCGATCGGACGACGGCGGAAAGAGCTGGAACCCGGTGGATAATGAATTCACCTTCGAGGGAGAAGTGGGCACCCACCTTGACTTCGACGACACCCCGTGCCCCTGGGAATTCAAGCGGGTCTGGCACCTCGAACCTTCGCCCTCCGATCCGGAAACCGTATTCGCCGGGGTCGAGGACGCGGCGCTGTTCCGTTCCACGGACGGGGGCCAGTCCTGGCATGAACTCGCCGGTCTGAGAAACCACCCTTCGAGCGAGGGCTGGCATCCCGGCGCGGGCGGGCTGTGCCTGCATACCATCATCCTGGATCAGGGCGATCCGGATCGAATCTTCGTTGCCATATCCGTGGCCGGGGTCTTCCGGTCCCTGGACGGCGGCAAATCGTGGCAACCGACCAACCGGGGTCTGCATTCCGATTACATTCCGGAGCCCGAGGCGGAGGTGGGCCACTGCGTCCACCGCCTCGCCATGAACCCGTCCCGTCCGGACGTGCTGTTCATGCAGAGCCACCGGAACATCATGCGCAGCGACGACGGGGGAGATTCCTGGGATAACGTGAGCGGCAATCTGCCCAGCGATTTCGGCTTTCCCATCGGCGTGCACGCCCACGAACCCGAGACCATCTACGTCGTTCCGATGAAGGGCGATTCCGAGCACTACCCGGACGAAGGCCACCTGCGCGTGTACCGGAGCCGGACCGGGGGAAACGAATGGGAACCGCTATCCGCCGGACTGCCGCAGAAAGACTGCTACGTCAATGTTCTCCGCGACGCCATGGCCGTGGACGCGCTCGATGACTGCGGGATATACTTCGGCACTTCGGGGGGAGCGGTCTACGTGTCCCCCGACGGCGGCGACCACTGGACGGCCATCGTGGAGAATCTCCCGCCCGTGATGTCCGTCGAAGTCCAGACGCTCTCATGATACGCGTCGTATTGCCCTATCACCTGCGGAACCTCGCGGGGCTGTCCGGCAAGGAAATCACTTTGCAGGTCGAGGGCGGGGTCGTGACGCAGCGGAAGATCCTCGACGCGTTGGAAGCGCGCTTTCCCCAGCTCGGCGGAACGGTCCGGGACTACGGGACCGGCGCGCGCCGGCCTCTTGTGCGGTTTTTCGGCTGTGGCAGGGATCTCTCCCTCGAACCGCCCGACGCGCCGGTTCCGGAAACCATCGCGCGGGGCGAGGAACCCTACCGGATCGTGGGTTCGGTGGCCGGCGGCTAGGTCGGCACATATCCCTTCAGGGCCGTCGGCGTGCCCTACGAGGCTTCCAGCGCCGTAAGTACGACGCCAGCCGTTTTCCGGTCCTATTTCAACATCTCCGCGATATCGCTGTGCCCGGCCTTCTCCGCCCGTGCCAGGGGGGTCGCCCATTCCGCGCCGCCGCCCCGTGGATCCGCCCCCCGCTCCAGCAGGAAAGCCGCCAGGTCCCTGTGTCCCCAGCGCGCGGCCCATCCGAGCGGCGTGGAGCACCACTCGTCATCGATGGCCTCGATGGCGGCGCCCCGATTCAGCAACAGGGCGGATTTCTCCACGTCGCCGATCGCGGCCAGCTTGTGCAGGTAGGTCACGCCGTGCCAGTTGGCGTTGTTGGGATCGGCGCCATGATCGAAGAACAGGTTCAGCATTTCGAGGATGTCGTCATGGGGAACCAGGGCGCCGCCGTCCAGCTTCCAACCCTTGCGCCGCCGGAAGGCGTACCCCATGTAGTTGTTGGCGTACCACGGGCGGTTCAGTTCGGCGCCCGCGCGGAGCAGCATTTCAATGATCTCTTTCCGGGCGAACCCCGCTGCCATGCAGAGCACGCCGTAGTCGCCGCCGTAGTTGGCGAGACCGGGGTCCGCGCCGAGTAACTCGCCGACGACTGGGATATTGTCCAGCAGCACGTACATGCTGATGTCGGCCGTCGCCCCATGCTGGTACAGCAGATGGATCATCTCCTCGTTCTTCCCCTGGCCCAGGGCCTGCGAAAGGGGCACGCCGCTGGATTCCACCGGGGCGTTGGGGTCGGCCCCATGACCGAGCAGGAGTTTCGCCGTTTCCAGGTGATCACCGGCCACGGCCTCGTACAAGGCGTGTCCCCGGGGCGCGTTGTGTTCCGGGGCGTTGGGATCGGCCCCATGGTCCAGCAGAAGTTGCACGATGTCGGTGTACCCCTGTCCCGCCGCGCTGAACAGCGGCGAGAATCCGCAGGTATCCTGATCGCCGGCCAGGTTGCGGTCCCGGGCCAGGAGCTCGCGCACGCGCCGTTCGTCCCCCAGGGCGCACGCCACCGTCATGCCGTATTCCGCGCCCCTCGCGATGAGGTATCCGGTCAGCAAGGGGTTCACGCGCCCCCGGCTCTTGCGCGCATGAAACACGGCCAGGTGCAGGGGCTTGCATCCATCCCACCTGACGGGGTCCGGATCGGCGCCCCTGTCCAGGAGCAAAGCCGTCATTTCCAGGTTGTATTCTTCCACGGCCACGTGCAAAGGACGGTTGCCCCGTTCATCGCCGGCGTTCACCAGCTCGGGGGAAGCGTCGAAAAACGCGCGGGCCTCCTCCAGGTCGCCCCGGCGGACCACTTCGCAGGCGCGTTCGCCCACGGGAGGCGCGTTGTACCGGGAAGCGATGGCGTCCGTCAGGAGCCCGGCAATTTCGTCGTATCCGCGATCCCTGGCCCGCTCCAGAGGCGGCACGTGATAGTCCAGTCCCGATGCCGCCGCGGGGTCCGCACCGTGGTCGAGCAACACGCGAACCACGTCGGTGTGCCGCTCCCGGACGGCGAAGTGCAGGGGCCGGTAGTACGCCCAGTTGCAGTCGGCCAGGCCGGGATCCGCCTTCAACAGAGGCCTGATTCGTTCCAGGTCTCCTTCCGCCGCGGCCAGCAGCATGTCCCATACCCTGTCCGGCTCGCCATCCATGAAATGACCTTGCTCGTTCGTGAAATCGGGTCGAATCCATTTCATAACTCGGTCTCCGAATGTATCGTCTGTCGACGGCGCGTAGTCGTTCAGGTCCTGGGAAAGGACGCGGAGCAGGCGGGGTTTTAGCTTGTTGCGCGCTTCGTAGAGCCGCTTGCGCACCGTGCCCGCCTTCAGGTCCATGAATCCCGCGATTTCAGCCGGGGAATAGTCTCCGATGTACCTCAGCAACGTGACTTCTCTCAACGTCTCCGGCAGCGCTTCCACCGCCTCGCGGACCCTGTCGCTCAGGTCTTCGCGCGAAACCCGGTCCAGGGGACTTTCCCCGGGGGCCTGTATGTCATCCTCCAGGGGTATGAGCAGGTGGTTCTGTCTTCTCCGGTACCGGTAGCATTGCCATTGCACGATGCGTCGCAGCCAGGCCGGAAACGAATCCGGTTCGCGCAGCGACCTGATGTTCTGCCAGGCGGCGACAAATCCTTCCTGCGTGGCGTCCTCGGCCAGATGGCGTTCGCCCAGGAGGCTCAGCGCGTAGCCGAAGGCCATGTCCTGAA
This sequence comes from bacterium, assembly GCA_963693015.1. Classification (GTDB taxonomy): domain Bacteria; phylum JAAXHH01; class JAAXHH01; order JAAXHH01; family JAAXHH01; genus JAAXHH01. The sequence goes on from OY843748.1 coordinate 3,328,192, forward strand.
AGTAAACCACGAGTTTGCCGAAAGCGAGGCCGCGGTCCGCATCGGGCACCGTGACGTCTGCGGAAGTCCGAATACACTGCCTGAGGTCGTTGGTCATCTTTGGCCACTATAATCATCTTATGTATTTTGATTCTTCAGTCCATTCGCAATACATTAGTACCATTTTCCCGGCCTGGCGTTACAAGTTACCACAAAGGAAACGTGCAATGAACAACCTGAAAGTGAATGCGCTCAGAGTATTCGTCCCGTCGAAGGACCACGACGTTTCGACGAGGTTCTACGAGGACCTCGGATTCGAGGTGGCCTGGTCCGGTCACGAGGTGAACGAGATGGTCATAGAGGGGTTCAGCTTTTTCCTTCAGAACTATTACCAAAAGGAATGGGCGGACAACTTCATGGTCCAGTTGAAAGTGGCGGACCTGGACGCGTGGTGGGCGCACATCGTGGAAAAGGACCTCGTGGCGCGATACGAGGGCGTCCGTGCCAAGGCGCCGGCGGACTACCCGTGGGGACTCCGCGAGATCCACCTGATCGATCCGGCCGGGGTGCTCTGGCACGTCGCCCAGGATTCGGACTGATCCGCTCATGTGCGGGCCGATCAGGTTCCGCCGCTCATGTGCCGTCGCCCATGTGCCGCCGATCAGGTTCCGCCGGAGCCGTAGTCCGCGAGCAGATACTGCACGGCCAGGTTCGTGAAGTCGCCCCACCGGGCCGCGAAATCCCGGATCTGTTCTTCGGATACGCGTGCTCCGTCGAAGTAATGCCGCTCGATGGAGCGTTTTACCGCCAGATCGCCGGCGGCTATGACGTGTCCCCTGCCCAGGTAACGGGCGAGAAACCAGTCCGCCGTCCACCGGCCGATTCCCACCAGGGCCGTGAGTTGCTCCTGAACCGAGGCGTCGTCCAGTCCCTTCAATCCGTTCAGGTCGATTTCACCGGACCCGGCGGCCCGAGCCAGGTTCAGGATGTACCGTTCCTTTTGTCTCGAGAACTGCATCGGGATCAGATCGCCCGCGTTCAGTTCCGCCAGTCTGGCGGGCGTCGGGAAGGCGTAATGGGTTACGCCATCGAATTCGAGGGATTCGCCATACTCCCCAACCAGCCTGCCGCGTACCGTATAGGCGAATCCCAGGTTGATCTGCTGGGCCGTGATAGAGGCAACGAGCATTTCAAAGGGGTCGACTTGCAGGTTGGGACGAAGGCCGTGATGGGCGTCGGCCGCCGCGGACAGTACCGGGTCTTCCGACGCGAACGCGTAGAACGCCTGCAAGGGAGCGGCCAGGCCCAGGATCTTTTTCGCTGCGTCGAGGGCCGCGTCGGTTACCGATTGGTCCGCATCACCTGCCCGATCCCCGGACTTGAGGTCCATCTCGATCCGGCCTTCCACCTGATACAACGAAATCAGGCAGGGTCCCTTCGAAGTACGAATCACCTTGCTGAAGACGCCGTCTTCGAACCGGTTGGCCAGATCGCTGCCATAACGCCGGTACCGATCGAGCGTGGCTTCGAAGTCGATGATCGTGTCTTTATCCGCTACGGTCACTACCACGTTTCAGTATACCTGATTTGCCCTGGCCGTCGCTGGAGGGCCGGGACAACTACATGTTGCCCGCCCTGCCCCGGTCCGGCGAAGGCGGCGCGGAGGTCCGTCGCCCGATCCGCGCCTGACCCACGGGGGCCTGATCCGCACCTGGCCCGCGGGTCGCCCGATCCACGCCTGGCCCACCGGGCGTCCGATCCGCACCTGGCCCGCGGTTCGCCTGATCTGCAACAGGTTTGCGGACAGCTCGATCAAGCATCAAGGGGCTTCCAGAGTCCGACGAAGGTTCCCTCGTTGTCCGCTATCCAGGCAAAGTCACCCATGCCCGGCACCTCGGTCGGCGGGACGATGGACGATCCGCCCAGTTCCTCGGCCTTTGCGACGTATGCGTCGAGATCGTCGACTTGCACGTAGACCAGCGTGTAGTTGTGCGGCTCGTGGCCGAGGGCCGAAATATGACCGCCGATACCCGTCTCATCCTCCTCCGGGACGATCATGGAGGCGTGCTCGTGGGACTCCATCTTCCATTCGAACAGACTGCCGTAGAAGGCCTGGGTTTCTTCGCGGTTCTTGCATCCGATCTCGAAATGCACGACGGGATTCGCCATGGTGTTTCCCTCCCATATGGTGGGGCGTGTTTTTTTGCGGCTTCGAACTACTTGAGCCGCGTGGTCTAAAGGCTGCGAACCATTTGCGCCGCTTGGTCCAGCGGCTTCGAACTACCTGTGCCACAAGGTTTTTCGGCTTCGAACCACTATCTGTACTTGTCGTGAAGCCCGTGTCCCGCGAGGATCATGGGCATGATCTTCTCCAGGCGCCGAACCCTGGTTTCCTCCCGTTTAGCCTCGGCGATGTATTCGGCGTACTCGCGCCGCCTTCCGAGGGAGAGCGCCTCGAAACGCTCGCCCGCGTCCCCGTTTTCCGCAAGCGCCCTGGCGAGTTCATCCGGAACGTCCACCGGTTTTTCCCGTTGCGGCTTGATCTCCCGTCCCTTCTTCTGGTTCTCGATCGCCTCGTCCACGTAGGCGCGCAACCAGTCTTCGTTTATTTCGTCCACGGACTGAAACCGCCACTGCCGCATGGCCTTTGTCTTGCCCTCCTGCGCGTTGACCAGCACGCCGTGCTCGTCGCGAAGCAGCGCACCCTGGAAGAACCATACGCTCACGAAATCCTTGAACGCGCCGATACCCGCCACGTTCTTGCCTCCATGAGTATAGCAGGGGAGACCCCATTTGACGGTCTCTTCGACCTCGGATTCCTTCAGGACGGCACGCAGCCGTTCCAGCAGGGGTCTCCATGCTTCGTGACCGTCCAGGTAATCCACTACCGTCTTGAACCGTTGCACGATCACTCCCTTCTGGTTCTTCCGTCAATCCGTCTATCGCGACCTAGTACTTCCGTCAATCCGTCTATCAGCTCGGCCTGGTACTTCCGTCAATCCGTCTATCGCTCGGCCTGGTGCTTCCGATTATCCGCCTATCGCGAGGCTTCCGTCGGATCAGCCTCGTATTGCGCGGTGTTCATGGCGTTTCCGAAGAGGCTGAGCCGGCCGGATACGGCGGCTTCCGCGTCCAGGTCGTACACCTGGGCGACGGTCTTGACGATGGGCCGGATCTGCTTATCAATGTAATGGGCGTAGTCAATGGGGGACGTGCGCCGTCCTTCCGGCTGCGGCCCGTCCCTCGTGACCACGTACCGAATCACGCCGCTCGGGTTTTCCATGAGCCGGGCGGCCTTGACGTGAGGCGGCACCGAGCGCGTGTAGGACGCGACCGGTTTGCGCAGGTTCTTCCGGTACACGAGCAGGTCGTCCTTGTGCCCGGACTGGACCTCCTGAACCCAGCGGAAGACCTCCTCTTCGATCTCGACGCCGGGCACTTCGTGAAACACCCGGTCGAGCAGGACGGCCTGCAGCTGGTGCGCCAGGTCGGTCCAGTCCCGCCGTACGGCTTCCATGCCCACGATCTCCACCAGGTCGGCGTCCCCTTCGCGCCTGAGCCCCGCGTATCCCTTGGCCCGGCCCCGTTCGCTGTCCCCCCGCATCGACGGAAGCAGAAACCGGTGGTAGTGCTTTTCCATTTCCAGCTCAAGGTGCGATGCCACGCCGTACCGGTCCATGACGTGCCCGGCCAGCCGGGCGTTGATCCGTTCGCATACCCCGCGTCCGAGGCGCAGCGCCTCAACGGGCGTGGCATGGTCCGACGCCTTCAGATCCACGAACACCGAATCGGTGTCCCCATACAGCACCCGGTATCCGTCCTTCTCCAGCTCGTCGCGGCACCATTTCAGGATATAGTGCCCGAATTCCGTGATCGCGCCGGCCAGCTGGGGCGCGGAAAAGCGGCAGGAAGCCGACGCCAGCACGCCGTAGAACGAATTCATGACGATCTTGTAGGCGAAGGAAGCGAGTTCGTCGCCGGCGGCCTTCGCCTCGTCCCGGCTTTTGAAGAACTGCTCCAGCATGGAGGGCAGGATGCCGGGCGTGCGGGAGAACCGCGCGCCGTTGGGGGCTTCGAGGTAGTCCTTCGACCGTTCGTCTTCAGACCCGTCAACTGGAACCGCGTCAGGTACATTGCCGGTTGCCTCGTCGGACTCGTCCAATATCGCTCCCTCCGCCTCGATATGCGCCAGCGGATCGATGTTGAACGTCCGGATGATGGACGGGTAGAGGCTTTTGAAGTCGAAGACGAACACATTTCGGTAAAGACCGGCTTTTGCGGGTATGATCAACCCGCCCGGTGCGCCGGCGCCGGGGGTGCGGTCCACGCCGGTCGTCGGCGCCACCATGCCGCGTTGATGCAGCGCGCGGATGTAGATGTTGTCGAAGGCGGCCACGCTCACCCACGCCCGTTCCAGGGGCAGGCCCGTCAGCAATCCCCTGCGCAGGGTCAGGTTGATCAGCCCTTCCGCTTCCAGGATGGCGAGCACCAGCCGGGCGTCCTCCAGGCAGTAGGCGCAGAACGTGGCCCGGTCCTCGCGATAGACTTCCGTGATCTTCTCCGCCCGGGAACTCCCGCCATCCTCCTCGAGCAGCTTTCCCCGTCCCAGGATGGCGTTGGCCACCGTGTCCAGCCGATAATCCTCGAACCGCTGCAACGTACCGCGAAGCAGGTGAAGGGCGTCCAGGATCTGGCGGCCGTGAATCACCATGGTGCTCCCGCCCCAGATCTCGCCCGATCGGTACCAGGACTGGTCGTCGGTCCGTCCGAGCTGAAACGGGACGTTCAGGTCTTTGAAGCGCCGTTGCAGCACGCTCAGATCGAAATCGACCAGGTTCCATCCGGTGAGCAGATCGGGGTCCATTTCGAGTATGCGGGCTGACACCCCGCGCAGCATCGACGCCTCATCGGGCCAGCAGACGAGTTGCGAAGGATCTCCGGACCCCGGCGCGCCGACCATGTGGATTTCCTCGGAGTCGATGTCGCCGCCGGAATCCGCCAGGACCAGGCCCACGGCATAGATGGTGATCGCTTCGGGATCGGTTTCGATATCCAGGGCCAGTACGCGAAAGGTGGGTTCCCAGTACGCCGGTTGAAGATCGGGGTTGTGGTAAACCCGATCGACCCGGTCGCCATTTGACCAGGATCCCTTTATCTGAACGCCGCCCCGCAGTCCGCGACCGATCAGGTACTGCCGGCCAAAGGGGATGTCTCCCTCGTAGGTCCGTGTGTTCTGTGCCTCGAGGCTTTTGACCAGGCTGCGCTGGTCGCGCACGCGATCGAGCTGGATGCCGGCGACGGGTTCGCCGTCCATCGTGGCGAGTCCCGATGGGACTACCCGGGCGGCGGCCCCGTCGGATTCGATCCGGGCTTGTGCCGCAGGCTCTTCCGATTCCCGGACGTAGAGCACAGGCGAAACCCGGTCGTCTTTGAACAGGAAAGTCCGGCCGTCCCGGAGCTTGCCGACCCCGCAGATGACATCGCAGCCATTTTCCGCGCGATGAAAGACGTGGAGCAGATATCCCACGTCTTCGGCCGGGACCGTCCGCCGGGAAGCGGATTCGTTCCCGCTGCCGTTCTTATGCGGATGCGTGTCGGACATGGCTCAAATGGTCTCGCAGAAACCGGCCGGTAAAGGACGCGTCGATGCCTGCCACCTCCTCGGGCGTGCCGGTGGCTATGACTTCGCCGCCGCTGTGGCCGCCTTCCGGTCCCAGATCGATGATGTGGTCGGCCATTTTGATCACGTCGAGATGGTGCTCGATCACCAGTACGGTGTGGCCGGCCTCGATCAGCCGGTCCAGGCTGGAAAGCAGGTGGACGATATCGGCCAGGTGCAGCCCGGTAGTGGGTTCGTCCAGGATATACAGGATCTGGCTGCCCCGGCGGAGTTTGCCCAGTTCGCTCGCCAGCTTGATGCGCTGGGCTTCGCCGCCGGAGAGGGTGGTGGCGGACTGGCCGAGCGTGAGGTAGCCCAGGCCCAGTTGGTTCAGCGTACCGATCTTCTTCGCGATGGAGGGCCTTTCCTCGAAGAAGGTCACCCCCTCCTCGACGGACATGTTCAGCACGTCGGCGATAGTCTTGCCCTTGTAGGTGACCTCCAGCGTTTCCGGGTTGTACCTCGCGCCCTTGCAGGCCTCGCAGGGCACCTCCACGTCGGGCATGAAGTAGAGCTGGGTGGTGATCGTACCCTCTCCGTTGCATTCGGCGCAGCGTCCCTCGGCCACGTTGAAGCTGAAACGGCCCGGCCGGTAGCCGCGGGCCTGCGCCTCGTCCGTCCTCGAGAAGAGCGTTCTGATCTGGTCGTAGAATCCGATGTAGGTGGCCGGATTCGAACGGGCGTTCCTGCCGATGGGAGACTGGTCGATATTGATGACGTGCCTGATGTGTTCGACGCCCTCGATGTGGTCGTGATCTCCGGACAGCACGCGGCTGTCGTACAGCCTGTTGTACAGCTTTTTGAACAGCACCTCGTTGATCAGCGTGCTCTTGCCGGACCCCGATGCGCCGGTCACGCAAACGAACTGACCCAGCGGTATCTCGACGTCGATGTTCTTCAGGTTGTTTTCCCGCGCACCCTGAATGCGCAGTAACCTGCCGGTGGCCCTGCGCCGTTTCCGAGGCGCTTCGATGGTCCGCGCGCCCGAGAGATACTGGCCTGTGGGCGAAGCGGCACAGTCGAGGATATCGTCGAGATCGCCCTGCACGACCACCTCGCCCCCATGCACGCCCGGCCCCGGTCCCATTTCCACGACGTGGTCGGCCGCGCGGATGGTCTCCTCATCGTGCTCGACCACGATGACCGTGTTGCCGAGATCGCGCAACTGCCGCAGCGTCCGGATCATTTTTACGTTGTCTTTTGGGTGGAGGCCGATGCTCGGCTCGTCGAGCACGTACAGCATGCCCATCAACCCGGACCCGATCTGCGTGGAAAGCCGGATACGCTGGGCTTCTCCGCCCGACAGGGTGCCGGCGCGGCGGTTGAAGCTGAGGTAGTCCAGGCCGATGCCCAGGAGCAGGTCCAGGCGTCCGGTGACTTCCCGGATCACCTGCTGGCCGGCGATTTTCTGCCGTCCCGCCGGTTCGATCGAATCCAGTTCATCGCGGAGTTCGTCGAAATTGATCTCGCCGAAATCGTGAATCGTGCGGCCGTTGATCCGGAACAGGTGACGGGATTCCTTGAGCCGGGATCCCCTGCAGTCGGGGCATTCCCGCTCCACCATGACCTTTTCGAGCCAGGCTTCCATGCCTGAACTGGCCACCTGCTTCTGCCGGTATCGCTTGTAGTTCCGCTCGATCCCCTTGCCGATCCCTCCGAAACCCCAGGGCTTTCCCAGGAGCTTGTGGTCCGGTTCCTTCGCATCGGGCGGCGCCAGCAGGGGGAATTTATCGGGCGTTCCGTCGAAAAGCACGTCCTGGATGGATTCAGGCAACGCGTCGAAAGGCGTGTCGAGGCTGAAGCCCATGTGCCGGGAAAGGCTGTACATGACCCGTCCGGACCAGGTGTCCGGCTTGTAATTGAAGGCGTCCTTCACGAAACAGCCGCCCCGGATACTCAGCGATTTGTCCGGTACGAGCAGGTCCCGGTGCACGACCATGTAGGTACCGAGTCCGAGGCACGTCCGGCACGCGCTGGACGGATTGTTGAACTGGAAGTAGTCCGGGGTCAGGTCGCCCACGGCGATATGATGCTCCGGGCATCCGTAAGCAGCGTAGAACCGCTCGACCGCGCCCTTCCGGCTGCAGGACGCCACGCGTATTTTCAGGAACTGATCTCCGACGAGCAGGGCGTTCTGTATTCCCTTGGCCAGCTGTTTTTCCACGCCCGGTTTCAGGACGAACCGGTCCACGATCACTTCCAACTGCGGGTCGCCGGATTCGTCCACCTCCACCTCGTCGCTGATGTCCACTACGGTCCCGTCGATCGCCATGCGCCGGTAGCCCTTCTTGCGAATTTCAGCGAAGAGAAAATCGTAGTCTTCCCCGTAGATCCGCGAGACGGGCGCCCGCAGTTCGATTTCGGTCTCTTCAGGCAGGGCAAGCAGTTCGTCGAGTATCTGCACGCTGGTCTTTACCGGCAGTTCATGGCCGCAAAGGGGGCAGCCGGCCTCGCTGATCGTGGCGAACAGCAGGTTCAGGTAGCTGCTGACGTCCGTCATGGTGCCCACGGTGGAACGGGGATTGCGCGCCACGGTCTTCTGCTCGATGGATATGACGGGCGAGAGGCCGAAGAGGTAATCCACGTCCGGCTTGCCCACCTGCTGGATGAAACGGCGCGCGTAGGAGGAGAGCGACTCCATGTACCGCCGCTGGCCCTCCGCGTAGATCGTATCGAAGGCCAGGGACGATTTCCCGGAACCGGAAAGTCCCGTCACCACGATCAACTGGTTTCGCGGCAGTTCTACGGTGATGTCCCGCAGGTTATGCTCCCGGGCGCCCTGCACGAGGATCGTCGTCCGGGGTCCGTTGCGGCCGCCGTCGCGGGTTTTCGCGGCTGTAGCCGCAGAAGCGACGGATGCCTGCGGACGTGTCCTGGTTTCGGTCATGGTCTGGGTCTTCCGACTGCCGGTCCGTTTCACGCCCTGTGGTAATAGAACGCGAGTTCCTCGTACTCCACGTTACTCTTCAACGTAAGGCGCAGAGGGCTGGATACCCGGGTGATGACGTCTTTGTCGGCAAGCCATTCACACACGGATGTAACGCCCCGGAGATTCATCTGTTTGTCGAACCAGGTTTCGATCTCTGTAACCGACCTGGCCGAACCTTCTTCTTCGAGGTAATCGAGAATCGGTTGGAACAGGGCCGTCACGCGTTCCTCGAGATAAGTGTCGATCAGCGCCAGGGCTTCCCCCACCGCCTCTTCGGTCTTCGGCCGATCGATCAGGTCCGTATATACAGCCTTGAAAAACCCCGGATTGAGTTTCAGTGCCTGCTGGATGACTTCACGGCCCGCGAGCTGGTCGTGCATGAAGACTTCAATCCGCGCGAGGCCGTTGATGCAATACATGATATAGTGGAAGGCATAGTGAAGATCGCGACGAACATGCAACCACTTCTCGGCTTTGTACAGCGTGGGGATGACGTGCGCGGCCGCATGCATGAGCTGGACCTGCCGGTCTCTCGCATGCAACGCCCGGATACCGTCGTACAGGTCCCGTATCGATTCGTCGTGGGTGAACAGCAGGCGGCTCTGGGCGAGTGCCGAGTGCATGAAAGAGCTTTGCAGTCCGCCTTCGATCATTTTCCTGAATGCGGAGCGCGGCTGCATGAACACGTGGATGTACACGTCGTTCTCAAGCAGCGCGGCGCCTTCCGACACCTCGTCGTCGTCCCTGCTTTCCTTCCTGAACAGGTTCTTGTCGTCCCGCGTTATCACGATCAGGTCGATATCCGACTTCTCCCATACCCGATCGGCGGAAAGGCTTCCGAAGAGAATCGCGGCCAGGACGTGCCGGTCTTCCCGCGCCTTGCTCACGAAAGACTCCAGGGCCGTCTCGAATTGCCGTTCAACAGCCGAGGGCGAGTTTTCCATCATCTGAATCCGGGGAAATTGACCCAAAAGGATGAAGCGCATGCCGCAAACCCGCGATCCGGTCCGTGGATGCGCCCGTTTTTATATAACACCTGCCTGCGCTATCGTCAACGCACAAATGAGCGGGGTAAAACGATGAAATCGGCGGTGCCAGGTCGTTTTGCGCCATCGGGTTACGCGATGTTTCAGGCGGCGAAGCTGCCTCTCCAGGCGACCTGAAAGGTGCCGCAAATCGCTTGAAACCCCTTGATGGGCGAAAGCGATAGAGGCTACATTCCGCAAAGGACCGTATTCCATTGTTGGAAACGGGAATCCCGTATTCCGCACTTCCTGATGCAATGACTGGAGGATGCAGCGGTGCCGGTATCGACAGGTACAGACAATCCCTCCCGGATTCAGGCCATGCTTGCCCACCGGGGCGGCTTCCCTTCGACCCTGCGTCCCGATCCAACCCTGTTCGAACGGATCGGCGGCCGATTCGTAGTCGCCCGGGTCATCGACGGCCTGTATGACCGGATCGAAGACGACGCCAGTCTGCGCCCCATGTTCACGCGGACCCTGACGTCCGAACGCACGAAGCAGAAGGCATTCATGGAGGAATGGATGGGCGGCGAGCCGGACTACACGCGGCACCACGCCTACGGCGGCATCCGAAACCGGCACGGCCATATACACATCACGCGAGAATCCGCCGACCGGTGGCTGTCGCACGTGACCGCCTCCCTGCGGGACCACGTCGGTGACGAACGGCTCGTGAAGGAAGTGCTAGACGCGCTCGGCCCCCTCGCCCACGGCCTCGTCAACGAGCAGAAACCCGCCCGGAACCGGTGGGAAATGCGATGTCACCGGGAGAAGCGGTGGAGGCAGCCGGCAAAGATGGCGGCCAGAGGTCAGACGGAAGCCCTTGCACGCTACCTTGAGGAGCCCGGTGTGCTGGATGATCCCCGTCACGGTGCGATCATTCTCGTAGAAGCTGCATTGAGAGGCCATACTCAGGTAGCGGCCGTGCTGCTGGACCGGGGTGTGGATGTCAATCTACCCGCGTCGCACGCGAGCGATATCATGATGACCGCCCACTGCGCCGCCCGAAGCAAGAGGAAGGACGAAACAGTCGGGTTCCTGCTGGATCGAGGCGCGGTGTATGATGTCTTCAGCGCCTGTTTCCTGGGCGACCTGGACCGGGCGGCCGAACTGCTGGAAGAAGAACCCGGACTGGTTGACGCGCACGATCCCGCTTGCGACCTGCTGCCCGTGACCCCCTTGCACCATGCCGTGTACGGCGGGCACGAAAACCTTGCGAGTTTGTTGTTCGACAGAGGCGCCGAGACCGGCGTGAACAGCACGGCCCTGGTCAGTTACGCCGCCGGTCGAGGGCGGACCGATCTGCTTCAGCGGTTGCTGGAGCAGGGAGCGGATGCCACCAGAATCGGCTGCGGAAGATGGGTACTCGATGAGGAGGAATCCGCCCTGCTTGTCGCCCACGGCGCCGACGTCAATTATCCCGAAGGGAAATGGATCTGGACGGCCTGTACGGGCAACAACAGTCAGCGGGATGACCCCGGATACGTGCAGGCACTGCTGGACAAGGGGGCCCGGATCGACACGGTGCTGCGCGGCGCCCGGGCCCTGCACTTTGCCGCCAAGGCGGGATTCACGGGGGTCATGGAGGTGCTGTTGCGCAACGGCGCACCGGTCGACGCGCGTAGCGAAAAGGGAGAGACACCGCTGTTTTACGCTCTGAAGGCGGGACCCAGGGCGGACATGGTGAAATCGGTGGAACTGCTGTTGGACCACGGGGCGGATCCAACCGTTGAAGATAACCTGGGTAAGTCCCCCCTGGGGATTTCCCGGCGAATGAAGCGCTCCGATAAAGACCGCATAGTGAAACTGTTCGAAGCCGCTATTCCACCTGTGACGGCGTAATACCCTCCAGGTAGGCCACCAGCGCCTGACGCACCGGCGTCGAACCATGAATCTCAATCCCGACCCGGGCCCACACCAGCGGGGTCGTGCCGTGCTCGTCGTCTGTCGCACCCGGATCGGCGCCGGCATCGACAAGCATCTCCGCGATAACGGGATCCCCACACAGATGAAGGGGCGTCTGTCCTGAATCCGCCCGGGCGTTCACATCCGCCCCCCAGGCCAACAGCGCCTTAACCGTATCCTTCCGCCCATGCTGTACGGCGGCATGCAACGGCCTACCCACCACGGCGTGCACCCCGATCTTCCCCTCGAATTCCACCATGCCTGCGTCGTGCAGGTGAAGCCGGCCGAGCTGTTCCGTCTTTCCCAGCGCGGCAAGTTGGCAGGGATCCGCCGGCGCACCGCGGTCAATCAGGAAATCCGCGAGTAAACGGCAACGTTCTCCCCGGGCGATCGCCGCACCCAGCGGCGTATTGCGTTCGCTATCGAGCGTATCCAGTCGCGCTCCGTGGTCGAGCAGGATACCCGCGGTATTGACGGAAACGGCGACATGCAGCGGAGATTCACCTCCGAGTCCCGGACGGATGGCCGCTTCCGAATCCTCAGCGAGGATCTCCCCCACGGTACGGACGTCATCCAGCAGGCACGCGGCGTGGATATCGATTGTGGCGCCACGTTCCCGCAGCAGTGCAGCCGCTTCCATGTGCCCCCAGTGCGCGGCAAGGTGCAGGGCCTTCCATCCGCCATAGGCGTCGGCGCCGCCGTCCGGATCCGCACCGAAGCGCAGCAGCAGACCGATGATTCCCGCATTCCCGCGTTCCGCCGCCAGTTGAATCGGTCGCGGACGGCCGCCCCAGCGGGGGTGAGCCACCGACTCGTTTACGATACCTGGTTCCCGTTCGAGGATTTCTTCTACAGTCGCCGGGTCGACCTGCCATATAGCGGTCCGCAGACGGTGCTTGGCGTCCTCGTGGCCCTCGCAGGGACTATTGGAAGGGATGGGCGTGGTGGCTGTCATATCCCTCCGGGATCATCCCGACATTCAGGTTCGTGAACCATTTCGCACCGGCCGTACCGTAAGCCGTGCACGTACTTGGCCCATGGTGCAACTCCAGATTGAAATGACCACAGGGAGCTACACTGTTTCCACAGGATACGGTACCGATCCAGCCCCGTCAAGGTATCGTCACTAAACGGCAGTCCTGATTTAACCGATTCTCAACGAGCCCTTCACTCAATGGTCACATTGCGCTGCTATCTTGTGATGCATAAGACGACGCATAAGACTATGTGGTCCGAAGTCCCAACAACGGAAGGTGAATCGAATGTCGATTACCACGGTACCGGCTCGAAGCGACGGAAGCAATAGAGACGGCGTGCTAGTGCGCGCGGTTGGTCAGGGTTCTTACGGAATGGAACAGACGGTCCTCGTAACCTCCAGGGCGGACTGTACGGCCCGATGGATCTCCGTCGCCTTCAGCCCACCGCTGTGCCTGCTCGCCCTGACTCTCCTTTCTTCCTTGTCTATACAGGCCGGCCGGGTCTGGGTCTGGGTGTTGTCGCACGCGCTGTTCGCTATCCTGTTGCCCCTGCTGTACCTGGTAAGGTTGTATCGTAGCGGAGCGGTCTCCGATCTGGAACTGAACAGGAGGAGGGAACGCATCCGGCCCCTCGGCGCTACGCTGGCAGGAACGTTGTTCTCCCTGCTGGCGCTGCAATGGGGGGAGGCCCCGCCGGCGCTTGTGCTGGTGGCCGGTCTCACCGCGCTGCACACCGGGGTGTTTCTGCTGATTACGCTGTGGTGGAAAATCAGCGCCCACGCGCTGACGGTAACCGGGCTGGCCGTCGTGGGCTTCGTCATGACAGGGGTGGCGGCACTGCCCGCGGTCTTCCTGGCCTTAATGGTGGCCTGGTCGAGGGTCCACCTGGGTGCACACACCCTGTCGCAGACGGTCGTAGGCGCCATGCTGGGGGCCGGACTGTGGATGATCGGGCTGCTGACATGCTGAGGATCGAATAAATGCGTATCGCCATAACGACCGAGACGTTTCTTCCGAAAATCGATGGCATCGTCACGACGCTGTGCCACCTGCTCGACCACCTGCAGATCCGGGGCCACGAGTGCATGGTATTCGCCCCGGAGGGCGGTCCGAACCGCTACGCCGCTTCTGACGTGATAGGGCTCAGAAGTCACCACTTCCCGTTTTATCCCGAACAAAAAGTGGTGTCGCCCTTCGCGAGGCTGGGAAAGCGGCTGACGCGTTTCCGGCCGGATATCGTTCACCTGGTGAATCCCGTCTCGCTGGGATTCGCCGGACTCCGTCACGCGGAGAGATCCGGTATCCCGGTGATTGCTTCGTATCACACGGACCTGCCCGGCTACCTGGAACGCTGGGGCTACCGGTGCCTGAGTCCGTTCGCCTGGAGCTATCTGCGTTGGATCCACAACCGCGTGGACATCAATCTCTGTCCGAGTCCATCCACCCGGAATACGCTCGTGACCCATGGATTCAAAAACGTGCGCGTATGGGGGAAGGGGGTGGATACGAAGCGATTTAATCCTTGTTACCGCAGCCGGCAAACAAGGCATCTCCTCACCGCCGGACATCCCGACAAACCCCTTATGCTGTACGTCGGCAGACTGGCGCTCGAGAAACAGCTCGAATCCCTCCGTCCGGTCCTGGACGCCCTGCCCGATACCAGACTGGCCTTCGTGGGAGACGGACCGGCCCGCGGGAGACTCGAACGCTGTTTCGCCGGAACGCCCACCGTATTCACCGGGTACCTGAAAGGCCTCCAGCTCTCCCGGGCCTACGCGTCTTCGGACGTCTTCGTCTTCCCGTCGACGTCGGAAACCTTTGGAAATGTGATCGTCGAAGCCCAGGCGTCCGGTATACCGGTCGTCGCCGCAAGGGCGGGCGGGCCGGTCGACATCATCCGGGAGGGCGAGACCGGACTGTTCTTCGAACCCGGCGAATCCGAGGCGTTGACCGGGATCGTACGAAGACTGATCAGGGAACCCGACTACGCCAGTCGAATCGCCGCCGCCGGTCGCCGCCATGCCGGACGCCGTTCCTGGGAGACGGTCATGGATGATCTGCTGGTCCGGTATACCGAGGCTATTCGGGCGTACGGACCCTCGGCGAGCGCGTCGCCTCTTCTGTCGCCTGTGCGGTAGATGTATCGGAGATGGACCGTAGGGCCGACACGTATCGTCTCACGATCGCCGGCCAGGCGAAATCCCTCGAATACCGGCGCGTCCGGTCGGCAAGGCTATCCAGACGTGCGCGCCCGTGTAAATACCTGGTGATCGTCCGTACGAAGGCCGGTGCGTTACCGCTTTTCGCCAGGTGGCCGTTTGTACCTTCGCGTATGACGTCGCGAATGCCCTCCAGGTTCGCGGCGACGGCAGGCAGGCCGCAGAGACCGGCTTCCAGCATCACCACGCCGAAACCCTCCATGGTTCCGGGCAGCTTGACGTTCGGCATGATGAACAGGTCCGCGCTTCGATACAGGGTCAGCAAGTCGCCCTCGGAGATGCTGCCCAGTAGATGGACGCGATGGTTCAATCGCCTGTGGTCCACCGCGGCCAGTATGTGTTCCGCTTCGGGGCCTGACCCCGCGAGACAGTAATGGATATTTCCGGGCAACGCGGGCATTACGTTTTCTACGAACCAGGTGAATCCCTTGCGCGGCACCTGGCGGCCGACGCTGCATAGCAGGAACGCATCTTCCGGCGCCTGGTCGGCTCCACAATACTCAACCAGGAATCTATGGGCAGATAACTGGTCTCCGCCACCTTCTAACGATGCGAACCGATCGACATCAATACCATTTGGGATTACCCGGAGACGGTCCCTCACCAGGCCGCGCTCCACACAAGCCATGCCCGTAGCCCAGCTAACCGATACAACCAGGTCCAGCCTGCGGAGTACACGGCGTATCATGGACTGATAGAGCCGATGCGGCCAGAGGATGTCATCGCCATGGGCGATGGCCGCGACCCTGACCCCGTGACGGCGGATCCGGGACAGGAACGGCAGCATGAGTCCCGCGGCCAGCACCGAAGTAAAGAGAATCACGTCGAACCTGCCCGTTCTGGCCAGGTACAGCACCGACGGGCATATGCGCGCAATGAAGGCAGGCGTTTTGAGATGTATCCAACGCCAGGGCGTACGCAGTACGTACGACCTGAGTTTTACATCCGGGCAGTCCCTCAGGGCGTGATGCAATTCGACCGCGACCCGCTGCATCCCGCCGATGCTCTCGAGGGGGCGGTCTTGCGGTGGGAAGGTGTGGGAGACAAACAACACTCGAAGCGCAGACGCGCCATCCGCGTCGTCTGCTTCTCGTGCAACCGTAACTGGCGTCATGATCTGTCGTCACGAACAGAACCGAATGCGGAGTGCAGCGATCGTCATACAGGCAACTTAAACGTGTCGAATTACGGTTTCGTGACGATCCGGCTACAATTGCCGTCCAGATCGATTTATGCGCCGTGTTTCTCGAGGATACGGGACAGCAACCGGTCCAGGGTCTGGATTGCCGTTGACGCGCCCGGGCAAATCTTTTTCTTTCGTCTTACTGGCAGGGGCCTTTCTTTACGCCAGTAAATTATCCTCGCTACATGCGCTTTTCCCGCAGGATTCATGCCCAATCAAGGTAAACCATGCAACACAGTATCGTTTTGAAAGAAAAGGGACGCTACAACGCGTTCCCCGTACTGACTCGACTTCCCGATGGGCGGTTGACGATCGGCTGTATCTCTTCGCCTTTCGGGGATCACTACGGTCTGGCGGACTGGCTGACGTTTATGTCCCACGACAACGGACGAACCTGGACGCGGTCGGCAGATCCTTCGCTGCCACCCAACTGGCCCGGCACGTCGCCGCGGGAGCGGTACGACAGGCTCTCCGGCGTTTTACCCGACGGAACCTTCATGGCGGTGGGCTCGGTGGGACCGGAAATGTGGACAATGGACCGTCGGGAGGAAGCCGAGGCCCGTGGCCTGAGTTTCGTAGAGGATGAGGCGTACACGTCCCTTTTTCCGGGAAAGTTGATCATTAAAGGGCATCGACTGTCGGTGATAAGATCCTGGGATGAGGGACATGCCTGGGATCGGCGCACCTGGACCGTGCCGGGTTATGAGTTCACGGTCGGTTTCCCACGCGGGACCGTACTCGAAGACGGAACGTGGTTGTTTCCCATATACGCGATGCGAGCCGGGGGCCGGGCCGATTGTCTCATATTCCGGTCCGGCGACGACGGAGAGACCTGGCATCTCCATGAGGCCGTGCCGCGTATCGGCAGCGAATGGGCCCTGGTGGAGACCGAGCCGAACCGTGTCCTGGGCCATATCCGCTCGACGTGTTACTGGGCGCCGGCTGACGTCGAGCGTACCTATCACAAGGACCGGTTCTACACCCTGGAAACCTGGTCCGAAGACGGCGGCAAGACCTGGACCTGCCCGGTGGAGACGTCATTCGAGGGCTATCCGAACCACCTGCTCAAACTAAGCGACGGACGTATTCTGTGTACCTACGGCTATCGCCGCGCCCCGATGGGTATACGGGCCTTGATCAGCGAGGACGGCGGGCGCACCTGGGACACGGATCATGAATACGTGCTCCGGGATGACGGCGGTGGTCTATCGAATGAGTGGCCTCCGGAAAAGCGTGCCCGGATGGGCGGCGCGGACGTGGGCTATCCGATCTCGGCGGAATTGGGTGACGGTACCATGCTGACCGTCTATTACATCACGACGGAAGATGGCATCACCCATGTCGCAGCCACCCACTGGCATCCTGACCGGGACAGACCACCAGGTCCTTGAGGAGGGTAAGCTGTCTGCGCGCTCAGGAAACGGCGCCTGCTTCCCGTAGACGGTCCGCGATGGCAGCGTGCCCGTACCGTTCCGCCCAGGCGAGCGGCGTGGTCCACGGTTCCCCGTCGGGCTGCGGATCGGCGCCATGCTGAAGATACAGTTCGACCAGGTCCTCGCGGGCCCAGCGGGACGCCCAGGCAAGCGGCGTGGAGTGGAGCAGTGTGTCCCTTGCGTCGAGCGAAGCGCCGAATTCGAGGAACATCCGGGCGAAGGTGATTCGCTCCTCGTCTGTCAGAACCGGTTCGCCCCAGACTTTTCCGGTGGCCGCGACGTGGTGCAGCAGTGACGTGTCGCGCCGGCCTTTCACGTTCGGATCCACCCCGTGTTCGAGGAACATCCGCACGATCTCGGGGAAAACGGAACGATCGAAATCCCGGAACTTTCGGTGTGGGCAGCAGGGCCAAAGACGTATGGGCTGGATGATCAGCCCGTACCAGCGGGGATCGTCCCGCGCCCAATCCAACTGGCGCAGACACACGCCGACGACGCTGGGATCGCCGCCGCAGGCGGCACCCCACAGGATCTCCTCCACCAGGTCGGGTTTCAGGTTCAAGGCCATGACGGCGGCCGAGGTGTCGCACTCCAGGGCCGCACCGTCCGGCGTCATCGTTCCGCCGTAGCGGTACAGCAACCGCTTCATGCGATCGTCCCGGTTGTTGTAGGCGCGGCTCATGGGATTGCCGGAAGCGTAGACGCCGGCATTGGGGTCGGCTCCCCGTTCCAGTAGCAACTCGGCTATCTCGTACATGCCGTCGCCGGCCGCGATCCACAACGGTTCGCCCCAGTTGTACGTCTCTTCTTCCAGGGACTGTATGCGGTAACGCTGGTCCGGGTCCATCCCGAGGTCCAGCAGCAGCTTCACCATGTCGTACCGGTTGTGCCGGACCGCGTCCGCCAGCAGTTGGGACTCGGTCTCTACATCCGGTTCGAACTGGCCGGGGTGGCTTTCCGCAACCTGGCGCACGGCCTCGACGTCGCCCAGCATGACGTTCGTTCGCAGGCTCCTGGGCGCGCCCGCGGTCATCAGGATGCCCGCTGCCATGAAACACCCTTCCGCCCGGCGCCTGTCCGGGACAGGGGTGTGCTCGACGGCCAGTTCGAGCGGAGTCCGCCCCTCCAGGTTGGTCTTGCCCGTGTCGGCGTTCAGCTTCAACACGGCCTGGACCAGGCCGGGATGGCCGTTGCGGGCCGCGTGGTGCAGCACCGTATCGCCGTTCTCGTCGCAGGCGTCCACCAGTCCGGGCGCGTCGTGTATATCCCGCATCGCGCCGGCCACGTCGCCATCCTCCACCTTGCGGGCGAGCTGAACGACCTCCGGAGACACGGTCAGATTCGGGCAGAGGTTCGCCTCGCGCCTCCGTTCCAGCTCCTCATTGATCGTTTCAATGACATCATCGAAACCGCGGTCGCGCGCCATGACCAGGGGCGTGGACGCGTCCCTGTGGGGATAGACGCCCTGGTTGGGATCGGCGCCCGCGGCCATGAGCGCGGAAACGGCTTCCGTCCGGCGGTTTATCACCGCGTGGTGCAGGGCGCGGTGTTCGTCGAAGGAAGCCGTATCCACACCTACCAGGTGGGGTGCGACGGCCAGAATCGTATTCAGGCGTTTCATGTCTCCGGTGGCGGACGCCTCGCACAGTTCGGCTACGGTGAAGACACCGGATTCAGTCCCGTTCGTCATGACTCCTTCTCCTCGTCTGAGTCGTTGTTGTCATCGCCGTTGTCCGCGACCAGGTGGCCGTATCGATCCTCGTAAGTCTTCATCAGGTCGTCGTAACGGTCTTCTATCGCGGTCCCCGCCAGATACGGCCCCAGGTGGTCGATGAAGGCGTGCCAGCCCGCGGCGAAACCCAGGAGGATTTCGGGCATGGCATGGGAATTCGTGAATCGAAGCCGCGTGCCGCCCTCACAGGGTTCGAGCGCCCACCTTACCACGGAGAGTCCCCATGTATAGGCGAACACCCGTTCAGGCACCCACTCGCAGACAATGCCCTCCAGGCTCCCTTCCGATTTGAAATCCACGAAGATCCTGCCGCCGATCCGGCGCTCCAGCGTGGTCTCGTACTTCATCCAAGAGGAGATCCCGTCCGCCGTCGTAACGGCCTCCCACACCCGGGAGACCGGATGGGCGTATACCCGTTCGATTTCGATACAGTATTCCGGCGTTATCCTGGCCAGCGATTCTGCCATCGCGATCACTTTCTTTAAGTGGCCGTAAGCACGGTTGCCGTTACAAAAACCTGATGTCGCGGTGCGGGGTTCGTAAATCCTGAGGGTAGAATCCGCGATCCGGTGAACTACAGCGGACCGATTTTGCCGGCTAACATCTCGACGTTTGTATTGACAGTGCAGCAAGGCGGTACTAACCATGTTTTATTGGTAAAATGGGAGATGAAAATGCGGTTTGACAAGGAAAAACAGTGGATCGGCGCCGTGTATGCCGGCGACCTTGAACTCATGGCCGAAATGCTGGCCGAGGACCCGTCGCTGGCGGACTTCAGGCATGAAGCCTTCGACGATCCGTACCGTGCCGGCGGCTTCCCCGTCGCCACCCTGGCCTTCGCCGCGTGTGGTCCACCGCATCAGCAGATCGATTGGCGCCAGGTCGAGCGAAGGATCAACTTCGACATGGTCAAACTGCTGGTCGAAGCCGGGGCTGACCCCAATATCGACAACATCCACGGCCGTCCACTCTGTCTTTGCCGGGATCGGCGCATCGCGCGCTACCTGATCGATCACGGCGCCGACATCAACCTGTGGCACGACAACGGCGGCGCGCCTGTCTACTTCTCGGTCTGGCAAATCGATCCGGAACGCTTGAGGATGCAGACCGGGCTGGGGGCGGATCCGGGACAGATCAATCCACACAACGGTTCATCCGCTTTTCATTCCGCCGCGGAAGTCAGACCCGGAGACGAACATCTTGCCGATCACCTCGAAACCATCCGCATGCTGAAGGAAGCCGGCCTGGACCCCAATCACCCGGCGGGAATCGGCGTCCAATCGGACTGGGGACCGATCTACCAGGGGGATGCGCCCCTGCACATGGCCGCCCAGTTGAACCGGCCCGAAGTGATCGAATCTCTGATTGCGGCCGGCTGCGACCCGGCCCGGACCAACGCGGTCGATGAGACGCCGCGCGAAGTGGCCGTGAGGGTAGGCCGCGGACAGGACATCATCCGGATGCTCTGAATTCGTACCAGGTACGGCCCGGTCTTCCAGTCCCGGCGACCACGACACGGTTTGCAAACATGACTTATGACTTCACGGGCAAAGTCGCGCTCGTCACCGGTGCGTGCGACGGTATCGGGCGGTTCACCACGATCGCGTTGCTGGAATCGGGCGCCTCCGTGGTTGCCGCGGACATAAACCCCTGCCCGCGGAGCCTCGAGCTTTTCAGGACGCGAAGCGACCGCGTTCAGTTTATCGAGACCGACGTAGCTGAAGACGACCAGGTGTGAAACATGGTCCGGCGGGCCAGAAGGCGTTTCGATCGCCTGGATATCGCCGTGAACAACGCCGGCTTGTTCAGGTACCAGACCCTGACGCACAAATGGCGGGAAGATCAATGGGACCGCATGATGAGTGTGAACCTGAAGGCCGTCCTGCTCCCGGCCAATGAAATCTTCGGATATTGCAGTTTCCAATATCCAGAGACCGGAGCATCATACCCATGTCACTCCTGACGTTCAAGTTGCTTTCCGCTGCCGCGATATTCGCCATCGCGGTCATCGGCGGGCTGATCCCGCTATATGCCGCGAGACACGAAAACAGCAGACGGTTTTTCTCGCTGGGAAACGCTTTCGCCGGCGGGTTGTTTCTGGGCGTCGGGTTTATCCACCTGCTGCCGGAAGGCATTGAAAAACTTGAAGGGGTCACGCACTACCCGCTGGCTGCGTTGCTGGCCGCGCTCGGTTTCGTGGCCCTGCTGCTGATCGATCGCGTCATATACGGGGAGCACCACGTCGCCGGACACTCGGAAAATGGTGAATCATATTGCATTTATCCCTATGTGCTCCTGGTCCTGTTGTCCATCCATTCCGTCATCGCAGGCATATCGCTCGGCATTGAATCCCATTTCTCCGGCCTGGCCATCATATTGCTCGGGATACTCTGCCACAAGGGATCGGCCGCCTTCGCCCTGATGATCAGTGCGTTGCGGGCCGGCATCGAGAAGCGACGTCACGGGCCGATACTGGCGGTTTTCGTGTCGATGACACCGCTGGGCATACTGGCAGGTATGGCGGCCACCATGTCCCTGGAGGACGGGGGGACCGTCACGACGTTGATCGAGGGGAGTTTCAACGCCATCGCGGCCGGGACGTTCATCTATGTGGCGATCATCGACATCATCGATGCGGAACTTTCGAGGCGCAACGTGCGCGTGGCGAAATTCGTCATGAGCGTACTCACGGGCGACGACGATCAGCCCATGCCGACGCGGGACCACGACCGCGTGATCAAATTCGTCCTGGTTATCCTGGGGATCGGACTGATGGCGCTGCTGGTGGAATGGGCGCACGCCCACTGACCGGCGGCAGAAGTCGGGAGTACCCGCTGGAAACAGGCCGTCAAAATCCGTACGTCCCGCCCCGGGCGGCGGCGCGCATCGCCCGGGCGGCGGCGCGCATCGCCCGGGCGGCGGTGCG
Source organism: bacterium (assembly GCA_963693015.1). Taxonomy (GTDB): domain Bacteria; phylum JAAXHH01; class JAAXHH01; order JAAXHH01; family JAAXHH01; genus JAAXHH01. The sequence continues at coordinate 3,350,159 of OY843748.1, forward strand.
CATCGCCCGCAGGCTCATTCATCGCCCGCCCGTTCATCCGATATACACCTTTTCGCCCTGCTGCGCACTGTCGTACATGGCGTCGAGCAGTTGCATGAACCGGTAGGCGTCATCGGCGTCGACGTCGGGCTTGACGCGGCCGGCGACCGCCCGCGCAAAGTGTTCGACCTCGTGGTAGAAGGGCAGTCCTTCGGCCGGCGGGTCCGTGTGGGGCACATCGGATTCGTCGTCGATTTCCCGAACCGTAAACGTTCCATCCTTCCACGTCGACACCTGGCCATGGGACAGCGCCCCTTCGCTGCCGTGCACTTCCACGACGGTTGGGGTGTCGCACTGCAGCCAGCGGGAGCAGTCGATCTGGATCGTCTTGCCGCCGTCGAAGCCGCACAAACCCGAGAAATAGTCTTCGGCCGGGCCTTCCGGACCGTCGTAGAGGGACTCGACGACGTGCTTGACGGCAAATGCCCAACGGGGGCGCGGACAGCCCATCCACCACCAGGCCAGGTCCAGTTCGTGCGAAGCGTGCTGGCCCAGGGCGCCGCCCTTCTGGCCATACACGTGGGTCCAGCCTTCCGGACTGTCCAATGGCGCTCTGTGGTTGTATTTCAGAAAGATGCGGGCGTGGTACGGCTCGCCGATGCGGCCGCGGCTTAACGCCATGCGTATTTTACGGTTCGTCGGATCGTGCCGCATGAAGTAGCAGAACTGCAGCGTTACCCCCGCGCGCTCGGCCGCTGCCTTGAACGTCGGGATATGATCGGCGCGGACGGCATGCGGTTTCTGCACGAGTACGTGCTTGCCGGCCTCGATGGCATCGAAGACCATGGGATAGCGGGCGGGCGGATTCACTGCGAGGAGAACGGCGTCCACCCCTTTATCGGCCAACAGGTCCTGGTAGGGACCGTATCGATTGGGAACCCCCTCCTGGCGGGCCACGCGGTTTCGACGTTCCTCGTCCAGGTCGCCGATCGCGACGACGTCCAGGAGGGCGCTGGCCTGGGCCGATCGCACGGCGGCATGGCCGGCGCCTCCGCAGCCCACGACACCGAGGCGAATCACTTTTTCTTCGTGCGTCATTGCCTGTTTCTCCGATCGACAGTGCCGCGCACCCGGATCGACAGTGCCGCGCAATGGACCATGGGGTCGCCGCGAGGCGGTCGCTTCGAGGCGTTTCCCACGAGGCGGCCGCCACGAGGGATCAGGGCGACAACCGTTCCATCACCCATGCATCGCCCGCGTCGCGCTTGTAGCGAATCCGGTCGTGCAGGCGAAGCTCCCGGCCCTGCCAGAACTCGAACTCATCGGGCGAAACGCGGAACCCGCCCCAATCGTCCGGATGCGGAACGTCACCGGACGGGAATTCCGACTTCAGTGCCTCGTACCGTTCTTCGAGGACCTTTCGGTCGGATATGACCTCGCTCTGGTTCGAAGCCAGGGCCGCCAGTCGGCTTTCCAGGGGCCTTGAATGGAAGTAAAGGGCCGATTCTTCCAGGGATACCCTGTGAACGGCACCCGTAATCCGGACCTGCCGCCCGAGCTCACGCCAGTAGAACACCAGCGCGGCCCTGGGGTTTTCCTGCAGGTCCCGGCTCTTCGCACTCCGGTAATCCGTATAGAAAACGAAACCCCGTTCGTCGACCCCCCGCAGCACGACCATTCTGGCCGACGGCACGCCGTCCCGCGAAGCCGTCGCGACCGTCATCACGTCCGCCAGTTCGATGCCGGCGTCGACCGCGTTTTTGAACCAGGTGTCGAACTGCCTGAACGGGTTTTCGTCCAGGTCGTTTTCACTCAGGCTGCCGAATACGTATTCCCTGCGGAGTGCTTCCGGGTCCATATCTAGCGCCACACGGCGAGGATCGCGCCCATCACCACGCTGTAGAGCACGCGGTATCCCGACTGGATCAACCATAGTTTCAGCCCGGTATCGCCGAACGCGGCGTCCGATGCCATCGCCGTCGCGATGAAGCCGACGCCCACGAGGAGGCCGATCATTACGCCGCCGCCCAGGGTGGAAATGTTCAGCGCGTTGATGAGCATCGCGAGGACGATGGCCGTGATCAGCGCGGTAAAGAAACTGATGACGAAGGGGGCCGGTGAAGGCTGGATCTGATCCGCCGTCTTTCCAATTGCGGACAGCCAGGCGTCGCCGAAAAGCGGGCCGTACCAGACCGCCCCGAGGGCAAAACCAACCAATGTCGCCACGAGTATGGCCAACCAGTTCAGTCCAGTAAACTCAAGCATGTCTCCTCCTTGTTACGCTGACTGCTCTTTTTACATAGCATCCCGTCACTCTTCCGCTATGTCACTCTTCCACGACCGCCTCATCCATGTCGGTTCCATCTGTGCCGGCCTCGTCCACGCCGGCCTTGTCCACGGTAGATTCCTCCGCCACGGGCCTGACTTCATACCGCAGGATGGTAACGTAGTTCTCGGGATTTCCCCTGAAGAACATGCCCGGCCCTTTCAGGTATTCCTCTTCGTGCGCGCCGACGAACGCGTATCCGCTCTCGGCTATATAGTCCCTGAGTCTTTGCAGGACCGGCCACTCTTCGTCGTATGGACCGATGTAGAGCAACTCCGCGACGTCGCCATACGTCCAGGTCGTGAGCGATACCGCCAATCCGGGCACGGCGGTGTGTTCCGGCAGCGCCGTGACGGTATCCGGAACAGGAAGGCCGTAAATGCCGATCCACTCCTCCTTCGGCTGGTCCGGCGACACGGGCCATCGCGCCCTGGGGGCCGGAAGGGGCCAGGACGGAACGCCCTCGATACGGTAGTACAGATCATACAGCGTTTCGAAGACCGCTCCCGCAACGGCGTTGGGATCGCCTTTCGCCTCGGCCACGATCATCTTCTGAGGCGGCCGGGTCGAAATCGCCGGTTCTTTCAGGTGCTCGTACTCCGTCAGGTCGGGGCCCTGCAGGGCAAAGTACGCGAGCAGCGCGGCCGCAGCCAGGATCAGGACGGCAGCGACGATAATGATCTTCTTCATAGGCACCTCGGTTGTTGCTCCGCGACCTTGATAGGTCCCGCGACCATGATACGGGAGCCGGGCTGCGGTTTCGGCGACGGTGCCGTTGCCCCGGGCTGCGGTTTCGGCGACGTTGCCGTTGCGCCGGGCTACGGTTTCGGCGACGTTGCGCCGTGGCGAATGGCATGACGCCCATACCGGCTTCGTATGTCGTCAATCGCGCGAAGCAGCCGCCCCGACGTCTCATCGGCGCTTTGGAACAGGTCGGTCTGAATCGGTTCGTCCGGCCGGACCAGGTTGCCGGCGGCCACGCCCAGGAGCCGAATGCCCGTCCGGCCGTCCCAGACCCGGTCGAAAAGGTTCCGCGCCGCCTCGCCGATCACGAAATCGTTGTCCGTCGGCGCCACGGCCGCCTGCCGCGTCAACGTGTTGAAGTCGCCGAACCGGACCTTGATCCGGACCGTTCTGCCCAGCAGTCCTTCCCGCCTGAGCCGCCGGCCCACCCGGTCGCTCTGGTCCACCAGCACCCCGTGGCATTCCTCCCGATCCACCAGGTCCGTGCCGAAGGTATTCTCGTGACTCACCGACTTCGCGGCGTGGCCGGTGACCACGGGCCGGTCGTCCAGGCCCCTGGACAGGTTGAAGAAGTGCGCACCGGCCGCGTTTCCGAGCAGCCGCTTCAACTCGTCCGAAGATCGCTTCTGCACGTCGCCTATCGTCTTGAGGCCGCGCCGGGCCAGACGCCCCTGCATGTCCTTGCCCGCTCCCCAGAGAAACGATACGGGAAGTGGCGCCAGGAAATCCATCACACGGTCCGGGGGGACGATCACCAGGCCGTCCGGCTTGTCGAGGTCGGAGGCCACCTTGGCCACGTACTTGCACGGCGCCACGCCGACGGAGATGGTCAGTTGCGTTTCCTTCAGCACGTCCGCCTTGATGGAACGGGCGATCGTCTCGCCGTCGCCGAACAGCCGCGACGAACCGGTAACGTCCAGGAACGCTTCGTCGAGCGACAGCGGCTCGACCAGGGGCGTGTACCGGTGGAAGACCTCCTGGACCTGGCGCGAAACCTTGCCGTAGACTTCCGATCTGACCGGCAGGAAGATCCCCTGGGGACACAGCTTTCTGGCGGTCGTTCCCGGCATCGCGGAATGTACGCCGAATCTGCGCGCCTCGTAGGAACAGGTGGACACCACCGAACGTGGGCCATCGCCCCCGACTATGACGGGCTTGCCGCGCAACTCGGGACGGTCGCGCTGCTCGATGGCCGCGAAAAAGGCGTCCATGTCCGCGTGCAGGATGGTGCGGGATGGGTTCACGATAGACGGGTAAGACCAGTGTCGGAAAAAGTGATTGCGTTGACCTGTTCCTATGCAATCAATTAAACTACACGGACAGTTCGCTTACAAGGGCTTTGTTGACCTGCCGGTTTTGGACGCCGCCCCCGCGTGCTCATGCGAAGAGGGACGAAAATGGGCACGATGCCAAGGTTCGGCGAACCCCTTGCGAAGGATTTCGTTTCTGCCTTGGATAAGCCCCCGAGGCAACACCTTTCAAATCTCCAGTCGATACATAACGTCCTGTCTGCCGGAAGGGAGATGAAGATGTACGGCAAAGAGGATCTGAATCGGTCGTTGATCGAGGCCGTGGAGAACGGTGATCCGGCGAAAGTACGCAAGGCGATAGAGATGGGCGCCGACACGGCGTGCATTACGCCGGCGCATATCCCGCCTCAGCAGGAAACCGACGAACATTACGAGATCATGCGATATCTGTTCGCAAGGGGGACCGATGTCAACTTCGCCGGATTCGACGAGGGCATTCTCATGACCTTCTCCGCCTATCGGGGCCAGTTGCGATATCTGCAACTCTACCTGGATGCCGGCGCGGACATCAATCTCGCCCAGCCCATGAACGGCGTCACGGGCCTGCACGTCGCGGTCCAGCACAATCTGCCCGACGTCGCGCGCTTCTTCCTCGACAACGGCGCCATAGTCAACCAGGCCTGTCACGATGATGCGCCGACGACCGACCCCGGCCACGTATACGGAGAAACGGCCCTGCATTTCGCCGCCGCGGGCGCCGGCAGGGAAATCGTCGAAATGCTCCTGGCATACGGCGCGGATCCCTTCGCGAAATCTTCCAAGGGAGAAACGCCGCTGGACTACGCAGTCCGTAATGCCCGCACTGAAGACATTATCCGACTGCTCAAGTAGGATGGCACATCGGACAAGGCGGTCTCAGACGGAATGAGTTTGTAGTCGGACCGGCATGCGAAAATCCAGCAACGCCCGTTGAAAACCGGGAGTCGAAACCGGATCGGACGCGCACTGGAACGTCCAGCCATCGGTGTCTTCGGCCGGATTCCCGTAGAGACCGGACAACTCACCTGCCATGCTTTCGCAATCGTCGATCGATGTCCGGATGGGGAAGACCGCACCGGAGGGCTTCCTCGTCTTTTTCAACAGTTCGGTTAAATACCTCGTAAGCGACACGCGATATCCGGCCCCATCGCGCCCGACGATCAGCAGGTGACCCCGGTCCACGCACTCCCGCCGAATCGTGGTCCAGGGAATCGTCACTTCCGGAACCGAGATACAGTAGCGCAGATCTTCGGTCCATTCGAGTGCAACCGCGTAGACGGGCAGCTTGTCCTCCACGTCGCAAAACGCCCTGCTGAAAGCGAAATCCGTGTGATAGTCCGGCAGAAAGACCTTCGCGTTTCCGTGGTGAACCAGGAAAAGCAAGGCGCCTTTTCGACCTGTCGATCGTATCCCGGTCCGACCGGCCAGTCCAGTCCGCCCGCTCGGTCCGGCCATTCCGGCCAGCGACTCCAGGTGCCTTCGCCCGCGTTCCGTGACCGCGTCGGGAAACATGGCGATGCCGTTCGCGGACAGCGTGCACGATTTCACTTCCAGGCAAAGGGCGCCCTCCGCATCCTGTAACAGGAAGTCGAACCGGTGTTTTCCAACGGTCACCTCGGTACCCGCAACCCCGTAATCCCTCAATGCGGGGATCGCACGGGATTCGATCAGCCTGCGCGCGACCTCGTTGTTCAGATGGGTGTGCAGAAAGACGATGCGTCCCTGGTAGCGCACGGCCATCACCGTGTGCCGCGTCTTCCGGTTTTCCTGATGGCCGTGATCCGCCAGGATCAGTTCCGCCCCAGGCAACAGCAATTCACCCATCCTGCCGGGGTTCGGCATAAACACATACGTCTCCCTGCCGTCGATCATGCAAACAACGCTGAATCGGTTGGGACGGCTGAGGAACGTGCCCTCGACCAGGGGCAGGGAGGAGATGGGCGGGAAAGAGGAAGGCGTGTCAGGCATGTTGTCGTTACATGTCCGGAGGACGGTATGGAATGCGGCTCCGACTAACGGTGAGACGGTTCAGCCACTAGGCGGATAACAACTCCTGCAGCCACCACCGGATTCCCGTGTTGCAAAATGAACGTACTTCCGACTCGGAAGACGAACAAGCCCAATCTCGCGCGCTGATTTTCTTTGCCACCATGTCATGGGGAGCGTAGGTTTTGAAAGAACCGGATACCGCATAGAGAACCGGATACCGCATTATGTGTTAAGGATCGGATTGAACCCTGCAACCGTCAGCGCTTCGCCCGGAATTCGCATACCCGGGCCGTCGCGGCCGGTACTGGAGGTCCTTTTCCCGCCTTCTCCGGCGATGATGCCCATGGTTGTCGAATGAAAGTGTACTTTTGACCAATCCGCACGTCAATTTGCACAATAACTGACGAGGAAACATGATGGGCAAAACGATCAGGACCATCCTGGCCGTACTGGCAGGCCTGGCCGTTGGGAGCGTCGTGAACATGGGACTGGTTTTGCTGAGTCCCATGGTCATCCCGCCTCCTCCCGGCGTCGACGTGACCGACATGGAGTCCCTGGCCGCGTCCATGCACCTGTTCCAGTCCAGGCATTTCGTCTTTCCCTTTCTGGCCCACGCGGGCGGTACCCTGGTGGCCGCGTACCTGGCCGTCATGATCGCGTCGGGGTACCGGCTGAAAATATCGATGCTGGTTGGATCGTTGTTCCTCCTCGGCGGCATTTCCAATGCCGTCTTGCTGCCCGCGCCCGGCTGGTTCATCGCGGTGGACCTGATCTGCGCGTATATACCCATGGCCTGGATCGGCGGCCGACTGACGGGCAGGCAATAAGGCGCACCTGGCGTAACGGTGGAACCAATATGGAATCCGGATCCGGCGAAGCTTTCCTTTCGATGTTCGAACGCGGCGACCTGGCGGCCGCCAGGACCTATATCGCCGGCCATCCATCTATCGGCCGTTATGACGGCTGCGAGGCGCATCCGTTGCTGCGGGAGTTCGTCGTACGAAACTGCGGCCACTGTTATAAAGCGTCTCACCGGGCCATCGCCGCTCTGCTGATCCCCCGACGGGTTCGTGCCTTCAGGGATGCCGTGATCGCGGACCGGATCGAGGACGTCCGTGCTCTACTGGTTGCCAGTCCACGACTGGCTCGCGCCGAATTCACCGGGGGCCGGGGAATCGCCCAGGCGATTCATCACTGGCGATCCATCGCAGTCGGCAGGCTGCTGCTGGACAGCGGCGCAGACGTAAATGCCCTGACCACCGTGGGCTGCGCGGGCGAAACTCCGCTCATGATGCAACTGCGATTCGGCACCTTGGAAGGTGCGCGTTTTCTCCTGGATCGGGGGGCTGATCCCAGCCTGGGCGGGCTGAAGCACACACCCAGCACATCGATGGCAGAGGCGCTTGAACTATTGCTTCAGTACCGCTGGGACGTCAACGAGCAGGTGGGCGGGCGCACCCTGCTCCACCATGACGCCAATCACGGCCACGGCAGGAGGGTTCGCCTGTTGCTGGAGCATGGCGCCGATCCGAATGTCCGGGATGCCGAAGGCCGGACCGCCCTGCACCTGGTCAGCGCGCGGGGCGCGGGAGTTGAGGCGATCCGTGCCCTGTTCGAAGCCGGCGCCGATTTGAACGCCCGCGATCATGAGGGCAGAACCCCTTTGGACCATGCCGAGTCGGCAAAGCGCCGGGCGGCGGTCCGTGCGCTCGTGGAATTTGGCGCTTGATAGCCCGGATGGCTTTTCAACGGGCGGTTTAAGGCTGTGAACCGATGGACGAGACTGCGGACAGGAGTGATTCAGTACCGTGAAACACGCATTGGAAATCGCCGGCAGGTATCCCGATCGCGCGGCACGCATGGCCTTTCCCGGTAAATTCCGGGGCCGTGTGCACCTCGACGCATGCCGGACCGGGTTCATGATCTGCCCGGGCCTGGGTCCCGAGCACGGCCGGCCTTGCTATGACGACCGCTGGGGGGACGAGTCCGACTGGATCGACGGCGAGGCCGCCTGGACATTGTTCAAAGCCGCCGTGGCGGGAGACCTGGTGGCGATCGAGGCGCTCCTGGACGAAGACCCGCGTCTCGTAAACGCGCTGCACTGGTACACCCAGCCGGTACACCTGGCCGCCCGTCACGGACACGCGGAGGTGACGGAGTATCTACTCGAACGGGGCGCCGACCCGGGTCTCAACATCTTCGGTTCGACCTGGGCTGGTCTCCTCGAAGAAACGCGAACGCGTGGTTTTAACGACGTTTCCGAAGTCATAGAGCGCACAATGAAGGTGCGGTTCGGCTACGATCCCGCGTTCGGGGCGATCGCCGAACTGATAAAAGAGGGCAGCACTAAAAACGTTGACACGGCGTTGAGCGACCAGCCCGAACTGGTTGACCGGTCCGACCAGGACGGGAACAACGGCCTCCACCTGGGTGTTCAGAGCGGCCGGAAAGAAATGGTCGAACTGTTTCTCGAGCGCGGCGTACCCATTGATTCACGGCGGGCCGACGGCAGGACGCCGCTGACGCTGTCGTTCGACACGGGTTTCGGACACGATCCGCCGGACCCGAAGCTGGGCATCACGGGATTCCTTCTCGAGAGCGGGGCGCATTACGCCGTCACGGCGGCCAGTTACCTGGGCGACCGGGACAGGGTACGGCAGGTACTTTCCGAGGATTCCGGCGGAACGGGCCGCGATGCCGCGCTGAAAAGTCCCCTGGCCTATGCCGCCCGGGCCGGCCACGAAGAAATCGCCGCGTTGCTGCTCGAAGCGGGAACGGATGGCCATGCCGTGGACGAGGCGCTTTTCGAGGCCGTCTGGTATAAACACCCGGATGTCGTCGCCCGGTTGCTCAAACACGGAGCCAACCCGAACGTGGAACTGGATTCCTGCGGTTGCGCCGCGGGCACCGACGATCCTGCGATCAGAGCCTTGCTGGTTCGTCACGGCGCGGTGTACCCGCCGTCCTGGCGTTTGGGGGAGGACGAACTTCGGAGACTGGTGGACAGCAAGGCGACGAGAGTCCACGATCCCTATCTCGTTGCCGAGGTGCTGGGAACGGAAGACGAAAGACTGATCGATACGCTGCTGGCCGATGATCCCGATGCGCCTGGCCGCCTGGAAACCCTGCAGTACCTGCCGGGATGGGGCGACGACGGCGCGATCACGCGTAAGCTCGTCGCCGCGGGTCTCGACCCGAACCGCCGTACCTTTGAGGGGCAGACGTATCTCCACACCTGTGCCAGGCACGGCTGGGACGCAAACGCCCGGTCCTTCATCGAACACGGCGCCCAGGTGAACGCGCTGGACGAGAAAGAGGGCCAGACGCCCCTGGCGGTCGCGGTGAAATACGGTCAGGCCGGCATGGTCCAACTGCTGCTGAAACACGGTGCCGACCCCAATCTGGCTGACTGGCCCTGGACCCGGCCGCTTGTGATTGCCGAGGAAACCGGTAACACGGCCGTAGCCGACGTGATACGACGGCACGGAGGCAGGGGATCTTGAATTGTAATCCTCAATCGCCGCCCTCCGATTACCCTTGACCGGCGGCTCCGCAGGCCTTACCATAAAATCGGTGCGGGACAGGCCGCCTCCGGTCCGTGGACAGGGTAGAAGCCCACCTGTTGGTCAGCCATCATAACGCTGTACTTCCTTCAGCCCGATAATACGGACGCCGGGTAGCCAGTCAAGGAGGTCAGCCATGTCGGAATCCGCCGTAGTACAACTCCCCGATCAACCCGATCTGCGCCACCTGAAAGACCAGGCGAAAGACCTGGTGAGCGCTGGCACCTGTCCGACGCTTGCCGATGGGCTGTTCCGCGTCGCGCGCCGGTACGGTTTTCCCAGTTGGCCGAAGCTGAAGGCCTACGTCGAGTCCGTCGGATCCATGGGGGCGCTTGAACGGGCCATCCTCGAAGACGACGACGGCCGGGTAAGGGACCTTCTGGCCGAAGATCCCGGCCTGATTCACCGTGAGGGGCACTGGATCAGGCGCCGTCGTCACAACGGGTACCGGCCCCTCGCCTATGCCGCGTTTTTCGGAAAGGCGAAGGTCATGGAAGTCCTGATCGCCGCCGGCGCGGATATACATGAAGGGGGCGAGAGGGCGTTGCGTGCCGCGGCGTACTTCGACCAGAATATGGACGCCGTCGAACTGCTGCTCAGCCACGGTGCCGATCCGAATGCGACGACGGTATCGCCGTCCGGCCGTCCCTACAGAGTAATCAACTATCCCTGCATGACGCTGGCGTCCGGGATGTTACGCCGCCTCGCGTCGCATGGCGGCAGGCTGCTGCCGGACAATGTGGGGATGATCCTGGCGACCAACGAGCGAAGACCCCCGGATAAGGCCGATTGCCTTCGCGTCATGGCGGAAGCGGGGTTCGAGTTGACGGACACGCCGCCTATGGCCCTGCACCTGCGGGATGCCCGCCTCTTGGAAGCGCATCTGCGCAAAGATCCCCGGATGACGGCGCGACTGTTCTCGGAAAGGGAGGTTTTCCCGCCCGGATTCGGTATAGAAATCCCTTCTCCACACGCCACCGTGACCCCCCTGTCCGGCGGGGTGACCCTGCTTCACATGGCCGTCGAATTCTGTGACGTCGAATTGACCCGGTGGCTTCTCGAACACGGCGCCGATGTCAATGCCCCCACGGGCACGGACCGGGACGGGTTCGGCGGCTGGACGCCCTTGTTTCATGTCATGGCCACGCTGCACGTGCCGCGCCATTTCCCCGATATGGCGGAACTGCTCCTCGAACGCGGCGCCGACCCGGCGGTCAGGGCGTCCATCAGAAAGCCGACTGCGGAAGGCGGCGAAACGACTTGGAAAGACGTCACGGCTGCGGATTACGCTCGCCAGTTCGTTGAACCGGGCCTTGTAAATCACGACGCGTTGCAACGGGTATCGCGGGCAATCGGGGCCATTGACGGATCCGATTGACGGCACGATTGACGGCAACGGCCAGATTCCCGTTTCAAGCTAACGAGAGCGGTCGATCCTGTGACGATCAACAGAGCAGTCGATCCTGTGACGATCAACAGAGCAGTCGATCTGACGACGCTCAAGTACTGTATTTACCGCGGGTTCATTAGCACATGACTGCTACCCATCATCGTCCTTCCAGGTTTTGGCCCTACCCGGTTGTTCAAGCTGAAATCGAGCGCGAAGCCCTGAACCTGTTCCAAGGGTATAGATCCGGCCAGGCCGCGCCCGTGGCGGATGTCCGCCGTTATGGATCCTCTCTGGATTCCTCATCCTTCGATTTAGTTGATGCCCGGGACGTGCTGGCAAAGAGCTATGGATTTCCGGGCTGGACGCAGGTAGAACGATACTTCCAAACGGTAGAAAACCTTTCACGCAGTCCCAACGTGGAACCCACGCCCTCCGGACGGCGTGGCGAAGAGGGACGGCGCGGCGCCGAGGAACGGGCAGAGGAACGCGCCGATGATTTCCTCCGTCTCGCCTGCCTGACCCAGGGCGCCCAGGATCACCCGTCGAGATGGGCCAGGGCGAGGAACATGCTGGATGCCCATCCGGAACTTTCCCGGGTAAGTGTATACACCGCCGCCGCGGCTGGCGACGTTTCAGCCACACGCACTTTTCTGAAAACAAACCCTGAGCTGGCGAGAACCCCGGGCGGCCCTCACGACTGGGAACCGCTGCTCTACGTGGCCTTTTCTCGTCTGGACCACGGGACACCGGAACATGCGGCCGTCGAAGTAGCCCGGTTGCTGCTTGCCCATGGCGCCGACCCGAACGCGGGCTATCTCTGGGCCGGGTTCCCATGCCCCTACACCCTCCTTACCGGCGTGTTCGGCGAAGGGGAAAACGGTCCGGCGAGGTGTCCCCCGCACCGGAACTGCTATGAACTGGCCGAGCTCCTGATCGAGTCCGGCGCCGATCCGAACGACGCGCAGACCCTCTACAACCGGATGTTCAGCCGGGACGACGGACACCTGCGGTTCCTGTTCGCCCACGGACTTGGAAAGGAAGGGGACCGGCCCTGGCACCGGCTGCTGGGCGAGCAATCGCGCGGCTGGTTGGCCAGTCCGGTCGACATGCTGGCCTTTCAACTGCAGTGGGCCGCCCGATGGAACTACCGGGAAAGGGTTCGGTTGCTGGTCGAAAACGGGGCCGACGTAAACCGGCCATCCCACCGGCCCGATGCGCGGTCGCCTTACGGGGAAGCCGTCTTTCACGGGAACGAGGCCATCGCCGAGTACCTGGCGGCTTGCGGCGCGGAGACGTTTCCACTGGACGAGCTGGACCGGTTCGCAGGCGCATGCATCAGTGGGGACGGGGACCGTGCCAGCGCGTTGCTCGCACGGGATCCGTTACTGATTGAGCAACTGGGAGAACGCGGCAGCGCGCTCGTGGAGAACGCCATAGGATCGGACAACCGGGACGCGGTCCGGCTGATGGCCGAACTGGGCTTCGACGTGAACGCCTGCGGCATGCACGACGCGGCCCGCTACGGCCACCTGGATATGATCAAACTGCTGGTCGATCTCGGGGCCGATGTTTCCCAAAAGGACTCGGGTCACGAGATCAGCGCCCTGGGCTACGCCAGCCACTACCAGCAGGACCACGTGGCAGGCTATTTGGCCCAGTTTGCCGGGATACACCGGGCCGTGCAGTCAGACCTGCTGGGCCGCGTCCGGGAACTGCTGAGAAACGACCCCGCCTGCGCCCGCGAACGGGACGACGCGGGGAACACGCCGCTGCACTGTCTCGACGTAGACAACCGGATGGAAGATACAGAGGAGATACTCCGTCTGCTCGTAACGCACGGAGCCGACGTCAATGCCAGGAACGAAGAGGGCCTGACACCCCTGGACAGGCTAGAAAAACTCACCGGTTTCAGTCGAAGAGACGGCCTGACGGAACGGTTGCGCGGGTACGGCGCCGAGGAATCTGGCGTCGTCGGTTCGTAGACGTCGCCACCGCGTAGAACGGCCACCGCGTAGAACGGCCACCGCGTAGAACGGCCACCGCGTGGAACGGCCACCGCGTGGAACGGCCGGCGCGTAGAACAGCCGGCGCGTAGAACGGCCACCGCGTAGAACGGCCACCCGTTTTCCTGAACCGGCGCCCGCCGCTTCAGGGATCATTTCCCCCATTTCGAAACGATCAGTCCCGCCAGCAGCCCGACGACGATCCCCGATGGCACGATCTCCACGTAGGATCCCGTGGGAATCGCCGCGAGAAGGGAAAGGACCGCACCCACCGCGCCGCCGGCCAGCACGTTCTTACCGACCCCCTCGACCTTGCACGCGATCATGCCGACCAGCAGGCCCGTGACCAGGCCCTTCCCCGTGCCCCACAAGATGATCTCGGTCATCATGCCCTGGGCCTCGGGGACCAGGAAGGCGGACAGCCCATCGAGTAGGCCCAGCACAACGCCAGCGAGTATTCCCAGTTTAACTCGGGTCATGGGGCAGTTCCTCCGCTAATAATGACAGTTGAGCGTCCACTTGGTGCCGAATTTATCGGTCAACGTACCGAATCGGGCATTCCAGAACGTGTCCTGAAGCGGCATGGTCACCTCGCCGCCCGTGGACAGGGCATTGAAAACCGACTCCAGTTCCTCCACCTGGCTGAATTCAATGTTCAACGTGATGTTGCCGTCCTTCGAGACCGGTTCCATATGGTCGGACCCCATGATGGCCTCGTCGCCAATGCGCAGGGCCATATGCATGACCTGGCCCACCACGTGATCGGGGATTTCCATACCGATATCCTGGTCTTTGCCGTAGTAAAGCGTTCTTTCGATCTGACCGTTCAGGCAGTCCCGGTAGAACGTCAGCGCCTCTTCGCACTGGCCGTTGAAGGCCAGATAGGGGATCAGCTTCATGGATGCGGCTCCTCCATTCCGATGATTGCTCATGATGGTTTCATTCGACAATCCAACCAGTACCGCGCAGTCCATGAAAGTAAACCAACCCGCCGCTTCGTGTCAACCTCGCCCCCGTAACGCATGCCGCCAAAGCCGCGCAGCATGGCCATGCGTCAAGGCGGCGCTTCTGCTTGACAGCATCCGGGTCTCGGATAAGTTAGAAACGTAATCGATCAAATCCCGCCGGGTATTGCACCTATTGAGATGAACGCGAAATGCCTGCCGATGATATGAAGCAAAAAGCGGACCGGTTTTTGGCTTCCGCCTGGATCTGGGGGGATCCCGGCCTGGCCCGAAACCTGCTCGAAAGTAACCCCGCGCTGTCCCGTTGCAACGTCTACGCCGCCTGCGCCGCCGGGGACGCGGATGCCGTCGCGCGCATCCTGGAGGCCGATCCCGCCGCGGCCGCGACGAAGGGCGGTCCGAAAGACTGGCCCCCGATCCTCTACGCGACGTGGTCTTGCTTTCTGTCCGAGCGCGCCGACGCCATGGTCCGCGTCCTGGAACTGCTGCTGCGGCACGGCGCCGACCCGGACAGCTACTGGGTGAACGAATCCGACTGGAAGGAGTCGGCCCTCTACGGATGCGTGGAAAGCAACTGCGTGCCGGCGGCCCGGGTACTGGTGGACGCGGGCGCCAACCCCAACGACAACGAATCCCTCTACCACGCCTGCGAGAAGTTCAACCTCGATCTGCTCGACGTCGTAGCGGCGAATGGACTGGACGCGGAGGGGATTTCCTATTGCATCAAGCACGCCATGGACATGACCTGGACCGACGGGATCCTGTGGTTCCTCCACCAGGGCGCGGATCCCAACGCCGTCCATCCCGCCGACAACGAAACGTCCCTTCACTGGGCCGTTAAGAGAAACTGCGCGGCCGACGTGATCGGTGCGCTACTCGATGCCGGGGCGGACCCCGATGCCCGCACGTCCACCGGGAAGAGCACGGCCCTCGGGATCGCCGGCTGGACGCCCCTCGACTTCGCGCTCCGCCTGGGACGGAGGGACGTGGCGGCCCTCCTCCGGCGGCATGGCGCCGTGGCGTCCCCCCTGTCCGAATACGACCGCCTCGTAGTCGCCTGCGCCAGTACGGACCTCGAAGTCGTGGAGGATCTGAAAGACCGTTGCCTGTCCGACCTGACCGACGATGACCGGACCCTGATCAGCCACGTGGCCCAGGTGGACAACTGGGCCGCGGTTCGTCTCATGGCGGACCTGGGCTGGCCCATAGACGCCCGGGGCTGGATGGACGCCACGCCCCTCTACTGGGCCCTGTGCAAGGGCCGTCCCGACATGGTCGATTTCCTCCTGCGGCGGGGCGCCTCCACCGAACCCGTTGGCGGATACTTCCGGGATCCGGTACATGCCGTGATTCACTGCCAGTGGAATCGCGACAGAGGGAACTATTCCGCCGCGCTCGAACTGATCCTGGAACATGGTGTGGCGATTCCGGACGGGTTCTACCCCTGCGGCAACGCCGCCATGGACGCGGTGCTGTCGCGCTACGTCGGGGACTGAGACGCAGATCGGTCGCGGGCGGAACTCCGGAGGACGCGAGCGGCATCCTCGTCCGGGCGCTTCGCTTCGATACCGACGCGCTTCGCTTCGATACCGGAAAGGGGGCGCGGCCAACTTGACAAACGACGGGCGGAACGGTATATAGCCTGTGCTGTAACGCACGCGACAACAACCGGCATATGAACAGCGAAGTTCACGCCCCTTACGAGGAGGCCCGGCATGGCCCGCATGGTCCACTGCGTCAAGCTCAACGAGGAACTGGAAGGACTCGACTTCGTCCCCTTCCCCAACGATCTCGGCCAGCGCATCTACGATAACATTTCCAAACAGGCCTGGCAGATGTGGATCAACTATTCGGTCATGGTCATCAACGAGTACCGTCTGAACCTCGCCACGACCGAGGGCCAGGAGGTCTACGACCGGCACCTGGAGGCGTTCTTCTTCGGCGAGGGCGCCGAAATGCCGCCGGGATACCAGCCCCCCCAGTCCGAGTAAGACCAGCCGCCGCAGTCCGGGTAAGCCCGGCTGTCGCGTTCCGGTTAATCCGACCGTCGCAGCCGCCGCGGGGTTTCGTCAGGAAGCGTATCCGTCCTGGGCGGGGCCGCAGTGCTGCGGCCGGGACGGCGCCCGGTATTGCACGCGGTGATCGGGCGTCTCCAGGCGGATGCCGCCCTGCTGCTTCGACGTGAGGCAATGGTCGAGGATGCCGCAGACGGTCAGCGTCCGTTCCACCGGGATGGGTGAAACGCCGGTCTCGAACATCTCGTCGATCCGCGACACCAGGCAGGCGGAATAGGTGACCGGCGGGGTGGGCGGCAGGAAGAACTGGGTCGACTGGAGATCCGGCTCGCCCTTCAGGCGGGCGGCGAAACAGTAGTCGCCGATGGCGCCGTTGAGCATGAGCAGCGTGGTTTTCAAGCCGTCCACGTGTTCGATGAAGTAGGCGGCCGGCTTCCCGGCCAGACGGCGCAGTTCGCCCGTCCCCAGCAGGTCCTGCGTACGGCCGTCTTCTTCGGTCAGCCCCTTCGGACTGTCGCAGCGGGAGAGCGCCGATTCCAGCAGTTCCTTCGAATAACGTCCCTGCTCGCCGGCTTCCCAGACCTCGTCGCCCACGATCATCTGCACCGCCCTGACCCCCGTCTCGCCGCCCCTGCGCCGCTCGATCATGCACTGCATGGCCTCGAGGGCGTGGTAATCCATGGCGTCCGACCCGCCGACGCCCACCATCAGCGCTTCCTCGATTTCGCATTCCAGCGGGAGTTCCAGGTCGGGCAGCCGCCAGGTGACCGGCAGGCTCGATCCGGCGAGCACGGGAAAGCCGAGGCGCTTCGAATCGGCCACCATTTCCAGGCCCTTGTCGAAGCTGTAGGACAGGTTCTTGTCGTTGTAGACCGGCACGGAGCGGCCGTCCTGCTCGAACACTTCCACGCAGGCCTTGAACATCTCGTAGCGCGGGTAGCGTTTCTGTCCCTTTTCGTTGTCCGGATAGTCGCCGTGTTCGCAGATGATGAGGATGCCGTCCACCGCCAGGGAATCCCCGCCGCACCGCAGGGCTTCGGCGATGGTGGGATAGACCTCGAAGCCGAACTCCCGGGCGCGGTCGGTGCTTTGGTCGCCCTCGGGCCGCTGATCGACGTAGAGCGACACGACCTCCGCATCCGGACGGTGCCAGCGGCCGGACCGCGGATAGCCCACGAGGAACCGGTCCGCGAAATGCTGGGAGTGCGAGAGATAGGTGTAGATGGAACTGATGACGGCGAGCCGTTTGGGCATGGGTTCAATATCTCCAGAACGTGGATTGCCCGGGCGCCGGATAGGCGACGTCCAGGTGGGGCGTCTCGAGGCGCACCTGTCCCTCGTGCAGGCTGTCGACCCCCGCCGCGGTCAGACCGGTCGTGAGCAGGGTCCGTTCCACGGGATAGGCGGCCTCGCCGGTGAGGAACATCTGCTCCACGTTGTTGACCTGCGGCGAGAAGAAGTTGGCCAGCGAGGTGCGCGCGGGCGGCATGGGCAGGTACATCTGCGTCGACAGCGGCTCGCTCCGTCCCGCGAGGCGCGCCGCGAAGTTGAAGTCCTCCACCAGCCCGTTGAAGAGGATCATGGTGCATTTGACCCCGTCGCGGTGCCCGTAGGTGTAGGCCACGGGGTCTTCCACCATGCGCTTCATCTCATCGATGGTGGGGAAGACGTTGTTGAATCCGTCGCGGGAAGGCTTCAGCGTGTGACTGCGGCACAGGGCCGCTTCGAATAGCTCCCGGGACCAGACGCCCTCGTGGCAGGCTTCCCAGAAGGCCTCGCCCCGCCGGGCATGGAGCCAGGAGACGCCCGCCTCGCCGCCGGCGCGCCGCTCGACCATGCACTGCAAGGTCTCCAGGCCGTGGAAATCGTAGCTGTCGACCCCGCCGTAGCAGACGCACACGGCCTCTTCCACCTCGGCGTCAAGCGGCATGTCGACGGAGGGCGTCCGCCAGGTGACCGGCAGGCTCGAGCCGGCCATGAAGGCGAACCCCATCCGCCGCGACGTGTCGTACATCTCTTTGGCCCAGTCCCAGTTCCACGAGAGGTGCTTGTCGTTGAAAATGGGCGCGGACCGGCCGCTGCGCTCATATACCTCCACGATCTCGCGGAACAGTTCGTAACGAGGATAGAGCCGTTGCCCCTTCTCGTTGGCGGGATACTCGCCGTGTTCGCCCACCAGGAGGACGCCGTCCACCTGCAGCGAATCCGTGCCGAGGGTAAGCGCTTCGGCGACCGTGGGATAGATCTTCATCTGCGGGAACCGGGCGGCCCGTTCCCGGCTGAGATCGTTCTCGCGCACCTGGTCCACGTACAGGGACACCAGGTCCATGGGCGGGCGGTGGTGCCGCCCGCCCCAGCCGTACCCCTCCAGAAACCGGTCAACGATATGCTGCGTGTGGGCGTAGGGGTGGTAGACGGTCGTAATCGCGGCGATCTTCGGTCTGTCGGACATGGTATCGGAACGCTTTGGCTAGACGACTCCCCTGGCGTCGCCGTCCGCGTTCCGGTCGTGCTTGATCACGGACATGGCCGACGCGATGATGGAACTGACGTCGCTGAGATTGGAGGGGATGATCAGGCTGTTGCCCTGCTTGGCCAGGTTGCCGAAGGTATCGATGTACTGCTCGGCCACCCGCAGCTGCACAGCCTGGTCTCCGCCGTCCGACTGGATGGCGCCCGCAATAGCCCGGACGCCCTCGGCCGTGGCGTTGGCCACCGTGAGGATGGCCTGGGCTTCGCCCTCCGCCTCGTTGATCTGCTGCTGCTTCTTGGCCTCGGACTCCTTGATGACCTTCTGCTTCTCGCCCTCGGCCTGGTTGATGTTGGAATCGCGCATCCCCTCCGAATTCAGGATCGCCGCCCGCTTCTCCCGCTCGGCGCGCATCTGCTTTTCCATGGCTTCCAGGACGTCCCGGGGCGGAGTGATGTTCTTGATCTCGTAACGCAGGACCTTCACGCCCCAGGGATCGGACGCCTTGTCCAGTTCGCTCACCACGGAGAAGTTGATGGCGGACCGTTCCTCGAAGGTCTTGTCCAGGTCGATCTTGCCCACCTCGCTTCTCAGGGTCGTCTGGGCGAGCTGGGTGATGGCCATTTCGTAATCGGATATCCCGTAGGAGGCCCGCTCGGCGTCCAGCACCTGCAGGTAGAGCACCCCGTCCACGCCCACCTGGACGTTGTCCCGCGTGATGCAGAGCTGTTCCGGGATGTCGATGGACTGCTCCTTCAGCGTGTGCCGGTAGGCTACCCGGTCCACGAAGGGCATCAGGATATAGAATCCGGCGTTCAGCGTCCGGCTGTATTTCCCCAGCCTTTCGATCACGCGGGCTTCCTGCTGCGGCACCACGATGATCAGGTTTCTCAGGAATATGATCGCCGCGACGGCGACGACGATGGTGACCAGCAGACTCTCCATTACATGATTCCTTCCAGCGCGCAGCGAGACGGGCGGGTCACAGGCAGTTCCCCCCGCGCCATCCGGGTCACGTTCACGCGCCCCTTACCCGGAGTGAAACCCCTTCAACGCGTTCGACCACACAGGCCTGTCCCTTTTCGATGGGCGATGCCCCGTCGTTCACGGCGTTCCAAACCGTGCCCCGCACTTCCACCTTGCCGCTGCCATGGGCCGGGATTTCCTCCAGGGCCCTGCCGGACGCACCCTCCAGGGTGTTGATCTTTTCGGCGGGTTCCTCGGGATTCAGCCTTTCGGCCAGCGTCCGGCGGAACAGGACGAGGGAGACGATGGAAAAGACGGAAAAGAGCAGGAATTGCACCCAGGTCGCGGCCAACAGGCCCGCCCAGGCCAGCGCGCCGACCACGAGGGCGGCGACGCCGAAGAACAACAGGTAGAAGGCGCCCGGCGTGGCCATTTCAGCCAGGCAGAGCAACACGCCGCCGATGATCCAGACCCACCAGTCCATCATAAACCTCACGTTTCGAGCAGCAGAGCCGCGGGCACCTCGATCAGGGACTTTACCCGGCCCAGGAACTGCACCGCTTCCCGGCCGTCGATGATCCGGTGGTCGTAGCTCAGCGCCACGTACATCATGGGCCGGATCGCCACTTCCCCGTCGACGGCGACCGGCCGGTCGTCGATCCGGTGCAGACCCAGTATGCCGACCTGCGGCGGGTTCAGGATGGGCGTGCTCAGCATCGATCCGAAAACCCCGCCGTTCGTTATGGTGAAGGTGCCTCCCCGGAGGTCTTCCAGCGACAGCGTGCCGTCGCCGGCCCGGGCCGCGAAGGCCCGTATGCCGCCTTCGATCTCCGCGAACGACATGCGGTCCGCGTCCCGGAGGACGGGCACGACGAGTCCGTCTTCGGCGCCCACCGCGATGCCGATGTCATAGTAGCGCTTCCTGACGATCGAATCCCCGCGGATTTCGGCATTGAGTTCGGGAAAGTCCTTGAGCGCCCCGATCACGGCCTTCACGAAGAAGGACATGAATCCCAGTCGCACGCCGTGGCGCTCCTCGAAAGTCTCGCGGTTCCTGCGGCGTATCGTCATCACCGTGCTCATGTCGACCTCGTTGAAGGTCGTCAGCATCGCCGCGGTCTGCTGCGCTTCCACGAGCCGGCTGGCGATGGTGCGTCGCCGCCGGGACATGGGTACGATTTCCTCCCGGTCGTCACGGGTGGTTTCTGCGCTGGCGGCGGACGGTCCGGCGCCTTGCGCGCCTTGCGCGGGTCCGGCCGCGCGTGTGGACTCGGGCGGACTTGCCGATTCGCCGACTTCCCGGTCCGGTCCGGCGCCGGCCCCGGCATCCGCGTCCCGCCCCGTCTCCCCGGCAACCGCTGTTTCCTTTCTTTCCGCTACAGCCCGCTCCACGTCCTCCCGGCGTATTCTTCCACCCATCCCCGTCCCCTCGACGTCGGAAAGGGATATACCGGCTTCGTCCGCCATGCGCCGCGCCACGGGCGTTACCCGGTCGTCCGGTACCGCCGCGTTCCGCTCCGAACCCCCCGCATCGCCGCCATCCGCCGCTCCGGGCCGCTCCGGATCGTCCGTGGGCCCTTCGGCTTCGTCCGCCGCGCCGACGGCCGCGGCGCCGGTATCCCCGGTCCCGGCGCTTTCGTCGAGTACGCCGAGCAGGTCGCCGATCCGGACGTCCTCGCCCGCCGCCCGTTCGATGCGGACCAGGACGCCGCTATCGTTGGCGTTCACCTCGAGGGTGACTTTCTCGGTTTCCAGCTCCAGAAGCGCCTCGCCCGTCGTGACCGCCTCGCCTTCCTTTTTGAACCATTGGACGACGGTTGCTTCCACGATGGATTCACCCAGTTGCGGCACGGTGATGTCGATGGCCATTTTACCTTCCCCGGGTATTCATTTCAGTTGCCGGGATTGCTTCATCAGTCGCCTGAGATTGCTTTCATTTCCGAGACATCCGCGATACAGCCTCTTTCGATCAGCCTGAAGGGACGTTGCCCGGACGACGCGCCATAATCGCCGGATTCCATGCTCGGATTTTCCGACCGCGCGTCCGAATCGAACAAAATGCGCCATGCGCCGCGATCTGTCAATGCATCTCGACGTTTCCCGACGCGCCCATGGCAAAGGCCATCCTGACGAGGCTCTGCTGGTTCCGGTTGTGTATGGCGGTCGACCCCTCGGACGGACTCGCGCTCGGCGGGCGGGAGACGCGGTAGAGCGGACAGCGATCGTCCAGGGCGGTTTCCAGAACCTTGCGGATGTAGTCCCAGGCGCCCATGTTCTCCGGTTCCTCCTGGAGCCAGACGACTTCCTCCAGGTTGGGATGCCGGCCGATGATCTTTTCCAGCTGGTCCATGGCCACCGGATAGAGTTGTTCGATGCGGACGACCGCGGCGTGCGCGGCGCTTTCCCATTGATCGTCGTTCATCAGGTCGACGTATACCTTGCCGCTGCAGAAGATCAAACGCCGGATCTTCTCCGGATCTTCCGTCGCGCGCTCGTCTTCGATGATCGGCTGCCACTTGCCTTCCGACAGTTCGCGGGCCGAAGAAGCCACGTCCGGGTGACGCAGCAGGCTCTTGGGCGTCATGACGACGAGGGGCAGCGGGTCGGATTCCAGCAGCCTCGACTGGCGCCGCAGCAGGTGGAAATACTGGGCCGCCGTGGTACAGTTGGCGATGCGCATGTTGATATCGGCGCCGAAGGACAGGAAGCGTTCCATGAGCCCGCTGGAATGGTCCGGCCCCTGGCCCTCGAAACCGTGGGGCAGCAGGATGGTCAGGGACGAAGTCTGCCCCCACTTGGCGCGGCCGGAAACGAGGAATTCGTCGATGATGATCTGGGCGCCGTCCACGAAATCGCCGTACTGGGCTTCCCAGAGCACGAAGCGTTCCGGCGCCTGGATGCTGTACCCGTATTCGAATCCCAGGGCGGCGTACTCGGTCAGCGGCGTATTGCGCGTCTCGAAGGAGGCGTTCGCCTGCGGCAGCCGGCGCAGCGGCGTCCAGGCCAGGTCGGTCTCGAAATCGTGCAACACGTTGTGCCGCTGGCTGAAGGTTCCCCGCTCCACGTCCTGGCCCGTCAGCCTGACCGGAACCCCATCCTCGATGATGGAGGCGAAGGCGAGGGTCTCCGCCAGGGCCCAGTCTATCTTCCGCGCGTCCACGTCGTCCAGCGCCCGCCGCCGCCGTTCGATCACCCGCTCGAGCCGGGGATGGAGGGTGAAATCGTCCGGAAGCGTCCACAGCGCGTCGTTCAGGTTCTTGAGGCGCCGCAGGGAGACGGCGGACCGGGCGCGCCTGGCGGTCCCCGATCTCGGCGCCCTGTAGTAGGGTTCCACGAGGGTTTCTTCCGGTTTCAATTCATCCAGCATCTCCTGCATGGCGCCCATGCGTTCGGCCACCATCCGCTCCGGTCTTCCCGCTTCGATCCGCCCCTCCGACACGAGCCGGTCGGCCCACAGCTTCCTCACCGTGGGATGGGCTTCGATCCTCCGGTAGAGGCTGGGCTGCGTGAGCGACGGGTCGTCCCCCTCGTTGTGGCCGTGCCGGCGGTACCCGATCAGGTCGATCAGGAAGTCCTTGCGGAACTTGACGCGGTAGGCGTAGGCGATCCGCGCGGCCTCCACGCAGGCCACCGGGTCGTCGGCGTTGACGTGCATGATGGGTATCTCGAATCCCCGGGCGATGTCGCTGGCGTACAGGGTGCTCCGGGACTGCTGCGACGGCGTGGTGTAGCCCAGCTGGTTGTTGGTGATGACGTGGATCGTGCCGCCCGTCCGGAATCCCGGAACCCGGTACAGCGTGAAGGTCTCCGCCACGACGCCCTGGCCGGCGAAGGCCGCGTCGCCGTGGATCAGGATGGGCAGGTTCCGTTCGGGCAGCGGGCGGACGTCTCCCGGCAGGTCGACGATGGTCCCCGCGGCGCGGGCCATGCCCTCCAGGACGGGATTGACGGCTTCGAGGTGGCTGGGGTTCGGCGCGAGGTGGATATGCAGGTCCACTTCCTCGCCCTGCTCGTCCCGGTACGTCCGCCGGGCGCCGCTGTGGTACTTCACGTCGCCGGTCCATCCCGTGTCGTTGCCCGTCTTGTTGACCCGCCGCACCGGGTCCCTGAATTCGGCCAGGATGTGTTCGTAGGGTTTGTTGAGCACGTGGGCCAGCACGTTGAGCCGGCCGCGGTGTGCCATGCCGATCAGGATGTTGCGGGTGTCGTTCTCCGCGGCCGCGCCGATCACCCCGTCCAGGACGAGGATCAGCGTGTCCAGGCCTTCGACGGAGAAACGGGTCTTGCCGGGGAAGGTCCGGTGCAGAAACTGCTCGAAGACCTCCACCTCCGTGAGCCGGTCCAGCATGGCCAGCGCGCCGTCGTCGTCCTCCGAGAGCCTGAAACGCCCCGTCTCCGCCGCCTCCTGCAGCCATTCCCGCTCTCCGGGGACCTCGATGTGCATGTAGTCGTAGCCGGTGGTGGACGAATAGACGCGCTTGAGCTTCCGGAGGGCCTCGGACGCGTTGGCGCATTGCTTGCCCACCGGTCCGCCGATCAGGGAGGCGGGAAGCCGGCGCATCATTTCTTCCGACACGCCGCGCGCCTGCAGTTCCAGTTCCGTCAGGGGGTCGCCCAGCGCGGCGTCGTCCGCGGTCGCGAAGACCGAATAGGGGAAATAACGGGGATCGGCCAGGGGGTCCAGGTGGGCCCCGAGATGACCGTATTCCCGGACGTTCTGGGCGAAATTGGCGATGAAGACGATCTGGTCGACGTCGGCCGGGGAGGCGGGGGCGTCGGTCGCGGTCGCATCCGTTGCCGGCGCACTTTCGGGGGCAGGCGTCTCGCCGGAAAGATCGCCGTCGAGGGCAGGCGCGGACCGGGAGAACAGTTCCCGCGTGGCCGCGTCGACGGAATCCGGGTCCTCGAGGTATTGCTCGTACAACGCGATCACGTAACCGGCGTTCGGACCATGAAACTCGCGCAAGAGATCCAAGCGATTTCCTCCCACTGGCGAACGTCTCGACGTGGCTGGTCGAAGGGGAATCCATGCCTGATGAGCCGGAGGCGGAAACGCGGTGCTCTTCGCGTCGCGACCCGTCTCTGAAGATAGGCCCGGCCACCCGGAAAGGCAAATGAATTGTGGAGGGTTCCGAGCGGGATTTCAAGCCCTCGACGACGGGCCTGACGCCCGATTGGCGGACGGGCCTGACGCCCGATTGGCGGACGGGCCTGACGCCCGATTAGTGGCTTGACTTTCGGGATGCGTATACGTTATTTCCTGATTTCGGTGGCATTCCGCGCAAACCGGTCGATCAAGGGAGTCGGACATCATGGATCTGAGCAGTCTGAAGGGCAGGACGGTCGGGGCGGCGGTATCCGGCGGCCTGGACAGTTGTACGGTCACGCGCTGGCTCGCCGATCACGACGTCGACGTGGTCTGCGTAACGGCCGATCTCGGCCAGCCGGATGAAGAACGCATCGACTACGTGGCGGAACGCATGATGCGGTGCGGCGCGAAGGAAGCCGTGATCGTCGATGCGAAGGAACAGCTCGCCCGGGCCGGCGTCGAGGTCATCCAGTGCCAGGCCATGTACGAGGGGAACTACTGGAACACGACCGGCATCGCCCGGCACATCACGGTGCGGACCCTGCTGCCCGAGCTTGAAAAGCGCGGCATCGATATCCTGTCCCACGGCGCGACCGGCCGCGGGAACGACCAGGTCAGGTTCCAACTCGTCGCCAACATGATCGACCCGTCGGTGGAGGTCTACGCTCCCTGGCGCGACCAGGCCTTCCTGGACGATTTTCCCGGCCGGAAGGAAATGATCGACTTCTGCGAAGCCCGGCAGTTGCCGATACAGGCTTCCCACGAGAAACCCTATTCCACGGATGCCAATATCCTCGGGCTGACCCACGAAGCCGGCCGTCTGGAGTCGCTCGAAACCCCGGCCGGTTTCATCACGCCCGGCATGGGCGTCCATCCCCGCGAGGCGCCCGATGCGCCCGAGCTTCTTGCCGTCCGATTCGAGCAGGGCGTACCGGTCCGGATAAACGAAGATGCGGTCACGCCGCTTTCGGCCATCGAAACGGCCAACCGGATCGGCGGCAGAAACGGCGTCGGGATCGGCATTCACACCGTGGAGAACCGGTTCGTGGGCATCAAGAGCCGGGGGGTCTACGAATCGCCGGCCATGACGCTCCTCGGACAGTGCTACGAGTTTCTGCTGCAACTCATCCTCGACCGCCGTGCGCGGCGCACCTTCGACCAGACCTCGGCGGCCATCGCGGAACAGATCTACCAGGGCTACTGGTACGATCCGTCCACCCAGGCCCTCCGGGCTTCCGTGGACGTGTTCAACCGGCTCGCCACGGGGACCATCCGGGTCGAACTGTACAAGGGCCAGGTGTCCTTCGTGTCGGCCGAAGACGTCCCCCACTCGCTCTATTCCGAGACGACGGCGTCCATGGAGGGCGTAGGCGACTTCGACCACAAGGATTCCGAAGGGTTTCTCGGCGTCCTGGGCGTCAGCGCGCGGGCGCTCAAATCATCCAGCCAGACGAAATAGACCGGCAGACGAAATGGACCGGCCAGACGCGATAGGCCGGCAGACGCAATAGACCGGAAGGCAAGAAAACGGGGGATTACTTCCATGCCAGTGGGAACGAAGAACCAGGCGATTCCCGGCTGCGGTACCCATCACGTGGCCATCCAGTCCAGGGACTGGGACGCGTCGCTTCAACTTTATCGGGACGTCCTGGGCATGAAATTCGTGGCGGAATTCGGCCCGGAGGAGCGCAGGATCATGCTTCTCGACGCCGGGGACGGCAGTCATATCGAGTTGTTCCAGCCCACGGGCGAGACCCCGTCGCCGGGCGGTCCCTCGCCCAACGACCCGGTCACCCATATCGCGCTGGCCACGACGGATACGCGGACCGCGATCGAACACGTCCGGGCCCATGGATATGAAGTGACGGTGGAACCGAAAGACCTGAATCTCGGGGGACTGGACGTGACCATCGCCTTCTTCAAAGGCCCGAGCGGCGAAGTGGTCGAGTTCTTCCAGGTGCACTGACCGCCGCCAGGCTCCTTCGCGGCACCGCATCTTCTCATGTATCGATTTCTCCTTCCTTTTGCGCTAGTTCTGACGGCCGCGAACCCGGCGGCCGCCCAGGACTTCGACGTTTCCGAACTCCAGACCCGGGCGGAGCGCTCCTATTTCGACGAGACCACGCGGTACGAAGAGGTCATGGCGTTTCTCCGGGCCGCCGTGCTCGCTTCCGACCGGCTCCATCTGACCGAATTCGGTTATACGACCGAAGGCCGGAAACTGCCCCTGGTCGTCTACGGCGACGTCTGGGACGCCACCGCCGGGGAAGTCGCCCGGACCGGCAAGACCCGGGTATTCGTCCAGGCGAACATCCACGCGGGGGAGGTCTGCGGCAAGGAAGCCCTGCTCATGCTGATCCGGGAACTGGCGTCCGGCGCGTACGCGGACTGGCCCGATTCGCTGGTCCTGCTCATGGCGCCCATCTACAACGCGGACGGCAACGAAAGGGTCAGCCTCTACAACCGCCCGCGACAACATGGACCGGTCGGCGGCATGGGCCAGCGGCCCAACGCCCAGGGCTTCGACCTGAACCGCGATCACATGAAGCTGGATTCCCCCGAGGCGCGGGCCCTCGTCGGACTCATGAACGCATACGATCCCCACGTGCTCATCGATCTTCACACGACCAACGGGACCGTGCACGGCTACCACCTGACCTACTCGCCGCCGCTCAACCCCAATACCGCCGGTCCGATCATCGACCTGCTGCGAGAGCGTTGGCTGCCCGAAGTGCGCAGCGTCATCCGGGAGGCCTACGGATGGGAATTCTACTACTACGGGAACGTGCCCAGGAGCGGATCGGCACGTGAACCGGGATGGTACACCTTTGATCACCGGCCCCGGTTCAACAACAACTACGCGGGGCTCCGGAACCGGATCGCCATCCTGAGCGAAGCCTATTCCTACGCGACCTTCGAAGAACGCATCCTGGCCACCCTGGCCTTCGTGAAGGAGAACATCCACTACGCCCACCGGCACGCGGCTTCGATCCGCCAGACCCTCGAAGACGTGGACATGGAAACGGTCGTGGGACGGGAAATGGCCCTTCGTTCCGGGTTCGCCCGGTCGGCGGAGCCGGTCGATATCCTGCTGGGCGAAGTCGCGGAAGTGCGCAACCCGTACACCGGCGAGGTCATGTATCTCAGGGAGGACGCGACGAATCCGACTTCGATGTACGAGTACGGGACCTTCGCCGCGACGGAGACGGAGCGCGCGCCCCGGACTTACTTCGTGCCGCCCGCGCTGGCCGCCGTGGTCGAGCGGCTCGGCGCCCACGGCGTCTGGTTCGAGGAACTCGCCGGTCCGCGCGAGATGGCGCTGGAGCGATTCAGGATCGATTCGACGCGGGTGGCCGAGCGGCCCTTCCAGGGCAGACACGAGCGCACCCTTTCCGGCGCGTACGAGCCCGTGGTCCGGACGCTGGAAGCCGGCACGCTGGTCGTGCCGGTCGATCAGCGACTGGGCAGGCTGGTCTTCTACCTGCTGGAACCCCGGTCCGACGACGGCCTGGTCGCGTGGGCGCTGATGGACGACGCCCTCGAGGACGCGGATTACTATCCCATCCTGCGGGAACCCGCGGACCGGTAACGACCCGGAGCCCATACAGAACGGAGCCCGCATGCCCGGACGCGTCATCCTGGACACCGATACGGGGGTCGACGACGCCCTGGCCATCCTGCTGGCCATGCGGTCCCCCGAACTGCGCATCGAAGCCATCACGGGAGTCTGCGGCAACACGCCCCTCGATCACTGCATGCGCAACATTCACATCACGCTGGACGTGCTCGACGGTGAGGCGCCGCCGGAAGTGGCCCGGGGCGAGGCGCCGCCGGAAGTGGCCCGGGGCGAGGCGCCGCCGGAAGTGGCCCGGGGCGAGGACCGGCCGCTGGTCCGCGAACTGGCTTTCGCCGGGGATATCCACGGAGACGACGGGCTGGGCAACGTGACGCGCCTGAAGGACGCGGGCGGCGCCCGTATCTACCCGGACCCGGCGCAGCGGGTGAGTCCCGCGCACGCCGTCGACCTGATCCTGGAACGCACAGGCCGGTACCCGGATGAACTCACCCTGGTCGCCGTGGGCCCGCTCACCAATGTGGCGCGGGCCATCATGAGGGACCCGGATCGAATGCGGGGTCTTCGCGAAATCATCATCATGGGCGGCGCTTTCGAGACGGGGGGCAACGTCTCCCCCGTGGCGGAATTCAACATCCAAGCCGACCCCCACGCCGCGCAGATCGTCTGCGATTCCGGGATTCCCCTGGTCTTCGTTCCTCTCGACGTGACCAGGCAGGCGTTCCTGGACGCGGAAACGATCGACCGCTATGCCGAAGAAGGCGGCGCCAGGGCGACTTTCGTGCGCGACTGCACCGCCCGCTACGTCGCGTTTCACCGGCGCAACCGGGGCGTCAACGGCTGCTTCCTCCACGATCCCCTGGCCGTGGCCGTCGCCGTCCGGGAGGACCTCGTAACGACGGTGCCGGCGCGGGTGGACGTGGAGACCGCCGGCGATCTCACCACGGGGATGACGGTCGCCGACCTGCGTTCGCAGCGATGGGGCGAACCAAACGCCAGGGTGTGCACCGCGCTGGACGTACAGGAATTCACCAGACTGTTCAAGGAAAGGGTGCTCGCATGATCTCAGCAGAAAGGGTACGCCCATGATCCTCAAGGACCAGACGGCCATCGTCACCGGCGGCGGGCAGGGCATCGGCCGGGCCATATGCGGCATCTTCGCGGAAGAAGGCGCTTCGGTCGTCGTCGTCGACATAGATGAAGCCGGGGCCGGGGAGACGGCCCGTCTGCTGAACCGGGAAGGCCGTGCGGCAAAGGCGGTTCGGACCGACGTTTCCTCAGGAGCGGAGATCGAGGCCCTGGTCGACGGCGTCCTCGAAGATTCCGGCCGCGTAGACATACTCGTGAACAACGCGGGGCTGGCTGTGTTCCGGTCGGTGGAAGAGTGCACGGAAGAGGAATGGGACCGGGTGATGGCCGTCAACCTCAAGGGACCTTTCCTGCTGGCGAAAGCCCTGCTGCCCACGATGAAAGCGCAGCAGACCGGTGCGGTCATCAACCTGGCCTCGGTAGCAGGCAAGACCGGGGGCGTGGTATCCGGTGCGCCGTACTCGGTATCCAAGGCCGGAATCGAGTGCCTGACCAAGTCGCTGGCCCGGGAACTGGCGCCTTACGGCGTACGGGTCAACGCCATTGCGCCCGGGATCATAGACACCGCCCTGACCGCCCACCACGACCAGTCGTTCGTGGACGCGATCCCCCTGGGAGGCAAGGGCGAACCCCGGGACGTGGCCGAGGCGGCGCTGTTCCTGGCATCGGACCGTTCGCGCCATATCACCGGCGAGATCCTGGACGTCAACGGCGGCCTGCTGATGGACTGAACCGTACACCATGACCGCAACCATTTCCAATTTCGCCGTGGATATCGTCGACCGGCACGCGGAGGACCCGGGCAAGGTTGCCCTGCGCTGGCAAAAACCCGGCGGCGCGGCGGCGGACGTGACCTTCCTGGACCTGAAGATCCGTTCCGAGAAGGTCGCCCACGTGCTGCATCGCCATGGCGTGCGACCGGGCCACCGGGTCTTCATCCTGCTTCCGCCGTGCGTTGCCTGGTGGGAGTCCGTCCTGGGATGCATGCGGGCCGGCGCCGCGGCCGTCCTGGGCCAGGACGCGTCTTCGGAGCAGGTCCTGAAGGACCAGATCATCCACTCCGGGACCTCTCTGGTGATCGCGCCCGATATACTAACGGAAATGATCGACCGGTTCCGGGACGACTGCCCCCGGGTCACCCACTGTTTGTCCGTAGGCTGGGAACGGGAGGGCTGGGTGGACTACGACCGCCGCGTCTCGCTCGCGCCGGCCGGATTCACGGCGGTCGAGACCCGGGGGGCGGACCCGTGTATCGTCGTGTACGACCGGGAAGCTTCGACCGCCGAAATGACGCACTGTCACGGCGACGCGGATTTCGACCTCGACCAGCTCGACGCCTGGCGCGACGGGCTGGCCGTCACGCTTCAAGACGCGTCCGACGCGTCCAATACGTCCAATACGCCCGAACGCCCATGATCCCCGCGCTGACCGACTACCTGGTGGTGGACCTCACCACGCAACTGCCCGGTCCCTACTGCTCCATGCTGCTTGCCGATCTCGGCGCCCGGGTGATCAAGGTGGAGCCGCCCGGCGGCGATCCCCTGCGCGGCTTTCCCCCGGCCTTCGCCAGCGTGAACCGCGGCAAGCGGGACATCGTGATCGATCTGAAGAAGGAGGAGGGACGGGAGGTCATGCGCCGCCTGATAGAACGGGCGGACGTCGTGCTGGAAGGATTCCGGCCCGGCGTGGCCGAACGGCTCGGCGTGGATTACCCATCGGCAAGGCGTCTGAATCCCGCCGTCGTGTACTGCGCGATATCGGGGTTCGGACAGGAGGGGCCCTATAGGAACCGCGCCGGCCACGACATCAACTACCTCGCCATAGGCGGCCTGCTGGGGCGCACCGATCCGCCCGCGGTCCCTCCCGTGCTGATTTCGGACCTGTCCTCCGGCCTGTACGCCGCGCTGGCCGTCTCCGCCGCGCTGATGCACCGGACGGCCACCGGCGAGGGCCGCTTCATCGATCTGTCCATGACCGACTGCATCCTGTCCTGGATGGCCCTCGATATCGCCGCCGCGGCACAGGACCCGGACGCAGTACAGGATCCGGGCGCGGGAAATGGCCCGGGCGCAGTGCAGGACCCGGACCCGGACGCGGCGCAGGGCCCCGCCGCGGCGCGCAATCCGGAAGCGGCACGAGACCCGCTCCTCGCAAACATCCCGCACTACGGGATCTTCGAGACTTCGGACAGGCGATACATCAGCCTGGGGATCGTCCACGAGGACCATTTCTGGGCCGGCCTCTGCGACGTCCTGGGCCTGGACGGCTGGCGGGACTGGCCGCCGGAAACGCGCACCGCCCGGCAGACCGAGATACGGGAAAGACTCCGCGCCGTTTTCGCCACCGCCTCCTGCCGGGAATGGGACCGGCGCCTGCGGGAAGCCGACGTGCCCTGCGCCCCCATTTACAACCTTGACGAGTTGCCGGACGACCCTTATATACAGTATCGAAATCCGTTTTACAGTCTCGTGGCGTCCGACCGCTCGGAGAGCCGGCAGGTAAAGGCGCCGTATCGAACGGACCCGCCCCACGCCGAGCCGCCGCTCCCGCCTCCGGTCAGGGGCGAACATTCGCGCGTCGTGCTTGCGGAATGCGGGTACGCGGACGACGAGATTGAAGGCCTGATTCAACAGGGTGTCGTACACGCATAACCGCTACGGAAAGAAGCAATCGCATCCCCAAAGGAGATATCATGAGTATCTTCGTGCGAAACTGGCGAGACCAGGAACCTTACGTGGGACACATCAGCGCGCTGGTCTGGACGCTGTACCAGTCCCATGACAAGGACGAAACGTCTCCGCCCGACGTGAACCGCCTGCATGGGATCAACAGCTTCGTCAAGCATGGGCTCCAGGGCCACCAGCACTCGGACCACCACCAGCACGACAGCATCGAACAGCTGTATTTCATCCTTCGCGGGCGCGGCCAGCTGACCATCGGCGACGACAAGGTGGACGTCCGCGACGGCACGGCGGTCTACATGCCCGTCAACGTGCCCCACCAGGCCTTCAACGACGGCGAAGGCTGGATGGAACATCTCATCGTCAGTTGCCCGCTGGACGAAATCCGTGAAGGCACGCCCGCGGTCCGCGACTGGCGCGACGTCCATCCGGTGGTGCTGGAAGGCGGCACCATATCCTGGCCCCTGCTGCTGCGCGAGGGGGAAGTCCCGGCCGGCGAAGGCGGCGTGCTCCAGCGCGTGCACGGCGTGACCCGCTACGCCGTCCAGGGGCGGCAGGGCACGGCTTGGCGGCAGCTGGACGGGATCGAACTCGTCCATTACGTACTCAGCGGCTACGGAACCATCGAAGATCTCGACGGAAACCGCCAACTGGTCACGGAAGGATGCGCGGTCCACGTGCTTCCGGGCGTAGCGCATCGATTCGCCAACCAGGCCGAAGGCTGGCTCGAATACGTCACCTTTGCGGTCGAAGTGGGCGAAGTCGAGATGCCGCTGGAGTCCGACGAGGAAGCGGATGCCGTGGAAGTGGACGGGCAATACGGCGTCGAGGAAGCCGTCGCGGCAGCCGTGGTGGCCGAGGGCGAAGCCGACCGGGATGTTGCCGACGCGGTGGCAATCGAAGAAGAAGAGATCGAGGAC
The DNA here is from genome assembly GCA_963693015.1 of bacterium. GTDB lineage: Bacteria > JAAXHH01 > JAAXHH01 > JAAXHH01 > JAAXHH01 > JAAXHH01. The sequence goes on from OY843748.1 coordinate 3,383,211, forward strand.
GCGGCGACTGCCGACGCCGACGCGGTGGACGAAGACGAGGAAGCGGCGACTGCTGACGTGGTCGGAGAAGACGAGGACGCGGCGACTGCCGAAGCGGTGGAAACCGAGGAAGAGGTCGAGGACGCGGCGGAGGCCGGGGAACTGGAGGAGGATGCCGCCGCAGAGGCCGAGGAAGTAGACGATTCAGGCGGGATGGAGTCGGAGGTCGAAGAAGCTGAAGAAGAGGTCGGAAACGGAGAAGAAGGAGAAGCGGAAGTCGCTGGGACAGAGGAGGGATCCGCCGCTGAAGACGATGAAGAAGTAGCAGGTGAAGCCGAAGTCGATGACGCGGAGGAAGCGTCGGAGGAAGGATACGACGACGGAGAAGGCGACGCGGAGGAAGATGAAGAAGGTGAAGATGAAGAAGGTGAAGATGAAGAGGATGATGGTGGCGATGTCGAAGACGACGAAATCACCGGCGAAGTGGAGGAAGACGGAGAAGTCGCCGAAGACATCGGCGCGGGGGTAGAGGTTGAGGAAGACGAAGAAGCCGAGGAAGAAGCGGAGTCCGCGGTCGAAGGCCTGGATGATGATCTGGATGGTTATGAGGACGAAGCAGCCGAAGCGGACGAGGATGGGGTAGACGACGCGGGCGAACTGGATCAAGGCGCCGCCGGCCCGGCCGACGCGGAAGACGAATCATCCGCAGAAGACGACGATTTCGATCTGGAAGACGACGACGCGGACTTCGATATCGAAGACGACGACGAACCCGCCGTGGAGGACGAAACAGGGGAGGAGGACGACGATTCCCCTGATGCGGACCGGCGGTAAACGAAAGCGTACGTGAACAAACTACCCGCCCGACCGTTCGGGCGAACCGGCATGCGTCCGGCGGCGCTGGCCATGGGCGCCGCCTTTCTGCACGAAAGCCCCGAGGCGGTCGAAGCGATCCGGACCGCCCTGTCGCTGGGTATCAACTATTTCGATACCTACCCGGGCCACCACGAGGAAAAATGGGGCGAAGCGCTGTCCGGCGTGCCCCGGTCCTCCTACTACCTCCAGGCCAAGATCGGTACCCATCCCGAACGCCGGAAGGACTTCTCCGGGGAGGGCGCCCGGTGGAGCCTGGACCGCAGCCTGCGATCCCTGAAGACGGACTACCTCGACTCCGTGCTCGTGCACGACCCGTCCGATATGGACGAATTGTTGCGGGAAGGCGCGGTATTCGACGTGCTGCTGGAAATGAAATCGCAAGGCGTGGTCAGGAACATCGGCCTCGGCGCGCGGTCGCACGACTGGCACGTCCGGCTGATCGACGAGGGCATTTGCGACGTGTCCCTGACCTTTCTGGACTACACCCTGGTCAACCAGTCGGCCGCCGCCACCATCTTTCCGGCGGCCAGAAGGCGGAACACCGGCATCATCCTCGCGAGCGTGCAGGGCATGGGACTCCTGACCGGAGAGGAACCCGATCCCGAACGGGAGCGGGGGATGCATCCCGGCCAGGAACCGCGCGCCCACCGGATCTGGACCTGGTGCCGCGAAAACGGCGTCAACATCCGCCACCTGGCCATTCAGTTCTGCCTGGCGGCGCCGGTGGACAGCGTGGTCATGTTTGGGCCAGCCAGTATCCGGCACGTGCACGACGCCTACGAGGCCGCCACCGAAACCATTCCTCCCGAACTGTGGGAAAAATTCGACCAGGCTTTCGGGATCCGGCTTGGCACAGACGGAATCGAAGGGGGTTCCTCTGCGCCGCGAAATCCGGGTCCGGCATAGGCCTGAGCTACTGAGCAACCCGTTGCGCGGCGATCCGACGGGTACCGCCTGTCGTCAGGCTGATCGCCGCTCGTTCCGATCCGGAACCGCCTACCAGTTCGCCCGACCCATCAGCATCACGCGGGATTCGGGCGGTCCTTCGGGGCTGGTCCGTCGTTCGCCTTCCAGTCCCAGGAACACGAGCCGTCCCACTTCCATGCGTCCGCCCAGCCGGTAGTTCGCCTCGCCCCGCTCCAGGGTGCGGACCCCGCCGTAGGAGGTCAGCAGCCGGCCCGGAGCGCCCGCGCCGTAGCCGATTTCCAGGTCGATGCTCTGGGGGTTCCAGCCCGCGGCCGGGGCGCGGTCAGGTCCGGAAGGCGCTCCGAAGGCGCCGGCGCGGTCCCAGAGGACGTTCCCGCCGCCGTTCGGATTGCCCCATTCGGGCGACAGGGCGATGAACAGGCCGCGGTCGCGGCTGCCGGGATCGAAGAAGAGCCTGGCGCTTGCGCTCCAGTCCTCGAAATCGGCTTCTTGGTGCAAAAGCAGGTGCCTTCCGCGGCCCTCGACGCCCCATCCGCTCGCCGCGTGCATCCAGGTCAGGCCGCCTTCGATCTCGGCGCCGAAGCCGTTCTCCACGGTGCCGCCGTCCAGGCGTCCGCCGAGGGCCAGCCTGGGGGTCACCGTCGACGCGGCCCCAACGGCATAGTCGGCCGTGCCCTCCAGCGCCAGCCGGACCCGCTGCACGTCCGCCTTAGCGGCGGCCAGATCTTCGGTCTCTTTCGATTCGATGCCCACGACGAAGGCGTCTCCCTTAAGCGCCAGGCCGACGGCTCCGGCCCTGCCGAGGGCGTTGCGCAGACCCAGGGCGGCCATGCGCAGGCTGAAGTCGGTGCTTCCGCCGCCGGATTCGGCTTCGAGCTCGGCCTCGCCCCAACCGGCGCTTCCGAACCCCCACAGGTCCAGACGGGGACTCGCGGACCAGTGTGCGTAGGGCATGAGGGCCATCATGGACAGGTCGGCCACGACCGTGCCCGCGTCGTCGTCGAGATAGTCGATTTCGCCGGCGCTGCGGGAGAAGGCCAGGCCCAGCGTTACGGGCGCTTCGAACCGGTAATCGATACCCAGGTAGGCCGAGCTGACCCTTCCGTCGAGGGATGCGCCGTCCCCGGTGCGTCCGGAGAACCCACTGGCTCCTCCCCGGCCCCACAGGGACCAGGGCGACGGAGCGCCCCCGGCGTCGCTCTGCGCCGGGGTCAGCTCGAAGCTGCTCGCCGACAGGACCTCGCCCATGGACCGGCGGTTGAACCGGATCAGTTCGCCCTGGTCCGAGCCTCGTCCGGGTTGCGCGCGCGCCGGCGATCCCGCCACGTGCCGGGCGGCGAATGCGGCGGAGGCATCCATGGCGGACTGCCCGTCGGTTCGGGGCAGCCTCACCTCGAGCCCCGCGGCCCGCGACAGGCCGTACAGCAGACTGGCGACACCACCGGCGCCCCTGCCCGCCTGCAGCTGCTGACCGCCCAGCGTCACGGACGACGATCGGCCGACCGGCGAGGAGAACCGGCTCTCCATGACGCTCACCGCGTCCGAGGCCACCGCGCGCCCGAAGGAGGCCAGCGCCAGTTGCAGCGGCCGTCCGTCGATGGGTGCGGGGACCACGGTGAGGGTGAAGGAGGCGCGCGAGGACAGGGGCGGCGCGCCGTCGTCGGTGACCGTCACCACGATGACCCGTGCGCCCACGTCCGCGCCGGCCGGCGTGCCGGAGAACGCGCGGGCCTCCGGATCGAAGGACAGCCAGGAGGGCAGGGCGCCGCCGCCTTCCAGCGTCGCGGCGTAGGTCAGGCGCTGCCCGCCGTCCGGATCGGTGGCCGGGGCGAAGACGTAGTCGAAGGCGGTCCCCGCGGTCGCGGTCTGGTCCGCCAGGACCGGCGCCGATGGCGCGGCGTTCTCTTGGCGCGTCACGTTCACCACGTAGACCGCTTCCGGCGCGTCCACCTCGATGCGCATCGTGCCCACGTCCACGGTCATGGGCGACCCCGCGGACGTGCCGCCGTCGCCGCAATGGATCTCATTGCCGACGACCCGGCCGTTGACCGCGATCGAAGGCGCGGCGCCCCGGGCCGTCCGGGCGTGCACTTCGACGCAGCCGATCCCGTTCGGGACCGTCACGTCGTATTCCGTCACCGGCGGCGAATAGGCGGGCGACTGCCTGCCCGGCGCCACCGAGAGATCGCGCAGCGTGAGGTCCACGCCGGTCGCCGGCACGCTGACGGGCGCCATGGCGGCGAAGCCGGCGTCCTTGCTCGAAGACACCGACAGGTCGAGGGCGTAGGCCTGGTCGCCGTCGATCAGGAAGTCGGCCACGCCCCCGACGATAACAAATTGCGGGACGTTCCAGTCGTCCGGGGTGAAGACGAGGGACGCTGGCGAAGCGACGCCTTCGGTCTCGTCCGAACTGCTCGCCGACAGGGTCACCTCGCCCGTAGGCCGCCTGTTCAGCGCCACGGCGAGGGTGTCCACGGCGCCGGCTTCGGTGGTGGCCAGGCCAGATACCGGCGCGAGTACGAGACTGGAGGTCTCGACGGTCGCGGCGAACCGCTCCGCGGCCGTGTTACCGTTGCCGGCGCGGTCCTCGGCCGCGTTCTCTGCCACGTCCACCGTCACCGTCCCGGCGGCCGCCGGCGAGATCGTCGCGGCGTAGCTCGAATCCGAACCCGAGAAGGCCGAGACCTCGCCGTTTCCCACCGCCAGGTCGTCCCGCTCGAAACCCGTCACGGCCTCGGTGAAGGCGATCGTCACGTCGAAGGCGCCGTACTGAACGTCCGAAGGACCGGCGATGGCCACCGAGGGCCGGTCCGGGTCCGCCTCCACCGCGTACTGCTCCGCGGCCGTGTTACCGTTGCCGGCGCGGTCCTCGGCCGCGTTCTCTGCCACGTCCACCGTCACCGTCCCGCTCGTGACGGGGGTAATTGTCGCGGCGTAGTCCGCGCCCGAACCCGAGAAGGCCGAGACCTCGCCGTTTCCCACCGTCAGGTCGTCCCGCTCGAAGCCTGTCACGGCCTCGGTGAAGGCGATCGTCACGTCGAAGGCGCCGCGCTGAACGTCCGAAGGACCGGCGATGGTTGCCCCGGGCCGGTCCGGGTCCGCCTCCACCGCGAACCGCTCCGCGGCCGTGTTGCCGTTGCCGGCGCGGTCCTCGGCCGCGTTCTCTGCCACGTCCACCGTCACCGTCCCGGCGGCCGCCGGAGAGATCGTCGCCGCGTAGCTTGAATCCGAACCCGAGAAGGCGGTAACCTCGCCGTTTCCCACCGTCAGGTCGTCCCGCTCGAAGCCCGTTACCGCCTCAGTGAAGGTGATCGTCACGTCGAAGGCGCCGTGCTGGACGGCCGAAGGACCGGCGATGACCACCCCGGGCCGGTCCGGGTCCGCCTCCACCGTGAACCGCTCCGCTTCCGTGTTGCCGTTGCCCTCTCGATCCTCGGCCGCGTTCTCTGCCACGTCCACCGTCACCGTCCCGGCGGCCGCCGGAGAGATCGTCGCCGCGTAGCTTGAATCCGAACCCGAGAAGGCGGTAACCTCGCCGTTTCCCACCGTCAGGTCGTCCCGCTCGAAGCCTGTCACGGCCTCGGTGAAGGTGATCGTCACGTCGAAGGCGCCGCGCTGAACGTCCGAAGGACCGGTGACGGCCACCCCGGGACGCTCGCCATCGTCGCCCTCGCCAGTGCCGCCGTCCTCGTTTTCGTCATCGTCCCTGATCGTTCCGGCGCCCGTGTCGCCGGCCGCAAGGCCATAGGGCGCGTCGGAGGCGACCAGGCCCACCGTGAAGGTCTCGTCGCCTTCGAACACGTCGTCCTGCACGGTCGAAACGGTGAAGGTCCAGGTCTCGCCGGCCGTGCCGTTGAACTTGAGGGGCGTAACGTTCTCCTCGTAGTCGGCGCCCGCGGTGGCCGTGCCGTCGGTAAAGAAGGGCGTGACCGTCAGGCCGCCCGCCACCGCCTCGCTCAGGGTCACGATGAAGATCATGCGCTCGCCTTCGTCCGCGCTGGCGTCGCCGATGACGACGGCGGCGCCGTCGTCATCGTGGATCGTGCCCGTGCCCGCGTCGCGGGTCGAGATGCCCGGCTTCGCGCCGTGGAGGCGGACGAGAAAGGCCTCGTCGCCTTCGAAGCGGTCGTCCTGGATGGTCGCGACGTCGAAGGTCTTCGTCTCGCCGGCCGTGCCGTCGAACCGAAGGGGCGCCGCGTTCTCCTCGTAGTCGGCGCCTTTGGTGGCCGTGCCGTCGATGAAGAGGGGCGTGACGACCAGGCCGTCCTGCACCGCGGCGTCCAGCGTCACGGAGAAGGTCAGGGACTCGCCCTCGAACGCGGTGGCGCTGGACACGGTCAGGGCGCCCCGGTCGTCGTTGCGGATCGTGCCCGCGCCCGTGTCGCCGGCGGCGACGCCGAGCGCCGTGCCGGAGACGGCCAGGGCCACGGAGAAGGTCTCGTCGCCTTCGACCGTCACGTCTTCCGTGGTCGCCACGTCGAAGGTCTTCGTCTCGCCGGACGTGCCGGTAAAGGAGAGCGCGGCCGTGTTCGCGTCGTAGTCCGAGCCCTCTACCGCGGTCGAGTCGGCGTAGCCGGGTGTCACCGTCAGGCCGCCCTGCACCGCGTTGTCCAGCGTCACCGTGAACGTTATGGCCTCGCCTTCCGGGGCGCCGGCGTCGTCGATAGTCACTTCGGCGGTGTCGTTGTTGTTGATCGTGCCCGTTCCGCCCGCGCTCGCGCTCGTGGCGTTCGCTGCCAGGGCGCGCGCCGACGCTTTGTCCGCTCCCGGGGTACTCGCCGGCGTGGAGGCGGCCGCGGTCACGCCGGGAGGCGCGTTCGACACGGCCAGGCTCACCGCGAAGGTCTCGTTGCCCTCGAGGACCGCGTCCTCGATCGTCGCCACCGTGAACTGCTGCGTCTCGCCTTTCGTGCCGGCGAAGACGATCGGCGTCGTGTTGGCGGTGTAATCGTTGCTCGCCGCGGTCCCGTTGGCGTAACTTGGCGTGACGGTCAGGCCGCCCTGCACCGCCTCCGACAGGGTGATCGTGAAGGCGACGGCGCCGCCCTCTTCCGCGCTGGCGTCGTTCACGCTCACCTCGGCGGTGTCGTCATCCTCGATCGTGCCCGTGCCCGTATCGCTTGCGTCAATCCCGGCGGCCGGCGCGTCCGACACCGCCAGGGTCGCCGTGAAGGTCTCCTCGTATTCCACCACCGCGTCCTCGGTCGTCGCCACCGTGAACTGCTGCGTCTCGCCCTTCGTGCCGGTGAAAGTCAGCGCCGTCGTGTTCGCTTTGTAGTCCGTGCTGTCGACGGCCGTGCCGTTGGTGAAGCCCGGGGTCACCTTCAGGCCGTCCTGCACCGCGTTGTCCAGCGTCACCGTGAAGGTCAGGCTGTCCCCCTCCGCGGCTTTGGCGTCGTTCACCGTCACCGAAGCGCTGTCGTCGTTCTCGATCTTGCCCGTCCCCGTGTCGTCATCGTCGACGTCGAGCGTGGTGCCTGATACGGTCAGGTCCACGGTGAAGATCTCGTCGGCTTCGAATACCGCGTCCTGGGTGGTCTGCACCGTGAAGGTCTTCGTCTCGCCCTTCGTGCCGGTGAAGTCGAGGGCTGACGTGTTCTCGTCGTAGTCCGTGCCTTCGTCCGCGGTGCCGTCGGTGAAACTCGGCGTCACCGTCAGGCCGCCCTGGATCGCCGCGCCCAGCGTCACCGTGAAGGTGATGGCGTCGCCTTCGTCCGCGCTGGCGTTGTCTACGGTTACGGTCGCCCCGTCGTCGTTGTTGATGGTGCCCGTGCCCGTGTCGCTGGACGTGACCGTGGTCCCGCTTGGCGCCTTCGACGCGGCGAGGCCCACGGTGAAGGTCTCGTTGGCCTCCAGCACGTCGTCCTCGGTGGTCGAGACGTCGAAGGTCTTGGTCTCGCCCTTCGTGCCGGTGAAGGTCAGCGCGGCCGTGTTCTCGTCGTAGTCCGTGCCTTCGTCCGCGGTGCCGTCGGTGAAACTCGGCGTCACCGTCAGGCCGCCCTGCACGGCCTCGCTGAGCGTCACGGTGAAGGTCATGTCGTTGCCCTCGTCGGCGTCGGCGTCGCTCACCGTCACCTCGGCGCTGTCGTCGTTCTCGATCGTGCCCTCGCCCGTGTCGCTGGACGTGACCGTGGTCCCGCTTGGCGCGTTGGCCACGGTCAGGCCCACCGTGAAGGTCTCGTCGGCCTCCAGCACCTCGTCCTCGGTGGTCGAGACGTCGAAGGTCTTCGTCTCGCCCTTCGTGCCGGTAAAGGTCAGCGCCGCCGTGTTGGCCGTGTAGTCGCCGCTGGCGGCCGTGCCGTTGGTATAGCCCGGCGTCACGATCAGGCCGCCCTGCACCGCGTTGTCCAGTGTCACGGTGAAGGTGATGGCGTCGCCTTCGTCCGCGTCGGCGTCGCCGATGGTCACCTCGGCACTGTCGTCGTCCTCGATGGTGCCCGTACCCGTGTCCGTGGAGGTCACGCCCGAGGGTGCGTTGGAAACGCTCAGGCTCACGGTGAAGGTCTCGTCGGCTTCCAGCACTGCGTCCTCGGTGGTCGAGACGTCGAAGTCCTTCGTCTCGCCGGCCGTGCCGGTGAAGGAGAGCGCGGCCGTGTTCTCGTCGTAGTCCGTGCCCTCTGCCGCGGTGCCGTCGGCGTAGCCCGGCGTCACGGTCAGGCCGCCCTGCACCGCCGCGCTGAGGGTAACGGTGAAGGTCATGTCGTCGCCCTCTTCCGCGCTGGCGTCGTTCACCGTCACCGAAACGGTGTCGTCGTTGTCGATTGTGCCCGTGCCCGTGTCCGTGGACGTGATACTGGCGCTGAGCGTCGTGCCGGAGACGCTCAGGCCGACGGTGAAGGTCTCGTCGGACTCCAGCACCACGTCCTCGGTGGTCTCCACCGTGAAGGTCTTGGTCTCGCCGGCCGTGCCTGCGAAGGAGAGCGCCGTCGTGTTCTCGTCGTAGTCCGTGCCCTCTACCGCGGTCACGTCGGTGAAGGTCGGCGTCACCGTCAGGCCGCCTTGAACCGCCGCGTCCAGGGTGACCGTGAAGGTCATGCTGTCGCCTTCATCCGCGCTGGCGTCGTTCACCGTCACCGAAACGGAGTCGTCGTTGTTGATGGTGCCGGTCCCCGTGTCCGTGGAGGTGATGCTGCCGCTGAGGGTCGTGCCGGAGACGCTCAGGCCGACGGTGAAGGTCTCGTCGGACTCCAGCACCGCGTCCTCGGTGGTCGAGACGTCGAAGGTCTTGGTCTCGCCGGCCGTGCCGGTGAAGGAGAGCGCCGTGGTATTCTCGTCGTAGTCGGTGCCCTCTACCGCGGTCACGTCGGTGAAGGTCGGCGTCACGGTCAGGCCGCCCTGCACCGCGTTGTCCAGCGTCACGGTGAAGGTGATGCTGCCGCCTTCGTCCGCGCTGGCGTCGTTGATGGTCACGGCCGCTACGTCGCGGCTGTTCCCCGCGGCGACGTTGATGGTGCCCGTGCCCGTGTCCGTGGAGGTGACGCCCGAGGGCGCGTCCGAGACGCTCAGGCCGACGGTGAAGGTCTCGGTGCTCTCGACCACGTCGTCGTCGGTGGTGGAAACGGTAAAGGTCTTCGTCTCGCCCGCCGTACCGGTGAAGGAAAGCGCCGCCGTGTTCTCGTCGTAGTCCGTGCCCTCGGTCGCCGTCACGTCGGTGAAGCTCGGTGTCACCGTCAGGCCGCCCTGCACCGCCGTGTCCAGGGTCACGGTGAAGGTCAGGCTGTCCCCTTCCGTGGCGCTGGCGTCGTCGACGGTCACCGCCGCGCTGTCGTTGTCGTCGAGCGTCAGGGTGGCCGAGTTGACGGTCAGGCCGCTCGACGTGCCGGCCACGCCGATGGTCTCGTCGCCCTCGTAGACGCTGTCGTCCGACGACGTCAGCCTGAACGTGCCCGTGCCGCTCTTCTGGCCGGCGCTGATCTTGACGTTGAAGTCCGACACCGCGGTGTAGTCCGTCCCCGAGGTGGCACTGCCGCTGCCGCCCACCGACACTGCGACGATCTTGTCGTGATCGTAGGTGTTGGAATTGGAGAAGGCCGCGGTCACCGTCACCGTCGGGCCGTCGCTTGTCAGGCTCAGGGGATCAGTGGCCCCTTCGGTCACGCTCGACGGACTCACGCTCAGGTTCACCGCCGGCGCCGTGTCGTCGTCGGTCAGGCTGACGCTCGTGCCGGTCACGTTCAGGCCCGTGCCGCTGCCCGCAATCGTCAGGCTCTCGCTGCCCTCGACTACCGTGTCCTGCGTCGGCGTCAGGGTGAAGGTGCCCGTCTGGCTCGCGGCGTTGGCCGCGATGGTGATGTCGAAATCCGATACGTCCGCGTAATCCGTCCCCGAAATCGCGGCGTCGCCGGTCTTGCCCACCGAGACGGTCACGGTCCGCGCACTCGAGCTGGTGTTCGCGGGGGTGGCCGTCACCGTCACCGTCGTCGCGGACGCCCCCTCGCTCACGCTCGACGGACTCGCCGACAGCGTGATCCCCGCCCCGTCGTCGTCGTTGATCGTCACGCTGGTCCCCACCACCTCCCGGCCGGTGGAGGAACCGTCCACCCAGACCGTCTCGTTGGCCTCCACCACCGAGTCGTCGGTCGGGGTCAGCGTGAAGGTGCCGCTCGCCGTCGTGGAGTTCGCCGCGAAGGTCAGGGTGAAGTCCGACACCGCGGCGTAGTCCGTGCCCGACGTGGCGCTGCCGCTCGTGCCCACCGTCACCGTCATGTCGATGGACGCCACGAAGGACGAGTGCATCTTCGCGTTCACCGTCACGGTGGTCGCGCCCGCCCCCTCGCCCACGCTCGACGGATTCACCGACAGGGTGATCGGGTTGGTGGCCGACGCGTTCTGCAGCGTCAGGCTGGTGCCCGTCACCGTGTGCGGCGAGCTGCTGCCCTCCACCGATATCGTCTCGTCGCTTTCCGATGATCTCTTGTCGGAATTGGGAATCACATTGAAGGTGGCCGTGCCGGTCGAGTCGCCCTCGGCAATCGTCAGCTCGAAGTCGTTCACCGTCGGATAGTCCGTGCCCTCGGTGGCGCTGTCGCTGCTCTTGCCCACCGACACGTCCACGTCTATGTCCGCCAGCGCCGATGTGGCCGCGGTCGCCGTCACCGTCACCGACGTCGATCCCCCGCCTTCCAGCAGGCTGTCCGGGGCTGCCGACAGGGTGATCGCGATGCCGTCGTTGTTGCCGATGGCCAGGCTGGTGCCGGTCACCGTGTGCGGCGAGCTGGTGCCGGAGATCGAGACCGACTCCTCGCCCTCGTAGGTGGAGTCGTCGGTCGGCGTCAGGGTGAAGGTGCTCGTGCCTTTCGTGGCGCTGGCCACGATGGTGATGTCGAAGTCGGTGACCGCGGTGTAGTCGGTTCCGGAGGTCGCGCCATCGCCGCTGGCACCCACCGACACCGTCACCGTCGTCGCCTCCGACACCGCCGAGTTGGCAGTCGCGGTTACCGTCACGGTCGTTGCGCCCGCCCCTTCGCTCACGGTCGTCTTGTTGGACGACAGCGTGATCGTCCGCACGTCGTCGTCGCTCAGGGTCATGCTCGTGCCGGTCACCGTCATCAGCGTGCCGCTGCCCGAAATGCTGATGGTCTCGTCCCCTTCCACAGAGGAATCGTCGGTGGGCGTCAGCGTGAAGGTCACCGTGCCGCTGGCGGCGTTGGCCGCGATCGTGATGGTCGTGTCGGCGACCGTCGCGTAGTCCGTGCCTTCGATGGCGCTGTCGGTGCTCGCTCCCACGACCACCGATACCGTGCGCGCCGTGGAGATCGCCGTGGCCGAGGCCGTTACCGTCACCGTGGTCGCCGAGGCGTCCTCCGCGACGCTGGTCGGGCTCGCCGACAGGGTCACCGCGTAGGTGTCGTTGTCGGTCAGCGTCATGCTCGTGCCGGTCACGTTCGTGAGCGTGCCGCTGCCCGAAATCCCGATGGTCTCGCTCCCCTCCACCGAGGTGTCCTCCGTCGGCGTCAGGGTGAAGGTGCCCGTGCCGGTCTTGGAATTGGCGGCGATGGTGATGTCGAAGTTGTCCACCGTGGCGTAGTCGGTGCCCTCGGTGGCCCCGTCGGTGCTCGATCCCACGGCCACCGTCACCGTGCGCGCCGTGGAAACCGCTTTCTTGGCCGTGGCCGTCACTGTCACCGTGGTGGCCGAGGCGCTCTCGGCGACGCTCGACTTGTTCGCCGACAGCGTCACTGCGTGGTAGTCGTCGTCGGTAAGGGTGACGCTCGTCCCGGTGATCGAGAAACCGGGGCTGGTCGCCGATATCCCCATGGTCTCGTTCCCTTCCACCACCGTGTCGTTCGTCGGCGTCAGGTTGAACCAGGCCGTGCCGCTCGTCTGGTTCTTCCCGATCTGCAAGGTGAACGAATGTCCGTTCGGTCCCACCGTGTAGTCCGTTCCGTAGGTGGCCGAACCGCTGCTGCCCAAAGACACGTTCAGCGTTCTCGCAGCCGGCTGCTGCTTGTCCGCCGTTGCGGTTATCGTGACCTTGGTGGCCGAGGCGTCTTCGCGCACGCTCGACACGTCGGTCGACAGGGTGATGGTCCCCCCGTCGTCGTCGGTCAGGTTGATGGCCACGGGATTGTATTGGTGGATGGAGTTGTCGGTGGAGTAGACCAAGATCCTCTCCGTCCCCTCGGGGGTGGAGTCGTTGGTCGGCGTCAGCGTGAAGGTCCCGCTGGCGGAACGCGCGTTGGATTCGCCCAGGATCCTGAAGTCGTTCACCGTGGCGTAGTCGGTGCCCTCGGTGGCGCTGTCGTGGCTCTTGCCTACCCCGATGTCCACATCTATCCAGCCGTGGGTCTCGTCACGATTGTCTCGCACGGTCACTGTGATCGTTTGTGCCCCGCCCGACTCGCTCACGCTCGACTTATCCACGCCGATGATGAAATCGGGTTCATAGTCGTCGTCGGTGAGCGTGAACCACGCGCCGCTCACATGGGCGCCGGGCAAAATACCGTAGATCGAGATTGCGGTCCCCCACCGATGGACACCGTCGTCGTACGGCGTCAGGGTGAAGTCGGCCGCGCCGCTCGTGGCGTTGGCCGGGATCGTGATGTCGAAGTCCGGCACGTTCGCATAGTTGATGCCCTCCTTGACCGAGTCGCTGCCCTTGCCCACGTATATCCGCACCGTCCGCGCCTGCGGATTCGCCCCGGACGTGGCCGTCACCCGCACCGAGGTCGACGCCGACTGCTCGCCCCAGGAGGAGGGACTCACCGACAGGCTGACGTCGTTGTCGATCAGCGTCATGCTGGTGGACACGACGTTGTAGCCCGTGCTGGTGCCGCTGATCGTGATTGTCTCGTTGCCCTCTGCGGAGTTGTCGTCCTTCGGGGTGAACCAGAAGGTGCCCGTGGCGCTGGACGTGTTGGCCGGGACCGTGATGTTGAAGTTGGCCACGGTGTTGTAGTCGGTGCCCTCGGTGGCACTGTCGCCGCTCTTGCCCACCGACACCGCCACGGTGCGCGAATGGTTGAGCGCACTGCCCGTCACGGTCACCGCCACGTTCCGCTCGGGGCTCGTTTCAAGCACACCGCCCGTGGGAGCTACCGACAAGGCGATCTCGTCGTCGGTCAGCGTGATCGTCGTGGAACCCACGGTCTCGTTCGGTTCCGTACCACCGATCGTGATCGTTTCGTCCCCCTCAACCAGGTTGTCCTGCTTCGGGGTCAGCGTGAAGGTGCCCGTGCCGTCGGTCTCGAATGCGGTGATCCTGATGGTGAAGCTGTTCACCGTGTTGTAGTCCGTGCCCTCCGTGGCGGTGTCGTTTTGATATCCCACGTAAACCGTAACCGCCCTGTCGTAAATCCAATCGCTGGAGGCGGTGGCCGTGATCGTCACCGTCACGGCTCCGTCCTTTTCGTTCCGGCTCGTCACGCTCGAGGACAGCGATATGGTGGCCGACGCGGCGCTGGCCCCTTCCTCGGCTCTGGCCCCAACCGCTTCGTCTTCGTTTTTGATGGTGCCGGTGGCGGTGGAGGTGGCGGTCACTGTGTGCGTCGTGCCGGAGACGCTCAGCCCCACCGTGAAGGTCTCGTCCTCCTCCACGTCGCCGTCCTGCGTGGTCGGCACAGTGAAGGATACCGTCTCGCCGGCAGTGCCGGTGAAGCTGAGGGCGTTCGTGTTTTCGGTGTAGTCCGTGCCCTTGGTCGCGGTGCCGTCGGTAAAGCTGGGTGTCACCGTTAACCCACCAGACACCGCCGCATCCAGCGTCACCGTGAACGTAAGCGCGTCCCCTTCGTCCGCGCTGGCGTCGGCAATGGTCACCGCCGCGGGGTGAGGGGTGGTCGCCGTGTCGTCGTTGGTGATGGTGCCCGTCGCGGTGGCAGTGGCCGTCACGCTGTGGGTCGTGCCCGACACGGTCAGGCCGACGGTGAAGGTCTCGTTGGCCTCGGCATCGGGGTCGTCGGTGGTCGGCACGGTGAAGATCACGCTCTCGCCCGCGGTGCCGACGAACTCGAGCGCGGTGGTGTTGGCCGTGTAGTCCGTACCCTCGGTCGCGGTGCCGTCGGTGAAGGTCGGCGTCACGTTGAAACCGCCCGGCACGGCATTGTCCAGGGTCACCGTGAAGGCGATGGCCTTGCCTTCGTCCGCGCTGGCGTCGGCGATGGTCACCGCCGCGCTGTCGTCGTTCGTGATCGTGCCCGTCGCGGTGGACGTGGCCGTCACGCGTTGGGTCGTGCCCGAAACGGCCAGGCCGACGGTAAACGTCTCGTTGCCCTCCATGTCCTCGTCTTCGGTGGTCGATACGCTGAAGGTCTGCGTCTCGCCGGCGGTGCCGCTGAAGGTAAGGGTCTTCGTATTCGCGGTGTAATCCGTGCCCTTGGTCGCCGTGCCGTCGGTGAAGCTGGGCGTCACCGTCAGTCCGCCCGGAACCGCCTTGTCCAGGGTCACCGTGAACGTAAGCGCGTCGCCTTCGTCGGCCTTGGCGTCGGCGATGGTCAAAGCCGCGTTGTCGTCGTCCTCGATGGTACCGGTGGCAAAGGCGTTGGCCCTGAAGCGGTAGCCGCTGTCCCAGATCAGCCAGAATACCGTGAACGTCTCGTCGTCCTCGCGCTCCGTGTCGCCGATCACCGTCACGTCCACGGTCTTCGAGGTCTCGCCCGGCGCGAAGGTCAGCATCCCGCTCGTCGTTCGGTAGTCCGCGCCGGCCGTCGCCGTGTCGCCGGGCCTGTATAGCGCCTCATACATCCCGTCGATCGTCCGCGCGCTGGGCCTGTCCAGGGTCGCCGTGAAGGTCAGCGTCGTCGTGCCGTCGTCGCCCTCGACCACGCTGGGGTTGTCGACGGTCAGGGACGGTGCCGTATCGTCGGCTTCGGCTTCGGCGTCGGCGATGGTCAGGGTCGCGGGACCACTGTCCTCGTTCAACCCCTGGGCAAGAGCCGGGCCGTTTGACGGCAACGGCGCCAGAAACGCCAGGGCCGCCGCCAGGAAAGCCGCGCCCAGGCCCGATGCGGCCCGGCCATAACAGGTTGCGGGCCCGGCGGACCGTTTGGAGCGCGCGGACCGCGAGCGGCGTGTTTCGGTTGATTCGGACACGGTTGGCGAAATCGCTGGGTTCGGGTATCTCATGGCGTGTGTCCCTAATGTGAAGATTTGGCCGTCTGTTGTTTTCGCGTCGTGAGTTACTAAGGTTCAGGGACCGTGCGAAGGTCCTTTCATTATCCTTATCTATGAATGCAACAGTCGTGCCAACGGAATTGAAAATCCCATAAGCCTTTCTGTATCAGTGACTTAGGGATATTTACCATGACAGGAAGGTCATCTGCGAAATGGTGCGGAACGCCACAGTCGGAAGACGGATCGAACGTCGGGAAGGAAGACCAGCGTCTTTTGATTACGGGGAATTACGGCATCTCGGAAGGAAACATCGCATCTTGCAATGGAATCGCATCTTGCAACGGGAAGGAGGCGGCGTGATCGGGATGAAGAGAAACCTGCGAGGCCGGGTGCGGCGCCTGCGGGTGTCGTGGCGTCGGGGGGCTGAGTAAAGTGGGTCTGGGAGAAAGGTCGGAGCGCGAGGAAACCGCCGGGACGCGCCCTGTGCTCAGGACGCGGGATTCCGCGTGGACTGATCGTAACGCTTCAGCTTGCGGTACAGGGTCGCTCTATCGATGCCGAGGACCCGCGCCGCTTCCGAAACGTTGCCGCCGTTCGCTTCGAGCGCGCGGACTATGGCCTGACGTTCGACTTCCGCCAGGGGCAGGATCCCGGACGGTGCCGCCTGACGATCGGACGATGCGGCCGCCACCGGCGAGACCTCGGGCGGAAGGCTGCCGGCCTGCGCCACCTTCCCGGTCTCCAGGAGGACGGCCCGCTGCACGGCGTTCTCCAGTTCGCGCACGTTGCCGGGCCAGTCGTACTGGAGCAGCGCGCTCAGGGCCGCGTGGGAAAAGCCGTCGATGGACTTGCCGTGGCGTTCGGCGTATTTCGCCAGGAAGTGGCTCGCCAGCAGGGGGATGTCCTCGCGGCGCTTGCGCAACGGCGGGATCGTGATGGGGAAGGCCGCCAGGCGATAGAACAGGTCTTCGCGGAACGCGCCCCGGCGTATCGCGTCCTCCAGGTCGTGGTTGGTGGCGGCGATCACGCGCACGTCCACCGGGACGACGGCCGAGCCGCCCACGCGCGATATCTCGCGCTCCTGGAGCACCCGGAGGAGCTTGGATTGGAGTTCGAACTGCATGGCGCCGACTTCGTCGAGGAGGAGCGTGCCGCCCTCGGCCCGCTCGAAGGCCCCTCGCCTCCGCTGCGTCGCGCCGGTGAAGGCGCCCTTCTCGTGGCCGAACAACTCGCTTTCGATCAACGGCTCGGGGAGGGCGGCGCAGTTCACCGTGACGAAGGGTCCATCCTTCCGGGGACCGTTGAAGTGGAAGGACTGGGCGACCAGTTCCTTGCCGGTGCCGCTCTCGCCCCGGATGAGCACCGTGATGTCGCTTTCGGCCGCCTGCGCAATCAGCGCGTAGACCGTTTTCATCTCCGGGCTGTCGCCGATCATGCCCTCGAAGGCATAACTCGTCTCCAGTTCCTCGCGCAGGCGGAGCACCTCGGCTTTCATCCGCTCGGCCTCGATATCCTTGGACACGTCCCGGTAGACGATAAGGCGTCCGATGACGGTCTCGCCGCCGCCCCGCACGGGCGCCGTGGAGCGATAGTACAGCCGCTTCTTCGGTATCCCGTCCGCGGTTTCCACCAGGTCCCCGCCTTCCTCCACGAGGGACCTGCCCTCCGCGTCCGAGAGCGCCGGTTCCCGGAAGCGCTCGCTGAACCGGGCCTCGAGGGCGCCCCGGGGGATCTTCCGCAAGGCTCCTTCGTCGAGGTCCAGCAGTTCCGCAAAACCTCTGTTGGCGAATACGAGGCGTCCGTCTTCGTCGTACATGGCCATGGCGTCTCCGGTGGCGTCGAGGACGGCCTCCAGCCGCTGGTGGGAGGCGGCCAGTTGCGCCCGCCTCTCGTCGAGCGCCCGTTCCACGTTCCACTTCTGCGCCAGGGACATGGTGATCTGCTGGATCTCCTCCCGCGTGAAGGGCTTTCTGATGTAGAGCAGCTTGTGGAGCAACTCCATGTCGTGGACGATGTCGGGCAGGGACCTGTCCGTGTAGGCCGTCATGATGACGATCTCCACGTCGCGGTCCGATTTTCTCATGCGGCGGACGGTCTCCACGCCGTCGATGCCCGGCGGCATCCTGATGTCCACGTAGGCCACGGCCACGGGGCGCCCCGATGCCCTTGCGTCCTCGATGACCGCGCAGGCTTCCTCCCCGCTCCTGGCGTGCAGCAGCTCGAAATCCGGAAGGAAGGTTTTGTCCTGCTCGACGGCGAAGGCCGCGGCGAACTCGTCGGTCGCCGCCTCGATCAGGTGGGGTTTGAGCATCTCGGCGAAATCGTCGTGGATCTCTTCCTGGTCATCGACGATCAGAATGCGGTGATTCCTCTGTGCCTGTGGTCCCATCGACGCTACTCTCCTGGTCGCTCGTATTCTTTAGTCCTGGCCATCTGGAGTTTCTGGCGTGGGGGGGGGGGGGGGGGGGGGGGGGTAAAACCGAAGGGAGACGCAGCCGGACGCGCAGAGTCGCGCCTTTGCCCGGACCATCGCTGAAGGGGTGGATTTCCCCGCCGAGGCTGACGACGAAATTCGCGACCGAATGCAGACCAAGGCCGGTACCCGCTTCTTTCGTCGTGTAGCCGGCGGAAAAGAACCTGTCCGCTTCGTCGTCGTCGAAACCTATGCCGTTGTCGCTCACTTCCAGGTTGAGGAAGTCACCGTCGCCGCGCGCGCCGATCCCAATGCGGGGCGGGTCCGCGAGTCCTCCCGAGGCCGCGAGTTCGTCGACGGCTTCGAGCGCGTTCTTGATCAGATTGACGATCATCTGATGGAACTGGCTCTCCTGGATCCGAATCTCCTTCGGCGCGTCTTTGAGGTCGATATCGATCCTGACGTCCCGTTTCGATATCGAATCCTGCAATACCCTGACGGCCGCGTTGAGCGCGTTCTCCAGGTTGATGTCCTTGCGGTCCATGCTGGGACTGCCGTGGGCTTTCTGAGTACGGATGATATCGGCGATGTGATCCGCCCGGTCGCTGACGCGCTCCACCGTCTTCGCCAATACCTCGTTCTGCCTGGCGAAATCTTTGGCCAAGGCAATGACGAAGGGCAGCGCCTGCCGCCCCTGCGGATCGTTCGCCACGTAATCCGCCCAGTCGTCCCTGTGGGCCTCCAGCGCCTGGGCCAGGACGCTCAGACGATCCAGCAGCCTGTCTTCGTTCAGCGTGTGGCGGACGGTCTCGATACCCACCGTAACGCTGTTGATCGCGTTGCCGATGTTGTGGAGAATGGTGTCCACGATCTCCAGCCGTCCCTGCGCGAAGGCCCGCGCCAGCGCCTCTTCGGCGTTCATCTCCTCCGTGATGTCCCGGAAGGTGATTACGCCGCCCCGGACGCCGCCCACTTCGTTGAGCAGCGGCCGGCCGGCCACCCGGATAAAGACGCCGTCCTGTTTCTCTTCGTTGCGCAGGAAGATGTCCACGTCGTTCGTTTCTTCCTGCCTGTATATGGCGCGGAGGAGGGGGAGATCCTCGGATTCGTAAGGCGTCTGCCGGTCGGGGTAGTAACTTCCGTATCGCCGGGCCCACTCTTCAGGGGGCGTGTCCGTGACGCCCATGCCGGTGATCTGCTCTGCCGCGGGATTGACGTACAGGAATTCGCCCTTTTCATTGGCGACGACGAGGCCGTCGCTGATGCTGTTGAACGTGGTCTCCATCAGTTCGTCGTGCTCGCGCAGGTCCCGTATGGTGCGATCCAGCTCGGTCTGCGCCTGCCTATGGGCGGTTATGTCGCGAAACACGACCATGCCGCCCGCGTGTCCTTCCACGTCGTCGTGAAGCGGCCGGCCGTCGACGCTGATATGAACGCCGGCAGGCCGAAACTCGTTACGTATGAACAACTCCATTTCATTGACATCCTCGCCGCGTATGGTGCGCACGAGCGGGATATTCTCCATCGGGACGTGCGTAACCTGGTCGGGATAGAAGATGCCGTACTCTTCGGTCCACTGCTCGGGAGGCCTGTCTATCATGCCGATGCCCACGATGTTTTCGGCGCTCTCGTTGAAGACGGTGAATTTCCCCTCGCTGTCGGCCACGATCAGTCCGTCGCTCATGCTGTTGAAGATGACTTCGGACAGCTGGGCCTGGAACCGCAGTTTTCTGACCGTGTTCTCCAGCTCGACCTCCGCCAGCTTGCGTTTGGTGATTTCGCGGAGGATGCCTACGGCCCCGATGATCCCGTCCCCGGCCCCCTTCAGCGGCCGGGCGCTGGCGCTGATGTAGATCCCCGTCGGCTGCGTCTCGTTGCGTACGAAGTACTCCTCTTCGTCCGTCGTTTCGCCGTGGATGGCGCGTATGAGCGGGATCTCGTCGATCGGGGGTCGGGTCTTGCCGTCGGAAAGATAGATTCCGTAGCGTTCGGCCCACTGTTCCGGCGGGACGGGAATCGCGCTGCCGCCCATGATCCGCTCCGCGCTCGCGTTGTTCAACACGACCCGCCCTGCCGTGTCCACGACGACCAGGCCTTCCCGCATGCTTTCGAATACGGTTTCCATGAGTTTGGCCTGATCGCGGAACTCTTGCCTGGTGCGATCCAGCGTTTCCCGTGCCAGCCTGTCCCCGGTGACGTCGCGCACTAAGACGAGACCCGCCAGGACCCTGGTTTTCGACGCGTCGAATATGGGGATCCCCCGGGCGGCGATATAGGTCCCCGCCGTATTCTTCCGGTTCCGTACGAACAACTCGATCTCTTCCGTTTCCTCGCCGAACATGGCCCGGGTGAGCGGGAGTTGCTCCACCGGGACGGGCGTCTTGATCCCGGGGTAATAGACGCCGAACTTCTCCGACCAGTTTTCGAAGTCCGGATCTATGATCCATTCTCCGAAGATTCGTTCGCTCACTTTATTGGCGAACAGGATACTGCCCTGCGGATCCGCAACGATGATGCCGTCGCTCATGTTGTCGTAGACAGCTTCCATCAACTGGGCCTGATGGTGCATCTCGGCGATGATCTCTTCCAATCCGGCTTCGCTCGCGGCGTCCTGCGCGCCTTCCCGCGCCGCGACCGGTTCGATGGGTGCGTCTTCGCTTTTCTCCTCCGTGGCGGGGACGCCCGGGAACTCGAAGGGAGGCCCTTCCCGCCCGTGTCCGATGATCTGTTCCCAACGGGACAGTGCCTCGCCGCACTCGCCGATGTCCCTGCCGATGACCAGGCCGGCCTTGACCACGCTGCCGCCGGCGTCCATCAGCGGTATGCCGCGGACGCCGACGTACGTTCCCTCCGCGTTCCCCTGGTTGCGGATGAACAACACCTGGTCCCCGGTCTCTTCGCCCCTGACCGCGGAGACAAGGGGAAGCCGATAGGTGGGCACGGGGGTCTTTCCGTCGGAAAAGTAGACGCCGTACGCCCTGGATCTTTCATTGAGGGGTATGTCCATCATCTCCGAATCGGGGTTCAGCCCACTGATCTGCTTCGCCTGCCGGTTCATGTACAGAATACGGTTCGTCCCGTCCGACAGGATGACGCTTTCATGCAGGTGATCCAGGACGGCTTCCATGAATTCGAGTTGATCCGTCGCTTCGCTGACCGCCTGGTCCTTCGCGGCTTCCGCTTCCCGTTCACTGCCGATGTCCCGGCTGATGCAGACGGCCCCGATCACCTGGCGCCCATCGTTCAGGATGGGTCTGGCGCTGACGCTGATCAGATGTTCCGCCGCCGCGTTGGCATCGCTTACGAAGATCTCCACGTCGTCCGCGCACATCCCGGAAAGCGCCCGGGACATGGGAAGCTCCTCGTCAGGGAAGGGGGAGACGCGGTCCGGCAGGAAGAAACCGTACTTTTCAGACCGTTGATCCAGCGCCGAACCGTGTGCCGGAGGACCGAACAGGCGCCTCGCGCTTGCATTGAAAACCAGGTAGTCGCCCTGTCCATCTATGGCGACCACGGCGTCGCTGATGCTGTCGAGAATGTTTTCCAGGACCTGGTTGCGATTCCGCGACGCGTCGACCTCCCGCTTCAACCGGGTCTCCTCCGCGCAGGACTCGCGCTGCCGCTCGCGGAAGGAAAGGGCGGTCTTCATGGTCAGGCGGAGCTGAGGTTCCTCCACGGGTTTCAGCACGAAGCCGGAGGGATTGCCCGCTTCGGCCCGTTCCAGCAGCTCCTCCTCCGTCCCGTCGGTGAGGTAGATCACCGGGAGGTCGAAGCGCCGGCCGAGCTCCGCTCCCACTTCGACCCCGTCCGCCTCTCCCCCGGTCCCGAGATCGACCAGGGCCAGGTCGGGTGACGTCTCGGCGGCTTGCTCCATGGCCGCCGGTCCGCCTGATACGGCGGCGCAGACCGTACAGCCCATGGCCGCCAGGCTTTCCTTCAGGCGCGCCGCGCCCGGTCCATCATCCTGCACGATGAGTACTTCGCCTTGATCATTACGATCCATCCTTTATGACGGTTACGACGATCGCGTGTTCCTGGATTTCGGTTCCGTTCCTCAGAAGTCTGCGCGGGCGATCAGACATAAACGTAATAAACGTATTTCCGGGTCTTGTCAATGATCGTGTGGCCACGCGAACCGGCGAATCGTATTGCGTTTCATTTCATATTCCCATTGACAACGGCGCCGGAATCCGTACTCTGAGTATCCATGCCCTCGCTATCCTTTTCGCCCCGCGTACCCGTCATCGACGCCAATGTATGCGTGGGCAATCACCATACCGGTCCTTCGCCCTGCCAGAGCCCCGCGCAGTTGCTCGCCGAAATGGATTTCCACGGCGTCCGGCGCGCCGTGATCTACCATGCCCAGGGCGAGCAGATCAGTCCCACGGACGGCAATATGTACCTGGAGGACTGGCTCGACGGGGCGGGGCGGCTGATTCCGCAGTGGTCGGTGGCGCCCGTTGAAACCTCCATGAAGCAGATCGCGGAGCTGCACAGCCAGGGGAGGGCGACGTCCGCCCGCCTGCACGACTGTCAGTCCGCCGGACTCCCCTTCCTTCCCTGGGGCTACGACGGGCTGCTGTCCTTCCTCTCGGAAGCCGGCATCCCGCTGTGGATCCCCTTGATGGACGTGGAAGTGGACCACGTGGTCACGACGCTGAAGGCCTATCCGGATCTGCACGCGGTGCTCGTCGGCGCGCACTATACCCACGCCCTGGTCGTCCGCGGCCTGCTGGATGCGAGTCCCCGTGCCGTCCTGGAACTCAGCCGCTACGAACCTATCGGCGAAGTGGAAGCCCTCGTGGAACGGTTCGGGGCGAACCGTTTCATATACGGCTCGTGGTATCCGAGGTACGCCATGGGGCCGATCCTGTTCTACCTGCACCACACGGGCATGAGCGAGGAGGAACTCGCGCAGGTCTGCGCCGGAAACGCCGAGCGGCTGCTCGGACTCACGGAGGGGTCATGATAGACGGCACGCGGGTGATCGACTACCACGGGCACGTGGGCAGGTGGGAACGATACGGCATGGTGGACGATCCGGAACTCCTCCTGGGGGCCATGGATGCCGTCGGCATCGACGTGGCGTGCCTGTTCCACATCTTCCATCCCGACGGCACGACGGGAAACGACCTGACCGCGAAGTTCGTCGCCCGGAACCCGGACCGCTTCGTGGGTTTCGCCTACGTGTCCCCGACCATGCCCGACCGCATGGTGTCCGAGCTGGAACGGGCGATCGACAAACTGGGATTTCCGGCCATCAAGCTCTACCCGCCCTATACCCCCTGGCCCTTCAATGAGGAACCCTGGCATCCCATCTATGAATTCGCCCAGGACCGGGGCCTGGCTATCATCTTCCACACGGACCACTTCATCAACAGCCGGCCCCGGTACTTCGAAGACCTCGCGCCGGCCTATCCGGCGGTGAACTTCGTTTCCGCCCACTGCGGCAACGTGCCCGAGGCCCGCGCCGAAGCCATCGCCGCCGCGCGGAAGTACCCGAACGTCTACCTGGAGACCTGCTCGACCTACCGGACGCCGGGCGTGATCGAGGAACTGGTGGAAAAGGGCGGGGCCGACCGCGTGCTGTACGGATCGGACATGCCCCTGATGGACCCGCGGCCCCAGATCGGCAAGATCATCACGGCCCGGATCTCCGACGAGGCGAAACGCATGGCGCTGGGCGAAAACGCGGCCCGGCTGCTGGGTATATGAATGATCCGGCAGAATACTCGCGCCTGTTTTCTTGACGCCCGTTTTCTTGACGCCTGCTTTGCTCACAACGCTGCTGTTCCGGCGCCTCTTTTGCTCAACACTGTTTTTCCGGCGCTGCTTTCGCCTTTCCCGCAGGCCCGATGCGCTCTGTCCACCCCCGACCCCGGAGGTTCGCGTGATTCTCGGTCAAGCTGAACTGCACAACGTACACGAACTGCTGGACGACCCCGCCGGAGCGGGCAGTATCTGCTGCCGAGTACCGAACGACCTGCGCGTGACGCTGAACGAATCTGCGAAGACCAACGCGCTGCAGGCCTCGGGGTGCGAAATCCGGTTCAACCTGGAGGGACCGCGGGCGGTCATCACGCTTCAAAGCCCAGAAGGGCCGACCCTCGCGGAAGTGTACCAGGGCGACTTCTTCAGCGCGTTGCACATCGTCGACGTTACCCCGACGCGGATTGCCGTTGCCCGGCCCGAGTCCGAGCCGGTCATGCGCCAGGTCACCCCGGCCAGCGCGCGGTTCGACACCGGCCTTACCCGGGTGGTCCTCCCCTGGCGTCCGTCGGTCCGGCTGATCTCCATCGAGGGCGATACGTCGCTGCCGAGACCGGAGCAGACGCCGGATACGCGGTACCTGGCCTACGGTTCCTCGATCACCCACGGGAGCACGGCCGTCCGGCCCACGGGCACCTACCCGGCCCGCACCGCCGATCTCCTGGGCACCGATCTCTTCAACCTGGGATTCGGCGGGGGCGCCCACATGGAAGCGGGCATGGCGGACTACATCGCGGCCCGCACAGATTGGGATTTTGCCTCACTCGAGATGGGCATCAACGTCGTGCAGTCCTTCAGCGTGGACGAGTTCCACCGCCGCGTGGAATACTTCGTAACGACCATTGCCGACGCCCATCCCGACGAGTGGATCTTCTGCATTGACATCTTCCCGTGCCTCTATGATTTTATGGGCGTCGAAAAATGCGAGACTTTCCGGTCCATCGTGGCGGAACGGGTGCGGCAACTGAACCGGCCGAAGCTCGTGCACGTGCCGGGCGACGCCATGCTCCGGTCCAACAGCGGCCTGACGGTGGACCTGGTGCACCCGGCGCCCGCCGGTTTCGAGGAAATGGCGCGGAACCTGGCGGATATCATCGGCGCGCGAAGAATGTAGACGGACGAAGCGCGCGCGAAGTAATGAAGTAATGTAGACGGACGAAGCGCGCAGCCAGAGTAGACGGGCGAAGCACGTAATCAAAGTAGACGGACAGAGCACGTAATCATCGAAGACCGACACATCATCCAGCAGATGAAAAGGGGTAACCAATGGATACTATCCGCGTAGGCGTGGTCGGGGCCGGCGCCAATACCGTGACCATGCATATACCGAAGCTCCAGGCCATCGACGGGGTAAGGATCGTCAGCGTGTGCAACCGCAGCCGGGCGTCTTCGGAGCGGGTGGCCAGGCAGTTCGGCATCCCGACTATCTACGAGACGTGGTCCGAATTGATCGAAGCCGACGATACGGACGCCATCGTCGTCGGCACCTGGCCCTACCTCCACTGCGCCACGAGCCTAGCGGCCCTGGCAAACGGGAAGCACATCCTGTGCGAGGCGCGCATGGCCATGAACCTCGAAGAGGCCCAGCTCATGCACGACGCCGCCCAGAGCAACCCGGACCTCGTCGCCCAGATCGTGCCGTCGCCCATGACGCTGTGGGCCGACAAGACCATCCAGCGCCTGATCGCGGAAGGCTACGTGGGCGACATCCTCAGCGTGGAACTCCGCTCCTCCGGCAGCGATTTCATCGACCGGGACGGCCCGATGCACTGGCGGCAGAACGTCGACTACAGCGGCATGAACGTCATGACCATGGGCATCTGGTACGAGGCCATGCGGCGCTGGGTCGGGGATCCGCTCTCCGTTTTCGCCCAAGGCAAGACCTTCACGAAGATGCGCCGTGACGCGGAGACGGGCGTAATGCGCGCCGTCAGGGTGCCGGAGCATATCGATATCGTGATGGACCTGATCTGCGGCGCGTCGGCCTATGTCAAGATATCGACCGTCCAGGGCCTGGCCAACGAAAGCGAAGCCGTGATCTACGGAAGCGAGGGCACGATCCGCATGGGCGACGGCACGCTGTACGGGGCCCGGCGGGGCGACGACGCCCTGTACGAAATCGAAATCCGCCCCGAGGACCACGGGGAATGGCGGGTGGAGGAGGAATTCGTCAATGCCATCCGCGGCCTGGAAAAGGTGTCCCACACGCCCTTCGACGTCGGGATCAAGTACATGGAGTTCACCGAGGCGGTGACCCGCAGCATGTCGGACGGCAAGGCCATAGCGCTTCCGTTGTAGGAGAGCGGGAACCCGGGGTTTACGAAGGCGTGACGCGGTCCACGTAGGCCAGGACCGCGTCGATCAGGTCTTGCGGCGCCGATTCGTTGACGACGGTGAAATCCGCCATGGCGATGGGGCCGCCCTTTTCGATGTTCTCGATCTCCGCGTGGTCCCGCTTCCGGGCCTCCGCCGCCGTGAGGGGCCGCATGCGGTACTGGGGGTCGTTCCGGGCGTCGTGCACCCGGCTTTCCAGGCGGCTGTACCGGGTCTTCGGCGAGGAGACGACGGCCACCACGTGGATGCGCTCGCCGTAGGCTTCCTTCAGGATCTTCTGCTCCGACCAGGAATACATGCCGTCGATCACGACGTGACCCTGTTTCAGGCCTTCCTCGATGGCGGGGAGGGAAAGCAGCGCGAAAGCGCCCATCCCGTGGTCGCGCCGTAGCCGTTCCCGCATTTCCTTCTCGTTCTCCGGGTTTATTTCCCTGCCTTCTTCCCTGAGGCGGTCGATGGTCGCCTGGCCGAAGCGGATGTGGCGCCAGCCCCGGGCGACCAGGCATTCCGCGGCCGTCGACTTGCCCGATCCGGTCATGCCTACGATGGCGACGATGAGGTGCATTTCAGGTCCGGAACGTGAAAGAAGTGGACTCGCCGCCGGGTGTTTGCGGGAGCGAACCCGGCGACCCGGTCATTGACGGAAACCGGGCCGAATATACCGATCCGGCGCCGTCCTGTCAAAGGGGATGTACGCAGGGTATATTGTCCTTGACGATCATCACGCGTCCACTTTGTTTTAAGTTTCTTCCTTTTTTTGAAACGCGCATTCCCGTTCATGACGACATCGGAGGAGCGGCATGGCTGAACAAGCACCGGAGCGCGGCGGAAGCCGGTTCCAACTCGAAACCGAGCTGGCCCGCGACCTCGGCCTCGTCGCCGCCACGACGATCATCGTCGGCGGCATCATCGGTTCCGGCATATTCGGCGCGCCCGCGGGCATCGCGGCCGTGCTGGGTTCCCCCGAACTCTTCCTGCTGGTCTGGGTCATCGGCGGGCTGCTTTGCTTCTCGGGCGCCCTGTGCTTCGCCGAACTGGGCGCCATGATGCCCCGCACGGGCGGCATCATCGTATACCTCCGGGAGTCCTATCCTCCTTTCGTATCCTTTCTGTACGGCTGGACCGAAACCGCCGTAATCTGTCCCGGCGCGCTGGCCGCCGTCGCCATGATTTTCTCGACCTACCTGGGGTATTTCGTCCCGGGCCTGTCGCTTGAGAACGTGCTGGTTGAATTGGGTCCGGTGCTGATTTCGACGCAGCATCTGGCCATTTTCGCCGTGCTGGGCCTGCTGGGCGCGGTGAACTACATGGGCGTGCGGTTCGGTGGACTCATCTCGAACCTGTCCACCTTCGCCAAGGTCGCCGCCCTGCTGGGCCTGGTCATCCTGGCCGTGATCGTGGGCGGGTCGGCGGAGCACTTCACCCTGGCGTCGACGTCCGCGAGAGAAATGAACCTCTTCGGCGCGCTGGGCTTCGCCATGGTGGGGATCCTGTTCTCCTACAACGGGTGGTACAACACGAACAACGTGGCAGGCGAGGTGAAGGACCCCCGGCGGGTGCTGCCCCTGGCCATCATCATCGGCCTGAGCCTGTGCATGCTGGTCTACCTGGCCGTGAACTGGGCCTACCTTTACGTCATGGACATCGATGAGATCGCGGCTTCGGAACGGATCGCCGCCGAAGTGGCGGAAAGGCTGATCGGGCCGGTCGGCGGTTCGCTGACCGCGCTGGCGGTCATGGTGGCGACCTTCGGAACGCTCAACGCCAACATCATCTACATGCCGCGCATCGCCTACGGCATGGCCCGGGAACGCCTGTTCTTCAACTGGTTCACCCGCGTGCATCCGCGGTACCGCACGCCGTCGCGCACCATCGCGACCCTGACGATCTGGGGCATGGTCTGGAGCCTCGTCGGCAACTTCATGGAAATCGTCCTGGCCGTGATGTACGTGCTTTTCGTGTTCTACGTACTGAGCGTAATCTCCGTGTTCATCCTGCGTCGCAAGTATCCCGACGCGCCTCGTCCGTTCAAGGTCTGGGGCTACCCGGTCACGCCGCTCTTCTTCATCGTCGTTTCCCTGGGATACATCGTATCGACGGTCTTGTTCAGTTTCAGCGAAGCGCTTCCCGGGATCATCGTCCTGCTTCTCGGGGTGCCGGTGTACCTCCTGTGGTTCCGCAGGCAGGTGGTTGACGAATAGTCTTTGAATCTAAGGCGTATAGGAGTTTCAGATGCCCAGAATGAACGGCGGCGAGGCCCTCATCCGGTCGCTGCATCCCAATGGCGTGGAGGTTGTTTTCGGCTTGCCGGGCGCAGGTCAATACGAAGCCATCGACGCGATACACCAGCAGGAGGGTATGCGTTACGTCACCACCCGGAACGAGCAGGCGATCAGTTACATGGCCGACGGGTACGCCCGCGTAAGCGGCACGCCGGGCGTGGGCCTCGCGGTCGAAGGCCCGGGTTTCTTCAACACCACCGCCGGACTGGCAACGGCATATGCCCAGTCGTCGCCCGTGCTTTTGATCACGGGAGACCACCACGGCGTGTCCATTCCGGGTCAACCCAGGCACGACAGCCTGGGCGACTACGGGGCGTTCTCGAAATGGGCGGGGCGGGCGGAATCGCCGTCCGAAGTACCGGGCCTGGTCTGGGAAGCGTTCCGGCAGCTCAACACGCCGCGGAAGCGTCCGGTCGTCATCGAGATCGGACCCGCGGTGTTCAGGGCCGAGGAAGAGGTCCAGTTGCTGGGCGCGGACTCCTTTTCAACCGTGGCGGGCGACGCCGCCCAACTGGAGCACGCCGCGAGACTGCTCGCCGAGGCGAAGCGCCCGCTGATCTGGGTCGGCGTCGGGGCGTCGGAAGGCGCGCCGCTGGTCAGGAAGATCGCCGAGCACCTGGGCAGCCCCGTCGTCAGCAGCCGTAGCGGGAAGGGCATCCTTCCGGCCCGCCATCCGCTTTCACTGGGGATGTTCGAGACGCGGTTCAAGCCGCTGAAGGACCGCGTGGACGCATGCGACGTGATCCTGGCCGTGGGCACGGCGACCGACCTGAGCG
The DNA here is from genome assembly GCA_963693015.1 of bacterium. GTDB lineage: Bacteria > JAAXHH01 > JAAXHH01 > JAAXHH01 > JAAXHH01 > JAAXHH01. Next base: position 3,412,115 of record OY843748.1, read on the forward strand.
CGCGGCTCGCGACGCAGACGGTCATCCGGATCGACGACGACCCCGACGAGATCGGCCTGGAAGGCGCCCATACGCACGGCATCCTGGGCGACGCGGCGCCGAGCCTGGATCTCCTGTACAGCAGTCTGTCGGACCTGTCCGAACCCAGGCCCAACGTCACCGAGGATATACAGGCGATCAACGCCCACCGGTTCGGACCCGCGGAACAGTTGCAACCCCAGGGCGGCTTCATGGATGCCATGCGGACGGCCATCCCGGACGACGGGATCCTCGTCGGCGGCATGAACCAGATGGGATATTACAGCCGGAACTACTATCACTGCCAGTCCCCCCGTGGATACCAGACACCCTCGCACCATGGTTCGCTCGGCAGCGTGTTTCCCGTGGGGATCGGACTCAAGATCGGGCGGCCCGACCGCGCGGTCGTCGTGGTCTCCGGGGACGGCGGCATCCTCTACAACCTCCAGGAACTCGCCACGGCCGTGAAGTACGGCGTAAACGTCGTGACCGTCGTGTTCAACGACAATGCCTACGGCAACGTGTGGCGGGCCCAGGTGGAGGAATTCGACGGCCACGTCATCGGTACCGAACTTCACAATCCCGATTTCGTCAGGCTGGCCGAAGCCTATGGGGCAAGGGGGGTTCTGGCCGAGGACGCAGCGCAGTTGGAAGCGGCCGTCAGCGAAGCGGTATCGGCGGACGCCCCGACGGTGATCGAGGTGCCGGTCGAGCCCTGGGAAAGAAGGTACTAGAAGCACTGCCCGACACTGCGATTTGTCTGTCAGAACCGGGAGCCGGGCGGATCCCGCTCGCCGGGTTGACCGCGGACAGCGTTGAGCCCCTTCACGCGGGACACTTCCACTTCAGGTCGCATCCCGCTTCCCGCAGGATGCGCACCCCCTCGTCCCAGAACTGGTCGACGTTGCCTACGCCGTGGGAATCGTCCCCGGGCACCACGGCGATGCCCATTTTCAGGGCCTGCTCGAGTACCGGGCGGGAGATATAGGGCTCGGGCTGGCCTTTTTTGAACGCGGCCAGGTTGAAGTCCATGATCGATCCGAGATCCCGGATCGCTTCCAGGTTGCGCACGATTCGTTTCCATATATCGGGTTTGACCAGGCGCGCCCGGTAATCGGGATCGAAGATCCGGACCAGGTCGAAGTGGCCGATCACCTCGGGGGAGAGTGTCTCGATCACCTCGTACTGGCGGTCGAAATAAGCGCAGTAGAGCTCGTCCACGCCCCCGGCCGCTTCCGCCGCGGCCTGGTACCATTCCGGCGATCCATCGATCAATTCGTCATTGAGCTGGTGCACGGAGCCCACGATGTAATCAGGCTCGAACGCCTTCCTCGTCGCGGGCACCCAGCGCTCGTAATCTGAGTACGCCTCCGTTTCGAAGGCCACCAGGATCCTGATCTCCGAAGCATACTTGTCCTGAAGCCGGCGGCAGGTCGACATGTAGTCGGCGAAACGGGCCTGTTGATCGGCAGCGTTCAACCCGGCGGCCAACTCGTCGGGGTAGCTCAGCTCGTCCCGCTCCGGCGGCATGTGTTCGGTGATGCCTACCCAGGCGTATCCGTGGGCGATGTAGGTCCGGACGATGTCCTCCAGCGTGTCCTCCGCATGGTCGCAGAACTGTCCGCTGTGTCCGCCGTGGACGGAGACGCGTTTTGGGAATGTCGCCATCCTCTGCCTTTCTTCGACCGTATCGTTCATCGCGGCTGAATCACGCGATTCCGCCGCGGGATTATGCGATTCGGGCGTGGGGCTATGCGATCCCTGACGAATCCCATGCCCGATGCATCGCGTCGGACGTCTCTCGCAGGGCATCCCGCGGAGACAGGGCGTTCACACGTGCGCTGAAGGGTTCCGCAGTGACCGGTCCGTCGTATCCCATGGCGTCCAGCACGGCGAGGAACCGGCCTATGTCGAGGACGCCGGTTTCACCGGGCAGGCACCGTTGGTTGTCGATCTGCTCGTCGACCGGAATGCCGGCCGGCGCGTCGTTGACGTGCACGTTGACCACATCGTCATTGCCCAGCCCCGCGAGGTCCTCCCAGGTCCCGTGAGACGTGTACCAGTGCCACAGGTCCAGCAGCAGCCCCACGTTCGATCCCAGGTCGCGGCAGAGCGCCAGCATGCCGTCCATGGTGTATATGAATGCGTGCTTCCTGTTCCGGCGCAGCGTCCTGGGACCGATGAACTCCAATCCGAACCGGCATCCGTATTCCCCGAGGATTTCGGCCACCGGCTTCAAGCGCTCCACGTGAAAGGCGTAGTTCGCGTCAAAATTACGTTCATCCGACCAGGGCATCACCACGGTCGTCGTCCGCAGGGCGCCGATGTCCCGCGCCAGGGCGGCGCAGGTCCGCAACACACCCAATTCCGCCGCCCACTTTTCCCCGGCGCCATGCCACTCGATGGGCAGTCCCCAGTTCCCGGGGCGGCGGCCGGTGCGCGCAAAGAGATCCTGCACCTCGCCGAGTGACGTCTGCCGGACCATACCCGCGACATCGGGTAGGTGAAGATCGACGCCGTCGAAGCCGTACCGCGCGGCCATCTCCAGCGCCTCGGAGAGGGAAGCGGAAATGCCGATCATGCCGGGGTTGAGGTTTTTGTACATAGCAAAAACCCGCACGTGGCGGGATGGAACGTGGAACTCCGGCGGGATGGAACGTGGAACTCCGAGGTATGATGGGGCGGGTGGACTGCCGTTTGCGGCCGCCTGCCACCCGCCTCATCCGGTCTTGACCCGCTGAAACCGCTTCTTGCCGGCTCTCAGGAGCAGGACGCCTTCGCCATCGAGATCACCCGTATCGAGCATCCGGTCGATGGCGGCCACCCGCTCGCCGTTGACCGAAGCCCCGCCCTGCTGGATCAACCTGCGCACTTCGCTCTTGCTCTTGCCCAGTTCGGCTTCCAGGAACAGGTCGACGACGTTGATGCCGGCTTCCAGGCGTTCCCGGCCGATCTCCAGGGTGGGGACGTCCTCTCCCCCTTCCCGCGCGCCGCCGAATACGCTCCGGGCGCCGCGCCGCGCCTGTTCCGCCTCCTCCTCGCCGTGGGTGATTTTCGTCGCCTCGAAGGCCAGGACCGACTTGGCGTGGCGGATCTTCTCGCCCTCCAGGGCGCCGAGTTCCCGCACCTGTTCCATGGGCAGGAAGGTGAAACGGGCGAGCAGTCCTTCCACGTCCCGGTCGTCCACGTTGATCCAGTACTGGTAGAAGTCGTAGGGCGAGGTCGTCTCCGGATCGAGCCAGACGGCGCCTTCGGCCGTCTTACCCATCTTCTTGCCGTCCGACAGGGTCAGCAGGGGCGTTGTAACGGCCTGGGCGGCCACGCGTTCCTTGCGCCGGATCAGGTCCACGCCGGCCACGATGTTCCCCCACTGGTCGTCTCCGCCGAACTGCATCGTGCAGCCGTACTCGCGGAAGAGCATGAGGAAATCATAGGCCTGGAGGATCTGGTAATTGAATTCGAGAAAAGTCAGCCCCGTCTCCATGCGGGTCCTGTACGCTTCGGCCGTCAGCATGCGGTTCACGCTGAACTGCTCGCCGATATCCCGCAGGAACGTGATGTAGTTCAGCGTGCGCAGCCAGTCCGCGTTATTCACCAGCAAAGCCCGGCCGCCATCGAAATCGAGGTAGCTGCTCAGCTGCTTCCTGATACGAATGATGTTCTGATCGATGGCGTCCGTCGACAGTTGAGGACGGAGGGCGTCCTTGCCGCTCGGATCACCGATCATCGCCGTACCCCCGCCCACGAGGGCGATGGGCCGATGGCCGCCGCGCTGCACGTGGGCCAGCATCATGATCTGGACGAGATTGCCGACGTGCAGGCTCTTTCCCGTCGGATCGAAGCCGATGTAGCAGGTGACGGTTTCCTCGTCGAAAGCCCGGGACACGGCCTCTTCGCTCGTGACCTGAGAGACGAATCCCCGTTCTTTCAACACATCGAATGCGCTGGGCATGCTGGAGCGTTCCGGATTACAGAGAAATTGACTGGCCGGTCCGGGATGATTCGTAGATTGCGAGGATCAGCGCGAGGGACTTCCTGGCCTCCTCGCCCGTAATGCGGGGCGTGCCGCCGTGGCGGACCAGCCCGATCATGTCCTCGATCACGTTCGCGGGACCGTCGTAGGGAAAGGGATCCTCCATGGATTCGTCCGGGATATGCCAGGTGTCCACCTTGTTCCCGGCGGTGATGACCAGTCCCGTCGTGCCATGCAGTTCCACGCCGGCCGGGATGGTGACCGGGCAGGTCGTCGTCCCGAGGATGGTGCCCACGGCGCCGCTCTTGAACCTGATCATGGCCATGCCGAGGTCCTCGGACTCGATGTCGTGGTTGAACACGCCGATCTGGCCCTGGACGCTGTCGACCGCGCCCATGTACCAGATCAGGAGATCGATCTGATGCACGGACTGGTTGATGAGCGAACCGCCGCCGTCCAGTTTCCACGTGCCGTGCCAGCCGTCGTAATAGGCGTCGTTGCGGAACCACTTGAGCCGGACCTCGCCCAGGATCATCCGGCCGAGCCGGCCTTCGTCCACGGCCTGCTTGACCCGGACGTTGTCGGCCATGTACCGCGCCTCGAAATCGATGGCCAGGATCACCCCGGCTTCGCGGCAGGCCTCGATCATGCGGTCCGCCCGTTCCAGGTTCACGTCGATCGGCTTGGTCGTGATCACGTGCTTTCCGGCCCGCGCGGCTTCCCTGGCGAAGTCGGCGTGGGTGCCGCTCGGCGTCATGACGTTGACGACGTCGATGTCGTCGCGGTCGAGCAGGCGCCGGTAATCTTCGTACCACTCGACGCCGTAGTCCGATACCGCCTTCCGTCCCCGCTCTTCGTCGAGCTCGGCCACCGCAACCAGCCTGGCGCCTTCCGTTTCGTGAATGCAACGGGCGCGCACGTTGCCCATACCGAGCCCTATCACGCCGAACCCGACGGTATCGGTGCTCAAGTCGTTCTCCTCTTCATGTAGTTGGATTCTTCAGCGCCGGACCGGGCCGGGTCCTCGCCTGCCGCAACGACGCGCGACGCAACGCCATTCATTCTTCGAACCGGCCGGAACCTACGGTCAGGAACTCGCCCGCCAGCAACTCGCGCAGGATCTCCACCTTGTTCCCCGTGCGCCGGTGCAGGTCCGACAGGACCTCCTCCCCGGCAAGCTCGTCGACGCAGCCGACGTGCTCCACGTATTCTGCCACGAGGTCCTCGTTCCATTCTCCATCGAAGTTGGCGGTTACGTAGACCGAAAAGGTTTTGATCGGCATCGGATATTCATCCGGAATCATCGCCTGTACGTCACGAATCACTTCATTCACTCGAATCGACTGGACGCTCTTCTCCTTCAACTCGCGAATCATATCGTTGAGATCGGTGAATGTAAGCTTCATGGATAGGGCTCCTCTCCGGCCACGGGCCGTATACCTGCTGATCGGTATGACAGCGCAAGTAGGAAGGACGCAACGCAGGCAGCCCTGCTCGACGTGTTGCGGTGTTGCGGCCCGAAACTATGACAAGTCTTTTCGTGGCGTTCGTCTGCACATAGGCTATGCGGAAGGGGTGTGCATGTCAAGCGGTTTTTAGGAGGAGCGAATGGGGGGTTCAGCTGTCAGATCGCTGTCGGACATGAGGAATCGCCGATGCAATTGTCAGGTTGCCGGTCGTCTCGCGATGTGACGGAAGCACGGCGGTAAACCAGTGGTCCGGCGCGAAAGCCGGCCGGACCCGGGAATCAGGAATTATCGATAAGAATCCGCAACTGTTCGGATTGCCGCAAGAGGATGGATTCGACGGTATCAAATCGTTTGTCCATGGCGTCAAATCGTTTGTCCATGGCGCCGAATCGCTGGTCCATCCCGTCGAATCGTTCGTCCATGGCATCGAGCCGCTGGTCTATCCCGTCGAACCGTTCGTCCATGGCGTCGAGCCGCTGGTCTATCCTGTCGAACCGTCGGTCCATGGCATCGAGCCGCCGGTCTATCCCGTCGAACCGTTCGTCCATGACATCGAGTCGCCGGTCTATCCCGTCGAACCGTTCGTCCATGGCGTCGAGCCGCTGGTCTATCCCGTCGAATCGTTCGTCCATGGCGTCGAGCCGCTGGTCTATCCCGTCGAATCGTCGGTCCATCCCGTCGAATCGTCGGTCCATCCCGTCGAGTCGCTGGTCCATCCCGTCGAACCGTCGGTCCACCGCATCGAATCTTCCGGCAATCTCTATACCGAATTCATCGAATCGCTCATCGATACTCTGCTTGATGCTGTTGATCGTAGTCCCCAGGAACCGATTCATTTCCTTGCGGGTCAGGGGGGTGTCGTCCAGAATCGGCATTCGAGATCTCCTGACAGGCGGTTAATTGAGTCGATATACACTATCAGTCGCAATACCGCCTACAATCTCGTTCTATATCTTCTTTTTTTGGACACCGCTTGCCCGTGATTTGCAGGAGTGGTGACCATGTGGTGACAAATCGCAGGTAGTACTTTCCATTTTACACTCACGAAAGCCATTTCAACCTCTTAAATACGTTGATCCGAGTTTGCCCAAGACCGACCGCCAGGACGATACCAGACCCCGCTTGACAATAGTTTCTCTTCGATCTAACTTTTACGTTGACGGATCACGGATAATGGATTGAACACGAAGACAAGCGCCCACCTGCTGGCTTGTTTCGGCAATGCGAGGGGCACGAAAGCAGAAGGGAGTCCTCCATGCTGGAAGAAATCCTGGCACAGGAATACCCGAAGGCAGAGACGCTGAAGGACGGCACCAGGGTTACGATCCGCCCGCTCGAACCGGACGACGTGGAAGCGCTCTACGCCTTTTTTCAATCGATTCCGCGCAAGGACCGGACCTTCCTGAAAGACGATATCCGGGACAAGAGCATCATCGAGGGATGGTGCAGCAACATCGACTGGGACATCGTCATCCCCATCGTGGCGATCGTGGACGACGAAATCGTCGCCGAAGTATCGCTCCATCGCGAGCGGCGCGGATGGAAAAGCCACATAGGCAAACTTCGTCTCGTCGTTCACCCCGAATTCCGCCGCCAGGGCCTGGCCGTCGAGATGATCAACGAATTGATCTCCGTCGCGCTCCATACCGGGTCCATCGAGCAACTCAACGCCGAGTGCATGGTGGACGTCCAGCGCGGTGCGATCCTGCTGCTCCAACTGGTCGGTTTCGTGCAGCGGGCCATCCTGCCCGACCAGGTCCGCGACATCGAGGGCAGCCTGCACGACCTGGCGCTCCTTTCCTACACCCTGCGGGACCAGGAAGACTTCCCGGCGCTGGACTAGTACCGGAGTCGAAGCGAATCTGCAGCCGAACCGAATCCGGCGCCGGACCCGACCCCCGCCGGACACAGGGGAGCAATTTCCGGCCGGACCTCCACTTGCCGGCCGTCCGGCGTCCTACCCCTTCACCGCGCCGATGGTGATGCTCCGCACGAAATAGGGCTGAAATACCAGGAACACGATGATCATGGGCAGGGCGGACACCGCGGCCCCGGCCATGAGGAGACCGTAGTCGGTGTAATACTGGTTCTGCAGCGAGTTGAGCCCGATCTGCAGCGTCATCATCGAGCCGCGGTTGATCACGATCAGCGGCCAGAGGAATTCGTTCCACACCCCCATGAAGGTGAAGATGCCGAGGACCCCCATTCCGGGCTTCGCCAGCGGCAGGATCACCCGCTGAAATACCCCCCACTCCCCGCAACCGTCCATGCGCGCCGCCTCGATGAGTTCGGTGGGCAGCGTCTGCAGGAACTGTTTCATGAGGAAAATGGAAAAGGGCATGATCAGCGCGGGGACGATGAGCGCCTTGTAGGTGTTGATCCAGTCCAGTTTGACGATGAGCGCGTAGAGCGGGATGATGGTCAGCTGGCTCGGGACGAACATGAGGCTGATCACCGTCCAGAATATGGTCAGCCGGCCGGGGAAGACCTTCTTGGCCAGGGTGTACCCGGCGAGGGTGCCGAGCAGTACGTTGGAAAGGGTCACCGTGCCCGTCACGATGAGGGAATTGGACATCCAGGTAAGGATCTCGGAGCCGTTGAACAGCCGGGCGAAGTTGATCCAGGACGCCGGTGAGGGCACCAGGCTCGGCGGAAAGGCGAGGACGGCCGTCGGGGTCTGGAACGCGGTGGTGACGATCCAGTACAGCGGCATCAGCGTCAGCGCGGCGAAGAGGGCGAGCAGGATGTGGGAAACGTGACGGAACATGGTCAGGGTCGTCCGGTTCAGCGTCCGTGTCAGTATTCCACGTCGCTGGCCAGCCACTTGTACTGCAGCACGGCGATACCGGCCAGGCCGAGGGACAGCAGGGTCGCCTCCGCGGCGGCCTTGCCGAAATCAAAGTATTCGAAGGCGTCCGTATAGATCAGGTAGACCAGCGTGGTCGTCGCGTAGTCCGGTCCGCCGCCCGTCATCATGAGCACCTGGGTAAACACCTGGAAGGAGGCGATGGTACTGGTAACGAGCAGGTAGAGCAGCGTCGGGCGCAGCAGCGGCAGGGTGATCTTCCAGTACTGGCGCCAGGGTCCGGCCCCGTCCAGCCGAGCCGCTTCGTAATAGCTGGAGGGAATACCGCCCATGGCCGCGGTCAGGAGCACGATGGCGGCGCCGTGCCCGCCCATGACCGCCATGAACATGAGCGAGGGCAGGGCCATCTGGGGATCGCTGGTCCACATGAAGGGGCCTGCGCCCACGAAGGACAGCGCGTAGTTGAGCAGGCCCCGGGCCGGGTTGAAGAGCCAGAGCCAGACGAGGGAGAGAATCGCCCCGGACGTCACCACGGGGAGGTAGAAAGCCGATTTGAAGATGGCCTGGGCCCATGCGTACTTGAGTCCGAAGATGACGTAGGCCAGGAACAGGGAGATCAGCAGGCTGGCGGGCACCACGCCGCAGGTGTACAGGGTGGTGATCCCCAGCGCCTTCCAGAACAGGTCGTCCGAAAGGGCGTAGGCGTAGTTTTCCAGGCCGGTCCAGACCGGTTGCCCTCCCGGAAAGTAATCGGCGAAGCCCAGGAGGATGGTCGCGGCCATGGGGAGCATGTTGAAGACCGCGAAAAGCAGGAGGGGGAGCAGGAGGAACAGGTAGGCCCAGCGTTCCTTCAGGATCTTTCGGCAGAGGCTCACGCGGTAGAGGCTCACGAGGACGGTCCCGGATCCCGGTACGCCGCACCGGCGCGGAAACGGCGCTCGATGTCCCTGCGAATGAACCGGTTGCCCCGCCGGGCCAGATCGTCCAGCGCCTTCCGCGGCGTGGCCTGCCGGGACATGGCGGCCTGGAACGCGCTCAGCGTCATGTTCACCAGCGGGATGCCGTACCCCTGTATGGCGTCCTTCGTGCCGTAGCGCGCCACGCGCAGGACGTATTGCTGGAAGGGATCGTCGTCCCAGACGTCCAGGGCGGAATACCGCGTCGGCAGGGTCGACAGGGCATAGGCGGCTTCCCGTTCGTGCCGGGTGTTGGTCAGGAACTTGGCCAGGGCGATGGCGAGTTCTCTTTTTTCCGCGTCTTCCTGCCTGAAGATGCACGGGGAGTCGGCCACGACGAAGGCGCCGGGATCGAGCCCGGGAAGAGACGGGTACATCATGGGGTAGAGCTCGATGACGCCTTCCTCGATCACGCCGGTCGCCAGTGCGCGTTCGTGGGCGAGCCGCGTGCCGTGATAGGCCTGGCGCATCGCGAGCCTGCCCGCGTTCCACAGATCCGATACGTCGTTGTTGCGCAGCCCGGCGGATCCCGCGGGCACCACGCGGTGCACGTGTTCCAGGTCCACCATGAACTGCAGGGCCCGCACCCCGGCTTCGCTGTTGATGACCAGGCTGTCGCCGCTGTCGTTGAACTGCCGGGCGCCGTGCCCCCAGAAGAAGGGCATCTGGTCCTGCTGCGGCGAGTTGCGCTGAAAGGGCATGGCAAAGCCGAATACGTCCACTTCACCGTCGCCGTCGCGGTCGAAGGTCGTCGCGCGGGCGGCCGCGAGGAACTGGTCGAAGGTCCAGAGCCGGTCGCCCTCCTTCGGCAGCAGGTGCGTGGCGCCCCGCTCGCGGAAGATCTCGAGATTCGCCATCATGTAGCGGTTCCCGCCGATGAAGGGCAGAAAGTAGTGTTTGCCCTCGTATTCGCTGAATCCGTAGAAGGGACCGAAATCCCTGATGTCCTCCTCGTCCAGATGGCCGTCGAAGGCTTCCAGCAGTCCGAAACGGGCGTACTTCAACGCAATGCCCGAGGTGCTGATCAGGACGTCCGGCGGACGCCCGGAGGCCACGGCGATATCGATCTTCTGGAACCCGTTGGTCCAGTCGAGCGTTTCGACGTCGATGCGGATCCTGCGGTCGGGATACAGCACCTTGAAGTCGCGGACGACCTTGTTGTACCAGTCCTTGACCGTGTACTGCGCCCGGCGTGGATCGTCAAGGGGCACCCCGTCCAGTTCGTGGCCGGTTACGCCGACCCAGTAGTCCTGGGTCCAGAGCGTAAGCCGTATCTCGTCCTCGTCCGCCGGGGCCTCCACGCCGCAGGCGCACAGGCCCAGCAGGAACGATCCGATCGCGAGAGATTTTCCCATGGCGCAACCCATTTCAGAACAGGCTCAGCTGGCGGTCGAAATCGGGAGCAACGGTATCCAGGCCGAGCAGCCGTTTCATCCGGTTGCAGTCGCCGGGCGAGTGGCCCGAATAGTAGTTGTTGAAAAACCCGTACAGCGCGCCGACGCGAGGAAGGATGTCCCGCTTGAGCCGTTCGGCCCATTTGATGAGATCCTGGGTGCGGTCGACGACGGACTCCCCGAAGTGGCCGATGCGCGGGTCTTCCGTGTCGCCCATCCAGCGGATGTAGGTGAAGTCCGCGGTGATTTCGGGCACGGTCGGCATGAATTTGGGATGATCCTGAATGGTCCACGCCGCGCCGTGCGTGCGAAGCAGCGCAAATACCTCCGCCTTGATCCAGGACGCGTGGCGGAATTCGAAGGCGAAGCGGAAGTCCCTGGCAGGCAACAGTTTCAGGAAGGTCTCCACGCGGGCGAAGGTCTCCGCGTTATACTGAAAACGGGGCGGGAGCTGAACCAGCAGGCAGCCGAGCCGTTCGCCCAGGAGGGCCATGCTGGCCAGGAACGGGTTCAGCAATTCCTCCGCTTCCACCAATCCTCGTTCGTGGGTGATCTTGCCGGGGAGCTTGGCCGTGAACCGGAACGTATCGGGGGTGCGGTCGCGCCAGGCGGCCACCACTTCCGGTTTGGGGATGAAATGGAAGGTGCTGTCTATTTCGAGGGCGTCGAAAACCCGGGCGTAGTACCGCAGGAGTTCTTTCCGGTCGGCGTCGCGGGCGTAGAAGGTGCCCGACCAGTCCCGGTAGGTCCATCCCATCGTGCCGATATGCAGCGAACCGGGCTCCACGGTCATTTCCGCTCCATGCGGACCCGCCTGGATTCGCCCGCGCGAGCGGACCGTGCGGACCTGCGATTGAGTCAGACCCCGACCCGGTCTGTATCGAAAGACTCCAGGCCCCGCGTGATGTCCCGTATGAACCGGGCGGCGTTCAGGCCATCGATGAAACGGTGATCGAAGGACAGGCTCAGGAACATCATGGACCGGATGGCCAGGGAATCATCCGCCTGAACGACGACCTGCTTCTTGACGCTCCCCGTGGCGATGATGCCCGCCTCGGGCTGGTTGATGATCGGCGTGCCGAAGAGCGTGTCCCACATGCCCGGATTCGTCAGCGTGAAGGTACTGCCCTTCAGGTCATCCGGAGACAATTTGCGGTCATGGGCCCGTTTGGCCAGGTCATGGGCCGCCCGGGCGATCTCCGCGAAGTCCATCTCGTCCGCGTGGCGGATCACCGGTACCACGACCCCCTTTTCCAGTCCGACCGCCAATCCCATGTTCACGTGCTTCCACTGCAGGATACGGTCGCCGTCCATGGTGGCGTTCAGCACGGGGTTGGCGCGTAACGCGTCGACGATGGCGGTGATGAAGAACGGGGTCAGCGTCAGCTTGATGCCGGTCTTCTGCTGAAATTCGTCTCTGGCCCGGTCCCTGAACCGGACGACGTGCGTCATGTCCACTTCCGACACGGAGGTGACGTGCGGGGACACCTCCTTGCTGAGGACCATGTGCCTGGCGATGGCCTTGCGGAGGGTATCCATGGTCACGACGCGGGCTTCCTCGGTGCCTGCCGGGCGGGAGACCGAGACATATTCGGAGGCGTCTTCCTGCTCCGCGGCCGGTTCCGGAATCCGGGATGCGCGCCGTTCCAGGTAGGTGAGCAGATCGTCCCGGGTTACCCGGCCGCCTTTGCCGGTTCCTTCCAGGGATTCAAGCGTAGCCATGTCGATACGCTCTTCCCGGGCGATGCGCAGGACCAGGGGCGAATAGAAACGCTCGGAACGCTTTCGCCTCAACGGGCCCCCATCGCCGCCGTCCGCGGCGGCCGGCGTCCGCTCGTCGGCTTCGATGGTCTCCGGGGCCGCCCCGGAGTCTTCCGCCTGATCCTCTGCGGCTGCGGCAGCTTCGCCCGATCCGGCGTCCTCTTCGTCTCCCGTATCGATCACGCCGATGACCTCTCCGATGGCCACGGTCGTCCCCTCGGCCACGCGTATCTCGCGCAGCACGCCGCCCGCGATGGCCGGAATGTCCGTGTCGATCTTATCGGTGGTGATCTCCACCACGGACTCGTCCCGCTCGACGGGATCGCCGACCTGCTTCAGCCAGCGGATGACCGTTCCTTCCTCGACGCTCTCGCCGAGCCTCGGCATCACGATGTTCACGTTGCGTATCCTCTTTTGCTGTTCGCTCAGTAGGCCACGAGTTCCCGAAGGGCGCCGGTGACCTTTTCCGTGTTCGGCAGGAAGTAGCCTTCCAGCGGAGGACTGAAGGGCACGGGCGTGTCGATGGCGGCCAGCCGCCGGACGGGCGCGTCGAGATGCTCGAAGGCTTCATCGGCCACCACGGCGGCGATTTCACCACCGAAACCGCCGGTCAGCGTATCTTCGTGCACGACCAGGAGCCGATTCGTCTTCCGGACGGATTCGAGAATGGCCTGCTTGTCGTAGGGCAGCAGGGACCTCAGGTCCAGCACCTCCGTCTCGACGCCCTCGCCGGCCAGGGTTTCGGCGGCGTCCAGGCTGTGGAAGACCATCTTGCCATAGGTGACGATCGTCGCGTCGGTACCCTCCCGGCGAATCGCCGCCTCGCCAATGGGCACGGTATAATCTTCACCGGGGATCTCTTCCCTGATCCGCGGAAACCGGTACAGGCCCTTGTGTTCGAAAAACAGCACCGGGTTGTTGTCCCGGATGGACGACTTGAGCAGCCCCTTCGCGTCGTAGGTGGTGGCCGGCGCAACGACCTTGAGGCCGGGAACCTTGCAGAACCAGGCTTCGGGGTTCTGGGAATGAAATGGCCCCGCGTTGCCTATGGCCCCGGAGGGACATCGCACCACGATCGGCACGGCCGCGCCCCATCGATAATGGGTCTTGGCCACGTTGTTTACCAACTGGTTGAACCCGCAGGCGATGAAATCGGCGAACTGCATTTCGGCCACCGGGCGCATGCCCATCAGCGCCGCGCCCATGGCCGCGCCGATGATCACCGATTCCGCCACGGGCGCGTCGATCACCCGGTCCTCGCCGAAATCGTCCAGAAATCCCTTCGTGATTTTGAACGCTCCGCCGTAGACCCCGATGTCCTCGCCGAGGCAGAAGACGCTTTCATCCCGTTCCATCTCTTCTCGGAGTCCGGCCGAAATGGCTTCCAGGTAGGTTACGGGGGGCATAGGTCCGTTCCGGTTGGGGACATCAGTCGGCGTAGACGCCGTCAAGGGCTTCTTCGGGTTCGGGCAGGGGGCTCTGTTCCGCGTAATCCACCGCGTCGTCCACGATGCCTTTGATTTCTTCCCTGATCCCGTCGATTTCCTCGCGGGTGAAGTATTTCCGTTCCAGCAGGAGGTTTTCACACTTGGTGACCGGATCGTTGTTCCACCCTTCTTCCAGGATTTCCCTGGGAACGTAAAAGGCGTCGTCGTGCTGGGCGTGCCCCAGCAGCCGGGTGCACCGCGCTTCGATCAGGGTCGGACCGCCCCCCTCGCGGGCGAGATCGACGGCCTTTCGCGTCGCCCTGTACACGGCGCGCACGTCCGTGCCGTCCACCAGTGACCCCGCAATGCCGTAACCCTGCGCCCGGTCGACGATGTGCTCGCAGGCATACTCATACCGGGTCGGCGTGGAATAGGCGAACTTGTTGTTTTCCACGATCAGCACCATGGGCAGCCGGTGCACGGCCGCGAAGTTGAGTCCTTCGTGGAAATCGCCGATACTCGATCCCCCCTCGCCGATATAGGTCAGGGAGACCACGCCTTCGCCGCGGATCTTGCTGGCAAGCGCCACGCCCGCCGCCACGGGAATGTTCGCGCCGAGATGGCTGATCATCCCGACGATATGGTGGTCCCAGTTCCCGCAGTGCATGTTGCCGTCTCTGCCGGCGGTCGGTCCGTTGGCCCGGCCGAGGTACTGGCACATCATGTCCCGCGCGGTGTGGCCGCGAAGGAAATGGGCGCCGATCACCCGGTGCATGGGGACCAGGATGTCCGCGTCGCGCAACGCATAGGCGCTGCCCGCTGCGATGGCCTCGTGGCCCGCGCCCGCGTAGGCCGCGCCCACGAGCCGGCCCTGGCGGAACAGGCGGTACACGCGCTCTTCGAACTCCCGCTGAAGCCGCATGGTATGGTAGAAGGTTCGGTAGTCGGCCCGGCCGAGGCCGAGATCGTCGAGGTCGGACTCTTTAAGGTCGGGGTCTGATACGGTGGGGGCGGTCTCAACGTTCATGGCGCCTCCTGGATGCGATGTCTCTCTCTTTCGTCATAGTCTCTGTTGCAGTTCGGCCAGGGTCATCTCGTCAAAGGACAGGTCGAATACGCCGTCCAGGTGACGAAGGAGGCTCGTCTCGACTTCCGCCATCGAAATCCGCCGGCCGAGGATCCTTTCAATCGATGTGACCTCGCGGTCGGCGAGGCCGCACGGGACGATCCCTTCGTACAGGGTGAGATCGGGATTCACGTTCACTGAGAATCCGTGCATGGCGATCCACCGGCTGATCCGGATGCCCAGGGCGGCGACCTTGCCGTCTCCCGCCCAGACCCCGGTGATCCCCTCCAGGCGGCGGGCGTCGATGCCGAAATCGTCCAGCAGCCTGATGATCACTTCTTCGAGATCGCGCAGATACCGGTAGACGTCATGGTACCAATCGGAGATATCGAAGATGGTATAGCCTACCAGCTGGCCCGGACCGTGGCAGGTGATGTCTCCTCCGCGGTCTGTTTCGTAGACCCGGATGCCGCGGGCTTTGAGCGTTTCTTCCCCGTAGAGCAGGTGATCTTCCGCTCTCAACCGACGACCGATCGTGTACGTGGGGGGATGTTCCAGAAGCAGGAGCACATTGTCGATCAGCCCGGAACGACGCGCCGTTAGCAGGCTCCGCTGAAGAGACAGCGCCACGCCGTATTCCATCGTGCCGGCCCGGACAACCCAGCAAGGCAGCACCTGCCCTCCTCATACACGGCGACCTCGTAATCCACAGGCCTCTTACCCCGCAGATATTACGGTTCGAAGGGCGGTCGTGTCAAGGATTTTCTCCCTCGACGATGGGTCCGTAGAACGCCACCCGGCGGTCTTCCAGACGGTCGAGTTCGTAGGCCCTGGCCACGTTTACGATGTGCTTTTCCCGGGCGCCGGCAAGGTCGACGTCGGCATAGATGATCTCTTCGCGGGAGCGGTCGCCTTCCGCCAGCGTGCGCCCCGTGTAATCGACGATCTTGCTCTGGCCGATGAAGTTGGTTCCCCTTTCCCGGCCGACGCGGTTCACGGCGATATAGTTCACGCGATTCTCGAAGGCGCGGGTGTTGATCACGTACTCCGTGTTGCAGTCGGCGCCCACCGGCCAGTTGGTGGGCAGGGCGATCAGTTCCGCGGCATGAAGCATCATCACCCGGGCGCTCTCCGGGAACGCCGCGTCGTAGCAGATGTTGAGCCCGATCTGGCCGACTTCGGAATCGTACACGCGAAAGGGCCGGTCGCCGGGGGAAAGGAAGCGGTCGATCCCGAGATAGGGGAGGTGGATCTTTCGATAGTGCCCGACCAGGCCGTTGGGGGCGATGAAGGCCGCGGAATTGTATATACTCGACCCATCCGCCTCCAGCAGGCCCACGATGACGTGGAGGTCGAGCTCCCGGCACCGACGTTCGATACGCTCGGTGAACGGACCGGGAACGGGCTGGGCATACGGCCGGGCCTCGTCCAGGTCGTAGAAGCAGTAGCCGGTCAGCGCGCACTCGGGAAACACGGCCAGGTCCGCTCCCTCCCGGGAAGCCGTCTGCATGGCGTCGAATACTTTGAGCAGGTTCTGTTCGGTCTCGGCGAGTTTCAAATCCATCTGTACGCCGGCGATCCGTATGGTGTCTCGCATAGATCCCCTTCTACCCCTTCCGGAATGCCGGCATGGCGCTCAAACCGGTCGAGGTCGGATGGAAGAGCCGGGTCAGGTGGGCTTCGATGACGCCCCGGTTGAGATCGGGCCGTTCCATGCAGGCGACGACCAGTTCGTGGTCTACCTGTTCTGTCATCTCGGCGATGGCCTTCATGCGGTCGATGGAATTGATCAGGGCCCGGCGGATGGGGATGCGCTCCGGGAAGATGTCGATGCCCATGTAACCCCGGTAGCCGTACATCTTCAGCGCGTACATGCCGGCGAAGATCTGTTCGGGCGAAACGATGCCCACCTGCAGGTCCTGGTCGTAGTTGCCCAGGGGCTGGCTGTTCCAGTGCGTGTGGGCCAGCCTGCCCTGCCGGAGGATGCGGCTCAGGGCGTAGGGGAAATCCTCGAACCCCATGAGGACGTGGCCGAGCTCGGGATTCAGGCCCACGATGGCGTGGCCCGCTTCAAGGAGCGCCCGGTTTTCGGGTGCCTGAAGCCGGGCATCCACATCCTGGGCCATCAGGATGCCGTCCGTGGTGTTCCGGTAGATGTTGTTGCCCCGGGGCTCGTAAGGCTTCGGTTCGATGGCCGTGCGGACTCCCGGCACGGCGTCCAGCGCCTCGGCCAGGCCCGACTCGAAGAGGTCCCACATGGCGTAGAAGTCGGTCCCAAAATTCAGTTCGTAGCCGTCGCCGCCGGGCCAGACGACCATGAAGTCCGTGTCCAGTTCCCGGTTCATCCGCAGCGTCTCGATCACCCGGTCGATGGCGGCGCGGCGTGCTTCGGGCACGGGGGAGGACAGGGAGCCGAATTCGAATTGCGCGTCCCAGAAGAGGTTGGGGATCACCGTGATGAGCCGCACGCCCGCGTCCTTTTCCAGTTGCTGGTAGAGATGGGCGTTGTCTTCGTTGATCTCGTTGGGATAATGGGCTTCGATGCCGCACAGGCCGTATTCCGCCAGTTCACCGGCGATGTCCAGGCGCTCCTCGATGGAATAGGGATCCATGTAGGCTTCGTGAAACCGGATCTGCGATGGCGAGAAGAACCAGACGCCGGCGGAGATCTTCAGTTCGAGCGGAAAGCTCTTGAGATGGCGCACGAGGTCATCGCCACTGCGTACGGTTGCCTGATCCCGCAGATCTGCGAACATAGCCGTCTCCTGAGATTGAGCGTTTTATGATTTGGATGATTTTTGAGGCCCGGAATGGCAGGTTTTCTGCTGGAATTATAGAAGGAAAAACGGGGGCTGTCAACAGGTATAATCCGGGTCAAAAGAGCGCTTGACACCCCATGCGAAAACCCCGTATTTTTCCTTTGTCCTGCCTGGTTTATACGGCCGTTCTCGGCCGGGAAAGGAAACGCTCTTGCGTGTTGTCGTAACCGGTGGTGCGGGTTTCCTGGGGTCCCATCTCTGCGACCGACTGCTGGCCGACGGCCACCAGGTCGTCGCCGTCGACAACCTGATCACGGGCCGTACGGTAAACATCGCCCACAACCTGGACCGCGAAGGGTTCACCTATCTCCGGCGGGACGTGTCGGAATACCTGGAAATCGAGGGCGACGTGGACTTCATCCTGCACTTCGCCAGTCCGGCCAGTCCCGTAGACTTCGAGCGCGTGCCGATCCAGATCCTGAAAGTCGGCGCCCTGGGCACCCACAACGCCCTCGGCCTCGCCAGGGCGAAGGGCGCGGGTTTCTTCCTCGCGTCCACGTCGGAGGTCTACGGCGACCCGCAGGTAAACCCGCAGCCGGAGAGTTACTGGGGAAACGTCAATCCCATCGGCATAAGGGGCGTCTACGACGAGGCGAAACGCTTCGCGGAAGCCCTGACCATGGCCTACCGCCGGAAACACGGAATCGACACGCGGATCGTCAGGATCTTCAACACCTACGGTCCGAGGATGAGACCCGCGGACGGCCGCGTCGCGCCGTCCTTCATCACCAGGGCGCTGAAGGGCGAGCCGCTGACGATCTTCGGGGAGGGACGGCAGACGCGGAGTTTCTGCTACTACGAAGACCTCGTGGAAGGCGTCGTGCGGCTCATGCATTCCGGCGAGCACGACCCGGTGAACATCGGGAACGAGAACGAGATCACCATTCTCGAACTCGCCCGCACCGTCATCCGGTTATGCGACTCCGACAGCGAAATCGTCTTCAGGCCGCTTCCACAGGACGACCCCCAGCTACGGCGCCCCGACACCGCGAGGGCGCGCGAGATCCTGCACTGGGAAGCCCGGGTTTCCCTCGAAGAGGGCATGAAACAGACCATCGCGTATTTCAAATCCCACGGCGAGGACGGCTGAGCGCGCCACGCACCCCGCGGAAAGGACCCCGGCCGATGACGACGACCGACGCCGCGCAACGCGGTAAGGAAGACGGACCCGAGCAGATCCGCATCGAGGCCTTCCAGGAAGGGCGGGAGAAAATCCTGGCGGAGGTCCGCAAGGTGATCACCGGCCAGGAAGAGGTCCTCGAGCAGGTGCTGATCGCCCTGTTCGCGGGAGGCCACTGCCTCGTGACGGGCGTGCCCGGACTCGCCAAGACCCTGCTGATCAAGACCTTCGCCCAGGTGCTGGACCTGGAGTTCCGCCGCATCCAGTTCACGCCGGACCTCATGCCGGCCGACATCACCGGAACGGAGATCCTGGAAGAGGACAAGGCCACGGGGCAACGCTCGCTGGCTTTCATCAAGGGCCCGGTCTTCGGCAACGTCGTGCTGGCGGACGAAATCAACCGGACGCCGCCCAAGACCCAGGCCGCCCTGCTCGAGGCCATGCAGGAACACCGGGTGACCGCCGGACGCACGACGTTTCAGCTGGATGAACCCTTCTTCGTCCTCGCGACCCAGAATCCCATCGAGCTGGAGGGGACCTACCCCCTGCCCGAAGCCCAGCTCGACCGGTTCATGTTCAACATCCATATCGGTTATCTCGAGGAAGACGACGAAGTATCGGTGGCGCGGTCTACCACCTCAGCGGAAACGGTCTCGGTCGACACGGTCCTGTCGGGCGAAGTGATCCGGGAATACCAGCGTATCGTCCGGGAAGTCCTGGTCTCCGAGCAGGTTGCCCGGTACGCGGTGCGCCTGGCAACCATGAGCAGGCCCTCCAGCGCGGGCGCGCCGGAATTCGTGAAGAACTGGGTTTCGTGGGGGGCGGGGCTGCGCGCCTCCCAGTACCTGATCCTGGGCGCCAAGGCAAGGGCGCTGCTCAGCGGCCGGGGACACGTTTCCTGCGACGACGTCCGCGTCCTCGCCCATCCGGTCCTGCGCCACCGCATCCTGACCAATTTCTACGCCGAGGCGGAAAAGATCACGTCCGAGGACATCGTCGATCGGCTGCTGGAGTCCGTACCGGCGCCAGAGTCCGGCATGTAGACACGCGTTCGAGGTTGACGGCACCAACATGACCGAAGTCCCGCGATTCCTGGACCCGAGCACCCTTTCCCGCCTTTCTTCCATGGAAATGCGCGCGCGGATCGTGGTCGAAGGATTCGTTTCCGGCCTCCACAAGAGCCCGTACCGGGGGTTCGGCGTGGAATTCGTGGAATACAGGCAGTACACGCCGGGCGACGACATCCGGCGCGTGGACTGGAAGGCCGTGGGCCGATCGGACCGGTACTACGTGAAGGAATACGAGGACGAAACCAACCTGCAATGCGTGCTGTTGCTCGATCGCAGCGCGTCCATGGGTTACGGCTCCGGGCGTTCCGGCGCGTTGGATAAACTCGAATACGGTGCGTACCTGGCGGCTTCCCTGGCCCATCTGATCACGCGGCAGGGAGACGGCGTGGGACTCGTTACCTTCGACCGGGTCGTCCACGACTATCTCCCCCCCGGCTCGAAAGAAACCCAGCTGCACGCCATTCACTCCACGCTTGAAGGATTGAGTGCCGGAGAAGCAACCGATCTAGGAGACCCCCTCCACGAACTCGCCGAATCGATCCCCAGGCGGGGACTGGTCATCCTGATCTCCGATCTGATCGACGACGTCGAACAGATGATGAACGCCCTGATGCACTTCCGCTTCAAGGGACACGAGGTGCTGGTGTTTCACATCGTCGACCGGCAGGAACTCACCTTCCCCTTCAGCGAGACGGCGAGGTTCGACGACCCCGAGACCGGCGAGCGGGTCACGGTCACGCCTTCGGCCATTCGCGACGAATACCTGGAGGCCGTCCGGGACTTCATGGAATCGATCAGGACCGGGTGCGCCAGGATCCAGGTCGACTATGAGCGCATGGAAACCGACCGGCCGCTGGATTTCGCGCTGTTCTCCTATCTGAGCAGGCGCATGGTGAAACGATAGCGCCTGCCCACGCACTGGTTTGAGCCATGGACCTGGCCTTCCTGAACGCCACGTTTCTCTTCGGCGCCCTGGGCGCGGCGATCCCGCTGATCCTTCACCTGGTCAGGCGACAGCGGGCCGGGGTCCACGTCTTCAGCATGGTCCGCTTCCTCATGGCTTCTCAGCGCGCCGTGGTCCGCCAGCAGAAGCTGCGGCGCCTCCTGCTCCTTCTTCTGCGCATGGCGGCCTGTGCGCTCCTCGCCGTGATCTTCGCGCGGCCCTTCATCCGCGACCAGGGAGAAGCGCTCTTCGCGGGTACGCGGCCGGAAGCCGTGGCGATATTGATCGACACGTCCTACAGCATGGGTTACGGGAACCGCCTCGCCGTCGCGCGGCGCCGCGCGGCGGAAGTCGTGAACGAACTCCGGACCGGCGACCAGGTCGCCCTGTTGACTTTCACCTCCCAGGCCCGGGTCGTACGGGAACTCGGGACCGACCACTCCGGTCTGCCCCTCCTGCTCGATACCCAGGTCGGGGCGACGTTCGAAGGAACGGACTACGTAGAAGCGCTCCGGGCTGCCGACGATCAGTTGGGCGGGGCCGACTTCGACGAGCGCACCGTCTTCATGGTGTCCGATTTTCAGCAGTCGGGCTGGAACCCGCGTTCGTCCGGATGGCGACTCAGTCCGGGCGTCCAGCTCAGGATGATCGACGTCTCGGAGGAGCAGGACGACAACGCCGCCGTGACCGGCGTGGAAATACCCGCCGCGCCAGCCGGCGAAGACCGTACCCGCGACGTGGGCGTACGGATCCGGAACTACGGCCAGTCGCCCTTCCGGGGCGACCTCGCGCTCCGGGTCAACGGAAGTCCAGCCGGGACGCGGCGGGTCGAGATACCCCCGAGAACCGGTCGCGTGGAGACTTTCCGGCACGCTTTTGAGGCGGATATGAACACGGGCACGGTGATCCTGGGAGAAGACGGCCTTCCAACGGACAACCGGTTCTACTTCACCATGAACGCGCCCGCTCCCGTGCGCGTGCTCTGCCTGGAGGAACGCATCCGCCCGGACCGTCCGTCCGAGGCCGCCTACTACCTGGCCCAGGCGCTGTCGCTGCGCCAAGACCCTCCGGTTGCCGTGGAAATACGCTCCGCAGGCACGGTGACCGACGTCGATCCCGCGGGTTACGACGTGGTCATATCGGCCAACCTGTCCGCCTTGCCGCGGGCCGCGAAGAACAGGCTGACCGGCTACGTGCGGTCGGGCGGCAGCCTCATTATCGCCTTGAGTCCCGCCGTTTCTCCCGATATATTCCATTCGTCCTTCGGTGAACTGCTGCCCGGACGCATCGAGTCGGTTTCCTCTCCCGCGGCATCGAGGGACCGGTTCCGGCTGCTGACCGACGTGAACTACCGGCACCCGGTCTTTCAGCCCTTTTCCGGGCCGCGCCACGGTGATTTCGGCACGGTGCGGTTCTACGGGACGGCCAGACTCGCCCCCGACTCCTCGGCCTCGATTCCGGCGCGGTTCGACGACGGCAGCGCCGCGGTGGCGGAGCAGCGTCTGGGGAACGGCCGCACGCTCCTGTTTCTGTCCACCTTCGATCTTTCGTGGAACGATTTCCCCATAAGGGAGGTATTCGTTCCCTTTCTCTACGAGAGTATCGATTACCTGGCTTCCCGCGGCGCGTTGCGCGGGCGCGCGGCCGGCGCGTACCGCCTGATCGGGGAGACCGTCAGGCTGCCGGACGACGCCCGGCACGTGGATCTTCCGTCCGGCGAAAGGATCGGCGTGGAACAGACTCAGGCGGGAACGAGGCTGTTCACGCAGGCGCGGCAACCCGGGTTGTACCGGGTTCGAACGGGAGGAAGCCCGCAGGCCTTCGCGGTCAACCTCGACACCAGTGAATCCGACTTCACCGGGATGGACGTGGAAGCCTTCGCTTCGGCGGTGGTCAATCCCGTTTCGAAGAGCCCCGAATCACGGGAAACCGAATCGCTGGCCAGGCACGCCAGGGACGCCGAAGTGGAACGCCGCCAGCGGCTCTGGTGGGTTCTGGGATTCACGCTCATCGCCCTGGTCCTCGGGGAGACCTTTCTGGCGAACCGAACGCACAGGTGATCCATGGCATCGGAACGACCGCTCCTGCAAACCTTTCTGCGCAGGGTCCTCCACCGCTGGCGGCTCATGCTGATCCTTCGCGGCCTCTCCGTGCTCGCGATCGCGGGGGCGGTCCTCTTCGTCCTGTGCGTGACGGCCGTTCATCTCCTCGATCCCGGCAGACCGCTCCATATCCTCCTCCTGGCCGTTGCCGCGGGGACCCTCGGCTGTCTCGCCTACAGGTATCTCCTCGTGCCGCTCCGCCGGACCCCCGATGACCTGCAGGTCGCCCGTTACATCGAGGAACGGCATCCGGAATTGAACGACGCCTTCGTCAGCGCCGTGGAATATGGCGACGCGCGGCTGCGGGGTCCGCAGAAGGCCCTCCAGGCTCAACTCATGGCGTACGTCGCCGAATACTCCGAACAGATCGATTTCAGGAAGATCGTGGATCGCAGGCGTCACTTGCGTCTCCGGGCCGCCGCGGCCGGCGCTGTGCTGGTCCTCGCCGGCCTCGTCTTCCTGGACCCGGGATATTTCGGTGGTGCCGCCCTTCGCCTGGCGTCCTGGACCTATACCGGAACGGCCGGTCCCGGCGGTATCCGGGTGGAACCCGGCGACGCGCGCGTCCGGCGCGGCGGCAGCCAGGCCGTTACGGCCATCCTGGGCGGCGGCCTTACTCCGGACCCGAGCCTGTTCGTCCGATTCGGACGGGACGACGCCTGGGCGACGCTGGATCTGTACCCGACGGACGACGAGCGGACCTTCTCCACCAGCATCTCCGGTATCAGCGAGGACGCGCGATATTACGTCGCCGTGGCCGAAACCCGATCGCGGGAATACCGCCTTACCGCCTTCGATCCTCCTTATGTCGAACGCATCGACGTCCGGTACGATTTTCCCGCGTATACGCGACTCGCCGCTAAGATCGAGGAAGACCGCGGAGACATTACGGCGCCGGTGGCCACGCGGATCACCATGCACGTGACCGCCAGCAAGGCGGTCCGGTCGGCCGAAATGCGCTTCAGCAACGGTCAATCGATACAACTCGCAGTCGCGGGGAAGACCCTGGAAGGTTCCTTCGCGGTGCGGGAGGACCTGTCCTATGCCATCCACCTGGTGGACGCGGACGACGCCGAAAACGACGACCCGGTGGAATACTACGTCCGGGCACTGCCGGACCGGGCGCCCCAGGTGACCATCCTCGAACCGAAGAGAGACACGCGGGTGTCTCCCGTCGATGAGATCACGATTCGCGCCGAGGCCGTGGACGATTTCGGCCTTTCGACCTTCTCCCTGAACTACGCGGTGAACGGCGGAGAGGAACGGGAAGTGGACCTGGGCGCGCGGCAGCACGGAGCCGGCGCCACGGTCTGGGAAGGGGAACACGTGGTCTACCTCGAAAACCTCTCGGTCCGGCCGGGCGATTTCGTCGCCTATTACGCGGCGGCGGCCGACCGTAGGGGAGAAGCCGGGTCCACGGCCACGGACATCTACTTCATCGAAGTGAAGCCATTCGACGAAACCTACCGGCAGGGCGAAGGGGGGAGCGGAAGCGGCGGTGGAGGCGGCGGCAGCGACGTGATGCAGACGAGACAGCTCTCCCGAAGGCAGAAGGAAATCATCTCGGCTACGTGGCGGGTAAAGAGAACCCTTGCCGGAAATCCCGGGACCCGCGCGGAAGAAGACCTTGAGGCGATTGCCGCGGTGCAGGACGATCTGCGCGGCCAGGCGGACGAAGCGCTCGGCTTCATGCGGTTCCTGGTCGGATTCTCCAGGGAAGCCATGAAGATGGTCGAAACGCTGGAACAGGCCCTCGAACCGATGACGGCCGCTTCGGAAGCGCTGCGCTCCGGTTCGGTCGACGGGGCCCTGGTACACGAGCGCAAAGCGCTTACGTACCTGACGAGACTCGATGCCCAGATGCGGGATTACACGGTGAACCGGGGCCGCGGGATGGCCGGCAGGGCGCCGCTGGACCTGTCCGACACCCCCGAACTCGAGCTGGAGGACGAAAGGAACCGGTACGAACGCCCCGATCAGCCGGCCATGGACCGCCGGCGGGAGCGGAATATCGACGAGAACCATCAGCGGATCCGCGACCTGGCCAGGCGCCAGCAGCAGTTGAACGACCAGATGCGGCAGCTGGCGGAAGGGGAAGAACGCCGGGAAGCCGTGCGCCGCAGGGAACTGGACCGTCTGACCAGATCGCAACGGGAACTCCGGGAGGAGACCGAAGCGCTCTCCCGAACGCTTTCCAGGTCCGGGGACGAACCGCGCGGCCTGAGCCCGCGTTCGGAGTCGGCGGGCCCCATGGTGGACCAGGCGAACCGGGAACTCCGGGAGAGTTCCGAGGCCATGGGCGAAACGGTCGAACAGTTGCGGCGAAACCGCCTCCGACAGGCGGCGGAGGAGGGTTCCGAGGCCGCGCAGCGGTTGACCGACGCGTCCCGGCAGTTGCAACGGGCCCAGGGCGCATCGGTCGAGCGGCTGGCGCGGGAAGCCGTGCGGCAGGCAGACCAGCTGGCCGCCCGGCAGGAACAAATCGCGCGGAACGTCGGCGAACTGAAGGTGGAGCAGGACGGCGGGTTCGAGGGGATAAGGAACCGGCTGGACGCGATCGGGACACGGCGCGGCGGGTTGGATGAAGCCATGAAAGCGCAGCGCCTGGACCGGTTCGTACGCGAACGGTTGAGGCGGGCGGAAGTGGCGAAGGAAGAGATTCGAAGGGATCTCGAGCGCCTCGAGAAAGACCTGGACTTCCTTGCCGGGCGCGCGTCCCAGGCGCAGCCCG
This sequence comes from bacterium, assembly GCA_963693015.1. Classification (GTDB taxonomy): domain Bacteria; phylum JAAXHH01; class JAAXHH01; order JAAXHH01; family JAAXHH01; genus JAAXHH01. The sequence goes on from OY843748.1 coordinate 3,437,770, forward strand.
CGACGGCGGAAGCGGCGGGCAGGGCCGTCGAGATGATCGATGAGGGGCGGCTGGATGAACGCATCGAACGGTCGAAGCGCCTGTTGAGACGGGATGCCCTGGACCAGTCCGCCCGCACGGAGGAAGAAATCTCCGCCGCGCTGAACGGCCTGGCGGACCAGGTCCGCGCCGCGCGGGACAGGCTGATTACCCGGGACATGGGTCACCTGGCGCGGACGCAGGAAAACGCGCGGGACGCCATGTCCGAATGGCAGAACCTTCAGCGGCGGCTGTACCGGCTGAACCGCGGCATACCCAATCCCCAGTCCCTGGACGAGATTTCCCGGGATTACCAGCGACAGTTGCAGCGCCTGCGGGATCTTTCGGGACAGGTCCCCGGGATGTCCCGGGAGAGCCGGCAGTTGCGGGACGACCTGGACCGGGCGCTCGCCCTGGGCAACGAGCCCTGGAAGATCGACCGGGGGAAATGGAACGAACTCCATCAGAACCTGGCCCGCGGCCTCCGGGACTACTACGACGGATTACGGGCGGAGGTCCGGGACATGCGCCGCGGGGAACGGCTGTACCTGGCGCGGGAGGAGGAAGTGCCCCCGGGGTACCGGGACCTCGTGAACGATTATTTCGAACGGCTCTCCAAGCACAGGGACCGCAACTGAAAGGCCGCGGCCAATGGTTCCGGTCCGCCGGGACCGCGGTCGCCTGCTTTAGACGACATGCCCACCGCGTTGATCACCCACCCCGACTTCCTGCTGCACGATACGGGTCCCTTCCATCCCGAACGGCCGGAACGCGTGACCGCCATCCTTTCCCGGCTGGGCGTGGCCGGGGATGAACCGGCCACGGCGCCTTCGGACGGCCTCCGATGCCTTGCCCCTTTGGTTGCCGATGAAAACCGGATCAAGGCCGTGCACGATGCCCGGTACTTCGATGCGGTCGCGGGTTGGTGCGCACGGGGATACCGCAACATGCCCACCGGCGACACGACCCTCTGCCCCGCGTCGGAGGCGGTGGCCCGTCTGGCGGCCGGCGCGGGTATCCGGGCCGTGGACGCGGTGACGTCCGGGGAGGCGGACAGGGTCTTCTGCATTGTCCGCCCGCCCGGACACCACGCCGAATCCGACCGGGGCATGGGATTCTGCATATACAACAACGCCGCCGTTGCGGCGCGATACGCCCAGTCACGGTACGGGGCGGAACGGGTGGCCATCCTGGACTGGGACGTCCATCACGGGAACGGGACCCAGGAGATATTCGAGCATGACCCCTCCGTGTACTACGTCAGCGTTCACCAGTCGCCCCTGTACCCCTTCACGGGCGCGGCCGGGGAACGGGGGACGGGAGCAGGAGACGGATATACGCTGAACGTACCGGTTTCCGCGGGGTCCGGCGACGAGGTTTTCCTCGACGTGCTGAGCAGGCGGATCATACCGGCCATGAAGGATTTTCAGCCGGATCTGTTCATCCTGTCGGCGGGGTTCGACGCCCACGTGGACGACCCGCTTTCCGGCACCCTGGTCACCGACGCCGGATTCCAGACCATGACGCGCCTCGTACTGGATTTCGCGGAAGACACCTGCGGCGGCCGCATGGTTTCCATGCTGGAAGGCGGATACGACCTGGAAGCCCTGGGCCGGTGCGTCGCGGACCACGTGGGCATGATGGCCTCCTGACGAAAATCCGGCCGCGGTAGGGCCTCTCCAGTCTTGACGGGCTTGACGGGCCGGGTTCACAGGCCGGCAGACGGCGAGGCAGGCGGTATTTCACTCAAATCCCAAAGGAGATCAGGCTGTGCGGTACAGAGCACTGGGCCGAACCGGCTTAAGCGTTTCCGAGGTATCCCTGGGTACGGTTGAACTGGGCATGGAATACGGGCTGAAGGAAGACGGCGAATCCAGCGTTCCGGCGGAGGCCGATGCCAGGAACCTGCTGAACCGGGCGATCGATTCGGGCGTGAACTTCATCGACACCGCGGCCCTGTACGGCAACAGCGAGGAGATCATCGGACGGGCGCTCGAAGGCCGCCGGTCCGAATACGCGCTCGCCACCAAGTGCATGCACCGGCTGGATGAAGGACTCGATTACCACGAATCGCGACGGAGCATATCCGAGTCGATCGACACCAGCCTTTCCAGGCTCCGGACGGATTGCATCGACCTGCTCCAGGTGCACGGCAGGGACATACTCGACGTGGAACTGCGGATGATCCGGGACGGTGCGGTAATCGATGAGATGGAAAAAGCCCGGAAAGCGGGCAAGATCCGGTTTACAGGGTACTCGTCCTACAGCGAAGAAGCCGCCCTGGCGGCGATCGAGGATGGCAGGTGGGACACGCTGCAGGTTGCCTGCAACATCCTGGACCGCAGGCAGTTGAAGCGCGTCGTGCCCGAAGCGCGTGCGTCCGGGATCGGCGTTATCGTCCGGTCCGCGCTGCTGAAGGGCGCCCTTACCCACAAAAGCAGATTCATGCCCGAAAGACTCAAGCCCCTCGCCGACCACGTCGACCGGCTGGTCGCGATTCAGTCCGCGACCCCATACAGCCTGCCGGAACTGGCCCTGCGTTTCGTGCTGTCGATCCCGGATGTATCCACGATCATCGTGGGCGCGGACAGGATTACGTACCTGGAGGAAGCGGTCTCCACTTCGGACGGCAAGGGGCTGAGCGAAGAAATCCTCGTCAAGCTGGAGGACATGGCGCTTGACGATCCCTATTTGCTCAATCCGGGGAACTGGGGCATTCCCTGATCGAACCGGGGCATTCCCTGATCATCGTATCGCGGAAGGATTCGATTCGCAGCCGGATTTGACCGAATACCCGATTCAACCCATTCTGCGGAAAACGCCGACCACCTTCCCCACGATGGAGACCTCGTCGGCGATGATCGGTTCCATGGTCGGATGGGCGGGCACGAGCTCGAAGCGGTCGTTGCGGCGGTAGAATTTCTTGACCGTGGCCTCGTCGTCCAGCATGGCGACCACCGTCTCGCCCGGCTCGGCCACGGGCTGTTCCCGGACCAGGACGTAGTCGCCGTCCATGATGCCGTCTTCCATCATGCTGTCCCCGTGCACCTCGAGGGCGAAGATGTTCCCGCCCCGCTTCACCATGCTGGCCGGGAAGGTCATGTACTCCTCCACGTTCTCTTCGGCGAGAATGGGCAGCCCGGCGGCTACGCGGCCGAGGAGAGGGACCTGAACGACATCGCCGGTACCCGGCGCGGAGGTATTCCCGGACCCCACGATCTCGATCGCGCGGGGCTTCATGGGATCGCGTCGGATATGGCCCTTCTTCTCGATCGCCCGCAGGTGATCGTAGGCCGCGCGGGTACTGATTCCGAACTGTTGCGCGATCTCCCGGACACTGGGCGGATACCCTATCCGGCCGACATTCTTGCGTATGTACTCGTATACGTTCTGCTGCTTGACCGTTAACGCTTTCATGAGGTTGAACTCCCTGAGATCGCGGAATTTCAAGCCGAGATTTCGCCATGCTCGAATGGAATACTTCCGGGCAATGTACACAACATACGGTTAGTCGTCAAGAAAAAACACACGTGCACGCGACGGGTTCCCGCGACACGCGACGGGTTCCCCTTGAATCGAGCCTGAATCATTACCCCGGGGCGGCGTCAAAAATACATGTGCATCGATCCGCGGTTGGCTTATATTGCATCGACAGTATCCCGCCAGGAAACCAGGAGACCGTCATGCCCGTCAATGAAATGATCCAGACCATGCTGGAGGAATTGCGCCGCATCGCCGATACCGAGGTGCACGTGGGCAAGCCGCTGCATATCGGGGACGCCTACGTGGTTCCGGTTTCCAGGCTGTCCCTGGGGTTCGGCGCCGGGGGATTCGGCGGCGAGGCCGATCAGAAGAGGGGGGCCGGCGGCGGCGTATCGGTCGAGCCGGTCGCGTTTCTGGTCATCCGGCAGGACCGCGCGCAACTGCTGCACATGAATTCGCCCAGCAGTCCCATGGGCAAACTGCTGGACATCATGCCGGACGTCATCGAGGAACTGAAGCGGTATACCAGGAAAGACGGCGATCAGTAGACCAGGGGCGCCACCGTCTTCGAGATCAGGGCGACGGCTACCGTGGCCATGCCCACCAGCCCCGTTCCGCAGGCGTATCCGGCCGCCAGGACCGGCGTGTACCGCATCCATTTCCGCCTGCCGAATTTCCTTTCCATGTAGAACCTGCCCAGCAACGCGCCCAGAAACTGCGGGATGAAGGCGTGGGGCACCGTTCCCACGCTGGCGATCATACCGAAAATGAGCATGACCGGAAGATTGAAGGCCGCCAGGACGGCATAGGCCAGCACGCCGAAGGCGGCGCCGCCGATCATGTACGGGACCTTCAACGCTTCGATCAGGTAGCTGGATTCGAACCCCGACCCGGCCGTGCTGGAGTACCACAGCGCCTGCATCGTGGCCTGCTGCTGCCAGAACTTCTGCGCGTAGGGATAGGCCTGCGACGGAATGGGCGCGAGTCCCCAGACGAAGTGCCAGAAAAGCAGGCTGCAGACGAGCAGGACGGGGATCATGACCAGTTCGGCCTTCAGCACGCTCGTGAACCGGGTTCCCGTCAGTTCGACTTCGCGAAAGGCCTGGGCCTGTCCCCCGTAGTTGAAGATGGGTATGGGCGCGAACCAGATATCCACTCCCTTGTAGCCGCTCAGAATGAACGTGGCCTCCTTGATGAGGGGGAATTGCAGGTCTGCGCCCGTGATCGCGCGCAGACGGGCGCTCGCGTATGAACTGAGCGGGGTATAGACGAACCCGTAGAAGACGAAGAAGAGGATGGGGAACCCGGGCACGAGGCGCCAGCTCAGGACGACGTAGCCGACGGTAAGGGCCAGAAAAGCGCCGAAAATCACGGATAGAGGGAAGTCTCCTCGGCCGGGCGGCGTGGTATTCCCGTCGGTCGATCCGGCGTTCGGTCCTGCGCGACTTTTGCCGTCTTTCCGTTTCCTGAGTCCGGACAGGATGCTCCATCCGCCGATCAGCGCGACGGCGAAGCCCGTGCCGATGCGGACGCTCATCCAGAAATCGATGTCGTTGACCAGCGTGGTCTGTATGGCGTCCATGCCCGGCGACCAGGTACGGAGGATATTCAGGTCGTAGAGCAGCGGGTTGAGGACCACGGTGAGCAGGGCGCCGACGGCGGAGCCGACCACGATCCAGAAGGGCAGGACGAACCCGGTCAGCACGGGCCCCAGGCCCAGTTCGACCGCCATGGCCGCGGCGGGCAGGATGTTCTCCGTGTTGCGGGTCAGGTCGGCGAAGGGGATGGGAATCAGCGTGATCGGCTCGGCAAGCAGCGCGCCCGTGACGGCCGGTATGCCGATGTAGAACGCCCCGAAGACGAGTCCCAGCATGGCCCCGATGCTGAAAGCCCGCCAGCGCCACGATTCCTGTCCCGCGGAACTCTCCGCCAGGGCCGTGGCGCCCTCCGCCTGGATCGGAGCCAGGGGGAACGGCAGCCGTTCCACGTCGGCCGTTACGCGGAAGAGTCCGTAACCCAGCGTGAAGGCGCTCGCCCGGTTGAAGACGTGGAGCACGGCGATGAGCAGGATGGGCACCAGCCACTCCCCGTGCAGCAGGGTGCGCAGGACGATGGCTTCGGAGTCTCCCCCGGGAGAGATCCAGGAGGGAACCTGGTCGTCGATGCCGAAGGCGCGGGCGCCGGGAGACTGGACGAAGTACTGGTACCAGATGAGCTGGGCAAAGGGGCCGCCGGACAGCGCTAGGCCCACGCCGGCCGTGAGGCTGGCCGCCACGTAGTACAGCATGTAGATTTCCTGGCGGCTGAGCGTGGTGAAGGACCGGCGCGCGACTTCGATGAAGAGGATGATCGTGGTCCATTCCGCCGCGGGGCCCAGGCTCTGACCGGCGATCAGGTTCAGGTAGATCGAGCCCGGGATCATGAACACCCCGAGGAAGACGATGCCGATGACCGTCTTTACGTTGAACCCTTCCTCGTAAACCTGGGGATGATCGGAGAAGGCGGAGGCTTGCAGGTCGTCCTTGACGAGAGTCATGCCCTGGCTCTTCCGGTGGGGTTACTCGTCCTCGGAGGACGGGCCGGTGGGCTGCTTGAGCCAGACGTCCGTGACGTTGAACAGCCGCCCGGAGGAGTGGCGGATGATCTCGGAGGTGCGAACCAGCCTCAGACCGTCGAAAGTGAAACGGTCCTCGAATCGCTGGTTGTCATCGGTCACGAAGATAAACACGTCGTCCAGGACGCTCCAGTGTCCGTGCTGGACGCGGACCGTCGTGGAGTCCGCAACGGCGGTCGTATCGACCTGGCCGTACCGGCCGTCGGCGCTGAGACGTAGGAGCCCGCCTATCGTGGGAGGTACCAGGGTGGTCTGTTCCTCCGTGCTCCCGGTGTCCTGCTGTACGGGAGTGTTGAGCGTACGGCTTTCGAGATCGTAGCTCCCGACGAGGGGCCGGGCGATATTGCCTGGCCCGACGATATCTTCGCTGCATCCCGCAACCAACGCGCTGAAGAGCACACCGTAGGTTAGGATCTGCTTGATCAAGGCTGTCTCCGGCGGGTAGACCACGGAATTTCGCAATGCCCGGTGCGGTTCCGGCGGCGATTCGGACCGATTCCGCGCGACCAGGTACGCCGATCCGGGAACGCTTGAGATTATAGACACGCCCCTGCCGCCCGTCAAGCGATTACGGGTCCGCCGAAGGGCATATTTCGCTTGACGTCTGGTGCGCGGCAGATTAGATGTGATGAGATTTTTTCCGGCGAGATTCGCGTTGCCGCAGCGAGATTCGCGCTGCCGCCCGGTACCGGGTTTCGCGGCATCCGCGCTTCGTCTTATAGGAAAAGCGACGCGGCAGCAGGGTCATTTTCAAGCGCGCTGATTTAGCGGTAGAAGGCATCTGACGGGAGAAACGACGGCCCATGTCGGCGCTCAAGGCAGGCATCATCGGATGCGGGAACATCAGCGGCGTGTATTTCGACGCGGGCCGGAAGTTCGAGGCCTTCGACGTCGTTGCCTGCGCGGACGTGATCCCGGAGCGGGCACAGGCCAGGGCCGTCGAATACGAGGGCGTGGAAGCACGCACGGTCGAAGCCCTGCTGGGCGATCCATCGATAGAGATCGTCATCAACCTGACGATACCCGGCGCGCACGCGGAGATCGCCCGTGCCGCCCTGGAACACGGCAAATCGGTGTATACGGAAAAACCCATGGCGATCCGGAAAGCGGATGGCCGGGCCCTGCTCGATCTGGCGGCGAGAACGGGGAAACTGGTGGGCGGAGCGCCGGACACCTTCATGGGGGCCGGCATACAGACCTGCCGCAAGCTCATCGACGACGGCTGGATCGGCGAACCCGTAGCGGCCACGGCCTTCATGCTGAGCCCGGGACACGAGCGGTGGCATCCCGATCCCGCCTTCTTCTACAAGCCCGGCGCGGGGCCCATGCTGGACATGGGTCCGTACTACGTCACGGCGCTGGTCAATCTGCTCGGGCCGGTCGCCCGCCTTACGGGCGCCACGCGCCTGACCCATCCCGAACGCACCATAACGAGCGAACCCCTGTACGGGGAGAAGATCGAGGTCGAGGTCCCCACGCACCTCGCGGGCCTGCTCGAGTTCGAAAGCGGCCCCATCGGGACGATCGTGACCAGTTTCGACGTGTGGCACCATGAACTGCCCCGCATCGAGATATACGGTTCGGAGGGATCGCTGAGCGTGCCCGATCCCAATTCCTTCGGCGGTCCCGTGAAGCTGCGCCGCGGCGGCGCGGAAACCTGGACGGAAATGCCCCTGAGCCATGGATACGAGGAACAAAGCCGCGGGGTGGGCGTGGCGGACATGGTCTACGCCCTGCGCTCGGGCCGGCCGCACCGGGCCAGCGGAGCCCTCACCTACCACGTGCTGGACGTCATGCTGTCCATCGAGGAATCGGCGGAGTCGGGACGTCACGTCACGCTGGAAAGTTCGTGTGACAGACCGGCGCCCCTGCCCCTCGGTTTGGCGCCCTACACCCTGGACCCGTAACGGCCCCGATCGCAAGCCGGATACGCAATCATGCCCGATCACCCCGTAAGAACCCTGTCCGATCTCCTGCCGCGGCTCGAAAGGCTCATGGACCGCGTCGAATCGCTCCTTTCCGCCTATGGGGGGCAGCGGGAAGCGGCCTCCGGCGACGCGTATGCCGAATCCGTCGCGTTCCGATGGCGGAAAAAGGGCGGGAAGGGCTGCCTGGAACCGATCGTTCATCCCGACCTGGCGGACCTGGGCGGTCTCTTCGGCCTGGACCGCGAGATTGAGGTCCTGGACCGGAATACCCGTCAGTTCGTTCAGGGAATGCCGGCGAACAACGTGCTGATCTGGGGCGAGCGGGGAACCGGCAAGTCCTCGGTAGTGAAAGGTCTCCTTGCCCGGTTCGCCGGCGAAGGCCTGCGCGTGATCGAAGTGCGCAGGCAGGATCTGACGGATCTGCCCGAGATCGTCGAAATCCTGTGGGACCGCCCCGAGCGTTTCATCCTCTTCTGCGACGACCTGTCTTTTCTGGAAGACGAATCCATCTATCTCGAACTCAAGGCGCTCCTCGAAGGCAGCCTTTCCGCCCGGCCCGACAACGTACTCGTCTACGCCACGTCCAACCGCAGGCACCTGATGCCGGAGAAGCTCGCCGACAACACGCCCCGATTCAGCCCGGACGACGACGAAATCCATCCCCAGGAGACCGTGGAGGAGAAGGTCTCGCTGAGCGACCGTTTCGGCCTTTCCATCGGTTTCTACCGGATTACCCAGGACACTTATTTCGAAATCGTCCGCCACCTCGTCGATCAGCGGGGTCTGAATATCGACCCGGTATTGCTGAGGCGGGAATCCCTCCGGTGGCTGCAGCGCGCCAGCGGCCGTTCGGGCAGGGTGGCCCGGCAGTTCGTGGACGATCTCGAGGGGCGGATCCAACTGGGCGAATTGACGTAGATTCCGGTGCGCCTCGATATTTTGGGAACCGGGTTTCTTTCCCGCTTGACACGTTATTTTACACCGCCTAATGTATGTAGATCGTTTTTTGGATATGCGCCGGACGTGCGCCGATTGGACTTGCGCATATTCCGGCACCTGATATTCCGATTATCTCGCAGTCAACAGTTCAAGGTCAACAGCAAAGGAGTGTGTCTTGCACGCATTCGACTACGCCACGCCCGAAAGCGTGGCCGATGCGGTGGTAATGCTCAGCGATCACGGCGAGAACGCCTGCGTGCTCGCGGGTGGCACGGACCTCATCGTACAGCTTCGGGAGAACCGGCGGCGGACCGACCTGGTGGTGGACGTCAAGAAGATCGCCGAACTGAACGCGTTGTCCTACGACGCCGCGACGGGACTTACGATCGGGGCGGCCGTGCCCTGTTACCGGATCTACGGTGACGCGGAGATCGCGGGCGCCTATCCCGGGTTGATGGATGCCGCCAGGCTGGTGGGCGGCACGGGGATCCAGGGCCGGGCCAGCCTGGGCGGAAACCTGTGCAACGCGTCCCCGGCGGGTGATACGATACCCCCCATGATCGTCCTGGGCGGCGAGGCGGAAATCGCCGGTCCCGGCGGAACCCGGAAAGTGGCCGTGGAAGACTTCTGCACGGCGCCCGGCCGCACGGTGCTCGCGGACGGCGAATTCCTGGTGTCGCTTCATTTCCCCGCGCCCGCGCCGAACTCCGGCGCCTTCTACCGGCGTTTCATCCCCCGTAACGAGATGGACATCGCCGTGGTCGGCGTCGGCGCCTCCGTCGTGCTCAGCGGGGACCAGTCCTCCTTCGTCTCCGCGCGCATCGCCGTGGGCGCCGTGGCCCCGACGCCCCTCTTCGTGAGCGCGGCCGGCGAGGCCCTGGCGGGCGAGCCCGTTTCCGACGAGACGATCCGGCGGGCGGCCGATATCGCCCGCGACGCGGCGCGGCCCATCAGCGACATGCGGGGCACCGCCGAATACCGTAAGCATCTGACCAGCGTATTGACGCGCCGGGTGGTACAGGGCGCGGTACAACGAGCCAAGGAGTAGCCGTCGATGTCGAAAAAAGTACACGTACAGACGACCATTAACGACGAAGCCGTCGATTTCCTTTGTGAACCGCGCAACAGCCTGCTCGAAGTACTGCGCGACGAGTTGGACCTCACCGGCGCGAAGGAAGGGTGCAATAACGGAAACTGCGGTGCCTGCAACGTGGTCATGGACGGCAGGCTGGTCAATTCCTGCTGCGTGCTGGGCGTCGAAGCCGACGGATGCGAGATCACGACCATCGAAGGCATCGGGTCTGCCGCCAATCTGCATCCGCTGCAGCAGAAGTTCCTCGAGCACGCGGCGCTGCAGTGCGGCATCTGCACCCCCGGCTTTATCGTCTCGGCCAAGGCCCTGCTGGACGAGAACCCGAACCCCACGGAGGACGAAGTGCGCTACTGGCTGGCCGGCAACCTCTGCCGCTGCACGGGCTACGACAAGATCGTCCGCGCGGTCCTGGACGCCAGGGACGGGGCCTGATCGAATCCGGTTCACGAAGAGGATACGAAAACGCGACCGGCTGTTGATGGCGCGAACCGAATTGATCGAAGGATACTGAACAACGGAGGGAAAAGACGTGTCAAAAAACGGACATAAGGTCATCGGCACCCGTCCGATTCGCCATGACGGGGTGGACAAGGTCACCGGCCGGGCGATCTACGGCGCCGATATCCAGCTGACGGGCCTGCTCTACGGTGCGGTAAAGCGCAGCCCCCATCCCCACGCGCGGATCAAGCATATCGACACCAGCCGCGCGGAAGCCCATCCCGGCGTCCGGGCGGTCGTCACCGCCCACGACCTGCCGCAGATCGCGGACAAGGTCGCCGACCTGGGCGAAGCGATCGTCAACCTGCGGGACGCCAGCAACAACGTGCTGGCCTATGGCAAGGTGCTCTACAAGGGCCATGCCGTGGCCGGCGTGGCCGCGGTGAACCTGCACGTGGCCCAGGAGGCGGTGGAACTCATCGACGTGGAATACGAACCGCTGCCCCACGTGACGGGCGTGCTGGAGGCCATGGAGGACGGCGCCCCGATCCTGCACGAGGACATGAAGACCACGTCCATGGGCGAGGAGACGGACAAGGTCAGCAACGTCGCCAACCACTTCCAGCACAAGATGGGCGAACCGGACGACGGTTTCGCCGAAGCCGACGTGGTGGTCGAGCGGGAGTTCACGACGCAGACCGTTCACCAGGGCTATATCGAGACCCATAACGCCACGGCCCTCTGGAACGAAGAAGGCCAACTCACCATATGGACGAGCACACAGGGCGCCTTTTCGGTGCGGGATCAGATGTCCGAAATCCTCCAGATGCCCATCTCGAAGATCAAGATCGTGCCCCTGGAGATCGGCGGCGGGTTCGGCGGCAAGATTTCCGTCTACCTGGACCCGGTCGCCGCGCTGCTGTCTAAGAAGACGGGCCACCCGGTGAAGATGACGATGACCCGCGACGAGGTCTTCGAGGGCACGGGCCCCACGCCGGGTTCCTACCTGAAAGTCAAGATGGGCGCCACGAATGACGGCCGGCTCACGGCCGCCACGGCCTACATGGCCTACGAGGCCGGCGCCTATCCCGGCTCGCCCGTCGGCGCGGGCGCGGGCTGCATCTTCACGCCCTACGACATACCCAACGTGCAGATCGACGGGTACGACGTGTGCGTCAACAAGCCCAAGACGAACGCCTACCGGGCACCGGGCGCCACCAACGCGGCCTTCGCCACGGAAACCGTCGTCGACGAACTCTCCGAGAAGATCGGCATGGATCCCCTGGAGTTCCGGGTAAAGAACGGCGCGAAGGAAGGCACCCGCCGGGCCGACGGTCCCGTGCATCCGGTCATCGGCTGTATCGAGACCACGGAAGCCGCCCTCAACAGCGAACACTATCAATCTTCCCTCGATAAGACGGTCAACGGCAAGGTCCGTGGCCGGGGCGTCGCTTCGGGTTACTGGTTCAACTTCAACGGCGGCAGGTCGGCCATCTCCGTGAGCATCAATCCTGACGGCACCATCAACATGCTCGAGGGGTCCACCGATATCGGCGGCTCGCGGGCGTCCATCGCCATGCAGCTGGCCGAGACCATCGGCCTCGAGGCCACCGACATCAAGCCCTACGTGGTGGACACGGACTCCATCGGCTACACCGACGTGACCGGCGGCAGCCGCACGACCTTCGGTACGGGTTACGCCGCCCACGCCACGGGCCAGGCCCTCATCCGCGAGATGAAGGAAAGGGCGTCCAAACTCTGGGACGTGCCCGCCGACGCTGTCGACTTCGCCGACGGGGTCTTCTCCTACCGGGACGACGCAGAGAAGCGCGGCACCTTCAAGGAACTGGCCAGCCAGGCCGGCGATGCCGGCGGTCCCGTGGTCGCCCAGGTCAGCACCAATCCCGACGGCAGCGGGGGCGGCGCCTTCGCCACCCACGTCGTCGACGTGGAGGTCGACAGGGAAACGGGCAAGGTGGACATACTCCGGTATACGGCCGCGCAGGACGCGGGTACGGCCATACACCCGAGCTACGTGGAAGGCCAGATGCAGGGCGGCGTGGTGCAGGGCATCGGCTGGGGGCTCAACGAAGAGTACATCTACAACGACGCCGGATCCATGACCAATGCCAGTTTCCTGGACTACCGCATGCCCACGACCCTCGACCTGCCCATGATCGAGACCATCATCGTGGAAGTGCCCAACGAGTCCCATCCCTACGGCGTTCGGGGCGTCGGCGAAGTGCCGATCGTTCCGCCCCCGGCCGCGCTGGCCAACGCCATCTACGACGCGACCGGCGTGAGGCTGCGCGACCTGCCCATGTCCCCGCCCCGGGTCCAGCAGGCCCTGGCGGAGAACGGTGGGTAGCAGATGGGTTAGACAGTACGTTCGAAGCGTGTGAGAAAGAGGGCGGGAGGAGTATCTTCCCGCCCTTTTCGGCAAATAACGCGCAAGTCAGGTTCTACGTGTAAGTCAGGTTTAAAGGTAAGGTGTACATTGTCTGACGATACGCCTCGCTGGTTTTACCGCTTTGAAAACTACAAACGGGCTTTTTCGCTACTCCGTGAAGCTATCGGATACATGGATGGCCGGGAACTGAGCCAGTTGGAGAAAGAAGGTGTGATCCAGCGGTTCGAATATACCATGGAACTCGCCTGGAAAGTCATGAGGGATTACCTGGAGAGCGAGAACGTCGTGTTTGAGCAGATCACTCCGAAAACCGTTATACGCGAGGCGTTCGAGTCAAGATTCGTGAGCGACGGCCAACTGTGGATGGACATGCTGGACGCGCGCAACCTGATGTCGCACTCGTACGACCAGGAGGATTTCGAGAAGGTTATCGGCAACTTGAGGCATGCCTACCTTGAAGCATTTGACGAATTGCATACAAAGCTGCTCAGTTTAAGTTCCAGGTAGTCGGCATGGACCACGGCCTGTCCGAAAGTCAACTCGCAATACTGAAACAGATTCTCTCCCTGTACGCCGACCGGATCAGGCAGGTAGACCTTTTCGGTTCGCGCGCCACGGGCAACTACCGAAACAACTCCGACATCGACCTGGTGTTACGCGGCAGTCTGACGGATAAGCATATCAACCGTCTGTGGACCCTCTTTCAGGACAGCAGTCTGCCTTTCCGCGTGGATGTCAAAGGCTACGAGTTAACTACGTATCTCCCACTCAAATCGCACATGGATAAAGTGTGCAGGCGATTGTTCACCCAGGAAGAACTCAAGGCCGAAAATCCGGATTCGAATGATTAGTTCGAGGGGATGCAGTCCGAATTCGGAAATCCTGACCGTAAAGTCGATCATCCCGCAACGGCCTCGCTGCCCGGTCATTCAACGAGTTCCGTGATAGCGGGCTGAACCGCGGCTACGCCATAGACAAAGGTATCCATGGCTACCATCTACATCCCGTCCCTCATGCGCGATCTGACCGGCGGCAAGGAGATCATCCGGATCGAAGGGTCCGACATGCGTCAGATCATCGCCAACCTGGAGGCGGCCTACCCCGGATTCCGCAGGCGCCTGATCGAGGAAGAAACGCAGCGCATCAAACCCAACATCGCGGTCATGATCGACGGTCGCAACGCCCGCCGCATCCTGATCGACAAGGTGAACGAACAGAGCGAGATCCACTTCCTGCCGGCGATCAGCGGGGGGAGTTGAAGTGCAGTTCAACGTCCGCGTATATCCCAAATCCGGCCGCAACAAGGTGTCGTGGAGTGACAATCAAGATCTGAAAGTCTGGGTTACGGCTGCGCCTGAAAATGGTAAGGCCAATGATGCCGTGGTGAAACTGCTGGCGGACCGGCTGGGCATTCCCCGGTCCAGTGTCCGCATCCTCAGGGGACAACGGAGCCGGAACAAGGTCGTGCGATTGGAGGGTCTGACGAGCGAGGATGTATCGGGTCCGGATGACTCGGCAGGATAGGACTGCGTGGTGCTGACTATCTTTTCAAATCTGCCGGCACGACGCCGTTTCACTACAACTTCCGATTCAGCTTGAGCAGGTGATCGACGGTAAGGACTTTCTTCGCCGCGGGTCCGGCGGAACTGGCCGCCTTCCGCCGGGGCTTTCTGGTCCTGCGTTTCTTTGAAGTCTCCGCCTTCGAGGAAGTTTCGCCTTGGGCGGCCCCGGCGGCCTGCTCCGGTTTCACGGCCGTTTCCGCCTTCGTTGACGCCTCTGCCTTCGTTGACGCGTCCACGTTCCTGCCGTCCGTCCCAGCGGCCTGCCTGTTCTTTCCCCTGCCACGGCGCCTTCGTCGCGCCGACTTTCCGTTCTGCTGGCCCTGTTCCGTCCGCTCCGTCCGTTCCGCCCGCATGGACAGCGAAATCCGGTTTCGCTCCTGGTCCACGCCGAGCACCCGCACCTCGACCTGCTGCCCCACCTTGACGGCTTCGCCCGCGTGCTTGACGTACCGGTCCACGAGCTGGCTGATGTGCACCAGTCCGTCGAGATGTACCCCGACGTCCACGAAGGCCCCGAAGTTCGTGACGTTGGTCACGACGCCGTTGAGCCGCATGCCTTCCTTGACCTCGTCGATGGAATGGACGCCCTCGGTGTACTGGACGGCCTTGAACTCATCACGGGGATCCCGTCCGGGCCGCGCCAGTTCCTCCAGGATGTCCTCCAGGGTGGGCAGGCCCACGGTGTCGTTGACGTAGGCATCGAGATCGATGCGGTCCCGAACCGCTGAATCGTCCATGAGATCCTTCACCTCGCACTGCTGGTCGGCGGCCATCCGGTCCACGATATCGTAGCTTTCGGGATGAACGGCGCTGCCGTCCAAAGGATTGTCGCCGTTTCCGATTCTCAGGAAACCCGCGGCCTGCTCGAAGGCCCTGGGGCCCAGGTTCGGCACCTGCTGCAGGTCCGTTCTCTTGGCAAAGGGCCCTTCTTTATCCCGGTAGGCGACGATGTGCTTCGCCAGTGCGGGGCCGATGCCTGAAACGTAGGACAGGAGCTGCGCGCTGGCGGTGTTTACTTCGACGCCTACGTTGTTCACGCAACTCATCACCACGTCGTCCAGGCTCTTCTTCAGCGAAACCTGGTCCACGTCGTGCTGGTACTGCCCGACGCCGATGGATTTCGGATCGATCTTGACCAGTTCCGCCAGGGGGTCCATGAGTCTGCGGCCGATCGAAATCGCGCCGCGGACGGTGACGTCCAATGCGGGAAACTCCTCCCGGGCCGCGCTCGACGCCGAATAGACCGATGCGCCGCTTTCGTTCACGAGTACGATGGGCGGGTCGCCGGCAAGCTCGATGGTGCGCAGGAACCCGGTCGTCTCCCGCCCGCCCGTCCCGTTGCCGACGGCGATGGCGTCGAATTCATACTGCGTATGAAACGACTGTATGATTCGCGTCGCCCGTTCCTTCTTCTTCTCCCCGGAATGGGGATAGATGCTGGCCCTGTCCAGCAATTTGCCCTGTTCGTCCAGGCAGACCGCCTTGCAGCCCGTGCGAAATCCGGGGTCGATGGCCAGGATGCGGCGGCGGCCCAGGGGCGACGCCATCAGCAACTCGCGCAGGTTCCGCGCGAACACGAGGGTCGCCTCCTCTTCGGCCTTCTGCCGGACGAGGGACCTCAATTCGGTTTCGAGGGATAATGAAAGCAGGCGGCGGTACCCATCGGATACGGCCAGCCGTACCTGTTCGGACGCGGGCCCTTCGCCCTTGACGAACAGCTTTTCGAGACGTGCGACCGCCTCCTCTTCCGGCGGAGCGATGGTCATGCGCAACACGTCTTCCTTCTCGCCGCGCCGCATGGCAAGCACGCGGTGCGAAGGCGCCTTCAACGCCGGTTCCGACCAGTCGAAATAGTCCCGGAACTTGATTCCCGAAGTTTCCTTATCCTCCACCACCGTAGACCGGATCACCGCCTTTTTCTGGAACAGCTGCCGCAGGGTCGACCGGGCCGCCGGGTCTTCATTGATCCATTCGGCGATGATATCGCGCGCGCCGGCCAGGGCATCCTCGGCGGTGGCCAGGTCCTTTTCCGGATCGACGAAGGCCGCGGCTTCCGCTTCGGGATCCACGCCCTCCTGCCCGAAGATCCGTTCCGCCAGGGGTTCAAGGCCCTTTTCCCGGGCCGCCGTGGCCCGCGTCCGCCGTTTCGGCCGGTGGGGGAGGTAGATATCTTCCAGATTGGTCCGGGTTTCCGCGGCGCGGACACTGGATTCCAGTTCGTCCGTGAGCAGGCCGCGGTCCCTCAGGGAGGCGAGGATCGCGGTCCGGCGCTTTTCCAGTTCCCGGAGCTGGCCGATCCGGTCGCGGATCGCCGTGATGGCCACTTCGTCGAGCGAACCGGTTCTTTCTTTCCGATAGCGCGCGATGAAGGGTACCGTGGCCTCTTCGTCCAGCAGGGTCGCGACAGCCTCCACCTGTTCGGCCTGGATCCCGAGTTCGGCGGAAATCTTCGTGATATGCGTGTTGTCACTCATATTAGATAGCGGCCCTCGTCTGGTCTCGTCTGGCTTCGTCTGGCCTCGCTTACCGGTTACGCATCGGTCACGCGCCACCGGTCACGCATCAGTCGCGCATCGGTCACGCGCCCAGGATCTCCCTCAGGCGCAGGGCCACGCGTTCCGGTTCTCCGGCCTTCAGGCAGACCGGGCCGAAGAGCACGACCCCTTCCGAGACCCTCGCGGTATTGGCCTGGATGGATGGATTCCCCTGCTGCAATTCGAGTATCACGTCCAGGGCGGTCTTGCCCGCCGCGGATTCGTCCAGTTCCAGCACGGCCATCGGTACCTCGCTGGGCCTGCTGTCGGTGTCGATCGTGAACCGGCCGCCGGGTATATACCCGGCGGCGGCCACGAGTTCGTCCATGCGGTCCCGCCACGCCGCGGCGCGCGCCTCGAGGTGTTCGCCGGCAAAGCGCCGAAGGGCGGTCAACAGGCCGACGATCTGTTCCTTCCCTACCTTGCAGGGCCTCCCGATGCCGTGGTGGGGCGCGCCGGGCAGGACCGACTTGTCGATAAGGGATTCGGGCGGATTCCACTGCTGCTTCAGCACGTCCATGTCGAGATGCTGAAGCGCCGCGCACATGATGAGGTCCCGGCGGCCGCAGAGGATGCCGGAACCCTGGGGACCGCCGATGGCCTTTCCGCCGCTGAAGGCCACGAGGTCGGCCCCCTGGGATATGAAGGTCCGCAGGTTCGACCGGGGCGGCAACTGTCCGGCGGCGTCCACGATCACGGGGACGGCATGGGCGTGGGCGACTTCGACGACTTCTTCCAGGGGCGGCAGGGAACGGGGGTTGGCCACGTAGCATATGGCCGCCGTCCGCTCCGTGACGGCGTCGGCGATCTCCCACGCTTCCGTATCCCGCACGCCCGCCCCGCTGTACCGGTCCGCGATACCCACCTCGACGAGCTTCACGCCGACGGACCGGATCGCGTGGTCGTAGAAATTCCGCTGACTGCGGGACATGATGACTTCGTTCTTCATGCCTTCCGTGTCCGGCAGCCGGTTCATCTTGCCGGGGTCCGGGCCGGTGACGCAGGCGGCCGTGCCCAGGAGGAGCCCCGCGGCCGCGCCGGATGTGACGTATCCCGCCTCGGCCCCGGTGATCTCCGCGATGATCTCGCTGGCGCGGGCCTGAAGCTCGGCAATGTCCACGCAGTACTGCGACGCCTCGCGCATGGCGTCCGCCACCTCGGGATCCATGATGCTGCCGCTGAGCCGGGTGGTCGGGCCCGAAGCGTTGATAATCGGGCGCACGCCGATACGTTCGTATATGTTGGGCATCGATGACCCTGGCATGAATCGAAGGATGGTTTCTCGAAAGCACTAATCCTATTACATCGTCCCGTGGTTTGCAACCTGTTTTTTTGCGACGTCGGCCGGTTGACGGACGCACGGCGGACCCCGTCCGGCAACTGGCGTTGATATTTACGTAAGTACCGCGTTGATATTTACGTAAGTACCGGTGGATGTATGAAGTTGATCCCGATTGGCATTATCGATCCGCCGGGCCGGTCGATTGCGCCAGTATTGAATTGACTTGAAACGCCGGTAAAGGTATCTTAAACCGGCGGAAATACCGCCACGGGAAGGTATTGAACGCTGTCGCCACTCAGGACCCCGTCTGGCTGAAACCCCATGGCCCACAAAGATTTAAATACGTTTGTCGATCTGCTCCGGAAAACGGGTGAGTTAAAGGAAATCACCGAGGAGATCGATCCCGAGTTGGAGATCAGCGCCATCGCGGACCGCGTGGTGAAGCAGAACGGTCCGGCGTTGCTCTTCACCAACGTCAGGGGTCATCCGGGGATTCCCGTACTGATCAACACCTTCGGGTCCAGGCGCCGCATGGAACTGGCCTTGGGCACGGAGGACCTGGACGACATCGCGGCCGAGATCGCCGACCTGATCAATCCCCGGGTGCCGGCCTCGCTCGCGGGCAAGCTGCAGATGCTGCCCCGCCTCGCCCGGTTGAAGGACACCCAGGCCCGGATCGTGCGCAACGGCCCCTGCCAGGAATTAGTCGAGACGGACGCGGCGTCTCTCGAAAGCATTCCGGTCATCAAGTGCTGGCCCGGCGACGGCGGGAAGTACATCACCTTTCCCCAGGTGATTACGAAACATCCCGAAAAGGGCACGCGCAACGTGGGCATGTACCGCCTCCAGGTCTTCGACGACAGGTCCCTGGGGCTCCACTGGCAACGGCACAAGGGCGGCGCCCATCACTACCACGTCGCCGAGGAGATGGGCAAGCGGCTGGAGGTCGCCGTCGTCCTAGGACCCGATCCGGAAACCATGTACGCCGCGACGGCGCCCCTGCCCGACGAGATCGACGAGTACATGCTGGCCGGATTCCTTCGCAGGCAGCCCGTGGAGCTGGTGAAGTGCCGGACGGTGGACCTGGAAGTGCCGGCCAACGCCCAGTTCGTCCTGGAGGGCTACGCCGAACCCCACGAACGGCGCGTGGAAGGCCCCTTCGGCGATCACCAGGGTTACTACTCGCTGCCCGACGAGTACCCGGTGTTTCACCTCACGGCCATCACGCGGAGAAAAGAACCCGTTTATCCCACGATCATCGTCGGACCGCCGCCCCAGGAAGACGGGTGGCTCGGGAAAGCCACGGAACGCATCTTCCTTCCGCTCCTCAAGACCACCCTGCCGGAAATCGTGGACATCGAACTGCCCATCGAAGGCATCTTCCACAACCTCGCCATCGTATCCATCGACAAGCGCTTTCCCGGTCACGCCCGGAAGGTGATGCACGCCCTGTGGGGCCTGGGCCAGATGATGTTCACCAAGGTGATTATCGTTGTGGACAAGGACGTGGACGTGCATAATATGAGGGAAGTCGCCTGGCGGGTCGGCGTTTCCATCGACCCGAAGCGGGACCTGCTGATCAGCGAAGGGCCCTGCGACGTGCTGGATTTCGCCGCCCAGACCGCGGACGTGAGCGGCAAGCTGGGCATCGACGCCACCGAGAAATGGCCGGACGAGGGATTCGACCGGGGGTGGCCGGAAATCCTGCGCATGCCCGAAGAGGTCGACCGGCGCGTCGACGCGCTCTGGCCGAAACTGAACCTGTAAAGACCAGAAACCGGACCTGCAATTCCCGGAGAACGATGTGTTTGAAGCACTGATCGCAGCAGCAGGACTGGAAGACGTCCACGGGAAGGTCCTGGCGGGCGAGCGGCTCTCGGCCGACGACGGCAGGAGGCTGTACCAGCACGACAACCTGCCGGCCATCGGCTACTTGGCGAACCTGGTGCGCGAGCGCATGCACGGCGACCGGGTCTACTTCGTGCGCAACCAGCACCTGAACTACACCAACATCTGCAACAAGAGCTGCCTCTTCTGTTCCTTCTACGCCCTGCCGAAGGACCCCGAGGGATACGTGCTCTCTCCGGACGACATACGGGCGCGGATGGCGACCTACGCGGACATCCCCATTTCCGAGATCCACATGGTCGGGGGGGTGAATCCCAAGCTGCCCTACGCCTATTACCTGGACATCGTCCGGGCGATCAAGGAAGTGCGGCCGGGCGTGTCGCTCAAGGCCTTCACCATGATCGAACTCGAACAGATCCGGAGAATCGCGAAAAAGCCCATGGACGAAACCCTGCTGGATCTGAAGGAAGCCGGGGTGGACGCGCTCCCCGGCGGCGGGGCCGAGGTCTTCAGCGAAAGGGTGCACGAGGAACTGTTCCAGGCCAAGTCGGATTCCGACAAGTGGCTGGAGACCGCGCGGGCGGCTCACGAGGTGGGCCTGCCCTCCAACGCGACCATGCTCTATGGCCACGTGGAGCAGACGGAGGAGAAGGTCTACCACCTCATGAAACTGCGGGAACTGCAGGACGAGACGCAGGGGCTGCTGGCCTTCATTCCCCTGTCCTGGCACCCGGAGCGCACGGCCATCGACCACCTTCCGGGGCCGACGGGCCAGATGGATCTGCGGGAAATCGCGGTGGCCCGGCTCATGCTGGACAACGTGCCCCACATCAAGTCGTTCTGGATCATGAACACCCCGGCGGTGACGCAGGTGGGGCTGTGGTACGGCGCGGACGACATGGACGGCAGCGTCCTGGAATACGAAATCACCCGAAATCCGGTCACGGATCGCGTGCAGGCCCTGACCCACAGGCAGATGCTCGACATGATCAGCGAGTCGGGTCGGCAACCCATCGAGCGCGACGCGCTCTACAACGTTGTAGACCAGCCGGAGCCGGTACAGCCGGCCTACCTGGATACGGCCGAAACCGTGACCGAAGGCGCGACCGAAGAAGCCGTTACGGGCGCGGGATAACAACCCCGGGATAGCCCCACGATGATCACCGATATCGCGGAAAAGGTCCTGGCCGGGACACGGCTGACCGCCGAGGACGGGCGACGGCTGTTCCGGCACCCGAACGTCACCGAACTGGGCATGCTCGCCGACCACGTAAGGCGGACGAGACACCCCGATCCGGTGGTGACCTACAACATCGGCCGGAACATCAACTACACCAACGTATGCTGGGTGCGGTGCAAGTTCTGCGCCTTCTATCGACCGCCGGGCGACCGGGAAGGCTACACGCTGCCCGACGAGGAGATCTTCGCCAAGGTCGAGGAACTGATCGCCGTCGGAGGCGATGCGCCGGAATCCTGCGAGATCCTCATGCAGGGCGGGCTGAACCCGAAACTGAAGATCGACTACTACGAGCGCCTCTTCTCGGAAATCACCCGGCGCTATCCCGCGGCCTATCTCCATTCGCTGTCCGTGGCGGAGATCGTCTATCTCGCCCACATCTCGAGGATCACGGTCGAGGAAGCGCTGGTCCGCCTGCGCGCGGCCGGACTGAAGTCCCTCCCGGGCGCCGGCGCCGAGATCCTGGACACCGAAGTGCGCGACGCCATCGCCTACCGGAAGGAAACGGTACAGGAATGGCTGGACGTGCACAGCCTGACCCACCGGCTGGGCATGAAGTCGACGGCCACCATGATGTTCGGGTCGGTTGAAACCGTCGAACACCGCCTGCGCCACCTCCTCCGGGTACGTGAAGTGCAGGACGATTCCCTGGCCCGCCACGACGGGTATTTCACGGCGTTCATCGCCTGGAGCTTCCAGCCGGAGGGTACCGAGTTGCCCGATACGCGAAAGGCGACCGGGTACGATTACCTGCGCACCGTGGCCATCGCCCGGCTCATGCTGGACAACATCGAGAACGTCCAGGCGTCCTACGTGACGCAGGGACCCAGGATCGCACAGATCGCCCTCGGTTACGGCGTGAACGATTTCGGCAGCACCATGATGGAAGAGAACGTCATCAGCGCGGGCGGCACGAGTTTCGTGATGCCCACCGGGGAGATCGAGCGGCTGATCAGCGACGCGGGGTTCGTGCCGCGCCGGCGCAACACGCGCTACGAGTTCGTGGGGAATGGTCAATAAAACCCGTCTTAACGCCGTAAGTTATCTGAACACCAGGCCCCTGACCTATGGCCTGGAACACGGCGGCCTGGAACACGGATTCGAAATCCTCTACGATATTCCTTCCGTGTGCGCCAGGCAGGTGAGGACGGGCGAGGCCTCGGCGGGCGTCATTCCATCGATCGAATACGCGCGCAGTCCGGTACCCTACGCCATCGTCCCCGGTGTCTCCATCGCATCCGCAGGGCCGGTCGGCAGTATTCTCCTGTTCCACCGGGTGCCGGTCCGGCGGATCCGGAGCGTGGCGATGGACGTGAGTTCCCGGACTTCGGTCGCCCTGGCCCGGATCGTCCTGCAGGAAAGATACGGCCTGGAATTCGATGCCGTCGACCATTCGCCGGACGTGTCGGCTATGCTGGCAGATGCGGATGCGGCCCTGGTCATTGGAGATCCGGCCCTGGAAAGTACCGACCGGCCCGAACCCCGGCTGGACCTGGGAGAAGCCTGGCGGGAACTGACCGGGCTGCCCTTCGTGTACGCCTTCTGGGCGGGACGGGAAGACGCCCTTTCGCCCGGCGAAGTCGAACTGCTGGTCGCGTCGAAGGAACAGGGGATGGCCGTCCTGGACGAAATCGCCGAAGTACACGCCCGGAACCGTTCCCGCCCGCCGTCCTTCTACGCGTCGTATCTGCGGGACAACCTGATCTACGGTCTGGGCGACCGGGAGCGAAGGGGGCTCACCGAGTTTTACGGACTGGCCCGTACCCGCGGCCTGGTCCCCGACGTACCTGAACTGCGGTTCTATTCGCGTCAAGGAAGGAGATGATCATGGGATCGACAACGACGGTGGGAATCGGAACCGGTAGCAACCGCCGCGAGAACGTGCGCGCGGCCGTGGAACGCTCCGCCCCGCAACTGGCCTCGCTCATCCGGGAGGAGGTCATGCTCAAGCCGAATTTCCTCTCCGGCACCAACCCGGTGGTCTGTACCCATCCCGACGCTGTCCGCGGCGTGCTGGACGTCATCATGACCCTGCCCGAGAAACCGCGCCGGGTCCTGATCGCCGAGGGCGGCAACGAAACCGTGCCTGGGGAATGCTTCCGCCACATGGGGTACACCGACATCCCCGACGAATACGACATCCCCATCGAACTGGTGGACCTGAACCAGGAAACGCGCTGGCGCAACACCCGGGTGTACATGGTAGACGGCACGTGGACCACGGTCAGGATGCCGCGCACCGTGCTGGACTGCCCCTGCGTCATCTCGGTCGCCGTGGCCAAGACCCACGACGGTGCCATGGTCACCCTAGCGCTGAAGAACCTCATCATGGGTACGATACTGAAGAAAGACCGCATCAAAGTGCACGGATACACGACCCACCATGACCGGCGCCACCCGCAGGAAGCCCGGGCCCTCAGCAGGAACCTGATCCGCCTCGCCCGTCACCTCTATCCCCACTACAGCGTGGTGGACGGCACGGTGGGCATCCAGGGCAACGGCCCGGGGGGCACCGACACCGTACCGCTGGGACTGGCGGCGGCCGGGGAAGACACCATTGCCGTGGACGCCGTCATCTCGAAGGCCATGGGGTTCGAACCCCTGGAAGTGGGCACGGTCTTCTACGGGGACGCCATCGGTCTGGGCGTGTGCGACCTGGAACGCATACGCGTAGTCGGCGGCCGACTCGATGAATTTGCCCTGTCCTTCAAGGGGCATGAATCCATCGACCTGCAACGCCAATGGGCCATCGAAGGGGCGTGGGAAACCGCGGCCGTCGGGAGTTGAGACGTTAAATCGGGGTCAATGCCCGGGCAGCGCCTCTACGACGCGCAGCACCTCTTCTTCGGTGTTGTAGAAGTGTGGTGAAACGCGTATGCCGCCCCCTCGGCGGGCGCCGATGATCCGGCGGCTACGCAGCGTGCGGTGCAGGGCCTCGGTCCCGTGTACGGGGCTGTCGAACGTCACGATGCCCGACCACTCGGATTCGCCCCGGGGACTCAGGACGCGGTAGCCTGCGTCGTGCAATGCGTCCACCAGCCGGTCGGTCAACAGGCGCAGCCTGTCCTGCACCGCCTCGATGCCCACCTCCAGCAGCAAATCCAGGGAAGCGCCCAGCGCGTGTATGCCCAGCGTATTGTGGGAACCGCACTCGAAGCGCCGCGCCGTCGACGCCGGCGTGGGATCGTAGACATCGTAGTTGCCCGCGTCGGCTACCGAATTCCAGCCCACTTCGTAGAGCTTGAGCCGGTCCGTCATGTGCGGCGCGCAGTAGAAGACGCCGATCCCCTCGGGACTCAGGAGCCACTTGTGGCCGTCGGCCGTGAGGAGGTCGATCCCCATTGCCGCTACGTCTACGGGCGTCTGGCCGAGGGACTGAATGGCGTCGACGACGAAAACGACGTCCCTTTCCCGGCACAACGCGCCGATCGCCGCGATGTCGTTGCGGAATCCATTCCCGTACTCCACGTGGCTGATGGAAACGACGCGGGTCCTTTCATCGATCCGCTCCGCGATCGAGTCCACCGTGAGCCGGCCGTTCACGGACGCCGCCATTCGCGTTTCCACGCCGTCCCGGGAAAGATTCAGCCAGGGATATACGTTGGAGGGGAATTCCAGGTCGTTGAGCACCACGTTATCGCCCGGGCGCCAGTCGATGCCGTTGGCGGCGAAGCACAACCCTTCCGTGGTATTCTTGACGAAGGCGATCTGTTCGGGTGCGGCGTTGACCAGGCGGGCCGCCCGCGACCGGGTCGTTTCGATGGCCGCTTCCCAGTGTGGATAGTGGGAGGCGGCGTACTCGTTGAAGTCCGCCACGTAGGCCGCCACTGCCTCGCGGGCGCGACCGGGCAACGTGCCCACCGCCGCGTGGTTCAGGTAGGTACAGTGATGGACGACAGGGAATTCCTGGCGGATACGGTCCAGGTTCAAATCAGGCCGGTCCGGTTCGTCGGGGCCTGGCAGGGAAGGGCGCCGCTTCCGCTTGAACGCGCAAGTCGGCGGTCTGTTCGGCTGCGGTCCGATCAGAAACTTGCCGCGGCGTCCTCTGCCGAGTCGAAGATATTGAAAACGGAACCCAGACGGGTGATGACGACCAGCACGTTATGCGTACGTTCGCTCAGGTTGGCCAGCTTGAGGTCGCCTCCCGCCTCGCGGAGGGTCTTGGCGCCGCCTACGAGGGCGCCGACACCGGAACTGCTGATGAGGTTTACCTTGCTCAGGTCGACTACGGCCTCGGTCGAACCCGCGGACTTCAACGCCCTCAAGCGGTCGTGAAAGGCGGACACTTCGGGATCGCCCAGGAAGCTGCCGGTGAGTTCGATTACCGTTACGTCATTAATCCTGCGTTCGTGCATCACACGTCCCTCCGTCCATACGCTGCTGAAGCGAAAAACCGGCCACTGGATTGTGCAGACATTAAACACCGCACACACGATTTCCGCAAGGATAAATTACGCAGGACCGGACAGCCCGTGCCGCGGCGCGCACCCTGCACGGACGTGGCGCGGATGACGGACGCCTCTCCGCGTACGATACCGGTCAGGCGGTCAGGGATTCGACGCGATGACGGCGGTCCCGGCGGCCTCGGCCTTGTAGCCCGGGCAGAACCCCTCCTCGATGTAGGGACAGGGACTCCGGGCGATGATCACGCGGATACCGGACTGCCGCAGGCCCTGCCCGAGCACGTCCCGAGCGCGGGTTTCGTCCCAGGGATCGATGGTCGCGTTCAGCGAGACCGGGCAGGCCTCCACGATATCGTCTATACTGATCGGCGTCGTTTCGCGACCGAGATCGATCCCGCCCAGGTTGGGCGTGCCCTGGAAACCGGACAGGGCCGTCGTGGCGTTGTCCAGGATGAGTACGAGCAGATTCGACCCCTGGTGGGCTACGTTGAACAGGGCGTTGGCGCCCAGGTGAAAGAAGTCGGAATCCCCGACGACGGCGATCACCGGGTCGGTCACCCCGGATAACACGAGACCCGAGGCGATGCCGATGCTCGACCCCATGGAATACTTCACGTCGAGCGTTTCGAAAGGCGTCGTGGCGATCTTGATCGCGCAGCCGGGATCCACCACGTACACCGGCGACAGGCCGAACCGCCCGCTCAATTCGCGCAGGATTTCGAATACGGGCGTGTAGGGACAGTTTTCCGGCAGGCCGGCCTGGCTGGGCAGGTACTTCATTTCCTCTTCCGGCGAAAAGCCGCGCGCAGGTTCGAATCCGGGGACGAAGCCGGCCAGGGCCTCGGCGATCTGCCAGCGGAACAACTCCCCTTCCCGGGAGACGGCTTTGTCGTGCTTGCCGCTGATCGGCGTCGTGATTTTCGCGTCATAGGCAAGCGACTTGATCAGCGTTTCGAGAAAGGGTTCGTTCTCTTCCAGGATCAGGGTCTTCTCCGTCGAACGAAGGAAACCTGCGATCTGGCCGGCGGGCAGCGGCCACAGGGTGGACAGCTTCAGGATGGACAGATCGGTTGCGTCCGCGTCCTGCAGCACGTCCATCAACTTGGTATGGATCACGCCGGCGGCGATGACGCCGATCTTGCCTGACCCGGACACGGAGTTGAAGTCCGCGGATTCGAACCGTTCCGCAATCGATTCGAGACGGCCGTGCAGCCGCCTGTGCAACTGGACGGCGTTTCCGGGGACCGATATCCACCGCATGGGATGCCGTTCGAATGCATGGGGCCGCACAAAAGTCGATCGGGGGATTTCGGGCAGATCGATTTCTTCTTCCAGTGCGCCGTAGGTCTTCGTTATGCGCACGATGACGGGCATTTGCATCTCACGGGACAGCCGGAAGGCCTCCCGGGTCATCGTGATCCCTTCGGACGGGGTCGCCGGTTCCAGCATGGGCAATTCGCTTCCCCAGGCGATCGGGCGGGTATCCTGATCATTCTGGGTGGCCCAGGCGCCCGGATCGTCTCCGAGCAGGATGACCAGCCCGGCACCTACGTCCGTCAGGTTGGCCACCATGACCGTATCCAGGGCGACGTTGAACCCGACGCCCTTGCATCCCATCAGGGCGGGAACGCCGCCGATGGAAGCGCCGACGGCCGTTTCGAAGGCGACTTTCTCGTTGGTGGACCATTCGACGTGCAGTCCGTGGCTCTCCACGAAGCCGCGCAGAAACTCGATGGTGCTGCTGCTTGGTGAACCCGGATAGCTCGTCGCCACCGCGACACCCGACTGCAGCGCGCCGTAGGCGATGGCCTGGTCACCCGAGATCCGCCTTCTGGCCATGAAACGCTCCTGTGTACGCGAAATAAAGCCGCCGGAATGGACCGTTGAATATAGGTTTGCACCCTGTCCCGGTCAAGCGATATCCATCTGGGACAGCCGGTCAGAAACCGCTTGCGACCGGTTCGCCACCCGGCTATATTTGACCTGTTTCCTTTCAAGGTATCGTTCCGGGACCAGGCGACGGCACCCGACCGTACGGGGCCTGTCGTTCCGCGCTTTCCATTCCGATGTCCCACGGGAACCGACGGAGATACGGGAATGGCCGGGCAACAGCGAGTATCAACCAGGAAAGACGCGGTGGAAGACAGCCGGTCCTTCAGGATGGCGGACACGATCGATGAAATGAAGAAGACGCTGGAAGGCGCGGGGCCGGCCGAGGCGGACAACGAAGCGTACTGGCGCGCCGTGCGGGCCCAGTTCCCCTACAACGGTTCGATACATTACACCAACAACGGAACGATCGGCATCCTGCCCCACGTGGTCCTGCAGGCCCAGATCGCTACGCTGAAGGAGGCGGAGATACAGGACGGCGATACCGGCGGAGTCGCCTATCCCGCGCCCCACGAGGCCCACGAGAAGCTGGCCGCGCTGATCAACGCCGATCCGTCAGAGGTCGCCATAACGCGGAATTCGACGGAGAGCATGAACATCATCGCCCTCGGCCTCGACCTGAAACCGGAAGACGAGATCCTGACGACGACCCACGAGCATTACGGGGGCTGGTCCTGCTGGCAGCATCGGCACGCCCTCGTCGGAAACCCGATCCGGAAACTCGATCTCTACGATCCGCCGGAAGACGAGGACGAGATCGTAAGCCTGTTCGAAGAAGCCATCCGGCCGGAAACCCGGGTGCTCAGCTTCTGCCACGTCACCTGCACCACGGCCTGGCGCCTGCCCGTGCGGAAGATCTGCGCGATGGCCCGGAAGCGGGGGCTCATCACGGTCGTCGACGGCGCCCAGTCGGTGGGTATGATCGGGGTCGACGTAAAGGACCTGGGCGGCGATTTCTACGTGAGCAGCACCCACAAATGGCTGTTTACGCCCAAGGGTACGGGCCTGCTGTACGTGGATGACGGCGCACAGGATAAGATCGGGCTGGGATACTACACGGGCGGCGGCCGGCTGACGGCGAGACGGTTCGAGAACAACGCCTCTCAGAGCTACGGGCCGCTGGTGGGATTCGCCGTGGCCGTGGATTTCCACAACGCCATCGGCACCCCGTTGATCGAAGACCGGGGCGCGGCCATGGCGAAATGGCTGAAGACCCGCCTTTCCGACGTCCCCGGCGTTCGGGTATGGACCCCCATGAGCCGCGGCCTTTCCGCGTCCATGGTCTCCTTTTCCATCGCCGGCATGACTTCCTCCGACGTGGGCACGCCGCTCCGGGAAAGGTACCGGATCCACAGCCGCGGACTCCACGAAGGGGGGTATCACGGCGCCCGGATTTCCTGCGCCATGCACAACAGTTACGACGAAATGGAGAAAGTCGTCCGCGCCGTGAGTGAAATCGCGGCGAAGAGATGCTGAGGCCAGGTTCATTCTCCAAAATCACACGGCTGCGCGCACGTCGCTGCGCGCGGACAAACTATACGCCCGGGAGTGGATCATGTCAGAAACTACGCTTACCATCACGGCGCTGAAGGAAAGACTGGCAGGAGAATTCGCGGAGAACATCGTCCTGCGTATCAAACGAGACGGCGAATACGTGGAATTCACGGGCGGGGAAACGGCCCGCCGGGCCGACGCGCTCGCCGGGCTGCTCGCTTCCCTCGGCCTGCAGCACGGCGACCGGGTCGCGCTGCTCGCGGACAACCAGCCCGAGTGGGGCGTCGCCTACCTGGCCATCGTCGGGCACGGGATGACGGCGGTACCCATCGACCGGCTGTTGAAGCCCGGGGAATACCAGCGTATCCTCGAGGATTCCGGGGCGCGGGCCATCGTCGTGTCGGACGCCTTCCGCGACGACTTCCATTCCATCGCCGGCACCCTGACCGAGCTGAAACACGTGCTGAGTCTGGAAGAAGTCATGGCCAGCGAAGCGGATACGGCGGCGCCGGACAGCGAGGTCAGTCCGGACGATCTGGCCGTTTTGATCTACACTTCGGGCACGACCGGACAGGCCAAGGGCGTGATGCTCTCCCACCGCAACATCATGTCCAACGTGGTGGCCAGCAGCCAGGTCATTTCCATCACGGCCGATGACAGCTTCGTATCGGTGCTGCCCCTGCACCATACCTTCGAATGCACCGCCGGGTTCCTCGCGCCGATGTACGTGGGCGCCACCGTATCCTACGTGGGCAGCCTCAAGTCCCGTGACATCGTCGATACCATGAAAGACTCGAAAGCGACGATCATGCTGGCCGTCCCGCTGCTGTACGAAAAGATGTTCCAGGGGATCATGCGCAAGGTCGGTTCCCAGCCCGCCGTCACGCGGACCGTGTTCAATCTCCTGATGGGCGTGGTGAAACTGGGCGAGAAGTTCAGCAAGCGCATGGGCACGGCCCTGTTCCGGAGCCTGCGGGACAAGGGCGGACTGGGGACCATCCGGTTCTTCGTGTCCGGCGCGGCGGCGCTGCCGCCGGAAGTGGCCACGGGCTTCGACCGCCTGGGCCTGCGCATACTCCAGGGCTACGGACTTACGGAAGCCTCGCCCGTCGTATCGGTCCATCGCGTGGACGAGGCCCCGAAGCCCGATTCCGTCGGACCCGCTATAAACGGCGTGGAAGTGGAAGTCGTGGACCCGGACGACACCGGCGTGGGCGAACTCATCGTCCGGGGCGACAACGTGATGCTGGGCTACTACAACAACCCCGAGGCCACGGCGGAAGTGCTCAGGGACGGGGCGCTGTACACGGGCGATTCCGGATGGATCGACGAGGACGGCCACCTGCACATAGCGGGACGCCTGAAGAACGTGATCGTTACCCGGGCGGGCAAGAACATCTATCCGGAGGAAATCGAAGGTGAACTCGTCCTCAGTCCCCATATCGGCGAGGTACTCGTCTTCGGCGCCGAGGACGCCGCCACGGGTGAAGAATACGTAAGAGCGGTCGTGGTCCCCGATTTCGAATACCTGGAAGAGTCCGGTACGCCGGTGGACGAGGACTCCCTTGCCACGCTCATCAACCAGGAGGTCCGGGAGCGCTGCAGGAACCTCGCCGACTACAAGCGGGTCCGGGAAGTGGAGATCCGCAAGGAAGAGTTCTCCAAGACGTCCACGCGCAAGATCAAGCGGTTTCTCTTCCAGTCCGGACAGCCGGCTCCGTCGGAAGACTCGGGCGGCCGGTAAGGGCGACGTCGCGACCGCGGGAAAGCGGAATCGAGATCGATGGGTAACATGCAACACGCACCAGATCCAGAACCGGCGCCGCTTCCCTCGGAGGACACGCTCGCGCATCCAACGGAAACGGACGAAGCGGGGCGCGCGCGCATCCACTGGCGCCGCCCCGCCATCCTGTTCGCCTGTACCGTGCTGACCACCCTCGTTTCCGGGACGATCATGGAGAACCCCGCGGCCCCGCCGCTGGTGGTGCTGTTCACTCTGTTGAGCTTCCCGGCGCTTCTCCTGGACGGACTGCCTTTCTCCCTTTCGGTACTCGGCATTCTCATGGCCCACGAGATGGGGCACTATCTCTATGCCAGGTGGTACGGCGTCGGCACGTCCCTGCCTCATTTCATACCTTCGCCCCTGTTTTTCATCTCGCCGAATCCGGGCACCTTCGGCGCCGTCATCGTCACGAAAGCGCCCTACCCGCACAGGCAAGCCCTGATGGACATCGGCGCGGCCGGTCCCATCGCGGGTTTCGTCGTGGCGGTCCCGATCATGGCCTACAGTCTCGTCGGAGCCCGGGTGGACGTCATTCCCGCGGACGGCGGGCTCTACCTCGGCGAGCCCCTGGTTTTCCAGTTTCTCGCCTACCTGATACACGGTCCGCTGCCCGAAAACTATACCATTTACCTGGATTCCGTGGGGCTGGCGGCATGGTTCGGCTGCCTGGTCACCATGCTCAACCTGCTGCCCGTGGGACAACTGGACGGCGGCCACATTCTCTACGCCTTCACGGGCGGTGCGGACAAAGGACGGCGGCTCCAGAGAAACCTGGCGATCACGAGCTTCCTGGCGCTGGCCGTGCTCGGCCTGTTCTCGCCCGGATGGTGGGTATTCGGGGCGCTTTTGCTGTTGATGGGCAGGTTCAGCGGTTTCCGGCACCCCGCGCCGGTCGACGATGCCGCGCCGCTTCCCAGGCACAGCAAGTGGCTGGGCTGGCTCTCGATCCTCGTCTTCATTCAGACTTGCATGCCGGTGCCGATCTCGTTTACGGGACCGTAGACCGACAGCCGGGGAGCGCGTCGCCTTCGCAGGAAACCGGCTCTGTGGCAGAGAACGAGTTCGTTGTGGCGGGAGACGGAGACGCGGCCGGAGCGGGGATCAACTGATCAGGAGCCGTTCCAGTTTCTTGTGGATTCGTTCGTCGTCCCCGTCGATTCGATGGGCCTTGAGCAGTTCGTCGATCGCCCGCGCGTTTTCGCCCATGATTTCGAATATGGAACCCAGTGCGTAATGGGCCGCGAAATTCGTGGCGTCGAGTTCGAGTGCTCTCTGGTACTCCCCGACCGCCCGTTCCCATTTTTCCTGTCGAACGAAAATCTCCGCGAGACTCATGTGGACTTCCGATGCGTCGCCGTCCCAGCGCAAAGCTTCCTTGTAGGCGGCGACGGCTTCATCGTACATGGTACGCCGCTTGTATACCATACCCAGGAGCTTGTAGGCCGTGCCGTTCCGGGGGGACCGCCGTATGACCTCGCGGAAGCAGTTGGTGGCCTTTTCGAATTCGCCGAGATAGCAGTAGATTCGACCGAGATCCTGGAAGAGCGCGTCGGTGCGGTATCCGCCTTCCAGGGCGTTCAGCATATAACCGCGGGCCTCGCTGTAGCACTCCTGTTTCATGTAGATCAGGCCGATATCGTATTGCAGCGCGACTTTTTTCGGATATTCCCGCGCGCACTTGCTGAGCCATTCGAAGGCCTCGCTCGTGCGGCCGGTATACATGAGTCCAAGGCCCAGCCCCCGCAGGGTCCAGTAGTCGGTCTGGTTCTGCTCCACGCGCTCGAAGCACATACGCACGATGGTCTCGTAGTCCTTCTTCGCCAGGAGGAACTTGAGCTTATGAGACCAGAACCACATATTTGTTTACTCTTTCAAAACGGCCGGCACCGCCCAGGGGGTTAGATTCCGGGGAAACGGGACGTTCGGTACCGCGTCCCGATATCCTGAATATACGGCGGACCGCCGGGGGTGTCAAGCAGGCGAATCCGACCCGGATCCGCGGTGTTTCCAGAGGAATATGAAGTCGATTCCCTGATCTGAAACCACGGGGAGAACGCGACGCATGACGGATGGGCAGGAAGTTACCGGCATCATCCTCGCGGGAGGAATGAGCAGGCGCTTCGGCTCGAACAAGGCCCTCAGCCGGTTTGAAGGAGAACGGTTGATACAAAGGCTTTGCAATACGGTCGGCTCGGTGACGGACCGGATGATGCTCATCACCAATACCCCGGATGATTTCGCCTTCCTGGAACTGGAAAGCAGGAAGGACCTGGTCCCCCGCTGCGGCCCTGTCGGCGGCATCTATACCGCACTGAGGACGGCGAGCACTCCGCTGTGCCTGTGCGTCGCCTGCGACATGCCCTTCATCAGGCCGGCATTC
Source organism: bacterium (assembly GCA_963693015.1). Lineage (GTDB taxonomy): Bacteria > JAAXHH01 > JAAXHH01 > JAAXHH01 > JAAXHH01 > JAAXHH01. The sequence continues at coordinate 3,471,106 of OY843748.1, forward strand.
CTGGAATACATGGTCGAGCGGTCGTCCGGATACGACGTGGTCGTCCCTGTGAACGAAGGTCGAGAGGAACCGCTGTGCGCCGTGTACCGGGAGACCTGCGTCCCGGCAATCGAGCACCGGATCCAGGCAGGCAGGTATAAGATCACCGGGTTCTTCGACGAGGTCCGCGTCCTTCGCGTGGCACCGGAAGACGCGGAGTTCCATGACGCGGACATGTTCTTCAATATCAATGACATGGCGGATTACGGCGAGGCGTTGAAAAGGCTGGAACGGAGTAAGAACCGGCGGCCGTCGAAGTAAGTACGGACGCGGAGCGGGGCGGTGGTTGGCGGACCAGCGGACCGGCGGAACGGCTGTTCCGGTCAGACTACCCGGACCGCCCTTCCACCAGGAGGATGAACTCTCCTCGAAGCCTGCGGTCTTTCGTCTCGTCGAGCAAAAGGGACAGCGGATTCCGGTCGATTCTTTCGTGGAGTTTGGTCAGGTCGTTCGCCAGGGCCGCTCTGCGGTCTCCGAACACTTCCAGGGCGGATGCGATGAGCCCGTGTACCCGGTGGGGGCTCTCGAAATAGATGAGCGTGTCTTCGCGTTCCGCGTCCGCTTCGAGATAGCGGCGCCTGGCCGCGGGTTTGCGGGGCGGGAATCCACAGAAAGAAAAGCGGTGCACCGGCAGGCCCGAGAGGACCAGCGCCATGATCAAGGCACTGGGGCCGGGGGCCATGCTTACGGGTAGGTCGGCCTGGATCGCCGCCTGGACGAGGCGATAGCCGGGATCGGCGATTCCGGGTGTTCCCGCATCCGTGACCAGGGCGAGATCCCGGCCCTCTTCCAGGGTCGACAGGACCCTGGGTACGGTCCGTTGTTCGTTGTGTTCGTGACAGGCCATCTGCCGGGCGCTGATCCCGTAGTGTTTGAGCAGGCGTCCGGTCCGGCGGGTATCTTCGCTGAGTACGATGTCCACGCTGCGCAGGATCTCCAGCGCCCGGAGGGTGATGTCGTCCAGATGGCCGATCGGCGTGGCTACCAGGTAGAGCATGGATCAGTTCGTTTGTTCGGGGAACGGCGCGCGTATGTCGTAGCGGCCGGGTATCTCCACGGGCAGCGCGCCCTCCGCTACCATCAGGTCCAGCGGATTGTCTCCCGTCTGCAGCGGAAGTTCGACCACGTCGCGGATGCGCGCCGATTCATAGATCGCCATCATGAGTTCCATGGTCAGGCGGGCGGTTTCGCCCTCGCTGCGGTGCCCTTCGACGTTGCCGTCCAGCCAGGATATGAACTCGTCGTACTGGTCGACCTCTACCGGCGGCGGCGCGATGGTCTGCCATTCGCCGGCATGGCGGTTCAGCAGGAGCAGACTGCCCTCCGGTCCGCCCGGCCCGCCCGGTCCGCCCGGTCCGCCCGGCCCACGCTTTAGAATCCCCTCCGTCCCGTAGATGACGTCTCCCTGCAGTCCGGGTTCCGGCAGATCGCTTTCATAGGTTCCCCTGATCCCGCCTTCGAAGGCGATGATGGCCGCGCATCGGTCCTCGCACCTCACCCGCCGTTCCCACCGGTCCGTCTTGCGCGTCACCTGGCCGATCACCCAGACCGGCCTGGGGTCGCCCAGCACGTACATCATTTCGTCGAGTTCGTGGGTTCCCCGGTTGAGCAGGCCGTGGGCGTCCCTGCGCAGCATGGCCGTGGGCGTCCCGATCGCGCCGTCCGTCACGAGTCGACGCGCCTCCACGTTCTGCGGGGTGAACCGGCGCTGGTGGCCGATGGCGAGCTTGACGCCGTGCTGTGCGCAGGATTCCAGCATGCGGTCGGCTTCGCCGAGGCTGGACGCCATCGGCTTTTCGCCCAGGATGCCCTTTACGCCCGCTTCCGCGGCTTTCACGGTGATCTCGGCGCGGACGTTCTGCCAGGTGGTGATACTGACGATATCGCACGCCTCTTCCGCCAGCATGTGCGCGTAATCCGTGTAGGGCTTCGCATCGAATTCATCGGCCAATCTACGGGCGCTTCGCTCGTTGACGTCTGCGACCGCGACCACTTCGGTTTGCGTTTTCTGCTTCCAGTGCCGCGCATGGGACCCGCCCATGCCGCCGCTGCCTATGATGCCGACCCGATATGACCCGGACATGTAAGCTCCTTTAACCCGTGTGTTTGCTCCTTCCCGCGGCCTGACAGCGCGCCGTCCGCGCAATTTACGCCTTTGGCGTCTGACTCGCAACCCCTGAATGGAAACGTCGGCGGACCGACCCGCACGCCGTACTTATTGTATTGCTCCCCATTTGCATCGACTGTATGATAGAACAGGTCAACCGGGAAAGGGAGGACATGGATTACAACGGTCTGCAGGTCGCGACCCTCGATGGATCGCTGGGAGACGCAATTGGCGGGTACGGCGGAAAGCCCGTAGTCGCAGGGGCTGACGACGCGGACGGCGTGGATGCCTTGCTCGACGGCCTGGCCGGGGAAGACGTCGCCGTACTGTTGCTGACGGAACCCGCACATATCCGCGCGTTGTTCGGGCGCGCAGCCGCAACCGGCCGCGTCGAGGCCCTGCTGGACGCCGTCAGGCAGGTGGCCGTGGGATCGGCAAGCCCGGCGTGCACGGACGTCTGGAGAAGCCATCATCTCTCGGTCGACTTCGAACCCGATGGGACCGGCGGCGAAGCCCTCGTCTCCGGCATGGCGCGGCTGGCGGGCTACCTGGTCAACAAGAAGCGCACCGCCGTGGACGGCGGGGTGGATACCTCATACTGGCAACGGATCGACATGCGGTGGCATTTCGAGAGCGACCCTTACGGAACCCGGGGTGAATCGGCCTTCCTCAGGGCATGTCGCCGTGAAGAGACGGAATATACGCCCATATGGCTGTTGCGCCAGGCCGGCCGGTACCAGCGGGCCTACCGGGAACTCAAATCCGACCTGGATTTCCTGGACATGTGCAAAACCCCGGAACTCACGGCCGAGATCACGTTGATGGCCGTGGAGCGCCTCGGGGTGGACGCCGCCATCCTTTTCGCGGACATCCTGCCCCTGCTGCAACCGATGGGATTCCACCTGGAATACGTCGCGGGGCAGGGACCGGTCATTCACAACCCGATTCGGTCGGGCCGGGCCGTGGATCAGCTCGAAGAAGCAGGACCGGAATTCCAGCATTTCGTCTACGAAGCCATCCGCATGGTCTTGCCGGCGCTTCCGCCGCATATACCGCTCATCGGCTTTGCCGGCGCGCCCTTTACCCTGGCCGCCTACGCCATCGAGGGACAGAGTTCCCGGGACTTCAGGCACCTTAAGACCTTCATGCATTCCGACCCGGGGGCCTGGCACGCCTTCATGGCGAAGCTGGCCCGGGCCGTTACGGCGTACCTCAACGAACAGATCGAGGCAGGCGTCCATGCCGTGCAACTCTTCGACAGCTGGGCCGGCTGCCTGTCGCCGGACGATTACAGGACTTTCGTGCTTCCGCACACCGGCTACGTCTTCTCCCATCTGCGTCCCGGCGTGCCCACGATCCATTTCGGGGTCGGTACCGGCTCCCTGCTCGAACTGATGCGGGAGGCGGGCGGGGAGGTCATCGGGCTGGACTGGCGCGTGGACCTGGCCGAAGCATGGCAGGACCTGGAGCATGACGTGGCCGTGCAGGGGAACCTGGACCCCCTGATCCTCTTCTCCTCCCCCGATGTGATCCGCAAGCACGCGGCGGCCGTCCTGCACAAGGCCGCGGGGCGGCCCGGACACGTCTTCAACCTCGGTCACGGCATACTGCCCGGCACACCGGAAGACCACGTCGTCGCGCTCGTGGACGCCGTGCACGAACTGGGAAGCGCTCGATGAAGGTCGTCGTGGTCGGCGGGGGCATAGCGGGACTGAGCGCGGCCCACCGGTTGGTGGAATCGAAGCGCCCCGGCCTGGAAGTGACGCTGCTGGAGCGCTCGGACCGATTCGGCGGGACGATACGCACGATCGAGCGCGGCGGATGCCTGGTCGAACTGGGTCCGGATTCCTTTCTTGCATCCAAGCCCTGGCTGACGAACCTGGCCGGACGCCTGGGCGTGGCGGACCGGATCATCCCCACCGCGAGCACCCATCGCAGCTCCCACGTGGTCCATCGCGGCAGGCTCCATCCGTTGCCCGACGGGTTTCTGATGATGGCGCCGACCCGCCTCTGGCCCATGGTGACCACGTCCCTCTTTTCGTGGACGGGCAAGGCCCGGTGCGCCCTGGACCTGGTACGCCCGCGAGGCCCAGCGGGCGGCGATGAGAGTCTCGGCGCCTTCGTACGCAGACGCTTCGGCGGCGAGGTGCTGGAGCGCGTCGTGCAGCCGCTCGTCGGGGGCATCTACGCGGGAGACCCCGACACCCTCAGTCTGAAGGCCACGATTCCGCGGTTTCACGAGATGGAAAGGCGTCACCGCAGCGTCATCAGGGCCATGATCGCCCAGCGCCGCGCAGCCGCGCAGCGCCGAAGCGGTCCATCCGCCGGCAGCGGTGCCCGATACGGAGAACTGGCCTCCTTCGACCGGGGCATGGAATCCATCGTGCGGGCTTTGTTGCGGCACCTGCCCTCGGAGACCATGCATGCCCGGACCGAGGTGTTGAGCCTGAACCGCGATAGAGACCTCTGGCGACTTGCCTGCAGCGACGGACGGCGGTTCGATGCCGACGGCGTCATACTCGCCCTGCCGTCCCGAAACGCCGCTGAGTTGCTACGGGGAACCGATACGGATCTCTATGAAGAACTGGCCGCCATCCCCCACGCGTCTTCGGCAGTCATGAATCTCGTGTACCGGCGTGCCGACGTGCCCCATCCCCTGGACTGCTTCGGTTTCGTGGTGCCCGAGGTGGAGAAACGGAAGATCATCGCCTGCACCTTCAGCAGCGTCAAGTTTCCGAACCGGGCGCCGGAGGGATTCGTCCTGCTGCGCGTCTTTATCGGAGGACCGCGGCAGCAAGGACTGCTGCGGCTCGATGATGACCGGTTGCTGCGGATCGTACGTGCAGAATTGAAGGACCTTATGGGTATGGAAGCGTCGCCCCTGCACACCGTCCCGGCACGGTACCCCGACGCCATGCCCCAGTACCTGGTCGGCCATCTGCGGCGGTTGGAACGGATCGAGGCCAGGCTGGAGAGGCATCGAGGTCTGGCGCTGGCTGGAAACGCCTACCGCGGCGTGGGACTGCCCGACTGCGTGCATTCGGGTGAACGGGCGGCGGCGCGGATGTTGGGGGAGGAAAACGCCGGATAGAAAGACTTCGCCTGCAGGTAAGGGGTTGAATCGACGGCGTCCCCCCAGCGGTCAGACGGACCCGGCGGTCAGACGGACCCGGCGGTCAGACGGACCCAGCGGTCGGACGGACCCGGCGGTCAGACGGAACTCTCCCCGCGCAGCAGCGCCGCGGCCGTTGCCTGCGCTTCTTTCATGGTGCCCACCCGTCGCTCTGCCGGGACAAGCCGCAGCGCCTCGAAGGCCGCCAGCGTATTCGATACCGAACCCGACAACCCCGTCACAATCGTCCTGGTCTCCTGTTCATGGGCAACCGTGAACAGCCGTCCCATGATCAGGGCTGCGCTGTCGTCCATATACCGGGTTTCCGAAAAGTCGAAGATGACTACCTCGTGTTCCCTGATATCCTCGCCGATGACCTTGACCAGTTTCCTGGATGATGCGATGGTAAAACTGCCTCGGAGAGAAACGAGGCCCACCCTCGCGGCGAGGGGGTCCGCATCGGACCGGTGCTCATCGGCGGAAAGAAACTCGCGGTCCAGCAGGGGCACGGAGACCACGCTGTCGAGTTCGAGGGTCTCCAACTGCCGGGCGTGGACCATACCCGCGGCGATCAGCCCGATGGCCACCGCGGTGATCAGATCGACGAAAACCGTGAGACCCAGCGTGAGCGCCATGACAAACAGGTGCTCCCGCCGGAGGTGGCGAACCCGGGCAAGCAGCTGCCAGTCGATGATGTTCCATCCGACCACCATCAGGATTCCGGCCAGGACGGCATGTGGAACAGGTTCGACATAATCGCCCAGACCCAGCAGCATCAACAGGAGGGCCACGGCGCGCGTCACGCCCGCAACCGGCGTCTGTCCGCCCGAACGGATGTTGGTTACCGTGCTGACGGTCGCACCCGATCCCGGCAGCCCCCCGAACAGCCCCGCCACCATGTTGCCGATACCCTGACCGGTCAGTTCCCGGTCGGGGTTGTGGTTCGATCCCGTGAGCGAATCCGCGATCAGGCAGGCGAGCAGGCTGTCCACGGAACCCAGGAGGGCGATGATGAGCGCCGGCTGGACGGCATTCAGCAAAAAGGACGTGGAAGGCAACTGGAATTGAAAAGCCGGCAGCCCGGCGGGGATTTCGCCGATGACCGGTGCGTCGCTCAGCCAGAAGACGCCCAGGATCGTCCCGGTCAGCAAAGCAATCAGCGGTGCGGGCAGGAACTTGCTCAGGTCCCGGGGCCAGAACACCGCCACCGCCACCGTTACTGCGGCAATGGCCGATGCGCTGTAGTTTACTTCATTGACTGCATCCGGGAGGGACCGGATCGCGGCAATCGCACCGCCCGGTGCGACGGGCGATCCGAGAAAGGGATTGGCCTGCATCAGGATGATGATGATGCCTATGCCGGACATGAACCCCGATACGACCACGTGGGGCGTGTAGGCGATATAGCGGCCCAGGCGGGAAAGGCCGAGTGCCACCTGCAGCGCGCCGGCCAGGACGACCACGGTTAACGCTTCGGCGAGCGTGCTCACCTGGCTGGTGACGATGATCGCCATGGCGATCGTAACGGAAGGCGCCGGGCCGGAAATCACCGTACGCGCGCCGCCGAACACCGATGCGAAAAAACCGACCGCGATCGCACCGTACAGCCCCGCGGCCGCGCCCATGCCGGACGAAACGCCAAAGGCCAGCGCGAAGGGCAGCGACACCACCGCGGAGGTGAGTCCGCCGGTGAGGTCCCCTCTGAATGTACCCGGATCATACTTCAACGGAAGACCTCCCCCGCAGGCTTCGACGGTTCACGCAACCCGCTCGCATATCTCACCGCACCAGCCTTCTGAAGGGCTCCTTCTTCGGGTCGCATTCCAGCATCTCCGCCAGGTTGCCGCGGTCCAGGCCCGACCTGATGAGTCCGAAGACCTCGGCGGCGGCTTCACCCAATTGACGGACGTCTTCCTCCGTGTGCGCCATGGTCACGCGAAAAGAGGTGGCCGTGAAGATGCCGCGGCGGGACATCTCCTGGACGAAGAGCGTGGATACGATGGGGGTGAGTTCCGGGTCGGGCAGATCGAAGGAGAGGCCGGGATTGTAGGAAAGGCCCACGCAGGCGCCGGGCAGTCCCGCGCTCGCGAGAGCGTCGTTCATCGTGGCTTTGACCCGTTCGCCCATGGCGTCGAAGAAAGGCTCGGAATCGCGCCGTTTCAACTCGCGTATCGTGGTCAGGGCGGCGGCCAGTCCCACGTTGTCGCTCCAGAAGGTACTGGAAACGAACATCGAGGCGGCGGGCGCCATGGCTTCGCGGGATCCCACGACGGCGCCCATGGCGTAACCGTTCGACATGGCCTTGGCCAGGGTGGTTACGTCGGGCGTCACCCCGGTGAGTTCCTGGATCCCGCCGATACGCAGGCGCCAGCCGCAGGACACCTCGTCGAACACGAGCAGCGCGTCGTGTTCGTGGGCCAGCCGCTTCACGGATTCCAGGTAACCCGGGGGCGGCAGCTCGGATCGCGCGGGCTCCATCATGACCGCCGCGACCTGTCCGTCGTACTGCTGAAGCAGGTCCGAGAGCATGTCCAGGTCCCCGTACGTGAAGGGTATGGCCGTGCCCGCTAGCACCCTCGGCACGCCGATGGGCTCGATACCGGCGAAGGGGTACTCGCCGCTTTCGGGGTCGACCAGGTAGTTGGCGGACTGGTACCAGTCGTGCCAGCCGTGGTAGCCGCAGAAGAGAATGATGTCCTTGCCCGTGGTGCCGCGCACGATCCGGGCGGCCAGGGCGCAGGTCTCGCCCCCGGCCTTGGCGTACCGCACCATTTCGGCGCTCGGGATCGTATCGACGAGTTCCTCGGCCAGTTCGATTTCGAGCGGACCGTTCAGTGTGTACATACTGCCCCGGTCGATCTGTTCCTTGACCGCTCCGTCCACCACGTCGTCGGCATGGCCCAGGATGACGGCGCTGACCGCGTTCATCATGTCCAGGTACTCGTTGCCGTCCACGTCCGTGAACCGGGCGCCCTTGGCGCGCTCGGCGTAGACGGGGCTGACGCCGCTGGCAAACTGGCTTGCCCGCCTGCTGATCAGCTGCGTCCATCCCGGAATCAGTTCCCCGGCGCGTTGATACATCTTCATCGATTTTTCTACCGAAGGGCTGACGGACATGTGGTCATTCCTTTCTGTTGCGTAATGGTTCATTCTGCCGGATCAGCTGCGCGGCCTGTGCCACGGCTTGAACAAGGCGCGCTGGTCGTCGTCCCACCGCGCGAACGTGGATTCGGTTACATAGGGCAGTTCATCCATGGTCGCCTGGTTCTGCGACAGCATCCAGTAGGGCCCGTACCCCACGTGGATGGTCTTTCTCACCTGCTCGGACCGGTTGGTAACGCCGCCGTGACGCAGGTTTTCCGTGAACAGAACGGCGTCGCCGGCCCTGACCTCCAGCGCGACCATGCCGGGCTCCTCGTCCGGGTTGCCGCCGTAGGGGCAGGGCAGGTTCGTCTTGTGGGTACCGGGGACCACGCTGAACGCGCCCTGGTCCCGGGATACGTCGTGTATGAAATAGATCATGCGCACCATCATGCAGTCGATTCCGTTGGCATTGAAACCATACCGGTACTTCTGGTTCTCGGGCCGCATGCCGCCGTGGGAACCCGACTGGTTGCCGCGGTATCGTATCCGGATCTCGGAATTGTTTATCGTGGCCCTGCCCTGGACGATCCCGCCGATGTACTCCATGGTGCGCGCGTCGTTCACCAGCACGTCGAACCGCTGGTCGGCGTTCCAGAAGTCCTCGATGATGATCGTTCTGCCTTCCGCGTTCGATCCGTCGACGTGGTATCCCAGGTCGGGGTTCCGGTGATAGTCCGGCCCCCAGGGGCTGACCTTGCGGGGCGGTTCTTCCAGGTTCCGAACCGCGTGCACTTCCAGTTCGTCCACGGCTTCGGAAAGGGAAGACACCGTTTCGGAATCCAGCATGTCTTCGATCACGATATAGCCCTGGCGGTCGAATTCATAACGTTCGGCATCGTTCATGGCGGCTCCTTAACTGCCCGTCTCCCAGAGTGGGACGTAACCCGCCCGTTCCACGACGGCCTGACCCTCGTCACTCAGAATCCAGTCCACGAAGGACTTGATCGTGCCGCGCGGCGAATGGGCGATGTAGAAATACAGGTACCTGACCAGGGGATAGGTGCCGTCCCGTACCGTGGCGGCCGTGGGCAGGACGCCGTTGATACTGCAGGGCACCGTCCCGTCGCCGGATCCTATGCCTCCGTATCCGATCGCGTTGGGATGACGCGCCACGACCTCGGCCACCGCCCTGGAGGTGGGAGCGATCCGGGCTTCTGGCGTGAAGTCCAACTGCTGAAGCACGTTGCGGTCGAAATACACGCGTGTGCCCGAATTGGGGGGGCGGTTCACCACGAGGATCGGAGCGTTCTTTCCATTGACCTTGCCCCAGTTATCGATCTTTCCCGAGAAAACGGACCTCACCTGTTCGATGGAGAGATCACGAACGGGGTTCTCCCGATGAACGTATATGCTCAGGGCGTCTCTTGCCGTCAGAATGCTCATGCCCAGTGAACCGCGTTTCTCCAGCAGCCGCTTGACTTCGTCGGCGAGCATGGTCCGGGAGGCCGCCCCGATATCGGTTTTGCCCGCGATCAACGACTCGATGCCGAATCGGCTGCTTCCGCTTTCCGTTTCGATGAACACCCCGGGGTGGGCGTCCATGTACCCGTACGCCCACTGCTGAACCAGCCGGTTCATCGTGGTCGATCCCGTGATTTTGAAACGTTCGGGACTGTCCATCACGGGCGGCGGCGCGATACCGCACGACATCAGAAACAGGCCGGCTATTGCCATGAGACGGTTCATGATTCAATCCGTGTCGGCATTTATCGGTTCTCGACGATGGACCGCAGCCGCGCCGTGTTGTACCGGGACCGCGTAAGCCATTGCGCCGGCCGGTAGGTATCGGCCAGGGCGCCGACGTAGGCGAGGAGAACCTGGACGTGCTGCCGGACCGCGTCGTGGTTGATCGGCTGTTCGAGATCATCGAAGGGCGTGTGGTACCGGGACCTGCCCCAGCTTACGAAGATCTCGATGCCCGTCTCGCTCGGAAGGTTCTCGAACTGGATACCCTCCATCAGCAATATGGCCGGGATGCCAGCCTGGGCAAAGGCGAACTGGTCCGACAGGGCGAAAGGGTCCAGACCCTGGAACACCAGGGGTATCTGCGATACCGACAGGTCCAGTTCGCCGGCGACCGACTGCAGCAGTTCTCCCAGGGTGGACAGGTCGGCTCCTACGCCGATGACATCCCTGAAGGTATCGACGATGGCGAGACCATCCACGTTAACCGCCGCCATCGTCCGATGGAGCGGTATGGCCGGGTGGTCAAGGTAGTATCTGCTGCCAAGCATTCCTTTCTCCTCCCCCGTTACGAAGAGAAAGACCAGGGATCTCCTGGGCGGCTCGGGCATGGCCGCGATGCCGCGGGCAATCTCCAGCACCCCGGCGCAACCCAGCGCGTTGTCGGCGACGCCGTTGTATATGGAATCCGCCCGGACCGGGGGCCCGACGCCCAGGTGATCGTAATGAGCCGACACGATCACGTACTCTTCCCGCAGTACCGGATCGCTGCCCGGAAGCACCCCGATCACATTGGACGAAATGAACTCGCGCTCCTGGAATCTGCCGACGAAGCGTATTTGCGCCTCGAGCGGAAAACTGCGCATTTCGTAATTCAGGTCCATTTCGTACACGTCACCCAGACTGTAGGCAGCGCCTCTGAAAAAAACCGGGGCGCGCTCCGGGTTCACCAGCATCGTCATGTTCGATGGTTCAACGTAAAGCAGCGTGACGTGCTCGAAAGCGAAGATGTCCTGCCATTCGGTCCACGTGCGGCCCCGGTGCTCGCGGTAAGACGGGATCATGATGCTGCCCGCCGCGCCTCGGGACAGGGCCTGGCGCTGCTTCAACTCGGGAATGGAATGGACGGTAGGTTGTACGCCCCTGAAATAATCCGGCTCCTCCGAGTAGGGTTCTCCCGATAGAAAAACCACGATCGACCCGTCTACACGGACGTCCTGGTAGTCATTGTAGTCGTATTCAGGCGCAACGATGCCATAGCCGACGAACACAAGCGGCGCCGGCTGGGGTACGATGGTATAGTCCCCGGTGTCGTACAGGAGGTAATCCTCGAACAGGTCGAGGTCATAGGTCGTGTCGGCCACGCTGACCTGGAAGAGGCATTCCGACAGCGCCTGGCTTCCGTGGAGCGGTACGCGCTGGAGATAGGAGTCGTCCCGCCCGCCCGGTCTGAGCTTCAGGCGCCGCAATTGCTTCGCCAGGTAGCCCGCCGCGGTATCGGCTCCCGCGGTCCCCGTGGCCCTGCCCATCAGCCGGTCGCTGCCCAGGTACTCCGTATGGGACCAGATCCGTTCGGTGGACACTTCTTCCATGGCGGTCCGTACCAGCGCGGACACGGCCTGCTGGGCGTGACAGGGAACGACGAGGAGAATGGGCAGCAGCATCAGTCCAAAACGGGGCATTGATCCGGTTTCCCGATTGAGTCGGCGGGTGGATACCCACGGCCGGTTTGACCGTCGTTTCGCGGTTGATTCAGGTTCTTCCTGCTACGTGCCGTGATCCCGTGGCAGATCGCAAGGAACCCGACGTACGTCCACGCGCTCCTGTCATTCAAGATAACGCAAGGCCGGGACCCTGACAACATGCGCGTGGTTCGCGCGGGTTATTTGTTGCCGTGGCGCGGACGCCAATCTGGTAGTTGACGCGTCCGACAGGAATCTTTATATATAGAACTCGGCTCATGACGCGGCCGGCGTTGACCTGGCGGTCCGCCGATCGACCAAGGTAACTATGCAGGACGGGACAACCCGGTATACCGCGGCCGCCAAGCGTCTGAGAACCCCAGAACAATCATGCTGTCGGAGTAGTTGATGACCATCGGCGTTCCTACCGAAACCTGTCCGGGAGAGCGGCGCGTATCCATCGTTCCGGCCGGGGTTGGCGCCCTGGCAAGAGCAGGATGTGACGTCCGCGTCTCGGCCGGAGCGGGGCTGGAGGCCGGTTTCGCGGACGCGTCCTACGAGGAGGCCGGCGCCCGGATCGCCGCCGATCGCGAGTCCGTATTCGCCGAAGCCGATGCGATCGTGCAGGTCAGGGGCGGAGGCGCGAATCCCGATTCGGGTATGGCGGACGTGGAGCTTCTGCGCGAGGGACAGTTGCTGGTCGGCTTCCTTGAACCGCTGTCGGCTCCGGCGGAGATCAAGGCGCTGTCCGACCGGCGCGCGACCGCCTGCGCCATGGAGTTCATTCCACGGACCTCCCGCGCGCAGAGCATGGACGCCCTGTCTTCCCAGGCCAATATCGGCGGTTACAAGGCCGCGCTGATGGCGGCCGAATACCTGCCGCGGCTGTTTCCCATGATGATGACGGCGGCCGGCACGATTACGCCCGCCCACGTCTTCGTCGTCGGCGTCGGCGTGGCGGGACTTCAGGCTATCGCCACGTGCAAGCGCCTGGGCGCCGTGATCCAGGCCTACGACGTGCGGCCGGCCGTCAAGGAGCAGGTTCAGAGCGTCGGCGCGCGGTTCGTGGAACTGGAACTGGACACCGCCGATTCGGAAGGTTCGGGGGGATACGCCCAGGCCATGGACGAGCGGTTCTACGCGAAGCAGCGGGAGATGATGGCCCGCGTCGTGTCGGAAAACGACGTCGTCATCACCACGGCCGCCGTACCCGGAAAGCCGGCGCCCGTGCTGGTCACCGAAGACATGGTCCGGAGCATGCGGCCCGGATCGGTCGTCATCGACCTGGCCGCGGAACGGGGGGGCAACTGCGAGATCACGGAACCGGGCAGGACGGTGATCAGGCACGGCGTGACCCTCGTGGGCGAGGTGAACCTGCCCTCGACGGTCCCGTTCCACGCCAGCCAGATGTATTCCAACAACATCGTGAATTTCCTGAAGCTGATGATCGACGATGGTGCGCTGAACACGGACGCAGACGACGACATCGTGCAAGGCGCGACCGTTACCCGCAACGGCGCGATCGTCAACGACATGGTGAGCGCTCTGCTTTCCGATTCAAGCTGACAAGCGGCAGGATATCGTACTGCGCGAGGAGTTCCAAATGGGTGAAACCATAGCCGTCCTGACCATATTCGTCCTGGCGGTGTTCGTCGGATTCGAAGTCATCACCAAGGTGCCCCCCATACTCCACACGCCGCTGATGTCGGGTTCGAACGCCATATCGGGTATTACGATCATCGGCGCCATCCTTTCGGCCGGGAGCCAGTATACCACGTTGACCACGGTGCTCGGATTCGCCGCCGTGGTCTTCGCGACCATCAACGTGGTCGGCGGATACCTCGTCACCAACCGCATGCTGGACATGTTCAAGAGAAAGGAATAGGCGAATGTCCCCCGATCTCGTCCGATTCGCCTATCTCGTCGCCGCCTCCCTCTTCGTTCTCGGGCTGAAGGGCCTGTCCCATCCCCGCACCGCGGTCCGGGGCAACCGCCTGAGCGCCCTGGGCATGTTCATCGCCATCGTGGTCACGCTGGTCGACCAGCAGATCGTGCGGTTCGAAGTCATCGTCGCCGGCATCGTGCTCGGCGGGGCGATCGGCGCCATCTGGGCGCTCAAGGTTCCGATGACCGCCATGCCGCAGTTCGTCGGGCTCTGCAACGGATTCGGCGGCGGGGCGTCGGTCCTGGTGGCCGGCGCGGCCTACGTCGAAGCCGCGCTGCGGTCCGCGGACGCCATCTCGATGCAGTTCGGCGTCGCGACCATGGCGTCCGGATTGATCGGCGGAGTAACCTTCTGGGGCAGCCTGGTCGCCTTCGGAAAGCTGCAGGGCATCATTTCCGAGAAAGCGGTTCGGTTCACCCTGGATCACGTGCTCAAGGGCCTCTTCCTGCTCGCCGGACTGGCGGCGGGCGTCCTGAGCATCCTGCAACCGGAAAGCACCCATTACTTCTGGATCATGGTGGGCATCGCCTCCGTCCTCGGCATTCTCCTCGTGGTGCCTATCGGCGGCGCGGACATGCCCGTGGTGATTGCCCTGCTCAATTCCTATTCGGGCATGGCCGCCGCAGCGACGGGCTTCGTGCTGTCCAACAACGTACTGATCATTTCGGGCTCGCTGGTCGGCGCCTCCGGATTCATCCTGACGAGCATCATGTGCAGGGCCATGAACCGCTCGCTGGCCAATGTGATGTTCGCGGGAGTCGGCGGCGATGCGGGCGACGGCGACGCCGGTCCCGCGGACGATCTCTACGAAGGCAAGGTGAAATCCACCACGGCCGAAGAGGTCGCCATGGTACTCGACAGCGCCCGGCGCGTGGTGTTCGTCCCCGGCTACGGCATGGCGGTGGCCCAGGCGCAGCACGCCGTGCGGGACCTGGCCAATCAGCTCGAAGCCAACGGCGTCGAGGTGGAGTTCGCCATACACCCCGTGGCCGGCCGCATGCCGGGCCACATGAACGTGCTGCTGGCCGAAGCGGACGTGCCGTACGACAGGCTGAAGGAGATGGACGAGGCCAATACCGGTTTCGAGCAGACCGACGTTACGATCGTCATCGGCGCCAACGACGTGGTGAACCCCCTGGCCCGCGACGCGGCCGACACGCCGCTGACCGGCATGCCGATCCTGAACGTGGACAAGTCGCGGACCGTCGTGGTCATCAAGCGCAGCCTGAGCCCCGGTTTCGCCGGCATACCCAACCCGCTCTTCGCCGCGGACAACTGCCTGATGCTCTTCGCCGACGGCAAGGACGCGGTGCAGGAACTGACGGCGGCGGTGAACGAGATCTGACCGCGGCGCTCCGCGAACGATGAAATCAAGACGACACAGTGGAAGGATCCGCCGATGGCCGCGATAGGCACGCCGCTGTCCCCGACGGCGACCCGGGTGCTGATGTGCGGATCGGGAGAACTGGGCAAGGAAGTCGTCATCGAGTTTCAGCGCCTCGGTGTCGAAGTGGTCGCGGTGGACCGCTATCCTGACGCGCCGGCCATGCAGGTGGCTCATCGTGCACACGTGGCGGATATGCTGGACCGATCCGCCCTGCGCGCGGTGATCGAGAGCGAAAAACCCGAATACGTTGTCCCCGAAATAGAAGCCATTGCCACCGAGGCCCTGGTGGAACTGGAATCGGAAGGTTACCACGTCGTTCCCACGGCGCGGGCCGTCCACCTGACCATGAACCGGGAGGGCATACGAAGGCTCGCCGCGGAGGAACTGGGGCTGCCGACTTCCCCGTACCGCTTTGCCGAGTCACGCGACGCGTACGAACGCGCGCTGATCGAGATCGGGCTGCCCTGTGTGATCAAGCCGGTCATGAGTTCCTCCGGCAGGGGCCAGAGCACGGTCCGCGACGGATCGGAAGCGGCGGATGCATGGCAGCGTGCGCACGACGAGGCCAGGGGCGGCGCGGGCAAGGTGATCGTCGAGGGGTTCGTCGAATTCGATTATGAAATCACGCTGCTGACCGTTCGGCACGTGGGCGGTACGGATTTCTGTCTGCCCATCGGCCACGAACAGGTCGACGGGGATTACCGGTACTCCTGGCAGCCCCAGCCGATGGCAGCCGGGGCATGGGACCTTGCGAGGCGCACCGCGGAAGAGGTGACCGGCGCCCTGGGCGGCCACGGCGTCTTCGGGGTCGAACTGTTCGTCAAGGGCGACGAGGTGATCTTCAGCGAAGTCTCCCCCCGGCCCCACGACACGGGCATGGTTACCCTCATTTCGCAGGACCTGTCCGAATTCGCCCTCCACGCGCGGGCCGTGCTGGGACTCCCCATACCGGGCATTCATCAACACGGTCCTTCGGCCTCCGCCGCACTCGTGGTGGAAGGAGCATCGAGCCAGGTCACGTTCGATAATCTGGATGCGGCCCTCGCCCAGCCGGACACCGGGCTCTATCTGTTCGGCAAGCCCGAGGTTTCCGGACACCGGCGTCTCGGCGTCGCCGTCGCCCGCGGTGCGGATATCGAGACCGCGCGCGCGAAGGCGGCCCGGACCATGGAGGCCGTGCGCGTCGAACTGTAGCGGATTGGCGTCTGCCGCGGCCTGGGCGTCGCCTGCCGCCATGAGCAGCGCCCCGCGTCACCGGCAAAGGAGGGATGATGCGAACGCAGGAAGCACTCGATATCAACGTGGACGACCGGGACTGGCGCGCCCTGAACCGGGGCGAGCGTATCCGGATGATCGAGGAAGAAGGCTACCTGATCATACCGGACTGGATACCTCCGGATTACCTGGCCGAATTGAAAGCCGAATGCGAAACGCTCGAAACGATCGGACGGGACTACAGCGAAAAGCAGCGGGGCTGCCGGGATCCCCATCTCAAGAGCCGCAGGCTGGCCGAGCTGATCGCCTACGAACCCACGGTGGGGTTCCTGGAACAACTCTTCGGCGACCGTCTCGTGTTCATCCACTACACCTACGACCGGTCCGAGCCCGGTACACCGGGGATCAGCCTCCATACCGACGGACAGCCCTACGGATCGAAGATATTCGGATACGAGGGAAGCTGCCCCATTACCGTCCGCGTGCTCTACTATCTCGATGACCTGACCCTCGACGTCTCGCCCTTCCGGGTCGTTCCCCGGTCCCATCTCTGCATGCACGCGGACGCCCATCCGTACAAGCGGTATGAGCGTCACCCCGAAGAGGTGGTCGTTCCGTGCTCCGCGGGCTCGGCGTTGTTTCTCAACCACCGGGCGTTTCACGGCACCCTGCCCAATACGGGGAACCGGGCGCGTGCCATGCTTGCGGTGGCCTACCGGCCGGCCTGGGCCGGCCCCATCGTCGACGTGGCGCCGCGGGACCCGTCCGACCTGGAACGGATGCCGGAATCGGTCCGGCCCTACCTGGGCGATCCCAGCATGCGGACCTATGAGTTCGGCGTAGGAAACAAACCGGAAGGGATGATGGACGAAGCACCCGGCATGAATCCGAGCCGATGGGACTGACGCGTTTACCGAACGATACACGGGGGTTTCCATTGCCACCTGCCTGAAAGACCGCGATCATCAGATCGGGAATCCCGTCACGGCACCGCAACCACAGGAGTAGCTTTATGCCTAAGGCCCTATTCGTCTGGGGAGGCTGGGAAGGACACGAGCCCAGGCAGTCCCAGGACATCTTCATCCCGCTGCTCGAGGCGGAAGGATACGAAATCACGCAACAGGACACCCTCGACGCCTACCTGGATGCCGAAGCCATGCCCACCTACGATCTCATCGTGCAGACCGTGACCATGAGCACGATCACCGGCGCCCAGGAAAAGGCGCTCCTGGACACGGTCGCTGCCGGCGCCGGCTTCGGCGGCTGGCACGGCGGCCAGGCGGACGCCTTCCGCAACAATACCAACTACCAGTACATGGTGGGCGGCCAGTGGGTTTCCCATCCGGGGGGCATCATCGACTACGAAGTCAACATCATCGATCACGAGGATCCCATCACGGCGGGACTAGACGACTTCGCCATGCGCTCCGAACAGTACTACATGCACGTCGATCCGTCCAACCAGGTGCTCGCCACCACCACCTTCGGCGGGGACCACGACGCGTGGATCGAAGGCACCGTCATGCCCGCCGCGTGGAAACGGGCCTGGGGCAGGGGCAAGGTCTTCCACTGCACGCTGGGTCACGTCGCCGCCGACTTCGACGTGCCGGAAGCGCGGGAGATCGTCCGCCGCGGACTGATCTGGTGCACCCGCTGATTTTATTCTTTACTTTGTTGACTCAGATAT
The DNA here is from genome assembly GCA_963693015.1 of bacterium. Classification (GTDB taxonomy): domain Bacteria; phylum JAAXHH01; class JAAXHH01; order JAAXHH01; family JAAXHH01; genus JAAXHH01. The sequence continues at coordinate 3,489,107 of OY843748.1, forward strand.
GTATATTACCGGAACCGAACAGCAGATCAGACCACTGATCACACACCGCAACTATTTCTATAGCAAGCCATTTGCAGGAGGATTGCCATGGCGTTACGTTTAATGGACGAAGCCCCGGATTTCACGGCTGAGACCACCGAGGGAACGATTCGCTTTCACGAATGGCTCGGGGACAACTGGGGCATACTCTTTTCCCATCCCGCCGATTACACGCCGGTCTGCACCACGGAACTGGGTTACATGGCCAACATCGCCCACGAGTTCGCCAAACGCAACGTGAAGATCCTGGCCATCAGCGTGGATCCCCTCGATTCCCACCGCGGCTGGATCAGCGACATCAACGAGACCCAGAACGCGACGGTGAACTACCCGATGATCGCGGACCCCGACCAGGAAGTCGCCCAGCTCTACGACATGATCCATCCGAACGCCAACGACAAGATGACCGTGCGGTCGGTCTTCGTCATCGGCCCGGACAAGAAGATCAAGCTGATGCTGACCTACCCCGCGTCCACGGGCCGCAATTTCGACGAGATCCTGCGCGTCGTGGATTCCCTGCAGTTGACGGCCAATCACAAGCTGGCCACGCCGGTGAACTGGAACAGCGGCGAAGACTGCATCATCGTGCCTGCGGTCACGGACGAAGAGGCGGACCAGACCTTCTCCGACATCCGCCGCGTGAAGCCCTACCTGCGTTACGTGAAGCAGCCCCAGGGCTGACCGAGGTCGTTTCATCCCCAGCATGGACTGATCAGGAGGGCGCCCACGGAGGCGCCCTTTTTGTGTCTTGCCGCGTCGATGCCTGCCTTGTCCCCGGTCCCGATCCTTGCATTTCATACTTTTTGCGTTTTTTGTTGACAGAAGGTACATTGCTGCGTAATATGATATCATAATAATATCATTTTGTTATTAACATCGTCACGTCGAGGAGAAGCAATGATTACGGAAATACCCCCACCGAAAGTCAATGGCTGGAAAGCGCTGGTCGGACTGATCATCCTCTTCCCGGTTACGTTGGCTGTGATGGATTTGACCATAACCTTCAATCCGCCCGTGCTGGAAACGGGGATGAGCGTCAGGGACGTGCTCCTCCTCCTGCTGGTTTTTATGCCGGCTTTGGCCGTCCTGCTTTTTTCGTTCAAGGGATTCTTCACGCTGGAACCGAACGAAGCCAGTGTACTTACCCTGTTCGGCGAGTACACCGGGACGGTCAGGGAGCAGGGATTCTGGTGGGTGAATCCCCTCAACAGCAAGCAGAAGATCTCCCTTCGGGCAAGGAACTTCGACAGCGAGCGATTGAAGGTGAACGACAAGAACGGCAACCCGATCGAGATTTCGGCCGTCGTGGTCTGGCGCGTGGAAGACACCGCCCAGGCGAGTTTCGAGGTGGACGATTTCGTCGAATACATACAGGTACAGTCCGAATCGGCCATCCGCCATCTGGCCACCAGCTACCCCTATGATCTGACCGAGGGGGAGGCCGCGAGCCTGCGGTCGTCCATAGAAGAAGTGTCCGAAGCGCTCGGCAACGAAATACAGGAACGGGTCGCGGCGGCCGGGGTTTCGGTTTCGGAAGCACGGATCAACCATCTGGCCTACGCCCCGGAAATCGCGCAGGTGATGCTGCAGCGGCAGCAGGCAGACGCCATCATCGCGGCCCGTCAGAAGATCGTGGACGGCGCGGTGGGCATGGTGGAAATGGCCCTTGAAAGATTGAAGGAACAACACGTGGTCGACCTGGACGAAGAACGCAAGGCGGCCATGGTGAGCAATCTTCTCACGGTGCTCTGCAGCGAATCGTCCACCCAGCCAATCGTCAATACCGGTTCGCTGTACTGACGGAATCGACTATAGTGCCGGATAAGAAGAAATCCCTGCTGCTGCGCATCAACACCGAGCTCTGGAATGACCTCAATGCCTGGGCGAAGGATGAATTGCGTAGCGTGAACGCGCAGATCGAGTATATTCTGCGGGCAGAAGTGCACGGACGGAAGAAACGACGGCGACGCGAGGAAGATTGAAGAGATCGAGACGTGCGCGGGTAATTAGGTAGGATTCGGAAACGCACGGCCGGGCACCGGAGGGCCGTCCTGGATGGCGAATCAGCAACGGATGGCGAATCAGCGGACGCGCGATTAACCTGGGGACCTTTAAAGTGGCGGCAGAAACGAATACGTTCCTGGACCGGTTCGAAGCGACGGGTTACGTGATCCTGAAGGGGTTCTATCCCGACGGGGTGGTGGAGGCGGCCCGGGACGCCGCCGACGAGCTCGTGGACCGGTTTGCGAACCGGCTCATGGCGGAGGGCAAGATCTCCCGGGATCACGCCGAAGCAGCGTTTGAGACGCGCCTGGCCCGGATCTGTAAAGATGCGCCAGAAGACGCGCCTCACATATTTCGTAAGGAACTGCACCTGGCGGGCATGTACGACGTGTTCTTCTACCCGCCCCTGCTCGACGTGGTGGAAACCCTCCTGGGCGAGGAGCTTCGTCTCTATCCCAACTATTCCATCCGTCCCAAGCTGCCCGATCACGCCCCAACGCTCGTCCTCTGGCACCAGGACGGGGGATACACTTTCAAGGTCCACCGCGACGGGGACCACAGCGCGGAAACGGTGGATGCCCTGCGCATGGTCAACGTGTGGTCGCCGCTGGTCCCCGCCCGCGAAGACAACGGCTGCATGCAATTCATCCCCGGCACCCACAGGATCGGAATGGCCCGGCACGAAGACCGCGAATTCTACCTCGAAATCTCACAGGAGGACCTGGCGCCCTACGTGGACCAGGCCGTTTCCATCGAACTCGATCCGGGAGACGTCGTCCTCTTCCACAACATGCTCTACCACCAGGGACTGCCCAATCGCTCCGACCAGGTGAGGTGGAGCATGGACTGGCGCTACCAGGACGCGCGGCAGTCCACGCTGCGCAGCACGCGGGGCCATCTTGCCCGCAGCCGCCAGCATCCCGAGGACGTGGTGCGCGGCGCCGACGACTGGACCCGGCTGGTTTTTCAGTAGCAGTCCGGCCGCCGAGCCGCCGGCCGCCGGCCGCCGAGCCGCCGCCCGGCGAGACCCCGCCTGGCGAGTATCCGGGCGGTGCGGCCCGTCGCCAGGCGAGTACGCGGTCGCCGCGACCCCATAGCCTGAAACAGGTATTTCTCCTTGATCCGTCTTTCAGATATGCGTCTCGTCTTCTTCCGTGAACTCCGCGGCGCCCTGCGGGAACGCTCCATCGTCATCAACGTCGTGCTGGTCCCGCTGTTCATGTATCCGATCCTCCTGTGGCTGGCCTACACGGGGCTGTCCTTCGTCATCGGCCAGACGGAGAACTTCACGGCCCGGGTCATGGTCACGGGTCATCTCGAGGCGGGCGAGGCCCTCGTCCGGAAGATCGAGGCGGCGGAACGCGTCACGGTCACCTCCGTGGCGTCGCCTCAGGACGCGATTCGTGACGGGCGGCTGGACCTCCTGGTCGAACTCGCTCCCCGGGAAGGGGGCTACGCGGACGACTTCGAAGTCCGGTTCACCGGTGATTCGTCCAAGGACCGGAGCCGGATTGCCGTCGGCAGGGTCGAAGATATCGTAGCCCGTTACCGGACGGCTTACCTGGAAACGGCCGGGCGGGACCGGGGACTGTCCGGTTCGGCGTACCAGATGATCTGGATCGAACGGGAGAACGTATCCTCCGGCCGGGACATGGGACGGTTCATTCTCGGCATGGCGGTTCCCGTGCTGGTCATCATCATGGTGATCGTCGGCGGCATGTATCCCGCGCTGGACGCGACGGCGGGGGAGCGGGAGCGGTCCACCTGGGAAACCACGCTGACGGCGGCGACCGACCGTGTGAACGTACTCGCGGGCAAATACCTGTACGTGGCCGCCCTGTCCACGACGGCCGGCCTGCTGAATTTCGCGGCCATGAGTCTTTCCATGCGTACCCTCATGGCGCCGCTCCTGGGCGACCGCCTCCAGTCCGTGGCCTTTACCATCCCCTGGACGGCCGTACCCCTGATCGTCGTCGTAACGATGCTGCTCGCCCTGTTCGTATCGGCCTTGCTCATGATCGTGGCCAGCTTCGCCCGTACCTTCAAAGACGCCCAGTCCCTGGCGGGCCCCTTCGTCACCGTCATGGTCCTGGTACCCGCGGTCTTCATGCAGTTCCCCGGCCTGGGACTCACGACGTGGCTCGCCTGCGTGCCCGTCATCAATGTCTGCCTGGTGTTCAGGGAAGCCATAGGAGGGGTCTACAACTGGCCCCAGATCGGCCTGACCCTGCTGATGGAAGGCCTGTGCATCTGGATCGTGCTGCGGTTCGCCACGGCGATTACGCGTTACGAGGACATCATGACCGGCAGTTATGAAGGCGGTCTCACCGGTTTCCTGAAACACCGTCTCCTGCGCCGTTCCCCCTGAGAGGAAGAGCAACCGTGACCGAACCCGTGTTGGTGAAGGACCTGACCAAGACCTACTACGATGAATCCCGCGGTCCCGTGCACGCCGTGCGGCAGATCGACTTCGACTGCCGGCCCGGCGAGATCTTCGGGCTCCTGGGGGCAAACGGCGCCGGCAAGACCACCACCCTGCGCATGCTGACCACGATACTCAAGCCCACCGCCGGCACCGCGGAAATCATGGGATACGACGTGGCGGAGGAACCCGTGGAGGTGCGCAGGCGCCTGGGATTCTATTCGGCCACGACCGCGTTGTATCCACGGCTTTCCGCACGGGAGACCATCGAGTTCTTTGCCCGGATCAACGGGTATCCCGCCTCCGGGACACCTGCCAGGGTCGATGAGTTGATCGAACGATTCGGCATCGGGGACTATGCCCGCACCCGCATAGACAAACTCTCCAGCGGCATGAAGCAGAAAGTGGCGATCGCGCGGACCGTGGCCCACGATCCCCCGATCCTCGTCTTCGACGAGCCCACCGTCGGCCTGGACGTGCTCAATGCCCTGGAAATGCAGGCCATATTGACCGAGTTGAAAGCGCAGGGGAAGACCATCCTGTTCTCTACCCATATCATGAGCGAAGCGGAAAAACTATGCGACCGGATCGCCATCATCCATGAGGGGCGGATACTGGCATGCGGCACCCTGGATTCGCTTCGCGAACGGACCGGGGCCCACTATCTGGAAGACGTCTTCGTCTCCTGCATCAAAGAGGTCTCATGAACCGCGCGACGATCGGCCTGCTGTTCAGGCACGAAATGCGCATGCTGTTGCGGGACCGGCGGACGGTGGTATTGAGCATCCTCCTGCCGCTCGCCGTGCTGCCGTTGATCTTTTTCGGCTTTAAGTTCATGAGCGAATGGCGAACGGAAAAGCTGGAGACGACGACGTATCGGTATGCCGTGACCGGCGCCTACGCCGACTCGGTGCGGGCGCTCATAGAAAGGGGAGCGCTGCTTGCGACAAAGGAGACGGAGGAAGACCGTCAACCGGCGTCATTCATCGAGGTGGAGGCGGCCAGACCCGATTCGAGCCTGTCCGCCGGCGACCTGGATTTCTATCTGGAAACCCTGACCGGCGTGGAGGCCGATTCGCTCGAACGCACGCGCGCCGAAGCCGATACGCTCGATCGCGCGCGCGCCGAAGCCGATACGCCCGACGTGACGCGCGCCGAAGCCGATACGCCCGACGCGGCCGTTGAAGGGGCGGCCGCGTCGGGGGACCGCGCGGGTGGAGAGCGGGCCGACTTGACCGTGGCGGACGAGCGGTATCCGGGCGTGCCCGTGGTCACGGTCTACTTCCGCGCCAACCGGGACGAGTCCAGGACGGGCAGCGGCCTGTTGGTGGATCGCCTGGTGGACGCCAGGAAGCAGGATCGTACCGATGCGCTCCGCAGCCGGGGTTTCGCGGCGGACCCGGATGAATCCATCAAGCTCTCGAGGGTGGACGTGGCGACGCCGGAACAGGCGGCGGGGTTCTATTTCGGACGGCTCCTGCCCCTTTTTCTCGTATTCCTCACCCTGACCGGCGCTTCGGTGGCGGCCATGGACAGTGTCGCGGGGGAAAAGGAGCGGGGCTCCCTGGAAACCCTGTTGACCACTTCGGTCAGCCGGTTCGAGATCATTGCCGCCAAGCAGTTGACGATCCTGTCCGTCGCCCTCTTCATCACCCTGACCCAGGCCGTAAACCTCTTCGTCTACCTCGCCCTCGGATTCATCGAGTTCTCCGCGGACCTGGAAATCGACGTGTCGCCCGGCGCCGTGCTGGTGCTTTTCGCCCTCTACGTCCCGGTGGCCGTCGTGGTTTCGTCCCTGCTCCTCATGGTCTCGGCCTATGCGAAGACCTACCGGGAGACGCAGCTGTACCTTCTGCCCGTTTTCCTCGGCCTCATGATCCTGACGGCGGCGGGCCTGCTTCCGGCGGTCTCCCTGCGCTCGGTGATCGCCGTCGTTCCCGTCGCGAACGTCGCCGTGGCCGTACGGGAGATCATGGTCGGTCATTACGATATCCCCATGCTTCTGGTCACCTGCGCGGCCATGCTCGTCGCCGCCTTCATGCTGCTCAGGTCGTCGTCCCGCATGCTGGGCATGGAGCGGCTCATCACCACGCAGGATACGGACGAGGCGGATCTGGAGGGAGGCGCCGCGCTGTTTCCCAGGAGGGTGCTCCTGTGGTTCGTCGGCATGTGGGCTATCATCGTCATCGCGCCGGCGAACGTGGACGCGTTGACCCGCCTCGAGGGCCAGTGGGCCTTCAACATGTTCGTGATCTTCTTCGCCGGCTCGCTCCTGATGATCCGGGTTCACCGGCTCGACTGGCGGAAGGCCCTGGCGCTCCGCCCGGTGCGGCCGCAGATCTGGCTGGCGGTGCTGCTCCTCGTGCCTTCGACCTTGCTGACCGGGATCTTCATCGTAGGGCTTTCCAGCGTATTCCTGCCCTTCCCGGAGGAAATGCTGGAGAAATTCGCCAGCCAGCTCATTCCGGACGACTTCCCGCTGTGGCAGATCTTGCTCATGCTGGCGCTCACGCCGGGGGTCGTGGAAGAAATGGCCTTCCGGGGACTGCTGCTCCACGGACTGCACCGCCGGTTGAGGCCGATCGCGCTCATCCTGGTGGTCGGCTTGATCTTCGGCCTGTTTCACCAGGCCCTGTTCCGGATCATTCCCACGGCCTACCTGGGCATGGTGCTGACCACCGTGGCCGTGCTATCGGGTTCGATCTTTCCGTGCATGCTGCTCCACGCCGGCAACAACGCCTTCGCCTTCTTGCTCTACCGTTCCGGAATTGAAATCGAAAACTGGCCGCCGGAACTGCTCCTGCTGAACGTCCCCGTTTTCCTTTTCGCGATCTATCTGCTATATCGATACCGGACGCCCTATCCGGGCCTTCTGCCCTTCAGGAAACGGCCCCCCGCCGGTCATCCCGGCCAGCCCGGCGAACGCTTATAGGTGTTGCCCCCGGGGGGACGCGACCATATATTCCACTGGTCCGAAAAGAGCCACGCGTGCTCCTGGTCCAAAAAGAGCCATCTGTGCTCTGCCCGAGTTCGATTCCGGCTGCAACCCATCCGTCCATGTCGCGATCAGCCCAACATCCCTTCTTCCTCTTTCTCCGGGTCATGTTGAAAAACCCCAAGAGCGTGTGCGCCTTGACGCCCAGTTCCCGGATGCTCGCCCGGGCGATGGCCAGGGGGCTGGAGATCGAATCCGATGAATCCGTGATGGAACTGGGCCCCGGCACGGGGGCGCTCACGGACCAGGTCCGGCATATCATCCGCCACGGAGGCGAGTATATAGGTATCGAGTTGGAACCCCGTTTCGTCGGGCTGCTGCGTGAACGCTTTCCCAACCTGCGCTTCGAACAGAGCAACGTTACCCGGGCCTTCCAGGTGCACCGGGACGCGGGGACCCCACCGGTCAAGGCCGTCATTTCCGGACTGTCCATCTCTACGATGCCTGGACCGGTCATCGACGAAGTAATCGTCAACCTCGACCGTCTGATGAGACCCGGCTCCGTATTCCGCATGTTTCAATACGTCCACGCCTATTACCTGCCCTCGGCGATCCGGTTTCGCCGGCGCATGTCCCCCCTGTTTTCCGATTACCGGTGCGACGCCCTCGTGCTGAGAAACCTGCCTCCCGCGCTCGTCCTGACCTGGACGCGCTGACGGATGTCGCGATAATCGCTGACGGACGCTGCGATAATTTAAAGTAAACCACGACGGTACTTGTAGATTACTGTGGTCCTGATGTGGCCGGGCAGGCCCACCGGAGTCGCACCGCACCGATCGGGGCGATCCGTGCGGCAGTGCAGTAGCAGCCCGGTGCGGTAGCACGGCAAATGGCCGGAGCCGGGGATCTGATCTGGCCGGCAAATGGCCGAAGCCGTAGATCTGAACTAGCCGGAAACACTCAATGTTCAGACAGGAAACAACCATTCCCATGCGAATTACTTCCCTGGTCACGCGGACGGCCCTTTTCTTCGTCCTCTTCACGCTGTGCTCAGACGACGCGTCCGCCCGGATCGACCCTTACGACGTCCCCGTGCCGTCCATGGAGGCCGCGCTGCGGACCGGCGACATTTCCATTGACGGCAGGCTGGATGAAGCGGCCTGGGCGGCGGCCATTCCCGCGACGCGGTTCGTGCAGCGTGAACCGGTCGAAGGGGCCGATCCCGACAAGGCCACCGAAGTCCGGGTGCTCTTCGACGCGGATGCCATATACATCGGCGCCCGGATGTTCGACGATCACCCCGAGCACATCGGCAGGCAACTCGTCCGGCGGGACGAACGGGGCGCCTTCGACCTGTTCTCCGTTTCCATCGATCCGAACAACGACCGGCTTACCGGATACCAGTTTCGCGTCAGCGCCGCGGGCGTTCAGCGCGACGCCTACCTGTATGACGACGTGCGGCAGGACGACGCGTGGAACGCCGTGTGGGAGTCCGCCGCGGCGATCGACGACCAGGGCTGGGTAGCAGAGATGCGAATCCCCCTTTCCCAGATACGATACGAAACGACGGACGGCGCCCAGTCGTGGGGTGTGAATTTCATGAGACGGTGCCTGGCCACGAACGAGGTCATTGACTTCGCCCTTCAGTCCCGGCTGCGGTACGGACGGGTCAGCGTCCTGGGCCGACTGAACGGACTGGTCCTTCCGCCGGCCGCACGCCGCCTGGATGTCCGGCCCTATGTCCTCGGCAGCGTCCGGACCGCGCGGGCCGAACAGGGGAATCCCTTCTTCGACGGATCCGACTTCAATGCGCGGGCGGGCTTCGGCGCGCGGTACGGCATCGGTTCATCCTACCATCTCGTCATGACAATCAACCCCGACTTCGGCCAGGTGGAAGTGGACCCCGCCGTCGTCAACCTTTCGGCCTTCGAAACGTTCTTCCGGGAACAACGGCCCTTTTTCGTCCTGGATGCCCAGTTATTCGATTTCGGCCTGTCGGGCCGGGACGAGCTGTATTACAGCCGCCGGATCGGGCGTCGGCCCCGGGGCGGCACGCCGGAAGGCGCGGATTTCGCCGATATACCCACGGAGACCAGCATTCTCGGCGCGGCCAAGATCACCGGCCGATCACCGGGCGGCGTGTCCATCGGCGCCCTGGCCGCGGTCACGGGCCGGGAATCGGGGAAGGCCTATACGATGGCCGACGGCAGAACCATGGAGTTTACGGCTGAACCCCGGGCGGAATTCGGCGTTTTCCGGGTCCGCCGGGACTTCAGGAACGGCGCCAGCCAGTTCGGGGGCGTCGGCTCGCTGGTGCACCGGGCCCTGCCCGACGACGGCGCTTTCGACTACCTCACGTCGGAGGCCTTTTCCGGCGGGGTGGACTTCGAGCACAACTGGGGGGGCGCGCGGTCGCGGGACTGGGCCGTCTACGGTTACCTGGCGGGCAGCCGCGTCCAGGGCAGCACGGAAGCGCTGATCCGGCTGCAGCGGGCCAGCAACCATTACTTCCAGCGTCCCGACGCCACGCGTCTCGCCGTGGATTCCACCGCCACGTCCATGAACGGGTACAACTGGCGGTTGCAGTTCGCGAAGCGCGACGGAAGCCCCTGGTCCGGAGCGGTCTGGTTCGCCCAGATATCGCCCGGTTTCGAGATCAACGACCTGGGATTCTCCCGCTCGAGCGAACGCCTCGACGGGGGCGCCCGGATCGAATACCAGCACATCACGCCCGGGCGCATCTTCCGCAACTATCAGTTCAATTTCTTCACGTTCTACAACTTCCGGCACGAGGCCCTCGACGATCCGTGGTCCTGGTCGTCATGGCGGAACAGCTACAAGAACGGCCGGTTCTTCGCGGGGGCCAACTTCGAGTTGAACAACTACTGGGATGTTTTCCTGGGCTCCAGTTACAGACCCACCGAGTACAGCGATACAAGGACCCGGGGCGGACCGGTGATGGAGGACCCCGGTTCCTATTCCTTCGATATGGGAATCAGGTCGGACCGAAGGAAGCGGATCGTCCTGGAGACGGAATTCGACTACGAGCGATACCAGCGGGGGGGCCACGAATTTCAAACGGAGGTGGAAGCCACGATTCGTCCGACCCCCAACTGGGAGCTGGAACTTACGCCCAGTTTCCGATGGGAACGGAATGCGGCCCAGTACGTCACGCAGACCGACGCCCTGCCCTTCGAGCCTACTTACGGCCGCCGATACGTGTTCTCGGACCTGCAACGCCGGTCCTTCTCCCTCGAAACCCGGTTGAACGTGGCCTTTTCACCCTATTTGACCCTGCAGCTGTACGCCCAGCCCCTGCTGTCCTCGGGCGATTACCTCAACTACAAGCAGTTGCTCCGTGGGAACAGCTTCGACTTCGACGTGCTGGACGAAGGCACGCGTTCCTTCATCGACCCGACCGATGGCTACCGGTACCTGGACTTCGACGGGGACGGGATGCCCGATATCAATTTCTCGGACCGGGATTTCAATATCCAGTCCCTGCGCATGAACGTCGTGCTGCGCTGGGAGTACCGGCCCGGATCCCGGGTGTTTCTCGTCTGGCAGCAGACCCGTAGCGAACGGGACGAAAACGGGACGCTGGACATCGGCAGAGACTTCGGCAATCTGTTTGGCGGCGAATCGGAGAACATATTCATCATCAAGTACAGCTACTGGTTCGGCGTGTGAGCATGAACCGGTCTGACGTGTGGGCATGAGCGAGTTCGGCGCGTGATCATGTACCGGTTCGACGGGCAAGCATCTACTGGTCCGGCGTGTGAGCACGTACCGGTTCGGCGTGTGGGCATGAGCGGACAGCCGGCGCGCCACCAGCGGCGGCGAGGGCGCGCCACCAGCGGCGGCGAGGGCGCGCCACCAGCGGCGGCGAGGGCGCGCCACCTCGATTGCGGCTTGACAGCCACGGGCCGGGACGGCCATATTATTATCTCATGAAATCGATTCGTACGACCTTTCTTTTGCCCGCAATGCTGGGCATGCTCGTCCTCTCCACGTGGTCCGCGCAGGGCCAGGCGGTCCGCACGGACTACATGGAGACCGAACTGGTCGTGGAGGCGACGTCCATCAAGCCGGGACAGCCGTTCTGGGCCGGCCTGCGGATGAAGATGGACGAGCACTGGCACACCTACTGGCGCAACCCGGCCGACTCGGGGCTCCCCACGGAGATCCACTGGACGCTGCCCGAGGGATTCCAGGCCGGAGAAATCCACTGGCCCTATCCCCAGAAGATCGTGCTCGACATCCTGGCCAGCTACGGGTACGAGGGCGAGACGCTGCTCCTGACCGAAATCACGCCGCCGTCCGACCTGGCGCCCGGCGGGACGGTCGACGTCGGGGCCTTTGCCTCCTGGCTGGTCTGCGCGGAAATCTGTCTGCCGGGCGAGTCGGGCTACCAGGTCACGCTGCCCGTATCCGAAGACCCGCCCGGGATCGATGCAAGGTGGGCGGATCTTTTTACCAGGACCCGGGAAAACCTGGCCGTTCAGGTCCCGGGATGGACGGTCGAGGCCGCCATCTCCGATTCCACCGTGGCGCTCCACGCATCCCCTCCCGACTGGTATCGCGGAGCGCTCACCCGCGTCGAGTTCTATCCGTACAATGAAGACCTGATCGATTACGTATCTCCCCAGAAACTGGAAAAGACGGAGACCGGTTACCTGCTGACGATGCGCCGGTCGGGCTTTTACACGGGCAGGCCCGATGAGATCGCGGGCGTGCTGGTTTCCGCGGACGGCTGGCGCGGCGCAGGATCGGAACGGGCCCTGGACGTCAGGGCCGTGTACGCGGACCTGCTGCCGGCGGCGGTCGCCCTCATCGGCCCCGCGGGTTCCGGGGATGCGGCTGGGGGTTCCGGCGGCCTGGCGGCGATTTCCGGTGCGGCGGGTTCCGGCGGCCTGGCTGCGATTTCCGGTGCGGCGGGTTCCGGCGACCTCGTGTCCGGCCTGTGGCAGGCCCTGCTCTTCGCCCTCATCGGCGGCCTGATCCTCAACCTGATGCCCTGCGTGCTCCCCGTGCTGTCCATCAAGGTGCTCGGATTCATCCACCAGGCCGGCGACGACCCGGCCAAGGCGCGACTGCACGGCATCGTATTCACCGCGGGCGTCCTGCTCTCCTTTCTCGCGCTGGCGTCCGTCCTCATCGCCCTGCGGGCCGGGGGAGAACAACTGGGATGGGGATTCCAGCTGCAATCGCCGGCCTTTCTCGTCGTCCTTTCGGTTATCATCTTCATGTTCGGCTTAAGCCTGTTCGGGGTGTTCGAGATCGGCACCTCCCTGGTCGGCCTCGGCGGGAGGATGGATTCGGGCGGCGGTATCGGCGGGTCCTTCCTGAGCGGCGTACTGGCCACGGTCGTGGCCACGCCGTGCACCGCGCCGTTCATGGGCGTGGCCCTGGGATACGCCCTGACGCAGTCGGCGGCCGAGTCCCTGGCGATCTTCGGGTTCCTGGGCCTGGGCATGGCCCTGCCCTACCTGACCCTGTCGTCCGTGCCCGCCCTGTTGAAGTACGTTCCGAAACCGGGCGCCTGGATGGAGTCGTTCAAGCAGTTCATGGGGTTCCTCATGATGGCCACCGTGGTCTGGCTGCTCTGGGTGCTGAACCTTCAGACGGACCCCAACCTGGTCGCCCTTGTGATGATCCTGCTGGTGATGGTGGCTCTGGGAAGCTGGATACTCGGCCGTTGGGGAGGCATCGCCGCGGGCAGCCGTGCCAGAATGACGGCCCGGGCCGCTTCGGCGGTGATCATCATCGCGAGCATGGTTGCCGTATTGAGCCAGGTGCCGGCCCCGGCCGAGGCCGAAAGGACCGCCGCGGCCGCCTCCTCGGAAGGCGCTGCCGCTTCGGACGGCGCGGGACTGCAATGGGAACCCTTCTCCAGGCAGCTCGTACAGGATCTGCGCACATCGGGGAAGGCGGTATTCGTGGACTTCACCGCCGCCTGGTGCCTGAGCTGCCAGGTCAACAAGCGCGTGGCGCTGAGCGACAGCCGCGTGGTGGAGCAGTTCGAGACGCTGGGCGTGGTCGCGATCCAGGCGGACTGGACTTCGCGGGATCCGGAGATCACCCGGGCCCTCGCCGATTTCGGAAGAAACAGCGTCCCGCTCTACGTACTGTATACGGGAGGCCCGGACGCTGAACCCGAAATCCTGCCGGAGCTGCTCACGCCGGGCCTGGTACTGGACGCGTTGAAGAAGGTGGAGAGCGGGAACACTGCCGGCAGGGTGGATAGCGGGCGCGCTGCCAGCAGGTAGGGCAGGTCATTGGAAAGGGTTCAGAAGAGACGCATCAGTCCTACGTATTCGATCAACAGTAAGCGTCGATGCCAACCTGGTTTTACCGCAGTGGGTAAACCTCAAAGGAGGAAATCATGAAGAAGATCCTGATTCCGTTAGCCGTGGTGGCCGTTGCCGCCGCCTATCTGCTCGGAAACTACTCATCGCCGATGGCCGCAGGAGAAGCCCAGGTGGGCAACCCCGCTCCGGATTTCACGCTGACGGACACCAATGGCAACAGCGTGACGCTTTCGGACTACAAGGGAAAATACGTGATCCTGGAGTGGATCAACTACGACTGTCCCTTCGTGGTCAAGCATTACCAGAGCAAGAACATGCAGGGCCTGCAGGACAAGTACCGGGAGCAGGGCGTGGTCTGGCTGGCCATCAACTCATCGGCCGAAGGCAAGCAGGGGCAGTTCTCGAACGATGAAATCCACGCGCGCCTGAAAAAGCACGCTTCGACCGTGGACGCCTACCTGCTCGACGGAAGCGGTGATGTCGGCCGCACATACGGCGCTACCCACACGCCACACATGTACATCATCAACCCGGAAGGCACCCTGATCTACATGGGCGCCATCGACAGCATCCGCTCGGCGAATGTCGCCGACGTCCCCAAGGCCGACAACTACGTCACCATGGCCATGGACGCCGTCGCTGAAGGCAAGGAAGTCCCGGTCAAGATGACCCGGGCGTACGGCTGCACGGTAAAGTACTAGGCGGGGTGGACCGGGCGGAACTGGGCAGAGGTACAAGCAGGTGAAGCCCCGGTAATGTTCTCGCGCAAGTAAGAGCAGGTGAAGTTCGGTAAAGTTCAGGCGCAGGTGAATGCCTGCGCCTGTTTTAGTATTGACGGAGATTCTGAAACGGGTGACCTTGAATAAGATGCCTAAGTTGAGGTACTTTGAAAAAGAAGACGTCTTGCACCTGGCGCTCTCGGACGAACCGGAAGACAGCATTATAGAACTCAGTCCCAACATTACGGTGGAATGCAACGATAAGGGTGAACTCATTGGTGTTGAGATGCTCAGGGCCAGTGAAATCATCGCTGAAATAACTGCTGGAGTCTCATGATTGCCCTGACGAGTATAAGGAGGCTGTCATGGTTTTAAACTTCACATTGGACTTCTGGATTGAAGAAGGTTGGTACGTTGGAAAACTCCGTGAAGTGCCGGGTGTATTCAGTCAAGGTAAGAATCTTGAAGAACTGAAAACGAACATCAAGGATGCTTACGATCTGGTGATGCAGGAAACCGTTCCGACTCCCGTAGAGAAATTCGAGACAACGGAACTGAACTTGGAAATACCTTGAAGCGGAGAGCGTTCATCAAGGAACTGACTGGCGAAGGATGTTACTTGAAAAGACATGGCAGTAGGCATGATCTCTATGTCAATCCCAAGAATGGCAGATGGGCACCCGTGCCGAGACATCGGGAAATCAGCGAGAGTTTGTGTATTTTAATCAGGCAGCAGTTACGACTGAACGAATCATAGATCTCGTCAAGATTTTGGTATAACCATTTTCAGTTGATAGTCACTTGGCCAAAGTATGCGACGACGCTGTGGCTTGAAATGCTGGTCATTTGACCGGTAACCGCCCTTCGTCGGAACAAGAAGACTATGAGCAAGATCTACGACTTCCGAGTCTCCATTGTGTAAGCGTTCGCGTCGGTTGGTTGTGATTGCGCAAGATCGTATAGCCCGGAAGAGCGAAGCCTACGCGCAGCGAGTCGTATGATCGGTCATGGCCCATGGCTCGGCCCGATCTTCCCCGACCCCAATACCCGACGGGTGCCCCTTGCCAAGCAAGAAATCCCTGAGCGAAGCGGAGATATGCGACAGGTACATCACCCCGGCGTTGAAAGAAGCCGGATGGAATCAAGACACCCAGATCCGTCGCGAGTACAGCTTTACGGCCGGTCGCGTCATCGTACACGGCGCGGTCGCCACAAGAGGAAAGAAGAAACGGGCGGACTACCTGCTGAACTACCGCTCGCCCCTCCCCCTCGCGGTAGTCGAAGCCAAGGACAACACCCACGCAGTCGGTAGCGGAATGCAGCAGGCGCTAGGCTATGCCGAAGCCCTCGATGTGCCTTTCGCGTTTTCTTCCAACGGTGACGCTTTCCTGTTTCACGATCGCACCGGTCTTTATTCCCCCGTCGAGAAACAGCTGAATCTGGACGAATTCCCATCTCCCGAAGAGTTGTGGAGCAAGTACCGCGTTTGGAAAGGGCTGGACGCGGAATCCGACCGGTACGTTCTCCAGCCTTTTCACGAAGACCCAAGCGGCAAAGAAACCCGGTATTACCAGCGGGTTGCCATACAACGGGCAGTCGAAGCTATCGCGCAAGGGCGGAGGCGCGTGTTGCTGGTCATGGCCACCGGCACCGGCAAGACGTTCACCGTCTTTCAGATCATATGGCGATTGTGGAGAGCGGACAAGGTCAGACGGGTACTTTTCCTCGTGGACCGGAACATCCTGGCGGACCAGACCATCACCAACGATTTCAAGCCATTCGGTCAGGTGATGACGAAGGTTCGCAACCGCGACATGGATCCCAGTTACGAAGTATATGTCGCGCTCTACCAGGCCGTCACCGGCAGCGAAGAACATAAGAACGTCTATCAGCAGTTTACGCGGGACTTCTTCGACCTGGTGGTCATCGACGAATGTCACCGGGGCAGCGCCCATGAGGCCAGCGCCTGGCGCGAGATACTCGATTACTTCGAACCGGCGATTCAACTCGGGCTGACGGCCACTCCGAAGGAGACGACCGACGTAAGCACGCTCGGATACTTCGGTGATCCGGTCTATACCTACAGTCTGAAGCAAGGGATCGACGACGGCTTCCTTGCCCCGTTCAAGGTCGTGCGTATCGATCTCGACAAAGACCTGCAGGGCTGGAGACCCACGGTTGGCATGACCGACGACCTGGGCCAGGAAATTGAAGACCGTATCTACAACCAGCGTGACATGGACCGGGTTCTCGTCCTTAATGAACGTACTAAACGCGTAGCGGAAAAGGTCGTTACGTACCTGGCGGATACGGACCGCCACGGCAAGACGATCGTATTTTGCGAGAATATCGACCACGCCGAAAGAATGCGGTCGGCACTGGTCAACGAGGTAGCGGAGCGTCTGCCGGAGGAAGCTGCCAATACGACGAAATACGTGGTCCGAATGACGGGCGACAGCGACGAGGGGCGACTGGCGCTCGACGACTTCGTTCACCCGGAACGACGCTACCCGGTCATCGCCACCACATCCAAGCTCCTGACGACTGGCGTGGACGTGAAAACGTGCAAGCTGATCGTGCTCGACCAGCGCATCGAATCGATGATCGAGTTCAAACAGATCGTAGGCCGCGGCACCCGGATTCACGAGGAGGCCAACAAGCTCTGGTTCAGCATCATGGACTTCAAGAAGGCGACCGAGTTGTTTGCCGACCCGGACTTCGACGGGGAACCGGTCATGATCTACGAACCCGGCGAAGAAGATCCGGTGACGCCGGACGATGAATGGGACGACGGGGAAGACGAAGATGCCGACCCGCCGATGGAAGGTACGAAGCGCTACGTCGTCAGTGGCGTCGAGGTCAGGATCACCGCGGAACGCGTCCAGTACATGGACCGCAACGGCCGGCTCATCACCGAGTCGTTGACCGACTACACCCGGAAGACCGTCCGGCAGGAGTATGCCACCTTCGACGAGTTCCTGAAAAACTGGCGCGAGGCCGATCGGAAGGCCGTGATCGTCGATGAATTGACCGAACAAGGTGTATTGTTCGAGGAACTGCGTGCCCAGGTTGATCGAGACCTGGACGCCTTCGACCTGATTTGCCACGTCGTCTACGGCCAGCCGCCGCTAACCCGAAAAGAAAGAGCCGACAACGTCAAGAAACGGGATATATTCACCCGTTACGGCGAACAGGCCCGCGCCGTGCTCGACGCTCTGCTGGACAAGTACATCGAAGAAGGGCTGGCGCCGATTGAAGACATCGGCGTGCTGAGGGTCCAGCCGCTGTCCGACCTAGGCACTCCGGTGGAACTGGTCCGGACCTTTGGCGGGAGAACGAATTACCTCTCCGCCGTACGGATTCTTGCCGACTCTCTTTACGACGACGTGGCTTAACACCTGAAATGCTTAATACCTGATCAGCATGGCCCTGTCTACCACCATCAAATCCCTCCAGGACATCATGCGCAAGGACGTAGGCGTGGACGGCGACGCACAACGTCTCGGCCAACTCGTATGGCTGCTGTTCCTCAAGATCTGGGACGACCGCGAGCAGGAACTGGAATTGCTGGAAGATGGATACGTATCGCCGCTGACCAGGGTGGCCTGGTTGGAGGACGGGAAGACGCGGACCGCCGGGGACCTGAGGTGGAGGGCCTGGGCCGCGGACCCACAGGGGGAAACCGGAGACAGACTGCTGAGCTTCGTCAACGACAAGCTGTTCCCCGCGCTGAAGGAAATGGAATCCCTCCCTCCTGCGGACGAAACAGAGACGAAATCTTCCGCACATTCGCTCCATCGCCGCCGCCTGCTGGTAAGATCCGTCTTCGAAGACGCTTACCAGTACATGAAGAACGGCACGCTCCTCAGGCAGGTTATCAACAAGATCGAATCGGATATCGATTTCAACGACGCCAGAAATCGGCACCTGTTCGGTAGTATCTACGAACAGCTACTGAGAGAACTTCAAGGCGCCGGCAACGCGGGTGAGTACTATACGCCCCGGGCCGTGACCCAGTTTGCCGTGGATATGCTCGATCCACGCCTCGGGAATCAATCCTCGACCCGGCGTGCGGCACGGGGGGCTTCCTCGCCTGCGCCATAGAGCACATCCGCCGAAACGACGTCAGGACGCCGGAACAAGAGGCGCAACTTCAGTCAGGCGTGCACGGTGTCGAGAAGAAACCGCTGCCGCACCTGCTTTGTACGACCAATATGATCGTACACGGCGTGGACGTTCCGACCGGCATACGGCACGACAACTCCCTCGCAAGGCCCCTCCGTGATATCAGCGCGCGGGACCGCGTGGACGTGATCCTGACCAATCCGCCCTTCGGTGGCATGGAAGAGGACGGCATCGAGCAGAACTTCCCGCGCGAGTTCCGCACCCGGGAGACCGCGGACCTGTTCCTGGTGCTGATCGTAGAACTGCTCAAGCCCGGCGGTCGGGCCGCGGTGGTTCTGCCGGACGGCAGTTTGTTCGGCGAGGGGGTGAAGACGCGCCTGAAAGAGCGTCTGCTCACCGACTGCGCGTTGCACACCATCGTGCGTTTGCCCAACGGCGTATTTGCGCCATACACCGGCATCAAGACCAATGTGCTGTTCTTCGAGAAGGGGAGATCCACCGCCGAGGTATGGTACTACGAGCATCCCTATCCCGAGGGGTACAAGTCCTATTCCAAGACCAAGCCGATGCGCATCGAGGAGTTTGCACCAGAGAAGGCGTGGTGGGACGAGCGGGTTGAAAACGAGTTCGCCTGGAAGGTCGGCATCGACGAAATCCGCGAGCGCAACTTCAACCTCGACATCGCCAATCCCAACAAAGCGGAAGCCGGACCGGGCGACCCGGACGAATTGCTGGCGTTGTATGAACAGGAAAGGGTGGCCGCGGCAGTAGTCCGGGAGCAATTGAAGCGGGCATTGGCCGAGGCACTGGAGCGGACGGAATGACGCCACAGAGGCTCATTGAAGTCTTTGATACGATTGCAGAGGCCCCCGGGGGAACCGAACGACTGCGGGAGTTGGTGCTTCAACTTGCGGTGCGGGGGAAATTGGTTCCGCAGGATGCGGGGGAGGAGCCGGCAAGCGAGCTACTTACCAGATTGGCGGAGGGTAAAGAACGGCTTCTTGAAGAAAGGCTGATCTCGAAATCGCGCTATCCTTGTGGAGTTCCAGTTGAAAATGAACCCTTTAAAATCCCCAGCACTTGGCGATGGCTTCGCCTCGGTGATGTTGGTGCTATAGTAGGGGGAGGCACTCCGAAAAGCGGGGAATCTTCCTTCTGGAGTGACGGGCAGGATGTTCCTTGGCTTACGCCGGCGGACATGAGGAGGCAGTCCAGCCGATACGTCTCGCGGGGCGAGCGCGACATCACATCCGATGGGCTCAGCAGATCGTCGGCGCAGATGCTGCCGAAAGGTTCGGTTCTGTTTTCGAGTCGGGCGCCGATAGGACATGTTGGCATCGCAGCTAATCCACTCAGTACCAACCAAGGGTTCAAGTCCTGTGTGCCCTTTCTCCCGGAGATGTCGGAATACCTGTACATTTATCTGAAACATGCCGGACCGGGCATTAACGAAAAAGCTACAGGAACCACATTTAAAGAAGTGGCAGGTAGAGAATTCTCACTGGTACCAGCATCAGTACCACCTCTTGCAGAGCAACTCCGAATCGTCGCCAAGGTTGACGACCTTATGAGGCTGATTGATCAACTTGAAGCTACGCGGCGTGACCGCGAAGATGTACGTATCGCGGTGCGCGAATCGGTTCTCACCGCACTTCGAGATGCCAGTACATCCGAAGAGGTTAGGGCATCATGGTCACGCATTGTCGACCGGATGAACGACTTGTTTACTGAATCCGCTGATATGGCTTCACTACGGGAGACCGTACTTCACCTTGCGGTTCGGGGACGGTTGGTGCCTCAGGATGAAGGAGATGAACCGGTAACCCCGGTTTTAGATCGTATTGCTCATTGCAAGACAAAACATATACAAGCAGGCAATAACGGTAAACATCCGCGCATGCCCGATTTGGATGAGCCGATAACTGCGAAGGAACTACCAAACGGTTGGGTTTGGGCTCGTACCGCGGATATTGGAGTATTGAATCCGAGGAACAAGGCTGATGATGATATGGTGGTTTCATTCTGCCCGATGTCCAGAATCCCAACTGATCACAGGAATCGGGTTACCTTTGAGACACGACGCTGGGGTGACATAAGAAAGGGATACACCCACTTCGCAGACGGTGACGTAGTGGTGGCCAAGATCACACCATGTTTTCAGAATCGCAAATCGTGCGTAATGAGTGAATTGGAAGGGGGTATCGGTGCAGGAACCACGGAATTGTATGTTGTCCGCGTAAATCCCCAAATAGTACTGCCTGGATACCTTCTACTTTTCTACAAATCACCTGATTTCTTACAGGATGGTGTCGCAGTGATGACCGGTACCGCAGGCCAACAACGAGTTCCGAGAGAATACATGGAGCTTACTCCACTCCCTATTCCACCACTTGCCGAACAACACCGTATCATCGGTAAAGTTGACGAGTTAATGGGACTGATTGATCGCCTGGAGAATCATGTCGTCACCAAAAACAGATATCAGGAAACAGCAGCGACCGCTGCTGTTCATCATGTATAGACGAAGTTCGAATTGCTGGTAGCAAATTTGAGAAAGGGAGTTACTAAGCGATTATTCGCAGTTTCATCAGACGGAATGTCATAGCTTGTGTACTGACTTTAAACTTTCTTGCAAGCGTCACCAAGACATCATCCTCGGTTAGGTCAAAGGGTTGTTTCTCGAAGGCATCCCGAACTAACGTAGCTGGCATGAGTAGCGCCGCAGCAAACGCATTAGCCTCCATTTCTTCCTGCTTGGTACCTGATCCGGACTCAAGGTCGCGGAAGTGAACACGATACCCTCTATCGACGTACGTTTCTCCACTATGGAGATCAAAATGGCCTATCTCGTGGGCTATACTAAAACGCCGTCTGGTTAAGCTGTGTTTCCAGTTCACGCCAATTACGGCTTTGTTACCCTTACGCACCAGAACGCCTGAACAGTCTTCCCCTAAATCAGCTGGTTTGATTGTTAATCCAAGACGGCGCGCGATTCGCTCAACAGGGACTGGTGCAGTATTTACTCCTGTAACTTTGAGTATCCGCTCTGCCCTTCTTTCAATCTTCGTAGACATCGGGGCTCACCTCCTCTCGGCTACTGGCGATAAAAACAGCAACCTGATTCTGGCTCTCTCCTGCCACTTTTTTTAACCTACCTGTGATTCGTGGAAGCACGGCGGAGGCATCGTTCTTGGAGAACTCGTCCCGGGTGGGTAAAAGCGTTTGAACATCAATACTTAGTACTTCGGCGATCAACCAGAGGGTGTGTAGCGTCACTCTCTGATTCCCGGTCTCAATGTTGGCAATTGAGCCCCTGGCGAGGCCACATCGTTGCGCAAGTTGGGTCTGTGAAAGATTCGCTTCGCGCCGTTGCCGTACCAACTTCCGACCTAAAAGCACGTAGAGTCTTTCCGAGTCAGGACGCCGTCGCATGATGTATAGTATAACAAAGGTGAATTCGAATGTCAACTAATAAAAAGCAACTTCGTGTTGGCATGATGTCCCGGGGGCAAGAATTTCACATTAGTAATCCAATAAAAAGCATTTTCATGAGGTTTTTTATATTGACTCATCGAGATTCAGAGTGTATTTTACGACTGTTGTGTAACTGTGTTCCAATTGCTACTGCGGTATTTAGAATAGATCCGGCGAAATACAGATTACGGGAGGCGTACTGTGGAATATACAAACCAGCAACTTTCTAATTTCGTTAATCGAATCAAACTCTCTCAGGAGAAGAGATCTTCGTACAAAAATCAAATTGAAAATCTGATTGAAAACGTCCGTAAGGCGATAAATCAACTGGAGAACACAAAAGTAACTAAGGTTAAAAGAGCAGGATCTTGGCGGAAAGGTACTGCACTTGCACCGAAGGGAGAGCATCCCCTCGACATAGATGTGGTGTTCTTTGTGGAGGTTGAAGAAGATACTTCATTTGACGCAGAGGAACTTCGCGAAGACGTTATAGACGTTTTATGCGAGGCTTATCCAAATAAAGAACGATCCGATTTTACAGACGACCAGAAAACTATTGGCGTTGTATTCAGAGGATCCGGTCTCGAAGTTGATATCGTCCCATTTATTCCAGAAAAAGGTAATACGACTTACGGACGTCAACCTCGAAAGAAGCTTAACTCAGGCGAGTTCAAGACCAGTGTCGACAAACAACTGGATTTTGTACGTAAGGTAAAAGGAAAGTGCCCTTACTTCGCTTCGATTGTTCGTATACTCAAAAGCTGGAGAAACTACAGGGAACTCGAATTCTCCTCTTTTTCGATCGAATTGACGGTCGCCCATTTAGTTGCAACAGGGAGGATATCTGCTTCTACTTCAATAAACCAAGCGGTGATATTCTTCTTCGAGTTTTTAGGCAATGGTGATCCTGTCGAAGTGTATTTCTCGGGTGCTATCGGTCCGAAAGAGGGTAGCGATCCGTGGATATCGGATCCGACTAATAATGAGAACAATACAATCAGGCTGTCTGACAGTGAGTGGGAGGAGGTTCTAGAGAAGAGCGAACAGAGCTTTGAGACGATTTCATATGCCCAGGTAGTCCAGGAGAACGGAAAGACCCTGGATTTGTGGAAAGAGGTTTTTGGACCGAGTTTCAATATTGAGGAGTGAGGTTAATGAACACCTTAACGCAAACATATACCAAAATTGATATACGTCGGGTTTTTGAGAATCTACAGGGGGATCTGCAAATGCTCGCGATAAGAACGCGAGCGATGGATCTAGAACATGCGAAGAAGTGTGCCCACGATATCTGTCTGATGGCTTACGAGAAATGTCTAAAATGTGTCCATATACAGTTATATGACTCGTCTGAATATCGCATAGCAGCTCACCGATATTCCGTGAAAGATGGTATGTTACAAGAATCCGAAAGGCCAGGAGGGAATAGATGGCCTTGTTTACCTGATGGTGCGTTACATGTAATAGTCGAGATTTCTGACAATGACGCCTTTAAGGGGCTTGAGAAATCAGGCGATTTGAAACTCAACTGGAGTTCCTCAAACTTGTCAACCGATTACACAGGAATGCGGCACGAAAGCAACAGAGTCTACTCCAGTAATGGCTACGGATTGCAACGTGACACATTCACAATTTAAACAGGATAATCATGACGCAGACTACGTTTGATGCTCAGAGAGAACTCCCGTCTACCGAGCTGCAAAGTATTTCGGAAACCCTCATTGGATTCGACAGACAATACGACACATTGAAAAACCATTTGATGGTAATGTTAATGCCTGATCGCGTAGCGGAATGGAGTAAGAAGCACCATGAAACAGTGCTTCCTATGTGCAAGGTAATTCAGCAAAGATATCCACTGTTTCTGTTTAGCGGAGACGTTGGTACAGGCAAGACTGTTACTGCCGAGTGTTCGGCGGATCGATTGACACGAGAACTGCGCAAAGAAGGTTTTCTACTGAAACTAAGCACCCGTGTGAGAGGAAGGGGATTACACGGAGAAATGAGTCAACTCATCCAGGATGCCTTTGAGAGTCTAAAAACTCAAGCGGGTAAAAAACGTCTATCCTTCCTGCTGATAGACGAGGCGGACTCCATTTCATCACAACGTTCCACGGAGCAAATGCACCAGGAAGAAAAGGCAGCCGTAAATACGCTTATACAGAAAATTGATGAGATTCGACAGGTAGGTGGACGAGCGGTTGTGTTTCTGTGTACGAATAGGGCAGACGTGATTGACCAAGCAGTCGTAAGGCGCGCAGCCTTGCACGTGGAGTTTTTCCGACCGGATAGAGAAGAATGTCTGGAACTACTGAAACAGGATCTCAAAGGAGCAAATTTGAAGCCAGATGAACTGAGTGAATTGGCTGCCCTGACCTCTAGAGACGGGCAGCATGGAGAACATGGTTATTCATTCTCAGATTTTCGGTTAAGGTTTCTTCCTGAAGCACTTGCCCGAGCCTTTCCGGACCGTGCGTTAACGTTTGACATTCTCAGAGAAACCGCGATGACTGTGAAGCCCAGCCCAAGGATCGTATGAAGTGTGCAATGACAATGTTCAGCCCAATCAGGAACTCATAAAGAAACTGAGAAGAAAGGCGGAACTGTGCCGGTTTTCTCACGCGGAACTGAAAGACGAGTTTACAAGACATCGTAACTGGAAAGAGTTCATTGTCGTTTTATTGTCTGTGACCTCAGCCGCACTAATCGGGATTTATTATCGACGATTACTTGAAGGTGAATGGATACTGCTCATTGTTTTTCTATTGCCACTGATCATTACGCTCATACAGACACTTGATCATACCGTCTTCAAGTGGACACATAAGATCGCACTCCACGAGTCATCCGTAGCGATTTGGGGCGATTGGATAAGAGAGGCGGATTTTCTCGAACAGCAGATCCATGAGTATTCAGATGAACTGGTGAATGAGAAGATGAACAATATACAAGAGAAATACATCAGATGCATGGGCAGTACGGAGCAAATACCCAATCGGAGATTTCTTGAGTACAAGTTAAAACATAGAATACAGGTGCTAAAATCCAAAAAAATGGATGGGATGTCTTTGGAGAATCTAGAGAAAGGGCTGTGATCGCTCCGAACACTTTCAGAATCGAGACCAAATGTCTGAATTGCTCATTCAACACGCAAAGTGGCAGGGTGAACTCGTCAAGCCAGTCGATTCGCGGTTAGTATCAGGGAAAGACTGTGGCTGCGTCTGCGCGGGTTGTGGCGAATCGCTCATCTTGCGCCGAGGGAAGACAAACCGGCCACACTTTGCTCACCAGGCAAAAAGTCCCTGCGATAGGGATAGTATGATCCATAACATCGTCCAGTCCTGGGTCGCGCAGGAATTGCCAGGTCGGATGATCCCGCTACCTCCACATCCAGGATTAGACTGTTCTTACGGATTTCTCGCATACGGGAACAAAGCTGAGACGGAGTTTTCAGAGGGAAAAAGAAGATATGATGTTCGCCTTGAAGGTATGTTTCTGTATGATTTCGGCGTCGGAGATTTCAACCAGGATCTTGCGTTTAAACGTAATCTGGAGTGGTTGCAGGGAAGATTCAGGGAAAATGAAGAAGATATACAGGAGCAATTCCGACAATCGGGTCTCCCGGAATCCTGGAAGGAATACTTCATGGAACAATACCGCCCACGCATTCATCCGGTTATCCTTGCATTGGTCGAACGAGACGAGCTAAAAGACTGCACGTATAAAGGTGGACTTCGCTCTGACAAACTGGACCACCTGATGATTGAGGTGGAGTACAGTCATGCGAAGGATGACGACTTCAAGTTACAGATGCAAAAGGAAAGACGTTACGTTCTTGAAGTCAACGCAGCGGGATTCTATGAAGATGGTCGGGAACTTACGCCTGCAAAGATGATTAAAAACAGCACATGGGTGTGGCCCAACGATAAACAGGAAAACGAGCAAACGACCTTGTTTGATTGACCACGTTACAGACAGGGACGTGCGGAGCTCATTTTAGCGATCCATGTATTCAGAGTATTCAGCAAAATGCGCATGGTGCAATCCAATACGATTTCAGGAGAGTAAATGGCTAAGGAGCCGAATCCACCGCCAAGCGCAGGGATAAAAAGAGATTAACAAATCAAATCATCGTTGCTGTAAAGCCACCGCCTCCACCTCCCCCACCGCCGAAGAAACAGCGTGCGCATTAGCCCTGATTCAGTGGATCAGGCATCCCCAACTATCCCACGCCGCTATAATGAACGCAGATCGCCATATCCCGGACCGGCGGTAGATCAGAAAGATTGACATCCCCGAAGCCGATCGTTACGATAAACAGGGCTGCTCGCGACCTTGTCAACAGCGCGGGTGTATCGATGTGATTATGAATCAGCGGAGGTATGCCGAACGACCTGGCCACGCCCATAGTCACATAAAAGACAGATTGTCTACGAGATTATCCCGGTTTCTCTGACTATTCCTTTCAGAATGCATATCGCTTCGGGTGTCGCCTCATCGCAGGAACGATTGGAAGAGGAACCGCGCCCATGGAATTTGCCCAGTTGCTCGTTACGCCGGCTACGCTTTTAACGTCCTTCATTTTCTTCTGGAAACAGGCAAAGATCGGAAGGGACGAACTCAGGCGGGAACTCAAGTCTGATATTGGGGAATTAAAAGGGGAGATGAAGGAAGAAATCATGTCCGTTCGCCGGGAAGTCGCCGCTGTCCGTGACGAATTGAAGGCCGAGATCAGGCAGGAAATCGCCCCCTTGCGGACGGAGATCACCGCCATCCGTACGGAAATGCACGACATGAACGGTCGCCTCGGTCGTGTCGAGAGTCTGCTGAGGATGTCGGACGCCGGCTGATTTCGGCTTTGAGAGAGACTATGCCAAAAAAAACATCGACAGATCCTCTTGAAATACTTGCCGACGCGCTTCGAGAAAAACGGCCGCTTGTACTGTTCGCGGGCCAAAGTCTCGACCCGGCCTACGATGCCATACTCAGTGGCCTGCTGGATCACCTTGGATGCGCGGACTCTGGATTGGGATGGCACGCTGCGCTCGAGCACGGGATGAGCGCGTCGGACATGACGTGGCTTTCCGAACGGTTCGACAGAAGTGTGCCTTCCGATGCCATCACCCCCATTTTCAATCTTACATGGAGCGCGGTGTTCACCTCGTCCATAGATCCCCGGTTCGCACGGCGATTCGAGACCAGGGGGCGACAACCCGAGTCTGTACTTTCCAGAGATACCTTTGCAAGGGTGTCGCGTAGTCGATCAAGGCCTCCTTGCTATTACCTCCTTGGAAAATCTGACGAAACCGTTCAGGAGGCGCGGGCGCCGGGGAGTCCAGGCGATCTGACGCGCCGACTCAGCCTGCATGCAACCGAATTGCTGAACCGCATTGCGGAAACGGCAACGGTTCGCGGCCTGGTAGTCATAGCGGGCTACGACCCGGACAAAGACTGGTTACCCTTAGAATCATTACTGGCGCCGCTTTCTGTTTCCAGCGCCAGCCCTACAGTTTTATGGTTTGGCTATCCCGGCAAACCGGACTCGGCGCTCGCCGAGGAGATGATCCGGCGAGGATCACTCATCGTGACCGTGACGACCCTTTCTAGTACGATTAATCAACTTGAATTCAGCGGCGGACTAGACATTACGGGGTCGGCCGCTCCCGACGAACCGGGTCTGGTGTCGATCTCGGGGGAATCCGCGCTGGACTTGACGCCTGCGCTCCGACTCCGGGTCGAAGCTTCGTCGGCCATCGTCGACGACGGGTGGACAGAAGACCCGGAGCCAATCGGCGAATTCGAGTTGGGCGAGGCATTCCGCCGATTTCATGGCACTCCAGGTAATTTCAGATTGCTTTTAGAGGGTGTATCGCGGGGCTTCGCGATAGAACGCGAATTCGAGCAGAACCTTTGGCAGAAAGTAAAGCGCAAGCTGAAGCGGATAGGGCATGTTGACTCCGATGACGTCGTCGTCCTGCATGGTCAGTCGGGCACAGGGAAAAGCGTTGCGCTGGCACGATTGACTTGGAAAATACGACGTGAACTGCGTCTACCCGTTGTGGTCGCGATGAACCGGATCCCAAATCATGCGGACATCGAAGCGTTCTGCATAGAGTCCGAGCGCTTGGACGCGGAGGCGACGGTCCTGATCTGCGATACTGGTCACGCACCGCAACGCTACGTCGAATTGGCCTCTGCGTTACGAAGCCGTGGCCGCAGGCTATTTGTAATCGGCACGTGCTATCGAATGATGTCTCAAACACACGATGCGTCGGATCGACTGGTCGAAGCTCCTGACCGTGTTTCGCAAGACGAATATTCCGCGTTCGAAGGACTGTTGACGGAATTCAGCGATATTCCATTACCGAGCCGTCCCACTTTGACCACTGACTCGGTCTTCGCTTTGCTTTATCGCAGTTTTCCTTACTCGCGTGAAAGACTGGCCGCAGGCGTCTCGGCGGAAGCGAGATCTACCGAACATGTGGTGCGGGACCGGGCGCAGCAGGTGCCGCGTTCCCCTGCCGATCTGTCAACCCTGGCACAGCAGTTGATCGAACTGGGGTTGGCCAGTCCTGCTGCACCACTTTTCGAAGAGGATGAAAGGCTCGCCGCTCTGGGGTCAGACGCGGCGGGAAGACTGATCGATTACATCATGGTGGCCGGTCGGCTGTATAGCGCAGTACCCGTCAATCTCGTGTTCCGGGTACTGGGCCAGACCGAAGTACTGCACCACGATCAAATCGACTATATCCTGGCGGATTTGGATCTGTTCCGCTGGCAGGAGGATGAAGAAGGATCGGATTTCCTGATTGCCCCTCGGATTCAACTTGAGGCGGAACTGATATGTCGAAGAAGGCTCAACCAAAGCCAGGAGATAGAGCGACTGATTGACCTGATCGAAAGCGTCAGACCTGGTTTGGATCAAAGAACCGAGCGTTCCTTCCTCCTCGAACTGATGTACAAGATCGACCGCAACGGTCCACGCAAAGAGGCCTATGGCGACGGTTATCTGCGGTTTGCGGACGCACTCAGGAAGTTGCGGGAGCAGAACAGGATATCCGACCCTGACCTGGTTCTGCGCGAGTGCGTATTCCGTCGACGGGCAGTCCGCCGATTGCAAAACGATTACGATGCGAATGGATCTGTTAACGAACGGTTGGCGATTCTGGATGAGGCGCGCGACACAATCGAAAAGACGCTGCGTCAGATTGACTATGGAGAAGCGTCGGTATCCGGAATATCGCGAAAGACGAAACAGAGCCTGATCGCGGAGCGTGCGGCGATTTATGGATTTCTTGCCGTCGAGCGTGCCCAACCCGGCTCAGGTTCACGGACGGACTTCTGGTCGGACTACCTAGCCGCCAGGATGGCCAGCGAGAAAGCGATTGGACTTGGCAGGAACTCCTACCCAATTGACATCGCCCTCTGGACCGGGAGCGATGTACTGGAAGTAAGAAAAAGCGAACTGTCGGATGAGCAACGTGCGGAATTACTGGCCGACTTGTATGCGACTATAGACGTTGCAGATACAGTTTTCAGAGTGAAGGAACAAATAAATGGGAGGGCAGGTGGTTCAGCTGAAGACACCGACCCGGATGAAGATCTGGTCATCCTGGATCAGAAAGCGCGGTACCTGGAGCGTCGCAGCCGTGTTGCATCGGCAATGGGGGATGCGAAGCTCAACGATGAGACGCTTGCCGAACTGGAAAGCGTCGCTCCGGAGGCGGCGACCTTTCTCATCGCCAGGCGCCAGGCGGAGCCTGTCTATACGAGCGAACCGCCATACGACGATAGGATTCGCGGAATCGCGGCGAAAGCAGCCGATTATGTCTCCGGGCGCATCGACGCCGGCGTCGTCCTGGATGACCGTTGCCAACGGCTCTTGCTGAGTTTGCTCTGGGCACAGGCAACGGGCGAGCGTCTGATGTTCAATGAGCGTGGCCGCACACCGGCGAACGCGGATCAGGCATTTGAGCTTCTTTCGATCGTTGGCGCCCTCAATGAACGGGCCGGTACCGAAGCACGTAATCGGGAACGGTTCCTTGAAGCGGTATTGTGCTGGCTCCTCAACGACACGAACCGTGCTATCGATCTTTGGAGATCACTGTCGCAGGATACCGATTATGAGGATAGAGCGCGGGTGGTGAGATGGTTCCTGGACACGGATAGTGGGGGTTCCCCTCGCCGGTTCCGGGGCCGCGTCGAAAAAAGAGGGGAGTATGGTTGGCGGGTTCGAGTTGAAAGCGACACCGAAAGGCACATCACGTTGCTGGCGCGCGATTTTCCCCATGAGGACCTTGCCCCTGGTCGAGAACTGCGAGACTTCGGCATCGCCTTCAACTACATCGGGCCGGTTGCCGATCCGCTATCGAGACCGGTGCGCAGAAAATGACGCCGATCGAACTCAGCAACCTGTACCAGACACTTCGCAATCGCATCTCAGTCCATATTCCCGATGGGTGTGCCGAAATCTCACTGAGGTTACCGGACGACTTTGGCGATGAGTTGGCATTCTATCGGCTGATAAACTGGGGCTATGTGCTGATCAACGAGGCGGCCAGGATTCCGCTCGCGTTCCTTACCAATCTTCCGCCTCTGAAGGCGGATAACTCACTCCGCACTGAAACATCTACCTTGCGGACCTACGTGGTCCACAATCTGGATGTTACCAGGAAGCGAGACCAGAAAACATATGCCTACGTTCATCGCTGGTTCAGGGCGGCGTGTGGACGCGGAACGCCCGACAGTACCGACCATTACGGCGACTGCTGCGCATACCTTGCCGACAGGTTTCGCGAAGCGTTAACCGGCGCAATCGAAGCCTGTGACCTGCTTGACGATGCTGTAGACGGTCCGAGGCTGCTTGACGACCTCAGAAGCCGCATCGATCTCGACTGGGAAGCACATCGGTTCGATCCGGTGGTAGCAAGGTGTGCCGACCGATTGGGCAATCCGGGACTCGACCTGCTGGCACTTCGCTCAAGATGTCTCGATAAATGGCGCAGTGTGCTGTCCACAGCCGAGGAGCTAGAACGCGAACGCGTGCTTGAACAACGCATCGAAGCCGATATCCTGGAAGCAATAGGCGATATACTGCCTCGAACCATCCAAGATAATCTGCAACGGATTGCAGCGAATACCAATGTAACCGTCGTCTTATTGCTTCTGTTACGAGAGGCCAGAAGAGTTGGCACGATGACGCTACCGCAGATAATCGAGTTCGTCGGCTCCCAAGTATTGGATGAGAGCAGTTCACAGTAAAGAAAGACGATCGTTTGGGTCCGAATAGCAGTGGGAAGTCAACTGTTTCCGACTCATAACGACTATTTACGAGATGATCCCGGTTTCCCTGACTATTCCTTTCAGAATGCATTTCGCTTCGGGAGTCGCCTCACCGCAGGAACGAATCGAAGGCACGATTGGAAGAGGAACCGCGCCCATGGAACTTGCCCAGCTACTGGTTACGCCTGCCACGCTATTGACGGCCTTTATTTTCTTCTGGAAACAGGCGAAGATCGGAAGGGACGAACTCAGGCGGGAACTCAAGTCCGATATCGGGGAGTTAAAGGGAGAGTTGAAGGCGGAAATCACGTTCGTCCGCCGGGAAGTCGCCGCCGTCCGTGACGAAACGAAGGAGGAAATCGCGCTCCTGCGTACGGAAGTCGCCGCCGTCCGTGACGAAATGAAGGCCGAGATCAGGGAGGAAATCGCCCCTATCCGTACGGAAATGCACGACATGAACGGTCGCCTTGGACGTGTCGAGGGTCTGCTGAGGACATCGGACGCCGGTTGATTTCAGCGGATGGTCTGGTCGGTCTGCGATCCGGTCGTCCGGGCGGTCCATGGTCCTCGGT
Organism: bacterium; assembly: GCA_963693015.1. Taxonomy (GTDB): domain Bacteria; phylum JAAXHH01; class JAAXHH01; order JAAXHH01; family JAAXHH01; genus JAAXHH01. The sequence continues at coordinate 3,520,990 of OY843748.1, forward strand.
CCAGGCGGTCCGAGGAAACCCCTCCCGCGGTTCGTTCGCGGCGCGCCAGTTTACCTTCCATCCTTCTCCTGGCAAGCTGAACGGCCGCAGTCGATCATTCCTTCATACGGCGTACATGTAACCTTTGACTACGCCCCACCGTTTTCTATATTCCTGATAAGCGATATTTTCGTCCAGCGACGCCAGAAGGGGCATGCCTGTTTCGAGGCGGCTGGATACCCGATTATGCTGTGCGCAAAGCCGCCGCGAGCCGCGCAAGCGGTTGCAAGCCGCCGTAAGCCGCAGGCCGCCGCGAGCCGCGCAAGCGGTTGCAAGCCGCCGTAAGCCGCAGGCCACCGCAAGCCGCGTAAGCCGCCAGGAGACCGTCATGGCCATGTTCGGCGATCCCGAAGACTTCGCCACGATGAGCGAACGGGAGAAGTACCTCTACGATCTCCAGGGATTCCTCGTGGTGCGTGGCCTGCTTTCCGCCGACGAAGTGCAGGCGCTGAACGACGCCCTGGACGCCAATCCGGCCCGGACCAGCGAACACGGCCCGGGCGGCGCGCTGGACGGCACCCCGCTGGCAGGACCGAAGACGCAGTACGTCCACTACGAAGGGATGCTGACCTGGGAACAGCCCTGGTGCCAGCCCTTCCGCGACCTGCTCGCCCATCCGAAGCTGATCCCCTATCTGAATACCATGATGGGCCGCGGCTGGAAACTGGATCACAATATCGACGTGCTGACGTCGAAACAAGGCGCCCAGGGCACGCCTTTCCACGGCAACAGCACCGGCATGTTCGCCGGGTCCACCTACTACGTGTACGACGACGGCCGGATGCGGAGCGGTTTGATCGTCTGCCAGTTCTACCTGACCGACGTGGATCCGGACGACGGCGGGTTGACCGTGATACCGGGCAGCCACAAGGCCAATTTTCCCATGCCCGGCTACGTCCGGCATTACGAAGACCACCCGGAGATCTTTCATCACGTTAAGGTAAAGGCCGGCGATCTGGTGATCTTCAACGAAGCGACGACCCACGGCGCGCTGCCGTGGCGGGGAAGGGGCGAGCGCCGCTGCGTGCTCCACCGGTACATCCCGAAATACATGCATTACGATGGCGGCGTATACGAAACGCGCATGCCCGAATGGACCAGTGAACTCACCGAGGCCCAGCGCGCGGTGCTGGAGCCCCCGTATATCTATAACCGGCCCCTGATCGAGGACGACGGCGAGTCGATCGTGCGTCCCCGCAGAGAGGGGATCTGACTCCGTACGACACCGTTGGGCCGTCCCGGCGTATTCGCCGTCCAGGCATGTTTCGCTGTCCCGGCATCGCGACAGGCGCCGAGCGGCCTGAATTACAGGCGGCAGATGCCGAGCGGCCTCAGTTAGAGGCGCTACAGGCGGTCTCGCACCGGGTCCGTCGATTCTGCTCCCGTGGAAAGGTATACTACCCACGCGTCATGGCTGAACCTGCTCCCTCATACGCCACCATGGCACCCCACGAGAAATACCTCTTCGATCTGCAGGGGTTCATCGTGGTGCGCAACGCGCTCTCGCCTGTACAGGTAAAGGCCCTCAACGAGGCCCTCGACGCCAATCACGACAAGCGGAAGGACGATACGGCCAGCAGCACGAGCCAGGCCCTGGAAGGCAAGCGGTACCGCGGGCTCTACGAGGGCATGTTGACGTGGGATCAGCCCTGGTGCCTTCCTTTCCGGGAATTGCTTGCCAATCCGAGGATCATCCCGTACCTGAACACCCTGTTGGGCCGGGGATGGAAGATGGATCACAGTCCTTTCATCTTCACGTCGGGCGCGGGCACCGAGGGACTGCGGCTTCACGGTTACGGACAGGCGGATTTCAACGGGTCACGGTTCTACATGTATCAGAACGGCTCGATGCGTTGTGGACTGATCAACTGCCAGTACCAGTTGAACGACGTAAATCCGGGCGACGGCGGACTATGCGTCATCCCGGGCAGCCACAAGGCGAACTTCACCCTGCCCGATGAAATCTCCCGTTACGAAGCCAACCAGGAAGTCGTCTACCACGTGCCCATGAAGGCCGGCGACCTGGTAATCTTCAACGAGGCGACGACCCACGGCACGCTGCCCTGGAAGGGGAAAGGGGAGCGGCGGTCCCTCTTCTACCGGTACACCCCCAAGTACATGCACTACACGGGCGGCGTGTACGAAACGGGCCTGCCGGAATGGACGAGTGAACTTACTGAAGCCCAGCGGGCCGTCCTCGAACCGCCCTATGTCTATCACCGGCCGATAATCGACGACGACGGGCAGACGTTGTCGTCCCCGCGGCGCGAAGGAGAGTGAAGGTATTCAAATGACCGGAAACGAAGCCATTGCGAAGATCCTGAAGGCCGAGGGGCTGGACTGGTTCAGTTGCTTTCCGCACCACCCGCTCATCGACGCCTGCGCGGTCGAGGGCCTGCGTCCCATACTCTGCCGCCAGGAGCGGGCGGGCGTCAATATCGCCGATGGATTCAGCCGGATTCGGAACGGGAATACCATCGGGGTCTTCATGATGCAGATGGGGCCCGGCGCGGAAAACGCCTTCGGCGGCGTGGCGCAGGCTTACGCGGACTCCGTGCCCATCCTCCTGCTGCCGGGAGGACCGCCGCGGTCCCGCACCGGCGCCGGTCTGGCCTTCGAATCGGTGGAGAACTACCGGGGCATCACCAAGTGGGTATCGAACGTCAATTCGGCGGCCCGGATACCGGAGATGATGGGACGGGCGTACAGCCTGCTGAAGCAGGGCAAGCCGGGACCGGTCATGCTGGAAATCCCCGGAGACGTGGGTGAGGAGGAGATACCGGACGACGCTTTCAAATACACGCCGGTGAAGCCCTTCAGGAGCGGCGCGTCTCCCGAGGATGTGCGAGACCTCGTAGCAGCCCTGCTACGCGCGGATTGTCCGGTCATCAGTGCCGGCCAGGGCGTCCTCTACGCCGAGGCTACGGATGCGCTGATCGAGTTCGCCGAATGGACGAAGACCCCGGTCATGACCACGCTGGCCGGCAAGAGCGCCTTCCCGGAGACCCATCCCCTGTCCCTGGGCACCGGCGCCGCCTCCCATTCCCTCATGGTTGCGGAGTACCTCAAGAAAACCGATTTCTTCTTCGGCATCGGAACGAGCATGACCTCCGGGTTCAAGTCGGACGTGCCGGCAGGCGCGGCCCTCGCCCAATGCGTCGTCAGCCACGGGGATCTGAACAAGGAGCACCGCATCGACTACGGAGCGGTGGGGGATGCCGGTGTCGTACTGCGGCAAATGGTCGAGGAAGCGAAGCGGCAGCTCGGAGGCCGTCCCCGGCCTGACGAGCGCGGCGACGTCGAGGAAATAGCGCGGCTGAAACGCGCCTGGCTGGCGGAGTGGGAACCGCGCTTCCGGTCGGACGAAATGCCCCTGAGTCCCTACCGCGTGTTCCGGGAGATCGCCGGGGTGGTGGATGCGACGCGCACGATCATCACCCACGATTCCGGCTATCCCAGGGAGCAGCTCGCCCCCTTCTGGGAGACGGATACGCCGAGGGGATATATCGGCTGGGGCGCTTCCACCCAATTGGGTTATGGTCTCGGACTGGCCATCGGCGCCAAGATCGCCGACCCGGAGAAGCAGGTCGTCAACGTCATGGGCGACGCCGCCTTCGGCATGGCGGGGCTGGACGTGGAGACCGCCGTCCGCTCGGAGATCCCCATCATCACGGTGGTATTGAACAACGGGGTCATGACCCATTACGACCACCATATGGCCTACGCGTCAGAGCGGTGGGGCAGCAACCGGCTGGGCGGGGACTACGCCGCGGTCGGCGCAGGCCTGGGCGCCTATGCCGAAAAGGTGACCGAATCGGCACAGATCGCCCCGGCCATCCGGCGGGCCGTCGAGGCCAACCGCGCGGGCAGGCCGGCCGTGATCGAGACGATCACGAAGGTGGAAGAACATACTTCGAGATACTGAACGGAAGTAACTGAACGGAGTTATTCGAAGCGCCATGGCCAGGATCCTGATCGGCACTTTTTTCCAGGAAACCAACGATTTCCACCCCAACGATACGGTGTACGAAGACTTCGGCATCCTGCGCGGCGATGAAATGCTGGAAAACCGGACCGGCGTGGTCGCGGGCGCGGTGGACACCCTGGCCAGTCGTGAAGGCGTGGAAATCGTGCCTGCCTACAGCGCCGCCATGGGGGCGGGCGGCACGATAACGCAGGCCTGCTTCGAGCGGACCGCATCGGAATTGCTCGAAGCCATCGACCGGCAAAAGACCGGGGCCGACGGCGTATACCTGAACCTCCACGGCGCCATGGCCGCGGAGATCGAAAAGGACCCGGAAGGATACGTCCTGCAGGAGGTGCGCCGCATCGTCGGACCCCACGTGCCGGTGGTCGCCTCCTTCGACATGCACGGCACGATCACCCGGCGCATGCTGACCCACATGGACGGGTGCAGCATACTGCATACCTACCCGCACATCGACTGGTACGAGACAGGCGCGCGGGCCGCCGGCGTGCTGCTGCGCATCCTGGACGGCGCCCGGCCGGTGATCGGCACGGTATATACACCCACCATGGTCCGGGGCGACGAGCTCAAGACCGCCACAGGCGTGCACGGCACGTTCATCCGCTACCTGCAGCGCCTGGAGGAGCGGGATGACGTGCTCGCCGGGGGGATCATGCTGGGCCATCCGCCGACGGACTGCCCGGAACAGGGTTCCCGCGTCATCGTGATCACGGACGGCGACCGGGACCTGGCGGCGCGGGAGGCGCTGCATATCGGCCGGAGCTTCTGGAACATGCGGTCCCATATGCAGTGCGTGCTGCACACCGTGGAAGAAGGCATTCGCATCGCGGCGAACGCAGGCGGAACAGTCGTATTCGCCGACGCCGCGGACGCCACCAGCTCGGGCGCGCCCGGCACGAGCAACACCATCCTGAAGGGCTTCCTCGAGAGTGATTACCGGGGCAGCGTGCTGTTCCCCATCCGCGACGACCCCGCTGTCGGGTACGCCATGGAGGCGGGTGTCGGCGAGACCATCACCGTCCCCGTGGGTGGCACGCGGGACCCGCGCTTTACCCCGGTGGAGGTCACCGCGACGGTCGAGGTGCTGGGCCGGCGGGACAATGTCCCCATCGCCGTACTGAAGTGCCGCAACATTACGATCTTCGTCGCCGCGTCCGGTCCGTTGCTATGCGACCGGTGGATGTATCCAGCCTTCGGCCAGGACCCGCAGGACTTCGATGTCGTCGTCAAGAAGCTTCCCCATACGCCCGACGAGTGGTACGACGACTGGGCGGAGCGAACCATCACCATCGACTCTCCGGGAGCCGCGAGTCCCAACATCCCCACGCTCGGCCACCGGTTCGTCCGCCGACCGATCTATCCCCTCGATCCCGACATGACGTTCACGCCCGAAGTGGAGGTGTACGAATAAGGGCGCGCGACGGTCAAACGGCGCCGCGGGGCTGCCCGTACGCAATGACGCCGCGGGGCTGCCCGTACGCAGCGGCCCCTCCCGCGAGGAAGGCATGAATCGGCACGTTACCAGCGGCCGCTGGGGTCTGGGACTGGTCCTGAGCCTGTTCACGATCTTCGTGTGGGGCGGTCTGCCCATCGTCCTGAAGATCATGCTGATCAGCCTGGACGCCTTCACGATGACCTGGTACCGTTTCGTGGTCGCGGCCGTTTTGATGGCGGTGATCGTGCATCGGCAGGGTCATTTCCCCCTGATCCGCCAGCTGCGGGGCGGATACGCGCTGGTTTTCCTCGCGGCGGTCCTGGGTTTCAGTTGCGCGTACGTCTTCTATCCCCAGAGCCTGCAGTACATCTCGCCCAGCGCCGCCCAGGTGGTCAACCAGATCTCGCTGCTGTTCCTCCTGCTGGGCGCCATGCTGCTCTTTCACGAACGGATGACCCTCATACAGGTCTGCGGACTCATGCTGCTTACGGGCGGCATCGTCCTGTTCTTCAACGAGCAGTTGTCGGAACTTTGGTCCGGGGACAGCGCCATGATCCCGGGCATCCTCTGGGTAACCGCGGCGGCGCTGGCGCTCTCCACGTACACGCTGACCCAGAAGCAACTGCTGCAGATCCTGCCCACTTCCGTTATCCTGTTCCTGATCTACTCGGTCGGGTCGGTCCTGATCCTTCCCTTCGTTCAGTTCGACGCGCTGCTGGCGCAGGACACCGGGCAGATTATCCTGCTGAACGTATCGGCCGTAATTTCACTCGTGGCGTTCGTGACCCTGGTGGAATCGCTGAAACATCTCGAGGTCTTCCGAGTCAGCATGGTCCTGGCGGCCGTGCCCCTGGTTACCGTCGTCGACATGATGATCGCCGCGCCGCTCCTGCCCGGCCTGCTTCAGCCGGAAAACCTCAACATCGCGAGCATATCGGGCGCCGTGCTCGTCGTCATCGGATCCATACTCGGAAACCTGCGGCGGAACGCGAAGGCCCGGTGAGGGCAGATACGATCGTGCCGAAACGGGTTTTGTGAAAACCCGTTCATCGACCGCAATCAGGGAGCGCCGTTAGACAGGGAGCGCCGTTAGACAGGGAGAGCTACTACGATGAAACCACTCGTGGTCATGGGATTGAGGACGCTGGCCCGCCTGGACGCGAAAGAAACCATGTACGAACAGATCGACCGGGACGCCATACAGGCAGTGGGCAGGTTCCCCGGAGCGCACCTCGAGGCGATCGCCCGGGAATTCGGCCTGGGTATCCTTTCGAGCCACAGCGTGGCGCGGATCGAACGCGTGATCGATCACCTGGGATGGTCGCACCTGTTTCCGACGGACCATCTGATTTCGTCGGATCCGTTGGACCGGAAAGACGCCGCGAACTGGGAAGGATGGCGGCGGGAATACCAGGCGCGCGGGCTTGCGCTGCACACGGTGGTCGACATCGGCGAAGTCCTGGTGCGGAACCTCGCCCGGTCGAGGGGCTTCGATGATGTGCTGAAGTACTACGTCACCGGGGACGAGCACGTGCGTATCGAGGGGGCGGCCCGCATCACGGCCCTGGACCAGACCCGGGCTTATCGCCTGGCGGCCCAGGGATCACGGGACCGGTGAAGGGAGACCGCCGTCACTGGACACAGGTGGTTTCCTATCTCTCCCAGGGAAAAGCGAAGGACGGCCGGTTGGCGTAGCGGTCCATGGCCACGCGCAGCCTGCTGCCGCACCCGGGTTCGAGGGTCACCGTGAAGCTGGCGCCGTCGACCTCGGTTGACCCGCTTTCGTCGCTCACCGCCAGGATCTGGTGTTCCCCGTATGCGCCGCCCTGCACGGTCACGGTCCGGGAGGATACCTGGTTGGTGTTTACCAGCGTAACCACGGCGCTGTCGTCGTGGAGCTCTTCCACGAGGGCGGCCACGTCCTCGGGCATGCCGGGCCGCACGCGCGCGGGATCGAAATACCGGAAACGGCAGTGCAGGGGATGGCCGAAGTGCTCCGTGGGTATGCCGCCGAGCATGAGCCGGATCAGGGCGTCCACCTCGGCGGGATTCGTGCCGTTCATGTCGTCCGACAGGCGCGTATCCGGGGTGGAGAGGTCGTTTCGCAACCGCTCCATCTTCGATCGAACGGTTGAGATGTCCTCCTGAAGCGCCTCTTCCGGGTAGTCCGGGTTCTGCCCTTCCAGGTAGGCGATCCAGCCTTCCATGGGCACCCGTTCCAGGTCGCGGCGGTCCATGGACCAGTAGTAGACGTGCTCCGCACCCACGGAGAAGGGTTCGGGCTGATAGTCGTACCAGCCGTCGTCGCCGTGCATGCGGGGATAGAGCGTCTCGCCGTTCTCGACCTTGCTGTTCGCGTTGACGTTTTCGATGACGCCGCGCCAGGTGTCTACGTATTTCTGATCGCCCGTCAGCAGCAGTCCGTTGCCGAAACTCCAGTGGACCCGGATCAGGAAGTAGGGCCGGTGGGCGATCTTGCCGGTCTGGGGCACGATGGTCGAGAATCCCCACCCGTACGCGCCGCCGTACCATCTCCCGCCGCACTCCCCGCCGATGCTTCCGTCCAGTCCGATATTGGAGGGTATGATGCCGTTGTTCCGCTCGGTGCGTTCCACCCAGGCGTCCAGGTAGTTCTTCGTCCACTCGCCGTAGGTCTCGTCCCCGTCGATCATGTAGGCGTTCAGCGTCATCGTGGTCACGCCCATGTTCAGCGGGTGATCGCCGGCCACGTCGTTGTAGTCCTTGAAATGGGCGACCATCTCCTCGTAGCTGCGTTCCCCGTGTCCCAGCCTGAACCGGCCCTCCACCTCGATGGAATCACCGGCCCAGTCGAGCCCCGTGGCCTTGCGCAGCATCGGCCCGCGACTGCCGTTGAACATGCTCTTGATCACGCGGTGCTCGGGGATGTAGTTGTCCGCGATGGGATCTTCGCCCATGTAGAAACCGCAGAAACGACGCGTGCGGTCCACGAACTTCTTGTCCTTCGGATCGCACAGGCCCTGGAGAAAAAAGGCGGTGAAGCCCTCCCCGTTGTGCATCCAGTCGAACATCGTGGGGAATTCCTTGAAATACATGCCGTCCCGGGCGAATTCGACTTCGGTGGTCTTCGCCTCCGTATACTGCAGCAGGTGGCCGTCCCAGGCCTTCTTGTACATTTCATATATGCGCTGCGAAGCGCCGATCGCGTAGAGTTCCGGCCAGTTCGCGAAATTCTCCGCCGCGTCGTCCGGTCCGTCGTCTCCGCCCCAGCGGGGCACGCACAGCAGGTACCCGCGTTCGTCGAAGTAATGGTCGTAGAACGCTTCCACGGCCTCTTCCTGCTGTTTGATCAGGTTCAGTTCGAGCAAGGCCCACGATGGAGGCGACATGGGTGACGAGATTCGAACGGTACGTTCCCCTGTTGAGACGGCCGACATGGGACAGTTCCTTTCTTTGGATTGATTGGGGTGATGGATAATGGGTCTTCCGGGGAAATGATTCTGGCGATGCCGCCGGGTGTGATCAGGAAGTCAGCCCGCGGCCGTGTCGCTTGCTGCGCCGGGCGCTTTCCGCTATGAAGGCGAGCAGGTACCGGACTTCGTCGGTCTGTTCCACGGTTGCCGTCACCGCTTTCACCGCCTGGGATATATTGAGTGAGGACCGGTGAAGCAGGCGATAGGCCTGTTTGAGCGTACGGACCGCTTCGTCGGAGAACCCGCAGCGTTTCAGTCCGATGGTGTTGAGTGAAACGGGTTTCAGCGGGTCGTGGCCATACTTGACGTACGGACAGATGTCCTTGGTAACCATGCCGCCCCCGCTGATGAACGCGTTCCGGCCGATTCGAACGAACTGGTGGACCGCCACGAGTCCGCCGGTAATGGCGAAATCCTCGATTTCCACGTGGCCGCCCAGTTGCGTGCCGTTGGCGAGGATCACTCGGTTGCCGATCACGCAGTCGTGGGCGACGTGCACGTAGGCCATGACCAGCGTATCGCTTCCGATCACCGTCTTCCCCAGGGCGCTGGTTCCGCGATTCAGCGTGGTGAATTCGCGGATCGAAGTCCGGTCGCCGATCTCCAGAACGGACTGCTCGCCGATGAATTTCTGATCCTGGGGGATCGACCCCACGACGGCCCCGTGATAGATCCTGCACTCCGCGCCGATCCGGGTATGGGCGCCGATCAGCGCGCCGGACGCGATCTGCGTACCCGCCCCGATGATCACGTTGGGTTCCACGATCGCGTAGGGTCCGATACTGCACCCGGGCCCCAATTCCGCGTCGGGATGTACGATGGCCGTGGGATGAATCTGAACTTCGGTGGTAATGTCCGTCACTGTGGCTACTCCTTGCCCGCCTGGTCCGCCCGGTCTGCTCTGCCCGCCTTGCCCGCCTGGTCCGCCCGGTCCGTAACCATAGCCATGAGCGCGGCTTCGGCTACCAGTTCATTGTCCACGTAGGCCTTGCCTTCCATCTTGCAGGCGTGCATACGCATTCGGATCATCTCCAGCTCGAAGCGCACCTGGTCCCCGGGTTTGACCAGTCTGCGAAACCGCGCCCGGTCGATACCCATGAAATACGCCAGTTTGCTTTTCGGATTGTCGATGGTGTTGAGCAGCAACAGGCCGCCCGCCTGCGCCATGGCTTCGACGATCAGGACGCCCGGCATAACGGGGTGGCCGGGGAAGTGGCCCGCGAAAAAAGGCTCGTTGATGGTCACGTTCTTCAACGCGACTACGCGTTTCCCCGGTTCCATGTGGATCACCCGGTCCACGAGCAGGAAGGGATATCGATGGGGGAGGAGACGGAGGATGTCTTCGATATCCAGGACTGTTTCCGGCACGGTCGCGGACGAGATTTCCGTCTCGGCTGCCGGTTTCTTCTTCACGCAGGCGCCGCGTATCCTCCGTACCAACTCGACGTTGGCGGAATGGGAGGACCGCGCCCCGAAGACCTGGGCCCGGAGCGGCGCGCCGAGCAGGGCCAGGTCGCCGATCAGGTCGAGGGCTTTGTGCCGGCACGGCTCGTTGTCGAACCGCAGGGGCCGGGCGCCCACGATTCCGTTCTCGCCGATCACCACCCTGTCCTCCACGCCGAAGAGGTCCTTCAACTCGTCCAGTTCCTCCTCGGACAGGTCCATGTCGGCGATGACGACCGCACTCTCCAGGCTGCCGCCCTTGATCAGCCCCCTTTCGCGCAGGATCTTGACGTCACTCAAAAAGGTCCAGGTCCGCGCGGGCGCGAAATCGGTGACGAATTCGTCTTCCAGCGAGTAGAGCACCGTGTGCTGGCTGGCGAGGTTGGATTTCTGGTAATCGACCATGTAGGTGAGATGGAAATCGTCGGAGGGCATGACGACGAGTTCCTTCAGCAGGCCGTTTTCCCGTTCCGAGTAAAGCACCGGGTCATCCAGCTCCAGGTATTCCCGGGGAGCGTCCTGTTCGACGATACCGGCTTCCAGCAACGCGTTTACGAAGGGCATCGCACTGCCGTCGCAAATCGGCGGCTCCGCGCCGTCGAGTTCGATTCGGAGGTTGTCCACGCCCAGTCCCGCCACGGCGGCCAGGACGTGTTCGACGGTGTGTATCCGGACGCCGTCGCGCGCCAAGTTCGTCCCCCTGGTCGTGTCTATCACGTAATCGATATCGGCCGGGATTTCCACCCGGTCGGGATGGTCGACACGAATAAACCGGACCCCGTCGTTGACGGTACCCGGCTTGAACGTCAGCGTCGCTTTCCCTCCGGTATGCAGACCGATCCCCTCCACGGCCGCGGAGGATTTTATGGTACGCTGATGCTTGCGCATTTGAATGCGGCCTTCTCCCTGGTCCTGGTGTTTAAGAGCGCGCGTAAACGGCTCCTTCCGCTTTCCGGCGCTATAGTGGCTTCGTACCCTGTACCCCGTGTCGAGGAAATCCTATTCGCGGCCTTCCAGTGACTTGATCCGTGCTTCCAGGGTCTGAATCTGCTGCAGCAGGTCGGGCAACCGCTTGATCGCGGCCTCTATCCGCCGGGCCTGGTTATGGGGGCGGGCCGGATAGCCGGACACCGTTGATCCGGCGGGAATGGACTTGGTTACGCCCGCCTGGCCGCCGATCCGGGATCCGGCGCCGACCTTGATATGGTCCGAAAGCCCGGCCTGGCCGCCGATCAGAGATCCCGTTTCGACGACCGTGCTGCCCGCGATGCCCACCTGGGCGCAAATCGTAACGTGATCTCCGATGACGACGTTGTGGCCGATCTGGACCAGGTTGTCGATCTTCGTCCCGCGGCCGATGCGGGTCATCCCCATGGTGGCGCGGTCGATCGTCGTATTCGCGCCGATCTCCACCTCGTCGCCGATTTCAACGCCGCCGACCTGCGGGATCTTCCTGGCGCCGCCGCTTCCCTGGAAATAGCCGAATCCGTCGCTGCCGATTACGGCTCCGCTGTGGATGATCACGCCTTCCCCCAGGGACACCCGGTCGTAGAGCGTCGTGTTGGCAAAGATCCAGGTGCCTGCGCCGATCCTGCAATGGGCGCCGATCGCCACGCCCGCGCCGATGCGGGTATTTCGGCCCACCCACGTGTGCGGCCCGATCGAAGCATGAGGCCCGACGTCCGCTTCTTCATCCACGTCCGCGGAAGGGTGTATCCGGGCCGACGCATGGATGCCGTCCTCCGCGGGACGGTGTCCGGCGAAATAGGTCGACAGCAGGGTCACCAGGGCCACTTCGGGCGACGCGACGCGTATGATGGGGACCGGCGCCTGGGCGATCTCGCGGGAGACGATGACCGCCGTGGCCCCGGTCGACTCCAGCCGCCGGCTCTGCCGGGCGTTGATCAGGACGGAAATCGAACCCTCGGCGGCCTCGTCAAGCGGCGCGACCCCCTCGATGATACAGGATCCGTCCCCGACGAGTTCGCCCTCTACCTGCGTCGCTATATCGGCTAGTCTCTGACGCATCGATCGGTTACTTGACTTCCTTTTGCAGTTCCTCCAGGACCTGTCCCGTGAGGTCCTGCGCTCTCAGCGGGTCCACGTAGATGAGCGACCCGGCGTCGAATACGTACGTAAAGTTCTCCGCCCTGGCCAGGGTCTGCACCACGTTGAAGATGGATTCCTGCAACGGCCTGGTCAGCTCCACTTCCTGTTGCGCGAGTCGCATTTGCGAGGTCTGGGCGAACTGCACCAGTTCCTGTTCCTTCTGCAGAATGTTCTGCTCGTCCTGCTGCCGCCTCGCCGCGGTCAGCATGGTCTTCCTGGCTTCATACTGCTGCTTCAGCATTTCGACTTCCTGTTGCCTGTTCTGGACCTGTTCCCGCACGTCACTGGCGATCTTTTCAAAGGCCTCCTCCGCATCCCTGAACCCCTGGTAGGACTGGCGCAGGCGTTCCATGTCCAGATACCCGATCTTGAGTTCCTGCCCCTCCGCCGCCATGACCGGCAACAGCGAGACGACGGCGAGAACGGCCGCGGTACGAATCAATCCCTTCGGTGAAACCATTTATCTCCTCCTGGAATCCCGGATCGCTCCGGAAGCTTCCTCGGACGCGTGGGTCAGAACACCTGCCCGAGCTGAAAATGCGTATGCCAGCCGCTTCGTTTCTTCGTAAGGGCCTGGACGGGGTCCGATGGTTGGTCGAACCCGTAGCCGACGTCGAATCCCAATAGTCCCACCAGGGGCATGATCACCCGGATGCCGAGTCCGACCGATTTCTTCATATTGCCCGGCAAGGGCGACGCTTCCGACAGTTTCGACCACGCGTTCCCGGCTTCGGCGAATGCCACGGCGTAGACCGGCTGTTGAGAACTGAGCTGATCGATGATCGGGACCTGGTACTCCAGGGTAAGAATGCTCATCGCCCGGCCGCCGTCCCGGCTGCTGGTCCCGTCTCCCAACGCGGTATAGGGCCCCACGGAGTTGTTGCCGTAGCCCCGGATCATGCCGTCGAAACTGACGCCGCCCGGAAAGAAGCGCTCGAAAAACGGTACTTCCCGTTCGTTGAAGGGGTTCAGCGCCACGGCGTATCTCCCCCGCAGGGAGAGCGAGGTACCCTTGAAAAGCGGAACATAGAAATCGGATTCCAGGGTCTGTTTGAGGTACTTCACGTCGCCGCCGACCCCGGCAACGTCGCTACGGGAGGTTTGGCGCATGCCCCGCGTGGCGAACTGGGGGAAATCGCGGCTGTCCCGAGTCACGGAGAAGGAGACCTGGCTCGTCAGGCCGCTGTTGGATTCGTAGGATTCCCGTTGGCGGATGTTCTCGTTAATGGCATTGACCTGCGCGTCGGTCAGGGTGGTATCTTCCAGCGCCGCCGCGTAGTAGCGATCGCTGAAACCCGCATACTTGAGGTCGAAGAACCTGTAGGCCCCCCTGATCCGCCAGTAGGTGCCGCGGAAACGGCGCCCCAGGGACGTCCCGAACCCTTGCTGGATGATATTGAATTCCCGGAACCACTGCCTGTTGGTCCGGAAGACGTCGATGCCCGCGCTGGTCGGCGTATCGAATAGCCAGGGTTCGACGAAACTGGTGGAAATGGAATTGCGGCGGCTGCCGAACTCCCAGCTGAAATTCAGGCCCTGCCCGTTGCCGAGGAAGTTGGGGACGATCATGGATATGGTACCCACGAGTCCGTCGAGCCCGCTGTAGCCGGCGCCGGCGTTCGCCGTGCCCGTCGGTTTCTCCAGTACCGTAAAGGATATGTCCACGTCGCCGTTCTGCAGGGGTTGCAGTCCGGGCTGGACGTCCTGGAAGAAGTTCAGCTGGAACACGTCCCGCTGGCTCCTGAGCAACAGAGAGCGGCGAAAGGTCTGGCCCGGCTTGATCAGCAACTCGCGGCGGATGACCTTGTCCTTGGTCTTGGTATTGCCCACGATGTCGATACGATGCACCCTGGCCGGCTTCCCTTCGTCGACCGCGAAGTGGAGATCGATGGTGGAGTCGTTGGCTGCGGACTCCCGGGCGATCGGCGTGGCGTACAGGTAGCCCAGTTCACCGTAGGCCTCGTAGAGCGTCGACACGCTTTCCTGGTACTCCTCCTCGTTGAACGGCTTGCCCCCGTCGATCTTGATGAGGCGGGACAACTGTTCGTCGGTGAACTGCGTGTTCCCTCCGAAAGCGACGTCGCCAAGGTAATATCTCCTGCCTTCCTTGATTTTCACCTTCAGGTACATCCGTTTTCGGTCTTCGCTGAACCACAGCGTATCCTCCACGACTTCCGCGTCGCGGAAACCGTGCTTGCGGTACTCCTGCACGATTTTCTGAAACTGGTCCAGCAGACGTTCCCGTCTCAGGTCGCCCTCTTTCCAGAAGTGATCTTCTTCCGTATCCGACTTCTTGCGAAAAGCTTTCTGCAGCGTTTTTTCCGGCACGGAGACATTGTTCTCGACGAAGACTTCACCCAGGTTGACCTTCTCGCCCTCGTCGATTTCGATCCGCATGATCGCGTTGTTTCTCTCCACGAGCACGCGCGGATTCAACTCGGCGAGCAGATACCCTTTTTCGTAGTAAGCCTGGGTGATGTTGTCCAGAACGCTCTTTCTTCGGAAGGGGCTCAGGGCCTGACCCTGGAAGATACCGGATATGCGCTCGAGTTCGTCGTCCTTGATCTTCCTGTTCCCTTCGAACTCGATACGGTCCAGCAGGGGGTACTCCTTGACGTTCACCGTTATCCGCAGACCGGCGGCGCCCGTGCCGGCATATATGCGTACGTCTTCGAACAGCCCCAGTCGATAGAGCTGCTTGATGGTGGTCGCGCCGTCCCGGGGATTATAGATATTCCCCGCTTTCAGGGCGATCATCGACCGGATCAGCGGCTCATCGACGTTGGCGTGGCCCTCGATCGCCACTTCGGCGATCACGGGTTGTTGCTGTTGTCCGAATGCTTGGGTGGGACCCAGGGAAGCGGTGGCGAGCAAACCACCCGCAAGGGCCATTGCCAGGAAGGATTTCAAATGCTTGAAAGGCATGTCAGACACAGAGACAATTTCCCCGTCCATGCGGGAATTCAGGTGGCTTCAGTGGCTAGCCGGCGCGAATTGCACGCGGAAAGCCAACTGTCGATTCTACGCGCGTTCCGCCTATCGGGTTCCCTCCGCCGATCCAGCTTCCGGCGGCGACGGATCCCGCGTGCCCGCGACTCAGGCTTCTGATTCGGAAAGTACGGGTGTCTTGCTGGAATCCGAGGTCTCGGCCTTGTAGAACGTCAGGTTTTCTCCCTTTTTGCCGACCCTGATTTCGTCCCCGTCGTGAAACTTGCCCTTAAGCAACTCTTCCGCGAGCGGATCCTCGAGCATGCGCTGAATGGTCTGGTTCATGAACCGGGCGTTGTAAACCGGATCATACCCTTTTTCCGACAGGAGTTCCCGGGCGCTCTGGGTCAGCGAAATCCTGATCCCGCGCTCGGTCATCCTGTCGTTGATTTCCCTGAGCTGAAGATCGATGATCCGGGAGATATCGGACTGATCCAGCTGGCGGAACACCAGCGCCTCGTCTAGCCGGTTCAGGAACTCCGGATTGAACAGCCGTTTCACCTCTTCCTTGACCTTCGCCTCCATCTTGGCGTAATCGACTTTGGCGCCTTCCTGCTGGAAGCCGAGTCCGCCGGCCTTGTTGATATCCCGGGTGCCCAGATTCGAAGTCATGATGATGATGGTATTCCGAAAATCCACCCGGCGGCCGTTGCTATCGGTCAGCGTGCCCTCGTCCAGGATCTGCAGGAGGATGTTGAAGACGTCCGGATGGGCCTTCTCCACCTCGTCGAGCAGGATGACGGAGTAGGGTTTGCGCCGCACCTTCTCCGACAGGTGCCCCCCTTCGTTGAATCCCACGTAACCCGGGGGTGCGCCGATCAGGCGCGATACGTTGAACTTTTCCATGTACTCGGACATGTCGATGAAGATCAGGGCGTCGTTGTCCTGGAAGAGGAAGGACGCGAGGATCTTGGCCAGTTCCGTCTTGCCCACGCCGGTGGGCCCCAGGAAAAGGAAAGAGCCTATGGGCCGGTTGGGATTCTTCAGGCCGGAGCGCGAACGGCGGATAGCCTTGCTCAGCACCTGGATGGCCATGTCCTGTCCGATGACCCGCTTCTTGAGTTCGTCCTCCATCCGCAGCAGGCTCCTGGATTCCTGCTCTTCGAGGCGGAAGATGGGTATGCCCGTCATGCTGGAGATGATCTGGGCCATGTCGTTTTCCGCGACGACGACCACCTCGTCGGTGACCCGCTCGCGCCAGGCCATGAACGCCTCGTCGTACTCGCGCTGCAACTCTTCCTGGCGGTCCCTCAGCGCCGCCGCCCGTTCGAACTCCTGCTGCTGGGCGGCTTCCACCTTCTTGTCCTGGATGGCCTGTAGCTGTTCCTCGATATTCCGGATTTCGTCGGGGACCGTCATCTTGGACAACTGCGCCCTGGAGCCGGCCTCGTCGATGATGTCGATGGCCTTGTCCGGGAGGAAACGGTCCTTGATGTACCGGTCGGACTGCTTTACCGCGAACTCCAGGGCATCGTCCGTGTACTTTACGTGGTGGTATTCTTCGAAACGGCTTCGCAGCCCCTTGAGCATGTCGATGGTTTCCTCGATGCTCGGCTGATCGACGATTACCTTCTGGAACCGGCGCTCGAGCGCCCCGTCCTTTTCGATGTGCTTGCGGTACTCGTCGAGCGTCGTGGCGCCGATGCACTGCAGTTCGCCCCGGGCCAGCGCGGGCTTGAAGATGTTGGAGGCGTCGAGACTGCCCTCGGCGCCGCCCGCTCCGACGATCGAATGGAGCTCGTCGATGAAGATGATCACTTCGTCCGACTTGGTGATCTCGGCCATGAGGGATTTCAGCCGGTCCTCGAACTGGCCCCGGTACTTGGTCCCGGCCACGATGGACGCCATGTCGAGGGTAACCACCCGCTTGTTCTCCAGGATCTGGGGCACGTTGCGCTGCACGATCCGCTGCGCGAGGCCCTCGGCGATGGCGGTCTTGCCCACGCCGGGTTCTCCGATCAACGCCGGGTTGTTCTTCTTGCGGCGGCTCAGGACCTGGGTGACCCGTTCGATTTCACTGTCGCGGCCGATGACGGGATCCAGCTTGCCGCTCCGCGCCATTTCGGTCAGGTCGCGGCCGAAATGATCGAGGAAGGGCGTCCGGCTGCGCTGCGCGTCCTTCTTCGTGACGGAGCGGTCGCTCTGGATGTTCTGGATCTCTTCCTTGATCTTCTCGTAGGTTACGTCGTAGGTCGACAGGATCTGGGACGCGATGCCCTGCTTGTCCCGCACCAGCGCGAGCAGGAGGTGTTCGGTGCCCACGTACTTCGATTTCATGTTGTTGGCTTCGTGGGCCGCGATCTCCAGGGCCTGCTTCGCCCTCGGCGTGAAAGGCACCTGCCCGATGGTCAGCGCACTCGACTGGGATACCGTGGCCTCTTCGATGGACTGCCTGAGGTCTTCGAGATCGATGCCCATGTTGCGCAGCATGGCCGCCGCAGTCCCCTCGCCGTCCCGGATGAAGGCCAGCAGCAGGTGCTCCGTGGCGATGTAATCATGCTGAAGTCTGGCGGCTTCTTCACGGGCGATGTGCATCACCCGCTTGAACCGTTCCGTGAACTTGTTGTTTCCCTGGGGCATCTTGAGCATCCCTCCCTTCATGGGCCGGGTTTCGTACTCCCGGCGGCACGTTTAGCAGTCGACCTCAACTTTCCATGTATTCCCGGACCAGCTCCGCACGGCGCTCGTCCAGTTCCTCGCCGGTCAGGGAACGACCGGAGTTCATCCGCACGTGGGCGGGTTGTACCGCTATCAACAGCCGGTTGAACCGCGTGGCCTCCATGCCGTCCGGCAGGCTCAGATACGCGCCCATTCTCAGCATGGACAGGGCGTCCAGGGCTTCTTTCTCGCTCAGCAGGCGGGCGTGTTTCAGCAGACCGTACGACCGGGCCACCCGGTCTTCTGTCTGCCGCCTTGCGCGGCCGATGAGCGCTTCGCAGGCCCGTTCTTCGTAGCATGCCAGCCGCCGGGCGACGCGGTCGAGCCTTTCGACGACTTCCTGCTCGCCATGCCCCAGGGTCCACTGGTTCGACACCTGGTACATATTGCCCGATCTGCCGGTACCCTCGCCGTACAATCCGCGCACCGTGAATCCGATCTCCTCCATGGCGCGCGCCACGTGATCCATCTGATCCGCAAGGGTCAGCCCCGGCAGGTGGATCAACACGGACAGGCGCATGCCGGTGCCCGTATTGCTCGGACAGGCCGTTAGATAACCAAACTCATCCGAGAAGGCAAAATCAAGTGTTTTACTCAGTTCGGTATCGATTTTGTCCGCTTCCTGCCACGCCGCGCGCACCTGCAGACCCCCCTTGATGGCCTGAAGCCGCAGGTGGTCTTCCTCGTTCACCATGAGACTGTAGGTTTCGCCGGGTCCGACGAACACGCCGGCGGGGCGCGTTCCACCCGCCAGGGCCGGGCTGATCAGATGCCGTTCGACCAGCACCCTGCGATCCAGTTCCGACGTGTCCAGCAACGACAGGTACACGGAATGCGCCACGTTGCCGCTGGACCGCACGGCCCGGTCCACCTGTTCGATCACGCGAAGTCGCTCGTTCTTTATCGTACGGTGAACGAAGGGCAGCGTAGTCAGGTTGCGGGCCAGGCGCGCCCGACTGCTGATGACCGGTTCCCCGGCTTCCCCCTCGGGGTCGCACCACTGCGGCACCTTGCTTACCAGGTCGCAATACAGGTTTTCCATGTTTTCATCCATGCATCGCGTGATGCCGTTCCGAGCCGCGTTCCAGTTCGTTTATGCGGTCTCGCAGTTTCGCCGCCTGCTCGTAGGCTTCCCGGCCGACCGCTTTTTTCAATGCGCGCCTGAGGTCGATCAGCGCGCGACGCGTCTGCTGCCGGGACGGGTCCGATCCCGGGATCTTCCCGCGATGGAATTCGTAGCCGTGTATCTGCTTGAACAACGGTACCAGCGTGTCCCTGAAGACACGGTAGCACACGGCGCATCCCAGCTGACCCGATTCGCCGAATTCGTCGGCCGACGTGCCGCACTGTGGACAGGTGGTCGATTTCATCCGCGTTCCCAGTCCGTTGCCGCGTTCAGCAAGCCGTTCTCCAGCCGGTAGATCCGATCCGACCGGCGGCCTACGCCCTCGTCGTGCGTGACCACGACGAACGCCTGGCGGTATCTGTGGGACATATCCCACATCAGGTCCAGCAGGGCCTGCCCGTTTTCGCGGTCCAGGTTGCCGGAGGGCTCGTCCGCGAGCACGACGTGCGGGCGGGCTACCAGAGCCCTGGCCACGGCGACGCGCTGCTGCTCTCCGCCGGACAGTTCCGCCGGCTTGTGCTCCAGGCGTTCCCCCAGTCCCACCTCCCCCAGCAGGCCTTCGGCCCGTGCACGCGCCGGGTTCCACGGGCACCTTCCCACCAGCAGAGGCATCATCACGTTTTCAAGGGCCGTAAACTCCGGGAGAAGATGGTGGGCCTGAAACACGAAGCCCACCGTTCGATTCCTGAATTCCGCCAGCCCGTCGTCCGGAAGCTCGAAGGCATTCGTTTCGCCAATGAAAACCTGGCCGGAGGTGGGCCGGTCCAGCGTCCCGAGGATATGCAGCAGGGTGCTCTTGCCTGCCCCGGAAGCCCCCTGAATCGCCACGACCTCCCCCCGCCGGATGTCGATGTCGATGCCCTTCAGAATATCGAGACGGCCGGTCCCGGAAAAGAAGCTCCGGGTCAGGCCCCTTGCTTTCAACACTTCATCGGGCGAGTATGCCGGGTCAGGCTCGGGCGAAAATCCGGACGGCCCCGCCGCGCCGGGCGCCCCCGATGCCTCCCGGGGCGTTTCACTACTCATGTCGTATCGCTTCGACCGGTACCAGTCCGGCGGCTTTCCTGGCGGGGTAAACGGCCGCCAGGACGCAGATCAGCATGGATCCCGCGGCGACACGGACGAAATCAAGCGCGTCGACCCTTACCGGCAACGCGTCGATCAGGTAGATATCGGGCGGCAGCGCGATGAACTCGAACGTGCTCTGCGTCCAGCAGAGGACGTAACCGATTGCGCAGCCGAGCAAGGTACCGACAACGCCGACCAGGGAACCCTGGATGATGAATACCCGGGTTATGCCGGCGGCGGTCGCCCCCATGGACTTCAGGATCCCGATGTCCCTGGTCTTCTCCAATACCACCATGATCAGTGTGCTGGCGATGTTGAACGCGGCCACCAGGATGATCAGGTTGAGTATGGCAAAAGAGCCCCATTTCTCGAGGGTCATCCACCGGAACAACCCTCTGTGCCGCTGCATCCAGTCTACCGTAAAATAAGCTACGGACGGGGTAGACGCAACAGGTGATTCATGCGTCTCCACCGCGCGTCGGTTCAGGGCTACTTCGATCGTGTCGGCGATACGCCGCGCCTCGTCCCGGTCGGTAACCCGGACGGCGATGCCGTTTACGTCGTTTCCGAGTCTGAACAGCTTCTGGGTTTCTTCCAGGGAAACGTACACCGAAGAAGCGTCGTATTCGTAGAACCCGGTCTCCGATATGCCCGTGACCCTGTAGGGACGGATATAGGGCGTGAGCGCCGAGGTCAGGGAAAAACTCTGGATATTCCCCAGGGCCACTTTTTCGCCGACGATGACCCCCAGTTGATCCGCCAGCCCCCGACCCAGGACGATTCCGGGCAGCGGCCTTCCAGCCGGGTCGTCCGGATCGGGCGCGGCCGTCAGATCCATGGACCCGAAGGCGATGTTCTCCTCGAGGTTCGTGGCCAGACGGCCCGTTTCGATATCCAGTCCGTGCACGATGACGCCCGCCGCCGTATTGCGCGTGGCGGGTACCGGCGTGCAGACGGCCTTCTCCAGCACGTAAGGAGCGGCCGCGACCACGTCGTCCACCGACAGGATGATGTCAATCAGTCCGTCGTATCCGGAAATGGCCCCGTCGCCAAGCAGCGAATACACGTTGATGTGCGCCCGTTCCCCGATGATGCGTTCGCGCACTTCGCGCTCGAAGCCGTTGAACAGGGAGAGCACGATGACCAGGGCGGCCACGCCCACCAGCACGCCGCCGACGGATATGTAGGTGATAATGGAGACGAAGCGGGTCTGCCGCTTGGAGCGCAGATACCTCAGGGCGATGAACCACTCGTATGACCATCGCTTACGCAGCGCCATCGGCATACCCGTCATATGGCCACCGGGTCATTCGGCCCGCCTGGTCCGCCCGATACGCCCGGTCCGTCCGGTCCGCCCGGTCCGCCGTCGAACGACTCCCTGCGCAGATGGGGAAAGAGGAGGACGTCCTTGATGTTCGCGGAGTCCGTGATCAGCATGGCCAACCGGTCGATTCCGATACCGCAGCCCCCGGTGGGCGGCATGCCGTATTCCATGGCGCGCAGGAAGTCTTCGTCCATGGCGTGGGCTTCCCCATCGCCCTTCTGCTGCATCTCCACCTGTTCCTCGAACCGGCGGCGCTGGTCCACGGGATCGTTCAACTCGGTAAACGCATTGGCGAACTCGCTCCCGCATATGAACAGTTCGAACCGTTCGGTGAGTTCGGGGTTGTCCCGGTGCCGCTTGGCCAGGGGAGAGATCTCCACGGGATAATCCGTGATGAAGGTCGGGTTCACGAGGCGGTCCTGCACGAAACGTTCGAAGAGTTCGTCGATCATCTTGCCCCGGCCCAGTTCGACGTTCACGTCCAGTCCCCGGTCATCGCACGCTGCCGCGAGTTCCGCGGTCGACATGCCGGCGGCGTCGACGTCGGCGTGCTCGCGGATGGCGTCGAGCATGGACAGCCGCGGCCAGGGCGGGGACAGGTCGATCGGCCGGCCCTGGTACGTGTGCTCCAGCGTGCCGTTGACTTCCCGGAAGACACGGACGAAGAGGCGCTCCACCAGGTCCATGACGTACCGGTAATCCACGTAGGCGATATAGAACTCCAGCATGGTGAATTCGGGGTTGTGCGTACGGTCGATCCCTTCGTTGCGGAAGTCGTGGCCGATCTCGTACACGCGCTCCATGCCGCCTACGATCAACCGCTTGAGATAGAGTTCGTCGGCGATGCGCATGAAGAGCGGCATGTCGAGGGCCTGGTGGTGGGTCTTGAAGGGCCTCGCCAGCGCGCCTCCGTAGAGGGGCTGGAGGATCGGGGTTTCCACTTCGACGAACCCCTCGCCGTCCATGAACCGCTGGATGGACCGGACGAGCCGGGAGCGCTTGAGGAAGACCTCCTTGACCCCGGGGTTGATGATCAGGTCCACGTAGCGCTGCCGGTACCGGGTCTCGACGTCCCGCAGGCCGTGCCATTTCTCGGGCAGGGCGCGGAGGGACTTGGAAAGGAGCTTCAGGGCATTCGCCATGACGGTTATCTCGCCGGTCCGGGTCCTGAAGACGGCGCCCTCGACCCCCAGGAAATCACCTACTTCGATCAACTGATCGTAGATCTCGTATTCGTCCGGTCCGATCCGGTCGAGTCGGACGTAGACCTGGATCCGGCCGGTGCGGTCGAGGAGGTGGGCGAAGCCGGACTTGCCATGGCCCCGCTTGGAGATGATCCGGCCCGCCACCGTGACCGGCGTGGCGGATTCCATCAGGACTTCCGCCTGGTCGAGTATGGACCGGGCGGGATGGGAGACGTCGTAGCGGACGGGGTAGGGATCGATGCCGCGGGTGCGGATCTCTTCGAGCTTGTCGTGTCTTTGCCGGTTGAAATCGTTCGGGCTGCTCACCCGTTTGCTCCGAAGGTTGCTGTAGTTGGTGCCGGACAGGTGAAAGGCGGCGGGTGGACTGTGCGAAGCGCCGTCGTCCTAACCCGGATCGGACGGGCACCGGAATATAGGCGCGCCGGGCCCTGCTGTCAACCAAAAAGGACTTCTCGAAGGTGTAGTGAGGAAGGGCGTAAACCGGGAGCGCTTACGAGCTCTTTACGGGATCTCCATGGCGGAGGAAGTCCTCGATGAACGCGTCGATCCCGCCGTTCATCACGGACTGGATATTACCGACTTCCGTGCCGGTGCGATGGTCCTTCACCATGGTGTAGGGGTGGAACACGTAGGACCGGATCTGGCTGCCCCAGGCGATTTCCTTCTTGTCGCCTTCGAGGCGTTCCCTCTTCTCGCGGATCGCCTCCTGCCGCTGCTGGTAGAGGCGGGACATCAGCACCTTCATGGCGCTTTCCCGGTTGCGGTGCTGGGACCGTTCCGACTGGCACTGGACGACAATGCCGGAGGGCTTGTGGGTGATCCGCACGGCCGAAGAAGTCTTGTTCACGTGCTGGCCGCCCGCGCCGCTTGCCCGGTAGACGTCGACCTCGAGGTCCGTCTCGTTCAGGTCGATGTCGCCCGGATCATCGATTTCAGGCAACACGGAGACCGAGGCGAAGGAGGTGTGCCGCCGATGATTCGAGTCGAAGGGGGAGATGCGGACGAGACGGTGGACCCCGGCTTCCGCCTTGAGGTATCCGTAGGCGTATTCCCCCGCGACTTCGATGGATACGCTCTTGATGCCGGCTTCCTCGCCCGGCTGCAGGTCCAGGGTATCGAAGGCGTAACCCCGGGATTCCAGCCACCGGAGGTACATGCGCATGAGCATTTCCGCCCAGTCCTGGGACTCCGTACCGCCTGCGCCGGGGTGAATGGAAACGATGGCGTTCTTCGTATCGTCCGGGGCCGACAGCATGCTTTGCAGCGTGGCCGCTTCCAGGTGTTGCCGCAGCGACCGTACCCCGTCTTCCACCTCGTCGAAAGCGTCCCGGTCGTCCTCTTCGACGGCCATTTCAAACAGCGTTTCCAGGTCTTCGGCCTGGCGGTCCATTTCGTTCCACCGGTCGATGATCTTCTTGTGGTCGCTGATCTGCCTGCTGATGCCCTGGGCCCTGGTCTGGTTGTCCCAGAAATCCGGCGCTGCCATGACGCCTTCTAGCCGGTTCGCCTCCGCTGTCCGGTTTTCTATGTCAAAGGCCCCTCCAGAGATAGGCCAGTTGATTTCGGCATGCTTCCAGCGCGTTCTTGATTTCGGATGGTTCCATCATTTCTGTCTGCACTCCTTTTCCGTCTCGCTACTTCGCATATCACATCAGGCGCCCGCGGCCGGGGCAATCCCCTGCCGGTCGGATCCTACGACGCCGCGGTCGAACCGCTCAATACTAATGTTCAAGCTACCGGATGCACTCAGAACCGTCTGAAGGCCTCTTCCAGCAGTTCCTGGTCGCGGATGGAATCCGCCCCGGAGGAACGGACCGCCGCGCCGGACCGAATGCACGCCACGAAGTGGGCGTTCGCCCGGCGAAACGCCCAGTCCCTCGGCGCCTGCGGCTGGACGTGCTGCTGTACGGCTCCGGCCCGGTAGACGGAGACCTTTGCCGGCACGTTTTTAAGTAGCGGGGGCGGCATGTGAATCTCCACCCATCCGTCCTCGAAATACACCTTCACCGCCTCGTCCCAGAAATTCGCCGTCACCCGTCCCAGTTCCAGTACCGCGTCATAGCCGTCCATGGCGAAGACCATCAGTTTGGTCGGACCGTCGAGGGTCGCGAATCTCAGTTCATGGACTTCGCCCAGCAGGTAGCGCATCAGGTTGACGTTGTGGCAGTAGAGGTTGTTTATGCTGTAAATCTCCCCGATTCGTTCCGCCTCCAGCCACGCCGGCGGACGGGGTGCGATTTCCGGGTAGGATTCCTCCGTCTTTATGGGCGTGCCGGCGTTGCAGACCCAGTCTCCGGCGAAGCAATGGCCCCTGGCATGGGTAACCGCCCCGATTTCGCCGGAGGACCGCAGCTGGTCGATGATCGAGCGGGCCATTTCAACGCCGGTATCGAAGCGTTTCATGTACCCGACCATCAGCTGCCGTCCGCTCTGTCCGGCGGCCTCGACCATGCGGCGCGCGTCGCACAGGTTGGTCGCCATGGGCTTCTCGAGATAGACGTGCTTGCCCGCCTTCAGCGCGTCGATGGATACCGGTGCGTGGGCGTCGTCCGAAGTGATCTGCACGATGGCGTCAATCGTAGCGTCCGCGCAGAGTTCCTCGTGCGAATCGCAGACCTGGGGGACGCCGAAACGGTCCGCCACCAGGCGCGCCAGCCCGGGCCTCCGGTCGGCCAGGGCGACCACCTCGCACCCGGCCATTTCCGTGAGATTGGG
The DNA here is from genome assembly GCA_963693015.1 of bacterium. Classification (GTDB taxonomy): domain Bacteria; phylum JAAXHH01; class JAAXHH01; order JAAXHH01; family JAAXHH01; genus JAAXHH01. The sequence goes on from OY843748.1 coordinate 3,546,540, forward strand.
CAGGTGGACCAGTTGTCCCATGAATCCCGCGCCGACGAAGCCTATCCTGACCCGGTCTTCCTTTGAAGATCCCACGGTCTTCTCCCGTTGCCGGCGGGTTTCGATCCCGCCGTCGTCCTGTTCCGCCGCCGCGCCCTTCGGCGGGTCAGGCGGTACGCCGCTATATTAAACCCTTGCCCGCCAGGCTGGTAAAGGACTTTCGGCCGATGATGATATGGTCCAGCACCTTGATGTCGATCATCTGGCCCGCGTCGACGAGCTGGGCCGTGATCTTGAGGTCGTCCTGGCTCGGGGTGGGATCGCCGCTGGGATGGTTGTGCACGAAGATCACGGACGCGGCCGAATCCAGTATGGCGGGCTTGAACACCTCGCGGGGATGGACGATGCTCGCGGTCAGGCTGCCCACCGATACGGTCACGCCGCGGATCAGGCAGTTGCGCGCGTCGAGCATCAGGACCATGAAGATCTCCTTGCGCAGGTCCCGCAGTCTCGGCATGAAATAGCGCGCCACGTCGGTGCTCGAAACGAAGGCCTTCTGTTCCATGTCCTGCGCTTCGAGCCGGCGGCCGATTTCGATGGCGGAGGCGATCTGGGCGGCCTTGACGGGTCCCACGCCCGACACCTGGCACAACTCGGTCATCTCGCGGGTGGCGAGATGGCGCAATCCCCCGAATTGCTGCAGCAGGTCTCGGGAGATGTCCATGACGTCCTTCCCCCCGGAACCATTCCCCGTGCGCAGCAACAGGGCGATCAGTTCCGTATCGGAAAGGGTTTGGATTCCATACTTGAGCAGCCGTTCCCTGGGCTTCTCTTCTTCGGGCCAGTCCCTGATCGGGGTCATTCCCTGCAAATCGGTCATTTTGTGTTCCCTCTTTCCTGGGCGGCGAACCATTGATCGTTGACCGATTTAGTCGAATCCCATCAGGGAATCTCGTATGCTATCCCGCCTCCTCGCCGGGGCCCCCCGGCGCACCGGAGCCGGACTCCGGCGCGTCTCGCGACAGGGCCGGTTTCAATGCGTCCACGAAAGGCTGGAAGAGGTCGATGGGGACCGGGAACAGCGTGGTGGAGTTGTTCTCCGCCGCCACGACCGACAAGGTCTGGAGGTAACGTAACTGAATGGCTACGGGATGGGTGCCCATGACGTGGGCGGCTTCGGAGAGTTTCTCGGCGGCCTGCTGCTCGCCCAGGGCGTTGATGACCTTGGCCCGGCGTTCCCGTTCCGCTTCCGCCTGCTTGGCCATGGCCCGCTGCATCTCGATGGGCAGATCGACGTTCTTGATGACGACCATGGACACCTTGATGCCCCAGGGCTCGGTCTGCTGGTCCAGGAGGAGCTGCAGGTCCTCGTTGATCTTGTCCCGGTTGGAGAGCAGGTCGTCCAGTTCCACCTGGCCGAGTACGCTCCGCAGCGAGGTCTGGGCCAGCTGATGGGTCGCCAGCAGGAAATCCTCCACCTCGGTGATCGCCTTCTCCGGGTCCAGGACCCGGAAGTAGATCACGGCGTTTACCTTGATGGACACGTTGTCCCGGGTGATGACGTCCTGGGCCGGTACGTCCTTGGTCACGGTGCGCAGGCTGACCTTTTCCATCTTGTCGATCCCGGGGATCAGGATCACGATGCCCGGTCCGTTCTTGCCGATCAGGGCCTTGGACAGGCGGCCCAGCCGGAAGACCACGCCCCGTTCGTACTCGCGCAGTATCTTGACCGCGTTCGTGAAGAGGATGATGAGGAACAGGACGAGCACGATCGTCGATAGCGAAAATCCGTCAAAAGACATGGGAGTCCTCCCCTTGTTTCGTTGCGTCAAGCGCCTGAATCCAGGTCTTCAACCTGCAGGCCTTCAACCCGCAATCGCAGCCCGTCGACCCCTACGACCCGGACCGGGGCGCCGGATTCTATGGGCGCGTTGCTGGTCGCGAACCAGTACTCGCCGTGGACGAACACCTTGCCGCTGCCGGCATCCACGGCCGTGCGCGCGCGGCCCGTCTCGCCGATCAGTCCCTGGTCGCCCGTGGTCGCGCGCCGTTTCTGGGCCTTCAGCCCGTAGCCCACGGCGAACAGCACGAAGGCTCCGGTGGCGATCACGGCCGGAATGATGGCGTACAGGGATATGCGCAGGAACGGATAGGGCGAATCGATGAGCATCATCGAACCGATCGTAAAAGCGACGGCGCCTCCCAGGGTCAGCAGCCCGCCGCTGGCCACGAACAGCTCCGTCACGAACAGCCCGAGTCCGAGCATGAGGAGCAGCAGTCCCGCGTAGTTGATGGGCAGCGTCTGCAGGGCGAAGAGCCCGATGATGACGCACATGCCGCCCACGACGCCGGGGAATATGGCGCCGGGATTGATGAACTCGTAGATGAGCCCGTAGAACCCGAGCATCATCAGGAGATAGGCGATGTTGGGGTTGGAAATGACGTTCAGCACCCGGTGGTGCCAGCTCATTTCCCTGATCTGCACTTCGGCGTCCTTCGTGCGCAATACCCGGCTGCCTTCCCGGACTTCGACGACGGTGCCGTCGATCCGGACGAGCAGGGAATCCAGCGTGGCGACGTTCAGGTCCACGACGTTCTGCTCCAGCGCTTCCCGGTCGGTCAGGGCCTCGGCCTTCCGCACGGCCTGCTCCGCCCAGTCCGCGTTGCGGCCGTGTTTTTCGGCGATGGACCGGATATAGCTCACGGAGAAGTTCTCGATCTTCTCCTGCATGGTGGAGTCCGCCACCGCGCCGCCGACGCCGACCGGGCTTGCCGCGCCGATGCTCGTGCCCGGCGCCATGGCGGCGACGTGGGCGCTCATGGTGATGAACACGCCCGCCGATCCGGCGCCCGCGCCGCTGGGCGCCACGTAGACCACGACGGCCACGTTGGATGCGAGCATCTCCTTGATGATCATCTGGGTGGATTCGAGGAGGCCGCCGGGCGTGTCGAGCATGATCACCAGGCACTCCGCCCGGTCGTCTTCGGCCCGCTCGATGGCGGCGGACACGTGCTGGACGCTGACCGGACCGATCGGGCCCGTCAACTCGATGACGTCGACCCGGGAAGCCGCGACATCGTCCGCTTGCAGATGGGCAAGGGCGGAGGCCAGCAGGATGCAAAGGAGCGTTCGGGTTGGGTTCATCTTGATCATGCCTGTTCGATTCGCAGTGGGTATCGGCTGCGGTTAGGGACGATGATTCGGATTCAGCAGGTGGACGATCTGCACGGCCTGGAACAGCGCCGCGGGTTCGATCTGGGGCCTGAGGGACCGGCGCCGGGGGAAGAGCGTGGTTTCTCCCATCATGGGCGGCGCCACCACGACTTCGACGAGGCCCGGGTTTATGCGCATGTTCCGCCTGGGACACTTGGGCCAGATGGAATGAATCCCCCTGAAGGCCATGGGAATGAGTACGACGTCCGGCGGAATCTTGCTGAAAAGGCCGTGCTGCAGGGGGATGGACTGGATGTCGAAGGCCGCGGTGGTCCCCGCGGCGTATATGATGCCCGGCCGCTCTTCCAGCAGCCCGGCGAATCGCTGGGTCGCGTTGTTGGTGTCCCCGGCGCGGGGCAGAACCACGTATCCGTCGACCTCCTCGAGCAGACGGTCGAACTCTCCGGCGTTCACCCCGAACAGCGTCGTGCTCCACGAGCCCAGGCGGAGCGTTACGTACTCCGTCAGGCCCGAACGGGACAGGATGGTGCAGGGGCGTGAATCTTCCCACCCCAGGGCATCCAGCAGGACGGGGGACTGAAGCACCTTGTACATGACGGGATGGTCGAAGACGCTCTGGTGCGTGGGAAAGAAGAGGACCTTGTAACGGCCCTCGTGCAGCTTGAGTACGCGGGCCAGTTCCCCGACCATCGGATCGACGTGCACCTTGACCGTGATGCCGAAGATCTTCAGCGTCCTGTCGGCCCAGGTCAGGCTGTTGTGCCAGGCCGCTTCGAGCCGCTCCTGCTCGCCAAGCCCTTCCTCTTCGATGGCGAGCTTGTTCCTCACGTACCGCCAGGACGCCCCGATCCACCGGGTGAGTCTGGTGGCCCGCTGTATCGGAGAATACCGGGCGTTGCGCCCCACGTGCGGGTATTCCAGGAAATGGCCGGCGGCGCTCCGGTCGAGCAGGGGGGGCGCCGCCATGGGTTGCAGCATCCCGGCCAGTTCCTCGGGTATGGCCGCTTCGCCTTCGCCGTTCCCGACGTGCTGACTGATCCGCTGGACGACCAGGTTGCACTTCTCGATCAGTCCGTGGGCCAGGTCGATCATGTCCCGCGTCAGGCTCGTGTAATGGTGCCCGTACCAGTAACCGGTCGGTTTCAGTTGGGCGGGGTTCTCCTGGTGCGCCTGGAAGAACTCCACCATCATGGCCTGGCCGAGCAGGATGTCCTCCTGGATTCCGTCGATCTTGTGCTGGATGTACCTGTGCTGCACGTACCTGCGGCAGAACTCCGCGAGCAGTTCGGCGTCGCTGATGATCTTCCACACGGCGCAGCCGAACCAGGCGAAATTGGTGTAGGTGTTGTACCGGACGGCGATCAGTTCGCCGGCAGCCAGGTAGTCGAGCGTCTTCTCCGCGGTATAGTGGAAGATGTCCCGCAGCTTCGATTCGGCGTCTTTTCCATTGAGCGTACACGCGTAGGTCGTCTGCCACAGGGGATCGTCCTCCGGCACGATGGCCTTGAGCTTCTCGGCCACGGGCTGGGCGTGGGACAGGGGCACGCGGGAAAGACGGGCCCCGGCCAGGGCGGCTTCGCCTTCGTCCGGCGTAAACACGTTGCTCGCCCGCAGGGCCTCCACGTAGACCGTCTGGTACAGTTCGAGGAACTGGGCGCCCGTGCCCTGCTCGTTCCGGAGGAACTGTTCCCTGACCCGGGCATACAACTGTACGGCCTGGTAGTAATCGGGCGCAACCCGCCGGAACTGGTCGTATGCCTCACCCATCCGCTGATCACGGAGCCCGGGCACCCCATCGTAGATCGCGCCGATCAACTTCGCGCGGTAGCCCAGGCCCTCCAGGCCGATCGGGCCTTGCGGCGTTCGTCCGCCCGGCCACTTCAACAGGTCCGGATCGACGCCTTCGAAGTAACCCTCGCTGTTCGCCAGGTCCAGCACGCCCTGCGCCGCCTGGTCGTATACCGTGAGCAGGACGTCCACGTTCCGGATGAGCGTCTGGTGGTCGAACCAGATCGCCGAAGCGTCGATTTTCTCTGGTGGTATGCTCATGTCGTGGTCCCGTCAGGTTCCGGCCCGCCGGCGTGGTTCCCGTCCGCCCGGCATGTCCCGTCAGTCCTGCCCGCCGTCCAGCGGATAAAGCCTCCTGTCCAGCCTGTGGAAGGTCAACGCGTCCATGTCATGCACGCTCGGCTCCGAGACGACGTGTATGGCGCCCGCCCAGGGTTCGAATCCGGCCCGGAAATGGGCGGACGACTTGACGCCGATGTACCGCATGCCCCGGGGATCGAGGCCCAGGGACTCCGAGAAGGCCGTGTCGAAGGGCTGCTCGCGCTCATTCACGAGGATGACGTGGACGCCCTCCTGCCGGATGTGGGCCGAGGGGCCCATGGTCCCCTCCAGGCCCGAGAGCATGGGGCCGTGGTACCTGAACCTGCCGTCCGAAAGGGCCAGGACTTCCGCCGTCATGGTCACGGGTTCGCCCTGCAGCGGCGTGGACTTTCCACCGACGTCCAGCGCGATCGTGGCGCCCACCCCGGCGTCCATGCACCGGTCCACCGCTTCCGGGTCTACGACGTACAGGACGCAGGCGTCTTCCAGGCCGGCTTCGATGAACGTCCGCAGCATGGCGGTGCCGTCCCCCGGCGAGCCGCCGCCCGTGTTGTCGTTGCGATCCGCCAGCACGGCAGGGAACAGACCCTCCTCGTGGACCCGCTCCAGCGCTTCCTTCGTCGACGGCATGCGGAAGTGCCAGTCGGCCCGCCTTTCGTACAGGTAGGCGCCCAGCTCGTCGGCGTAACGCTGGGCCATCTCCGGGTCGTCGTCCGTCACGATGTACACCGACGCGCCCATGTGGGGGATGTCGGCGAGGGGGAAGCAGGTCGCGATCGACCCGCAGACGACCCCGGGCCGCGCTTCGATTTCATGGAGGTACGCGATCGCCTCCTTCATGGGCGAATGGGCCGTCACCTGGTTCATGCCCCAGACCATCGGGATCTGGTGGAGCGCCATGGCGGGACGCAGTCCCTCCCGCAGGATCCGTACGAGCACGTCGGCGCATTCCCGCCCCCGGGGCGCCATGTCGATTTCCGGGTAGGACTCCCGGCCGATCAGCACGTCGGCCTTTTCGATCATGAGCGGGGTCACGTTGGAGTGAATGTCCAGCTGGCCGACGATGGGCAGGTCCCCCACGAGATCGCGAACGGCGGTGAGAATGTATCCCTCGCCGTCGTCGATGCCCTCGGCCACCATGGCGCCGTGCAGTTCCAGCAGCACGCCGTCGATGGGCCCCGCCTTGCGGAATCCGTCCAGCATTTCGCCCAGGATCTCATCGAAGAGCGCCCGTGGCGTGGGACCGCTCGGATGGGGTTCCGCCACGATCGTGGGGATCAGTTCGAACCCGTGCGCTTCGGCGCCTTCGATGAAGCCGCCCGTGGGTTTGTTCACCCCCCGGAACGCCGTCAGAATCTCGCCGCCACGCAGGTCGCCGTAGCGTTCCTGGTAGTTCTTTCTCGTGGTCTCCACCGTCGTAAAGGTGCTGGTTTCGTGGGAGATTATCCCGGTTGCGACACGCATCGCGTTCCTTCTCGTTTCAGGCCCGGTAGATTCCGTAGACCAGGAGGAGCCAGCCCGCGATGAACGCCACGCCGCCCAGTGGGGTCACCGCGCCAAGCCACCTGATCCCCGTAAGGCTCAGCACGTACAGGCTGCCGGAAAACAGCACCGTGCCGGCGATGAACGACCATCCCGCGGCGGGCGATATGGCATCTGCCCAGCGTGAAACCGCCCAGGCGGCGATAAACAGACCGAAGGCATGATACATCTGGTACCGGACGGCAGTCTCGAAGACATCCAGCATTTCGGGAGACAGCCGGTCCTTCAACCCGTGGGCGCCGAAGGCCCCGGCGACCACGGCCAGGAGCGCCGAGACGCCGCCGGCTATCGCGAAGAGTTTATCCATAAGGTCTTCCGTTACCTCTTGTTGTCTGTTGCCTCTTGTAAAGATCTCCCGCGCGGCGCGGATCGGCGGACGATGGTGGCCCCTACCAGATCGGCGCCAGCCAGCCGCCGTCCACGGGCAGGGCCGTGCCGGTGATCCACTCGGCGTCGTCCGATGCGAAAAACACGCAGGCCCGGCCGATGTCCTTCGGCAGTCCCAGCCGGGGCAGGGGCGTCTTTTCGAGTGCTTCGTCGACCTGATCCTGGGTCAGGTAGTCCTGGATGGGCGTTTCGATGTACCCGGGGCAGATCGTATTGGCCGTTATGCCGTGGGACGCCAGTTCCACCGCCGTATCCCGGGTGAGATTGACGACCCCGGCCTTGGCCGGGGCATACGCCGGTCCGCCGCCGCCGCGGAACGCGTGCACCGAAGCGACATTGATGATCCGGCCCGCCCGTGATTCCTTCAGGTGGGGCACGGCCGCGCGCGTAGTCAGGAACAGGGCCCGCAGGTTGACGCCCATGACGCGGTCCCACGTCTCGACAGGGGTCGTCTGGCTGTCCCCCAGCTCGAAAATGCCCGCGTTGTTGACCAGGACGTCCAGGCCGCCGAAGGTCTCCAGCGTCCGGTCGACCAGGCGGCTCACGGCCGCTTCGTCCGACACGTCGGCCTGTACGAAGATTCCCTCCGCACCCATCGCGTTCAATTCATCCACGGTGGGCGTCGTCACGTCCCGGTCGTGGTACTTGCCGGGCCTGGGCCGCTCGACGACGTCGCAGACCACGACGCGTGCCCCTTCCCGGGCCAGTTCGATGCATATGCCCCGGCCGATACCGGAACTGCCGCCCGTGACGATAGCGACCCGATTTTCGAGTTTCAAGATGTCCTCTGCGTTTTCCCGGCAAGCGATCTGAAGTAGTCCTGGATTGATTATAACCAGATCGAAAAAACGAGGCAAGGCAAGTGTTTATAGCACGTGTTCATAAATGGATTGCATTTTTCATCACCGGCCATAGTTATATAGTTTCCCACGCCTGTCCAGTCCCATGTGTCCCATATCATCGCAGGAGGATCCCATGAAGATCACGCACGCCGAACGAACCGCCCTCAACGTGCCCTTCTACGCCCCGCACGTCGATCACGCCATGGCCCGGGCGAACACCCACAACGAGCGCGTGTGGGTCTACCGGCTGGAGACCGACAACGGCCTGGTCAGCGTCACCGACGGACATGGTCCCGCCGAAACCGCCGGACTGATCGGCAAAGATCCGTGGACCATCATGTGGGACGACGATATCGGGTTCGGCCCCCAGATCGCCGCCTTCGACCTGTGCGGCAAGGACGCCGGCGTGCCCGTGCACGCCCTGCTGGGCAACAAGCTGCGGGACCGCTGCCCCCTTTCGTGGTGGGACATCGACATGGCGCCCGAAGACTGGGTCAAGGAGGCGGAAGAGTCCCTTCGCCGGGGCTACACGTCCTTCAAGATGAAGGCCCGGCCCTGGCGCGACATCATCGCCCAGATCGACGCGGTGAGCGAGGTCGTCCCGGCCGACTACCGGTTCGACGTGGACTTCAACGGGTTCCTGCTCACCCAGGCGAAGGCGGAGCAGATCCTGACGCAGCTCGACCAGCGGGTGAACGTGGGCATGTACGAGAGCCCCTTCTACCTGCGTAAAGACCTCAAGGGCGCCCAGATGCTCCGGGAACGCGTCCAGAAACCCATCGTGGAACACTTCGGGGACGACGTGTGGCAGACGGAGGTCAGCGACGGATTCGTGATCGGCGGCGGCGCCTCGGGGACGATGCGGCAGGGCATCATGGCGGCCGCGCTGAACAAGCCCTTCTGGCTGCAGATGGTGGGCGCGGGTTTTACCACGACTTTCGCGGCGCACATCGGCTCGGTGCTGTCTCACGCCCAGCTGCCCTACATCACCTGCCACGAACTCTGGAAGACCGACCTGCTGACCGAACGCATCGCGGTCGTGGACGGGTACATGCCGGTGCCGGACAAGCCCGGTCTCGGCGTGGAGGTCGACGAGCAGGCCATCGAAACCTACGCCGTGGACGACGACGAACCCACGGCGGTGCAGCGGTACCGGAGCAAGAAGCGCATCCTGCGCGTGGTCTGGCCCGGCCTGGCCGGCAAGCAGCGCGTGTGGGAGTTCACCGACGAGAGCATCTACCAGCCCGAATTCTACAAGGGCAACCTGCCGGGATTCGAAGCGGGCGTGCATCTCGAGGTGATCGAGGACGACCACAGCGCCGCCTTCGAGAAGCGGCACGCGGAACTGGCCCGGCGGGAGGCGGCCGTGGCCCGGGCGCCCAAGGGGATCTAGGGGTTACCGCGGAGCCTTCGGCGTCGACCGCGCCTGTAGCGTGCGGCGTCAGCCCCCGTTGGACCGGGGCCGCCTGAACGTATCCGGGATTACCCGCCGCACGGCCGCGACGACGCGTTCTTCCACATCTTCCGCGAATCGATTGGGCAGCCCGAAGTACATATTTGCGTCGCCGCCTTCGTACCCTCCCTCCTTCCGGATCCGCCGGGAGGGTACGTAGCCGGGAAAGTCATTGGCGTAAGCGCCTATCCATAGCCTTGCGGGATCGTACATGCGCCGCAGCCTGAAGGCATAGTCCGCGACGACTTCTCCGGCCAGAAAGACGACGGCGAGTTCGTCTCCGAACGCCCAGCTCTGTGCGGGATAGCTCAGTGCTTCCGGGACTTCCTCGCCGCGGTCCATTCGCGCGACCCACTGCCGGGCGTGATATCCTGCGGCGTCTCCTCCCTCCGCCGTGGCCAGCCAGGCCTCGCGGGCAGGCATGGCGTCGTAGGGCAGCGAGGCGCGGACCAGCCGGCAGCGGACTCGATCGGACAGGGCCCGGCCCGTTATCCCGAGCAGGCGATCCACTTCCCACGCGATGTCCCCGCCGTGACGGCGGGCAAAGGCGCGTCCCGTGCGGGGAAAGGGATTCGCGTTGGCGGCGCACCCGATGGTGACGAGGGCGATGGCGCCGGGGTGGTTCCGCCTGATCGATTCGGCCGCGAACCCCGCCCAGTCGCCGCACATGAAATTGTCCGCGGGGCCGAAGGTCGTGCAGTGACAGGCATAGCTGACCCACACCGCGACCAGGTTCCCGTCGGGATCATCGACCCGTATCATGGGCATCACGTAGTCCACGGGGCCGATCTGCGCGCGGCGGTTCACCGCGAACCCGGCGTGGCCCTCGCTGTGGCTCAACCGGGCCGGTCTCCGGTCCGCCAGTGCCTGTAGCCCCACCTCCACCAGCCTCTCCGTCACTTCCCCGGTATAGCGGTCGATATGATCCTGGTGCGCGGCCGGGATATCCGTGCCGAACAGCATGGGCGCCGCGCCGGTCAGCATGGGCGCGTTGTGGGTGTGGGTGTAGCACAGGGCGAGGCGTTCCCGGGATAGTCCTGCTTTCCTGGCCAGTTCCCGCGCGACGGACTCCGTGAAGGCTTCCGTCACGCCGCAGTTGTCCAGGGCCAGCAGCAGGACAGGCCGCTCCGCGCCTATGGCCAGGGCCCGGGCGTACAGGGGCGACTCGACCTTCGACGTCTCTTCTCTGCGCGCGCCATAGCCACTCAGTCGCACCGCGTAGTCGGGGGTTACATCGACTTCGGACACGCCGACCGAAACCAGTTCGCTCATCCGTCCTCCCATGCCTTCGGCGCCTGCATCAGTACCACTCCGTCCTGTGGGGCGTCCCCGGGAAGAAGACCGTATCGACCGCCAGGGACAGGGCGACGCCCATGAGAAATCCGAGGACGACGCCCGTGAAAAAGGGCTGCGCGGCGCGATACATCCGCACGCCGCCGATGCGAATCAACACGATCTGCAGGAGCCATGCGAGGAAAATCGGCAGAAAGGCGTTGCGGACCACGCCGCCCACGTCGCCGACGGCCATGCCGACCGGGTGGAAGGGCCACCAGGTGAAAAAGGCCCTGCCGGCGATGACCAGGCCGTTGATCAACACGCCGGACAGCAGAAAGAGGGCTTCCGCGGCACCGATCTGGGACGCGTTCGTCGCCCAGACGATGGTGCGTCCGAAGAAGAACGTACCGAGACCGCCGGGCTGGGTATACAGGTTGTTGGCGCCGACCGTATTGGCCGAATACACCAGGGAGACGACCGAAAGGACGGCGCTGACGCCAATCGCCACGCAGATCCAGCCGAACAGCCCGCGTCCGTGGCCACCCATACGGCTCTTCAGCCAGGCGACGTGGGAGAAACCGACCATGGTGAACGTCCGCCAGTTCCGCGCGAACCCGTTGGCCATGCCCAGCACGTTGATGTCCCGCATGGACAGGGACGCCGTGCCGATCATGCCGACCGTGAAGTAATTGGGTTTCACGGTGAGTTCCGCCATGACCAGCCCCGATTCTGCGACCACCCGGGCCAGCACCAGGTAGAAGGTGAACATGACGACGAGAAAGAGCGCGCCCACGGGTATGGAGAGTCCGGCGTTGTAGAGCCACAACACCGCGAAGACCGATCCGCCCGCGAGTCCGATGAGCGCCCACCGGTAGGAGAACAACTCCAGTGCTTCGGCATCGTCCCGGACGGGCCGCCACGCCGCGCGCCACACCGAAGCCAGGTGCCGCCTGGCGATCCAGACCAGCCAGACCGCGAAGACGATCACGCCGCCCATGTACTGCATGCCGGTCAGTCCCCCCTGTACCACGCTGCCGCTCGTGGAGAACATGCCCAGCCGGCTCAGCAGTCCCTGTTCCAGCACGCCGAACAACTGGAAGAACCAGAGGCTGAAGAGGATCTCCGCGGGCGCGAAGAAGGCGAAGGAAAGGGCGTAGAGATTCAGGTACAGGGGGATCCCCGGGAAGTAGGGGGCGATCTCCAGGGTGGCTCGCGCGTCCGGATGGATGGGCAGCATGGGCAGCGCGCCCCAGTAGGCCGCGCAGTTCCAGGCCATGGCGGAGAAGGTCAGCAGGAAACCAGCCTGAAAGAGCCGGTTGCGGAAGAGCCCGGGACGTTCCCGATCCCGCTCCTCCCCCGATTCTCCGATGAGTCGCAGGGCCGCCTCCGCCATGGGGAACCGCAGGCGCTCGTACTCCATCCACTGCCTGCGGAAGATCACCACGATACAGGCGCCGATCAGCAGGAGCGCGGCGAAGAGGCACAGCCACCAGAAGACGGGGGTCATCCAGACCGACCAGGGGATCTGCTGGCCGGGCTGCAGGCCTTCGTGGAATCTCCGGGCCGATTCGTAATCGCTCAGGTAGACCCAGTGGGGCAGATGGGGCAGGATGAGTTCATCCCACCGGTTCTCCGGCGAGGCGAAGTAGGCGGGCGCCGCGATGGCGGAGACCATGTACCGGGTGACGCCCAGGTCGGGCATCATGGACGCCGCCCAGCCCATGGCGAAGACCGTGAGCAGTTCGGTTCGGGTCAGCGCACGTCCCGGGCAGCAGGCCCGGCAGACCAGGTTCGGCAGGAGGACGAGGGCGAGGAAGGGAACCAGGAAGCCGGAGGGCAGGTGGGCGAACAGCATGAAATCGTAGCCGCCCCGATCGGCCATGTACTGCGTGCCGAACCCGATGACGCCCGACAGGAGCAGGCCGATGCCGGCCGCCCTGAGCGTTACGGTCTGGCGGTAGCGGCCGTCCGGGCCGTGCGGACCGCTGGGGCCGTCCAGACCGCTGGGGCCGTCCGGGCCATCGAGGCCGCCCGGTGACGCACTGTCTCTAGGGTTCGGGCGCCGTATCCAGCATCTCCTTGTAGATATCCGCGTAGATCTTGTCCCGGGGCACGCATCCCACGGCGAACTGGCCGAGTTCGTTGTGCTTGCCGCGCATCAGGGCCGTGCAGTAGCTGACGGTGATACAACTCTTCTTGCGGATCATCTCGCCGTGCTCGGCCACGTCCTTCGCGAAATCGGGATAGGCCAGCGCGCCCCGTCCCGATCCCATGACGGTCACCCGGCCATCCCGGATATTCGCCGCGCCCGCGTTGATCATGTATTTCTGCAGCCAGCTGTATCCGGTTCCCACGATATTGAGCCCGGGATGCGCCCGGCAGAGCGCGGCGGCCGCGCGGAAGTGCCTTGCCACGCCGAAGAGGGGATGTTCCGGGGCGTCGTAACCGTCCACCGGCGATCGTTCGGCGGGCCTGCCCACGTGGGGGTTGTAGTAGGGGCTTCCCATGGTGGCGTTGATCATCCGGATCCCGGCGTCTCTGAGCAGGCCGATGGCGGCAATCGGTTCCGACAGGTCTTCCCGCAACGGATCGTCCGCGTCCACGCCGAAGCCGGAGAGAAAGGGGACGGGATAGGGCGAACGGGGCGTGCCCACGCCGGTATCGGGGTCGGTGGTGTAGGGAATGCCGTCGTAGACGTTCATCCGGCTGGCCAGCAGCAGTTCGTCCTTCGTCTCCTCCCGGATGCGTCCGATCACGTTCCGGACCAGCCGCGTCCTGTTCTCGAGGCTGCCGCCATAGGCCCCTTCCCTTGAACGCGCGGTGAGCAGTTCGGAAAGCAGGTAGCGATGGCACTGCTTGATGTCGACGAAATCGAAACCCAGCTTCCAGGCCAGGACCGCGGCATCCACGAGGGCGTCCTCCACCCGGCCGAGTTCGGCATCGGTCAGCACCGGGTAGTCGGGGGTGACCGGGATCTTGCGCTTCTTGTCCACGAGGGTGACGGGATCGGCGGCGGGGTCGTGGAAGGCGATGAGGGGCTTCCGGTAACTGTAGCGGCCCGAGTGGGTCAGCTGCAGTCCGACCGCCAGGTCGTCATCGCGGCCGTGGACCGCCCGGTGGGCCGCGCGGGTCTGGGCGAGCAGCGCTTCGAAGGACGCGGCGTTGCCTTCGTGCAGCCAGAGTTGGCGGGTATTCGCCCGGGCTTCTTCCAGCACGGCCGTCGCTTCGCCCCAGATCAGCTTCGCCCCGCCCTCGCCGAACAGCCGCCAACGCCGGAAGACCAGTTCGTCGGGCGAACCGTCGAGATGCCCGTCGCATCCTTCCATGGGATGCACGGCCATGGAGTTGCCGATGGTGCGGTTGCCGAACCGAACGGGCCGCCAGAGGGGATCGAGGTCCTCTGTCAGCGGGATGTCGTCGGTCAAACCGAGGCGGTCGATATCCTGTTGCAGATCATCGAGTGCACGGTAGCGAAAGTACTTCGGCATGTATTCATCCAGTGCTGCGTGAGCGCCGCGCCAGCGCGAGGGAGGCCCGGCGTGTATCCCTGCCCGCGCGGCCGGTCTTCCACGCGCGGGAGCTCAGGGGTCGGAGTACCATCGTTTCAATACCCGCTCCGCCGCCTTGTTCTGGGGACTGAATTCCACCCGGTCCGCGGTAATCCGGCTCGGATCGGGGTACCATTTCCAGATGAACAGCCCCCGGAACCAGGGCAGCTGCGCCACGGACCTGAACAGGGCTTCGTAGGCGTTGACCTGCTCTTCCTGGTCGGTCCGGTGGGTTGCCTGCCGCGGATCGCCGCTCCTGCGCCGCCTCGGCGGCCATTCCCAGGGCCGTATGGTCGTTCCCGGCGCGTTTTTGTAACCGACCTCGGTAAAGAGCACGGGCTTGCCGTGTGCCGCGGACAACCGGCCGATTCGTTCGATATGGGATTTCCACCCCGTCATGATTTCGGATACGCTCGGTCCGGTTCGGTCGGTCAGGGGAAAATACGCGTTGACGCCGATATAATCAAGGTCGGGCCACAACTCGACCACGTCGTAATCGCGGTACCAGTTCGCCGCGTAAGTGAGTTTCCCGGTATAGACCGTCCTGATTTCTCTTATGAGCGACTTCCAGAAATGCGGCCGGGTCCGGACGGGATTGGACAGTTCGGTGGCGATGCAAAGGATGTCCACGTCTTCGGCCTGAGCCAGTTCGGCGTAGTGCAGGATGAACGTCCTGTAATCCGCTTCCCACTGGCGCCACTCCGCTTCCGTATCGAAACCGATCGTGCCGACCCAGCCGTCGTCCACGGGCCGGATCAGCCAGAGATGGGGCTTGAGCATCAACCGGAATCCCAGTTCCCGGGCCTTCCTCGCCGTAGTCCGAAGCCCCTGGTCGGTCTCCCCCCAGAACCGCCCGCGCCGGTTCAACCGCACGGACGGCGTGGTGTGGTTCTCCATCCAGCCGAAGGGCGTGAGCGCCAGCCATTCGATGCCCAATTCGCGCGCCTCGGCCAGGGCGCTTTCCGGCATTTGCCAGCGGCCGCCCACCCAGGATACGCCCTTGTAGAAGTGCTCCAGCGCAACGGGCGGCTCCTGCGGCGCCGGGGGGCTTCCGGCCCGTGCCGGGGGGCTTCCGGCCCGTGCCGCCGGACGGTCCTCGGCTGGATGGGCCTGGAGGTTCGCGCCTGGTTCCGCCGAAGGGCTGCCGATTCGTCCAACAGGCCCGTCCAGATCCGTTTCGGCGTTCCCGACGGCCGGTTCGCACCACAACACGGCACAGACGATCAGCACTGCTTTCAGGTAGCGGGTGGGTATCATGTCGAAGGAACGGCCGCGGTCACGCGAACTGGTCCGCGCCCCTCGTGATGAGGGTGCCGAGGTCCTCGCCCCGGCAGATCCGTTCCATGGCGCCGGGGGAATTGAAGTCGAAGACGTGGATCGGAAGCTGGTTGTCCCGGGCCAGCAGCACGGCCGTCTGGTCCATCACCCGGAGATCGTGCTGGATGACCGAATCGTAGCTGATGACCTGATATCTCCGGGCGTCCGCGTTTTCCCTTGGGTCGCTCGTGTAGATCCCGTCGGTGCCGTTTTTGGCCGAAAGGAGGACTTCCGTTCTGAGTTCGAGCGCGCGCAGCACCGATGGATAGTCCGTGGTCACGTATGGATTCCCGGTGCCGGCGGCCAGGAGGACGATGCGGCCGTGCTCCAGGTGCCGTACGGCACGCAGGCGGATGTAGGGTTCGGCCACGGTATTGATCGGAATGGCCGTCATGACCCGGACGTCGCCTGCTCCGCGGGAGGTCAGGGCGCCCCGGAGCATCATGCTGTTGATCACGGTCGCGATCATGCCGATATTGTCGGCTTCCGCGCGCTCGATGCCCCAGTCCTGCCCCAGTTCGCCCTTGAAGATGTTGCCGCCTCCGGCCACGATCCCCACTTCGACCCCTGCGGCGTGCAGCTTCATGACCTCGCTGGCGATGTACTCGATGGCAGAAGGATCGAATCCCCAGGGACTCTGGCCCGAAAGCGCGCCTCCGCTGAGTTTGACCAATACTCGTTTGTACCGCACGGGTCCTCCTTTATCGATTGGGCGACAGATGCGGACTGAATCGGACGGGATAGGTCGCCGCGCCTTCCCGTCGTCTGTAGCGTTCAGGGAGACTGTCCAGCTGCGATGAGGCCGTTCGGCCGGCCGCGGACAGGTCCGGCATGGGACCGCTGAGCCTGCCGCTCCGAATTACCCGGTCGAGCAGGGGTTCCCACTCCGGGGACCCGGCCGGTTCGTCGTCCCGGGTGACGTGGTCCTCCACGAACTGCCCTTGCTCGTCGCGCCGCCGCCATACCTGCTTGGCATACGGGCGGGTCTGCTTCCCCGCGCTCAGCTTGAATACCGGCCTCGTGCCGGACGGCGATTCCAGCGCGCATAGCTTGTAGACCCCGCTCAGGGACGGCGCGTCCGGCGAATTGACGAGTTCGTTGCCCACGCCGAAGAGATCCACGGGCACCCCGCGTTCGACCAGGGAGGCGATCCTGTATTCGTTCAGGTCTCCGCTGAGCATGATCCTGGTTTCCGTCATGCCGGCCTCGTCCAGGATGGTTCGGACCCGCCCGGCCTGTTCGGCCAAGTCGCCGCTGTCCAGCCGCACGCCCTTCAGCGAGGGTCCGATCCGGGTCGCCAGTCGGGCGGCCTCGACCGGGTCGTAGGTGTCCAGCAACAGGGTAGTGCTCTCGGGAAAAACGCGATGATAGGCCCGGAAGGCCTCCATCTCGCTTTCAAAAGTCATGATCCAGGAATGGGCGGCGGTCCCGTAGACGTCAATCCCGAACAGCCGTCCCGCCTCCACGTTGGACGTCCCGATGCACCCCCCGACGACCGCGGCGCGCGCCGCCAGGATACCCGCTTCGGGGCCGTGGGCCCGCCGGCTTCCGAATTCCACGACGCCCCTGCCCGCCGCGGCGTCGACGATTCGCGCCGCCTTCGTCGCCACCAGGGTCTGGTGGTTTACCGTGGCCAGCAGAAAGGTCTCGACGATCTGGGCTTCGACAATCGGCGCCGTGATCCGGATCAGCGGTTCGCCGGCGAAGACCAGAGTCCCCTCGGGCACGGCCCAGAGGTCTCCCGTAAAGCGGAACGACGCCAGGAAATCGAAGAACGCGTCCGGAATGTGTTCGAACGGCGGCAAGGCCTTCAGGTGCGCGACGTCATCCGCCGAAAACCGGAGCGCGAGCAGGTAGTCGACGGCCTGCCGCAGCCCGGCCGCGACGAGCCAGGACCGTTGCGCCGGCAGGTCCCGGACGAATAACTCGAAGGTGGCGCATTCCCGGCGGCCGTTCGCGAAATACCCGGCCGCCATCGTGAGTTCGTACAGGTCGGTTGCCAGCGCAGGCGACCAGTGGATCGGGCAGGAACCCGTCTGGTCCATGTGGATCCGCCCCCAGAAACCCGGCGCGTGGACGTCGTTGCGCCGCCCGCTATATCTCCGCTTCCATTTCTACCGGTTCGTCGTAATCCACGCCGTCCACTTCGAAGCCGAACAACTGCCTGAAACCCCGCTTGTATGCATCGTAATCGGTCAGGGCGCGGAAATTCTCCGTCGTAATCGTCGGCCAGACGGCATCGATTTCCCGCTGAACCGCCGTGCCGAGTTCCCGGTCGTCGAGGCGGATGCGGTCCTCTCCGTCGACGGACGGCGTCCTGCCCGGGCCGACGTGATCGTCGAACAACCGCACCATCTGGTGGATCGGATCCTCGTGCAGGCCTCGCTCCCGCATGATGCGGTACAGCAGGCTGATGTACAGGGGGACGACCGGGATCGCTGCCGAAGCCTGGGTAATCACGGCCTTGTTCACCGACACCAGGGCCCGGCCGCCGACGGTTGACGCCAGTTTGCCGTTTACGGTCTTCGTCGTCTGTTCCAGGTGTTCCTTCGCGCGGCCGATGGTCCCGCTCCGGTATATGGGCCAGGTAAGCGAGGGCCCGATGTACGAGAACGGAACGATCCGGGCGCCGTCCGCCAGCAACCCGGCTTCCAGCAATGCCGTGCTCCACCGGTGCAGGTCGTCGCCGCCCATGACGCCCACCGTCCCGCGAATGCCGTCCTCCGAGGCCGGTTCCACGGTGACCTCGCTTATGACCTCGCGGTTCAGGTCGATGGTCTTTCCCACGTAGGTCTCCCCGATAGGGCTGAGTTCGGACTGGTAGGTCTCGCCGGTATCCGGGTCCGTGCGCCGGGGAGATGCGAGGCTGTAGATCACCACGTCCACCTGCCCCAGCCTGGACCCGACGAGCTCCAGGGTCCGGCCCCTGATCTCGTGGGAAAAGGCGTCGCCGTTGACGTTGGCCGAGACCAGTCCGCGTTCCAGGGCGTACCGGTGGTAGGCCGCGGTGTTGTAGAACCCCGGCGTACCGCTCTTGGTACCATTGCCTTCGCGCTCGAAGAAAACGCCCACCGAATCCGCGCCGTAGATCGCCCCCGCCGCGACCCGCGCCGCCAGGCCGTATCCGGTGGAAGCGCCGATCACCAGTACGCGTAGCGGTCCGGCGCCGTCCTGCCGGGCGGCCTGAGCGGCCTGGGCGGTCCGGGCGGTCCGGGCGGCCTCGGCGACATCGATCTGGGTCCTGACGTTCGAAGCGCATCCCGCGGGATGCGCCGTGGTACAGATGAACCCGCGGATGCGTGGTTTGACGACGGCCATGGCCATGTGATCCGTTCCTTCCCTTACGTGAAAATACGTAAATCCTATACGATGGGCACCGGTGTCGCGCGTCTGCGGTCGAAGGACATGGCTTCACCATATCCGCAGGACCCGGCCAGGTCCCTGACCCGGTCGAAATCCCTGCCGATGTCTTCCACGAAGTGGGCGTCGGAAGCCGTCGTGATGGAGATCCCGCGGCGGGCGCACGCCTCCAGCAGGGGCTTTTCCGGGTATATCCTCCCCACTGGTTTCCGCAGGCCCGCCGAACTGATCTCGACGCACAGGCCTTCCTGGCCCCGCACCTGCTCGGCGAAGCCTTCGTACAGGTCCGAGATATCGCCTTCGGGCATATGCCCCCTCACCTTAATGAGGTCCGGGTGGGACATGGAATCGAAACATCCGGTCTGCACGGCCTGGCCCAGCAGGCGGAAGTAGTCCCTGTAGGCCTGGTCCACCGACCGCCGGTCCCACTCGTCCGCCATCTCCGCCAGGTCGAATCCCCAGTCCCCGATCCAGTGCACCGAGCCCAGGACGAAATCCCACGGATACCCATTTACGATCCGTTCGATGACCGGTTCCTTGCCCTCGATGTAGTCCATCTCGATGCCGGTCCTGATGGGCAGGCCCTCCCGGCGCGCGGACTGGAGCAGGTCCACGTACTCGTCCATGTCGTAGAAGCACAACGCATCGGACCAGGGCCGGTCCACGATCTCCTTCGCCTGCACGAAGTGGTACACGTGCTCCGTGACGGCGATTTCCTGCACGCCGCGGGCGTCCGCCGAGGCCGCGAACAGGCGCATGGTCTCCATGGGATCCGTCCCTTCCGGCCGGTCATCGGGGGATCGGCCGAAAGGGTAGTAGTTCTCCACGTGCATGTGGTAATCGAGCATGGTTTTGCCCAGGGGTGCAGCGTGAACCGCCCATGCGGATGGCATCCGCGATTGCTGATAATGATAAGCGGTGACCGCCGCGAAATCAAACCAATTCTGGACGCGGCGTATCGCTTGACAGGGCGCCGACGGTTGTCTAATTTGCCCTCAGAAATGTCCAGTTCGTCGCGCCCGTCCCCTATCGCCCCGTTATGGAACAGATGACTCTTCCCTCCGAACCGCGTCCGGTCGCGGCCCCGTCCGGCGACTCCGAACCGCGTCCGGTCGCGGCCCCGCCCGGCGACGTGGAATTCCGCATTCGGGAAAACGAGGCACAGGTCCGATGGGACCGGTTGTTCGATAACGAAAGGCCCGTGGAAATCGAAATCGGTTGCGGCAAGGGCCGCTTCCTCATCAATTCGGCCATGGCCTTTCCGGACATCAATTACATCGGCATCGAACGGGCCCTGCGGTATTTCCGCATCATGAAGGAACGGGTGGTCCGGCGGGAGCTCGCCAACGTCCGCCTGCTCCGGGAAGACGCCGTGTATTTCGTGGAGCGGTTCATACCCGACGGGGCGGTATCGGCCTACCACGTCTACTTCCCCGACCCCTGGCCGAAGAAGCGCCACCGGAAACGCCGGTTGTTCAATCCCCGGTTCCTGGAAGAGATCGTACGCACGCTGGCGAAGGGCGGCACCCTCGATTTCGCCACGGACTACGTCGAATACTACGAGGAAATCCTGGCCCTGCTCGAAGCGTCGGACCGTCTGGCCGGACTGGAGGAGATCCCCGAACGGGTCAGGGAACTCGGCAGCGACCTGACCAATTTCGAGACGAAGTATACCGCCGAGGGCCGGGCGATCCACCGCGGCGCATACGTAAGGTCCTGACCGGACTGGTCGGCCTGTGGCCGCGCGACGGATCGTCATCTGACCCGATCCCACCCGGGTCGCAACAGAAGAAAGGAAGAATCCATGCTGCAGCCAGGCGATCCCGCACCCGATTTCACGATGGAGGCGGACAAGGGCGGAAGCGTTTCGCTCAAGGACCTCAGAGGCAAGACGGTCGTGCTGTACTGGTATCCCAGGGACGATACCCCCGGATGTACCCGGGAGTCCTGCGCCTTCAGGGACCATTACCCCGCGTTTCAGAACCAGGACGCCCAGGTCTACGGCGTCAGCTGCGACGACATCCCGTCCCACGAGAAATTCAGCGCGAAGTACGACCTGCCCTTCCCGCTGCTGAGCGACCCCGACACCTCCGTATCCACGGCCTACGGCGTGTACAAGGAGAAGACGAACTACGGTCGGAAGTACATGGGGATCGAGCGGACGACCTTCGTCATCGACGGCGGCGGCCGGATCGCCAGGATCTTTCGCAACGTGAAGGTGGACGGCCACGTCGAGAAGGTGCTGGACGAAGTCTCCGGCTGACGAAGTCTCCGGCTGACGTGGGCCACGGACCCTACAGCATGTACCGTTTCAGGTGCGCCCGCGCGCGGACGAAACCTTCTTCTTCCAGTTCCCACGAACCGTAATACCGGCCGTCCTCGTGCTCGATGCTCAGGATGCCGTCGTAACCGAAATCCTCGAGCCGTTTCACGATGAGCGCCCAGTCGGCCAGGCCTTCGCCGGGAATGCAGTACCGCCAGTAGCCCTCGCCGAAGGCGACCGGGGACTCGAAGGAGGGCTTGATCCTTCCATGCAGATAGAGGGCTTCTTCGTCGAAGACGGTATCCTTGGCGTGGACGTGGTGGGCCCGGTGGCCGAATTCCTTCAGGAAGCGCATGGGAGCCACGCCCAGCCTGATCAGGTGCGAGGGGTCGTAGTTGATCCCGAAGGCGGGGGATGGACAGGCCTCGAACATGGCCCGGAGCATCTCGGGCGTCGCGCCGATCCGCTCATGGTGGGTCGACCCGCCGGGCCAGCCTTCGAGGGCGATGGTCGCCCCCCGTGATTCGGCGAAATCCACGATGGCGGGCATGGTGCGCTTCCACTGCCGGAAGGTCGCCTCCCGGCCCTGGGCGGGATCCTCCGGGGCCGGCGCCACGTAGAACATGTTGGATACGCCATGGTCCACCGCGCGCTGTATGGAGTCCCTGGACGCGTCCAGCGCCCGTTCCCGCTGACCGGCGTCATCGCTCAGCAGTTCCGTGCCCGCGACCAGATCCACCTGGCCGATGGCCACGCCGTGTGCCTCGGCCGTGCGGACCATGTCCCCGTCGATCCGGGACACGTCGATCGTATCGAACCCCTTTTCGGCCATCCACGCGCATACCGATTCGAAGGGCATGTCGTTCAAACGGCCCGTGGTGCGAATCCCCACTCTCATCGCGAAACTCCTTCAGGTTTGAGAAAACGTCATTGACACGACCGCCGCCGCGCGCCTGCCGTCGATATCGCATGCGTCAGACAAAAGAAAAACGTCATTGACACAACCGCCGGTCAATGTATATGAACCTGCACGGGGTGGCAAGGCAAAGCAGCCCCTTGAAACAGCACGAACCATACGACTCGATCGGAACAAAAGATCGGAACAACAGAAAGGCTTAAATTGACCAGGAACGTGCGGTTGGCCACGGCCGCGCTGATGGCGGCGCTGACCGCGGTGAGCGCCTACGTATCGCTGCCCATCGGGCCCGTGCCGATCACGATGCAGACCTGCTTCGTGCTGATTTCCGGGGCCGTGCTCGGGAGCC
Organism: bacterium; assembly: GCA_963693015.1. Taxonomy (GTDB): domain Bacteria; phylum JAAXHH01; class JAAXHH01; order JAAXHH01; family JAAXHH01; genus JAAXHH01. Next base: position 3,569,055 of record OY843748.1, read on the forward strand.
GCTGGGGCGCCGGCAGCCAGATCGTCTACGTCTGCCTCGGACTGGCGGGGATCCCCGTCTTCGCGGGGGGCATGAGCGGTCCGGGCGTCGTGCTCTCGCCCACCTTCGGTTACCTTGCCGGCTTCGTGCTGGGCGCCTTTCTGACCGGGTGGTACGTGGAGCGTTTCTCCCGGAGCAGCGTCCTCCATCTCTCCGCCGGCATGGTGATCGGCCAGGCCGCCATCTTCGGATGCGGCCTGTTGTATCTGTACGCCTACTTCAACCTGTACGCGGGCGTGGAGACCACCTGGCCCGCCACGCTGGCCGTCGGCCTGCTCCCCTTCATCCCCCTCGGCGTGGTCAAACTCGTCCTCGCCGTGTCCGTGACGCGCGTCCTGTCGAAGTACATCCGGCTCGAAGCCGTTTGAGGCCTTCCGCCCGGGAGGACGCGCTCCCGGGCACATCATCGGTCTGTCGACTCGCCGTACCTCGTTGTTGACACGCCATCCACCGTATTGTATAGTGTTCAACCTACCGGGATCGTACGTTCGGCGTCGATTCCACCCCGAACGCCAGCGGCTACAGGTACACGAACACCACCAGTTGCAGGTAGTGGCATGAAGGAATGGACACGATCGGTCCGGGTCGCCCGCAGGCGCTTCCCGACCTTTTCCGCATGGGGCCGTACCGCCGCTCTCGCGACGTGCCTGCTCGGGTTCCTGCTCTGTTTCCTGCCGGCCGGCACGCTGACCGGCGCCGTCCCCGTGGTCAATTCCATCGGAAAGCCCATGCCGCCGGACGCGGCGCCCCTGGACCGGCAGGTGTTCCGCTACACGCTGGTCGAGCCGCTGACCTTCGACGTCGGCATCAACATCTACGAGGGCCAGGGCGCGCTGACGCTGTTCGAACGCCTGGTCATGCTCGACAGGAACCTGGAGCTGGTCGGGGCGGCGGCCTCCTCGTGGGAACAGTCGGCGGACGGGCTGCGCTGGACGTTCAAGCTCCGGCCCGACGGCAGATGGAGCGACGGCCGAACGGTCACGGCCCACGACTTCGAATATACCTACAAGCGGTTCCTGGATCCGGCCGTGGCAAGTCCCTACGCCTTCTTCTACTACGAGATCAAAGGCGCCCGTCCGTACAACCAGGGCGATGTCACCGACCCGTCGACCGTGGGCGTGCGGGCCCTGGACGATTTCACGCTGGAGATCGAGACCGAGAAACCCTGTCCCTACCTGCCCTTCATCGTCGCCTTCACCGGGTCGGGACCGGTACCGCGGTGGCAGGTGGAGAAACACGGGGTGCGGTGGAGCGAAGCCGGGAACCTGGTTTCCAACGCGAGCTACACCCTTTCCGAATGGCAGAAGGGCAGGCAGGCCACGCTGACCCTCAATCCCTACTATACGGGGCCCCACAAGGGGTATCTCGAGAAAATCGTCCAGGTCTTCACCACGGGGCATCCGGGCACCCCGCCGTACGAGAACGACGAGATCGACTACTTGCGGGTCCTGCTGACCGACCTCCCCTTCATCGAAAATCATCCGACCCTGAAATCCGAGCTCGCGTACTACGCCTTCCCGGAAACCTGGTACCTGTTCTTCAAGACCCGCGAACCGCCCTTCGACGACGTACGGGTGCGGCGCGCGATCAGCCACGCCATCGACCGCGAGGCCCTGTGCAACGTCGTGCTGCGCAATACGGGCGTGCCCGCGTACTCCATGCTGCCGCCCAGGTTCCCCGGCAGCGCGGACGCGTCCATACAGAAAGTCCAGGCCTACGACACCGACCGCGCCAGGGCGCTGATGGCCGAAGCGGGCTATCCGGATGGCAAGGGGTTTCCGCTGATCGACTTCTGGATAGGCAAGGTCAATCCCCAGATCAGCTATACCGCGCAGGCCGTGCAGGCGATGCTGGGCAATACCCTGGGCCTGCGGCTCCGGATGAGGGGTTCGGAGGACAAGGTGTACCGGGACAACATGTACAAGTGGAACATCCCCATGGGCCTGGGGGGATTCAACGCGGATTATCCCGATCCGAACAACCTGCTCGGCATGGTGTGGCGGTCGCAGCCGCGGGGATTCGGGCGGCAGGACTGGCGCAACGACGACTTCGACCGGCTGATCGACGCGGCGGCGGACGAGATGGACCATGAGAAACGCATGGACATGTACCGGCAGGCGGAACGGCTGCTCGTAGAGGACGTGGGGGGCGCGTTCCTGTATCACGCCATGACGGTCGATCTGCGGAAACCCTATCTGAAAGGGCTCGAAGTAAACAAGTTCGGATACGCGATGTTCTCGTGGATCGGCATCATGCACACGAAGATGTACATCGCCCGGCACTGAGGCGGTTGTCCATTTCGACCGCTGTTCGTAGAGACCGCTGTTCGCAAGGACCGTTGTTCGTAGAGACCGCTGTTCGCAAGGAGCGCTGTTCGTCGAGACCGCTGTTCGCAAGGAGCGCGCAGGACTTGAGCCTGGACCCAATCGTAACCGATGAAGTCGTACGTCGATACCGGGAAGACGGAGCGGTATGCATCCGGCAAGCCTTCGACCCGCACTGGGTGTCCGTCGTGGAGGCCGGCGTCTCCCGCAACGTAGCCGATCCCAGCGACTACGCGGGCGTCCTGAAAGCGGGCGAGGAAGACCGCGGCGGGTTCTTCGACGACTACTGCAACTGGCAGCGGATTCCCGAGTACCGCGACTTCGTACAAGAGTCCCCCGCGGGCGCTATGACGGCGCGGCTCATGGAGTCCGGGAGTTCGGTGTTCTACCACGAGCACCTGCTGATCAAGTGGCCCGGCACGCTCAAAAAGACGCCCTGGCACCACGACCAGCCATATTATCCGGTAAACGGCCGCCAGAACGTGTCGCTGTGGATGCCGCTGGACCCGGTTTCAGAAGCGTCCTGCGTACGTTTCGTCAGAGGTTCGCACAACTGGGACCGCTGGTTCGTCCCCCGCAAGTTCGCCACCGAAAGCAACTACACGCTGGACGATGCATCCGCGAAGCCCATGCTGGGCGACAAACCCTACGAGGACGTGCCGCCCATCGACGAGCACCCGGAAGACTACGATATCCTGGCCTGGGACATGGTGCCCGGCGACGTCATCGCCTTTCACATGTGCACCCTCCACGGCGCGGCGGGCAACCAGTCCCTCACCGACGCGCGCCGCGTCCTGGCCACGCGCTGGCTCGGGGACGACGCCCGGTTCACGACCCGGCCCTGGGAGATTTCCCCCACGGTGACCGGAGGGCTGGTTCCTGGAGACCCCATGGCCTGCGACGCATTCCCGCTGGTCTGGCCTGCATGACGGGTCCGGCCTGCATGAAAAGAGCACCCATATGAACAATCATTTATCGAACGCGCAGATCGCCTCTTACCGGGAAAACGGCTTCCTCATCATCGAAGATTTCCTCGGCCAGGACGAACTCGAGACCTGGCGGACGGCGGTGGACGAGGCCGTCGCGCTCCGGGACCGGAACAGGCTGCCCGAGGGATCGTACCAACTGGCCCGAAAGGTAACGGCGGAGGACGAAGCCGTATTCCGGCAGCGGGTCAACCTGTGGATGGACCACGCCGGCGTCCGCGCGCTGATGCTGGACGGCCGGCTGGGCAAGATGGCGGCGGACCTGGAAGGGGTCGACGGCATCCGCATCTGGCACGACCAGGCCCTGATCAAGCTCCCCTGGGCGAATCCCACCACCTGGCACCAGGACAACACCAAGTGGTCCTTCGCGTCGGAACATTCCATCACCATCTGGGTCGCCCTGGACGACGTAACCATCCAGAACGGCTGCATGTTCTTCATGCCCGGTTCCCACAAAGAGCGGCGCGACGATTACCCGGCGGCGGGAAGCCACGTGGGCGCCATGTTCGAGGCCTATCCCGATCTCGGGCAGACGGAACCCGTACCCGTCGTCATGCCGGCGGGCGGCTGTTCCTTTCACAACGGACTGATCGTCCACGCCGCCAACGCGAACATGACGCCCCATCCGCGCCGCGCCTTCACCTGCGCCTACATGCCCGACCACAGCCGGTTCAACGGCATACCCAACGTCCTGCCGAAGCGGATCCTGGATTCCATACAAATCGGCGACCTGCTGGAAGACGAAGACCAGAACCCGCTTATCCATACCTGCGACCCGACACGTGCCAGCCGGTCCGCCCGCTCCGCCCGGTCCACCCGGTCCGCGCGCTCCGCCCATGCCTGAGGAGGAACACGGATGAAACGATTCAGCGTCCTGCCGCTATGCTGCCTGGTCCTGCTCATCGGGACCTTCCCCGGCGTCTCGAAGGCCCAGGACTTCGAATACTGGCCCGGCGCCGAGTACGACGATTCGGTCCCCACCGCGAAGGAGGTCCTGGGCTACCGGATCGGAGACCGCATCACTTCCCATGCAGAACTGATGAAATACCTGGAAGCCCTCGAATCGGCGGTGCCCGGGCAGGTGCGCATCCTGGAGTACGCCCGGTCCTGGGAGGGGCGCAAGCTCGTGTACGCCTTCGTGGGATCGCCGGAGCGGATCGGGGCGCTGGCGGCCGTCAGCGAAGGCATGAAGCAACTGGCCGACCCGAGAGTGACGTCCCGGGCGCGCGCCGACAGCCTGATCGCGTCGCTTCCGGTCATCGTCAACCTCAGCTACAGTGTGCACGGGAACGAGATTTCCCCCTCGGACGCAGCCCTGTTCACGGCCTATCACCTGCTGGCCGCCCGTGACGATCCGGTGGTGGACAAAATCCTCGAGGAGACGATCGTGATGATCGACCCGGTCCAGAATCCCGACGGCCGGGACCGGTTCGTCCACAATTTCGAGATCGCCGAAGGCCTGGAGCCGAACGCCAGCCCCCTGGCGGCCGAGCACAACGAACCCTGGCCCGGGGGGCGGACCAACCACTACTACTTCGACCTGAACCGCGACTGGATCTCGCTGAACCATCCCGAGACCCTGGGCCGGGTGAAGGCGCTGCAGGACTACTTCCCGCCCGTCTTCGTCGACCTCCACGAAATGGGTTCCAATACCACCTACTACTTCGCGCCCGAGGCCATACCCTACAATCCGCACCTGGCCCGGGACCAGCGCGAGAGCCTCCAGCTCTTCGGCAGGAACAACGCGAAGTGGTTCGATCACTACGGGTTCTCCTACTTCACGCGGGAGATATTCGACGCCTTCTACCCGGGGTACGGCGCGAGCTGGCCGTCCTACTACGGCAGCGTGGCCATGACCTACGAGCAGGCGTCGGCCCGGGGGCTGGTCGTCCGGAGAAGCGATGCGTCGGTCATGCAATACAGGGACACGGTCCGGCACCATTTCGTCGCCTCCATCGCCACCAGCGAGACGGCCGCGATCAACCGGGAGAAGCTCCTGGCGGACTTCTACGCCTACCGGCAGTCGGCGATACAGGAAGGGCGCAGCGAGGAGATCAAATCCTATGTCCTGCCGCGCAGGATGGACGGCAACACCTCGGGCGTGGACAAGCTCGCCTGGCTCATGGCCCGTCACGGCGTGGAGGTCCGGCAGGCCGAATCGGACTTCGGGGCAGGGGGCGAAACCTATCCCGCGGGCAGTTACGTCATCTCCCTCGCGCAGCCCGCCAAGCGCCTGATCCGCACGCTCCTGGACACGCACGTACCCATGAGCGAGGACTTCATCGAGGAACAGGAACGCCGCAGGAGCAAGGGCATGGGCGACCAGATCTACGACGTGACCGCGTGGTCATTCCCGCTGATGTACAACGTGGAAGCCGTGGCCGTGGACCGGGCGGTCGAAGGCGATCTCGCCCCGGTCGATCCCGTCCTGATCCCACCGGGATCGATCGAAGGAGGCCGGGCGGAAGTCGCCTACCTGGTGCCCTGGGGCACCCAGGCCGCGGGCCGATTGCTCGCCGCTTCGCTCAGGGCGGGGCTCCGGGTATACAGCACCGACCTGCCCTTCGTCCAGGAGAACCGGCGCTATCCTTCCGGCACGCTGATCTTCAAGGTGAAGGACAACCCGGACCGCCTGCACGAAACCATGGCCGAAATCGCCGCGGCTTCCGGCGCGGAAGTCATCGCGACCGACACCGGCTGGGTGGACGAAGGCCCCAACTTCGGCAGCAACAACGTCGTCTACATGGGCAAGCCCCGCATCGCCCTGGCCTGGGACCGGCCCACCCGGGCCTACAACGCCGGCGCCACCCGTTTCGTCGTCGAACGGCAGATCGGGTACCCGGTAACGCCTGTCCGGACGCGCCAGCTTGCCGGTGCCGACCTGCGGGATTTCGACGTGCTGCTGCTGCCGGACCCCGGGTTCGGCGCCACTTATGAAGGCGTGCTCGGCGAACGGGGCACCCGGCGCATCCGGGACTGGGTGCGCTCAGGGGGCACGGTGGTCGGCCTGGGCAGCGGGGCCACGGGTTATCTGGCGGCCGACATGACCGGCCTGCTTTCGACGAAGAGAGAGGACAAAGCCGAAGGCGAAGACGCGTCGGGCGAGGATGATGCAGGGAGCGGGCGCGCCGACGGACGTATTTTCGAAACGGAAGCGGAATACCTGCGGGCGCTGAATCCGGACGATGCCCCGCCCCCCGCCGCGCAGGGCGTCCTGCTCAGGGCCGGACTCGATCCCGATCACTGGCTGGCGGCGGGCCGGGACGAAACCGTGAACGCCCTGGTCAGCGGCAGCGCGATCTTTTCGCCCCTCAAGCTGGACGAGGGAAACAACGTGGCGGTCTTCCTGGGACCGGACGAAGTCCTGGCGAGCGGTTTCGCCTGGGAGGGCAGCACGAAGCAACTGGCGTACAAGCCCCTGCTGGTGGCGCAGCGAAACGGCCGGGGCCTGGCCATCGGATTTACGGCCGATCCGAATTTCAGGGCCTATATGGACGGGCTCAACATCCTGTTCCTGAACGCCATATTCCGCGGCCCGGCCCACGCGGGCCCGGCGGTGACGCAGCAGAAAGGCGGTTGAGGGCATGTCTTCCCTCCCCATGCGGAACACCCCGCCCGACCACGGCATCAGGGTGCCGTACGACACCCACGCGGCCTTCATCGCGGCACTCTTCGTTGCGGCCGGCATGCGCGATGAGGAGGCCGCGCTGATGGGCAGGATCCTCGCCACCGCGGACAAGCGCTGCGTATACAGCCACGGATCGCAGCAGGCCCTCGGGTACCTGCCGAAGCTGCGCGGCGGCGAGGTGAATCCGCGTCCCGACGTGACCACGGTACGCGAATCGGAGACCGTCGCCGTCCTGGACGGGGACGGCGGCATGGGGTACGGGCCGTCCCACCGGGGCATGCAGCTCGCCATCGACAAGGCCCTGGGCCATGGCCTCGGCGCGGCCACCACGCGCAACCACTATCACTTCGGCGCGGCCGGGAACTACTCCCGCATGGCCCTCGAACACGGATGCGTGGGATGGGCGCTGTCCACTCACCGCGTCGCCCTCGATCCGAACAGCGTGATCATGTCCGCGAGCGGCGGCTCGCCCATGAGCCTGGCCTTCCCGACGCGGAACCAGCCCCCGCTGGTGCTCGACATGGCCGCGGTCTTCATGGGATACAGGGACGAACTGTTCCAGGAATACTACGCCCTCTTCGCCAAGAGCCTGGGCCTCGCGGTCGCCCTGCAGGCCCTCGGGGGCATCCTGGCCGGCATCTGGCGGCCTGAATTCCAGCCGCCGCGATCGAAATGGGACTCCAACCAGGGCGCCTTCCTGCTGGCCATGAAAATCGATCACTTCATGGAGGTGGAGGAGTTCGAGCGGACCCTGGACGACTTCGTCGGACGCGCCAGGAAGATGAAGCCCTTCCCGGGCATGCCCTGCGCCGAACTGCCGGGCGGCATGGAATGGCGGTGGGAAAAGGAGAACGCGGAGCGGGGCGTGCCCCTGAGCGACGACCACCGGGAGCGGCTGGACGAAATCGCCCGGACGCTCGGCGTGCCGTCGCCCTTCGGCGCCTGCGAACACACCCGGTTCTGAACGAACGGCCGGTCAGAAGGGTACCCGGTCAGGCGGTTCCCGGTCAGGCGGTTGCCGGTCCCGGTTTCCCGGTCAGAGCGGTACCGGGTCGGGCGGTTGCCGGTCCCGGTTTCCCGGTCAGAGCGGTACCGGGTCGGGCGGTTGCCGGTCCCGGTTTCCCGGTTCATCCCCGGTCGAACCACGTCTCGTGCACCCGGACCCATTCCAGCCCGTTCGGCGCGCCGTCCTTCCGCCGGAATACCACGGTGCTGTGCCGCGAGGTAGTTTCCCCGCCTTCCTCCTGCCATTCCTCGTACTCCGCGACCACGAGGACGTGGTCCTCGGCGATGAGACGCACGTTCTCGATCCAGATGCGGATGCCGGGGCGCCCGGCATGGGCGTCGTACAGACCCTCGAGGAGCGGGCCTCGCGGCACCTTCCCGCCCTGGGGCATGACGATCACGAAGGCGTCTCCGAGGGCAAATTCGATGGGGCTGAACGCTTCCTTCGTTTCGGGCGTCCGGCCGTTGAACCAGTCCTCGAAACACCGGTGCAATACATCGATTTCGCGCTGGCAGGCGTCGAGCAGGGGATGGGAAGATTCCATAGGCTTGGTCGAATTCAAAACGGCGCGCCGGGCGGTCGGCGCGAGAGGTCAGCGGCACAGGAGGTCAGCGGCACAGGAGGTCAGCGGCCCAGGCGGTCAGCGGCACAGGAGGTCAGCGGCCCAGGCGGAACCCCACCATGGCGTACACGGCCGGCGTATCGGGCCCCTTGTCGACCCGGATGTACCGGCTTTCCACGCCCACCATGATGGGCCCCAGCGAAGCGCCGATGAGGATGGCCGGCTCCACGTAATAGGTGTTCGTGGTCCGGGTGATGTCCGTGCGGACGTCGCCCTGCTCGCTCGTGGACTCCTCGGAGACCCTGGCCTGCCCCACCCCCGCGGCCGCGCGGATGATCAGGGGCGACGAGACCAGCGTCACGCCCACGTCGATCCCGTACAGCAGCATGGAGACCTCGCCGCCCGACTTCTCCACGGGGAGATAGTAGACCCCCCGGGCCCCGACGAAGACCGGCTTGACGCCCGTCGGCAGGTTGACGCCGACGGCGCCGCCCGCGCCCGTCTCGTACTCTTCCAGCGCCCGCCCGCCCAGCAACCGGAACTCCACGCCCTGGGCGCGGGCCGTCTCGGCCGCCGCCAGGACGAACAGGACCCCGATCGCCAGGACGCAGCGGACCAGACGGCGCGTACGGTGACGGCGCGTACGGTGACGGCGCGTTCGATATGGGGGCTTCTGATCACGGGGCCGGGGCATGGTTTCGTTCCTGACGGTTAACAGGACTGTTTCGCGCGAGATGATACGGTTTCGCACGAGACGATACGGATTCGCACGAGATGATACGGTTTCGCACGAAATGATACGGACGCAGCGGGTATATGTCCACTACTTTGTGTAGGTGCACAGACGCGTCGCCCGACGTGCTATCGCGTCTCCGGACCCGGTCCGAAAAACTTGACATAACGTGCAGTGCAGGACGATAATACCGGAAACCCATTGTAATCCTCTGATTATCCCATCACCACAGGAGCAGATAATGAAGCCGATCATCAGGATTCTCGCAGCCGCGCTGGTCGCCGCGTCGTTTACCACAGAAGCCGAGGCGCAGATAAACTTCGCGGTGGGGGCCCACGGCCTGTTGCCGACGGGCGGATTCGAGACCGATTACGGCGCCGGAGTCGGGGTTATGGGGATGTATCCGTTGAGCGAAGACGGCCTCATTCATCTGACCGTGGAGACCGGATTCAATTACTACGGGTCGTACAAGATCGAGGCTGAGACGGCCTTCGCCGGATTCGAGCAGGAGACCAGCTACACCGGCATACCCATCCTCATTGGCGCGCGATTCGTCCATCCCGACGGCCGGTTCTTCGCAGACGGCGGCTTTGGCTTAGAGCACAGGCGATCTGGCGTTGAGGTAGTCTACAACGACGGAGGCGGCGACAGTAGTACGACCCACTCGGACAACGGCTCATCGTTCCGCGCAGGGTTGGGCGCCATGATCAACGAGAGGATGGCTGTCAGGGTAGCGTACACACACGGCGCCGACGAGTGGCACCATTTCAGCATCGGCGTCGGGTACAGGTTCGGGGAATAGGGGGATTCAATTGTACTCCGGGACGCCTCCGCGATATGGCGTGGCATCCGGAACCTGCGTGAATACCCGTGCCCGACCAGATATGCTGTCGTAAATAATTGTAAATATTTGCAGGTATTTGACGAACCTTTGATCAACCCTGACCATTTCGAACAGAAGGAGTGCAAGTTATGAAGCGCTTTACGGTCGCGATTGCGATCATCGCGGTCTGCTGTGGACAGGTGTCGGCGCAAGACCTGCCGCCGGACATTCTGGCCGATCAATACTTGCTGGAAGCAAAGAGGGCACTCGAAAGCGGAAAGCCGGAAACGGCGATTCAGGCCTTCCGAAAAATCGAAGCATTGGAAACCGAACCACCTCTGGAGTATGCTTTCTTCTACGGTAAGCTTCTGGTCGAACACGGCGCATCTCTGGACGAGTTGCTCAAAGGACAATCCCTGCTCAAACAGTATGTTCTCAGCAGCGCCCGTGACTCCGCATACTATACGCCGACTTTGGAATTGCTTTCCGCCGTTGAGGCGAAACTGGAGGTATTCAAAGCCGTCAGGGAACTCGCCGACGCGGGCATAGACGTGAATGCTAAGGATGACGAGGGGCTGAGCCCGCTACACAGAGCGGTCAGGAATGGTGAAACTGAGGTCGTCGAGACGCTCATTGCCGCCGGCGCCGACGTGAACGCGAAGGATAACGACGGAGAGAGTCCGCTGCACAGAGCAGCCAGGAGTGGTGAAACTGAGGTCGTCGAGACGCTCATCGCCGCCGGCGCCGACGTGAACGCGAAGGATAACTACGGAGAGAGTCCGCTACACAGAGCAGCCAGGAATAGTGAAACAAAGGTTGTCGAGACGCTCATTGCCGCGGGCGCTGACGTAAACGCCAAGGATAACTACGAATACACCCCTCTATTCAGAGCGGCCAGGTATGGTACAACTAAGGTCGTCGAGACGCTCATTGCCGCGGGCGCTGACGTAAACGCCAAGGATGACGACGAATACACCCCTCTATTCGGAGCGGCCAGGTATGGTACAACTAAGGTCGTCGAGACGCTCATCGCCGCAGGTGCTGACGTGAACGCCGTGCTTGACGAATATAGTAACTACAATGAGATTATGGGGGCTGCAATAGAAAAAAAGCGCCCCGAGGTCGTCAAGATGCTGATTGACTCAGGCGCTGAGTTATTCTTCTTCTGGGATGAAGATAAGACGCTTCGCAAAGGTTACTTGCCTTGGGCCGCCCGTAAGGGCAACGCAGAGATCGCCAGGATGCTCATAGATGCAGGAGGCGTTGTTGGAGATGACCTGAATGACGCAGCGCGGAACGCCATTTTTGGGCGCTCTGAACCGGCACCGATCGTAAAGGTACTTATCGACGCAGGTCTGAACGCAAATGGTTTTGTTAGTAATTATAGCCCGGACCGATGGTTGCACCTAGCCACGTATAAGGCCAATCCAGAGATCGTCAAGATGCTCATCGCTGCCGGCGCTGACGTTAATGCCAGGGGTAAAGGACGAAAGAGACCGCTACGCATAGCAGAAAGCAGAGGCCACACCAAGGTTGCCGCAGTGCTCCGTGCTGCCGGGGCAAAGCGATGAGCAACAAGCTCCGCCGATTCTCGCGCCGACATACAGGGCATTTGGCGGCTACGAATTCCTGGAGGATGCCAGGAAGAGCCGAAAAAAGTCCCAGTTCCGGCGGTGGACCGAGCCCCTCTGGCCACCGCGCTGCAATTGCAGCATATCACGACGCAATCCGGCGGCAATTATCACAGCGCCACCAGCCAGAACCTGTCGAAGGTCTTCTCGAACGCCATGGACCTGATGAAGATGCTGGACCTGATCGGGAAGTTTAGATAGCGGGGATGTGGGTGAGTGGGAATGTAGGGCCGTTTTGGGTGGACTTGGAACGACACAGGACGCCGGACAACGAGTAGTCACCGCCGAGTCCGAAGCAAATCCCATATATAGATTCACGCCGTATCTGTCGGCTGCTGCATCCTCATGATGCAGTGAAAGGCCATTTAGAGGCGAGACTCAAGGATGGAATTCTTGTTTCGTTTTGAGTTCTTTACTACACCGATGATATAGAGAGGGATGAACCATGAGAAGTATGACCTTACTAGTTCTGTGTGCATTCTTACAGTACTCAACTTTAGCTAGGGGACAAGAGGCAGAGATTTTTGAAGTTGAAACCTATGAGACACACCCCGATATCGATAGTACGTGGCAGAATGCCACTATAGAAGTCGATTCTATGGGACTTACAATAAAGAACGCGGTTAGTGATTCGGTTCTTGTACATGCAACGAAAACAGAGTTGCACACTGAAGTGGATTTCACGGAACAGCAAGTTGATACGGTATGCTTAATAATCAACGAAGAGTATTTAGATTATGCAGCAGAGGTATTATATGGTCTTGCAGTGAACATGAACACTAGCTCGTTGGGATTCACGGAAAGAGAAGCAGTCGTAGCCAGTGGGCTCAGTCATTTTCTTAGTAAATTGAGCAAATCACGATTTCCTCGCATAGCACTTGTACTCAGTGCAATTGCTGTATACGCCGCACCTGCAGTGGTTGCAACAAACTTGGCCCTTGATCTGTCATTGAATTCTAACATAGAGATTACGAAAACAAGAGTACGTATTAAACAAGAGGAAGCAGGTCGTTTCAACCGGGCAATTGAACGGATGACTGGCAAACAATCTACAGTCCTAGTTGAAGACAACGAGCGAGTCGAGACAGCGGATAGAGTCTCTACTTTAACGTTTTACATTTTGAAGGCGGTCAGAATAAACCAGCCATGATAGCCGTTGGGGAGATAGGAAAGTGGGAGATACAGCCAGCGAACAGAATTGGAAGCCTGAGTCACACTATGGACGAGATGAGTCAGACAGACCCACCCAGTGAGGTTCAAAGGGCCGTTAGAGTTTGTTTACCGATTTCTGAGGTTTTCCCTACGAGATTCGAGACCATTCCCCGTCTAGTAGGATAAGAGGTCGCCATATAGGGCGAAGTAGTCGCGTCGAAGGCCTTCTGACCCATCGCAATTTGTTTATGTTATCTGACAGACCCTACCTATTATGATTCCCGTGATACGGACAGCGCAGTTGAATACCGTATTTTCACGGTCACACGCCAGATTCATGGCCCCGGATCCCGCCTTCGCCGCCCCTCATCTCCGCATCCAGGCCGACGGATCGGGGAGGCCGCTGCTGATTGTGACGTCAAACTCCGCGGGGGACGACGTGCGGCGGGCCGAAACCGATGCGGGTTCGTCCGGCCAGTCCCTCAGGTAGCCCCGCACCTTGCCGTCGAACCGGTCCAGCAGCAGGGCCGAGGTCCGCGGCCCGTCGCGTTCTATCGTCACGACGCCTTCGGGGCCTGAGAGGACGACGCTTCCGAGGGCGGCCGCCCACCGGGGTCGCACGGGCAGGGTGAAGGCGAAGGCGCCTCCTTCGTCTTCGGCGACGCGCTCCATGGCGAAGCGCATGCTGAACAGGGTCCTTCCGTCCGTACTTTTGCCCGTCAGCCGGTACGGACCGTTCCGCCGGGGCAGCGCGGGCGCGGCGTGGAGTGCGAATCCGGGCTCCATCACGAGCGCTCCGTATGCGTCGATCCCGCCCCAGAGCAGCAGTACGTTCGTTTCGGGCGCGCCGCCCGTGGCCTGGCCGGCCTCGTGGAAGTGACGGTACCTGAGCGCCTTGATGAAGTTGTAGGGGCCGATCCAGCTGGGCCCGCAGTAGCTCATGATGTCCCGGTATTCCAGGGGGTGCTTCAGCGTGCCGTCCCGGAAATCGTATCCCCACGCGCCGATGGTGGCGTCATCGTTGGGATAATCGGGGTCCACCGCGATGGGGCCGCCGCACGGGGCGTGCTCCAGGCTCATGTTGTGGCCGAGTTCGTGGGCGATCACGAGGGGCTGGAGGTCGGACACGCTCGCAAAGCCGGGAGACATGGCCGTCCCGCCTCCGCCTCTGAGGACGCCCATGTAGTGGCCGGCGGCGCCGTCCGTGGTCCGCAGCATGTTCATCTCCCACATCAACTCGAGGCCCCGGTCGTTCCAGGGATTGTTCGTGGTCTTGTAGTATTCGCGCACCGTTACGTTGAGTTCTCCGACCGGCAGGAGATCGCGCGTCGGCCAGAAGCGGTCGTCCGCGGCGGTGATCCCTTCGAGCTGAGCCAGCGCGGCCGCGGAGTCCGGATCGTCCGGCCGGATCAGGGGCACCAGCGTCAGGTTCAGCGGCGGCACGGTGAGCACGTCCACGGGCATCCTGCCCGCGGCGGGCACGCGCCGGGCGATGCCGGCGTCGGCGGGCAGCGTGCCGTCCGGATCGATCTCCACGACCATCTCCAGCCCCGGCGCGATCACCGCGCCGGGAATCGTATCGTTCAACGAAGCGGAAAGCGACCCCTCGTCGATCATCTTGGGGACCGGGGTCGCCTTGCCCGGCAACTCCGCCACGTGGGCGGGTGCGCCGTCCCGGTAGAAGGTGGCGCGCGCTGGGGGCAGCGCGACGCCGGCGTCCCGGTCCGACGTGATGAAGACGCGGAGGAGCGCGGTTTCGCCGGCCAGCAGGGGCACGGGATACCCGAAGGACTGCGTGGCCTGGGTCAGGTACGCGAAGGATCCCGTGGTCGGCGCGCAGGCCGGTAGGTTGCTTCGGTCCGGCACGGCCCGGAACCACGCCGCGAATCCGGGGTCCGCGGGAAGGCACAACCCCGTCCGGTGCAACTGCAGTGACTGAAGGTTGTCCATATTCCTGAAGCCCATGGGCAGCGGTCCCGAAAGATCGGGGTTTTCGAAGAGATGCAGTTCCTCCAGCCCGGTGAGGTTGCCCAATTCCGGGGGGATCGCGCCGCTCAGGCCGTTTTTGAACAAGAGCAGGAAACCCAGCCTGGTCAGGTTGCCGAACGAAGCGGGGATCGCGCCGGTCAGATCGTTGTTGGAGATTTCCAGGTGTTCCAGCCTGATCAGATTGCCGAGGGATGGAGGGATCGGGCCGCTCAGGTCGTTGTTGGAAAGGACCAGGTGCTCCAGTTGGGTCAGGTTGCCGAGCGATGCGGGAATCGGGCCGCTCAGGTCGTTTTCGCTCAGATAGAGCCCCTTGAGGCCGGCGAGGTCCCCCAGTTCGCCCGGCAGCGCGCCGTTGAGGCCGTTTACGCCGAGCCTCAGTCGTTCCACGTCTCCCGAAGCGTTGGCGGTTACGCCGTACCACGCGTCCAGCGGCCGGTCGCTGAGCCAGTTCGTGCGGTCCGTCCAGTTGGCGCCGTCGGTGGATTCGTAGAGGGCCACGAGGGCCGCCCGGTCCGCGGACGGCCGGATCGAGACGGTCACCTGTGCCGTGGCCGTCACGCCGCCTGCCGTCGCCGTGATGGTGGCCGTGCCGTCGCCGATCGCGGTGACCTGGCCGGTGTCGCTCACCGTGGCGACTTCGGTGTCGCTGCTCATCCACGTGACGTCCGCGTCCGTCATCGTATTGTCGTGCTGATCCTTGACCGTAGCCGTGAGCTGTACGGTCTGGCCCGCCGCGGACATGGGTTCCGGTTCCGCTGGCGCGATCACGATACTGGCGGGCACTGAGGGGATCGAGACCGTCACCTGTACCGTGGCCGTGGCGCCGCCTGCCGTCGCCGTGATGGTGGCCGTGCCGTCGCCTGTCGCGGTGACCAGGCCCGCGGCGCTTACCGTGGCGACCTCGGTGTTGCTGCTCATCCAGGCGACGTCCGCGTCCGTCATCGTATTGTCGTGCTGATCCCGGACCGAGGCCGTGAGCCGTACGGTCTGACCGGCCGCGGTCAGGGGCGTTAACGTTGCCGGGGCTATGGTGATCTTCGTGGGCTTCGGCGGATCGGGCTGAGGCTCGGGGGGTGTGGGGGTCGTGGGTGGCGTGGGCGTGGGGGTCGTGGGTGCGGGGGGCGCAGGCGTGGTCGGGCTGTCCTTGCCGCAGGTGAACGTCACCGATGCGAAGAGGCACAACAGGAGGGCCAGCAGGATCCCGCTCCCGGCCCGGAAACACCTGTTTGATGCGAAGAGCGGAAACTACGATGCATTACTCCACTCCCTTCACCTCACGGCGCCTCTCTGTGCATGGATGGGTATTCACAATGTTACACGCAATGATATATGCCCCCAATGTACCCGGGCGCCATTTGCTTTTCAACCAAGTTAAGGCACGGCTTCCGAAGGATCCGCCTCTGACGAAACCGCCGCGAAATCACTCGACAACCGGATCGCCTGGAGTGTACATTGACCGGACCGGATCAATGTTTTCAATGACTTACGTTTTCAGACCGTCTAAGCCATGCTGAACGCGACCGGGGAATAGCGTGGAACCACAGAAATCCGACTCGTCGAATACGCGTTCATGGGCAAGCCGCCTTCACGTGATCGAAAACCGGGATACCCATGGCGGCCGCGTTTTCGAGAACTGCGTGCTGACCGTGGTGGGCGTCTCGCTGGTCTCGTTTGCCATCGGGACGATGCCCGACCTGTCGCCCGGAACGCAGTTCGCCCTGCAGTTGATCGAAGTCGCGACCATCGTGCTCTTTTCGGTGGAATACTGCCTGCGTATCTACGTGGCCGGGAACCGGCGGAAATACCTCCTCAGTTTCTACGGCGTGTTGGACCTGGTGGTCATCCTGTCGTACTATCTGAGCCTGGCGGCCTTCGACGGGCGCATCCTGCGGGCCGTTCGCCTGCTGCGCCTCTTCACGGTTCTGAAGTCGTTCAGGTTCTACCGCGCGACGGACCGGCTGTTGTACGCCGTGGCCATCGTCAGGGAAGAGCTCGTCATATTCTCGATGCTGTCAGGCGTGCTGCTCTACCTCGCGGCAGCGGGTATATGGTACTTCGAAAGCCAGGTCCAACCCGACAGCTTCGGATCCATGTTCGACGGCCTGTGGTGGGCCGTCATCACCTTGACGACCGTGGGTTACGGCGACGTCTACCCGGTGACGGTCGGCGGCCGCGTATTCACCTTTCTGCTCCTCATGATCGGACTGGGCATCATTGCGATTCCGCCGGGCATCATTGCTTCGGCGCTGTCGAAAGCCAGGCAGGAGCAGGACCGGGAAACCAATGGCGACCGATCCGAAGCATAGCGGGTTCCCGGAGGAGATGGGGCCGGAATCCTGACGTCCCGCGTAAGGAGACCCCGATGTCCAGCGACGAGGTGCCGGGGGAAGCGGCCTATCTTAAACAGAGGCGTATCTGAACGCTGAAAGTATGCGGGACCAGCCCGCAAGGGGTCGAAGCCACCCCGCCCGGTTTGCGGGCGCTTGCTAGAACACGTACCCTTCCTCCAGGCCCCGCCCTTCCTCGATCCATCGCCGCGATCTGGTTTCCTTCTCCCGCAGTGGCGGCAGCGTCCGGATCACGTCCGCCAGCGCGTCCCGGGGAAAGGCCAGCACGCCGTTGACGTCCGCCGCCACGAGGTCGCCGGGCGCGATTTCGATGCCCCCGCAGACCACCGGCACGTGGGCGGCCACCGGACGGATAGCCGCGCCCGGGCCGTACAGGCAGGTCCCTGCGGCGTAGACGGGCAGGCCGATCTCCTCCATCCCCTCGATGTCCCGGCATCCGCCGTCGGTGACCAGTCCGGCCAGGCCCCGCTTCCGGCAGGCCAGGACGATCACGTCTCCGAACATGCTGAGTATCTCGCCCGTGCCGCTGGCCGTGACCCAGATCGAGCCGGGCGCGGCCTCGTCCGCGGGTCTGAAGACGTGCTCCCGGATGTCGTCCCGGGTGGTCGGCGTATCGGAGACTTCGTACTTCGTCGTCACGGCCGGGCCGACGATCGTCCCGCCCGTCCGGACCATCGGCCTCACCTCTGCGGACATGGCCCGCGCGGCGCGGTCGTGGCCGAGCCGGATCAGCGCGTCCATGATCAGGGTGGTGGGGGTGTCCCGCAGTCCCGCGAAGGGATCGTCCGCCGGGGCCGCGTTCCGATCCTGCGCGGGCGCGGCGTCAAGTCCGTCCGGACGGGCGACGGCAGCGGCAGTCGTTGCCGCCATGCCGGTCTTCAGAAACGATCTGCGTGAGAGGCGGCCTTCTGGTGGGGGCATGGTCTGCTCCTTATGCATGGCGGGTCTGGTTCATGGTACCGGGGCAGCATCGGGGCTGGAAACCCCATGGCCCCGCGTACCGAGTAAAGGGTTGATACGCTGATATCAGAGGGTTGATACGCTGATATTAAAGGGTTGATACCCTGATACGGCGCTCCTATCTTAGTTGGACCAACCGTCTCACGCGGCGGGCGGCCGTTCGTTCACCCGTCAGATTCGCCGCCCACGGCAGTGCCTTCTCGTAAGTGCCTTCCCGTAACGCGAGGTGCGCAATGAAATACCTGACTTATTCCGGAAACAACATCATCCATGCCGAACTGCCCGAAGAGGCGTCGGTGTTCTTTCCGCCGCCGCCGCTGCCGGGCATCCCGAACAAGGACATTCCGGACCGGGTCAGGGCGGCCTTCGAAAATCCCCTGGACATGCCGCCCCTGGAAGAACTCGTCGACGGAAACAGCCGGGTCCTGATCGCCTTCGACGACAACTGCCAGCCCTTTCCGGCCACCGCGCCGCCGGACATCCGCCAGCTCGCCATCGAGGCCCTGCTGGACCTGCTCGACAGGTACGGGGTGAAGCAGGAAAACATCGAACTCATGTGCGCGGTCGCCCTGCACCGCAAGATGAAGGACTACGAAATGGCCGCCATGCTGGGCAAGCGGATCATGAAGGCCTTCCACCCCCGCCAGCTGGTCAATTTCGACGCCGAAGACCCCGACGACATCGTGGTGCTGGGCACGACCGAAGAGGGCGAACCGGTGGAGACCAGCCGCAAGGTCGTCGAGAGCGACCTGGTCATCTACGTGGATTCCATCCAGATCCCCCTGAACGGCGGGCACAAGTCCGTGGCCGTGGGCCTGGGCACCTACAACAGCATCGCGCCCCACCACGCGCCCCAGATGACCGCGGAGAAACCCCACGTCATGCAGCCCGAAGGCTCCGACATGCACGGCTCGATCGAGCGCATCAGCCGCGTCATCCTGAAGCACACCCGCATCATGGTCCTCGAGGCCGCCATGAACAACGCGTCCTATCCGCCCATGATGCGCTATCTCAGCAAGCCGGCCGACCGGTGCAACCTCTTCGAGAAAGTCCTGAAGGCGACGACGCCGGCGTCCATGAGCCTGCTGCCCGAATCGATGCGCTTCCGGGTTTTCAAGGGCATCCAGAGCGCTTACCTGCCCGTCGATATCAACGCCGGTTCCATCGACGCCGTCCACGAACCGACCCTGCAGACGCTGAAGGACCAGTTGCTGGTCACGACCGACCACCAGCACGACACCCTGGTCTTCGGCCTGCCCGATCTCAGCCCCTACTCCGTCGGCACCCGGATCAACCCGGTGCTGGTCTTGAGCGACGTCCTCGGATACGTCTTCAACTGGTTCTACAACAAGCCCTTCGTCAAGCCGGGCGGCGTGGTCATCATCCTGAACCCGGTCTTCGAGTTCTTCCACCCGGAGTACCACGTCGCCTACGAGAAGTTCTGGAACGAGGTGCTGCCCGAGACCCAGGACCCCTTTGAGATGCAGTCGGGCTTCCAGGAGCGGTTCGCCCGGGACCCGCACCTGGTGGACTGCTACCGGAACCGGTTCGCCCACCACGGCTTCCACCCTTTCACCGTCTGGTACTGGGCGACCTATCCGCTGAAATACCTGTCCCGGGTGATCCTGGCCGGTCCGAAGACCGACTTCGCCGCCAGGAGGCTCGGCGTTGCCTGGGCGCCGGACCTGGAGCACGCCCTGGGCCAGGCCCGGGAAGTCACGGGCGGCGACGACGTGGTGGCCCTGACCATCCCGCCCTTCATGTACATGCAGGTGAACGACGGTGCAGCCGGCCAGAGCAGGCACGGCCAGGCCAGCGCGGCAGGCTAGGCCGGCGCGCGGCACCCGGTCAAGTCGGCGCTGCGCCCGGTCAGACCAGTGCACCGCCTGGCTAGTCCAGTGCGCTGCGCCCGGTCAGGCCAGTGCGCTGCGCAGTTTTCCCACTAGGTCCGGGGACGGCGTGAAGGGCAGGCGGACGACCGCCCGGTTCAACGCGCTCTCGTATATCCCCAGGATCACGCTGAAGTCCCTCAGCGCCGATTCGACGTTCAACGGATGAACGGAGGCGCCGTCTTCGATCCAGTCGATCATGGCTTCGGTCATGGCGGCCTGGCCGAGGAGGTCTTCCTCGGCGTAGACGTGCTCCCCGCACTCGTATTTGTCGTCGATCCTGGATTCCCAGCCGTGCATGGTCCAGTGCACGAAGCCCCGGTCCCCGTAGACGGCGATCCGCTTGTGGATGTTGATCGTTCCGCCGGCGATGACCCGGGGCGCGGCGCCGCCGCACCGGAGCAGGGCGCTCACGCCTTTGTCGTAGTTGATGACCCCGGTGCACTCGTCCGGCGCGTAGTGATGCCTGGGGGTTTCGGCCAGCCCTTCCGCACCCGAGACCTGCCCGAAGACGTCGACGGGCGCCGCATCCGGGTTGAAAGCGCTGATGGCCTGCAAGGCGTGCGTCCCCTGGTAGGCCGGGTTCATGCCCGCGCTGGCCTCGATGAAGCGCAGATCCCCGATGGCGCCGTCCCGCACCTTCCGCTGAAGCAGGTTCCGTCGAGGATGGAAGTGAAGCTGGTGATTGACGGCGATCTTGACGCGGGCCGTCCGGGCAAAAGCCTGGATCGCCAGGAAATCCTCGCCCTGGATGGCCAGGGGTTTTTCGACCAGCACGGCCGGTACGCCCGCCGCCTCCGCCGCTTCGAAGATCTCCAGGCGTACCGAGGGCGGCGTGTTCGCGTGGACCAGGTCGGGTTTCTCCCGTTCGAACATCTCGCGGTAGTCCGTGTACCTTCCGGGTACGTCGAAGGCCGCTCCGAAGGCCTCGAGCTTGTCGCGCCGGCGACTCGACACGGCCGCCAGCCGGCCGCGCTTGACGTGGCGATAGGCCTCGGCCAGTCCCTTTGCCCTGCCGCCGCTCACGCCGATGATTGCGCTCTTGATCATGTTGATGTTTGCCTCGCCTGTTCGGTAACCCGCGCCCGCCATGGCACCCGCCCGGTCATCATGCCCAGGGCTGGATGACGACCTTCGCGCATTCCCCGGATACCTGCGTTTCCCACGCCCGCTGGATTTCATCTATGGGAAACAGGTGGGTGATGAATCGATCCAGTTTTTTGCCATTTCGCGAGATCACCCCCATGATGTCGTGGGCGCCCTTCATGTTGTAATGCCAGGAACCCTTCAGATCGATGCCCTTGCGGATCATGTCGTCGCTTACGACCAGCCGCGTATCCGCACCGCTCTCGCCGACGAAGGCGAGGCTCCCTCTCCGGCGCAGGGCGTCGATGCACAGTCTGTGGGCGGCCGGCGACCCGGAACAGTCCACCGCTTTGTCCACGCCGACTCCGCCGGTCAGGTCGCGGATGTGCTTCACGGCGCGTCCGTCCCCGGGGTCGATGACGTGTCCGGCGCCCAGTTCCCGCGCCTTCGCCTTCCTGTAGGGATGGGATTCCACGGCGATGACGTCGGCGCCCACGTGGGTGGCGCAGATCACGCCGCCCAGGCCCACGGGCCCCATACCGGTGATCAGCACCGTCTCGCCGCCCCGGATCCCAAGCCGGTCCAGCGCGCCGTAGGTCGGTCCCAGTCCGCAGCAGGCCATGGCCCCGTGCTCATAGGACATGCCGTCGGGTATCGGCGTCAGCAGCCAGTCGGGTTTGAGCATATACTGGGCCACGGTCGCGCTGCCTTCGTCGGATCCGGTGAAAGCGGCGAAATCCACGGCGTTCTGGCAGTGGATGTAGTCCCCGGAACGGCACAGCGTACACCCGCCGCAGGGATACCCGGGCATGACCGCCACCCTTTCTCCCACCTTCACCCGGCCGGGCTGTGCGACCTCCACCACCTCGCCCGCCGCCTCGTGCCCGAGGAATTCCGCTCTGTTGCCCGCGGCGAACCCCTTGTACTCGGTGCAGAGCGGCGCCGCGTGTATCTTGACCAGTACCCAGTCTTCGACCGGCCGGGGGACTTCCGTTTCCACGACTCCGCCCTGGCTCTTGCCGCGTATCACGGCTCTTTTCAAGATGAATCTCCCTGTGGGGTGATCTGCAGATTCTGATCGCAGTCCGACGTCCGGAATGAAATGTGATCCCTGAGCCGAAATATAACCCCCGTCCGATCTTGACGCAACAAACCGCAGATTGTTACTTGGTAGATCAATGAGCCGACTCTATCACAACGAATCCGGACGGGTCATCCCTGCGCTTTGCGAGGAGCTTACGCGGTTCCGGCGGGCTCGTGCGGTCCTGCACTTGCCGGCGACCGGATCGGACGCGGTGCTGTTCGTGCTGGCGCAGCCCCATCGGGTCGACGACAATCCTTTGAACTGCTCCATCAACGGAATCCGCCAGGAGGCGATCCGCGCTCAACCGGATCTCCATTACCGGTGGTACGAACGGGTCGTGAAGGCCGGCGACCTGCGCGAAGGGGAAAACGTGGTGGAGCTATGGACCGAAGACAGCGCGATGACGGGCTGGTCGCTCGCGCTGGAGGCCGGCGGCCCGCCGGCCCGCTGCATGCTGTCCGACGACGGCGGCACGCACTGGCGCTCGGACCGCATGGGGTACCTGAACGCGGTCCAGGGGAATTACTGCGTCAGAATCCGCCTCGGGGAAGGCCGGGACGACCCGGCTCCGGATATGGCGTGGGCGTCCGCCGATCATCCCAGGGCACAGTCGCTTCGCGATCTTCTCCCGCGCCGCGTCAGCGACAGTGCGGATCGGCTCACCCAGGTGCGGGAACTGTCTTCCTGGCTGGCATCGGGCTGGGAACATTCAGGGTCCGGCCGCGCGACGGTCTACGCGCCGTGGGACGCGGAAACCATACTCGCATGGGGCGGCCGCCGGCGCGGTCACAACGGCGAGCGCCCCGTCGCCATGTGCGTGCATTACGCCGTGGCCTTCGTCAGTGCCTGCCAGGCGCTGCGCATCCCGGCGCGCTGCGCGGCGCTCATGGGTACGCCGAACGGATACGACGGCCATTTCGTGGCGGAGGTCTGGTTCGAGGAGTACCGGAAATGGGTGATGGTCGACCCGAACTGCGACGCGATCCTGTTTCGCAAGGGGCGACCTCTGTCCATCGAGGAGATCCAGGCGCTGGGAGACGGACTGGAACCCTATGTCGAATGGGGAAGCGGTACGCGGTACCAGCGGACCTTCTCCCACATGCGGGATTTTATGCGAAACAACCTGCTGAAGGGCGTGTGCTTCCGCCACAGAAGCGTCTGGCCGCGGGCCGACTTCCTGGCCCGTCCCGAACATTCGCCGCCGGGGCACGGATCGGTATCCTACTGCGAGACCGGCCTGGTCTGGACGGAAAAGGACGTGGATGACGGCTTTGGGATGTTCCGGTATTTTGCGCCGTCCGGGTATTTTACCGCGCCGCCAGACGGGGCAGCCTATGCCTGATTTGACAGGGCCGCCTATGCCTGACCTGATCACGAGCGAAGAAATGCTCATCGACCGGATGACGGCTCCGACGCAGTCGGTCGTCGAGGCCGTATCGGACCTGGAAGGCGACGTGCTGATCCTGGGCGTCGGCGGCAAGATGGGGCCCACCCTGGCGGAACTCCTCGTGCGGGCGGGGACCCGGCGCGTGATCGGGGTCTCCCGGTTCACCGACGCAAAGGCCAGGGCTTACCTCGACGACGTGGGCGTGGTAACCGTCCAGGCGGACCTGCTGAATGAAGATGACCTGGCCCGGTTGCCGGATGCGCCGAACGTCCTCTTTCTCGCGGGATTCAAGTTCGGCGCGACGGGCAACACGCCGATGACGTGGGCGATGAATGCCTGGCTGCCCGGCCAGGTCATGCGCCGGTACGCCGGGTCCCGGATCATCTACGTCAGTTCGGGCAACGTGTACGCCTATTCGCCGGTCTCTGGCGGCGGATCGGACGAGGACGCCGAAATCGGGCCGGTGGGCGAGTACGCCCAGTCGCGTCTGGGCGGTGAACGCATCGCGGAGCACCTTTCCGTCGAACAGGGCACCCCTCTGCTCATCGTCCGGCTGTTCTACGCCACGGAATTGCGTTACGGCATCATTCACGACCTCGCCCGCAAAGTTCACGATGGCGGGCCGATCGACCTGGGCATGGGCCATGTGAACCAGGTCTGGCAGGGCGATGCGAACGGTTACCTGGTCCGCATGTTCCCCTTTTGCAGCAGTCCCGCCACGGTCCTGAACCTGACGGGCCCGGACATGCTCTCCGTCCGGGAGTTGGCCGTTTCGCTGGGCCGATTGCTCGAAAGAGCACCCCGCTTCATCGGGCAGGAGAGCGAAACCGCGCTGCTTGGAAGCGCCGCCAGGCTGTTCGACAGGCTGGGCCGGCCGGTCACCCCTGTGGAGCGCGTCGTGGAATGGGTGGCGCACTGGACCCGCATGGGGGGCCGCAGCCTGGATAAACCCACGGGGTACCAGTCCCGATCGGGACGATTCTGAAAAGGCAGCCGGCTTGCCTGGATCACGATCAAAAACGTTTGTTCAATACGACTGTAGCCGCTTGATTGAGGGCGTTGGCTAACGGAGACCTGCGCAGGAGTGAACCTATGAATGACGTGATGCCCCCGCCAGTCCGAGCGGCCATGCGGCGCGGCGTGGCGATCCCGGCCCATCCCCTGGCCGTCACGGCGAAGCGGCGGCTGGACGAACGGCGGCAACGGGCCCTTACGCGGTACTATCTCGCTGCCGGCGCCGGCGGGCTCGCCGTGGGCGTCCATACGACCCAGTTCGAGATCCGCGATCCCGCCTGCGGTCTCTACGAACCCGTGCTCGCCCTGGCCGCGGAGGTCATGGACCGCGAAGCGCCGGCGGATTTCATCCGGATCGCCGGGATCTGCGGAAAGACGGCGCAGGCGGCTCGCGAGGCGGAAACCGCGCGGTCCCTCGGCTACCACGCCGGCCTGCTCAGCCTGACCGCCATGGGCGGCGCCACGGACGACGAACTCATCGCCCACTGCCGGGCCGTGGCCGACGTCCTTCCCGTCATGGGGTTCTATCTTCAGCCTGCCGTGGGCGGCCTGGTGCTGCCCTACCGCTTCTGGCGTCGTTTCGTCGAGCTGGAGGGGGTCGTGGCCATCAAGGTCGCGGCCTTCAACCGGTACCACACGCTCGACGTGGTGAGGCCCCTGGTGGAATCGGGCCGGCAGGAGGAAATCACCCTGTACACCGGCAATGACGACAACATCGTCATGGATCTGCTGACGGAGCACACCTTCCCGTGCGGCGACGTGCGCCGGTCCGTGCGGTTCAAGGGCGGGCTGCTGGGGCACTGGGCCGTTTGGACCCGGGGCGCGGTGGAGTTGTTGCGGGCATGTCAGGGCGTCTCGACCTCCGGCGAGGCACCGCCGCAGGACCTGCTGACCCGCTCCATCGAGGTCACGGACTGCAACGCCGCCTTCTTCGACCCGGCCCACGATTTCGCCGGGTGCATCTCCGGGATTCACGAGGTGCTGCGCAGGCAGGGACTGCTTGAGGGCACCTGGTGCCTCAATCCCCATGAGACCCTGTCGCCCGGCCAGTACGAGGAGATAGACCGGGTTCACCGCGCCTATCCCCATCTCAACGACGACGCATTCGTCGCCGAACATCTGGATGACTGGCTCGGATGAACGTCCACCCGAAAACGCACCCCGGACCGACGGCGGACCCCGGGTTCAACCGTACATGGAGCTGCCGATGAAGATCACCCGCGTGGAAGCCATCCCCGTCGAGGTGCCCCTCAAGCAGGGCATGACCACGAAAACCGCCCACGGCGAACACATCGTTTCGCCTTACGTCATACTCCGGATTCACACGGACGAGGGACTGACCGGGCTGGGCGAAGCCACGGTCGCGCCGCGCTGGAGCGGAGAGACGTCCGCCTCGTGCACCGCCGCGCTCCGGGACCTGGTGGACCCCGCGCTGCAGGGCGAGGATCCGGCGGACGTGAACCGGCTCTGCGGCGTCATGGACGAGGTCATCAAGCTGAACCCCTTCACCAAGTCGGGGGTGGAGATGGCGCTGTGGGACCTGGCGGGTAAGAGCGCGGGTAGACCGCTCTACCAGTTGCTGGGCGGAAAGGTCCGCCAGGAGATCCCCATGAAGATGGTGGTCGGCGCCTTCGACGTACCGACTTCCGTTGCCCTGGCGGAAAAGTTCCTGCAGTGGGGCGTGCAGTGTCTCAAGGTCAAAGTCGGACTGGACCCCAAAGAGGACCTCGAACGCGTCCGCGCGGTCCGTGCGCTGGCCGGGCCCGACATCCGAATGAGCATCGACGCGAATTGCGGGTGGCCGCCGGCGGTGGCGCGCCGCATGCTTCGTCTCCTCGAACCGCTGGACATCCTGTTCGCCGAACAGCCCTCGGCGCCGCAGTTCGACGATGAAGCGGCCCTGATCCGGACGGGTACGACCATCCCCATCATGGCCGACGAGAGCGTCTTCACCCTGCACGACGCCATGCAGACCGCGCTGCGCCGGTCCGCGGACATCATCAGCGTCTACCCGGGCAAGAACGGCGGCATCGGCCAGACGCTGGGCATCTGCCACGTGGCCAGGGCGGCGGGACTGCGCTGTCACATGGGCAGCAACCTGGAGCTTGGGATCGCCACGGCCGCCATGCTACACGTGGCGGCCAGCGTGGAAAACATCGACAGCGAGACCTATCCCGGCGACCTCCTCGGCCCGCTGTACCACGAAGGCGACATGATCGAGACGCCCCTGGAACTCGGCCCGGTCCATGCGAAAGTACCCGAAGGAACCGGTCTCGGCGTCACCCTGGACGAAGCGCAGGTCGCACGCTGGAAGGACGCGTCATGACCTGATCGCGCGTCCCGATCTACCGCGCGCTCCGATCTATTTTAAAGGGCGTAGCCTCTATCCTGAAGCAGCACCTAACCACAAGAAAGGACAACTATGGCTGACGATCGAATATACAAAGCCTGTGTCGTGGGCCTGAGCGGCATCGGGGCGGGAAAGCCCCCCGTCGACGGAGACCACGGACTGGGCCATGTAATGCCCAACTGCCACGTGCCGGCCTATGCCCACCTGCCCTTTACGGAGGTAGTCGGCGTCTGCGACCTGAAGGAAGACCTCGTGCAGGACACCCTGAAGGACTGGTCCGGCATTTTCCCCGGGCTTCGGGGGTTTACGGACTACCGGGAGATGCTTGAAACCTGCAGGCCCGATATCCTGAGCGTGGTGACGTCGGACCACCGCCACGCCGACATCGTCGTGGACGGGGTCGCGGCGGGCGTCCGGGGCATCTATTGCGAAAAACCCATTGCGACCACGCTGGCGGACGCCGACCGGATGATCGCGGCGGTCGAAAGCCGGAACGTGCCCATGACCATCAACCACACCCGCCGCTGGAGTGCGGTGTACCGGGAAGTCAAAAGACTGCTCGACGAAGGCGAAATCGGCGAATTGAAACGCATCGCGCTGAACTTCGGCGGCCCCCGGGCCATCCTGTTCCGGAACGGTACCCACATGATCGACATGACCTGTTTTCTCGCGGGGTCGCGGCCCGCCTGGGTGTTTGCAGAACTCGACGAAGGCTACGAGGAATACTGGCCCTACCAGGGCGACGGCGGCAGGAACGCGGACCTGGAACCGGGCTGCTCCGGATTCATCCATTTCGAGAACGGCGTGCGGGCCTTCTACAACGGATCCAAGGGGAGGGAATGCCGGGGAGGGTACCAGCTGGACGGCACGGACGGATGGCTGTTCATCCACGAGGACTATTACGAGCTCGATAAGGGAGACGGTATCCAGACCATCGCGCCGAAGGGTCCAACTCATTACTACTCCTCGGCCGCCGTCCGGGACCTCGTCCACGTCATGGAACACGGCGGCGAAACCGTATCTCCGCCCCGCGCGGCCCGGGACACCCTGGAGATCATCCTGGGGTTTCTCGCGTCGCAGAAGCACGGCAACGTGCGCATCGATTTCCCGCTGGACGAGAACGCCGTATAACCTGCATCTGGAGCGCGTCGCCTGGGCGCCTCCCTTACAGCCATGAACGATAGCCAGCCATGAACGATAACCAACCATGAACGATAACCAGCCATGAACGATAGCCAGCCATGAGCGTTCGCATCGCCATAGACACGGGCGGCACGTTTACCGATCTCGTCCTGTCCGACCCCGACACGGGCCGCCTGGTATTCCACAAGGTGCCGAGTACGCCGGCCGATCCGAGCCGGGCGCTGGTGGAAGGCGTCAAGGGGCTCGTCGCGCGGGCTGGATACGCCGGCGCCGATATCCGGTTCCTGATACACGGCACCACGGTGGCCACCAATACCATCCTGCAGCGCCGGGGCGCCCGCACCGCCTTCATCACCACCGAAGGGTTCCGGGACGTGCTCCACATTCAGCGGCAGGACCGGCCCCACCTGTACAACATGCGCGTCCGCCGGACGCCGGCCCTCGTGCCCCGGTCCCTGCGGTACGAACTGCCGGAGCGGACCCTGCACGACGGTTCGGAAGCGCGTCCCATAGACCAGGATCGCCTGGCTGAACTGGTGGCGGCGCTCGGCGAGGAAGGCATCGAGGCGGTCGGCGTCGGGTTGCTGCACAGCCATATCGATCCCGGGCACGAGCGGTCGGTCGGAGACACGCTGCGGAAGGCGCTCCCGGACGCCACGGTCTGTCTCTCCTCCGATATGAGTCGTGAAGAGGGAGAATACGAGCGGTTCAGCACCTGTGCCATGAACGCCTACGTGCAGCCGGTCATGACGAACTACCTCAAGCGGGTGAACGATGCCCTGTCGGACGCCGCCATCGAGGCGCCGCTGTACGTCATGAAATCCAATGGCGGGGTTACCTCGGCCCGTAACGCCGCCGACCAGTGCGTTCACACGATCCTGTCGGGACCCGCCGGCGGCGTGGTGGCCGGAGACGAGATCGGCCGGCGGCTCGACCGGCCCAACGTCATCACCGCCGACATGGGGGGCACCAGTTTCGACGTGGCCATGATACACGAAGGCACCATCGCCTTCGCGAAGAACGCGGAGATCGACGGCCTGGCCCTGAAAGCGCCCATGATGGATATCCACACGATCGGGGCGGGCGGCGGCAGCATCGCGTGGATCGATTCGGGCGGCGCCCTGCGGGTGGGCCCGCAATCGGCCGGCGCGGAACCGGGTCCCGCGTGCTACGGCGCCGGCGGTAACGAACCCACCGTGACCGATGCGAACCTGGTGCTGGGGCGACTCTCGACGGACAGCCTGCTGGGCGGCGCCATCACCCTGGACCCGTCGGCGGCCCGTCGGGTGATCGGGGAGAAGATCGCCGCGCCGCTGGACTGCACCCCGGAGGAAGCCGCCGAAGGCGTCATCCGGGTGATCAACGCCTCCATGACGGCGGCCATCCGGAAGCTCACCGTGGAACGAGGGTACGATCCCCGCCTGTTCACCCTGGTGCCCTTCGGCGGCGCGGGGCCGCTCCACGGCGTCGAGCTCGCCCGGGAACTGGGCATACGCGACGTGGCGATACCGCTCGCGCCCGGTGTCGCTTCAGCCGAGGGTCTCGTCTTTTCGAACCTGCGTTCGGACCGGATCCAGACCCACGTGGAACTGTTGACCCGGCTCGAAGTCCCGGATTTCGAAATGATCCTGGAAGACCTGACCGGACAGGCGAAAAAGGACCTGTCCACTTCCACGGAAGAATCCGAACCCGTCATCAGCCGCCGCGTGGGACTGCGATATTCGGGGCAGGGCTACGACCTGCCCATCGATCTGCCCGCCGGCCCCGTCGACCTGGCTGCGCTCGAGTCGGCCTTCCACCTCGAACACGAGCGGCAGTACGGATTTGCCCGGCGCGACCAGCTGGTTCAACTCGTCAACGCATGGGTTTCCGCCGAGCTCCCGATTTCGGACGACCGGCGCGTACCGGCGGACCGTGGGGTAACCGACCGGCCCGCGCCCCGCTCCTCGCGTCCCGTCTACCTGTCCGGCCACTGGCTCGAAACGGACGTCTACGATCGTGCTACGTTGCGCGCGGGCCAGCGCATCGACGGGCCGGCGATCATCGAACAACTCGATTCCACGATGCTGATCGGACCCGGCCAGCACGCATGCGTCGATGCCTGGGAACAGATCACCATAACCGGCCTGGATGCGCCATGAAGACCGAT
Organism: bacterium; assembly: GCA_963693015.1. Taxonomy (GTDB): domain Bacteria; phylum JAAXHH01; class JAAXHH01; order JAAXHH01; family JAAXHH01; genus JAAXHH01. The sequence goes on from OY843748.1 coordinate 3,599,338, forward strand.
CCCATCACCCTGGAACTGATGCGGAACAGATGGACGGGCATCGCGGAAGAAATGTGCGCCGCCCTGATCCGCACCAGTTACTCCACCAATATCAAGGACCGGCGGGACTGCTCCGCCGCCATCGTGCAGCCTTCGGGGGAAATCCTGGCCCAGGCCGAATCGGGCGTGCCCCTTCACCTGGGCGTGATGCCCGGGGTGGTCAAATCCATCCTGGAGGCCTATCCCGTATCGGTCATGAAGCCCGGAGACGTCTACATCACGAACCTGCCCTATCCCGAAGGGCCGGGCCATCTGCCGGACGTCTCCCTGGTATCGGCCATTTTCCACGAGGACCGGCCCATCGCGCTGGCGGCGTCCACCGCCCACCACGTGGACATGGGCGGGTTCGCGCCGGGCAGCATGCCCTTCGGGGTGACGGAAATCTACCAGGAGGGGCTGCAGATCCCGCCGCTTCCCATTTTCAAGGGGGGCCGACTCGACGAAGAACTCTACAGGCTGATCAACCAGAACGTGCGGACGCAGTACGAAGTCCGGGGCGACCTGATGGCCCAGTACGCCTGCGCACAGATCGGCCAGCAGCGGGTGAGCGAACTCATGTCACGGGAGTCACCCGAAGAAGTCATCCGGTACATGGGCGAGATCCAGGACTACGCGGAACGCCGGATGCGGGCGGGTATAAGTACGCTACCGGACGGGGCGTACACCTTTGAAGATTACCTGGACGACGACGGCGTTACCGACGACCCGGTCAAGATCAAGGTCACCCTGACCATCTCGGGCGACGAACTGCGCGCGGATTTCTCGGGGTGCAGCGACCAGGTCCTGGGTCCCCTGAACGCGCGGCTGCCGGCGGCCCGTTCCAGCGTGAGCTACGTCTGCAAGGCGGTGATCGATCCGGACCTGCCCGCCTGCGCCGGGGCGTACAGGCCCCTGGACGTCTTCGCTCCCGAGGGGTCCATCCTGCAGGCCACCTACCCGGCGGCCATCGGCAATGCCAACATCCTGACGGACCAGCGGGTCGTGGACGTGCTGATGGGCGCATTGTACCAGGCCGCGCCCGACCGGGTCTGCGCCGCCTGCAGCGGGGAGATGAACCTGGTCAACATCGGCGGGATCGATCCCGCCACGGGCGATTACTACAACTACGTGGAGACCTACGCGGGCGGCCAGGGCGCCATGGCGGACCTCGACGGCGAAGACGGCGTGCACACCCACCTCACCAACACGCGGAACGCGCCGGTCGAAATCATGGAACGCACCTACCCGCTGCGCGTCGAGCGCTACGGCCTGATCCCGGACACCGAGGGACCGGGACGCCAGCGCGGAGGCTGCGGGATGATGCGGGAGCTTAGGTGCCTGGGCGAACGTACCATCATCACCCTGGGATCGGACCGGCGCAGATTCACGCCCTGGGGCCTCGAAGGCGGCTGCAATGCGACAGGCGCCCACTGTTACGTCGTCGACTCCGAAGGGCGCGCAAGGGAAATACCCACCAAGGCTCACACCGAACTGTACCAAAACGACATCCTGCGGATCGAGACGCCCGGCGGCGGCGGCTGGGGAGACCCGGCGGAGCGGGACCGGGCAAAAGTGCAGAAAGACGTCCGGGACGGACTCGTAAGCAGCGAAAGGGCGGACGAACGGTACAGACTCGCGAAGGACCGGTAACTGGAAACCGATCGGATCTGAGCGTTCGGTTTCAGGTGAAGCCAGTTAAAGAATGCGGGGATGTGGCGACCGGTCGGAACGACGCGATACCCCGGCGCATAGCCATTATCGGCGGCGGGGTATCGGGGCTCAGGGCCCGGCGATTTGCCGGATAATCGCTGAACGTTGTTGTGACCCTCACCACGGATTCGACATGGAGTGCTTTGCGTGGTCGGGCAGCTCGTAGGTCAACCCGTAATCGTCATACGCGGAGATCTGGAGAAGCTTGGAAAAATTGCCCAGTCTCACCGATTTCCCGCCCTTCAGCATGCGCAGCATGCGTTGCTTCATCCGGAAGAGGAACAACATCCCGATGACGGGCGTTTTCGGATACTCGAACTGGTCGGCGAGCCGGTTTCCGATGAGGGCTCTCGACAGTCGGTAGGCCAGATTGGTCACGTTCTTCATTTCGACTGGGTCCGTCACCTCCGCAACCGACGGGATGGCCTGGATCAACCCGTTCGCCATGGCGATCGAATCGGCGTCCGGCGGCGGCTCGCACATGAATCCGACCTCGTATATTTTCCTGGCCTCGGCGCCGGTGGTGTAGAGGATGGTTTCGGGGATCCCCATGAGATAGCCGCTGTAGCGCCAGACACCGAGCACGCTCTCCTTTTCTTCCTCGGTGAAGCGTCCGCCGACCCGTGACGCGTATTCCAGCAGGCGCTGGGAAAAGATGGAGATGGCGAGCCCGAGGTGGGCCGCGCTGAGCGGCGTACCCCAGGCTCCGTAATCCCACTCCCCGGACTTGCTCAGCAGCGCCCTGATTCGAGCATGGACGAAGCGAATGCGCGTGGACAGCTTCCAGCCATCGTTCCCCCTTCGCAGGCCGCCGGGATAGAAAATGTCCATCAAATGGCGGTTGTTCTGCTGGAGGCGTCTCTTGGCCTTGGCCGTTCGCCCGGTGATGTTGAAGGACTTGGCGATCAGCGTGGAAAAGCCCTCGATCAGCACCCCCGTGACGAACGCGACGAGCATGAGGTCCACGTTTACGTGGAAGGCGCGAACCCCGGGACGAAAGGTATCGTGATCGACCCAGGGAGGAGGCTCGTCGAGAGCCAGGAAGAAGTCGCGCAGCACCTGCGGCGCCTTGCGCAGAACGTCATGCTGCTGCTCGATGCCCGCCCAGATGTATAGGTGCATAACGGCGGGAGACAGCGAAGAGAGCTCCTCCATGATCGGGTCGAGCATGGGGTCGCCGACGGTGGTGTGCCTGACGTAGTTGTCGGCCGCCGCCCGATCGTGGCGACGGGCCCTGGCATGCCCTTCGGCATACGCTGATGGGGACGGATCCATGGTTAATGTCCTCAAGGCACCATTCGTTCCGCCTTCGGCGGCAGATACTGCGGGTCGAACACGTCGGCGGCCACCGGCCGATTGGTGAACCCGTAGGTTTCCGCGATCTGGTCGATCGATCGTTCCAGGCGCTCCATGTCGACCGCACCGAACCCGTTCGCGCGCACCTCGTCGGTGATGATGTTCCGCGTGAGCGCCATCTCGAGCCGCTCCAGCTCCACGTCCTCGCGCGCCGTGTCGTTGTGGTTCAGCACGTGCCTGACCGCGCCTTTCGGGTCCTTCGCGGTCTCCAGGTACCCGCGCACCGTGACCGCCACGAACGCTCGCACTGCCTCCGGGTTGGCCTGCGCGAACTCCGGATTGACGATGATGACGTTGCCGTAGAGGTCCAGGCCGTGCTCGACCATGCGAATGAGCGAGATGTCCTCGTCGCTCACGCCTCTCGCCTTCAGGTAGAGGAGCGACGAGAACGAGTAGCCGGCGACGGCGTCCACCCTGCCTGCCGCGAGCATGTCGCACGCCGCGAGACTGGCGTCGCGCACCGGGTAGCCGATGGTCTCGATGGTCACGTTGGAGGCGTCGATGCCGTTCGCCCTCGCGAACGTGTCCCACTGCGCGTAGGCGCCGTCCGACGCCGGGGCGCCGAGAATCTTGCCTTCCAGGTCCTTCGGCGCGGTCACGCCCAGCGACTTGCGGCCGATGATCGCGAACGGCGGCTCGTTGTAGACCATCATGACGGCGGTGGGGAGGAGGTCGGGGTTCCGGTCCCGGAACTTGATGAGCGAGTTGATGTCCGCGGAGCCGAAGTGCCAGTTGCCGCCGTGGGCCACCCGAGGGATCGCCTCCCGCGAGCCCATTCCGGTGTCCACGGCGACGTCGAGGCCGGCCTCGGCGTACCAGCCGCGGTCGAGCGCCATCAGCAGCGGCGCGGCCTGTCCCTCCCATTTCCAGTCGTTCCGGAACCGGATGCTCGTCGGCGCCGGGGTGGTCCCGGTGCGGAGAAGGGCGGACAACATCCGAAATGGCAGGCGCATGGTTCTCCTCCGTGCGGTTCGCGCCGTGACGGTCATCCTGATCACGATCCTTTCAACTCACGCCGGCCCATCCGGGTCACTTTACCGTTAAGCACGCCGTACGACACTCATCGAAACCCACGTATCAGGACCACCCCGGTCATCAGAGCCGCGATGCCCGCTATACGAACATAGTCTGCCCGGATGAGGTTGCCGCCGAAAGCGCCGATGTGGTCGAGCAGCACGGCAGCCGTTAGCTGACCGGCTATGGCGGCGGAGATGAAGAGTCCGACACCAAGCCGCGGCGCGAGGAAGCCCGCGCCGACGAGGAAGAGTATCGGCATGAGTCCGGTAAGCACGTAGTACCACTCGATGTCCCTCGCGGAGAAGGCCAGCGCGACGGTCGCGGCGATTGCGAAGGCGATCATGATGTACGGGCGGTCGAATGGCGGGGGGAGACCGATGGACGAGGTGGCGGAGCGGTAGGCCACGAACGCCGCGAGGCCGACCACCGTAGCGAGTAGCGATATCCACACAGCTGCCGCCGGAGTGCGCGCCGTGCCGACCGCGCCGAGCATTGCCGCCTGCATGGCGATTCCCGCTCCGCTGAGAATGGCGAGCACGATGTAGAAGACCTGTATCATGGGGACACCTTCTCTCTCCGGTCGTCCACCAGCTTCATCTTCCGCGAGCCGGTAAGGTACGACTCGTCCACAATCTCGAACCGCACGGACGCGAGCTTGCTCGTGACGAGGAACTCCAATTCCAGTTGGTCGGACAGGAGCGAGTCTTTCGTGCGCTTTTCGTGAAGTACAGGTAGAATAAGGCACCTTTTGGCCCTCTTGTCAAGGCGCCGAATACACCAAAGGGGTAGGGTAAGGCATTGTCACGAATCAGGTGATTCACTACGGCGGGCCGATGCGGGGCGGATCGTGTAGTTCCAGTCCCCGTGAAACTCATGGGAGGAGAGATCGATCCGCTCCACTTGCTCGTGCCCGGCGGATAGTGACAGACAGTGATCGTCAGGCCCGGGCGATCGGTGAAGCGCTGCAATTCCCATTTCCACAGCCGCAAGTCTCGGGCCGTTGCTGCGTCGAGAATGTCGCCATTGACCCATGCGATGTCGAGATCCGCCGCGGTCCCTCGACGCTTCCGAAAGATCGCACGGACCTGACGGGGCCCGTACTTGTCGGCAAGGGCCCGCGTCAACACCCCGCCGATCTGCCCGCTCGCCCCCGTGATCACCCGTACGGTGTTGGGTCGTCCGCCGCCAGATGATTTCATTTCGAAAGGCCCTATTCGCGAGTCATTGACCAGACCATGCGCCGGAGGAGCGGGCGCAGCGAACTCAGACTCGAATCTCGTGCCGCTGCTCGGCGAGCCTGAACTTGAGTTTGTTGCTGGGCGGCTGTGAGGGATACGGGTCCATCGGCAACCGCTTGTAGGGGCGGGCCAGCTCGATCTTGAGCGGGATGCGACGAAGGCGCGGGAGGACGTCCGGAACGAACTCGTAAGTCTGGAAAGGGCGAAGATCGCTACGGGTACGAGGAGGATGAGGTGCGGGGGACTTAGACTATTTCAGAGTATGTTCCCTTTCTTCCGCCTCCTCCAGCTTCCAGTCTGACTGAATAATCTCTATGTAGTAACTCGAAATATCATTTTCTTACCATAGGATGTGGAATACTGAGACGGGGAACACCAAACGATGAAAGTTATCAGGTTATAACGATATGGCAACTGGCAGGAGTAAAACAAAACCGCGGCGAATCGCCATTGTCGGCGGCGGGGTATCCGGGCTCGGGGCTGCGTGGGCGCTCCACCAACACCCGGACCGTTTCGATTTCCGGCTGTTCGAAGCCCGGGACGAGGTGGGCGGCAATGCGATTACAGTCGACATGCCGCAGGATGACGGCGACACGATTCCCTTCGACATTTCCGTTACCGCGTTGATCCCGTCCGTATACCAGCACATCCTGCTTTTGATGCGGGAGTTCGGCATCGAACTCCTCGATACCCGGTTCAGCTACAGCGTCAAATACCACGGCCGGGTGTACGCCCATGATTTCGATTCCGACATCAGACGACAGTTGCAGCCCGAGATCGACAGGTTTCAACGCGTCCTGAAGCGTTTGCACAGGTTCGGAAGGCTGACCCGTTCCCGCTCGAAGCTGATGAACGCCCTTAACCCGTTCAATTACGTCAGCATGGGGACGGTGCTCAATCTGGGCGGTTTTTCCGGGGACTTCAGATACAAGATCCTGAAACCGATGTTCGTCAATTTCCTGATGGCGACGAACGTGTTCGACATGCCCGCGGCGCTTTTTGCGCGGTACCTGGAGTTCTTCGACATCGAATCCGCGACGCCCATGCAGACCTGGGACCAGGGCACCCGTCGAATCTATGAGCACCTGTCAGCCGGATTCCGGGACAAGATCTACCTCAACCGGCCCGTTCGAAAAGTGTACCGCCGGCCGGCCGGCGTCGTGGTCGAGGACCCGGCCGGCGTCGAGGAGGCCTTCGACGAGGTGATCTTCGCGTGCAACGCGAACCAGACCCTGATGATGCTCGACCGGCCCACGTTCCTGGAGCGGTACATTCTATCGTCGATCCGTTACGAGAGCGAGCTCCACAACCACACGGTCGTCCATTCGGACGCCTCCGTCCTCCCGGATAACGAAGTGAAGCCCCTGGAAACGCGGAGCAATCATATCGAACAATACGGCGCCAGGCCGGACAACTATGAAATCACCTACATCATGCACAACCAGCAGCCATGGGCCAACCGGTCCGACAAACCCTGCCTGGTGACCTACAATCCCGTCAGTCCGATCGATGAGCAGAAAATCGTCAGGAAGTGGTGGTTCCAGCACATCGTGCATGACGTGCGCCACGTCGCCTGGCTCGTTCAGTTGTTCCGATTCATCCAGGGCAGGAGGCGTACCTGGCACTGCGGCGCCCACACACTGGTCAACAGCCAGGAAACCTGCTTCGTCACCGGCCTCGCCGCCGCCACGCAGATTGGCGCGGACTATCCCTTCGACGATCCCGAGGCCCGGCGTATTTTCAACTACTACGGAAGCATACTGCACGGCCGACGTTTCAGGAAGGCGAGGGGCTGAAAACCGCTTCGCGAGACGCCGCCTGTTCAGGCCACCGTTGCCTTGTGCATATTCTACTTGCCATTTAGTGTCTCAACGGAGAATTTAATCGCAGAATCGTTCGCTGCATCGACAGACGGCCATAGCCTGTTTACGGATGTGCGACCAATGAACGCGAACACTACTGAACGGATCGACGGGCCTGCCGCAGACAAGGCCTTCAGCCGTCCAGCCTCCGATACGCCGGATCGACTGCCGCCCTTCCCCGAAGGCTGGTACCTGGTCACGACCCGCGAGACCCTGCTGAAAGAGCAGTTGATCGAGAAGACGTGGATGGGCGAGCGTATCGTCGCCTGGTGCGACGAAGAGGGCCGCGTCTGCGTGGCCGACGCGGTATGTCCGCACCTGGGCTCGCACCTGGGCCCGGAAGTCGGCGGGCAGGTCTGCGGCGGCCGTCTCGTCTGCCCGTTTCACGGGTTCGAGTTCGATACGACCGGCCAATGCGTCGCGACGCCCAACGCCCCGGCGCCGAAGGCCGCCAAACTGAGCGTATACGAGACCCGGGAGATCTCCGGCCTGGTCTTCGCCTGGTACGGGATCGGCGGGCGGCCTGCGCACTGGCACCTGCCGGAGGACCCTCCTGCCGACGGTGCGTGGGGCGCACTGGGATTCAGGACCCTCCGGTTCCGAGGCCATCCCCAGGAGACCGCCGAGAACTCGGTGGACTTCGGTCACCTGCGCTACGTGCACGGCTACGACAACGTGAACCCCGTCGGTTCGGTTACCGTGGAAGGTCCCTACCTGAAGAGTTGCTTCGACTTCAGACGCGTCCGCAGGATCCTGGGCGTAAAGGATCTCGTGTATGACGCTTCGGCCGTCGCGCACATCCACGGACTGGGGTACTCATTCGTGGAAGTCCACGAAAAGACCATCGATATGCATATGAGGTTGTGGGTACTGCCTACGCCGGTCGACGGCAACCTGATCGATCTCGTGCTGGCCGGCCAACTGCGTCAAATCCGCAAGCCCCGGCGATTCATCTCGGGCCTGGGCTTTCTGCCCATGACGTTGCGCAACAAGCTGATGAACCGCATTATGCTTTCGCAACAAAGGAAGGACGTGCTGCAGGACGTGGTGATCTGGGAACGGAAGCGGTATCGAACGCCTCCGAGGCTGTGCAATGCCGACGGCCCCATCGGCCTATACCGACGGTATTGCCGGCAGTTCTATCCTGAATCACCTGGTCCCTGAGCGATGCGACGACCGGATACACGTGCAGCGGCTCCGTGAGGAAGCGGTGGGCTAAGTAAAGCGAATACGTGCAGAGGTCTGCCAAGACCTGCTCAAGTCGCTCTTATCCGCCTTCCTCCAGCTCCGCCAGGGCTTCCAGAACGTCCTGCTGGATGAACTCGCCGTAGGCGTCCCGCACAGGTAGTTCGGCCGCCTTCGACAGCAATGCCCCGGCCCGTTCCCGGCCGCCCTCGCGATCGAGTTCGGGAAGCCTGAGCGCATACTCCAACAACACGACCTTCGAGTCCGGTGCCAGTTCCAGGGCCCGCTCGTAATGGACGACGGCCTTCTCCCGGCTTGCCTTGTACATGAACCGGGCAATCCGACCGGCGCCGGCGATGTCGGCGTGCCAGCCCCCGAAGGCCATGTGCGCCTCGGCGAAGTCGGGGCTGATGGAAAGCGCGTTCTCGATCAGGCCGCGGACCCTGCCCGCCAGGCCCCGGCGCAGCGCCGTCAGTCTACCGACGTTCTGCGCGTACCGGCCCACGGCGTGCGCGGACTGATAATACGCTTCGCGATTGGTCGAATCGGCGCGCACCGCCTCTTCCCCCAGCCGCATCGCGCGTTCCAGGAATACCTTCCGGTCGTCCCCGGTCGCCACGTGATGGCCGTACACCGCGAGCGATTGCGCCGCCAGAGCGTAGCCATCGGAGGTCCCGAGGGCTTCCGCGAGATCCGCCGCCTCGAGAAAGCGGCCTTCCTCGAAAGCGGCCCTGGCGCCATCGATCGACTGCGCGTTGGCGCCGGCTTCCAGAAGCACCAGTCCCGCGACCGCCGCGAACCGCAAAAAACGGGTAAGGGGCATCTCGATGTGCTCTAAGTCCCGGTTCGATTCTGTTTGAGTGGACGGGCAGTTCGCGCAGTTGCTCGGCGATGCGGATCTTCAGCTTCTTGCATCGATATCGTACTTATGGGAATCCGGAAAGTACGCCCTCGATGATCGCGGAGGCTCCCGGGATGAGGGTCCCGCCCAAAGGCAAAGGCGCGTCGGGCGGGCTAAAGAGGCTTACGAGCCAGGAAACAGTACAGCGGCGTAAAGATACCCGTCTTGCCGCCCGAGATATAAGCCTCCGCGGTCCGGTCCAGGAGTCGGACGACCTCCGCGGAGCCCTTCGGAAAGAGCCGCAGCACCTCAGCCAGCTTCGATCCCGCGATGACCGCTTTGCGGCCCCACGGTAGCCTGCGCAAGGCGTTCCCCAACGTCCCATGGCGACTTACCATGGGTTGATACCAGGGTATGGAGGGTCCTTCCTGGACATCCCGGTCCACCCCTTCCAGGACGTGGAATCCCGCCGCTTCCAGCGCGTGATTCACTTCCCCGAAGTTCGCGATGTCCTTCAGCGCAATACCGCGCATGAGATCCCGCTTGATGGCCAGGTGCCGGTCGTCCTTCGGATCGAACTGGTCCGTCAGACACATTTCCTGACCCCAGAACAGGGCCCCGGGCTTAAGCACGCGGAATATCTCCGCGAAGGAACGTTGCTTGTCCGGCGCATGGCACGTTGACTCGATGGCATAACCCCGATCGAAGGTATCGTCCCCGATTGCGCTCATGTCCATGAAGCTGCACTTCTCGAAATCGACCATGTGGTCGAGCCCCGCCTCGGCGTTCAACCTTTTCGCTTCTTCCAGCTGGATCTCATTGATGTTGATGCCCACGACCCTGACGCCAGCCTCACGGGCGACGCGACGCATGGGGCCGCCGACTCCACAACCAACGTCGACCACCGTCATACCCTGTTGCAGCTCCAACTTGGAGATCATCACCCGCTGATGCCGGACCTTGGACTCCTCCAGACTCTCATGAGGCGTGAGGGGCGCGAAGTGCAGGGATTCGCCCCAGCCCCACACCATGAACCCGTTGCAAAGGTCGTAATAGTCTTTCACTGTTTCAGTGTGATCGTACCCTCCCGCGCCGCCGGGCTGCGGCGCCGCCCGATCAAGCCAGCCGTCGAAGTGCCGCACGCGGCGCGCGACGCGCGATCCCCGGTACGCATCTCTCAGATCTCTCGACAGTTTGCCCAGCCGCATTTGGTGGTTCCCCGGCTCCACAAGGAACCAGATCGTCAAAGAAGCCATGTCGTCAGGCGGACAACTTGCGTCTCTGCTCGGAGATGCGGAACTTCAGCTTCTTGCCCGGTTTCAGCGACGGAAACGGACTGTAACGGAGCTTATACTTGTACTTCTCCGGCGACACCTCGATCGTGAAGTAGTGCGCCAGCATCAGCAAGTTGGCCGCCAGGTGCAGTTCCATCCACCGGGTGCCGAGGCACATGTGCGGGCCCAGCCCGTACGGTGCGTACCCGGGGTTGCGATGCTCATTGCGCGGGGCCGAATAGCGGTCGATGTCGAATTTACAGGGGTCGGGAAAGATCTCGCTCATGTAATGCGTGGCAGTGGAGGCGATGTGGATCCGTTCCCCCAGGGGCAGCTCGTAGCCCTCGACCACGCACGTGTTCATCACGTTCCGAATGGACAGGGTGACGATCGGATACATGCGCATACACTCCATGAGGAAGCGATGCGTCACGTCGATGTTGGCGGGGGTGAAGTCCTCTCTCTCCGGGTCGCCCGTGGCGAACAGGGCATCTGCTTCAGCCTGTATTCTGGCGTAGAGTTCGGGCTGCGACGCCATGGCGTAGACTACGAGGCTGAACATATCGCCGAGGTACACGCTGGCAATCAAGGCCGCGGAAAAGGCGAACATCAGGTTGGACTCCGGGAGAAACTGCGGATCGCTCGCGTGCAGGCTGAGGTAATCGTCCACGAGGTCCCGCGGGCTGTGCGCCCGTTGGGCGGGGGTATGGATGCTCTGGATCCGCTCCATCAGTGTATTCAGGACTTTCGCCCGGCGTTTCATGCCCGGCGTGTTCAGCAGGAATTCGGGCAGAACCTTGGCGATGTGCACGCTGAGGGCCCGTTCCTTGTAGGTCATCAGGTCGTCCATGAGGTCCTGGGTATCGACGCCGATGAACAGCGGCGAGAGCTGGGCGTTCACCATTCCCCGGCACATGGACGTAGCGCGGTAGGAGTTTCCAACCGTCAAGCTCGCCATGTACTTGCGCCCTTGATCATAGAGCTGGTCCAGCTGCCCTCCCAGCCTCCCGGCAGAAAAGGCCGGCGACAGGGATTTTCGAAGCCGGAAGTGGTCGGCGCCGTCCAGGGAGGGCAGGACGCCGCACGCGCCGTAGACCTTCTCGAAGTCGCTGAAGTAGTCCTTGGCTCTCAGGTACATTCGCCCGCGCTTGTGCACCCAGCGGTTTGTATCGAGTCCGGCCAGGAAGGTCATGGGCTTCGCGAAGGGAGGGCGGATCTGGAACACCGGACCGTACTCCTCGGCAAGGTTTCCGAAGAGCGCGTTCAGGTTGCCGTCACGAATATGCGGGTTCATCAGCAACTTCGGCAGCGAAACCGTCGGAATCTTCTTGGTCAGGTGGGCCCGCTGAAGCAATGGGCCGGCAAGGTTCTGCGCGACGGCATCGGCTATGGACCGTCCGATCAGATCCATCTGGCAGATGGCCTTGATACGCTCCTCGGCCTCCTCGTCAAGCTGGAACATGAAGCGGAAGACGTCGCAGGTATTGATGAGGCAGATTACGATAATGTCTCTCGGATCGGGAATTTCGTTCATGAAGATCGCCCGGCTGATCCGCGTTCGGACGAACTGACTCGCCGTCTCCGCCTCGGCGTTGTCGTACAACTCCATCTTCCAGTCGATACGGGCCAGCGTCCAGAACTCGCCGTCGTGGTGTTCCAGGATCTTCATTTCCACCAGGCGGTCCAGCACTGAATCGATGATCGACTCCGCACGGGGGGCGAGCCGTTCGATCCAGTACCGGGTGTTGTGCTGATGCGATTCGCTCGTGATCTCTTCCAGTATGGTGTCAAGGGTGGCGTTGCCGGTTTCCGTGGAATCCAGGAGGAACAGGGATTCCATGTCCGTGTCGATGCGGGATCTGAGCGAAAGCTCCGCAAGCACGGCTCCGACTACGGCGCAGTTCAGGGACCAGCCGGGTACCTGGTGGAAGTAGCCCGTCTCCTCGTTGAGGAGTGCCAGGATGAGTTCCTGGGTCAGCGTCAGCGGTTGGGTCGCGACGCCCTGCTTCGTATCAGTCATAGGTTTTGGCCTCACCGCATGATCTTCATCACACTGGGTGGCATGCCATTGCTTCACCTATGATAATATGTGTTATTTTCTGCATTTAGGCAAGCCAAATCCACAACGGACACAACGTGAAACGTCGATTCGCAATGCCCGAACGGCCGCTACGTCGGGAGCCGTTCGGGCGATTGTACAAGGCCTGCGAGTCTGCCGCGCGAAGCGATCAGGCGCTGATGTATGGAGGAAAGCGCGGGAACGACCATCATGAGTATAGCCGTCGTCACGAGAATGCCGCAGCCCAGCGATGCGGCAAAGGGGATCAGGAACTGGGCCTGGATTGCCCGTTCGAGGATGAGGGGCATGAACCCGAGGAAGGTGGTCACGGAAGTGAGCATGATCGGACGAAAGCGGCCCTTGGCGCCTTCGATGATTGCCGTTCGCGCCGGGGTCCCGTCCCTGAGTTTCTGGTCGATGAAGTCGATCATGACCAGGGAATCGTTCACGACTACCCCGCTGAGGCCGAAGATGCCCATGAAGGATACCGCGCTCAGGGCCACTCCCAGGACCCAGTGACCCAGGATCACCCCGATGAACCCGAAGGGGATGACGGCCATGATGATGAAGGGCTTGGTATAGGAGCGGAGGGGGATGGCAAGGAGCGCGAAGATCATGATCAGGGCGATTGCGAACCCTCGGTACAGGGCATCCAGGGACTCGAGTTGCTGTTGCTGCTCCCCTCCGAAGCTGTAGGTCAGATCAGGGTGCACGGCGGTGAGGTCCGCGAGGATCGAATTGGCCAGGATCTCGTTGGCTTCGTTACCGGAAATCACCGAGGCATCGACGTCCGCCGAGACCGTGACGACGCGCTGTCCGTCCTTCCGTCGGATGACCGGCGCCGACATGCCCGATTTCATCTCGGCGACGCTGGTTACCGGGACCTCGGCCCCGTTCGGCGTGCGGATCAGATACCCTTCGATATCCGTGATGGCGTTCCTCTCGGCGGCGGGCAGCCGCACGTAGGCGCGGACCTCTTCCCGGCCGCGCTGCACCCGGACCGCCTCCGCGCCGAAGAACGCGGCCCGCGCCTGCCCGGCCAACCCGTCAAGCGTGAGGCCCAGAGTCCGCGCTTCCGGCCGCAACTCGATCTGTATTTCCGGGATGCCCGGGGTATGATCAGAACGGATGTCATAGACGCCTCCCACTCCGCGGAGACCGTCGACTACGGAATTCGCAATCCGGGCGAGGCGCTCCGGGTCCGGGTGGGACAGGACGGCCTCGACCGGATTGCCCAGGTCGAAGACCTCGCCGCTGAAGGTGATGCCGCGGACGTAGGGCAGCACACCCACCTCCTCCCGCCAGGCCTGCACGACCTCTCCGGTGGAGATCTGCCTTTGCTGCGCGCTCAGCAGCTTGAATTCGATGGTGGCGATATTGGCTTGCGGATTGAGGGTGGGGGACGGACTGAGCCCGCCCTCAAGTCTCGATCCCTGCCCGACAGTCACCGTTGCGCCCGTCAACAGCGGTGGCGCATCCTTGGGCCTGCCGAGCGATAGTCTGTCGATGACCCGGTGGCCCGCCGCCTCTACTTCCCGCGCGACTTCGTACGTCCTGGGCGCCGTCGCCCCATCGGGCATCTCCAATATGACCGTCGCAAAATCGCCTTCCCCCTCGTCGGCCAACGTGGTAGGGACGATTCCCGCCGGCAACAGGGAGATGCTCAGCACGAGCATTCCCACGGCCCCCGCCATCGTCACTGCAGGCTGGTCCGTCGCGAAATGCAGCGCCCGGTCCAGGGGGCCTTGCACGAACCTGTTCAGCAGCGCGTTCACACCGCCCTGGATACGGGCGAAGAACCGGTCGAAGGCGTTTTTCGGTACCCAGTCCGGTCCGGGCAGATGGGACAGGTGGTTGGGCAGGATCAGCACCGATTCGATCAGGGAAATCAGCAGGATGGCGATCATGATGATCGGCAGCGCCCGCCATACCTCCCCTACGCCGCCGGGGATGAACAGCAGCGGGACGAAGGCCACCACCGAAGTGAGCACGGCGAATGTCAACGGCACCTTGATCCGGCGTACGCCGCGGATCGCGGCGGTTACCCCGGGTGTTCCCCGACTGCGTTCGTATTGAATGTGCTCGGCCACGACGATGGCATCGTCGACGATGATTCCAATGGCGAGGACGAAGGAGAAGAGGCTGATGGTGTTGATCGCCACGCCGACTACCATCATGGCGGTCAGGGCGCCGATACCCGAAACGACGAGACCCACGGCAACCCACAGCGCAAGCCGGATCTCCAGGAACAGGCTGAGCGCGATCAGCACCAGTAACAGACCCAGGATCCCGTTCTTGAGGAGAAGACCGACGCGTTCCTCGTAGATTTGGGAATCGTCATTCCACATGGTGACGCCCACGCCGTCCGGCAGAGCCGGGATCACCTCATTCGCCAGGTGCTCGCGGACGGTCGTGGCGACATCCATCACCTGTTCGCCGTCGGCCCGGTAGACCTCGACGAAGACGGCGGGCTGGTTCTGATGGCGGACGATCAGGTCGGCTTCCTGGAAGCCGTCGCGGACCTCGGCGATATCTCCAAGGCGCAGGACGGTGCCGTCACGACCGCTGAGCAGGATGATTTCCTCGAAATCCTGCTGGTCGTAGTTCTGACCGAGGGTCCGAACGCGCACCTGTGACTCCCGAGTGTCGATACTGCCGGCGGACAAGTCCAGGGAACTGCTTCGAACCGTGTTGGCGATGTCGTTCAGTGTAAGCCCGAGGGCCCTGAGCTGGTGAAGCGGCACCTCGATAGAGATCTCGTATTTCCGTACACCGCCGACCTCGACCTGGGATACGGAAGGAAGCGCCGTGAGTTCATCCTCGACCTGGTACGCCAGTTCCTTCAGCGAGCGCTCGGCCACGTCCCCGTAGAGAATGAACCGCATCATGCTCAGGCGGTTGTCCATCTCCCGGAACCGGGGACGTTCGGCCCCGACCGGAAAGGACTGTATACGATTGACGGCAGACTCTACATCGTCCACTGCCCGGGCCATGTCCGTATCGTAATCCATCTGAACCCGGACGGATGCCATGCCGGGCGCCGCCACGGACTTGACCGCCTTCACGCCATCCAACCCGCTGACCTGATCTTCGATCTTGACGATGATCGACTCCTCGATCTCCTCCGGTGTAGCGCCGGGATAGGCCATCGAGACTTCGACGTGATAGAAGGCGGTCGTCGGCCACACCTGCCGCTCCAGGCTGGTCAGCGACACCAGCCCGAAGGCGACGATGGCGCACATCAGCAGGTTGGCGGCCACGCTGTTGCCCGCCATGTAGGCGATCGGGCCGCCAGGTTCTTTGTGATTGCCGTTGTCTGTGGTCATGGGGTCTGTTCGGCTTCCGACTGGACGCGCATGCCTTCCGTGGCGAACTGGATTCCGCCGGTAATGACGGCCTGGCCGCTTTCGAGGTCACCCGCCACTGAACCCGCCGCTGAACCCGTCACATAGGCCCGGTCACCGGTACGCTGCAGGACCCGTACCGGAACGATTCGCACCGCGCCGCCGTCCTGCACGGTCCAGACTTCGTTTCCGGATTGCAGCGCGGCGCGCGGAACCAGGTAGT
This sequence comes from bacterium, assembly GCA_963693015.1. Taxonomy (GTDB): domain Bacteria; phylum JAAXHH01; class JAAXHH01; order JAAXHH01; family JAAXHH01; genus JAAXHH01. The sequence goes on from OY843748.1 coordinate 3,615,465, forward strand.
AATCATCCATTTCACGGCCTGCGATTTCGACCTCGACGAACTTGCCCACCAGCAGCGGGGGACTTCCCTCCAGCGGGACCGTGCCTTCCACGGGGCGGCCCGATCGAACCGGGTCCGGTACGCGCACGATCACGTCGATGGTGCGCGTTTGCCGGTCGAGGGACGTCTCGCCGCGGTCCACGTATCCGTTCCAGGCATAGGTTCCGTCGCCGTAACGTGCGCTGACGCGCGCAGGCAACCGTCGATTTCGATCACCCGCCCTGAGCGACCACAGCCCGGGGATCAGGGCCGCGTCGGCATCGGACAGCGGCACGGCGATTTCCACGGCATCGGCGGCGAAGACCCGCGCGACGGGCCGGCCTGCGCCCACCACCCGTCCCACGTCCACGGATTCTTCCTGCACGAAGCCGTCGAAAGGCGCCGTCACGTGGGTCCTGGCGAGGGCCAGGTTGGCCTCGGCAAGCCGTGCCTCGTCGCGCCCCAGCGCGGCCCGGGCCGCTTTCAGCTGCGGTTCCCGCAACGCGAGCGGGTTCGCGGCGTCAGGCGCTGACGCATTCCCCTGCCGGGAGGTGTAGAGATCGTGCTGCGCACGGGCAATCGACGCCTGTTCCTCCTCCTGCAGCAAGGCCAGCTGACTGGCCGCGAGATTGGCCTCCGCTTCCTGCACGCGGTACCGGTAGTCGACCTCCTCGATGCGGAAGAGCGTGTCGCCCGCCGCGATCCGTCCCCCGCTCTGGAAGCCCGGGGCGACCCACACGACCCGGCCGCCCACCTGCGGTACGACGTCGATCTCCGCGCTCGGCCTTACCGTGCCGGACCCGAACACCGGGATGGGCCCCGATCCCGCGGTGACCTGGCCGGTCTGCACAAAGGGCACCTGGGGCGGCTGTTCCGTGCGCGTCGGTTCCGGGGCCAGTGAAATCAACAGGGCGGCCAACGCCACGGAAACGCCGAGTATGCCGCCGGCAACGAGAAAACTGGTTAATCGCGACATGTGGATCACTCCGTTGGTGGGCGGGTAGGGAGACGCCGGCCTGCCTGCTGCAGGAGGGTCTCCGTGTCGGCGGCGGTCCAGGCGCCGCCCAGGGCGCGGTGCAGGGCGAGGCGGGCGTAACCCAGATCGCGCATCGCCGCGGCAAGGATCGACTGCGCGGCCAATTGGATTTGTTCCGCCGCCAGGAACGCTTCGTATTCACCCACGCCCGATACGTATCTCTGCTCCTGAAGGGCCGATTCAGCCCGGGTTTCATCGGAAAGGGATACCAGCAGCGCGTGCCGGCGGCGGCTGGCTTCCAGTCCCAGCAGGGCGGACTCGACCTCGTTCACCGCGGTGACCACGGAACGTCCGTAGGCGGCCGCGGCCTCGTTCAGTCTTGCCTCCGCGAGCGCGACGCTGTTCTGTAGCCGGGAACCTTGGAAAACGGGACCGAGCAGGTTGGCGGTGAGATTGCGGAACCACTGATCCGGGTCGAACCACTCGCTGGAATCCGTGCTCTGCAGTCCGATGGCGCCCTGCAGGGACAACCGCGGCAAGAGGTCCGCGCGGCGTGCGCCCACCGAGAACCGGGCCGCTTCCACGCGTTGCATGGCCGCCAGGACGTCGGGCCGCTGTGCCATGAGGTCGGCCGGTATGCCGGCGGGAACGGGCTCGAGTGCCGGGGAGGGCCCCGGGGAATCGGACAACGTATGCGCCAGGTCGGCGCGGAATCCGCCCATGAGTATCCACAACCGGCCCTCGGCGTCCGCCCGCAGCGCTTCGATCTGCGGCAATTCGGCCTGGGCTTCGCGCAGGCTCCGCCGGGCCGCGTGGAGACCGCCCAGATTGATCAACCCGCGTTCATACCGGGACTCGGCCAGCGATTCCAGTTGTTGCAGGACTTCCACGATTTCACCGGCAAGCCGCTGCTGGTGACGCAGATTGACGATCTCCAGGTAGGTGCGCACGGTTTCGGCCAGCACGCCCATGCGCGCGCTCAGGTAGTCCGCCTCCGTCGCCACGAGTTCGGCGCCGGCGGCGCGCGCGTCGTTGCGATTGCGGCCCCAGAAGTCGAGTTCGTAGGCGAATTCCACGCTGAGGGTATAGGTCGTCAGTCCCAGCCGGTCGGGGATGCTGACGCCCGCCGCGCCCAGGGCGTCCGGGTCCAGCCCGACTTCTTCCAGCTGCGCGCCGATGCCCGCGTTCGTCGGACCGTCGAATTCATTTGCGCCCACGGAAGGCTGAAGCAGCGGAAACGCCGAAGCCCGGGCGACGCCCGCCCGGCTCCGGGCCTGCTGAACCCGGGCGACGGCCGCGGCCAGATCGAAATTCGAAGAAAGCACCTCTTCGATTATCCGGTCCAATGCCGGGTCTTCGAATGATTTCCACCACTCCATGGGCTGGTAGGCGCCGGTGTCCGCACTGCCGGAGAACGCGCCGGGCAACTCCGGAACCGATTCGAGCACGGGGAGATTCCGGCTCGGGACCGGGGAGCAGGCCGAGATGAACATGATGGGGATCAGTAGATAGAACCGTAACATGATGGTAAACTTAATATACTGCGCCGATTTAACAAGGATCAAGATGCAATTGTGCCTCCGCCGCGGGTTCTCCGCAATGCCACCGGTCGACGCGGAACCTGATCTTCGGGACATGAACATGCCGGTATTGACAAACGTCTGATCATCCGCTAACGTGTTCGCGAACTCTGTACACCGCCATACATCCAAATGTAATGAAACGCCTCTGTGCATCTATGCAGCAAGTCCCTTGAATCAGCCCATCCTTTCGCTCAACGATCTTGCCTTCACCTATCGGGACGCCGCGAAACCGGCGCTCGACCAGATCGATTACCGTCATCGCGGCGGTGAATTTACCGTAATCGTCGGCGAGACCGGCGCGGGCAAATCCACCCTGTGCCGCTGCCTCAACGGGCTCATTCCCTCCTTTACGAAGGGCAGGCTGGAGGGCAGCCTGCAGGTCGCCGGCAATCGGGCATCCGGCCATCCGCACGTCTACGAACTGGCCCGCATCGTCGGCCTGGTATTCCAGGACTTCGAGGCGCAGCTGTTTTCCACCAACGTCGAACTCGAAACGGCCTTCGCCCTCGAGAACTTTGCCGTGGACCGGGGTGAGATGCGAGCCCGCGTCGAAGAGGCGCTGAACCGCGTCGGCCTCGCGGGCTTCGAGCAGCGGGATCCCTCCAGCCTGTCGGGCGGCGAAAAACAGCGACTGGCCATCGCGTCGGTACTCGCGGGCCGCCCCGCGCTGGTCGTCATGGACGAACCGACGACCGACCTGGACCCCGTGGGCAAGCGAGACATCTTCAGGCTTGCGCAGGTCCTCCGCCATGAAATCGAAGGCATCATCCTGGTCGAGCACGAGACCGAACACGTCCTGTCCGCCGACAGGATCCTGCTGATGCACGAAGGACGCATCGTGGGCGAGGGACCGCCCGGCGAGATGCTCGCCGACCCCCGGTACGTGGAGCGGCACGGCGTCCGCCCGCTCCAGACCACCGTGCTGCTGTCCAGGCTGGGCCTGGAAACCGATGCGTTGACCATAGAGGACGCCGTAGGCCGGATCCGTTCGGCGGGCTGGCGGGTCAAGGCGTCCGCCCGGGAGCGTCTGAACGGCGGCCGGAAGCCCGCGTCAGGCCGGCCCGTCGTGCAGATCGATAATCTGACCTTTCGGTATGGGGACGCGCAGCCCGCCGTGGACGGCGTTTCCCTGGACATCAGGGCCGGGGAGTTCGTTGCCCTGGTCGGACAGAACGGCTGCGGAAAGACGACGCTCGCCAAGCACCTCAACGGACTGCACGTCCCGACGGAGGGAGCCGTCCGGGTCCTGGGGAAGTCCACCTCCGAGTGGACCCTGCGCGAACTGGGCCGCCGGGTCGGATACGTATTCCAGAATCCGGATCACCAGATCTTCGCCAATACCGTGCTGGACGAAGTCGCCTTCGGCCCCCGCAACTACGGGCTTCCCGAAGAAACGGTCCGGGAGAAGGCAGCGGCAGCCCTGGCCGTAACGGGACTTGCCGGCCGCGAATCAGCGGACCCCTTCAACCTGACCCGGGGAGAAAGGCAGCAACTGGCCGTGGCGTCGGTGCTGGCCACCGACCCCGAGATCCTCGTCCTGGATGAACCGACGACCGGGCTCGATTATCACGGCCAGGTCGCCATCCTGGACCTCATCCGGCGCCTTCACGAGTCCGGGAGGACCGTGGTCATGATCACCCACTCCATGTGGGTCGTTGCCGAGTACGCCGGCCGCTGCGTCATCATGTCCGGGGGACGCGTCGTCCGGGACGGGGACGTCCGGTCGTGCTTCAGCGATCCGAAGCTGTTGGAGTCGCTGTACCTGGAAGCGCCCGAGGCCGTGCGCCTGGGGTATGAGTTCGGACTCGTGGTGCGTTCCGTCGAAGAGATCGTCGACTGCCTGGAACGTCCCGATGAACAACCCCTGACCGAAGGGAAAGACGGCAGGTAGATGGTACTCTACATACCCGCTGATACCCTGCTGCATCGGCTCCATCCCTCCACGAAGATCGTGGGACTGGCGCTGCTGCTGATCCTCACCGTGGCTTTCCAGTCGCCCGGGTACCAGTTGATCATCCTTTCGGGGGTGCTGTTGCTGGCCCGTTCGACCGGCGCGTTCAGGAACCTCCGGCGCATCCTGCCGCTCATGATCACCGTGCTGGTGTTCAGCGTCGTCTCGTGGTCGCTCTTCAGGCGGGTCGGGGAACCCTTCTGGTCCTTTGGCCTCTTTACCCTGTCCGCGGAGTCCATCCGGTTCGGGTTCGCCATGGGGTTCCGGCTCGAGGCCATGCTCGTTTCCGGCATGATCTTCGTAACCTGTACGAAAGTGGAGGAGTTCGCCTACGGACTCAGGGCCATCGGCCTCCCATTCGCCGTGAGCTTCGCGCTCTCCCTTGCCTTTCGGCTCGTTCCCCTGTTTTTTACCCGTATAGGCACGGTCGTCCAGGCCCAGCAGGCAAGGGGCCTCGATCTCAAGAGCGGGAACGTGCTGCAGCGGGCCCGCAAGTACGTGCCGTTGCTGGTGCCCATATTCGTGTACGCGATCCGGGACACCGACCTGCTCTCCATGGCGCTTGAATCCAAGGGCTTCGGCATGCGGGGCAAGCGGACGGAATTCCTCTCTTTCCCCTTTCTCTGGCGCGACTATGCCATACTGGGCTTTCTGCTGATCCTGAACCTGGCGGGCTGGCTGATGCCGGTCCCGTGAGCGGTCCACAGCGAGCAACTGAAGCGGGAAGTTGAAGCGAGAAGCCACTGACGATAAGCCACGAACGAAGAGCCACCAACGAAAAGCCACTGGGTCCGCTAACGAGAAACCACTGGAAAGGAAGCGAATGGACAGACGATACCGGGCGGGGGTGATCGGCCGTACCGGCAGGGGCAACTACGGCCACGGCCTCGATACGGTTTATCTCGAAATGGAGGACGTGGACGTCATCGCCGCGGCCGATGACGACCCGGACGGCCTGCGGGAAGCGGGCCGGCGCCTGGGCGTGCAGAACCTGTACAGCGACTACCGGGAGATGCTGAGAAACGAATGGTTCGATATCGTCAGCATCTGTCCGCGGTGGCTCGACCAGCACGCCGCCATGACCCTGGCCGCGGCGGAAGCGGGCGCGTGCATCTTCCTGGAAAAGCCCATGGCCCGCACGCTGTCCGAGGCCGACGCCATGATCGAAGCCTGCGAGAAGGCCGGCGTCATGATGGGCATCGCCCACCAGGGCCGCATGCACGCCGCCGCCTGGCATGCCCGCGCGCTGCTGGCGGAGGGCGCGATCGGCGACGTGCTCCACGTCCGCATGAACGGCAAGGAGGATCGCCGCGGGGGCGGCGAGGACCTCATGGTGCTCGGCACCCACCTTTTTGACATGCTCCGGTTCCTCCTGGGCAGGAATCCCGCCTGGGTGCAGGCGACGGTGACCCTGGCCGGCGGCCGGTCCGCGACCCTGGAAGACGCGGTGGAGGGGCCGGAAGAACTGGGCCTCATCGCGGGCGACGCCATCCATGCCATGTACGGTTTCGGCCACGGCGTGACGGCCACCTTCGAAACGCGCCGCAACCAGTCGGGCCACCCGCAGCGGTACGGCATGTGGATCTTCGGTTCGGAAGGCATCATGACCGTCCACGAGTCGTCCCAGCAGATCCGGATCTACGAATCCCCGGTCTGGCATCCTGATGCCGACGTGCCCGTTCGCGACGTTACCGCGGAAGCCCTCGAACTTTCGCCGGCCGAGCAGCCCGCCATGAGCGCGCTCCAGACCGCGGCGAACGTCGCCGTCGTCCGCGACGTGTTCGAGGCGAGACGGGAGGGCCGCAGGCCGGTGAACAGCGGGTATGACGGGCGCTGGGCCCTGGAAATGATCCACGGCGTCTATGCCGCCCACCTGTCGGGCAGCCGAACCGCCCTGCCGCTGGAAAACCGGGACCATCCGTTGTTGCCGAACCTGATCTAGCGAAAGACGCCGAACGGATCCGCCATGAAAATCACCCGCATCCGGGTCACGCCGGTCAAGACGCCCGGCGCCGGGCCGCAGCCCTACGTCATCCATTCCATCAATCCGATTTACCACTACCCGGACCTGAAGTACGACGCCCCGCCGGAGATCAGGCCGAAGCAGCCGGACGGCCCCGGCTCGCTCATCGTCGAAATCGAGACCGACGAGGGCGTGACCGGCGTCTCGCAAAAAGGCTATGGCCTGCCCGGCGTGTATCCCGTGCTTACAAATGTCCTCGCCCCCCTGCTGATCGGTGAAGACCCCATGCGCACGGACTGGCTGTGGGAGAAGATGCACCGGTACTGCATTTCCCAGGCGCGGGAAGGGATCACCAGCAGCGCCATCAGCGCCATCGACACGGCCCTGTGGGACCTGAAGGGGCGGTACCTGGACCAGCCGGTCTACAACCTGCTGGGCGGGAAGACCAGGGACAGGCTGCGCGCCTACGCCAGCCGGCTGTACGTATACGCCAGCGATCGCGGAGACCCCGACCTGGGCCTCCTGCGCGAGGAGGCGTCCATATACGTCGAGCAGGGCTTTACGGCCGTGAAGCAGCGGTTCGGCTTCAACCAGGACGACGGGGTGGAAGGCATGCGGAAGAACCGGCAGGTGGTCCAGGCGCTCCGCGAAACCATCGGCCCCGACGTGGAACAGATGGTGGACTGCTGCCGTTCCTTCACCGCGGACTACGCCATCAGGATGATCCGCATGGTGGAGGAATTCGATCTCGCCTGGGTGGAAGAACCGGTGCATCCCCACGACTGGCCGGGTTACGTCAAGGTGCGGCAGGCCGCGTCCATGCCGATTTCAGGTGGTGAGAACGAATTCGGCAAGCACGCCTTCGCCCGGTGGCTGGAGATGGGTTGCGCCGATATCTGGCAGCCCGACGTGGACCGCTGCGCGGGCATCACGGAAGTACAGAAGATCGTCCATCTCGCTGCGGCGAACGATATCCCGGTGATCACCCACGGCGGTTGGATGGCCAACTTCCACCTGGCGATGGCCAATATGAACATGCCCATGGTCGAGTATTTCCCGGACCACAACCTCGACCCCGATACGCAGATCCTCACCGGGCAGCCCCGTCCGGTGGATGGGTACATCACGCTGTCCGACATGCCCGGCCTGGGACTGGAACTGAACCGGGACGCGCTGAAACGGTTCACGTGGAGCGGGTGATGCGCGTGGAGCAGATGAAACGGTTCACTTGGAACGGGTGATGCGCGTTGTAAGAACCTGGAAAGGATGAAGAACATGGAAAGGATAACGGGCGTGGACCCCGGATTGGAATCGGAACCCCACGCTGATCAATCAGCCCCGGTCTCGCCGCACGGCACCTGCCGCGACGCCCTGGGGCGCATCGGCCTGCCCGAACCGGTCTCGTCCCTCGCGGGCCGCGACTGGGACGCCATCGTCGTTGGCGCCGGCCACAACGGGCTGACCTGCGCGGCGTACCTCGCGCGGGCCGGCAAGCGGGTGCTCGTCCTGGAAGCCCGGGAACGCGTGGGGGGCGCCTGCACGCTCGAAGAGACCTGGCCGGGCTACCGCGTGTCGCCCTGCGCCTACCTGGCCGGACTGCTCCACCCCCTCGTGATCGACGAACTCGACTTCCCCCGCTACGGTTATCGCTGGACCCCGGCGGAGTCGGGCATGTTCGTCCCCTTCGAGGATGGTTCAAGTGTGCAGTTGTGGGAGGACGACGCCCGCTGCCGGGAGGAGATACGGCGCCTGTCGCCCCGGGACGTGGACGGTTTCGAGGCCATGTACGCGCCCATGAAGCGCATTCGGGAGGCCCTCCGGCCGCCCGGCGAAGGCGACATATGGATCGGCAGGGCGCCGACCCGGGAACAGATCGAAGCACGGCTCAAAGGCGACCGGGAGGCCATCGGTCTGCTCTTCGAATGGTCCATGGCCGAGTACGTCGAACGGTACCTGGAAGACGAACGGCTGCGCATGGCCCTGGTCGGCCAGGGCGTGATCGGGACGAACGCCAGCCCCTTTGAGCCCGGGACCGCCTCGGTCCACGTCTTCCACTCCACGGGCACCATGGCCGGCATGCCCGGCATGTGGGGGTACGTCGAAGGCGGTATGGGTACGGTTTCCTTCATGCTGTGCGACATTGCCCGCGATGCCGGCGCCGTCGTGGCCGCGGGCGTACCCGTGGCGCGCATACTGCCGGGCGAGGGTGTGGAGCTCGAAGGCGGCGAACGCGTCAGGGCGCCTGCCGTCGTATCGAACGCCGACCCCCGGGTGACCTTGCGCCTCCTCGGGGAACAGGCCGATAGGACGTGGAAGGACCGCGTGGAATCGATTCCCCAGACCGGCGCGACCGTCAAGATCAACGCGGCCCTGTCCGAATTGCCGGATTTCACCTGCCGGCCCGGAACGGACGAGGACCATCACCGCGGGCAGGTCAACATCCCGCTCACCGCCCGGCAGTGGCACGACTTTCACGCCATGGCGCGGGCCGGGCAGCTACCGCCGCGTCTGTGGGAGGAACTCTACTTCCACACCGCCCACGACGGCAGCGTGGCGCCCCCCGGACGCCACACCATGAGCATCTTCGCCCAGTTCGTGCCCTACGCCTTCGCCGAAGGCGACTGGGACTCCCGGCGGGACGAGGTGGGACGCCTCGCGTTGGAATCCCTCGGCCGCTTCTGCCGCAACATTCCGGACGCCGTCCTGCACGTGGACGTCATGGGCCCGCCCGACATCGAGAAGAAGGTGGGCCTGACCGGCGGCCACATCTTCCAGGGCGAGATCCTGCCGGCCTACATGTGGGACAGGCGCCTCGAACCGCGGACGCCCATGCCCGGCGTCTACCTCTGCGGGGCCTGCACCCATCCGGGCGGCAGCGTGATCGCCATCAACGGGCGCAACGCGGCGATGGAAGTGCTGGGGATGTACGGGGACTAGAGGAGGCCGGGTTGCAGTTCGGCCCGCGCAGGGCGCGCAAAGCCTCAGAACCGGGCGGCACGCGCAAAGCCTCCGAACCGGATGGAGGCGGCGTCTTCCGGTGAAATCGGTCTTCCGGTGAAATCAGTAGGCCTGGGCGTAGGCGACCTGGCGTTTCGAGGCGCCGCCGCAATAGGCGCAGGCGCCTTCTTCCGCCTCCCAGTGCATGGGGATGCACCGGATCGTGTTCCGGGTTTCGTCCTTGACCGAGGCCTCGCAGGCGGGATCGCCGCACCAGTGCGCGTGGATGAACCCGCCGTTGCCCTTCGCCGCCGCCGTGAAGGCGTCCCGGTCCCCGACCTTTCTGGACTGGTCTTCACGGAAGGCCAGGGCGCGCTGGAACATATCCCGCTGCACGGTCTCCAGCAGGTCCCTGACGCGCCCGCCCAGGGAAGCGAGGGGTATGAAATCCTTCTCGCCCGTGTCCCTGCGTACGACCACGGCCTGGCCGGACGCGATGTCGCGGGGACCGAGTTCCACGCGCAACGGCACGCCCTTCGTTTCCCACTCGGTGAACTTCCACCCCAGGCCGAACTGCTCGCGGTCGTCGACCTTCACCCGGACGCCTTCCAGGGATTCGACCAGCCGGTCGACGGCTTCCCGGACGAGGGCCTGTTCCTCGTCGGATTTCGCGATGGGGATGACGACGACCTGATGCGGCGCCAGGCGGGGCGGCAGGACCAGGCCCTTGTCGTCGCCGTGGGCCATGATGATGGCGCCCACGGTGCGGGTGCTCATCCCCCAACTCGTCTGGTACACGTGCTCCCGCGACCCGTCCCGCGTCTGAAAATCGATATTGAAGGCCCGGGAGAAGTTCTGGCCCAGGTTGTGCGAGGTGCCCATCTGGAGGGCCTTGCCGTCCTTCATCAGACCTTCGATGGCGTAGGTCCGGAGCGCGCCGGGGAACTTCTCCGCGTCGGTTTTGGGACCGTAGAGCACCGGGATCGCCATGTAATCCTCCGCGAAGGTGCGGTACACGTCCAGGATGCGCAGGGTCTCCTCCTGGGCCTCCTCCGCCGTGGCGTGGGCCGTGTGTCCCTCCTGCCACAGGAATTCCGTGGTGCGCAGGAAGGCCCTGGGCCGCAACTCCCACCGGAAGACGTTGGCCCACTGGTTGATGAGCAGGGGCAGATCGCGATAAGACTGTATCCACTTCGCGTACATGTCGGCGATGACGGTTTCCGACGTGGGCCGGACCATCAGGTTCTCTTCCAGCTGCTTTCCCCCGCCGTGGGTCACGACGGCGCACTCGGGGGAGAAGCCCTCCACGTGTTCCGCCTCCTTCTGAAAGAAACTCTCGGGGATCAGCAGGGGGAAGTAGGCGTTCACGTGTCCGGTGGCCTTGAACATGCGGTCCAGTTCGGCGACCATGTTCTCCCACAACGTATAGCCGTAGGGCCGAATGACCATGCACCCGCGCGTCGGCGCGTTGTCGGCGAGCTCGGCTTTCGCGATCACTTCATTGTACCAGGCGGAGAAATCGTCCGCCTGCGACGTCAACCCTTTTGCCATGTTCTTTGCTCCACCTGTTCATCGGACGGGACGGCGAGGTAGAACCGTCCGATTTCCACGTCGAAAAGACCGCCTTCTCCGTCCTGCATTTCGTATTCGCCTTCCATGGTGCCCCACTCCGTGTCGAGCGGGCAGAGGCTCTGGTATTCGTGGCTTTCGCCGGGTTCGAGTTCCGGTTGCAGCCCCACGACGCCCGGCCCCCGCACTTCGCTCCGCTTCCCGTCGGCATTGATGATGATCCAGTGCCGGTTGATCAGCTTCACCCAGCGTTCGCTGCCGTTGGTGATGACGATACGGTAGCCGAATACGAACTGGTCCCGGCCGGGGTCGGAGTGTTCGGGAAGGTAGCCGGGGAACACCTGAACCCTGATGCCGTGGGTGATCGTGTCGGAATCCAGTGTCGTGGGCATCTTCATACTCCGGAGACAGAACGCACGAAATCGAAGATGTACAAGATAAATGCACGGGGTCCCGTTGCCAAACGAAAACCTGCGGGTAAAGCCGAATCCGGGGCGTCTGTCCGGCGCCTGTGCGCCGCCCGTCCGGCGCCTGTGCGCCGCCCGTCCACCGCCCGCCCCGGGGTTAAAAACACCTTGACAGCGGCGATTCGTCGCCCTATGCTCTCCACGGCAAAAACCGGCAATGCAACCGGAAGGGAACGGGATGGTCCAGAAGGGTCTGGAAGGCGTCGTAGCCGCGAATTCGGCCATTTGCTTCATTGATGGCCGACAGGGCGGCATGCGCTACCGGGGATATGACATTCACGACCTGGCCGCCCATTCCACTTTCGAGGAAACCGCCTACCTGCTGTGGCACGGCGCCCTGCCCGGGCCCGGGCAGTTGACGGAACTCGACGAACAGCTTCGCGCCGCCCGGGCGTTGCGTGGCGAAGTCATGGATCTGCTGCGGGCGATCCCGCGCAGCGCGGCGCCCATGGACGTGCTTCGTTCGGCGGTGTCGTTCCTGTCCGCGTACGACCCGGACGCGGCGGACCATTCCCGCGAAGCGAACTTGCGCAAGGCCGTCCGGCTGACCGCCCAGCTTGCTTCCGTTACCGCCGCGCGGCACCGGATCGTGAACGGGCGGGACGCCATCGATCCGAACCCCGGACTCGGCCACGCGGCCAACTTCCTGTACATGTTGCGCGGCGCGGCGCCGGACCCCGAGCACGCGAAGGCCTTCGACGTCGCGCTGATCCTGCACGCCGACCACGAGCTGAACGCGTCCACCTTCGCCGCCCGGGTGACCGCGGCCACGCTGTCGGACATGCACTCGGCCGTCACGTCGGCCATCGGCACCCTCAAGGGACCGTTGCACGGCGGCGCCAACAAGGACGTGATGGACATGCTTCGCGAGATCGGCGAAATAGCGGGCGCCGAGGACTACGTCGGCGAAAAACTGGCCGCCAGGGCGAAGATCCCCGGTTTCGGCCACCGGGTCTACAAGACGGAAGACCCCCGGGCGACGCACCTGCGCCGGCTTTCGGAGGAACTCGGCAGGAGGGCGGGCGACCTGAAGTGGTTCGAAATGTCCCGCGTGATCGAGCAGGCCGTGATGGACCGGAAGGGCATCGCCTGCAACGTGGACTTCTATTCCGGCTCGGTCTACTCCGCCATGGGTATTCCGGCCGGGTTGTTCACCCCCGTGTTCGCCTGCAGCCGCATCACCGGATGGACCGCCCATCTCCTGGAACAGTACGCCGACAACCGGATCATCCGGCCGGTGGGCGCGTATACGGGGCCGACCGAAGCCCGCTACGTGCCCATGGACCGCCGCCCTTCCTAACCCCCAAACAGGGAAAGTGAAATGGCACAGGCTCTACGTACGCTGGTCGTCCTGGCTGTACTCGGCGCTTTCGCCCGGCCGGCACACGGCCAGTTCAATTTCAATCTCGGCGTCGAGTTGGCCCGCCCCACTTCGGGCCTTGCCGATCTGGTCGACGAGGATTACGGATACGGCGCCCATGCCGCGATGACCTACTGGTTGGGCTACAGATACCAGTTTATCGCTTCGGGAAGCTACGTCACCTACGGCAGCGAGGCCTTCGAGTCCCGTACGGATCTGGAAGACCTGGTCGACCAGGACCTGGACCTGGATGGCGTCGTCGACCGGATCGAAGGCGATTACACCAGCATACCCGTGACGGTGGGACTCAGGTTCTACCCCCTGGAACGGCTGTTTCTCCAGGGGTCGGCCGGCGTGGTCTACAAGAGAACGCGGCAGAAGGACGACGCAGGCGCGAACAAGGCCTTCGTCACGAAAAGAGACCTGATCGTATCCCCGGGCATCGGGCTGCTGCTCGGTCGATTCAGCCTCCAGGCCCAGTACAACCTGGCCCGGAACGACTGGAAGTGGTTCAGCCTGGGCGTGTCGATGATCTTCGGGAAGCTGTAGGACGGCAAGACCAACAGGACGACGCCCATCGAAGAACTGTCAGGACGCTCCCCCGCTGATCCTACCAGGAATCCTGATCTGGGACGCCGCCGCTGACGGTTACATCCATCCCGGGTTCGGGCGGTATGCGCCGGCCCGCCACCGACGGGTCGTTCGGATCCGGCCAGTCCCTGAGTATACCGCGCACTTCCCCGGTTGCGCCGTCCCGCATGAGCGCCATGTACCGGTCCCCGTCTTCGTCTCCGCCGATCTCGGCAAAGCCCTCCGGACCTGAGAGCGTTACGCGGCGCAGGTTTCCGGGCCAGGTCGCCCTCACCGGTAGAATGAAGGCGAAGGATCCGCCTTCGGCGTCGGCGTATTCCGAAATGGCGAAGGAAAGAGAGAACAGGTTCCTGCCGTCTTCGGTTTCTCCCGTCAGGGTATACGGACCGTCCGTTTCCGGCAATCTGATCGGCGCGTCGACCACGAAGGCGGGCTCGAGGGTGAGTTCGCCGGCTTCGTCCAGCCCGCCCCAGAGCAGCAGGCCCTTCGCGGCGGCCGCGAATGCCGGCGGGGTCACCGTGCCTAACGCGATGCGGTGGCTCAACGCCCTCGAAAAGGAATAGTCGCTGATCCACATGGGTTCGCAGTAGCTCATCAGGTCCCAGGTCCCGGGACTCACCAGCGATTCGTTCATCGTATCGTATCCGGAAACGCCGATAGAACCATCCTCGTAGGGGTAGAAGGGATCGGGACCGCGGGCGCCGCCGCAGGGCGCGTGAAAGAGATTCAGGTTGTGCCCCAGTTCGTGGGCGATGACGTAAGGATCGAGGATGGAAAGGCTTATGAAGCTGGGTATGCCCTTAGCTATCCCCAGCAGTCCACCTTGCGGTCCGGCCGCTCTGAAGATGCCCATGTAGTAGCCCGTCTCTCCCTCGACGGCGTAGAGGGCGTCCATTTCGGGTAAGAGGACGGCCACGTTATCGGACACGGGGTCCACCGAAGTCCATACCGGCGGGTGCACAGTCAGTTGGAAGTCGTTCACGGGCAGCAGATCCCGCGTCGGCCGCATCAGGTCGGATTCCGGCGTGAGCCCGTCGATGACGGACAATACGGAATGATCGGGCCCCTCGGTCCACAAGAAGGGCACCAGGGTCAGATCGAGCACCGGAAGCTCTCGCACGTCCGGCGCGATCCTCCCCGTCTCGGGCACGCGGCCGGCGATCCCGAGGGCGGGATCCAGCGTCTTGTCGGGATCGATCTCGATCACCACCTCCATGCCCGGTATTACCACGGAGCCTGGTACGCGTACATTAGCCGTGGCGGTCAGCGTTTCTTCATCAAAAGAAGCCGGAAGGTCCGACGCCTCGCCCGGTGCGTCCGCAGTGTAAACGACGCCTCCGCCTCGATAGATCGAAGCCCGGACGGGCGGCAAGGGCACGTCGGCTTCCCCGGTGGCCTTCAGGAATACCCGCAACAGCGCGTCTTTGCCTGCGATCAGGGGCACGGGGTGTTCCAGGGACTGGCTCGCCTGGGTCAGGTAGGCCGTAGCCTCCAACGGGACGTCGCAAGAGGCGACGCGGCTGTTCTGAACGGAACGAAGCCAGTATCGAAACACCGCGTTCCTCGGAGCGCAAAGCCGGGTGTCGCCCAGCATGAGCGTCTCAAGATCCAGCGCGGCGAGTTCATCCGGAAGCGGTCCGGTCATTTCGGTGTTTCCGGCCAGCAACAGCGCCCGCAAGTCCGCCATCCTCCCCAGTTCGCCGGGCACCGACCCGGCGAGCTGATTATAGGAGAGATCCAATGTTTCAAGCGCCGCCATCGTCCCCAGTTCGTCCGGGATTGAGCCGGTCAGTTCGTTCCTGCTCAGGGCTAAGCGCGTCAGATTGGTCAGTCCTCCGAGTTCCCCGGGCACCGGCCCCGTCAGGCCGTTACGGCGCATAACCAGCTCAACCAGTCCGGACAACTGCCCTAACTCCGGCGGGATTCTGCCGGACAACTCGTTTCCGTTGAGATACAGGGATTCGAGCTTGGTCAGCTTTCCGAATTCCCCGGGAATCGACTCGGAAAAACCGTTGTGTGACAGGTTCAGGCTCTTCAGCTCCTTCAGCCGGCTCAACGCTGCCGGTATGGGTCCGTAAAGGCCGTTTCCACCGAGACCCAGTATCCTGAGTTTGGTCAGTTTTCCAAGCTCCACGGGTAGCGTACCGGTCAGCGTCGTCCCATTCCAATTAAGATCAAGCACTTCAAGCTTGGTCAAATTCCCCAGTTCGGGCGGTATCGTTCCTGAAATCCAACAAAAGGGCAGGTGCAGTTCCCGGAGGTTCTCCAGATTGGTCAGTTCCACCGGGATGGGGCCGGACAATTCGTTACCGCCCAGATTCAGTCTTTCAAGCTTGTCCAGACGACCCAGTGCGGGAGGAAAAGGTCCCAACAGGTTGTTCCGGGCAAGGTCCAGGGCAGTAACCCGTCCGCCGGCTTCCGTGGACACGCCGAACCACTCGTCCAGCGGCTCGGCGCTCAGCCAGTTGGCGTTCTTATTCCAGTTCGATCCATTCGTCTCATGGTAGAAAGCGACCAGCGCATCCCAATCGGGATGGATCTCCGCGCAGTCGGTGACGCCGGACGCGTCTGCGATGCCGTTCAGCCATCTCCGGTAACTGGCATCAGAAGGCGCGCACAGCCCGGTGCCCGCAAGATCCAGCGATTCGATGGAAAGCCCGGTAAGCGATTCCGGCAAGGGTCCGACGAGTCCCCCATTGCCTGACAGGTCGAGGCGCCTCAGGTCCGCCAGCTTGCCCAGGCTCGCGGGCAACGCGCCTATCAGGTTGTTGTCGGACAAATCGAGCCCGGTAACCCGGCCGCTGGCGTCGACGGCCACCCCGTGCCATCCGGCCAGTGGCGCCTGGCTCAGCCAGTTCCCGTCGTTCGTCCAGTTTCTGCCGCCCGTAGAAGCGTATAGCCCGACCAGCGCGACCAGCGCTTCCGTATCGAGTTCGGCACAGTCGGCGACGGACCGATCCGGAATACGCTTCAACCAATCCTGGAAAGCGGTGTCCCTGATTGCGCAAAGATGGGTGCCTTCGAGATTCAGAGAATCCAGGCTCAGCCCTGTGAGCCATAAGAGCAACGGTCCGCCCAACCCCGCGTTCCGGGACAGGTTCAGGTTCCTGAGGCCGGTCAGATCCGCAATCTCCGGCGGCAAGGCTCCGCTCAGGTTGTTGTTCGCGAGGTTCAATCCCCGGACTCTGCCGATTCCATCCGTCGTCACGCCGTGCCAATCGCGCAAAGGCGCCTGGCTCAGCCAGTTCTCGTTATTCGTCCAGTCCGGTCCGCCCGTCGAGTTATAGAACGCGGTCAGTGCTTCGATTTCCAGGTCGGAGCAGGAGGGGGCGCGATTGACATCATGCTCTTTTAATGTGCTTAACCATGCCTTCATCTCGGGGTTCGTCGGTGCGCAAATACGCGTGCGTCCGATATAAAAGTACTCCAGAGAAGTAAGATTCGTGAACGTCAGCGGCAGCGGTCCGCGCAGGCCAGGGTTATACTGAAAGTTCATAAACCAGAGTCTGGTCAGGCTCCCGATTTCATCGGGGACCGTGCCCGACAGGTCGTTGTCAGACAGCGATAGCGTTTGGAGGTTGCTCAATCTGCCCAGTTCAGGAGGTATGGCGCCAGTTAACCTGTTCGAGCCCAAATTCAAACGAAGGAGTTTGTCTAAATTACCCAACTCGACCGGAATAGTTCCTTCAAGGTTGTTACCATTACCGTTTCTGCCATTTCTGCCATCCAGACTCAACTTCGTTACCCGCCCATTCTCGTCTGTCGTCACACCGTGCCAGTCTCCCAAAGGCGCCTCGCTCAGCCAGTTCTCGTTATTTGTCCAATACGGGCCGTTCGTGGCGTTGTACAGCGCGACCAGCGCCGCCCGGTCCGAAGCGGAATCGCCCACGGTCGCCGCCCTGTCCGAAGCGGAAGTCGTTGCGGAATCGCCCGCGGTCGCAGCCGGCGTCGGCGGCTGAGGCGGGATCGCTGTCCGCGCTGGCGGCGGCTGGGGCTTCGTCGGACTGTCCTTCCCGCACCTGGCCAGCATCGGAAGCGCCAGGAGCAGGACGACGGGCGCCAGGAATCTCGTATATCGCACCATTGTCGCACCTTTTTCGTTGCACACCGGTTTCCGACGAGAGGAAGTCAGCCGGCCTCGCCTACCGATCCTACCAGGAATCCGGGTCGGGAACGCCCGGG
This sequence comes from bacterium, assembly GCA_963693015.1. Lineage (GTDB taxonomy): Bacteria > JAAXHH01 > JAAXHH01 > JAAXHH01 > JAAXHH01 > JAAXHH01. The sequence goes on from OY843748.1 coordinate 3,633,062, forward strand.
CTGACCACGATCTCCAGTCCCGGCTCCGGTAGTGTGCGCCGGGCGCCGAGTAATGCGTCTGAAGGGTCCGGCCAGTCACGCAATATGCCGCGGGCCATGCCCGTATCCCGGTCGAACAGCAGCGCAGCGCCGAGGTCGCTGTCCCTGCCTACGGATACGACGCCTTCGGGACCGGACAATGTAATACGGTAAAGCCTTTCCGCCCAGTCGGCTCGCGCCGGAAGGACGAAAGCGAAGACGTGGCCCCCGCCGCACCCGAGTTCGGACATGCCGAAGTCCATCTCGAACAGGACGCCGCCGTTTGCAGCGCGTCCGGCGAGCCGGTAAGGTCCCCGCAACGCGGGACCGGCCGGCGGCGCGTCGACCGCGAAAGCGGGCTGGAGTTCCAATTCACCGTCCTCGGCTACCCCTCCCCAGACCAGTAGGCCCTTCGAATCGAATCTGGTTACGGCAGCCATTGGCCGTGGCTTGGCACCTCGGTGGCCCATGGCCCTTGTGAAACCGTATTCGCTGATCCACTGCGGGTGGCAGTAACTCATCAGGTCCGCCGTCCCGGGAGCGACCAGCGTGCCGTCGCGGAAGTCGTAACCCCAGGATCCGATCGACCCGTCGCCATATGGGAAGTACGGGTCGGGCCCGCCGGCACCCCCGCAGGGCGCGTGACGGAGAGTGAGGTTGTGGCCGATTTCATGCGCGATGGTCTCCGCGTCGAGGGTGGATACGCTTGAGGTTCCAGGCAGTTCGGCCCGTCCGCCGCCTGCCCTGAGGATGCCCATATAGTAATTGCCAGAACCGTCCAGGACGCGTATCGCCTTGGTCTCCTGCAACATTTCATATGAATTGTATACGATAGGATCGGTCGCCGTCCATACGGGATCCCGGACTTCCACTTCGAAATCCGCGATCGGGAGCAGGTTGCGCGTCTGCCAGAAGAGGTCGTCGCCGGCGGTCAGGCCTTCCGTTTCCGCCAACACGGCGACGTGGGGGCTTTCCGTCCACAGGAAGGGCACCAGGGTCAGATCGAAGGGCGGGACCGTACGCGCGTCCAGCGGCTGCCGACCGGTTTCCGGCACGCGCATGGCGGCACCGGATTCGGCCTCCGTCGCCCCCCGGGGATCCACGTAGACGACCATCTCCAGCCCGGGCGTCACGACCGGACCGGGTATTTCCGTGTTCGCCGAGTGCATGAGGGTCCCCTCGTCGATCCGTTCCGGGACCGCGGCATCCCCGGGCGGGATATCCACGGAATGGACGACCTGCCCGCCGTTGTAGAATACCGCCCGGACGGGCGGCATGTCCGCCCCGAGGCCGGGATCGGCCGTGACGAACACGCGCAGCAACGCCGCCTCGCCGGCCACCAGCGGCACGGGATGGGCCATCGATTGCGCGGCCTGCGTCAGGTAGGCGGCTGCGCCAGTGAACTCGGAACAGGAGGCGACGCGGCTGTTTCGAATGCTCCTGAGCCACGTCTGGAACGCGGGCGTCGGCGGCGCGCAGAGGGCCGTGCCGCCCAGTTGAAGGGTTTCCAGGGGCAGCCTGGTAAGGGAACCGGGCAGCGCGCCCGACAGCAGGGGGTTCGAGCCGAGATCCAGGGTTGCAAGGCTTGTCAATTGATCGAATTTCAAAGGAATAGAGCCCGAAAGATTGTTGCGGGAAAGATCCAGCCTTATGAGGCCCGTCAACTGCGAAAGTTCGGAAGGGATCGTGCCCGACAAGTTGTTAAGGGGCGCATACAGCTGCGAGAGACTGGACAATTGCCCTAACTCGGCTGGAATCTGCCCGGACAGTGCATTGTCGTCCAGATACAATTGCCAAAGCCTTCCCAATCGCCCGAGTTCGGGAGGAATCACGCCCGAAAGGTTGTTATAGAATAGCGCCAGTTGCCCCAGGTTGGCCAGATTTCCGAGTTCGGGAGGAATCGAACCCGAAAGGGCGTTGCCCCCCAGGTTTAGCTGATAGAGATTGGACAATTGCCCTAATTCGGCGGGAATACGCCCGGACAGTGCGTTGGAATTCAGTCGCAAATGGGTCAACCTTTCCAATCGTCCGAGTTCGGGAGGAATCACGCCCGACAGGTTGTTGTCGGCAATCTCCATATGTGCGAGATTGGATAACAGTCCGAGCTCGACGGGGATCGCGCCCGAAAGGTTGTTGTTGAAAAGATTCAGATATTCAAGGCCGGTCAACTGTCCAAGCTCGACAGGGATCACGCCCGAAAGATTGTTCTCGCTGAGATTCAGCGACGTCAGTCCGGAGAGATCTGCCAGTCCGGGAGGGAGTTCGCCGCTCAGGTTGTTGTTTCTCAGGTCCAGGGCGGTCACCGCTCCCGCCTCGTCCGTCGTTACGCCGTGCCACTGATCCAGGGGCGCCTCGCTCAGCCAGTTCGCGTTGTTCGTCCAGTTACCCCCGTTCGTACTATCGTAGAATTGCGCGAGGACGTTCCATTCCGGTCCCGTATCGGCGCAGGCGTCCGGGACGCTGTGCTCGGGTATGCCTTGCAGCCAGGCCTGGAATTCATCGTCCGGCGGCGCGCACAGATCCGTCCCTTCCGTCCGGAGATACGCAAGGTCCAGCGCGGTCCATTCGCGCGGCAGCGGCCCCGTCAACCCCGCGTTGCCGCTGAAGTCGAGCCTTTCCAGTCCCGACAGCGCGGCCAGAGCCGCCGGGAGGCCGCCGCTGAGGTTATTGTCGGCGAGATCCAGTCCGGTTACCCGGCCTTCCCCGTCTACCGTGACGCCGTACCAATCCTGCAGGGGCGCGTCGCCGTTCCAGTTCGTCCGGTCATTCCAGGCCGGACCGTTCGTCCGGTTGAACAGCGCGAACAGCGCCTTGAGCGTATCGAGATCGAGATCGTCGCACGCGGGAACGCTTCCGGACGGGATCGTGCCGAGCCAGGCCTGGAATTCGGCGTCCCGCGGCGCGCACAGCCGCGTGCCTTCCAGCCGCAGTTCCCGCAGGCCGAGCTGGATGAGCGTCCGGGGGAGAGGCCCTCTCAGGAAGCCGTTCCCGGCGAGGTTCAGCGATTCCAGGTTAGCCAGGCCGGCCAGTTCGCCCGGCAAGGCGCCGCGCAGATTGTTGTTCGCAAGATCAATGCGCGTCACGCGGCCTTCGGCGTCCGCGGTCACGCCGAACCACGTATCTACGGGCCGGCCGCTCAACCAGTTCGAATTATCCTGCCAGGTCTGTCCGTTCGTCGCGCCGTACAGCGCGATCAACGCGCCGGATTCCAGGTTGGCGCAGGGGGTGACCGTCTTCACCCGGATCGTTTCCAGCCAGGCCGCGTAATCGGCATCCTGCGGTACGCAAAGCTGCGTGCCTTCGAGCAACAGTTCTTCCAGTTGCAGGTTGGTGTATGACCGGGGCAGGATACCCGCGAGGTCCGGGTTCGAGAACAGGCGCAGGTGCGTGAGGCCGGACAGGCTGCCCAGGGCCGACGGCGCGCCGCCGGATAACCGGTTGCCCGCGAGGCCCAGCCGTTTCAGACCGGCGAGCCCGCCCAACTGCGAGGGTATGCCGCCCTCCAGGCCGTTGTGATCCAGCGACAACTCGGTGAGATCGTTCAGCAAAGACAGTCGGGAAGGGATGGCGCCCGTTAACCGGTTGCTGGCGAGGACCAGGGACTGAAGATCCCTCAACCCGGAGAGTTCCGAAGGTATTGGGCCCGACAACCGGTTCTGGTCCAGCCGCAGGGACGTCAGCCGTCCGAGGCGTCCCAATTCCGACGGGATCGGCCCATTCAGTTCATTGACCGAAAGCGACAGTCTCGTGAGTGACGCCAGGCCGCCCAACTCCGCCGGTATGGATCCCGTAAGCCGGTTGAAGGACAGGACCAACTCTTCCAATCCGGCCAGCTGGCCGAGTTCCCCGGGGATCGTGCCGGACAACTGGTTGCTGGACAGCACCAGCTGCCGGAGTTTCCCCAGCCGGCCGAGTTCCGGCGGGACAGGGCCCGTCAGCCGGTTATGGTTCAGGCGAAGCGTTGCGAGTTCTTCCAGATCGCCCATTTCGGACGTGAGCGGTCCGCGCAGGTTGTTGTTCGGCAGTTCGATCCCCGTAACCCGGCCGTCCGAGTTGGCCGTCACGCCGTGCCAGGTTTCCAGAGGATGGACGCTGAGCCAGTTCGTCCTGACCGTCCATTGCCCGCCGCCGGCGCTCTCGTAGAAGGCGATCAACCTGTCCCGGTCCGTCCTGGGAACGAGGACCGTCACTTCCGCCGTCGCCGAAGCGTCGCCCGCCCTGGCGGTGATCGTCGCCGTACCGTTGCTGACCGCCGTCACCAGTCCCTGGGCAGAAACGGTGGCGACCGCCTCGTCGCTGCTCGCCCAGGTCACGACCGCCCCGGAAACGGGCTGCCCGTTCCGGTCCAGGACCGTGGCGGTCAACTGCGCCGTTTCGCCAAGGGCCATCAAGGTCGCGGACGACGGCTCGATCGTGATGCTGCCCGCCGACTGCATCACCGTCACCGGGACGCTCGCGGACGCGTTGCCCGCCCTGGCGGTGATGGTCGCCGTGCCGTTGCCGACCGCCGTCACCAGACCCTGCGGATTCACGGTGGCCACGGCCGTGTTGTTGCTCGACCACGACACGACCGCGCCGGCCACGGGCTGCTCGTTCTGATCCAGGACCGTGGCTGTGAGCTGTACCGTTTCCCTAAGGGCCATCAAGGTCGCGGACGACGGCTCGATCGTGATGCTGCCCGCCGACTGCATCACCGTCACCGGGACGCTCGCGGACGCGTTGCCCGCCCTGGCGGTGATGGTGCCCATGCCGTTGCCGACCGCCGTCACCAGACCCTGGGCAGAAACGGTGGCCACGGCCGTGTTGTTGCTCGACCAGGTCACGGAGGCCCCGGTGATCTGCGCGTTGCGTTGGTCATAGACCGTGGCCGACAGTTTTACCGTCTGGCCGATTGCGGTCAGATTCGCCGATCCCGGCGTGACCGTGACGCGCGTCGGCTGCGACGGCGCCGGCGGCGGGGGTGGCTGTACCGGCGGCTGAGTAGGAGGCGAGGGCCCGGTCGGACTGTCCTTGCCACAGGACACCATTACGAGGAACGCCAGACATGCCAGGCCTGCCAAGAACCCGATAAGGAAACGAGCGCTTGAATCTGTGCTAGACTGGATCAGCATCGACATTTTCGGACAGTTCATCTTGATTCACTCGTATCGGCGGCGCGCCAGACCTGCCGCACCGGTCGCCACCCGCACGGTTCCTACGGAAGCGATTCGATTCTCCATCGCACAGGATTGTTGGATATCTTCTTGGCGCTGAAGTTGTTCAGCGTGATTCCGGCTCCCGAGCAGATGCTGCCGCCGAACGCGCACCCGAAGCCGTCATCCCTGACTTCGAACGTACCGCCGCTGTACGAGCAACTCTGACCGGGACCCAGTTCGAGCCCGATGGTGCAGGGCCGGGCTGATGGCGGCGGCGTAGGGGTCGGCGTCGGAGTTGGCGCTGGTGGTTCAGGCGCCGGCGCCACGGGATTGTCGTCTCCTCCGCACGCCGTGAGCATCCCTATCGCGATGATCAATGCAAGCGCGGACTGCTGAACGTTGCGGGTCATGGTTTGTATGTTACGGGGCATCGTTGCGACCTCCTCATGGTATGGACGAACGAATTCAGTATGGTCAGGACCGGTTGAAAATCCCGGAACGTCCTCCGTACTCCGTTTTCGGGTCTATGGGCTGCCGCAACGAATGCAAACGCCGCGCGCATGATAGCCGCCCGTGGGCGACGGGTGGCGGCCGTCGGATCGGTCGCCACCCGCCTGAAACTTCGATTCATCCTCGGTGCTGTCCCCCGCCACAAGTTTCGGCGTGGCAGGGATTCCTTCAGTGCGTTGGATTCATCAGGTCATGGCTCTCTCCTGACCACGGTCTTCTCTAATCGACTACGTCGCCACTGATGCTGATCGTCCCCGACTGGGCCGACGATGCATCTGTAAATGATGCGGGCGGACAGGAACCTCCTGCTGCGTTGAAGGCCTGTACGTCCGCTGTCAGATAAATGTGGCCTGTAACTGTAAACTCCCACGTATAGGATGTGTTGGTGGTGGTTCCAGTATGAGTAGTAGTGCCGCTAATGGTGCAACCTCCGTTGGGTTGGCGGCGATACGTTATGGGTGTGGGCTGGGAGGTTCCCTTTTTGATATGCACCTTGTAGCTTGTCGCCCCCGAAACGCTGTTCCATGTATAAATAGCCCTCACACTTTGGCCTGTTCTGTATGGTCCGGGCGGTGATAACCTGCCGGAACCACCAGTCGGATGCGACGGCACGCTTACCGGATCAGGATCGGGTTCAGGATCACCACCTCCGCTCACTCTGATCGTGCCCCGGGCTACCGTACCATCCTCAACTCGACATCCTCCAGAAGCGATACAAGTATATCTGGTTCCATCACCTTTCGCTACATAGCCGCCGTTCTGGAAGGTTAAAACCAAACGGCCTCCGGAAAACGAAAGACCAACGCCACCACTTATAATGGTAAAGTCGTTGTAGCTGGTGGGAAAGTTCGGGATGGTCTCTCCAACGCCATAGGTGCCCCCGCCCCCACCGCCACTACTGCGGACGGTGACGCGCACGCCGGTCGAGCAGTTGTTGCCGGTATTGCTCTCACCGCTGACGGCATCCACGCAGGCGCCGTAGTAGTAGGTCCCAGCGCTTGATGGCGCGGTCAGGCGGATGGATTCGGCACTCGTCCTCGAAGCGGCAAGCCCACTCACCGGGTCGGTGCCAACCGCCGTATCGCTTGAGGAGATCGACGAATTGGACGAGCGATAGTAGCGCAGCGTCGTCGCGGCCGAGGCCCCCGTACCCTGATTGCGCACTGTCGCACTGAGGGTGAAGCTGTCCCCGGCTTCCAGATCGGTGTCGCTTGCCGAAGGCGATGAAACCACCAGGTCGGGAGAGGTGCCACCTCCGCCGCTGACCGTGACGCGCACGCCGGTCGAGCAGTTGTTGCCGGTATTGCTCTCGCCGCTGACGGCGTCCACGCAGGCGCCGTAGTAGTAGGTCCCAGCGCTCGACGGCGCGGTCAGGCGGATGGACTCGGCGCTGGTGTCCGACGCGTCGAGTGCGCTCACCGCGTCTGTGCCGACCGCCGTATCGCTTGAGGAGATCGACGAATTGGACGAGCGATAGTAGCGCAGCATCGTCGCGGCCGAGGTCCCTGTGCCCTGATTGCGCACCGTCGCCCTGAGGGTGAAGCTGTCCCCGGCTTCCAGGTCGGTGTCGCTTGCCGAAGGCGATGAAACCACCAGGTCGGGAGAGGTGCCACCTCCGCCCGGTTCGCCAGCCGGACCCTGCGGACCGGCCGGACCCTGCGGACCGGCTGGGCCCTGCGGTCCTGCCGGTCCAGCCGGACCCTGCGGTCCTGCCGGTCCAGCCGGACCCTGCGGTCCCGCCGGTCCCGCCGGTCCGGTATTGCCGGTATCACCCTTCACACCCTGCGGTCCTGATGGCCCCGCCGGGCCTGCATTGCCGGTATCACCCTTCACACCTTGCGGACCCGTGTTGCCCTGCGGTCCGATCGGCCCTGTATTGCCCGCCGGTCCCGCCGGTCCCGCCGGTCCCACCTTGCCCTCGCATCCGAATCCTGCGAAGGCAACCAACAGCGCGATGGTAAACAGTCTGTACATGATTGATGCTCCTTCAGGTAAGGGCTTGTGTTGCAATTACGGCGCGATCGTTTCGCCGTTCCAGTGCTCGGGAAACGCCTCGTATGGACGGTCGGGTACTGCTATGCGAGCCGCCAGGTCCGGCGCTTCGCCAATCTGGTCGATCATTTGCCATAGCCCCTCCACGTGTATGCCGAACTGGTGTGACGTTTCAGTGCTAAAGGTGATATTCCCATCTCTGTCCCGGATTACCTTTACAAACCCGGCATAGTTTATGCCGACGATATAGCCGTTGTGATCGAAGACCGGACTTCCGCTCGTCCCTCCTTCTGTAACGAAGTTATAGTGCAGCTTCATGCGAATATCGGTATCGTCAGTATCTTCGTAATCAAAAGGGCGGAGGGCGGATAGCGTGCCGTCCTTGAACGTCGGCAATACGATATGGGCGGTCTCCCAACTGAGACTTCCCGGGTATCCCAGCGTGCCCAGCGGCTGGCCGATGCGCAGGTCCCTGCCGAACTCACGCGGCAGGAGCGCCGGCAACGGTTCGGGGACTTCATCTTCCAGCAGGAGCAGGGCTACGTCGGGGCTGTCAGAGGCTGTACGGTCCGTCGTCGTGACATAATCCTCGTGGATGATCGCGTCGTCCCAGAAGATCGTTCCGGGACCTGGCCGGTCCCGGATACGGTCCACGATACGCTCTTCCGCTCTGGCCACGAACGGGCGTACTTCGCCGGGTTCCTCTCGCTGGAATTTCATGGCCTGCTCTGCGACATGGGCATTGGTCCACATCTTGTCGGTGTAGTAGCTGGCAAAGGCCGTGCCGAAAACGCTGACTTTCCTCTCGTCCACCAGATGGACGCCCACCACGTAGACCGCGTCGTAGAGGTTCCCGTCCTCGATCACGTCCGCCCAGTTGAGCGGTTCTCCGGGGGGTCCGGGAACGCCCTGGTTTCCCTGCGGTCCCTGTGGTCCGGTATCGCCCTGCGGTCCGGTATCACCCTGGTTTCCCTGCGGCCCCTGCGATCCAGTATCGCCCTGCAGTCCGGTATCACCCTGGTTTCCCTGCGGCCCCTGCGGTCCCTGGTTTCCCTGCGGCCCCTGGTTTCCCTGCGACCCTTGCGGTCCGGGAATGCCCTGGTTTCCCTGCGGCCCCTGCGGTCCCTGGTTTCCTTGCGGACCCGTGTTGCCCTGCGGTCCGATCGGCCCTGTATTGCCCGCCGGTCCCGCCGGTCCTGCCGGTCCCACCTTGCCCTCGCATCCGAATCCTGCGAAGGCAACCAACAGCGCGATGGTAAACAGTCGGAGTGAAAGTCCGGGAACAGGACTGGCCGGCTGCCGTCGAACCGACCGGTTTTCAGATGCAGCCATCGTCGCCTCCTCACGGAATGAACGAGTCCGGATCAGGACGCGCTGCCATTGAGCATTATTATCCCCTTGCCGGACCGGCCTCAGTATTCCGGTCCGCTTCCGGCAACAACAGCCGACAAGCAGGTAAACTATCCGTGTTACTGGGTCTGCGGGGGGTTCTAAGTTTGTACGCCGGTATTCAGCGAGATCCTGGACAGCGCCTTCCCCCAATGCCATAGTGATTAGTGCGTGCGCTAGTGTATGATGATCGGGGGGGACAGATTGCGGACTGATCTCCGGACCAGACCGCTGGCCTGAAGCCTGCGTAGTTACGCCCTCAGGGCAATTGGCAGTACCACCTGTATCAAGCAAGCATCCGGAAGGGTCGGCTACGGCAAGCACTAGGAAATCCAATATGAAAATAATCTAATTTTTGTAAAATTTGAAAAGTGAATGTACAGTTGTGGTTTTGCATGGCAAGGTAAAATGCGGAAAATTGTAGTTGACGTGAATTAAATGTACGGAGTCGACCCGGTTTGGCGGAGGTGTTATCTGTTGAACAAAGCTCGATGGACCTTTGCATTGAAAGACATCCATGTGTAACTTCGGAAGTCGGTGAAGCGGACTCGTTGAGTCAGATTGACGGTGCTGTGATAGTGGGTAAATCTGTGATAGCGTGTAAATCGAGGTGCAAATGAATCGGTTCAGAGAAGCGCGAGACCGCGGCGGACGGTACCTGCTCGGACAGGTACGCGAGGACGGCGGTTTCGGGGATCCGGATTTGGGGGTCACCGAGTATTACAAGGTCCCGGCCGCTTTCCTGGTCTGTGGACTATCCGGCACGGCAAGCCGCCTGCTGGGGTGGATCCGGCACAACGGCTTCCTGGCGAACGGCGACTTCGGTCCTCGTCCCGCCGACCAATTGGACAGCTACTACTACACCTACCACAACGCCTGGGTGATCAAGGCCGCGCACCGCATGGGCGCGTTCGACCTGGCGCAACGGGGCATGGATTTCCTCTTAGGATTCCACGACCCGAAAAGTGGAGGCTTCTACGCGCATCCAACGGAACGAGAATCCGGGACGGCACAGGATCTCTGGGTCGTGAGCGGATGCGGATGGTGCGCCATTTACACCGGCAGGCTGGACGTGGCGAGGGGCGTCGGCGCGTGGATGCGGCGCATGATGGACGAACAGCCCGATTACCCCCGCGAGTTGTGGACGGTCTACAGCCGCGAACGCGGCCTGATCACCGAGGTGCTCGACGGCGACGCCTTCAGGTACGTCCTGACGCGGGACGAGTCGCGGGACCAGTCCTTCTACCACCCCGGCATCGCGGCGGGCTTCCTGTGCCGCCTGTACATGGCCACGGGCGAAACGGAATGGCTGGATCTCGCCAGGGAGTACATGCGCTTCTGCGAGCACGTGGGGGATTACCACTTCAAGCTGCTGCGCGCCGGCAAGGTCGGCTGGGCCGGGGCCATGCTTTACACGCTTACGGGCGAAGCGAAGTACCGCGAAATGGCCGTGAGGGTCGGGGACAACCTGGTAGAGGCCCATTTGGACAACGGGGCATGGAGTTGGCCGGAACTGGGCGTGACCGGGCCGCACAACGACATCACCGCCGAAATGGTCGTCTGGCTGGACGAAATCCATCAGGCGGTGGGCGCGGATTAAGACTCGATTCGCGGATGCTCCCGCACGACCACCGCCCGGGTCGCATCATCTTCCGCATACACTTCGCGGTTGTTTCCCGCACGAAGCAGCGCGATGTCCCCCCGATGCAGGGATATCTCCCGGCCATCTACCTCCACTTGCAACGCCCCTTCCAAAACCATCCAGTGCTCATGCTGTCGCAATCCGGCAGTCCTTGGCGCGTTGATGTCCTCGCTTCGCAGCAGCCTCCACTCGGCGATGGGGCAGCGCGGACCCGGATCCCGGATGGGACCCGTATTCCGATCACCCGGTACGACGAACCCGGGAACGGTCGGTTCGGGCGGGCCGTACTCCTCGACGGTCAGGTGCAGCGGACGCCGTTTTCTCTCCAGTCGCGTCACGATGGCGTTGTTCTCGTAGGGCGTGAACATCTGGAACTGATGCACGCAACCCATGGGCGTATAGACCAGCGTGTTGGGCGTGATCTCGTGCCTGACGCCGTCCAGCCGGACCTCGCCGCGGCCCGCGGTGAACAGCCAGAGCTCGTCGTTGTCGTGGTAATGGGGTTCGACGCCGGTCCCGATCCCGCCGTCCGGATAGTGCCGGTAGCAGTTCAGGGCGGTCCATTCCGGAAACACGCCCTGTTCCCAGTAGGTCTGGTTGGAATTCAGCGATCGTATTGTGTAATGGGGGGCGGTGATGATCAAAGGAGCTTCCAGATGCCCGTAGCTTGCCTTGCCATCCAGTTCTGCCGCGAACGTATCTTTTCCACCGTCCACGTATCGAATTCCTGTGCTATTTTCGTCGTAATCGAGAATACGCTCGCCTCGTATACCGGTCGTTTTGCGTCGAAGCCGGCGTTCCCGATGTCCCGGTTATCGGACGTCTCCAGAGGCGTCATGTTTCCGAGACGATACGTTGCCGCCTCCCGTTGCGGCTCATCGAACTGTTCCCAATCGTCGCCGGGATTTTCGGGCAGTACGTGTTCAATGCCGTACTTCGCGCTCTCGAACTCGAAGGCGGTTTCTGAATGTTGCCTTTCCAGTTGAAACAATACATAACGAACTATCTTCTTGTTTCGCGTGCTCGTGGTTCGAAGCACCTTCTCCGCAAAAGCAGCTTTGAACTCATTGTCCTCCGGATAAACCGGTTTGAGTGCGGCAATCACGTTATTCACGTCGTCTACTCTACCTGCAGATACGTCTCGAGCGATTCCGTTGTAGACCAACTCCTGTTCATTGGCCTGACGTCCACAGATCACGTTGTACCTGAAGGACACTACAACGATCGCGTTCAAGAACCTGCGGATCCCCCTTCGGTCCTGCTCTGCGAATCTGTCAAAAACCGCAAGCAATACGGCATACGGCTGGCGGACGTTGAACATCTGCAATTTTTCGAGACAATCAAGCTCTTCCGGTGTCCAAGCCGTATCGTCGGGGTTGCGTATAGCCGCGTATATCCTCGCATGCCGGTCCAGATCTCGTATCAGGCTGAACGCATCTTCCCTGCTCCGGATCTCGTTACGTATCGTCTTGAACAGTTCCGTCTTGCGGACCAGTTTATTACGACTATTCCAGAACACCCTCAGAAACTCGGGGAAGCTTTCGCTGCCAAGTAACTCGACGATGGCTTCCCACCGGTCTTCAAGCGTTTTGATCTCCGATTCATGCACCGCTTCTCGCGATACTACGGAGAACAGGAGGTTCTTGAGCAGGTCAGTCGCGGATAAACGGACACCGCGTGCGTTCAACGTCTCGAAAACTTTAAACGCATTCAGTTCATCGGTAACTGTAATAACAGTAAAGAAAAGTTTGTCTACGGTATGATCGACGAATTTCGCCACGGCTTCTCCATCGTTGCCGCTGTACCCTTTTATACGCTCCTTGAACCAGACAAATGCCTTGCGCAGCAGGTGTTCGGATGCGTTGAACCCTCTTTGCGGCAGGCGGTCCAACGGCACGAGATAGTTCTGATAGTAACTATCGTTGTGCCTGTTCAGCGTGAGTTTGGACTGCGGAACGAGGCTCACGGGATCCAGGTACCCGATATAGCTGCTACGTAGCTGTTCTGCCCGGAGGCGTTGCGGGTCGGCAGGAGCGTCAGCGGTGGCGAGGTCCGTCAGGTGGGAAACCGCAGCCAGCATCAACAGGCTCAACGTCGTCATCCGTTGCTGGCCATCGATTATGTCGAATTCCTTATTATCCGCTGATTGCAATACCAGATAGCCCATGTAATGAGCAGGTTCGGCAGCGTCACCAAGCAGTCCCTTAATGTCCTGCCACAAATCATCCCATTCATCGGTATCCCAGGAGTAGTCGCGCTGGAACGTCGGAACGTGGTAACTCAGCCCGTTACCCATGAGTTGTCGGTATGTTTGATTGCTGGTGTTGAAGTTCATGTGCGCGTTACCGAAAGCATGTAGATGACCGAGATTCATAGCCCGAACAAATTAGACCCTGAAGTATAACAAACTCAAGCTGACAATTCAAGTTTCGTTGCTGTCCGGCACGAGCAACCCGGATTTTCACAAGGGGGCAGCCCGCCGGTCCCGATCACGGGGCCGGTTCGCCTGTCCCGATCACGGTAGACTATTTCATAGCGAGCAGGTTTGATACGCCTCTACCCACCTGATTCAGGAAAAAATGTTTTTAAATTCGAGAACCGGAGGATAATCAGGACTAAAGGGGTATCTCATGTGGATAGCGTCCACGCCCAAAGATTGGAGGACGACAAATGAATGATGATCCGGGACGTAAACAGGCAGATTTGGCCGTTTCAGAAAAGGACAGACTCGATCTGCTGTTTTCGGAAGTGTATACGAAGGATCATAGTATCCGGGACCGGCTTAAATCCATAGAAGTCAAATTGAATCTCCTTATTGGAGCGATTCCTTTGATTACGATCATCCTCTCGAAGATCGTCGATCATCTTTTTCCCGGTCTGAAGTGATCGTCTGTTCCCAACTGCTTGCGCACTTTGGCGTTGACCCGGTTCAGCGGACATGTTATCTCTTGTGTTTGAATGGAGCCCGACGTGCCCGGATCCCGGACACCCAACCAGCGAGCGCACCCATGACCACCGACAACCGGATAGAACGGATGGAAGCGCGGATCCGCGAGGCCGGCGACCTCGCCGCCGTCTTTGCCCGCGACCCGCACAGGCCGACCTGGCACTTCATGCCGCCTGCGGCGTGGATGAACGATATCAACGGCGCCCTGTTCTGGAAGGGTCGCTACCATATCTTCTACCAGTACAATCCGGATGGCGCCTACTGGCATCTCATTCAGTGGGGCCATGCCTCCAGCGTCGACCTCGTGCATTGGGTCTACCATCCGGTGGCGCTGACACCGGACGCGGACGGTCCGGACCGAAAAGGCTGCTATAGCGGAGGCGCCCTGGTCAGCAAGGAAGGGATTCCGACGCTGGTCTACTACGGCAACCCCGACGGCCTCTGCCTCGCCCGCAGCAGCGACGACCTGCTGATCGAGTGGACGAAAGACCCGGGCAATCCGGTGATCCCCCAGCCGGAAGCAGGGAGCGCCGACTTCGGTCGCTACACCATCCACGATCCCTGCGGCTGGCTGGCGAACGACCTGTATTACGCCGCCGTCAACAAGAGCGACCCGCAAGGCCGGGGGGACGCGGCGTACCTGTTCAAATCGCCGGACCTGCGCACATGGGAGTTCGTCGATTTGTTCTACCAGTCGCGGCGGGCGTGGACCGAAGGGGGCGAAGACTGCGCCGTGCCGGATTTCTTCCCCCTCGGCGACCGGCACATGTTGCTCTTCTGCAGCCATCTGCAGGGCAGCCAGTACTACATCGGCCGGGTCCGGGACGAGCTGTTCTATCCCGAGGTTCACGGGCGCATGAGCTGGGAAGGGGGGCATCTCGGCGGCCCGCGCACCCTGCTGGACGCGAACGGTCGGCGCATCTTCTTCGACTGGGTCCGCGAGTTGCGCGGGGAGGAGCGCGAGCGCGCCTCGGGATGGTCGGGCGTTATGACCGTTCCGCGCCTGTTGTCGCTGGGCCCCGGCGGTCACCTGCAGATCGACCCCGTCCCGGAACTCGAAGTATTGCGGCTGGAGCCCCGTCGGCACCAATCCATCGACATGCCCGCCGATTCCGAGGTGGCTATCGCGGACATCGGCGGCGACTGCCTGGAACTGGCCGTTGAGATCGATCCACGGGAGGCGCGGGAAGTGGGGCTGAAGGTGCGGCGCTCTCCGGGGGGCGAGGAGGAAACCGCGGTCTCCTGCGATGCAGAGGCCGCCGTGCTGCGGGTCGACGTCAGCCGGTCGTCCCTCGACCGGGAGATACGATACACCCGCTACCGCAGACCCCAGCCGCATCTGTCCGAGAGCGAGCAGTACGTCACCGCCCAGGAGGGGCCGTTCGAACTGGTTCCGGGCGAACCGCTGACCCTGCGTGTCTTCCTGGACCGCTCCGTCCTTGAGGTCTTTGCCAACCGCCGGCAATGCGTTACCCAGCGTATCTACCCGACGCGGACCGACAGCATGGGCGTCAGCCTGTTCGCGCGCGGAGGCGCGGCCAGGTTACGGTCGCTTCAAGCCTGGCCCCTGGCCCCGGCGCGCATGTGACGCCCTTCGCAACCTTCCTCAAATCTCAATTGACAAAACCCCTCGCTGACGGCTTCTTGTTCAGGCTGGAATCGGCTCGTGGAATGACGCTTCGAATGTGCAGAAATCAGGACGTTCAATCGCTTGAAGACCACAACCAGGCTACTGCCCAAGGAAAAAAGCATGTCCATATTGGATGCATTCAGACTCGATGGAAAAACCGCCCTCGTAACCGGCTGCCGCAGGGGGATTGGCCGGGGCCTTGCCGAATCGCTGGCCGAAGCAGGTGCAGACATCGTGGGCGTGAGCGCGTCGATGGAGACGTCCGGAAGCGAAATCGAGGGGGCGGTCACGGCCCTTGGCCGTAAGTTTACCGGGTACAGCGCCGATCTGAACGACCGGGACGCGCTGTATGGTTTCATCCGCAGGGTCAAGGCCGATTTTCCGGTAATCGATATACTCGTGAACAACGCTGGCTTAACGCTGCGGGCGCCCGCCGAGGAGCATTCCGACGAGTACTGGGACACGGTCATGAACGTAAACCTGAACGCGCCGTTCATCCTCAGCCGGGAGATCGGTCGGGACATGGTCGCCCGCGGCCGCGGGAAGATCGTGTTTACCGCCTCCGTGCTGACCTTCCAGGGCGGCATCACCGTACCCAGTTACGCGGCGTCCAAGGGCGCGGTCGGGCAGTTGGTCATGGCCCTGGCCAACGAGTGGGCCTCGAAGGGCGTCAACGTCAACGCCATCGCGCCGGGCTATATCGCCACTGACCTCACGTCGGCCCTGCAATCCGACCCGGAGCGGTCCAGGTCCATATCCGAGCGTATCCCCGCCGGGCGATGGGGCGCTCCGAAAGACCTCGGAGGCGCCGTGGTATACCTCAGTTCGGACGCTGCCAATTACGTCCACGGTGCGATCCTGGCCGTAGACGGCGGGTGGTTGGGCCGGTGACCGCCGCGCTTCCGGTTTGACTGCCGCGTGTTTCGACGCCGCCGAATCGATAACCCGAAAGGATACCGCCGCCGCCAAGGTATTTGTCGACTGAAAGGGTAGCGCACAGTTCATGCCCTCGCCTTACGCCCACCTGTTGACCGACGAGGAAAAGTGGCATTTCGACCTGCAGGGGTTCCTGCACCTGCGCGGCGTGATCGCGCCGGAACGCCTGGCGCGCATCCTGGAGGTCGTCGATCACTGGCTGTCCGCGGACGAATCCGAAATCCCGGCGCCGGTGCTCAGGCATCGCCAGGAGCCGTACAAGACGCACCTGGACCACGTCCAGTACGGGCACCGGCTGTTCCAGGACCTGAACGCCGATCCGGAGATCATCCGCGTGGTCGCGGGGCTGACCATGGGCATGCCCCGGCTCTTCCACTGCAACTTCACGAAGATGGACCGGGCGGCGCCGGGCGACGAGGATGCCCAGGCCTATCACCGGGACGACAGCGGCTTCAAGTTTCCCCCGGGGTTCCGGAATCCCCACAACGATTACCAGGCGGCGGGCGGCGAGATCTACTGCAGCCACCTGGCCACCTGGGTCGCGCTGGCCGACGTGCCCGCGGGCACGGGATTCAGCCTGGTGCCCGGCAGCCACAAGGCGGCCTTCAGCACGCCGGACGAACTCAAGGTCGGCGACCACCCGCCCGTATCGATCACCGTGCCCATGGACGCGGGCGACGTCCTCGTGTTTTCGACTCACTTGCTGCACGACGCGGCGGTATGGACGCAGGACTATCCCAGGATGAACATCTTCCAGCGCTACCAACTCAGCGCCTATTTCAACGAAACCGGCAAGGGGGGACTGCCGTTTGAGGAATACCGGGATCAGATCACGGAAGAGGAGTATGAACTCGAGTCCTTGAGCAAAGAGGAGAAGGCCGCCGTGACCCGGATGCGGCGTCACTTCGGATTGTAGACAACCCACAGGAGATGAGCATGGCGTGGATACGCACCATCGACGAATCGGAAGCGGAAGGCCCGCTTAAAAGGATATACGAAGGCTCGATGCGCTCGTGGGGCGGTGTGGACAACATCATCAAGGTCCACAGCCTGAACGTGCAGGCGCTTCGCGCGCTGATGACCTTCTACAAGGGCCTCATGCACGGGGACTGCGATCTCACCCTGGGCCAGCGGGAGATGATCGCGACCACCGTCTCGGTCCTGAACGAGTGCGAGTACTGAATCCGCCATCACGGGGAGGGGCTCCTCAGAGAGATCGACGACCGCGAACTGGTGGATGCGATCAAGCAAGACTACCGCGAGGCGGACCTGGACGCGGCCGACCGCGCCATGCTGGACTACGTACGCAAGCTGACCCTGGCGCCTGCTTCGACCACGGCGGCGGATATCGAGCAACTGAGGTCCGAGGGTTTCGGCGACAAGGCGATCCTGGAGATCAACCAGATCGCAGGGTTCTTCGCCTGGTGCAACCGGACGGTGGACGGCCTGGGCGTGGAACTCGAAGCGTTCTGGGACGATCCGAACGCGACGAACGTGTAGCCGACGAATGTCTGGCCGTCCGAAAGCCGCGCAACGCAACATAACGCAGCACAACACAACGAAAACGCAACGGAAACCGGGATCGATTTCGAGGATAGATCCGCGGTTACGAGGCACGATGGATCCGTTTGAAGTCATCCCCACCGGCGGCGCACTCGGCGCGGAGGTGCGCGGCCTCGATCTGCGCACCGAACTGGACGCGGTTACCGTTCGTACACTGCGCGCGGCCTTCCTCGATCACTGCGTGCTCTTCTTCCGCGGCCAGAAGATCAGCCAGCCGGACCTGGTTCGCTTCACCCGGTACTTCGGCGAACCCGTACCCCACGTCAGGCCGCAGCCGGACCGGCCCATCGAAGAGATCTTCGTCATCTCGAACGTGACCGAGGACGGCAAGCCCATCGGCGCCCTCGGCAGCGAGGAAATCCCCTTCCATTCCGATTTGTCCTACCTGCCTGAGCCGGGCACCATTTCGTTGCTTTACGCCATCGAAATCCCGGAGCGGGGCGGAGAGACGATGTGGGCGAATGGTTACGCGGCCTATGAAGCGTTGGATCCCGAAGCGCGGTCCCGCGTAGACGGGCTTCACGCCGTCCATCGCCATCCCATCGACGCGTTGAACACGCCGGAACCCACGATGCACCCGGTCGTGCGCACCCACCCGGAGACCGGACGCAAGGTAATCTACGTGAGCCCCCACCTGACGAGCCACATCGCGGATATGGAGCGTGAGGAAGGCCGGGCCCTGCTCGACGCACTGATCGCCCACGCCACCCATTCGCGTTTTGTCTGGAAACACCGGTGGCAAGTCGGCGACCTGGTCATGTGGGACAACCGCTGCACCATGCACCGCCGGACGCCCTTCGACGATCGGCAGCGGCGGGTCATGTGGCGCACGCAGGTGTTCGGCGCGGGTGCCAGATAGCATGCGCGGATCCCGTATCCGGCCGGGGCTTGGCCGGAGAGGCGGCCGGGATCAGTCGGTATCCGGATTCAACTCCATCGCTTCGAATCCGAACCGGTCGTCCCCCTCGCTGAAAATCCTGCCGGAAGATTCGTTGGCATCATGGTCGAGCACGATGATCCAACCCTCGTCGGCCGCCTGCCTCAGCAAACGCATCTTGGCTACCATGGTGTCGTAGGGGAACAGGTCGTAGGCCATGTTGTAGGGGGCGCGCAGGTGGGTCGTCATGGGCAGGATATCGCCTGAGTAGACCGCCCGGGTATCGCCGGACGCCACCTTCACCAGGTGGTGGCAGCGGGTATGGCCGCCGGTCACCTCCACACTGATCCCCTCCTCGACCTCCACGTCACCTTCCACCAGGTCAAGCACGCCGTGGTCCATCAGAGGCCGGTAGTTCTCCGGGCGGTAGGTGGTCTTCATGGTGCCGTAATCGTTCAGCGCGTCCTCCCATTCGCCTTTCTGAACCACGTACCGGGCATTGGGAAAGGCGGGCACGACCCTGCCCTCGTCGTCCGTCCGGGTCGCGCCGCCCGCGTGATCGAAATGGAGGTGGCTCAGGATGACCAGATCGACGTCTTCCGCGGATACGCCCCGGGCCGATAGCGACCCCCGGATGGTGGACCCCGACATGCCGTAGATACCCCGGTCCCGTTCGGTCATCTTGTCGCCATAGCCCGTGTCGACCAGGATGAGGCGGCCGTCCTTTCGGATGAGCAGGCAGTTGGTGTCGTTGGTGATCCGATTCAGGTCGTCGGGAGGACAGAGCTTCTGCCAGAGCGGCTTCGGAACGATGCCGAACATGCTCCCGCCGTCCAGTTTGAATACGCCGCCGCTGACGACGGACAGTTCCACTTTGCACTCCTTTTTGACGCGCCCGGTTGCCGGTTGACCTGACCCACACAGTATAGTAGCGGGCCCGGCAATTGTCATGGCAAATGTGTATAGAGGTTGTCCGTCAGGCCGGATTTTGCTTTCTTGGATCAAAGGCGGGTAAACGCAAGAAACGTTCGGATGCTGAACATGTCCCTGTACGACCACATCGCCGCCGCGCCCAAGGCGGAACTGCACGTGCACCTGGAAGGGGCCATCCAGCCGTCGACGCTGCTGATGCTGGCGAAGAGGCACCGCGTCGACCTGCCGGCCGACACCGAGGAGGGTTTGCGTAACTGGTACCGGTTCAGGGACTTCCACCATTTCATCGAGGTATACGTTGGCATCACGAGGTGCCTGCGCACCGTCGAGGATTTCGAGCTGATCGTGTACGAATTCGGCGCCGACATGGCCCGCCAGAACGTCCGATACGCCGAAGTGACCTTCTCGCCGAGCACCCACCTGTGGCTGAACGGGGTGGACCAGGACGTCTGGTTCACGGGACTCACGGAAGGACGGCGCCGGGCGAAGGAATCATTTGGCTGCGATATCAACTGGATTTTCGACCTGGTGCGCAACGACTACCCCGAGCTGGGAAGGTTCGACTATACGACCGGTGTAGCCATCGAGGGGATGGACGACGGGGTGGTCGCCCTTGGCCTGGGCGGCATGGAGGAAGGATACCCGCCCGCGCCGTTCGCGCCGTGGTTCGACCGGGCGCGGGCGGCGGGACTGCACAGCGCCCCCCACGCGGGGGAGCACGCCGGACCGGAGAGTATCCGGGGCGCGATTGAAGACCTCGGCGCCGAGCGCATCGGGCACGGGGTACGGGCCATAGAGGATCCGAAACTGGTCGATTACCTGGCCGAACACGTCATACCGCTCGAAATCAGTCCCACGAGCAACATCTGCCTGGGGCTTTATCCCGATGCGGCGTCCCATCCCCTGAAAGGACTCCACGAGGCGGGCGTAACCGTCACCGTGAATTCGGACGACCCTCCCCTGTTCAATACCACGCTTACCGACGAACTGGCGCTGCTCGTTGACCCCTGCGGTTTTTCCAGGGAAACCGTCGACGAGATCCTGCTGAACGGCGTGCGCTTCAGCTTCCTGCCCGATGAGCAGAAGCACCGCATGGAAGCGGATTTTCTGGATGAAATGCGCGCGTTGCGGGACGCGGCCGAAAACTGATTTGACCCGCAATCCGGACGCCGTCAGACCAGGTGGCACGCCGCGCCGTCAGACCAGGTGGCACGCCGCGCCGTCAGACCAGGTGGCACGCCGCGCCGTCAGACCAGGTGGCACGCCGCCCGGTGCCCGCCGCCCTTGTCTTCCAGTACGGGGACTTCGGTCTTGCAGCGGGCTTCGGCCAGGGGGCACCGGGGATGGAACGGACACCCCGGGGGCAGGTTCGCCGGATTGGGCACGTCGCCCTTGAGGATGATCCGGTCGCGGCCCAGCGTCGGGTCGGGCAGGGGCACGGCCGACAGGAGGGCCGTGGTGTAGGGGTGAAGCGGCGTGGCGTAGAGCTGGTCTCTTGTGGCCGTCTCGACGACCTTTCCGAGGTACATGACGGCCACCCGGTCACTGATGTGGCGCACCACGCGGAGGTCGTGGGAGATGAACAGATAGCTGAGCCGGAACCGGTCCTGCAGCACCTTGAGCAGGTTGATGATCTGGGCCTGGATGGATACGTCCAGCGCCGAGACCGGCTCGTCGGCGATGATCAGTTCGGGCCGGACGGCCAGGGCGCGGGCGATGCCGATGCGCTGACGCTGGCCGCCGCTGAACTCGTGGGGATACCGGCGGGCGTGGGCGGGGTTCAGCCCCACCGTTTCGAGCAGGTCGGCCACGCGGTCTCCCGCTTCCTCCCGCGTACTCAATCCATGAACGGTCAGGGGTTCCCTGAGCAGGGAACCCACGGTCATGCGCGGGTTGAGGGAACCGTAGGGGTCCTGGAATACGATCTGCATCTGGCGCCGCAGCCGCCTGAGATCGCCTTTCTTCATGGAAAAGACCGCGTGAGGCTTCCGTTCCTCGCCTTCCTCGAGGGCGGTATGGAACGTGGCCGTTCCCGCGGTCGGGTCGATCAGGCGAAGAATCGCCCGCCCTGCCGTGGTCTTGCCGCACCCGCTCTCCCCCACGAGGCCCAGCGTTTCTCCCCGCTCGAGGGCAAGATCGACTCCATCGACGGCCTTGATCACCGCCCGGTGACGCCGGAGCAGTCCGCCCCCCACGGGGAAGTGCTTCTTCAGGCTCCGGACCTGCAGTAGCATTTCATCAGATTCCGTCATGCGTCTCCACTCCGCTCCGCCATCTCCTCCTCGTACCGTCGGCCGTCAGGCCATCTCCTCCCGCATGATCCGCTGCCATTCCCCGCATCGTACCACGTGGCGGCTTTCCACGTCCTGCAACGCCTGCGGCCGGCCGCAGGCTTCCGCCGCGAAATCGCAGCGCGGCGCGAAGCGGCATCCGGCCGGGAAGTCCACCGGGTCCGGCACCGCGCCCTCTATGGTCGAAAGTTCCTCCGTCGCCGAACTCATGGTCGGTACGGAGGCGAGCAAGCCGCGGGTATAGGGATGGCGGGGGCTTCCGAAGAGCGTCTTCACGTCGGCCTGCTCCACGACCTGCCCCGCGTACATGACCAGTACCTCGTGGGCCATCTCGGCCACGATGCCCAGATCGTGGGTAATCAGGATCAGACCCATGCCCAGTTCTTCCTGCAGGCGCCGCAGTACGTCGAGGATCTGCGCCTGTATGGTGACGTCCAGCGCCGTCGTGGGCTCGTCGGCGATCAGCAGCTTCGGATCGCAGGAGATGGCCATGGCGATCATCGCGCGCTGGCGCATGCCGCCGCTGAGTTCGTGGGGATAGCTTCCGGCCCGTTCTTCCGGCAGCGGGATGTCCACGAGGTCCAGCAGGTCCACGGCCCGTCGCCAGGCGTCCTTCCGGTCCGCGCCCCGGTGCAGCCGGATCGCCTCGGCGATCTGTTCGCCGACGGTGAACACCGGGTTGAGGGACGTCATGGGTTCCTGGAAGATCATGGCGATGTCGTTTCCCCGTATGCCGCGGATACGTCGGGGCGAGAGCTGCAGCAGGTTCCTGTCCTCGAAAAGGATCTCGCCTCCGGCGATGCGCCCGGGGGGCCGCGGAATCAATCCCAGGATGGAGTAAGCGGTCATGCTCTTGCCGCAACCGGATTCGCCCACGATGCCGAGGGTCTTGCCGGCTTCCACCTCGAAGCTGACGCCGTCGACGGCCCGCACCACGCCGTCCTCGGTATCGAAGTACGTCTTCAGGTCGTTTACACGCAGGATCGCGTTCAAATCTGACCTCTCATGCGTTGCCGCGTTGCCTCGGGTCGAGGGCGTCGCGCAGTCCGTCTCCCAGCAGGTTGTACAGGGTCACCGTGATAAAGATAGCGAATCCGGGCACGATCACAAGCCACCATGCGGCGATGTTGCTTCGCGCGCCGGCCAGCAGCGATCCCCAGGTGATGACCTCGGCGGGCACGCCGATGCCGAGAAAACTCAATCCGGATTCGGCCAGGATGGCGCCCGCCACGCCGAAAGCCGCGGGGATCAGCACGGGCGCGATGGCATTGGGCAGGATGTGCGCCGCCATGATGCGCAGGTTCGAACAGCCGAGGGCCCGGGCGGCCGCGATGTAGTCGAAGGCCCGGACCTGGAGGAACTGGGACCGGGTCAGCCGGGCGATGCCGACCCACCCGGTGAACCCGATGATGATCATGATCCAGAAGAGGCTCGGCGGGAAGAAGGCCGCCGCGGTGATGATCAGGAAGAAGGGCGGGATGGCGGCCCAGAGTTCGAACACGCGGGACAGGATCAGGTCGGTCCATCCGCCCAGGTACCCCGCCAGCGCGCCGAGCCCCACGCCGATGAGCAGGGAGATGCCCACCGACACCAGTCCGATGGTCAGCGAGTACCGCGTGCCGTGAATGAGACCGGCCAGCACGTCGCGCCCGAGCCGGTCCGTCCCGAAGAGATGAGCGCCTCCCGGCCGCTCGTACCGGTCGCCGAGCCGGATCTCGTCCGGCGCGTAGGGGATGAGGGGAAACACCGCGTCGCTGTATGCGTACCGCTTGAAATTCTTCCGCGTGCGCAACTCTTCCGGCCAGTCCATCAACCCGGTGTAGACCCCGTACTGGCGAAAGGCGGGGAAATAGGTTTCTCCCTCGTAGACCATGTAATACGGCTTGTTTCCGGCGATCAGGTCCGCGGAAAGCGCGAGGACGGCCATGGCCGCGAGGACGTAGAGACTGTACAGCGCCGGCCGGTTCTTGCGGAACTCCTTGCGCGTGAGCCGCCAGAAGCTTTCGCCGCCCTCGTTCGTTACCGTGTAGGCCGGCGTGCCGTTCGCTGCGTTCGATTCCTTTTTGGTGACCGCGTCCAGTGAAGACCCGGCCCCGGTCGATCCACCTTGTTGCGTATCTCTGGATGAAACCACGTTTCCTGTCCTAACCCTGCAACTGGTCGAAGGTGATCCGCGGATCGACCACCTTGAGCAGGACGTCCGCGACCAGGATCCCCAGGAGCGAAAGCAGGGAGCCGATGGTGAAAATCGCCATGACCATGGGATAGTCCCGGTTCAGCACGGATTCGAATCCGAGCAGCCCCATCCCGGGTATGGTGAAAATCGTTTCGATGAATACGGACCCCGCGATCATGGCCGGCAGCAGCCCGGCGGAGGTGGTCACGATCGGGATCAGGGAGTTCCGGTACACGTGCCGCAGGATGACCACCTTTTCCGACAACCCCTTGGCCCGGGCGGTCCGCACGTAGTCCTGGCGCAGGTTCTCCAGCATGCTGGTCCGCATGAAGCGGGATATGGTCGCGAAGCTGATGTAGGCGGAGGCCAGCACGGGCAGGAACATGTGGTACGCGTGGTCCGTGAGGATCCGCCAGGTGCTCCAGTCGCTGGAGGCGTCCAGCGATTGTATGCCCGAGGCCGGGAACCAGTAGAAGAACTCCCGGTTGCACAGGAATATGATCAGCAGCATGCCCACCCAGAAGGAAGGCATGGACCAGAGGACGAAGGTGCCGGTCGTGAGCATCCGGTCCGTCAGGGAGTTCTGCTTGACCGCGAGCCAGACGCCGAGCGGCAGGCCGACCAGGTAGGCGATGACGATCGCGATGATATTGATCTCGAGGGTGACGGGCAACCGCTCCATGATCCGGCCGATGACGGGCTGGTTGTCCTTGAAGGAACGGCCGAAATCCAGCGTGACGAAACGGTGTCCCGCGACGATGAAGAGTTCGATCCCCGCGCCCCGGTAAGCATAGTTGCCCTCGGCGCTGAAGGTCCTCCCTTCCCAGAACGAGGACCGTTCCAGTTCGCTCGCCTCCTCCGGCGCGAATCCGCCCACAAGGGCAAGGAACCGGTCTTTCTGTTCCCCCCGGTCCAGCGCCGTCAACGCCCTGCGTTCCGACGCTTCGAGGCGATCCAGCAACCCGTCCGCCCGCAAAGCGTTTCGGTCGAAGGCGCTTAAGGGTTCGATTTTCAGGAACAGCGCCGCGACCCAGTTGAAGTACTGCACGTGGACCGGCCGGTCCAGTCCAAGCTGCCTGCGCAGTTCTTCCCGGGTTTTCTCGATATCCTGCTGCCGGTCGGAAGCCAGCCCCTCGCCGCCGGCCACGCCGCCCAGGAACAGGTCCACGGGGTCGCCGGGGGCGAGATGCATGATGAAGAAGGAAATCACCGTGATCCCAACGAGCGTGGGGACCATGAGCAGCGAGCGTTGAAGAATGTAACCGAGCATAGCGAAGATTGATCCCGCGCAGGATCGCGGCCGGTCTTTCGGTCCGTCAACCGCGGGGCCGGTTCCTGGTACGGCCGGTCACTGGTACAGCCGGTCGGCGGGCTCGACCCACCACTCCTGCGTCACGGCGCCGGCCGGATACCAGTTGACGCCGTGGTAGCGCCGGCTGTACGCGCTGGCGACGCGCGACTTCCAGAGAAAGGTATAGGGCTGTTCCTCGTGGAGGATTTCCTGGAAGCGGCGGTACATTTCGATCCGCTTGTCCACGTCGAATTCCTTCCGGTAGGCCGTCAGGATCGCATCCGATTCATCGTTCCTGAAACTGATGAAATTGGATCCGTTCCCCGCGATCTGGGACGAGTGCCAGATCTGGTAGGCGTCGGGCGGAAAGCGCAGGCCCGTTCCGCCGGTCCAGCCGAGGGTGACGGCCGCGAAGTCCTTGTTCTTCACCCGCTCCAGGAAGATCGACCAGTCCAGTTCACGGACCTGGCAGTCGATGCCGACGTCCTCGAGCGCGCTCTGAAGCGTAAGGGCGATGTCCTTGCGAAGCTGATTGCCCGAGTTCACGAGAAACTCGAACCGGAACGGCGTGGAAGCGCCATCGATTTCCTTGTCGAGCATCCCGTCGTTGTCGGAATCCGTCCATCCCGCTTCATTCAGAAGCGCCAGGGCCCGTTCCGGGTCGTAGGCATAGGGTTGCAGATCGTGATTGTACTCGGGGCGGAACTTGTGTATGGGACTCTCGACTGTTTCCGCGAGTCCGAAGAGCAGGTTGCGCACCATGCCGTCACGGTCGGTGAAGTGGGTCATCGCCTGCCGGACGCGCCGGTCCCGGAATATGGGATGGTCGTTGTTCCATCCGATGTACGTGTAGCCTCCCGCGTACTGGATGCCCTTCATGAACCGCTCGACGAACCCGGGCGACCAGCTCTTCTCTTTGAACTCCAGCGGTTTCATGCCATGGATGTCCAGGTTGCCGTTGGTCAGTTCGATGAACGCGGCGTCCAGGTTGTTGATGATCTTGAAGACGACCTTGTCCACGTTTCCCGTCGCGGGCAGTCTATCCACGTCCCGGCCCCAGTAACGGTCATTACGGCTGAGCACGACCTTCTGTCCCGTGACCACGTCGTTCTCCCAGTCCGCCACGAAATACGGTCCGGAGCCAAGCATCTTCCGGTTGAAATCCTGGTTGAAGCGGTCGCCGAAGAGCCGCACCCGGTCCGCGTGTTCACCGCCTTCCCAACTGCCGTCTATCAGGCTGGTGATCGGCACCGGGTCCAGCAGCCCGTCCGGGTCGTAGAAGTGCCTGGGCAGGATATCGAAACTGCCCAGAAAGAGGTCGTTCAGGATATACGGTTCCCGGCAGACGAAACTGATCTCGTATTCCCCGAGTTTCCTGACGTCCATGATCGCGGAATAGTAGTTTCTCAGGTGCGGCGCCCGTACCGTGGGCGTCTGGATGACCTTCATGCTGAAGAGCACGTCGTCCGCGGTGAGGGGAACGTCGTCGGCGAATCGAACGTTCCGGCGCAGGGTAAAGGTATAGGTGAGATGATCGTCGGAGATGATGGGATAGTCTGCTGCGATAAAACCGCGCTGAGTATACGGTGGATCGTATTCCGGTTCCAGCAGAGACTCGAAGACGTAGGTGTGGACCTGGGTCGCGCCCTGGTCGCTCGAAGTGTAGGGATTGAAGTTCTCCGGGTCGGACAGCGCGTGGCGCACCATCCAGTCGCCGAATACCGGCTCATCCGTCCCGTCGTACTTGAGCGGTGCCTTATCCGTCCCGTCCAGCACGACGGTATCCTTTGACTCCGACAGGATCGTCTGAACCTTGTTCCAGGGATCTTCTGGCGTTTCGCCGCCGCCGCAGGCAAGCTGGGCGGCAAACAGGACCAGTGCGGTGGTCCTCGTTACGGAACAGATGGTCTTTCGCATGACGTAGATCCTCCATCGCGCCGTCTGGCGCGCAATCCTTCGGTCCGCGTGGCCGCCTGGTTCGCCTGGCCCGCCTGGTCCGCCCGGCCCGCGTGGCCGCCTGGTCCGCCTGGCCCGGCCGGGCGGTCAGGTCGGCGGTCAGGTCGGCGTTACCTGCCCAGGCCCTTTTCCTCGAAATCGATGATGATCTTGATGCACTCGCCCTTGCGCTTCGTGGCCATTTCGAAGCCTTCCTGTACCCGGGCGAAGGGCAACTTGTGGGAGATCATCGGCGCCAGGTTCACACGCCCTTCACCAATGGTCCGCATGGCGCTCCTGAAATCGGTTTGTATATCCGGTCCCACGGAAGTCGTCAGCTGCAGGTTCTTGCGGAACAGGTCCAGCATGTCGACCGTGAATCGCGCAGTCTTGGGCACGCCGAAGTCGATGAATCGGGCTTTGTGCCGGGCCAGCTTCACGCACAGGTTGAACGTCTCCTCCACGCCGACGACCTCGATCACCACGTCGGCCATCCGGCCCTCCGTGATCTCGGCCACTGCCTCGGACGGATCGGTGTGCCGCGTGTTCACGGTGTGGGTCGCGCCCATTTCCCGGGCCGCGGCGAGGCGGTTGTCATACTGGTCGATACCGATGATCAGCGCGGCGCCGAGGTTCCGCATCATGGTGGTGAACAGCAGTCCCATCGGGCCCTGGCCGACCACGGCGACCTCGGCGTCGAAGAAGTGGCCCAGTTTCCGCAGACAGCAGATCACGGTGCCGAGGGGCTGAGCCATCAACAGCTGCTCCTGGGGCAGGCCCGGCGGCAAGGGGGTCACGGACGCGCCGAGACCGAGAAAATACTCGGCCATGGCGCTCGAACCGGAGGGCAGGACCATGGCGAGATCACCTTCCCTGCATCCGTCCGCCCACGATTTTTCGATGATCCCGATACTCTCGTGCAGGGACACGCCAGGGGCCGCGGGATAGTTTGCCGGGCCCGTGAACAGCGGATGGTCGCTGCCGCAGATGGCGGCGTTCACGGTTCGTACGAGCACGAGGTCTTTGAGCCCCTCCGGATTGGTTTTTTCCAGCGCGAGGTCCGGCCGTTCCGCCTCCACGATTTCAATTTGCTCCTGCGCGACCACTTGTCCCGCTTTCATCTGAATTCCTTTCTGGCGGCTGATGCAATAACCCTGGCAGGCTATCTGTTTGACGGCAAACGGTGCGCCTCGATCCACAAAAACCAGCCTGTATGGGCGTACCGGACCGGGCGCGCCCGGTCGAATCCCTCGACTCAAAGACCGGACGCATCTTCCTGAGGGACCGGACGCATCTTCCTGAATGTATCCAAGCCGCGGGTATTGTCAAACCGAAATGGTCGTGGCCGCGCGGGGTTTTCCGCTATCGCCCGCCATCGCCGATATAGATGTCGAAATACCCGGTGTTGTTGCCCCAGAAGGGGTATTCGCTGTCCCGGTCCTTTTTGATGCCTTTGAGCCAGGGTTTTCGCAGGGCGGCCTTCTTGCCGTAATAGAGAAACACGGCGCCCACGTCCTCGGAGAGGACCCGCTGCGCCTGGTCGTACAGGCGAAACCGCCGGTCGCCGTCCATCTCCGACGCCGCCTCGTCGACCAGGCGGTCGAATTCCGCGTTTCGCCAAGGATGGCGGCTGTATCCGGCCGGCTGGGACCGCCAGACCATGGCGAGCATGTTGTTCGGATCGGGATAGTCGTAATGATACTGAATCAGGCTGAAGGGGATCTTTCGCTGGTACTGGGCGGTCCGGTAGGAGATGCTCTCGACCACGCGTATCGACATGTCGATCCCCAGGTGGGTCTTGAGCATTTCCTGAATGGCCTGGCCGACCTGCTGCCGGGCGACGTTGTTGACCCACATCTCTATCCGCGGGAATCCCCGTCCATCCGGATATCCCGCTTCGCGCAGGCGCTGTTTGGCCAGTTCTGGATCGAATCGCTGGATGTCCCGGTACTTGCCGCCCGCGTAGCCCGGAAATCCCGGCGGAAGCATGGACCAGGCCGGCATGCCCATGCCCTGGAGCAATACCCGGCATATGACCTCCCGGTCGATCGCGTGGCTGATCGCCTGCCGCACCTTCAGGTTGTCGAAGGGCGGATAGTCTGCATTGAAGAAGAGAAAATGGGTCATGAAATCCTTGCTGATATGCAACTCCCCGGAGAGTCGCGGATGGCGTCTGATGCGCGGAAGATCGATGGGGGAAACGTCCTGCTGGTCGATCTCGTCGTTCTCATAGGCCAGCGTGCCGCCGGCCATCATGCGGGTATCCACGAACTTGCCGATGATCCGTTCCACGTATCCCTTGTGGGGACCGTTGTAATTCGGGTCCAGGACGAATTCGAAGCGGGAACCGTGATCCCAGGACGCCAGCTTGAATGTCGAATTCGTCACGAACCGGCCGGGTTCGGACCAGCCCGGACCGTACTTCTCCACCTGCCAGCGGGGCACGGGCACGGACGTGGGGAAGGAGGCGATATAGGGGAGGTAGGGACAGGGCAGCGCGGTCCGGATGACCAGCGTGTGGTCGTCGACGGCCCGCACGCCGACGGAATCCGCGTCCCGGGTCAATCCCTGGTTGAAGGCCTTCGCCCCTTCGATTTCGTAGTAAAAGGAGGCGTTCCTGTTCGCGCTGGCCGGGTCCACCATCCGCCTGAAGGCATATTCGAAATCATGGGCGGTGACGGGTCTGCCGTCGCTCCACCTCGCGCCCCTGCGCAGGTGGAAGGTCCAGCGCGTGCCGTCGGGAGACACCTCCCATCGATCGGCCGCCGCCGGCATGAGTTCATTGTTGTGGTCCAGCCGGGTGAGGCCCTCGAAGGAAAACACCGCGCCGGTCGCTTCGTAGACGGCGATCCCGATGTCGAGCGTGGTCGGCTCCGGAAGGTGAAAGGAATACACCTGCTCGGCGAGGGGCGCCGCATCCGGGGGCATGGCCTTGCCGACCGTATTGACGGGTTGCGCGGCAGGCCCGGAATGGGCGGAGTAATCCTGCGCGACTTGAAGGACGGGCGGCGCGGCAGGCCCGGAATGGGCGGAGTAATCCTGAGCGACT
Source organism: bacterium (assembly GCA_963693015.1). GTDB lineage: Bacteria > JAAXHH01 > JAAXHH01 > JAAXHH01 > JAAXHH01 > JAAXHH01. The sequence goes on from OY843748.1 coordinate 3,663,376, forward strand.
TGAAGGACCGGCAGGAAGAGCAGGAGAAAACACAGCAGGAGGCCGGGATTCATGCGTACCTCCCCGGGGTTGTGCGGTCCTGAACCGCTGTCCCGGTCCTCTCCATGCTCACGCTAACCGGCAAAGATCGCGCGGTTCGAGATGCCCGAGCGATAGGACGCCTGTTGAATGCCGCCGATGAATTGCGCGGTGCGGCCCGCCGGCGCCGAGCCTTCGTACCAGGCGCTGAAGGACGCGTTGAATTCCTGTATCCAGGCCCTGTTCGCCTCTGAATCGTCGCCGGCGACCACGTAGGCGTTGTTGAAGATGCCGTCTTCCTTGAGTCCGTTTCCGCCCGCCGCCTTGATGCGCGCGTCCAGCGTGGAAAGCTGGCGGCCCGCGTCGTCGCCGCCCACGGCGCTGGCCATGACCTCGGTCACGCCGCCGTACTGGATGGCGGTCCACGTGCTGAAGCCGTCCTCGATCTCGCCGGACCGCGCGATGCGCACGTCGCCGGAGACCACCCGGGGCTGGGGCTCCACGATGCCGTCCAGGTTCGGGATGCGGGAAACCGGGTAGATCAAACCGGCGGGCCGGTCGTCGCCGTAGTAGTCCTCGAAGACCCGCCGGACCGTATCGATCCTCTCCCAGGTCTTTTCGGGCGCGTCGTCGACGGCGACCAGGATTTCCATCCACACCGTCTGCTTCCTGAAATCGACGCCGGCTTCGGCGAAGGGCTTTTCGTAGTGCTCGTCGAGCACGAAGGCCGTTTCCTCCGCCAGGTCGGACCCCAGGGACGTGATGACCTCGCCGTTGCGGGTGTGCATGACCGAGGCGCCGCTCGGCTGGTGGTCCTGCCAGTATCCGTAGTCGATCACGCCGTCGCCGATAGAGACGTGCTCGCCGGCCACCGCCTTGATCTGGACCTCGAAGAGCGCCACGGGGTCCGGGAAGCCTTCAGGGTGGGTAAACCGCGCCATGCGGTTGGAACGAAGCGGGCCGCCGGTCACCGCGTCGATCATCGGGGCGTAAATGGCGTTGTACTCGTCCTTCATCCTGTCGCAGACGTCCCGGCCGCCGGATGGCGTGGTCCACAGCACGTCCGTCTTGTAAACGTCCGACCAGTCGACCCCGCAGATCCTGAGGTTCTTGTTCAGGTTCTCTATGGTGCCGAACCACTCGGAACCCATGTCATTCGGGTATTGCGTGCCGACGTTCCCACTCGGCTCAATCAGCCGGAAGACCTGGTTGCGGTCGTCCTTGACGAGCACTTCCGTGGGATTGGAAAAAATGGCGATGGGATTATGCCTGACGATGCTGACCTGTGCCATGCGGTGATGTCCTTTCAGATCGGTACGGTATTGAATGATCTCAGCGTGAATACTGCGGATGACCGCGAACCGGAAGTCCTCCGGTACGTTTCCCGCAAATCCCGACACGGTCGAAAAGGGACTGCGGATTCTCAATCAATTCAAGCCATGGAAATTAAACTGTCGAGCCGGTAAAAACAAGCGGGAAATGGATTCGACGCTATCCCCTATCCCTGGCAGAACCTTGCGAAAACCGCTACGTGCTCCCGGGCGATATCCTCGTCATCCGGAAGACCCGTAATGTTGAGTCTGCATCGCCCCGGCGTAAAGACCGGATACAGGTGGGCGTCGTAGATCGCCGCCCGGGCCTCGTCACCGACGCGGGGATTGCGGAACAGGCCGGCGTAGCCGTTCGTGAACAGTTCGGCGAGCGGCGTCCCGGCTGATCTGTCCTTCCACGACGTCTCCGCCGCGGCCACGCGCCGCAGGATATCCGCGTGTTCGCGTTCCAGACGCGCAAGGTCGTGGACCAGCGCCGATACGAAGGCCCGCGTAACGGGATGTTCGAAGGACGAACCCCGGGCGCGCGTCACCGTGTTGGCCAGTGCCGCGACCTCTTCGGCGCGGGACGCGTCGGGACAGTGCACCAGGAGCATACCGCAGGGGCGGAGGGCGAAGGTGCCGAAGGACTTGGTGGGGCTGACGGATACCCAGAAAGGCACGTCGTTTTCGATGAAGGGCCGGATCTGGTCGTCGTAACTCATGGCCATGATCCTGTCGTACCCGCGGGAATCGAGGAGACGGGCGTACTCGAACCCCGAGTAGGCCCGGTCGAGGAGCACGGGGCGGCCCTTCGCGGCCTCGGCCCGTGTGCGCATGGTCTCCCGGGACTGGACGCGGCCCGTCGTGTTCATGGGCCCTGCCTGGTAGACCCGCAGGAGGTCCGCCGCGTTCATCGCGTCGCCGATGGGGAACTCCCGGCACGAGATCCTGCTCATCCGCGCAATCGCCTTGTACGCGGGCCAGGAAAGCTCCTCCACGCCGATCGCCCGCAGGCCGGGGTACAGCTGCAGGGCCATCTCGACCGCCGTCTTTACCGCACCGGTGCCGGCGTCCGAGGGGGTCAGCAGCGAGAAGCGGTCCCAGTGTTCCTCCGGGATGCGCTGCCAGCGCAGCACGGCCTCCTTCAACGGAGCGGCAAGGGAAGCGGTGCTCATGTATTCGCCGAGCAGGCTGTTGCCGATTTCGGCCCTGGCCTGATCGAGCAGGGTCTCGGAGGTCGGCCACGCTTTGCCCATCCCGTCCACGACGATGCCGATACCGTAGTTGTACCCGTCGGGGTCCTGGTCGCATACGATCTTCGCGATCTGGTTGGCGTCCTTGCCCTGGGCGCTCAAGGTCTCCGCAGCGCGCTGGACGACGGTACCGAAAGACGATTTCATACTCGCTCCGTTTTTGCTCAAAGATAATCCGTTTGCAGTAAGGAGGGCGCTTACAAGGCGCTTACGACAGGTATACGAAAACGAACAGCACGGGCCAGATGAGCACGACGAATCCCCAGAACATCCCGCCCATGGTCAACCCGTCGTGTGCTTCGCGGGTATAGGCTCCCCTGCCGAACCTGCGCAACACGTAGAGCAGCCCCAGGACGGCGATGAAGACGTGCAGTGCGTGCATCCCGATCATCACGTAGAAAACCGCGCCGTAGATGTTCCGGGTGACCGTCAGTCCGAAATCGATCAGCCGGACCCATTCCACGCCCTGCACCACCAGGAACAGGATGCCGAGCAGCGTGGCCGCGGCCAGTAGACGACCGGACGACCGCACCCGTCCACTTCGCATGGCCCGCCACGCGCCGAACATGGCGGCGCCGCTGCCCAGCAGGACCAGGGTGTTGAAGAAGGACGCCATCACGGGAAGCCTGGGCTGGTCCGATGGCGGCCATTCCGGGTATCCGGCCCGCACCACGGCGAACGTGACGATCAGCGTGAGGAAAAGGACGGCTTCGCTGGCGATGAACATCAGCATGCCCAGCACGTTGGCTCCAGCACCGGGCGGCTTGACGGCGGATGATCCGGGTGGTTCGTCGCCGCCACCTCCCCGGCCGGCCCCGTTGCCATTTCCCCTGCCGCGGTCATCCAGACCGGCATTCCCGCCGCTGAAGCCGGGGAGCCGGGTCCACTCCCGTTCCCGCACTTCAGGCGCGAGCACGTCCGTCCCGGCGCCCGGCCCCGTTACCACAGACATCCTTGCAACTCCTGTCGGCCCCACGCTCTATTCACCCTAATCGGTAGAATGCGCTGGCGTTGTCGTGAAACAGCTTGCGGCGCTCGTCGTCGGATATGTCCTTCACCGCGTCAACGAGGGTGTCGAACCATGCCCTGTACGTGGCCGCGAGCGTGCAAACGGGCCAGTCGCTGCCGTACATCACCCGGTCGAAGCCGAATATATCGAGCAGGTGATCGATGTAGGGCTTCAGGTCGTCCCTGGTCCAGTCTGCCTTCGCCCGGGTGACCAGCCCTGATATCTTGCAGACCGTATTGGGAAATCCGGCCAACTGATTCATGTAGTCCGCCCATGGCGCGAATCCATCGCCCGCGACGTCGGGTCCTCCGCAGTGGTTGATGGCATGGGTGACATCGGGCGTCGCGCGCACCAGGGTCACCGCGGCGTCGAGCTGGGTGACGTTGGCGCACAATTCGAAGGTGTATCCGTACCGGGGCAGGGATCGGACCCCTTCGATCAGGGACGGCCAACTGTAGAACTCCGGATCTTCGTGGTGCCAGGCCATGCGCCGGATGCCGACCACCATGGGATAGTCCGCGGCCAGCCTGTCCAGCGTCTCCTCCCGTTCATCCGATTCCAGCGGCGCCGTGGCGACGATCGCGCCGATCATGCCGTCCTCGGCGGCGATGCGCACGAGCCGGTCCACCTCGGCCACCTCCGCGCCTGGCGCGGGATCCGCTTCTATGTGGACGGACTTTGTGATTTCGATGCCGTCGATAGCCGCCCGGTAGTCTTCCGGTCCGTAACGCTGACGCAGGGCGTCGAAGCCCTCCAGCCAGGGATAGCTCAGCTCAGACGTATCCCAGAGATGCTGATGACCATCGATGATCTGCAATGAACACCTCCTGTCGTGCCCGTATGCTACCGCGCGTCAAGTGCGTGTCAAGCGAAGCCGCCGGTTTGACGTGGCCGATGCGAGCCGCTCCGACGCGTGCTGTTTCGGTGCGCGGTCACGCGTCTCATGCCGGTGCGCTGTCACGCGTCTTATGCCGGTCGTTGCCACGCGCTTTATTCCGGTGTGCTGTAACTGTTGTAGATCGTCTCGATCCATCGCGCTTCCGGGACGAAGTCGTTCGCGTATCCGTCCCATTGCTCCGGCAGGCCCGCCGCTTTGATTTCGTCGAGCGCTTTTTCTTCCGCCATCATCGCGCGGACGACCTCCGTTGTCGCAACGAGCATGTCGTGGTAAGCCTCCAAAGCCGCCCGGTCTCCCAGGGCGCCGTGGCCGGGAATCACGCGGGTATCCGGTCCGATCATCTCCAGAACGTGCCCGATGTTCCGGATCAGCCCGGCGACGCTGCCGCCGCTGCCCAGGTCCACGAAGGGGAAACGGCCGTTGAAGAAGGTATCCCCCATGTGCGCCACGTCCGATCCGGTGAAATGGATGACGCTGTCGTTATCGGTATGGCCTTCGGGCATATGCACCAGCCTGATCTCTTCCCCGTTGAAATGGACCGATACCTCCTCGTCGAAGGTGATCACCGGCCACCCTTCCTCCACCATGGCGGGGATGGAGCGATCGCCCCGCTGCTGCGGCGTTGACACCCGCTTGCGGACGTTGGCGTGGGCGACGATGGTCGCCTCTAGGCCGAAGATGGGGTTGCCGCCCACGTGGTCGCCGTGGAAATGGGTATTGAGGACGAACTTGAGCGGGCCGGCATGCAGGCCGCGCAGGGCCGACTTGATCTTGTCGGCCAGCGGCGCGTACTGGTCGTCGACGATCAGTATGCCGTCATCGCCGACCGAGACCCCGATATTGCCTCCACTGCCCGTCAGCATGTAGATATTGCCGACGACGGGATGGGCTTCTACGACGACCTCGTCCCAGTGCTGCTGCGCATACGCCGCGCCGTTAGCCAGGAACGTGGCCGCGGCCATATATGCAAACAGACGTTTCATGGATTTCCTCCGGAATCACACGTCCCAAATCATCGTTTTCACGTCCCAAATCATCCAGAACCTGCATATACATCCGGCTCTCTCGCGACCTGATTGCTCGCATACCGAGTATACGTACAATTCGTGGGACTGTCATGGGTATTCTGAAGCTTCGTCAACCGGAACGGCTATAGAACGCTTCCGCCGTCTTGCAGGTGAGGAACAGGTTGCCGAGGAACAGCAATATGAGGACGTACATGGGCCATCCCGGCGCGAACCACCAGGCCAGGCCGCAGAAGATCGTACCGAGCAACGTGCCGGGAAACACCATCTTGTTGTACGCGACCTTGAGCAGTACGAGGACGCACAGCCCGGCGAATCCCTTCAGTATCAAACCGACCGGCGTACCGGGCAATTCGAGCAACAGGACGACGAAAACGCAGATGAAAGCCTGCAGAACGATGGGCAGCGTACGGTTCATGGGGAATCACCGAACCTTCGGCTGGCAGCATCCGGCAAGGTCCACCCGCGGCCCGAAATGCCTTGTGGACCCGGAGAACCCTGTAGGCCCGCCGGGCCGCCGGGACCCCGTTCTCGCTGGCATGAAACTGCAAAAGTAGTCGCCGTCGGCAAGACCGCTCCAAGCGTCACTCGAATTTCCTCAGTTCGTCCCGGTACACCTGGTTACGGCAGCCACGTTTCCCCGTTCCAGTTTTTAGGGAAGGCCTGGTACTCCGCATACCCATCGGACCGCGCGCCGACTTCGGCGGTATCGGTATCGTTCAACCCGTCGACGGTAACGGTAGCATCCAGGCTCGCCAGAAAGTCCAGCAGGTCCCACGCAACCGCGATGTTTATACCGAAGTTATCGAGCGTGTCCACGGACGCCAGGAACTCTTCTTCCTCTTCTTCCTCCTCTTCGCCTTCCCCCTCCTCTTCGCCTTCTCCCTCGCCCTCACCTTCTCCCTCGCCCTCACCCTCGTCTTCCCCTTCGCCTCCACCCTCACCTTCTTCCTCCTCATCTTCATCACTGGGCGGTGGTAAGGGAATGATCTGATTGATCCCCGCGTGGTTTATTGCAATGATGAATCCCTGGTGATCGAAGACCGGACTCCCGCTTGTTCCGCCGCGGGTCGCGAGGCTATAGTGGACTAACTGGCCGGTGTTTATGGGAAAATTGATGAAGGATTCGTTGTATAACGGCCTGAGCGCGCTGATCGTCCCTTCTTTGAAGCTGGCCAGGGGAAGAATGGCGTCGAAAATTGGAGGAAGACCCGGAAAACCGAGCGTTCCCACCGGCTGCCCGATACGCAGGTCGTCGGTGTGTTCCCTGGGCAGAAAAGACGGCGTGGCATGGGTGATCGTACCGTTGATCTCTATCAGCGCGATGTCCGCGGACATCGGTGTGCCATCGTATTCCGGATGGAAGATGTATGGCGCCCACAGATAAGTTTCGTCACCGCCAAGCAGCGTGCCGGTACGCGCGACGACCGGGACCGGATTCAACTCCGCGACTTCGGGATCTTCGGTGAACTCCAGGGCGGCCTCCACCACGTGGGCGTTCGTCCATAACTTGTCGGTGAAGTAAGCGCTGAACGCGGTCCCGACGTGTTGAAAACCCGTATCCGTAATCACGCCGACGATGTAGATGGACTCGTACAGATTTCCCGTCTCGATGACATCAGCCCAGTTCAGCGTCTCGCCGGGGTCGCCCTGATCGCCCTGCTCTCCCTGAGGTCCCTGAGGTCCCTGGACCCCTTGATCACCTTGAGCACCCTGGACGCCCTGTGCGCCCTGGACACCCTGATCTCCTCGAGGACCCAGAGGACCATGATCACCTTTGCAGGCAACCAGTACGCATGCGATCGCCAGTACAGTTGATAGACGCACCGAATCTACCTTTCACCTGGAGGTTGCCGTACTGCCCATAAATTCGGAAATTACTTAAATACTGATATTGCCGGATATTACATCCATATCTGTATATTGCATAGGTTTAAATTCGGTCTCACGGATATTCTGTTAGACACGTACCATGTGCTGGAGATAGATTATCCCGAACCTCATGCTTCTTCAGGATCATGAAAGCACTCGCTCCAAGCGGCGAATTGCGCCCATGGCGGATAGATATGGCCCTTCACGAGGAACGCCCTATGCCTCCGGAGTATTACCCCACCTACGACAGTGTAAGCGTTCGGCCCTTGATCAACTGCAAGGGTACCCTGACCATGTACAGCGGTTCGGTCATGCTGCCCGAAGTCAGACAGGCCATGGCCGAAGCGTCCAAAAAGTATGTGCATATCGAAGAACTGATCGACGGGGTCGGCCGGCGTATCGGGGAGATCATGAAGACGGAATTCGGCCTCGTGACCAATGGATGCGCCGCGGCGCTTTGCCAGGTGACCGCCGCCTGCGTGGCAGGGACGGATCCGGTTCGTATCGCCCGGTTGCCCGATACCACGGACATGAAGAACGAAGTCATCACGCTCAAGACCCACCGGCACGCCTACGACCACGCCATCCGTATGACCGGCATAACGCTTGTCGAAGTGGAAGACGATCCTGATGCCTTTCGGTCTGCCTTAAACGAGCGGACGGCGATGGTCGCGATCTTCGGCGACCGGGCGGGCGACGGCGTGATGACCGTCCGGGAAATCGCCTCCATCGCCCACGGACACGGCGTTCCCGTGTTCGTCGACGCGGCCGCCGAACGGCCGGACGTACCGAACCCGTACCTGGCCGACGGCGTGGACGCGGTGGCCTACAGCGGGGGCAAGTGCCTGCGCGGACCCCAGGCCTCCGGGCTGGTCCTGGGCCGGCGGGACCTGCTGTGGGCCGCCTTCATGAACGGCGCCCCGCACCATTCCATCGCTCGGCCCATGAAGGCCGGCAAGGAGGAAATCATGGGCCTCCTGGCCGCGGTGGAGCAGTGGGGGGTGAGAGACCACGAAGCGGAATGGAAGGCGTGGGAAGGATATCTTCAGACGGTAATCGACGCCGTTGCGCCCCTTCCATCCATACGGACGACGATCCGTCAACCGGGCCGGTCCAACGTGGCGCCGGTTTTGCACATAGACTGGGAGACCTCGGAAATCGGCATCCATCCGGACGAAGTCGTGCAACAGTTGTCCGAAGGCGAGCCCCGGGTCGAAATGGGCGGGGGCGGCGGCCTGTCCGTCATGCCCTATATGATGGAACCCGGCGAGGATGCCCTGGTGGCCGCCCGGCTCAGGGAGATCCTGGAACCGCGGGTACGGTGAACGGGGGAAGGACGCCATGAAATCAGAAAGACGCCATGAAATCAGAAGGATGCCATGAAAGTAATCGTTGATCTGTGCGTGGTGCCCATCGGGGTCGGCGTATCGGTATCCGAATACGTAACGGCCTGTGAAAGGGTGCTGAAGAAGGCGGGACTCAAGACCTTCATGCATGCCTACGGCACCAATATCGAAGGCGAATGGGAGGAAGTATTCGCCGCCGTGAGACAGTGTCACGAGACCGTGCACGAAATGGGCGCGCCGCGGATTTCCACGACCATCCGCCTGGGTACGCGGACCGACCGCGCGCAGACCATGGAAGAGAAGATCGAAAGCGTCGAGCAGAAGTTGAAAGACGAAACGTCTTCCTGATGCGGCCATGAAGATCACCGACGTCCGAACGTTTCTCATGAACGCCTCGCCGCCGGGAAAAGCCTCCTGGCGCCACTGGCTCTTCGTCAAGGTGTATACAGATGAAGGTCTATACGGCGTAGGCGAATGCTGGGGCTGGCCGCGCGTCGTCGAAACGGCCATACACGACCTCAAATCCCTCGTCATCGGCGAGGATCCCTTCCACGTCGAGCGTCTCTGGCACAAGATGTTCGCGGCGGTCATGGGACACGGCATGACGGGCGTGGTCGGCAGCGGAGCCCTGACCGGCATCGAGATGGCCCTCTGGGACATCAAGGGGAAGGCCCTCGGCACGCCCGTGTGGAACCTGCTGGGCGGCAAGATGCGGGACCGCATCCGTCTCTACGGCCACGCCTTCGACATGGACCGGGCCCACGATCTGGTCGAGCGTGGGTTTACCGGCCTCAAGTTGTTCGGCTGGAACGACTGCGTTTCGCGGGTCGAGGCGCTGCGAGATGCGTTCGGCCCGGACGTCGACCTGATGGTGGACGCGGGCGGGGGGCCGTGGCAGACGCCGGGAGACGCCATCGCGCTGGGGAAGCGCCTGGAGCCTTGTGCCCTGCTGTTCTATGAAGATCCGGTATCTTCCCTGGACGTCGAGGCGGTCGCAAAAGTGTCGGACGCCGTGAACGTCCCTATCGCCATCGGGGAAAGCCATCCCGGCGTTTACTCCCTGGCGCCCTTGATCCAACGGGGAATCATCGACGTGGCACAGCCCGATACGGGCCGCTTCGGCGGGTTGCTGCAGATGAAGAAACTCGCGGCCATCGCCGAGGCCCACTCCGTCATGGTGGCTCCCCACGACGGCTCGCTGGGTCCCGTGGCGGAAATGGCGGCCGTGCACCTGCTGGCCGCGATTCCCAATTTCCTCATCCAGGAGCACCTGGCCAACGACGTCCCCCAGCGGTACGAAGTCATGACCGGCCAGCCCGTGATCGAGGAGGGACACATCGTCGTCCCGGATACGCCGGGCCTGGGCGTGGATATCGACGAGGGCGTTATCGCGCGCTACCCGCCCCACCCGAATAGCATGCCGGTGGACGACAACGCCTCCGAATACGACTTTCAGTACGTCGCCGCCCACGGGAAACGGGCGCGCTGGCTGGAGGGGAGCGGGAAGGGTTGGAATTAGTCCGGGACCGCCGCCGGCTCCGGCTCGTACCCGCCGCCGGCCCAGGTGCGCTGCCGCCCAGACGCGCACCCGCCGGGAATGCAGCTAGTTCCCGACGGCCTCGCTGATGTGTCCGAACAGCCGTCGAATACGTTTTACGTGCATTTCGGGGAGGGGCCCCTTGGCGATGCTGTGGATGTTCTGTTCGATCTTGTCCAGGGTAACGGCGCTGCACACGGCGGTGGTCACCCCTTCCGTGTACACGACGAATCGATAGGCCGCTTCGACCAGCGTCTCGATATCGGGATCCTCGAGCAGGAAGTCGTAGGGCGCCCTGGGATCGATGGATTCATCCAGTAGTTCCTGACGCTGAAGTTCTTCGATCGTCTCCTTGAGGCGCGACGGATCCTTGAAGATGTTCCGTACCGAGAAGATGTTCATGACCCCCACGTCGTGCGCCCGACAGTACGGGAAGACCGTATGGTGAGCAGACTGGTTGAGCATGCTGTAGGCGATCATGATGACGTCCAGCTGCCCGGTCGGCAGCGCCGCCCGCAACCATGCATGGGCGCCGTCGGACAACGCGGTCTCGCTGGATCCGAGGAAACGGATCTTGCCCTGCCGGCACAGCCGTTCCAGGATGGGAAACTGCTCGTTGATCATATAGTCGAAATCGGCCGTCTCGGTCGCGGCGATCAGCGCCACGTCGATCGCGTCGACTCCCAGGCGGCGCAGGCTGGTCTCGATGGAATCCGTGATGTGCCCGGGCGTCATCAGGATCGGCCCGCGCTCCTCGTCGAGCTGCGAGAGCACGACCCGCGTGGCAACGTGGTATCGGTCGCGGGGGATACTTCGAAAGGCGCGCCCGAGTATCGCCTCGGCTTCAAGGTAGCCCGGAGACGTATCGAAGAGGTTGATGCCCAGATCCAGGACCCCGTGCACGAGTCGGTGCATCTCCGGCTCGGTCAACGGGGGATCGCTGGTCTGACCCAGCCGGTTGTAGCCGCCGGAGCCCATGCTCAGCGTCGATACGTTCAAGCCCGTACGGCCCAGGGGACGGTAGGAAACCATGTCAACTCCCGCTCATGTCGAATGGGGTGAGATTCGCCTTTACAAAAGGGTTGGTTTTGACTATCGATCTTGCATCATATCCCAACGTCGGAAACCACGTTATGGAGTCACATTAAGCGGAAGGAACGGGCATGTCAACCGTCGAAGACCTCGTGAAGCGGATCAAGATCGAAGGCTGGTGCGTTGCGGACGGCGTAATACCCCCTGACGAGGTGGCGAAGGTCCGCGAGAGCCTGATCGCCACGGCGGACGAAAGGCCCGAGGACCTGACGAACGGCCGCCATTGCGTTCGGGGCATCATCGCCTGCGACCCGACGATCGCCCCCTACCTTTCCGACGACCGGATCATGGGCGTCACCGAGGCGTTCTTCGGCCAGCACGTCCGCATTTCCATGACCACGGGCGTCATCCTCCACCCCGGATATCCCCGGACGGACGACCCGGGCGGAGGCCTTCACGCAGACTGGCCCTTCGGACAGGGCTACGACTATCGCATCCCGGCGCCCTATCCCGACGCGCCGCTGCTGCTGACCAGCCTCTGGATGCTTACGCCCTTTACCAGGGAGAACGGCGGTACGGTACTGGTGCCCGGAAGCCACAAGGCGGGCAACAATCCGACGGGCGACGGCAGCCTCGTGCGGGGGGCGAGCCACCCATCTGAGATTCAGGCCGAAGGAAAGCCGGGAAGCGTGCTCATCTTCGACAGCCGGACCTGGCATATAAACGGACACAACAACAGCGACGAGACCCGCATGGCCGTAATCGCACGGTACGCGGCGTGGTGGTTCAACCTCAACCCGCTGATTCCCGGTCTTTCGGACTTCGAACGCGATGCGGCCAACCGGGGATTCCGGCCTGACGACGTCGTGCCGCTGACCCCGGAGCAGTACGAGGCGCTGCCGGAACGGACGAAACCGCTGTTCCATCATATCGTCCTGGGACAGCAGGTCCTGCCCTCGTGATCACGTTCGGCCCCTGCGATTTCAGCATCCCGGTTGTCCATGCGGGGATGAAATTTGAAGTGGATGGAACCAGGTACGACAAATGACCGGTAGCAACCGCCCCAACGTGGTCCTCATCTGCGCCGACCAGCTTCGCGGCGACACCCTGGGCATCGCGGGCCACCCCGTGGTCCACACGCCCGGTATCGACGCGCTGGCCCATACCGGACACTACTTTCCCCGTGCCGTCTCCGAAGTGCCATCATGCGTCGGCGCCCGCCGGACCCTCTTCAGCGGTCAGTGGCCGATCACCCACGGCATGGTCGGATTCGACGACATGGCGCCCTGGGACGAACCGGACACGCTCTGCCGGGTATTCCAGCGCAACGGCTACAAGACCTACTGCATCGGGAAGAGGCACGTCTACCCCCAGGACGCACCCTGCGGCTTCGACCGTATCGTCGCCCACGAGGAAGGCCGGTTCCTGTCGCCCGGATACAGGGATGATTACATCGACTGGCTGGCGGAGCAGGGATGGGGCGATTTCGGCCTGTTCAACGCGGGCGTGACCAACAACGGGTACACGGCCCGTCCCTGTGTCTTCCCCGAAGAGTTCCACGTGACCACCTGGACGGCCACGCAGGCCATCCGCGTCATGGATGAGCACGCGCGGGATCACGGCCATGACACGCCCTTCTTCCTGTTCGTATCCTTCAGCAAGCCCCATCCGCCCTGGGACCCGCCGGCGTTCTTCTACGAGCGATACGCCGACGACCCCGATCTGCCCGACCCGGTCATCGGCGATCCGTCCCGTTACGTGGGTGGACGCACGCCCTTCGTCAAGGCCCACGGCCCCTTCCCGGAAGCCGAGTATCTCCCCCTGTCCCGCAAGAACGTCCGGCGGGCCCGGGCGGGATATTACGGCTGCATCGATCACGTGGACACACAGATCACGCGGTTCACCTATCACATGTGGCGCATGCTCCAGCTGCGCAATCTGGTCTTCGCCTTCGTCGGCGACCACGGCGACATGATGGGCGACCACCATTACTGGGCGAAGTCCTACGGGTACGAGGGTTCGATCCGCGTGCCCTTCGTCCTGAACTTCCCCGCGCAGATGGATCTCCCCGCGGGCCGCCGGTACCCCGAAACGACCGTGGGCCTGGCCGACCTGATGCCCACGCTGCTCGACGTGTGCGGCCTGCCCGCGCCCGGCCGCATGGACGGCCGTTCGCTCATGCCGCTCGTGCGGGGCGAGACGGACCGGCTGGACCGGGAGCGTCTGCACGCCGAGCACCTCGAATTCGGCCATTACCTGGTAAACCACAGGGAGAAGTTCATCTGGCACTACCGTACCGGGCAGTTCGAATACTACGATCTCCAGGAAGATCCGCTCGAGTGCCGGAACCTGTACAGCGATGATCATCCGAGGGCTCGAGGCCTTCGGGACCAACTGCGGGACCGCATCGTGGAGCAGGGCCGGGAGAAGGACTTCATGCGCGACGGGAAACTGAACAACGAAGTCGCGCAAAGCCACACGCACGAGCTCCCGCCCTACGCCGTGTAGGTCTGGAGACGCCGCGTTGCGGCGATCGCGTAACGCCCCGCCGATGTCGCGTCGAATCGACCGGGTGCCGCGCCGTAAACGCCGCGCCGTAAACGTCGCGTTGATCCGGCCGGACCATGCGGGACTTCAGACACCCGATGAACCGGTGGCGAGGTACAGGATGGAAAAGCCGTTCGAGACCACCTATGACCGCAAAGGGCTGCGGCCCCGATTTCCCGAATCGGTTCCGCCCGAAAAGATCCGCGACAAGCTGCTGGAGCTCTTCGGCATGGCGGACATCCCCGGGCAGGTCGACTTCTCCGTGGGCGATTCACGGGTGGAAGACGCCATCCGGCTCACCCATCTTACCTACGCCAATTCCCACGGGGAGACGGTCCCGGCCATCCTGATCGAACCCCTGGACGATCCGGCCGAATACCTGCCGGGCGTGGTCTGCGTGCCGGGAACGGGCGGATCGGCCGAGCGCATGGCCCTCGGACGGTTCTACAAGGACGGCCCGAATGAGCCGCCGCTCTACGGCTGGGCACGGGAACTGGCGCGGCGGGGCTACGTCGCCCTGGCCATATCGCCCAAGGGTTGCCACGGCCGGGGTACGAACGAGGTGTCCTGGTACATCGAACTCAAGCACCTGCTGGCCTACGGCATTTCGCAGATGGGGCTCCTCGTGGAGGAAGCGCTCAGGGGCGTCCGCGTGCTCGAAGTGCAGGACCGGATCGGGAACAACAAGGTGGGGCTGACCGGCATGTCCCTGGGGGGCAACGCGACGTGGTACGCCATGGCCTGCGCTCCGTGGCTGGCGACAGGCGTGCCCATCTGCGGCGGCGTCGGACAACTGGAGAGCGTCATACGGGGAGGCGACCTGTACCGGCACAGCGCCTACTTCTACGTGCCCCACCTGCTCCGTTACTTCGACCATCCCGAAATCGTCGCGAACTGCATTGCGCCACGGCCCTTCATGATGGTGGCGCCCACGTCCGACGAGGACATGCCGAAGTCCGGTGTCGACGAACTCATTCGCGTGGTGGCGCCGGTTTACCGAGACGCCGGTGCGAGCGATCATTTCCGCGTATACCAGCCCGATGGCAACCACGTCTTCCGGTTCGAGTACTTCGAATGGATGGTGGACTGGTTCGACCAACATCTCAAGGGATAATGCCCTTGACGGTCGTCGAAAACCGGCCTTACTTTAACCGTGTTCCCAGCAACATCATCCACGCAGGGTAAACCCGTGAGCGAATCCGCCAGGGACACAAGAGGATCGATTGAATCCTCCGGCAAGGCCGAATCTCCCGGTCCGCCTGGACAGCCCGGTCCGCCTGGACAGCCCGAAATCGTCGGTCCGGACCCCGCCGCGCTGACCGACGAGGAAGTGCTGACCGAGGGGCCGCAGTACAACGCGCCGCTCCCGAAGAAGCGCGTGAAGTGGTACCGATGCCGCTTGACCCGTGCGCAGTTGGCCAGCCTGAACAGACGCAGCGATTTTCTCGGATTCGTCCAGACCCTGGGCTATCTCGCCGTACTCGCCGCGGGGGCCGGTATCGCCATCTACTCTTCCCTTAACTGGCCCTGGTACGTAACCCTCCTGCTGGTGTTCGTCAACGGGCATTTCTGGCATTTCCTGGTAAACGGGTTTCACGAACTGGTCCACGATTCCGTCTTCAGGACCCGCTGGCTCAACCGGTTCTTCCTCCGCGTCTATTCCTTCCTGGGGTGGCATAGCCATCACCACTTCTGGGCAAGCCATACCGAACATCATAAGTATACGCTCCATCATCCCGACGACCAGGAGGTGGTCCTGCCCGCGAAGTTCGACCTGCGTAACATGTGGAAGTGGTCGATCGTCAACTACCGCTATCCCTACGACCTGGTAAAAGGCAAACTGGCAGCTTTCGCTGGGAAGATCCCGAACGACCGATGGACGCAGGAGCTCTTTCCGGAAAGCGATCCGGAGCGGCGCCGCGCCTACACCAACTGGGAACGGATCATGTTCACCGGGCACGTGCTGATCGCGGGCGTATCGCTGGCATACGGCCTCTGGGTCGTTCCCCTGGTCATCACCTTTCCGAAGATGTTCGGCTCATGGCTTCAGTTCCTGTGCAATGCCACGCAGCACGTGGGCCTGCAGGACGAGGTTCCCGACTACAGACTGTGCTGCAGGACGTTCTATATCAACCCCGTCCTGCAGTTCCTGTACTGGCACATGAACTACCATACCGAGCACCACATGTACGCCGCGGTGCCTTGCTACAGGCTGGGCCGCCTGCACCGGCTCATCAAACACGAGATGCCCTACTGCACCAGCGGCCTGTGGGAGACCTGGAAGCAGATCATCCGGATCATGGACCGCCAGCAAGTGGAACCCGACTACCAGTTCGTCGCCGAACTCCCGGCGCCCGCCGTGGCCGCGGAACGGAAGACGGTCCCGGTCGCTAATTAGTCCGGCGGCCCGTTCGCCGCAATGAATCCTCCGCGCACCGTCAGGAATTTTCATGAAAATCACCGGCATCAGGCTCTTCGTCCTGGAAGATCCCGCCCAGCCGCAGTATTACCATGAACTCAGGCAGGTTCCGGGCCTGAGACGCACGCAATACACCCACGGCAGCACGCAGCATCCGAAGGGCGGCAACCTGCGCCAGCACTTCATCCGGGTGGAGACCGACGAAGGCGTCGAGGGCACGTGCACGACCACCATGGACCGGGAGCAGGTGGAGATCCTGCGCGCGCAGGTGCTGGGCAGGAATCCGCTGAACCGCGAAGAACTGTTCCAGCTGCTGCACAAGGGCACGCGCTGGCTGTACCAGAGGCCGGGATGGTTCGGCGACTTCGACAACTGCCTCTGGGACATCGCGGGCAAGAAGGCCGGCCTGCCCGTCTACGCCCTGATCGGCCGGGTACGTGCCCGCTTTCCCGTGTACCTGACCGGGGGCGATTCCGATATCGAGACCTACCTGCGGATGATCGAGGAGGGCGGGGAGTACGGGGTAGATGCCTACAAGTTCCACACCTACAAGGGCGGAAAGGCGGACATCCCCATCTTCCGGGAGGTCCGAAGGATCGTCGGCCCCGATTACCTGCTCCTGAACGACCCGGTCTGTTCCTACACGCTCCGGGAAGCCATCGAGGTGGGGCGGGTCATGGAGGAATTGGATTTCATCTGGCTGGAAGAACCGATGCACGAACAGAAAGAGCACCAGTACCGGGTACTGTGCGAGGAGCTGACCATACCGGTAATGGGGAACGAAACGCTGATGCACGACCTGGGGATTTCGACCCAGCGGCTGATATCCGGGGCGACCGACCTGCTGCGCGCCAACGCCCGTTTCGGGACCACGCAGGTGCTCAAGATGGCCCATTTCGCCGAGATGTACGACACCAACGTCGAACTGAACGCCGAAGGCGGCCTCTTCGGCCTCGTCCACGCCCATCTCGGATGCTGTATCGACAATACGAGCTTCTACGAGACCGGCGGCAACGGCTTCATAGACACGGCCAGCACCTGGGGGATGGTCAACAAGCCCCTCGTCGAGGACGGTCACATCGTACCGCCCGGCGGTCCCGGCTGGGGCGCGGAGTGGGACCTGGACCGGTTCGAGGCCATGACCGTGGCCGAGTATTGAAGTCCGGCCTGCGCCATCCACTTGAATCCCTGGCCGACCTCCCGCTTGAATCCTGGCCTGCGCCTCCCGCGTTACACTTCCAGGTACTTGATCTCGCCGCGTATATACTTTGCAGATACCTGAAGGCGTGCGACCGTGACGGGCAGGCTGAAGCGGCGGGGGCCCGCGCTCCCGGGGTTGAGGTGCCACACTCCGCCGCCGCGCCTTTCCCATACCGGACGGTGGGAATGGCCGAAAACGATCACGTCGATGCCGGCGGCGACCGGGTCCACGTCTAAATCTTCCATATCGTGCACGACGTAGATCGACCGGCCTCCGGCTTCCAGCAGTTCGGTCATCGACAGCCGCGCCGCCCACGGCTCATAGTCCGTATTGCCCCGGACCGCCGTTACCGGCGCGATCTCCGCCAGCGCTTCCAGGATATCCTCGCCGCCCACGTCCCCGCCGTGAATGATCCCCTCCACCCCGGCCAGCGCGGCCGCGGCCTCCGGCCGCAACAGGCCGTGGGTATCCGAAATCACACCGATCTCGACGGGTTGGCTCATAGGTCCCCGGGTTAACGTACGGTTCCACCAGGATTGCCCGGCAGGATCGCTAGGACTGTTCTTTCTCTGTCCCCGGCATCAGGCTGTACTTGCCCGGTCCGGTAAACCACAGGGCCACGTACACGGCCAGCAGTTCCATGGCGTGGGATGCGCCGCTGAAACCGGAACCCGGATTATCTTCGGGCAGCGTCAGGTGACGCAGCATGGCCAGGAGCATGGTAATCGCGAGCAGCGTCGTCGCGGGCCGGAAGAACGCGCCGAGGATCACCAGGATCGAGCAGACGAATTCCGCGAACCCGGCCATGAAGCCCCAGAACGCGGGGAGGAAGCTGATGCCGACCAGTTCCATGTTGCCGCCGATGGCGGCCCAGCGTTCGGGATTGGAGATCTTGCCCCAGCCGTGAAAGGCCGCCATGCTGAAGCCGATCACGATGCGGATGATGAGCAGACCGAGGTCGGTCATGCCGAGGTTTTTCGTGAGAAAGCACATGAGTCTGTTCATGTAGTTGTCCTCCCGGATCGGGTGAATTACCGTTCAACTGATTGTAATGGACACACGGGAACATGCACTGTTACACGAGACTGACGGACCCACCGTCACGTCCAGGTCACCTCCCGCGCTTCGCCGCCGGGGCCGGCCTGCAGAATCGTATCCGCGACGGCGATGGCCTTGATCGCCTCGGTGCCCGGCGAAAGACACGTGACGTCTCCGCGCACGCAGGAGAGAAAATGCTCCGCCTGGTACGTGTACATGTCAGGTTCGGCCTTCGACTTGATCAGCGTCTGCTCACCCTCCCGGTCGGTGAAACAGCAGTACTGGTGGGGTTCCGCGTCTTCCGGTTCGGGCAAGTCTCCCGTCCCGAATTGAATAAAGCCCTTCGGTCCGACGATATCATGGAGGCCGTTGCCCCTTGCCGACCAGCTCCAGGACATGAGCAGCTGGCTGCCATTCCCGTACCGGACGACGGCGGAGCAGGTATCGAGCGCGGAAACCGCCGGATCGAGGTTGATCGAGCTGGACAGGACGCGCTCGGGATCTCCGAAGAGGAAATTGGCGAAGTCGTAATTGTGCACGGCGCCGTCCATGAGCGGACCACCGCCGAGACTGTGGTCCATGAACCACCGGCCGGGGCCGAAACCGGCCATGGCGTTGCGCCAGAGCACGGGCGACCCCAGCTTGCCGGACGCGACATAGGCGCCCCAGGACTTCCAGTAAGGGTCGAAACGGCGGCAGTGGGCGACCATGAGTACGGTGTTGTTGCGGTCCGCTTCTTCGATCATGCGCCGGCATTCGTCCACCGTGCGGGCCATGGGTTTCTCCACCAGCACGGGAATGCCCGCGGCCAGGGCGGTCAACGCCGCGGCGCAGTGGAGGCCCGTGGGGACCGCGATCACGACGGCGTCGACTTCCCCGCTGTTCACGATGGCTTCGGCGGAGTCGTAAACCCTGGTGCCGGGATAGGTACTCGCGAACTGCTCCCGCATCTCAGGCGACGGGTCGGCGCCCGCGACCAGCTTGCAGCCTTCGACGCTGTTGAAGGTCCTGGCCTGATGCGACCCCATGCCGCCGACTCCAATGGAACCCACTCGGATCATGATCCGTCCTTTCGTGAAATGCCTGGAGGACTACCTGCGCGCTTGCGCTTGCCGCCGATCCGGATTCCACGGCGCAGGCCGTGATCGCCGGCAGGGCGTTTTTGTCGTGGTTGTAACATTGACGGGGAACTGCTTGTCCAAAACAGTAGATGAATTAACTTGCACTTTGTCAAGTTTTCATGCTTTCAAGTGCTCACGAAAAAGTGAATCATGCGCTGTTGTTCGCACCAGATTCACCCCCGAACAACAGGAGAGCAAGCCATGTCCAACGAACTGGAGATCCAGGAAGCGAACCTGGCCAAGCAAGAACTGTCAGACGACGAACGGTTGCAGTTCGACGTGCAGTTCGGTACCCGGCGGAAAGACCCGACCGTTGCCCTCGCGGCCAGGCAGCGCTGCGGTCCGCCTTTTCGCGAACCGGTTTCGAACCGAATGGCTGCCTACCAGGTTGCCGACGCCTTGGGATCCGGTCCGTACCGGTTTTCGCCCCTGGTTCCGTCCAGGATCAGGAACACAAGGAGGACGATAACGCCCACGATTGGGATAAACGCGATCAGAACCCACCATCCGCTGCGGTCGGTGTCGTGCAGGCGCCGCACCGCAACGGCCAAACTGGGTAGGAATAACGCGATGCCGAGAAGCAGGGCCAATACCCCTATTTCGGCTTCTCCCGGTCTCCAGATCGATCCCAGCACCAAGTCGATCACTCCGGAGATCAAGTACAAAACTAAGTAGAACAAAGCGAAGCACCAGTACTCCTTCCTCCTCGCCCTTCCGCTAAAAACCGCGTATTTCCTCAGAACTTCCACAAACCAGTGCATGATGCCTCCTTGTTTATCCGAAGTTCACTGCCACAAGGGCTCCCCGTCTTCCATCTGCGACGCGAGAAACGCCTCGTTCAATTCCACGCCCAGCCCCGGCGCTTCCGTCAGGACCACGTGACCGTCCTGGATGACCGACTCCCCGGTTGCCAGTACGTCGTCCCAGGTCGGATCGTCGAAGCGGTGGTACTCCAGGACCAGAAAATTCGGCACGCTCGCGCAGACGTGGGCGTCCCCCACCGTGCTCAGCGCGCTGGAGTTGTTGTGCGGCGCGAAGGGCACGTAGTACATCTCGGCCATGTTGGCGATCTTGCGGCACTCCGACAGGCCGCCGCATTTCGAGATGTCCGGCATGATGACGTCGGCGGCCTGCTGCTGAAGCAGGTCCCGGAATCCGTGGCGCAGATAGAGGTTCTCGCCGACGCAGATCGGCGTGCCCGTGGCATGGGTGATCTTCGCCAGGGCATCGATGTTCTCCGGCGGAACCGGTTCCTCGAGCCACAGGAGGTTCAGTGGTTCGAACTCCTGGGCCATTTTCATCCCGGCCGTCGCGTCGTACCGGCCGTGCAGGTCGATGGCCAGGTCGAGGGACGGACCGATCCCCTCCCGGATCGCGAAGGCTTCGTCCACCAGGGACCTGAGTTCGTCGGGCGTCACCGACCAGTTCCACGGGTCCAGCTTGTGGGGATTCTCCGCGTCGTCGAGGTCGAACTTGATCGCCGTGAATCCCCGCTCTCTCACCTCGGCCGCCCGCTCGTCGTAATCGGAATGGGCGCTGTCCACGTACAGCCGGACCCGGTCCCGGAACTTGCCGCCAAGCAGTCGGTAGACCGGGAGCCCCTGCGCCTTGCCGGCGAGGTCCCAGAGGGCGACCTCGATGCCGGTAAGGGCCGAAATGGCCGTGCCTCCCGCGCCGCCCATGAAGATGTACCTTCGACGGATGAGTTCGAAACAGGCGTCCACGTCGCGGGGGTCCATGCCGATGATCATCTTCGCCATGTGCCGGGTCGACTCCCGCCATCCGCCGTCGACGTGACTGGCTTCCCCGGTGCCGTAAACCCCTTCGTCCGTGTATACGCGGACGTAATGGTACCGGTAGGTGGTATTTCCGGATTTCACGGGAACGTCAGCGGTCTTTATGTCGGTGATCTTCATTCGGGCTCCTGTCTGGTTTCGAATCGATCGCGGTTACGTTTCACTATACGCGGTTGCGATATCCTGCGCGGCTGCGATATCCTGCTCCCGTTGCGATACCCTGCGCGGTTGCGCGTCCGCGGCGACGAGCCCGCTGCTTCCGGCTTCCCGCGTCCCTGCTCAGTCACCAATCCGGACCGCCTTCAGGCGGTTATTGTAGTGATCGCTGACGAGCAGCACGTCATCCCCGTAAAAGCAAAGGCCGTGGGGTTCGTTCAGCGGCGCCTCCCGCGCATCCACCGGCTGGTCGCGGTCGCCGTAATCGCCGCTGCCGACGACCGTTTCCAGCCGGCCGTCTTCAGCGATGCGCCGCACCCGGTTGTTGCCCGAATCGGAAAAGTACAGGCGGCCCCTTTCGTCCAGGGCGAGGCCCCGGGGGGTGGAAATCGCGGCCTGCGAGGCCCTTGCACCGTCCGGGGAGCAGCCCTCTTCTCCGGTCCCGGCCACGGTGGTGATCAGCCCGTTGTCGCCGTCCACCCGGCGGATGACGTGATAGCGATCGTCCGCGAAGTAGAGGTGGCCCGAACCGTCGACCCGAATGGCCGTGGGCGAGCCGATCCGCGCCTGGGTCGCCGGCCCTCCGTCGCCCGAATAACCCGGCAGTCCGATGCCGGCGACCGTGTCGATGATGCCGGTCTCCGCGTCGATCTTCCGGATGCGCCCGCATCCTGCGTCTCCGATATACACGTCGTCGCCAGGTCCGTGGGCGACCGAGAGGACGTGCATCAGGCACGCGCTCAGCGCCGGCCCCCCGTCGCCCTTGTCCCACTGGAAGGCCGCGCCCGCTATGTTATGGATGACGCCCCGGCCGTCCACCCGCCGCACGTGACCGTGCCGCGTATCGGCGATGACCACCCGCCCGGCGCGGTCCACGGACACGTCGTGGGGGTTGCCCAGGTGGGCGTCGACGGCCGGCCCGCCGTCGCCGCCGTATGCCCGGGCGCCGGAACCGGCGATCGTGCCGATCAGGCCGGTATCGGGATCGATCGCCCGTATGCGCTGGTTCCACACGTCGGCGATAAGGATCGTGCCGTCGGGGCCGACCGACAATCCACCGGGTCCGTTCAGGAACCCCGCCTCGGCGGTCTCGCCGTCGTGCACGCTCGTCCCGCCGAGGACCGTGGTAACGATCCCCGTACCGCCGTCGCATCGCCGGAGCCTGCCGGAGCAGTCGCCCCAGAACACCGTGCCGTCCGGGTCGGCGCAGATCCCCGCCTCCACGGAATTGCACCGCGTGACGACGCCGGGCAGTCCTTCCTCGCCGAAACCGGGCTCGCCCGTGCCGACCAGCGTCTGCACGATGCCCGTTTCCCGCACCACCTTGCGCACCCGGAAGCCGTACTTCTCGCCGACGTAGAGATTGTCGCGGGCGTCCAGGCAGATGGCGTCCGGCATGAGCGTGCTCGCCTCGACGGCCGGCCCGCCGTCGCCGTTGGAGGCGCGCTGCCCGTTGCCCAACACCGTGTCGATGATTCCGGTCCGCATGTCGATCCTGCGGACGCGGTCGTTGGAATTGTCGCACACGTACAGGTCGCCCCGCGAATCGAAGGCCAGGTGCTCCGGGTGGTAGAATCCCGCGTCGCGGGCCGGCCCGCCGTCGCCGTGGTAGCCGCCCAGGCTCAGTCCCCGGCCCGAGTACGGCCGGCTGGCCCCCCGCTCGGAGGGATAGTGCCGGGCGTGATGGCCGAAGACGGTCTCGACGATCCCGGTCTTTGCGTCGATGCGCCGGATGTTGTTGGTCCACTCGCTGGAAAGGTACACGTCGCCGTCCCGGTCCACGGCCACGCCGCAGGTGCAGTCCAACTCCGCGTCGAGCGCCGGTCCGCCGTCGCCGCCCCGGCCGACGCGTCCGTTCCCGGCCACGCGGGTGACGACGCCGGTCTCGTAGTCGATGCGGCGGATGGTGAAGTTGCCCAGATCGGAAAGGTACAGGTTGCCGTGCCGGTCCTGGTACAGATCATGGGGGTGGCGGAACCTTGCTTCGGCGGCCGGCCCGCCGTCGCCCGAGTCGCCCGCGATCCCGTCGCCGGCAAAGGCGTGGAGGATCCCATCGCGATCGATCCGCCAGATGCGATGCCACTGGTAGTCGATCACGACCAGGTCGCCGTCGGGCCGGCGCACCACGCCCATGGGCCACCCGGCGTCGGCCTCCCGCGCGGGGATCCCATCGCGCTGGCCCACGCCGGCAATCACCAGGGCTTCTCCGAAGGGCAGGCTATTCAGTTTTTCGATGATGCGCATGCGTGAAGGGAGTACTCCGGCGCTTGACCTGCGTACCTGAGCGGCGGACGAGAGAGAGCCGCCGATCGCGTATACTCGTCCCGCGTATACGCATCCCGGGCAAATGAACGTGTAAGACGACGGTGTCGGCAGGCGGCCGACGAGTAGAGATGGTACAGGTTCCCCCCATGGTTTGCAACCGTTAAATGCAATTTGACAGCCGCTTCCCGACCGGTTAACATACCTCGCCGCACGGACGGTTTCGTACGCTCCCCAATGTCCCCGATCCGATGGAGAAGGCCTTCCTCATGAACTACAACTTCGATCAGCGTATCAATCGCAACGGAACCAATTCGTACAAGTGGGATTACGTGAAACGGGACGGGGCCGTCGTTCCGTGGGACGAGACCGACGCCAGGCGCCACGAGAAACCCGTGCTTCCGCTCTGGGTGGCGGACATGGACTTTCCGTGCCCGCGGCCGGTGGTCGACGCGGTGACCGAAATCGCCCGCATGGGCGTTTACGGATACGCCTTCCCGCCGCCCTCCTATTACGATTCCGTGGTGCGGTGGATGAAGCGGCGCCACGGCTGGACCGTCGATCCCGACACCATCTGCTTCACCCCCGGCATCGTACCCGCCCTGCACATGCTGGTTTCGGCCTATACGAAGCCGGGCGACAGGGTGCTGGTCCAGCCCCCGGTGTACTACCCCTTCTTCAACGCCATCGAGAACCTGCAGACGCGCCCGGCGCTGAATCCGCTGCGCTATGAGAACGGCCGGTACTACATGGATTTCGACGACCTGGAAGCCCAATGCGCCGATCCCGAGGTGAAACTGGCCATCCTGTGCAGCCCGCACAACCCCGTCGGCCGGGTCTGGTCAGCCGATGAACTGCGCCGTTTCGGCCGGATCTGCATGGACAACGACGTGCTGGTCGTCTCCGATGAAATCCACTGCGACCTGATCCTCGGGGACCACACCTTTACGGCCTACGCCACGCTGGGGCCGGAATACGAGGAACGGTCGATCATCTGCACCTCCCCCAGCAAGACCTTCAACCTCGCCGCGCTGCAGGCGTCGAACATGATGATCCCGGACGCCGATTTGCGGGAGACCTTTCAGCATACCGTCCGCAGCGCCGGCATCTTCACGCTGAACCCCTTCGGCATCGCCGCCGTCGAAGCCGCCTACGATCACGGCGAGGAATGGCTGGAGCAGTTGCTGGCCTACCTGGAGGGGAATTTCCGGTTTCTCGAGTCCTTCTTCCGCGAGCGCCTGCCCCGGATAAAGGTCATCGAAACCGAGGGCACCTATCTCGTCTGGGTGGATTTCACGAGCCTGGGCCTGGACAAGGACGCCCTCCAGCGCCTGATGATGGAGGAGGCGCGCGTCTTCCTCGACGAGGGGTACATCTTCGGCGCGGAGGGCGAGGGCTTCGAGCGGATCAACATCGCCTGCCCCCGGTCGGTCCTCGCCGAGGCGCTGGAGCGGATCGAGAGGGCGGTGAATGGGCTGAATTCTACATAAATGTCCTCTGATGGCCGCCTGAACACCAAGTTGAAGTTCACGTGAGATAATACATACCTGATAAACGACGCATTGACATCAAGTAAATCGATACCCAACCGACATGGTAGCAATCCGGCCTACTCCAACCTCTACCGTTTCTATTACTTACACCACTTCCATCTGAACCACAGCAGGTAGTCGAAATGCCGAATCACCCATTTAAGTTCAGCAACATACGCCAATGGCGCGGGTCACAGGATCAAGCGTTCGAGGAACTGTGTTATCAACTACGTGATCCAACGCCTGATAACGCCGAATTGGTCAAGACAGGGAATCCGGACGGTGGTCTGGAGTGGTATGTCACTCTGAGTAATGGAGTACAGTGGGGATGGCAGGCGAAGTTCATATTCAAAATTGACATGCTTCTTCAACACATGAAGAAATCGCTTGAGACTGTTGTTCAAAAGCGACCGAAGTGTCGTAGACTGACTTTCTGTATTCCCTTTGATCTCCCAGACGCTCCAGGAGTTAACGAGCGCAAATCAGCCAGGCAGAAATACAAGGATGCGAAGGAGCGGTGGCGTGAACGAATCCCAGGCGCTGATCGAGTCCGGATTGAACTGTGGTCGGAGGGTGATCTTTTACAGCGACTTGTCCGTAATCCGGCACATCGAGGTATTTCATGGTTCTTCTGGGATGAAGAGGTGTTTTCCCCCGAGTGGTGTAAGCAACGCCATTTGAAGGCTGTCAATTCAGCTGGACCGCGCTATAGTCCTGAATTGCACATTGATCTACCAGTATCATTTGCGTTTGAGGGTCTTGCACAAACCGAAGACTTTTGGGAAAGATACCGCGCTCGTCGAAATGCCGTGCTAACTGCCACAGATGATATCAACGTTTCGGGTTACACGGGTATTGGCGTCACGGGAGAGTTAAGGACACTTGTTCAATGTCTTAAAGAGTGGAGATTCAAGGTCCCGGAAAGGGTGGGGCTACCGACACGGCTGGACCGGAATTTGTTGGTGGATCTGACGATCACCTGTCTCAAATCCGCCAATGACGCATTTCCGCAAGATCGCCCTCGTCCAAAACGAAGCGCGGCAACAAAGAAACAAATCCACAACAACGAACGCCGTAATCGACTGAAGCGTTATCTCCACGATTTGCTCGCTGCCCTGCAAGACTTTGACGATCTGTTACTGAGTAACGCGGCGAAGGCAGCAGACGCCGGATTGATACTTCTTTCGGGGGAGGCTGGACAGGGAAAGACACATCTTTATTGTGACGTCAGCAGACGTGCGATCGAAAATGATCAACCAGCCATTCTGATCTTCGGCGGACGCATGTCCGGAAGGCACGTTTGGTCGGAAGTCGCCGAGCAGCTTGGTCTTGAGCAAGTCGGCTCGGAGTACTTACTAGGTGCGATGCAGGCGGCAGCCGAAGCCTCGAATTCACCGTTTTTGTTGTTAATCGATGCATTGAACGAGGCCGCTGATCCACACGCTTGGCGAGAGGAACTTCCCGCGCTACTTTCCGAAGTTGATCAGAATCCATGGATTTCGGTTGGTATTTCAGTAAGGTCGTCCTACCGTCGGATTGTGCTCCCAGATTCGGGACTTACCGACGTTGCTGAAATCGAACACACTGGATTCAGGGAGCGCGAGATAGAGGCATCAGAGGTGTTTTTCAGCGCCTTCGAACTTGAGCTGCCGAGAACCCCGAGACTCGAACCTGAGTTTACGAATCCACTGTTTCTAAAGCTCTACTGTGAAAGTCTGAAAGGTCTGGGTCTAAGCGCTCCACAGGTCGGCGGGGCGCACATGAGTGAGGTTTTCGATTGGTATCTGGAGTGTAAGGAAAGCCAAATTGTGTCCCGGTTAAAACTCGATCCGGCATCCAGACCTGTAAAGGCTGCGATCAACGCATTTAGCGAAGCGCTTGCGAAAGATAACCGCGACTATCTCGCACGCGACCGGTGCGAACAGATAATCAATGGAATCGCTCCCCAACTGTACGAATGGCCAAATACGTTATTCGGGCAATTGCTAAGCGAGGACGTACTAACCAAAGATGTAACCTGGAAAGGTGAGGAAGCGGTTCGATTTACGTATCAGCGTTTTTCCGACTATAGGGTAGTTTCTACACTCCTAAAGCCATATAACCGTGATCAGATTCGTTTAAGGCAAGCATTAAAACCTAGAAATCGCTTAAGAAATCGGGTTTTGAAGGTGCCGCCAGGATGGATCGAGGCGTTGTCCGTACAACTACCCGAGCGGTTTAATATCGAACTGTTGGATGCTGCCCGCTGGCACCTCAGATCGTACACTCGTTACCAATGGGATGAAGCGTTCGTACAGAGCATCTCTGTGCGTCGCCCTTCTGCCGTAACAGAAAGAACTCGTGAAGTGCTCAGTCAAGTACACCGACGCTCTGGACTCAATGAACTCGTGCTCGAAACGGTTCTGACGGTAGCGCCACAGCCGGAACACCTTCTGAATGCGAAAGCGTTACACAGATGGCTTAAGAGACTGCCAATGCCAACGCGTGACGTGGTTTGGAGTATACCTACTTACTTCGAATTTAACCGTGGCGGGGCGCTTGACCGCCTGATTCGTTGGTCGGCCCGGGGACCATACCCGGATTGTCCGGACGAGGCGGTTGAATTGGCCGCGATTCCTTTGATCTGGACCTTCACGTCGCCAAACCGACGAATGCGGGACTACGTTACCAAATGCCTTTCGTCGCTTCTTTCTGAACGGTTGTCAGTACTCCCAGCGCTAATACGGAAATTCGATGGCTGTAACGATCCCTATGTCGTCGAAAGACTTGCCGTGGTCTCTCATGGTGCCGTTCTGAGCGGAGGCATCTGTAATCCCCAAGCGGCCGTTTCTATAGCTGTAGGACTGAAGAAAGTCGCGTTTGCTGAAGACCAGATCCCCAACATTATCACCAGAGATGCAGTACGAGGTGTTTAC
Organism: bacterium; assembly: GCA_963693015.1. Lineage (GTDB taxonomy): Bacteria > JAAXHH01 > JAAXHH01 > JAAXHH01 > JAAXHH01 > JAAXHH01. The sequence continues at coordinate 3,691,666 of OY843748.1, forward strand.
GAATGGTGCATACAACACGGTCTGATTGACGACGCCCAGTATACCTCCGTACAGCCGCCCTATGGATCCGCGCCTCCCAAGACTCCACGTACCAAGGAACAGCTTGAACGTCAGTACGATCAACAGAGGTATGTAGGTGTGACAGCGAGGTGGCCGTACTCACGGGTTTTCAACTCAGTCTTTTCAGATGACTTCAGTTGTTATGTAATCGATTCCAAACTCCGGAATTTCAGTCATGTGTCACTGTCATCTGTAAGGCGAAATCATGGAATAGAAGAGTGGTATCCAGTGATGCAGGCCAAGTGCTGGGTATTTGAACGCGTGCTTTCTCTCGGATGGAAGCCTGAGTTGTTCAGCGATTTCGATCGCGATTACGTTGGACATCAGGCAGGACGTAGCGAGCACAAAATAGAGCGTTTTGGCAAGAAGTACCAGTGGATGGCTCTCCAGGAGTTGATCGCGCGGGTTGCGGACAACTTTCAAATGACAGAAAATATCGACTATCAGGGACCGTGGCAGTTCTTCAGCCGAGACGTCGATCCCACGCTACCCCCTCCCTCTCTTGAACGTATTGAGGATGACAGTTTCAGGTTGCATTCAACCTTTTCCCCGACCAAAGCGGACCTGTGGTCTCCGCCCGGACCGAGTTATCGTCATAACGACCCGGTGGCAGGAGAAGATTGGGGGACGAACACTGATGATGTACCCGGATTTGAAACACTGATTAGAAATAAGGACGAAGACGGAATCCATTGGGTGGTCTTGCACGCGCACTACAACTGGGATGAAGAAATCCCTGAGGGCAAGCACTGGTGGAGCCAGCGTCACCGTAGTTTCTGGTCTCACATTTACAGTTGGCTCGTCCATCCTGCTGATCAGCCAAAGCTTACCCGGAATCTAAATAGACATTCGTTAAAGGGACGATGGATGCCCGTAGGGCTTGAGCACGCTGACGCAGCATATCTCGGTGAATTGCCATGGGCCAAAGCGGCAAACTCGCATTCTACAACATCAGATAGGATAAGATGGCCGCATCACCCGATTCAACTCAAACATGACGTCCACCCAACCTGGATCGAGTACCTTTGGGAAGGTAACGTTCTTGACTGTTCAATAAATGATGGCGTTCACGCTTGGCTACCTACGCCTATCCTATGCACCCAAGCCAAACTCAGATGGCGACCTGGTACTCGTGAGTGGGTAACGCCTAACGGTACTACAGTGGTCCAGCACTGCGAACGCGAGCGTCACATGGTGTTGTTAGTACGTGAGTCCTGGTTGAAGAGGACAATTCGACAGACTGGTCATTCTATCGTTTTTGGCTGGCTCGGCGAAAAAAAACTGCTTGAGGCTGGATTTTCTACCGGATTGGTAGGTGATTGGACAGAGATAAACGGAATTGCTACGCTGGTAGAAAACCAATGGGATTTTGGGAAACCACGACTGGAAAGACATATAGTCAATCGTCAGGTGGATTCATACGATACCATACAACCGGCAGATCATACTTCTGCTTGATTGTAAGGGAAAGCAACCGAGAGACTTAGTTCGCTATAAATGATGAAATTGACTTCGAGAATACAATCTCCTCTTCGACTGAAGAACATAAGACAAAGAAGAAATGCTCCAGCGCAATCTCAGACTTTTTAAAGTACTATCGGGTCTAAAGTAAAGGGGCAGTCCGATGCCATTCATAGAACGCCTTCGCTTAGGCGGCCTGCTGTCTTTTCCTCCGGACATGGAGTTCTTCGACTTACGCCCTCTGAACGTCCTGATTGGTCCGAACGCGTCGGGGAAATCCAACTTCATAGAGGCGCTGGAACTGCTACGGGCCTTGCCTGTGGACTTCGCCGCCGCGATCCGGGACGGCGGCGGTGCGGAAGAGTGGTTGTGGAAAGGCGATCATCCACCCGCCCCCGCGGCAATAGAAGTGGAAACCGGTCCCGGCATGGAAACCGGTCGACATTTAGAGTATCGTCTGTCGTTCACCGCAGCGGGCCAGCGGGTCCGGATCCTCGACGAGGCCATCGAAGAGGCGCCTGCACAACAGGCATCCGAGCCGTACTTCCACTACACGTTTCAACAAGGACGCCCGGTAATCAATGTTCGAACGCCCGGTGGACAAGTATCCGAGAGACAGGTAAAGTGGGATAATCCTTCGCTGGATCAATCCGTTCTTGCACAAAGAAAAGACGCTTATCGTTATCCGGAACTTTACTGGCTTGGTTTGCGATTCCAATCGATCCAGACGTTCCGGGAATGGACGTTTGGTCGTTACGGCTCGCTCCGACGGCCGCAACGAGCCGATCTCCCGGAGAACCGGCTACTTCCCGATTCTGGTAATCTTCCGTTGGTCCTCAACCACATTGAGCATACGACCGGCGTGGTCTTCAATGAACATCTGAAACGGTTCTTCCCCCGATTCGAGCGGATGTCCACGTCGATCTCGGGGGGCACCGTGCATTTCTACCTGCACGAATCCGGCTTCGGCACGCCGATCCCCGCAACGCGGCTGTCCGACGGCACCATCAGATTCATCGCGCTGCTGGCCACTCTGCTTACCCCGACGCCTCCATCGCTGGTATGCATCGAGGAACCCGAACTCGGACTGCATCCCGACGCAGTGGCGCTGCTCGCCGACCTGCTGGTTGAAGCCTCCGACCGGATGCAACTCGTGATCACTACGCATTCCGATGCCCTGGTGTCGGCGCTGACCAATCAACCAGAGGCCATCGTCGCCTGTGAACGCCCCGGGGCCGCCACCGAGTTGCGCCGCCTCGACGCGGAACGCCTGGCCGGTTGGCTTGAGAAGTATCAACTAGGCGACCTGTGGCGCATGGGCGAGATCGGGGCAAACCCTTGAGGAGGAGTGTCAGCATCTATCTTGAAGGCGGAGGCGATACTTCTGGTACGAGGGCGGCGCTCCGCCATGGAATGGATACGTTCCTTCAGCCGCTGAAGCAAGCGGCCAGGGACAAGGCGCTACGTTGGAAACTGGTCGCCTGCGGTACGCGCAGGGAAGCTTACAAAGGGTTTCGAAACGCTATACACGATCTTGAAAGAGATGAGGTCGTCGTCTTACTGGTGGACGCGGAAGGACCGGTAAACCGGTCGGCGTCCGAACACCTGCGAAACCGCGATGGTTGGGATTTCAGCCTTGCTTCAGACTACGGGGTTCAACCTGACGACGTGGTACATCTTATGGTGGAGACGATGGAAACCTGGATCGTGGCGGATCCGCACACGTTAGGCGTTTACTACGGCCAGGGATTCAGGACAAATGCACTACCCAAAGCGCAGAACCTTGAAACCGTTACCAGGATTGATGTCGCGCACAGTTTGAAGGAGGCGACAAGGCAGACCCGGAAAGGATCATATCACAAGATCAAACACGCGAGCGACCTTTTGCGGCGGATCGACGTGGAAAAAGTAAAGCGACGCTGTCGTCACTGCCGGTTGCTGTTCGAGAGACTCGGGCCACTGGTCGACGCGGCCTGAAATCCTGGATCAGGGGGCTTTGGTACCGTCAGCAGGTCGGCGCGGGCCAAGTCCAAAGTGAACGTGTTCCGAAGTCGTTTTCTCCTGCATCCTGTCGCCCGCCTCATGTTTGCTTCCACTTCGGATCGTGCAGCCCCCGTTGTCACACGGTGTCACACAACCGGGAAGGTCGGATGGATGGGCGGAAACCCCCGTTTCCGTCACTTTGATGACGATCAGGCACTGGCTCATGATCCTTGCCCCTTCGCAATCTGCTGAAAACGTTACTTGACCATCCGCGATTTCATCTATAATTAGAAAAACTGACCGATACCTGCGAAAGGACGTGGGATGATACGGCCGGGCGCTGAATCGTTGCGGAAGATCGCGGTCATCGGACAGGGAACCGCGGGCTCCCTGGCGGCCGCCAGTGTAACGCGTCTTCTCTCCGACGACGACCACGAACTGCATCACATCTACGACTCGCGCATTCCGGTCATCGGCGTGGGCGAAGGCAGTTGGCCGAGTCTGGTACAGGAACTGCACCAGCTGACGAATCTGCCCCACGCAACCGTCCAGCGGCGCTTGAACGGAACCCGCAAGTACGGCGTCGCATTCGAGGGATGGGGGTGCCGCAGCCGGGATTTCACCCACTACTTCACGCCGCAACAGGTATCCTATGCCTACCATTTGTCCGCCGACGTGCTGGCGGAGCTGTTGCGCGAAAGCACGCGCGCGCGCCACGTCGACGCGAACGTGCGCGACATCAAAACCCTGGAGGACGGCGCGCAAGTCGAGTTCGACGGCCGGGCGCCGGAACGCTACGACCTGGTCTTCGATGCGCGCGGATTCCCGAAAGAACTCCATCCCGACCGGCACATCGACATTTCCTTCATTCCCACCAATACGGCCGTCATCCGGCGCTGCCCGGCCGTCATCGCGGAAGAGCGGGACGGGCCGGTCGTGAAGCATACCTACACCCGTGCCGTTGCACGTCCCCACGGCTGGATATTCGTCATTCCGCTGACGGTGCACACCTCCTACGGGTACATCTTCAACCGCGATATATCCAGCCTCGAAGAAGTCGAATCGGACTTCGACGCCTTCCTTGAAGCCGATGGCGTGCCGGAATTCGAGCAGCGCGCCGTCATTCCGTTTCCCAACTTCATCCATCGCCGGATCTACGATGGCGCCGTGGCCCGCGTTGGCAACGCGGCGGCCTTCATGGAGCCCCTGGAGGCCACGGCGATCGTATCTGCCCAGCTGCAAATCGGGATGGTGTTGCAGACGCGTCTGAACCGGCCGGCAGAGCATCTCGCGCCCGACGCGCCGGTGGTCAACCGGTTTCTCGTCGACAACATGCTCTGCTACGGCCTGTTCGTCGGCTGGCACTATTGCCGTGGCTCCAGGTACGACACCACGTTCTGGCGTCACGCCCGAAACGACGTGTGGCCCCGTCACCGCGACGCGGCAGCGCCCGAGGCGGTGGATTGCGCCGCACTCGGCAAATTCGATGGGATGTTCGAGCTACTGAATCAACCGGTCATCGACAAATCGGATTGGGACCGGATGTGCGCGGTACCGCTTACCAGCTACGCCCAGGTGTCCCAGGGGCTGGGCTGCCAAAAGTGACATTACTTGATTCGGGATGCGTATAACTTCATATTATATATCTAAATAAAGTAGTTTTGACTTGCTCGACAACCGGGAGGCATTGCTACAGTCGTGTTCAACAATCCATTAAACTCATTCCATGATACCGTTGCCGAAGCGAAGGAAGAGCGGGAACAGCTCGACCGGTTGCTGACGATTTCCACGCCGCGGGAGCGTCTGCTCGTCGTCGCGATCGCGGTTGTGCTGTGCGTCACGCTGGCATGGCTTTTCTATGGCAGCGTAGCGCATAGTATTGCGGTGGACGGCGTACTGTCCGCATCCGGGCTAGTCGAAGCCCCGTCCGGTCAAGTCGAAGTCCCGGCCGAGCGGGGCGAAAACGGGTCCGTTCAAGTCGAAGCCCCTGCCGGGCAAGGCGAAAAATCGACCGTTCAAGTCGAAGCCCCTGCCGGGCAAGGCGAAAAATCGACCGTTCAAGTCGAAGCCCCGGCCGAAGGCAGCCGGTCCGTGCAGGCCCTCGCCTGGATCGACGGCGGTATCGCGCCGCAGATCGAAGCCGGGATGCCGGTGGTGATCGAGCCGGATCCGGCAGATGGAGAACCCGGCGCGCTGGGCGGAACGGTCCGGGCGATCTCCGCCGTGCCCTTTGCCGGGGCGCTGGCGGCCTTCGAATCCGGGGCGCCGGCGTCCGTGCACCGTATCGATATCGCCCTCGAAGAGAGTCTTGATCCGGATTCCCTTGCGGGCAGGAAATGCCGGATCGTCATCGAGCTGGGCAGGCAATCTCCGATCACGCTGTTTCGAATGAGGCGGCCATAGGATGTCGAAGCGCATATCCACGGCCAGGCGTCGAAGCGCCAGGTCCTCCAGAACTCGAATGAGGCAACCATAGGATGTCGACGAGCACCTCCAGGGGAGCCAGAGGCAAGGCCTCCTCGGATAAATCAGACCAGCGGGTAACCACGCCGATTCTGTTGCAGATGCACGCTTCAGAATGCGGCGCCGCCTGTCTGGGCATCGTACTGGCCCACTTCGGGAGATGGGTACCGCTTACCGAACTGCGCGAGAAATGCGAGGTGAGCCGGGACGGCAGCAGCGCCGCAAGCATCCTGCGTGCCTCCAGGCACTATGGGCTCGAATGCAACGGGCTCAGCGTACGCGTCGATCAACTGCACATGCTGCCGTTGCCCCTGATCCTGTTCTGGCAGTTCAGCCATTTCGTCGTCCTCGAGGGATTCGATGGCCGTAACTTCTACCTCAACGACCCTGCCACGGGACGCCGCCGCCTTTCCGCCGAAGAGTTCGAGTCGGGCTACAGCGGCATAGCGCTTCGCTTCAAGCGCGGCAAAGACTTCGAGTCCGGTGGCGAGCAGCCCGACTTGTTCCGGCAACTGGGCGCCTTGCTCGCCGGATCGTGGAGATCGCTTGCCGGGGTGTTTGCCTGCGGACTCATGTTGACGTTGCTGACGCTGATCATTCCCGCGTCGATCGGTGCCTTCGTCGACGACGTCATGGAAACGCAAGGGGCCTGGGGCGGTTTGGTGACCGCCCTGCTTGGCGGCGGCGCCCTGGTATACGTCCTTTCCCTGCTCAAGAACCGGTTCCTCAAGCGGCTCGCGGTCAGGGTGTCGGTGACCGGCTACAGCCGCGGGATGTCGCGGCTGCTGCGGTTGCCGGTGGAGTTTTTCGAACACAGGCTGACGGGCGATCTGACCGACCGGGTCTCGTCCACCGACCGGATCGCGAAGAACCTGGCGGACCAGTTCCTGGTGCTCATCATCGACGTGGCCATGAGCCTGGTGTTCCTCGCGGCGATGTTCGCCTTCGACGTCCTGCTCACGCTGATCGTGCTTTTGCTGGCGCTGCTGCACGGTCTGCTGGCCCACTTCCTCAACGCCCTTCGGGCCGTTCGAAGTCAGGCGATGCGGCGCGAGCAGGGACTGCTGATCGGCCTCGGCATGCAGATGCTGAGTCACGCCGACAATCTGCGCATGACGGGCGCGGACGATCGGTTTTTCTCGCGCTGGAGCGGTCAACAGGCCCGCGAACTGCGCGCGCGCCAGCTCTATGCCGAACTGGGCGCCGTCAATACCTCGCTTCCGGGCCTGGTCGACGCCCTGCGCAGCGCGGCGATACTCGCCATCGGCGGCAGCATGGTCCTGAACGGAGCCATGACCCTGGGGACGCTGGTCGCCTTCTACATCCTGGCGGAGATGTTCCTGACGCCCGTCGAGCGCTTCCTGGCCTTCGCCGAAAACCGCCAGGCGCTCGAAACCGATCTGCAACGACTCGAGGACGTCTCCAGGACCGATGAAGATCCCGTTTTCAGCCGCAGAAGCCAGGAGTCGGAATCGGTCCCCACGTTCAACGGCCGGCTCCAACTCGCGGGCCAGCTCGAACTGCGGAACGTCACCTTCGGTTTCAACAGGAGCCGGCCGCCCCTGATAAAGGACTTCAACCTCGTGATCAAGCCGGGACAGCGGGTCGCCGTGGTCGGTCCCAGCGGTTCCGGCAAGTCGACGCTGGCGCGGCTGGTTTCGGGGGTCTATCAGCCCTGGTCGGGCGAAATCCTGTTCGACGAGGGCCATCTGCGGGATCAGATCCCGGAGGAAGTGCTGCGGCAGTCCATATCCATGGTGGATCAGGAGGTCGTGCTCTTCTCCGCGTCCCTGCGCGACAATATCACGCTGTGGAACCCGGCCGTTCCGGATGAAGTCCTCTTCGCCGCGACGCGGGACGCCCGGATCCACGACGAAATCCTGGTCAGACCGCAGGGATACGCGTCCCTCGTCGAAGAAGGCGGGGCGAATTTCAGCGGCGGCCAGCGGCAACGGCTGGAAATCGCCCGCGCGCTGGTGGGGAACCCGACGGTGCTCATTCTGGACGAGGCCACCAGCGCCCTCGATGCCGCGACGGAGGAATACGTCGACGATGCCCTGCGGCGTCGCGGCGTCACCTGCCTGATCGTGGCGCACCGGCTGAGCACCGTGCGGGACTGCGATGAGATCATCGTGCTCGACAAAGGCGCCACCGTGCAACGCGGCACGCACGACGAGTTGATCGCGGATCGGAACGGCGCCTACTACAACCTGGTCAGATCGAACTGACGCGGCAAACGGAGCCGGAATACAGACCATGCCGGAATACACGTCCATAGCCGAACTCGCCGCCCGCTTCGGCGAGTCCGTGCCCTGCGCGGGCAACCTGCCGGTCGAACTCGTCGACCCGGAGAGCGTCTGGTTCATCGATCAGGGCGCCGTCAATCTGTTCCTGGTCGAATTCAGGGACGGGGTGGAACAGGCCGCGCCCCAGCATCTGCTGCGCCGGGAATCGGGCTGGTTGCTGCCGGGTGTCGCGCCGGACCGGGGGGACAGCGACGAAGACACCACGCTCAGCATCATCGCCAAGGGACTGCCGGGCACCCTGCTGAAACGTCTGCCGGCCGCCTTGCTGTCCCGGGTACGTCCGTCGGAACTGGCGGAACAGACCGATACCTGGCTGACCGCCATTACCGAGACGCTGGCGCGTTACGCGATTCCCCTTCCCCGGCCGGATGCGCTGGCCGAACCCGGCCTGACGCAGACCCTGGCCCCGTGTACGCTATCCGTACGGCGCGGCGTGGCATGGGTTACCGAACCGCCGTCCGGCGCAAGCCTGTACATGGGTATCGTAGACTACGCGGACAGTGCGGGAGCGAGCGGCCCCCATGGTCCGGGCGGTCCGCACGGCCCGCACGACGCGGTCGTTCCGCTGACGCGGACGAGCTGGCTCACCTTGACCGACGAGGCGACGCTGACAGGCCAATCCACTGAAACGCTGGCGGAGCAAGGCGTGCTGCTGCCCGCCCTCGCCGCTTTTCACGCGGTTGCCTTCACCCTGGAACGCCTGAACCGCCGACTGGTCGTGGTCGACGCCGTCAATCTCGAACGCGCGCAGATCGCCAGCCGCCGCACGGCCGAGAAAACCGCCCGGCAGCGGCTCTACAATATCTATGACCGTCCGTCCGGCCGGGATGCCGGCATTGAGGACACGGCACTGACGGATGCCCTGAAGCTCGTCGGCCGCCATGAAGGCATCGATTTCAAGATTCCGGCGCCGTCGGGCCAGGCCGATGCTCGGGTCGGCCTCGTCGACGTTCTTGAAGCGTCGGGCGTGCGGGCCCGGCGCGTGCGATTCAAAGACGAGGGCAGCTGGTGGCGCGGCGACAGCGGAGCGATGCTGGCGTTCCGCGCCGGGGACGGCCAGCCCGTGGCGCTGCTGCCGGGCATGTTCGGACGGTACCGGGAAGTCGACCCGGTCACCAAGCGGAGCGTCCGGGTTACGGCGGCCCGCCTGGACGGCGCGGGCAAACTGGCGGATGAAGCCTGGACGTTCTATCGGCCCTTGCCGCCGGGGGACGTGAAACCGGCGGATCTGCTGAGAATCGCCCTGCACGGCGCGGCTCCGGATCACGTACGGCTGGTCATGGCCGGGCTTCCGGGCGGCCTGATCAAACTGCTGCCGGCGATCGCCCTCGGGTTCGTTGCCCATCAGGTATCGGCGGGCGGCAGCGCGGGAACGCTCTATGCCGTCGCCGTGGCGGTGGCGGCCTTCGGCCTGCTCGGCGCATTGCTGCACCTGCTTCAGAGCACGGCGATGATGCGGCTCGAAGGGCGCTCCGGCTCCCGGGTCGAAGCGGCCTTCTGGGACCGTCTCATGCGCCTTCCCTCAAGCACGCTGCACCGACATCCGGCCGGCGATCTGGCGATGACGGGCATGACGTTCCAGCATCTTCGCGACGGCCTGCAGGGCGTCGTCGCCAACGGCTTTCTGTCGATCATCTTCCTCCTTCCGGTTTTTGGCGTCATCTTCTTCTACGATGCCGCCCTCGGTGTCATCACCCTCGCCTTCAGCCTGGTTTCGCTGCTGGTCACCGTCGTACTGGGGTTGCGCCAGATTTCGCCTTACGGGTGGATGATTACCGCGTCGCGTCGCGTGGCCGGCCGGCTGTTCCAGATCGTGGGCGGCATCTCCAAGCTGCGCATGGATAACGCGGAAGGGTCGGCTTACGCCATCTGGGCGAAGCACTATCGCGAGCAGAAGCGCGCGGAGATCGAACTCGGGGCGCTGGAAGGCCATTCGCGGGCCCTTGGCGCCGCCCTTCCCTTTCTTGCCGGCGGGGTGCTGCTTTACGCGGTGGCATCGGGGGGAGACCGGAACGTTCCGGTCGGCGATTTTCTCGTCGTCTACATCGTCTTCATCGTCTTCCAGTCCGCCATCGCCCGGCTCGGCGAGTCCTTCGGCGCCATTGCCGCGATGCTGCCGTCCTTCCAACAGATGCGCCCGATGCTCTCGGCGGTTCCTGAAACCGGGACCGAGGGCGAGCCGGTCGAATATCTGGGCGGCGACATATTGTTCGACCGCGTTTCCTTCCGCTACGATCCCGATGGTCCGTTGATACTCGACGACGTCACAATTCGCGCCCATCCCGGCGAATTCGTCGCCATTGCCGGTGAATCCGGCGCCGGCAAGAGCACCCTGTTCCGGCTCGCCCTCGGTATCGACTGGCCGACCGCCGGCGCGGTGTATTACGACGGACGCGACCTGCGGCACCTGAATCTGAAGCAGGTGCGCCGCAAGATCGGCGCGGTGCCGCAATCCATCGGCCTTCATCCTCAGGATCTGTGGGACAATCTGGTCAGCCACCACGATGCCGTGACGACCGAGGAAGTCTGGGCGGCGGCCCGGACCGCCGAAGTCGAAGCCCAGATCAAGGACATGCCCATGGGCATGATGACCATGGTGGGCGCCAGCGGGTCCGTCCTGTCGGGCGGCGAGAGCCAGCGCATCGCAATCGCCCGCTCGGTGATCGGCAACCCGCGAATCATGCTGTTCGACGAGGCGACGAACTGGCTGGACAACGAAAACCAGTCCAGGGTCATGGGGAACATCGCCGGCCTGACTTCCACCCGCCTCGTCATCGCCCACCGCCTGTCCACGCTGGAACAGGCCGACCGCATCTACGTGCTGCAGGCCGGGCGAGTCGTGCAAAGCGGTTCCTTTACGGAACTTATGGAGGCCGACGGGGTATTCAAAGAGCTGATCAGAAGGCAGATCGCCTGATCCGATTACGAGGATGACGGCCTGGCGGCAAACGCGCGCCTTCGGCCCGGACCCGTGAAAACGGAGTGGAAAACGATGAAGAAGCCCTTTGACGTGACGGGTTACCTGCAGTCGCGTGCCGACGACGACCACGACTTCCGGGAACGTCTTCTCGCCAGGCCCAGGGAAACCATCGAAGAGGAATTCGGCGTGACGATGGCCAGAGACCATGAGATTCACGTCCACGAAGAATCCTATGCTTCGACGCACGTTGTCCTGCCGCCGCGTAGCAAATACACCAAGGCGGAACAGGAAGAAGCGAGAACCGGCGCGGCCTCGCTCGAGTTCCTTCGCAAGACGATGTCCGATCCCGCGCCGCCCCTGCGTCCGCCCGCGGGTGAAGGGGAAAGCGTTTCCGGATTCTCCGGTACCCCCGAGGCGCTTGCAGACGCGGCCAGAGAGCGCATCCGCCGCGGCCTCGTCTTCCTGGAATCCGCCATAGACGAAAGGGGCGCCTGGCACTGTATCCGATTCAACGTGGGCGACCCGAATATCCCGCGGCATTTCGAAAGACCCGCCTTCATATCGGCTTACTGCGTCCTTGCCCTGGAGTATTGCCGGGAGGCGCGGGCCCGGTCCATCTGCGCCGCGGCCAGGGCGTATCTTGCCGACACCATCGAATACCCCGGATTCTGGCGCTATTACCGCCATCTGCCCCAGGATCTCGACAGCACCACGCTTTCTTCGCTTGTGATTGGAACGCACCCCTGGATCCTGCTGGAGCGAAACGTTCCGCGGATACTGGCGAATCGCGACGGGGAAGGCCGTTTCATGACCTGGGTGCTGACGGAAGACGAACCCGACGTCGTGTCGCGCTTTCGCATCGAAGCCGACCCCGTCGTCAATGCGAACGTCATCGCCTATCTCGGCGACCGCCCGGAAACCAGGGAAGCGCAGCGATGGCTGGAAGCGCTGGTAGCCGAAGGCGATCTCGCGGGGTCGTCCAAATGGTATCCCGACGAGGTGGCCATCTACTATGCGATCGCCCGCGCCATGGGTCGCGCCGAGCCCGCGCTGAGTGGCCTGCGCCCGGTACTCGCGGACCGTGTCCTCGGCTTGCAGGACGACAGTGGAGATTTCGGCAACGTCCTTCAGACCGCCCAGGCCGTGTCGGTGCTCCACGAAGTCGGACGCCTTGACCGCATCGACGCGAAACGCCAGGCGGAAAGACTCTTATGTTCCCAGCGCGAGGACGGCAGCTGGCCGGAACTCCTCGCCTTTGGAGACCAATCGTTGAAGTGGGGCGCAGTAGGACAGATCGGACACGGATCCGAAGCCGTGACCTCTGCGTTCTGTATCGAAGCGCTCGAGCGCCTCGTCACGTACCTGTGAACGTGAATCCTGCCGGTCCGGGAATCCCGCGACGAGATAACTTCCCGCGTAGGTGTTCGATTATGCTTACTAAGGAGGTGTTACCATGTCACAGCACAGTTCTGCGGTAATCACCGGCGCCGATCCGGGCAACGCCGACGCCACGCGGCAGATCGAACCGTCCATGCTGACGGCCCTCCCCCATTATCTGCCGCTCGGCGTCTTTCCCTTGATCATCCTCGCCGCGCTGAATGGCGGCTGGTGGTTGCTGCCGCCCATCGTCTTCATGAGCCTTTCCTGGTCCTTCGACCGGGTATTCGGCCGCGACGGACGCAACATGGATCCGTGGAGCACGCCGAAACACCGGCTGATCTGGCACAATCTCCCGGTCTGGACTTGGGCGTTCCTGTGGCCGCCGACGCTCATTTTCGGCGTCTGGCAGATCCTGGTGGCGGGTCAGTTCGCTCTGTGGGAAAATGCGCTGCTGGCGATCGTACTGACGATGGAAGCCCAGGCCGTATTCGTCGTCGGCCACGAACTGATCCACCGGCGCACGTCCTGGGAACGCCGGATCGGCGAATTCCTGCTTTCCTCCTGTTCCTATCCGCAGTATGCCACGGAACACGTGTATATCCATCACGCGCTGGTCGGCACGCCCCACGACGTGGGGTCCGCGCCAAAGGGCGAGAGTTTCTGGAAATACATGCCCAAGGAAATCATCAGCAACCTCGTCAATTCCTGGGAAGTCGCAAAAGATCGCCTTGGGCGCCGCCGCCTGACCATGTGGCATTACAGCAATCCCTTCTGGCGCTACGGCATCGGGGTCGCCTTCTGGTACGGTCTGGTTTTCTGGATGGGCGGCATATGGGCCGTTCCGGTCTTTGCCTTCCTCGGCCTTTCCTGCGTCTTTTCCATGAAGATCAGCAATTACTTCCAGCACTACGGCCTGCGGCGGGTCCGCCTCGAAAACGGCCGCTGGGAGAAGATCATGCCACGGCATTCCTGGAGCGCGGACTGGAAGTTCAGCAACTGGATGCTGTTCAACGCCCAGCGCCACGCGGATCATCACGCCGTGGCGTCCCGCCAGTATCCCCTGCTCCAGGTCGGCAGCCACGACGAATCGCCGGAACTGCCGGGCACCTACGCCGATATGATGAACATCGTCCTGCGGCCCAAATGCTGGTTCGAGAAGATGGACCCGCTGGTAGACCAGTGGCGGAAGCACTTCTACCCGGATATCGAGGACTGGAGTCCCTACGACAGCCCGCTTGCCGCCGCGCGGCCCGACGCCTTCGACGCGATCGTCGAGATCTTCGGCGCCGCCCCGCGGCTCGCGAAACGGATCGAGCAGAACCCGGAACTGCTGGACAACCTGCAGGACCAGGAATTCCTCGATCTCGACCTGCCGAAGGGATTCGGGGAGGATGAAGAGTTCGAAGCGATCGCGCGGCGCGGACTTGCGAGAGTGTACTGGACGTACGAAATGGGCGTTCGGGAAATGAAGGACCTGATCGTCGAGCTGCCCGTGGTCGATGCCGGGGAAACCGCTGAGATCGTGCGGAACTGGTCGAACGACAGGGCGTTCCAGATCGGCATGCACGTGGTGCGGGGCAACCTGTTGCCGGCGGAAGCGGGGACCGCGCTGTCGAATCTGGCCGAAGCGTCGATTTCGACCGTGCTTGCCTCCGTGGTTGCGGATTTTACCGAGCGGTACGGATCGCAGAGCGTGGGTGACGTCGCCGCGGTCTTCCTGGGCGACCTGGCCAGCCGCGAGGCATATCCCGGCATTGCGATGGATATGATGTTTGTCCATGACGGCCGGGAGTCCGGCGAGAACGAACGCATGTGCCGGAGTTTCCGAAAGGCCCTGGCCGACCTGGCGCAGGACAACCTGTTGTTCGCCCCGATCAGCCCCGATCCGGATTCCATTCCCTCGATGCAGCTTTCGGAACTGGCCGAGGGTGCTGGTGGTTCGACTTCCGGTGAAGTCCCCGTCCTCACCAGGGCGCGGTGCGTGTTCGAGCCTGACGGTTCCGACATGGGCGGCCGCTTCGACGAGGCGCGCCGTGAAATCCTGGCCGGGAGCGGCGCGAATGAGTCCCTTGTCGCCTGGTCGAGCGAGCAGCCGGAGGACCGCGCCGAGACGAGCGTGTCCACCTACGCCCGGGTGCGCGGCGGACTGGACGACGTGGAGCGGACCGCGCGATACCTTCAGCTGGTCCATGGCGGAACCCGCCTCGAAGAACCGGCGCCGACCGCCGCCGCGGTGTTCGAAGCCGCCGGCGACGAGCCGCTGGCGCAGGCGGCGAAACTGTGGCGGGACCTCCAGGGCGCCATGCGCCTGGTCGGCGAGGACGGATTTGAACTGGAGGAGGCGGGGCCGAAGGTCAGATCGCTTGTCGCGAAGGCCTGCGGGCAGGACGATTTCGATGGGTTGACGGCGGAGGTCGCCGAAACCGCGTCCCGCGCGGCCGCCCGGATCGAAGCCCTTGTTGCACGCCCATGAAGGTACCTGCCGGGCAGACGCCGAATCCCCGGATGCCGGGGCAGACGAAGACGGATTCTCCACGGGGGATATTAACTAGAACGACGCCTGCGGACCGCGGCAGCGTCGAGCTTCCCGCCCTCGCTCCGCACCTGGTCTGCCACGTCATCGGCGAGCAGCAGACGCTCCTGGTTTCCGAGTCCTTCGATACGTTGCTGCACGGCGGCCTGTATTGCGACCTGCTTCCGCTTCTCGACGGCCGGCGTCCACTGGCCGGGATCGTAGCCGGTCTGGAGGGCCGCCATACGGCCGCCCGTGTCGAAGCGGCCGTTGCTTCGCTCGCCGACAGGGGCTACGTCGTCTCCGCCGACTACGGCATGGACCGATCCCGGGCGGCCTACTGGTCGTCCCTCGGCGCGTCGCCCCGATGGGCCGAACAACGGCTGTCGGAATCGTCCGTCGCGGTCGAAGGCGACGACGGCCGGCTGGCATGTCACCTGGAAGCACGCGGCGCCGGTGTGGCGGCAGACGAGCCCGACTCGAGCGGCGCCGGTATGAAGGCAGACGAGCCCGACTCCAGCGGTGCGGGTGTGGCGGCAGACGAGCCCGACTCCAGCGGCACCGGTATGAAGGCAGATGAGCCCCGGCTCACGGTAATCGTCTGCGACGATTATCTCGAACCACGATTCGCAGCGGTGAATCGGCGCCGTCTCGAGAAGAAAGCGCCGTGGACGCTGGTGCGGCCCCGCGGCATGGAGCCGCTGTTTGGCCCCGTCTTCCGCGCGGACGCAGACGGGCCCTGCTGGGACTGCCTGGCTACCCGGCTGCGCAGCCATAAGGAGGTGCACGATTTCCTGCGCCACGTTGCCGGCGAGGATGCCGCATTCAAGCCCTTCGCCGCCGAACCCGCGGTGCTGGAAGCGGTCTACGGCCTGATCGCGGCGGAGATCGTCAAATGGCTGGTGCTGGATGGGGCGGCCCCGATCCACGATCAGGCGATCTCGATGAATGTGGGCGAATTCGCCGTCTCGAAGCATCCGGTCATGCGCCGGCCGCAATGCCCGGCCTGCGGCGATGAAGCCTTGCATCGTCCGGATCGGCCGCCGGCGCCCCTGCGCCTGAATCCGAGTCCCAAGCCCCATCGCAACAGCGGCGGCGCGCGGGCCGTGGCGCCGGAAGCCACTCTGGCGAAATACCGCCACCTGGTGAGCCCGGTCAGCGGCGTCGTAACCTGGCTGAAGCGCACGACCAGTGAGCGCGACGCCTGGCTCCACGTCCACTGGGCCGGAAGCAATCCGGCCATGCGAAGCCGGAGCCTGAGTTCGCTCAGACGCAGCCTCCGCAGCAAGAGCGCCGGCAAGGGCAGCACGGGGGAACAGTCCGAGGTCAGCGCCCTCTGCGAGGCGATCGAGCGTTATTCGGGCGCCCGTTGCGGAGACGAAATCCGCATCCGCCGGCGATTCGTCGATTTCGCCGAAGAAGACGAGGCCATCCATCCCAACGACGTGCAGCTGTTCAGCGACCATCAGCTGGACAACGCGGAAAGCATCAACGCGGAAGGCCACCCCTACAACGTCGTCCCGCCGCGCCTCGATCCCGAAGCCGAGCTCGACTGGACCCCCGCGTGGTCGTTCACGCAGGGCCGGCACCGGTATCTGCCGACCTCGATGCTCTACGGCACGTCGGCCGAACAGCGCGGAAGTACCGATCTGATCGCCGATTCCAACGGTTGCGCCGCGGGCAACACCCTGGAAGAGGCCATCCTGCAGGGGTTCTACGAACTGGTCGAGCGCGATGCCTTCGCCATCTGGTGGTACAACGGACTGCGCGTACCCGGAGTCGATCTTGCCAGCTTCGGCGACGAATTCCTGGCATCTGCCGAGGATTACTACGGCCGCCATGAGCGGGAAGTGTGGATGCTCGACGTGACTTCCGATCTGGGCATTCCGTCCTTCGTCGCCCTCTCGCGCAGGCCGGACGGGGATACCGAGGATATCATATACGGCGCCGGCGCCCACGCCGACCCGCGCCTGGCGGCCCTGCGCGCGGTCTGTGAGCTGAACCAGTGCCTTACCTGGTTGCCGCGTCCCGGGGGGAGCGACGGCCCGCCTGGCCGGCCTGACCGGTCTGGCCGACCCATGATCGACGATCCATTTGCCCTTCGCTGGTGGCAGACGGCTCGAATCGCCGACTGCTCCTGGCTGGTGCCGGAACCGGAGGCGCCGCTCAGGCAAGGCGCCCGGTATCCGGCGATCGAAACCGAGGACACGCGCGACGACGTGGAACGATTCAGGGCACTGGTCGAGGCCCGGGGCATGGAGTTCCTGGTGCTGGACCAGACCCGGCCGGATATCGGCATGCCGGTCGTGCGGGTCATCGTGCCGGGCATGCGCCATTTCTGGGCGCGGTTCGCCCCCGGGCGCCTGTACGACGTGCCCGTCGCCATGGGGCGCCGCGATCGCCCGCTGGCCGAAGGCGATCTGAATCCCGCACCGGTAATCGCGTAAGGAGGCGGAATGAATATCGACGAAGCCGTTCTGCTTACCCAGGATCGTCTCGCCGAAGAGGGCGGCACGCTGGCGGAATTGCTCGGGCGCTTCAGGAGCCGGGTTTCACCGAGCCTTATCGGGGAGCGGGAATGGACGCTCATACTGGAACGCGCAAAGCAACTCCCCATCTCCATGGGCGCCCAGCCCTTCGGCTTTGAATTGCCGCTCCATGACAGCCGGCCCGTGGCGGATTTCGGCGTCTCGCTGGCGAGCGGGAACCGGTCAGGCAATTTCTATGAAGCGCGGGCGCGAACGGACGAGACGGACGAGACCGCAAGTGCGGTCGGTCGGCTGTTCGCGGAAATGGAAGCCCGGGACTCGCCGCTGCGGGAGATCGTGGGACGCAAGCTGATGCTGGAGTATGACATCGGCTCGGCGCACGGGAACAAGGCGTCGCTGCCTGGGTTGTTCCTGCGGCCCAACGAACGCACCTTGTCCGGTGGCGGAGGCCTTGCGCGTGACGTCGGGATCGTGGTTGACGCCCTGGTTTCCAGCGTCGGCTGGGAAAGGATCGACGCCGAACGGAAAAACGTCGAGCGGGTCTACCTGGCGCAGCCCGACGACACGCGCATGGATTCCTTCGGCGTATTCCCGTCCCGGGAACGAACGATCCGCCTGGCGGTCATGGGCTTCAACGGACAGGAGGCCCTCTGTTCTTATCTGGAAGCCACCGACTGGCCGGGGCGTATTTCGGCTGTCGAGTCCGTGATTTCACGCTTGAAGGAACGGGCGGATATCGTGAGTACGGGTGTGAATATCGACGTGCGGGCAGACGGACTGGGGCCGACGCTCGGCCTTACGCCCATCGTCAAGCAGAGATATACGAATGACAGCCGCTACTGGATCGACGGCCAGACCGATTGGGAGCCTATCCTCGAAGCCCTGAGGTATGAGGACTGCGTCGTACCGGAGAAGCTTGCGGCGCTCGGCGACTGGGCGTCGAAACCGACCACGCTGTTTGGCCGTACCGGCCCCTTCGTCATGTTACGCGGCATACATCACGTAAAGCTGGTCATATCCGGAAACAGACTGGAGAAGGTCAAGGCCTATCTCTACATGGTGCTTTCCGGAGCGCTCTCGATTTAAGCGCTTCAAGCGCAACTTCGGGAACCCGACGCAAAAATCCCCCCGACCAGGTTGATCGGAGGGATTTTTTGACCTGCTCAATCATGCGAACGCCGGGCGTCCGCATGCGAACCGGTGTCTCTGGCCTACCAGCAGCAGCAAAGGCCGGCAGAAACGGCTTCGAGTTGCTCCTCGGTGATATTCGGATCCGGGGGCAACGCGATGTGCACCGTCTGCATATCGCTTTCGTGGACCTGGATCGTCATCGATTCAGGCATCGTAATGTCCAACTCCTCGCAAATGACCGACTTCGGATCTGCGATCAATTTCTGCCTGAAATCTGCGTCCAGGGCGGACTTGTCCACAATCTGCTTCAGCATTTCGTCGCCACTTCTCATGATTCAACCTCCCTTGTCTGGCAACATGGCCAAGGCAGCCCTTGGCAACAATGACAAAATAGTACTTAATCAATATATGTCATTTTCGCCGAAAAGTCAAGGGATTTAGAGTGATATGCGTATCACGGCCGGTCCTGTTGTCGACGTGGCGCGGCTTCGACAGTCGTCCCATTCACCCTGTTGAAGGGCGTTCCCGGTTCTTCTTCTTCCTCGACGCGTGGATGACCGAGGCATCCACTACCCTGCCTTTGCGCACCGCCAGCCCCGCCTCGGACAGATAGCGCTTCGTCTGCCGGGACAACGCCTGGGCCAGCCCGTGCGCTTCCAGTAAATGGCGGAACTTGCAGATCGTCGTCTCATCGGGAACGCCGTCTACGTCCACGCCCGCGAAGCGGCGCATCAATTCCACGTCGTAGAGATTGTCCTCCATGGTCGGGTCGCTCAGGCCGTACCATTGCTGCATGAAGTAGATACGGAGCATCACCTCGGCGCCAATGGGACGCCTGCCGTTGCCGGGCTTCGGATAGTGCTCCAGGATGGGGGCAAGCAGCAGATCCCAGGGCAATACCGCGTTCATTTCTCCCAGAAAGAGTTCCTTGCGCGTTTTCTTCCCGCGTATGCTCTTCTGATCGGAGGCTATACCGAAAAACTCGTTGGGTTTCATGACTGAATACGTGACTCAGGATGGTCCGTCGCTCGGGTTGCGTTTACGTCTGCGTTTGTATCGTACGTAAATATAAAGGATTTAGTGTGATCAATGTGTGAATAATACGGCTTTTAAGAAGAATATTTCGTGAATTTCTGAGGATCAGGCGCGGACTATGTCCCGGAGCGCCGACAGCAGGCACGTAATCCTGATCGATCTTCCGCCCGCCCTGCCCGGGTCATGTGGCCGATATTGGAAGGGCGATCTTCGAGAAAGGTCTTAGCCAGGGGAGCGCCTCCCCGCCCGACTCGCCACCGCCCCCACGATCACGTTGAGCGCCAGGCCCAGCACGCCGGCGTGCCAGCCCCAGACCTTGCCCATGCCCGCGAGGGTCAGCCCGGCCGCGAGCAACGTGCCCGCGGCCATCCCCGCGGCCGCGCCGGTCGCGTCATAGCGTTTCCACAACACGCCGAGGACGAACAGCGGCGCGGTCTGGATCAGCACCTCCATCTTGAGCTCTATGAGTCCCCACAGGGTGAGGTCGGGCGTCAACGCAATGGCGACCAGAATGGCCATGATGGCCCAGGACAGGCGCTTCCCCCACGCGGTGAGCCGCTCTTCCGGGAGCGATCCCATTCGAAATCGGCCCAGAACGTCCTTGACGAGCAGGGAGGAGAGGCTGAGCAGGACGGAATCGGCCGTCGACATGATGGCCGCGACGATGCCGGTGAGGACGAGCACGGTCATGACGTACAGCCAGAGGGATTCCGCCGCCCACACCCTAAGCAGGCGGGGCATGACCTGGTCGGTGTCGACACCCTCGAGGCCCGATAGCTGGGGGATGGCGAGGATCCCGACCAGGACGACCGCCGATATGGTTACGAGGGGCATGAAGGCCATGAAGGTGAAGGAACGTTTCAGGCTGCGGGCGCTCCGGGCGGCGAATATGCGTTGGATGGCCTGGGGATAGACGGCGGCGGCAAATCCCACGAGCAGGATCGTGCTGATCCAGGTTCGGATCGTATCGCCTTGCGGGAGCGCGGCTTTCGCGGGCTGATTGACGATGATCCAGGCCGTTGCTTCGCCGAGGCGGTCGCTGCCCGGCACCACGGCGGCCAGCATGCCGAGCAGGCCCACGAAAAGCAGCAGGCCCTGGATGCAGTCGGTCCAGGCCACGGCCTGCATGCCGCCGAGGGTCTCGTAGAACAGGATGATGACGGCCAGGACCACCACGCCGGCCCAGAAGGGAATGGCCCCGCCGGACAGGCCGGAGACGATATGGCCCACGGCGAGGAGCTGGGCGAGCAGGTAGTTGGCAATGGCGACCACGAACAGCACGCCGGCGAAGAAGGTCAGCCCCTTCGATCCGAAACGGTGGGTGATCCAGTCGCCGGGCGTCACGAAGCGCCATTGGCGGGACAGGCGATACAGCGCCGGCGCGAAGAGAAGGTAAGCCACCACGATGGCCATCATGAAACCGATGCTCATGATCCAGGCGTAGCCCAGCCGGTAGGCCTCGCCGGGATAGCCGACGAGCGTGTTGCCGCTGTACTGCGTGGCATAGAGGGTGAAGAAGAGGACCGGCGCGCCCAGGTTCTTGCCCGCCAGGTAGAAGGAGGACATCGAATTGTCCCGCCGGCGGGCGCGGGCCACGTATCCGAGGACGATCATGAAGACGAGGTACGCGGCCAGGAACAGGAGCGCGCCTGGGCCGTAGGGCTGTTCCGCCATGATATCCTAACCTCCGGGGCCGCGGGTGCTTGTTTCACCTGCGCGGCCTGAGGCGCACGGGGCGGACGCACGAAGGAAGGCGTCTGGATCGTGACGCAGGGCGCTCATGGGCTAATCGTCCTCCCGCCAGAACCTGTGGATTGCGAAGGCGGTGAAGCACGCGATGGCCAGGCAGACGCCCAGGCAGATCACGACCCAGTAGGGCACGCCGAACCATATGGGGACCGGTTCGATTTCAGGAAGGTACCAGGGAATCGACAGGGCGAACAGGCCCGTGTACACGGCCCATATCCACAGGGGGAATCGGCGACCGGAGATTGGAGGGTTCATGAAGGACCCGTTGTTCATACGCGGACGTATTTGTGCACGAGGTTCTCCACGCCTACTTCGCCCACGTAGATATCGCCGTGGCGGTCGACCCAGACGCTGTGGGCGCCGTGGGCCTGATCGACCGGCCCGCCCCTGACGACCCACTGGGCGATGAGTCTTCCGTCCATGTTCATGATGGTGACCCCGCCGCCCTCGCCCAGGAAGACCGTATCCTCGTCGTCTACGAACAGGCCGCAGGGCGCGGGACGGCCGGGCCATTCCGCGAGGAAGCTGCCCTCCGAATCGAAGACCTGTATCCGGTTGTTGGTCTCCCGGTCCGCCACCAGCAGCCGTCCGTCGGACGTGGAGAATATGTTGTGGGGGAGCGTGAACTTCCCGGGCGCGTCGCCCCGGCCGCCCCAGGTATCGACCAGGTCGCCCGAAGGCGTCATCCGGTGCACGTAACACTGTCCATAACCGTCGGCGACGTACAGATCGCCGGAAGGCCCTTTGACCGCGCGCGTCGGCATGTTGAAGGGTTTGCCCGGCGCTCCGGTCCGGCCAGGCTCACCCAGCGTCTGCAGGAGCGCGCCGTTGGTCGAAAACACCCGGACGGTGTGGTCTCTGCAGTCCGGAATGAAGATCCTGTCCTCGCCGTCGATCCATATCTCGTGGGGCAGGGCCAGTATGTCGTGACCCCATTCGTTCAACAGGTGGCCGTCCCGGTCGTAGACCACCACGGCGGGATTCGGCTCCCGGTCGACGACGTACACGCGGTCCTCCGAATCCACGGCCACGGCCGTGGCGATGCCCAGAGTCCGCTCGGAACCCCATCCGAGCACCTTCTCGTAACAGTAGTCTCCTGATCCCCAGATCATTTGCACGTCCTCTCAGGAAATGAATGCGGGATTATGCGCTGAGTGCCGGCCCCGACCGGCGAATCCCCGGATGGAACCGATAGGTACAAAGGTTTTGTCGTGTTCATACCCGAAGTATATACTAAATCCGATCCCGCAACACCGGATATTCGCCGTATCATGAACCGGGTTGCCGGTACGGTCCGGCTTCGGTATCCCTCACGTCAGCATCATTTGTCCGGTTTCAACTTACAGATGACAGGAGCCATCTCATGGGCGTACTCGACAGTTTTTCCCTACAAGGCCGTATCGCCGTGGTCACGGGCGGCGCGGGTCCGCAGTTCGGCAGCAGCATCTCCGAAGCCCTGGCCGAAGCGGGGGCGACCGTGGTCGTCGCTTCGAGGGACCTCGACAACAACCGGCGGTTCGTCGCCGGACTGAACGAACAGGGTCTCGATGCCCACCCCGAAGCACTCGACATCACGGACACCGACTCGATCAATAGCCTGAAACGACGCGTCATGGACCGATTCGGCCGCGCGGACGTCCTGGTCAACAGCGCGGTGGTCGGCCGGGGCGGCGGTTTCGACGAGCAGACCCCCGACTACTGGGCCGCCAGCGCCCAGGGGAACATGGTGGGTCTCTTCGCCCTGTGCAAGGCCTTCGTGCCGGTCATGGCCGGCCAGGGCGGCGGCAGCGTCATCAACATATCCAGTATCTACGGCGTCGTGGCCAACGACCCGGGCCTGTACGAGGAGACCGGGATGAAGCAGCCCCCGGACTACACTTTCGTCAAGGGCGGCATGATCAATTTCACCCGGTATATCGCGAACTACTACGGAAAGCAGGGCGTACGGGCCAATTGCATCTGTCCGGGGGGTTACTTCAATGAACAGCCTGGTCCGTTTGTGCAAAGGTACGAGCACCGCGTGCCCCTCGGACGCATGCTGAACAACGAGGACCTCAAGGGCGCCGTGGTCTTCTTGGCCTCCGACGCGTCCAGGTACGTCACCGGGGCCACGTTGATGGTCGACGGCGGCTGGACGGCGCTCTAGCGAATCCGGGACGGATCACGATTCCGGATCGACGATCGATTTGTCCTGGGGGTGAAAGTCGATCGCCCGGCGGCCGTGGTCCAGGTCGTACATCCGCCAGGTACTGTCGGACACCCCGAAGACGACCTCGAATCGAATGCCGGGGTGGATGACCGCCCGTTCGAACACCCGGACGGCGTCGCCGTGGCTCAGGTGATGGGGATGGCCGGGCAGGTCCCGTTGCTTCTGGAAGTTGCCGATGCGCACGCACACGACTTCCATGTCGAACCGCACCGCGTACATGTAGCCCAGGCTTTCCCCGAAGACCTTGCTGATGGAATAGTAGCTCTCCGGCCGCGGGGTCATGTCGATCGTGCGGAAGACGTCCTGGGGATAGGGCGCCAGGAGTCCCGCGCGGCTCGCGAAGGCGACGCGGCGTACCCCGTTGCGGCTGGCCGCTTCGAAGAGCGTGTAGGTCCCGATGAAATTGGCGTGGAGGATCTCCTCCCACGACGCGCCGCCGGAGGGGTTGCCCGCCAGGTGGATCACCGCGTCCATGCCTTCCGTGGCCCGAAGCACCGCGTCCATGTCGGTGATATCGCCCACGACTTCGTCCTCTAGCCCCGGCGTCGATACCCGGTCGAAGCCGCGGAGGGGATAACGGTCTTTGAGCCCGTTTACGATGGTCGAGCCGATGACGCCGGCCGATCCGGTGACGAGAATACGGGGTGTTTCGTTCATTCCGACTCCTTGCGCATGAAGGGTCCGTGCCGTTCGATCCGGTCATGGGATTCCTGCCACGAATCGCTGCCGTCCTCTTCCCAGATCTCCAGCCGCACGCCGCGGATATTGCCCTCGGGATATCCCGTCAGCCGGCTGACCGAAGGATAGCCGATAGTATAGTAGACGTTGCCGCTCGGAAGGCGCAGCTTTCCGATGTGCCGCGGAATCTCGGTCTTCGGATTCCCCGCGATGCGCGCCAGTTCCGCCTCGTCGACCTCGACGCCGAGCCCGGGTCCTTCCGGCACCGGGGAACTGCCGTCCGCCACCTCGATCCGGCCGCCGGTGACGTCCTCACCGTACTGGTCGTCCAGGTTGACCGTGTGCATCACGTTGGGGATCACCGCGCCGAGGTGGAGCGCCATGGCCTTGCTGAGCGTCCCGCCCGTCAACTGGATGACGGTGGACACGTTCGCCTCGGCGCAGGCGAATCCCCGTTTCAGGCTCATGCCGATGCCGTGCTCGCCGACCATGTAGGCGTCGGCGCATCCGAGCGTAATCTCCGGTCCGCCGCCGAGCTGCGGCACGTGCATCAGCAGGGGGAGCGGCGTCTTCTCCCGCAGGCGCCGCCAGCCGTCCACGTCGCGCCAGACCAGGGGATCTTCGATTACGCCGACGACAGAAGACTTCTCCAGGTGTTCGATGATCCTCGTCACGTCGGCCGCGGACCGGTTGTGGTTGAAATCGTAGTGCATCTTGAAACCGGGCGGCGCGACCTCCTCCACCGCGCGGTTCTGTTCGTAGACGTCGTAGTATTCGCCGGTGTGCATCTTGAACGCCATGTATCCCTCGTCCACCGCGCGCACGACCTCGGCGGCGAGGTCTTCGGGGGACGCCACGCGGGTCCATGCCGCCACGGGCACCCGGTCCCGCACCTTCTGTCCCATGAGCTTGTAGGCCGGGATTTCGAGGTGTTTTCCCATGAGATCGTATAAGGCGCCCATGCACGCAACCGGGAGTTCGGCGTTGATGTGGTCGAAAGGACTGCTGCCCGTCAACCGGTCCACGTCCCGGACGTCCAGCGTGACGTGCCCCCGCCCTTCCCCGTATCCGACCACGCCGTTGTCCGCGGTCACCTTGAATACCGTCTGCGTATCTATTCCTCGAAACTGGACCTTCTTGCCCACGTTCCGCGCGGCCAGCCGGGGATTGATGTGCGTAATCGCGATATCGGTGATTTTCATGGCCTGTCTCGTTTCTCGCGCGGTCTTATGGAGGCGTGGACTCCCGCCGCCGGGAATCCGCGGTTCGCGCCGGATGCGCGTTGTCTCAACCGGAACCTTACGGGTTCGCCAGCGACCTCGGGGCCCCCTCCTGGTTGACCCCGTCCCGCACGGTGAGCGCGATGGGCCAGTTCTGCCCCCCTCGCTTCACGTACTCGTCCTCGATACCGCACAACCAGGTGAACATCCGCGCGGCGGCCAGCGCGCCCTGGAACTGTTCGAATACGCCGGCCGGGGGATTGAAGTCGATCGTGTTGAAATCGATATCGTCCTGCCTCACCCAATCCCGCGCGGGCGGCGTGGTCCGCCAGTAGTTGTATTTGAGCAGGTTGCGGTACGCGCTCCTGCCCCGGGGGCCCGAGGCCGCCCGCGCCCGGCGGTGCCAGATCCCGTAGACGGTAAGAAAGATCGTCCCCGCCGGGGCGGCTGTCGACACGGTACCCCGAATGGAACCCAGGTGGGCCATCATGGGCGCCTTGTTCCGCATGAAATGAGATCCGGGCAGCACGACGGTCGGTCCCATGTCTTCGGTACACTCCTCCGGATAATAGAACACCTGGAGGTACTCCAGCGCGGGGGTATAGATCGTGCCGCCGTCCCGGTGCCAGTTCTGCGGCTTGTCGAAGGGCAGCGGTCCCCGGTGATTGCTGATGATGAGCGGCAGGGTGAAGTCCCGTCCCAGAAGCGACCGGACGGCGCCCGCCGCTTCCGGGTTCATGAGCACGCCGTCCACGAAGAACGACTCGCCCACGATCGGCGTGGGTTCGTAGGTGCTGTCATTTCGTTCCAGGTAGTCCACGACCTGTTCGTTGATCTCCTTCGGTACGACTTCCGGCAGCACCAGGTAGCCGTTTCTGCAGAAATCGATCACCTCGCGGTCCGTCAGCGTCGGCGCGCAGTCCATTTTCTTGCCGTAGGGTGCCTTTGCCATCGGAGTCTCCATGCTTATCTCCATCGCTCCAGGACGAATTCGTAACCCAGGCCGTAGTTGTCCTGTTCGTTCATGGCCAGGGACGCCTCCGGGAACTTGATGATGCGCCATCCGTCGTCCAGCGCTTCCTTGATCGACCGGTACCTGAAATCGCCGTTTTCGTCGAGGCCGTCGGAGTCGGCCCCGTCTTCGTAGATGCTGATGCCGACCACGGCCGAGTGGGGGTTGGTCGTGGGGGCGTGCAGGTAGAGCAGGCTCTGTTTCATCTCTGCCGGGGCGTCCCGAGCCGCGCCGACCTCCCGCACCGCGCCGAGCTCCCGCACCAGCCCCAGCGCCTGGTCGATGTCTTCGACGGCAAGCTCGCCGTCTTCGAATCGCTTCCTGATACGCTTCAACTGCGCCGTCAGCTTATCCATCGGTCCATCCTCGGGCGTTACGCTAAGGAAAAGTCGCGGTCGGGTCTGCCAGGCCCAGATTCGTTCCGGCCAGGGCCCGGCGCCTGTTCATGTGGAGAAACATGACCAAACATAATGGGACGGCCAGCGCGTGAAAAGAAGAAAACTGCCGTCAACGGCGAGGCGCTTTTATCATGAGCAGCAGGCTGCACTCGCCGCAGACCAGCAGCGTGGCCAGGGTAAGATGCATCACCTGGGCGGGTCTTGGCAGGTCTCCGTACGCGAGGGAGATACCGAGCAGGATCTGAAGCACGATGCCGGCCAGGATGAACCGGGCGAGCGGGACCAGCCGGCTGCCCGCGGCCTGCCGCCTCGCGGAGCGGTATACCAGGACGCCGGCCAGGAGGACCAGCCAGGAGGACAGCCGGTGCACGTCATCGACGAGTCCCACCTGGGCCAGCCACGCTCCGCGGGGCAGCCCGCCGTCGTCCTTGATGAAGGGGTCGATGCCCTCGCGGACCTGCGTCCCGAGGAGCAGCTGGAGGATGGTCGCCGCGAGGAGCGCAAATCCCAGGCGCCGCAGCGTGACGTTCGCTTCGGGCGTCAGATCGACGCGGATCCGCCCTTCGAGGGACTGGAAGGTCACGTAGAGCAGGGTGCACAACAGGATCACGGCCAGGGACATATGGAGGGTGATGATCCCGGGCTGCAATCCGGACCTGACCACCTGCCCGCCCAGCCAGCCCTGGAAGGCGACCAGCAGGAAGCACAGGCCGGCACCGTAGAAAACCACGGGATGTGTCTTTCTATATCGGAAGGAACGCAGGAAGGTAATGAACACGAGGAGCCCGATCGCCACGCCCAAGAGGCGATTGGCATATTCGATCCACATCTTGACCGGGTTGAAATCGGCGACGTCGTACCCCGCCTCATCGAGGTAATCCAGGTCCAGGTCTTCGACGGCCGCAGGGGGCAGCCAGGAACCCCAGCACCGGGGCCAGTCGGGACAGCCCAGGCCGGCGCCTGATACCCGTACGAGGCTCCCGATGGAGATCAGCAGCACCGTGGCCGCCAGGGTCGCCAGCGCCGTTTTCTGAAAGGAATTCATGATAGGCCATCATAGACCCGGACGCCTTTTTCGGCAAGGGATATCGGGCGGTTGGCCGAGGGACCCGGAGAAGGTTTTGTGGTTGCTATTTGAGCCGCTTCGATGTATTTTGAGCGGAGCAGCGCGAGACAGCTTTCTTAGGGGTATAGCTCAGCTGGTAGAGCGGCGGTCTCCAAAACCGTAGGTCGCGGGTTCGAATCCTGCTGCCCCTGTTCCCTGCCACAGATCGCGTGCTATCGCGGCGCCTTGCCGGATGTTATCGCGGCGCCTTGCCCGAACGGACAGGCCATGTCGTTCTTCGAAGTGGAAACCTGGGTACCGAAGCCCGACAGGAAGGTCGATCATGACGAAATGATCCGCACCTGGTTCGCCTTCGTGGAAAGCCACAGGGACGAACTGTTCCCCGAATGGCGGTCGGCCCGGTATTACCGCGAGGTAGCGCGCGACACCGGGCAGCCCACGGGACGCTACGTCATGGTGTTCGAGTACGTGTCCCACGAAGGATTCCTCGCCTACAAGGAAAGACGCAAAGACTGGTCGGGGCCCTACGCGGCATACAAGCAGGTGGATCCCTACCAGTTCTTCGACCTGGACACCGTCACCGAGACCTGCTGGATGCCGGAAGAGCGGGATCGATGGCTCGACTTCACCTGAGAATCGGGAGAAACCGCGACCTACCATGAGGTAAGGACCGCGACCTACCATGAGAAACCACACGAACCAGGCGGACCAGGCGGACCAGTACATCCTTACCCCCTACTTCCTGGACCGGTACGACCCGGCGCTTCTGGACCTCGCGCGGGAAGACTGGGTCGTGGTCGATCCCGACCTGCACGGCGACGGCGAGATGGACCGCACCCTGTGCGTGCACCGTCCCATCGCCGACCGGGTCGCCGAAGCCGCTACAGCGGGCAAGCGCCCCGTCAGCGTCGCGGGGGACTGCTGCGCGACGATCCCGGTCATGGCCGGTTTGCAGCGCGCCGGCATCCGGCCGGTGTTCCTGTGGCTCGACGCCCACGGCGACTTCAACACCTGGGAGACCACGCCGAGCGGTTTCCTGGGCGGCATGCCGCTGGCCATGATGGTCGGCCTGGGCGAGCAGACCATGATCGAGAACGTGGGCATGGATCCGATTCCCGAGGCGGACGTCGTGCTCTCGGACGGGCGGGACCTGGACCCGGGCGAGCGAAAACTGGTCGAGGGTTCCCGCATGAAACATCTGTCCGACCCGCTGGACCTGCTCGACTGCGCCCCGTCGGACCGGCCGGTCTATATCCATTTCGACACCGACATCCTGGATCCGTCAGAAGCCCCCGCTATGGGCTATCCCGCCCCCGGAGGCCCGCCGTCCGCCGACCTCGAACGGGTATTCCGGCATCTCGCGGAACACTGCGACGTCGCCGCCCTGTCCATTTCCACGTGGCGTTCCAACATGGACGAGGACGGCAGGAGCAGATCGGTGTGCATGGGACTCTTCGATATCCTGGCCGGCTGATCGGCCCGTCCCGCCATGTCCTCCACTGATTCCATCTTCAAAGACTTGCTCGTCATCGAGGCCGCCAACGTCCTGGCCGGCCCTGCCGTGGGCATGTTCTTCGCGGAACTTGGCGCCACGGTGATCAAGGTGGAGAACGTAAAAACCGGCGGCGATACGACCCGTCAATGGAAAATGCCTACGGAAGACCGGGACGGCGATGTCTCCGCCTACTTCTCCTCGGTGAACTGGGGCAAACGGTCTGTCGGGGTAGATTTTTCGATTCCCGAAGGATACGCGGTCCTGCAGGACCTGGTGCGGCGCGCCGACGTATTTCTGCAGAGTTTCAAATCCGGTGACGCCGAGAAGTTCAGGCTCGACTATCCGGCCTTGCGCAGCCTCAACGACCGGCTCATCTACGCCGATATCACGGCCTTTGGAGAAAAGGATGAGCGGCCGGGGTTCGATGCCGTATTGCAGGCGGAAACGGGCTTTACCGGAATGAACGGCACGGAAGAGAGCGGTCCCGTCAAAATGCCGGTGGCCCTCATCGACCTGCTCCTGGCCCATCAACTCAAGGAAGCCCTGCTGATCGCCCTCATCGAGCGGATGCAAACCGGCCGGGGGTCGTACAATACGGTGTCGTTGTTCCACGCCGGGGTCGCGTCGCTCGCCAACCAGGCGGCGAACTATCTGGTCGCCGATTCCGTGCCCGGCCGGGCGGGTTCCGACCATCCGAACATCGCCCCATACGGTACGACGTACGGCACCCGGAACGGCGGCTCCATCGTGCTGGCCGTCGGGACGGACAGCCAGTTCCAGGCGCTCTGCGAGGTGCTGGGCATTCCGGAGGCGGCGAAGGACCGGCGCTTCAGCACGAACCAGCAGCGGGTCGTCCACCGCGACGCGCTGAACAAACTGCTGGAGGATCGGGTCGGTCGGCGGGAAAGTGCATCATTGCTCGCGGAACTGCAGTTGCGAAAAGTACCGGCGGGCGCGGTTCGGCGGCTGGACGAGGTACTTGAACACGAATCCACAGAACCATTGGTGCTCCATGGGAAGCGAACGGACGGCGCTTCGATCAGCGGATTGCGCACGATCGCCTTCGATAGCGACGCCGTGTCGCCGCCGCCGGACCTGAACGCTCCACCGGAGTTCAACCGGGACCGCCAGTACGTGCTTTCGGATCTGCTGGGCTATACGGAGAAGCAGATCGAAGGATTGAAGAAAGCAGGGGCGGTCCTGTAGTCCGATCGCTTGAGGGACGTGTAACCAATCGCTTGAGGGACGTGTAACAGAGCGGTTCCGGTCCGTAGCCCCGCACCCGGCCTGCGCGTTTCAGGTGGAAGCGGTCACCGTTTAAAAGACCGGATTTTGTTTGCGAGTACAAGGCGAATCATCGTATATTACCACGTGTTCAAGGCGTGAGGGCCCGAAGCACGCTGTGCACTGTTATGTCATAATCCATTTTGCGCCTCGGAATACACAGGGAAGCTGGATGGACATTGATATCGCAGCCTATTGCGCGCGCATCGGAGTCAGCGGCCCGCTGCAGCCGCGTCAACTCGCGGACTTTGCGCCCGGCTGCGAGCATCACCAGCACTCGCCGGCGTCCCATTTTACGCGGCTGCGCGTGTGTTCGCTTGCCACGAAGACGGGGCGCATCACGCTGAGCGACCGGCGCCTGATCGAGACGGAAGGTTTCCCGTCACGGGCTCCCGCCGCCAGTGGTAAAACGGTTGACGTCCGGCGCCAGGAACGGGACCTGGCCGACGAGGCGGAGTTTCTGCGGTTATTGGGAGAGCGCTTCGGAATCGAACCCTGAACCAGGATCAGGCGAGGCGCCGGGGTTTGACCGTCACGCGTAACCAACGAAGTGCGAAAGGAATATGAGCGAGTTAATCATCGTAGGCGACCGGGTACTGGTGGAGCAGCATGACGGGGAGCAACTCACCCATTCCGGGCTGTACCTTCCCGCCACGGTCACGGAGAAGGAAAAGGTAGGTACCGGAAAGGTGATCCGCGTGGGGCCGGGGCACCTGATGCCCAATCCCGATTACACCGAGGGAGAGCCGGTTGCGAAACCGGCGGAATCGGTGCGCTACCTGCCCCTGCAGGCCCAGCCCGGCGATTTCGCCTTCTACCTGCGCAAGGAGTCCATCGAGATCAGTTACCAGGAGAAAACCTACATGATCGTGCCGCACAACGCCATTCTGGCGCTTGTAAGATCTGATGGAGACAACCTGCTCCAGGGTCTCGAGGACCTGCTCGGCGAAGAGTAGCCGCATATCGGCCCCAGGCTCGTTCAAGTGAACGACCGCCGCCCGGCAGAGTGACTCGATATCTGACGAAAACCGCAAGTCAACCAGACGGAGGAGCTTCAGCCATGAATAGAACGGCAGCCTACACGGCCCAGCGTGAAATACCCGTCGCGCAACTGGGCGTCGACGTCCGAGGGGCGTTCATAACGCGGACGTATACTCATCTGCTCGGGGCGATCCTGGCTTTTGCCCTGATCGAAATCTACCTGTTTCAGACCGGAATGGCCGAGTCGATCGCCCGGGTGCTGCTGGGCGGTTCCTGGCTCATCGTGCTCGGCGGCTTCATGATCCTGAGCTGGATCGCGACCCATTTCGCCCACAGCGCGATGTCCACGGCCGGCCAGTACGGTGCGCTGGGCCTGTTCGTCGTCGGCGAAGCCATCATCTTCACGCCCCTGCTCTACCTCGCTGACGCCATGGCGCCGGGCGTGATCAACAGCGCCGCCACGGTAACGCTCCTGGGCTTTCTCGGGCTGACGATCGTCGCCTTTCACACCCGCAAGGATTTCTCCTTTCTGGGTGGGCTGTTGCGTTGGGGATTCATCTGCGCGATCGTGCTGATCGTGGCGAGCGTGCTCTTCGGATTCCAACTCGGAACGATCTTCACCGTCGCGATGATCGTCCTGGCGGGCGGCGCGATCCTCTACGACACGTCGAACGTACTGCATCATTATCCCCAGGACCGTCACGTGGGGGCGGCGCTTCAGCTCTTCGCCTCGGTGGCCCTGCTCTTCTGGTACGTCTTGCAGTTCTTCCTGTCTTCGAGGGACTGAAACGCCTGAAAAGGCCGTGCGGCAAACGCCTGGACAGCCCGCGCCGTGGATGAATTCCGGTGCGCCCGAGGCATCGCCCGAGGCCGCGCCCGATGCATGGAAACGGCGCACGGAAACGGCGCACGGAAACGGCGCGTATAAGACGCGCTGTGAAGACGCAACCCGAAGCGGAGACCGAATCATCAGGAAGATCACGGCTATACTGCTGACGCTGGTACTGACCGGATGCGAAGGTCCCGCGGGGCCGGCCGGACCCCAGGGACCTGCCGGACCGCCGGGCGCCCCCGGGACCGACGGCACCCAGGGCGCTCCCGGGATCGACGGCGCCCCGGGACCCCCGGGCCCGGTTGGTCCTCGAGGACCGGAAGGCCCGCCGGGAACCCCCGGTGAAGTAAGGGTGATCGACAGGGACCTGATCGGAAGCTGGCGGTTCCTGCGGACCGACGCCGCCGAGACGCTGGCGCCGAAACTGCGGGATCATCTGCTGAACGTGGAGGGGCTGGACGAGCGGATCGCCGACCGCTACGTCGCGGACCTCCTCAAGTTATTCGAAGTAGACCCGGACGAGTCGCTCATCGGGACGTTCAGCCTGAAAGCCGACGCCACCGTCGAAAACGGCCCGGGCGGAACCGGCGTATGGACGGCCAACGGCCATACGCTGTTCCTGAAGATCGGCGGTACCATCGTTTTCAACGGCGGGTACCTGGTTGACGACAGCGGGCTGAGGCTGACCCTGAACAGGGATCAGATGCTGCGGCTCATCGAAGCCGAGCTTGGCGACGGCCTGGTCATGACCCCGGAAAACTGGCAGTATTTCAACTTCATGTTCGAGAGAGACCGTGTGGTCCATTATTTCTTCGTGCGGAGGTAGCCGGCGCGTCGAGAGATTGCGGTACCCATGCACCCCAGGATAAAGACCATAGGCCGGGAAGTCCTTTCCTTCGGACTCATTGCGCTGGTCCTGCTGGCGGCCCGGTCCACGCTGGCCGATCACTACACCGTACCGTCCGGTTCCATGGAGTACACGCTCATGCCGGGCGACCGCATCTTCGTGGCCAAGTACGCCTACGGTTTCCGCGTCCCTTTCACGGACTGGAAACTCACCGAGGGACGCGAGGTTGAACGCGGGGAAGTGGTCGTCTTCGATTCGCCCGTGGAGGACATCCGCCTGGTGAAGCGGATCGTCGCCGTGGGCGGCGACACCGTCTCCATCCGCAGCGGCCAGGTTTCCATCAACGGCGCGCCGATGGGGTCCGTTATGGACTTGCGGGAGGAGTTCTACGGTGAACGGCGGGTCCGCCTGAACCTGACCTACAGCGGGGGCGAGGACTATGGTCCCGCGGCCATTCCGCCCGGGTTTCTCCTGGCTATAGGAGACGCCCGGGGAAACAGCAAGGACGGACGGGCCTTCGGGTTCATCTCGGAGGACGCGGTCTACGGCCGGGCCGTGGCCGTCTACTACCGGAGCGGCGAAGGCCTCTGCTGGCTGAGGCTCTAGGAAGCCCGTCCGGGTCGGCCTGCTCCTTGCCGGCCTCCGGGCGGCCCTTGCCGGCCTCCGGGCGGCGCGACGTTCTGTGCGAAGCCGCGGCGAGTCGCGGCGCCTACCGCGTCTCCGTCTTCGTATCCTGCGCTTCCTTCTCCCGCTCTTCCGCGCGGTTCTGCCGCTGCATCGGGTTCTCCGGCGCCCGGCGGCGCTGCTTGAACAGCTGGAAGCGCGTGGGCTTCGACTGCGGCGGCCAGACGTTGTTGCTCAGGTCGGTGTCCGCGGTCTCCAGGAAGGGATCGAGCGTGATCCGTTCCACCGGCTGATCCATGGCGAAGACCTTGGTCACGCGGTCGTCCCGGAGCCGCCAGATCTCCGCCGGGATCCGCTGCACTTCCTTCGTGCCGTCCTCGAATTCGAATTCCAGGATCAGCGGCATGACCAGCCCGCCGACGTTCTCGAAGGTCAGTTCGTAGAAGTGCTTCCCGCTTTCCAGGACGGCCAGGTCCTCGGCGTCCAGGGTTCTCAGGTAGCTCTCGTATTCCTCCCGGTCGAGGATGGACACTTCGAAGGGATCGTACTTGTTGTAGAAATCGACCAGCGTCGAATCCTGCCGGACCATCGGATTCTCGATGTCGGCCTGGTTGCGCGCGTAGCTGATGCCCCGGTTTTCCTCCGCCCGGTCCGCCCGGGCGATCTCCTTCTCCACGTCCGGGTTCCGCGTATTGATCTGGAACCACTTCACCTCGCCCAACCCCAGATCCACGTGGTCCGTGCTGTAGAACCAGCCCCGCCAGAACCAGTCCAGGTCCACGGCGGAGGCGTCTTCCATGCTGCGGAAGAAATCCTCGGGGGAGGGATGCTTGAACATCCAGCGCTGGGAATAGCTGCGGAAGGCATGGTCGAACAGCTCGCGCCCCATGATCGTTTCCCGCAGGATATTCAGCGCGGTGGCGGGCTTTCCGTAGGCGTTGGGCCCGAGCTGGAACACGGACTCCGAATTGGTCATGATGGGCGAGATCCGCGCCTGGTCGCCCTTCATGTAGTCGACGATCCGGTGGGCCGCGCCCCGCCGGGACGGATACTCGGTATCCCACTCCTGCTCGGAGAGGTACTGGAGGAAGGTGTTCAGCCCCTCGTCCATCCAGGTCCACTGCCGCTCGTCCGAATTGACGATCATGGGGAAGTAGTTGTGGCCCACTTCGTGGATGATCACGCTGATCATGCCGTACTTGGTCCGCTCGCTGTAGGTGCCGTCCTTTTCGGGCCGGCCGCCGTTGAAGCAGATCATGGGGTATTCCATGCCGATGCGGTTCGTGTGCACGGAAATGGCCGTGGGATAGGGATAGTGGAAGGTGTATTTCGAATAGACGTCGATCGTATGGGCCACGACCTTGGTGGAGTACCGTTCCCACAGCGGGTTGCCTTCCTTCGGATAGAAGGACATGGCCATCACTTTCTGCGGTCCGGACTGCACCCCCATGGCGTCCCAGATGAACTTGCGCGAACTGGCGAAGGCGAAGTCCCGGACGTTGTCGCCGTGGAATACCCAGGTCTTCTTCTCCGCCGCCCTTTCCTTTTCCGCTTCGATGGCTTCCGCCTCGGTAACGATCATGACGGGCTCGTCGGCGTTCCGCGACCGGTCGAACCGGGCCTGCTGCTCGGCGGTCAGCACTTCCTTGGGATTCTGAAGCACGCCCGTGGCCGTTACGATATGGTCGGCCGGCGCCGTAATGCTGACCTTGTAGTCTCCGAAGGGCAGGGCGAACTCGCCGCGGCCGAGGAACTGCTTGTGCTGCCAGCCTTCGACCTCGTTGTATACCGCCATGCGGGGAAAGTACTGGGCGATGGCGTACAGGTAGTTGTCGTCATCCTCGAAGTACTCGTAGCCCGACCGGCCGCCGATCTTCATCCGGTCGTTGATGTTGTACCACCATTTGATCTTGAAGGTGAAGGACTTGCCCGGACGGAGCGGTTCGGGGACGTCCACCCGCATCATGGTCTTGTTGATGGTGTGGGGCAGGGGGTTGTCGCGCCGGTCCCGCACCCACTCGATCTTGAAGCCGCCGTCGAAGTCGTTCAGCAGCCGCCGCAACTGGCCGAAGCTCATCCGGCCCGAAACCCGGCTGCCGGCGATCTTCCGCGTGTCCGACTCCCTGGCCCGCACGTTCTGGTCGAGCTGCACCCAGAGGTAGGCCAGTTCGTCGGGCGAATTGTTGTGGTAGGTGATGGTCTCGGTGCCGTGGAGCCGCTGGTTCTCGTCGTCCAGCTCGATCTCCATCTCGTAGTCCGCCTCGTTCTGCCAGTACTGGTGGCCCGGCGCGCCCGAAGCCGTCCGGTACACGTTCGGCGTCGGGGCTTCCTGCTTGATCTGGCGGAACTTGCTCCGGTTGATCGTCTCGGGACCCTTCTGGGCGGTTGCGGAGGTGGAAAGGCACGCGATGCTCAGCATGCACAGCGAGTATAGAAGGCGCTTAGCCATGGATCGGTCTCCTGGTAGTCATGGTCTTCTATCCGTTTTGTGAGATTACGCACGTATGAAGGTAGAGAATATACAGCGCAGGCGCATGCGTGTAAAGGGAGACCCTCGGTCAAGCCGCTTCGGAAGTCATGCACCGTGATGCACCGTGGGGCCGAGGGACGATCCGAAGGAGAGGCGGCATCGCTTCAGTGAAGTCAGAATCTGTTTGCGGCGTCCCCGGAGATCGAATATGTTCCGTCATTACACGGCAGTGATGTTTCCGGGTCGAAAACAGGGATACGCGTTATGCGGTTTCTTCGCTCCTGGATCGGTTTCACGGCCATGATGGTCACCGGCCTGATGCTGACAAAGGAAGTAGCGGCGACGGCCGCCGTGAACTCGGCCAACACCGGTCTTCACCCCTTTTACATCAGCGTCTGCCAGGTCGATTACAACCCCGATACGGACGCGCTGGAGATGTCTTTTCGCATCTTCACGGACGACCTGGAACTGGCTCTCGAAACGATGGGCACGGATCGTTTGCGCCTGGGCACGGACCGCGAAGCCGAAAAAGCGGACCTTTACATAAGCCGCTATCTCGCGCGCCAGGTGGAAATCGAGCTGGACGGCCGCCGCGTCAGTGCCGTCTTCCTCGGCAAGGAAGTAGATACGGACGCGACCTGGTGTTACGTGGAGGTCGAGAACGTCCCTGTCTTTAAAACCATGACCATGACGAATACGCTGCTTCTGGAGAGTTTCGAAGACCAGGTCAATCTCGTGCACGTCAACGCCAACGGTCAGAAGAGGAGCCTGGTGTTCAACGGACAGCAGGTCACGCAGACGCTGGAATTCTGAGCCGAATCGCGCGTGCCTTACATTGCCGGTCGAAACATTGCCGGTCGAAACCGCCACATTGCCGGTCGAAATCGCCGCCTTCATTCCCGGTCGCCACCATCATTCCCGGACCATGCCGCAGAATAAACGAAATGCCGCCCCCATCGTCGATCTGAAAGCGTTTCCGGACCTGAGATCCGGCCTGGGCACCATCGTCGCCACCTCCGGCGGATACGACCCGCTCCACCCCGGCCACGCCTCCTGCCTGCTGGAGTCGGCCCGCCATGGCGACACCCTGGTCGTCATCGTCAACGGAGACGGCTTTCTTCGCCGCAAGAAGGGCAAGTCCTTCATGGACCTCAAGGCCCGTTGCCAGGTCGTCTCCTGCATCCGCGCCGTGGACTACGTCGTTCCCTTTGAAACAGAAGACGACGATACGGTCTGCGCGGCCCTGCGGGTCATCCGGCCCCACGTGTTCACCAAGGGCGGAGACCGGACCGACAGGTCCAACATCCCGGAATGGGAAGTCTGCAAAGCACTCGGTATCGAGGTGATTACGGGCGTGGGCATGGACAAGGCCTGGAGCAGTTCCGACTACCTCGCATCGTGGGGGCGGTTCTGGGCCGCCCGCGCGGGGCGCAAGTAGTACCGCCATGTTGCATTTGTTGCTTGTCCCGCGTCTTTTGCCGTCTTATAATCTCGGTACACGAAAATCGACGGGTCCCTTTGTGAACTCGTAGTCAAAATACAAGCCGTAAATACGCCATTCCGGCGAAATCAACCGGTTTCGTGTGCATGGCACGGAGGAGGAAATGGCCGGAACATACCGCGCGGCCGTCATCGGTCTCGGCCGTATGGGCAGCACCTTCGACGACGAAATCGACCAGGGCGGATCCATTTTCCTGCCGTACTGCCACGCGCCTTCCTATCACGCCGCAACTGACGTGGAACTGGTCGCCGGGGCGGACCCCCACGACGAGCAGCGTGTCATTTTCGGTGACCGCTGGGGCGTCGGGGACAACCACCTGTATGCAGACTACAGGGAAATGCTAGAGCGTGAGCGCCCCGACCTGCTCAGCGTCTGCACCACCGCCCGGGTCCGGTCGCAGATCGTCCAGGACGCCGCCCGGGCAGGCGTGAGCGCCATTTGGGCCGAAAAGCCCATCGCCCTGACCCTGGCCGAGGCGGACGCCATGGTGGAGACCTGCGCGAAACACGGCGTCGCCCTGGCCATCAACTGCGCGCGGCGCTGGCATCCTTTTTTCTCCCACGCGAGAACCATGATCGAAGAAGACGAACTCGGCGAGATCGTCCAGGTGACGGGCTACGGGCAGTGTGGTCTTTCACACAACGGCAGCCACCTCATCGATATCGTCCGATATATGGCGGGCGGAAGGGTCGAATGGGTGTACGGCGAGATGGAATCAGACGAGGCCGCGGCGG
Source organism: bacterium (assembly GCA_963693015.1). Taxonomy (GTDB): domain Bacteria; phylum JAAXHH01; class JAAXHH01; order JAAXHH01; family JAAXHH01; genus JAAXHH01. Next base: position 3,730,506 of record OY843748.1, read on the forward strand.
GCGATAAGGATCTGATGGGCAACGGATACCTGGCCTTCGACAACGGAGTCAGGGCCTATGTCCGGGGCATGCCCTGCGGGATCGCGAACTGGGAGATCGACGTCCTGGGCACGAAGGGCCGCTTCCGCTCGATCGCGAATGGCCAGGACGCCGAACTGGTGAAGCTGCATCCCGGGGGGCCGCGCGGCAGAGGCGTGCCGGCCCGTATGCCGTTTCCCTGGCCCGCGCGGTATCCCGCCATGGGGCTGACCATCGTAGCGGACCTGATCTCGGCCATCGAAAACGGCCATCCGCCGAAGTGTTCGGGCGCGGACGGTCTCGAGGCCCTGGAGGTGGCCGTCGCTCTCCGCGAATCGCACCGCAGCGGTGGAAAGAAGGTTGAGCTGCCCCTGGGGGACCGCGGCCTGGGCATCCTTTCGGCCGAGATACACCAGGACGATATACCGGCGCGGGTCCGGCGCCTTCAGGGATAACGCTGCCGGAACCGCCGTGATCGCGCAGGATTGAGTTGATCGCGCAGGATTGCGTATAGAATAAGCAGGGAGAACGGATGAAGCTCGGATTCGTGACCTACCAGATCGGCAGGGACTGGGACGTGCCGGCCATCATCGACATGTGCGGCACGACGGGTTTCACCGGGGTGGAACTCCGCACGACCCATGCCCACGGCGTGGAAGCCTCGCTGGGTCCGGGTGAACGCGGCGAGGTCAGGCGAAGGTTCGCGGACGGTGGCGTGGATCTCGTGGGACTCGGCACGGCCTTCGAGTACCATGCGGTCGATCCCGCGGAAGTCCGGGCGAACGTGGACGGAACTTTCGAGTACGCGAAGCTGGCGGCCGATCTCGGTTGTCCGGGCGTCAAGGTCCGCCCCAACGGACTGCAGACGGAAAGGGGCATTCCGGAAGAAGCCACCCTCGAACAGATCGGAAGAGCCGTCGGGGAATGCGCGGAAGCGGCTGCCGGCCTCGGCGTGCAGATCCGGGTCGAGGTGCACGGGAAGGACACCCAGGAGCCGCGGCGCATGCGCGCCATCATGGACCACGCGGACCATCCCAATGCGCGCATATGCTGGAACTCGAATTTCGGCGAGGTGGTGGACGGTTCTATCGAGGCCAACTACCGGCTTTTGAGCCACAAGGTCGGCCTGGTGCACATCACCGAGATCTACCGCGCCGAGTATCCCTGGCGGGAGCTGTTCCGCCTGCTCAAAGACGACGGCTATGCGGGTTACACGCTCGCGGAAATCGACCACAGCCCCGAACCCGAACGGCTGATGGGCTATTACAAGGCCCTCTGGGAAGCGTACCAGGCATGACGGGGGCCGAATGGCTTGCCGGAATGAGCGCGGGGACCCGCCGTGCCGCGGCCGCGGGGACCTGTCGCGCGATCTGTCGCGCCTGGTTCATTTGAAGGGCATCTGCCCGGTTCATTTTTGAAGGGCATCCGCCTGGTTCATTTGAAGGACACCTGAAAGGAATGTCGACTATATGACGACGGCACAGAAAACCGCTCCGGCGTCGGTCTACCGCGCCCGGACGCCGAGATCCTGCGAGGCGTTCAAACGCGCGGGCGAAGTCATGCCCGGCGTCGCCAAGGGCGCCTACTACTACGCGCCCTATCCGCTCACCATCGCGCGGGCCGAAGGCTGCCATCTGTACGACGTGGACGGTAACGAGTACGTGGATTTCGCCAATCACCACACGACGCAGATCCTGGGACACAATCATCCCGCCGTCGTCAGGGCCGTGGAGCGACAGCTGGAGCAGGGCATCGCCGTGGCCGCCCCCATGGGGATCGAAACGGCGCTGGCCGAAGCGCTGTGCCGGAGGGTGGAGTCCCTGGATATGGTCCGGTTCTGCAACTCCGGGACGGAGGCGACGTTGCACGCGATCCGCCTGGCCCGGGCGTACACGGGCCGCCACGTCATCGCCAAGTTCGAGGGAGGATACCACGGCAGCCACGACGCCGTCGAGATCAGCACCTCGCCCGATCCGGCGAAGGCGGGCCCCGCGGATCGTCCGATACCCGTGGCCAGCGCCGGGGGCATGCCGCCCAACGCCACCGACAACGTGATCATCCTTCCCTTCGACGACGAAGCGGCCGTCGAGGCGATCGTCGCGGAAAAAAGCGACGAGTTGGCTGCTGTCATACTCGATCCCAAGACGGGGGTCATCCCCCAGCGCATGGACTTCGTGAGGGCGGTGCGCGAGATCACCAGCAAGCACGGCGTCCTGCTGATCCTGGACGAAATCGTGGGATTCCGCGCGGCGCCCGGAGGCGTCCAGTCGCAGTGCGGCATCCTGCCCGACCTGAGCACCTACGGAAAGATCGTGGGCGGCGGCTTTCCCGCAGGCGCCTTCGGGGGACGCGGCGAACTGATGTCCCTGCTGGATCCCACGCGGGGCAAGGCGCGGGTATTCCAGAGCGGTTCTTTCAGCGCCCATCCGGTTACCATGGCCGCGGGTCTGGCCATGCTGGAAGTGCTGACGCCCGACGTCTACGCCCGGCTGGACCGCCTCACCGATCGCCTCGTGAAGGGCCTCGAGGACGTGTTCGCCCGCACCGGTACCGTGGCGACGGTAGCCGCGTCGGGTTCCACCTTCAGCATCTACTTCACGAGGGGGCCGGTCCGAACCTACCGTGCCGTGGCGGCGGCGGACAAGGGGCCCGTGTCCGAGGTTTACCTGTCCCTGCTGAACCGGGGTTACTACCTGTCGAACGGCCTCGCCATGAACTGCCTCTCGGCGGCCATGGACGAGTCACACGTCGACGGCCTCGTAGCGGCCATGGCCGAGACACTGGAAGAAAACTGACGGCCTGGCCGGGATTCGCCGGGCCGTCTTCACTGAACATCTCTGTAAGACTATTCAAAACAGGAACAAAACCATGTCCCATGCATTGAAGGGCGCTGCCAGGTGCGCGACCAGGTGCGCGGCCGCCATACTCGGAGCCGTTGCCGTCTTCTTTCTCATCCCCCTGCTGATTGCCGCGCAGGGCGGGCCCGGAGAATCGGCCGCCCGGCCCCTGCCCCCGGACGCTTCTCCCCGGGATCAGCAGGTATTCAGGTACATGAGCCCGGAACCCCGCACGCTCGACTCCGCCATCAACGACTATGACACGGAAGACACCATCATCCCCTTCGAGCCCCTGCTTCGGCGCGACCCGAACTGGAATCCGGAGCCGGCTGCGGCGGACAGCTACACGTCCTCCCCGGACGGCAGGATCTGGACCTTCAACCTGCGGAAAGGCGCGAGGTGGAGCGACGGCCGGCCCGTCACGGCCCATGACTTCGTGTATTCCTTCCGGCGCATGCTGGACCCGCAGGAGGCCAACCCCTACGGGTTCTTCTACCACGATTTCAAGAACGCGCGGCCCATCAACCGCGGCGAAATCAAGGACCTTACCCAGTTGGGCGTCCGCGCCGTCGACGATCTCACGCTGGAAATCGAGACGGAGAAATCGGCCCCCTACCTGCCGTACATCGTATCCTACGGAAACGCGCTGCCCGTACCTCCGTGGCAGGTGGAGAAGTATGAAAGGAAATGGACCCGCCTGGAAAACATCGTCTCGAATTCGGGCTTCAAAGTGTCGGAATGGGTCACGGGCAGCCACATGACCTTCGTGCCGGACCCCATGTACAACGGTCCCCACAAGCCCTACCTGGAGCAGGTCATCCATCCCTTCCGCAACGCGGCCGTGGCCACGGTCCTTGCCTACGAGAACGACGAGGTGGACCGCGAACTCGTCGACGTGACCGACATGCCCCGCATCATGGCCGATCCCGAGCTCGCGCCGGACCTGGTCAAGGTGGCCGCCAGGGCCTCATGGTATCTCTTCTTCCGCACCCGCCAGCCGCCTTTCGACGACGTACGGGTCCGGGAAGCCTTCACGCGGGCGATCGACCGGGAGGTCATCACCCGCATCCTGCTGGGCGGCACGGCTGTGCCCGCCTATTCCATGATTCCCCCCGAATTCGCGGAGTACAACGGACCGGCGATGAAGCCCTATCAGTCCTACGATCCGGCCAGGGCCCGGGAACTCATCCGGGAAGCGGGGTATCCGCGCGGTAGAGGATTCCCCCGCCAGGAAATGTGGCTGCGGGCGCCCAATCCCACCATCAAGCGGATCAGCGAGGCCATCATGGCCATGTTGAAGGAGAATATCGGGGTTGACGTCACGATCCGGAGCGCCGACCGCACCATGTACATGAACAACATGTACAACTGGCGCATGAACCTGGGCCTGATCGTGTTCTACGCGGACTACCTCGACCCGCGCAACATGCTCGACATGATCTGGCACTCGCAGCCGCAGGGATACGGCCGGTCCGATTGGACGAACGCGGAGTTCGATCGGCTGGTGGAGCAGGCGGCCTCTGAACTGGATAAGGCGAGACGCCGCGCACTTTACGCGGAGGCGGAAGAAATCATGGTGTCGGACTACGCCGGGTCCTTTCTATTCCATCCGGTGAACCTGGAGCTCAGGAAACCCTGGGTGAAGGGGATGGTGGAAAACCCGGACGGCACGGTCGGCGCCATGGATTACACGCGGGTCTACATCGCCCGCTGAATGTCATTCGCGGGAAACACGTCCTGACGCCTCGCCATTCCGGCGACGCAGGAAAAAGAAAAAGCCTCCGCCTGTATCAACAACGGTGGAGGCTTTTTGTATATTACCGCGTAGTCTGTCGTTCCCGGCGCCAGCTACCTTATATCTGGTCCTTCATCTGGGCGACGATGTCCCGTATCGACTTGGCGTTCCGGGCCCTGGGCGCCAGGCTCAGGTATTTTTCGTAGGACTTGATCGCGTTGGGATAGTCCTTCCTGGTCTGGTACAGGATCCCCAGATTGTAGTGCCAGTTCGCCTTGTCACCGTTGATCCGGATAGCCGCCTGGTACGAGCGGATGGCGTTCCTGGTGCTCTTGATCTTCAGGTAGGCACTACCCAGTGCGGCGTGGGCATCGGCGTACTGGGCGTCGAGCTGCGTGGCTTTCTGGAATGATTTGATCGCGTTGGACGTCTGGCGCGCCTTTACCTGGGACAGCCCCAGGTTGTAATAAGCTTGCTTGTAATCTTCCTTCAACTCTATGGCCTTATGAAAGGCGCCGATGGCGTCCGAGTACTGTCCCGCGTTTAAATACGCGATGCCGAGATTGTAATGACGAGGGGGGTCGTCCGGCATGGCTTCCACTTTCGCTTTTGCATCCGAGACCGACTGGGCCTGCGCCGCCGGGGCGGCAATCAGTGCGACCAGCATAGCAAAAGCGGCAAGACAGTTCAACTTCCTGATGCGTGTCATCCTGATTCCTCCGTTGGATAACTGAGCGTTGCGGGACACTGGGTATTTATGGACAAATCGTGGTTTTCGGCGTATATTGTACCCAAGATAGAGAAGATACGCCATTTAGCACGAATATGCAAGTTAAATTCTCGACTTTCATGCGTGCGAGACGGAATCGAAGCATCAAGGAGGCCATTGATGACCAGGTACACCGTCGATGATTTTCTGGGAGACGCCCGGCGGATCGTGCGGGAGAACGGGATCAGGCGCGGGCTGGAATCGATCCGGAAGAACACGGAAAGGCTGCTGGGCCAATCCGACCTGCTGGAAACCTACGTAGACATGGACGAATACAGTGGGCATACGGTAATCGGCCATGATCCGGAGACGGACATCCATGTCATCGTCCATGGCGGACGCAAGGGCGGTACTTCCCCGCCCCACGATCACGGTCCCTGCAGCGTGATTTATGGGAACTATACCGGACACACCGTTATGCGGCGGTGGAACCGGCTGGACAATGGCGGTTCGTTGGGGCCAGCCCGTCTCGAGGTGGCGCGGGAGTACACCGTGGGCGCCGGGCAGGCGACCGCCTTCGCCGAAGGGGATATCCACTCCATAGACTATCCCGACGGTGCCTTCTTCGTCAGGGTGACCGTGGGGGACGTGGAAAAGCAGAAGACGCGCCGTTTCGATCTCGAACGAGGGATCGTGGAGATTGACGACCGGTCGGCACGGACGGGCTAGCGGATCGCCAGTCCACGGCCTGTACCAGTATGCTGTTATGTAGAAATTGTGTACAGTAACTGCCCAGTCTTATTACGAACCGAAGGAGAGTATAATGAAGGGCCTGTTGTTTGTTATTGCATGCTTAGCTATATCATGTAGTGCGGATTATGTAGAAGCGCAGACTGAGTATGATTTTCGAAGAATTAACTGGGGTATGGGGCCGGAAGAGGTTAAGGCGACAGAAGCTAAACCGCCAGATAAGATAGATGATGAGGGAGATATGGCGTATTTAACTTCTGTTGTGGGGAAAAGGGCTGTGTTATGGTATATGTTTTTTCCAAGTGGGAGTCAAAGCAAGTTGTGGAAAGCTCAGTATATTCTGATGGATGAATATCGTAATGACAACAACTATATACGTGACTTTTCTGAATTGTTCGAAAAACTGAAGTTGAAATATGGTTCCGCTTCGTCTGATCCAGGTTGGCAATGGAATCAGACCCTTTATCAAGATGATCCGGAACGCCACGGATTTGCAGTTTCACTAGGGCATGTAGCGAGGTGGGTTGATTTTAAGACAGATAAAACAACTATTCGGTTGGCGATTTGGGGAGAAAATTACAAGATCAATGTCTTGATAACTTATACTTCGAATGAGTATAAGGATGCTGCGGAATCAGCAGCGGCAGCATCTGAAGCTAGTGACTTGTAACTTTTTAACTGGAAAGTAACTATTGTAATCAACTTCCAGATCAGATCCAGAATTCCAGTATCAAATCACTTTGACCAATGTCAGTCCTCGAACACAGTTTTGAACGACCCCCAATAAAACCCACGGATATCGTTCCGCTGGAGCGGCTGAGTGCGTTGCTTCAGCGACGTAATCTGCCGGGGCTGATCTTCCTTGCCGGGCACGCGGCGGCCACGTTGCTCACCGGATACCTGGTGTGGCTTTCCCTGGATACCTGGTGGCTGGCGCCGGCCTTGCTGGCCCATGGCGCCGTCGTGGTGCACTGGTTCGCGCCCTTCCATGAATGCGCCCACGGAACGGCCTTCAGGAGTGCCTGGCTGAACCGCGCCATCGGCTGGATCACCGGTACGGGGCTGTTTCTCATCCCCACGTACTTTCGCTACGAACACCTGGCCCATCATTCCCACACGCAGATCACGGGAGACGATCCCGAGATGATCCCCATGGCGGAACGTCTGGGGGGGTATCTCTACTACGCGACGGGCATCCCCTACTTCTACAGCAACCTGACTACCCTGGCGCGCATGCTCTTCGGGCGGTTCAACGCGGTGGAAACGAAATTCCTGCCCAGGCGGGAACGGGGAACGGTAGTGTGGGAAGCGTGGAGCATGGGCCTGGCTTACGGCGTGCTGGCGGCCGCGTCGCTCTGGTTCGATACGGCGGCGGTGATCCTGTACTGGGTGGCGCCCCGTTTCCTGGGCGAACCCGTCATGCGCCTCATACGCATGTCCGAACACACGGGCTGCCCCCGCGTCCGCCATATCCTGCTCAATACGCGGACCGTGCTGACCATTCCCCTGGTCCGGTGGCTGAACTGGAACAACGCCTACCACGCCGAACACCACGCCGTTCCCACCGTGCCCTTCCACGCCCTGGGCGACCTGCACCGGATCATGGGGCCCCATTTCGATGAAGTGCGCCGGGGATACGTGAATACGCAGCTGCACCTGATGGCAAACGGGATGAAGAAAAGCGCCGCGCAGGGGGGTTAGGACGGTTGGCTTTGCCTGGTCGGTGAGTCGGCGGGGCCGCCGGTCCGCCTCAGGCGGTATCCGGGGCCTTGTCCTTGGGCGGCACGACGCAGAGGAATCCGAGCGGTTCCTCGCCAACGCTTTCGAACTGATGCTGTTCGTCGGGGGCGATGTATACCACGTCGCCCGGTCCCACGTCGTGTACGTCCCATCCGATGAGCACCTTGGCCCGTCCCCGCAGAATGTAGATGCCGTGATCGTGGGGGTGCCGGTCGAAGGAGGACTGGCCGCCCGGCTCGATTTCGAAGTAGCGCACGGAGAAATTGTTCGCTCCGTCATCGGGGCCGATCACCACCCGGACGGACCCGCCTACCGCACCGCCCTTGGTATAGGGCACCATCTCCACGTCCGACCAGTCGTTCGCTCCGTTCCGGCCGCGGTGTTTGTGTACTACGCCCATGTCAGGCCTTTCCCGGCGGCATTCACGCCACGTTTAAGATAAAGGATTACATGAAGTTGCGCACGCCGCTGCCGTGCAACTCCGATATGCGTTCGGCGTCCGGGCGGTCGAATCCGATAGATACGAGTTCGCGCACGCGCTTCCGGTGCATTTCGTCATAGAGGCCCATCACCGCGTCCCGGCCCCGGGCCAGTTGTTCCGGGTGCGATCCGCCGCCGGCCAGCGTCATCATGGCCTTCAGCACGAAGGGACTGGAACCCGAGGCCTGCTGCAGGAACAGGGTCCGCTCCTCGGCCGCCCGCATGAGGTCGTCCTTGATCGACGGGTCCTGTTCGATGTGGTAGGCGAAATGGGATATGCCGTACCCCACGTGCCGTCCCTCGTCCTGGCGGGCCAGCTTGAAGGTCCGGGCGGTCACCGGGTCGGGCGCGGCCTGTTCCAGGAACATCAGGAGTTCCATGAAGGTCCCCTCACCCAGGACGTGCATCAGGAAGGAACCGTTCGAGTAGTCGTCCTGCGCCAGCAGGCTGCGCAGGGACCATTCCGTCGCGGCCGAGACGTACTGCAGGCCGCCGCCGTTGGCGAGGGCCCGCTTGGTGAAAACCTCCGCGTGCCTGGCCTCGTCCATGACCTGCGTGGCCAGGAAGAGGACCACTTCGGAGAACTGGGGGTCGATTCGGTTCATGAACTTGGCCGGCAGGTACATGGCCAGGTATTCGTTCTGTATCAGGAAGGTCATGACCTGGCAAACCGCCTGCTCCAGGTCGTCCGGCAACTCGGGCAGTTCGTGCCACGGGATGTCCGTCGTCGCGTCCCACTGCCCCGCCTTGCCCTGCTCGTACAGGTCCGCGATGTTATCGGCCCATACGAGCTTCTTCTCCCGGATGGCGAAACCGAAATCCGGCGTTCCGGGATCGACCACCGATCCGCGCTGGGCCAGTCCACGGCTTTCGGGCGCCACGTCCGGCACCTCGCCCGCCCGCCCGATCCGGCAGTCCCGCATGAGGATGCCGCGGCCGTCCACGGGTTTCACTTTGATGCCCCGGTCGGGCTCGCCCCAGTCAGAGGTGTCGGGCAGCGGTATATTGAAATCCTCGGTCATGTACGGTCCGTTCCCCGGCGGAAGTCGTGCGGGCTTATTCCCTGGCGGCAGTATGGGCGGCTCGTTCCCTGGCGGTATATGGGCGGCTTGTTCCCCGCGGAATTTGACTTAACCTTCATCGCCAGGTATATGTATGATACTGCGTTTCGTGGACGATGACAAGGCGAAGGTGAATCGGGAGTCCCATGAATCTGTCGCGGTTGAGGGTATTTCGTCTCTGGCGGGTAATGGTGCGGCGCTTCAGGCAGCGCCTGCACGCCAATATCGAACGCATGCGGACGACCGACCAGGTCTTCATGATCAGCGCCGCGGTCCTGATCGGCGTGCTGGGCGCGGGAGGCGCCATTGCGTTTCGCGAGCTGATCATGTTCATCGAGTCCATCGCCTGGGGCGGTGGATTGTCCGACGGCGTTTCGCTGACTACGTTGACGGTGCTGTCGGTACCCGCCGCCGGCGGGCTGATCGTAGGCATACTGATCTGGTTCAGCACCCGTGAAGCCCGCGGACTGCCCGACGTGATGGAAGCCGTGGCCCTTCGCGGCGGACGTATAAGACCCCGGGTCGCCGTAGAGACCTCGCTGGCCACGGCCATCAGCATAGGCACCGGGATGTCGGTAGGCCGCGAGGGCCCCATCGCCCAGATAGGCGCCGCCATCGGCTCCACCTTTGGCCAGTTGTCGCGCGTCAACCTTCATCGCATGCGAACCTTCGTGGGTTGCGGCGCGGCCGCGGGCATAGCGGCGACGTTCAACACGCCGATTGCGGGTGCGCTGTTCTCCCTCGAAGTCATCCTGGGCAATTTCTCCTTCAGCCGGTTCAGCCCCATCGTGATCTCCTCGGTGGTGGCTACCGCCATCTCCCGTCACTTCCTGGGCAACCAGCCGGCCATCGCCGTTCCCCCGCACGGCGTGAATCACCCCCTCGAATTCGCGCTGTACGCCGTGCTGGGCATCCTGGCCGCCGTCGTGGGCACCCTCTTCGTACGGGCGCTTTACGGCGTGGAGGACCTCTACGGCAAGGCGCCGCTGCCGGATTACCTGAAGCCGATGACCGGCGGACTGCTCGTCGGCGCCCTGGCCCTGCTCTATCCCCAGATCCTCGGCGTGGGATACGACACCATGGACCGGGCGCTGTTCTCCGAACTGGACTGGAAGCTCCTGCTCATCCTGGTCTTCATGAAAATCGCCGCCACGTCCTTCACCCTGGGATCCGGCGCCTCCGGCGGCGTAATCGCCCCTTCCCTGTTCGTCGGCTGCATGCTGGGCGGTGCTTTCGGCGCGCTGGTCAACTACCTGTTACCCGGAACGAGCGCCACCGGGGGCGCTTACGCGCTGGTGGCCATGGGGGCCCTGGTCTCTTCGACCATCCGGACGCCCATGACGTCGATCCTGATGATCTTCGAAATGACGGGCAACTACGAGCTGATCCTGCCGCTGGCGATCTCCGTCATCGTCAGTACGGCGCTTTCCGCCTATCTGCTCAAGCCTTCCGTATACACCCTGCGCCTCCTGAGGAGAAACGTGGACCTGGAAAAGGGGCAGGAGACGAACATCCTCAGGTCGCTGAACGTGGGGCAGACCCGGGCGGCCTCTTTCGAAACGATACCGCCCGACGCGCCGCTGGAAGACCTCATGTCGCGCCTGGCCGAAAGTACCGATACCGAGTTTTACATCACCGACTCCGGGGGCCGGTACCAGGGCACCGTCACCTTCGACCGTATTCGCAGTCTCGTCGCGTACGGCGCGGATCTCGAAGGCGTCATCGTGGCCCATGATATCGCGCAGTTCGATCTGCCGACGGTCGCGGACGGCGACACACTGGACCGGGTCATGCTGTTGTTCGGCCAGCATCAGATAAACGCCTTTCCCGTGGTGGAAGCCGGGACGGGCCGGCTCGTCGGGGTCATCAGCCGCGAACACGTCATGGACGCCTACAACCGGGAGGCCGCGAGAAGGGACCTGGCCGGCGAATTCGGCAGCATGGTGGACGCGCTGACCGTAGAAAATGTCGTTCAACTGGGGGGCGACTACGCCATGGTCGAAATCAACGCGCCCGGCCGTTTTACGGGAAGCAGCATCCGGCGCCTTCAGATCCGCCGGCGGCACGGGGTGCAGATCCTGCTCATCAGGAAGCGGGAGAACCGGACCGGCCGGGCCCATTTCGTTCCTTCGCCCGACTACGTCATCCAGGAGGACGACGTACTGCTCGTCGCCGGAGAGCAGGCCAGCATAGCACGCGTTAAGAACCTGTAACGTTTTGTTTGACAGCATGCGATTCAACCGCATTATTGCGATTAGTCTCTCATCTTCAGAGGTTCCTCTCTATCACATCACATCATGGGGGCGTGAAAATGGGCACCTTCTTGTTACCAAGAATCCTGTTGAGGAGAATTGCTGCGTGGCTGCCGGTCATGATACTCGCGGTCTTACCGGTCGTCGCACAGGAGCACGCCGGGGACGCCGCCCAGGGCATGGAGAACGGCGACGGGAGTCCGGCCCTTTCGAACCTGGTCGAAATATCGGGGTTCGTGGACGCCAGTTACACCTATAGCAACATAGATGATTCGAACACCTTCAGCCTCGACCAGGTGGAGATCGACCTGGCGAAAAGCCTGGGGGATATCGGCACGCTGAGGGCCGACCTGGAATGGGTGAGCGACGGAGAGGGCGGCTTCACCCTCGACGCGGAGCAGGGCTACGTGACCCTGGATCTCGGGCTGGGCCGGAGCGAGGGGAACTACCCGACCCTGACCTTCGGGAAGTTCAACGCGCCCATCGGGTTCGAGCTCCTGGACGCTCCGGACATGTACCAGTTTTCCCACGCGCTGGTCTTCGATAACGGGCTGCCGACCAACCTGACCGGCGCCATGCTGTCCATGGACCTGGGCGGCGGCATCGACGCGGTGGTCCACCTTTCGAACGGATGGGACCAGAACGTCGACGCGAATACCGACAAGATGATCGGCGGCAGGCTCGGCTACAGCCACGAAGAACTGGGCGGGATCGGGTTCTCGGCCATGCGCGGCAACGAAAAGGGGAAGGTCGGCAATCTGACCGTCTACGACGTCGACCTGACCCTGACGCCGACACCGGAACTCCTCATAGGCGGGGAGTACAACAGCGGCAAGACGGAACGGGATGATATCAATGAGGAGAACAGCTGGAACGGCTACATGGTGATGGCGCACTACAGTCTTACCGACGTCATGGGGCTGACGGGCAGGTACGACCGCTTCACCAGGGAAGTATCCCGGGTTTACGGGCGTCGCAGCGGTGCGCTGGATCATCCACCGGGCAACTCGGAAATAACCCAGCGGGCCCTGACCATCCAGGCCCTGACCATCGCCCCGACCTTCGCGTTGACCGACGGCCTGGGGTTCCTGATGGAACTCCGCCGGGATTTTTCGGACGATGAGATCTTCTACAACCCGGAAACGAGAAAATCGGAAAAGTCGATGGTCAATTTCGCCTTCGAGATGACCTACTCGTTCTGAGTCGAAACTGATCCGCAAGTATTGCCATCACATCATGGGAGCGAGTAAATGGGTACCTTTTTGTTGCGCAGATTCGCTGTATGGCCGGCTGTCCTCATGCTTGCAGCCTTTCCGGCCGCCGCGCAGGAGAACGGAGACTCGGCTGTTTCCGGCCTCGTCGAAATCTCGGGGTTCGTAGACGCCAGCTACACCTACTCCAACTTCGACGATTCGAATACCTTCGGCCTCGACCAGGTGGAGATCGATCTTTCGAGGAACCTGGGCGGAATCGGCTCGTTGCGCGCGGACCTGGAGTGGGTCAGCGACGGTGAGGGCGGCTTCACGCTCGACGCCGAGCAGGGGTACGTGACCCTGGATCTCGGCCTGGGCCGCGGGAAGGGGAACTATCCGACGCTGACTTTCGGCAAATTCAACGCGCCCATCGGGTTCGAACTCCTTGACCCCCCGGACATGTACCAGTACTCCCACTCGCTGATCTTCACAGATGGATTGCCCACCAATCTGACCGGTGCCATGCTGGCCATGGACCTCGGCGGCGGCATCGACGTGGTGGTTCATCTTACGAACGGGTGGGACCAGAACGTCGACGCAAATACCAACAAGATGATCGGCGGCAGGCTCGGTTACAGCCACGAGGAACTGGGCGGGATCGGCTTCTCGGCCATGCGCGGCGACCATGTGGAGCCGATCTTCGGTTCGGACATCGAACTGGTCAGCAACCTGACCGTTTACGACATCGACCTGACCTTGACACCGGCACCTGGACTCATCATCGGCGGGGAGTACAACAACTTAAAAAGAGAACGGAAGGATCATAACAATGTTATCAACTGGAACGGCTACATGGTGATGGCGCACTACCGTCTCACCGACGTCATGGGGTTAACAGGCAGGTACGACTATGTCAACACCAGTGTCACCGCTACACTACGACAAGGGGGCAGAGGGGAAATTGGTTCAAGAACCCAGCAGGCCCTCACCATCGCCCCGACCTTCGCGCTGACCGACGGCCTGGGGTTCCTCATGGAACTCCGCAGGGATTTCTCCGACGATGCGATCTTCGGGGAGCCGGGCTCCGGCAAACGTGCGAAGTCGATAGTCAATTTCGCCTTCGAGATGACCTATTCGTTCTGACGCGCGCGGACCGGCGGACCGGGCGGCACGGTTAGCAGGGCCGGCTCAGTACAGATCGGCTTCGCCCGCGCTCGCCCGCAGGATCTCGGGCTCCTCCCCCGTCAGATCGACCACCGTCGATGGCGTTGACACAATGACGCCGCCGTCCGCGATGACGTCCACGGCGCCGCCGAACCGGGACGCAATGGATTCGACGTCGTTCATCGCGATCCCATCCTCCGCCGCCACGATGCTGGTACTCAGTACGGGCCGCCCGAGGGCCCGCACGATTTCGAGGCAGATGCGGTTGTCCGGCACCCGGATGCCTACCGTCCGCCGCTTGCCGATCATGAACTTCGGCACGTCTCGCGAAGCCTCCAGAATGAAGGTGTAAGGACCGGGCAAGAGGCGTTTCATCATGCGATAGGACGCGTTGGAGATGTTCTTCGCATACCGGGCAAGGTCCTTCAAATCCGAACAGACGAAGCTGAGCGGCTTGCCGGCGGGAGCCTGTTTGATCTGGTAGATCCGGTTGATGGCCTTGCGGTTGAAGATATCGCAGCCCAGACCGTAGACCGTGTCGGTCGGATAGACGATCACGCCGCCGCGGTGCAGCGATTCCACGACCCGGTCGACGTGCCTCTTCTGGGGATGTTCGGGATGTAGTTGAAGGATAGCGGCCATGGCTGCTCAGGAAACGCGGGTCAGCACCCGACTGCAGACGTCGATGGCCCGGTCGATCTGCTGGCTGCTCACGTCCAGGTGGGTGACGGCGCGGATGACGCCGGGTTTCATGGCGAGCATCCTGACGCCTTCTTCCGACAAGCGGTCGACGGCATCGAAGGGATCCAGCCCGTCCCGCAGGCGGAAGAAGATCATATTGCTGTGTATCTCGTCCAGGTCGATCTCGACGGCGTCGAGGTCGGCGAGCGCTTCCGCCAGCCGGTAGGCGTGGGCGTGGTCCTCCGCGAGCCGGGAGATGTTGTGCTCCATGGCGTAGAGACCGGCCGCCGCCAGGACGCCCGCCTGGCGCATGCCGCCGCCCAGCATCTTGCGGTAGTACCGCGCCGCATCGATCACGGCCTGGTCGCCCGCCAGCACGCTGCCTACCGGGGCGCCCAGGCCCTTGGAAAGGCAAACGGAAACCGTATCGACGTGTTCCGTATAGGTCTGGGCAGTAAGGCCCTTTGCCACGCAGGCGTTGAACAGCCGCGCGCCGTCCATGTGGATGCGCAGGTTGTTTGACCGCGCGCACGCGCTGACCCGGGAAAGGGCATCCACGGGCCACGGGTAACCCGCGGACTTGTTGTGGGTGTTCTCCACGGCGACCAGCGCGGTCCTGCCGTAATGCACGTTGTCGCCCCGCTGGATCACTTCTTCCATCTGCGCCGGCGTGAACACGCCCCGGTCGCCGGTCAGGAGCCGGACCTGAACCCCCGACAGCGCGCCGAGGGCGCCGGCTTCCGCGTTGAACAGGTGGCTGTACTTCTCCGCGATGACGTCATTGCCGTGATGGGTCTGCGACCGGACCGCCACCTGGTTGCCCTGGGTGCCGCTGGTGACGAAGAGGCCGGCCTCTTTGCCCAGCATGGCGGCCATGGCTTCTTCCAGCCGGTTGACCGAGGGATCCTCTCCGAAGCAGTCGTCGCCGACTTCGGCGTTGGCCATGGCCCGGCGCATGGCGGGCGTAGGCCTGGTCATGGTGTCGCTACGGAGTTCGACGTAACCCATGGAATCCTCTCAGTGGCCGTACTTGATCAGCGTCACGCTGGTGCCGTTTTCCGTTACGTCGAACTCTACTTCGTCCATGAGAGACCTGATCATCAGGATTCCCCGGCCATTCTCCTTGAGCAGGTTGTCCGGGTTGCGCGGGTCCGGCAGGGATTCGGGGTCGAATCCACCGCCAAAGTCGCAGATATGGATCCGGAACACGGCCGAACTGCAGTTGCAGGTGATGACGACCTGCTTGGACTCATCGCACTTGTTGCCGTGCAGGATCGCGTTCTTGATCGCTTCGTTCACGGCGATCATGATGTCGCCGCGCGTTCCTCGGTCGTAGCCGATCCGCGCGGTCAGGTCCTCTATGCGGCGGTCCACCTCCGCGGTCAGATCGGGGTCGCTGGGGATCGTCAGTTCCAGCGTTACGCCGTTTCCGGCTGGGTCCTGCCGCCTCTCGGCCATGTAGGACGCTCCATGAGGCCGGCGCGCGTAAGGCCGGCGCGCGGCCGGTATCCGCCGGGACTAGCCGCGTCCCGGCGCACAGCCTTCCATTACGTTCCTTCAAAGTATGAGGTGGGCATTATCGTGTCAAGTGCGGGGCTGACGCGCGGCAACCTACGGCGTCCTGCTGAACCTTCGCTCGATCTCTTCCAGCGGCATGCGCACGACGATAGGCCGCCCTCCGGGCGTGACGTAGGGCATTTCCGTGGCGAACAGGTCGTTGACGAGTGCGTTCATCTCCCGCTGGGACAGCGAATCCCCCTTCCTGATGCCCGCGTGGGAGGAAAACGTGCGCGCGATACGCTCTTCCGCCTTGAGGTCCCCGGCCGGCAGGTCCTGCAGGTGCTCGACCATGCGCTGAAACAGGGTATCCACACCCTGTTTGTTCGCCGCGCAGGGCACGGCGTCTACGACCACGGTCCGCTCGCCGAACAGTTTCATATTGAATCCCAGCCTGCCGAACAGATCGAGATGGTCCTGGACGAGAGCGAGCTGCGCTACCGGAAGATCCATGGTCACCGGAAACAACAACTGCTGGGAAGGAGCGGATTCACGGTCCATGGTTTGCAACGCGCGTTCGAACAGCACGCGCTCATGGGCGCCGTGCTGTTCGATAAGTATGAATCCGTCTCTTACCTGGGCGAAGATGTAGGCGTTGTGCAATTGCCAGAGCGACACCAGTTCCCCATGGGTATCCTCCCTGACGGTCCCCTGCCGCTCCGCGCCGCCGCCTTCCCGCACCGGGTCGCCCGGGGTATAGGTCCAATCGTCCTGTCCCGCGTCGTCGCCGCGGCGCGCGGCGCCGAAGAACAGGTCGGTCTGGGTCCTGCGTTCCATGGTCGATCCGGCGCCGGTCGCGTCCCCGTTTACCGGCGCCGCGGCTGGCGTCATGGTGGACACGTCCGGCGTATCCGTCTCGAAAACGGGGACCACGTCCGAATTCTGCAGCGCCAGGCGAATAGCCCCGAGCAGCCGCTTGTATACACTGGATTCATCGGAGAACCGGATTTCGCGCTTCGTGGGATGGACGTTGACGTCCACCTGGTCGAGATCGATGGTCAGGAACACGATGGAAACGGGATACCTTTCCCTGGGGAGGATGGATCCGTACCCTTCGAACACGGCGTGATTGAGCGCGCGGCTGGAAACCGGCCGCTGGTTGATGAACAGGTACTGGTGGGTACGGGAAACCCTGGTGGCGTCGGGACGGCTGATGAATCCGTGTATCTTGACGAGTTCGTCGTCGTACGTGACCGGGATCATCTGGTTCATCAGCGTGTTGCCCATGACGGCCTGGGCGCGGGCATAGGTGTTCGAGACGGCCGGGAGGGACAGGCTTTCCCTGCCGTCCACCGTCAGGGAAAAGGCGATTTCGGGATACGCCATGGCCGCGGTGGAAACCGCGGAAACGATATGGCGCGTCTCCGTGCCCGTCGTCCGCAGGAACTTCCGCCGGGCCGGTACGTTGTAGAACAACTGGGACACGGAGATCGTCGTGCCCCGGGCGCGCCCGGCGTCCGTCACGCGCGGGGCCGCTCCGCCATCGATGCGGACCCGGGTGCCTGCCGCTTCCCCGGCGGTATTCGTCGTCAGGTCCACCCTGGCCACAGAGGCTATGCTGGACAGCGCCTCGCCCCTGAACCCGAATGTACCGATGCGATGGAGGTCCTCTTCGCCGTCGATCTTGCTGGTCGCGTGGCGCTCGAAAGCCAGCGCCGCGTCCTGCCGCGACATGCCCCGGCCGTCGTCCGTTACGCGCATGAGCTGCTTGCCGCCCGCCTTGATCTCCACGGCAAGGCGCCCGGCCCCGGCGTCGATGGCGTTCTCGACCAGTTCCTTGACGACCGAGGCGGGGCGTTCGATCACTTCGCCCGCGGCGATCTTGTTGGCGAGGTTTTCAGGGAGGACCTTGATCTGATCGGGCATGGGGCGCTCGTTCATTCCGTAGATGGGCTTTCGTAGGTGATCCGGTATATCATCCCGGCGTAGTCATCGGATACGAGCAGGGAGCCGTCCGGCATGACTTCCACGTCGGCCGGGCGTCCATAGACCTCCTCGTCCTCGAGCCAGCCCGTGGCAAAGTCCTCGTATCCGGCGCCCTCGTTGCCTTCCAGGCGCACGAGGGTGACGCGGTAGCCGATCTTGTCGTCCCGGTTCCACGAGCCATGTTCCGCGATGAACACCTGGTCGCGGTATTCGGACGGGAACATGTCGCCGGTATAGAACCGCATGCCCACCGCGGCCACGTGGGGGCCGAGTTCCTGCGCCGGGGTCACCATGGTATCCAGTGGGCGTTTGCCGCCGAATTCGGGATCCGGAATATCGATGCCATGGTGGTAGGGGAAGCCGAAATGCTGACCGGCTTCGGCCACGCGGTTCAGTTCGTCCGGCGGGACGTCGTTGCCCATCAGGTCCCGCCCGTTGTCGGTGAACCAGAGTTCGCCCGATGCCGGGTGCCAGTCGAAGCCCACGGTGTTGCGCACGCCGCTCACGTGGACCTCCAGGTCCGTCCCGTCCGGATTCATGCGCATGATGGTCGCGTACCGCGGATCGCTCCGTTCGCAGACGTTGCACGGCGCACCCACGGGAACGTACAGCTTCCCGTCGGGACCGAACCGGATGAATTTCCAGCCGTGATGGCGGTCGGACGGAAAACCCCGGCTGACCACGACCGGTTCCGGGGGATTCTCCAGCCGGTTTTCGATGTCGTCGTACCGGAGGACCCGGCTGACCTCGGCGACGTATAGCGCGCCGTCCCGGAAGGCGACCCCGCTTGGCATCCGGAGCCCCCTGTCGAGGGTCAGCACCTCGTCGGCGACGAAATCCCCGTCCCCGTCCCGCACGGCGTACAGGTTGCCGGCGCGGCGCGACCCCACGAAGAGGGTGCCGCCGGGACCCATGGCCATGGCCCGCGCGTTGGGGACGTCCCGGGCGTATATGCCGATCCGGAACCCTTCGGGCATCTGTATACGGGAGAGGAGGGCATCGGTTTCCGGCCCTCGGCTGCCGGGCGCCGGGGTGGTTCCGCAGGCGGCGGCCATCGAGAGGACCAGAAGGAACACGCGCAGGAGTGAAAGGCGGATCGCGGTCATTGAAAAGGGGCCGGTGGAAGCTCTTTGCGGGCATACGTTGCGGCCGGAGGCGCGGTGATCGGCGCCAGGGTATCGAAGTCCGGACCGGCTCCGCCTATGGTACAGTTGCCAGGACCGAAAATCAAGACCAAAGTGGTGCTTGCCTTTGTCCCTGTCGACCATTACTGTTACCACGAGTTCGGCAGAATCCTCCGTCCCCGGAACCCGCAATGTCTCGTATCGAACATTTGCGCTATAACGGTATCGAAGCATACCCTGCCCGGGTCAAGAGGTCGCATACGGTTCGTCAGGCCCGGGAATCCGGCAACGGCGGCGGTGCTTCCGTTCTTGCGGGCAGGCTGGTCCGGCTGGACCCGGACGCCCGGAGCGGCGTGCTGGAAGACTGGACGGGCGCGGTCCGCCTGGGCCTGGCCGGCCCGGGCCTGGCCGAGATGCTGACCGTGCTTTCCGCGGGAGACCTGGTGGAGTGTGCGGGCGCCTGGGACGGCGACGCATGGGCCGTATCCGCCATGAGGCTCCTGGCGCCCTGCCTGCGCGACGGACCCGAACCGGCGGCCGGGGCCGTGGACATCAGGTCGCGCCTCATGGCCCAGACCCGTTCCTTCTTCGAATCCCGCGGTTTCATCTCCGTGGACACGCCGACTTTCATGACGGTGCCGGACCTGACCCCCGCGCTGCATTCCTTCAGGACGGTTTACGTGGACGGCGAAGGCAAGTCGCGCCCCTTCTATTTGCAGACCTCGCCGGAACATTACATGAAGCGCCTGCTGGCGGCGGGTTGCGAGCGGATCTACCAGATCTGCCGGTTCTACCGGAACGGCGAACGGTACGACACCCACCATCCCGAATTCACCGGCCTGGAGTGGTACGAGGCCTTCGCCGATTACGCGTCGGTCATGAAGACCACGGAGGATTACGTGGCGTCACTGGCGGCGGCGTTTAACGAATCCGGCAAACTGACCTACCAGGGAACCGGGATCGATCTTCGACCTCCCTGGCCCCGGTACCGGGTGAGGGACTTCTTCCTGGACCGGACCGGCATCGACCTGGATGACTGCGATACGCGTGACGCCTTCGCTTCCGCGGCCAGGCGGGAGGGATTCGAGGTGCGGGAAGACGACGGTTGGGACGATCTTTTTCACCGCGTTTTCCTGACTGCCGTGGAACCGGCGCTGCCCGCCGACCGCCCGGTCTTTCTGACCGAGTATCCCGCCCGGTTGCCATCGCTGGCGCGCCGGGTACCGGGGAACGGCCGGTACGTGGAGCGATTCGAACTATACATCGCCGGACTGGAACTGGCCAATGCCTTCACGGAGTTGAACGATCCGGTGGAGCAACGCGCCAGGTTCGAGGCGGACCGGCGGGTGAAACGGGCAAGGGAAGGCTACGACGGCGGGGTTGACGAGGCGCTGCTGGCGGCCCTCGAATACGGAATGCCCCCGTCGGGCGGCATCGCCTTCGGCCTGGACCGCCTGGCCATGCTCTTGGCCGACGTGCGCACGATCGACCCCGTGATCACGTTCAGAAATTACTGACCGGCGCGCGATTACCGAAACGAGTCCATCGCATACAGGAGGGTGAAATGCGGGCATTGATGTATCTGGGCACGCGTCAGATGGAAATGCAGGAAGTTGCGGAACCCGGGGTTGCGCCCGGCCGCGTCGTGCTGAAGGTAGGCGCCGCGAGCATATGCGGCTCCGACCTGCACGGCTTTCTGGGCAGGAGCGCCAAGCGCGTCCCGCCGCTGATCATGGGACACGAGTTCACCGGGGAAGTCGTGGACCGGGGCCCGGACGCCGACGGTCTTTCCATCGGCGACCGCGTCACGGTCAACCCGATCCTGTCCTGCGGCCGGTGCGAAGAGTGCCTCCGCGGCCGTACCAGCATCTGTCCACATCGTACGGTCATCGGCATCGAGCATCCGGGCGCCTTTGCCAACTACGTCTCCGTTCCGGCGGAATCGTGTTTCAAGTTGCCGGGCCACGTGGGCGACCTCGAGGGCAGCATGGTAGAATCCCTGTCGAACGCCTTGCATATCTTCGACCGAAGCCTGCACGGATTCATCAAGAGCGTGGCCGTCATCGGCGCGGGGACGCAGGGACTCCTCGCCCTGCAGGTGGCCCGTCACATCGGGGCGACCCGCATCGCGGTGACGGACGTGGTCCCTTCCCGCCTGGCGCTGGCCTCCGTGCTGGGCGCGACCCACGCGATCGACGCGCGTGCGGACGATCCGGTGGACGCGGTGCTGGACATGACGGATGGACGGGGGGTGGACCTGGCGGTCGAAGCGGTGGGTCACACGGCGACCCAGGAACAGGCCGTGCGGATGCTGCGGCAGGGCGGCGAGGCCGTGCTGCTGGGACTGGGCGCCGAGGCGCCCATGGCCGTCGACGGCGTGGCCATGGTCAACCGGGAACTGGTCGTCCGCGGGTCCTACGCCTACACGAGCCTGGATTTCGCCTATTCCCTCGAACTGATCTCGTCCGGGAAGATCGACGTCGCGTCCCTGGTCGTCGACCGGGACCTCGAGCAGGGTCCCGGCATTTTCGAGAAACTGGTGGACGATCCGGGCGACCTGATCAAGGTGGCGCTGGTTCCGGCTTCCTGATGCGCACGGCGCGCGGGCCGGAAGACCGGTAAGCGGATCAGCGGCCCGCGCCGTGTAACCTTGCGGAAGCCCTGAATCCCTCCTGCGAGACCCAGCGCGTGTTATAATCGTCCCGGTATTTCCGGTGACCGGCACTGTCCGGGTAATGTGACTCGACGCCGTAAGGGTAGCGGTCCATGCCGTGAAAGGGCAGCGGCCCGATCGTGGCGGCCGTCGCCGTGTTCAGGTCGCCTTCCTTGAGCCAGCCATCGGTATGCAGCACGAAATCCCTCGTCCAGCCTGGCGGTGGGCCGGGCAGGTCCGCGGCATCGAAGGTCACGGTGATCTCCTCGCCCGAACTGTAGATGACGTACCGGTCGTCGGACGCCTGCAGCAGGGCCGTGACGTCTCCGTACCGCGTCCTGTATCCCTCGAAAGGCAGCCACTGGGGTTCGGCGCTCAGCGTCTGGTAGTCCCGTATGAAGGGACCATAAGGCGCGGTCCGATACTCCCGCGAGTAACCTCGGTAGTGCAGATCCGCGGATTCGGGCCACAGCCGGGTGATGCGCCGTTCGGACCGTTCGGGTTCGTCGACGGTGAAGAAGGCCTCGCTCCAGTACAACTCCAGGTTCGTGGTGAGCCTGACGCGGTAATCGTCGGTGGGGAAACGATTCGACAGATCGATGAAAATGGTCTTGTGTTCTCCCGACGGAAAGCCCGTGTACGGGATCACGGTCCGCCATTGACCGGTACCGTCCGGCGTCTCCAGGTACGGCGGGACGACTGAAGCGTTCCGGCGCTGGGACAGGGCCAGGTTGGAACTGGGCTCGACGGGCATGATCCAGCCGCACAGATACAGGTGGATCCGTTTCGCGCCCCGCAGGTCGCCCAGGTCCAGCGTGATCGAATGCAGTTCGGGAACGCCCTGGAACTCACCGAGTTGGTAATGACCGACATACAGGCTGTCCCGTGCGGTGAGATGGGGCAGGATATCGCGTCCACGGTGGTCGTGGGCGGCCACGGGCAGGCGGGGTTCGGTCGCCGTATGGATTTCGAGTCCCGGGTACGGCGGGGGGAGGTACTTTTCATCCACGAATATGTCCGTCTCCGCCGGGTGATCGACGACCAGGAGTTCCATTTCGTCCATGTACACCGCGTCCCACAGTTCCTCCACGACCCGGACCAGGTACTTCCCGTCCCGTTTGATCAGCTGATCTCCCCGGATTTTCACGTAGTCGTTCGCCGCGTCCGGCCAGGCGGGCGCGCCGGTTTCCGTCAGGGCGCCGATGGCGCTTCGCGTCATCAGGTGCGTGACGAATACGTATCGGTCGCCGTTCCAGGTATACAGCGACGGGCATGACCCTTTAAGCCGCTGGGGTTCGACGATAAGGGTACGGGATTCCGGATCGATCCGGTTCTGGGGGACTCCGTTGCTCCAGATGACACGGATTACGTCCGCGTGCCCGCGCGCGCCGAGGCCGACGTGGGTGACCGGCGCGTCGACCAGCAGGGACTGGTAATGGGCCCCCGCGTTTACTTCAATCGTGGATCCTATGCCGTAGAAGTTATTCTTCCCGCTGCCTTCCAGCGCCGCGGCAAGCTGTACCTCGATCCAGCCGTTCGCGTTGCCGCCGTCATTTCGAAGCGCGGTCACGCGGCCTTCCGACAGCAGCACGAGGTCGAGGTCGCCGTCATCGTCCAGGTCGCCGGTTTCCACGGCCTCGACCGTCGACGGCAGGTCCGGCAACAGGGCGGCCCGTTCCTCGAAACGGCCGTTGCCCAGGTTCCTGATCAGCCGGAGTCCGGACTGTCCCGGCGCCGAAGCACCAGCCAGGACCAGGTCGATGAACCCGTCGTTGTCGAAATCGAAAGGCCTCGCGGCGAATGTATCAAGGCCGCCGCACGCACCGCTTATGGCGGACGGCGTGTTCTCTCCGTCGAAACGCCGGCCCCCGTCGTTCCACAGTAACCGGCAGCCTTCCTCTCCGGAGCCGCCCAGAAATACGTCCAACGCGCCGTCATTGTTGAAGTCCGCGGCCGCGACCGTTTTCGCTCCGCCCCGCCGGATTGCGCCGAAACGTTCCGTCCAGTCCATCCACCTGCCCTGCCGCGCGTTCCTGTAGAACCGGTGAACGCCGTCGTCGAACAGCGCGATCACGTCCACGGCCCCGTCGAGGTCGAAGTCCCCCCACGCGATCGGCTGTCCCGCAGCCGCCTCCGCGGTGCCTTCCGCCGTCGTGCCGGAACCTGCGGCCAACGTTTCCCCAAAACCTGCTGAAGCCGTGGCTTCTTCGAACAGGCCGCCTTCCGTATGACGATAGAGTCGAAGGACCTTCAAGTCGGACGCCAGGATATCCACGTCGCCGTCGTGATCGAAATCCGTCCGCGTTGCGAATACAGGCATGGCCCTTCCGGTGGAATCGAGGACCTGCGCAAGCACGAAGGCGCCGTCTCCCGTATTGTGGTATACCCGGGACCGCCCATAGCCGGCCACGTGCAGATCCGCGTCGCCGTCGTTGTCGAAGTCGCCGGCGGACAGCCGATAGTCCGAACCCGGCCGTCCACCGGACCATGGCAGCGAAGCCGGGCTCCATCCCTCCACGCGATTGCGCAGGACGAACAACCCATCCGCGCCCGCAAGCAACAGATCGAGACGGCCGTCCCCGTTCGCGTCCGCCAGGGCCAGGTCCGTCCATCCCGCCCGATCCGGGAGCGCCTCGCCTATGAATTCGTCTGCCGCGTCCACGAAACGCATGTCGATCAGGGTATCCGCGGCCAGGACGGCAAGGCCGGGCGGGGCCCGTCGGAAATCGTAGAGCGGGGGCGACTGTTGCGACGGATCCCCGAGACGGTCCCTGGACGCCCGATAGGCCGGGTCCACGACGAGCAGGTTGCCCAGGATTCCGGCGCTTGATCGGGCTTCGGCGGCATCCCCGCGATCCAGCGCGTCCAGCGTGCGATCCAGCCAGAGCCTGATGTCATCGGGAACGGGTTCGAGCAACCCGGACGTGCGGTCGTACCCGGCCGACGCTTCCTGCAGGCGGTCCATTCGAATCCGGGTTTCGTTCAACTCCACGAGCACGGCCAGGTTGTCCGGTTCGTATTCGAGCATGGCCTGCAGTTCGCCCAGGGCGTCATCATCCCGGTAAGCCGGTCCCTTCAGCCTTCTCATCTCCGTGAGGTACTTGTACCGGAGCACCACGTTGGACTCGTTTTGGCCGACCGCTTGAGCGAGCACGTCCAGGGCGCCTTCGCGGTCCCCCCGGGCCGCCATGATATCGGACCGGATGGAAAGGACTTCTCCGTCCCCCGGCGCGAGATCCACGGCCCGGTCGATGGCCGCGGCGGCTTGCCTGTATTCGCGAAGCTTCAGCAACGCCAGGGCCCGGTTCGCGTAACCGAGGGGTTCTCCGGGCACCAGCCGGGTCACCGCCTCGAAGGATTCGGCGGCGCCTTCCGGATCGTTCCGGTACAGGTAGGCCAGCCCGGTGTTCTTCTCCGCAAGTGCTTCGACCCATACGTCCCGGGAAGGGGAAGAATCACCGCACCCTGCGAGTATGAAAGAGACAAGCGGAATTGCGATTGAGACCGTGGGTTTCCTCATCCTGCGTCACCTCGAATGTAGGTAGATCAAAAACGGTTGATGGCCATGAGTTCGCTGCTCCCGTCCCGCGCCACGCGCTTGACGGCGATGGCGATCCTGTTGTCTCTGTCGAGGGCGTTCCAGTACGTCTCCATGACTTCCTCCGGACCGCCTTCCAGGGGCATGACCAGGGGATCGCCCGAGAATCCGGGCAAGGGGTTCCCGTCTCCCATGTAGGTCGTCAGGCAGAGTCCCAGTCCGGGCTTCGGCGGGGCCGGGCGGTAGGTCACCCGGTCGGTATGGGCGGGATCCACCGGATTCGCCTTGAGTACGCTCAGCGTAACGGCGGGCGGCCCGGACAGGTCCAGCATGCCGCTGATGCGGGGCGTGTAGTTCGGGGCGTCCGGCTCCCGCTCCCTGGCGGCAAGGGCGGTATCGAAGGTGCCGCCGCTTTTCAACGCCTCATAAATGGTCTGCGACTGGTCGCCGTTGGCGACGATGTAGATTCCCGGCAGCTCGAGCATGGCCGGATAGATGATCAGACCGGGGTCGTCCAGCCCCGAGGGGTCGACCGGCTCGGTGCGCAGTATGGGGCCTTCGACCGCGAACCGGCGGTTCCTGCTGTGGTCGCTTCGCCCCATGATCCAGTAAAGCATCAGCCAGGCGTCGCCGTCGGCCGCCCGTCCGATGACCAACCCCCGTCCGGGATAGCTGTTCGATGCGATATGTTGCGCGAAATGCCGTTCCGTGATCCGGATTTTCTGCATGGGCTTTCTTGAACCGATCCCTTCATTCGAACAGGTTCAGCTGATCCAGGTTTTCTTCGAGGGTTCTTTCGAAGGACGTCTGGTCCTCGGCGGCGTCTCGATCCAGGAGCAACAGGGCGTCTCTCACGTTTCCGGCCACGACCGCTTCCGATCCTTCCGGTACGGGTTTCAGCAGCAGCACTTCCTCCCGGTCGATATCAGGGTCGGACAGCAGCGCCGCACTGTGCGTGCTGATCAGCACCTGCCTGCCGGTGTTCCGCTGCATTCGCAGGGTCAGGGCGGCGAGCCGGTTGACGATGCCCGTGTGCAGGCAGAGTTCGGGTTCCTCCAGCATCAGGAGCGAATCGCCGTCGAGAAGCGCCCACAACATGCCGATCAGGCGCAACGTGCCGTCGGAGAACTGGTCCTCCCGCTGAATACCCGCCCGGGGCCGCCAGTGCGCGTACAGGGCCTGGAGATGGGGCCGGCCCGTTTCCTGGTCCCGTATGAACTCGAGCTGCTCGAGTCGCGGCACGGCCACTTTGAGTACCTGCTCGATCCGGGCCAGACGGGCCCTGCGCGTCCGTTCGTGCTCCCGGGCGATTTTGTCCAGGAAATCCTGCCCGTACGGATCGCCTTCGAGGGTCCGTCCGCGGATCAGGTCCGTATGGCGGAGGAGCGGCGGCACCAGGTGATGATAGGTGATGGCCTGGAAGAAACGGGCTACATCGCGGAATTCACGGTTGGCGGCGATCTGTTCCAGGTAGGTTTGCGTAAGCCGCACGAGGTCTTCCTGATCGTCTTCGTTCGGCCTGTCGAGTATACTGTCCCCGTCCCTGCGCACGCGTTCGTAGGTAATCAGCGTGTGCCTGTTCCCCCGGGCCTGCTGCTTGAGCCCCAGTTCGTACCGCCAGGTCTCCCGTCCGTTCACCGGGTCGGAGAATCGGACTTCGATGGCGATATCCGGATCCCTGCGCGCGGCGAGATTCCGGATCTTGGTCATGCCGCCCCGGTCGGCCACCGCTTTCTGCAGCCCGCCGCCCTCGACCTTCGCGATATCCCGCAGGAACCGGAAGACGTCCATCAGGTTGGACTTCCCGGACGCGTTGGGGCCGACGATGAACTGCCTTTTTTGCAGGTCGACGTCGATCCGCGGGAAATTGCGCCAGTTTCTGACTTTAAGGTGACTCACGTACATGGGTCGCTCCGGGAATCCGAGGCGGCTAGTCGAAGAATCCCTGGTCGTCTTCCTTCAAATAGGGAACGGCCTTGTCCGGCACCAGGTCGACCCCCAGGCCGGGACGGTCCCAGACCTCGATGAAGCCGTCTTTCACGATGGGGTCCGGCAGGCCCTCCACGATGTCGTACCACCAGGCCGGGTTCCCGACGGGATACTCGAAGGCGATGTAGTTGGGCGGCATGGCGGCCGAGGCATGGACCAGCGCGGCCAGGCCGATCAGGCCGTCGATGACGCCGTGGGGTGCCATGAGCACGCCGTGGAGATCGGCGTATTCGGCGATCCATTTGAGTTCCGCGATGCCGCCCACGTCGGCGGGATCGGGTCCCACCACGTCCACGGCCCGTTTCTCGATGAGGTCGACGAAATTCTCCCGGAGGTAGATCTGTTCGCCGGTGTGAATCGGCGTGGAAGTCTTCGAGTTCACCTCCCGGTAGAGGTCGGCCAGGACGAAGGGCGTATAGTCGCCGGTGATCATGTCTTCGAGCCACATCACGTGCAAATGCTCCACGGCCCTGGCGAGGCGCAGGGCGTCGGGCACGAGCATGCCGGGGCCGCAGTCGAGGGCCAGGCCGACTTCATCTCCGAGGACCGCCTTCATGGCCTCGATGCAGGCCACCAGGTGCTTCAGGCCTTTTTCGGTGAGCGGACCGCGATTGCCGTGAAAGCCGTGGGGCTGCAGGTCGCCGTAGAAGAAATCCGGGACCTGCGCCGGCATCTGGCTGTGGAAGCCGATGCCCTGCTTGATGATGGTGAATCCCTCGGGCGCCGCCTTCATCCGGGCCATGTCCTCGGCGTAATCTTCCACGGTGGCGCCCTTCATGGGAAACCGCACCGCGCCGTTGTAGACCCGGACCCGGTCCCGCATCTTCCCGCCGAGCAGCTTGTAGACGGGCAGGCCGGCCGCCTTGCCGGCGATGTCCCACAGGGCCATTTCGATGGCGCTGACCGCGCTGCCCCAGGGCTTGAAACTGCCCAGCCGCCGTATGCTCGCGACGACGCGGCTCACGTCCGTGGGGTCCTGGCCGATAATGTGATCCCGGTAGAACAGGACGTGAGGTTTCATATAGGGCTTGGAGTTCTCGATCTCGCCCAGGCCGTGAATCCCATCGTCCGTGGTGATCCGGACCACGGGATTGTCTCCGATCACGGCGCATTTCAGGTCGGTGATTTTCATGAAGCGTCTCCTGTTGGTTCGCCAAATTCCACCAGCAGCCGCTCGACGATTTTCTTCGGCCCCTGGAATCCGCCCTGGCGTTTCATTTCGCAGACGCCTTCCGACAACAGGTCCTGATGCTCTGCCATGGGACCCGCGCCGGGTGTCCAGGACGCGTAGGACGTGCAGTACCGCTGGAACATGGTGCGCCGGGGCGGATCGCGCCAGGGCCAGGGCAGGGCCCCGTGGCAGAGCGCCTCGGTGAAAACGACGGCGTCCCCCGCGCTGACGGGCACGTTGACCACCGTCGGCGGACCGGAGCGGATGTTGACGTGTCCGGGCCGTTCGAAATAGGTCTTGTGGCTTCCCGGGATGCATACGAAGCCGGCGCCCTCGGGCACGTCCACCAGGGAAATGGCCGCGTTGATGAAGGTGGCGAAGACGTCGCCTTCCGCGGCCTGGTAATCGTTGGCAGGGTTCCTCCACGGCCCGGAGGCGCCGTTGTGCAGCGTGATCTCGTCGCTGTCCGGCAGGTTCACCGTGAGGGCCGACAACAGATGCTGGGGGCGCTCCCGGGTCAGGGCGAGCACCACGCGCATGATCGGCAGGTTGAGAATCAACCGGTCGAACACCGGATCGGCGTACTCGGCGTGGAGAATAGCGCGCGCGGCCGTCGGCTTTTCCCCGGGGTCCTCGTAGGAACAAAGCGGCGGCGGCAGTTCCTCCTCGTCCATCCCGTGCCATTCGTCGCACCGCGCGATCATGTGGTCCAGATCCGCCGGCGTGACGACCTGGCGGAGGACCAGGTAACCGTGCAGGTCGAAAAGCCATTTCTCTTTGTCTGTGAGCATCGGAGGCCACCATCGTACGGGAATGCAGGGCGGAATCGCGACCCGGGCGGGATTCCGCGCCATGCCCTGCTCATTTACCGGCCTGCGCGCGCCAGTCGATTCACATATCCGTTGTGGAACGCGATCCACTGCGGAAGGACTTCCTCGATTACGTCCCTGGGCGGCAGAAACGCGATCCTCAGATGACTGGTGCCCGGTTTCTGCCCGAATCCCTCGCCGTTGACCGTGACCAGCCCGGTCCGCTCCAGGAGTTCCATGCAGTAATCGAAGTCGTTCGTCCCGGCCGGCAGCCTGTCCAGCCGCGGGAACAGGTACATCGCGCCGGTACGCCCGTAGCAGGAAACACCGTCCATGTGGTCGAATCCCGACCGGATCATGACCGCCTTTTCGTGGAGATCTTCGAGGATTTTCCTGCGCTCGTTCGTGAAACGGCGGTAGGGCTCGGCGTTTTCGGGCGGTGGATTGACCAGCAGGTACATCATCAACTGTCCGACCGTGTTCGGACATATATTCACCGACGCCTGCTTGAGCACGAGGTCCGTGAAAGAAAGATCGGTGTTCCTGATGCGCGGGGCATTCCTGATCTCGAGGTATCCGCCCCGGTGGCCGCACTCGCCGTAGAACCCCTTCGACGTACTGTGCACGCTGAAGAGCGGCACGTCGCTTCTTCCGAGCACGCGGGCGAAGGATACGAACCCCGCGTCCGCGTCGTAGACGTTCTCCTGGTACACTTCGTCGGCAATGATGGCCAGGCCGTTGTCGCCCGCGAACGCAATGACGTCCCTGACGGTCTCTTCGCGCAGTACCGCGCCGGTCGGGTTGCCCGGGTTGATGACCACGATGGCCTTGACGGCCGCGCCGCGCGCGCGCGCGCTTTCCAGAGACGATTCCATCAGGTCCCGGTCCAGGGCCCAGCCCGATTCCTCATCGGGGAAATAGTCGACCTGCACGCCGCCGCACCGCTTGATGGCCGCCGAGTACAACGGATACTGGGGAATGGGGATCATGATGCCGTCGGATTCATCATCGATCAACAGATCTATGACGTACCGCACCGCTTCGCTGGCGCCGTTGGTGATGAATATCTGCTCCGGGTCGGCACGGGGAACAGGGTCGCCGTCCGCACCGTCTCTCCGGTCGATGTATTCCGCCACGGCTTCCCGGATGAACCGCGGCCCGCTGCTGTCCGAGTAGGCGCCCATGCCGGTTTCCATCTGCGCCAGGAAGCGTTCGCTCAGCTCGAGCACGTATTCGGAGGGGAAGTCGTCCCGTTCCAGTCCATCCAGGGCGCCGCCGTCAAACAACGTACTGAGCCGCCGCTCGCGCTCGATTCGAGTGGGATGTTCGACCAGGCTCAGCACCTCCCGATAAAATGAGATGGGCCGCTGGCCGAGGGCCTGGGGATTGCCGAGATGGCACGGAATGATCCTTCTGCCCTGTTGCTTCAGCTCGGCCGCCCGTCGGGGAATCGGTCCCCGCACGGCATACTCCATCTCGAGTATCCGACGGTTGACCGTCATGTCCCAGGGCGTGTCGACTTGCATGTTCCGGGGCTCCGGAGGGGCAGCGGGGTCCTGCCGCTGCATGCCCGTTGAATCCATAGAAGCTTGTTTCAACGAATCATTCCTCTGTATCCTTACTCGTCTTACCTGAAGTATAGATTTCCTTTACCTTTTTGTCGATGTATAAATGCCCGGCACGTCGACCGCTGCCCTTGAATATTTGCTTGACCGCCCTTTGGGCACGGGGTAACTTCGCCCTATACCGAACCGAATACCAGACAGTCAGAGTATGAACTTTCCATCTCAGCCTGCCGGCAAAACCCGCAATACCGGTAAAACGCTTCGCGTCACGCCGGCCCATGGCCGGCCGTCGTGCGTATGACGGGTATAAGTCGCGTTGCGGGTATGTGGATTGTCGCCGGAGACAACCGGGAGGAATCATGATCCGAAGTTCAATCGAACGCATGACGGTGACCGTGGCGACCGTGATCGGGTTTGCCCTTATGACGACGGCGTGCGCGGACGTAGAAGTGCCGGAGACGGCCGCCGACGCCGTGATGGCGCCGGTATTCGAGGTGGATCCCCTGTGGCCCCAGCCGCTGCCCAACCACTGGATCCTGGGTTCCGCCATCGGCGTAACGGTCGACGCCAATGACAACATCTGGATCATTCACCGCGGCAACGGCAATCCCAGTACGGAATTGGGCGCCGCGCAGGACCCGCCCGTCGCCGAATGCTGCGTTCCGGCCCCGCCCGTGCTGCAGTTCGACCCGGAGGGCAACCTGCTGAACCACTGGGGCGGTCCGGGCGAAGGATACGACTGGCCGGCTTCCAATCACGGCATTACGGTCGACCCCATGGGCAATCTCTGGATCGGCGGCAACGGGGGAGACGACGCCCATATCCTGGTCTTCGCCCAGGACGGCACCTTCCTGAAGCAGTTTGGCGAGCCGGGCGCGCGGAAGGCCGCGGATTTCGACGAGGCCGACCCGCAGTGGTCCGGCAACAGCATGGATATGGAGAGTTTCGGGCGGGTGGCCAAGATCTCCTTCGACGCCGGCGCCAACGAGGCCTACGTGGCCGACGGCTACCTGAACAAGCGCGTCGCGGTGCTCGACGTCGAGACCGGGGCCTTCAAACGGTACTGGGGTGCCTACGGCAACGAGCCGGATGACGCCGATATCGGACGGTATGATCCCGAAGCGCCGCCGGCCCAGCAGTTCCGCAATCCCGTGCACGCGGCCGATCCTTCCAACGACGGCCTCGTGTACGTCTGCGACCGACCCAACAACCGCATCCAGGTGTTCCGGACCGATGGAACCTTCGTGACGGAGAAAGTCCTCTCCGGCAACACGCTGGGCGCCGGGTCTACCTGGGACGTGGCCTTCTCGAAGGACCCGGAGCAAAAGTACGTGTACGTCGCCGACGGGCAGAACATGAAGGTGTACGTGCTCCTGCGCGAGACGATGGAAGTCCTGACCACCTTCGGGGACGGCGGGCGCCAGCCGGGCCAGTTCTTCGGCGTGCACAGCATCGCCACCGACTCGAAGGGCAACATCTACACCACGGAAACCTACGAAGGCAAGCGCCTGCAGAAATTCACCTACATGGGTGAGGCCCCGGTCGAGCAGAAAGACCAGGGCGTGATATGGCCCACCGCATCCAGGTAGGAAGGGCCGCCCGGGTTTCCCCCCTCACGGGACACAGGACGGCGACCGTACCGGTTGCCGTCCGCGTCCTGCTGTATCTTGCCGCAGCCGGCCTCGCGGCGGCCGTACCCGCGACCGGAGCATACGGCCACGACGTCCCCCGCGATATCACCGTTCGAGCTTTCGTCAAGCCGGAAGGCCAGCGCCTCCGGATGCTCGTGCGGGTGCCCCTCGAGGCCATGCTCGACGTCACCTTTCCCCTGTCCGGTCCCGGTTACCTGGACCTCTCCCGTACCGAAGAGTCCCTGAAGGACGCCGCCATGCTCTGGATCGGCCAGGAGGTGTCGCTCTACGAAAACGGCACGCGTCTCGCCCTGCCGGAACTCGCGGCGGTCCGGGCCTCCCTGCCTTCCGACCTATCCTTCCGCGCCTACGACACCGCGCTGGCCTCTACCCGGGGACCGCCGCTGCCCGAAGACACGCAGGTCTATTGGCAACAGGTGATGCTGGACGCGCTGTTCGAATACCGGATCACATCGGATCGTTCGGAGTTTTCCATCCTGCCCGGCCTCGAAAGGCTGGGCATGCGGGTCTCGACCGTCCTGCGCTTCCTGCCGCCGGCAGGCGGCGAGCGGCTGTACCAGTACACCGGGGACCCCGGCCGCATCATCCTCGATCCCCGCTGGCACCAGGCCGCGTTCCGGTTCGTCCAGCTCGGATTCACCCACATTCTGGACGGCATGGACCATCTCCTGTTCCTGCTGTGCCTGGTCATCCCCTTTCAACGGCTGCGGGTGCTGGTGATCCTGGTGACGGCCTTTACGGTCGCACACTCCATCACGCTGATCGCCGCCACGCTCGGCCTGGCGCCCGCCGCCCTCTGGTTCGTCCCGCTCGTGGAAACGCTGATCGCCGCCTCCATCGTCTACATGGCCCTGGAGAACATCGTTTCACCCGGGCTTCGCCGCCGCTGGACGGCCGTCTTCGGTTTCGGCCTCGTCCACGGGTTCGGTTTCGCCTACGCCCTTCGGGAAATGCTGCCCTTCGGCGGAGAACACCTGGCGGCCTCGCTGCTGGCGTTCAACGTGGGGGTCGAGATCGGCCAGTTGCTCGTGATCCTGATCTGCGTCCCGATTCTGAGGACACTCTTCAGGTACATCCCGGGCGAAAGAACCAGGCGGACCGGCGCGATCATTCTCTCGGTACTCGCGGGCCACACGGCCTGGCACTGGTTGATGGAACGGGGCGGTACGCTGTGGGAATTCGACGTGCTGTCCACGTCGCCGGACGGCGCGCTGTATGGGGTGGCGGGGCTCCTGGCGCTGATGTTGGCCATAGCCGCCCTGGCCGGCTGGGCGCTTACCCGTCCCGGCCGTCCGCTCGAATGAAGGTCTCGGATAATGCGAATACGCAGGAACTGCGTTCCCCGCCCAGGCTGGGCTTCCAGATGTCAACCGTATAGGGATCCCCGTCGACCAGGTGGCCGTTGAACATGATCCGGGCGGAACGGACGAAGAACAGGCAGGAGAAAACGTCCCATCCTTCTCTGAGTTTCGGCGCGGAGGCTTCGAGCAGTTCGGGCGGTTGCAGGTCGCTCCAGCGGGCGATGATCTGGTCATCTTCCGTTTCGATCGTCCAGGACGGGGAATCGAGGACGCTTCCACCCCGCGTAAAGGTAGCCGGCACGATCTCCAGGTCCATGTCGTACATGCCGCCCCGGCCGCTCATCCATCCTTGAATGAAAGCCGCCATGTCCGGGTTGTCGGTACAGATCCCGTGATAGCCGGCCCCTTCCTCGATAAGGACGTAGGCCACGCTTCCTTCGCCGGCCGAGCAGTAGTGCGAATGCCACAGACTGACCATCCCGCTGTTCTCCCCGGCATTCGCGGGACGCACGTAGTTGATCCAGTGCTGCCCCGTCCAGTACAGGCTGCCCCGGTTTACTATAGGCCTGTCCATCCACACCCCCGATCCGTCCCGTCTGATGAATCTCCTGCTGGTCCATTGATCGATCTCGTTTAAACTGGCCCGCACGGGACCGGCCGTCAAGAACGAACTCGGCGCCGGATCCGCGCGGCGCCCGCGCAAGGCTTCTCCGCATAATTCGCTTGCCCGGCTGCGATGCGCCCTGTACATTTTCGGCATAACGCCCTGCCCGCAGGGAAGGAACACGTAACGCGGCCGTTTCGATGCCGGGATTTGTTGACGGTTCACGCCAGGAGTACGGCACATGATCGGTGATATCGGCATGCAGGAACTGATGGTGATCTTCCTGATCGTCCTGCTCCTGTTCGGCGCGGACCGGATTCCGGCCCTTGCGAGGGGACTGGGCAAGGGCGTGCGGGAATTCAAGCGCGTCGTGAACAACGCGAACACGGAAATCCAGCGCGCGATCGACCTCGACGACAAAGAGCCGCCTCCGCGAAGGCCGTCGCCGCCGAAGAAAGTGGACCGGTCCTGAGACAACTGGAGAAACGATCTGTCGAATGGGCGTACCGGCCGGCTGGCGGTGCGCCCGTTTTGCTTGATCCGACGTCAGAATACCGGTTCGCGCACTCTGGTCATGTCCACTGCTGCCCTTCGAAACGACGCAAGATGCATATTTGACGCGGCCGTACGGTCCGTCGACCCCGCGGCAGCGGTCCGGCGCCACGTCGTGCGCATGGGAAGCAGCCTGGAGATCGGCGGCGTCCCTTGCGACCTGGACCGGTTCGACCGCGTTTGTGTCGTCGGCGCCGGAAAGGCGGGCGCCATGATGGCCGGCGCCATGGAGTCGATACTCGGCGACCGACTCGCCGGGGGCGTCGTCAACGTCAAGTACGGCCATACGACGCCGCTTCGGCGCGTGGAATTGATCGAAGCGGGCCATCCCATTCCCGACGCGGCCGGTGTGAATGGCACGGAGAAGATCGTCGGGCTCCTGGAGCAACTCGACGAAAGAGACCTGGTGTTCTGTCTGCTCTCGGGCGGGGGGTCCGCACTCCTGCCTTTGCCGGTCGATGGAGTGACGCTCGAGGAAAAGCAGGCGGTTACCGGCCGGTTGCTGCAATGCGGCGCGACGATCAACGAGATCAACACCGTTCGTAAGCATATCTCGCGGGTCAAGGGCGGACAGTTGGCCAGACTGGCCTCGCCCGCGCGATTGGTGACCCTGGTCCTTTCGGACGTCATCGGAGATCCGCTCGACATCATCGCGTCGGGTCCCACCGTGCCGGACGAGAGCACTTATTCGGACTGCGGCGCGATTCTGCGAAGGTACGGTCTCGAGCATGAACTTCCGGCTTCGGTGATCCGTCATCTGGACGCCGGGATGAAAGGGACCGAGGCCGAAACGCCCGGTCCCGGCGATCCCGTCTTCGATCGTACGCGGAACGTAATGATCGCCAACAATCGACAGGCGCTCGATACCGCGCGGACCGAGGCGCGGAAACGAGGCTACAACCCGCTCGTACTTTCCAGTTCGATCGACGGGGAGACCCGGGAGATCGCGCGTGTCTACGCGGCCATGGCCCGTGAGATCGAGTGTCATGGAGATCCGGTGCGCCGTCCGGCCTGCGTGATTTCCGGCGGTGAGACCACGGTAACGCTGAAGGGCGGCGGCAAGGGCGGCCGGAACCAGGAATTCGTGCTGGCCGCCGTTGCGGGCATCGAAGGGCTGGAACGGACCGTCGTGTTCAGCGCGGGCACGGACGGAACGGATGGTCCGACCGACGCGGCGGGCGCCGTGGCGGACGGACAGACACTGGCCCGGGCCGCCGAGAAGGGACTGGACGTCGAAGCCTGCCTGGACGACAACGACGCCTATCGTTTCTTCGAGCCGCTGGGCGACCTCGTCATAACGGGACCTACCCATACCAACGTAATGGATCTGCGCCTGTTGCTCGTCGGTTAAGGACCCTCGGAAAGGCTGGAATCAACCATGATGACCGAAGAGCAACGGTACCTGTTCGATCTGACCGGCTATCTGCACCTGGAAGGTGCCCTCGGCGAAGCGGAACTCGCCGAGGCCCACTCCGCCGCAGAGCGGTATATCCGGACGGCTCCCGAAGACCTGCCGCCGGATTTCGGGAGCAGGGACGGTCGCATATACGAAAACGGATTCGCCTTCGACAAGTCGCTGGAGAAACTGGTCTTCCAGCCGAGCTATTGGCCCATCATAAAGGAATTCACCTCCGGAAAGCCACGCTTCGTCCGAGGTTCCATGCTGGTGAACCAGGCGGGCGGCGTCGTGGACGCGGGATCGCTCCACTGCGCGCGGGAGTCCTATGGCTGGCAGAGCACGCGCTACGAATGCCGGGACGGCCGTATATACTGCGATGATTTCGTCGTATTCACCTATTTAACCGATGTGTATCCAGGCGACGGCGGCCTCGTGGTCGTGCCCGGGTCTCACAAGTGCAATTTCGACCGCCCCGGTTCGATCTTCAACGGCGGCGACCTGGAAGACGAAGCGCCGCCCGGCACGATAAACGTCACGCCCCGGGCGGGCGACGCGGTGGTCATTTCCGAATTGCTCACCCACGGAACGCTCAGGTGGAAGCCGGCCGACCGCAAACGCATCGTGCTCGTACTTCGTTACGCGCCCCAGTACAGCGGCGGGGGTCCGTGGTCGACGGACACGCTGAAGGCCCGGCTTTCGCCCGAGACCAACGAACTGATGGCCCTGGCCTCCTATACGGAAGTCAAGGACGTGGCCCGCAGGGACGTCGTCACATTGACGGTTTGACCCATTCGCGACGAAGGCGGCGGGGATAACCCCGCATCGCCCGGTGCGTAGTGAAGGCAAGGTACATGGATACAGCCTGGCAGGAACAGATCGGGAAAGAAATCGACTGCGCGTTCCGGTTCGACGAGACGGCCAGGGTCCTGTACAGCACGGACGCCAGCATTTACGAAATCGAACCGCTGGGCGTCGCCTGGCCCGCCCACGCGGACCAGGTCTCCCGCATCCTCCGGTTCGCGTACGAACGGGGCATTCCCGTCACGCCCCGCGGCGGCGGCACCAGCCTGGGCGGACAGGCCGTGGGCCGCAGCATCCAGGTCGATTTCTCCCGCCACATGAACCGGATCCTCGAGGTCGACGTCGAAGGGCGCTGGGCCCGGATCCAGCCCGGCGTGGTCCTCGACGAGCTCAACGCCCACCTGAAGCCCCTCGGCCTGCTGTTCGCGCCGGACGTCTCGCCGAGCAACCGGGCGAACGTCGGCGGCATGATCGGCAACAACTCCTGCGGTTCCCATTCCATCCTCTACGGGAAGACGATCGACCACGTCTTGGAACTCGACGTGGTCCTGAGTGACGGCACGCGGACGGTCTTCAAGCCGGTCGGCGACCGCGAATACGGCGAGAAGGCCGCCCTGGGCGGCCTGGAGGGCCGGATCTATCGCGAGATCCGCCGTATCGCCCACGAAAACCGGGACGAGATCGAGGCCCGGTACCCCCGGATCATGCGGCGCGTGGGCGGATACAACCTGGACGAGTTCACCGGAGACGGCCCCTTCGATCCCTGCAAGATGATCGTAGGGTCCGAGGGTACGCTGGCCGCCGTGACCGAGGCGCGCGTCAACCTCGTGCCCCTGCCGGCCCATACGGGACTGGGCATCTGCCATTTTTCAGACCTGATCGAATCCATGGAAGCGACAGTCGAGATCCTGAAGACCGATCCCTCGGCCGTGGAGCTCACCGACAAGGTCATCCTCGACCTGGCCAAGGAATCCCCCGCGGCCGCCCACCAGCGCGACTTCATCGAAGGCGACCCGGAAGCCATCCTCATGGTCGAGTACTACGGAGAAACGTCCGACGACGTATCGGAACGCCTGGACGCCCTCGAAAACCTGCTCCGGGAGAAGGACCTGGGCTATGCCTGCGTCCGGGCCACGACCGCCGCCGCCCAGTCGAACGCATGGAGTATCCGCAAAGCCGGACTGGGGTTGCTCATGGGCATGAAGGGCGATACCAAGCCGGCGACATTCGTGGAGGACACGGCCGTCTCGCCGGAGAAGCTACCGGACTACATCCGCGACTTTCGCGATATCGTCCACAAACACGGCACGGTCGCGTCCTACTACGCCCACGCCAGCGTGGGCACGATACACATCCGGCCGCTCATCAATCTCAAGGAGACCGAGGGCATCGCGCGCATGCGGGCCATCGCCGAAGAGATCCGCGACCTGGTCATCGCCTACGGCGGCGCGGTCAGTTCCGAGCACGGGGACGGACTCGTGCGGAGCGAATGGAACGAGAAGGTGTTCGGGCCGCGGCTCTACGAGGCCTTCAAGGCGGTCAAGGCCGTGTTCGATCCGAACGGCATCATGAATCCAGGCAAGATCATCGCGAACCAGAAGATGACGGACAACCTGCGATTCGGTCCGGCTTACCGGGCGGAGGAGATCAACACCTATTTCGATTTTTCCGGCGACGGCGGGTTCTCGCGGTCCATCGAGCTCTGCAACGGGGTCGGCGCGTGCCGCAAGAAACTGGTGGGGACCATGTGCCCCTCCTATATCGCCACGCTCGATGAAGAACACAGCACCCGGGGCCGCGCGAACGTCCTCCGGGCCGCCCTGTCGGGCAAGCTGGACGACGAAGGCTTCACGAGCCGCCGGGTGTACGAAGCCCTCGATCTGTGCCTGGAGTGCAAGGGGTGCAAGGGCGAGTGTCCCTCCAACGTCGACATGGCCAAGATGAAGTACGAATTCCTCGCCCACTATTACGAAAAACACGGACTTCCCTTGCGCAACCGCCTGTTCGGCCGCATCGAGACCCTCAACCGGCTCGGTTCCGCCTTCGCGCCGCTGAGCAACAGGATCCTGAATCATCCCTGGCACAAGTCGTTCCTGGAGCGGGCCATCGGCGTCGACAGGCGAAGGTCCCTGCCGGAATTCGCCGAGGAGACCTTCGAACAGTGGTTCTATCAACGCGGTCCGGGCGGTCCGGCGAAGGGCGCCGGCCAGGATCGGCCAACCGTCGTCTTCTTCCCGGACACCTTCATCAACTACAGCGAACCCCGGATCGGAATCGCCGCCGTGGAA
This sequence comes from bacterium, assembly GCA_963693015.1. Taxonomy (GTDB): domain Bacteria; phylum JAAXHH01; class JAAXHH01; order JAAXHH01; family JAAXHH01; genus JAAXHH01. The sequence continues at coordinate 3,770,055 of OY843748.1, forward strand.
GTACTGGAAAGCGCCGGCTACCGCGTCGTGCTGGCCGAGCCCCGCGCGTGCTGCGGAAGGCCCCTGATCTCCAAGGGGATGCTGCGCCAGGCCCGGGCGGCCGCCCGGTTCAACGTCGCCCGGCTGGAACGGTACGTGGACCGCGGCTGGCCCATCGTGGGATGCGAGCCCAGTTGCGTCATGACGTTCCGCGACGACTACCGCGACCTCGTGGACGACCCGCGTGCCGGCCGGGTCGCCGACGGCATCTTCATGATCGACGAATTCCTGGCCCGGGAACACGGAGCCGGACGCCTTTCGCTGCCGGTCACGCGCACCGACAGGGCGATCAGCCTGCACGGACACTGCCAGCAGAAGGCCATAGCCGGCACGGTTTCCACCGCGGCCGCACTGGAACTGGTGCCCGGATACGAGGTGACGACGTTAAATACCGGGTGTTGCGGCATGGCCGGCAGCTTCGGCTACGAGAAGGAGCACTACGACCTGTCCATGAAAATCGGCGAAGACCGGCTCTTCCCGGCCATCCGCGCTGCCGATGAAGGGACGGAGTTCGCGGCGACGGGGACCTCCTGCCGGCACCAGATCGCCGACGGCACGGGAAGGACCGCCTTCCATCCGATCGAATTGATCAGGGCGGCTCTCGAGGCATGACGCCCGGATCACCGTCGATCCGGAAACCGGCGTCGGCGATCCGGAGACTGGCGTCGGCGATCCGGAAACCGGCGTCGTCGATCGAACTGATCAGGGCGCCTGTCAACGTCCGGCGGAGTATCCATCGTTGAACCACGCCCGGAGTACGCATCGTTGAACCACGCCCCCTGTTTCTCCACCTTTTCCATCGTCGCCCTGGATCCTGATACGGGAGATCTCGGCGTGGCGACCCAGTCGAAGTACCTCGCCGTGGGCTCCGTGGTCCCCTGGGCGCGGTTCGACGCCGGCGCCATCGCCACGCAGGCCTGGGCCAACGCGTCCTTCGGCCCCAGGGGGCTCGATCTGCTCGCACGGGACGTGGGCGCCATCGACACCCTCGAACGTCTGATCGAATCGGATCCCGACAGGCAGACCCGCCAGGTCGGCGTGGTGGACGTCGACGGCACGGCCGCGGCCTTCACCGGGGAAGCATGCCAGGAATGGGCAGGGCACGTGACTGGTCCGGGCTACGTCTGCCTGGGCAACATCCTCGCTGGTGAAGAGGTGGTCACCGCCATGGCGGCAGTCTTCGAGGCTCCCGGCGAGGAGGATTTCGCGACGAAACTGCTCGACGCGCTTGCGGCCGGCCAGGAAGCCGGGGGCGACCGTCGAGGCCGGCAGTCGGCCGCGCTGCTCGTAGCGCGGGAAGGCGGCGGTTGCGGCGGCACGTCGGACTACTTCGCGGATCTGCGGGTCGACGACCACGGTGACCCCATCGACGAGCTGAAGCGCCTGTATGGGCTGCACGGAAGGCTCCTTACATGAAGTCCGACATGCAGCGCGCGAAGCTCATCCTGCTTACCGTGGTTCATTTCCTCGTGGACCTCTTTTCCTCCCTGGTTACCCCGATACTGCCCGCGCTCGTAACGCGACTGCAGCTTTCTCTCACGCAAGCCGGCATTCTCGCGGGCCTGCCGGCCATGACCTCCTCCCTCGTCCAGCCCCTGATGGGTATCCTGGGGGACCGGATGGAGAAACGGTACTTTATCATCCTCGGGCCGGTGTTCTGCACCGTCTTCATGTCCGCCGTGGGCCTGGCCCCGTCCTTCCTCGTGCTGATGCTGTTCATCATCCTCGGCGGTTTCGGCACCGCCAGCTTCCACCCGCAGAGCGTGTCCATGGCCGGAGACGTCAGCGGGTCGAGGCGCGGATACGGCGTTTCGCTATTCATCGTCGGCGGGACCGCCGGGCTGGCGGCGAGTCCCTTCGTCGTGCCCCGCATCGTGGAGCGCTTCGGTATCGAAAGCCTGGTCTGGCTCGCCGTGCCCACGGTGATCGCCGTGCTGGCGATGGCCCGGGTCATCCCCATTCGCAACGAAGACCGGAGGGTGACCCGCCTGGCCGACGTGGGCGCTTCGTTCCGGCCCAACCTGTGGCCCATGGTCAATCTCACGGTGGTGGGCATCATCCGGACCATCTCCGGGGTCGGCTTCGCCACTTTTTTCGTGTTGCTGCTCAAGGACCGGGGACTTACCCTGCAACAGGGGGGCGACCTGCTCTTCGTCTTCCAGGCCGGCGCGGTGATCGGCGGTTTCGTCGGCGGCTGGCTCTCGGACAGGATGGGCCGGGCCCGCGTGATCTGGTCCACGATACTGCTTTCCACGCCCTGCCTGCTCGTTTCGCTCTATGACACGGGACCGCTGCTTCCCGCCTGGCTGTTCATGGCCGGATTCATGAACATGGCGTCCAATTCCGTCTCCGTCGCCATGGCCCAGGAACTCGTCCCGGACAGCGCGGGAACGGCGTCCAGCTTTCCCATGGGTTTCAGCTGGGGCGCGGCGGGCGGCGCGCTGATCGTCTTCGGCGGTATCGCGGACCGCGTCGGCGTGGTGGCAACGCTTGAAGTGCTGGCACTGATTCCGTTGGCCGCCGTGGCGCTGGCCCTGATGCTGCCGCGGGACCGCGACTTCAGAAGAGCGGTCACCCGGGTGCGCAAGGCGGCCGTGGCCGCGGAGCAAGTAACCTGAGCCTTTCGAAGGGTCGAATCAGTGACAGATGCACCATACCAGGGTCTGCGTATTTTCAGTATGAACCCATGAGCCCAAGGAGGCTGTCGATGTCGGACCGCGTCGTGCGTCTTACCGGGATGGAGGAGTTGGACGAGGCCATCGCCTCGTCGGCTGAGCGTCCCGTTTTCGTTTACAAACACAGCACGGTGTGTCCGGTAAGCGCCCGGGCCGCCGATCATTACCACGACTTCGCGGATGGGGACGCGTCCTCGCCGCCGCCGCTATTCACCCAGGTCCTGGTCATTGAAAACCGGGATCTCTCCAATGAAATCGAATCCCGCCTCAGCGTGCGGCACGAGTCGCCGCAACTCCTGCTCCTCCGGGATGGGAAGGTGGCCTGGCACGCTTCGCATTTCTCGATTTCCACGGATAATATCCAATCGGCGCTGGAGGGCTAGCAAATGTCGAGACACGCCGTCATCGTGGGCGCCGGGGTGACCGGGCTCAGCACGGCCTACCATCTGGCCCGCAGGTCATACGGCAAAGTCACGGTCATCGAGAAGGGACGCGTGGGAGACGGCGCCAGCAGCCGGGCCGCGGGGATCATCACCGGACTGCTCTGGACGGAAACCGGCGTCCGGGCCCGCGGAATCAGCCTGAGGCGATTCAGGGAACTGTCTCAGGAACTGGATGGATACCGGTTCCAGGACGTGGGTTGCCTGAATCTCTTCGACGCGGCAAGCTGGCCGGAACGGGAACGCCTGCTGCCCCTGTATGACCGTCTGGGCGTGGAATACACGATCATGGACAGGGCCGGGATGGCGGCAACGTGGCCGGATCTGGTGCTGACTGGAGAGCCGATCGGGCTCTTCGACCCCCTGGGCGGCTACAGCGAACCGGACCACTACCTCCCCGCCCTGGCGGACGGTTGCCGGGCCCTGGGCGTAGAGATCAGAGAGGGTTGCATGATCTCGGACTTCATTACGGATTCGGGACGCATGGCCGGGGTCGTCGCGGCAGGCGAACGAATCGAAGCGGACGCCGTGGTGAGTACCGTGCACGTATGGACCTTGAAGGTACTGGAAAGCATCGGGCTGCAGCTGCCCCTGAAATCGTTCGTACACCAGCGCTACGTCACGGCGCCGCTGCCTTCCCCGGTCCGGATCCCGGCGGTCAACGCCAATCCCTGCGGCGGTTACATCAGGCCCCACTACGGACGGCGCCTGCTGGCGGGAATCGAAAACCCGGCTGCACCGGAATTTCGCGTACCCGACCGGTCCTTTCAGATGTCGACGGTCTCCCCGCCGCCGGGACTCGACGCCGCCGCGCGGGACAACCTGCTTCCGCTCGTCCCCAAAGCGGCACGGTCCGGTTGGGAAATCGAGAAGGCGGGGCTGTTGTCTTTTTCCCGGGACGGAGAACCCGTACTCGGCCCCGTCCATCGCTTTCCGGGACTGTACGTGGGGGTTGCCTTTCATTCCGGGGGGTTCGCCTATAATCCGGCTGCCGGCGTGCTGCTTGCCGGCTGTGTCGCGGACGGCAGACCCGAAATCGATATCGCGGATTTCTCGCCAGACCGGTTCGATCCGGATGAAACGGATGCCTACAACCGGACCCTGATCACCCACGCCGAGTACAGTCTGCCGGGCCATTCCAGGCGGCACTGAAGTACGTGTGCCGTCTGAGGCGGGGCCGTCTTTGAAGTCGCCCCATTCATTTGACGTTTTCACGGCGTAACGGCCGTGGATACTTACGTGGATTGAAACGTGAAGAACCTACTGGAATCCGGACGGATCGAAACATTTCGCCACGCCCTGCTCGCCTGGTACGAGGCGCACAGGCGGGAAATGCCCTGGCGCGGCTCGCCCGATCCGTATGCGGTCTGGATTTCGGAAATCATGCTCCAGCAGACGCGGGTAGACCAGGTTCGGCCGTACTACGACCGGTTCATGAACCGCTTCCCCACGGTGGAGGACCTTGGTGAGGCAACCCTCGAGGAAGTCCTGAAGACGTGGGAAGGTATGGGATACTACGCCCGGGCGAGGAACCTCCACCGGGCCGCCCGGCTGATCGCTGCCGAACACGGAGGAAAGATACCCGACGACCCGGCGCGGATCTCCGCGCTGCCGGGCATCGGCCCCTACACCGCCGCGGCCATATTGAGCATCGCCTATGGACGGGACTTTCCCGTGGTCGACGGCAATGTCGTTCGCGTGCTGAGCCGCCTGTTCCACCTGACCGATGATCCCGCTGTAGCCGTTGCGAAGACAAGACTTAACGGATTGGCGGAAAGACTACTCGTCAAGGGCCGGGCGGGGGATTTCAACCAGGCGATGATGGAACTGGGGGCCACCGTATGTACGCCGCGACGACCAGGGTGCGGCGCCTGCCCCGTGCGCAGCCTGTGTCTGGCCCGCCAGATGCTGCCGGATCCTTCGGTCCTTCCACGCAAAAGGCCGCGCAAACAACGTCCCCATCATCATGTCGCCGCGGGCATCGTGCGCAAGGGAGACGAGATATTGATCGTCCGGCGTCCGCTGGAGGGACTGTTGGGCGGACTGTGGGAGTTTCCAGGCGGCGTCTCGGAGGAAGAGGCCGCCTGGGAAGGGTTTCTGCAGAACGAAATAAAGCGCAAGCTGGGGATCGACATTCGTGTCGGCCGCGCCTTCGCGGTCGTCAGGCATGCCTTTACCCATTTCGAGATCACGCTACACGGCTACCACTGTACGTATCTTGGTGGACAAGCGGGTCACCGGGGCGGCAACGACTGCCGCTGGATTCAATTCAGCGAACTTGAACAATATGCCTTCCCCAGGGCCCACATACGACTCATCGAAGCCTTGGGGAAGGCCGGAAAAAATCCACAAACCACCTTGTTTCCATAACCCGGGCCGGTCAACCGAAACACATCCCGGGTGTCTGAAAGGACCGTTGGTCACCGCCCCTTGCCCGACGGTGCGGACCTCGGCGCGGGTCGCTCCGCCGTCCCGTTGTTCGCGGCGGCGTCCTCGTCCGCAGGTGTGAAGATCGAACGGACTTTCCCTTCTATTTCCAGGGCAAGCTCCTGCCGTTCCCGGAGCAGCTGCCGCACGTTCTCGCGGCCCTGGCCAAGCCGTTCGTCGTTGTACGAGAACCACGTCCCGCTCTTCTCTATGATCCCGTTGTTCACGCCGAGTTCGATCAGGTCGCTTTCCTTGGATATGCCTTCGCCGTAGATGATATCGAACTGGGCCTCGCGGAAGGGCGCCGCCAGCTTGTTCTTCTTTACGGTGCCCCGGACCTGGATGCCGGCCGAAGCGTCGTCGCCCTTGATGTTCCCGATCCTGCGCACCTCGATCCGGACCGAGGAGTAGAACTTCAGGGCCAGGCCCCCCGTCGTCGTCTCGGGGTTGCCGTACATGACCCCGATTTTCTGGCGGATCTGGTTGATGAAGACCAGACAGGTTCTCGATCGATTGATCACGGAGGTCAACTTGCGCAATGCCTGCGACATGAGGCGGGCCTGCAGGCCGACGTGTGAATCGCCCATTTCGCCTTCGATCTCGGCCCTGGGCACCAGCGCGGCCACCGAGTCGATGACGATCACGTCGACGCCGCCGCTGCGAACCAGGATCTCGGCCACGTCGAGGGCCTGCTCTCCCGTATCCGGCTGGTGGATGAGGAGCTTGTCCATATCCACGCCGAGGGCCCGGGCATACCGGATATCCAGGGCGTGCTCCGCATCGATGAACGCCGCCATCCCGCCCAGTTTCTGGGCTTCCGCCACGATGTGCTTGGCCAGGGTCGTCTTTCCGGAGGATTCGTTTCCGTAGATCTCGACCACGCGTCCGCGCGGCACGCCGCCGATGCCCAGCGCCAGATCGAGGGTCAGGGACCCCGTCGGTATGGATTCAACGGAAAGTTGGGGGTTTTCGTCCCCCATCCTGATGATGGAACCCTTGCCGAACTGCCGCTCGATCTGCATGATGGCGCCGCTGAGCGCCTTTTCCCTTCCCGGATCGCTATCATTCATTGACTCGATCTCCCTCTCGTTGCTACCGCGTAATTGGCCTCTTGGCATATCGCATTGAATATGCCAAACAAATGTATAGTGTCAACCGAATTCGGTCTGACTGATTGGATTAGTCAGCGTCAGGTGAGGATTCTTGAAAAAAAGTACCGTCGAGCGACCGTGATGTAAAGTAGTTTCGGTTCCTCCTTCCGGCATACGGACTGAATAAAAACGGGCGGAGCGGACTGGGAATGTGGTATATTATGTTACTACAAGTAGGCTCAACGTCTCTTCCTCTCGATAAAACGTTTGAATCGGAGCGGAACAGGATGTCTATCCGATTGAATATCTGCCTCGGCATGACCGCTGTTTGCATGCTGTGGGCCGGCGCAGGTTGTTCGAGCGCGCCGAGACCCGTTTCCGAAGATGGCGACGCCGCAAGGCTGATCGGGGCCGGAAACGCATCCATGCGCAACGGCGACTACGCGAAAGCCGCCGCTTATTACCGCCGCGCGCTGGCGCTGGACATGACAGATTCCGAAGCCTTCGGAAACCTGAGCGTGGCCTACTACTACCTGGAAAGATACGACGAGGCGGTCCGGGAAGCGCTTCAGGCGGTGGTCCTTTCGCCGGAGGAGATCAACTGGCGGCTCAACCTGGGCGCAAGCTACTCGCGCAAGGGAGATTACGAAGGCGCGGCAAGGGCCTATGGCGCCGCCGTTGATATCGCCCGCGGACTGGCGGATGAAAACCGGCATCAGCTACGGAGCGCGTTGATCGGTCTGGGCCGGTCATGCGAGTTGGCCGGCTGGTACGACCGCGCGATGGACGCCTACAACGAGGCGCTGGCGTTCGTTCCCGAAGATACGGAGCTGCTTGCCGGGGCGGGCAACATCTATTTCCGCCAGGGGCGCCTGGACGAGGCGGAAGCCTTGTATCACCGCACGCTGGCACAGGATTCCACGCATTCCGTGGCCAGATACAACATCGCCCTCATCTACGCCAGGACGGAACGTTTCGACGAAGCGCTCGGACTCTTCGCGGACAATCCCGCGCTGGACCGTCGCCTCGAAGGCGCCCTGGAGGGCAGTTCGGTGCGCGCCGTGGACCGGTCGAAGACCCGCAGCATCGCGGCATACCGCGCCAGGCTCGGGAGAATGGGCGGGCCGGGCGGACCGCCGCCTGCCGGCAGACGGGAACGCCGTCCGCCGCCCTATGCTTACATGAAGGGTCTGGCCTATTACGAGCAGGGGGCGGAAGCCGCGGCGATGCAGGCCTTTGAACAGGCGCTGGCGGAAGATCCCGGGCTCGCGGAGGCGCACCTGTACATCGGCAACGTCCATGCGCGGCAGGGTCGCTCCGCGGCGGCGGCCGATGCCTACGAAAGCGCGATAGAGATCGACCCGGGATTCGTCGAGGCCTACAACAACCTGGGCACGACGTACGCCAATATGAACCGGGCCGAAGACGCCATGGAGGCCTATCGCCGGGCGCTTTCGCTGGACGACCGTTTCTACGACGCCCGAACCAACCTCGGGTTGCTGTACGCGGAGGCCGGCCGGCTGGATGAAGCGATTGAAGAATACATGAAAGTCATCCGGGCCGAGGTCGGCATCGCCGAAGTACACAACAATCTCGGCATGGCGTACCTCGGGCAGGGGAGGCACGAAGACGCCAGGGGACAGTTTCAAAAGGCCGTCGCGCTTCGAGACGATTTTGCGGAGGCCTACAACAATCTCGCCCTTTCCTATAGCAGGGACGCCGTACTGGACGACGTGATCGCCGCCTGGCGTGGTCTCGCGGCCCGGTGGGCGGGGCACGATCCCACGGCCCGGGTGGTATTCGACTGGCTGCCGCTTCGGCGCGTTCCGGCCCGTTCCTCCGCCGTGGGCGGCGAAGCCAGGTCCGCCTACCGCAGGGGCGCCGATGCCGCCTACTCCCACGATCTCGACACCGCCCTCGCGCACTTCGAAGAAGCCCTCGCCGCACGGCCGGGCTGGCGCGCCGCACGGCTGGCCACGGGTGCCGTATTGCTGGCCCAGGGAAAATGGAAGGCGGCGGCATCGGCCGTAGAGCAGGTCCTGGATCCGGAAACGGCAGATCCGTTGCCCTACGCCGTCCTGGCCATCGCGCAAGTATCCGGCGGCGACTACGCTTCGGCGTTGAAATCCTGGGAAGAAGCGGTTCGGCTGGACGGCGAACCGCCCGGCGAACCGGATGGAAATGGAACGCCCGCGCGGGAGGCCTTGACCGCCATGCGGACCCGTACCGAGGCCGCGGACCGGGTTTTGAGCGCCCTCGAACGGGCCAAAGCCTTGCGGCCGGGTTTCACCACCGCCCATTTCAATATTGGTCTTGTCAATGACCTTTTGCACCGTTACCATCAGGCCATTCGAAGCTACCGAGAAGTCGTCCGCCTCGCCCCGGAACTTGCCGCCGGCCATTTTCGCCTGGGTATCGCATACTACCGGCTTGGCGACCGCGAAAGCGCCCGGGATTCGATGCTTGCGTACCTTCGCCTCTCCACGGATCCCATGCTGCTTCGCCAGGTGGAGACCTTTCTGAATAAATCGCGGTGAACCGGACAGCCGATTCACCAGGCAGCCAGGTCGAACGTCTATGACTGCAAAACCGCTTGAGCTCGTCGTGCAGGAACGGCCCTTTCCCGAATACGCCGCGTGGTGGCCGGTTGGCAGCGCATTCACCGCGTTCATGTCCGATGCCATCGTCACCGAATGGCGGGCGCTCGAGCGGAACAACGGCGCGCTAGAAGACGTGCAGGAGTACATCGAAACGTACATCGACACGGTGTACCGCAGGCCGGCCAGGAGCGGACTGCTGGAGTCCTTTGTCCATCACGGCGGGGACGGGGCGCCGCAGTCCGCGCAGTCCGTGCCGTCCATGCTGTCTGGAGAATTCGACGCCCTTTCCTATGCCTTCTACCGATCGGCCTTCGAGCGCATCGAACGGCACATCGATCTCTATGACCACGGGCTGGAGCGTGAGCGCCGTCTTTTTACCGTCCGCGTGGGGAAACGGTTCTTCGAACGGCTGCGGGACCACCTCGCCCTGGACCTGCCCGGCGACCTGGCCGATCCGGACCAGATGAGACGACTGACCGAAGGGATCGGCCGCGTCGGCCGGTTCCTGCACGACCAGGGCTACCTCCGCGGTCACTTCGCCTTCCGTTTCGACGTGGACGCCGAGCACGGGGGCGCACGAATCCTGCAGCGCGCCGATGAGGTCATTCGGCGTCTGCAGCAGGACCAGCCGGCCTACGCGTTGTACGAGATGGGATACCCCGTCATACTGCCGTCGGCGGTCTACCTGTACCATACCATCGGCGAGGCGCAGCACCACTCATCCCGTACCATCGAGAACCTGTTCGGCGAGGTCGGATACGACGCGCGGGAGACGGACGACTTCGACCCCATCGGCTATCCCTCCGACAGGGTGGTGGAACTCTGGGAGATCAGAAAGGTTTGAAAGCGCATCCCGGCGGATTCCGCCGGACAGGCCTGCATCCCTGAGGGGACGATGAGCATGAAACCCGCAAGTCCGGACGCCCTGGTAAACACCGGCCGGTACCCGCTGGACAACCTCGGCAGCCCTGCCGGCCGGGGTTTTCTGGCATCCTGCCGTTCCGAGCTCGAGGCGAAGTCCATCTGCGTGCTCGAAGACTTCGTGGAGCCGGAAGCGCTGGCCGGCATGGCGAAGGAGGCCAGCGCCCTGATCCCGCAGGGGTACTGCTACGACCGGCCGCGCACCAGCTACGAGGGGAACGACTACGACGACCGGATCTGGCCCGCGGGTCATCCCCGGACAGTGGCGCATGCCAACCGGTACCGGCAGGTCCTGAACTACCAGATCCCCAACGACAGCCTCGTGCGCAGCGTGTTTCACTGGCCGGCGCTGACCGAATTCGTGCGCGGGGTACTCGGATTCGAAACCCTGTACACGAGCGCCTGCCCGCACCTTGCCCTGACCCTGCAAATCGCCCACGAGGGGGACAGCAACGGGTGGCACTTCGATTCCAATAACGGCAATATCACGCTGCTGATCCAACAGCCCGATTCCGGCGGGGTGTTCGAGTACGTCCCGGACTTGCGCGAAGACCACGACGAACATTACGATACCGTGCGCGACGTATTCGCGTCTCCTGACGATCACGTCCGCCGGACCGACATCAGGCCCGGCACCCTCGTCCTGTTCAACGGCAAGTACGCCCTGCATCGCGTCTCGCCGGTGGGTCCCACGAGCCGGCCCCGGATCATCGCGATCTTCAGCTACGACAAGCGACCGGACAAGCTTTTCTCCCGGGATTACATCGATCTGGTGCGCAGCTTCAGACAGGAGGCCGTCGCGGGTTGAGGCTGCGCCCACGTGGAGGTTGAGTCCTCGCCCGCGTGGCAGGAACGCGCAGATCCGGCCAGGACCTATCCATGGACTTCATCGAGCCCTACTTAGTCGCCTTTTCCAATCTGGTCTGGTCCTACGTATTCTACCTGATCATCGGCGGCGGCGCCCTTTTGCTGCTCTACAGCCGCTTCATGCCGTTCCGTTTCATGAAGCACGCCTTCGACCTCGTCCGCGGCAGATACGACGATCCCGACGATCCCGGCGACGTTTCCCATTTCAAGGCGCTGGTGAGCGCCCTTTCCGCCACGATAGGCATGGGGAACATATCCGGCGTGGCCATCGCCATCACCACCGGAGGCCCGGGGGCGGTCTTCTGGATGTGGGTCAGCGCGTTCGTCGGCATGGCGACCAAGTTCTTCACCTGCTCGCTGGCCGTCATGTACCGGGGACGAGACACTGCGGGGCGCATACAGGGCGGGCCGATGTACGTGATTTCAGAAGGCCTGGGGGGCATCTGGAAACCCCTGGCCGTCCTCTTCGCCGTCGCCGGCGTCATCGGCTGTCTCCCGCTCCTGCAGCCCAACCAGTTGATACAGATCGTCCGGGACGTCGTATTCGCGCCGTATATCTCTTTCGAGGGCGGCCATTTCCGATTCGATCTCGTCGCCGGACTGGTCCTGGCCGGGCTGGTCGCGGTGGTTATCTTCGGGGGGATCACCCGCATTGCCGAAGTCGCTTCCCGCGCCGTACCGGCCATGGTGGTCCTGTACATGGTTTCGACCCTGTGGATCATCCTGTACAACCTGGGGGACGTGCCCCGGTATTTATCCCTTATCCTCACAGACGCCTTCACCGGTGCGTCGGTGGCGGGAGGGGTGGTCGGCACGACCGTCGTGACCGGTGTCCGTCGGGCGGCTTTCTCGAACGAGGCCGGCATCGGCACGGAAGCGCTCGCCCACGGCGCCGCCAAGACCGGCGAGCCGGTTCGGGAAGGGCTGGTCGCCATGATGGGCCCCGTCATCGATACGATGATCGTCTGTACCTGCACCGCCCTCGTGATCCTCATGACCGGCGTATGGCAGACCACGCCGGACAACGGCGTGACGCTTACCGCGGGCGCGTTCGAGGCGTCCATACCCGGTTACGGCGCCTATGTCCTTACCGTGTGCGTGTTCTTCTTCGCCGTTACCACGCTGCTGACCTACTCCTACTACGGCGCCAAGTGCCTGAGCTTTCTGATCGGCGCCAGGTACGCGAGGCTGTACAACGCGGCCTACGTGGTTTTCGTCGTGGTGGCCTCCGTCGCCTCGATCGACGCGGTGATCAGCTTCGCCGACGGTCTGTTCGCCCTCATGGCGATCCCGACCATGTGCTCGACCCTGCGCCTCGCCCCCCGGGTGATGGCCTCCTTTCGGAGATACGGCGCCGGTTTCGAACCCCGGAATCCCGATTCTTCCGGACTGCGACGGAAGGGCGGCTGAAATCCCCGCAGCGCGTGACGTTGCGAATCGACGGTCATTCGACAGGTATCGACTCCTTTCACAACATTTTATGTTTGCAGAGGGTGTTCATACGACGTACTGTACTTATGCAGAGGGTGTTCATACGACGTACTGTACTTATTGCGTAATACAGCATGTAAAGTTGTAAAGCATCCGCATCATGTAAAGCACTCGCAAACTCAAGAGGAACGTACTGTAGATCCCCCATCAGCGGTTACGGAGGACGCCCTATGAGACCCGCAAGGTTCATCTCCTTTCTCGTGGTGGCCATATGCGCCATCGCCACAGCCGACACCTTCGCCCAGGAGGCCCGGACGATCGACGACGAAGTCGATTTCATCGCCGAAGAAGTGACGGTGACCGGTTCCCGCATCAAGGGGGACGTCAACGAATCCACCGCGCCGGTCATCATACTCGCCAAGGCGGAGATCCAGCAAAAGGGGCTCGCGTCCATCGGCGACGTGCTCCAGACCCTGACCGTGCAATCCAACGCCATCAACACCCAGGCCAACAACGGCGGCGACGGTTCCACCCGCATCAGCCTTCGCGGTCTGGGATCCAATCGAACGCTCGTGCTGGTCAACGGCCGCCGGTTCGTTCCGGGCGGTACCGGGGCGAACTCGTCCGTAGACCTGAATTCCATACCCGCATCCGTCATCGAGCGCATCGAAGTGCTCAAGGACGGCGCCTCGGCCGTCTATGGTTCGGACGCGGTGGGCGGCGTGGTAAACATCATCACCAGAACGGACCTGGAGGGCGTTGAACTCGAATACTACCAGGGCATATCGGGAGCGGGAGACGGCGACGTCATCGATATGAGCGTGACGGCCGGCCTGCGAAGCGGCAGGGGCAGCATCCTGTTCTCGGCGGGCTATCACAACCGCAAGCCCGTGTGGACCGGAGATCGTGATTTCAGCAAGGCGGACAAGGCCTACGACTGGGAGAAGAACGACGGGACCTTCACCCCGAACGGCAGTTCCGCGACCCCGGAAGGAACCATAATCGATCGGTTGGGGCAGGACGGCAACGCGGCGTGGCAGACTGTAGTGGAAGCCGCCGGCGAAGACGCCGGTTTCTATTTCAACGATCCCTCCGGGGGCTGGCGTCCCTTCAATTCCGCTGGAAACTCGGACGACGGTTCCGGCGACCTGTACAATTACCAGCCGGAGAATTACCTGTATACGCCGCAGCAGCGGTATTCCACCTTCCTGAGCGGCAACTACTCCTTTACGGACAATCTGAGTACGTTCTTCGAGATGTCGTACACCAACCGCCAATCCGATCAGAAGCTGGCGCCGACCCCGCTGTTCATTTATTTCGAAGATGATATCGCAGTTTCGGCAGAGAATCGGTATAACGAATTCGGGCGCGATTTCAGCGACGTGAGGCGCCGGTTCGTCGAAGCCAGCAACCGCAACTTCCTCCAGGACGTCAACACCTATCGCCTCGTCCTGGGGCTGGAACACGAATTCATGGGCTTCGAAGGCGACCTGGCCTTTTCCTACGGCCGCAGCGGGGGAACCTCCATCAACGAGGGCCGGTTCATCCTGAGCAACGTGAGAATGGCGCTGGGACCGGATTCGGAGTGTACCGGCCCCTGCGTTCCCCTGGACCTGTTGCACGGCGCCGGAACCATAACGCAGGACATGCTGGACTATATTTCATTTACCGGCATTGGAAAGGGTTTTACGCAGCAGAAGATACTGCAATACAACGTCACCGGCAGCGTAGCGGAGCTTCCCGCCGGTCCGGTGGGCGTCGCTGCCGGGGTCTCTTCGCGCTGGGAGGCGGGCGCCTTCACCCCCGATCCGATGACTTCCACGGGAAACACCACGGGCAACAAGGCCGAACCTACCGAGGGCGACTACTCGGTCCGAGCGCTCTATGGCGAAGCCAGTTTACCGGTTTACAGCGGACGGGAAACCAGCTTCGACCTGACGGCCGCGGGACGCGTGTTCGATTACGACACCTTCGGATCGGATTTCACCTACGAAGCGGGCGCCCGCGTCGCGCTTCCCCGGGGCCTGGCGCTCCGGGCCACCTATTCCAGGGCCTTCCGCGCGCCGAACATCGCCGAGCTGTATCTGGGCAACAGCGACGCCTTTCCGCTGGTCAGCGATCCCTGCAGCGTGGTGGATAAAGCCGGCAAGCCCCGGCAGTTGACGCCGCAGCAGATGCGCAACTGCGCTTCCGCCGGCGTTCCTGCCGATTTCGAAGATTCCCGCGCACAGATGAGGGCCAGGGTCGGCGGTTCGACGGAACTCGATCCCGAGAAGGCCAATATGGTTACGGCCGGTTTCGTGTACCAGCCGACTTTCGTCAGAAATTTCGATATCGCCGTGAGTTACTACCAGAACAAGATCGAGGATGAAATCGGCGCCCTGGGCGCAGGCCTGATCCTGAGCAACTGCTACTCCCAGGACAGCCCCTCCAACTGCGACCAGATCATCCGGGACCAGCACCACGTGATCAGGGATATCGTCACGACGAACACCAATATCGGCGAGACCGAGACCAACGGCATCGACATCGAGATGAACTACAACGGCGGCACGCCGCTCGGCCTGCTCTCGGCACGGCTGGAGTCCAACATGCTCATCAAGTACGATACGATGCTGCCCGTTCCCGGCGGCTTCGAGCTGCTCAAGGGCAGGGGTTATTACGACCTGGGCGCCTTCCCCCGGTGGCGGCACAACGCCAACGTCGGCCTGAAGTGGAACCGCGCCTCCGCGGGCCTGACCTGGCAGTATATCGGCGGATTCACCGAATGCGAGGATGACGACTGCAAGGGCCTGTACCGCGACGACATCGAGAGTGAACCGAACAACCGGGCCGTCGAATCGAACAGCCTCTTCAATGTCTTGGGTTCCTACCGGTTCTTCACCGGCGCCGGCGGCACCGTGTTGACCGTTGGCATGAACAACGTGTTCGACACCCCGCCCGCGGTGATCTTCAACGGATTCCTGGGCACCTCGGACGCATCGACGTACGACTTCATGGGCAGGTACCTGTACGTGCGCCTTTCCCACTTCCTGTAGCCGGCACGCGTTGTCGGCGGAAAGGTCGCAGTTTTGGTCAATGGACGAGCCTTGCTTCTGGCGGCGGGTTTATCCGTCGCGCCAGCCAGTACCGGGATCTACGCCCAGGACGCCGATGATCCCGATTCCGCCCAGGTCGAGTACATCCTCGAAGAACTGACGGTGACCGGGTCCCGGATCAGGGGCGAGGCGGTAGGCTCAGCGTCCCCGGTGGTCATTCTGTCCCGCGCGGAGATCAGGGCCAGGGGGCTCGCCTCGGTCGGGGACGTCCTCCAGTCGCTCACGGTCCAGTCCAACGCCACCAATACACAGGCAAACTACAGCGGCGACGGGGCCACCCGCATCAGCCTCCGCGGGCTGGGCGCCCAGCGTACCCTGGTCCTGGTCAACGGCCGCAGGTTCGTCCCCGGCGGCCTCGGCGCGGACGCCTCCGTCGACCTGAACGCCCTGCCCTCCACGGTCATAGAACGGATCGAGGTCCTCAAGGACGGGGCCTCCGCGGTCTACGGTTCCGACGCCGTGGGCGGCGTCGTCAACGTCATCACGCGTACGGACCTGGACGGCGTCGAGTTCGAGTCCTACCAGGGAATATCCGGCAACGGCGATGGGGCGGCCGTCGACCTCGCGTTCACCGCCGGCATCCGGAAAGAACGCGGAAACCTGCTGTTCTCCGCCGGATACCACGACCAGCGGCCGGTCTGGACCTACGAGCGCAGTTTCAGCGAATCCGACAAGAACTACAACTGGGGGAAGAACGACGGGTCCTTCACCACCAGCGGCAGCTCGGCGACGCCCGAAGGCCACATCGTCGACCAGTCGGGCGAGGCGGGGAACGCCGCCTGGCAGGCGATAGACGCGGCGGGTGACGGCGCCGGGGACTATCACCTGGACCCGGCCGCGGGCTGGCGGCCCTTCAGCTACGCCGGAAACTCACTGGACGGCACCGGCGACCTGTACAACTACCAGCCCGAGAACTACGTCTTCACGCCACAAAAGCGGTACACCACGTTCCTGAGCGGCACCCACCGGCTGAGCGACCGGCTGCGTCCGTTTTTCGAGGTGGTATACACCAACCGGCAGTCCGAACAGAAGCTCGCCCCGACGCCGCTCTTTACGATCGAAGAAGGCATCACGGTGTCGGCGGGCAACCGGTATAATGCATTCGGGCGGGACTTCGCGGATGTCCGTCGCCGCTTCGTGGAAGCCGGCAACCGGGTCTTCAACCAGGACATCAGCACCTTCCGCATCGTACTGGGACTGAAGAGCGGCCTGGCAGGCTTCGATTCGGACTTCTTCTTTGCCTTCGGGCGCACGTCGGGAACCACGCTCAACCGCGGCAGGTTCATCCGGACCAACCTCATGAGGGCGCTGGGCCCGGACGAGGAATGCACGGGAAGCTGCGTGCCCCTCGACATCCTGCACGGCGCCGGGACCATCACGCCGGAGATGCTGGCCTACATCCAGTACACCGGCGTTGCCCGTGGATACACGCAACAGAAGATCCTGCAGTGGAACCTGACCGGGGACCTGGCGGACCTGTCCCACGGACCGCTTTCCGTGGCCGCGGGCGTGTCGTCGCGCTGGGAGTCGGGTGCGTACACGCCGGACCCGATTACCGCCTCGGGCAACACGACCGGGTTCAGGACCGAAGCGACCGAGGGGAGCTTCGCGGTACGGGCATTGTACGGCGAGACCCGGCTGCCGGTGTACCACCGGAACGGTGTCGGATTCCATCTGAACGCGGCGGTGCGGGCGTTTCACTACGATACCTTCGGTTCCGGCCTGACCTACGAAACCGGGGCCAGCGTGGAACTCCCGCGGGGTCTGACGTTGCGGGCCACCTACTCCAATGCCTTCCGCGCGCCCAACATAGCCGAGATGTTTCTCGGCGCAAACGACGTGTTTCCCCGGCTGAGCGATCCCTGCAGTACGGTGGACGAAGGGGGTAACCCGAGGAAACTGACCGGGCAGCAGCAGCGAAACTGCGCCGCCGCGGGCGTCCCGCCCGGGTTCCGGGACTCCCGGGTCCAACTCAGGGCCCGGGAGGGCGGGTCGACGGACCTCGATCCCGAGAAGGCGGGGATGGTCACGGCGGGCATGAGCTTCCGCCCCGATTTCGCTCCGGATCTCCAGTTCAATCTGAACTACTTCCAGAACCGGATAGAAGACGAGATCGGATCGCTCCCCGCGGGCGTCATCCTGAGCAACTGCTACTCGCAGGACAACCCCACGAACTGCGACCAGGTCGTACGGGCCGCCGATACGAAGTTGATCTCCCACGTCGTTCAGACCAACACCAACGTCGGAGAGACCAAGATCGCGGGAATAGACCTCGAGGCGGGTTACAACGGAAACACGCCCTGGGGCATACTGTCGGCCCGGCTGGAATCCAACCTGTTGATCAGGTACGACCAGTTCCTGCCGTCGGCCGGCGGCACGGAAGTGATCAAGGCCAGGGGATACTACGACGTGGGCGTGTTCCCCCGGTGGCGGCATGCGGCCTCGCTGGACCTGAAGTGGCGGCGCGCCTCGGCGGGACTGACGTGGGCGTACATCGGCGGATTCGTGGAGTGCGAGGAGAACGACTGCAAAGGACTGTACCGGTCCGACGTCGCCGAAAGACCGGCGTACCGCGACGTGACGTCCAACTCCCTGCTTGGCCTTCGGGGAACGTACAGGTTGTTTACAGACGCAGGCGGCACCGTGCTGACCCTGGGGATGAACAACGTATTCAATACGCCGCCCGCGGTGATCTTCAACGGACTGCTGGGCACTTCGGATTACACCGCCTACGATTTCATGGGCAGGTACCTGTATTTTCGGTTGTCGCACTATTTGTGAGCGTGGGATAAACAACCACAAGACGGTCCGGACAATCCATGCGTGTAATCACTTTCCACCCTTACAATCAGAGGCGAGCAAGTTACGGACGTAGTCGTGCAGTGCTTCCAGGTGCTCAATCACACTCACGCGATCAATCGGTTCTGCATCCGAGTCGACACTTTCATAACGAAACTCAATAGCGAACGGCGTAAAATCCATTAGCGCGCGGTAAGGTTCAGTGTGGGCGTTCTGCGCCGCAAGAAGATCCATCAACGTCTTGAGATTATGGGTGAGGGGGTACGTTACACCCAGGAACGCCAACCAGGCCTTGAAGTACTTCTCCGTAGCCTGTTGGACGTGGAATCCGAACGACTCTTCCGGAACACCGTCGGTCATATTCCGTAAAGTCAGCACATCTCTCTCCGCGGCATCCAGAAGGACACTCGCGCACTTAGGGTCGCTCATAAAGTACCTTCCCTTCCCTCAACGCTCGCGCAAGTACATAGTTGAGAGAATCACGCCAGTATTCGACCTCGTCATTGGAGTAGACCAGAACATCGGACGCAACGGGGAATCCGGCCAACACGTGGTACAGTCTGACCAGCTCTTTGTGCCGACTTCGACGCGGACCGAATGGTTCGGCTTCCACAACCACCAGATCGACGTCCGAATCCTCGCGGCCGTCTCCCCTGCCACGGGAGCCGAAGAGGATGACCTGTTCGGGATCGACTTCATTCACGATCGCCTGAACCATCTCGTCGATCATGGCGTTACTGGCCTGACTCATGGAAGTCATCTCCGGCTGACCGCCAGCGGGCATTGGCAAGTGGCGTTCATTGCCATTTGCGAGGCACCCCTTGCGTTGCGGCCAGAAGTTTACAGTATGAACGACGTTGAGGTTGTGTGTTCAATATACCCTGATAGGATGTAAAATCAATATGGCAAGCCTGTTAAACGGAGTTCATTCGGACGATTCCGACTTGTCCTCACTTTCTTTACCCCGTTTCGTGTTATCTCCTTCTCCTTCTCCGTTGCCTACCTCCTGGTCCGGCTCGTCATCCTCCCCGGCGGTATCGTCCGATTCCGCTTTTTTCTCATCTATCTCGTCACTATTCGCCGGATCACCATCTCCCTTGTCGAGTCCGTCGGTATCAGAGCCCCCATCGCCACTGTCGTTCTTGCCCTTCCGTTCCGCTTTCTCATCCTCCTCCGGCTCTTCCGAGTACCCCATCTCCGCGTCGTAGTCGTAGATGAACTCATCGTCATCGGGCCAGTAGCCGCGGCCGCTCCGTTGCTCGGCGCTCGGTGAGGTCCCGCGGGGAAGCGTCGGAGTGTCAGGCTCGCCGGTGGCCAGGGCAGGTTGCTCCTCGTCGCCTCCATCGTCGCCACCACCGCCCTCTCCATCGTCGCCGCCGTCCTCCTCGGCCTCTTCGGCTTTCCTGCGGCTTCTGCCGATCAGCGCGGCGATGCCCATGCTGATGAAATACAGCACCACGAGCGGAATCGCCACGAGGGTCTGCGTGTAGGGATCGCCGGTCGGGGTGATGACGGCGGCGGCGATGAATATGACGACGAAGGCGATGCGCCACACCCGTTTAAGCACGCCGGCGTTCAGGATGCGCAGCCAGGTCAGAAAGGCCACCACGGCCGGCATCTGGAACACGACGCCCATGATCAGGACCATCTTGTTCACGAGACCGACATAGAACCCGATGTCCCACTGGGGCTTGATGTCCGGGACATGGAGCTGGACGAAAAACCGGACCATGACCGGGATCAGGACATAGAACGCGAAGGCGGCGCCGACGAGAAACAGGACGCAGCAGAAGAAGATGACGATGGGGACGTACTTCTTCTCCTTGTCGAGCAGACCGGGCGATACGAACGTCCAGAGGTTGTAGAGCACGTAGGGCAGCGCGAGGGCGAATCCCAGCAGCAGCGAGATGTTCACCTTGGCCGTGAACATGCCGGCCGGCCGGATGGCCTGGATCTCGATCTCGGTCTTGAGGTTTTCCTGGAAGGTCGGGGAGAGCAGGAAATTGATGATGTAATCGGCGAAGGTGAAGCAGAGGACCATGCCGACCAGGATGGCGAGCACGGATTTCAGGATGGCCCTGCGAAGCTCTTCGAGATGTTCGAGGAAAGACATCTCGCCGCTGCGGATTTTCGCTGGGGACATGATTGATCCTCTCGCCGGCCCTGGCTTCCGATAACGCGCGGTAAGTAAGCCCGGACAGGGGTTGCTGTCAAGCAAAACCCCCCTGTCCATCGCCTTCAATGGCCTTGACGAGGGGGCGTCCGGGGCATAGTTTAATCGCGTCTTGACGACGGCCTTTTGCGACAGCTGAATTCAGGCCGTGGCGGCCCGTCCGCATGAGACGCCAGCAGGAAATGACGCCTCTTTCTGGAGCCGTTGGCGCATGGGACTTACCGGGGCACTTAAAGGAGTTGTCCTGACCGCGGATTCCGGTGAAGGCGACGCCACCGGATGGCGTACTGGCACGGGCATGCTCCTGCCCCTGGCCAACGTGCCCATGATCGAGCGGATCCTGGATGCATACGAACGAGTCGGCGTGAAGGAAGCGCTGGTTTCAGGTGGACGAGACACGCATGGAATCGCTTCACTCTGTGGCGACGGCGCGCGCTGGAACATGGCGCTGACCTACCTGGACACGACGAAAGCCCGCAGTCCGAACGAGATCATGAAGGAAGTCACGGCGTTCACGGGCGAAGCGGTGTTTCTCGCTACCTGCGGCCCCGCGCTGCTGCCTGCGGAGGCCTACCCGCGTGCCGTTCAAATGTACCATGAAAGCGCCCTTCGCGGCATTCGCCTGTGGGAAAGAAAAGGGGAGGCGCCCGGTGACGAGTATGGGCGCGACGGGGTCTATCTCCTGGCGGCGGACGTCCGTGGCTTATTGGGCGAAAGCGGCGCCAGCGATCTTGTAAACAAGCTTAGCAGCCCCGGTCAGCGCGCAGGCTCTTTCGATGCGGCCCCGGATACGCTGGCCGCCCGCGGGGACCGGGTGCTGGACATGGCGCCGGAATACGAGCCGTACCACACGAGCACGCCCGAAGCATACCTGGAATCGAATGAGCGGCTGCTCGAGTCCACTGCCCGGGCTCTTGAGTCGCCGGAGAGCACGGAGATCATGGCCGACAACTTCTCTTCGCCCAATCTCGTGCTGCGGCCGCCCGTGATCGTAGATGATACGGCCGAACTCGAGCGATGCCGGATCGGTCCCGGGGTCTGCATTGGTCCGGGCGTCCGAATCGGGCACGGCGCGGCCATCGAACACAGTGTGATCATGGCGGGCGCGGATATCGGCGACGGCGCCTCGATTTCCCGCGCGGTCATCGGAAGAAACGCCAGCATAGCAAACCGGTCCGTGGTGCACGGCCGGGCGGATCGGGTAACCGTCGTATGTCCCATCTCACCATAGGTACGGCAGGCCACGTCGACCACGGCAAGAGCGCCCTGGTGGAAGCGCTGACGGGCGTTCACCCCGATCGCCTCAAGGAGGAACGGGACCGGGGCATGACGATCGATCTCGGATTCGCGTTCATGCCCTTGAGCGACGGACGGGAGATCCCCATCGTCGACGTCCCGGGCCACGAGCGGTTCCTCAAGACCATGGTCGCGGGCGTGAGCGGTATCCACCTCGTGCTTTTCGTCGTGGCCGCCGACGAAGGCGTCATGCCCCAGACCGTCGAACACCTGGGCACGGTCAGATACATGGGGGTCGAGGCGGGCATCGTCGTCCTGACGAAATGCGACCTGGTCGACGAGGAATGGCTGATGCTCGTCGAAGAGGACGTGAAATCGCTCGTAACCGGTTCGTGCCTGGAGGACGCGCCCGTCGTGCGGGTGTCGTCGATCACGGGCGACGGGATCGACGCGTTGAAGGAAACCATAGAGGACGGGCTGGCCGGACTGTCGACCGAGGGCGACGCCGGATACTTCCGCATGCCCATCGACCGGGTGTTCAGCATGAAGGGCTTCGGAACGGTCATCGCCGGCACGGTGCTTTCCGGCACCCTGGGCGACGACACGGATACCGAACTCCTTCCCGCCCGGACGCCGTTGCGGATCCGGGGCATGCAGACCCACAACGACGCTGTCGACCGCGCCGTAAAAGGACAGCGGGTCGCGCTGAACGTGTCCAACGTCAAGACGACCGACATCCAGCGGGGCGATGAGCTGTGTACGCCGGGATACCTGCTTCCGACCTCGATGATCGATGCCCAGCTGAACTGCCTGGACGCCCTGGACGAACCCCTGAAGAACCGGCAGCGCGTCCGGCTGCACAAGGGCACGAGCGAGACCATCGGGCGGCTCATCCTGCTGGACCGGGACGAACTGGAACCCGGCGATACCGGATTCGTGCAGCTTCGCCTGGAGAAGCCCATCGTGGCGGAACGAAACGAGCGCTTCATCATCCGGGGGTTTTCCTCCATGCGGTTGCTCGGCGGCGGCCGGTTCGTGGAAGTATATCCGCGGAAGAACCGCCGTTTTCGCCAAACCGTTCTGGACTACCTGGAAGCGGTGACCGACGCCGAACCGGATGTCCTGATCGAACGGGTCATGCGGCACGCTTACGGCGAACAGCGGCTGAAATCCATGCAGGACCTGGTGCGATCCACGAACCTGAAGGGGGACGTCCTGGAGCAGGGCGTGGTCCGGCTGGAGGAAAAGGGCGAACTCGTCCGGTTCGCGGACCAGCGGCTGCTTCACCGTCACTGGTACCTGGGCCTGAAGGACGAGATGATCGCCCTGCTTGAAAAGATGCACCGAACCCAGCGGCTCAAGGAAACCCTGCCCAAGGACGCCCCCAGGCTGCAACTCTCCTGGGCGCCGCCGGATACCGTCTACGACGCGCTGCTGAAGGACCTTGACGAGGAGGCCAGGGTCGTGCTGTCCGGCCGGTCGATCCGGCTGTCCGACCACGTCGTCAAACTGACCGGCCAGGAGGAACGTGTGCTTGAGGCGTTCGAGCAGCTTGGCGATGCCGAACCGCCCGCCGTTTTCTCCATGAACGACCTGGTGCAGGTCATGGAAGACCGGTCGATCGCCATACAGGATTTACCGGTTGATCTGAAAGCAGGCGCGGATATAATCAGGAACATGGCCGGGTATGCCATGGAACAGGAGATCTTCGTCGAGTTCGCGGAACGCCAGATCATGCATCGCCGGGCGCTCGAGTCGGTCGGGAACAACCTCGTGGCCTACCTGAAAGATCACGGTACCGTGCGCGCTTCCGAGTTTCGCAGCCATCTCGGCGTCTCCCGGGCACACGCCACCGCGCTGCTGGACTACTTCTGCGACCTTGGCGTGACCAACCGGGAGTCCGGAACGCACAGGCTTGCGGAGGAGGGGTGACGCCGCGGCTCGGAGGAGAGTTACGGTTCAGCGAAGTATAGCGATCTTGATCCGCGACTTCCGCGGGCTGGAACAGGAGCAGGATTCAGGGGAGTGTATGGGTTGCTGGTGCGCCTCACGGACTTCAAATCCGATGGCGGGCCCTAAACAGGTCCGTGGTGGGTTCGATTCCCACACGCTCCCCCCAAGTAATCGTGGACGGCGAAGCCGTGGACGTGGATCTGATCGACTATCACTGACAGGGAGGAGTATTGATCATGGACGGTCTCGCAAGCGATCGCGTCGGTGCTATGCTGAACCCGCCGCACCTGGGAGAACTGATCCGGGAGAGTATGGACGAGGTGGGTTGGAACGTCACCGAGACGGCGACCCATCTGGGCTGTGAACGCGGAACGCTGTCGCGCCTGTTGAATGGTAAAACAGGCGTTTCCGCGAAAATGGCCCTGGCGCTGGAGAATATCGGTTGGGGCACTGCCGATCACTGGATGCGGATGCAGGCTGGCTATGCTCTGGCCCGGCCCCGCCGAGACAGAGCATCCGCATCACGTCGTGTGGGCGCTGTGCACGCTTGATGCTGTCTTCCCCCCACGCGTGTGTTAAAGCAATCAGTAATTTTGGCTCTTCGCTGTTTCACGTGAATAATTTGAGATCAAGCTCGCCTGTGATTGGAACAGTTACTATGCGTCTAGTCGGTCAAGAAGAAATCCGCATCCCTGACACACCGGAACGCCATCCCCAAGCCGCCGTGAGAACGGTCCGGGTAGCACGCGAAGCATAAGAGGCAATCATGGCAGGAAAGTCATGGGCGTTTGCCCTGGCACTCGTGAAACTGATGGCGGTCGCGGGCATGACGCAAGTGGCGCAAGCCCAGGACGGTTCAACCGATTCGGGTCAGGCGGCGACCTACGTCGGCGCATTCGCGGGAATGGCCGAAGTAGACGTTCGAATGACCGACACCGATGGTTTTTCGGGGTCGGCAGGCGTCCCCGGCCAGACGTTCGAGTACGACGACACCGGACTCGCCGCTGGCGTCACGGCGGGGCGGTACTTCCGTCTGGGGCATGTGCAGTTCTGGTTCGAGGCGGACGGGGCCTTCGGCGGTCTCCCGACCGCTTCCCGGCAGTTGGACCCCGTTGGACTGGACGAAACCGCGGCGACGGAACTGCATTGGGTCGGGACGGCGCGCATAGGCGTTCGGAAATCTCTCGGTCGATTCGGCGTGTTCCTCACCGGCGGCGCGTCGGTTGCGGGCATCTCGCACTCGTTCACCGATCTCGATGCGGGAACGGACGGGCGCGAGCGAGTGGACCCCGACGATTCCTTCGACGAACGGTTGACGCGAGTCGGATGGGTCGCCGGGACCGGAATAGAAACGCCGGTGGCCAGCGCCTGGACCCTCCGATTCGAAGGCCTGTACATGGATTTCGGCAAGACCGACCACCAGGCGGAGAACCGAGTTGGCGCCAACGCCGGTGTCTGCGGACCGAGTGGACTCCCAAGCCCCTGCCGCTACGGCGTTGACCAACGATTCGCGCTCCTCCGTCTGACCCTCGTCCGCAGTCTTGGCCGCTGATCGTTGCGCTAAGTAGTTATGGCCTGCACGCAGTGTTTTGCGCCTTGACAAAGTCTTGACAAAATCCTGACAAAGTACTGATTCAATTCATGCCTTCCTACCCCACACTTCAAGATATCGCCAGGGCCCGCCGCTTCTTGAACGAGCATCTGGCGCCGACGCCCATGTACCGTTCCGCCGGGTTCAGCGAGGCGCTGGGCCTGGAACTCCACGTCAAGTACGAGAATTTCCAGCCCATCCGCTCGTTCAAGGTCAGGGGCGGACTGTACACCATGTCCCTGCTGGGCGAAGAGCAGCGCGTCCGGGGCGTCACGACGGCGTCCACCGGCAACCACGGGCAGGGCATCGCCTTCGGAGGCGGCGCGCTGGACATCCCCGTGACGGTGGTCGTCCCCCATGGAACGCCGGAGGTCAAGAGCCAGGCCATCCGGCGCCTCGGCGCCGAACTGGTCGTCCACGGCGAGACGATCGCCGACGGGTTCGCCCGGTCCCGGCAGATCGCCGAAGACACGGGCATGGTGTACATCGAGGATGGGGAAGACTTCGGACTCATGGCCGGCGCGGGC
Organism: bacterium; assembly: GCA_963693015.1. Lineage (GTDB taxonomy): Bacteria > JAAXHH01 > JAAXHH01 > JAAXHH01 > JAAXHH01 > JAAXHH01. The sequence continues at coordinate 3,795,923 of OY843748.1, forward strand.
ACCATTGGCCTGGAGATCATGGAGGACCTGCCCGACGCGGACGCCGTGGTGCTGCCCGTGGGCGGCGGCAACCTGATCGCGGGGGTGGGTACGGCCGTCAAGGCCACAAACCCGGACGTTCGCCTCGTCGGCGTCCAAGCGTCCAACGCGCCGTCGGTGTTCCGGTCCTGGCGGGAAGGCCGGACCGTGACCACGGAGACCTGCGACACCTTTGCCGGGGGCCTGGCGACGACCTACCCAGGCGGCCTGGCTTTCGATGTGCTGAAAGACCTGGTCGACGAGATGCACCTCGTCTCCGAAGAGGAGATGAAACAGGCGATCCCCGTCGTCCTCGATCATACCGGGTTCATCGCGGAAGGCGCGGCCGCGGCGGTATTCGCCCTGTGCATGCGCGAGGCCGCCTCGTGGCGGGGACAGCGCATCGCCGCGCTGTTCAGCGGCGGCAACCTGGGGATGGAAGGCGTGCGGGAAATGGTCCAATCCTTGAACAAGTAAACCTCTCTACCTGAACGAAGAGAAATGAGGACGAGATGAACGTCGCGCAGGCGGTTGCCCACGTATTGAAGCAGGAAGGGGTCGAGTACCTCTTCGCGTACCCGGTCAATCCGCTGATCGAGACCGCCGCCGAGCTGGACATCCGTACGGTGATCGTCCGGCAGGAGCGGATCGGCCTCCACATGGCGGACGCGGTCAGCCGTTTGTCGTCGGGGCGGAAAATCGGCGTGTTCTGCATGCAGAGCGGACCCGGCACGGAGAACGCCTACGGCGGCGTGGCCCAGGCCTTCGGCGAATCGGTGCCCATCGTGGTGCTCCCCATGGGCTACCGGAGGAAGGTCGCCCAGTTATCGCCGAATTTCCACGCCTATCTCAACTTCCAGCACATCACGAAATCCTGTGAATACCTGGTGCAGCCCGAGAACGTTTCGGAGGTGATGCGCCGGGCCTTCACCCAGGTGAAGAACGGCCGGCCCGGTCCCGCGCTGGTGGAGTTCCCGACCGACATACTGGGCGAAGAAGTGCCCGAACCGCTGGACTACCGGCCGACCCCGTCCGTACGCGTCGGACCGGACCCGGACGCGGTGCGCGCCGCCGCCGAGGTGCTGGTCGCGGCGGAACGGCCGGTCATCTACGCCGGCCAGGGGGTGCATTACGCCCGGGCCTGGTCCGAGCTGAAGCAACTGGCCGAACTGCTGGAAGCCCCGGTGACCACCACCCTGGACGGCAAGAGCGCCTTCCCGGAAAACCATCCCCTCTCCCTGGGAAACGGGGGCCGGTCGATGCCGGAGCCAGTGCACGTCTTCGTTCAAAATGCCGACGTGATCTTCGGCATCGGGTGCAGCTTCACCCGGACGAACTTCGGCCTGACGATGCCCGAAGGCAAGACCTACATCCACGCCACGCTGGATCCCGGCGACATCAACAAGGACGTGGCGTGCCACTATCCCATCGTGGGCGACGCCGCACTCACCCTCCGGGCCCTCATCGACGAGGTGTCGGACCGGCTCAAGAACAGGCCGCGCGGCAGGCGCGACGGGGTCGCGCACGAGATCCGGACGATCCGGCAGCGCTGGATGAAAGCCTGGACGCCGAAGCTCAAGGATTCCTCCACGCCCTTTTCGCCGTACCGGGTCATCAGCGACATGATAGAGACGGTCGACATCGACCGGACGATCATCACCCACGACGCGGGGAGTCCGCGCGACCAACTCACCCCCTTCTGGCCCTCGACCACGCCCCTGAGCTACATCGGCTGGGGCAAGACCACGCAGCTCGGTTACGGCCTCGGCCTGGCCATGGGCGCGAAACTGGCCCACCCGGACCGGCTCTGCATCAACGTATGGGGCGACGCGGCCATCGGGTTCACGGGCATGGACTTCGAAACGGCCGTGCGCGAGCGCATCCCCATCCTCTCCGTCCTCTTCAACAACCACTCCATGGCCATCGAGATCCCCGTCATGCCCACGTCGCAGGCAAAGTACGGCGCGACCGACATTTCGGGGAACTACGCCCTGATGGCGGAAGCATTCGGCGGCTACGGGGAGCGGGTCGAGTCTCCGGGCGAGATCATCCCGGCGTTGAAGCGGGGTATCCGGAAGACGGAGGAGGGCGTGCCGGCGCTGCTGGAGTTCATGACCAGCAAGGAGATCGACTTCTCCTTCTTCTGATTTGATCAGGGCGTTCGAATTCTGCGGCGCGCCTTGTTCGTTCCACCCTTTCAAATACCGACGCGCGCGTCATTCGTCCTGCGTTTCCGAATCCTGCCGCGCCGCCTTTCCTGCCGCGCGCAGATACTTTCTATTCGTCTGTATCCTGCCGCGCCGCCTTCCCTTCAAAACGATCCGGCAGAAATGGGGCCATGGCCTCAGGGACCTTTCCGGTTGCCAGGTAATCTGCGACCAACCTGCCGGTTATCGGCGCGAGGAGTATGCCATTGCGGTAGTGGCCGGTGGCAAGGACGAGATGTTCGAGGTCTGCCGGGCCGAGTATGGGCTTGCCGTCCTTCGACATGGGGCGCAGGCCCGCCCACGTCTCCACGACCGGCGCGCCGGCCAGATCGGGCGCCATGCGGAGTCCATGCTGCATCACGGCCGACAGGCCGCCGGCCGTCACCCTGGTGTCGAAACCCGTCTTCTCCACCGTGGCGCCCAGCAGCACGCGGCCGTCCCGGCGGGGCACGAGGTATTGGCCCAGGCCGTTGATGACTCGTGCAATGGGGGTCGACGCGCTTCCGTCGACGCATACGATCTGACCGCGTACGGGTTGCACGGGCGGCGGCAGGCCGGGCATCCAGTTCAGCAGGCCGGACCACGCGCCGGCCGCCATGACCACCCGGTCCGCGCCGATGCGTTCGCCGGGCAGGACGACCCCGGCCGCCCGGTTTCGCCGAACGATCACGTCGATGACCGGATCCCCGGTGCGGAAGACGCCTCCACGGTGTCTTACCGCCGCGACCAGGGCCTGCACAAGCCGCCTGTTCTCCACCTGGTGCATGCCTTCGAACAACAGGCCGCACCGGGTATCAGGCGAGAGCATGGGTTCGAGCTCCCGGACCGCTTCCCCGGTGAGTCGCTCGACCGGAAGCCCCAGTTCCCGTTGGTGGCGGAACCGCTGCGCCAGCTTTTCAGCTTCCTCGTCGTCGAAGGCGATCTGTAATCCCCCTTCGGTCCGGTACTCGATGTCGATACCGGTCTCGTCCAGCAGCCTGGCGGACCAGTCGGCGAACAGGTCCCTGCTCGACAGGCACAGGTCCAGATAGGGGTGGTGAAAGGGCAGCGCGCCCTGGGGCGCCAGAACGCCCGCCGAAGCCCAGGAGGCGCCCATGCCCGGCTGGCGTGGGTCCACGAGGGTTACGCGCGTCCCGCGGCACAGCAGTTCGTGGGCGATGGACAGGCCGATTACCCCCGCGCCTGCGATGACAACGTCCGTTTTCATGGGGAAAGTCCTGGTACTAGGGCAGATACCATTATTTATATTGATTTAATAATCAACATTGACGATCTTTCTCAGTCGTTTCGCTCATGCCGTTGTTTGGTTCATGCCGTCGTTTGGCTCATGCCGTTGTTTGGTTCATGCCGCGTACTTCCATCAGGCGGACGTGCGCGGTCCAGGCTCGAACCCGGCGCTTCCGGTCCAGGCTCGCCCCAGGCGCTTCCGGCCAGGCTTGCACCAGGCGCCTCCGGCCAGGCTCGGTAAACCTACCCGATCTCCCCGGGTGCGACGGCCCGTTTCTCCGCCATGGACCGGTAGGCGGCGTTCACCAGTTGGAGCGTTTTGAGGTTGTCCCTGCCGTTGGTCTCGGGCAGCCGGTCCTGTTCGATGGCGGCCATCAGTTCGCCCATCGGACCGATGAAGGAATCGGGTATCCATCGCTCTTCGAACCGATGGTTGATGGTCTCGTGGGGATCGATCTTCCGGCTCGAATAGGATAACGTGTCCGGCCGACCGTGGGGATAGTCGTAGAGCAGGCCGAACGTCCCCGCGGCGTAACCTTCCGTGCCGTCGATGCGCAGCGTCGCGAAGCGCTCCTCCGTCCAGTTGTTGTGGTTGACGGACACCAGGGCCTGGAAGGTGTCCGAGTACTCGAACACCGTGATCGTCCGCGTTTCACCGGTCGCCACGTGTCCGGGATAGCTTGCGCCGGACGACCACACGCGCTCGGGATCTCCGAACAGGGAACGCATACTGTCGAAGTAATGAATGCTGTGGAACATCAGGTCGAGGCCTTCGGCGGCGAGGACCCAGGGCCAGGCCCGCCATTCGGTCAGGATGCTCACGTCGATCACGGCTGAGGCCGGATCGCCCAGCAGGCCCCGGTTCAGCAGGGTCCTGGACGCCCGAACGGCCTGGTCCCACCGCATCTGCTGGTTCACGGCCAGCTTCACGCCGACCTCTTCCGCCATTTCCACGATCTCGACGGCCTCGGCGTATACATTGGAAAGCGGCTTCTGGCAGAGCAGGTGCTTCCCGGCCGCCGTCGTCTTCCGGACGAGGTCTTTCTGGTGCCAGGGCGGAACGGCAATGTCCACGATTTCCACCGCGGGATCTTCGAGCAGCGCTTCCACGGATGGGTACACCCCGGGTACCTCGAAATTCCGGGCGGTCTGTTCCGCCTTGGCGGCGTCGGCGTCCGTCAAACCGACCACGTTGAATCCCGCCTTGCGATAGGCAGGTAGATGCGCGGCGTTTACGATTCCGCCCGCCCCGATGATGCCGATGCCGTAATCCTGTTTCTTTCCCAGTTCCGGACGGTATGCCAGGTCCAGGTTCATCTCACGCGCCTCCTTGATTTGTGTTCGATTTGTGCTCGATTTGTGTTCGATTTGCGCCGGATCTTGCGCCACGCCGGGAAAGCGGGCACTTCGCGCACAGGGTGCACCGGAATGCCGATAACCCCCGGTCCCGAAACGCAGTTATAATACGGCCACGTGAACGGGCCCGACAGGAAAAACGCGCCGAATCCTCTGGCCCGGTTCAGCCCGCCGGTATATCATTAACACCATGAACCTGGATAAACACTTCTTGGCGGGAGTCCTGCGCGGCAAGCCCTACCTCGTCGCGACCGCGGTCCTGACGGCGGCGGCGGCGGCCATGACGCAGATGCCCCTCGTGGACGATCTCGGATTCGAGTTCGCCTTCCTGGCCGCCTTCATCGCCACCTTCGCCACGGGCCTTATGACCATCCGTCTCACGGCCGGATGGCGGTCGGACTGCGCGTGGAACCCCCGCGTTTCGGTGCTGCTCGCCCTGCTCTTCGGCCTTTCCCTGTCCACGCTCCTGCTGCCGCTGGCCGTCATGTTCGTCAAAAGCTGGATCAGCGGTTTCTGCAACGTGCCGGAAGGCCTCGCGTTCTACCTGCTGCTCCCTGGCATCAGCGTCCTGTGGTCGACCGCCGTCGCGCTGCTTTGTACGCTGGCTACGGGACGAAGACTACGCGCCACGCTGCTTTTCCTGGGCGTCATGTTCCTGTCGATCGCCATCAGCCTCTATCGCCTGGCGACCCAGCCGCCCGTATTCGTCTACAATCCGATCATCGGGTATTTTCCCGGGCCGATCTACGATGAAGTCGTGGTCATTACCACGACGCTGCTCACGGCGCGGGCCATCGTGCTCGTCAGCGTCCTGGCGATCGCCGCCGGCTTGAGCGTCTGTTTCGACCCGGCGACGTGGAAGATCCGACCCGCGCTGTTCCTGAAGGTCCGCGGCGGCCGTCTGGGCGGCGGCAGCCCGGACGAGGGGCGCGCCACACCGGCCACGACCGCCACGGCGGGCATCGTCACGCGGGTGCTGTTCCTGGCATGTCTGGCCGTACTGGCGGCGGCCTATATCTACCGGGCGCCGCTGGGCATCGTCATCGACCGGGCGCATATCCAGCAGACCCTGGGGGGGCACCGGCAGACGCCCCACTTCGACATCTACTACGATCGAAGCGCCATTTCGGACTGGAACATCGATCTCATCGCCCGGGATCACGAGTATCAGCTCGACCAGATCATAAGCTACCTGGACGTGCCGCCCCCGCCTGCGCGCATCGCATCGTACATCTACGCCCACGCGGACCAGAAGAAGAGGCTCATGGGCGCCCGTCACACGTCCATAGAACGACCGGGGGCGGATGAAATGCATCTCAACGACGCGTCGTTTCCCCATCCCGTACTGAAACATGAACTGGTGCACGTCGTGTCCGCCGCTTTCGGGAACGCGCTCTACGGCGGCAGCTACTGGATCGGATTCCACGAAGGCCTGGCCGAGGCGGTGGACTGGCAGGACGCCCCCATGAACCCCCACGAGTGGAGCCGCGCCATGCGCGAACTCGGCCTTGCGCCGCCCCTGGAGAACCTGCTGAGCATGACGGGATTCTGGACGGCCGCGTCCTCGCGCAGCTACACGCTCTGCGGATCTTTCGTGCGCTTCCTGATCGAACGTTATGGTATGGACGCCTTCAAGCAGGCCTTTCCCGACGGCGCCGTGGAGGAAGCCTACGGCCGGACGCCGGCGGAACTGGTTGCCGAGTGGGAAGTCTTCGTGGATGCCATCGAACTAGGGGAAGACCAGCTCCGCGTCGCCCGCCAGCGGTTCATTCGCCCCGCCATCTTCAGACGGCACTGTCCCCACGAGGTGGCCGCGCTGAACGACCGGGCCTGGCAGGCCTACAGTGCGCGCCGGTATGGAGATTCCGTGCGTGATTTCGACCGCGTGCTGGAGCTGGAACCTGAGAATCCCTCGGCCCTGCGCGGATTGCTGTACGGGACCTATCGGCTGGAGGACTACGAACGGACCGAGTCGGTCGCCGCGCGGATGACCGAACGTCCGGACCAGATCGTCGGGCTGCTGGCGGACGCCCACCTGGTCCGCGGCGATACGGCGTGGAAGACGGGAAGGATCGAGGACGCCCGGGGCAGTTACCAGGCGGTGGTGGATCTGCACGCGTCGGAAGCCATGTCGCGCGCCGCGTCCCTCCGGATGGAGGTGCTCGGCCGGGAATCGATCCGGGATGCGGTCATGGCCTACCTGACCGCCGCGAGCGGCCACTGGAGCCTGGTCCTGTCCGTCCGGGACGCGGGTGATCTCGCGCCCGACTACGGAGCGGGCCACTACCTCGTAGGCCGCTGGCTGTTCCTCTCCGGATTATACGAGCAGGCGCTGACGTACCTGTCGAAAGCCGATGCGATCGGACTGCCGGGCGAACTCGTGCGACAGGAGAACCTGCGCATGGAAGCCATGTCTCACTTCTACCTGGCGCATTACGAACAGTCGGCCGAGACCTTCGGACGCCTGGCGGCGCTGGCCGGCTCAGGCGGCGTGGCCAGGACGGCGGAAGCCTGGATGGACCGATGCCGGTGGTACGGGGAGACGGAACCGGCAGATCTCAACCGTTAAGTGTGAAGTGCAGTGCGGCCTGAGGCGAAAAACCCGCAACGAACCGCTGGCAATGAGATGCCGCGGGGATCACGAGGATTTGCTGAAAGGGCGTCGCCTACCATCCCGAGATGGACTGATTCAGGATCTCATCGGCCATCCTGTCGATAGCGGTCTTGATGGCCGGCTCCCGGTCGGTGTCCGTACCCGTGTCTATCGCGTAGTCGCCGTAGGTCCGCAGCTGCCTTTCCTCCCAGATCACTTCCTTCTTGTCCACGGTTTCGAAACGTACGTCCACCACGATCGACAGGCGGACTTCCCGGGCCGTCGTGCCCTCGGAGAACGCCACGGATTCCTGGTGAATAGCGGTGATTACGCCGATGATCGCCGCGTCCGCCTGCCGTATGCCCACGATCCGGTACTCGCCATTGTCGAGAAACCGTTCGATGACGGTATCCGTCAGGGTCTCCTGGATCTCCGCCTCCACCGTGGTGTTCTCGAAGAGCGGTATGACGATGTTTCGAATGTCCCCGGAACGCGATCCCTGGGAAGTGGAGTAATAGCATCCCGTAACCGCCAGGAAGACGCAGAGAAACGGGATCGGGAAGATGGCGGGGTTAAGTCGTGGTCTCGTCATGCCGTTCTCCTGAATAGCCGCGACGGTATCTCAAGCGCGGCTCGCCAGTGGCTCATCACTCGCCAGTGGCTCATCACATGTACGCGCGTTAGTGCGCGCGGTCCATTCCCCGACGCGTCTCGTTTACTAGTACACGCGGTCCAGGTCGATGCCGCGATAGTAGTGCTTCAGGATCCTGTCGTACTTGTACCCTCGTTCGGCCATCCCGATGGCGCCCATCTGGCACAGGCCGATACCATGGCCGTACCCGCCGCCTTCCGCCACGATGGTGCCTCTTCTGAACTTCAGGTCGAACTTCGTGCTGCGGAGCATCGGCTGGTCCCGGACGGGCCGCCGCAACGCGGAACGTATCCTGTCGCCGCGCAGTGTCGTCGTGCCGTGGTTCGATTTGATCTCGAGCAATTGGACGCGCCCGGTCTCAGATCGCTGTTTGACCTCCATGTCGCGAAGCGAAAACTCGCCCGCCTTACGCGGATCCAGGCCGGGCAGCCTGGTGGCCAGGATGTTTTCCAGCGTCTTCTTCTCCCATTCCACGCGCCATGCATAGACCGGCGAATGCCGGCAGAAGTCGCCGCTTCCTCTGTCCCGGTCCCGCACGGAGCGCAGGTACGAAACGGGCTTGCCCCCCCAGGCGTCCTCGATGGCTTCGGTTTCGCCGGCGCAGGTCGAGGAGTAGTAGGCGGCGATCGGTTTGCCTTTGTACGTAGCGATCACGCCGCGCGTTTCCGAAATCGCCCGGTCGGCGACGGGCCATTCCGCATCATGGCCCCGGTATACCTGGTCGGCGACGGTACCGTATAGATCGAATCCCAGGGCTTTGCGTCTACCCAGGTTCGCCACCGTGTAGGTCCGGGCCGCCACGGCCTGGGCCTTCAGCGCTTCGATGCGGGCTTCCGGCAGCTTGCCGATCTCCGGGGGGACGACCCCGCGCAGGTAATTCTCCACGTCGAGGACGTTCACGACGGTCAACTTGCCGTTCTTGTTCGAAACCACCTCCATCGATCCGCGGTATTCCTTGCCCGTAACCCGGATGCGTCCTTCCCGTGCGGTTGGGCTCACCCGGATCGGACCGGTATACAGCCCCTGGGCGCCGCCGCCCGAAGCGGACACGTCGATCCACGCGCCCTTCGCCTGCATTTTCCACGTCTGCCCGGGCGACGACGTGCCGATCACTTCACCGCTGGACCGGTCCACGACCTTGAAGCCGCCTGTCCCGGCCATGCTTGCCGAGTCCCTGTTCACGAGCAGACCGATCCGGATCATGGGGAGCCGGCCGGGCTGAAAGACCTCTGAAGGCGCTGACGGTCCGGGAGGAGGCGGTGGCGCGGTTCGAACGGACGGGAGCGGCCTGCCGGCGCATCCGAGTATCATCAGGAGCAATACGAAAATAGGCGGCCACGGGGACCAGGCGCGGATTCGCAACGGATTGCCGGGGATTTGGGGGGCGATGTTTCCCATCTCTGCTACGCGGAATGGCATTGAGGGTCTTCCTCTCCAGTCTTCGTCATCGGGGCCGGTCTTCGTCATCCACTCCGGTTTTCGTCATCGGGGCCGGTCTTCGTCATCCACCCCAGTCTTCGTCATCCGGACCGGTTTTCGTCATCCGGGCAGGCATATCTTGCCCAGGACCGCCGGTCGATCGGCTCCCGTGGCCCCCGGCAGACTGCCCGGCCGGGCCCGGACGGTCCGGTCGGCGAGTATCGCAAAGGCCACGGCTTCCTTGGCGTCCGACGAAAGGCCATGATCATCCGACGTCGTCACCGCGACGGGAGACAGCACCCGGGCAAGGCGTTCGAGCATGAACCCGTTTTTCGCGCCGCCCCCGCTCACGATCATTTCGTCCAGGCGCGTGACGATGGGTTCGACGAACCGGCGGCAGGCGTCCGCTATGGAACGAACGGTGATTTCCGTGGCCGTCGCAAGCAGGTCTTCGGCCGTAAGTCCGGCCTCCCGCCCGGCGCGGACCAGAGCTGCCGCGCAGTGGCCGCCGAACAGCTCCCTGCCGGTCGACTTGGGTGGGGGCAGCTCAAAGTAGCGCATGGACAGAACCTTTTCCACCAGATTTTCGGAGGGCTTGCCACGGCGCGCCCCCGCGCCGTCCGGATCCATATCGCGTCCCAGCTCCATACGGGCGACGGCGTCGATCAGCATGTTGGCCGGGCCGGTATCGAAGGCCATGACCTCTTCGGGTTTGGGGTTCGCGGGCAGCACGGTGAGATTCGCGATGCCGCCCAGGTTCAGGAGCCCCCGGGACTTCGCGGGGTGCTTGAAGAGCAGGTAGTCCACGTAAGGCACGAGCGGGGCGCCCTGGCCGCCCCGGGCCACGTCCGCGGCGCGGAAGTCGCCGACCGTCACCACGCCGGTCCGCTGGGCGATCACCGAGGGATCGCCGATCTGCAGCGTTGCGCCGGTTTCCACGCCGAATCGCGCGGTCCGTTCGGGGAGATGGTGGACCGTCTGGCCATGGGATCCGATCAGATCGACCTCCGCCATGGACAATCCGGCGGACCCCGCCACGCTGGCCGCCGCCCGGGCAAAGAGTTCCCCCAGCTCGAAGTGCAGGCGGCCGAGTTCGTCGATTCTGCCGGTTTCCGGATCGGATACCTCCATCACCCGATCGCGCAGTCCGGGGGGAAAGGCTATCGTATCGAAGCCGAGGACGTCCAGGGAAAGTCCGTCGTCCTTTTCGCGCTTTTCGCGCAGGCGTATCAGGGCGGCGTCGATCCCATCGGCGGACGTTCCCGACATCAGCCCGATGATCCGGCGGTCCTGGGCGGCCTGGAATCCTGATAACACGATCGTATTGCCTCGGTATTGCCTCGCGCGGTTGCTTCGGCCATTGGCCACCAATTCATTCCGTCCGCCGAATTCGCTGCTGAGACATGGTCCGGCCGCCGACTTGGCTGCCGTATATGGCCCGTTCGCCGAATTCGCTGCTGGAATATGCCCCGGCACCAGTCCGATGTCAAGCCGGTTGGCTCAGGCCCGCAACGGTTCCTGGGCAACCCTCCATACGGCTTCCGGACAGTCTCCTGACGGCGCCCGGACAACACCGCAACGACGCGCGAACCACCCCCTCGCATGGCAAAAATCCGTTGCCAAATGGCGTCTGCATCGTATTATACCGGTAAACGACACATCCCCGATTTATTTCCGATTCTGCCTGCTCAAGGTCGATGCCTTGTTCTACCATCAGGCAAAACGAGGAGGATACCCATGACACGCATGACACGGTTCCGGTGGATCGTCTATGGGGCCGCCGCCGCGCTGATCACGCAGTTCCAGGGCCCCGCGCTGGCCCAGAACCACGCGCCGAATCCGTACACCGCGGTCGAAGGCATATGGGGCAAGCTGGGCGGTGACAGGACCTGGGGTTCCACGAGCGCGGTCTTCCCGGCCCAGGACGGCAGCGGGAACATCTGGGTGGCGGAAAGATGCGGCCAGAACTCCTGCGTCGGCAGGGAGGACGTGCCGCCGGTCCTGCTCTTCGACAGCGACGGCAACCTGCTGAAAAGCTTCGGCGCGGGCATGTTCGTCTGGCCCCACGGCATCTTCGTGGACGCGGAGAACAACGTCTGGGTGACGGACGCCCGGGGCGGTATCGGTATCGGCCACCAGGTACACAAGTTCAGCGAGGATGGGGAGTTGCTGATGAGCCTGGGCATTGCCGGCGTCGCGGGCGAGGGGGACGGCATCTTCAACCAGCCCTCCGACGTCCTGGTGGCGCCTGACGGCAGCATTTTCGTGGCGGACGGTCACGGTTCCCGCGGAAACAACCGCATCGTCAAGCTGGCGCCGAACGGATCGTTCATCAAGGCCTGGGGCAAGACGGGACAGGCCTCCGGCGAATTCCGCGATCCCCACGCATTGGCCATGGACTCCCAGGGCCGGCTGTACGTCGGCGACCGGGGCAACGCCCGCCTCCAGATCTTCGACCAGGAAGGCGAATACATCGCCACCTGGACCCAGTTCGGGCGCCCGAGCGGCCTCTTCATCACCGCGGACGACATGCTGTACAGCGCCGACTCCGAGTCGAACGCGACCTGGGGCGCCAACCCGGGATGGAAACGGGGAATCCGCGTCGGCAGCATCCGGGACGGCGGCTTCGTGTCGGCCTTCATCCCCGATCCCGTGGTGGACGCCGATAACGCCGGGACGACCGGCGCGGAAGGCGTTGCCGTGGATGCCATGGGCAACGTGTACGGCGCGGAGGTCGGTCCCCGCATGTTGAGGAAGTACGTGATTACCGGGGAGTAGGCGCGCCCGGCTTTTTCTTGCGAGCGCCTCGCGGCCGTTCCCTACTCTTCCTCGTACAGCACCTCTCCGCGGCTCAGCCGCAGGGCGATCTGCGCGGTCTGGTTGAGGGCCCGCTGCGTGGGGGCGTGGGCGGCGAGATACCGGGCCGTGGCGATGAGCACGTGGTCGGCCGCGGCGCTTCCCTGCAATCCCTGCAGTTCCTCGTACTGGCGAATGCCCGCCTCCAGCATCTGGAAGCTGTGGAACTCGGCGTCCTCCCGCAGCAGCGAGACCGCCAGCGTCCGGAACAGCCGTTCCACCAGGTGTCCGTCGGCCAGGTAGCGATAGACCAGCCGGGCGGCCGGTTCCACCTGTTGCTGCGTATCCAGTTCATTCAGAAAGGCGTCGAGGATCTCGTCGGTCTCGCCAGCCAGGTCGGCCGTGGCCCGATCATCCGGCAACCGCGCGGGCGGCACGTTGAGGAAGCGGTCCAGGTACACCGCCATGGCGCCGTGAAACACGCCGCGGACCAGTTCGGGCGACCCCGTGCGCTTCAGGGCCTGGTGCAGGGCGTTGGCGTAGGTGAAGGTGTGCAGCACGGTGATCCAGTCGCCGAACTCGTTCTGGGTGTGGAACCGGGCGATGCGCAGCGCGGCGGCGTAGGTGACCGCCTGGCTGAGCTGCAGCGGTGCCACGCCTTCGCGGAGGCAGGCCAGCATGGCGTCCACCGTGGCCTGGGGATCGTCCCCCAGGATCACCTCGGCCAACGCTTCGGGACCCTCCCAGGCTTGACCGTTCGACGTCGAGGCCAGGGCGCCGGGCAACGCCTCGTTCGCCCCGCGCAGGATGGCCGCCAGGTCGACGGGGTGGCGCCAGGCGTTTCTCTCCTCGCTCCGCGCCGCGGCACACAACTGACCCACCGTGCTGGGCAGCACTTCACCCGCGTGCTCCCAGCCGACGTGGTCCAGCAGTTCCGTGGACTTGTTGATGAAATCCGCGACGTGGCCGCCGTCCAGGAACACGTGGTCCGTGGCGGCGGACATCATCATGTCGACGAGCAGCGCGGGTTCGCAGTCCATGGACACGGTGGTGAGCAGGCACCGCGTGGCGCCGTCCGTGTCGCGCACCTCCACGAAGCGGCGGAACCAGCGCTTCAGCTGCTCGACCGACAGGTTTTCGGTATCCAGCGGTTGCAGGTCGAACCTCGGCGGCTCTCCGTTGCTGTCGCGGGCAACGTGCGTCAGCCCCTGGTAGAGGGGGAGGATCTGCTCGTCCTTCGGCAGGTATGCGCACAGGTTGGTCATGGCGGTCAGTATGGTCAGACCCGGGCCCCATCCGGCCGACCGGTACCGCACCCCGTACCGGCCGCCGGTCTCGGCGATATCCCTGTAGGACACGCCCGATTTCAGCAGGGCGATCACCGCCTTGGCGTTGACCAGCGAGATGTTCTGCTCCAGGCCCTCCCTGAGGCGGTTGCGCCAGTATTCCGCGTCGCCGGAGCGGTCCCGCGAACCCGACACCCACACGTCGCCGTTCCGTATCTCCACCGCGAATACCGGCACGTCGTCGGCAAAGAGGTCGAAGGTGCAGCCGCTCTCCAGGTCGAAGTCCGCGTGATGCCAGTGGCAGGTCAGGATGCCGTCCTTGATCGTGCCCCGGTGCAGCGGAAAACCCATGTGGGGACAGCGGTTGTCCACGGCGTGCACCTGTCCGTCGTCGTGGTGGAACACGGCGATGGGTCCGTCGTTTCCGCTGACGACGATGTGCCCCTTTTCCTTGAGTTCGTCCATCGAAGCGACCCGGATCGGGTCGCGGAGTTCCGTACGGATCGTGTCGGTCATGATCGTATCCTCGTAATGCGTATTTGCTTTGATCGCGGTTTCCTTATCTATAATATGAGTACATCTTACATGGGCTTTGTCATTCATTATTCCTGCCGCAACGGTCGTAATTCGGTTGCGGAGCCGACCTCGTTCCAGCCGTCCTGGCGGTTGCGAAGTAAAGCGAGGGCTCCTTCAAACAAGCCGTCTGAACGGCGTAGCATCAGCCGTTCGCCCATTCGCGAGTAAACCATGAGCAAACCCAGTATTCGCGAGTAAACCATGAGCAAACCCAGCATCTGGTACCTGCCGGCGCCGTCGCATACCGCCGGTGTCTTCAAGGACGAGACCTACCGGCGATTACTCGACAGCTTCGACGTGGTCGAGAACGAGACGTCCCGTGCCGTGACGGCCGGCGAGGTGGAAGAAGGGATATCCGGATTCGATGGCCTGGTCACCGGCTGGGGCGTCATGCCGCTGAGCGAAGCAGCCCTGGAGCGGGCGGATCGATTGAAAATCATCGTCCACTCCGCCGGTTCGGTCAAGTACCTGTTCACCTCGGAGATGGTCGCGGGACACTTGGTGCCCAGGGGGATCCGCGTCGTCAGCGCGCGGGGCGCCATTGCCCTGAACGTGGCAGAACACGCGGTCGGCGCGCTGGTCATGATGAGCCGCCGGTGGATCCACCACGCGCTCAACATCCGGGAACGGGGCATGTGGCGGGACCCCGATCAGACCCGTTCGAACCAGTTTCTGCGCGGCGCCGTGGTAGGTGTCGTCAGCGCCAGCATGGTCGGACGGGAGGTGATCCGGCTCCTCCGGCCCTTCAACGTCCGGATGCTCGTCTTCGATCCCCACCTGAGCGAATGGGACGCCGGCCGTATGAACGTGGAACGCGTGGATCTGGATACGCTGTTCGAGGAGTCGGACATGGTGACGATTCACGCGCCGTCCATCCCGGAGACGGACCGCATGGTCGGCGCCGAACAGCTGCGGCTCCTGCGGGACGACGCCGTCCTGGTCAACACCTCGCGGGGATCCGTCCTGGACCACGACGCGCTGTACGAGGAAGCGAAGACCGGCAGGATCCAGGTCCAGCTGGACGTGACCACCCCAGAACCCCTGCCGCCCGATCACCGGCTGCGCTCCCTGCCCAACGTGGTCATCACGCCCCACAGTTCGGGCGCCGGCGCCTACGGCCACCGCGAGATCGGCGAGATTACGCTGGGCGCGCTGGAGAGTTTTTTCTCGGGACGGGAACCCGTGCCGGGGGAGGTGGACCTGGCGCGCTGGGCGCAGATTGCGTAGGGTGGGGCTTAGACCCGCCGCCGCGCCGCAAGCACCTCAGCCCCGCAACCGCCGCCGCGCCGCAAGCACCGTATTCTCCATCAACATGGCCACGGTCATGGGACCGACGCCCCCGATGCGGGGCGTGATCCAGCCGGCGACTTCCGCCACGTCCTCGTCCACGTCGCTGAGGAGTTTTTTGCCCTTCCGCGTGATGCCCGCCGCCACGACGGCCGCGCCGGGTTTCACCATGTCTTTGCTGATCAGTCCGGGCGATCCCGCGGCGGCTATGATGATATCGGCTTCGCACAGGTGCGCGGCCATGTCCGGCACGGCCGAATGCAGTACCGTGACCGCCGCGTTGCAATCGGGTCTTTTCAGGGACATCAGCAGGGCCAGCGGCCGGCCGATGGTGAGTCCGCGGCCGACGATGGCCACGTTTTTCCCTTCGATGGGCACGCCGTAATGGATCAGCAGGGCGAGGATGCCATTGGGCGTGCAGGGCAGGGGGCCCGGCTTGCCGATCACCAGCCTGCCCAGGTTGATGGGGTTGAGCCCGTCCGCGTCCTTGTCGGGTGCGACGGCCAGCAGCGCCTCGTCCTCGTCGAGTCCTTCTGGCAGCGGGATCTGCACGAGGATGGCGTCGACCTCGGGGTCTTCGTTCATCTGGCCGATCGTCCCGAGCAGTTCATCCTGGGTCGTGGTCGCGGGCAGGTGCGTGTGAATGGACCGGATGCCGACTTCCTCGCACGCCCGGTGCTTCATGGCGATGTAGGTCGCGCTGGGGCCGTCGTCCCCCACCAGGATCGTCGCAAGACCGGGCGTCACGCCCCGCTCACGCAACGCGGCGACTTCATTCGCGAGCCTCGCCTGCATCTCGTCCGCCAGCTTGCGGCCGCTCATGATGACAGGGCCCTCACCTGAACCCATTGGTTTTCCTTTTTATCGACATCCATTCGCCGCGCTCCTCAAACCGCGCAGCTACATCACTCATCATTCGATCCCCGCGGCCTTCTTCGCGACGTCCATGCACCGCAGCAGGTCGTATCCCCGGAAAATCGTGATCTTCTGCGCCTCGAGCGAGCCCTCGGCATGGATGGCCAGCAGTTCGTGGTACCCGCCGAAATCGGACGCCGTGAGATCGCGGATGAGATTGATGGCCTTCATCCGGTCCATGGTCGGCACGCCCTTGCGGCCGCCCAGGTAGCGCTCCAGGTCGCCGCGCGTCTCTTCGTTGTGCCAGTCCGCTTCGGACGGACCCGTGACCAGCAGGGCGCCGGCGATGTCCTGCACGTCCCGCACGGCCTCGTGGTAGTTGTTGGCGAAATGATACTTGGCGATGTTGGTCGTGAGCGTGTCCGGCACCGCGATGCCGTCCACCACCTTGCAGTCCATGGCGGCCGCGCGGGTGAGGGCGCGGACCGTCTCCGTGTAGGTGATGAGGCGCGTGGCCTTGTCGCGGATATGGCTGGCCTTCTCGACCCCGTTGTACACGGCGATGAGCGAGGCCGCGCCGATGAAGAGGTCGAGGAGCGGCGGCTTGTAGGACACGGCCGTGAACCGGTGGAACTCCACGAAGGCGTTCGCCAGCACCCCGGCGAAGTCCCACTCGCCGGCCAGGAAGACGCGCTCGTTCGGGACGAACACGTCGTCGAACACGGTGAGGGTCTCGACCAGGTGGTGCTTCGAGCTGACCGGATGGTGATACGCGCTCTCGCCCGAGAACCCGAAGGGACTGGCGATGAGCCGGACGCCCGGCGTGTTGACGGGTACGGCGAAGGCCACGGCATAGTCCTTGTCTTCTTCCGAAATCGCCCGCGTGGGCAGCACGACCACTTCGTCCACGAAGGCGGTTCCCGTGGTATGGGCCTTGGCGCCCCGGACCACGATGCCGTCGGGCCGCCGTTCCACGATGCGCACGTAGTAATCGGGATGGGTCTGTTGGGAGGGCAGGCGGCTGCGGTCCCCCTTGGCGTCGGTCTGGGCGACGGCCATGCTCAGGTCGCGGTCGCGGCATTCGGCGTGATAGTTCTTCACGCGATCGAGGTATCCGGTGCCGTACTTCTCGTCGATCTGTCGCGCGACGAGCCGCAGGGAAAACAGGGCGTCCGTGCCGATCTCCTTGATGAGCAGGACCACGCCGCTGCCCTCGCGGGTGCTCGTCTCGATCATCTCCCGGCGTTTCAGCAGGTCTTCGGTGTGGGCCGGTGGAAGGAAGTAGCGGCTGACGCGCTCACCCGTTTCAGGACAGAGGGCGGTGAGCAGGTCGCGGTGTTCCTCGTCCTCGGCCAGGTGGTAATCTAGGGCCGTGTGCTCGGCGCCTGCGCGCAGTTCCGGGTGGTCCATGAGATCCGGCACGCGCTCGCCGCGAAAGTAGATCGTCCTGCCGTCCCGCAATCCTTCCAGGTATGCTGAAGCCGTTCTCAAACCCATTTTGTATCTCCGGAAACTATCATGATTTCAAAATTATGGATTAGATTCTTGAGATCTACTACGCGCTCCTTTATCGCCGGTCCTCACTCAGTGCTCCTTCATCGCCGGTCCTGATCTACGCCTTGCGTACCCCTTACCCCGCACTCCACCCTCCGTCGACCAGTAACACCGACCCGGTCGTAAAGGAAGACTGGTCGGAAGCGAGGAATAACACGGCTTGCGCCACCTCATCAGGCGCGCCGAAGCGGCCCATGGGGTGTTTTTTCTTCAGCCGTTCGTACATGGCGGCATGGGCCTGCACGGACTCCGTCATGGGCGTATCCACCCAGGCAGGCGCCACGGCGTTGACGCGGATGCCGCGGTCCGCGTATTCCACGGCCAGGATGCGCGTGAGTTGATCGAGCCCGGCCTTGGACGCGCCGTAGGCCGCCGACCGCTTCATGCCCGACTGGGCCAGAATCGAACTGACATTGACGATGCTTCCCGTTTCGCGCGAAATCATACCAGGAAGGACGGCCCGGATCATGCGGAACGCGCCGGAAAGGTTGGTGGCTATGGTCTGGTCCCAGAGTTCGTCCGTGGTTTCGCCGGCGTCCATCAGCGTCGCCGTGCCCGCGTTGTTTACCAGCACGTCGATGGGACCAAAGGCTGCCACCGTTTCGTCGACCATCCGTTGACAGTCCGCGGTAACGGCCACGTCCCCGGTGACAGCTATCGCGCGTCCGCCAGAAGCCCCTATTTCTTCAGCCACTTCATTCAACGGCGCTTCCCGTCGCCCCGTGATGCCGACCGCGGCGCCTTCGCTGGCAAATAACCTCGCCGTGGCGGCCCCGATCCCCGTTCCGCCGCCCGTGATGAGCGCGACGCGATCCTTCAGTTTCACCGCCGGCTCTCCTCGAGTACGTCCTCGGTCTGTGCGTCCTCGGTCTGTGCGTCCTCGGTCTGGGTTCTCCCAGACAGCGCATCCTCGGTCTGCGCGCCATCTGCCAGTGCCCCATCGGTCAGCACGCCCCCGGTGAGTGCGCCTTCCCCGAAGATGACAGGGAAGGTCTCGTCAGTTTTTACCGCCCGCGTAGCGGCGTCCATGTACGCAATGCTGAACGCCCGCCGCGGCTTGCCGGTGGGATTGCGGGCCGACCGGTGCAGGAGCAGGTTGTTCAGGAGGATGGCCTCGCCCGCCTCGGCCTCGAGGTAGATGCAGTCTTCCTCGCGCGCGTATCTGGCTTGGTCTGCCTCGGAAGGGAAATGCATTTCGTTGATCACGCCGTGCTTGTGGCTGCCGGGCACGATCTGCATGCAGCCGTTTTCCACCGTCGCGGCATCGAGGGCGGTCCAGATCGTCACCTCAGGGTTCGAATCAAGCCCCCAACCAATGCCAACGTCCTGGTGCCATGGGAGATGGGTGCCGTGCTCGGCCGGCTTGTTCATGAACATGGCCCGGAATATGGACACGTTGGGACCGATGAGGGCCTCCGTGATCTCCCTTAAAAACGGATGCTGCATATACCCCAGGTACAGCGGGTCCAACTGCAGATCGTCGATGCGGCGGTATGCCAACGTTCCCTCGCTTTTCTCGAACGTTCGCGTCGGCAGCGTGCCGTATTCTCCCGTGGTCGTGTCGCGCTGCATGGGCATGCCCTCGTAACGGACCTCGCCCAGCATGATCTCGTCGATCCGGTCGCGCATCGCTTGCAGGTGCCCGTTGGACGCCACCCGTCCCAGGCGCAGGTAGCCATCCCCGGCAAACCGCGCCAACTCGCTCAGGCCGAATTCAGGAATGGACATGGGTTCCTCCCTCTGCATCGTTTCGACGGATAGTCGCTAAAGCACCCCGGCCACGCGGAAGAAGTTCTCCAGGATCTTCCGTCCGTGGGGGTAGACGTCGACATAGTATTCCGGGTGGAACTGCGTGCCGTACAGGGGCCGCTCCCGGTGCCTGATCGCTTGGATCCGGCAGTTCTCGTTCGACGCGATGAGGTCGAAGTCCGGGGGCACGGTCTTCATCTCCGCGTAGTGGGACTGCCGGACGACCACCGGGTCGGGCAGCCCGTCGAACAACGGATCGGGCCGCACGGGGTTCACCGGGTGGAATCCCTCCTCGCAGAAGTATCCCAGCGCATCGGGATTGGGATCGAGCACGTCGGGCTCGCCGGGCCGCAGCGGCCGCATCATCTCGTCTTCGAGTTTCGCCAGGTTGCGAAAACCGTCGTTGAACATGAACCCCATGAGCTGGTGGCTGGCGCACAGTCCCAGGGTGGGCACGTCCGTCATGGCGTTCAGCGTATCTTCGAAGCCATAGAACATCTCGGGCCTGAAATGCTGGAAGAAGGTCCCTGCGCCACTGAGCAGCATGGCCCGGGGCTTCAGCGGTTCGACGATCTCCGGGGTCATCTGCTCCTGGTGCAGCACCAGGCACGGGTGCCCGGAAACCTCTTCGAGCCGTCTCTTCAGCCAGAAGTCACGGCCGTCCTTGTTGTAGGAGTCCAGGGTCCCTATGCGAATCCAGATGATCAAACGCCGCCAGCCTTCCAATTACGCGTGAACAATACGACGCGACACGAAGCGCAACGTCCAGAATACGACGTGACGCGTCACGCGCAGAACGCGCAAACCCAGGAATCAACTTCAAGGGTAAGCGCGGTCCGCGGTCCACCGAACTGAATATCACGATATGGAAACGGGTGAAAATATCAAGGGATATTACCTGTTCTGCCCGCTCGATCCGGCCGCTTGATAATAACGCTTTGCATTTCATTTCCTCCTCGTTACAATGCACTGGAATTCAACCCCTGAACCCTCAAAGCAAGGACTACGCGATGATCGTCATGGCTACGAACAACGGCGACGTGGGCATCCGGCAGGCGGTGGCCGCGCTGAAAGATGGCAAGACCGCGGTGGACGCCATCGAGATCGGCATCCGGGAGGTCGAGGTGCACCGCCCCGACCGCAGTGTCGGGCTCCACGGCTATCCGAACATCCTCGGCTACCCCCAGCTGGACGCCCTCATCATGGACGGGCGCACCCGCGATGTGGGCGCCGTGGGCGCGGTGACGGGCTACGACCATCCGATCTCGATCGCCCGCTGCGTCATGGAGAAGCTGATCCACGTCTTTCTCGTAGGAGACGGTGCGGAGCGGTTCGCCAGCGAAATGGGCTTCGAGAAGAGCACCTACGTGGATCCCGAGATGCCCGAGATCTATGCGAAGCACGTGCGCGAGCAACTGGGGATCGACGACCCCGAGGAACTCCAGCATACCAACGAGCTCTGGAAGCTGAGCCACCTGGCCGTCGACCCGCAGAAGGCCGGCGGCACGACCAATTTCATCGCGCAGGACGGCAAGGGCGACATCTGCGTGGGGGTCAGCACGAGCGGCTGGGGCTGGAAATACCCGGGGCGCCTGGGGGATTCGCCGGTCATCAGCGCGGGGGGTTTCGCCGACAACCGCTACGGCGCCGCGGCCTGCACGGGTACCGGCGAACTGGCTATCCGGACCGGCGCGGCGAGGAATGTGGTGACCTACATGAAGATGGGGATGTCCCTCGAAGAGGCCACGGCCGAGGGCCTGCGCGACATGAACGAGCTCGATTCCCAGCGCGTGGGCGGCGTGCAGATCATCTCCCTGGACGCCAGCGGCGCCCACATGGCGGGCACCACCTCCGAGCGGAAAGGCAGCCATGTCTACATGACCCCCGACATGGACGAGCCCGAGTTCGTCGAAGGCATCTCGGTGCCGTACGAGGGTAGTTAAGAGCAATGATGAGCAGTTAAAGGAGTCGCCGGGCATCGAAGGAGCGGTTGAACGGATCGAACCTTTCCAGATCATCGGACGCGGTTGAACGGAGCATCGCAGATGAATCCAAAGGACGCCATCGCCCATCTCGACGAACACGGTTACGTCGTGCTCAAAGAGGCGTTGACACGGGACCAGGCCAATGCGCTTCGCGATCGCTCGGCCGAATTGGCCGCCGAAGAAAAGGCCGGCGGGGAACACGTCTACTTCGACGGGCAGGCGCAGCGGGTGTGGAACCTGGTCAACAAGGGCCGTATCTACGAGGAGATGATCCAACTGCCCCAGGTGCTCGCGCTCCACGAACACCTGCTGGGCGACGACTGCATTTTGAGCAGTTTCACCGTCAACCTCATCGGTCCCGGCGCCCCTGCAGGCGGCCTGCACGTCGACTTCCCGCTGGGGCGTTACCCGCAGCCGCCCCCACCCTTCGCCTTCTGCTCCAACACGATTTTCGTGCTCGACGATTTCACGCCCGAAAACGGGGCTACGCGGCTCGTGCCGGGCAGCTACAGGCGCGGGACCCCGCCCGATCCGGAAAAAGAATACGACGACGTCATCCAGCTCGACGCCCGCAAGGGCGACATCGTCATCATTCACGGCGCGACCTGGCACAGCAGCGGCGAAAACCGCACCCGCCAGGAGCGGATGATCCTGCTGGGGTTCTTTTGCCGCTCGTTCATGAAGCCGCAGCAGGACCAGTTCAGGCTGGCGAGCCCCGAGGTCGTCGAGCGGGCGACGCCGACCCTGAAGCGACTGCTGGGATTCGAATCGCAGTCGGGTTTGCGGGCATAAGCTAACCGACTCGTGCATGCGGACCTGACTCGAGCATGCGGACCTGAGCGAAAGGAAAGATCTCACATGGCCGACTTGCCGTCTTCTGACATCGTCCCCAAGACCTACACCTGCTACCGCGCCTGCGGTCCCATCGCGATCGACGGAAAGCTGAGCGATCCGTCCTGGATCCGGGCGCCCCGCACCGATCTCTTCGTCGATATCGAAGGCGACCTCAAGCCCATTCCGCGGTTCGGCACGCGCGCCATGATGCTGTGGGACGAGGAGTACTTCTACGTGGCGGCGGACATGGAAGAACCGGACGTGTGGGGCACCCTGACCAAACGGGACTCGGTCATCTGCAACGACAACGACTTCGAGGTGTTCATCGACCCCGACGGGGACGCCAACCACTACATGGAGTTCGAGATCAACCCCCTGAACGCCGCCTGGGACCTGTACCTGCCAAAGCCGTACAGCAAGGGCGGGCAAGCCGACCACGACTGGGACTTCGCGGGCGTCCGGCACGCCGTCCATATCGACGGGACCGTCAATTGTTCGCACGACGTGGACCGGGGCTGGTCCACCGAAATCGCCTTCCCCTGGACCAGCATGGCCGAATACGCCGGCGTCGACTGCCCCCCGAAGCCCGGGGACTCCTGGCGGGTCAATTTCTCGCGGGTGGAATGGGAATTCGACCGCTACAAGGACGGCTACCTGCGGAAAGAAGGCGTGCCCTGCGACAACTGGGTCTGGTCACCGCAGGGCGTGATCAACATGCACGTTCCCGAGATGTGGGGTCACGTCGTGTTTTCGGATACGGTGGTGGGTACGAAGGAGATGTGAGGGGTTGGGTCAGAATAGTTTAACAACTGTCACGATTACCCCCGCGACCGATACGAACAACCCGACCGTCCATCGAAACTGTATATTCGAGTGGGCTTTCAGTTCCGTTATCTGCCGCTCCAGGTCCGTTTTGAGCTTTTCCATGTCGTCGTGTATGGCGACGTTCAGTTTTTCCATGTCGTCACGTGTGGCGATTTTCAGCTTTTCCATGTCTTCGCGCGTGGCGACATGCTCCAGTTTTCCCTCGATCCTGGCCAGGCGAACCCCGATGTTATCCGGACTGAAATACAGATCATCTTCGATCCGCTTGATGGACGCCTCGATTTCCCGCGAGCTCATCCCTGCGTCGCCGGATGGGCGTTTGCTTTTTTGATCATTCATTTGCGTCTGTCCCGTGACGAGAAGCGGACCGGCAATCGTACCGGTTTAATCCCCTCTCAGGAAAACAGTAGTCGAAATACGAGTTATCTCGTGTTTTTTCTTTCTCGCAAGTGGTTGAGGACGATAGATGGAAGCTCCCATGAACGCTCCCCACATCCGCACGACTTCCGCCTTGATCAAGCCCTGGCAGGAGCAGATGCAGTGAGCGCCTATCGCCACACCCAGTTCGGCACGGTCAACGTCGTCATCACGGTCGCCATCCTGCCTTTGGTCTTCCTGCCGGCGTGGCTGGCCGGGGCGGGCACCGTCGCGTGGCTGATCCTGATTCTCCTGCTCGGGGTCCTGGCGCTGTTCTACAACCTGACGGTCGTAATCGATGACGAGCACCTCCGCATTTCCTTTGGCATCAGCCTGATCCGAAAGCGCTTCCCCCTCGATCAGATCGACACCTGCCTGCCAGTCAGAAACTCCTGGCTTTACGGCTGGGGCATCCGCCTGACACCCCGGGGCTGGCTCTACAATGTATCGGGACTGGATGCGGTGGAACTGAAGATGAAGAGCGGCAAGACCTGTCGCATCGGCACGGACGAGCCTGAAGTCCTGGCAGCCGCGCTCCAGGAGGTGCTGGCTGACTCAGGTAAGCTTCAGGATTGCCAGTAATACCTCCGCTCCCATTATGAAGATCCCGATCGTCCAGCGAAACATGGCATTCGAGTGGGCGATCAGTTCCGCTTTCAACCCCGTCGTTTTCATTTCCAAATCTTCCTTTGTGGCGACGTTCTCCAGTTTCTCTTCAATCCTGGCCAGGCGGACTTTGATGCTATCCGTATCGTAATACAAATGTTGAGATTTCATAGTGGCCATTTGAAAACCGCAACGATTATTCCTGTCAGCGTGACGATACTCCCGATATACCACTTGATCAAACTGATCTTCAGGTTTGCAATATCTTCACGAGTGGCCGTGTTTCCGAATCTTTCATCCACCCGTCTCAACACTATCGTTACGTTTTCTGGTCCGAAGTATAGATCACCCTGTACTCGCAGAACCAATCCGCGGATCTCTGCCCGGGCCATTCCCGGTTCTCCGGGTATCCTGTTGCGTTCCGATTCACTCATTTTGTCTTTCCTTGAGATAGGCGGCGCGAAATCTGCCGGTCCTGTTGCCCTGTTAAGGAGTACAGTCGGCGAGAAGCACGTTTTCTCGTGTTTAATCTGAAACCTGCAGGTTTCGATAGCCTCTTTAGAATACAGTGGTCAAGAAGCGTGTTTTCTCGTATTTTTTGTCTCAGAACAATGAGAAAATGTCAGCTGAAGGATGTTCGAGAACGCCCCTTACATTGGGGTAGACCAAGCGCATAGCGGATAGGCATTATGCAGGGCACCAACCAAACGCCGGAACAGGCGGCACGTGACATCATCGACACGAATTTGGAACGCGCTGGCTGGAAGGTGCAGTCAAAGAACCAGATCGACTTCGGCGCTGGCCTCGGGATTGCCGTTCGCGAGTATCCGACGGACGTTGGTCCTGCCGATTACGTTCTTTTTGTCGACAAGAAACCGACTGGCGTGGTGGAGGCCAAACCTGCGAAGCAGGGCCACAATATCACAACGGTGGAGGAGCAGTCCACGGGCTATGCCAACGCCAACCTCAAGTGGGTTGACAACAAAGAACCCCTCCCGTTCGTCTACGAATCTACCGGCGATCTTACGAGGTTCACCGACAGTCGCGACCCTAAACCCCGTTCGCGAGAGGTGTTCAACTTCCATCGACCGGAGACTATGGCGAATTGGCTTGGCCAATCGGCCCCACTACGTAAGCGGCTCCAGGGGCTGCCGGAATTGGATCCCAAAGGGCTCAGGGCATGCCAGGTCAACGCCATCGAGAAGCTTGAAGCATCCTTCAAAGACGACCGCCCGCGCGCCCTCATTCAGATGGCCACGGGTTCGGGCAAGACCTACACTGCCATTACCTCGATCTACCGGCTGCTCAAGCACGCCGACGCCAAACGAATCCTCTTCCTCGTAGACACCAGGAACCTCGGCGAACAGGCCGAACAGGAGTTCATGGCCTACGTGCCCGGTGATGACAACCGCAAGTTCACCGAGCTCTACAACGTCCGGCGCCTCAAATCGTCCTACGTCGCCAGGGACAGCCAGGTCTGCATCAGCACCATCCAGCGGATGTACTCGATCCTGAAGGACGAGGAACTGGATGAAGCCGTGGAGCAGATCAACCCGGCGGAAATGGTGCAGCCGAAAACGCCCATGCCGGTCGTCTACAACGAGAAGATTCCCCCTGAGTTCTTCGACTTCATCATCATCGACGAGTGTCACCGCTCGATCTACAACATATGGCGACAAGTCCTCGAGTATTTCGACGCCTGTCTCATCGGCCTGACCGCGACGCCGGACAACCGCACTTATGGGTTCTTCAGGAAGAACGTAGTCAGCGAGTACGACCATGAGCAGGCCGTCGCCGACGGCGTAAACGTCGGCAACGAGATTTTCGTCATCGACACGGAAAGGACGAAGCACGGCGGTCAACTCAAGGCGGACCGGCAAGTCGAGAAACGGGAGCGCCTGACGCGGCGCAAACGCTGGGAGATTCAGGACGAGGACGTCACCTATACCGCCAGGGAGCTCGACCGGTCTGTCGTGAACCCCGACCAGATCCGCACCGTCGTCCGCACTTTTCGCGAGAAACTGCCCGAGATATTCCCCGGCCGCGGCGAAGTCCCGAAGACGCTTGTCTTTGCCAAGACCGACAGTCACGCCGACGACGTCATTCAGACCGTGCGCGAGGAATTCGCCGAAAGCAACGATTTCTGTAAGAAGATCACCTACAAGGCCGAAGAAGACCCCGAATCCGTCCTCGCCCAGTTTCGAAACGGCTACTACCCGCGTGTCGCGGTGACCGTGGATATGATCGCCACGGGTACGGACGTAAAACCGCTCGAATGCCTGCTCTTCATGCGGGACGTGAGGAGCCGCAACTATTTCGAGCAGATGAAAGGCCGCGGTACCCGGACCCTCGACCATGACGATCTCAAAAAGGTCTCGCCCTCCGCCGTCAGCGGGAAGACCCACTACGTGATCGTGGACGCCGTCGGGGTCACGAAATCGCTCAAGACCGCCAGCCAGCCGCTCGTCACCAGACCCACCGTGCCGCTCAGGGACCTGGCCATGGGCGTGATGTTGGGCGCATACGATGAAGACACGGTGAGTTCGCTCGCCGGGCGCCTCGCGCGGCTCGATCAACAACTCGACCCGGCCGAGAAGGAGCGGATCAAGGAACAGGCCAGTGGCATTGAACTCACTGAAATCGTCGGCAGTCTACTGGCCGCCATCGACCCGGACCGCATACAGGAGAAGGCCCGTGAAATCGAGCCCGTGGACGACGGCGCCGAACCGCCACCCGCCGCATGCGAGAAAGCCCAGGAACTGTTGGTCCATGACGCAGCCGACGTGTTCAACGGCGAACTGATCGAATTGATCGACTCGATTCGTCGCGACAAGGAACAGACCATCGACCATGACAGCCTGGACACGGTACGCCGTGCCGAATGGGAAGGCGACGCACAAGAGAACGCCGAAGCCCTGGTGCGGGACTTCCAGCAATATCTCGAAGCGAATCGCGATGAGATCGAAGCCCTGACCATCTTCTACGCCCAGCCGCACCGTCGCCGGGAGCTGACCTACGCCATGATCCGCGAGGTGTTCGACAGACTGAAGAGCGACCAGCCCCGACTGGTCCCATTCAGGGTCTGGCAAGCCTACGCCATCCTTGACGAATACGAGGGTCGTCAGCCGGTCAGCGAACTGACCGCGCTCGTGGCGTTGATTCGCCGTGCCTGCGGCATCGACGGGAAGCTCTCGCCCTATGCGGAAACCGTGCGCCGGAACTTTCAGGACTGGATCATGAAGCACCACAGCGGCAGCGGAGAGAAGTTCAACGAGGCGCAGATGGACTGGCTGCACATGATCCGCGACCACATCATCACCTCGTTTCATCTCGACCGTGACGATCTGGACATGACCCCGTTCGATGGCAAAGGCGGCATAGGACAGATGTACAAGCTCTTCGGCGACCGGATGGATGAGGTGATTGATGAGTTGAACGAGGTATTGGCGGCGTGAGTCATCCCTGACGCTGTTATTCTTTACTAATTGACACAAAGTAAAGCAATTGTTATAATATCCTAGTAAGCAAGCAAAGCGCATTGGAGCCGATGATGCCCAAAATCAGCGCGAAGCGACAACTCACGCTTCCAGCCAATCAGTGCCGCCTGGCCGGTATCGAGCCGGGTGACGAATGCCGGAGTTTCGTTGCCGACGGTCGCATCACCATAGTCCGCCAACAGCCCGGGAGCGCCTGGGGATGTCTTGCCCATCTTCGGGCGGACGAGACGGTTTCCGACGAGCAGTCGCGCCAACACGCCATTGAAACGGAGCGGGAACGCCTATCTTGATTGCAGTGGACACCAACGTACTGCTCCGCTATCTCCTGAGAGACGACGAAGCGCAGGCCGAAAAGTCGCGGCGCCTTTTCGAAAGCGCCGAGCGCATGCTCATTACCGACGTCGTCCTGGTGGAGACGGTATGGACATTGATCGGGCGCCGCTATCGCGCGACCAGGGATGACGTAATCGCCGTCGTCGGAAAGCTGCTGCAGGAACCCAACGTGCGCTTCGAGGACGATGAAGTGATCTGGAGCGCCTTGCAGGCATATCGTGAGACGGAGGCGAACTTCGCCGATGCCCTGATCGTGCACAAGGCCATTAAAACGGCAGCTGTCGAAGATGAGTTACAGGCCGTATACACCTTCGACACCACTGCTTTGCAGTTGCCCGCCACCACCGAGCCGTAGCGCCCCCGCCCGTGGCAGCGACAGCAAGATCCTGTGCTTTCTACGGCATAAGCGGCATGAGGCCGATGTGCAAGCCTTCGGCGACAGGATGGATGATGTGATTTATGAATTGAATGAGGTATTGGCGGCGTAACATGGACAACAACAATCATCCTGAATCCTGGGAAACAGTTAAGCTCGAAGATCTGGTTGAACATGAAAAGGGTAAGAAACCGGCAAAACAAGCCCCTTCACAATCTACCCTCTGCTCCATACCCTATATCGACATTCGAGCCTTTGAAGAGGGAATCATCAGTTCTTGGACAGACGGCTCGGATTGCCGGTTTTGTCATGAATCTGAGCTACTCATGGTGTGGGACGGTTCCCGGTCTGGATTGGTTGGTAAAGGGAGAGATGGTGCCTTGGGGAGTACGTTGGTCTGCCTGGATTTCCCTTTGATGGAAAACCAGTATGCTTTCTATTTCCTTCAGCTAAAATACCAAGAACTAAACTCTCGCACGAAAGGCAGCGGAACACCACACGTCGACCCCAATTTGCTCTGGAACTATAGATTTCCATTACCTCCTCTGAATGAGCAACACCGCATCGTTACCAAGATCAAGGCACTCTTCTCCGAACTCGACAAAGGCGTCCAGAGTCTGACAACAGCACGCGCACTGCTCAACGGCTATCGTCAGGCTGTGTTCAAGCATGCCTTCGAGGGCAAGCTCACGGCCCAGTGGCGCGAAGAGAACAAGGACAGGCTTGAGTCGCCCGAGTTATTGTTGGACCGCATCAAGCAAGAGCGGGAGGCGCGTTACGAACAACAAATTCAGGAGTGGAAGGCTGCTGTCAAGGAATGGGAGGGGAATGGCAGGTCTGGTAAGAAGCCTTCAAAACCTAGAGTAGCGGCCGACCCGCGTCCGTTGGACTACGACGCCCTCGCAAAACTACCCCCGTTGCCGGAAGGCTACACCTATACTTACTTGGCTAATTTAGGAGAACTGGGACGCGGCAAGTCGAAACACAGACCTCGCAATGCGTCAGAACTCTTCGGCGGACCGTATCCCTTCATCCAGACAGGGGAAGTCAAAGCGGCTGGTCGCATCATCCGAGAATACTCTCAGACCTATAGCGAACTTGGCCTTGAGCAGAGCAAGCTTTGGCCAGCAGGAACACTGTGTATCACAATAGCCGCGAATATTGCCGAGACCGCCTTTCTCGGGTTTGACGGGTGCTTCCCTGATAGCATCGTGGGATTCACTGCTGCGAATACGCTAGTCTTGCCTGAATACATAGAGCTATTCATCAAGTCAGTTCGCACGCGGATTGAAGCGTATGCACCGGCAACAGCGCAAAAGAACATCAACTTGACTACACTTGAGAGTCTTGTTGTACCCCTGAGTTCATTAGAAGAGCAACGAGTACTTGTCAATCAGCTTGAAGCAGTTTTGTCGGTAATAGACGACCAGAGAGATGCCATCGACAATCAGCTACTAAAAATCGACGCTCTTCGCCAATCCATCCTCAAGAAAGCCTTCTCCGGCCAGCTCGTGCGGCAGGACCCGGATGACGAGCCCGTATCCAGCCTTCTTGAGCGCATCAAAGCCGAAAAAGCTACACAAACTCAAAACAACACGCGGGCAAAACGCAGAGGCATTAAGGCAACAGCATGACCGGCAAACTTCCCATCAACATCGATCACCTGCTGCGCCAGCGTGCAATCGAAGGCGAACGCATCGAGTACAAGGCTGGCTGGAATCCGCAGAGCGTGCTGCACACCATCTGCGCCTTCGCCAATGACTTCCACAATCTGGGCGGCGGTTACGTGGTCTTAGGCGTCGAGGAACAAAATGGCCGCCCGATCTTACCGCCCAAGGGCATTAACCTTGATGCCATTGATGCGATACAGAACGAACTGCTCAATCTCGGGCATGCCGCCATACAGCCGCATTACCATCCCTTCGCAGCTACCTATAACGTCGATGGCCGGACCATCCTCGTCCTCTGGGCGCCCGGCGGCGAAACCCGTCCCTACAAGGCCAGAGTGAATCTGAGTGCGGAGCGCAACGACTGGGCCTATTACATCCGCAGACACAGCAGTACGGTTCGCGCCAGGGGCCAGGACGAGCGCGAGCTGCTCAGTCTGGCGGCTACGGTACCTTTTGACGACCGCTATCGGCAGACTGCTTCGCTTGATGACCTGTCCCATCGGCTGATCCGCGAATTTCTCGGGGAAATCGGCAGCGAACTGGCATCTGAAGCGGAGGGCCTGTCCGTGGAGGACCTGGGCAAGCGCCTGAATATAGTCGGCGGCCCGCCCGAGGCGATGTTTCCGAAGAACGTCGGTCTGCTGTTCTTCAACGAGCGGCCGCACGACTTCTTCCCCGCAACCCAGATCGACGTCGTGTGGTTTCCAGATGGACCGGGCGGCGATCAGTTCGAGGAGAAGGAGTTCCGAGGGCCGTTGTCCGTCATTCTCGGCGAGGCGATCGGTTACATCGAGCGGAACTACCTGAAGGAAATCGTCGTCAAGTATCCTCACAAGCCGGAGGCCGAGCGATGCTGGAATTTCCCGATTGGCGCCATCGAAGAGGCGCTGGTGAACGCCATCTACCATCGCTCGTACGAGGAGCGGGAGCCGGTTGAAGTCCGGATCACCCGCGAAGAGTTGCTGGTCTTGAGTTATCCCGGCGCGGACCGTTCCATCCGTATGGATGACTTCAAGAAGGGACAGGCCGTGAGCAGGCGCTACCGGAACCGGCGTATTGGTGAGTTTCTGAAAGAACTCGACCTCGCCGAAGCGCGCTCGACCGGCGTGCCGAAGATTTTCAGGGCCATGCGACAGAACGGTTCGCCGGAACCCGTCTTTGAGAGCGACGAGGACCGGACCTGGTTTCGAGTGCGCCTGCCGGCGCATGAGCGGGCATTACTTACCGCGGCCGAACAAGATACCATACAAGATAAGTCATTGTTAGACAATAAGAAAGGCAAAGACACCATACAAGACACCATACAAGACACCATACAAGATACCGTACATGTCACAGAACATGTCGAACGCCTGATCACGATCCTCACGAGGGAAATGAACCGTCTTCAGCTACAGGAAATCCTAGAAATGAGTAACCGGTCTCACTTCGTGGAAGCATATCTTGGCCCCGCCCTCAAGGCCGGACTGATCGAAATGACGCTCCCGGACAAACCAAACAGTCGTCACCAGCGCTATCGCCGAACGGCTCAAGGCGACGCGCTCGCCGAACAAATCGAACGAAAGAATGCCCCCGCATGAATACTGCTCCCATCGTCTCCAGAATCTGGAGCTTCTGCACCACCCTTCGCGACGACGGGGTGAGCTATGGCGACTACCTGGAGCAGCTCACCTATCTGGTCTTCCTCAAGATGGCCGACGAGTATGCCAGACCGCCGTACAAGCGCGATGTCGGCATCCCAGACGAGTTCAACTGGCAGAGCCTGAAGTCGAAACGAGGTGCGGAGCTCGATGCTCACTACGCCATCCTTCTGCGTGAACTTGGCACCAGGACGGACATGCTGGGCCAGATCTTCACCAAGGCGCAGAACAAGATCCAGGACCCAGCGAAGCTGTTCCGCCTCGTCGACATGGTGGATGACACTGAGTGGGTCAGCATGGGCGCCGACGTAAAAGGGGAAATCTACGAAGGGCTTCTCGAGAAGAACGCCGAAGATACCAAGTCGGGGGCGGGCCAGTACTTCACGCCGCGCGCCCTTATCCGGGCCATGGTCGAATGCGTACGGCCCGAACCGGGCATGCTCATCGCCGACCCGGCCTGCGGCACGGGCGGTTTCTTTCTCGCCGCATACGACTTCATCACCAACCCGGACCACTTCAGTTTAGACAGGGATCAGAAGGCGTTCCTGAAGCACGAGGCGTTTCACGGCAACGAGATCGTCGCCAATACACGCCGGCTGTGCCTGATGAACATGTTCCTGCACAACATCGGCGAGATCGACGGCGGCGTCCCAATATCGCCTAATGACGCACTGGTGGCCGATGCCGGCAAACGCTATGACTATGTGCTGGCAAATCCGCCCTTCGGAAAGAAAAGCTCCATGAGTTTCACGAACGAGGAAGGCGAACAGGAAACCGATGATCTGACCTACAATCGGCAGGATTTCTGGGCGACGACCGCGAACAAGCAACTGAACTTCGTACAGCACATCCGCACGATGCTCAAGACCACCGGCCGGGCCGCCGTCGTGGTTCCCGACAACGTGCTGTTCGAAGGCGGGGCCGGTGAGACGATCCGCAAGAAACTACTGGAGAACACGGACCTGCATACCATCCTGCGCTTGCCGACCGGCGTGTTCTACGCGCAAGGGGTCAAGGCCAATGTGATCTTCTTCGACAATCACGAAGCCAGCCCGAATCCCTGGACGAAACAGATCTGGTACTACGACTACCGCACCAATATCCACCATACGCTGAAGAAGAAGCCGATGCGCTTCGAGGATCTGGCGGACTTCATCAACTGCTACAACCCGCAGAACCGGCATCAGCGCAAGGCGACCTGGGACGAAGACGACGTACCGGAAGGCCGGTGGCGTAGTTACAGCTACGACGAGATCATCGCGCGGGACAAGACCAGTCTCGACATCTTCTGGCTCAAGGACAAAAGCCTGACGGACCTGGACAACCTGCCCGAGCCCGACGAGCTTGCGGAAGAGATCATCGAGAATCTGGAGGCGGGGCTGAACAGTTTTCGTGAGGTGCTCAACGATTTTAAAAGAAAACTGTAGAGAGGAATTCAATACTCAGCGCGACTCGACGGATAGGCATTAAGTACTCAAACAGAAAACAGGCCTTACAGAATCGGTATCCCCTTGTGTGGGATAGTGTTTAACCGACAATGCCTACTGCATCAATCTCGAAAGTGAGGAGAATCATCAATACCTATAGAATCGAGTAAGATCTCTCTCTATTTCCGTATCGTATACAGTTCCAACTGTTGCATATTTGTCTTCCTTATCTACCTGACCCCAAGCTTCTTCAAGGATACTTCGAAATATAGCTGAAAGGCTCGCCTTGAAATTTCCCGCCTGACAAGTCTCAAATAATGACTCAATGCTTCTCAGTGTTTCGGTTCCTGGAAAGTCATCGGGTACAAAAATTACTTTTTCATTTTCCTTGAAACTGTCAGTAAAGGATCTTGGATGTACATCATCAATGTCCTCATCGTATCTGACCTCGTTTTCAAACAGAACCAACGCTTCATCTAGGTCATCCAGTACAACATTCTTTAATTTGCTCGTTCTGTGCCAAATTCCATTGTACCGCGCCACTGGTAAGTTGCCTATTTCCCCTCCACATAGAAGCACAACCGAAGCCCCATATGCCTTTGTTTCATCCGGTAGTTTTGCACGTTCCAACAGTCTCGCCTGTTCGCTTGCCCATTCGGCCAAAACTTCAGGTGGTAAATCTACCACTGCTGAGTTCCTAGTAACTGTTTTTTCTCTACCTCTGAACAACCCATTAATCCAGTTGACCGAGCTTGCTCGCAGGCCGCCAACCGAGACACAACCCGTGTTATCACCACCCAAATTGGGCTTGCGAATCGATGCCCTTCCATAAACAAAACCGTCAGGACCTTTTAAGAAACGTAACCTTCCATCGGTTTCGACTATCTTTTCACCGAAAACCGATCTTAAACTTGTGAGTCGATCGAGTAACTGGTTTTCGTCCAACTCAAGCCAATCATCAGCACCAACCGCAATTTGCTCATTCTCCGCAGCTTCTGCTACACTTAACTTTACGTTTAGACTAGGTGCTAACAGCCCGATCAGTTTCTTGAGGTTAATCGTCTCGCGTGCAAACTGTTTGGATACTAGGATTCCGCCTTCTTCCAAAGGGTGTTTATCCAAACAGACCTCTACTCGAGTTCCCCCATCCCTCGGCACCTTATCGCTAGGTGTTGCATACAAAATCGGCCTTGATCCAAGGCCGTTTCGAAACTCCAGCGTACGTGCCGAATCGAAGGCTGAATTGTATCTTCTCGAAGATACTAATACCTTTTTGCCTAGCATAAATACCGCAAAAAACCCAATACCATAACGACCAATAGGAGACACTCCCGTTGAATGTATTCCTGGAAACTCACGAGCCGCTAACGGAGACCGCCAAAATGAATTCCCAAAATCTACAAGAGGCCCTGTCAACACGCTGGATGACATACCAATACCTGTATCCTCAACCACAAGCCAATGTTTGTTTTCCTGCTTTTTAATTCGGACCGAAACACTGCCCCAATCTGAATCTCGGTTTTCAATTGAACGTCGCATCACCACAGCATCAGCGGCATTTTGAATGAGTTCCCGAATGGCACAGCTAGTATCGCTACCGTATAGTTTCTCGCCACCCAGGGCTTCTACTATTTTGGGGACATCGGTTACTCGAACAGCACAGTCAACAGGATCCCATCCGTCAGTCTTAATGTATTCAGACAGTTCTCTAGGTGAACTTGCCCCTATTACCCC
Organism: bacterium; assembly: GCA_963693015.1. Classification (GTDB taxonomy): domain Bacteria; phylum JAAXHH01; class JAAXHH01; order JAAXHH01; family JAAXHH01; genus JAAXHH01. Next base: position 3,830,842 of record OY843748.1, read on the forward strand.
TTTAGCTGTAAATCGCCAGTTTTTTCGTAGCTGTAGCAGAAGATGATCAACATCTCTAAGTTCTTGATTGATTACCGAAATGGTATCAAATGCCAACCACCATGCATCGGTCTCGCTGCGATTAAATGGACTAGCTGCTGAATACTGAAGTGCTTCATACTTTACTACGGGAACGGCTATTTCACCTTGGAATGTCCAGTGTTGCTCCGATATACCAGATGGTTTAACTAGCAGGCGTAGAAATTGCGGAGCCCTACGAGAATCAATGTGAATAGCATCGGCAATCCGGAGTATACATGCAACTTTGATGAGATCTATTCTATTTTGAGTTCTTCTCCCGAATGGCCCTAACCCGTTTTTGAACTCTTCGGCGATTTTCGCCAATGGCCACCAATGACTATGGGCCACCTTTCCAATTGTGGGTCCGTAAAACCCGCGTATTGCGGGATCATCAATCAGGTATTCTTCGTTTTTACTTTTACCGGAGTTCCACGATGTGTTAGCTAACCTCTCCGCCCGTTCTGCATGTAATAACCTAAGAGTTTCTTTTGTTGCGATCATTTCTATTTCTGGATCAAACTCATTTGTGTTGTTATCTCTTGCTTCCATGCGGAGACGAGCAACAGAATCCTTGAAAACTGTTTCTTTCTTGAGCTCAGGTAATCCGCCTGAGTACGCGTATACCGTCATTGCGGCATCGTGTAACAGCACAGACGCCCCAAATACAAGTGCTTCAGGAGGGTTAAGATCAACTTTGTTGGATGTCACTATCGATCCCATCTCCCACAATGCATCCAGATGGGTGATGTCGTGTACTGTAAATTCTGGCAAATCGCTAGAAATAAAGCTAACCAATTGTGATACCTTCTCTCGCATGGCGAGGAATATGTTTCGGAAGAATTCCTGCTCGTCTTCTGAAGCATCATCCCTTTTTTCAGTAAAGGCTCTTTTCCATAACCAGCAATCTTCATAGGTCATTTACGAATCCCTCTACTTCAACTGGCCTTCGACTAGGTTTTCACTTTGGTATAAACACCAGCGTTTCAAGTCATACATTAAGAAAGAAATCACGCAACCAGTTTGTGAATTTGGTATTAAATGCATCCTAAGGACATTTACTAAATTAAAGAATGCTCCATGAAGTTACCCCGCTTTTGCGGACGGTTTACGATTTGTGATTCAGGCTGTTTTCTTGAGTCTCCTTTCGTAGTTTACAGGTGAGAGGTATCCGAGGGAAGAGTGGCGTCTTCGGACGTTATAGAAGCCCTCTATAGTACTTGAACAGGGCGCGTCTGGCTTCGTACCTGGTGGCAAAGCGCTTGCGATCGATCAGTTCGCATTCCAGGCTGGCGAAGAAGCTCTCGCACAGGGCGTTGTCGTAGCAGTCGCCGACCGAACCCATGGACCAACCGACCACGCGGCGGCTGTAGGCATCGATCACCACGGAGAGATAGAGGAAGCCCGCAGGGGTCGGCACGTAGGTGATATCGGCTACCCACAACCTGTCCCTAGTCGCAACGGTGAAGTCCCTGTTGACAAGGTCCGGGGCCTTCCTACCCTGATCAGATCGGCGGGTAGTGCATACGGCTCTGCGATGTGATACTCCTTTCAAACACAAGAGATAACATGTCCGCTAAACCGGGTCAACTCTACTTTTACGATCGATAACACAAAAAGCCCTTGACACAGTCTTGTTAAAGACTTTTCTACTTCAGGTAGAATGAGTATCGTATTCCAAAGTAAACCTCAGGGAAACCCCGGTGCCCCTCCTTACTGGGTTAACACAATTCCAAAGTTACGTTGTTAAATTTTGTAATATAAAAAAGTATAGGAATAGTGATGCTTTTCACGCAAAGGGACTATTGTGTCTTGTAAAGTAGAAAACAATACATAGTAAAACTATTAGAAGAAATAACGGGAATAGGGCTGTCCAGAATGTCAGTTGAAACAAGGCTAGATTTACTTAAGCAAATTGAGGAAAGAAGGAAACGACCTGTTGTTTTGTATGCCACAAGTCTTCGACCAAATGCAGCAGGCCAAATTGCATCGGATGTAATACCACATTTCGCAAGGGTTCTCGACACACTTCCGACTAACACTAAAGAACTTGATCTTATTGTTGTAAGTAACGGAGGGGATCCAACAGTTGCGTGGAGGATAGTAAGTCTAATTCGAGAACGATATGAGAAGTTATCAGTATTGATTCCGTATGCAGCTTACAGTGCAGCAACTCTACTCGCGTTAGGCGCTGATGAGATTGTAATGCATCCCAACGCAAATCTTGGACCAGTTGACCCGCAGATTACAAAGCAGTCCCCAGCGGGAAATACACAATCAAATTTCGCGTTTGAGGATTTGAAACATTATTTGGAATTTGTACGAACGGAAGTAGGGATTACCGATCAAGAACAGCTTCAGAAGTCGTTTGAGTTGCTTTGTTCAAATATTGCTGCGTCCGATATTGGTTTCGCCAAGCGAAGTGCTCAGTTAATGTTGAGTTTGGGGGAACAACTCCTATTACTTCATATGGAAGACAGAAATGAAGCAAATACAATAGCGGAGTCCTTTAACAGGAACTTTTACCATCATGGATATCCGATAGGACGTACCGAAGCAAAAAAAATACGGTTGAAAATCAATGATCCAGATGAAGAACTAGAACGATTGGTTTGGGAAACATGGAAAAACCTTGAAGCAGAATTCGATTCGAACACCCCCTTTGATCCTTTGGGATTGTTGTACGAAGCGAATCCTGAATCCAGTGTTTTTAGTCCGCCAATTCAAGTCGAAATGCCAGTGAATTTATCAAACGAACTTAAACAACAAGCTTATCAACAGGTGCTAAACCAAATTAGTGTATCTCAGGTAGAAAATCTTAAAAAGAAAATATGCTTTGCGACTCTTGAGAGTGCGAGTTATTTGGCTCGATTCGAAACAGAATACCTGATATCAGGAATGAGAACTCCAGATATGAATCTCAGTGTCAACTGTACTCCAGTATCACAAAAATGGTGTACTATCACACATAATGAGGTGGAATCATGAACTTTGTAACAGCAACTACATGTTCATCATTCAAAGCACTGGGGCCATTTCGGATTGATAGTTCTAGTTCTAACATGTACAGGTATGATGTTGTTATCACCGTTGATAGTGATGGAAACCAGAAATTTGTTGAACATAATCGAATGCCAGTACATGAACTAGACCCAGAATCTTTGTTTGAAGACCTATACGACGTGCACGTCGCAAAAACTGTCCTTAATGAACCAGGTGAAGATGTACCATTTGAACAAATTCGGAAGGAGTTAGGGCTCGATTGAAGTGTCGTTTCAGGTTAACTTCAGGCCTTCGGCTAGGAAAGACATAAACGCCCTTCCCAAAAGCTATCAAGTTCAGGTGGCTGAGAAAATCAAAAACCTAGGTTCTCAGCCCTATGTATACAGTGCGAAAAAACTACAGGGAGTAGATTCACTGTATCGTATCCGAGTTGGCGACTACAGGATCATTTATCAGATAGATAAAGCCATGTCAAAGGTATTAATCGTATCGATAAAACACAGACGTGAGGTTTACAAAAATCTGTCAGAGTTGATTTAAAGTTGTAAGGTAGTACATCGTTTGTCTCGTTGATGACCGCTAAAGACCGCCCACCTCATCGCACTTGACCAATCCTTCGATCAACGGGTTGAATTCTTCCACCATACCGTGCAAGGTAAGAATGGTACGAAAGAACCGATCGACCATTGATTGAGAGCTTGGCATCGATACGAAAACGGGGCAACATCAGGTTACAAATCGAAGTTGGAGTATGTAACATGTTTTGTGTAACTGGCGATAGCGTATATCTTGCTCAAAAGGAGGAAGTGCTATGGCCAGAGACAAGAAGACCCCCAGTAAGATCGACCGTCTTCTCGATGAGCTGATGGAAGACGGTGTGGATGTCGAGGACCTCTTCGGCGAAGACGGCCTGCTCAAGCGCATGAAGAAGCGCATGGCCGAACGGATCCTGGAAGCCGAGTTGACCGAGCATCTCGGCTACGAGAAACATGCCCCCGACGGCAGGAACCGCGGCAACTCGCGCAACGGCAAGACGACCAAGACGCTCAAGGACCAGACGGGCGACCTGCCGGTAGAGATCCCCCGGGACCGCGAGGGCACCTTCGATCCCAGGCTGATCCGCAAGTACCAGACGCGTTGGCCGGACTTCGACGACAAGATCATCTCCATGTACGCACGGGGCATGAGCACCCGCGATATCCAGGGCCACGTCGAAGACCTCTACGGGGTGGCCATATCGCCTGAACTGGTCTCCCGGATCACCGACACGGTAACCGAGGAAGTTACGGCCTGGCAGTCGCGCCCCCTGGACGCGGTCTATCCGATCCTGTTCCTGGATGCCCTGTTCGTCAAGATCCGTGACAGCGGCAGCATCCGGAACAAGGCGGTCTACCTGGCCCTGGGCGTCAACCTGAACGGCGACAAGGAACTGCTGGGCCTCTGGATCGAGCAGAACGAGGGCGCGAAGTTCTGGCTCAACGTACTCACTGAACTGAAGAACCGCGGAGTCAACGACATCTTCATCGCCTGCTGCGACGGTCTTACCGGCTTTCCGCAGGCCATAGAGACGGTGTATCCCAAGGCCCAGGTGCAACTGTGCATCGTCCACCTGGTGAGAAACAGCCTGACCTACGTCTCCTGGAAGGACCGCAAGCAGGTGGCCAGAGACCTGCGGGCGATCTACCAGGCCACGACCGCCGAACAGGCCGAGACCGCGCTGGACCGCTTTGCCGAGCGCTGGGACGAGCAGTACCCCACCATCAGCCGGAAGTGGCGCAAAAACTGGGACCACTTGAGTCCGTTCTTCGCCTTCCCCCAGGAGATCAGGAAGGTCATCTACACGACCAACGCCATCGAATCCATGAACAGAGGGTTGCGCAAGATCATCAAGACCAGGGGCGCCTTCCCCACCGACGAGGCCGCCAGGAAACTGCTCTACCTGGCCCTGCTCAATCTGTCCCGCAGGTGGACACGGCCCATCGCAAACTGGACGGCCGCCATCAACCAGTTCGTCATCATGTACGAAGACAGAGTGCCCATATCATGAAACAGTCAGTTACACAAAATACGTGACAGACCCCGAAGTTGATTTTGAGGTAGTCCGTCAGGGCATCTTCTGCCCTAAATCATAGCAATCTATGGTCCAGACGTTGGGACCAAGTTCACCTCTTACCTTCGCCTGCTTCCACAATCTACGCTGCTCACCCCACCCCCACCTTGATCCCGATCGGGCAGTGGTCCGAACCCATGACGTCGGACGCGATCCAGGCGTTCGAGACGGCGGGCATGAGGTCCTCGGTCACGTAGAAGTAATCGATCCGCCAGCCCACGTTCCGCGCTCGCGCTCCGGACATGAGATGCCACCAGGTGTAGTTGTCCGGTCCCTCGTCGAACTGCCGGAAGGTATCCACGTAGCCCATTCCCATGATCTTGTCGATCCACTCGCGCTCCATGGGCAGGAACCCGGAGATCTTCTCGTTCTCCTTTGGGCGGGCGAGGTCGATCTCCTTGTGGGCCGTGTTCACGTCGCCGCAGATGACGATTTTCCTGCCTTCGGCGCGGAGCGATTCCCAGTAGGCGAGAATCGCGTCGTAGAAGTCCATCTTGTACTGCAGCCGCGTCGCGTTTTGCTTGCCGTTCGGGAAATACACGTTGAACAGCGTGAAATCGGGATATTCCAGCACCAGGGTCCGGCCTTCCGAATCGAACCGGTCCTCGCCGAATCCCCCGGCCACGCTCAGCGGTTCGTGACGGGTATATACGCCCACGCCGCTGTAGCCCTTTTTCTCCGCGGACGACCAGTAGCTCTGATACCCGGCCACGTCGGTGATTTTGGCGTCCAGCTGCGACTCCTGGGACTTGGTCTCCTGCAGGCAAAGGATGTCGGGCGCCTCCTCCTCGAACCACTCCAGGAAGCCCTTCTTCGCCACCGCCCTGACTCCGTTCACGTTCCAGCTCATCAGTCTCCATGAAGACATGTAGATCACCTTTCGTGGTTAATGCTGCTCCTGGTCTGATTCAGTTAATGCTGCTCCTGGTTTGATCCGGTGTTCGAACTCGACTGGTCGGTTTCACCGTTCTCCTGACCGTTCAACGCCTGCTCATTCTGATCCTGTTCGCGGGTTTTCTGGTCCTGTTCGCCGGTGTCCTGATCCTGCTCGCCGGTGTCCTGGTCCTGTTCGCCGGTGTCCTGGTCCTGTTCGCCAGTTTCCTGATCCTGTTCGCCGGTCTCCCGGTCCTTCCGGATCTCAAACTCGACATGCACAATGCCGGTCCGCTCGATTCGGTCGCCCCGGGCGCGGTGGCTGCGTATGGCAAAATCGTCCGCCTTCAGGACTTCGCGGGCTTCCTGGGCGATCATTCGTCCGGTCTCGCGCTCGTGAGCGGTCGCTTGGCCGGTTTCCTCATCGGTCGCCTGACCGGCCGCATCCTCCCTGATGATCAACACGATTTCCGGGTCGGGTTGCGGCGTGAAGGCGAGCAGTTCCGAATCCCCCGGCACCAGTTCGTAGAGCTGGTTGATCCGGCAGCGGTCCATGCGGCAGCGCTTGATGCAGGCGAAGCCTTCGAGGTCGCGGTAGGCGATGGTGAATACCCGCCCGGGTTCCTCCATGGCGCAGTACAGGATATCGAGATCGACGTACATTTTGTCAAGGGTATTGTGGACGCCCGCGACGCCGCCCGACCGCACGATCACGACCCGGTCGTAGAGGGAGACGTTGAAGAGCGGCCGGCCGCTTTCGATGGTATAGCCCATGTACCCGGTTTCCGTATCGTAGCGGAGTACCAGGTCGCGGGCCGCGGCGTCGCGTTCCTGCACCGGCGTGAAGGGTTTGACCTCCGACCGGCGGGGATGCTCGTCGCGGTAAGTGCGGATGAGTTGCTCCAGGAAATCGATGGCGAATTCCGTCAGGTGATGCAGGTTGTGCAGCACCGTCCGAAGCTGCCCCTCGATCTCGCGCATCTCGGCCTCGGCCCGGTCGATACCGTACCGGGTGATGCGGTAGATCGGGATGTCCAGGAGCCGGTCCATGTCCTCCTGGGTCAGGTTGTCTGCGGTGATGATGTCTTCCACGGCGGCCATGCGCCGCGTCGCGGTCAGCTCGTGCCGGATCGCCGACAGCAGCGACCGCACCAGCCGCCGGTGCTCCACCGGTCCGTGGCCGACCGCGTCCAGGTTCCGGGCGATCATCTCGCGGCTCGGACCGTAGTGTTCGAAGGCCAGGCTGCGGTATACGGTGGTCAGCAGGCTGCGGGCCGCGTCGCGGATCTCCGCGGGGGCGCCGTTCAGTTCGTTCAATCCCCGGTCCACGGCGCGGGCCGTGGTCGAAACGGGGCTGTACTTCGCGATGGCCTCCCGCACGGCGGCGTACACGCCTTCGATATCCTCGACGTGCTCGATCTCCTTGTACACCCGGTTCTCAATGAAGACCTGCTCGAGCCTCCGGGCCCGGAGGCGGGCGCGCAGGTCCCGCTCCTCGATCTTCAGTTCCGCTTCGAGGATCTCCAGCAGCCGGTTCGTGCTGTGCCGGATCATGTCCGTGACGGTGGTCACGCGGGGATGGCCGTCGCTGATGACCAGGAGGTTGGCGTCGATGGCGACCTCGCAGGACGTGAAGGCGTACAGGCCCCGGAGGACGTCCGCTTCAGGCGCGGTGCCGTCCGTCCGGATCTCGATCTCCACGTCGTCGGTGGTGTAGTCGGTCAGGCCGGTCACCGCGACGCGCTTCGACCGGGCCGCTTCCTCGATCGACTTCATCAGGCTTTCCGTCGTTTCGCCGAAGGGCAGGGCGCGGACCATTACCAAGCCGTCCTCCCGGGGCTCCAGCCGCGCACGGGTATATACGCGCCCGTTCCCGTCGTCATATTCGCTGACGTCCATGAGCCCGCCGGTCGGAAAATCGGGGAAGAGATGGAACGGCTCGCCCTTGAGGCAGGACACCTGGGCTTCCATGACCTCGATGGGATTGTGAGGCAGGATGCGGGTGGACATGCCCACGGCGATGCCCTCGGCGCCCAGGATGAGCGCCACCGGGATCTTGGCCGGGAAGACCACGGGCTCGCGGGCGCGTCCGTCGTAGGAGTCCGCGTACTGCGTGACGTCCGGGCTGAGCAGCACTTCCCTGGCCAGCGGCGTGAGCCGGCATTCGATGTACCGCGCCGCCGAGGCCTGTCCTCCGGTGAGCACCGACCCGAAGTTGCCCTGCTTGTCGATGAACAGGTCCTTGTTGGCCAGCGACACCAGGGCGCCGAAGATGGACTGGTCGCCGTGGGGATGGAACTGCATCGTCTGGCCGACGACGTTGGCCACCTTGTGGTACTTGCCGTCGTCGATCTCGAAGAGCGTGTGGAGGATGCGGCGCTGGACGGGCTTCAGGCCGTCGTCGATTTCGGGAATCGCCCGGTTCTTGACGACGTAGGTGGCGTATTCGAGGAAGTAGCGGTCGTATAGGGTTTCTACATCAGCCAAGATCAGGCCCCTGTAGAGATACGGAACGCGGATCGATTTCCGTACGCATGCGAGCCGGAATCAGCACGGACGCGAACCGCAATCCGTACGGACGCGGATCAGCGGATCAGATGCTACGCGGACACGCGCCGGATTCCGGGGAATAAAGCAATCGCTGTATTGAACTTATACGTTCAGATAGCAGATTACAATACATTTGTAGCGTTGTCGCCGGGCTCGTGCTGATGTTGCCGGGCTCGTGCTGATGTTGCCAGGAGACACAACCAGGTGTTGCCAGCGGGTCCATCCAGATGTCGCCGGCCGGCTTCATCCAGTTGTTGCCAGCGGGTCCATTCCCATGCATAATGATCCATTCCGGCCAACGGTACACATCCAGCCGAAGGTACACAGGGAATCATTTTAGCGGCGTCTTTTGGGCCGCGGCTTTCGCGGCTGAAAGCAGCGCCCGGGAGCACCGTCTGAACCCCGCTCACAACATGCCAGGCTTGCAAGATCACGAGGAGCACCAATCCATGTCTTCCCCGTGGGAACGTATCGAAGCGCGCATCTGCCGGTTTCAGGACAGTTGCATTGTGTACGCCGTCGAGGGGCCGGAGGGCGTCGTGCTCGTCAACGCGGGTACGGGGCTGGCCGCGGATCACCTCGACAAGATCGCGGGTGGCAGGCCGGTAACGGTCCTCCTCACCCATCACTTCCGCGACCACACCGACGGCGCTATCCGCCTGCACGAGAAGGGCGCCCGGATACTGGGGCCATACTGGGACCAGGAGTATCTCGTCGACCCGGAACAGCATTTCCGCGAGCGGCAGCACTGGAACTCCTACGACAACCGGTGGGACCGCTTCTCGCCCGTCCGGCCCGTGCCGGTCGACGGCTGGATGATGGATTACGAGACGCGCGAGATCGCGGGGCTGTCGTGGGAGGTCGTGCCCACGCCGGGCATGACCAACGGAGCGAGCAGCTACGTGGTGACGACCGGCGGCCGCCGCGTGGTTTTCGTCGGAGAAGTGATCTGCGGGACTGGCAAGACGACCCGGCTGGCGCCGCTCCAGTACAATTACAACGACTACACGGGCGCGTGGAACCTGTACCACGCCGCCAACCGGCTGCTCGCGACGGGGGCGGACCGGCTGCTGCCCAGCCTGGGAGACCCGGTGGACGATCCGGTCGGTGCCATCGCGACGTTCAAGTCCAACCTGAAGCGCCTCGAGGAGATACAACCCGGGGTCGCCGAACCGCTGGAGGACCCGGACGAGGACGATATCGAGGAGGTGCTGCCCCACCTTTACCGCTCGAAGTACGCCGGCGCGGAGACCCACTTCGTGCTCAGCGACACCGGCAAGGTCATGTCCATCGACTACGGCTACAACGTGAGGACCGGTTTCCGGCCAGAAAAGTCCCACGTGTCCAACCGGAGGCCGATCCTCCACGGCATCAGCGGGCTCAGGAAGCGCTTCGGGATCGACCGGATTGACGCGACCCTCGTCTCCCATTTCCACGACGACCACGTCAACGGCATCCCCATGCTCCAGCGTCTGTTCGGGACGGAGGTGCTGGCAGGCGAGCAGTTCAGCGACCTGCTCGAGCACCCGGTGAAGTACGACCGCCCCTGCCTCTGGCACGAACCCATCAAGGTGGGCAGGCACATCCCCAACGGGACGAAGGTCTACTGGGAGAACATCCCCATCACGTTGCGTCCGATGTCGGGCCATACCCGTTTCGCCACGCTGATCTGCATGGAAATCGACGGGACCCGCGTGGCGCATACGGGCGACCAGGCCTTCTTCGACGCGGAAGGCGGCGTGGGATACCAGCCCGGCGCGCGCATGTTCACCAACCACGTCTACAAGAACGGCCTCGACCTGGGGTGCTACAAACGGTTCCTTGAAGACCTGAAGCGATTCGAACCGGAACTGGTGATCACAGGACATACCCGGCCGTACCGCACGTCGCCAGAGTGGTACGCGGAGATCGGCCGAGCCGCCGAGGCCTTCGACGACGTGCACACCACGCTCATGCTGCTGGATGATGATGCGGTCCATTTCGGCGCCGAATCGCAGGGCGGCAAGCTGGCGCCCTATCGCGCCCACGCACCGGAAGGCGGACCCATCGAATTCAGCGGATGGGTGCTCAACCCCTTCCCCACGAAGCAGCCGGCCCGCATCCGGCTCATCGGGCCTGAAGGCTGGCAGAGCGAGACCATGACCCTGTCCCTGGGGCCGCGGGAACAGAAGGCATTTCACCTGGTGCTTCACGTTCCCGAAGGCACGCAATGCCGGCGGCAACCCGTGGCGCTGAACCTGACCGTGGGCGGCCGGCCCTTCGGCCAGGTGACGGAGTCCCTGGTGACGGTGGGGATGCCGAAGTGGTGAAGTTAACCGACGATGTTGCAATATGTTGCTTCAGTATTTGAACTTTTAGAAACGGGAAATCATCGAAAGGAAGAATCCATGATCGGTCAGACCAGCCTGGCGTCGCTGCCTTCGCTGCGCGCTTACGAAAGCCGCCGGATCTCCAGTTGGAATCATTCGGGCGAGAACGCCGATTTCTGGCGGATCGAAGCCGGCGAGAAGCGGGTGATCGGCGAGATCAACGGTCCGGGATGCATCAAGCACCTCTGGATGACGCTGGGACTCCCGGCGGAGGACTACTGCCGCCGCATCGTGTTGCGCATGTACTGGGACGGCTGCGCGGAACCGAGCGTGGAGTGTCCCATCGGCGATTTCTTCGGACTGGGTCACGGCATGCGCAAGGATTTCATCACGGCGCCGCTGCAGATGAGCCCGCAGGACGGCAAGGGATTCAACGCCTGGTGGCCCATGCCCTTCAGGGAGAAGGCCGTGATTGAAGTGGAGAACCAGGGGACCGAGGGATACAATCACTACTTCTACATCGACTACGAGACATATCCCACGGTCGAAGCGGTGTCGGACCAGGCGTATTTTCACGTGCAGTGGCGCCGGGAAGCCGATACGAAGGGGTGGGCCTTCGAAGAAGGGCTCAAGTCGGAAGTCTACCGGAACGATCCGCGCTGGGCCAACCTGAGCGAGCGGGACAATTACGTCATCTGCGACGTGGAGGGTGACGGGATCTACTGCGGCGCCCACCTGGACATCGACTGCTTTCAGCGCAACCCCAACGACTGGTACGGCGAGGGCGACGACATGATGTTCATCGACGGCGAGGCCTGGCCGCCTTCGCTCCACGGGACCGGCACGGAGGACTGGTACCACTGCGCCTACTGCCCGACGGACGAGTACAACGCGCCGTATCACGGGATCATCCTGTACAGTGGCAACGACGAGTGGCGCTGGAAGGGCAAGAACACGGTCTACCGCTACCATATCGAGGATCCGATCCGGTTTCGGAAAAGCTTCCAGATTTCTATCGAGCACGGGCATGCGAACAAGCTGAGCAACGACTACTCGAGTACCGCATATTACTATCTCTCCGAACCGCGGCGCGGCGGTCTGGTCCTGTTGCCGGTGGAAGAGCGTCTGCCTCGTCCCGATGAGCCTCGGTACGAAGGGTGAATGACGACCCACGGCCCTACACCTGAAAGGGAGGAATCATGATCGGTCAGACCAGCCTGGCGTCGCTGCCCACGCTGCGATCGTACGAAAGCCGCCGGCTATCAAGTTGGGACACGACGGGCGCCAACACGGACGCGTGGCGGATCGACGCCGGTGAAAAGCGCGTGATCGGACAGGTCGACGGTCCGGGGTGCATCAAGCATATCTGGATGACGCTCGGGATCCCGACCGAGGACTACTGCCGCCGCATCGTGCTGCGCATGTACTGGGACGGCTGCGATGAACCGAGCGTGGAATGCCCCATCGGCGATTTTTTCGGCCTGGGGCACGGCATGCGCAAGGATTTCATTACCGCCCCGCTCCAGATGAGTCCGCAGGACGGCAAGGGTTTCAATGCCTGGTGGCCCATGCCGTTCAAGGAAAAAGCCGTGCTGGAAGTGGAGAACCAGGGCGCGGAAGGCTACTTCCATTACTTCTACATCGATTACGAGACGTATCCCACCGTTGACGCGGTGGCCGATGAGGCTTATTTTCACGTGCAGTGGCGAAGGGAAGCCGATACGAAGGGCTGGGCCTTCGAGGAAGGGCTCATGCCGGAAGCCTATCGGAACGACCCGCGCTGGCTGAATACGAGCGACCGCGGGAACTACGTCATCTGCGACGTCGAGGGCGACGGGATCTATTGCGGCGCCCACCTGGACATCGACTGCTTTCAGCGCAACCCGAACGACTGGTACGGCGAAGGCGACGACATGATGTTCATCGACGGCGAGGCGTGGCCGCCTTCGCTGCACGGCACGGGTACCGAGGACTGGTATCACGGCGCGTACGGTCCCACGACGGAGTTCCAGGCGCCGTATCACGGGATCATTCTCTACAGCGGCAATCCCGACTGGAGGTTCAAGGGCAAGAACACTGTCTACCGGTATCACATCGAAGACCCGGTCCGGTTCCGCAAAAGTTTCCGCATGTCCATCGAACACGGCCATGCGAACAAGTTGAGCAACGATTACGCGAGCACGGCCTACTACTACCTGTCCGAACCGCGGCGCGGCGGACCGGCTATCCTGCCGGTCGAGGCACGCCTGCCGCGGCCGAACGAGGGAAAGTACGGTTGATGGCGAGTTGACACAGGTTGAACGGCCGAACGAAGCGCAGTACGGTTGACCGCGAATTGACGATAAACTGAACCGCTGCGGACGAATAGAAGAACGGACGAAGACGAGTCCCATTAACGGAGGTCCAAATGCTATCCCAGGAGCAGGTCGAATTCTACCACGAGAACGGGTACCTGACCGTCGACAAAGTACTTTCCGATGCGGAAGTCGCGGATCTGCAGCGGGTGACGGACGAATTCGTGGATAAAGCCCGGGTCTTCACCGATCATACGGATTTCTACGATCTCGAACCCGGGCACTCGGCGGATGATCCGCAGGTGCGCCGCCTCAAAAGCCCGATCGAACACCACGACGTGTACATGCGTACGATCAGGCACGACAACATCCTGGACATCGTGAGCCAGCTGATCGGCGATGGTATCCGGACCAACGGCAACAAGCTCAACATGAAGTCCGCGGACTACGGCAGCCCGGTCGAATGGCACCAGGACTGGGCTTTCTATCCTCATACCAACGACGATATCCTGGCCGTCGGCGTCTGTATCGACGGGATGAACGAGGCCAACGGCGCGCTGCTCGTGATTCCCGGTTCCCACAAGGGGCAGACCTACGACCACCACCAGCACGGCCGGTTCTGCGGCGCCGTGACCGATCCGGATTTCACGCCTGAAAACGTCGTCGCGCTCGAAGTGCCGGCCGGCGGGATATCCATCCATCACGTCCGGACCCTGCACGGTTCGGCGCCGAACTATTCCGGTGCGCCCCGGCGCCTGCTCCTGTTCCAGATGTGCGCCGCGGACGCCTGGCCGCTCACGGGGGCCGGGGAATGGGACGCCTTCAACGGGAGCCTGCTCCGGGGAGAGCCCACCAACGTCCCGCGCATGGCCGACCTCCCCGTCCGCATGCCCTATCCCGGACCCGAACGCGGGGGTTCGATCTACGAGAACCAGTCGGTCCTCGAGAACAAGACCTGGGCGCGGTGAATGACTCGGCCCACAGTGAAGCGGAGCGCGCGGGTCAAAGTGACCGGACGAACCGCGCCGACCATGAAGATATGGCCGGTAAGACGGACCAACGCCGCCCCATCCTCTTCTTCGACGGCGTGTGCGGCCTGTGCAACCGGTTCGTCGATCTGTTGCTGAAGGCCGATAGCCGGGACCGGTTTCGATACGCACCGTTGCAGGGCGACACCGCGCAACGCATGCTTGGGATGGATGACGAGACCGGCAACCGCGAGACCGGCAACCGCGAGACCGGCAACCGCGAGACCGGCAGTCTTCCGCTCGGCAGTTCCCGGGTCGGCAGCTTCAATAACGGCGGCCTCCAATCCTTCGTTTTCCTGGAAAATGACAGGCGCTACGAACAGTCCAATGCCGTTTTGCTGGCTTTAAGGCGACTGGGCGGGGTATGGCGGCTGATCGTCCTGTTGTACGTATTTCCCAGACCATTTCGTGATTTCGTCTACCGCATCGTCGCGCGAAACCGGTATCGCTGGTTCGGCAGACGCGAAGCGTGTAGACTGCCCGCGCCTGAGGAGCGGGGCCGGTTTCTGCCCTGAACTTCGAAAACCATATCGAATGCTCAATGCCTGCCCGGCGCAGCTCGATGCCTGCCCGGCGCAGCTCGATGCCTGACCGGCAGACTATTGTCACCGGATCATCCACGCGCTTTCCTTGCTTTCCTTCCCGCCATGCCTTCCAGATTTACTTCCGACAACCATCCCTTCGCGACCCCCGACGTGGTCAATACATTGCCAAGCAAGCCGGCGGATGTACGATCCGCTTACGGGCCAACGCCAGCGCAGTTCGGAGAATTGCGCCTGCCGAAGGGCGACGGTCCCCATCCGGTGGCCGTGGCGCTGCACGGCGGCTGCTGGCTGTCGATCTACGCGGACCTGCACAACGCGGATGCGCTGGCCGACGCGCTGAGAGACGAGGGTATCGCGACCTGGAACGTCGAATACCGGTGCGCGGACCAGGAAGGGGGCGGCTGGCCGGGGACGTTTCTCGACGCCGGGCGGGCGGTGGACCACCTTCGCCCATTGGCCGCGGACCACAACCTCGATCTGGACCGCGTAATCACCATCGGTCATTCGGCGGGCGGGCACCTAGCGCTGTGGACGGCCGCGCGCCACCGGTTGCCCGCGGCAAGCCCGTTATGGACCGGAGTCCCGTTGTCGGTGCGCGGTGTCGTGGTGCTGGGCGGTCCGGGAGATTTGAAGGCATTCGCGCCCCACGCGGATGCCGAATGCCGGCAGGGTGTCGTGGCGGAACTGCTAGGGAAGTCTGGCGTATCATCCGAAAAGCTGGAAGAACGGTACAGATGCGGATCGCCTGTCGAATTGCTGCCCCTCGGTTTGCGGCAGGTCATGATCAGCACGGAACACGACTGGGTGGTGCCGCCCGAACTGGGCGCAGCATACGCGGAAGCGGCGCGTGATGCCGGGGATGATATCGAACATCTGATTATCTCCGGTGCCGGTCACCACGAATTCATGGTTCCGGGTTCCGTGACGTGGTCCGCCATGCTCCAGGCCGCGCGTTCATTACTTGAAACCTGAGAGCGGCTGTACGCCACCTGAAACCCGAGCACGGCTGCGCATCACCTGAAACCCGATGAAACCCGAGCACGGGCCTACATCCGGCCATTCATGGAAAGGACGGGCAATGCCCAACATCACCGTTAAACCCGACTGTGGCAATTCGCCTGAAAAGGCTTTGCTGCGGGACTTCATCAGCGCCTTCGCGCACGCAGACGTCGACGGCATCCTGGCGCCCATGAGCGACGATATCGTCTGGCATCTGGTGGGCGAAACCGTGATAGAAGGCAAAGAAAACGTCCGTGAACTCCTGGAATCGATGAAAAACGTGGGAACGAGCGACCTCGTCATCGAGACTATCATCACCCATGGCCGGGATGCCGCAGTCAACGGCGTGATCCGATCAAACTCGGGCCAGTCCCACGCCTTCTGCGATGTCGTTCAGTTTGCCAGCGCGACCGGCATGAAGATAAAGACCATGACCTCCTACTCGATTGAAATAAGCGATGAGTAAACTGAAGCCAACTAGGCATGCCCCGGAAGAGGTGGATGCATATCTTGCGTAAGAAGGGTTTTAAGTTGGGGGTCCTTGCGTATTTATGAAACGGACTTAACTGAGCATTCGGCCGGATTTTTGCCTGCTTTAATGGATCTGACGGAACATGACTGATGATATCGACCGCAGTCGGTTTTGCCTAAAGAAGTGTTATATTGAGAACAATCTTTCTGGTTTTTCTACATCGTAACAACAAGGCATCCAGACACTATTGTCCAGATCATCGAGATACCCCGCCAGTGTTAACTGCAAGATAAATTTGTTAAACCATACCTGGTCGTTTCTAACTAAATCAGGAAATCCAACACTTCACTGATCCAGGTAATTTGATGCTGGTTGCTTGGCAGACGAAGATCGTTCCAGCAGGTTTTTCTTCAGATAGCGAGGATATAGTATGAGAAGTGGGTATACACACTCAACAGGCGATGAGACACTTAGCCGCCTTTCAATGAATTCAGGTGCAGGAGGAGACCTAGTACGAGCCTTCCCGGGTCGCAAAGATACCGAGGATACTAACTGGCTTGAGACGTGGTTTCGGAATCGGATAGAGAAGCGCTTTTCTAAAACCTCCGCCGATTCTGAGATAGTGACGTCCTTTGACTCTCCCTTAGATTTCGGTGATGCTGCCTTATTATCTCCATCGGTGAAGCTACGGTCGATACAAGCACATTACTTCCGGGGTTTCCGTGAAAGTGAGAGTCCAATAAACCTAGCCGATGATTTTGTTGTCATCGAAGGACAAAATAGTACAGGTAAAACAAGCTTGGCAGAGGCCTTAGAGTGGCTGTTTTCAGGCACATTGTCGCGACGAGAAAGCAGCGATACCGGTAATGCACGCGAACTTGAAAATTGTATAACCAATCAGTTCCGACCAACGGCGGCTGACACGTGGGTTAGTGCATCTTTTTCCGTTAATTCAGAAGGGGAGGATGAACAAGAGTTTTCACTACGGCGGGTGTTGAGGGAAGACTACGGTTCCACTTCAACTGCAGAATGTAGGTCAGTTCTGCATTTAGATGATGAAGCACTTACCCGTGAAACCGAGCAAGAAGTCCTAGATAGGATGTTTGCAGGGGTACCGCCACTGCTAATGCAACACACACTACGTGATTTTGTTCAGGGAGAACCTAAAGTTCGAAGCGAGTATTTCGAAAGGCTGTTGCGTTTGGATGAACTTACTGAGCTCATTCGACAAGCCGTAGTAACCGACGAGCGAGCATCGAGTTTTCATAGCCCCAATGATGATCACTATCTTCACGCATGGTCTAGATTACGATCTATGTTAGAGAATGAAAAAGCGATTGAAGCTCATAAGCGGGCGTTTCGAAGCGAAGATGATGACTCCCATCAAAAAGTAACAAACGCCTTGGTTCTGATCGCACGTAATGAGTTCCCAACTCTCCTTAATGAGATATCTGAAAACGAACAGATCGTACCAGTATTAGAAGATGCACAAGCAAGAGTTCGACAAATGTCTTTTCCAATCCTAGACCAGCTTCGACCTCGCAGGCAGTATTCGGACGACGTAGAGGAGCCGTTGCCGACGTGCAACTTGGACCAACTCATCCCTGCCGTACGAAATGCTTGGACAGAATACGAGCCGCTTCAAATTGCTTCAGCAGCAATTGGCGAAAGAAACATAGCAGTCTCTAAAGCATTCAAAGTCCTTATGGATGCGGGAACTATCGATCTCGGAAGAGATTTTCAAATCTGCCCACTTTGTGCCTATGAGCAAGTTGAAACCTTATCGGCCAAAAGGATCACAACAATTGAAGGTTGGAACCCCATTCAGGAGGCGGAAAGCAAAGCCCGTAGGACGTTAAACGATGCAATGGATTCCCTTTTAATCCCTATAAAAAAAGCAATCGAAGAATACGACGAATTCCTACCTCCCTCTGCTTTCAATATTGATTGGGAAGACGCTCTTAAGGATGTCGGTACCGACTTACAGAACGTCGCGTTGAAACTAAGGAACGTCATTGACGCACAAACTGAACTGAATCTGAACGTGTCTAGGGGAAGGACACTACTCAGTGCAGGGGTTACCCATCCAAACGATCTTGGGCAGTGCGAGAGTTTCATTACTGAATGCCAAGTTGTCGTAAATGGCCTTTCGAAAATGTCGATGGCGGCAAGAACGTACCGAGTCGCTTTTGATGCGGTCGAGGCAGCGGTTAATGTGAAAGCAAGTACGGACGCTAGCTATCGCCTTAGGGAACTATTATTGGAGTGTATAGGAAACTCCAGATCCATTTACGACGATTTGCATTGGGAACGAGCAAAACGTTTGGCAATGGAAGACTTACGACAGATTAGAAAATCTCTCATATCCCATAGGCAACAGTTTTTGGAGTCAAGGAGGGTGGCGTTTAATGATGGCATAGGGGAGATATGGTCTGCCCTACGGAAAGATCGATATTCTTCCTTTAGCAGACTCCATATACCGGCACCAAAGGGTAGAGGATTTCCTATTGGTATTGAGTTAAAAGCACTGCTTGACGACAAGTACAGTCAAAGGGTAGTGGACGCACTCAGGGTTTTCAGCGAATCTCAGGTGAATGCTCTAGGCGTAGCAGCGTTCATTACAAGAGCTAAGTTGCTTGGTCATAAAATCCTTGTATTGGACGACCCCGTGCAGTCGATGGATGAGGAACATTTCAAAACATTTGCGCGAGACCTTATCCATAACGTTCTGAATCAAGGCTTTCAGGTGGTCCTGTTGACTCACAATGAAGCCTTTGCGCGGGATGTGAGCCACTTCCACTATGATTACTCAAAATACGTGACAATGTCGATTAGGCATTCTCGAAGTGAGGGCTCTGTAATCGAAGAGGGCAACCGAAGAGTTGCCGAACGCCTAAAATTGTCAGAAGACAGACTCGATCAAGGACGTTTCCGTGAAGCGTGGAACTTCATTCGACTTGCCATTGAAAGACTATACACCATCAGTTACGCGAAGTATGGACCGGCGAGTTTTAAACCTGAGAGTTGGCAACACCAAACAGCCGAATATATGTGGAACAGTGGAGCAGGGGACGTAATACTTACGAAGCTACCGGACTCCGAAAGTCGCCTTAAGGACATTCTTGATATGACGGCCAGCGGTGCGCACGACAGACAGTCCAGAGGGGAGACAGATATTAGAGATAGTCTAACGTTTCTTCGGCACGTTCTAAATGAATTAAAAGTTGGTGGATAGTTGGACCGTTATTAACGAACCGTATCTTCCTTGAGAGTTACTATGTGTTGAATGAAGTAGTTAGGTGTCAAGGCACACCACACCTATCAACAAACACACAGTTTGAATCTCGTAGAAGCTGAATCAGGAAAGAAGTGAGAAACAGTCGCAAGTACCCACATTCGTGAAGGCCTTACTTGCCATAATGATCGGCGTTCTTGTCGGTGGCGTGTTCAATTTCATGCTCGGCGATCAGGGTGCGGACACGCCGGCATTCTCGATCTACGGCGGGGCGCTGGCGTTCGCGATCTTCCTGGTTTGGGGAAGGTGGAAAGCGTGGAAGGCAAGGGATGACTGACGCGCGGCAAGGTTCGACTGACGTGCACGCGGAAAGCAAGGTACGACTGACGCGCGGCCAGGTTCGACTGTGATGCGCGGACTGTAAAAGAAGACCGACTACTGCTCCGCCAGCACTTCCCGCAGTGCTTCGAGGAAGGCGTCGTTCTCTTCCGGCAGGCCGATGGTGACGCGCATGCCCTGCTCCAGCATGGGGTAGCGGCTGACGTCGCGGATGAGCACGCCGCGGTCGATCAGTCCCTGGAAGATCTCCGATACCGGGCGCTCCGCCTCGAATAGCACGAAGTTGGCGTGGGAGGGCCAGGGCCGGATGCCGGGCAGGTCCTGGAGGCCTTCGAAGACCCGCCGCCTTTCGGACCGGATCAGCGAGGCCCGTTCTTCGATCAGCGCTTCCTGGGTGATCAGTTTGCGCGCGGCAAGCAAAGAGATGGTGTTGACGTTGTAGGGCAGCTTGACCTTTTCGATCTCGCACGCCAGGGCGGGATCGGCGGCCAGGTAGCCCAGCCGCAGGCCGGCCGCGCCCAAGGCCTTGGAAAAGGTACGCGTGATCACCAGGTTGGGATGTCGGTCCAGCAGATCGATGCACGACACGCCGCCAAACTCGTAGTAGGCCTCGTCCTCCACGACCAGACCCCCGGTCGCAGAGGCGATTGCCGCCACTTCTTCAGGCCGAATCATCGAACCGGTCGGGTTGTTCGGAGAACAGAGCACCACCAGCCTGACGCCGGGATGGGCGCTTTCCTCCACCAGACGGTCGACGTCGAAGGTCAGGTCGCGTTTGAGGTAAACCGTCCGAAGGTCGGCGCCCGCGACCCTGCCCATGAGGGCGTACAGGGTGAAGGTCGGCGCGGGCAGCACCACCCGGTCTCCTTGGCCGACCGCAGCCTGGAAGATCGCCTGGATCAGTTCGTTCGAACCATTTCCGATCAGGATGTGTTCGGGACCCAGCCCGTGCCGCTCACCGACGGCCGATCTGGTCTCCAGCGGCACAAAACCCGGATAGCGGCCCCAGTTACTCGCCAGGGCCTCGTCCAGGATCTCCCGCTTGAGGTCCCCGGGCACGTCGAAGGGACATTCGTTCTGGTTGAGTTTGACCGGGCAGTCCGGCTGGACCAGGGTGTAGCCGGACGTGGCGCGGACCGCCGCCTTTACGGCCGGAGTGCCGGGATCTGCCGGGGTGGAATCTCCGGTCTCGGTGTCCCGGGGGGAGGATTCACCGGTGTTATCGCGCGTCGAGGAAGCCATGCTTCAGTAGATCACCTTGTTCAGCGGGTACTCCACCAGGCCCTGGGCGCCGGCCCGTTTGAGCGCCGGGATCAGCTGCCGGATGGTGTGCTCCTCGATCATCACTTCGATGGCCACCCACTCTTCGTCGGCCAGGGGAGAAACGGTCGGATTCTGCAATGCGGGCAGAAGGGCGGCTACGGCGTCCAGGTCCGCGCGCTTTACGTTCATCTTGAGGCCGACCATTTCCTCGGCGAGCATGGCGCCTTTGAGCAGCAGGGCGATGTTCTCGATCTTGCGCCGTTTTTCCGGGTCCTGCCAGCTCGTCCTGTTCGCGATGAGCCGGTTGGTGGACACCATCAACGTATCGAGGATGCGAAGCTTGTTGGCCCTGATCGAACCGCCCGTTTCGGTGATCTCGACGATCGCGTCCGCCAGGTCCGGGGCCTTGGCCTCCGTGGCGCCCCAGGAGAACTCCACTTTCGCGGTCACGCCGTGCTTTTTGAGGTACTCTTCCGTGATGTTGACGACTTCCGTGGCGATGCGTTTCCCTTCCAGATCCTTGACACTCCGGATGTCCGAAGTCTCCGGAACGGCCAGCACCCACCGCAGGGGCTGCCGGGTATGCTTGGCATAGACCAGTTCCGCCACCTCCACCACGTCCGCCCCGGTCTCCATGATCCAATCCTTGCCAGTCAGCCCCGCGTCGAACACCTCGTCCTCGACGTAACGGCCGATCTCCTGGGCCCGAATCAGCATGATCTCCAGTTCTTCGTCGTCCACCCAGGGCGAGTAGGACCGGCTGCTGACCGTGCAATGAAACCCCGCCTTGCGCATGAGTTCAAAGGTGGATTCCTGCAGGCTTCCCTTGGGCAGCGCCAGTTTGACTAACATCTTTGTATGCTCCTTGCGACTCTTGTAGGGATCGAGGTCTTGTGTTACTTTGACGACTGTTTCAGTGCATTCTATTTCGGAGCCTTACATCAGAAGGGTATATTCTCACAATTACTGTACGTAAAGCCGCCTGAAAATACCACGACTTGTCAAGAAAGTCCATTACAATTAAGACAAAGAAGACAAGGCTGAATTTGCATAATTCCCAACCCGGCTCCTCGGACCCACAGCCTCCCCTCGGTCTGAATCGAGGAGAACTGTTTCTCTCGCCCTACCGCGAGGAATGGCCGGTGCTGTTCGAGGCTGAGAAGAAGATCATCGCATCTGCGATAGGAGATCACGTCGAGGACATCCAGCACGTGGGCAGCACGGCGGTCCCGGGAATGCGCGCCAAGCCAATCCTGGATATCGCGATTGCCGTGGAGGAATTCGAGGCCGCCAGAGTGTGTATCGAGCCCCTGATCAGCCTCAGGTACACGTTCAAAGGAGAAAACGGCATTCCCCGCAGGCACTATTTCCAGAAGGGCGAGCCGTGTACACACCATATCCACATGGTTGAAGAGACCAGCGAGGAGTGGACGAAGCTGATCCTGTTCAGGGATCGCCTGAGGTCGGACCGGAGCGTTGCGGAAGAATACGGAAAATTGAAGGCCGCCCTGGTGGGTAGCCTGGCCGGAGACCGAAAGGCTTACCTGGCCGCCAAGGCCGAGTTTATTACAGAAGCCATAAAAGAGGCCCGTGCACCGGGGTATTGATCATTCCGGCACGCGGGCACTGCATCCTCGGAGTAGCATGGATACGACAAAGACGGCCACGATATTCGATATCGACGGGACCTTGGTCGAGAGTTCCAGGTTTGAAGATGACGTGTACATTTCTGCGATAAGAGACGTTCTGGGACCGGTTAGGATCCGGAATGACTGGCGTACATACAGGCACGTGACCGACACGGGCGTTCTCCGTCAACTCATGGAAGAGAACCAGATCCAGGGAGAAGAACGTATTCATGAAGTTCGTACCAGATTCGGAGAACTGGCGAGTCAGTATGTTGACAGCGGGGGCGAATGCCGTCCGATAGCCGGAGCCGTCTGCCTGTTACAGAAACTCCGAAACGATGACCGCTATGAAGTGGGTATCGCGACCGGGGGCTGGAGCCATACCGCCAGAATGAAACTTGAGCACGCGGGTTTTGATTTGAAGAACGTCGTCCTGGCTTCCAGCGACGACAGCGACGAGCGAACAGCGATCATGCAGAAATGCTTACACGCCTTGGGGAACTCCTTCCATCGCATCGTATACGCAGGCGATGCCGAATGGGATGTTCAGGCGACCCGGGAACTGGGATGGCATTTCATCGGGGTCGGACCGCGGTTGAAGGGTAAGTGCGAATACTGGGTCGAAGACTTTTCGAATCACGAGGCGTTTGTCGAAATGCTACATGCCTAGTCGCTTCCGCAGTCCTTCCACACCGTCCTTCACCAGGTCCGGTTTTTCCTCTTCCAGTCCGTAGAGGATCTGGTGGCAGGAAGCCATCCAAGTGTAGAAACGAAGCCTGTGCTCGAAATTGACGTCCAATTCGCGGCGATAGCCGGCTCGGACCCTCTCAACGGCCTCCATGCCATAGGTGGCGAAGATACCGACGAAATCGATCGTCGGATCGCCGATGGTCACGTCTTCGAAATCGATCAGTCCGGTCACGGTTGTCCCGTCCTCGCCGATCAGGATATGCTCGCAGCCCAGATCGCAATGGACCAGGGCGACGTCTTTGAGCGTGGCCAGTTCCTCTTCCAGAAAACGTTCAAATCCGCGGTCTACCGCGTCGAGCGTGCGTGAGTCCAGCAGTGGCAATACCCTGGCACGGACAGTTTCCCTCAGCATGAGGTAGCGCTGCCGCCACGCATCGACGGTGTGCTCCGTGGCACAGGCCTCTGCGACCAGCGGGGTCGGTATGTCATGCAGTGAGGAGAGCGCAGCCGCTATGGAACCGGCTGTTGCACCGGATAGTTCGCGATCGGAGGATGGCCGATCAGACAACGGGCGACCGGGGATTCGCCTGTACCCCGCGTAGGGACGGCCGTTCCAAATTCCCGCGTGTTCGAAATGCGGTACTGCGAAGGCGACCCGAGAGGCAACCACGGGCAGTACGGCCTGCTCTTTTTGCAGGTTTTCTGCGACGACACTGTTCCTGGGAAAACGAAAGATCCAGCCGGGCTTGTGAGACTCGCCGGGCTTGAAGTACTCGACATACTCTCCATGGTCATCCAGTTCGACTTCGAAGGTCCAGTAAGCCCAACCACCGGTGATGGGCTGGATACGTCCATGATCCAGTCCCAGGCTGACGAGCAGGTTTTCGACGTCCCGGGTTGTTACGATTGGGTCCTGCACGATTGAATCCTGAATGATCAACCCACCCTTTGACTGTCAGTTGATGCGGCAGACTGTTTAGCCGGGACTCAGTACAGTCCTGAACTTCTCTACACAGAACTGAGCTTCTTGCTCGTCGCCGGTCTCCAGGCAATAGCACAGCCCTCCGAGCTCTCTGTAAGGGTAGTGCAGTTCAATCCGCGTGACGGCATCGGGACCGAATTCGCCTCCCTTCGCCTGGTATGCTTCAAGTACATAGGTCATATATGCAGGACCCAGGCGCATCTGTGGTATGAAATCAACAATAGGATCACCAAATCCCGCGTATTCCCAGTCAATGACCCCGGCGACCCGTGTTTCATCTACCGGGTCGAGTATGATGTGTGCATGCCACAGGTCACCGTGATAAAACCGGTGAGCCACACAACCCGTTTCCAGGTCCTGGCAGTACCGCTCCCACCAGTCTTCTGCTTTGCACAGTTCGCGGGGTGTAAGAGCCGCTTTCAGGTAGGAATGCGCGTAAGACCATGTTTCCTCAGGTCGGGGAGTCTCGGCTGAAGTCAGTCCCGGCAGATCGTTCGGTCTGATCGATTGTATGGCCAGAATCAACTCCCCGGTTAAAGCCGCGACCGGCTGAACCCGTTGCGATCGCTTGAGTACTGAGCCCAGGTTCGGTCCCTCTATTTTCCTCTGCATCATGACGCCAAATGGGAAGTCGTCCGATGCCTCGCAATAACCCAGGATATCCGGTACCTCAATAGGCAGAAGGGACTTGAGCTTCGAAAGGACATAACACTCCCTTCTGTGCCCTGTTTGAGCCTTCTCGTTCAGCGCCACCCGGAAGACTAGGCCGGCCGGGCTTCCCAGGACAACGCTTTTAAAGCCTGTACCTATTCTGCGAAGTGGAAACGCAGAACTGCCGAGGCCAAAGGTGCGCCGTATGCGTTCTGCCAGCGCATTGTCGTCTTTGAATAGCTCTGAAAGAATCATCGGGATCGTGTCGACTGGAAGAATTCCTTAAACCTCTGGGCATTACACAGGTGGCATTTGCCAACCATATCGGAATCAGAGTGACTCGTCAAAGGATTAACATGCCAAGCTAGAGATCCGACTGTAATCAAGTCGCCAGGCATAGTCAATCATTGACCCAAACCAGTAAAAGTAAGGACTTCGATGCGATTTGGCATGTTGACATAGCATGGATGCGGGGCTATCATGCTATCGCCTCAAGACCCTGCGGGGTGCGCGTTCCGGGCAATACAGCATTCGAATCAACGATCAGTACCGCGTTTGCTTCGTTTGGTCGGATGCTGGTCCTCGGGATGTCGAAATCATCGACTATCACTAAAACCGAGTTGCGAGGTGTCCCCTATGGTACTTGTTCCTACAGATCGCGTTCCGACCCACCCGGGTGAAATGCTGCTGGAGGAGTTCCTGATTCCGATGAGGCTGACGCAGCGCGAGTTGGCTGAAGCTCTTCACGTACCCTACCAGCGCGTGAACGAACTGGTGAACGGCCGACGCGGTATTACGCCAAGCACAGCGTTGCGGCTGGCCAGGTACTTCGACGTGTCGCCCTCGTTCTGGCTTAATCTGCAACTCCGTTGGGATCTCTATCACGCCATGCGGTCGGAGGCGCGGGAGTTAGAAGCGATCGAGCCTCGTGGTATTGGAGTTGAAGTATAAATGACAGGAGACAAATTGTTACCGGAAAACCGCATCCCCACCCATCCCGGCGAGACACTTCTGGAAGAATTCCTGAAACCTCTGCGTATGACGCAGGTGGCATTTGCCAACCATATCGGAGTGTCTCTTCAGAGGATAAACGAGATCATTCGGGGTAAGCGAGGAGTTACTCCCGAGACTGCATGGCTACTGTCTCAGGCGCTGGGTACAACTCCGGAGTTCTGGCTGAATCTTCAACGGAGTCATGATCTGGCGAAGAATCGGCCCGAGAAAGAGGTCCCGAGGCTTAGACTTCGAGGAACCACTCATTGAACATCACCGCAATCTCCTTCGACGTGGACCAGACCCTGATCGACACAGATCGGGTCGTCATGCGATCCATGGAGTCCGTTCGCGATGAATTGACGAGGTGCGTTCCGGGCGAGCGGACTCGAAGCCTTACCGTAGAAGAGATGTGGTCTATTCGCGACCGGGAGGAGAAAAGTTACGCGGGGAATGTGAGAGACTACGACGAGATCCGGCGGAACTCATTCCTGAAGATGCTTGACTATGTCGGATACTCGGGGCCTGATCTCTCGCAGCGTCTCAATGAAGCATACCTGAAACACCGTTACAACGAGATCCGGCCGTACGAAGATGTCGTGCCCGCGCTCGATGCCCTGGGTTCGCATTATAGACTCGGCCTGCTGTCCAACGGCAACAACTACCCCGAATACTTTGGGCTCGCGGGACGATTCGACTTCGCCGTCTTCGCCCAGGACGTTCGAATCGAGAAACCCGATCAGAGGATCTTTCGCATCGCGGCGGAACGGGCTGCGTGCGAATTGATCCAGATCATGCACGTGGGCGATTCACTGGAAACCGACGTGGCGGCCGCGCAGGCAGTTGGCGCAATCGGTGTCTGGCTGAATCGGGAAGGCGAGACGAACGAATCGGGGATCGAGCCGGACCATGAAATCTCGTCGTTAACCGACCTGCCTTCAATGCTCGGCGTTTGATCTTCTGATCTACCCCACTCGGCTGAACGCCAGCCGCTCTCCGGCAAATCCCTCGCGCCAGACGCTGTTGCACGCCTCCACCATCTCGTCGAGATGCTCCGTGACTTCGGCGAAGCGATTGCCGGGGACCAGCCCCATGTTGGGTGAAAGGATCAGATTGTCCCGTCCGTAGAAGATCGCGAGATCGACCAGGCCCGTGCTGAAGGCGGTCTCGTGCAACGATGGGACGTTGACGGCGCCGGGAGGAAAGAAGAAGTAGCACAGGTCGCCGGTGATCGGCGTTATCGTCGGGTTCTCAAGGCCTATTTCACTCGGTGCAAAGGGTGGGACAAGCGTGTAGACTTCATTGCTCGCGTACTTGGCGTGATAGGCATCATTCTCCTGCGGCAGCGCGTTCCACACCGCCTCGCACGTCTTCGGCGCAAGGTCGTCGAGCATCCGCGCGACGCAACTCACGCCGCGTTTCCTGAGGGTCACTTCAATAAATCGATCCATGCTGATCTCCCTGGTGCTTAGCCAGTCGTTTGAGGTTTCAGATAGTATCCCGCAGGTATGGGTTCGGCCGTGTCTGTGGAAGCTGAAGTCGACGGAAACCGGAATCCGCGGCGGTCCAGGTCACCCGACAACGGTCATCAATTCTCCCAGACCGGCCTGTGGCGTCAAACGATTCGCGAGGCGCAGGGCCTCCCACATCGTCACCTGGTTCGCCGTCAGAACCGTTTTGCCGACCGCCGCTTCGAGTTCGGGCAGAAAACCGGCGGTGTGTAACGCGGTGTCGGGGATCAGCACCGCTTCGGCGTCGGGATGATCATTGGCCCGCGCGAAGCGCAGCACCTCTTCGCGTTCGATCAATGCGGACTCATCCCCCGTCCATACACCGAGACACCCCATGTGAACCACTTCGATGCCGCCTGTCTCCAGAAAAGATCGAAAGGCGTTAGACAGCGCCTCCGGATAGGTCGCGGCAACGGCGATACGCTTCAGTCCGAGCGCTCTGCCCGCACTGAGAAACGCGAGCGACGTGCTTGATGCCGGCACGCCGAGTGCATCGACCAGGTCCCGCGCCTGGCGCCGCGCGCCCTCCACGCCGAAGGCGAAACTCGCGCTTGTGCAGGCCCATAGACAGACGGCGACATGATGCGGACGCAGTTCCTCCGCCCCCGCCAGCAGATATTCCCGGCTGCCGGTGACCAGCGTCTCGTCGATACGATGCAGGTTCGGACTGTCGGTATGAACGACCTGCACGTCAACCGTCGGCTCCAGCGCGGCGGCGAGACGCGGGTAGTCGTCCTCCGCGGAGTGAGCGGGGTAGAGGATGCCTATCTTCAGCCTGTCTGCCATCTGTTGTGAGTCCTCGGTCAAGCCGTTTCGGTTCCTTGCACAAACCGTTACGATTCCTTGCTAAAATCCATAGGGAATTAAATACCTAAGTTGCAATTTCCTGTTGATAAATATATGTAAGTCATTATATTATATAGTAGTTATATGATTAAACAGACGAGCTAAACAAGAGGTTTGAAATGGCAAAGTCAGGACCAGGTAAATCATACCGCAAAGGTCTTTCGTTCATCGAAGTAACCCATATGTTCCCCGACGACAAGACCGCTCGAAAGTGGTTCGAGGAACAGTTATGACCGAACGGTCCGTACTGCCCGAAGTGCGGTACGCACAACGTTCAATCGAATATCAAACACAAGTCCATGACGCATCGTTGCCGCGAGTGCAAGGGCCATCCGTTTTTCGTATTCGCAAGGGAACGGTCATGGAACGGTCGAATCTGTCGTTCCAAGTGTGGGCCATCGCGATTTACCTGTTACCACGGGAATCAAGGGAACGTCCAGTATGAAGTTGCACCGCGACCTGAACATCACTTAGAAAACCGCGTGGCACTTGGTACACAGAGTGCTTGAGGCAATGGACAACGAGACACCAGAATTCGACGGTCCGGTCGAAGTAGACGAAGCGTACATGGGCGGGATCGAAGGCAACAAACACGCGTCCAAACGGACGCATCCGGACGGTGGAACCGTCGGTAAGGTCGCGGTCGTCGGGATCAAAGATCAGGATACCGGTCAGGTACACGCCGAAGTGACCGAATCGACATCCCGTAAGGCGTTACAGGATGTCGCACATCGTAATACCACCGAAGGCGCAACCGCATACACCGACGACCACAAGGTATATCGCGGTATCGAAGGCGTGAGTCACCAGACGGTGAACACTCGGTCGGTGAGTACGTGAAGGATCAGGCGACGACCAACGGTATCGAATCGTTCTGGGCCCTGATGAAACGCGGATACCAAGGTATCTATCACCACTGGTCCGCGAAACGCATGGACCGGTACATCGACGAATACGAAAGTCGGCTCAATGCCCGTTCGCTCGATACCGTCGATCAAATGCGTCTGATCGTATACGGGATGAACGGTAAGAAACTGCTGTACAGAGATCTGATCGCCTAATTACCGGTTACGTCGTTGAATGATCAGAAGTGAAGTGCGTCAGGATGACCACGCTTGATCTTTAGCGGTGATCTCCGCATCGGGAATGGCTTCCCACAATTCATCGTAAGCGGCCTTGAGTAGACGATGTTCTCCTTCTAACCAGGACTTACCCCATTGCAAGGTTCTTTTGTCGCGTTGCAGGGCTTCAATTTGCTCCTTAAGTTCGTCGATTTTCCCTTCCTGAATCTTGCAATGAAACTTGTAAATGTCCAGTTCGCTAAGGCCCAACATTGTCCAAAATTCGGCATTGATATTGCTGGACTCTTTCTGTATACTATCTGTCATGATTCGCCCTCCGTGGCTGGTTGCCGCCAGCCGGGTCAAGATGTGATGAGGTACACGAAGACCCTGTCCGGCAACGCCGGGGTTAAACGGGTCAGATTGAATCGTCCGTCAACTGGCTGCTACCAGTCCGAACGATGTAAGGTCCACGCACCCCGTTCACCATGAGCGGGGTTTTCGCATTCCAAACCTAAGTTGTTTTCGAATCGCTGTCAATGCGCTAATAACCTTAACACGTGTTGACGTAGTGTCAACAACTTAATGTTGACATTTCGCCTACACATGGGTTTGATTGATAATATCAAGGTTCATGCGGGAAAGGGAGTGGATATGAGTCAGCCAGAAGTGAAATTACACGAGTGGATCGAAGTAAGTAATCGCCCCGCCTGTGTTCTCAGAACCCATGATGACGGCGGTATCTTTGTAGGCTACTGTCAATATCGAGGCACTAAGAGAAGTAAGCCGTGGAAGGCAGTCGGGGAGGAAATAGTTTGGAAAAACAATGAATGGCAATTCAAGTCTTCAGGACCGGACGGTACTTACCTGCGCGGCAAGGAAGAAAGAATCGTGATTGATGGGCATCCGAGATACTGGTAACCCTGTCCGAGTGGAGGAACACCGATATGCCCGGTCTTGAATGGATTTTACCGTTTACAACTGTTCTCGTGGCGACCGTATCCTGCCTCATAACCTACCGCACTGCCAGAATCAGCAGTAAAACGTATAAATCACAGACTCAACCAAAGATCATCGTGTATGTACATGCTGACGAGGAACGCGAGGGAATGCTTCTAATCCGTATTCGCAACATAGGCCATGATATAGCGGAAGATATTACTTTCACCACAGATCGGCCCATACCTTGTCCCGAAGAAGATAGGGCGGACATGGACAACACTCCGTTATTGAATGGTATAAAAGCTCTGGCCCCCGGTGAAGGCCGGGACGTTATCTGGGGCTACTTCGATGAACTGATAAAGGCCACGAACTATGTTCCTACGGATATCAGTTACCAGTACCGTCATGAGGATGAATTCATGGTGGGTGAATCATGCTTGGAGATCAAGTCCTTTATCGGTTCGCCTGTCGGGCTTAAACCATTCGAAAAGAACGTTGTTAAACATCTCAGGGGAATAGAGATGACATTAAAACAAACATCTACCCGCCTTGCTCCTGAAAAACTCGGGAATACGCCCAGAAAGGAACAACCCTAACGCGCCAGTCGCGCAACAAGGCACTCAATGCCTCAAAGGAGGTTGCATCATGGCCAAACGCAAAAAGACGCACCGAACCGGTACCACCGGTCCGAACGATAACGCTCAAATCGTCGAGTTACCAGCCTTCAAAGACTGAACTGAACGAGGAAGTACGGATCGACACCACGCCCGAAAAACTGGCGAAGGCGGTATTACGTCATGTCAAAATTGAACGGGAAGATTAGACGAAGGATGTTTGTCGTGCATCCCCATTAGAGTCGTATATCAAAACGTCTTACCGCCTGACAGACCTTGCCACCGTAATTAGGGGGTCCCTTATGTATTTCGAGATAGAAAATGCCTATTACGAGTTGCACCGAGACGAATGGCTCGTTGATCATGAGGGGAAGTATGTAGTAATCAAAGAAAGAGAGGTGTTGGGGTTCTATACCGACTACGTTGAAGCGGTGACAGCCGGATATGAAAAGTATGGGGTAGGAGAAACACCGCCTTTCATGGTCAAAGCAGTCTGCAAGGAAGATACCCCTATCATGATGTTGAAAATAGGGGGTTGAAGATGTCGTGTCTGATTGGAGACATCAACGACGACGGATTGCCCCTTATAGTTACCTTAGGTGTTGATTCGATCTATGCAAAAGCACTTAGGATATTTGACATGGAACCGCCATCACCAGTAGCTGTAAGGGGTATTATAGATACAGGAGCAACACAGTCTGCTATTTCGAGTCATGTGGTTAAAGGATTCAACCTTTCTCCTCGAGCTCCCGCTACGGTTAGTTACGGCGATGGACCAAGGCAGACAGAACTTTACGATGTGAGTCTCAAAGTATATTCTAACAACGGTTTTCCCGCTCTTGAAATTCCAACGATAAGGGTTTCACGTGCCGAAGGGTTAGATATTCTGCCAATATGGTGTCTTATAGGGATGGATGTTCTGTCTCGGTGTTCACTAAATATAGACGGGAAAAATGGCCGATATATCCTCGAATGGTAACAACGGTCGAATACGATGGTTGGAGGGATTATGACTCCGAACAGTAAAACAATCGAACTGAATATCCGGTACGAGAACATCGAATCACCCATGCGGTTCGACAGATACTTGGGGTTTCAGGAAGTCATCGGGTTGTGCAAGGACAGGTTTTTGGAATTGCCGGAAGTGAAAATCGCAAGCTGTACAAACTTGTACGGGAACGAGACGGTCATGTTTACGATTGGCCCCAAATACTTGAAATCACCGATCTGGAAGAAAACGAAATCCTTGAACGGGTCTGTCACGTATTTTGTGTAACTGACTGTTTCATGATATGGGCACTCTGTCTTCGTACATGATGACGAACTGGTTGATGGCGGCCGTCCAGTTTGCGATGGGCCGTGTCCACCTGCGGGACAGATTGAGCAGGGCCAGGTAGAGCAGTTTCCTGGCGGCCTCGTCGGTGGGGAAGGCGCCCCTGGTCTTGATGATCTTGCGCAACCCTCTGTTCATGGATTCGATGGCGTTGGTCGTGTAGATGACCTTCCTGATCTCCTGGGGGAAGGCGAAGAACGGACTCAAGTGGTCCCAGTTTTTGCGCCACTGCCGGCTGATGGTGGGGTACTGCTCGTCCCAGCGCTCGGCAAAGCGGTCCAGCGCGGTCTCGGCCTGTTCGGCGGTCGTGGCCTGGTAGATCGCCCGCAGGTCTCTGGCCACCTGCTTGCGGTCCTTCCAGGAGACGTAGGTCAGGCTGTTTCTCACCAGGTGGACGATGCACAGCTGCACCTGGGCCTTGGGATACACCGTCTCTATGGCCTGCGGAAAGCCGGTAAGACCATCGCAGCAGGCGATGAAGATGTCGTTGACCCCACGGTTCTTCAGTTCAGTGAGTACGTTGAGCCAGAATTTCGCGCCCTCGTTCTGCTCGATCCAGAGGCCCAGCAGTTCCTTGTCGCCGTTCAGGTTGACGCCCAGGGCCAGGTAGACCGCCTTGTTCCGGATGCTGCCGCTGTCACGGATCTTGACGAACAGGGCATCCAGGAACAGGATCGGATAGACCGCGTCCAGGGGGCGCGACTGCCAGGCCGTAACTTCCTCGGTTACCGTGTCGGTGATCCGGGAGACCAGTTCAGGCGATATGGCCACCCCGTAGAGGTCTTCGACATGGCCCTGGATATCGCGGGTGCTCATGCCCCGTGCGTACATGGAGATGATCTTGTCGTCGAAGTCCGGCCAACGCGTCTGGTACTTGCGGATCAGCCTGGGATCGAAGGTGCCCTCGCGGTCCCGGGGGATCTCTACCGGCAGGTCGCCCGTCTGGTCCTTGAGCGTCTTGGTCGTCTTGCCGTTGCGCGAGTTGCCGCGGTTCCTGCCGTCGGGGGCATGTTTCTCGTAGCCGAGATGCTCGGTCAACTCGGCTTCCAGGATCCGTTCGGCCATGCGCTTCTTCATGCGCTTGAGCAGGCCGTCTTCGCCGAAGAGGTCCTCGACATCCACACCGTCTTCCATCAGCTCATCGAGAAGACGGTCGATCTTACTGGGGGTCTTCTTGTCTCTGGCCATAGCACTTCCTCCTTTTGAGCAAGATATACGCTATCGCCAGTTACACAAAACATGTTACATACTCCCTTGAACTCGTCGAACATCCCAAAGGACACTGATTTTCCTGCCGTTGTAACTTAGGTATACAATTCCCAATCCTTACGACTCCGCGCGCGATTCCTTGCTCAAACCGTTACGACTCCGCGCGGTTCGTCGCACAAGCCGTTACGATTCCTCGCGGAGATAGTCGTAGACAACCCGCGCATATCCCTCGGAGTAGCTGCTCTCCACGTGGAACGCATCGCCGTATTCCAGCGGCGAAAGCGGCGTCAGGTCACACCTCGAGGAAGCGCCAAATTCGATACTGCCCCGTCCCTTCGCGGCGTGGTGCACTTCCACATCCTGGGCCGTTTCACTGCAATCGATGAGCTGTTTGAGGGCAGGTCCTGGCCCATCGGCCCGGGGAATGATCTTCAGCCGCCAGGCGGGGGTAAGGGCGGGCATGGCATCGTGGGGCGCATCGGCTTCCATCCTGGTACTGATATGCAACACCGGCGCACCGCCGTACGAAGTTTCCGTTTCCATGCGCTGATCGCCCCGCATCACCTTCAAGTCCGCGTACACCTTAGGCGTCCCGTAAATCTCCCTGCCCGCGGCGATGCCGGCGGGACCGTTATGAAAAACGTGGGAGCAGTAGAATCCGGCCTGGTCCCCGAAACGGCACTTCATCACGACAAACGACTCTTCGAAGGAGCCATAGTTTTCGCAGTATGGCACCTCCAGCCCCGAGGCTACGCACAATCCGTCTTCCGAGGCTTCCAGCGGCTCCGGGAGGAAGGCCTGCACGGCATCCGGCGCGGCATGAAAGAAGACAAACTGGAACCGCACGTTTCGATAGACCGCCGGCAGCGGTGGATAGAAGGGGTCGGACGCCGGGATATTCCAGCCATTATCGTGTTTGAGTCCCACTTTCGGATCCTTCCATTTTACTGCTGATGCGTCTCATGCGTGTGCCAGAAATCTTTTCGCGGTTCCCGGCGATCACGATCCGCCAAAATAGCGAAAGCCGGACCTTGATCTTGTCTTTAACTTAACGGTCTGCCATATTAGGTACAGGATGAATTCGCCAACATCTACGCCGAGTCTACACCGACGTCTATGCCAACGTCCATGTAAATGTCCCTGCCAACGTCCATACCAACGTCCATGTAAATGTCCATTACTGCCAATTCAACCGGAAGATGCAGGACCGCTTCCCCGACCACCACCAAATAACCATGCCCAATTCCACGCCCAACATCATATACATCCTCGCGGACGACATGGGATACGGCGACATGGGGTGCAACAACCCCGATTCGAAGATCCCGACGCCCAACCTGGACCTGCTCGCCGAGGAAGGCATGCGGTTCACCGACGCCCACGCCCCGTCGAGCGTCTGTACGCCGAGCCGCTACGCCCTGCTGACCGGCCGCTACTGCTGGCGCACGCCACTGAAGAACAGCGTCCTGTGGCCCTACGATCCGCCCCTGATCGAGCCCGGCCGGCTTACCGCGGCGGAGATGCTTCGCCAGCAGGGATACCGTACCGCGTGCATCGGCAAATGGCACCTGGGATGGGAGTGGACCACCCGCGACGGCAAACCGGCCCACGAAGGCACGGCGGTGGGCAGGCCGGACCGTGAACTGCGCGAGGAACGGGAACGGCAGGTTGATTTCGGCAGGCCCATGCGCGGCGGGCCGGTCGATTGCGGTTTCGACACGTACTTCGGCGTGGACGTGCCGAATTTCCCGCCCTACACCTGGTTTGAGCAGGACCGCCTGGCAGGCGAGCCGACTGTTTCTAAACCCGATGACATGTTCGGATGGCCCGGAGTCATGAAACCCGGCTGGACGCTCGAGGAAATGATCCCCGCATTCATACGCCGCGTGGTCAACTACATCGAATCGTCGGGGCCCGATCCGTTCTTCCTCTACTTCCCGCTCACGTCGCCCCACACGCCCATCGTGCCCAACGCGCCGTTCATCGGCCGGAGCGGCTCCGGACGCTACGGCGACTTCGTATGCGAGGTGGACTGGGTGGTGGGGCAGGTCATGGCGGCCCTGGACCGGCACGGGATTGCCGACGACACCCTGCTGATCTTCACGAGCGACAACGGACCGGAGTGCGCCCCCGCCGCGGACGGCGGAAGCTACGAACACGCGCGCATTCACGGCCACTACAGCATGGCGAACCTGCGCGGCGTGAAGCGCGACACCTGGGAAGGCGGGCACCGCGTCCCCTTCCTCGCGCGCTGGCCGGACGCGACGCCCGCCGGCACGGTCTGCGACCAGCTCACCATCCTGGGCGATTTCATGGCGACCTGCGCGGAGTTGACCGGAACCGGACTGCGAGAGGACGAAGGCGAGGACAGCGTGAGCATGCTTCCGCTGCTGCGGGGCGAGACGGATGCCCCGGTGCGGGAGTTCGCCGTACACCACAGTTGTCACGGCAACTTCGCCATTCGCAAGGGCAACTGGGTCTTTATCGATTCCCCCGACGGAGACGACAACCGCGAACCCGACTGGTTCAAGGAGGAGCGGGGCTACGTGGCCCATACGCACCCGGGCGAGCTCTTCGATCTGGAAGAAGACATATCGGAACGGGTAAACCGGTACGGCGACCACCCGGAGATCGTGCGGGAGATGTCCCGGTTGCTGGAACGGGTGAAGTCGGAGAACATCGCGGAGAGGCCTTCGCCCGCAGTGGGTTAGAGTGTACCAGCTTCTCGACAAATACACAGCCGGGGCGCCTGGGAGATCACCCGTCAACACGTTCAGCTGGGCGATTTCAACACCCTGGTCTTCGATGACGATGTATCCATGCCCAAACCATATTGCGAGGGTGTTGTCAAGGCGATGACCAACCTGGGCGCTTCTCCGTCGGACACGGTCTACGTCGGCGATTCCCTGGATGACCTGAAAGCCGCGAAAGGCGCGGGCATCGATTTCTTTGCGGCCCTGTGGTCGAAAACCGAAGCGGAGATCAGGTCGTTCGAAAAGGCCGCGACTGAGATCGGCCCCTACGCCGGTGCCGGCCATCCTGCTGAAATCGAGCGGTTTCTGCATGTTCTCAAGGAAGGCTCGCGCTAGCGAGACTTCATGACGGAGGCATCCATGCCGGAGGAGACCATGCCGGACTACACCTATCATTTCCATCGCGATGATCTTGAGGCGGCCCTGGCCTGCATGGATGAACACGGCTTCTGCGTGATCCGGAAGATGATCGACCAGGATATGGTCGCTGCCCTGAAGGAATCCATCGACCGGCATCTGGACCCGGCTGGCGACCTGGCGCCGGCGTCCAACCGGTATCACATGGCCTTCGCGGAAGACAGCGAGCCCGTCTGGGACCTGGTGGATAACCCGGCCTACATGCAATTCATCCAGACCGTGCACGGCACGACGGACCTCTGCCTGCACCGCTCGGCGGCCATACTGCGCACGCCGGGCGAGGGCATGGGCCGCTGGCACCAGGACCACCGGGGTCATATCGAGAAACCACAGCAAGCCAACGATATCCTGAACCGGTTCCCCATTCCCAGCGGCGCCTGGTTCTACCTCAATGGAAGCCATCCCGATCGAAGCGGCATCGCGGTTATCGAGAAATCCCACTTCCCGGAATGGGACGGCCCCGCAGGGTTCGTCATGGGACCGAACCGAAGCGGTTTGTACCCCGAGGGCGGGACGCCCGATACGCCCTACGACGCCATGTCGGTGCCCGGTTGCGTTCCGGTCGTCGCCGATCCCGGCGACCTGATCTGCTTCGCCGCGCTCACCTGGCACGCCAACATGGCCACCAACGAACGGCGTTACTCCTGCGGTATCGGGTTCCGGCCCAAAGCCTGGCGCATCGACGCGCCGTGGCCGCTGCCCGATTCGGCCGTGGCTCTCGCCGAACGGCTTCCCGACCGGCTCAGACATTATACCGATGGCTATACGGGTTTTGATGGGGAGTGGCGGGCGGAGGAAGCTGGGTGAAGCTGGGGCGTTACCGTATCATGAAACCCCGCACACCGGATGAAATCCCCCGATGCGACCGTGGCCGACGTGCGTGAAGTATTGGACACGGTAGCCATGGTAAATGCGAGGTTAGAGTAAAAATCCATACATAAAGAGACAAGACAGGGTATTGGTGTTTGGAATCAGACAGTAAAGTGGTTACAATAAAAAAGGAAGCTGTCAACGGGATGATGACACGTAGAGAAAGGCATATCTATGAAGAAGGCTGATACAGACAGATTCCGCCCTGAGTACTGCCGTGAAGAACTCGGTTCGGGCGTCCGGGGAAAGTACCTGAAGTCCTTCCAATCGGGAACTAATCTGGTATTGCTGCATCCTGATGTAGCAAAGGCATTCCCCACCGACGAGTCCGTAAACGAAGCTCTTCGTTCTTTAATGGACCAGGTGAAGGCATAGGCAGACTCCACAAAGCGCTCTGAAACCACGAGTTGATCGTACGTGGGTCTGTCACGTATTTTGTGTAACTGACTGTTTCATGATATGGGCACTCTGTCTTCGTACATGATGACGAACTGGTTGATTGCGCCTGTCCAGTTGGCAAGGGGCCGCGTCCACCTGCGGGACAGATTGAGCAGGGCCAGGTAGAGCAGTTTCCTGGCGGCCTCGTCGGTGGGGAAGGCGCCCCTGGTCTTGATGATCTTGCGCAGTCCCCGGTTCATGGATTCGATGGCATTGGTCGTGTAGATGACCTTTCTGATCTCCTGGGGGAAGGCGAAGAACGGACTCAAGTGGTCCCAGTGTCTGCGCCACTGCCGGCTGATGGTGGGGTACTGCTCGTCCCAGCGCTCGGAGAAGCGGTCCAGCGCGGCCTCGGCCTGCTCGCAGGTAGTGGCCTGGTAGATCGCCCGCAGGTCTCTGGCCACCTGCTTGCGGTCCTTCCAGGAGACGTAGGTCAGGCTGTTACGCACCAGATGGACGATGCAGAGCTGCACCTGGGTCCTGGGATACACCGTCTCTATGGCCTGCGGAAAGCCGGAGAGGCCGTCGCAGCAGGCGATGAAGAGGTCAGAGACGCCCCGGTTCTTCAGTTCGGTCAAGACGTTGAGCCAGAACTTAGCGCCTTCGTTCTGCTCGATCCAGAGCCCCAGGAGTTCCTTGTCGCCGTTCAGGTTGACGCCCAGGGCCAGATAGACCGCCTTGTTCCGTATGGCGCCGCTGTCACGTATCTTGACGAACAGGGCGTCCAGGAACAGGATCGGATAGACCGCGTCCAGGGGCCGCGACTGCCAGGAAAGGACCTCTTCGGTTACGGTGTCGGTGACCCGGGAGACCAGTTCGGGCGAGATGGACACCCCGTAGAGGTCTTCGACATGGCCCTGGATATCGCGGGTGGTCATGCCCCTGGCGTACATGGAGATGATCTTGTCGTCGAAGTCCGGCCAACGCGTCTGGTACTTGCGGATCAGCCTGGGATCGAAGGAGCCCTCGCGGTCCCGGGGGATCTCTACCGGCAGGTCGCCCGTCTCGTCCTTGAGCGTCTTGGTGGTCTTGCCGTTACGGGAGTTGCCGCGGTTCCTGCCGTCTGGCGCATGTTTCTCGTAGCCGAGATGATCGGTGAGTTCGGCTTCCAGGATCCGTTCGGCCATGCGCTTCTTCATGCGCTTGAGCAGGCCGTCTTCGCCGAAGAGGTCCTCGACATCCACACCGTCTTCCATCAGCTCATCGAGAAGACGGTCGATCTTACTGGGGGTTCGTTTGTCTCTGGCCATAGCACTTCCTCCTTTTGAGCAAGATATACGCTATCACCAGTTACACAAAACATGTTACATACTCTCGTACGTTGCTCCTCGCAGTAACCAGACCCGGTGTTCCGAGAATTTCTGCAATCGTCCTCCCTGATTGGATCAGCAACTGAAAGACATGGCCGGATGTTGTACACGGGTTGACATATCATCAACCCATAGGACTTAACATCCTGTTCATCCGTGTAGCAGAAACTATCAGATGTACGTGTGATTCATGTGCTCCCAACCGCTTAGTCCCGGTAATCTTCCGGATCCCGTACGCGATCGCCTGAGGGGCTACTCGTGCGACGGCCGGAATCTGCGGACCGAGTCCTGCTCGGACGTGTATCTCTTCACGCACCCCCTGAAGCGGGGCCTGATCCTGAAGACGAGAGACGTCCGGTTGAGACCGCAGGAATCGAACCTGCTGACGGAGACGGTGGCCCTGTCGTGGCTGCGGGGCAAGCTCCCCGTGCCCGAGTTCCGGTGCTTCCATGTCGAAGGCGATACGCAGTACCTGGTCATGACGCAGATGGAAGGCGTCACGGGGATTCATCCGGACGTGACCGGCGATTCTGCGCATCTCGTGCGGGAGTTCGCACGCGGTTTGCGCGAAGTACACGCCCTGGGCACCGAGTCCTGCACCCTGGACTGGCGCATGTCGCGATTCATCCCCTGGGCGGAAGGGTTGATCGAACGCGGCGCGCTGGACGAGCTTATCCCCGAAGGCGAGCCCCGAACCTTTCTCGTTGAAAAGCTATCCGATATAAAGGAGACCGTGCCCGGGGAGGAAGACCTTGTCTTTACCCACGGCGATTACTGTCTGCCCAACGTCATGTTCAAGGACGGCAGGCTGAGCGGCTACATCGACCTGGGCTACGCCGGGGTCGGCGACCGGTACCTGGATCTCGTGGCGGCCCGCGGAACGATCCGCCGGAACCTGGGCGAAGCATGGATTGCCCCCTTCTTCGAGGCATATGGTCTCGGGGAACCGGACCCGGAAAAACTGAACGCGTATCAAAAACTGCATGACCTGGGATTCTGGTAGCTTCGGCCGATTCGCAGGCGGGCCGCTTGAGGATGTGCCGACAGGCTCGCTTGACGATGCGCCGACAGATTCTCCCGGCCGATTCGCCGACAGGCTCGCTTGACGATGCGCCGACAGATTCTCCCGGCCGATTCGCCGACATGCTCGCTTGACGATGCGCCAGTAATGGTAACTGCCACGGAGCCGGCATTGAATCGCAATCCGCCCAGACCGCTGCAATATCAGGAAGCATACGCCGCCCGCTTCAAGCATCGAAGTATGGCGGAATCCTATGAGCGCAGGCCGCCCTATCCGGTTGAAACCTACAGGATACTCCTGGGGTTGCCCGGAGCGCCGAGCGGTCGCGTCCTCGACGTCGGGTGCGGCACGGGAAGGATCGCACGCTCACTCGTCGATCACGTGGCGGGCGTCGACGCGGTCGATTTCTCCCGCGAAATGATCCGCGTGGGCCGATCGCTGGACAAGGGCGGCCATCCGAACCTCAGGTGGATCCTGGGCCGGGTCGAGAAAGTTGAGCTGAAACCGGGTTACGCCCTGGTGACCGCCGGAGCGAGCATCCATTGGATGGACTGGAGCGTGGTGTTCCCGAGGTTTCATGAGATACTGACGCCGGACGGATGCGTCGCGATCGTTGAAGGAGACCGCCCCTTCAATGCGCCCTGGGGCAAACCGGAGCGCGAACTCATTCGACGATATTCTACCAATCGCCATTTCAAGCAGATCGACCTGATCAAGGAGCTTGTGAGCCGAGGCCACCTGCGCCCGGTTGGAGACCGAAGGACGGTCCCCATTAACTTCTCCCAGACCGTGGACGACTACGTTGAGTCTTTTCATTCGAGAGAAAGCATGTCCAGGGAACACATGGGTGCTGGAAACGTCAGGGCATTCGACGCCGAATTGTCCCGGATCCTGGCGGATTTCACTGATGACAAAGGGGTGGTTCACTTCCAGCTGCAGACGCGCGTTGTCTGGGGCAGGCCGTTGGCGTAGAAAGAGGAAGGTCTCTCCATGAATATCCCCCACGCCCGTGTCGAGGCCCTTCTCCGTGAAGCGGCCGAACGAATCATCGGGCCGCTTTGGAGAAACCTGGGTCAGGACGACATTGCCGAGAAAAGCGCGGGCGAAATCGCGACGGTTGCGGATACACGGTGCGAGGCATTCCTGGCTTCTCGCCTGCCCGGCTTGATTGACGGCTCCGTGACCCTGGGCGAGGAGAGCGTCCACGAAAACCCCGGCCTGCTGTCCGTCCTGCATTCGGATGCGCCCGTGTGGGTCATCGATCCCCTGGACGGAACCGGGAACTTCGTATCGGGGAAAACGCCGTTTGCCGTGA
This sequence comes from bacterium, assembly GCA_963693015.1. Classification (GTDB taxonomy): domain Bacteria; phylum JAAXHH01; class JAAXHH01; order JAAXHH01; family JAAXHH01; genus JAAXHH01. The sequence continues at coordinate 3,872,503 of OY843748.1, forward strand.
TGGTTGGCCTGGTTCATCGCGGCGTGACCATCGGCGCCTGGATTCTGAACCCGATCGACGGCACGATGACGAGCGCTGAAAAAGGAAGCGGCGCAATGGCAAGCACGGAACGAGGAAGCGGCGCCTACGAAGGCGGTACGCGTCTGGCCGTGGAGTCCTCCGTCCGGTCCCTTTCCAGCCTGCGCGGCGCGCTCCTGACGACGTTTCTGCCTGACTCTCTGCGTCACGCTGCCGAAGCGGGATCGGCCATCTTCCGATCCATCGAGCGCACCCGGTGCGCAGGCCACAACTACCCTTCCTTCGCAAAGAACGAATTGCAGTTCCTGTTCTACTACCGCACCCTGGTATGGGATCACGCGCCGGGCGTCCTGATCGCGCAGGAGGCGGGAGGCTTCGTTCGAAGACTGGACGGGACCAGGTACTCTCCGGTGGATGACCGCAAGGGATTGCTTTGCGCTACAAACAGGGAAATGTGGATGTCGATACAGGAGAAGCTGGTTCCGAGTATTTCGGTTGCCCGTTCAGATTAGTGCGTTGTGAACCGGTATCCAGGGGATTGCGTGATGTCAAGCCACTAAACCGCCGGCCGCTGCCCGACGTACTTCGCCCTGGGCCGGATCAGCCGGTCCCTTTCGTACTGCTCTATGGCGTGACCGATCCAGCCGGCGGAGCGTCCCAGCGCGAAAAGCGCCATGCCACTACCCTCGGGCATTTTCAGGACGCGCACCAGGGCCGTCAACGCCAGGTCGACGTTGTATCGGTCTGAAACGAGCCGGTGGGTGGTTTCGATGATCTCGTGGGCAATTTCCAGGTCTTTAGACCGTGGGAAGCGCTCCTCCAGCATCTCCAACAGCAACCTCGCCCTCGGGTCCACGTCCCGGTACACGGCGTGCCCGAAACCGGGAACCCCCTCGCCCCGCCGAAGCCGGGCCACGATCGTCTGTTCCACGCTGCCGCTGGATTCCGCCTCCTGAAAGAGCGTTTCGACACGCTCATGGGCCGCGCCGTGCTTGTATCCCCGCAGCGCCGCCAGGCCCGCGCACACCGCGCCGTAAGGCGTTGCGCCGGCCGACGCGGCGCAGCGCGCGGTGAACGTCGAGACGTTCAGTTCGTGGTCCGCGAACAACACCAGCGTCGTGTTGATCAACTCCGCGGTGCCATCGGTTTCCGCCGTCCAGGCCCTGCTCAACGTCCGGGCGATGCCCCCCAGGGGGTTTTCTCCGGTGGCGACCTCCGCCATGAACCAGAGTATCCGCATGCCCGTGGTTGCGACCGCTTCCGGCCGCAGGTCATACGCGGCATAGTCCTCGGCCTCCGCCAGGGGCAGCAACGCCTGGAATCGTTCGACGGGTTTGAGCGGCCGCAAACGCTGCCAGGTCTCCCCGTCATCCAGGGGGTTCGCGGCAGGTATGGAGAAGCGGAACCTCGTATCACCCGTCCAGATCAGGGCCGCGACGCGTTCGAACGATTCGGTGACCGCCAGGTTGAGCACGTCCCGCCCCCGGTAGTACAACCCCTCATCGGCGATCAGGGTAATCGCCGACTCCAGCACGGGATCCCCGGTGTGCAGGGCGCGTCTCGCCGCCCAGTCCGGGTTCCGGCGCGCTTTCTTCCGGGCCTTCAACCGTTCGACGTCCTCGCTGCGGTACAATCTTCCGCGCCTGCCGTCCCCGCTCGATTCGGAGCGGATCAGGCCCCGGCTCACGTAGGAGTACAGCGTCGAGGGACTGACGTTCAGTGCGCCGGCCGCCTCCAGGGACGTCAGGTGGCGCTTGTGTTTCACAGTGCGTATCCCCTTGCCTCGGGTAAATGCGTCATGGACGGAAATCTCTGTTTCGAGTGAATGAATTGTGCACGAACCCTCTGCCGCGAATGAACGGAATCCGCGACGTGGATGGCGAAGCTCCCGCATGTACGGCGCCCGGGTGAATCGTGAAAAGGGCAAGTCCAGTTATATTGATTAATTAATCAATATTGACAATATGTCAAGTCTGTTTTGATTTTGAACATGTGTTGGAACATGACATGGTCACTTAAAGAGGGAAAACGCAGCAGGAAAAGCTCAGCCGGTAACGTCGGATAAGCAGACATCCGAAGGCCAAGGAGGCGCAGGTGTTTCACATCGCCGTATTGCCCGGGGACGGGATAGGTCCCGAGATCACGCGCGAGGCCGTCAAAGTGCTGAAGGCCGTTGGCCGGAAATACCGCCTCGAGCTTGTTTTCTCCCACCACTTGGTCGGGGGCGCGTCAATCGATGCGCAGGGCGTGGCGCTGTCCGATGAACTTGTAGAGACGTGCCGGCGTAGCGACGCCGTCCTGTTCGGTGCGGTTGGCGGTCCCAGATGGGATCACCTGGACCTGCCTGACCGGGCCGATTACGCCCTGATTCGCCTGAGGCGGGAGCTGTCCGTGTACGCGAATCTGAGGCAATTCAGGCTATACGCGGGGTTGGAGGATGCGTCGCAAGAATATCCGGATGTCGATACGCGGCATGAAATCGTCGACGCCGGCGCGATGAACCTGATCCGGAGACCGTCCGAATACGACGTGATCATCATGCCCAACATGTTCGGAGACATACTGGGCGATGAAGCGGTGGTCCTGGCCGGCTCTATCGGGATGGTCCCGTCCGCGGAATTCTCCCTGGACGGCACGTCGCTTTACGAGCCCATCCACGGGAGCGCGAACGACATCGAAGGCGGGAACGTCGCGAATCCGATCGGAACGATCCTGAGCGCGGGCCTGCTGCTCAGGTACAGCCTCGGATGTCCGGACGGCGCCTTCGACATAGAACGCGCCGTGGGGAAAGTGATCGGGGACGGATACAGAACGGCCGACATCCTGGCTTCAGGAGACGGGCAGAAGGTATCTAAGACAGAAATGGGCGATCTGGTGGTCAGTGCCCTGGCGTAACGACAGGCCTTATCTGAACTGCCCGGCGCTTGCTGATTTCGTCCGGGCACTTAGGGATGCGCTGGCGTAGTGGCGTAGGGACATACATGTGGCGTAGGGAAATACATTATCTGGACTACGGAGGTGCGAGATGAATTACTCACCCGGACTCAAGGACGTTATTGCCGCGGAGACGCGGCTCAGCAGGGTCGATGGCGAGGCCGGCGAACTGGTCGTCGCGGGATTCCCGCTCCGGGAATACGCGGAAAGGGCGTCTTTCGAAGAGGCTGTCCATCTGTTGTGGCACGGTGATCTCCCGGACAGCGAAGTACTGCGCAGATTCGAAAAGGAACTGGCCGCCTGCCGGACGATTCCCGGCGCCTCGCTCGACATCCTGCGCGATACCGCGAAGGAACGTCGCCCAGTCATCGACGCCGTCCGCGCAGCCGTTGCATCCCTTCCTTCCACGGACGACGCCTCGGACGCCCGTTCCCTGGTGGCCGGTCTGCCGACCATCGTGGCGGCTTACTGGCGCCTCCTCAACGGATCGGAGATTATCGATCCCCTTCCCAGCCTCGGTCACACGGCCAACCTGCTGTACATGCTGACCGGTGAAACCCCCGGCGGGAACTGCGGAGGTGATGGCGACGGTCGCGAAGGTGAAACTCCCGGCGGGAACTGCGGAGGTGATGGCGACGGTCGCGAAGGTGAAATCCCCGGCAGCGACCGCGGCGACGACGGAGGCAGCGGAGGCAGCGGCAGCGGCAGCGGAGGCAGCGGCAGCGTCGACGGCGACCGCGTACGCGCGCTCACGACCTATCTCAACACGGTGATCGACCACGGCATGAACGCCTCCACGTTCACGGCCCGGGTCATCGTTTCCACGCGTTCCGACTTCGTCTCGGCCGTAACGGGCGCCATCGGCGCGCTCAAGGGGCCCCTGCACGGCGGGGCGCCGGGTCCGGTCATTTCCATGCTCGAAGAGATTGGCGACGCCGACAACGCCGAATCCTACCTGCGGAAAAAGCTCGAAGCCGGCGAACGCCTCATGGGGTTCGGACACGCCGTGTACCGCGTGCGCGACCCGAGAGCCGACGTCCTTTCGCGCGCCGCCCGTTCATTCTTCGCCCGGGATCACGACCTCTACGCCCTGGCCCTGCGCGTCGAAAAAACCGCCCTCGAACTCCTCGAGGAGTACAAGCCCGGCCGGCGTCTCCAGACCAACGTCGAGTTCTACACCGCCCTGCTCCTCAAGGGGCTGGGCCTGCCCTCCGAACTCTTCACGCCCATGTTCGCCATAGGACGCGTCGCCGGCTGGACCGCCCATTGCATCGAACAGCGCGCCGTCGATCGCATCTTCCGGCCCGAATCCCGGTACACGGGCGGCGCGGCCAGGCGGTGGACGCCTGTCTCCGGTCGATAGCGCACACCAACGTCTCGGCACTCCGTCGATAACAGCGCCCCAGCGCGGTCCCGCCGACTTGCCGGCGTCATCAGTTCCGTTCTTTTCATTTTGCATACGACCAAATCGTACTATACTGTAAGTATATGAAGGTGTTATATGCAGAAGCCTGTGATTAAGTTCTGGCGTTGTTTCCATGATACATCATGGCCTCGGAAGATTACCGCTGGCAAGCCAGTCTCCATATGATCCACGTGCTCAACCACGCGTCTTGGCTTTCCCCATTGAGCACCCACCAGGGAGGTAGAATTGCATGGGGTTCGATATCAAGTGGGAGCGTATACAGGATATCCTGGTCGCTATCGTGCTGGGCCGCGTCGACGGGGGCAACGCCGATGAATTTCAACGTGCCCTGGCAGCCGGAATACAACCTGCCGACCAGGCCCTGCTCCTGGACTTCGAACGGGTTGCCTACGTGAGCAGCGCGGGTCTGCGGGCGGTCGTGGTGACGGCCAAGCAGTTCAACGTGCCGGGCAAGCAGTTCGGCCTTTGCGCGCTCACCGATTCGGTACGCGAGATCGTCGCCGTCAGCGGTTTCGATAAGGTCATTTCGACCTACGAGTCTCGTGACGCGGCGATTGGCGGTTTCGGGAACAACTGATTCAACCACTGACCAACAACCACTTCACACGAGGAGCAACAGCCATGAGCGAAGTCAACAACGAAGACAAAATCGGGCAGGTCAGAAGCTCGGTCGATTTCAATGTCGTGGGGGATAACATACTGGACATCGCTGAATTCACCGTTGAGAAATACGAATTCAGGACGGACAGCACGCTGTCTTCCGAGGTACGCGCAGAAGCCGTCGAGAAGATAAAGGACACCTTATGGAAGAGGGTCGAGGAAATGAGAATGCGGCGCAAGCAGGTTCTGGAAATGATGTTCAACCTGGCGGACGTGGCGCTCCATGAAGTAGTCGATAAGAAGTAGTCGGTTTGACATCCTGCCTTAGTGGCTCTGAATAGGCCGGGGTGGGTTGTGCTGTTGCTGTAAAGGCAATGGCGTGGACCTGCGATTGGGTAAATGACGTGGGAATCCCGCCCAGGCAGGCCCCCCTGCCCTGAAGAATCCTTTTTGAAATCCTTTATACGCCCCGGACGCCAGCGCCTTTCCGCCGAATCCGGTCGGAGACTCAAGGCGACGTATCAGGCGGGATCGGTCCACCCGGGGATTTGAGGAAGGCTTTCGCGTTTTTGCGTAGTGGAGATACACGAAGTATGAGTGCTCGGAAATCTGATGACGCTGTTGCCATCGTCGGCTACAGTTACCGCATGCCGGGCGGAATCCGCACCGACGACGATTTCTGGAAATTGCTCAGCGAACGCGAGATCGTGCGGGAGCCGATAACCGACCGCTTTGGAAGAGGCTACCGGCCGATCGGCGAATTCTCCGGCCCGGGACGGTTCGCCAGCGCTTACGAAGGGCTGATCCGGGATGGCGAGGAAAAGCGCTTCGACCGCAGTCTCTTCGGGATGTCGTACAACGAAATGCTGTCAGCCGACCCCCATGTGCGGATGCTGTTGACCTGCACCTGGGAGACCTGCGAGCGGATCGGCTGGGACCTGCAATCGTTGCGCAACAGCCGCACGGGCGTATTCGTCGGCGCGCAGGTGCCGGCGACGTCCAACTGGCGCAGGCCGCAGGGAGCAACCGAGTTTTCTGTCGCCAGTATCAGCGCGGCCATGCTGGCCAACCGAATCTCATACCACTTCAACCTGATGGGCCCGTCGCTCGCCTGTTGCACGGCTTGTTCCGCCAGCCTGACGGCGTTGCATACGGCGATCAACGCACTGCACTCCGGCGACTGCGAGCAGGCCTTCCTCGGATCGGCCATATACCTCGGATCGGCCCGGCTAAGCACCGGCTTCAACGCGTTGGGGGTCATCAGTCCGGACGGGAAGTGCCACTCCTTCGACGCGGAAGCCAATGGGTACATGCGCTCGGAAGGGGCCTTTGTATTCGCGCTCAAATCCCTGGCTGCGGCCGAACGGGACGGGGATCCCATCCACGCAGTGGTGGAAGCGACCGCGGTCAATTCTGCCGGTGCCGCCGACGGCAGCACAGGCCTGGCGCAGGGACGGTACATCACCGCGCCCACACGTCACGCACAGGTCGATCTGATGCGCACGGCTTGCACGCGCGCGGGCCGCAAGCCACAGGAGTTCGACTATATCGAAGCCCATGCCACCGGCACGGTCGTGGGCGACCGCATCGAAGGGAATGCGATTGCGGAGGCCTTCGGCGGCAATGACCGCGCATTGCCGCTGCGCGTCTCCAGTGTCAAAAGCAATGTGGGGCATATGGAGGCCGCCGCGTTTTCCTGCGCATTGCTCAAGGTCGTATTGATGATGCAGCGGCGCACCTTCGCACCGGTGTCGAAGAATTACCTGGTACCGAATCCGGAGATCGACTTCGAAAGTTGCCCGATGCAGGTGCAGACCGACTGCGAACCGTTTCCCGACCACCCGGTCGTCATCGGCATCAACTCCTTCGGCTTTGGCGGGGCCAACGGGCACTGCGTGGTGCGCGAATACCGCCCCGGGCAACCCCGGGTCTGGTCTGTGCCGCCGGCCCCCGACGCGGGCTTCATGATTCCCCTGTCGGCGCGCACGTCCGGGGCGCTGGAAAAGAGTGCGCACCAGCTGGGGGAAACGCTGGTCGGGAAGGAGCTGGACCTCTATACACTGGCGGGCAATCTCAGCCGTCGCCGGACCCACTTCGCCGCACGCGCCTCGTTCGCCGTGCGCACCCAAGAGGAACTGATCGAGGCACTAAAGGGATTTACCGAAGATCCAACCCCCGTCGCCACCGTCGATGAAGGCGACCGGCGGATCGCCATGGTGTTTTCCGGGCAGGGCACGCAGTGGGCCGGTTGCGGCCGCGCCCTTTACGACGCCGACCCGGTTTTTCGCCGCGTTGTCGATACCATCGAGGAACACTGGCGGGAGCACTCGGATATCTCGTTGCGCGAGGCCTGTTTCTCCGCCCCCCAGGAGGCGCTGAACGAGGTCCGGCTGGCCCAGCCCGTCATCTTTCTGGTCCAGTGCGCCCTGGTCGAATTGTTCAAGACCTGGGGGGTCTATCCGGACTGCGTCGTCGGCCATAGCTCCGGCGAGGTAGCCGCCGCGTACGCCTGCGGAGCGCTCACGCTGGCGGAGGCGACGCACCTGGTCTATCATCGCGCCACATTGCAGCAGCGCAGGGCCGGTTCCGGTCGCATGCTGGCAATCGGCCTGGACCGGCCGGGCCTGGAGGAACTCCTCGATGAGATACAGGTCCCCTTCAGGCTCGAAGGCGATCAGAAAACACAGGTCGAGATCGCCTGCGAGAACGCCCCGGCCAGTACCGTGATCTGCGGCGAGGAGCCTGCTTTGCGGCCCGTCATTGAAGCATTGGACCGGCGCAACCTGCAGAACCTGCTGATACCCGGCAATATCGCCTTTCACTCCAGCGCGATGGATCCGATCAAAGACGACGCGTTGGCGGCCCTGTCCTTCCTGGACGATCGCAACTTCTATGGCGACATCCCGCTCATCTCCTCGGTGACGGGTGTGAAGACGGAGCGGCTGGACAGCGCCTACTGGTGGTCGAATATCCGCCAACCCGTTCATTTCGCCGGGGCGATGGAAACCATCATGCGGGACTACCGGCCCCATGTCGTGCTGGAGGTCGCGCCGCACAGCGCTCTGCAACCCACCATAGCCCAGTGCCTGGAAGGCAACGCCCGGGATGCGGCCTGCGTACCGACGCTCATGCGCGACAACGATGTCTGTATCGGCTTCCAGGAAGCCCTGGGAGCCCTGTTCCGGGCCGGCGTGGAACTGGACTTCGCCGCGCAGTACCCGCGTCCGGAACCGATCGTCCAACTGCTGCCCGGTTATCCGCGCGACGATCAGGTAGACGCCGATGAGATGAGCGACGACGAGCTGTTCCTCAGACAGGGCGAGTACGCCCACGGACCGTTGATCGGCCACCAGGTCCCGTGCGAACACCTGCTGTTCGAAGCTCGGCTGTCGGAGCGGGACTTTCCCTGGTTGGCGGAGCATCGCGTTCACTATGCCTCGATCATGCCCGCCGCCGGGTATATTGAACTGCTCCTGCAGGCGTTCGAGGGCGTGCCGCTGCATGCGGAAACGCTCGAAATACTCCAGCCGTGTCCGATCCCCAGGACGGCGGTGCGGCTGCAGACCGCGTTTTTTCCGGTTGCTGACGCGCCGGACGAATACACATTCACCATCTCGTCCAGGACCTACGAGACCGAAGCGCAAAGCGAATTGCACGCCCGCGGCAAGGTTCGCCGGGTGAGCGAAGACCACCCCGTGAAAGTACCGCTACACCTGGCGGATATCGACACCACGCCCTTCGAGCCTTACTACTTCGTGGGAGAGAGCGATTTCTACGAGCGCCTTGAAGCCAGCCTCGGCGAGACCTTCCAATACGGTCCTTACTTCCGGAACATGCGGCAGGTGCTGAGCGACACCAGTACGGGCGACTATTTGTTCGAAGTCGAGATGAACGAAACACTATGGATGACGGGTCGCGAAGAGGGATACGTCGCCAACCCCGCATTGCTCGACGGCGGACTGCAGATCTTCCTCTATCATCTGCTGCGCGCGACGGACATCTTCTCCTTCCCTATGCGCGCCCAGGGGTTAACGTTTCTCCGGCCGCCGACCGGACCGCGTATCACCTGCTACGTGAAGAAGGACCCCGATTGGGTGGATGTGAACGAACTGGGGCAGTTCACGGAGCGCCGCGGCGAACGCTCCGGGGGCGGCATCCGTATCTACGATAGTGACACGGGCGATCTGGTACTGAGTATTGACGCGTACATCTCATTCAATTCAAACCCCCGCTGGAACGATCTGCCTCGCAGCAAGCATGTCGTCGCCTGGCAGCCCAAGTTCGTCGCGGACGCGCAATCTTTCCTGCACCGCCAGCCGGAAAGCGAGATCGAGCCCGCGGCGTTGATCGCCGCCCTCGAGCATCCCGGGGACGGCCACCGCTACGCCTGCCACGTCGTCGAATTCGCGGGCGGACGTTCCCCCGAGGAAACTATCCTCAATAAGTGCCTCGACTACCTCGGCGGCGCCGATGCGCAGACGGAGTTCTGGCTGGTCGGCGACACGCAGGAACAGACACGCGCCCATTACGACGCATTTCACAGCCACGATGCCGCCCTGCGCTTTGCCTGCCTCGACCTCGCCGCGGAACAGACGCCGGAACTGGATACCGGTCTGCTGCGGCCGCACGCCGCCGAGATACTCCTGCTTCATGAAGACTCCGGGGAACTGGGAACGGAACAGTGGCGTCTACTGCGCCACCTTGTGGTCCCCGGCGGCCTGGCACTGGTCGCACACGCCGAAGGTGAAGCGATCGAACCGCAAGCGGCATGGACCACGGTGGGCACCGGCCGGCGAACCACCTTGCTTCAGGCGCCTCAATACGCCGCAGATGCCCCTGAACCGGAGCAGCTACCTGGTCCGCGCTGGGTAATCGGCGAGCCGGACAGCCTGTGGGAACAGTGGCTGGCGCTCCTCGATTCGCCCGAGGTGTCCGCCATTCCCTATGCGAACCTGGCGGACGACCGCATCGGCGCACTTGCCGACTGGCCCGCGGCGGCCGACGTGGAGGCCATCGACATCTTCTGCGGCGCTGATCCGGGCGACCCGACCGGCGAAAAGCTGACGGCTCGCCTGGTCGCCTTCGTCAAGGCGCTGATCCCTTTCCGGGTGGAACAGGCGCGCTGCTCCTGCCGCTTGACCGTGGTGACGCGACGTGCGGCTTTTGAGGTGGAGGATCCCCGCGCAAGTGCCGTGTGGGGAGCGGTCCGCGGCATAGGACAGGAGATCGCCGCGGACGTAGGCACGGAGGCGCGCATTGACTTCCGTCTGGTCGACCTGGACGCCCCGGAGGACCTGCGGACGCTCGCCTGGCTCGGCGTGTGCGACCTGCGCGAGCGCGAGCTGGCGGTGCGTCGCGAAAAGGTATGGACGCCGCGGCTGATCAGTATCCGGGAGCGGTCTTCGCTCGTGCCGGCTGACCAGGAGATCCCGTACCGACTGGTTCTGGATAACGCGGGACAGATCGGCGGCCTGCAGATGAAGACTTACCAGCCCTCCTCCCTCGGACCACACGATGTAGAAATCGACGTTGCGGCGGCCGCACTCAATTTCCGCGACGTCATGGTTACGCTGGGTTTGCTGCCGGCCCTGTCCTACGAACGCTCGGCGCTGGGCCGCACGGTGGGGATGGAGGCAAGCGGGATCGTCCGCCGCGTCGGCGATGCCGTGCGCACATGTCGCGCCGGCGATGCCGTGGCCTTCACCCAGGGCGGGTGCATCACCAATCGCGCCGTGGTCAACGAATACCTGGTGTTCGACAAGCCTGCTACCCTGAGCATGGAAGAGGCCGCTTCCGTACTGTCGGTTTACGTCACCGCGTATTATTCGCTGATCCACCTGGCTCGCCTGCGCAAGGGCCAGCGCGTCCTCATCCACTCGGCCATGGGCGGCGTCGGCCAGGCGGCCATCGCCCTGGCCAGGCACGAAGGAGCGGAGATCTACGCCACGGCAGGCAGCGAGAGCAAGCGAAAGCAACTGCGCGCGCTGGGCGTGCGCGCGGCCTTCGATTCACACAGCTTCGACTGGTACGACGAACTGATGGCGGCGACCGGCGGCGAGGGGGTCGACGTGGTCCTGAACTCCCTGGCCGGCCGTCACATCACCCTGTGTCTGGAGGCGCTGAGGCCGGGCGGCTGGCACTGTGAGATCGGCAAGGTCGACATCTACTCCGACAACGCGCTCAGCCTGAGCGTTTTCCGCAAGAACCTGCGCTTCGCGGCAATCGACGTCGACCGGATGATGAGCGACGACCCCGTGATGGCGCACGAGCTTTCCCGGAAGTGCATGAACTTGCTGGCGCAGGGCGTCGTGCCGCCGTTGCCGGTTACGTCCTTTCCCTACCGCGAATACGCCCAGGCGCTGCGCATGATGACCACCGGCCAGCACACCGGGAAACTGGTCCTGCAGGCACCGGGGGATCGGGGCGATCCCTCGCTGCCGGTAGTCGATCTGCGCCCGTTCCTCGATCCCGAAGCGACCTACCTGGTCACCGGCGGGATGGGCGGATTCGGCAGGTTGTTGCTGCCCTATCTGGCGGCCGCCGGTGCGCGTCATTTCACCATGCTGGACCGCGACCCGGAGCGCCGCCGCAACGCGGACTGGGTCCGGAAAACCAGCGCCCTTATGTACCTCACGGAAGAAATAGAGATCGACATCGTCCCGGGCGACGTCGCCGAAGAAGCGGACGTCCGGCGCTGCATCGCCGGACTGCAGCGGCAGTTGAAAGGCGTATTCCATCTCGCGGGCACATTGGACGACTGCCTGCTGGCCGACCTGACGAACGAATCCCTGTCCAAAGTATTTGCACCCAAGGCCCGGGGCGCCCTCAATCTCCATCTGGCGACGGCCGACTGCCCCCTCGACCACTTCGTGCTGTTTTCCTCCATCGCCTCGACGCTGGGCAACCCGGGGCAGGTCAACTACAGCGCCGCCAACGGGTTTCTGGACGGGCTGGCCGCCTTCCGCCGCCGCCAGGGGCTGCCCGCGCTGTGCTATAACCTGGCGGCGGTCGCCGAGGCCGGCATGGCCTCGCGCAATCTGCATGTGCTGCGCATAACGCGGTCGTCGGGCATTCCGCCGGTCAGCGCCGATTTCGCCATTACCAACCTCGATTATGCCATGCGCGGCATGGGTGACCGGGATCACCTGATCACCTCCCTGTTCGCCCGTCCGCCGATGACGGTCGACTCGCCCGACTACATGCGCACCGGACGCGTGCTCAGCAACCCGGACGCATTCGCGGTCGATACCGGCGGCCGACTCACGCTGGACACCGTGGTGGACCAGATCGCCGGCAAGGTCGCCGAACTGTGCGGACACGACGAGGGCGGCGTGGAGGAACCCTTGTCCAGCTTCGGACTCACTTCGATCTCGGTCGCCGAACTGGGTGGGTTCATCCGGATGCAGTTCAACTATCAGGTCAGCGCCCTCGAATTGATGACCACGGCCTCCTCGCTGTCACTGGCCCAGGACATCATTCACGGCAAGAAGGATGTTGAAGAAGACCAGGCCGAGACGGATACGGCCGAACTGGAGACTGGCGACCGTGTGGACCAGCAGCGCGTCCGCCGCCCGCCGTCGGTTTTCGCCAATACCCTCGAGGACCACTTTCCAGAGGGGGCGGTGTCGATTTGAACACCGTCCCCGAGCGCTGACCCCCGACTAAAGATCAAGGGGATTTCGCCGTGCCAAATGCCCTACTGATTTATCCCGAGCATCCACCGACCTACTGGGGGGGAAACTTTGCTCTGGAGATCGTGGGAATAAAAGCGGCTTTTCCACCGCTGGGCCTGCTCACTATCGCCGCGATGTTTCCACCGGAGTACGACCTCCGCGTCGTGGATTTGAATGTGACTTCCCTGGAAGAGTCGGACCTGGAGTGGGCTGATCTGGCATTCACATCCACCATGATCATTCAGCAGGTATCTCTGCGGGCGGTGATCGAGCGATGCAATCAGGCGGGCGTTCCCGTGGTGGCCGGAGGACCCCACCCCACCACGTTTCACGATGAGATTGAAGGCGTGGCGCATTTCGTGCTGGACGAGGCGGAGGAGATCTTTCCGGAGTTCCTGCGGGACCTGGCAAGCGGCAATGCCAAAGCGATTTACCGGGAGCCGCGCAAGCCGGACGTCACGCAGACGCCTTTACCCCGGTACGACCTCATCGATATGAAGCATTACGCCACCATGGGCGTACAGTTTTCGCGAGGGTGTCCATTCAACTGTGAATTCTGCGATATCACCAAGCTCTATGGTCGCGTACCCCGAACCAAGACCCCGGATCAGATGGTGAAGGAGTTTGAATTGCTGTACGGACTGGGCTGGCGGGGCCAGGTTTTCCTGGTCGATGACAACTTCATCGGCAACAAGCGAGATGCGATGAATCTGCTGCCGGTACTCGCCGACTGGCAAAGGGCGCATGGGTATCCCTTTACATTGACCACTGAAGCGAGTGTGAATCTGGCCCGAATGGATGCATTGATGGATGCTATGGTCGAAGCGGGTTTCGATACGGTGTTTCTGGGCATTGAAACCCCTAATCCAAAGGCGTTGCTCAAGACCAAGAAACCGCAGAATGTCAGCAAGCGGGAAGAGCATTTTCTTTTCAATGCCGTTCGCAAAATCCAGCAGAAAGGCATGCAGGTACAGGGCGGGTTCATCCTGGGCCTGGACGATGACGATGAGGGTGTGTTTGATGCCCAGATCGAGTTCATCCAGAAGGTGGGCATACCCGTGGCCCCGATCTACATGTTGACCGCTGTGAAGGGCACGGATATGTACAATCGTCTGAAGTCGGAAAACCGGATCCTGGATGTTGTCATCGGGGGTAACGCCATGGCCCTGAACTTCAGGCCGGAGATGGATCCCAGGATACTGGTCGATGGCTTCAGACGCGTAATCGCCACGCTCTACGATGCGACGCTCGAAAACTATTTCAAGCGCTGCCTGACGATGTTCGAGCACCTCAAGCCGGTCCCTCATCTGCTGAAACCGAGGAGCCAGCATGCGGTCTACGCAGAGCTTATGGGGGTGCGCGGGAGTCTATCTGCCAAACAAGTTCCCGTCTACACGGATTTCATCGCAAAAGTGGCCAGGAAGCATCCTCGTATGCTCTCGAAAGCGATCCAGCTTGCCGGCCTGGGGTACCACTTCGAGAAAATCACCCGTCAGCAGAATGTTATCTATGGCTTCAAGGAATTTCTGACAGCCGAATTGGCGATGTTCAAGCAGGCACGAGTTCAGGACGTGGAAGGATTCAGGAACCGGAGGCAAGCGTTGTTATCGCGCGTTCAGTCTCGCTACGAATCAATTCCTGATGGTTTTCGCTATACTGAAGATGGCGTTGAGCATGCTATGGCATCGTTCCGATCCGCCGTGAACGCACAGGCCGAACACCTGTCGGCGAGGTAACGAGTAAATCCGGATTACAAACACTCAAGGTAAAGGATTCATGATCGAACAAACCACTGCCGACACGGCCGTGGCACCGCTTGTCGGATCGCTGCCGCCGCAATGCCAGAGAGACGTCGATACCCTGCGCCGATTCGTCCATACGACGATCAGTCAGGGATCGCCGGTCGATCCGGTGTCGCCGGCCGATTTTCGCGAGGTCCTGCTGACCGGGGCGACCGGATTCATCGGCCGTTTCCTCTTGCGCGACCTGCTCCAGCAAAATGCCGATCTGGTGGTGCACTGTGTCGTCCGGGCCGACCATGCGGAACACGGACTGGAGCGTCTGCGCGATATCCTGCGGCACGCTGAAATCTGGGACGAAGCATTCACGCCGCGCATCCGCGTGGTAGCCGGAGACATCGGCCAGGCCCGATTCGGTCTGAGCGGCGCGGATTTCAACGAGCTCTGCCAGCGGATCGACGCGGTCTATCATCTTGCCGCCGATATAAGTCTCGCCAGCTCTTATGAGACCATACGCAGGCTCAATACGCTCAGCCTGCACAATGTGCTCGAATTGTGTTTGCGCAAGCGCTTCAAGCACCTGTTCTATGCCTCGACCATGGCCGTGTTTCCGCAGTACTTTTTTGCCTTCGCCCAGGAGTTCAGACACCGCGGCATCGAACACCATATGCAGCCGGACCTCGACAGCATGAAGGAAACGTACCCGCTCGGCATGCTCGGTTACCCCTGGAGCAAACTGACTTCCGAACAGGTCCTGTTGTTTGCCCAACAGGCCGGCATGCCGCTGGCGATTTTCAGGCTGCCGCAAACCGCTGTTTCTACTACCGGGTATATCCAGCCGAACGATCTGACCATGCAGATTCTGGCCGCGGTGATCGATTGCGAATCCATCCCGGAAGGATTCACGTTTCGCTCCAACAACGAGGCGGTCGATACGGTGAGTCAAGCCTGTACGGCCATTTCCCTGAATCCCGACCGCCGATTCACAATCTACCACTGCTGCAAACCGCGGCTCGATTACTACGAGCTTGAACTCGCCGATTTCGGAATCTATTTACCCGAAGTCCCCTTCGAGTCATTTAAGCGCGCCTGCCAGGCTCGCGGTGAAAAATCGCCGCTTCACGGACGCTGGGCGTTGCTCGATCATTTCGGGAAATACTGGTTCAGCAAGGAAAAACCTGATGACAGGATGCCCATATGCGACAGGGCCTTCCGCGAGGACTGCCCGCACCCGATCAAGTGGGCAGGCGTGTTGACGAAACTCAGGCGCTCCTACCAACTGGGCCGGGTCGATAACCAGCACTGGCCGTATCCCGAATCGCAAGGCAGTCTGGACTTCGACCGCCTGATTGCACGGGCAGAACACTATGCAGAGGATTACAACGTCTCTGCCGAACAGACCTACCCCGCGTGGATGCGTCGAAACCTGCAGCAGCTGGTTCAGGCGTTTCAATCATCCGATGCCAAACTGTTGGATAATAAGATCTACGATATCGTCTTCGACCTGAGCCGTCTCTTGATTATCAACGCCGGATTTGCCCGCGAAAGGCAACGGTATCCGGAGATCGAACGGGAGAAAATCACCCGCCCGGTCTTCATTGTCGGGATCAACCGCACCGGCACGACCTACCTGCACCGCCTGATGTCCCGGGACCAACGTTTTTGGGCTTTGCAGGGCTACGAGTTCACCGCGCCACGCCTGTCGAAGGATGAATATGCCACGATAGGTTGTACCCCGGACGACCCCCGCCGGGCATGGGTCGAGGATCTGCTCAACTCTTCCGATGCCCTTGATCTTTTCGAGGGGGTTCACAATTTCGACGTGGACGAACCGTCGGAGGATTTCCCGATCCTGAGCACGGCCTTCGGGTCGTGGACCCTTATCTCTCGATTCCGTATTCCGGAGTTCGGACGCTGGCTGGCCGACACCGGTACGCGGCACGCCTACGCGCACCACCGCCGAACCATGCAGAACATCACCTGGCAGCGCCGGCAGCGTCAGCCCGAACACCAGGCGCAGTGGCTGTTCAAGATGCCCTTTCATCTCATGGAGCTGGAGACCCTGATCGAGACCTACCCCGATGCCCTTTTCATTCAGACCCATCGCGAACCCACGCAATTCATGGGATCCTGGATCAGTCTGATCGAACTGGTGCGCTCGCTGGTCTATGATCCGCAGCCGCCAGAAACTTTAGGCGCCGAACAACTGGCCATCATGAGCGATATGATGGACCGGGCCGTGCAATTCCGGCAAGCCCATCCCGAGCTGGAGCACCGCTGGATGGACGTCAACTATATCGATCTGGTCGAGAAGCCGATGGCGACGGCAGCCAGTATCTACGAGCGTTTCGATTGGCCGCTCGAGCAGACGGCAGTCAAGTCCATGGAAGAGTGGCAGGAAGGGCAGGCAACGCAGCGGCGGGGTGAAAGGAAGCACCGCTACGATCTCGGCGACTACGGCCTCACGCCGGAGGCAGTCAATGCGGCATTTGCCCGGTACCGGGATTTTCTCACCGATCGCGGTATCAGGTCATCACGTTCCTGAATAGTGACGAAATGCCGTCAGTCGTTTTCTCCGGAATACCTGTTTTTCAGAAACAGCCCGGCCGGTATGGCAAGAGCCGTCACCGCCATGCCGACCATGAACACATCCTGCACGGCCCCGACGAGCGCGGCGTCGAGCACGGTGATCAGTTCCTCAGCCATCCCGGCGCCGTCGCTCCCCTTTGCCCCGGCGCCCCCCTTTCCCGCGGCATCCGCCGCCAGGTCTTCAGCGGCTGCCGGATCGACCAGGAGCCGCAGATTTTGTTTGATCCGGCCAAGGAAGTCCGGGTCGAGGGCGTTCCTCAGCGTTTCCGGCATCATTCCGTCCAACCGGGCCGAAAACCTCAGGTTCAATACCGAACCCAGGAAGGCCAGGCCCAGCGCACCGCTCAAGAATCTGTAGAACTGCAGCGTGGAAGCGGTGATGGTCTGCATGCTGTGGGGTACGAAATGCCGAACGGCCACATTGGCCGTGGCGAGCGCGCCTCCGATGCCAAGTCCCGCGACGGCCAGGAACGCCATGGCCCGTCCCAGACCCGCCGCCTGATCCAGGGTCGCCACCAGGTACATGCCAGCCGACAGGGCAACCGCGCTCAGCACCGCGTTCGTCCGGTAACCGGCCTTTGTCAGCGAGAGGATCAGTCCCGACAGGATACCACCGAGTACGATGCCGAGCACCATGGGCATCAACACGCCGCCGCTCCCGGTGGCCGTCGTGCCCAGTACCACCTGCAGGAAGAGCGGCGCAAAAAGCGCGGCTCCGTAGAGGCCGAATCCGGCCAGAAAGTTCAAGGCGGCGGAGGCGGCCACCGTCCGGTTTCGATATATGCCGAGGTAATCCGGATTCGAGGTGTTCCGGCTCGAATTCAGACGCGGGTACTTCAGCTTCAGGACAAGCAGCAGGATCAAGGTTCCGGCGGGGACGTTGATCAGCAGTACCCAGTTCCACGACAGCACGTCGGTGATGAAACCTCCCAGAGGCGGTCCTGTTACCGCGGCCATCACGAACACCAGGGCGGCGAGTCCCTGGATTCTTCCTCTTTTCTCAGGGGGGAAAAGATCGATGATCGCCAAGAAACAACTGACCACGATGATCCCGCCGCCAATCCCCTGCATGCCCCTGAAAGCGATGAGCTGCGTCATGGAACCGCTCATGCCGGCGAGCAGAGAACCCAGGATGAATACGGTCAAGCCCAGCATGAGTAGACGCTTGCGCCCGTACAGGTCTGATAGCCGGCCCGCGATAGGCGCTGAAATGGCTGCCGCCAGCAGATAGGCCGACGACGCCCAGGCATAACGGTCGAATCTGCCCAACTCGGCTATGATGCGGGGCATGGCCGTGGTCAGAGAGGTCTGGTTCAATATGGACAGAAACGTGGCCAGCATGAAGCCGGACACCGTCCAGGCCACTTGTCTGTTGGGAAGAGAGACGGCGTCCTGCGTCACGGGTTGGCCAGGCGTCTTACTGTCTCTGGGATCGGATTCAGCGTTCATAGGGGTATCGAACAGCTTCTCCAGTCGTCTGGATGGAGTAACTGCCTGAATGGAGCGGAGGCTCTACCGGAAACCCTCGTGTTTACATTGGGAAGAAAGCGGTGTAAATTGACCGTTTCAAGGACATTCTACGTAGATCCGTAGTCCGCTACGCAGAGCCGTAGCCCGTCTCAGAATAGGAAAGGAACCTCCGTATGGCGATGGTCGACATGAAACATATCCATGAACTGGAAGACGCGACGGATTTGCTGGGACGTCCCGACGAACTGCGGCAACATGCCGCGGAGCACGGCTGCCTCTTCTTCCGCGGCCTGCTCGATCCGGCGCGCGTGCTGGAGGTCCGGCGGCAAATCTTCGCCGTATGCCGCGACCACGGATGGCTCGCGCCGGGATCGGATCCGATGGAAGGCGTCGCGCATCCGGATACCCGCGTGTTCGAAAGCGACGACCCGCGCTGGCAGGCCTTCTATGGCGACGTGCAGCGCATGCGCGACTTTCACGCGCTGGCGCTCGACCCGGCGCTGATCGGCATGTTCGAGGCGCTGTTCGGCGAACCGGTACTGGGCCACAGCCGGAACATCTGCCGGCTCGTTTTTCCCGACCTGAACACCCATTCGACCCCGCCGCACCAGGACAACTACTTCATCGGGGGTTCCGACGAGACGTGGACGGCCTGGATTCCCCTGGGCGACTGTCCCGAGGAACTTGGCGGACTCGCCGTCAACCGCGGCTCGCACCGGCGCGGCATGCTGGAGACCTCCGAAGGCGTGGGACCGGGCGGCCGTCAGGTGTCCGTCGAAGACGATTCCGCCTGGGTAGGCGGCGACTACGCGTGCGGCGACGTCATCATCCTGCACAGCCTTACGATCCACCAGGGCCGGGACAACGTGACGGCGGACCGCCTCCGGCTGTCGGCCGACTACCGGTATCAGCCGAGAAGCCACGCGGTCCGGGAAGATTCGCTCCAGCCTCACATGAACTGGCTGACGTGGGAAGAGATTTACAGCCAGTGGGATCAGGACGATCCGGTGAAGTACTACTGGACGGACTGGGACCTGGACGTGGTCAGGCGGGAACCGCGATAGGCGCCTGCCCTGAGTTTCGAGCGAGGCGCCGGCGCATCGTATCCTGCTCACTCACCTGGAAGCTGCGTGGGAAGCCAGCGACGGCCTGGCGGTGAATCGCGGGGAAATATCACTTGGACAACGAGCTTTTGAAACGGGGGTTCGTGCCCCGGCCGCTGACATCCGCGCAACGCGATGCGCTGGACACCGATGGCTTCATCGTGCTGGAGGAGATCATCTCGCCGGACTGGCTCGCCGGGTTGCGCCAGGCATTTAATGCGATATATGACCGCGAGGGCGACAAGGCCGGCGCGGAGGTCGCCCAGATGGAAGGCGTCCGCCGCCTGGCCGATCTGGTCAACAAGGGATCGGCATTCGACGAGGTCTACCTTCAGCTTGAGCTACTGACGGCAGTCTTTCACGTCCTGCAGCGGCCGTTCAAGCTGCACTCGCTCAATGGCCACGACCCGCTGCCCGGCAGCGGATTGCAGGCGCTGCACGCCGATTGGGGCCAACCCGCCACGCCCGGAGGACCGTACCACGTCGTCAACTCCATGTGGATGCTTGACGATTTCACCCGGGCCAACGGTGCGACACGCTGCGTGCCCGGCAGTCACCTCAAACCCGGCAGGATTACCGACCACGTAACCGACCGCATGGCGGATCACCCGGACCAGGTACATCTGACGGGCCGCGCCGGTTCGGTCGCCGTATTCAACGGCAGCCTCTGGCACAGCTCGTATGTCAACCGCAGCGACGCCTCCCGTCGCGCCCTGCACTGTGCCTTCATAGCCCGCGAACATCCGCAGCAAACCAATCAGCGGGAGTACCTGCGGTCCGAGACCGCTCGACGCCTGTCCCCGCTGGCGCGTTACATCCTGGACGTTCCCCGATAACGCGGTAATACGGCAACTGGCAACACTTTGACGCGGCAACACCGTAACACGGTAACGCGGTAACAACGCGGTAACGCGGTATTTCATTGATCCGATCAACTACCCATACAACTCGTGTACCAGGTCCCGCGCCCGCTCGATCACGGTTTCGAGGCAGCCGGGGGCGAGCTTGGCCCAGTAGGTAACGTCTTCGTTGGCCTCGTGTCCGCCGCGGGCATAAGCCTCCCGCGTCGGCAGGTAGCCGACATAGTGCGTCGTGAGGTGGGCCGGAAAGAGATAGGGTGCCGCCGAGTTTACTTTGAGTGCCAGTTGTCCCTCCACGAAAGGCTCCCCGGGGAGGCCTACGATGCAGAGATCGCCGATGCGGAAGGCCTGGAGCTCATAGCTGAACGCGCCGTCCCGCTGCCGGCATAGCTCGACGCTGCGGGTCGATGCCGCCCGGAACCAGCGCGGGTCGACCTGCCCGTCCGCTTCGCGCGGCGGCTTTGGATGCTCGTCGAGTATCGCGGTGACTTCGCGCAGGCGCTCGTCCGGTATCTCTCGAAAGGGCAGGCCGATCTTTTCGATCCTCGTATCCAGCGCGGCTTCGCCGCCGAACGTCATGCTGTGCACGATTCGTTCGCTCAAACTGAATAATCCGCGGCCCATCCGCTGGTGGTCCGGCCGGAAATCCGGGTCGAAGGGGTGCCAGGGGTTGATGTTGCCGCAGCATCCGTTGACGACCAGCGGCACGGCGTCGGCGCCGAACGCCTGCTGCATCTCCCGGGACCAGGCGCCGGGCCAGTCCGCCGACGCGGCCAGGAAGGTGTCGCTGTTTCCGTACGCATTGACCGGGTGGCAGGTGTAGTGCAGGAGGAAGGCCAGCGGTTTCCTATTCATGTCCTGGACGCAGCACACGCCGACCTCCGGGTCCATCGGTCCTTCCAGGTAACGTACGTCCGAGATGCCGAACGGCTGCTGCTCCCGGCCCAGCGGCCTGGGCATGAATATGGTGCCGTCCCTGCGTATGCCGCGCCGGTTGAAAGCCAGGTCGCCCAGTACGCCGCGGCCCAGGCCGATGCGCGCGGGTTGCAGCCTGCCCGCCGCTTCGACCGCGGCCTGCACCGCGGCGGCCGCAGCCCGGTCGCCATAGGCGCGCTCGGCCCCGCGCAGATACTCCGTTTCCGCATTGGTCTCCAATGGAAAATCCGGGTCCAGCATGAAATAGCCGAGGCTCGGGGCGGAATGCGTCTGCGTCGCCTGGACCATGATCGCGTCTTGTTCAATGCCCGTTTGCTCGCAGATCGCGGTACGGATCCGGTCCGTGTATTCGCTCGTGACGATAGTGAGATCCAGGATCACCAGGCAGACGCGCCGGCCGGCCGCCTCGAAGACGATGGCTTTGGCAAAGAGCGGGTCCAGCACGGCCTCAGTCGGACGGTGATCACCGGCGCCGCTGCCCGCCAGGTGCGTCCCGGCCGGCGGTGTTATGTCGATCATCGCCGCACCGGCGCTCAACTGGTTTGACGCGCTCATGGTTTACCTTTCGTTGTTTTCCTTTCACTGCCGGATGATACAGACTAACATAAAGCATCCACACACCAGATAATACAGACTAACATAAAGCATCAACACACCAATTGAGAAAGGGGAATTCGATCATGATAGAATGGATCGGCATCGGCCACCTTTTCGAACTTTCCCGGACGGAAGCGATCTGGGGATTCCTCACCCCACTGGTGATCTATGTCGCGTTCTTTCTGGTCCAGCTCATTTTGCCGGGGAGATGGGTACCCGGATACGTCATCAACCGGGAGACCGGCGAACCCCGAAACTACCGGCTGAACGGCATGCTCGTGTTCCTGATCGCGCTGATCGTCTGGGCGTTCGAGCTCACCGGGCTGCCCCGGGACTGGTTCTACCGGTCCTCGGTCTATGCCGTGGCAGGCGGGACGGTCTTGGCCATCATCCTGACCCTGATTGCGACGTTCAGCTACCCGCAGGGCAAAGTGAAGAACGCGTTCCTGGCGTGGTGGTTCGGGCGGGCGCAGGAGATATCGTTCTTCAGGGAACGCATCGACGTGAAGATGTACATGTACGTCGTCGGCGGGACGATGCTGTCGCTCAACGCCCTGTCCGGCGCCGTCTACCACTACGAACTCTTCGGGGAGAACGCCAATCCGGGCGTATTCCTCTACGCGGCCTTCTTCACCTTTTACATATTGGACTACATGGTCTTCGAGCGCGTACAGCTCTACACCTACGACCTGATCCACGAGAATGTCGGCTTCAAGCTGATCTGGGGCTGTCTCGTGGTCTACGGATGGCTGTTCATCCTCCCGCTGTGGGGCATGGCCGCCTACCCGAATCCCGGTTTCACGCCGGCCTGGACGAATGTCTGGCTCATCGGGACGGCCGCCTTGTTCCTCTTCGGGTGGGGCATCTCGCGCGGCGCCAACCTGCAGAAGTACACCTTCAAGCGCTGGCCCGAACGCAGGTTCCTCGGGCTCATCGAACCGAAATACATCGAGGCCGGCGACCGCAAGATCCTGTGCAGCGGCCTCTGGGGCGTTGCACGCCACTTCAACTACCTGGGCGAGGGTTCCCTGGCCCTGTCCATCGCCTTGGTATTCGGCCACTTCGCCAATCCCTGGGCCTGGACCTACTTCGTCTTCATCGTCTCGCTCTTCACCTACCGTCAACGGGATGACGACAGGCACTGCGCCGGGAAGTACGGCGCCGAAAAGTGGGCGGAATACCAGGAGCGGGTGAAGTACCGGATTGTACCGGGGGTTTATTGAGGGAGGTGCTGGCGTTTGGAGGTGTTGCCGCGATTTAAATCGTTCCTGCGATGGATTTCCTGAAGGTGCGTCGGCGAGGATGTTCAGATCTTCCTGGCCACGTGCCGGTCTTCGGACTCGCCCTTCACGAACCTTTCCAGGTCGAGTTCTTCGGGCAGATAATGCCAGGCCGTGCTGTAGCGCGTGCGGTTGCTGAGGTTATCATAGGCGCCGTGCAGGAGATTGGCGGAAAACAGCACGACCGTACCCGCGGGAATGACCAGGTCCACGGCCTGCGATTCATCGACCGTTTGCGTCCAGCTGCCATGCCTGTTTAGTTCCTTGCGGTGCTCGACGATCTCGCCCATCCGGTGACTGCCGGGCACCACCCGCAGACAGCCATTCTCCACGTCCGAGTCTTCCAGGTAGAGCCCGCAGCTGACGATGCGGTCCGTATCGGTCCCGAAATAGAAATTGTCCTGGTGCCAGCGCGTTGACGTGCCGCCGTCGGGCAGCTTCGGAAAGAACTTGGTGCCGAACACATCGATGTTCTCGCCAATCAGTACCGCCACGCGGTCTACGATCGCGGGTTCGCGCACCAGTTCCAGCACACGGGCGTCGACCACGCAAACCCCCTGGACTTTGTGCAGCAGGCCCGCCCGGGGTTCGCTCCGCTCGTCGAGCTCGAGCCCCCAGTGCGGTGCATGCCCGGTCAAATCGCGCCCCCTCGCGACCAGTTCATCGAATACCTGCCTGTACCAGGCCAGTCGCTCGCCTTGGATCAGGGCTTCAAAGACGAGAAAGCCCTCTTCCCGATACTTCCGAACCTGGCCGTCAGTCAACATGAAGACCTCCACGCTACTTCATCGACCACATCGACCTCATTTACCTCGCTGAATGCTGAAAGAGGATACAGCACGGTAAAGACATCCGATCCGTCCTAATGACGCTGTCGAGACCGCGTCGAGGGCTTGACCCGCCGGTCCTGAAACACAAATCGTAAACCGTCCGAAAAGCGGGTAATATCGGCTTTTTAAGTTGTATCCTTGTTTGTTCAAATTATATCCTTTTATTACTAAAGTCACCGCTGAAAACTGCGTAACGTCACTTTTGAAGATTGCTTCCGAGGGGCCAGACCGTGTTGAGGTTTATCGAAGAGATCCTGCTGCTGCTCCACAGTGAAGACCGAGGCGATTTCGCGCCCGGTCTTACGCCGGACTGGTTGCACACCGTCCTCGCTGGTGCCGTGTTGATGGATTTGGCCTTGGAAAATCGCATCGACACGGACCTCGAGCGTCTCATTTTGGTTGACGCCACGCCGCTTGAAGACGATCTGCTCGATCCCACCTTAGCCGAAATCGCCCGAGATACAGAGGTCCGCGACACCAGCTATTGGGTCGCCCAAACGGCTAAACGGGGCGACGAATTCTACGATAAGGCACTTGCGCGGTTGGTCAACCGCGGCATCCTCGAATCTGAGTCCGGAGGAGTTTTCTTCCTTTCGCGCCTGGTGTCGCGCTCCCGCCGCTATCCAGTCATTGATGGACGGACCGTGGAAGAGGTCCAGTTACGCATTATGCGCATGCTTTTCTCCGATGAAATTCCAGACCCGCACGACGTTGCCCTTATCTGTCTGGCAGATGCCTGCGGCTTCTTTGATAATATGCTGTCCAAAGCGGAACGGGCTGAGGTGCATGATCGCATCGAAATGATTCGGAAAATGGACCTGATCGGGCAATCGGTGCATGATCGGGTCGAAATGATTCGGAAAACGGACCTGATCGGGCAATCGGTCTCCAAGGCGATCCGCAAGCTTGAGCGCACACCACCTACGGTCCTTCGCCAACCCAAAGACATTCCCCAGGCACCGGGATTGCCGCTTATTGGCAACACCATCGGCATGATGCGCGATTTGCGCTCTTTTCTCGTCGAGCAATACCGCAACTTAGGTCCAATTTTTCGCATCCAGGCACTCAATCGCCGCTTCATCGTCCTCGCAGGGCCAGAGGCGAATGTCTTCGCGAAGCGGGGGAACGTGTATTTTCGCATGCTTGAGACCTGGGTGGATTACAATAGCGCGGTGGGAGCCGGACGCGTCGTGGCCAGCATGGATGGCCCTGAGCATATTCGCCTGCGTAAGGAGGTGAGTTCTGGCTATTCACACAACTTGATGAAAGGGCGCGTGGGTGAAGCCGTCCGCGTGATTCAGGAGGACGTCGCCGGATGGCCGCAGAACAAGCCGCTTCCGGGGCTGCCCGTCTGGCATCACATCGTTGTGGAGCAGCTCGGAGTGCTGTCCGCCAGCATGTCGTTGAGAGAGTACATAGAGGACATCCTTGTTTTCACGGAGAACATGATCGCAACACATGTAGCCCGGTTACAGCCCAAGTTGATGATGCATCGGCCGCACGTTAAGCGCGCCATTAAGCGGATGGATGAGCTGGCTCAGCGTATATTGGTGGCGCACGAGCCTGAAAATCGTCTCGATAAGCCTGCGGATGCGGTCGATCATTTGCTGGATCTACACAACAGGGATCCGCAGTTTATGCCCGCGACTGACCTTCATGAACAGGTGCTGGGCCCCTTCGTGGCAGGTATCGATACTGCTGCAGTTGTCTGTTCCTTCATGTTCTACGAGTTGTTGCGGCAACCTGAGCTGCGCGCCCGGGTTACGGCCGAGGCAGATGCTCTGTTTGCCGGGGGGATCCCCACGGTGGGGGCTTTGCGCGAACTCGACGTCATCCGCCGAGCCGCGATGGAGACGATGCGTCTCCATCCTTTGAGTCCTGCCCTGACTCCACGTACGGTATGCAATCCCTTCGAGTTCGCGGGCTATCAGATTCCAGCCGGCGAGAAGGCTTTGCTTGCGTACACGACCCCGCTCCTGATGCCGGAGTATTTTCCCGATCCGCAGCGTTTCGACATTGACCGCTACACGACAGAACGCGCAGAGCACCGCCAGCCGGGGGTCTATGTTCCCTTTGGCGTCGGAACTCATAGTTGCTTGGGTGGTAGTCTCGCCGAGTCACTCATCGCGCTCAACATGGCAACTATCTTTCGCGAAGCCGAGTTCGCTCTCGACCCGCCCGATGGCAAATTGAAGACCAGGCAAAGGTTGACCGCGCAACCACTGTTCAAGTTTCGCCTAGTGGGCTAACGCCGGGGATAGGATCTGCCCTGGCAAACTCTACGATATCGAAATGGAGTGACCGAGTGGCACAGACCAAGCTCCCGCGCTATCACTCGCTGGACAGCCTGCGGGCGATTATGATGCTCCTCGGTTTGGTTCTGCATTCGGCGATTAACTACTTCCCTTTTCCAGACGAATATCTCGACCAAATCTATCTGGACGCGAAGTCGAATCCTTTTTTTGATTATTTGGTCAAGTTCATTCACAGTTTCAGGATGCCGGTCTTCTTTGTGATGGCCGGTTTTTTTGCGGCCTTTCTGTTCGATACCCGTGGGGCAATGGGTTTTTTGCGCCACCGCTGGCAGCGCGTAGGCGTCCCACTCATCGGCGCCTGGATCGTCGTCTATCCGGTGACGGCTGCTTGCTCGATCTATGCAAACTCCCTGAGCACGGGCCGAACGCTCAGCGCACTGGCCTCCGGTACCGTATCGCTTGAGCACCTGTTATCGACCATTCTACTCCATCTCTGGTTCTTGTACTATCTCCTGATCTTCTGCGTCATCGCCGTTCTCATCGCGCCTCTGCTGCTGCGTTTTCGGGCACGCGATCGCATACTGGATGCCTTTCAACATGCGGCACCGCGCATCTATGGGCTGATTCCATGGGTCGCATTCACTGGCTTGGTGCTCTATCCGATGGAGCACTGGACGTTTGACCATGGCGCGTCGCTGATTCCGAACCCGCATCATCTCACGGCGTATGGGATTTTCTTCGTCTATGGCTGGCTCGTTTATTTGCGGCGCGCGATCATTCCGGGTTTCAAGCCGCGTGCCTGGGGATATTTTGTCGCCGGACTCGGTTTTCACGGGTTGTATCTGGTCTTTTGGCATCAAGGGTATGGGGACGCGACCGCCGTGCGTTTACATGTCCTGGCGATAGCTTGCATCGCTTTGTCGGTATGGTGTTTGATATATGGGTTCATCGGATTATTTCTGCGATATATGGAAAGGCCGAGTCCCTGCTGGCGCTACATCTCTGATGCTTCGTACTGGATGTACCTCATCCATTTGCCAATAACAATCTTGTTGCCACCGCTTCTCGCAGACTTTCCCCTTCCGGTCGGCGCGAAGTTCAGTCTCGTGCTCGCGGCCACAACGGCCATCACACTGGTAACCTACCATTACTTGGTGCGTGGGACCTTCATCGGCGAAAGGCTCAACGGCCGGCGCTATCCGAGGGTCGCGCCGTGGCGAGAAGCCGCTACCACTGGGAGAGCATCATGAAGAGAAGGAAGTTTCTGCTTGTCACAATGGGGGCACCGGGCGGGGATGTGAACCCGGTCATCGGACTCGCCCTGGAATTGGTCCGAAGAGGACATGGCATCACCATCGCCTCGAACGGTTCCCATCGCGAGAAAATAGAACGCCTGGGGCTGGACTATCTCTGCCTTCGTCCTGCAATGGACCAGAATCAGTTACAAACATGGATGGAGTACGCGATCCAATCCAGTATAGAGGGAAACAGATATATGGTGCGGGATCTGGTGCTCCCTCACGTAGAGTGGAATTACCATGAGCTTGAAAAAGCCGTCCCTGATTACGACGTGTTGCTCTGCCACACATTAGCTTATTCTGTACCCCTTGTTGCGAAAAAACTGGGAAAGCCCTGGGTGTCGTTTGTCATATCGCCGTTAGTCTACCATGCGGAATACGGACGCCGCCGGATTATCGGCAGGGGAGCCTCGCGGGACTTCTTGTGGCGGATTCCCCTCCCGGCTTTCGTAGCGAAGGCAATCGGATCGCTGGGAAAGAAGATCGTCGATCCCTGGGTAGCGCCTCTAAAGAAGCTTCGGGAATCACTGGACCTGCCGGACCTGGGAGACGTTCATATTCTGGAGGAAAGCCAAAACTCTCCTCATTTGAATCTTGCGTTCTTTTCCGGTCTTTTTGCCCCCGCAAGAGAGGGCTGGCCCCAACCTATGTGCCAGACTGGCTTTATATTTCACCAGCAGGAAAAGGAATCCCTGTCGAGAGCAACTCGAGAATTCCTCGACAAAGGGGATCCGCCTCTGTTATTCTCACTCGGGACCTCTGGAAGCGGCACCGAGGGGCAGCGTTTCTGCGAAGTCGCAGCAGAAGCCTCTTTGCTTATGGACAAGAGGGCCATCCTCGTCACAGGAAGCAATACCGAAATTGTCCAGAACATACCACGGGACGATCGTTTGCTTCCCATTGCTTACGAGCCTTTTTCTCAATTAGTCCCTCAGGTCAGGACACTCGTACATATAGGGGGAGTAGGCACCATTGCCTACGGTCTGCACGGAGGTAAACCCCAAGTTTTGGTTCCCTTTACTTACGAACAATGCGACAATGCCCTGCGGTTGCAGGATCTGGGCGTCTCCGCGACGATACCGATAGCGCGGCTCGACAGCTCGATACTCGGTCGCAAGATCAAACAGGTAGAGGAGGATGCCTACCGGGAACGCGCGCTGGAGATACAGGCGCAGATAGCAGAAGAAAATGGCGCAGAAGCAGCGGCAGATCAATTGGAGGCATTACTCATTGAACAGAATACCGGCCAATCCCCAGGTTGATGAGGAACCTCACCGTCTTTTACACCTGAAAGGAGCCTGAGATGCCTGAAAACTCAGCAGCCGATAGACTAAGGACGTTGCTTTCGCAGGGCCGCATGTTGCCGGCGCCCGGTTGCCATGATGCGATCTCGGCCCGTCTCGTCGAACAGGCAGGCTTTTCGCTGGCCTTCATGAGCGGCCTCGGAGTTTCCGCGGCCCGTCTCGCGCTGCCCGATACAGGCATGACCTCCTACGCGGAAATGCTCGATCAGGGACGCAACATCTGCCAGGCCGTGCGCATGCCGGTCATCGGCGACGGGGACACGGGGTACGGCAACGCCATAAACGTCAAACGCACGGTCAAGGGATACGCTGACGCCGGACTCGCGGCCATCATGATCGAGGATCAGGTGAACCCGAAGCGTTGCGGTCACACACAGGGCAAGTCGGTGGTGGGGCGAGAGGAAGCCTTCACGCGCATTCAGGCCGCCGTGGACGCCCGCGACGAAGGCGCCGACATCCTGATTCTTGCGCGTACGGACGCCCGGTACAGTCAAGGTCTGGAAGAAGCGCTGTCCCGGGCGCGGCGCTTCCACGAGATCGGCGCCGACCTTCTCCTCGTGGAGGCGCCTCGCAACGATGAGGAACTGCACATGGTAGGCGATTTGCCCGGTCACAAAGTGGCCAATATGATCAAGGGGGGCAGCACCCCGCTCGTGCCGGTCGAAGAGCTCGGCCGCATGGGGTTTTCAGTCGCAATCTATTCCGTGACGCTGTTGTCCGTCTCCATTCGCGCAATGCAGGAGTCGCTGGGTGACATGGCAAGCGGCAAGCACCCTACTCAACGACTGCTCGACTTCGCCGACTTGCGACACACCATCGGTTTCGATGCATACGGCGAGGAGGAAAGACGATACGCCGATGGGGAATGAGCGGCTCACCCTCCGGAAAGCCGGGCACCTTCCCCGACCTGATGGCGTATTCCTGCTCAACAAAATGGTTTCCATCGGAGCACGCGTAGCCGGACCTGTGTGACCTCGACCAGACGAATCCAACGCCTGGCATCCGCCAACAACCTGGCACACCTTCCATAATCTATCCTTCTTGGCCGCACGACCTTGAAGGGTGGACGCTCGATCCCGACCGCCGTTTACTCCCAGATTCCCCTTGCCCGGAAACGATGGCACGCCGTATTTTCTTCTTATCCGCCTGCAACGCGTCAGACTTTGACGATTCCGGATCATTGCGCCAAACCGCACCAATCTCAGCACGTCTCAATGGAGGAACGAAATGACGACCAACCAGACCTGGTGGCCGGACCAACTGGACCTGAAGCCGCTCCGCCAGCATGCGCCCCAGTCCGATCCGATGGACGACGATTTCGACTACGCCGAGGCGGTCAAGAACCTCGACGTCGACGCGCTGAGGCAGGATATCGAAGAGGTGATGACGACCTCGCAGGACTGGTGGCCCGCCGACTACGGCCACTACGGACCGCTCTTCATCCGCATGACCTGGCACGCCGCGGGCACGTACCGCATCTTTGATGGTCGCGGCGGCGGCGGTTCCGGCCACCAGCGCTTCGCGCCGCTCAACAGCTGGCCCGACAACGGGAACCTGGACAAGGCGCGCCGCCTGCTCTGGCCGGTCAAGAAGAAGTACGGCCGGAATCTCTCCTGGGCCGACCTGCTCATCTTCGCCGGCAACTGCGCGCTGGAATCCATGGGGTTCAAGACCTTCGGCTTCGCCTTCGGCCGCCCGGACGTCTGGGAGGCGGACGAGACGGACTGGGGTTCCGAGACGACGTGGCTCGACGATGAGCGCCACAGCGAGGACGGCGAGCTCCAGTGCCCCCTCGGCGCCGACCACATGGGCCTGATCTACGTGAATCCGGAAGGGCCGAACGGCAACCCGGACCCGGCCCTGGCGGCGCGGTACATCCGCCAGACGTTCAAGAACATGGCGATGAACGACGAGGAGACGGTCGCGCTGATCGCCGGCGGACACACCTTCGGCAAGGCCCACGGCGCCGGTCCCGAGGACCACGTCGGTCCCGAGCCGGAAGGCGCCTGCATTCATCAGCAGGGCCTCGGCTGGAAGAGCACTCACGGCAGCGGCAAGGCCGGCGATACGATCACCAGCGGCCTGGAAGGCGCGTGGACCAGCAACCCGGTAAAGTGGGACAACGAATTCGTCGAGAACCTGTACGGCCACGAGTGGGAGCTGACGAAGAGCCCCGCGGGCAAATCGCAGTATACGCCCCGGAACGCCTCCGAGGCGGCCAACGTGCCCGACGCCCACGATCCGTCGAAGAAGCACGCCCCCATGATGCTCACCACGGACCTTTCCCTGAAGGCGGACCCGGACTACGCGAAGATCACGCAGCGCTTCCTTGAAAGTCCGGCGGACCTGGAAGACGCCTTCGCCCGGGCGTGGTTCAAGCTGCTCCACCGCGACATGGGACCCCGCAGCCGGTACATCGGGCCCCTGGTCCCCGAAGAAGCGCTGCTCTGGCAGGATCCGGTCCCCGACGTGGATCACGCATTGATCGACGAGCAGGACGTCGCCGGCCTCAAGGCGAAGGTCCTGGCCTCCGGGCTGTCCGTTTCCCGGCTGGTCTCGACCGCCTGGGCGGCGGCGTCATCGTACCGCGGCACCGACAAGCGCGGCGGGGCGAACGGCGCGCGCATCCGTCTCGCGCCGCAGAAGGACTGGGCGGTAAACGATCCGGCCGCCCTCGGCGAGGTGCTGCCGAAGCTGGAGCGGCTCCAGGCGGAGTTTAATGATGGGCAGGCCGGCGGCAAGCGGGTCTCCCTCGCCGACCTGATCGTGTTGGCCGGATGTGCCGGCGTCGAGCAGGCAGCAAAGGACGCCGGACATCATGTACAGGTCCCCTTCTCGCCGGGCCGCACCGACGCGACGGACGAATGGACCGACGCGGAGTCCTTCGCCGTGCTCGAACCCACCGCGGACGGATTCCGCAACTACCTCCAGGCCAGGCAGGACGGCAAGCCGGAAGACCTGCTGGTGGAGCGGTCGTACATGCTGACGCTCACCGCGCCCGAGATGACGGCCCTCGTCGGGGGGCTGCGCGCCCTGGACGCGAACACCGGGCAGTCTCGACACGGCGTGCTGACCGATCGGCCGGGGACGCTGACCAATGACTTCTTCGTGAACCTGCTCGACATGGACACCGAGTGGAGCGCTGCGTCCGATACGTCGGCGGAAGTGTACGAGGGACGCGACGGCCAGACGGGTGACGTGAAGTGGACCGCCACCCGGGTGGACCTGGTCTTCGGTTCCAACTCCGAGCTCCGGGCCTACGCGGAAGTCTACGGCGCGGACGATGGGCAGGATCAGTTCGTAAGCGACTTCGTGGGCGCGTGGACGAAGGTGATGAACCTCGATCGGTTCGACTTGGCGTAGGAACTGCAGGTGGAGCTCAGTAACCCAGCACCTGGTAGTCGCCGTCCAGAATGAGGCGCGCCGACACGTACAGTCCCAATAGCGCGAAGAGCACCCAGGGAGCGTTAAATGCCCCGATGTAGATGTACAGTTCGCCCCGGGTGATGTGGCGCTGTCTCTTGGCCACGAAGAAGCTGGCCCAGTAGACTGACGTCATGTAGGTCCACTGCCAGGAGAGTATGAGACCGAGCATGCCAGCCAGGACCGCCGGCATGAAATCGACGGTAAAAGCCGCGTAGAGGATCACGGTCGGGAGCGGCGTAGCGAATCCATTGGCGACATCGACATTGAAACCCCAGGTGCGGCGATCTGAAAAGGACCCGTCGAAGAGGGAGTACGTAGCCCAGACATCCGCCCAGACCGTTGGCGAAAAGATCCGCCTCAACGGCACCCTGGTCGTAAGAAACTCGACCGCTGGCGTTCGACCGGTTTCCCGTTGTCGTGCGCGCCAAATTTCGGTGCGTCTCTCGATATAGTCCCGTTTGAAGAATAGACACATCTCCCAGTAGCAAACCAGCAGATTGGTCGAGAAAAACAGACTCAATAGACCGTGGATAATGTTGAAGTCCCGGAAGAGACAGTAACGAGTACCTATACCGAGCAGCGTCAGCAGCATGACTGCCAGCGCTGCAATAAGTCCGGCTGCCATTCCCCATCTCCGTTTAGCTCGCGTTAACTCGCGCCTATCCGTCCCTCTACCACCGCCAAACCGGGATCATTCACTTCGTGGACTGGCGAGTTTCATCTGGATTGGCATCCGTCCAATGTGCCAATGGTCCAAGTTAACCCTCCGGCATAGCGTTATACAAGCACCTTAGTGCACACGAGGGCTTGATTAGGGGAGCCCCCCATGCTGATTGTTGATTCCCATCTCGATATCGCCTTCAACGCCCTGGAATGGGACCGGGATCTCTTCCAGCCCATCGCCAAAATCCGCGAAGCCGAAGCCGGCATGGGGCAGAAGGGCCGCGGCCTGGGTGTGGTGAATTTCGAGGAACTGCGGCGCGGCGGGATCGGCCTTTTCTTCGTCACGGTGAACTGCCGGATCGCTTCGATGGGCAAGCGTTTCGGCGGGGTGCGTACCCAGGATATCGCCTACGCCAGGTGCATGGGCGAGTTGGCCTATTACCGCCTGATGGAGGCCAAAGGCGTCTTTCGCCAGGTACGCAACCGGGCCGAACTCGACGCCCACCTGGCCGAGTGGGACGCCGATCCCCAGACGACCCCGCTGGGGTTTGTCCTCAGCATGGAAGGGGCGGACGGCATCGTTTCACCCGAGCAGGTGGCCGAGTGGTGGGATGAGGGCCTGAGGGTGGTGAGCCTGTGTCACTACGGCGTCAGCTCCTACGCCCACGGCACCCAGGCGCCCGGCGGGTTGACCGACAGGGGCCGCCCCATGCTTGAAGCCCTGGAGGCAGCCGGGATGATCCTCGACGTGAGCCACCTGGCCGAGCAGGCGTTCTGGGAAGCGATGGAGATCTTCAACGGTCCGGTGCTGGCCACCCACAACTGCTGCCGGGCCCTGTGCGACCACGACCGCCAGCTCGACGACCAACAGATCAAGGCCCTGGCCCAGCGCGGAGGCGTCATCGGCACGGCCATGGACATCTGGATGATTTCTCCCTTGTGGGACCCGGTGGCCATGGACAATTCCGACATCACCTTCGAAACCGTGGCGGACCACATCGAC
Organism: bacterium; assembly: GCA_963693015.1. Classification (GTDB taxonomy): domain Bacteria; phylum JAAXHH01; class JAAXHH01; order JAAXHH01; family JAAXHH01; genus JAAXHH01. Next base: position 3,906,507 of record OY843748.1, read on the forward strand.
CACGTCTGCCAGTTGACCGGTAGCGCGCGCCACGCCGCCATCGGCACCGATGTGGACGGCGGCTACGGAAAGGAACAGTGCCCCTCCGATCTCGAAACCATCGCCGATCTTCGGAAGATTCCTGCTATACTCGAGCGGCGCGGCTACACGCAGACGGACGTGGCCGATATCATGCACGGAAACTGGGTAAGGACGTTGCGCGCGGCGTGGGACTGATGGGGGTTTCGCCTGGTCAGGATGGGGCTTTAAGTTTTAACCCCTTACTCGGAGCCTTGCCGGTCTTGTGATGAAACCCGGGCATCCGACGGGGCGTACGTCCTTCACGGCGAGCGCTTCGGACGATTGGCGCCGGCAGCGCGTCTAGATCTTGGAGTAGAGTTCGATGATCAGATGCTCTGAGATCGGGGTTGGTATATCATCCCGCTTCGGAACTTCTGCGAGCTTGCCGCTCAAATTCACTTTATCTACCGAAAACCAGTTTAACTGACCCGCCTCGCCGACACGCGTGAGTGCATCGTGAATGAGATCCAGCCGGCGACTCTTCTCCCGCACCTGTACGGTATCGCCTGGCGAGACCTGAAACGAGGGGATGTTCACCGTTCGCCCATTGACCGTAATGTGGCGATGGCTCACGAGTTGGCGGGCAGCCCTGCGGGTTGGCGCAAAACCCAGGCGATAGACCATGTTGTCCAGCCGACACTCCAGCATCTGCAGAAGCAACTCGCCGGTTACGCCCTTTTTGCGTGCTGCTTTCGCGTAATAGGCACGAAACTGTTTTTCCAATATGCCGTAGATGCGTTTTGTCTTCTGCTTTTCGCGAAGTTGAAGCGCGTACCCCGACGGTTTACGACGGGAGTTCTGTCCGTGCATGCCGGGTGGATATTCCCGGCGAGCATAAGCACAGTTTTTCTTGTCACACAGCTTCATGCCTTCTCGACGGCACTGTTTACACATAGGTCCGGTATATCTCGCCATTCCGCAGATCCTTTCTGAAAAGTATTTTGGCATATATAACAAATGTTTGACACGCAAATTGTCAAGAAAAAAGTGTTTTCGTGCGGAGATGCCGGTGTTAACTATACACCAACCGCTTGCGATCGTATGAGTTAGCCGTTTGCGATCGTATGGGTTAGCCGTTTGCGATCGGACGGGTTTGGAGCGCTCACCTCCGGCCGCCTGATTTTAGTCGTGCTTCAATTGGCCGACTCACATTGAAGCATCGGAATCACCGTAGCTCACATTGAAGCATCGGAATCACCGTAGCTCACATTGAAGCATCGGAATCACCGCAGCACGAATACGGAGGCGCCATAGATGACTGCAGTACCCCTGTTCCGCCGCCACACGATCTATGAGGGCGGCCCCGCCGAGCGCATGGACTGCGTTGTGGGCGACCTGGACGGCGACGGCGTGCAGGAGTTCGTCATCGCCACCCGCAATCCCGACGGACTCCACTGGTTCGGCAGGACGGACCGGGGCGCGTGGGTGCCGCACCTCATGGATGACTCGTTCCCGAGCATCAGCGTCGGCACCGCCCTTGCCGACCTCACCGGCAATGGGAAGCTCGACCTGATCTCCGGCACAAGTGATCGGGGCAACCATGTCTTCTGGTGGGAGTGCCCGGACAACCCGGAAGACCCCGCCCGGCGATGGACCCGCCGCGTGGTGTTCGAGCTTCCCGACAACCGGATCCACGACCTGATGCTGGCGGATATCGACGGCGACGGCCGGGACGAGCTGTACGTCTGGAACCCCGACGCCGAGACGATCTTCATGGTCCCGGTGCCCGACGATCCGTACGTGACCCCGTGGCCCGGCGTCCGCAAAGTGGCTACAGGGGTGAACGAGCAGGACTTCGCGGTGGCCGACGTGGACGGCGACGGGCGGCTCGAACTCATCGCCGGGACTTCATGGTACCGCCTTCTGCCCGACGGCGACTGGGAGCGGCACGTCTTCGCCGAAGGCTATGGCGGCGTGCGGGTCCGCGCGGCGGATTTCGACGGGGACGGCCGGCCGGAGATCGCCGTCTGCGAGGTGGCCCTCGATATCGGCCAGACCTACGGACGCCTGGCGCTGTTCAGGCCGGGCGCGGACGTCGAGAAGCTGTGGGAGGCCGAAGTGCTGCACGACCGGCTCCTCGACGCCCACACGCTCCAGGTGGCCGACTTCGACGGGGACGGCAGGCCCGATATCTACGTGGGCGAGATGGGGCGCGGCGACTGGACCGAGCCGCATCCGCCCTCCCAGATCCTCTTTCTGAGCCGCGGGGACCGGATGGAAGAGCACGTCATCGACACCGGGATCGGCACGCACGAAGCCCAGGTGATCGAACTGGACGGTAAGGTCGGCATCATCAGCAAGCCCTACCGGTGGCTCCAGGACACCGCGCCGCGGCCCCAGATGGTGGACAATCTGTATTTGTATATGCCGGAGTGAGGTGTCGCGGTTAGCCCCAAACGTCCGGCACCTGAAGAAGCATCCGCATTGAATTTGGACTGGGATTCCGGGAAAACCTGATGACCAAAGTCCGAAACGACAGGCCGACCTGGGCGGGGCGAGTTCCCCGGCACAAAATCGCCGAATTGTACAAGACGGACGCCCTGGGTATTTGCGACGAAGAACTGATCGACGAAGTGGGCATCGGCCTGCTGGTCAGAATAGAACATATCTTCCGGGCGCGGGGCGCGAACAGCGGTCTCGCGAGTTGTCCGTTCTGCCGTTGCGAGATCCCGCATGACTTCGAACCGGCATTCCTGCTACGGTGCGATTCATGCAACTGGGAACTGGCGTGGAGCGAATACCAAAAGTCCTTCAGAGGCAAACACCTTATCGCGTCGGGCATGACCGCCTTTCTGGAGGAATACGTGGAGCAATACAGGGCGGCAAGGTCGCCCCGGGAGAAAATGATCCTGATCGATACGCTGATCCACCGGTACCACTGGGAACTCGAAGGCGGATTGACAGGACCGGGAGCGCGCGATCTCATTGGCGGGAAGCCCGGCGAGGTCATCGACTTCCTGAATAACCTGAGTTATGGGACCAAGAGCAATCCGGAGATCCTCGCCGCCCGGCAGGAGTGGCTGGACAAGGTGCGCGCGAGTCGTGAAAAGGCCGCGGCGGAGATACGGGAGCGGGGAAGAAGAGCGGAGGAGAAGAGGCATAGAGTGGAAGAGAAGCGACGGCGGAGCGTTTTAAAGAAGAAGGTGCGCCAGGCGGGGCTCGGCGGCCAGGTTCAGGGGCCGGGCCGGGAAGAAGCGATCCATGACTGAGAATACGAACACAAGCGACTGCATTTTTTGTCGCATTATACGGGGCGAGTTGGATTCGGCCACCATATACGAGGACGAATCTACCTTGGCGTTCATGAATCTACGCCAGAGCAACGAAGGGCACGTCCTGGTTGTGCCCAGGCGGCATTTTGAGCAGATCTATGATCTTGACGAAGAGACTGCTTCCGCGCTTGCCAGCACGGTCTGTAAAGTAGCCCGGGCGGTTCGCCGCGTTTACGCACCGGAAGGACTGTCGATCTGGCAGTCGAATGGCCCCGCGGCGTTTCAGGAAGTGCCTCATGTCCACTGGCATGTACTCCCGCGATATAACGACGATGGCCTTCTCGTCGTCTATCCGAAGGATCTTGCCGGACGTGCACGGCAAGAGTACTCGTTCCAGTCGCTGAAGCGCATTTCAGGTCCCTTGATTGCCGCGCTCAAGGAAGACGACGTGTAATCGCACGTAAAGGACCACCCATGAAGATCACCGAGATTGAGGTACACGAGATCACCCTCGAGTACGAGGACTGGATCGCGTACCAGCTCAACCATTTCTATGGTCCGGCGAAGCGGACGATCTACGTCGCGCACACCGACGATGGACTCATCGGACTGGGTGAAGGGCACGGAACGGAACCGGAAGAGGTGATCGGCCGGTACATCGGTACGACTCCTTTCGACTGGGTCGGCGATGAGACCTCCCTCGCGCTGGGCACGGCGATGTACGACCTGATGGGCAAGGCCGCGGGCGTGCCGGCCTACAAGCTGATCGGGCAGAAACACCGTTCCTGGGTGCCGGTAGGGAGCTGGACGGTCTCCACGCATCCGGACCGTATGGCCGAAGCGGTGCGGGAATACTCGGCCCAGGGTTACACCTGGATGAAATACCACCTCTCGCCCTTCGAGAACGTCGTCGATCAGACCGAGGCCATGCAGGCGGTGGCGCCCAAAGGGTTCAGGGTTCACTACGACTTCACCATGCACGGCACCGACGACCACATGCCCGAACTCCTGGACAAGCTGGAGCGGTTCGAGGTAGCCGGCTGCTTCGAAGATCCCCTGCCACCGGGAGATATTCAGGGCTACATCGAACTGCGTAAGCGTTCCAGGCTGCCCGTCGTGCTGCATCATTTCCCCACGGAGGCGACGTACGAAGTGTTCATGAAGCCCGCGGACGCGTACATGCTCGGACATCAGAAAATCGGGATCGCGATGAGCAGGGCCGGTCTGTTCGCCGCGGACAACAGTCCGTTCATGCTCCAGAACGTGGGCGGAAACATCACCCGGGCCATGACCGCCCATATGATGGCGGCCTTTCCCTCCGCGAACTTTCATTTCATCAGTAGTACCGAGACCTGGAAGAGCGACGTGGTGGCGGAACGGCTGGAACCCGTCAACGGATTCGTGCGGGTACCGGAATCGCCGGGGCTGGGCGTCACGCTGGACCGCAACGAACTGGAGCGCCTCAAGCATCTGCAATTACCTCCGCAGGAAAAATGGATCATCCGGTCGCGGTTCGAGAACGGCACGCGAATGTACAACATCGCCGATCCGGAGGACTCGCTCTTCATGGTGCGGCCCGACAGGCGCCGGGGCATGGTCCCCATGCGTTACGACGCGTCCATAACCACGGATTACTGGAACGATGACGGCACCGACGCGTACCGGGAGATGTTCACGAGAATCGAACGGGAAGGCGTCGTGCTGGAGAAGTAGTTGCTCCATACGCAGAAGAATCGACCATGCAAAAACCGAAACTGATCCACTACAACGACGCACGTCACTACAGCATCTATCGCTACGATCCGCCGATGAGCGTGCACCAGTGGCGGCAGCCCGTGGACGAGATCCTCGGAACCGACGTCGATACGCTGGTCTACGGCCTGGGTTCGGGCGAGACCTTCCTCCATGGCACGCGGGTCGGGCTGAAGTGGGGAGAAGGGGTCGAGGAACACAACATGAGCATGATGTGGTGGCGCGCGACGAAGAACCTGAACCTGGCGCTCGAGGCCGGCATCGATCCCCTCGCCGTGGCGGTGGACAGGGCGCACGAAAAGGGTCGCCGCATCCTTGGAAGCCTTCGGATGACCGAGCCCACTACCCCGGAGGACGACAATCCCTACATGCTGGGACGCCTCAAGCGGGAGCGTCCCGACGTCATGATCGGGGAGCATCATCCCGACTACCCCCGGGCGGCGGGCTGCGCGGACTACACCCGCGAGGAAGTGCGCGCGGAGCGGCTGAGCGTCATCGAGGAGGTGTGCGGCCGATACGGCATGGACGGGCTGGAATTCGATCCGTACGTGGGCGTGTTCTTCAAGCCGTCCGAGGCACGGGAGAAAACGCCCGTGCTCACGGAGTTCGTGCGGGAGGTGCGGCGCCTGCTCGACCGCCTCGGCGAAGCGCGGGGCGAGCCGCTTTGGCTTGCCGTGAAGACGCGCTGCACCGAGGAGGCGAACCTCGCCTTGGGCATGGACGTGCGCGGGTGGCTGGAGGAGGGTCTGCCGGACATCGTCGTCCCCTGGACCGAGAGTTTCCTCTTCGACCAGGAGATGCCTGTCGAATGGCTGGTCGACGCCGCTGCCGGATCGGAGACGCCGGTCTACCCCATGCTGGGCCGGTCGCCGTACGACGACCGTCACCACCTGCCGACGATCGAGATGTACCGGGCCGCGGCCGCCAACTACCGCGCCATGGGAGCCGACGGCCTCTACCTGTCGGACCTGCCGTGGCCGCACACGGAACGCGAATACCTGATCTTCCGGGAGATGAGCGATCCGGACGTCCATCTCCGGAAGAAGAAGCACTATTTCCCCACGCCCGGTGAACCCGACCCCGAGCCGCATGCGCCGAAGCGGTATCTACCGGTGGACTTGGAGGAAGGGGTACCCGCCCGGGTACCGTTCCTGGTCGGGGACAGGTTGGACGACGCCCGGAACGACGGGGAACTCGAAGGCGCGACGCTGGGCGTGCGCGTCGGCCATTGTTGCCCGGAGGACGACATCTCGTTCCGGTTCAACGGCGAGGCCGTCACGCCGTCGGAGACCAATCATGTCTACAGCGGAACGGTTTCCTACACGGCCGCGCGAAGCGGTCTCCCGGAACGCATCCTGACCCACTTCTGGTTCACCTTCCAACTCCCTCCGGATCAAGTAAAGGAAGGCCAGAACGAAGTGGATGTCGTGCTGGAACGGCGATTTACCGGGATGGGCGGGACCCGCGTATTGCACCAGATCGAACTGATCGTGGATTACGACGAACCCCGGGTGCCGGTAGGCGGGCAGATGTGAGGGACGGCCCGTCGGATGGGCAACATAGCTCAATCGCAGGATTCAACAAACAGCGACATGTCCAATGAATGACCTGCCCGACTTCGACCAACTATGGGATTACAACGATCCGGAGAAAACCGAGAAGGTCTTCAAAGATCTGGTCTCCGAAACCAGGAGCTCTGGAGACCGCGAATACGTCGCTCAACTTCTCACGCAGATCGCGCGGACCCATAGCCTTCGACGGAATTTTGAGGAAGCCCACCGCATTCTGGACGACGTTGAGAAAATGATCAGCGTTGTTGCCACTGCGCTCGACCTCCATACCCCGGTTGCCCGGATCCGCTGTCTCCTCGAACGTGGTCGTACCTACAACTCCGCCGGAAAAGCCGAAGCTGCCCGCCCGCTCTTCCTTGAGGCCTGGGAACTGGCACGCAACGCCCGCGAGGACTACCACGCCGTAGACGCGGCGCATATGCTGGGGATCTGCGAGTCGAAAGATGCATCCCTTATGTGGAATAACAGGGCGATGGAAGCCGCGGAAGCATCTGATGACCCTCGCGCCCAAGGCTGGCTGGGGGCGCTCTATAACAATACGGGCTGGACGCACCACGACTCGGGCGAATACGAAAGGGCGCTGGAACTCTTCGAAAAGGGACTTGCCTGGCGACTGGGACGAGACAACCTACAGGCGACCCAAATCGCGAAATGGACCGTCGCGCGGGCGCTACGATCACTCGAGCGCACAGACGAAGCGCTGGACATGCAGCAATCCCTGCTGGAGGAACACGAAGCGGCGGGTACCAGGGACGGCTACGTATTCGAAGAAACCGCCGAGTGCCTGTTGACGTTGGAAAGGCGCGATGAAGCTCAATCCTACTTCGGCCGTGCCTACCGGGAACTGTCGAAAGATGATTGGCTGAGGGAAAACGAATCCGAACGGCTGGATCGACTCAAACGACTGGGCAATGGACAGTCATGTTGACCGCCGTACAGAAATCCGAATTCGATGAACACGGTTATCTGCATCTTCCGTGCGCGATTCCGGAAGAAGACGTTCAGTCCGTTCTTGGCCGCATTTGGGACGACCTGGAGCAGCGGTGCGGGATTCCTCGGGAAGCGCCGGAGCATTGGCCGGAGACAAGGCCCAAGGGATTCAATACGTTGACCCGGTCCGGCGCCTTTGCACCGACTTGCAATCAGGTCTTCGCGGTGCTGGAAACCCTTGCCGCGCAAGGCGGAGCGACGATTGCCTTATCCGGTTCGCACCGGGTTGTTCGTCACCTCGCCCGGCAGCCGGAGTTAATCGGCGAGGGCCGGTCCAAAGATATCCGAAAAGCAGTTCAGAGGGCGGCACCGGACCTGCGGGATCTGTGGTCCCGCGATCACGATATCGATAGATCGCAACGCTATCTGCGAAAACCGGTCGATGTGTTCGGAATCCCGGTGCAGGCTGTCGAATTCACCGTACTGAGTCCATCCGAGTCCGGGATGCGCTCACTCAGCCCCGCACTAACCGCAACGTCGGACAGATCAGGGAAAGTCTGCTACTTAAAATAGAGAATCCCGCCGAACGATCGGTGAGAAAGAACAGCGAGCGTATGATCCAGTTGGACAAAAACGGTGCGTGGGCAGGCGGTTTCTTTAGTATATGGGCTGGACAGACGCTGTCTTCGCTCGGGACTCGCGTTGCACAGTTTGCTTTGGTCTGGTGGCTAACGGAGGAAACGGGATCCGCCACAATACTTGCGACTTCTTTTCTCGTCGCCTTTCTGCCTCGTGTCTTACTGGCCCCAGTTGTCGGCACACTGACGGACAGATGGAACCGCCGCATCGTAATGATAGTCTCGGACACCTTTATTGCAACGGCAATGGCCGCCCTCGCGTTACTTTTCTGGATGGGGACTATAGAGATCTGGCATATTTACGCGGTAAATCTTCTCACAGGCGTCGGCCATGCGTTCCAGAATATGGCAATGGTGACTGCCACGCCTATGATGGTTCCCGAACGTCATCTCGCCAGAATTCAGGGTACGAACCAGACTGTCTATGGCGTACTCAGTATGGGAGGACCTCCCCTTGGCGCACTGGCACTGGCCGTATTCGAGATGCATGTCATCCTGGCGATCGATGTCTTGACCGCAGCCCTCGCGATAGGTCCACTCATCTTCATTCTTATACCACAACCCGCGAGGGCGAAGGCAAAGCAGACGAATCTGTACGCCTGGTTCCGTGCTGATCTTCGCGAAGGCTTGGAGTACTTATGGACATGGAAAGGTCTCAGGAACCTTATCATGATTGCAGCCGTACTTAACTTCTTCGGGAACACGATGCTGACCATATCACCACTTCTGATAACTGGCCACTTAGGCGGTGGAGCGGTCGAACTGGGTTGGTTTCATTCGGCGTGGGGAGCGGGAATCGTCCTGGGCGGAATCGTGGTCGGGACGTGGGGTGGATTTCGTCGCCGGATCATGACGGCGATTTTGGGCTGGATCGTGTTTGGATTCGGGACGATTTGCGTTGGGTTGGCTCCATCCGGTGCCCTCGTGTTCTCAATCGCGGGAATAGCATTGAGCGGCACTGGCAGTTCCTTTATCAACGCGCCTCTTCGGGCGATCCTTCAAGCCCGTATCGAGCCCGCCGTGCAGGGCCGCGTTTTTGGCGCTTTTGAGAGTCTGACACAGTTGACGACGATGCTTGGGCTCATAACGATTGGTCCGGTAACGGATGCATTTGGTCCACAGTTGTGGTTCCTTTTGGGAGGGGGCCTTACGTTTTTCGTGGGAATATCCGTACGGATGATCCCATCTGTCGTTCATATTGAAGACGAAGAACTCCTCATCGGACCAAAAGAGGCATAAGTGCTCCGGAACTATCTCAGCGTAGCCATCCGCAACCTCCGCAGGCATCCCGCCTACTCGCTCATCAATATCGCCGGGCTCGCCATCGGCATGGCCACCTGCATCCTGATCCTCCTGTACATCCAGGATGAGCTCAGCTACGACCGGTATCATCCCCATGCCGATCGCGTTTACCGGATCGTCGACGATATCGAAAGTGGCGGGCAGACCGTTCAGACCGCCGGGACGCCCACCGGCTGGGGACCCGCCCTGAAGCGCGACTTCCCCGAGATCGAGCTTGTCGTCCGTTTGAGAGGTACCGAATCCGCGTGGCTGGTCGACCTCGGACACACCATCTACTATGAACGCAAAGTCATCTGGGCGGGACCGGAACTGTTCGAGATGTTCAGCATTCCGCTGGCCGCGGGCGATCGAAGCGTCGCGCTGGCCGAGCCGTACTCGATGGTGATCTCGGAGGACCTGGCCTTCAAGTACTTCGGCGACGAAGAGGCCATTGGCAAAGCGGTCAATCTCGACAATCGCTGGGACTTCACGGTGACGGGCGTCATGAAGAACATTCCGACCAACTCCCACATGCGGCCGGACATGTTCGTATCCTATACCACGATGACTGCGATACAGTCCGGCTGGGACCTGGACGACTGGGAATATCACCGAAACCTGTACACCTATGTCCGGCTCCGTGAGCATGTGTTACCGGATGATTTTGAAGCGAAACTGCCGGCCTTTCTGGAGCGTCACGCGGGAGACCAGTACCGGGAGGCGGGCATCATCCTGCGGCCGTCGCTCCAGCCCCTCGTGGACATCCACCTCTATTCGCACCGGGAGAGCGAGCACGAACCCAACGGCGATATACGGTACGTGGCGCTCTTCCTGGCAATCGCGTTCCTGGTCCTGATTATCGCATGCATCAATTTCATAAACCTGGCCACGGCCCGATCCGAGATGCGCGCCAGGGAGGTGGGCGTGAGAAAGGTGCTGGGCGCGAACCGGATCCAGTTGATCCGGCAGTTCCTGGGAGAATCGGTCCTCATGGCGGGTCTCGCCGCGGTCCTGGCGGTAATACTGGTTCATCTCGCCCTGCCTGCCGTGAACGAGATTGCGGGAAAACAACTCGCGCTGCCGATTACCGACTGGATGGTGCTGGCCGCGCTGGCCCTCGGTACGGCCCTGATCGGATTGGTCGCCGGCAGCTATCCGGCGGCGTATCTTTCCGGTTTCCTGCCGGCCGAAGTAATGAAAGGCAGCCCCGAGACGGGAGAGAAAGGCCTGGGGATGCGGCAGTTGCTGGTGGTGATCCAGTTTTCCATGTCCATCTTCCTGCTGACCAGCACGGCCGTCATCCACGATCAGCTCGATTACATACAGACCAAGCGGCTGGGGTTCAACAAAGAACACGTCATGGTCGTCCCCATTGTAGGCTCCCCGCAACTGCCCAATACGCCCGTGCTGAAGCAGCGCCTGTCGGGATTGCCCGGTGTGGTGGGTATCGCGACGACCACCGGCGTGCCGGGCATGCGGGCGTTGCCTACCTTCGGAGTTCGGCCCGAAGGCATGCGGCCCGAAGACCACCTGATGATGGCCACGCTGCACGTGGACGAGCACTTCCTGGACGTCTTGAATATCGATGTCGTCGCCGGCCGGAACTTTTCACCGGACTGGGGAACGGATACCACCAAAGGGGTTCTGCTTAACGAGACGGCCGTCCGGTCCCTGGGATGGGGAGCGCCCGCCGACGCGATCGGCAGGCAATTCGAGCGGCTTTCCTTTGAAGGCGTGGTTCCAGGCCGCGTAATCGGCGTGGTACGGGATTTCCACCTGCGGACGATACACGAAGAAATCGAACCCGCCGCGATCATGACCAGTACCTATCACATTTTCGTCTTGATTCGTATCGAGCCTGAGAACATCTCCGAAACCATAGGGCGTATCGAGGAGATATGGAGAGACGTGGATCCCAGGTTCCCGCTGGATTACACCTTCCTGGACGAGGATTTCGACGCGTTGTACCGGACCGACCGGTTGCTTGGCGAGATCTTCGCGGTCTTCGCCTTTCTCGCGGTCTTCGTGGCCTGCCTGGGTCTCCTGGGACTCGCCTCGTTTTCGATCCAGCAACGCACCCGGGAGATCGGGATCCGCAAAGTCGTCGGCTCGTCGGTTTCCGGTATCGTGATGCTCCTGTCGAAGGACTTCATGAAGTATGTCCTCTGGGCGAACGTGATCGCCTGGCCGCTGGCCTACTTCGTCATGAGCAACTGGCTGCAGAACTACGCCTATACGTCGGAGATCCGGTACGGATGGTTCCTCGCCTCGGGCATCCTTGCGCTGCTCATCGCCTGGCTGACGATCGGGGCGCACGCGGTTGCGGCGTCGCGGCGGAACCCGGTGAATGCGTTGAGGCAGGGGTGATTTCGAGGCAGGGGTGATTTCGAGGTTGAAGGATTAAACGGTTGGAGATCGATTGAGTAATGTCGGAATACCAGAACGCGAAACTGATCATCCTGTCCATCCTGGAGATTTCAAAGGACGCGATTCACATTCATATCGGATTGATCGTGTTTTTCGCCGCAGTGGTCCTTTGGAGAAAAGGCGCGTTTGAAGCCCGTTGCCTGGTCCCGGTCGTTATCGTCGCTTCCCTGATGGAGATGCTTGATCTGAGAGATGACTACAGGAGTGTCGACCGGATTCGCACGGCTGCCCTGACCGCAAGCGTACATGACCTGTTAAATACACTGTTCTGGCCGGTGATCATCGTGGTTCTTGCCTGGATGCGCAAACTGAATGATCGGCGAAAATCGTAGGTAGCGCTATCCTGGTCAAGAAAGCCCCCTCGTGAGTCTACCATCAGCTACGTAGTTTGTCTCAGAAAGGCAAACCCTGTCCGGTAACTGAGCATGTAGTGCATCCGTCTTACATCCTCGGTACACCTTTAACGCCAACAGTACCTTCGATCGAAGGACCTATGGTATCTCACTATCTCAGAATCGCGCTGCGTAACATGATCCGGCGACCCGGCTACGACGGCCTGAATGTCATCGGACTGGCGATCGGCATCACGTGCTGTATGCTGATTTTGCTGTATATCCGGAACGAATTAAGCTACGACCGTTACCACGAACATGCGGATCGGATCTACCGTGTGGTAAACGGCGATTCCGCGCGCACGCCACCGGCAGCGGGACCGGCGCTCAAGGAACTGTTCCCGGAAGTAGAGGAATATGCCCGGATGCGAGGCGCAATCAATATCTGGATGATGTCCTATAAGGAGACCGGATTCAACGAAAGCGATGTCTATCGGGCAAGCAAGGGAGTTTTTGATGTTTTTTCTTTTCCGCTTGTACGGGGCAATCCGCAAACCGCGCTGGATGACTTTGCGCATCCGGAACAAGCAGTTGTCATCAGCGAATCCATGGCGCTTAAGCTCTTCGGCGACGAAGATCCCATGGGCAAGGTGATCCGTGCAGATGACGAGATAGATCTTCGTGTAACCGGTATTATGGAAGATGTACCGCCCAATTCCCACTTCGCAGTCGATTATCTTGTTTCTGAGAATCTCGATGTAGGAAATCTTCGCGAGCGTTATGAAACGAACTGGTTCAGTGCGAATCACTATTCCTATATCCTGCTGGCGGAGGGAACAGATCCTGTTGAACTGGAGAACAAAATCGCCAGGTGGGCGAGTACCTATGAGCCGCTGGAGTCACTCAATATGCGCGGCTTGCCCTTCCGCCCCAGACTACAGCCGGTGACCAACATCCATCTGAGGTCGAATCTGGAGCTGGATATGGCAGGCCGTGGCGACATCAGCTATGTCTATGTCTTTTCGCTTGTTGCGTTTTCTGTCGTGCTGATCGCCTGTATCAACTTCATGAATCTCGCTACGGCGCGATCCACCATCCGTGCAAAGGAAGTGGCCATCCGGAAGACGGTCGGCGCAACGCGAAGCGAGTTGGTGCTGCAGTATATGGGCGAGTCCATGTGTTCGGCCGGATTGGCCCTTGTGATAGCCATGGGGCTGGTTATAGCCATCCTTCCATGGTTCAACACGCTGATGGGAACGGCGTTTCAAGTCAGCTACCTGGAGAACCCGAATCTGTTGTTGTGGCTGGCGGGCATCGCACTGCTTGTGGGGCTGCTGTCCGGCAGTTATCCCGCACTATTCATCTCCCAATTTCATCCGGCGAAGATCCTCAAGGGTGGAGTAACGGGCGGCGTTACTGGTTCCACGCTGCGCAAGGGTCTAGTGGTTGCACAGTTCGCGCTGTCGATCCTTTTGATCATCAGCACGGCGACGGTGTATCGACAGCTGGATTACATGCAGAACAGGCAACTGGGATTCGACAAGGATCAGGTCGTCGTTATCCCACTTATCGGAGGGGCAGAGCGAGATTTCAACACCTTTAAGGCGCGACTTTCTCAGAGTCCTCACGTTCAGGGGGTTACTAGATCTGGGCTGATGCCGGGACGTATGTTCAGTGCGGCTATAATGCCTGTCTTTCCGACACGACTGGCAGAACAGTCGGAAGATGACTTAGTCGGAATTCCCGCCCTGTTTGTATCTACAGATTTCGAAGAAACCCTTGGCCTCGACTTGATTGCGGGGCGTCCATTTTCCAGTGTGTTGAACGATGATTCGAATAACGCGGTGATCCTGAATCGGTCCGCGATTGAACGATTGGGCCTGGCCACACCGGAGGAAGCCGTAAGACGTCAGATACGATACAGAATGAGCCCGCCAATCAGGATCATCGGCGTCGTCGAGGATTTCCATATGCAGAGCCTTCATAATCCTGTGGACCCCATGCAGTTGAGGTTCATGAACCGTGGCGGAGGCGGACAGGCTGCAATTCGATTACAGGCGCAGAATATCCCAGAAGGAATTAACGCGATTGAAGAAACATGGGCCTCGGTGTTTCCCCATTACCCCCTGGCGTATTCGTTTCTGGATGAAGACTTCGAGCAATTGTACCTGTCGGAGCAACGTACCGGCAACCTGCTCAGTGCCTTCAGCTTCCTGGCCATCTTCATCGCTTGTCTGGGACTGTTCGGCCTGGCCGCGTTCACCACGCAGCAGCGGACCAAGGAAATCGGGATCCACAAAGTGATGGGCGCTTCGGTGATTCGCATTGTCGCCATTCTGTCGAAGGATTTCCTGGTACTGGTTGCGATTGCCGTGCCGGTCGCCTGGGGTCTGGCTTACTGGATCATGACCAACTGGCTGCAGAACTTCGCGTATAGGGTCGAAATCGGCCCTGAGTGGTTTCTGATCGCCGCCGTCGTCGCTCTGGTCATCGCCCTGGCCACCGTCAGTTTCAAGGCGGTAACGACTGCGTTGACGAACCCGGTGGAGAGTCTGCGGTCAGAGTGAGGCGAGTGTAGTACCCATGATCCGAAATTACCTCACGGTCGCCGTTCGCAACCTCCTCCGGCAACCCGTCTACTCGCTCATCAATATCGCCGGGCTCGCCATCGGCATGGCGGCCTGCATACTGATCGTGCTGTATATCCAGGACGAGCTCGGTTACGACCGGTATCACCGGAACGCGGATCGGATCTACCGGATCGTCGACGATTTCGAAAGCGGCGGGCAGACCATCCAGACGGCGGGGTCGCCCCTGAGCTGGGCGCCGGCGCTGAAGCGGGACTATCCCGAGGTCGAGCAGTTCGCACGGATGCGAGGCACCGCTACCGCCTGGCTGTATAAAGTGGGCGATGCCCAGTTTTACGAGAAAAAGGTCATCTGGGCGGAAGCTTCCCTGTTCGATCTGTTTGACATCTCGCTTGTCGCCGGCGATCCGAAAACCGCGCTGGCGGAACCCTTTACGATCGTCATCTCTGAATCGATGGCGGCCAAGTACTTCGGCCGGGAAGACGCCATGGGGCAGATCATGGGGGTGGATAACGTCTATGATTTCAAAGTGACCGGGATCATGCGGGACATACCCGCCAATACCCATATGCGGCCGGACATGTTCACCTCCTATTCCTCCCTGGCCACTATCGGCGGTTACTACCGGGAGAACTGGGAGGTCCATGACAACTTCTATACCTACATCCTGTTGCGTGAAAACGCGAATCCGGCTGATCTAGAAGCGCAGTTTCCGGACTTTCTCGAACGGTACGCCGGGGACAAGTACCGCGAGTCGGGCGTCGTGCTGAGGCCGTCGCTGCAACCGCTCGTCGACATCCACCTGCATTCGCAACGCGAAAGCGAACTTGAGCCCAACGGCAATATCCGTTTCGTGATCCTCTACACGCTCATTGCGTTCCTGATTCCGCTGATCGCGTGCATCAATTTCGTCAACCTGGCCACGGCTCGCTCGGCCATGCGCGCCCGGGAAGTGGGCGTCCGTAAAGTAATGGGCGCCAACCGGAACCAGCTATTGGGGCAGTTCCTGGGTGAAGCCGTCGTCATGGCGGTGCTCGCCATGGTCATTTCGGTGATCCTGGTGGAACTCGCCCTGCCCGCGGTGAATGCGATCGCCGGAAAGCAGCTTGTCTTCCCGCTATCGAACGGACTGGTTCTGGCGGTACTCGTGTTCGGTACGCTCGTGATCGGCCTGGCCGCCGGAAGCTACCCGGCGGTCTATCTGTCCGGGTTTCTGCCTACCGAAGTGCTGAAAGGCAGTTTGGAATCAGGCACGCGGGGGCTGGGACTGCGGAAGGTGCTGGTGGTAACACAGTTCGCCATGTCCATCTTTCTGCTGGTCAGCACGGCCGTCATCTACGACCAGCTCGAGTTTATCCAGACCAAGCGGCTGGGTTTCAACAAGGAACAGGTGATGGTGCTGCCCATCACCGGATCCTTCCAGCGGCGGAATACGCCCGTCCTGAAAGAACGGCTGTCCCAAGTGTCCGGCGTATCGGGCGTAGCCACGACAAGCGGAGTTCCGGGGATGCGGGTGATTCCCATCATGGCGGTCCGGCCCGAAGGCATGGCGCCCGAAGACCACCTGATGATGGCCACGCTTCAGGTGGACGAGCATTTCCTGGACGTGCTGGAGATCGAACTCGTCGCCGGTCGCAACTTCTCGTCGGACTGGGGAACGGACTCGACCACGGGGTTCCTGCTGAACGAGACCGCGGTGCAGTACCTGGGGTGGGGGACGCCTGCCGACGCGATTGGCAGGCAATACGCGAGGTTACCCTTCGGGGGGAAGAAAGGACGCGTGATCGGCGTAGTAGAGGACTTCCACCTCCGCACGATTCACGAGGAAATCGAACCGGTCGTAATTCTTACGAGTACATATCACCAATACGTGCTCATCCGACTCGAGCCCGGTGGGATTCCCGAGACCATCGCGCGTATCGGAGAGACGTGGCGGAACGTCGATGCCAGCTTCCCCCTGGAATACACCTTCCTGGACGAGGATTTCGACCGGCTGTACCTGGATGACCGACGGCTTGGCGAGGTCTTCGCGATCTTTGCCGCGCTGGGCGTCTTCGTGGCCTGCCTGGGCCTCCTGGGCCTGGCTTCCTTTTCGATCCAGCAGCGCACCCGGGAGATCGGGATCCGAAAAGTACTCGGCTCATCGATCTCCAGCGTCGTCGTACTGCTGTCGAAGGACTTCATGAAGTACGTGCTGCTGGGCAACCTGATCGCCTGGCCGCTGGCCTATTTCGTCATGACGCGCTGGCTGCAGAACTACGCCTATGCGGCGGACCTGAATTACACGTGGTTTCTGGCCGGCGGTGTCGTGGCCCTGGTAATAGCCTGGTTGACAATTGGGGCGCATGCGGTGGCCGCATCGCGGCGGAACCCGGTGAACGCGCTGAGGCAGGGGTGATTGGTCGGGGCGACCCATGGCGTGCGCTTCAGATCTTGCCCTCCCGCTCCCACCTGGCGAAGAGTTCCTGTCTGTAGCGTTCTGCCTTTTCCTCGTCCTTCCTGGCGCGGGCCGCGAAGTAAACCAGGCCCAGCGCCGCCCTGCGGCGGTCAGACCGGTTGGCGTCCGCCCGGTGTATGATCATGCTGTGATGGGCGAACAGGTCCCCCGGCCTGGCGCGCATCGCCACTTCCCGTTCCAGGTCCTCGTCCGAGTAGTCCGATACGCCCTGTGAAAAGCCGAGCACGTTGGACGCGCGATGGGGCCGCATGCCTCGTCTGTGCGACCCCCGCACGTACCGCATGCAGCCGTTTCCCTCGTCGATGTCGTCCAGGGCGATCCAGAGGGTGATCGCCTCGTTGGGTTCCAGCATGAAGTAGAAACCGTCCTGGTGCGGCGGCGTGACCGCGCCTACGCGCGCCGGCTTGTTGAACCACTGGGGGTTCTTCGGGACCACGTCGTCCGCCAGCAGGAAACTCGCCAGGCTCGTAAACCGGTCGGACTGGAACAGTTCCCCGAAGTACGGGTCCAGGTCGGCCATGTTCTGCAGGCGCTTGATCGAGGCGGGATCGTCCCTGTCCTCGTAAAAGGCCGTCGTATCCGGCGCGGCCGGCAGCACCTCGTCGATAAAGCGCTGTATTTGCGTGTTGACTTCGGCTGCTTCTCCGGATGATAGATATCCCTCTACCAACACGAAGCCGTCGCGGTCGAAGTCTTCCTTGAGATGGTTGTCGAATTCCATGGAAAGGTACTCCTGTTTACTAGGTACGTACTACGGTTCAGAAGATGACCTGTGTGTTCGCTTTCGAAGTTCTGGACGCGCTTGCGGTGACCTGCGCGCTTGCTTTCGAAGTTCTGGACGCGCTTGCGATGGGCTGCCGGATCATGATGAAGCCGCCGCATCACGCCACGATCTGCAATTGCATGCCGTCCGGACCGTTGAACACCAGGTCGGATCGCCCGGGATAGTTCAGCGCTCCGTTTCGAGCCCGTTCTTCGACTGAGACGCCTTGGGCTTGCAGGGCCGCGCGCACCTGTCCGATGCGCTCAGTTTGAAATCCCAGTCCACGCACGGGCCCACGCGCGAGGTGCTGCCACTCGTCGTCCGATGCCAGCTCGATGTCCGTACCGCCGACCGCGAACGCCCCCTGTTCGAATCCCTTCCCGACCTCCACCCCCTCTTCCCTGGTCGTGCTGTAGAAGAACTCTTCGAGGCCGAGTATATCCCGGTACAACGTACGATTGGCCGTGAAATCGGTGCAATAGGTGGAAATGTGGTCGATACCGCCGAACGGGCTGGCGTCCGGTATCCGCGAACCGGCCATGGCCTTCTTGGCCTCCAGTCTCGGCGCGACCTGGGACCTGGGATCGATCGCCTGGGACAGCTGCAGGGTGAAGCCGAAGGGGTCTTCGAACGATACCAGGGACCGCTGCATGTTGCGATGACCCAACCCGGTGGCGTGCGGCTTGTCCCGAAAGGAAATCCCCCTGCTCCTCAGGGTATCGAAGACGGTGGCTACGTCATCCACGCATAGCGCAAAGTGGTCGACCTCGGCGCGGACGCTGCCGGTCAGTTGTGCGTAGGGTACGGACGTATCATCTTCCAGCAGAATGAGATCCGTCGGACCGATACGGTACTTGCGAAAGGCCTGTCCGTGCCCATCGACACCCCTCCCTGACACCGGCAGGGCCAGGGCCGCGCCGTAGAAGTCGATACAGGGATCCAGTTCAGGTACCGCCATGGCTACATGAATGAGCCGGGTCAACATCGCATCTCTCGTGCTTCTTGCAATTCGATGCCGGTTTCTTCGTTCCCCATAAACGAAACCGGGTCCTCTGCGTACCTGAAATGGCGGAAATATAGGTAGACCTGACGCGCATTACAATACAAGAATCGTGATCAAACCTGCTGCCGACACGGTGCAGAATACCCCTGAACAGGATGAGCCCCGGTCTCGGCCTAAAACGTAACGGCCAGCCCATTCTCCAACACGGTATCCAGCTTGCGGACGCCTTCCGGCGGGCGGCTGTCGTAGCGCATACCGAAATTCAGGGCCAGGACGAGCGGTCCGGCAAGATCGATCTCGAGATTAAGCTCTCCGAGGACGCGGGTGTCGCCGATCGCATTCCACAGGGGTTGAACATAGACCGTGCACGTGGAGGCCACCCGGTCGTTGACGGCGATTCGGGATGAAAGGTAGTGACTCCACCGGACTACGGTTGACCTGTCGGGGTGCGCATCACCCTCCGACAAATCGCCCAGGCGTTCGTGCTCCAGGAACGCGGAGGCGCCTTCCCATAGCTGGAAAGTACCGGTTTCGACCAGGTGGAGTCGAAGTCCCCCTCCGGCCAGGACGCGGGTATCGAGCCGATAGGTCGCGTCATAGTTGTACTGGGTGAACGCTTCGAGACCGATCCGCCCGCGCAGCGGGTAGTGCTGCCGCAGGTGAATCAGCCCTTCATCGGCAAACCGCTCGCCCTGCTCCCAACCGAAGTCGTTTCGGGCCAGGACGAACGTGTGCACATTCGGGTGATTGAAGTCCAGCCGTCCCTCCAATCCGATCTCCTTGAGATCCGTGTTCCCCGTATGCATCTCCAGGTTCAAGGCCAGGGCGCCGGCTAAACCGGTGGAATCCGCATCCCGGCGCAGCGCTTCGATGTTGACCTGGGCCGCTGCCTGTACCACCGGCAGCACCAGGGTCAGGCATACCAGCATTCTGAAGCGGATCAATCAAGACCTCCTGGACCGGGCGGCGGTTTCGACAAAAAGAGATCGAGACCGTCCGGATTCAGTCCCATACCGCCTGCCGCGCGTTAACCGGGAAGAGTCCGGGATAGTCCGAATTACATTATACTTGCATACCGATACGCGGCGGTTTTCATTGTCGTAATATACCTCGAACCCTGCCGGTAGTGAAATGATATGTAACCCGTGGAAAGGCGCATCATGTCCAGCATACGAGTCGGCTTGATCGGTTACGGCGGTTGGACCCGGCTGGCATTCGTGCCCGCCCTCCGTCAGCACGAACGGGTCCGGATCGTGTCCGCCGCGGCGTTCAGCGAGGCCTCGCAGGATCGTATCCGCGAGGAACTGGGTCCCGATGTCCAGGTCTACGGCGGTTTCGAGGCGTTGCTGGACGGTCCCGAGGTCGATGCCGTCATGATGGCCATACCCGATGCTATCCATGAAACCGCCATGAGCGCGGTCCTCGACGCCGGCGTCGCCGCCTACTACGAACCGCCGCTTGCCGACAATCCCGGCGACATCCGCAGGATGCTGAAGCGGCTGGTCACCGCCGATCAGATCACCCACGGCGACCTCGAGATCGGTTTCGCCACGGTCGTGCACCGCGCCGCCGAGTTGTTACGGCAAGGCACGATCGGCGCGCCGCAGGCGGTCCATCTGAAACTGCGGAGCAACTGGGCGGAATTCGGGGGCCCGGACCTGTGCCTTGCCCACCACCTGGGACCGTGGTACGTGGACGGACTGAACAGCATCATCGGGCGGTCGCCCAGCCGCGTGCTCGTCATGGACGGCCACGGACAGGCGGGCCGGCGCCAGTTCCACAGCCTGGCCCATTTCGACTACGGCGGCCTCTGGGGGACGATTCATCTGAATATCGACTCGGTCGACAAGCTGGAGACCATGATCGAGGTGACCGGCGACGAAGGCGACATGACCGTCGACTATTTCCGTAACACGATACATCTGCGCTGCAAGAGCAAGTCCGATGCCGAAGGCGAAGCGATCCACGTAGAGCCGGCGATGCCCGTCGTGGGCGGGTGGCCCGGCGAAGCGGAGAGCGTCGCCGAGTTCCTGGACGCGGTCGAGAAAGGCACGCCGAACCGCACCGACGGCAGGATGGCCGCTCAGCTCTATCTCACGGGGCTGGCCATTGAACGGTCGAAGGATACGGGCGGCTGGGTCGAGATCGAAGACGTGGCCGGACTGGACTCGTAGTGGCCGGACTGAACTCGTAACGTAGAAACGGGAGGCCGACATGAAGGGAGTGCGCGTCGATCTGGAACGGCGCGAAATGCGGCTGCTCAAACGGCACGTGCCCTTTGCCGGTGCGCGCGTCCTCGACATCGGCTGCGGCGACGGACGGCTGTCGAACCGGATCAGGGGTTGGGTTCATTCGATCGTCGGGGTCGACCTGGCAGGGCAAGACGTAAGGCGCGCCCACGCCCGGAAGCGGTTGGAGGACGTCGCCCGGTTCGCCGTGGCCGACGCGTCCCGCCTGCCCTTTCAGGACCGCAGTTTCGACCTGGCCCTGTTCTCGTGGTCTTTGTGATGAGTACGACAAGAGGGCATGGGGCATGCCCTTCACGAAGCCTGTCGTGTATTGAAGCCCGGTGGCTACGTCGTCGATATACGTCCCTACTTCCCGGCAAGCCAGGGTGACCGGCGCCGCGCGAGGCAGCAGGTGTTCTGCCTGGTGGAGGATGAAGAAACCCTGGTGGGCACCCTGGCCCGGGACTACGTCGATTTTCATTTCGCGGACCGGGTGGTGGCGGAAGCCGCCAGGAACCGCAGACTGGTCTCGAACTTTAACACGAATTTCGTGTTCCGGCACTACTTCGAAAGCCTGGACTTGTTCGACCGGTGCAGGGCCATATGGTGGGATAAGGCGCACATTCCCGTGACGGACCGGCGCCTCCTGGAACGGACCATGCTTTGCCATCCCGAGACCGTTATCCGCGTAGACACCCCGGTTCAACTTCGCTTGCTGACGAAGGTGTAATCGAATGGAAGGGAGATTCCTGTCATGGTCCGGCCATCCTCGCTGAAACACCGTATCCGCAACGGCGAAATCGTAAACGGTATAGGAGTTTCCATGGAGTCCGGCGAGGAGGACCTGGCGCGGATCCTTCAGCAGGGCGAGATCGATTTCTTCAATGTCGACTGCCAGCACGGCCCCCAGAGCGAGGACCGGATCGTTGCCTTCTGCGCCTCCGCCGAAGCGCTGGGCGTGCCGGTGATCCTGCGCATAAAGCACACCCGGCACACCTACCTGATCGGCAATTACCTCGACCTGGGTCCCGCGGGCATCCTCGTTCCCGAAGTCAAAGAGGAGGCCACCGTGCGGGAGGCGGTCCATTTCTTCTACTACCCGCAGTTCGGGGGAAGAAGCTGGGGTGGAAGCGCGCGCCACGGCATCGGGGATCGTTCCGACCGCCTCGCGTACGCGGCCTGGTGGAATGACACCGGCGTGCTGTGGCTGCAGCTCGAGTCGGTCGAAGCCGTCATCAACTGCCGGAAACTCGCCCTGGACGGCGTGGACGTGCTCACTTTCGGCCCCAATGACCTGATGTTCGACATCGAACGGTACCACCGGCCGCCCTTCCGGACCGTGGAGGATTGCGTCCGGCACGTCGCCCGCGAGATGGAAGGCACGTCGGTCGCCGTCAGCCTGGCGCTCCAGGACCCGTCGGAACGCGACAAGTACATCGACATGGGCCTCACGGTGCTGCAGACGCCCATGGTGGTCTGATCCGAAGTTGGACCCCTTTTCACAAGTATAGCATAGCAGAAACCTCTGTTTGAATTTCGAAATCACACCCAAAGGAACAACCGATGAATCGTCCGCCGGAAGCATATATCCATGTCCAGGAAAGCGACTTGCTGGAGTTTACGACAGCCTGTTTCGAAAAAGTGGGTCTATCCAATCACCATGCCTTGATCATCAGCCGTCTGCTGGTGAACTCGGATCTTCGGGGTGTACGCAGCCACGGTGTCCGGGCGGCCTCGGGCTATACGCGCGGCTTCGCGGAGGGGCACTTCAACGCCAGCCCCAACGTGCGGGTCATTGCCGAATCGCCTACTTCCGTGGTCGTGGACGGCGATGGCACGCTCGGGTACTGGCCCATGGTCGAGGCGACGGAACACGCCATCTCAAAAGCCTGCGAAACGGGACTGGGCATGGGATTGGCCCGGCATATCGGGCACTACGGATCGGCGGGCCACTATACCCGCATGTGCATGGAATCCGGGTGCATTGGATTCTCGGTACAGGGCTACCGCAACATGGGCGACGCCGGCGGCGAGGCTCCGAAGCCGCAGATCGGCTACTTCGGCAATCCGCCCCTCTGCTTCGGCATTCCGGCGGGCGATGAGCCACCGATCGTGCAGGACGTGGCCACGCGTATCCTGGCCGATTACCAGCATTCGCCCGAATTCGACGATCTCCTGTCCCGCATACCCGCCGCCTTCTTCAAGAGCATTGGATACGGGGCGGTCGCCACGGTCATGGGATGCGCGCTGGCCGGCGCCGCCTTGCCGGAGGCCGACGAAGTGCATGCTCGGTGGCCCGGGGCAAACCATGGCGGCATGGTATTGGCGGTTCACATCGAAACGGTGATTCCGGAAGGAGATTTCCGAAAGGAAGTCGATCGATTCGTGAAGGACGTAAGGGAAACCTACGAGCCCATGCCGGGATACGAGGAGGCGTTGTTACCCGGTGCGATAGAAGAACAGCGTATGGCGCTCCACAGGGAACAGGGGATCCGGTTCGGCGAGATCGAACAGAACACGGTACGGGAAATGGGCGAGCGGGTGGGCGTGCCGCTGCCCTGGCGGGAATAGGCCGACTCGCCGTTGATCTGGTTTCAAGGGAGGAGGAAGACCCGTGGCAAAGTACCGGGCA
This sequence comes from bacterium, assembly GCA_963693015.1. Classification (GTDB taxonomy): domain Bacteria; phylum JAAXHH01; class JAAXHH01; order JAAXHH01; family JAAXHH01; genus JAAXHH01. Next base: position 3,930,382 of record OY843748.1, read on the forward strand.
GGACTCATTGGACTGGGTTGGATGGGTATGCTTTATGATCTCGCGGAACGTACGGGCGTGTGGGACGTGGATGACATCGATCGTCCCACGCCTGAACTGGATATTCATCGGCGTTTCCTTTACCACGAAAACCCCGGGACCGAGGGCCTGCCGTCCTCCTACGCCGAGGCGCTGTGGGACCGCCCGGAGATCGGCCTGGTCGCGGCGGCGGACCGGGATGTAAAACGGCTGCGGGCCTTCAGGGAACGGTACAGCGTCGTTGCCCTCTATGACGATGCCGGGGATATGCTGGCCATCGAGCGGCCGGACATTGTATCCATTGCCACGAACACCAAGCATCGCGCCGACCTGACCTGTCTCGCCGTCCATCACGGCGCGAAAGGCATTTTCACCGAGAAGCCCATGGCTCATACGCTCGAAGAAGCGGATCGAATGGTGCGGATCTGCGAGGCCGCGGGCGTCCCGCTGAGCTGCGGCGCCATCACCACGACGCACCCATCCTTCGGACGCGCCAGTCAGCTGATACGGGACGGCGCAATCGGCGACCTGGTATCCATCGAGGCCAATGGGCCATTCGCCCAGCATCAGAACTGGTCCTACTTCCTGGACAGCGCACCCGCCTGGGTGATCGGCACGGGCGACCAGCCGCGCCGGGAGTCGGGTAGCGACGAGTTCGCCGGGCAGGGCATGATGGTGACCGAAAGCGGACTCGTGGTGCATTTTCGCAAGGGAGCGCCGGGTGTGCGGCTTCAGGGGAACAAGGGCGAGATGGCCTTCGATTTTCCGTCGGCCTGGCAGCGATGGGAGACCATGGAAGTGGAGGGGCGGCAGTACCGGGTCGAACTGCCCTGGCCGGGTCCCCAGTTCGTGATCCCCTATGGCGGAGTGTATTCGCTGAACGACGTAATGGACTGTCTGGCGGGTCGGTTGGACGAACCGAAGAACTCGGGCCGCAGGGTGGCCATGGCGCTGGAAGTCGAGATCGCGCTGAAGCTTTCCTCGGCGAAGGGCGGCGTGCGAATCGACCTGCCCCTGGAAGATCGTTCGCTGGGTCTGAACTACGACTGGTTTCGGTAGAACACCGTTTAATTCGCCGAACTCAGGCCTTCGCGCTGCACCCTCCGAATCCCCGACGTCAGCCGCTCCAGGTCCTCGTCCGAGTTGAATACATGGGTCGAAACACGGGTGCTTTCCGCTGCGAATTCGAGCGGGGAGACCAGGACCTTCTCTTGCTGCTGCAGGCTTTCCGCCAGGGGACCCGCCTCCAGTCCGGGTACGTGGAAAGTGACGATACCGGACGAATCGTCGTAGGACGGCGGCGTTTCCAGCACCAGTTCCGGTATCTCCTGCAGCGCGGCCTTCATCCGGTCCGTGTACGCCGCTATGCCGGCGAAAACCGCATCCCATCCCAGTCCGTCCCATATGTCCAGGGCCTTGCCGAATCCTGCCTGGTCCGGTACGCTCCGCGTGGCGAACTCGAAACGCCTGGCCTCGTCGTGCAGGTCCATGTTGCCTTCCTGGTCGAAGGATTTCTGCGAATGGGACCCGATCCAGCTCGGCTTGAGCCATTCGATCCGATCCTTGCGGATGTACAGTCCCCCGGTTCCCTGGGGCGCCATCGTATACTTGTGGCCGCAGAAGCTGTAGAAGTCGCAGTCGAGGTCCCGGACGTCGATGGGTATGGCTCCGAAGGACTGCGCGCCGTCGTAGAGGACCGGCGTGTCTTTACCGTGGGCCAGGTCGCAGACTTCCCGCCCCGGCAGGCGCAGGCCGGTGCGTCTTGAGACGTGGCTGACGCTGACCAGCCGGGTCCGCTCATCGATCAGACGATCCATCTCTTCCAGCGTTCTGCCGGGGTCGTTGTACAACGGGGCAAACCGGAGTTCCACGTCGTGCCGGCCGGTCAGGTTGTACCAGGTCAGCCGGTTTCCCGGATGCTCGTGGGTGGTGAGCAGTACGTTGTCGCCCGGTTTCCAGTCGATACCGTTGGCCACGATATTGATGCCGATCGTGGTGTTCTCCGTCATGACGATTTCGTCCGGCGTGGCGTTGATGGTCCGGGCGACCTTCCCCCTGATTTCCCGCTTCAATTCCTCGATTCTTTCTGAGACGAACGGCAGGGCAGGACCCCGGCTCTGGAATTTCAGCCAGTGGACGACTTCATCGATGATGGGGGTCAGCTTGGGCGAAAATCCGCTGGTCTGGAAATACGCGTATCCATCCAGGTCGGGCAACATGGACCGTACGTCGGAAGTCAATGACATCGGGTGGATTCCTTGAGGTTGTGGATTTCGACAATGAAGATCGGGATACACATTTAAGAAAAGATCTTCGGTAACTTTACAGTATTGACGCGTTTTCGAGGATTCCTAATCGTCGTGAATGGTATTGCGGCTCCACGGACCTGTCAATTGATTTGGGCTTGACGCTTCTCCCAGGCGGTTTAATTTGCCCAGACCTCATTTCGTAAGGAGCCAGGACGGCTCATTCAACACGCAATTCAACACGCACTACTCAAGGAGTACCAGCCGTGTTCAGACTCGCGGGACACCGGATCGGAGACGCATGGTATTACAGCGAGGGCGAAACGGTCCACGCCTGGTTTCTCGCCATGCCCCTCGACCAGAAAACGGGCTGGCGAATCGACCATTGCGTTTCCAGTGACCTCGTGCACTGGGATTACGAGGGAACGGCGCTCGAACCGGGCCCGGCCGATGCCTGGGACGGCAAGTCCCTGGCGACCGGCAGCGTTATCCGGCGCGACGGGCGGTACTGGATGGCCTACACCGGCCACAGGCACGAAACCGCCTTCGTCCAGCGCGCGGGCATGGCGGTTTCCGACGACCTGACGAACTGGCGCAAACTTCCGGAGAATCCCACGTCGGTAGCCGATCCCATGTTCTATGAGATCGAGTCGACCGGCCAGCGCCAGCTCACGCACTGGCGGGACCCCTTTCTCCTGGACGCCGGCGACCGGGTCCTCCAGTACGTCTGCGCTCGGCGCACGGACGGGGACGTGGCTACCCGGGGGAGCGTCGGCATCGCCCGGTCGACCGACATGATGCACTGGGAGACCCTCCCGCCGCCGGAACACGACCGGATGACCGAGGAAATGGAAGTGCCCCAGGTATACTTCATCGAAGGCCGCTGGTATCTCGTCTTCTGTACCCATGACTTCTGGCTGGCGCCGACGTTCAGGAATCGATTTCCCTGTCATTCATTCCGAAGTACCGACTATGCCATGGTGGGCGATTCACCGCTGGGACCCTTCAGGATCCATGGTACGGGCGAGATCATGGCGGAAGCGCCGCCGGGCCGCTTCTATGCCAGCCAGCTGGTCGAGTTCCGCGATCAGTGGTACCTGCTGGGCACCGTGGGGCTCGACGCGGAAAGCGGCATTTCGGACCCGCTGCCGGTCGTCGCGGACGAAACGGGGATTCACGTGACAAGAGATATTCACGTGACAAGAGATATTCACGTGACCAGGGGTTGATGGGAGGACAGCGACAGATGCCGTACGATGTTGTCGGACTGGGTTGCGCCTGCCTGGATTTTCTGGGTATCGTGCCCCACCTGCCGGACCAGGACGAGCAGGTCTGGATGAGCGACTCGACCCAGCAGGGCGGCGGGATGGTCTCCACCGCGCTGGTGACGCTTTCCAGGCTGGGGGCGTCCACCGCGTTCGCGGGCAAGATCGGGGACGACATGGCGGGGCGGGTCATCAAGGAGGAATTCGACCGCTACGGAATAGATTCTGAGCATTTGATCATGGAGCCAGGCGCCTCCTCCCCCGTCAGCATGATTCTCGTCGATGAGTCGACCGGCCAGCGGACCATCATGGCCGGCGGGGCGGCCGTCGAATTGCTCCCGTCGGAAGTCCCCGCCGGAATGGTCGCCTCCACGAAGTACCTCCATCTCGACAACACCAATCGACAGGCGGCGCTGGCTGCCGCACGGCTCGCACGAGATGCCAGAGTTCCCGTGGTCCTCGACGCGGACACCATGTCCCCGCCGGACGATCTCGAAGACCTGCTGCGCCTGACCGATTACCTGATCGCCTCCAAAGTGTTCGCCGATGCGTTGACCGGTCTGACCGATCCATCGGCGGCCGCGAAGATGCTTGCCGGTTACGGGTCGTCCGTCACGGTCGTCACTCTGGGCGAAGCGGGTAGTCTCACGCGCGCAGGCGGCCGGTCGTTCCATACTCCGGCCTTCCCCGTGGACGTCGTCGATACCACGGGCGCGGGCGACGTGTACCACGGCGCGTTCATTTTCGGCCTGCTACGGAAGTGGGAGCTGGAGAAGACGGCCGAGTTCGCCTCCGCCGTCGCTGCAATGAGCTGCACGCGGCTCGGGGGACGGGCCGGCATACCTACCCTCGACGAGACGATATCCTTCCTGCGCGATCGTGACGCGGAACACCTAGACTTCGAGGATGGGGCGCAGGATCGGAACGGATGAACGGGGTGCGCGCCGTGTAACTCCGCCTATGGTTTTTTCAACACATAAATGATGAAATTCGGCACCCGGTACTCGTCGTCGAAGGTGGGGTGTTCGGCGAGTTGCGCCGCGGAGGGCGTGGAGCGTTGCGCCGCGGAGGAAGATGCGTTACGAAAGAACGTCCGTCAACACCTCGATCAACCGATCGATTTCCCCTGGCGTGTTGTAGAAGTGCGTGGATACCCGGACCAGGTCGTGGGTACGTCTCTGGTCGCGGCTCAAGATGATCCCGGCCTTACCTTGAAGGATCCCCCGAAGAAGGGTGGAGTCCCATCCCTCCACGCCGAAGGAGGTGATCCCCGGACTCGACAGCCCATGATCCGTGGAAGTCCCCAGGCTTATACCGGGCATCTCCAGGAGTTGTGCCTTCAGATAGTCGGACAGCATGCGGTCGCGGGCGTAGATGGCGTCCATTCCAATGGAGGTCAGAAAGTCCAACGCCGGCTTTATCGCCGCCCGGATGGGTCTTTCGTAGGTGCCATGGGGACCGATGCGCCAGAGTGCCTGCTCCCGGTCGTCCCACGGGCCGTTGCCGTCCGAGGTGGGCCAGAAGGTTTCCTGGAACCCTTCCCGAACGTACAGACACCCGGTGCCGGACGGGGTCAGCGCCCACTTGTGCAGGCTCGTGGCGAAGAGATCACACCCCATCTCGTGCAGGGCGACGGGGGTCATTCCGGGCGTCTGCGCGCCGTCCACGGCCGAAACGATCCCCTTCTCGCGGGCCATGTCGCAGAGTTCCCTGACGGGGTAGAGCAGGCCGGGACCCCGGGTAACGTGGCAGAAGAAAACCACTTTCGTCTTTGGCGTAAGCGCTTTCTCGAACAGATCCACCACTTCCTGTTTGCTCCCCGGCGGACTGGGAATGTGAACCTGGCTGACCTGTATGCCGAACCGCCGGGCGCGCCGCGTCCATGGCTGGATGCCCGCAATGTGCTCATCCGTGGTCATGAGTATTTCGTCCCCGGGCTCCATGCGGATTCCGTTCGCGATGACGCTCAAGCCCTGCGTCGCGTTGCGGGTCAGCACCACTTCTTTCTCGTCCGCCCCCAGAAACCGGGCGGCCGTCTTCCGGCTTTCCTCCACTTCGTCCCAGAGTCGGGACCTTCCTTCGCTGCCGGTCTCCGCCAGATACACGTACCCGTCGCAGACCGCCTGCGTGACCGGCTTGGGACACAGCCCGAGGGTCCCGTTATTCAGATAGATGGTATCCGGTTTCAAGTGAAACTGCGCGCGTACCTGCTCCCAGTAGGCTTCGTCGTCGATCCTGGCGGGCGGGCCGGGAGGAGGTGCTTCGTCTTCCTGCGCGAACGCCTCTGTCGCGTCCCACATCGATGCCGTAGCGACACCGGCCGCCGCCGCGAGGCTCCCCTTGAGGAACTGGCGCCGGCCTCCTGGTTCGTCCCGTACTGTGCCGTACTGTGCTGTGCCGTCCCGTACTGTGCCGTCCCGTGCTGTGCCGTCCCGTGCTGTGCCGTCCGATTCCATCTGGCCGAGTGGCGCTTCGTTTGCGCGGTCGGTGTCGCGATTCATGCCGTTACTCCTGTACCCCTTCGTAGATGGATTCGACTTCCTGCTTGCTCAGCGGCCGGTTGTACAGCCTTACGTCGTCGAGGTCCATGGGTTCTTTATCGAAACCGCTCCCGAATGAAGCGAAGGTCAGCCACATGCGGCCAAGTTCGATGTACCGGTACGGATTCTCGGTAACCTGTTCCACGGCAAGTACACCGTTGAGGTAGATTTTCTGATCCATGAGTCCGTCCGGCCGGGTATTCAGCGTTGCCGCCACGAACGTCCACGCGTCGGGCGCGGGCTTCGATTCGGTCATCAGTTCCCACTGGGTCGCCACGTCGTCCACGCGGAAACCGATCTTTCCTTCCTGTATCGACATGGAATAGGGATCCTGTCCCCAGGCGCCGTCGCCGTACCAGAGTACCTGGCTGTACTCACTGTCGGTGTCGAACCCCCTGATCCAGCAGGTTATCGTCAGGTAGTGCAGCAGATCGAGCGATGGGTTCTTGACCACCGCCCAGTCCTCGCTGCCGTCGAATCGAAGCGCCCCGCCCCTTCGGCCCTCTATGGCTTCCGGCTGTCCCATCACGATTGTCTTCAGTCCGCTTCCCGACGCGTCGCGCATTTCGGCGGTCTCCATGGGCCAGTGGGCGACGAGGGCGTCTTCGAGGGACGACTCCGGCGGGTCCGGCACCTCGATTCCCGACAGGGGTGGAGGCCGCCATCCGTTCTCCCGGGTCAGGGCCAGGATGGCATCCGGAGAGAGTGTTTCCGTGTAGATACGCACCTCGTCGATGGCGCCCTTGAAATAGAAATCCGGCTCGCCCGAACCCTTGCGACCGACGTAGACGGGTTCTTGCGGGTGCGGCGGAAAGGGCGCTTCGGCTTGATCGTGCAGTACGCCGTCCATGTACAGGCGGTGTATCTTGCCGTCGTGGGTGACGGCCAGGTGCCGCCAGACGGAGGTCCCGACGGGGCGGGTTATGAGCGGGTCGCGGCCGCGGCCCATGATGTGCCACGTGGGCAAAGGCCCGAAGGCGCTGAGTTGAAAGACGCGTCTTCCACTACCGCCGCCGTCGTCCTGCGTAATCACCCCGTTGGTCCAGTACCGGGAGAACGCGTCGTCGTATTTTACCCAGACCGAGAGCGTGAACCCTTCGGCGGAAAGCGCCGGCGGCGGCGCGACGCGGATATAGTCGTTCTTGCCGTCGAAGGCAAAGGCCGCGTTAGGCCGCCCGAACCGGTCATCCGCGGGTACCGCACCGAAAACCTCGCCGTGATGCCCGCGTCCGCTCGTATCCCGGGCGTCTCCGTCGAACAGCAGCTCGAGTACAAGGTCAGACCGGTCAGGCGTCGGCGATTGGGCTGTGGCCATGCCCGGGTGCATCAGGAGAAGTGAGAGCCCCGTAAACAAAAAAACGGCGCGACTGATCATCCGTTACTTCCTTCCAGGCCGGCCCGGCCCGATTCCAGGCTGCCCGGCCCGCTTTCACGCCGGCTCAGCCCGCTTTCACGCCGGCTCAGCCCGCTTTCACGCTGGCTCGGTCCGCTTCCAGGCCGGTTCGGTCCGGTTCCAGGCTGCCCGGCCCGCGAAATCTGACACGGTGGACGCACTACGGATACACGAACGAGGATGCACCGCGCCTGAAAACGCCATGCGCGAAGTGCCGGGAAAGGCCCTTTCTGCCCGGTCCATGATCCGCTTGACGATGCGCGGCAAAGGTCATATCTTCCTGTCGATCTTCTCATTAGACCGAGAACGTAAATTCAGACAGTTCAATAAAATAGCCGCCGTCCGGATCGAACGGTTCGGTCCCGGGCCCGGATTCGGCACAGTACCGGGAGCCTATTCAATCGGTTTGGCCCGGACCCGGATCCGACACGTTACCACGAAGTCCGATTTTCAGTAACTACTTCTACAATAGTCAATCCCATCGTATTCATTCTAAAGCAACCCACCAGGATCCCATTCATGCCCAGCCGCATCACGATCGATATCGACACCCCCAAAGCGCCGCCGCAGTGGGCCTTGCTGGAGCGCGCGCTCATCCGCTCCATGACCCAGGCCCTCGAGCTGTTCTACGACAAGTACTTCGACGAGAAGGGATACCTGGAATGCGTGCCCCGCTGGGGCGCCCTCGACGGTCCGGACGATGCCATCGAGAACCTGGCCCACTGGCCCGTCGTCTATCTGCTCGGCGGGGGCGACCGGATCCGGGACATGTGCAAGACGGCCCAGGACGGCCACATCCGCCAGTACACGGAGGCGAAGACCGTCGACGTGCCCTTCGCCCGGGACGGGATGTACTACAAGGAATTTCCGGTGCACAGCGACTGGGCCCACCACGCCGAGGGCCTGGTGGTGTTCAATCTGCTGGGGAACTGCGATCCGGACGACGAAAACCACGTCCGCCGCGCGAAGCGGTTCGCCGGTTTCTACATGGACGAGGATCCCCAGGCGAAGAACTACGATCCGGAGCTTCGGCTGATCCGAAGCATGTTCAACGGCAGCCGGGGGCCGATGCTGCGCAAGACCACGGCCCTGGACTGGGTCGGCGATCCAATGGAGGACGGCCGGTTCGACCTGCTTCACGGCCAGCGGGACTACGCGGAAATGTGCGAACGGTTCGAGACCTACAACGACGTGGCCGGAGACCATCCGCTGAACCTGACGTGCACGGGACTGGCCTTCAACGCCTATGCGCTCACGGGAGAAGCGAAGTACCGGGACTGGATCCTCGAATACGCCGACGCCTGGGTGGAGCGCACCTACGCCAACGGGGGCGTGATCCCCTCGAACGTGGGCCTGGACGGCGTCATCGGCAGCGCATGCGAGGGCAGGTGGTGGGGCGGCGTCTACGGATGGAACCACAAGGTGTTCGCCCATCGCCACGGCCGGCTGGACAATTTCACCCTGAACGCCGTCGCCCATGCGGTGGACGGCTTCGGTAACGCCCTGCTGCTCACCGGCGACCGGAAGTACGTGGACGTCTGGCGCACCGTCCTCGAGTCGGTCA